>NZ_LR131953.1:1747907-2123104 GCF_900634595.1 Thiomonas sp. OC7 | reverse complement strand
ATGCAGGAGAACTGGATCGGCAAGAGCGCCGGGGTACGTTTCGCCTTCCCCCACACCATCCACGACGCGCAGGGCGCGTTGATCCAGGGCGGCCGCCTGTACGTGTTCACCACCCGGGCGGACACCATCATGGGCGTGACCTTCTGCGCCGTCGCGCCCGAGCACCCGCTGGCCGCGCATGCCGCGGCGGGCAACGTCGAACTCGCCGCCTTTATCGAGCGCTGCCAGCAGGGCGGCACCACCGAAGCCGAACTCGCCCTGAAAGAAAAAGAGGGCATGCCCACCGGGCTGTTCGTCACCCACCCGCTGACCGGCGCGCAAGTGCCGGTGTGGGTCGGCAACTATGTGCTGATGAGCTACGGCGACGGCGCGGTGATGGGCGTGCCCGCGCATGATGAACGCGACTTTGCCTTCGCCAAAAAGTACGGCCTGCCCATTCAGCAAGTCGTCGCGGTGGAGGGCGAGACCTTCAGCACCGACGCCTGGGCCGATTGGTATGGCGACAAACAGCGCGCGGTGTGCGTCAACTCGGGCGAGCTCGACGGCCTGCCCTACAAAGACGCGGTGGACAAAGTCGCCGAACTGCTCGCCGCCAAAGGCCTAGGCGAGAAGCGCACCACCTGGCGGCTGCGCGACTGGGGCGTGAGCCGCCAGCGCTACTGGGGCACGCCCATTCCCATCATCCACTGCGATCACTGCGGCGCGGTGCCGGTGCCGGAAAAAGACCTGCCGGTCGTCCTGCCCGAAAACCTGATTCCCGACGGCAGCGGCAACCCGCTGCACCAGTGCGCGGCGTTCGTCGACGTGGCCTGCCCGCAGTGCGGCAAACCGGCCAAGCGCGAAACCGACACGATGGATACCTTCGTCGATTCGAGTTGGTACTTCATGCGCTACACCTGCGCCGACAACCACGGCGCCATGGTGGACGGCCGCACCGACTACTGGATGCCGATGGACCAGTACATCGGCGGCATCGAGCACGCCATCCTGCACCTGCTGTATGCGCGCTTCTGGACCAAGGTGATGCGCGACCTCGGGCTGGTCAAGGCCGACGAACCCTTCACCCGTCTGCTCACGCAGGGCATGGTGCTCAACCACATCTATTCGCGCAAAACCCCGCAGGGCGGCATCGAGTATTTCTGGCCGCACGAGGTGGAAAACGTACTCGACGCGCAGGGCAAGATCATTGGCGCCAAGCTCAAGGCCGACGGCTCGGCGGTGGACTACGGCGGCGTGGGCACCATGAGCAAGAGCAAGAACAATGGCGTCGATCCGCAAGACCTGATCGACCGCTACGGCGCCGACACCGCCCGCCTGTTCACCATGTTCGCCGCGCCGCCCGAAGCCACGCTGGAGTGGAACGACGCCGCGGTGGAGGGTGCGCATCGCTTCCTCAGACGGGTGTGGGCCTTCGGGCTGAAGCTCAGCGCCCTGGCCGCGCCCGCAGCCGAGGCGGGTAACGCCGCACGCAAGCTGCGCCGCGAGGTGCACCAGACCTTGCAGCAGGTGAATTTCGACTACGGCCGCATGCAATACAACACCGTGGTGTCGGGCGCGATGAAACTGCTCAACGCGCTGGAAGGCACCGACGCTGCTGGTGCTGGCATGGCCGTTGCGCTGCGCGAAGGCTTCGGCATTCTGCTGCGCGTGCTCTACCCCGCCACACCGCACATCGCCCACGCCTTGTGGCAGGAACTCGGCTACGGCGCCGAATTCGGCGATCTGCTCGACGCGCCCTGGCCGCAGGTCGATGAGGCCGCGCTGGTGCAGGACACCATCGAGCTCATGCTGCAGGTCAACGGCAAGTTGCGTGGCGCCATTCAAGTCGCGGCCAGTGCCGACAAGGCCACGATCGAAGCTGCCGCGCTGGCCAGCGCCGACTTCGCCAAATTCAGCGAAGGCAAGGCCGCGAAGAAGGTCATCGTGGTGCCGGGCCGGCTGGTCAATGTGGTGGTCTGAATGAAGCGTCGCAGCGTCCTCATCTTCGCACCGCTTCTGGCCTTGAGCGCCTGCGGTTTTCAGCTACGCGGCTCGACCAATCTGTCGTTCAGCACCCTGTATGTGGCGGGCTCGGAGACCTCGGCCTTCGTCGTGGCACTCAAGCGGCAGATCGCCGCCACCACTTCGACCCACATCGCGCCAGACGCCCAGTCCGCTCAGGCGATATTCACCCTGCTGGGCGAATCTCAGACGCAGACCGCACAGGCCTACAACGCCGATGGCACGGTGGCGCAATATCTGTTGCGCTACACCGTGCGCTTCGAGCTCACCACGCCGCAGGGCAAGGTGCTGATCGCCCCGACCGACCTGAGCCAGACCAGCAATCTGAGCTACAACTCCAGCGCCACGCTGGCCAAGGCCAACGAGTCTGATCTGCTCTATCGCGGCATGCGCCAGGAACTGATCAACCGTCTGATGTTCCAGCTTGCCGCGGTGAAGGTGAACTGATGCAGCTTGCTGCCGACCAGCTCGACGCCCATCTCGCCAGCAAGCTCGGCGCGCTGTACGTGGTGTATGGCGACGAGACCCTGCTGGTGAACGAAGCGGTGGACGCCATTCGCGCCCGCGCCCGGCAGCAGGGTTTCGACGAGCGCGAAAGCCACACGGTGGAGCGCGGCTTCGACTGGAGCCACTTACTCGCAGGTAGCCGCGAGATCAGCCTGTTCGGCGGTCGGCGACTCATCGAACTGCGCATCCCGGGCGGCAAACCCGGACGCGACGGCGGCGAAGCCTTGGCGGCGCTGGCCGACCATCTCTCAGCCGATGTGATGGCGGTGGTCATCCTGCCCCGTCTGGATGCAGCCACCCAGAAGTCGGCCTGGTTCAGCGCCCTGAGCCAGGGAGGCGTGGCGGTGCGGGTGGACAGCGTGGAGCTTGCGCAACTGCCGCGCTGGATCGCCGCACGGCTGCAGCGCCACGGCTTTACCCTGCCCGCAGGCGACGCTGGCAGGGCGCTCACCGATTTTCTGGTGGCGCGGGTGGAAGGCAATCTGCTGGCCGCGCATCAGGAGATCGAAAAGCTCGCGCTGCTATGTCCACCCGGCCCGCTCGATCCCGACACGGTGGAGCAGGCGGTACTGAACGTGGCGCGCTACAGCGTGTTCAAGCTCGGCGAAGCGGTGCTGGGCGGCGATGTCGCCCGGCTGCGTCGCATGCTCGACGGCCTGCAGGCCGAAGGCGTGGCCCCGGTGCTGGTGCACTGGACGCTGGCCGACGACATCCGCGCCTGGCTGCGCATCCGTCAGGGGCTGGACGCGGGGCAGGCGCTGCCCGCGCTGCTGCGCGCCAACCGCATCTGGGGCGTGAAGGAAAAGCTGCTGGAACGCGCCTTGCCGCGCCTGCGCACGCCCGATCTGGAGCGGCTGCTGCAGCTCGCCGCGCAGTGCGATCTGGCGGTCAAGGGTCTGCGCCCTGACTCCCTGCCGCGCGCACCGTGGGAGGCGCTGCAGGTGCTCGCCCTGTCCATGCTCGACGCCCTCTGGCCCACGCCACCAAGCGCCCGGCAGGGCCGCAGGCTGGTGCTGCACCCGGCGCTTTGAGTGCATCCCTCAAGACCGCGAGTTGCGGGCTTGTGAACTCTGCGGCCTTGCCCGGCTCTGAGCAAAGTCCGACACGCTTCGCCGCCTTCTTCGCTGTCTTCTTCGCGGTCTTATTCGCGGCCTTTTTGCAGCCTCTCTCAACGAAACGTCATGCCCATTTTCCCGCCTCGCTCCCCCTACTCTGGCCGACTGAGCCACACCCTGGCCGCACTCGGCCTGTCGGCTGCCGCGCTGCTGCCCGCTGCATTCGCGCAGGCCGCGCCCGCGCCCATACCCGACAACGCGCCCAGCTTCACTGCAGGCCCGGATGATGTGATGCGCGTGCTGCCCGCGCAACTGCTGCCCGCGCTGCAGGTCAACTGCCATGGCGTGAAGATCGCTGCGCCTGCCTGGCGCGCGCAGCTCGACGCCTCTGCCGCCTTGCTGGTCAACCTCAATCAGGTGACGGTGCCGGAGAAGCAGGCGGTCTTGCCGATGGCCCTGTTGTGCCCCGCGCCCAGCCCGCTCGCCGCCGCGTGGAGCCGGGCCGCGGAACAGGCCAGCAATCTGGTCAAGCTCGACTTTCCCGGTGCGCCTGAGCAGGTCACCGGCGCCAGCTTCATCGGCCCCAAGGGCGGGCGGGTGCTGATCGTCAACCGCAGCGCACAGGCGGTGCGGGTCAATCTGGGAACCTGGGTGAGCAAAACCGCGCGGCTGGATCAATACACCGAACCGGGGGCAGCAGCGCAGCCACCCAAGGTCGAGCATCTGCGCCGCGCCTTGGGCACGCAGGATGCGCAAGGCATTTTGTTGCCGCCGATGTCGCTCAGCGTGGTCGGCTGAACAACGGCGTTGTTGCCGGGCCGGAATTTCACCAGATCACGGGATGATGGCGCGGCAGGCCGTGCATCCCCCTCCCGGCCTCCCCCACGAGTGGGGGAGGTGAGAACAGCGCTACGCGGCGCTCCGGATGCCCCTCCCGGCCTCCCCCACGAGTGGGGGAGGTGAGAACAGCGCTTCGCGGCGCTCCGGATGCCCCTCCCGGCCCCCCCACAAGTGGAGGAGGTGCAAAAAGACTCCCTCTCCACTTGTGGGGAGGGCTGGGGTGGGGAGGGTTTGGCCCAGCGCTTCGCGCCCGCCAGCGCCTGCATAGAAGCGAAGGACAGACTGATGGGCAATCTGGGTTCAGCCCAGATTCAGTCAGCCCACTGCCGCAGTTCGTTCAACCCGACCACACCGGACCAAGGCTGGCTGCCGATGCGTCCCGTAGCGGGAGCGCCCGCCTCGCCCAGACCGTCGAGCCAGGCCAGCGCGCCGTCGAAGTTTTCGTGGTGGGTGTAAGCGCCGGTGGTGACCACGGTGCGCAGACCGGCGCCGTGCGCCGCGCGCAGGCCGTTGGTCGAGTCTTCGAACGCCAGGCATTGCTCCGGGGCCAGCGCCATGCGTTCGAGCACCCAGGTGTAGATGCCGGGATCGGGTTTTTTGCGCGGCACGGCGTCGCCCGCGCCCACCACTTCAAACCAGTCCATGCCGCCTGCACCCAGGGTGGCGTGAATCAGCGCTTCGACATTGTCGGGCGTGGTGGTGGTGGCGATGGCCAGGCGCAGCCCGGCGCTGCGCGCCTGCTCCAGCAGCCGACGCACGCCCGGACGCAGGGCGATGCCGCCCTCCGCCACCAGTCGCACATAGTGCGCGGTCTTGCGGCGGTGGAGCTCGGCGATCAGCCCCGCCGCCTCGGGCGCAGCCGCGGCCTGCGGATCGATCTCCTGCCAATAAGCCAGCATGCGCTCTTTGCCGCCGGTAATGGCGAGCAGACGGCCGTAGGTCGGCACGTCCCAATGCCAATCCAGCCCGGCATCGGCGAAGGCCTGGTTGAAAGCGATGCGGTGACCGTCGCGCTCGGTTTCGGCCAAGGTGCCATCGACGTCGAAAATCAGTGCGCGCAAGGGCGTTGAATTCATGCCTCACCTTTCCATTTGATGGAGCAGCCGATGCTGGGATATTGCTCCTCGGGGCCGATGCCGATTTCTGCGATCTGCTTCATGGCCTCGAACAAATCGCGGCGGGCGTCGGCGGGGGCGGCCTGCTTGCGCGAGGCGTCGAGCTGGCCGCGATACTGCAGCTTCAAATCGGCGTTGAAGCCGAAAAAATCGGGCGTGCAGACTGCGCCGTAGGCCTTGGCCACGGCCTGCGTTTCGTCATGCAAGTAGGGAAAACCGAAGCCGTGCTGCGCGGCGAACAGCTTCATATTGTCGAAGGAGTCTTCGGGATAGGCGCTCACGTCGTTGCTGTTGATGGCCACCGCATGCACGCCCAGGGCGCGCAGCTCCCGGGCATCGCGCACCATGCGGTCGGCCACGGCCTGCACATAAGGGCAGTGATTGCAGATGAACATCACCAGCAGTCCCTTGGGGCCGCGCAGTTCGGCCAGGGTATGGCTGCGTCCGTCGACGCCGGGCAGGTGGAAATCGGGCGCGGGAAATCCGCGCTGCAAGGGATCGGCGGTTGCGGCCATGACAAAACTCCTTTGCTGGGTTGTCGGGGAATGCAATGCACAGACGACAACCCCGGCTGAGGCCGGGGTTGTCGATCCAATCAAACTCGGACAGAAACTGCCCTAGGCGTCAGTTGATCTTGGGATCGAGCGCGCCCTTTTCGTACAGCGCCACCATGGCATCGAGCGTGATGGGCTTGATCTTGGACGCATTGCCCGCGGTGCCGAAGGCTTCGTATCGCGCCTTGCAAATCTCTTTCATGGCCCTGGTCGAGGCGATGAGGAATTTGCGCGGATCGAACTCTTTCGGGTGTTCGGCGAGGAACTTGCGGGTGGCGCCCGTGGAGGCCATGCGCAGATCGGTGTCGATGTTGACCTTGCGCACACCGTGCTTGATGCCTTCGACGATCTCTTCCACCGGCACGCCATAGGTCTCGCCCATGTCGCCGCCGTAGGAGTTGATGATTTTGAGCCACTCTTGCGGCACCGAGGAGGAACCGTGCATCACCAGGTGGGTATTCGGAATGCGGGCGTGGATTTCCTTGATGCGGCCAATGGCGAGAATGTCGCCGGTGGGCGGACGGGTGAACTTGTACGCGCCGTGGCTGGTGCCGATGGCAATGGCCAGGGCGTCGACCTGGGTCTTTTTCACGAAGTCAGCGGCCTCTTCGGGATCGGTCAGCAGCTGGCTGTGATCGAGCGTGCCTTCGGCGCCGATGCCGTCTTCTTCACCGGCGGTGCCGGTTTCGAGCGAGCCCAGGCAACCGAGTTCGCCTTCCACCGACACGCCGCAGGAGTGCGACATTTCCACCACGCGACGGGTGACATCGACGTTGTACTCGTAGGTAGTCGGCGTCTTGCCGTCGGTGCCCAGCGAGCCGTCCATCATCACCGAGCTGAAGCCCAGCTGAATGGAGCGCTGGCACACGCCGGGGCTGGTGCCGTGATCCTGGTGCATGACCACGGGGATGTGCGGCCACTCTTCAACCGCCGCCTCGATGAGGTGGCGCAGAAAGGGGGCGCCAGCATACTTGCGCGCGCCAGCGGAGGCCTGCAGGATGACCGGCGAATTGGTCTCGTCGGCGGCTTCCATGATGGCGCGCACCTGTTCGAGGTTGTTGACGTTGAAGGCGGGGACGCCGTAGGAATGCTCGGCCGCATGGTCGAGCAGTTGACGCAGGGAAATCAGGGCCATGACGGACTCCTCAAGAGATAGGGAACAGGTTCAAAACGATCAAAGCATGGGCTTCAAGACAAGGGCTGCTTGGCGCGCTGCTGCAGGATCTCGAAAGCGGGCAACTGTTTGCCTTCGAGCACTTCCAGGAAGGCGCCGCCGCCGGTGGAGATGTAGCCGATGCGGTCGGTGATGCCGTATTTGGCAATCGCCGCCAGGGTATCGCCGCCGCCCGCGATGGAGAAGGCAGGGCTGCTGGCGATGGCCTCGGCCAGCACCTTGGTGCCGTTGGCGAAGGCGTCGAACTCGAACACGCCCACCGGGCCGTTCCAGACGATGGTGCCCGCGGTCTTGAGCTTGGCCGCCAGCTTGGCCGCAGTCTTGGGGCCGATGTCGAGTATGAGGTCGTCAGCGGCCACATCCTTGGCGTCTTTGACGGTGGCCTCGGCGGTGGCGCTGAACTGCTTGGCCACCACCACGTCTTCGGGAATGGGCACCTCGGCGCCGCGTTCCTTCATTTTGGCGATGACCTTCTTCGCCTCATCCACCAGATCGGGCTCGGCCAGGCTTTTGCCGATGGGCAGACCTTCGGCCAGCATGAAGGTGTTGGCGATGCCGCCGCCCACGATCAGGCCATCAACCTTGTCGGCCAGGGCTTGCAGGATGGTGAGCTTGGTGGAGACCTTGGAGCCTGCGACGATGGCCACCAGCGGGCGCGCAGGTTTTTCCAGCGCGCGGCTGATGGCGTCGATCTCAGCCGCCAGCAGCGGGCCCGCGCAGGCGATGGGTGCGTACTTGGCGATGCCATAGGTGGTCGCCTCAGCGCGGTGGGCGGTGCCGAAGGCGTCGTTCACATAGATGTCGCAGAGCTTGGCGATTTTTTGCGACAGCGCGTCGTCATTCTTTTTCTCGCCCTTGTTGACGCGAGCGTTTTCGAGCATGACCACTTCGCCAGGACGCACGTCAAAGCCGCCGTCCACCCAGTTGGCCTGCAGCTTGACCGGCAGGCCGAGCAGCTCGCTCAGGCGCTTGGCCACGGGGGCCAGCGAATCCTCGGGCTTGAACTCACCTTCGGTCGGGCGGCCCAGGTGCGAGGTGATCATCACCCCGGCACCGGCGTCGAGCGCCATTTTCACTGCGGGCACGGAAGCGCGCACCCGGGTGTCTTCGGTGATCTCGCCCTTGTCGTTGAACGGCACGTTCAGATCGGCGCGAATGAATACGCGCTTGTCCTGGGCGAAGCCGCGCTTGCACACTTCTTCAAAGGTCAGGATTTGCATCAGTCTCTCCTCGTTTGCACCCCGCTGACGGGTGTTTTGATGAGTCGTCAAGGCAGCGGGGCTGGCGGCATCAGTTGCTGGCGACGTGCTTGACGAAGCGCATCATGTTGCAGGTGTAGCCGTACTCGTTGTCGTACCAGGACACGACCTTGACAAAGGTGGAATCGAGGGCGATACCGGCCTCGGCGTCGAAGATCGACGGCATGGAGCAGCCGCGATAGTCGGTGGAGACCACCTTGTCTTCGGTATAGCCGAGCACGCCCTTGAGCGGGCCTTCGGAAGCGGCCTTCATCGCCGCGCAGATGTCGGCGTAGCTGGCTTCCTTGTTCAGCTCGACGGTCAGGTCGACCACGGAAACGTCAGGCGTGGGCACGCGGAAGGCCATGCCGGTGAGCTTTTTGTTCAGCTCGGGAATGACCTTGCCCACCGCCTTGGCCGCGCCGGTGCTCGACGGGATGATGTTGTCCAGGATGCCCCGGCCGCCGCGCCAGTCTTTGCTCGACGGGCCGTCCACGGTCTTCTGCGTGGCGGTGGCGGCGTGCACCGTACTCATCAGGCCGCGCTTGATGCCGAAGCTGTCATTGAGCACCTTGGCCACGGGGGCCAGGCAGTTGGTGGTGCAGGAGGCGGCGGAGACGATTTTCTCGCCAGCGTACTTGGCGTGATTCACACCATAGACGAACATCGGCGTGTCGTCCTTGGAGGGGGCGGATTGCACCACTTTCTTGGCACCGGCGTCGATGTGCTTCTGGCAGGTGTCGAGGGTGAGGAAGAAGCCGGTGGCTTCGACCACCACGTCGGCATTCACTTCGTTCCACTTCAGGTTGGCGGGATCGCGCTCGGCGGTGAGGCGGATTTTCTTGCCGTTGACCACCAGATTGTTGCCTTCCACGCCCACCGTGCCGTTGAAGCGGCCATGCACCGAGTCGTACTGCAGCATGTAAGCCAGGTAGTCCGGCTCGAGCAGGTCGTTGATGGCGACGATCTCCAAGTCTTTGAACTCGGCTTCCTGCGCCACGGCGCGGAACACCATGCGGCCGATGCGGCCGAATCCATTGATGGCGATGCGAATGGTCATATGAGATCTCCTGAATGAAGGTTGAGAAAAAGTGGGGGGTGGCGTGTGCAGGCGGCGTTTTGAGCGCGCCTTCAATCGGAAGCGTGCAAGGCCGACGCCCGCACGGCCTCGGCGACTGCGGCCACGGTGGGAATGATGCGATCGGGCTCGGCCAGGGCGATCGACTTGCCGTGGTTGTAGCCATAGGGCACCGCCCAGACCGCCACGCCGGCGGCACGCGCGGTAGCGACATCAATCTCGGAATCGCCGACGAACAGCGCGCGGTTTGCCCGCAGCTTGAAGGCGTCGAGGCAGTAGCGCACCGGCAGCGGATCGGGCTTCTTGGCTTCGAGCGTATCCCCGGCCACCACCATGTCGAAGTAGTGACGGATGCCATGCACCATGAGCACCGTGGTGGCGAAGCGCTGTTCTTTGTTGGTGACCAGCGCGATGCGTACCTGCGCCGCGCGCAAGGCCTTGAGCGTACTGAGCACATCGGGATAGAGGCGGCTGCGCTGCCCGGTACGCACGGCATAGAACTCGGCAAAGCGCGGCATCAGGATGTCGAGCGTGCCGGTGCGCCGCACCGTCTCTTCTTCGAGGCCGGTGGCGTGCGCATAGGCGTGCAGCATGAGTTCGCGCGTGCCATGTCCGATCCAGGCGCGGATCAGATGCTCGGAGACTTCGGGCAGTTGCTGATCGCGCAGCAGGTCGTTGACCGCGTCGGCGATTTCCGGCGCGGTTTCCACCAGCGTACCGTCGAGGTCGAACATCACCAAATCGAACATGGCTTGCGTCATCCTGTTGCGTGTCGGGTCAGACTCAAGCGGCTTGCAGCACAGACTTCGCCACGGCGACCGCATGCTCTGCCGTCACCTTGAAGTGCTGATAGAGCTGCGGCGCGGGGGCGGATTCGCCAAAGGTGGCGATACCGACGATGCCGCCGTTCAGGCCGACATACTTGTGCCAGAAGTCCGGGTGACCCGCCTCGATGGCCACGCGCGGCAAGCCTGCGGGCAGCACCTCGTTGCGGTAGGCCGCATCCTGGCGGTCGAAGGCGTTGGTGCAGGGCATGGAGACCACGCGCGCGGGGACGCCCTGTTCGGCCAGCATGCCTTGCGCCTTGAGCGCAATCTCCACTTCGGAGCCGGTGGCGATCAGCACGATCTGCGGCTTGCCGCCCTGGGCTTCGGACAGCACATAGCCGCCGCGCGAAATGGTGCGTTCGGCGTCTTCCGGGTGCGGGGTGGAGACGAGATTCTGCCGCGACAGCAGCAGGGCGCTGGGGCCATGCTTGCGCTCGATGGCGTGCTTCCAGGCCACCGCGGTTTCGAGCACGTCGGCCGGGCGCCACACATCCAGATTGGGGATGAGGCGCAGGCTGGACGGCTGCTCGATCGGCTGGTGGGTCGGGCCGTCCTCGCCCAGACCGATGGAGTCGTGCGAGAAGACGTGGATGACCCGCTGCTTCATCAGCGCGCTCATGCGCACGCCGTTGCGCGAGTAGTCGGAGAACATCAGGAAGGTGCCGCCGTAGGGCAGGAAGCCGCCATGCAGCGCCATGCCGTTCATCATGGCCACCATGCCGAATTCGCGCACGCCATACGACAGATAGTTGAACGCCGTGCCGGGCGCGGCCTTCTCGAAGGAATGCGAGGCCTTGACCGCGGTGAGGTTGGAGCCGGTCAGGTCGGCCGAACCGCCGAACAGGCCCGGCAGCGCGGGCACCAGGGTTTCGAGCGCGATCTGCGAGGACTTGCGGGTGGCGGTCGCCGCAGTGACCTCGCGCGCCTTGGCGTACAGGGTCTGCACGGTCTGACCCCAATCGGCGGGCAGATCGCCGGCCATGCGGCGCTTGAATACGGCGGCCAGTGCGGGATGAGCCTTTTCATAGGCGGCGAAGCGCTCGTTCCAGTCGGCTTCGAGCTTGGCACCGTGGAATTTGGCGTCCCAGGCCTGGTAAATGTCGGCGGGAATTTCAAACGGGCCGTAGTCCCAGCCCAGGGCCTTGCGGGTGGCGTCGGCCTCGGCCTGGCCCAGTGCGGCGCCGTGCACATCGTGCGTGCCGGCCTTGTTGGGCGAGCCCCAGCCGATGGTGGTGCGGCAGATGATGAGGGTGGGCTTGTCGCTGGTCTTGGCTTCGGCGGTGGCCTTCTCGACGGCAACGGCGTCATGACCGTCGATCGGGCCGATGACATTCCAGCCATAGGCCTGGAAGCGCTGCGCGGTGTTGTCGGAGAACCAGTGCTCGACATGACCGTCGATGGAAATGCCGTTGTCGTCGTAGTAGGCGATGAGCTTGTTGAGCTTGAGGGTGCCGGCCAGCGAGCAGACCTCGTGGCTGATGCCCTCCATCAGGCAGCCGTCGCCGAGGAACACATAGGTGTGGTGATCGACGATGGCATGGCCGGGCTGGTTGAACTGCGCGGCCAGCACTTTTTCGGCCAGCGCCATGCCCACGCCGTTGGCGATGCCCTGACCCAGCGGGCCGGTGGTGGTTTCCACGCCCGGCGTGTAGCCCACTTCGGGGTGGCCCGGCGTTTTGCTGTGCAGTTGGCGGAAGCGCTTGAGCTCCTCGATCGGCAGGTCGTAGCCGGTGAGATGCAGCAGGGCGTAGATCAGCATCGAGCCGTGGCCGTTGGACAGCACGAAGCGGTCACGGTTGGCCCAGTGCGGATTGGCCGGGTTGTGGTGCAGGTGATTGCGCCACAGCACTTCGGCGATGTCGGCCATGCCCATGGGGGCGCCGGGGTGGCCGGAGTTGGCGGCCTGCACGCCGTCGATGGCGAGAAAGCGGATGGCGTTGGCCAGACGGCGGCGTTGTTGGGTGTCGATTTGAACGGTAGTCATGTTGAAATTCTTCCGGGTTTGGACAACGCGGTTAACCTGCGCGACGCTTGAGGTCCATCAGACGCAGAATCATCGGCGTGAAGATGAGCTGCATGGCAATGCCCATCTTGCCGCCGGGCACGACCAGGGTGTTGGGGCGGCTCATCCACGAGTCGTGGAGCATGGACAGCAGGTAGGGAAAATCGATGCCCTTGGGGTTCGCGAAGCGGATGACCACCATGCTCTCGTCGAGCGTGGGAATGTCTTTGGCGATGAAGGGGTTGGAGGTATCGACCGTGGGCACGCGCTGGAAGTTGACGTGGGTGCGCGAGAACTGCGGCGCGATGTGATGCACATAGTCGGGCATGCGGCGCAGGATGGTGTCCATCACCGCTTCTTGCGAGTAGCCGCGCTGGATCTGGTCGCGGTGCAGCTTTTGAATCCACTCCAGGTTGATGATGGGCACCACGCCCACCAGCAGGTCCACCTGCTTGGCCACGTTGATCTCGCCAGAGGCGTAACCGCCGTGCAGACCTTCGTAGAACATCAGATCGGAACCCGGCTTGATGTCCTTCCAATCGGTGAAGTTGCCCGGCTCGACGCCGAATTCGGCCGCCTCGCCCGCATCGTGGATGTACTTGCGCACCTTGCCGCCGCCGGTCTCGCCGTAGGTCTTGAACACGGTTTCCAGTTCGCCCAGCAGATTGGCGTCGGGGCCGAAGTGGCTGAAGTGACGGTTGCCCGCGGCTTCCTGCTTTTTCATCTCCTCGCGCATTTCCATGCGGTTGAACTTATGGAAGGAATCTCCCTCGACGATTTGCGCGGTGAGCTGTTCGCGGCGGAAGATGTGCTGGAAGCTGCGCATCACCGTGGTGGTGCCGGCGCCCGACGACCCGGTGATGGCAATGATGGGATGTTTGACAGACATGGTGCGAGCCTCTTTTCAAGACAAGGAAATCAATGCATGCAGCGCCCGTCTTGATGCGGGTCGCTGCCAGGTTTGATCCGGCGCAAAGCGCAGCAATGGCGGCGGGGCCCTACGCTTCGATGCCGCCGAAACGAGCCGACCCGGCGGCCGCAACGCTCAACGGCTGGCTTCGTCGCGGTACAGCGAACGCTCTTTGAACAGCGGCGACTCAAAGGCTTTGTCTTCGCCCCGGTCATATTCGGCGTGATAGCGCTCCAGACGCTCGATCTCGTTCTTGGAGCCCAGCATCACCGGCACGCGCTGATGCAGCGAGCTTGGCTGCACCTCAAGAATACGCCCGCGCCCGGTGGAAGCCGCACCGCCCGCCTGCTCGATGATCATGCCGATCGGATTGGCTTCGTACATCAGACGCAGACGGCCCGGCTTGCTCGGGTCTTTGGTGTCTTTGGGGTACATGAAAATACCGCCGCGCATGAGAATGCGGTGCACGTCGGCCACCATCGAGGCGATCCAGCGGGTGTTGAAGTCGCGCCCGCGCGGACCGGTCTTGCCGGCCTTGCACTCCGCGACATAGCGCTGAATCGGCGGCTCCCAGAAGCGCTCGTTGCTGGTGTTGATGGCGAATTCGCTGGTGTCTGCGGGAATCTGCAGATTGGGATGGGTGAGGATGAAGTTGCCGATTTCACGGTCAAGCGTAAAGCCGTGCGTGCCTTTGCCCACGGTCAGCACCAGCATGGTGGCCGGGCCGTAGATAGCGTAACCCGCAGCGACCTGCTCCACGCCGGGGCGCAGGTAGTCGGCCACGGTGGGGTCGCCGATCTTGGTGTGGCGCAGCACCGAAAAAATGGTGCCGACCGAGACGTTGACGTCGGTGTTACTCGACCCGTCGAGCGGATCGAAAATGAGCATGTAGGGGCCGCGCTCGAATTCCTTCGGCAGGGTGTACGGGTCGTCCATTTCTTCGGACGCCATGCCAGCGACCAGGCCGCCCCACTCGCACGCCTGGATCATGGCGTCGTTGGAGAGCACGTCGAGCTTTTTCTGCACTTCGCCCTGCACGTTTTGCGTGTCGAGCGCACCGAGGAAGCCGCCGAGCGCCCCCTTGGAGGTCATGGCGGAGATGGCCTTGACCGCGGCGGTCACATCCACGAGCAAGGCAGCGAGATCGGCCTGATCATCGGTGCCGTGCAATTGCTCGATGAGGAATTTTGAGACGGTGGTGCGACCTGACTGCATGGTGGAGCTCCCAATGGTTATGGGCCAGGGACAACAGACCTGCCCCGCACTTCAGACGTGCGGGTGAATCTGCTGGCTCGAGGCCCGATGACTTTTTGAAGCAACCTGCGGTCGGCGGACCAACCCCTGAGAAATCACTGAGACGTCAGCAAGACGCCCATCAGCGCAAGTCACTTCAAAAAGCCCGCAGCCCCAAAACGGAGACTCGCATGAACAGACTTCATTGGCTGCGGTAAAAGCTCCTGAAGTAGAACTTCGGAGCCCGTTCACAATGGGTTGGCCTGCGGGCCGCCCTTGTGAGGCAGCGACTTGCTCAGCCAGAGTGGCCGAATATAAGTCGATCGATGAATTAAGGTAAATTCATTTTTTATTGCGATGTAGATAATCTTTTCTGATCTTATGAAAAACGTCACCCTGCGTCAGCTGAAAGTCTTCAGCGCTGCCGCCCGTCATCTGAATTTCGGCAAAGCCGCTCGCGAGATGCACCTCACCCCGCCGGCTGTGTCGATGCAGATCCGTGAGCTGGAGTCGCAGGTGGGCCTGCCGCTGTTTGAGCGGCAGGGCAAGACCGTCAGCCTTACGGTGACGGGAGAATACCTGCTGGTCTATGTGCGCAAGATTCTGGCTACGCTGAAAGATGCGGACGACGCGCTGGCGCGGTTTCGCGGCATCGAGGCGGGGCGGCTGACTGTAGGCATGGTGAGCACGGCCAAGTATTTCGTGCCACGGCTCCTGGCGAAATTCCGGCAGGAGTATCCGCATGTCGAGGTGCGGCTGTCGGTCGGAAATCGGGAGCAACTCGTGACGCAGTTGCAAAACAGTGAAGTCGATCTTGCGGTCATGGGACGCCCGCCGCGCGATATGGCCACCCGTGCCGAACCCTTCGCCGCGCACCCGCTCGGCATCGTCGTCGCGCCGGGACACCCCCTGCTCGCGGGGGACGAAATGCCCGCCGAGGCACTGAGCCACTTCGCCTTCATCATCCGCGAACCGGGTTCAGGCACGCGCGCGGCGTTCGAGGAGTATCAGCGCCAATACCATCTCGATCTGCCCACAATGACCGAGATGGACAGCAACGAGACCATCAAACAGGCCGTCATGGCCGGCATGGGGGTGAGCTTTCTTTCGCTCCACACCATCGGGCTGGAATTGCGCAGCGGCCTGATCGCCGTGCCACCTGTCGAAGGGCTACCGCTGGTGAGGCGCTGGTATGTCGTCAACAGCCTGTCCAAGCTGCTGTCTCCGGCCGCGGAGACTTTTCGCTACTTCATTCTGGAGCACGGTGAAGCTTTTCTCGCCGAAAACTTCGGCGAGCTGCAGCCGCTGCCCATCGCCTCACCGCCCCCTCCGGCGCCTACGGCCTCCTGAGCGCCAACCCCGCACAAACGGCGCTCACGCCGCGAGGCGGCCCAAGGCGATGTCGAACTGACGGTAAACCTCGCCAGCGCGGCTCACGCTGTAGCTCAGATCGCGCAGCAGCCCGTCCTTCAAGCCATAGACGCAGGCGTGAACGGTGACGTGTTGGCCGCGACTCCAGGCATCCTGCACCACGGTCGTGCGGCAGACGTTGCGCGCTTGCTCGAGTGCGTTGAGTTCACAAAGTCGGTCGTAGCGTTGCACGGGATCGACCAGGGCGTCGAGCTGGTTTGCGTGGCTGTCCATGACCTCGCGCACATGGCCCAGCCAATTGTCAGCCAGACCGACACGTCGCCCTTCGAGTACCGTCTTGACGCCCGAGCAGTTGTAATGCCCCACCACGAGGACGTGCTCCACCTTGAGGATGTCAACGGCGAACTGCAGGGTGGACAAGGCATTCAGATCGGACTGCGGCACCACATTGGCGACGTTGCGATGCACGAACACCTCGCCCGGCGCGAGGTTGATGACTTCGTTGGCGGGCACACGCGAATCGGAACAGCCGATCCAGAAATACTTCGGCGCCTGCTGCTGCGCCAAGCGCTCGAACAACGCCGGATCGGTGCGCTGCACCGATTCCACCCAGGCACGGTTGTTGTCGAACAGCAGGCGATAAGCGGGGTCGTCAAGAGCGTTCATCATGGTGGAGTGGGTGTGTTTCAGAGGTGAGGAGAAGAAGTGCAGCCAGGGGCGCGGTGTCGGCCCGCAGCACACGCGGACCGAGAGTCGCGGGAGTGAACCCGGCGGCACGCGCCAGGGCCTCTTCGTCGTCGCTCAGCCCGCCTTCGGGACCGGAGAGTATATAGGCGTGATGGCCCTCCGGCAGAACGGGCAAAAGCGCCGTGGATTCTGCCTGTGGGCTCAGCAGGAACCGTGCCGTCGCTGAGGGAAGATCCCCCAGCCAGTCCGCCAGCTTGCGAATCGGGGCGATGTGCGGCAGGCGGTTGCGGCCGCACTGCTCGCACGCCGCCGTTGCGATGCCCTGCCAATGCTGCACGCGCTTTTGCGCCCGCTCTCCGCTCAGGCGCAGCACGCTGCGTTGGGTGATGAGCGGCTGGATGCTGGCAACGCCCAGTTCTGTGGCCTTTTCCACCAGTCCATCCATGCGCTCATTTGCGGGCATGCCCATGGCGAGGTGAATGCGCGGCCCGGTCTCGCGCTCGATAGCGCGATGTTCCAGCACCTCAACCTGCTGCGGGTTATCGAGCCGCGCCAGCCACTCGCCACCGGCGCCATCAAACAGCAGCAGGTTTTCCCCGGCGCGCAGGCGCAGCACCTGGGCATGTCGCGCGGCAGCGGCGGGCAGGTCGAACACACCGGCCCGCAACACAAAGGGAATAAACAGTCTGGGCAACATGGCGGAAACGGCGCCGATCAGGACAGCAGTTGCAGCAAGGCTTCTGTGTCCGCGGCAAACAGGCGCACTCCTTCGGCGAGTTTGTCGCTGGCCATGCGATCGGCCTGCAGTCCCGCACGGAATTCGGCTTCGTCGATGGCTGGCGGCATGGCGTCCTGCACATCACCGGGCTGGGCCGGGTCGAGCTGGCGCGGCATGGGGCGATCGCTCCCGGCCAGGGCTTCGAGCAAGGGCGGCGCAAGAGTCAGCAGATCGCAACCCGCGAGCGCGGCGATCTGGTCGATGTTGCGAAAGCTCGCCCCCATGACTTCCGTGCGCACCCCCTGTTGCTTGTAATAGCGCCAGATGCGCAACAGCGACTGCACGCCCGGATCGTTCGGCCCGCTCAGGGCGGCATCGTCCCAGCCCGGGCCGGATTGCTGTTTGTGCCAATCGGTGATGCGCCCGACAAAGGGCGAGATGAGCTGTACCTGCGCGTGAGCGCAAGCCCGCGCCTGCTCAAAGTTGAACAACAACGTGAGATTGCAGGCGATGCCTTCCTGCTGCAACACACGGGCGGCGGCTATGCCTTCCCAGGTCGAGGCGATCTTGATGAGCACGCGCTCACGCGGCACGCCCTGCGCGGCGTAGAGCGCCATCAGGGCGCGGGCGCGCTGCAGCGTGGCCTGCGTATCGAAGGACAGCCGGGCATCGACCTCGGTGGACACGCGGCCGGGAACACGCTGCAGAATTTCAACGCCGAAGGCCACCAGCAGGCGATCCATGCGCTCCTCGGCGCTGGACGCAGGCGAGGCCTGCGCCCGCTGCAACAAGGCGCCGGAGCGCGCATCGCGCGCAGCTTTCAGAATGAGGCTGGGATTGGTCGTGGCTTCGCGCGCCTTCCAGCGCGAAATCAACGCCAGATCGGCGGTATCGACGACCACGACGGTCGAGGCGGACAGGGCTTCCAGTGCGTGCATGCCGCCATCGTACCGGCGCATCGGCCCGCACACATCCGCACGGCAGTCAAAGCTGTCCTGCGGATTGGGGCCTTTTTTCGCCCGCTTCGTTCGTGAAGTTTTCCTGAACTCATTGGTCATTAATTATTAGTTTTAATTATTGAAGTGCCCTCCTACACTGCGTCTGCCTTGATGCCACGGGATCTAAATTTCACACATCGCCGCGGTGCATTCAAGTTGCTGCAGGAGCCAGCTCCGGCGTGCAATCCAGGGCATGGCGACGCGAATGGGGTGACCTCAATCGTTTTTCAATCGAAGCGCAAGTGAAGGAGCAAACAATGGCAGTGAAAACCTACAACGCCGGTGTGAAGGAATACCGGCAGACTTACTGGACCCCCAACTACGAGCCGAAAGACACGGACATTCTGGCCTGCTTCAAGATCACCCCGCAGCCGGGCGTGGATCGTGAAGAAGTTGCCGCCGCCGTGGCCGCCGAGTCGTCGACCGGCACCTGGACCACGGTGTGGACCGATCTGCTGACCGACCTCGACTACTACAAGGGCCGCGCCTATCGCATCGAAGACGTGCCCGGCGACGACACCTGCTTCTACGCCTTCGTGGCCTACCCGATCGATCTGTTCGAGGAAGGCTCTGTGGTCAACGTGCTGACCTCGCTGGTCGGCAACGTGTTCGGCTTCAAGGCCCTGCGCGCCCTGCGCCTGGAAGACGTGCGCTTCCCCATCGCCTACGTCAAGACCTGCGGCGGCCCGCCCAACGGCATCCAGGTTGAGCGCGACAAGATGAATAAGTACGGTCGTCCGCTGCTGGGCTGCACCATCAAACCCAAGCTGGGCCTGTCGGCCAAGAACTACGGCCGCGCCGTGTACGAGTGCCTGCGCGGCGGTCTCGACTTCACCAAAGACGACGAGAACGTCAACAGCCAGCCCTTCATGCGTTGGCGTGACCGTTTCGCCTTCGTGCACGAAGCCACCCTCAAGGCGGAACGTGAGACCGGCGAGCGCAAGGGCCACTACCTGAACGTGACCGCCCCCACGCCCGAAGAGATGTACAAGCGTGCCGAGTTCGCCAAGGAAATCGGCGCACCCATCATCATGCACGACTACCTGACCGGCGGCCTCACGGCCAACACCGGCCTGGCCAACTGGTGTCGCGATAACGGCATGCTGCTGCACATCCACCGCGCCATGCACGCCGTGCTCGACCGCAACCCGCACCACGGCATTCACTTCCGCGTGCTGACCAAGGTGCTGCGTCTGTCGGGTGGCGACCACCTGCACTCGGGCACCGTCGTCGGCAAGCTCGAAGGCGACCGCGAAGCGACGCTGGGCTGGATCGACACCATGCGTGACGAGTTCATCAAGGAAGACCGTTCGCGCGGCCTGTTCTTCGATCAGGACTGGGGTTCGATGCCCGGCGTGATCCCGGTCGCTTCCGGCGGCATTCACGTCTGGCACATGCCCGCGCTGGTGACCATCTTCGGTGACGACTCCGTGCTGCAGTTCGGTGGCGGCACGCTTGGCCACCCCTGGGGCAATGCGGCTGGCGCCGCGGCCAACCGCGTCGCGCTGGAAGCCTGCGTCGAAGCGCGCAACGAAGGCCGCGCCGTGGAGAAGGAAGGCAAGGAAATTCTCACCGCCGCCGCCGCGCACAGCCCCGAACTGAAGATCGCCATGGAAACATGGAAAGAGATCAAGTTCGAATTCGACACCGTGGACAAGCTCGACGTGGCCCACAAGTAAAAACCGCTGCTGTGAAAAGTTGGCGCAGCGCGCCCGCGGCTTCGGCCCGGCGCGCCGCGCGAATGGATCGACTTGAAAGGAAATCAAATGTCTGAAGTGATGGATTACAAAAGCCGCCTGAGCGACCCCGCCAGCCGCAAGTTCGAGACCTTCTCCTACCTGCCCGCCATGAAGGCCGAGCAGATCAAGAAACAGGTCGAGTACCTCGTGAAAAAAGGCTGGAACCCGGCCATCGAGCACATCGAGCCGCAATACCTGATGGACTCCTACTGGTATATGTGGAAGCTGCCGATGTTCGGCGAAACCGACGTGAACAAGGTGCTGGCCGAAGCCGAAGCCTGCCACAAGGCCAACCCCGACAATCACGTGCGTCTGATCGGTTACAACAACTTCAATCAGTCGCAAGGCGCTTCCATGGTGATCTTCCGCGGCAAGACCGTGTAATCACCACGCGACGGGTGACCCCACAAACCCCCGTCGCCCCACAAGGGCACGGGGGTTTTTGTTTGTCCGCGCATGACGCGCCCTGTCCGGCGCTCCATCCGCAGACGAATACAAATCCAACATGAGGAGTTGCACATGAGCAGCATCATCGACCAGTACCGCATCACCCAGGAACCGTATTACCGCCCCGTCGCCGACGAAGTGGAACTGTTTGAAGCCGCCTATTCGGTGCGCATGCCCATGATGCTCAAGGGCCCCACCGGCTGCGGCAAGACCCGCTTCGTCGAGTCCATGGCGTACAAGCTGAACAAGCCGCTCATCACCGTGGCCTGTAACGAAGACATGACCGCCTCCGACCTGGTCGGGCGCTTTCTGCTCTCGGCCACCGGTACGGAATGGCAGGACGGTCCGCTAGCCATCGCCGCACGTCATGGCGCAATCTGTTACCTCGACGAAATTGTTGAAGCGCGGCAGGACACCACCGTGGTCATCCACCCGCTGACCGACAACCGCCGCGTGCTGCCGCTGGAAAAGAAGGGCGAACTCATTCACGCCCATCCCGATTTCCAGATCGTCATCTCCTACAACCCCGGCTACCAGAGCCTGATGAAGGATCTGAAGCAGTCCACCAAGCAACGCTTCGGCGGCCTCGACTTCACCTATCCCGAGCATGCAATCGAGTCCGAGATCGTGGTGCATGAATCGGGCGTGCCCAAGGACGTGGCCGAGAAGCTGGTGTCCATCGCCGAGCGCAGCCGCAACCTCAAGGGCCACGGCCTCGACGAGGGCCTGTCCACCCGCATGCTGATCTATGCAGGCAGCCTCATCGCCAAGGGCGTGGATGCCAAGGCCGCCTGCCGCGTGGCGCTGGTGCGCCCCATCACCGACGACCCCGACATGCGCGACGCGCTGGATGCCGCAGTCTCCACCTTTTTCTGACCCTTCCCGGCGCGCAAGGAGCCAAAGCCATGGCCATCACCCTCGACGATTACGCCGACTATCTCGAAGACCTTTCTCCGCACTCCCTGGAGGTGCTGCACGCCGTCTGGCCCGACGCCGCCAAGGTGCTCAGCCCGCGCGGCCTCGACAACTACCTCAAGGGCGCGGGGGCGTTGCGCGGCCTGGGCAAGGGCGACTCTCTGGTGGAAAACTGGCTCGACAACGCGCCGCTGGTGGCCAAGGAAGTGGGCGAGGATGTGGTGGGCGAACTCGCCACCGCCGCGCTCACCTTGGCCTCCAAAACCTCGGGCGCAGTCATCGAACGCCTGCTCGCCACCGCGCCGACGGCGGCCAACCGACTGGGCGATGCCGAGCTGTTTTCCAACTACCTGCAGTTCATCAACATACTCATCGCGCAGGCCCCGCGCGGCGTGCGGCCCATGCTCGACAAGCTCGACGTGCTGTTCTCCCAGCTCACCCTGGGCGGCCTGCGGCGCTGGGCGCTGTGGGGTGCGCACGCGCATCGCACCAACTACGAGGAACAGATCGCCTACTTCAGCCTGGAGAGCAAGGAGTCGCTCGCCATGCTGCAGAAAGAGCGCAAGGGCACGCTGCTGGTGGACGTGCAGCGGCGCATCAATATGTACCTGCGGGCGCTGTGGGCGCGCGACTTTTTCATGCGCCCGACCTCGGGCGACTTTGAAAGCCGCGAAGGCTACAAGCCCTATATCGAAGACTATCTGCTGCACCTGCCCGACGCCTACGACGACCACGAGGGTGTGTCCGGCCTGGAGCTGTACCGAGCCGCCGCCGCACACTGCGCCGCGCATGTGGTCGAGACCCAAACCCCCATCTCCGCCGAGGCGCTCACGCCCTATCAGATGGCGGTCATCAGCGTGATCGAAGACGCGCGGGTGGAAGCCCTGTCCATCCGCCGTTTCCCCGGACTGAAGCAACTTTGGGCCAAGCTGCACAGCTCCACGCCCGACATGACGCACAGCGTGGGCGACTACCTCAACCGCCTCGCCCGCGCCCTGCTCGACGACAGCCACAAAGACGCCGATCCGTGGATTGCCGAGGGCCGCGCCCTGTTCGCCGCCGCGCAAAACCGCCTGCACGACAACCAGATTTCGTGGGACATCGGCGTCACGCTGGCGCACCGGCTGCAGGCCGACAAGCGCCTGCCGTTCAGCCCGCGCACCGATCTGCTCACCGCGCCCTACCGCGACGACAACCGCTACTTCTGGGAGTTCGAGGAATTCGACTTCGACAAGGCGGCCAACGCCGGCTATGAATCCATCAAGCAGGTGCGCAAAAACGTCAGCGTGATGGAAATGGCCAACGAGATCGACGTCGAAAACGCGGGAGACGACGCCGAGGAAATCTGGGTGCTCAGCACCGAGCTGTTTCCCTACGAAGACATGGGCAAGAGCTTCAACGAGATGGAAGGCAAGGAGCCCGTTTCCGAGCCCTTCCATTATTCCGAGTGGGACTACCAGATCCAGCTCGAACGACCCGCCTGGGCCACCGTACTGGAGCGGCGCGGCAAGCTGGGCGATCTGGCCGTCATCGACGCCATCACCGCGCAGTACAAGCGCGAGATCCACCGCATGAAGTTCCTGCTCGACGCCATGCAACCGCAGGGCGTACAGCGCATCCGCAAGCTCGAAGACGGCGACGAGATCGACATCAACGCGGCCATCGCCAGCTTCATCGCCCTACGCATGGGCCAGCAGCCCGACCCGCGCATCATGATGCGCAGCGTGCGCACCGTGCGCGACTTCTCCATCCTGGTGCTGCTCGATCTGTCCGAGTCCACCAACGACAAGGTGGCGGGGCAAGACTATTCCGTGCTCGACCTCACGCGCCAGGCCTGCGTGCTGCTGGCCGACGCCATCAGCAAGGTCGGCGACCCCTTCGCTATCCACGGCTTCTGCTCCGACGGGCGGCACGACGTGCAATACCTGCGCTTCAAAGACTTCGACCAGCACTGGAACGAGGAACCCAAGGCGCGCCTGGCCGGCATGACCGGGCAGCTCTCCACCCGCATGGGCGCCGCCATCCGCCACGCCGGGCATCATCTGCAGCAGCAAAAATCAGCCAAGAAGCTGCTGCTGGTGATCACCGACGGCGAGCCCGCCGACATCGACGTGCGCGACCCGCAATACCTGCGCTCCGACACCAAAAAGGCGGTGGAAGACGTGGCCAAGCACGGCGTCATCACCTACTGCATGAGCCTCGACCCGCGCGCCGACCAGTACGTCGCCCGCATCTTCGGCCAAAACAACTTCATGGTCGTCGATCATGTGCAGCGCCTGCCGGAAAAGCTGCCGCTGCTCTATGCCGGGCTGACGCGGTAGGGCCTGATCGTTCTATGCTCCTCGCTTTGCACTCACACAATCCCATGGACAAATACGTCGGACTCGATCAGGACAGGCACGGCATCACCCAACTCGGCCGCGTGGTGCTTGACGCCCGGCTGTTCGGCTTCATCCCCGACACCCAAGACTGCGCCGGTTGGAATTTGGGCCAGATGCAGGTCTTGATGGACAAGGTCGATAAGCAGTGGGACCAGTACGGCAATCTCCCCAGCCGCCTGCCCCCCGAGCTTGCCGAGCGCCACACCCGCATCTATACCGAGGCCGTCGCCCGCGCGAAAGATCGGGGCTGGAATGCGGAGTTGGGGGAAGACGAGTAAAGCCGAGTCGAGCGCAGCTTCAAGCGGACCGCCGCGCGGTGATGCTGAGCACCTTGGCCGGGCCGTCGACGTGCTGTTTGGCAGCGAGATGTTCGAGGGCGCGGTGGAATTCGTGCACCAGGCGGCGCATGGCGTCTTGCGCCGTGTTTTCGTAGTGCAAGCAATCAAAGGGCACGGGCTCGTCGAGCGCGGTACGGGCGTTGGGATGGAAACCCTGCCATGCCAGCATCGCCCAGCTTTTGTACTGGCTGTCGAGAAAGACGAACTCGGTGGCGTCCACAATGGCCAGCACCTGCATGGAACGGATGGGCACGAAGGCCACGCCTTTGGGGCTGCGCGCCTGCAGCACGCGGGCGAGGTTGTAGGTGGCAGCGGGAAGGGTGCGCGACTCCTGGAACAAGGGCGTGGCGCGATAGACCGTGATTTCCATGGCAAGCTCCTCATGAGAAAACGCAGGGCCGCCCCAAGTTTTCTTGCCCACCTCGCAGCTTGCAAGCTGCTCGGATTCGGCTCCGTCCAAGCTGCCGCAGGACAGCTTGGAGCCGCGGGCCTCATCCCCCTCGGGGGGGCTGACGCGAACGCGGCAGGTCTGGGGGCGCGCTCCATGAAAGAATTTACGCCCCCTGCACCTCGCACTCCTGCGAAACGCCCAGCGCGCCGAACACCGCGCGGGTGAGCGCCTGCACCGCGGCGCGCTGGGCCTGCAGCGTGTCTGCGGCCACGCGGGCGGCGTCGGCCCCGGCCAGGCGTTCGCGGTGCTGGATGCGGCGGAGTTCGCGGTAGGCGTCGGCGGCGGGCCTTCCCACTCCGGCGGGCAGCAGACCCAGCGCCTCGGCCATGCCGAGCAGGGCGATATTGCCGAGATCGGCGGTGAGCTGCGGGTAGTCGGCGGCGTGTGCCAGCACCAGATACTGCACGGCGAATTCGACATCGACCATGCCACCTGCGTCGTGCTTGACGTCGAACAGGCCGCTGGGGTTGGGGTGGCCGTCGGCCACTTTCTGCCGCATGGCGAGGATTTCAGTGCGCAGCGCGTCCGCATCGCGCCGGGTGGTGAGCACCGCGGTGCGGATGGCCTCGAAGCGCGCGCCGATGGCCAGATCGCCCGCGCAGCAGCGCGCCCGGGTGAGCGCCTGATGTTCCCAGGTCCACGCCGTGTTGCTGCCGCGTCCGCGCTGGTAGGCGTCGAAGGCCTCGACGCTGGTGACCAGCAGCCCGGCGTTGCCGTTGGGGCGCAGCCGGGTGTCGATTTCGAACAGACGGCCTGCGGCGGTGTGCGCGGTGAGCCACCAAACCAGCTTGCGGGCGAAGGCGGCGTAGATTTCTTGCGCCCCGTCCGCGCTGTCGTCGTAGAGAAAGACGATGTCGAGATCGCTGCCGTAGCCCAGTTCCTTGCCGCCGAGTTTGCCGTAGGCGATCACGGCGAAGGCGGGCTGTTCGCGGTGACGCTGCGGCAGTTCCTTCCAGCACCATTCCAGCGCCAGCTGCACGGTGGCATCGGCCAGGGCGGAGAGTTCGTCGGCCACCTGCTCGACCTTGATCAGCCCGGCCAGATCGCGCGACAGGGTGCGGAACATTTCGGCGTGAAAGCCTTGCCGCAGCAAGTCCATGCCCTCGCCGGCATCCCAGCGCCCGCGCTCCGCCAGTTGCGCGTGGTGTCGCAGCAAGCCGAGCCGATAGTCCGCGGCGTTGAAGCGCTCGCTCGGTGGGGTGATGAGTTCGTCCACCACGGCGGGGTGGCGCTTGATGTAATCGGCTGCCCAGGCCGAGGTTTCGAGCACATTGCACAGCCGCGCCAGCGCGGCGGGCTGCTCGGCGAAAAACGCCAGATAGGTTTCGCGCCGCCCGATGGCTTCGAGCAGGTCGATGACGCGGGTCAGGCACACTTCGGCGGTGGCGCGCTCGGCGGCCATGCCGATCACCCGGTCGAGCACGCGCAGCAGCCGCAGCCGCCCGGTGTCGCTCAAAGCGCTGTAGCGCGGCGAGGTTTCAAGCGCCTTGAGCCGCGCGACGATGGCGTCGTGCGCCAAGCCAGCCTTGGCCAGCCGGTGCCGCACCGCGTCCATGCTTTCTGGCGGCTTGCTGCAGCCGGTGCATTGCGGACCGTTATGCAGCAGGGCGTCGAATTCGCTAGCGACGAATTCGCGCACCTTGTCGAGTTCGCGCAACAGCTTGCAGCCCTTGGGGCAGCCAGCGCGCTGGCTGGTGTCGTCATCGACGAAGCCCATCGACCAGGCCAGGGCGTGCAGGTCGGCGTCTTCAGACGGCATGCTGTGGGTCTGCGCGTCGTCGAGGTATTGAATGCGATGCTCCAGGCGGCGCAAAAAGCGGTAGCTCGACGCCAGCCGCTCGGCCGCTTCAGCCTGCAGCAGGTCGTGGGCAACGAGCAATTGCAGTGCGGGCAGGGTGGCGCTTTCGCGAATCTGCGGCATGCGCCCACCGCGCACCACCTGCAGCAGTTGCACGGTGAATTCGATTTCGCGAATACCGCCGCGCCCCAGCTTGACATCGTTGGCTTTGTCGGGCCGGGCTGCGGCGCGTTTGGTGGCCTCGGCGCGAATCTGCCGGTGCAGCGCGCGCAGGGCTTCGAGCATGCCGAAGTCGAGATAGCGTCGCCAGACGAAGGGCTCGACCACCGCCGCCAGCCCCTGCGCGGCGCGCTGTGCCTGAGGCGTGTCGAGCGGCGAAACCACGCGCGACTTGAGCCAGGCAAACCGCTCCCACTCGCGCCCCTGCACCAGAAAATATTCTTCCAGCATGGCCAGGCTGACCACTGGCGGGCCGCTGTCGCCGTTGGGCCGCAGCCGGGTATCGACGCGGAACACGAAGCCGTCGCCCGTCACGTCCGACAACAAAGGCACGAAGGCGCGCACCACGCGACCGAAGTATTCGCGGTTGCTCAAAGGCACGGCGCCATCGGTCTGACCGTCTTCGTCATACACGAACACCAGATCGATGTCGGACGACACATTGAGCTCGCGCCCGCCCAGCTTGCCCATGCCGACCACGAGAAACTGCGCCGCCTCGCCGGTCTCGGTGCGCGGCGCGCCAAAACGCGGTTGCAGCTCGGCATGCGCCGCCCGCAACCCGGCGGCCACCACGCTTTCCGCCAGATCGCTGATGCCGATGCAGATGGCCTCCAGCGGCGCGCCCGCCAGATCGGATTCGATCAGTCGCAGCATCAGCGCATTGCGCACCCGTCGCAGCACCGCGGGAAGCGGCGCGCCGGCTTGGTGCAAGGCGACGATGGCGGCGTCGATCTCGCCCCGCGCGGGAATGCCCTGCGGCCAGCAAGCCAGCACCTCGTCGAACCGGCCGACATGACGACGATAAAAACGTGAAAACTGCGACAACTCCATTGGGGCCATCCTGCAACTGCGATGAGGGCGGAGCATAGGCCAGCGCAGACAAGGCTGCACCGGGCCTCGCCAGTGTCTGACGCCCCAGCGCAGGAATCGAAGATGCGGCGCAAATCCCGGTCATTCCGGCAGGGAGCGCCATGGCGTTTGACTACCATCGATTCCGACGTTTCGCTCCTACTTCGCTTTTTCTCCCAGCGCATCCGCCTTGTCTCTGCTCCATCTTTCGCTGCGCGCCGCCACCCGCATCTTTGAGGCGGCTGTTCTGCTCGTGCTCACGGTGTATTTCGTGCTCGGCGCGGGCTTGCTGACCTTGCGCTACGCCGTGCTGCCCAATGCGCAACAGTTCCGCCCCTGGGTCGAGCAGGTCAGCAGCCAGGCGCTGGGCCTGCCGGTGCATATCGGCGCGATCCAGACGCAATGGCACGGGCTGATGCCGCAATTCGCCCTGCACGATGTGCGCATCGACGGCCCGCAGGGCCAGCCCGCGCTGCAGTTCGCTGCCGTTGAAGCCACGCCCTCGTGGAAAAGCCTGACCCGCCTCACCCCCACCTTCGATCAACTGGTGATCCGCGGCGCCGACCTCACCGTCACCCGGCCCGACGCCAACCATCTGGAGATCGGCGGCATACGCATCGCGCTGAACAGCAGCGGCCAAAGCGACGCCGCGCAGCAGTTCGCCGACTGGCTGTTCGAGCAGGACGAAATCCTGATTCTCGACAGCCGCCTCACCTGGGAAAATGCCGCGCAGCACGCCCCGCCGCTGCCGCTCACCCAGGTCAACCTGCTGTTGCGCAATACCCTGCTCACCCACCGCGCCGCGCTCACCGCCACGCCGCCAACGGGTTTTGGCGGCCCCATCGATCTGCGCGCCAGCTTCCGCCAACCGTTCTTTCTGCGCCATACCGCCGATTTTTCGCGCTGGAAGGGCACGCTGTACGGCGAGGCATCCAATGTCGATCTCGCCGCGCTGCAGCCCCAGTTGCCGCTGACCCTGCCCGCCACCACACAGACCGGACGCGGCTCCGTGCGCGCCTGGGCGCAGCTCGACAAAGCCGCGCCCACCGCCTTCACCGCCGATTTGGCGCTGCGCGGCGTCGCCCTGCAGCTCGCCCCCAGCAAGACCCCCGGCCCCTTACCGCCCGCCTTGCCTGCCTCATTACCCCCCTTCGTGCTCGACACCTTATCCACCCGCATGACCTGGGCGCCGCTGCCCGGTGGCGAAAACGCCAGTTTGCAGAACTTGCAGTTCCGCACCGCGCAAGGCCAAAGCCTGGCGCCCGTCACCATCGACTGGCAGTGGCAGCAGCCCAAGGGCGGCGCCACGCAGGCGCGGCTGCAGACCGGCGCGCTCGACCTGGGCACCCTCTCGGCCCTGGCACAGCGCCTGCCGCTGCCCGCGCTGTGGCACGCGCGGCTGGCCGCCCTGCAGCCGCAGGGCAGGGTCGCCGCGTTCACCGCGCAGGCGAGCTGGCCCAAGGGCGTGGCACCCACCGGCCTGCCGCCGAGCTATCAACTGCAAACCCAGTTTGCCGACCTGCGCTGGAACAGCCCGGCAGGCAGCGGAGAGCTCACGCCCCCGGCCAACCCCGGCCCGCTGATCGACCGGGGTAAGGCGGCCGCAAAAGTGCTGCAACTCCCGGCTGATCTGCCCGGCGTCAGCGGACTCTCAGGCACGCTCACCGCGACGCAGCAAGGCGGCAAAGCGCAAATCCAGCTCAGCCGCGGCGGCGCGCTCGATCTGCCGCTGATCTACGCCCCGGCCCGGCTGGGCTTCGACACCCTGCGCGCCGACCTCGACTGGAAGCGCGACAAAACCGGGCAGTGGCTGGTCAACGCCCAGCGCTTGGATTTCGCCAACGCCGACGCGGCGGGCCAGGCCACGCTGAGCTGGCGCGGCGCGGCCAAAGGCATGGGCAGCATCGACCTGCAGGGGCAGCTCAGCCGCGCCGACGCCCGCGCGGTGTGGCGCTATCTGCCCATCGACATTCCCCTGCACACCCGCGATTACCTGCGCAGCGCCATCGCTGCGGGCAGGGCGCAGAACGTGGAGTTTGCGGTCAAGGGCCCGCTCGAAGACTTCCCCTTCGACGTCCCGGCCAAGGATGGCTCGTTTGGCGGCACCTTCGAGGTGAGCGCGCAGATCGAGGACGGCGTGCTCAACTACGCGCCGCGCAGCCTGTTGCCGCCGGGGCAGACCGCCAGCGCCGCCACGGTGCACGCCAACGCGCAGTGGCCGGAACTCACCCAGGTCAACGGCCAGCTGCGCATCACCTCGCACAGCCTCGAAGTGCGCAACGCCTCGGCGCAGGCGTATGGCGCGCGGCTCAGCGCGGTCAATGGCAGCCTGCCCAGTTTCAACCGCGGCGTGCTGAGCATCAGCGGCAAGGCGCAGGCGCCCGCCAGCGATGCGCTGCGCTACCTGCTCGACAGCCCGGTCAACCGGCAACTCGGCGGCGTGTTCGACCACGTCCAGGCGCAAGGGCCGATGGCGCTGGACATCGCCCTCAAGCTCCCGCTCGGCGACATGGAGGCCGCCACCGTCAAGGGGCAGGCCACGCTGCAAGGCGTGGACGTGCTGTGGAGCCGCGATCTGCCCCGCTTCAACCAGGTGCGCGGCACGGTCGATTTCACCCACGACGGCTTCCGTGTGGCGCTCAAAGCCCCGGATGTGCTGGGCGGCGCGGTTCAGCTCAGCGGCGGCCAGCAACCGGGCGAGCCGCTGCAGTTGCTCGCCAGCGGCGGCTTCAGCAGCGCTGGGCTGCGCGCAGCCCAGCCGCAGTGGATGCAGACGCTGGGCAAAGTGTTGCAGGGCCAGTCCACCTATACCCTGCGCATCACCCAGCCCCGCCGCAGCGCCAGTCCGTCCGGAGCCGCGCTGCCCGGCGCCTCACCGGAACCCACGCTGGAACTGCGCAGCAATCTGGCGGGGGCGGCCATCAACCTGCCGCCGCCGCTGGGCAAGCCTGCGGATGCGCCTGAGTCACTGCTCTACACCCGCACCCCGCTGCCCGCCGCCCCGAATGGCGCCCGCCGCAATACGGTGCAGATCGACCTGGGCGGCATCGCCCGCGCCCGCTACGCGCTGGAAGATCCGCTGCCCGCGGCAGCGGGCTCTGGCGCGTCGGCAGACGATTTTCGCGTGCTCAGCGGCGCACTGGCCATCGGCCCGCAGGCCGCGTTGCCGCAACCCAGCTCCGGCGTGCAGGCCAATGTGCAACTGCCGCTGCTCGATCTCGACACCTGGGAAGCCGCAATCAAACCCCTGCTGCCCAACACCTCGGCGCAGACCCCCGTGGTGTTTCGCGCGAACAGTGACCGCGGGCTGATCGGGCTGCTGCCCACCACCGCAGCGATGGACATCGGCCGCCTCACGCTGATGCACCGAGTGATCAATCAGGTCGTGATCGGCGGCAACCGCAGCGGCGATCTGCTGCAGGCCAATGTGAACTCGCGCCAGATGTCGGGTTATATCGGCTGGCAGATCGGCAGCGGCAGCAATCCCGGCACCCTGAGCGCCCGGCTGGCGCGGTTGGAACTCCCCAAGTCGAGCGACTCCGACGTGGAAAACCTGCTCGACGAACAACCCAAGAGCATTCCCGCGCTGGACATCGTGGCCGACAACGTCGATCTGCACGGCCACCACTTCACCCGTCTCGAAGTACAGGCCGTCAACCGTGGCCGGGTCGATGACAGCAAGGTGTGGCAGCTCACCCACTTCCAGCTCTCCGCGCCCGGCGGCGTGCTCAGCGGCAGCGGCGCCTGGTCCAGCGTGGGTACGCAACTCACCGCGCCCGGCAGCACCGATTCCGCCTCGCCCGCGCGGCGCACGACCATGCAGTTCAAGCTCGACATCCTTGACGCCGGCAGCCTGCTCGCCACCCTGGGCAAACCGGGCCTGCTCAAAGGCGGCAAGGGCGACATCAGCGGCAACCTGGCCTGGCTGGGCTCGCCGCTGAGTCTGGACTTTCCCAGCCTGGACGGGCAGTTCAATCTGCAGCTCGGGCAGGGCCAATTTCTCAAGGCCGACCCCGGCATCGCCAAGCTGCTGGGCGTGCTCAGTCTGCAAAGCCTGCCGCGCCGCTTCACCCTCGATTTCCGCGACCTGTTCTCGTCCGGCTTCGCCTTCGACAAGGTCGACGCCGACGTGAACGTGGCCAGCGGCATCGCCACCACCCGCGACTTCCGCATGAGCGGTGTGGCCGCTTCGGTGCGCATCGAAGGCAGCACCAACCTGGCCGCCGAAACGCAGAATCTGCGCGTGGTCGTCGTGCCCAACATCAACGCCGGCGCGGCCTCGCTGGCTTATGCCCTGATCAACCCCGTCATCGGTCTGGGCACTTTCCTGGCGCAATACATCGCCCGCGAACCCCTGGCGCGCGCCTTCACCCATGTGTACGACATCACCGGCACCTGGCTCACCCCCATCGTCACCGAAGCCTCGCTGAACGCCCCCAAACCCGCAGACGCCGCACCCGCCACGCCCTGACGTAAGCTGGGGCCATCCACCGATTCACTGCATGCCGCCATGAAAATTGCCGCCCTTCAAATGGTTTCCGGCACCTCCGTTGCCGCCAATCTGCAACGCGCCCAAAGCCTGCTCGAACAGGCCGCGGCCCAAGGCGCGCGGCTGGCCGTGCTGCCCGAATATTTCTGCCTCATGGGCCAGACCGACGCCGACAAAGTGCGCGTGCGCGAAAAACCCGGCAGCGGCCCGATTCAAGACTTTCTTGCCAGCACCGCCCGCCGCCTCGGCCTGTGGGTCGTCGGCGGCACCCTGCCGCTGGAAAGCCCCGACCCCAAGCGCGTACTCAACTCCACCCTGGTGTTCAACCCCGCGGGCGAACTGGCCGCGCGCTACGACAAAATGCACCTGTTCGCCTTCCAGCGCGGCACTGAGCGCTACGCCGAAGCCGACAGCATTACCCCCGGCGCCCAACCCGTGGCGTTCGACTGCGAAGGCTGGCGCATGGGACTCGCCATCTGCTACGACCTGCGCTTTCCCGAGCTGTTTCGGGCGCTGTCGCAGCCGTCCGCGTGCGATGCCTACCTGCTGCCCGCCGCATTCACCCACACCACCGGCGAAAAGCATTGGGAAGTGCTGCTGCGCGCCCGCGCCATCGAAAACCTCGCTTACATCGTGGGCAGCGCGCAGGGCGGCGCGCATGAAAACGGCCGCCGCACCTGGGGCCACAGCATGGTCATCGACCCTTGGGGCGACGTGCTGGCGATGCAGGCCGAAGGCGAAGCCGTGGTCACCGCCACCCTCGACCACGACCGCATCACCAAACACCGCGAAAGCCTGCCCGCGCTGGGGCATCGGGTGGTGTGATTTCGGGTGATGCCCAAGCACTGCGGATAGCTCAATAGGTCGCGACGCGAAACTCGCCGCTCACTCTCTGGACTTGTTTTCGATGCGCCGCGGGCTGTTGCGCGTGGCCAGGGCGATTTCGAGGGCGGTTTCGAGGCGGATGACGCGCTCGGTGAGTTGCTCGATTTTCTGCTGCTGGATGACCACGGTGGAGGCGAGGCGCTCGACTTTGTCGTTCATCTTGATCACGGTGGTGAGCGCCGTCCAGAGTTTTTCGGTCACGCCCATGATCAGGCTCCGGCGGAGCGGCGTTTGCGCGCGGCGGGGGCTGGGGCATGCTGCTGCTCCATCGCGCTGATGCGGCGCTCGGAGGCGGCCACGGCTTCGAGGGCGGCGTCGAGAGCGCGTTCGGCCTGAGTGGCGCTGCGGGTGATCTGCTCGGCGATGGCGTCGAACTGGCGGGCGTCGTGCGCGGGGTCGTAGGCGGCAGCGGCGCGGCGCAGGTATTCGGCCATCGACATGCCCGCAGCCTCGGCCTCGCGGGCGATGCGGGCTTTCTCCTGCGCGGTCACGAGGATGGGGATGCGTTCGGTCACGATGGCCATGTCGGTTCTCCTGCAGCGCTGCCGGGGCAGCTCGAACGCATCATAGGCCGCTTGCGGGGCCGCTCAACCCCGCATCACGGCCTCGATGTCGGCCACGGTTTTGGGGGCGGCGGCGGTGAGTACCTCGCAGGGCTGGCCGCCGGCGCGCACGGCGATATCGTCTTCAATGCGGATGCCGATGCCGTGAAATTCGGCGGGCAGGTCGTCGGCCGCGCGCACGTATAGACCCGGCTCGATGGTGAGCACCATGGCGTCGCGCAGGATGCGCGCGGGGCGTTTGCGGCTGCCGTCGGGCTGGATTTCGAGGGCTTCGCCCGGCTCGGCGTAGTCGCCGCAGTCGTGCACGTCCATGCCCATCCAGTGGCTGGTGCGGTGCATGTAGAAGCGCTTGTAGGCGCCGGTGGCGATGACGGCGTCCACATCGGGCGCGGCGTCGCGCGTAATCAGGCCATGATCGAGCAGACCCTGCGCCAGAATGCGCAAGGCGGCGTCGTGCGGGTCGGTGAAGCGGGCGCCTTGGACGCTGGCCTCAATCGCGGCCGATTGCGCGGCGAGCACCACCTCGTACAGCGCGCGCTGCGCCCCGGTGAAGCGACCGTCGGCGGGGAAGGTGCGGGTGATGTCGCTGGCGTAGCCGTCGAGCTCGCAGGCGGCGTCGATCAGCACCAGGTCGCCCGCGCGCACCGGGGCGTCGCTGGCGCGGTAGTGCAGCACGCAGGCATTGGCGCCCGCGGCGACGATGGAGCCGTAGGCCGGGGCTTGCGATCCGCCCTGACGAAAGGCGTGCAGCAGTTCGGCTTCGAGGTGATATTCGCGCAGACCTTGCGACGGCGGTTGCAACAGGCCGCGGCGGCTGGCCTGCATGGCGCGAATGTGACCTTGTGCGGAGATGGTTGAGGCGCGGCGGATCACGTCCAGTTCATACGGATCTTTGAACAGCCGCATGTCGTCGAGGATGGCGCACAGATCGTGCTGGGTGCGCGGCGCGGTCACCCCGGCGCGGGTCTGGGCGCGCACGGCCGCCAGCCAGCGTTCCACCTGGGTCTCCAGCCCCGCGTGCACGGCGAAGGGCCACCACACCGCAGGCTGGTCGGCGAGCAGCTTGGGCAGCTCGGTCTCAAGGCTGTTGATGGACAGCGCCGCGTCGAAGCCGAAGGCCTCGCGCGCGGCTTCCGGGCCCCAACGGAAGCCGTCCCAGATTTCGCGCTCCACGTCTTTGTCGCGGCAGAACAGCACGCTGCGGCTACTGCCCGAAGCGGTCACCTGCAGCGCCAGCAGGCTGTGCGGCTCGGTGAAGCCTGTGAGGTAGTAGAAATAGCTGTCGTGCCGGTAGGGATAGTCGGCGTCGCGGTTGCGCAGGGCCTCGGGTGCGGTGGGCAGCAAGGCAACACCGCCGCCAGCGGCGGCGAGCTGGCGCACCACTTCAGCGCGGCGGGTGGCGCAGCGGACGAGCAGATTGGAATCGGGCATGAGCGTGTTCGAAAAAGGCAATGGATGCAAGCCTAGCCTGCGCCGCGCAATTGCGCATCCAGCGCGGCCAATTGTTCGGGCGTGCCGACGTTGTGCCAGGGGCCGCTGAACACTTCGCCGCTCACCCGCCCGGCATCGGCCGCGCCATAAAGCCAGGGAAACAGTTTCCAGGCTTGCGCCCGGGGCTGCCCGGCGAACAGCGCGGGGTGGAACACGCCGATATTGCCGTAGTTCAGCCGCGCGCCCTCGCGCCGGATGCGGCCCTGCGCGTCCAGCGCCATGTCGCCGTCGCGGTTGTGTTCGGGGTTGGGGGTGAGCACGAGATGCGCCGCGGTGTGCTGCGGATCGGCGGCGATGGTGTCGGCCGGTGCGTGCAGGCTCGCGTAATCGAATGGGGTGTAGATGTCGGCGCTGACCACGAGGAAGGGCGCGGCGCCGAGCAGGGGCAGGGCGGTGGCGATGCCGCCGCCGGTCTCATAAGCCTGCGCGGGCTCGGGCGAGTAGCGCAGGCGCACGCCCCAGGCGCTGCCGTCGCCCAGCGCAGCGGGAATCTGCTCCCCCAGCCAGCCGGTGTTGATGACGAGGTCGCGCCAGCCGCCCGCGGCCAAGCGTTCGATCTGCCAGACGATCAGCGGCTTGCCCCCCACGGCCAGCAGGGGCTTGGGGCAAGCGTCGGTGAGGGGCCGCATGCGCTGCCCGCGTCCGGCGGCAAGAATCATGGCGCGCTTGGGCAGGCTGTTCACGTTCAGAAGGTGTAGCCCACCAGCGGGCTGCGCTGCTCGATCTGGTCGAGCAACTGCAGCAGCGGCTTGAAGGCGCCGTAGCGCGCCGCCACCAGCCGGGTGTGTTGCAGCACCACCGGCAGGTCGCCGAGATACTGCGCCTTGCCGTCGCGGTGGTGCAGCCGGGCAAAGATGCCCAGCACCTTGAGCGCGCGCTGCAGGCCCATCCAGTCGAGGTCGCGATAGAAGTCAGCGGCGTCGGGCGCCACCGGCAGTTCGGCCTTGCGGGCGCGCTCCCAATAGCGGATGGCCCAGTCGAGCTGCTGCTCTTCGGGCCAGGCGATGTAGGCGTCGCGCAGCAGCGAAACCAGGTCGTAGGTGATGGGGCCGATCACCGCGTCCTGAAAGTCGAGCACGCCCGGGTTGCGCTCGGGCGTGACCATCAGATTGCGGCTGTGCCAGTCGCGGTGCACCAGCACCTGCGGCTGCGCCAGGTTGTTGGCGATCAGTGCGGCGAAGATGCCCTGCAGCGCGACGCTTTGCGCGTCGCTGAGCACATGGCCGTGGTGACGCTGCACGAACCACTCCGGAAACAGATCGAGCTCGCGCTGCAGCAGGGCCGCGTCGTAAACCGGCACGACGCCCGCGCCGTCGATGCGCTGCAGCGAGACCAGCGCGCCGAGCGCGTCGCGCATCAGGCTGTCGGCGCGATCAGGCTGGGCATTGATAGCCTGCAGATAGGTGGTCTGCCCCAGATCGGTGAGCAACAAAAAACCCTGCGCCACGTCTTGCTCCAGCACCTGCGGCGCCTGCACGCCGCCTTCGGCCAGCAGTTGGGCGACGCGCACGAAGGGCCGCACGTTTTCCATCGGCGGCGGCGCGTCCATCACGATCCGCGAACCGCCCGCCGCCTGAACGCGGAAGTAGCGGCGGAAGCTGGCGTCGCTGGAAGCGGGCTGCAGGCTCTCAAGCTGCAACTGGTGCGCCGGGGCGATGTCCTGCAACCACTGTTGCAGGGCCTGGGCGCGGGTGTCGGGGTCGGTAGCGGACATGGAATGGGATAGAAAAGACGGGAAGAATGGCCTCATGAGAAAACGCCGGGCCGCCCCAAGTTTTCTTGTCCACCTCGCGGCTTGCAAGCCGCTCGGATTCGGCTCCGTCCAAGCTGCCACAGGGCAGCTTGGAGCCGCGGGCCTCATCCCCCCCGGGGGGAGGCTGACGCGAACGCGGCAGGTCTGGGGGCACTCCCTATAATCCGCTGGCATTTTAGGCATCGTTGCGCGGCCCGAATCGATCGACTGGCCGGGCGATCCGCCGCGGTTCGCCGTTATAAGCCCGCCTCCCACCTGATCCCCGTGCCTTTTCCCCCGCCGTCCCGCCGCCTTCCGCGCCTCACCCTGCTGATGCTGGCGCTCGCACTGGGCTGGGATGTCACGGCGCAGGCGCAAGAGGCAACACCTGCCTCCGCCCCGCTGCAGCTCACGCCCAGCCTGGATTTGCTGCAGCGCCTGCCCGCGCAGGCCGAGGCCTTCGAGCCGCTGTTCGTCATCGCCGACAAAATCACCGGACAGAACAATATCTATGTCCACGCCACCGGCGACGTGCAACTGCGCAAGCACAGCATCGTGATCAAGACCGACCGCCTGCGCTACTACTTTGTCGAGAACGAGGCCGTGGCCAACGGCAACGTGCGGGTGCTGCGCGACGGCAATTTGTTCACCGGCCCGGCGCTGCGCATGCAGCTCGACACCTATCGCGGCCAGATGCCCGACGCCGACTATTACTTTCGCGTCACCCAGGGGCACGGCCACGCCGACAACATCGACTTTCTCGGTCGCGACCACCTCAAAGCCGACAACGCCACCTACACCACCTGCACCGCCAGCCCGGTGGACTGGTTCGTGCAGGCCACGCATCTCGACCTGAACCTGGCCGACAACACCGGCGTGGCGCGCGACGCCCGCGTGGTGTTCAAGGGCGCCACCATCCTGCCGCTGCCCTACGCCAGCTTTCCACTGAGCGATGCGCGCAAGTCGGGCTGGCTGCCGCCCACGCTGGGCGTGGACAGCCGCAACGGCGTCGACCTCGCCGTGCCGTACTACTGGAACATCGCCCCCAATTACGACGCCACGCTCACGCCGCGCGTCATTCTGCGTCGCGGCTTCATGGGCAGCTTGGCCACGCGCTGGCTGGAGCCGACGTTTTCGGGCCGCAGCCAGTTCGACCTGCTGCCTTCCGACAGCAGCGACAGCGGCAACAGTCGCTGGGCCGGTTATGTGCAGCAGAACGGCGGCCTCGGCCACGGCCTGAGCTACGCGGTGAACTACCAGCAGGTGTCCGACGACAACTGGTGGCAGGACTTCGGCGGCGTCAACCCGGTCATCGGCTCCAACCGCACCCTGCCGCAGCAAGGCAGCCTCACCTACGGTCTGCCGCTGGGCTATATGCAGCTCAGCGTAAACCGCTGGCAGACGCTGCAAAACACCGCGGCGCCGATCGGCGTGCCCTACAACCAGCAGCCCCAGCTCTACACCCATCTGCAAAGCGCGAACTACAGCGGCCTGAGCTGGCAGTTCGACTCGGCGCTGACCCGCTTCACCAACCCCACCGCGATTTCGGGCGACCGGCTCTACCTCAACCCGCAGATCAGCTATCCGGTGGTGCGTCCCGGCGGCTTTATCACGCCCAAGCTGTCGTTCAACTTCACCCGCTACGTCACCGACACGGCGATGACCGGTGGCGCCACCACCGCCGACCGCTCGGTGCCGACCTTCAGCCTCGACAGCGGCCTGGTGTTCGAGCGCCCCACCTCGCTGTTCGGCCGCGCGCTCACGCAAACCCTGGAGCCGCGGCTCTATTACGTCTATACGCCCTATCGCAACCAGCAGAACCTGCCGAACTTCGACAGCGCAGACCTCGACCTGAACCTGTCGACCATCTACACCGACAACGTGTTTTCGGGCGTTGATCGCATCGCCGACGCCAACAACCTCACCGGCGGCGTCACCTCGCGCCTGCTCGACCCGCGGACCGGCGTCGAACTCGGGCGACTCACCCTGGCGCAGCGGGTATTGTTCGCACCGCAGCGTGTCGTGCTCAGCGGCAATCCCATTCCGGCCGGGCTGAACGACACCTTCGCGCTGGCCAGCGCCAACCTCAGCACGCACTGGAGCGCGGAGGCCGCACTGCAATACAACATGCGGCTCAAACAAAGCCAGCAGATCTCCGCGGGCGCGCGCTGGTCACCCGGGCCGTATAAAACCATCAGCACCAGCTACCTGTACCAAAGCGCCGCATCGGGCCAGATTCCGCTGCGCTACATCAACACGGCTTGGCAGTGGCAGCTCAGCCCGCGCTGGTATTCGGTGGGACAGGCCAACTACAGCATTCTCGATAAGCGCTTCAACGACGGCCTGCTCGGATTCGAATACGACGGCGGCTGCTGGATCGGCCGCATCGTGCTGCAACGCAACTCGCTCACCCAGGCCACGGCCTATACCCGCATCCTTTTCCAGCTCGAACTCGTCGGTTTTTCCCGGCTGGGCAACAATCCGCTGTCGGCGCTCAAGCAGAATATCCCCGGCTATCAGATCCTCAAGCAATCCAACGTGCCCCCGAGCCGTTTTGCCAACTATGAATAAGACTCTTCCGCCACGCGCCCTGCTGGCAATGATGCTGGCCTCTCTGGCCGTCTGTGCGCAGGCGCAGGGTTTGCGGCTGCCTCCCGGCGCTGCGGGCGGTCTGTCGGTGCCAGCACCGGCTGCGGCCACCGTCCCACCGATGGCAGCGCCGCCCGCGCTGCCCTCCACCTTCAGCAGTGCGCGCACCAGCGATGGCATTGCTGCCATCGTGGGCAACCAGGTCATCACCGATTACGACCTGCAACTGCGAGTCGAAGCCACACGCCAGCAGGCGCAGGCCGCTGGCGCCACACTGCCGTCTGCAGCGCAGTTGCGCAGCCAGGTGCTCAACCAGATGATCGACGAAGTGGCGCTGGCGCAATATGCCGAGCAAATCGGCATGGGCGTCAACCAGGACACGCTCGACCGCGCCATCGCCCAGGTGGCGAGCAACAACAAGCTGACCGTGCCCGAACTGCGCAGCGCCATCGAGAAAGAGGGTATGGGCTGGAGCGCTTACCGCGATCAGCTCAAGCGCGAAATTCTCATCAGCCGATTGCGTGAGCGCAGCATGGCGCAACTGCCGACGGTTTCCGAAAGCGAAATCGACGAGTTCCTGTCCAAACAAGACGCTGCCGCCGCCAGCCCGCAGGCCGCCTATGACATCGCGCAGATCTTTTTGCCGGTGGCGCAAAACGCCACCGAGGCGCAAGTCGCCGCCGTCAAGCAGAAAATCGACGCCATCGACGCCAAGCTGAAAGCGGGCGCCGACTTCGCCCAGCTCGCCACCCAAGACTCTCAGGGCGAAGGCGCCAAACGCGGCGGCGATCTGGGCATGCGCCCGGCCAACCGTCTGCCCACGCTGTTCGTCGACACGGTGCGCAACCTGCAGCCCGGGCAGATCAGCCCCGTCATCCGCAGCGCGGCCGGGTTTCACATCCTGAAGCTGCTGCAGGTCAGCGGCGAGACGGCCGCGCCCACCACGGCCATGCAAAGCGAGGTGCGCGAAATTGTGCTGAGCGCCAGCACCGACGCTCAGCGCATTCGCGCCAAGGCCGAGCTGGACTCCATCGCGCAGGCGGTGCAAAACGGCAAGGTGCAGTTCAGCGAAAAGGCCCGCGAACTTTCGCAAGACCCCGCGACGGCGGCCAAAGGCGGCGCGCTGGGCTGGGTCTTGCCCGGGCAGCTCGACCCCGTGCTCGACGCCGCGTTGCAGCGTCTCAATCCGGGCGATGTGTCTGCGCCCATCGTCATGGGCAACAAGGTCGTGCTGCTGCAACTGGTTGACCGCGCGGTGCGACCGCTCGAAGCGTCGCAAAAACGCGCGCTGGCGCGCGAAGTGCTGCAACGCCAAAAGGCTGCGGAAGACTTCGATGAGCTGGTGCGCGACGTGCGCGCCCGCACCTATGTGCACATTCCGGAAAATGACTGATCGGCGCGTTGGCCTGGGCTCTCAAGAAAACGCCGGGCCGCCCCAAGTTTCCTTGACCCCCACGGGGGGCGGGTCGGCGAGCCGACCCTGGGGGCGGTCGGCAGCATGAAGCACCCGCCCGCCCGGCCGCGCGGGGCGGCGCAGACCACGCATGTGGCGCGCAAGCGCTTCGGCCAGCATTTCCTCATCGACCAGCAGATCATCCAGGGCATCGTCGACTGCATCAACCCGCAGGCTGGCGAGCGCTTGGTGGAAATCGGCCCCGGCCTGGGCGCCTTGACGCTCGCGCTCTTGCAGCGCATTCCCCGCCTGGCCGCCATCGAAATCGACCGCGACCTCGCCGCGCGCTGGCGCAAGCAAGCGCCCGACAAGGTGGAACTGATCGAGGCCGACGCGCTCGATTTCAACTTCGCCAGCCTGGGCACCGATCTGCGCCTGGTTGGCAATCTGCCGTACAACATTTCCACGCCGCTGCTATTTCATCTCATGGACGTGGCCGAGCAAGTTCGCGATCAGCACTTCATGCTGCAAAAAGAGGTGATCGACCGCATGGTGGCCGCCCCGGGTGGTCACGATTTCGGCCGACTCTCGGTCATGCTGCAGTGGCGCTATCGCATGGTCAATCTGCTCGATGTGCCGCCCGAAGCCTTCGATCCGCCGCCGAAGGTCGATTCCGCGGTGGTTCGCATGACCCCGCTGCCTGTGCAGGAATCGCCGCGGCTCGACCGCAAACTGCTTTCCGCCCTGGTGACCGCCGCGTTCTCCCAGCGCCGCAAATTGATGCGACACAGCCTGGGCCCCTGGCTCGACACCCAAGGCTATGCCGGCGACTTCGATCTGCAGCGCCGCGCCGAGGAAGTGAGCACGGCCGAGTACATCGCGCTGGCTCAGTCGCTTCCATCGTCGCCGTAAAAAATAAATGGTGCAAGACAAAACGTGTCTTGCACCACCTCCAGCACCGCAGAAAAAGATCAGGCAGGGCTCAAACCACGAGCTGCGCCCAAGCCCCTTCCCACGGCGTGCAGACCTTGACGGCCTTGACTCTGGGTTCCGGTACCGCTTCGCCCCGCATCTCCTCCCGGCCAGGAGTGCGGGTTACAGAAAAGAATAGAAGACCCTGAAGGCTATGCCGCGCTCCGCCCAGAAATCGGCCGCGTCGCGGAACACGTCGAGCAGCGTTTCGCGCGCTTCCTTGTCGAATCGCTGCGTGGCCGGTAGCTGTTCGAGCACGACCACGAAACCGGGCTGCGGCCCGCCGCTGTGCACCACGTCGGTCAGACAATCGTGCAGGGCATCGAGGTTTTTGCCGAAATGCTTGGGAAACAGGAAGGAGCGCGCAATCGTCTCCAGCACTTCCTGTTTGGTGGTCGCCTCGGCGAGGTTGGCATAGAGAAAATGCTGGCCGGTCGTCTCGGCTGCGTCTTGCAACTGCGCAACACGGTAAGCCCGGATCGACTGCACGATGTTCGGCCGTACCGATTTGAGCAGCACGGCGGGATCGGCATCATTGGGCGATGCGTCGGAAACTGGCATAGTGATCATGGGTGTAGTAACAAACATCGGGATGGTGCTTGGCCCCTCCGCACACAATGCGGCGCGCCCCTCGGTTGCGGGCGCCTGGAGTCGGGACGGTGTATTCGCGGTAATAACCACGACGTTTTGAGGGCAAAAGCCGCTCATAGTTTCCAAAAATGACGCCGTCCTTGTATCCCTCGAACGGGCCGCCTTGTTCAATGCGCTTCAACATGTCTCGCGCCTGCACCGGCAGGTCGGCCACGGAAATGACTGGAATGTCCTGCAGTGCCGAGGTTTGCGACGATTGCGACGTTTCGCGCGCCTGGGCTGCAGGCCACACGCTGGTTCCGCCTGATGCCAGAAGCGACAAAGTGGCAATCAGCAGTCCCGCAAAAAACAGGGATTGCAGCGTAGAACGAATGCACCGGCGATTCATGCTGCTGCGGCAAAAGCCGCACCGTTAGAGAAAATTGGACGCAATTGCGTGAAAGTTACTGGCTGATGCTGTTCGGTTTCGCGTATTGGGCCATAATGAAATTCTTCGGCCCTGCACACCAGCCAAGGCGCAATCGTAGCGAAATCGCCACGGAAACACAAGGATTCGCCCAATTTTTAGGCAGGTTTTACGGTCAAAGTGCCGCAGGCCTCAGCCCCCCCTCCCGACCTCCCCCACGTCGTGGGGGAGGCAAGATCACTCTCTCCCCACTTGTGGGTAGGGTTGGGGTGGGGAGTGCCCGGCCCTGGGGGCGCTCAAAGATTGGCCTCGGCGACGGTGAGCGCCGTCATGTTGACGATGCGACGCACGGTGCTGGACGCGGTGAGGATGTGCACCGGCTTGGCCGCCCCCAGCAAAACGGGGCCGATGGCGATGTTGTTGCCCGCGGTGGCCTTGAGCAGGTTGTAGGAGATATTGGCCGCGTCCAGATTGGGGAACACCAGCAGATTGGCTTCGCCAGTGAGGGCGGAATCGACCATCAGGCTGGCGCGCAAGACCGGGTCGACCGCAGTGTCGCCCTGCATTTCGCCATCGACTTCCAGATCGGGCTCGCGCTCGCGCAGCAGGGCAAGGGCCTCGCGCATTTTCAGCGCGCTGGGCGCAGGAGAGGAGCCAAAATTGGAATGCGACAGCAAGGCCACCTTGGGAACGATACCGAAGCGGCGCAATTCCTGCGACGCCATGCAGGTGATTTCGGCAATTTCATCGGCGCTGGGGTCGATGTTGACATGGGTATCGACCAGCGCCACCTGCCGACCGGGCAGCACCAGCACGTTCATCGCCGCATACACCTTGGCGCCGGGACGACGACCGATGACCTGGTCGATGTAGTGCAGGTGGATGTGGGTATTGCCCCAGGTGCCGCAGAGCATGCCGTCGGCCTCGCCCTTGTGCAGCATCATGGAGCTGATGAGGGTCAGGCGCCGACGCATTTCGATCTTGGCCATCGCCGGGGTCACGCCCTTGCGGCCCGCAAGTTGGTGGTAGGTCTGCCAGAAATCGCGGTAGCGCGGATCAAAATCGGTGTTGACCACGTCGTAATCGCGCTCTTGTTCCAGCCGCAGACCGAAACGCTCGATGCGCTGGGCAATGACCGCCGGACGCCCCACCAGAATGGGCCGGGCCAGGTGCTCATCGACCACCACGCGCACGGCGCGCAGCACGCGCTCGTCCTCGCCCTCGGCATAGACGATGCGCTTTTTCGCCGCTTTCTTGGCGATGCTGAACATCGGGCGCATCAGCGCACCGGACTGATAGACGAACTGCTGCAGGCTGTCGCGATAGGCGTCCAGATCGGCGATGGGGCGGCGCGCCACGCCACTCTTCGCCGCCGCCTCGGCCACTGCCGGGGCGATCTTGATCATCAGGCGCGGATCGAAGGGTTTGGGAATCAGGTAGTCGGGGCCAAAACGCAGCGGCTCACCCACATAAGTGGCCGCCACCACGTCGCTTTGCTCGGCCTGCGCCAGCTCGGCGATGGCACGCACCGCGGCTACTTCCATCTCGGCAGTGATGGTGGTGGCGCCACTGTCGAGCGCACCGCGGAAAATGTAGGGGAAGCACAGCACGTTGTTGACCTGGTTCGGATAGTCCGACCGGCCCGTGGCGATGATGGCATCAGGCCGCGCCGCGCGCGCCTCTTCCGGCAGGATTTCGGGCGTGGGGTTGGCCAGCGCCAGGATGATGGGCTTGTCCGCCATCCGCAGGGTGTATTCGGGCTTGAGCACGCCGCCTGCGGACAGGCCGAGAAACACGTCCGCGCCGTCGATGATCTCGGCCAGGGTGCGCGCCGGGGTGTCTTGCGCGAAGCGGCGTTTGTCCTCGTCCATCAGCTCGGTGCGGCCCGCGTACACCACGCCGGCCAGATCGCTGACCCAGATGTTTTTGCGCGGCAGCCCCAGATCGACCAGCAGGCTCAGGCAGGCCAGCGCCGCAGCGCCCGCGCCGGAGCACACCAGCTTGACCTGGGCGATGTCCTTGCCCACCACCTTCAGGCCATTGAGAATGGCCGCGCCGACGATGATGGCCGTGCCGTGTTGATCGTCGTGGAACACCGGAATGTTCATGCGCGTGCGCAGCTTGCGCTCAACCTCGAAACACTCCGGGGCCTTGATGTCTTCGAGGTTGATGCCGCCGAACGTGGGCTCCAGCGCGGCGATGATTTCGACCAGCTTGGCCGGGTCTTTTTCGTTCACCTCGATGTCGAACACATCGATGCCCGCGAACTTCTTGAACAGCACCGCCTTGCCTTCCATCACCGGCTTGGCTGCCAGCGGGCCGATGTCGCCCAGCCCCAGCACCGCGGTGCCGTTGGTGATCACCGCAACCAAGTTGCCACGCCCGGTGTAGCGAAACGCATCATCGGGCTTGGACTGGATTTCTTCGCAGGCCGAGGCCACACCCGGCGAATAGGCCAGCGCCAGATCGCGCTGATTGGACAACTGCTTGGTGGCGACGACGGCGAGTTTGCCGGGGCGGGGAAATTCGTGATATTCGAGCGCGGCTTGGCGCAGCTTGGCCTTGGTGTCTTCTGGGCTGGACATGAAGTCTCCTCCTCACGCGGCCGTCGTGAACGTTTCGCATCTTGTCGCCGCACGGGACGCATGCATTGTAGGAGCCTGCCCGCGCACCGATATGCGAACATGGCGTGCATACCACCTCTGATCGCATAGCCTTTCCATGACTGCACCGCTCGGCGAGTTCGATCTCATCGCCCGCTACTTCACCCGACCCGTACGCCGCGCCGCTTTAGGCGTGGGCGACGATTGCGCCTTGCTCGCCGCGCCCGCCGCAAATGAACAAATCGCCATTTCCAGCGACATGCTGGTGGAAGGTCGGCATTTCCTACCCGGGGCCGATCCAGCCGCTTTGGGACACAAGGCGCTGGCGGTCAACCTGTCCGATCTGGCCGCCGTGGGCGCAAGGCCGCACGCCTTCACCCTGGCGCTGGCATTGCCCGAGGCCGATCCACGCTGGCTCGAAGGCTTTGCGCGCGGCCTGTTCGCCTTGGCCGAAGCCCACGACATCGAGCTGGTCGGCGGCGACACCACCCGCGGCCCTCGCAACCTCTGCATCACCGTGCTCGGACTCGTGCCCCGCGGCCAAGCGCTGCTGCGCAGCGGCGCGCGGCCCGGTGACGACCTTTGGGTCTCGGGCACCGTGGGCGACGCCCGGCTGGCGCTGGGTCATCGCCTGGGCGAATGGACGCTGGATGCGCAGACGCAAGCCGCGACTTTTGTGCGCATGGATCGCCCCGAACCCCGCGTTGCCCTCGGTCTGGCGCTGCGGGGCGTGGCGCAGGCCGCGCTCGATATTTCCGATGGCCTGCTTGCCGACCTCGGCCACCTCCTGCGCGCAAGCAGGGTGGGCGCCACCGTCGATGCCGACGCCTGCCCGGCCAGCGCAGCGCTTGCCGCCCAACCCCTGCAGCGCCGCCGCCTGTGCCAACTCGCAGGCGGCGACGATTACGAACTCCTGTTCACCGCCCCACCCGGCGCGCGCAACGCCGTTGCCGCCGCCGCGGCACAGGCTGCCACGCCCGTCACCCGCATCGGCCGCATCGACGCCGAGCCGGGCCTGCGGCTGATCGACGCGAGCGGACAGGTGTTGGACAATGTCTACGCAGGTTTCGACCATTTCCGCACGCCTTGACGCACGCTTGCACTCCTCAGATATGACCACCCCCATTCCCGCCGCCGCACAAGGCGCTTCCTGGCGCTTCATGTGGCGCAACCCCCTGCATGTGCTCGCACTGGGTTTCGGCAGCGGCCTGTCGCCCATCGCACCGGGCACTGCGGGCACGCTGTTCGCCTGGGCCAGCTACGAACTGCTTTCGCTCTGGCTGAGCCCGCTGAACTGGGCAGTGGTCATCGGCGTGGGCGCCGTCGTCGGCATCTGGGCCTGCGGCCATACCTCGCGTGCGCTGGGCCTGGAAGACGCCTCGCCCGTGGTGTGGGACGAGATCATCGCCTTCTGGCTGATTCTGCTGCTCGTCACCCCGGCGGGCTGGGCTGAGCAACTGGCCGCTTTTCTATTGTTTCGCGCTTTCGACGCCGGTAAATGGCTGGCCGTAGGCTGGGCCGACCGAAATGTGAAAGGCGGCTTGGGCATCATGCTCGACGACCTGATCGCCGCCGCTTTCACGCTGCTGGTCATGGCACTGGGCATCCGGCTTTACGCCCTGGTTTGAGTCCATGACCCGGCCCGACTTCGACGCACTTTGCCGCCTTGCAGCCGATGTCGGCGCAGCCTGTCGCGCGCGCGGCTGGCGGCTGGCCACGGCCGAATCCTGCACCGGCGGGCTGGTCTCGGCGGCCGTCACCAGCGTGGCCGGGTCGAGCGACTGGTTCGACCGGGGTTTTGTCACCTACAGCAATGCCGCCAAATCCGATCTGCTCGGCGTGAACCCCGCGCTGTTTGCGCAAGTCGGTGCGGTGAGCCCGGAGGTCGCCAGCGCGATGGCGCTGGGCGCGCAGCAACGCGCGGGGGTGGAGGTCGCCGTGGCGATCACCGGCATCGCCGGGCCAGGCGGCGGCACGGCAGAAAAACCGGTGGGCACGGTGTGGTTCGGGCTGGCCTGGAAAGAAGGTGACGCAGTGCAAAGCGAAACCCGTCACGCCCTGTTCAAAGGCGACCGGGACAGCGTGCGTCTGCAGGCTGCAGAGTTTGCACTGCGCTGGCAGCTGCAGGCAGCGCAGTCGTCATAGGCGCGCGCCGCGTCAGCCCTGCGGCGGGGCCGTATCGCGAAACGACGGTCGCTGCATCAACTTGTCGTAGAGCTTGGCGAGGTTGGGGTACTGCTGCTGCCAGCCGAGTTCAGGAAAGCGAAACACCACGTAGCCTAGAGCGGCCCCCACGGCAATATCGGCCAGACTGAGATGGTTGCCGCTGCAAAACGGCTTGTCGCCCAGGCCGTGCGACATGGCCTTGACGCCGGAATCGACCTTGCCCATCTGCCGCGCAATCCACGCCGGGCTGCGCTGCGCCTCGGTGCGGCCGGGCCAAGTCTGTTCCAGCCTGGCCGTGGCTGCGGCGTCCATCACCCCATCGGCCAGAGCCTCCCAAGTACGGACTTCGGCGCGCTCGCGCCCGCCAGCAGGAATGAGTTTGCCCACGGGGGTGAGGGTATCGAGATATTCGACGATCACCCGCGAATCGAAAATCGCTTCGCCGTCGTCGAGCAGCAGGCACGGCACCTTGCCCAGCGGGTTGGAGCGACCGATCTGGGTCGCGTCCGACCAGACGTTCTCTTCTTCCCACTTGGCCTCGATTTTTTTTTCGGCCAGCATGATGCGCACCTTGCGCACGTAAGGACTAGTCAGGGAGCCGATGAGTTTCATGTTTTGGCACTGCAATCAATGGGCGATCGAGTATATCAACCGGCCTCGATGCCGCCCTGCCGCAGGCGCCGCCCGCTGCAGCCCGCAATTCCTACAATGCCCGCATGAGCACGAACCCCACACCGCAATCCGCCGCGCTGTCCACACTGGACGCGCTCTCGCCCTTGGACGGGCGCTATGCCGCCAAGGTAGACGCCCTGCGTGCGCATCTGTCCGAGGCCGGGCTGATGCGCAGCCGCGTCCAGGTCGAAGTGGCCTGGTTCATCGGTCTGTCCGATCTGGGCCTTGCAGAGTTTCCGGCCCTACCGCAAGCGGCTCGCGACGCGCTGGGCGACTTGGTTGCCCGCTTCGGCAGCGCGCAGGCGGCTGAAATCAAGGCCATCGAACGCACCACCAACCATGACGTCAAGGCGGTGGAGTACTGGCTCAAGGCGCAAACGGCCGAGATGGCCGATGTGCACCGACACGCCGAGTTCTTCCACTTCGCCTGCACCTCGGAAGACATCAACAACACCGCGCATGGGCTGATGCTCGCAGGCGCGCGGCGTGAAGTCGTCATGCCACTGCTGCAGCGCGTGCTGCGCCGACTACTCGATCTCACCGCCGAGCTGGCCGAACAGCCCATGCTGTCGCGCACCCACGGCCAGACGGCCAGCCCCACCACCCTGGGCAAGGAATTCGCCAACGTCGCCCACCGCCTGCAGCGTGCCATGGCGGCCATCGAGTCGGTCGAGCTGAGCGCCAAGATGAACGGCGCGGTGGGCAACTACAATGCGCACCTGGCGGCCTACCCCGAGGTGGACTGGGAGGCCTTTGCGCGCCGCGTGGTCGAGTCGCTGGGGCTGAGTTTCAACCCCTACACCATCCAGATCGAGCCGCACGACGCCATGGCCGAACTGTTCGACGCAGTCGCCCGCGCCAACACCCTGTTGATCGATCTCAGCCGCGACATCTGGGGCTATATCTCCTGGGGCTACTTCAAGCAGAAGACCAAGGCGGGCGAAATCGGTTCGTCCACCATGCCGCACAAAGTCAACCCCATCGACTTCGAAAACGCCGAGGGCAATCTGGGCATCGCCAACGCGCTGCTGCGGCACCTGAGCGACAAGCTGCCGATCTCGCGCTTCCAGCGCGACCTCACCGACTCGACCGTGCTGCGCAATATGGGCGTGGCGCTGGGCCACAGCGTGCTGGCCTGGGATTCCCTGCTGCGCGGGCTCGACAAGCTGCTGGTTCATCCTCAACGCCTGGCTGAAGATCTCGACAACGCGTGGGAAGTGCTGGCCGAACCGGTACAGACCGTCATGCGCCGCCACGGTCTGCCCAGTCCTTACGAGCAGCTCAAGGAACTGACCCGCGGCAAGGCCATCACGGCAGACTCCATGCGGGAATTCATCAAAGGGCTGAACCTGCCCGAAGACGACCGCCAACGCCTGCTCGCCATGACACCGGCCAGCTACACCGGACTGGCAGCCGAACTGGCCAAGCGTCTGGCCGCAGGCCGCTGAACCTCGGAGACCCACCATGCTCAAACTCTTGCTCAAGTGGCTGCTTTCCGCCTGCGCCCTGCTGGCTGTGGCCTACCTCTACAGCGGCGTGCAGGTCTCGGGTTTTGGTGCGGCGATGTGGGCGGCGCTGTTCATCGGTCTGCTCAATGCGCTGGTGCGGCCCATTCTGTTCATCCTCACGCTGCCGATCACCATCCTCACCCTCGGGCTGTTTTTCTTCGTGCTCAACGCCGCCATGTTCTATGCGGCGTCCGGCGTGATCGACGGCTTTCATGTGCGCAGCTTCGGCGCGGCGCTGCTCGGGTCGATTCTCTACAGCATCGCCGGAGTCATCATCGACAGCGCGCTGGAAGGGGTGCAGTTCGGACAGCGCCGGTAATCCGCGTCCAGCAAAAAGCCCGGCTGGCCTCATGGGGCCAGCCGGGCTTTGTTTTGCCCTGAGCCGCAGCTCAGCCTTGCCAGGCCTGGGCCGTGCCGGTCTGCGCCATCTGCATCAGCCGGGCCACGCGCTCCTCGGTGGCCGGGTGAGTGCTGAACAGCTTGGCGATGCCGCCGCCGTGCAGGGGGTTGAGAATCATCATCTGCGCCGTGGCCGGATGCTCCTCGGCGGCCTGGAACGGCACGCCGCGCGCGTAAGCCTCGATTTTCTGCAAAGCCGCGGCCAGCGCGGCCGGATCGCCCGAGATTTCGGCGCCGCCACGATCGGCCTCGAACTCGCGGGCGCGGGAAATCGCCATCTGGATCAGGCTCGCAGCCAGCGGCGCCAGAATGGCCACGGCAATGCTGGCGATTGGATTTGACGGACGCCCTTCGGAGTCTCGTCCACCGAAGAACATCGCGAAGTTCGCCAGCGCCGAAATGGCCCCGGCCATGGTGGCGGAAATGGTGGAAATCAGAATGTCGCGGTGCTTCACATGCGCCAGTTCATGCGCCATCACCCCGCGCAACTCACGCGCGCTGAGTACCCGTAGGATGCCCGTGGTGGCCGCAACCGCCGCGTGCTCCGGGTTGCGGCCGGTGGCGAAGGCGTTGGGCGCGTCTTCCTGGATGAGATAGACCCGCGGCATGGGCAGCCCGGCGCGCTGCGCAAGCTCCTGCACCATGGCGTAGAACTGGGGCGCGCTGCTAGCGTCGACCTCTTGCGCGTTGTACATCTTCAGCACCATCTTGTCGCTGAACCAGTAGCTGAAGAAGTTCATGCCCAGCGCGAACAGCAGCGCCAGAATCATGCCTTTCTGTCCGCCCAGCATGGAGCCGATGACCACGAACAACGCGGTGATCGCAGCCATCAGGATGGCGGTTTTCATGATATTGAACATGCTTCGCTCCGATACGTTTGGATACAACAGCGCTAGATTGTGCAGCGAATCAAAAGTTCAAGGCCGCAAAGGGGTTTAACCCAACGAGGGGCTTAACCCAGCATCAAGCCCGTGAGGTCGGCCCCGCCCTGCAGCCATTGCGCCGCGCTCTGCATTGTGCCGCCGGGATTTTGCAGTCGTGTGATGCGCAGCACGCCGCTGCCGCAACCCACATCCAGCCCTTCGGCCTTCATCTGCCGCACCAAGCCGGGCGGGCCGACATGCGGTGCCGTCAAAGCCTCAGCCGCACCCACCTTGACAACCCCGCCGTCAGGCAAGGTGAATTGCGTCCCCGGCCAAGGCGTGAACGCCCGCACCCTCCGGGCAAGCAGCTCCGCGGGCAAATCCCACTGCAACAGCGATTCGTCCTTGCTGATTTTCGCGGCGTACGTCACCCCAGCTTCGGGCTGCGGACGCGGGCGCAGTTCGCCGCGCTCCAGCCCATCCAGTCCCTGAACCACCAGGGCCGCGCCCAAGACGGCGAGTTTGTCGTGCAGGGTGGACGCGGTGTCGGTGGATTCAATCGGCAGGGCCTGCTCCAGCAGCATGTCGCCCGTGTCGAGCCCCGCGTCCATCTGCATCAGGGTGATGCCCGTCTGCGCATCGCCTGCCTCGATCGCCCGCTGGATCGGGGCGGCTCCGCGCCACCTCGGCAGCAGCGAGCCGTGAATGTTCAAGCAGCCCAATCGCGGCAGCGTCAGCACCGACGTCGGCAGAATCAGGCCGTAGGCCGCCACGACCAGCACGTCCGCCTGGGCACCGCGCAACGCCGCGTGTGCCTGCGCGGCCTGTTCGGCATAGCGCCCGTCCAGTCGCAGACCTTGGGGTTGAATGACCTCGATTTGCGCCGCCGAAGCAACTTGCTTGACCGGGCTGGACTGCAGTTTCATGCCGCGGCCCGCGGGGCGGTCGGGCTGAGTCAGCACCAGAGGCACGGTGTAGCCCGCGCTCAGAATGGCGCGCAACGCCACCGCGGCGAACTCCGGCGTGCCGGCAAACGCCACGCGCAAACGGCGCCCCGAAGGGGAGGCGGGCATGGCCTGGCTCAAGCGGCCTGCCTTTGCCGTTTGAGCATTTTGGTCTTGATCCGGTTGCGTTTGAGCGGCGAGAGGTAATCGACAAAAACCTTGCCCATCAGATGATCCATTTCATGCTGAATGCACACCGCAGTCAGCCCGTCGGCGTCCATCTCGAAGGGCTGGCCCTGCGCGTCCAGCGCGCGCACCCGCACCGTGGCCGGCCGCGTGACTTTGTCGTAGATGCCAGGGACGGACAGGCAACCCTCTTCCCATTCCTTGTCTTCCGCGCTGTGCCGCACGATTTCCGGGTTGATGAGCGCCAGCGGTTGATTGCGTTCTTCCGAGGTATCCATGACGATAATGCGCTCGTGCACATCGACCTGCGTCGCGGCCAGGCCGACGCCATTGGAGGCGTACATGGTCTCGAACATCGCCGCCACCAGGGCGCGCACCCGCTCATCGACCGCCGCAACCGGTTTGGCCACGGTGTAAAGACGCGGATCGGGATATTGAAGAATGGTCAGTTGTTCCATGGCTCGCATTTTAGTTATTTGCGATGGAAAAGGCTTTATCCATTGCAAAAACGGGGGTGGCCGACTCTGCACGCGCCGTCGGTCGGGCGCGCCCGCAACATTCTTGCAACTGCCGCCCCGTCCAAACCCCGACCAAACGGTGATTTGATTGCCGCATCAAGGTGTTGCGTGCACAATGTGCTCAACAATTTTGAGATATGGGCCCTGGAATCGCAAATTTCCACGGGGGGCAGATTCACAAAAGACCACACCGCGCCGGATGTGGCCACCGTTTTGATCTGGGGACTTTGCGCCATGCTGAGACAGGCTTTCCACCACCCTTTCAACCTTTTTTCACGTCGTATGAGCTACCGCGCTCTGGCTACCACGCTGGCGATGGCCGCTGCGGCGCCCTGGGCTTGCGCCGCCAACCCATCGGCCGACGCGCCCGCGCTGCATGGTCTGCCCAACTATCCGGTGGCTCCGGCGCAGCGCGCCCAGGCTGAACTCACCGCGCAGACCGGCGTGCCGGTTTCCGAGCTGGCGGCCAACGCGCCCTCGCGCTACACCGTCAAACGCGGTGACACCTTGTGGGCAATTTCCGGCATGTACCTGCGCAAGCCCTGGGACTGGCCCAAGCTGTGGGGCATGAATCTGCAGCAGATCCGCAACCCGCACTGGATTTTTCCAGGACAAGTGCTGTTTCTCGACATTTCCAACGGCCGTGCCCGCCTCAGCATGGGCGGTGACAGCCAGGGCATTCCCACGGTGAAGCTCAACCCGCAGGTCGAATCCAGCCCGCTGCCGCCTGAAGGTATTCCCACCATCTCGCCAGAACTCATCGCCCCCTTCCTCACCCAGCCGCTGATCGTCGAGCCCGACACCCTCGAAGCCTCGCCGCGCATCGTGGCCTTGCCCAAAGGGCACACCATGGCGTCGCCCGGCACGCAGGTCTATGTGCGCGGTGATGTGAGCAAGGCCACGCGCTATCAGATCTATCGTCCGGCCAAGCCGCTGGTCGACCCGGCCACGAAAAAAATCATCGCCTACCAGGCCGAATATCTTGGCACGACCAATCTCGTCGAGCCGCCCTCCGGGCCGGATGCGGTGTCGGTGTTCCGGGTCGATGGCATTGAGCGTGAAGTCGGCGTGGGCGACCGGCTGGTCATCGCGCCGCCGCGTGAATTCCTCAACTACACCCCGCACGCCCCGGCCAAGCCGATCAGCGGCGACATTGTTTCGATCTACGGCGATCTGAGCATGGCGGCCAAGAACAGCGTGGTCGCGCTCAACCGCGGGGCCGACGACGGGCTGGAGCGCGGCGACGTGCTGGCGCTGTGGCACAACAGCCGCATGGTCAAAGACTCGACGGCGCCCGGCAAACCCGAGATCGAACTGCCCGACCGCCGCGTGGGCGTGATGATGGTGTTTCGCACCTTCAAGCATGTGGCCTATGCGCTCATCCTGTCGGCCGACGAACCGGTTGAAGTCGCCGACCGCTTCACCCAGCCCTGATCGCCGCAGCGGCCTTCGGCACGGTCGAGCATGACGCCGCCTGAAGACCTCGCCGCCTGGCTGCGGCTGATGCAGACTCCGGGCGTTGGCGCCCTCACCGCGCGCCAACTGCTCAGCGCCTTCGGGCCGCCATCGCTGATTTTCCAGACCTCGCACGCCGCGCTGACTCAGGTGGTCAGCGCCGCCGTCGCCTCGGCGCTGCTGGCCGACCCCGACCGCGAAACCCAAGACCTCATCGCTCGCACCCGGCAATGGGCCGCCCAGCCGGGGCAGGCCTGCATCACCCTGGACGATCCGGCTTATCCGCAAAGCCTGCTCGACATCACCGACCCGCCGCCCTTGCTTTACGCCTTGGGCAATGCCGCGCTGCTGGGCGCCCCACGGCGGCTGGCTATGGTGGGCGCACGCACCCCCACCGCGCAGGGCGAGCGCGATGCCCAGGCGTTTGCGCAGGCATTCAGCGAAGCCGGGGTCACCATCGTGTCGGGATTTGCCCTGGGCATCGACGCGGCCGCGCATCGCGGCGCCCTGGCCGCGACGGGCGAGCAGGCCGGTTCGACCATCGCCGTGCTCGGCACCGGCTGCGACCGCGTCTATCCGCCACGCCACAAAGAACTGGCGCATCTCGTGGCCGATCGCGGGCTGCTGCTGTCCGAGTTTGCGCTGGGCACCGCTCCCGCCAAGGGCAATTTTCCGCGCCGCAACCGCCTCATCAGCGGCCTGTCACGCGGGGTGCTGGTGGTCGAGGCCGCCACGCACTCCGGTTCGCTCATCACCGCGCGGCTGGCTGGCGAGCAGGGGCGCGAAGTCTTTGCCATGCCCGGCTCGATCCACAACCCCCTGGCGCATGGCTGCCACCGACTCATCCGCGAGGGCGCCAAGCTCGTCGAAACCGCGCAAGACGTGCTGGAGGAATTTGCCTGGGATGCGCGCCCCGCCGTGAAAACCACGACGAAAGACGCATCACCCGCCACGGAAACCCCGCCCGAATGCGACACCGAATGCGACATCCTGCGCGCCCTCGGCTACGACATCCGCAGCTTCGACGATCTCAGCGCGCGCACCGGCTGGCCTGCCGACCGGCTGGGCGCTCGCCTGCTCGAACTTGAGCTGCAGGGCCAGGTCGCGCGCCTGCCCGGCGGCCGCTTTCAGCGCATCGCCCGCGCCTGAAATCCGGCCACCCTTCGCGTGCTCCTGACCCGGCCTGATGCCTGGAGAAAACCGCGAAACAATCCGTCATCGCGTCATGCATAGAATGGCCTCATGTTCGATATTCTCATGTATCTCTACGAGTCCTACTGGCATCCGGAAGCCTGCCCCGAGTTCGGGCAGCTCACGCGCAAACTCAGCGCGGCCGGGTTCGAGAGCGACGAAATCCACGAAGCCATCGACTGGCTTCGCGGGCTCGACAGCGCCGTAGGCGGCCTCAAGACCCAGCACGAGCAGAGCGCACACGCCATTCGTCTTTACGCGCAGCAAGAGCTCGACTGCCTGGGGCTGGAAGCCATCGGCTATCTCAACTTTCTCGAAAGCGCCGGGGTGCTCAAGCCGCATCTGCGCGAACTCACCATCGAGCGCGCGCTGGCCACCGGCATGCAGCCGCTGCCGCTGGAGCATCTCAAAACCATCGTGCTGTTGATTTTCTGGCGTCTGGACGAAGAGCCCGATGCCCTGATCCTCGACGAGCTGTTCGTCGAAGCCGAAGACCGCGTGGTGCATTGAGCTAACTGCTGCCGCTCGGCTTCGGCCACGACTCGCCCAACCCCTCCCTGAAAGATTTCCGATGCCAGTTTCTCCCATCCGCATCAGCCTGGGCGCCGCCCTGCTGGCCAGTCTCGCCCTCGCCGGTTGCGGCGGCGGTGCGACCAACACCAACTATTCCGGCTCGACCGTCACAGGGCAGGTGCTCATGGGGGCGAACAGCCCGGTGAACGGCAACGGCACCAACAATGTCTGCGCCTACGCCATCGTCAACGGTCAGGGCAATCCGCTGACCACCACGGTGACGCCGTACACCAGCTATGGCACTGTGCTGGACTGCGTGCCTTCAGCGGCCGACGGCAGCTTCAGCATGAACCTCACCAGCTTCTATGGGCCGGTCCTGCTGCAAGTCGTGGGCGGCACGTATAGCTACAACGGCGCTTCGCAGGCGCTCAACAGCCTGACCTCCACGGCGCTCAATCTCGCCGCCAGCGCCAGTAACGCCGCACTGGCGACGAACGCCAGCCTGCAAGCCATGGTGAACGTGGGCGGTGGCGGAACGGTCACGGCCAACATCACCCCGCTGACCACTTTCGCCGTGGCCCGTATCACCCCGAACAGTGGCCTGACGCTCGCCAACTACACCGCCTCGCTGCAAGACATCGCCGGGCAATTCGGCCTGGGCAGCCTTGCCCTGGCCACGGCGGTTCCCACGGCTGGAGATGCTTACGACAAGGTGCTGATCGGAGTGGATCAGTACCTGCTCAATATGGGCACCACACTCGGCGCCACCGACGACCCCTACGGCGCCAATCTGCTCAACTGGACCAATCTCGGATCAGCCACCACGGCAGGCACTGTTTCTGCGGATTACAGCACGGCCTACAACCAAGCCAACGGTACGACCGGGGTCAGCTTCAACTTCAACTGACCGTCTCGGCGCCCACAAAAAAGCCAGCTCACGCTGGCTTTTTTGTGGGCGCCTGATTTCAGACCACCGCGCCGGCATTCGGGTCGTTGCGGTCGCTGGGCTTGTTGCCGCCCGGCTTGATCAGGTCTTCGCGTTTCACGCCAAACCACATCGCCAGCGCGGCGGCGACGAACACCGAACTGTAGATGCTCATCGAAATGCCGATGATCAGCGCCAGCGCGAAGTAATGCAGCGCCGGGCCGCCGAAGAAGAACATGGAAAACGCCATCGCCAGCGTCGAGCCGTGGGTGATGACGGTGCGGCTGATGGTGTTGGTGATGGCGCTGTCGATCACCTGCACCGTGGTGTATTTACGGTACTTGCGGAAGTTTTCGCGCACCCGGTCGAAGATCACCACCGACTCGTTCACCGAATACCCCAGCACCGCCAGCACCGCCGCCAGCACGGGCAGGGAGAATTCCCACTGGAACAGGGCGAAGAAGCCGAGCACGATGATCACGTCGTGCAGATTGGCGAGAATGGCCGCCACCGAAAATTTCCACTCGAAGCGCACCGCCAGGTAGGCGACGATGCCGAAGATCACCAGCGCCAGCGCCTTGAGACCATCGGTGGCCAGCTCAGACCCCACCTGCGGGCCGACGAATTCGGTGCGGCGCTGCTGCGCCTGCGGATCGGCGGCCAGCAGCCCGGCCATGACCTTGGTGCTTTGCTCCGAGCTGGTCTCGCCCTTGTGCAGCGGCAGGCGGATGACCACATCGTTGGCGTTGCCGTAGGCCTGCACTTGCGCATCGGCGTAACCGAGTTTGCTCAGGGTGGCGCGGATGCCGTCGATGTTCGCCCCCTGGCTGTAACCGACTTCCATCACCGTGCCGCCGGTAAATTCGATCGACAGATTGAGCCCGCGGGTGAAGAGGAAGAACACCGCGGCGACAAACAGCACCGCGGAGACGACGTTGAACGTCAGCGCATTGCGCATGAACGGGATGTCGCGCTTGATACGGAAAAATTCCATGATGTGCCTTGAATCGGAAGTCTTTGGGCCGTCGGCGGATCAATGCACCTTGCGGCGCGGCTTGGTGGTGCGCGGTGTGGGTGCGTCCAGCGGCTTTCCAGCTTTCACCGCGTCACTTGCGGCGCCGGACGACAGCGCCCCCGCCGTGGCCTCAGCCGCTTGCGGCTTCCAGATCTGGCCGATGGAGATGCTGTGCAGGCGGCGCTTGCGGCCATACCAGAGGTTGATGATGCCGCGCGAGAAGAACACCGCCGAGAACATCGAGGTGAGAATACCCAGCACGTGCACCACGGCGAATCCGCGAATGGCGCCCGAGCCGAAGATCAGCAGCGCGACCCCGGCAATCAGCGTGGTGACGTTTGAGTCGAAGATGGTGGCCCAAGCGCGCTCGTAGCCGTGGAAAATGGCGTTTTGCGGACTGGCGCCATTGCGCAGTTCCTCGCGGATGCGTTCGTTGATCAGCACGTTCGAGTCGATGGCCATACCCAGCGCCAGCGCCATGGCCGCGATGCCAGGCAGAGTGAGTGTGGCCTGCAACATGGAGAGCACCGCCACCAGCAGCAGCAGGTTGACCGCCAGACCGATGGACGACACCACGCCGAAGAACATGTAGTAGATCGACATGAAAATGACGATGGCAACGAAGCCCCAGGTCACCGAGTGAAAACCTTGGCTGATGTTCTGCTGCCCCAGGCTGGGGCCGACGGTGCGCTCTTCGATGATGTTCATCGGCGCAGCCAGGGCACCGGCGCGCAACAGCAGCGCGGTGTCGTTGGCTTCCTGCACGGTCATGTGGCCGGAGATCTGTACCCGGCCGCCGGCGATTTCGCTGCGGATCACCGGGGCGGTGATGATTTCGCCGCGTCCGCGGTCGAACAGAATCATGGCGGTGCGCTTGCCCACGTTCTCCCGCGTGACTTGCTGGAAGATGCGGGAGCCCTTGGAGTCGAGGGTGAGGAACACCGCGGGCTCGTTGGTCTGCTGGTCGAAGCCGGGCTGGGCGTCGGTGAGGTTGTCACCGGTCAGCAGCACGTCGCGCTTGACCACCAGTTTGCCGCCATCGCGGTCGGGAAAGATCTGGTCGCCGGCGGGCAGCGGGCCCTGCCCGGCCAGCGCGGCCTGGGCTGCGGCGCTGTCATCGACCATGCGCACTTCGAGTGAGGCGGTGCGGCCGAGAATGTCCTTGGCCCGGGCCACGTCCTGAATGCCCGGCAATTCGACCACCACGCGGTCGCGACCCTGTTGCTGGATGATGGGCTCGGCCACGCCGAGTTCGTTGATGCGGTTGTGCAGGGTCTGGATGTTCTGCTTGATGGCGTAGTCTTCTTCCTGCGACACGGCGGCAGGCGTCAGACTGGCGCTGAGGCTGTTAGGGCCTGCGGGCGCTTGCGGGGCCAGCTGCAAATCGGGATGCTGGCGGGTGATGAGTTCCTTGGCCGTGTTCAGTGCGCTGGCATCGACAAAAACGCCCTGAAGGGTGTCGCCCACGCGTTCGAGCTTGGTGTAGCGCGCGTCTTTGTCGCGCAGATCGCGGCGCAGCTCGCCGGAAATCGAGTCGAGCTTTTTGTGCACGGCCGCCTGCATGTCCACCTGCAGCAGGAAGTGCACGCCCCCGCGCAGGTCGAGACCGAGGTACATGGGATTGGCGTTGAGCGCCGTCAGCCACGCGGGCGAACGCGACAGCAGATTGACCGCGACCACATACCGCGGATCGTCCGCATTGGGGTTGAGCGCCTTGGCCAGCACATCGCGCGCCTTGAGCTGCACACTGGTGTTACTGAAGCGGTAGTTGACCGTGGCGCCGTTGAAGTCGGCCGAATCGGGCTTGAGGTTAGCCGCGTCCAGAATCTGCTCGCCTTTGAGCAGCAGGGCGTTGTCGACCTTGCCGCCGTTGGTGCTTGAAATCTGCACTGAGGGCGATTCGCCGTACAGATTGGGCAGCGCATACACCACGCCAACCACCAGGACGACGACCATGATGAGATATTTCCACCAGGGATAGCGATTCATGACAACAACCTCGTTTCACCCGCCGATGCGGCGCGGGTTCAAATAAAAATCCCGCACAAGTCGGGCCTGCACGGTTGGGCCCGCGACGGCGCGGGTCGACAGGGACGCATGGACGCGCTCAGACGCCGCTCTTGATCGTGCCCTTGGGCAGCACCATGGTCACCGCGCTGCGCTGCAGCAGTACCTCAGTGTTGGCGGCGATTTCCAGCGTGACATAGTTGTCGTTGATTTTGCTGATCTTGCCCACGACGCCGCCCGTGGTCACCACTTCGTCGCCCTTGGCCAGCGCAGCCAGCATGGCGCGCAGTTCCTTTTGCTTTTTCATCTGCGGACGCAGCATGACGAAGTACAGGATGACGAACATCACGATGATGGGCAGCAGGCTCATCAGGGTGGAACCTGCACTGGGTGCGGGGGCAGCAGCTTGCGCGTGGGCAACAGAAATAAGGTTCATGGGGAAGATGGAACGGTGGATTTCATCGGCATCCTGGCTCGTGGCCAGGGTCGGTTAGCCGCGTATTGTCGCAAAGCTGAGGCCGGGTGCCGCAAATTTCTTCAAATCTCTCAGTCGTGCCCCGCCCCCTGTCGCACAAAGACCATAAGATGACCGCTTTCATTTAAGGGCCCTGCACCATGAAACGTCTGCGCATTGGCATCGTTGGCGGTACCGGCTACACCGGGGTGGAGCTGTTGCGGCTGCTGGCCCGCCACCCCCAGGCCGAGCTGGCCGCCATCACCTCGCGCAAGGAAGCGGGCACCCCGGTGGCCGATATGTTCCCCAGCCTGCGCGGGCAGGTCGATCTTGCCTTCACCACGCCGGACGACGCACCGCTGCACACCTGCGACATCGTCTTTTTCGCCACGCCGCACGGGGTGGCCATGGCTCAGGCCCGGCGGCTGCTCGATGCCGGTGTGCGCCTTATCGATCTGGCCGCCGACTTCCGCCTGCAAAACCTGACCGAGTTCACCCAGTGGTACGGCATGGAGCACGCCTGCCCCGATCTGCTGCAAGAGGCGGTTTACGGCCTGCCGGAACTGCACCGCGAGGCCATTGCCAAGGCCAGTATTGTTGCCAATCCCGGCTGCTATCCCACCACGGTGCAGCTGGGCTTTGCCCCCCTGCTGCGCACCCCCGGCCTCGTGGAGGCCACCCACCTCATGGCCAACTGCGCCTCGGGGGTTTCGGGCGCGGGCCGCAAGGCGGAAATCGGTCTGCTGTTCAGCGAAGCTTCGGACAATTTCAAGGCCTACGGCGTCAAAGGGCACCGGCATGGGCCTGAAATCAACGAACAACTGCGCCGCATCGCGGGCGCGCCCCCCGGCAGCAGCGCGGTCGACTGCCTGTTCGTGCCGCATCTCACCCCCATGATTCGCGGCATGCATGCCACCTTGTCGGCCCGCCTCACGCCCGCCGGGCAGGCCCTCGACCTGCAAGCGCTGTACGCCTCGTTCTATGCGAAAGAGCCTTTCGTCGATGTGCTGCCCCCGGGCAGTGCGCCTGAAACCCGCTCGGTGCGCGGCGCCAATACCCTGCGGCTCGCGGTGCACAAGCCGCGCCCCGATAGGGCCCTGATCCTGGTCGTTCAGGACAACCTCACCAAAGGCGCCTCGGGCCAGGCGGTGCAGAACATGAATGTGATGTTCGGCCTGCCCGAAAACATGGGACTGGACGGGCTGGCGGTATTGCCCTGATTTTTGCCGTAAACCCGCAGACGGGAACAAGGTCTTGCGCGGCACTAAAATTGCGTACAACTTAAAGGAGTACCCCATGAGCGCCATGCTTGATACCGCCCCCACCGCCGAAATGGCCGCCCCGCCCGCCCCCCTGCTGTTCACCGACAGCGCGGCGGCCAAGGTCAAGGAGCTGATCGACGAGGAAGGCAACAATGACCTGAAGCTGCGCGTGTTCGTGCAAGGCGGCGGTTGCTCCGGCTTTCAATACGGCTTCACGTTCGACGAAGCGGTGAACGAAGACGACACGCAGATGGTAAAAAACGGCGTCACCCTGCTGATCGACGCCATGAGCCTGCAATATCTGGTGGGCGCCGAGATCGACTACAAGGATGGCCTCGAAGGCGCCCAGTTCGTCATCAAGAACCCGAACGCCACCACCACCTGCGGCTGCGGCTCGTCGTTTTCGGTTTGAGCGAACGCCTTCGGCTGGCTTAAAAACGCCCCGAAACCGCCTTTGAAGGCGGTTTTTTGGTTTCAAGCCGGATAGACCGCCCCGAGCACCCGTGGGCCAGCGGCCCCGGTGACGGCGGACAGGTTGCCCGGCAGGCCCAACAAGGTTTGCTGCGCCAGCCAGGCGAAGGCGGCGGCTTCGACCTGTTCGGCGGGTATGCCGCTGTGGTCGCTCGGGCGGCAGGTCACGCCGGGGAGCGCCTGCTGTAGGCGGCTTAGCAGGTCGGTATTGCGCGCGCCGCCGCCGCAGATCACTAACTCGCAAACGCCGGGCATGGCGCGCCGCAACGCCTCGGCCACGCTGTGTGCGGTCAATGCCGCTAGCGTGGCCTGCACATCCTGGGGCGAAGCTTGGGCCGCATGAGCCGACAGATGGCGTTCGAGCCAGGCCGGATGAAAGTCGTCGCGACCGGTGCTTTTTGGGGCGGCACGCGAGAAGTAGGGATCGGCCAGAAATTGCGCGAGCAAATCCGCCCGCACCGCGCCGCCCGCCGCCCAGGCGCCTTGGGCGTCGTAAGGCTGCCCGAGATGGCGCTGCGTCCAATAATCGAGCAGGGCGTTGCCGGGGCCGGTGTCGAAACCAAGGGTGTGGCCATCGGCAAACAGCAGGCTGAGATTGGCAAAGCCGCCGAGGTTGAGTACGGCGACATCGGCGCCCGCCACCGCGAACACGGCGCGATGAAACGCGGGCACCAGCGGCGCGCCCTGGCCGCCGGCCGCCACGTCGCGGCTGCGGAAGTCGGCCACCACCGCGATGCCGCAACGCTCGGCCAGCAAGGCCGGCGCATTGATTTGCGCGGTGTAGCCGAGATCGGGACGATGACGCACCGTCTGCCCATGCGCTCCGATGGCGCGAACCGATGCGGCGCTCACGCCGCTGTCGCGCAGCAGGGTGGCGACGACTTCGGCGTAGAGGTCGACGAGTTGCTGCGCGGCGAGGGCGCTGCGGTGAAGTTCGTCGATACCCGCGGTGTTGAGGGCGAGAAATTCAGCGCGCAACCCGGCGGGAAACGCCCGCGCCGCATGGGCCAGCACCCGAGGCTGTGTGCCGGGCGCAGATTCAAGCAGCACGCCATCGACCCCGTCGAGCGAAGTGCCCGACATGAGCCCGATGAACAGGCCCGGCTCAGTCGACACGCGCCAGCCGCACGGCGTCGTCACTGCCGGCCGCAAGGGCGAGTTGGGTGCGCATCACGGCGGTGGCGGCGAAGAACGAGGCTTTTTCGCCCGGCGGCAAAGGTTTGCCCTGCGGCACATAGCTGGCCATGCGCAGCGGATCGATCAGCCGCCCGGCGGCATGAAATTCGAAATGCAGATGCGGCCCGGTGGAGGTGCCGGTATTGCCGGTCTTGCCGATGTTCTGGCCTTCGCTCACGGTCTGGCCCGGCTTGACGGCGATGCTGCTCAAGTGGGCGTAGACCGTCTCGAAACCGCCAGGATGCGCGATTTTGATCACGTTGCCATAGCCGCTCTGTACCCCGGCAAACTTCACCCGGCCCTCGGCGACGCTGGGCACCGGAGTGCCGATGCGCGCGGCGAAATCGACACCCTCATGCATTTCACGGCGCCCGCTCACCGGATGCATGCGCAGGCCGAAGGGCGACGTCACCTTGGCGCCCGGCAGCGGCGTCGCGGCCCAGGCTTTTTCCAGCCCCTGGCCGGCAGGGGTGTAGTAGCCACCGGCGGCATCACCGTGCGCGGCAAACCACACTGCCTGACGCACCACGCCACGGCTGCGCACTTCCGCCGCCAGCAGGCGGCCCGGGCGCAGCTCGCGGCCGTCGAGCGTCTGCATTTCGTATACCAGCGCGACCTGATCGCCCTTGCGCAGACTGCGGCGCAAGTCGATCTGTGGAGCGAATGCCTTGACCAGCTGCGCACCGACTGGCGAAGGTACGCCGGACTGGCTCAGCGCGGTCGTCAAAGCGCCGCGCACCGATATGTTGGCCAGCCGCGTGCGGGGTTCGAGCTTGCGTTCGGTGGTCGATACCTGCAAGGTGCCGTCGGCACCGGGCTGCACCGTGAGTTCGCGCCAAACCGGGGCGGCCAGCGGATCGGTTCCCGCAGGCATGGGAAGCACGGCGGCAAGCTGCAGCAATTCGCCCTGTGCATTCACCTGCGCCCGCACGGGTTCGGGCCCGCCGCCTGCGGCGAGCAGCGCGCGGAAACTTGCATTCTTGCCGAGCTGCGCGATGGCGGCCGGATCGGTCACGCCCAGGCGTTTGAGCAATTGCTGCACGGTGTCCCGATGCCGCACCGAGGTGCTGCTGGCATAACGCAGATCGACCGCAGCAAGCGCTTCGGTCTGTCCCTGAACATCGTTGTCGAGCACGGTAGCGAGAGTGGCGCGCGGCGGCAGCTGCGGCTGCGCCTCGACCAGGGCATAAGCCCCGGCGCTGCTCAGCAGCAGAGCGCCGCCCACGCTGGCGGCCAGACGCCGCGGATGTGCACGCAGCGCCTGCACCACCTCGGCCGAGCGTTGCGACACCCACAGCGCCGCCTCATGAGAAAACGCAGGGCCGCCCCAAGTTTTCTTGTCCACCTCGCAGCTTGCAAGCCGCTCGGATTCGGCTCCGTCCAAGCTGCCACAGGGCAGCTTGGAGCCGCGGGCCTCATCCCCCTCGGGGGGCCTGACGCGAACGCGGCAGGTCTGGGGGCGCTCTTGAGCGCGCAGCGCCTTAGCCATGCTGCGGCTCCTTGGCGGCCTGCGCGGCGGCATCGACCACCGGGCTGCCGCCATCGAGGACGGCAAGCAGATGGCGCGGTTCAGCCGTTTGCGCCAGAAATTCCGGCTTGAGCGCGGCCGGAACCGCCGTGCCCTTGGGCGAATAGTGCGCAATGTCCAGGGGATTGACCGGCGTGCCGTGCACGAAAAACTGGAAATACACATGCGGCCCGGTGGACCAGCCGGTATTGCCCGACAGCGCCACCACCTCGCCTTGCTTGACCGACTCGCCCACATGCACCTTGAACGCGCTCAGATGCGCATAGATGGTGGCAAAACCGCCGGGATGATCGACCTTGACATATTTGCCGTAGCCCGTGCCCCAGCCCGCATACACCACACGGCCGTCGGCGATGGTCTTGACCGGCGTGCCCACGGGAATGGCCAGATCGATGCCCTTGTGGAATTCATGGAAGTGCATCACCGGGTTTTCGCGCCAGCCCCAGCCTGAAGTGATGCGGTCGTAGGGCAGGGGGGACAGCAGGAAGGCGCGGCTCAGGCTGTCGCCATTGGGCGCGTAATAGCCGGAAACTTTGGCAACCCCCTTGGCATCGCCCTTGGCGTCGAACCACACGGCTTTGTAGTCGTGGCCCTGGTTGACGAATTCAGCCGACACCAGGCGGCCATCGGCCAGCGTCTGGCCCTGCGCCTGATAGACCCGGTACACCACATTGAAACGGTCGCCCGGACGCAGATTGCGGCGGAAGTTGATCTGGGTGTCGAACACGTCGATCAGTTGCGAGGCCACATTGCGTGGCATCCCGGCCTCGTCGGCTGCGGCGAAAAAGCTGGATTTCACCGTGCCGCTGGCCACACGCAAAACCGGCTGAACGAGGCGCGATTGCGGCCGCACGTCCCAGCCTGTTGGCGTGGCCTTGACCGTCAGTTCGCGCAACTGGCGCGCCTTCTGGGCGCCCTCGGCCACCGGCTTGAGCCCGGGCAAACGGCCGTGCAGCGACTGCAATTCGCCCAGATTGCTCACCTGGGCCGCGACCACGCGGCCGGGATCTCCGGTGACCAGAGCCCGCAGATCGGCTTGCGCGCTGAGCTGGCGCAACTGCTGCGGATCGGTCACCTGCAGACGGCGCAGCAGCGATTCGACGGTATCGCTTGCCCGCACATGCGCCGTGGTGTAGACCACCTGATCGGCATTCGAGAGCTCATCGGCCTGCTGCGGCGCGGTGCTCGCCACCGCCACGCTGACCCAGGTCGGCGCGGGCGGATGCGCCTGCGGCCCTTCGTAAGCCAGGGCGAAGGCGGCGGCGCTGGTCAGCAGCAAACCACTTCCCACCCCCGCCAAAACCCGTTTGTGATGCTGATGCATCCAACCGGCCAAACTCTGCGCGCCTTGCGCCGCAGACTGCTTGAATTCGACAAACGACATTCCCACTCCTCACACTTCAGGCTGTGGCGCGCACGCCGTCCCGACAATGGAAAGTGGCGCCGAAGGCTCTGCCTCCGACACCGTGATGGCACCACCGACAACGGGCGGCGAGACGCGGCAAGCATCTGCGAGCGCACCCTGGGCGCGGCTGAACGGTCTGCGCATGTGTGTTTCACACTCGCTTGCCGCCCAACAGTCACGCTGTGGCACCGAATACACTGCACCCTTTGCTGAAGCAGGCGCAGCACGGACATAAAGGCGCGAGTCTAACAGCCCGCTTGGCGCATTTTTCGATTCTCCCCATGATGGACTCCAACTCTCCCGTCGAACTTCCCGACGCCGTGCGCAACGCACTGGCCATCACCAAACGCGGCTGCGCCGAACTGCTGGTGGAGGCCGACTGGATCGCCAAACTGACCCGCAGCCACCAAACCGGCCAGCCGCTGCGCATCAAACTCGGCCTCGACCCCACTGCGCCCGACATTCATATCGGCCACACCGTGGTGCTCAACAAGCTTAGGCAGTTGCAAGATCTGGGCCACACGGTCATTTTTCTTATCGGCGATTTCACCTCGCGCATCGGCGATCCGTCCGGGCGCAACGCCACCCGTCCGCCGCTGACGATCGAGCAGATCAAGACCAACGCCCAGACCTATTACGCCCAGGCCAGCCTGGTGCTCGACCCGCAAAAAACCGAGATTCGCTACAACTCCGAGTGGAGCGAGCCGCTGGGCGCCGACGGCATGATTCGCCTGGCCGCCAAATACACCCTAGCGCGACTGCTGGAGCGCGACGATTTCACCAAGCGGTTCAAGGAGGGCGTGCCCATTGCCATGCACGAGCTGCTCTACCCGCTGATGCAGGGTTTTGATTCGGTAGCGCTCAAGAGCGACCTCGAACTCGGCGGCACCGACCAGAAGTTCAACTTGCTGGTCGGGCGCGAACTGCAGCGCGAATACGGCCAGGAGCCGCAGTGCATTCTCACCATGCCGCTGCTCGAAGGGCTGGACGGTGTGGAAAAAATGTCCAAGTCCAAGGGCAATTACATCGGCATCCAGGAAGCTCCGGCCACCATGTTCGCCAAGCTGCTGTCCATCAGCGACGTGTTGATGTGGCGCTACTACGAGCTGCTGTCCTTCCGCCCGATGAGCGAGATTGCCGCACTCAAGGCAGAAGTCGAAGCCGGACGCAACCCGAAAGATGCCAAGGTGATGCTGGCGCGCGAACTCGTCACCCGCTTCCACTCTGCCTCCGCGGCCGACGCGGCCGAGGCCGACTTCGCCCTGCGCGCCAGCGGCGGCATTCCCGACGACATCCCGCAAGTGCAGCTCGCCCTGCCCGATGGCGGGCTGGCGCTGCCTCAGGCGCTCAAGCAGGCCGGGCTGGTGCCCTCCACCGCCGAAGGCGTGCGCATGATCGAACAGCGCGGCGTGCGCATCGACGGCACGGTGGCCGAAGACCGCACCCTCAAACTCGGCGCGGGAACCGTGGTGTTGCAGGTCGGCAAACGCAAGTTCGCCCGGGTGATGCTGGGCTGAGCCGCGCCTCGCCGGGCTGCCTCTGGCTCATTTCACCAGCCGGATGAGCCAGAGCAGCACGATGGCGCCGATGGTGGCCACGATCAGGCTGGGCAGCATGCCGCCGCCGGGAAACAGGCCCAGCAGGCGGAACAGGAAGCCGCCGATGAAGGCGCCCACCACGCCGACCACCAGATCGCCCAGCACGCCGAAGCCGCTGCCTTTGGTGATCTTGCCCGCCAGCCAGCCCGCGATCAGGCCGATGATCAGAAATCCGATAAGTCCCATGCCGCGCTCCTTTGCCCGCAAGGGCGGTTGACGATGGGCGCAAGGTAACAGCGTTGCCGCCGTTTTGTGTTACGTGCCGCGCAGCACCTGGCCGAGGTAGGGGCCGGTGACGCTGTTCGGATGGGCTGCGATGTCTTGCGGCCTGCCTTCGGCAATGAGGCGGCCGCCGCCCGCGCCGCCATTGGGGCCGAGTTCGACCACCCAGTCGGCGCTGGCGATGACGTCGAGGTTGTGCTCGATGATGACGATGGTGTTGCCGGCCTCGCGCAGTTTGAACAGCACGCCCAGCAGCAGTTCGATGTCGGCGAAGTGCAGGCCGGTGGTGGGCTCGTCGAGGATGTAGAGGGTGCGGCCGGTGTCGCGCTTGGAGAGTTCGAGCGCCAGTTTCACCCGCTGCGCCTCGCCGCCCGACAGGGTGATGGCCGACTGGCCGAGGCGGATATAGCCCAGCCCCACGTCCTTGAGCGTCTGCAGCTTGCGGGCGATGGCGGGCACCGCCGAAAAGGTCTCCAGCGCCTGCTCGACCGTGAGTTCCAGCGCCTGCGCGATGCTCAGGCCGCGGTAGGTGACTTCGAGGGTTTCGCGGTTGTAGCGCTGGCCGCCGCACACATCGCAGGGCACGTAGAGGTCGGGCATGAAGTGCATTTCCACTTTCACCGCGCCGTCGCCCTGGCAGGCTTCGCAGCGCCCGCCCTTGACGTTGAAGGAGAAGCGTCCGGCGTCGTAGCCGCGCTCGCGCGCCACGGGCGTCTGCGCGTACAGCTCGCGGATGGGGGTGAACAGCCCGGTGTAGGTGGCCGGATTGCTGCGCGGGGTGCGGCCGATGGGCGACTGATCGACCGCGATCACCTTGTCGAGCTGATCGAGCCCGTCGATGGCCGCATAAGGCGCGGCCTCCAGAGAGGCGCGGTTGAGTTCGCGCGCGCAGGCGGCGTACAGCGTGTCGTTGATCAGGGTGGATTTGCCCGAACCCGACACCCCCGCCACGCAGGTGATGCGCCCCAGCGGAAAGCGCGCGGTCACGTCGTGCAGATTGTTGCCGCAGGCGCCGCTCAGGGTGAGCCAGTGTTCGGGCGCGGCGTCCTGGCGCGGCTTGCCGCGAAACACGCTGCGCGCGCCGCTCAGATAAGCGCCGGTGATCGAGCTGGGATCGGCCATGATGGCCTGCGGCGTACCCTGGGCGATGATGCTGCCGCCGTGCTCGCCCGCGCCCGGGCCCATGTCCACCACATGATCGGCGCAGAGGATGGCGTCGGCGTCGTGCTCGACCACCAGCACGCTATTGCCCAGATCGCGCAGGCGTTTGAGGGTGGCGATCAGCCGGTCGTTGTCGCGCTGGTGCAGGCCGATGGACGGCTCGTCGAGCACGTACATCACCCCGGTCAGCCCCGAGCCGATCTGGCTGGCCAGGCGGATGCGCTGCGCCTCGCCGCCTGAGAGCGTGTCGGCGCTGCGATCCAGCGTGAGATAGTCCAGCCCCACGTCGATGAGAAAGCGCAGGCGGCTGCCGATTTCAATCACCAGCCGCGCCGCCACTTCGGCGCGCTGGCCTTCGAGCTGCAGCGTGGCGAACCAGTCGTGCAGCTCGCGCAGCGGGCGATGCGCCAGTGCCTGCAGCCGCTCGCCGCTGATGGTGACGTTGCGTGCAATCGGCCCGAGCCGCGCGCCCAGACAGTCGGGGCAAGTCTGCACAGTGCGCATGCGCGCGAGTTCCTCGCGCACCGCCGGGCTGTCGGTCTCGATCCAGCGCCGGTCGAGGTTGGGAATGATGCCCTCGAAGGGGTGCGACTTGACCGTGGGCTTGTTGCGGTCGTTCAGATAGGTGAAGGCGATGGCCTCCGAGCCGCTGCCGTGCAGCAGCACCTGGCGCACCGCCTGCGGCAACTGCTCGTAAGGCGTGTCGAGATCGAAGCCGTAATGCGCGCCCAGCGCCTGCAGCATCTGAAAGTAAAAGGCGTTGCGTTTGTCCCAGCCGCGAATCGCGCCGCTGGCCAGACTGAGCTCGGGATGGGCCACCACCCGCGCCGGGTCGAAGCGCTCGACCTCGCCGAGCCCGTCGCAAGTCGGGCAGGCGCCGACCGGATTGTTGAAGGAGAACAGCTTGGGTTCGAGCAGCGGCGCCGTCGTGCCGCAAATCGGGCAGGTGGGGCGGCTGTGAAACGTGGTCAGCTCACCGCTGTCGGCGTCGAGCGCGCCCACCGGGCCTTCGGACAGACGCAGCGCGGTCTCCAGGCTCTCAGCCAGACGCTGACGCAGATCGGGGCCGGTCTTGATGCGATCGACCACCACCTCGATGCGCTGCGGCGGCGGGGCGTCGGCATCGGGCAGGCTTTGCGCATCGACCACCACGCCGTCGAGCCGAAAACGCACAAAGCCCTGCGCCCGCAGCGCCGCCAGTCGCCCGGTGGCCGAAGCGCCCATTTGCGCCGCAGGCAGCGGCGCGAGAATGAGCAGCCGCCGTCCCTCGGGCCAGGCGACGAGCGCATCGACCATTTGCGAAATCGTCTGCGCCTGCAGCGGCTCGTCGGGATGGTTGGGGCAATGCGGCGTGCCCGCGCGGGCGTACAGCAGCCGCAGGTAATCGTGAATTTCCGTCACCGTGCCTACGGTGGAGCGCGGGTTGTGGCTGGTGGCCTTCTGCTCGATGGCGATGGCCGGGGCCAGCCCTTCGATCAGATCGACATCGGGCTTTTCCATCAACTGCAAAAACTGCCGCGCATAGGCCGACAGGCTTTCCACATAGCGGCGCTGCCCCTCGGCGTACAGCGTGTCGAACGCCAGCGACGACTTGCCCGAACCCGACAGCCCGGTGATGACCACCAGCTTGTTGCGCGGCAGATCGAGCGAGATGTTCTTCAGATTGTGAGTGCGCGCCCCGCGCACGCGAATCAGCGCCTCGGCCTGGGTGCTGGCCAGCGGTTCAAACGAGGAGGCAAGGTCATTCATGGGCGAGGGCGGAAAAAAGTCAACCTGACACTATAAAGCGCCAAGCCACTTCAGGCGAAGCCGGGAAATTCACGCCGAGTAAATTGCGCCAGGCACCGGTTTTGCTGAAACGGTATGTAAACACGGGCACTTCTCGACAGAGTCCGTCACGAATCTGGGCGGCGTTTCAGCGAAAATGTCGCCTCAATCTTGCCGAGCGCTTGTGCATCGCCCTGTTTGTTTCAGGCCCCGCCGTGGCGCGGCCCTCCAGAGTTCCAGACGATGGCTTCCAAATCTTCCCGATCGACCAATACCACAGCCCCCAAGGACGCCATGACGCCCGCCGAGCGCCGCGCCAGCAGTACGCTGGCGTCGATCTACGGCCTGCGCATGCTGGGGCTGTTTTTCATCCTGCCGGTGTTTTCCATCTACGCCGAGCATCTGCCGCACGGACACGATAAATTCCTCGTCGGTCTGGCGCTGGGCATCTACGGCCTGACGCAAGCGGTGCTGCAGATTCCCTTCGGCGTGGCCAGCGACCGCTTCGGCCGCAAGCCGGTGATGGTGTTCGGACTGCTGATTTTCGCCATCGGCTCATTCGTCGCCGGAGCGAGCGACAACCTCTACCTCATCATCATCGGCCGCGCCATTCAGGGCGCCGGGGCCATTTCGGCGGCCATCTCGGCCATGATTGCCGACTCCACCCGCGACCAACACCGCACCAAGGCCATGGCCATGGTGGGCATGACCATCGGCTTTTCCTTCATCCTCTCGCTGGTGCTGGGCCCGCCCATCTATCACGCCATCTCGGTGCCCGGCATGTTCGACCTCACCGGCATTCTTGCGCTACTGGCCATTGCCGTGGTCATCTGGATCGTGCCCAACGTACCCATGACCACGCACTCTGAAGAGGTGCAGGGCCACTGGGCCAAGGCGGTGTTCACCCCGGCGCTGCTCAAGCTCGACTTCTCGATTTTTGTCGTCAACTTTCTGCAGGTCAGCATGTTCGTGGTGGTGCCGGTGGCGCTGGTGAAATACGCCGGCATTCCCCTGCTGCATCACTGGATGGTTTATCTGCCCGTCACGCTGATTTCGTTTGCCGTATCCATTCCCGGCATCATCTACGCTGAGAAATACGGCTATATGAAACCCGTGTTCGTCGGCGGCGTGGCGCTGCTGGTGCTGACCATGCTGGGCTTTGCAGCAGGCTACAAAAACCCCGTGGCGCTCATCGCCGCGCTGTTCTTCTTCTTTCTCTCCTTCAACTTGATGGAAGCGCTGCTGCCCTCGCTGGTGTCGCGCACCGCGCCTGCCAACCGCAAGGGCCTGGCCATGGGCGTGTACAACACCGGGCAATCGCTCGGCTTGTTTGCCGGTGGCGCGGTGGGCGGATGGCTGTCGCAATACAGCAGCGAAGATGTGTTTTTTGTCGCTGCCGCGCTGGCCGCGCTGGCCGCGCTGTGGCTGCTGGTGTCGTTCACCATCCAGCCCCCGCCCAATCGCCACAAACCCGCCGAAGCCGACGCCGCCTCCGCGCAGCCGCAAAACGCCTGAACCCCTAGCCGCACCTCACCCCGGCCGCGAGTGAGGCAGCGGCTGGCGTTATGCTTGCCGCCATCGTCCCGCAGCCCGCGGGACGCCGCAATTCAGGACACCTCATGGCCTCCGTCAACAAAGTCATTCTCGTCGGCAATCTCGGCCGCGACCCCGAAACCCGCTTCGCCCCCAGCGGCTCCGCCATCTGCAACATCACCCTCGCCACGTCGCGCAACTGGAAAGACAAATCCAGCGGCGAAAAACGCGAGGAAACCGAGTGGCACCGCGTGGTGTTCTACGACAAGCTCGCCGAAATCGCGGGCGAATACCTCAAAAAAGGCCGCCCGGTGTATGTGGAAGGCCGCCTGAAAACCCGCAAGTGGACCGACAAGGACGGCGTCGAAAAATACACCACCGAAATCATCGCCGAAGAAATGCAACTGCTCGGCGGCCGTGAAGGCGGGGGCGGCGGTGCAGACGACGAAGGCTACAGCCGCAACCGTGAGACCGACTCAGACCGCGCCTCACCCAGCCGCCCCGCCCCCAGCCGCGCCCCCGCCCCGGCCGCCAGCAAACCGGCGAGCGACTTCAGCGATATGGACGACGACATACCTTTTTAGATTTTGATAAGAAGTCGTTCTGTATCGTTGGATCCTTAAGTTACTGACAGCGCTTGATTTTTATGTCGAGCGCTGTTTCTTTTTCTGAATCCGGCAGACACTGATAATCGTTTAGGAAGATCTGGGCGAGTTTGTGCAGTGCTACCACCCGGCGAACCGGCATGACCGGAACGCCACGTGGTCAGCCGACAACCCCGAATGCCGCTGGCGCGCCTACGACTATGAAGAACGCATCAACCGCGACAAGGCCAGTCCGGACATTTTCTGGCTGAAGGACGATTCACTTTCCGACACGGACAACCTGCCCGCGCCAGAGGTGAGGGCCGCCGAAATCGTGGACGATCTCGAAGCCGCACTGGAGCAGTTCCGCCTGATTGCCGCCGAGTCCGAAGCGCTGCGCTGACCGGGCGGCCAGCGACGACTCGGCACTTCAACCCAGCTTGACCCACAGCCAGCACGGTGCACCTTGTCGTGTGCTGGCGAGCGGTTAGGCTGGGGAAGCTCTGAACCCTGCACTGCGGACTTCACCAAGCCGTACCGATACACCCCCCGGGGGTAAATCCGCCATGAAGCGGTAGCCCACGCCCAACTCGGTGAGCAGGTGCTTCGGGCGGGCGGGGTCGTCTTCGAGTTTGTGGCGCAGGCGGCCCATGTAGATACGCAGGTAGTGGCCATGCTCCACCGCACCGGGGCCCCAGACTTCGCGCAGCAGTTGCCGGTGGGTGAGCACTTGGCCGGGGCGGCTGGCCAGGGCACAGAGCAGGCGATATTCGACGGCGGTGAGGCGCAGGTCTTCGCCGTCGCGCCGCACGAGGCGGCGCACGCGGTCAAGCTCGACGCGGCCGAAGCGCAGCGGCACCGATGGCGCGGCCTCGCTCACGGGCGGGCGGCGCAACGCGGCGCGCACCCGCGCCAGCAGTTCGGCCACACCGAAGGGTTTGCCGAGAAAGTCATCGGCGCCCAGATCGAGGGCACTTACCTTGACGCCTTCGGCCGAGCGGGCCGAGAGCACGAGCAGCGGCGCGCCGCTCCAGCCGCGGAACTGGTGGATGAAGTCGATGCCATCGCCGTCGGGCAGGCCCAGATCGAGGATGACGAGGTCGGGCTTGCGCGAGGCGGCGTCGATCAGCCCGCGCGCCATGCTGTCGGCCTCGCAGACGCGCCAGCCCTCGGCTTCGAGCGCCGTGCGCACGACGTGGCGGATCTCGGCCTCGTCTTCGATCACCAGGATGAGGCTGGAGGGTGTGGTCATGGCACGACCCTCCGTGCTGCGCGCAACTCCCCAAGGGCGTTGCGCGCCTCCTCGCAGCGACCGTGCGGCGCAGTCATGGGGTCGGCCCGGCGGGTTCAGTGCCGAGTTCGGCGGCGGCGTCGAGCGGCGGCATCTCGTGCAGGGGCAGGAGCACGTTGAACGCAGCCCCGCCCTCGGGGGCGTTGGCTGCCGTCACCCGGCCCCCATGAGCTTCGACGATGGCGCGGCAGATCGCAAGCCCCAGGCCTACACCCGGGATGGGCGATTCAGGATCGCCACGGGTGAAGGTCTCGAAGACCGCCCGCTCGCGCCCTGCGGGCAGGCCTGGCCCGCGGTCCCAGACGGTGATCTCGGCTTCGGCTCCGCGCACGCGGGCGCGCACGCCCAGCAGGGTGCCGGGCGGGGTGAACTTGAGCGCGTTGTCGAGCAGGTTGACCAGCACGCGTTCGAGCAGCACGGCGTCGGCCCGCACCAGCGGAAAGTCTGCGGGAAGGTCGATCTGCAGCGGATGCTGCGCCAGGGCAGCGGCATCGACGGCGCGCAGCGCGCTGCCAACCAGCTCCTCGACCGATTGCCAGTCCTGCCGCAGCGTGACCTGCCCGGACTGCAGGCGGGCCATGTCGAGCAGATCGTCCACCATGCGGGCCAGCCGCCGCGACTGCTGCAACAGGCTGAGCGCCTGGCTGTGCAACGTGGCGGCATCGCCTGGTGGATGAGCGACCAGACGCGTGGAGAGGACTTCAGCCGTGCCCACCAGGGCGGTCAGCGGGGTGCGCAGATCGTGCGACAGCGCCGACAGCAGGGAGTTGCGCATGCGCTCGGCCTGCATGGCCAGCAGGGTATCTTGTGCCACGCTGACGAAGTGGATGCGTTCGAGCGCAATAGCGATCTGGGTGGCGCAGGTTTCCAGCAAGCGGCGCAGCTCGGGAATGGTGGATAGGCGGGTGTTACCGGGGTCGACGACGAGCACGCCGCGCACCCGCATCGGCGCCTTCAGCGGCAGGTAGAACAGCGGCGCGCCGGGCAGGGTGTCAGTGCCTTGGCCGGCTGGCGCGCCGCGCTGCAGGCACCAGCGCGCCAGCTCGGCGTCGAAAGGCAGGAGGGCATCGGCAGCCACGTCTGCCGAAGGCTGCAGGCGCTCGTCCAGACCGAGCACCAGCAGCGTGGCCCGGCAGCGGAAACTGGCCTGCACCACGCGTGTGCCGATCTCGGCCACCTGATCGACGGTGAGCGCGCCCGAAAGCTCGCGCGAGAGTTCGTAGAGATCGTGGGTGCGGCGCTCGCGCTGACCCGCGACTCGGGCCTGGAAATGCAGGTGCGAGGTGAGGTGGCCGATGAGCAGGCCCACGCCCAGCATCACGCTGAAGGTGAAGACGTATTGCACGTCGCTCACAGCGAACGAAAAGCGCGGCGGCACGTAGAAGAAATCGAAGGCCAGCACGTTGACCACCGCCGCCAGTGCCGCGGGCCCGCGGCCGAAGCGCAGCGCCACCGCGACCACGCCGAGCATGAACAGCATGACGGTGTTCGACAGGTCGAAGTAGCTGCGCAGCGGGCTGGCCAGCAGGGTGATGGCGCCAGAGATCAGCAGCGCGGCCAGGTAGCGCCGCATCAGTGCATCGGCCGACGGCAGAGCGGGATGCAGCCCGGCCAGGGCCGTGGGCGGCGAACGCGCGTCGCGGGTGATGAGGATGAGGTCGAGATCGGGCGCCTGCCGCGCCAGCACCGCCGTGGTCGAGCGCCCCAGCACCCGGCGCCACCAGGGCCAGCGCGGGGCGCGGCCGAGCACGACGCGGTTGAGGTTGTGGGTTCGGGCATAGGCCAGCGCGGCCTCGGCGGCGTGGGGACCGGCCAGCATGGCGGTCTGCGCACCCAGGTCGCGGGCGCGCTGCAGCAGCGCGAGGGCATGGTCGCGCTGCGCCTCGCTGGCGCCTTGCAGCGCGGGGGTCTCCACCGTGATGACGTGCCAGCGCGCATGCAGCGCGTCGGCCAGGCGGGCGGCGGCGCGCACCAGGCCGATGTCGTCGCGCGGGCCCGCGCACACCAGCAGGGCCTCGGCCGCGTCCCACACGGCACCGCCCACGCGGCGGCTGCGGTAGTCGCGCATCTCGCCTTCGACCTGCTCGGCGGTGAGCCGCAGCGCGAGCTGGCGCAGCGCCAGCAGATTGCCTTTGCGAAAGAAATTGCGCACGGCGTGCGCGGCCTGTTCGGGGAGATAGACCTTGCCGTCCTTGAGGCGTTGCAGCAGGTCGTCGGGCGGCAGATCGACCAGCACCACTTCATCGGCCCGCTCGAAGATGCGGTCGGGCAGGGTTTCGCGCACCTGCACGCCGGTGATGCCGCCGACGATGTCGCTCACGCTCTCGAGGTGCTGGACGTTCAGCGTGGTGTAGAGGTCGATGCCGGCGTCCAGCAGTTCCTCCACGTCCTGCCAGCGTTTGGGATGTCGGCTGCCCGGTGCGTTGCTGTGCGCCAGTTCGTCGACCAGCAGCACGGCGGGGCGACGTGCCAGCGCCGCGGCTGGATCGAACTCGCGCAGCAGGTGCGCGCCGTGACGCACCTCGCGCAGTGGAATCTGCTCCAGCCCTTCCAGCAGCCGGGCCGTCTCGGCGCGGCCGTGGGTTTCGACCAGGCCGACGCAGACGTCCACGCCCTCGTCGCGCAGGCGGCGCGCGGCCATAAGCATGGCGTAGGTCTTGCCGACACCGGGCGAGGCGCCAAAAAAGAGCTTGAGCCGACCGCGCTGCGCCTGCTCGGCGTCCTGCTGGACCTGGGCCAGCAGCGCATCGGGAGAGGGGCGAATGTCGGGATCGGTCAAGGTGTCAGGGTCACTCGGCGCGTTGCGGCGGCGTGCCGTCGAGGGCCAGGTTCAATTCCAGCACATTCACCCGAGGTGTGCCAAACAGGCCAAGCCAGCGCGGGTGCGCCTGCGCGTCGATCAGCGCCTGCACCCGGCCCAGCGGCAGATGCCGCACCCGCGCCACGCGCGCCGCCTGATACCGGGCCGCGGCCAGCGAGATGTCGGGATCGAGCCCGCTGGCCGACGCGGTGACCAGATCGACCGGCACCGGCGCGGTGTTGCCCGGATCGGCCGCGCGCAGCGCGGCGATGCGGGCACGCACGGCCTCCAGCAGCGCCGGATTGGTCGGCCCCAGGTTGGAGCCGCCGGAGGCCAGACCGTTGTAGGGGTAGGTCGCCGTGGCCGAGGGGCGGCTCCAGAAGTAGCCCGGGGCGGTGAAGTTCTGCCCGATCAGCGCCGTGCCGACGGCACGGCCTTGCCGCGCCAGCACCGAGCCATTGGCCTGCCAGGGAAAGACGAGCTGGGCCAGGCCGGTGACGGCCAGCGGATAGAGCAGGCCGGTGATCAAGGCAAGCAGGATCAGCAGGCTGAGTGCGGGGCGCAAATGGGATGTCATGGCGGTGAAAGCGGTGTGAGAGCAACGGATGGGAAGCAGGCCGACGCGGCTCAGGTCCAACCCATCAGGCGCAGCAGCATGTCGATGAGCTTGATGCCGACAAAGGGCGCGGCGATGCCGCCAAATCCATAGATCAGCAGGTTGCGGCGCAACAGCACGGCGGCGCCCAGGGCGCGGTAGCGCACGCCCTTGAGCGCCAGCGGAATGAGGGCGACGATGATCAGGGCGTTGAAGATCACCGCCGAGAGGATGGCCGAATCCGGCGAGGCCAGGTGCATGAGGTTGAGCGCGCCGAGCTGCGGATAGGTGGCGACGAAGGCCGCTGGAATGATGGCGAAGTATTTGGCGATGTCGTTGGCGATGCTGAAGGTGGTGAGCGCGCCGCGCGTCATCAGCATCTGTTTGCCGATCTCCACCACTTCGATCAGCTTGGTCGGGTTGGAGTCGAGATCCACCATATTGCCGGCCTCCTTGGCGGCCTGGGTGCCGCTGTGCATGGCCACGGCCACATCGGCCTGGGCCAGCGCCGGGGCGTCGTTGGTGCCATCGCCCGTCATGGCCACGAGCCGACCCTCGGCCTGGGTCTGGCGGATGAGCGCGAGCTTGTTCTCCGGCGTGGCCTCGGCGAGGAAGTCGTCCACCCCGGCCTCGGCGGCGATGGCCGCTGCGGTGAGCCGGTTGTCGCCGGTGATCATCACCGTGCGGATGCCCATGCGGCGCAATTGCGCGAAGCGCTCCTTGATGCCGCTCTTGACGATGTCCTTGAGCTCCACGACGCCGAGCACACGGGCAGGCGACCCGGCTTCGAGCGACGCGCGCTCGGCCACGACCAGGGGCGTGCTGCCGCGCCGCGCCACCGCTTCGACATGCCGCACGACCGCCTCGGGCCAAGCGCTGTCGGTCTCAAGTATCCAGTGCTTGAGCGCGTCGGCCGCGCCCTTGCGGATGAGGCGGCCAGGCAGGTCCACCCCGCTCATACGGGTCTGGGCCGAGAAGGCGACGAAGCTAGCGGCCGGATCGGCGGCGGGCTCATGGGCCGAGCCCTCCTGTCGCGCCAGGGTCACGATGCTGCGGCCTTCGGGTGTCTCGTCGGCCAGCGAGGCCAGGCGCGCGGCGTCGGCCAGTTCAGCTACGCTCACGCCGGGCGCTGGCAGGAACGCGCTGGCCTGACGGTTGCCGAGGGTGATGGTGCCGGTCTTGTCCAGCAGCAGCACGTCGACATCGCCCGCCGCTTCGATGGCGCGGCCCGAAGTGGCCACGACATTGGCCAGCAGCATGCGCCCCATGCCGGCCACGCCGATGGCCGACAGCAGACCGCCGATGGTGGTCGGGATGAGGCAGACCAGCAGTGCGATCAGCACCGTGAGAGTGACCGGAACACCCGCGTGATTGGCGTTCACCGCGTAGATGGAAAACGGCAACAGCGTCACCGTCACCAGCAGGAACACCAGGGTCAGCGCCACCAGCAGAATGGTCAGCGCGATCTCGTTGGGCGTCTTGCGCCGCTTGGCGCCTTCGACCAGGCCGATCATGCGGTCGAGGAAGGACTCGCCGGGATCGGCCGTGCAGCGCACCACGATCCAGTCCGACAGCACCTTGGTGCCTCCGGTCACGGCGGAGAAGTCGCCGCCGGACTCGCGGATCACCGGGGCCGACTCGCCGGTGATGGCGCTCTCATCCACCGCGGCCACGCCTTCGATCACCTCGCCATCGCAGGGCAGCAGATCACCGGCTTCCACGAGCACCACATCGCCACGGCGCAGACTCTCGCCGGGCACCTGGGTCCACGGGGCGCCGGAGCGCGGTTCGGCTAGCTTCTTGGCGACCACGGTTTTTTTCATGCCGCGCAGCGAGGCCGCCTGCGCCCGGGCGCGGCCTTCGGCCAGGGCCTCGGCAAAGTTGGCGAACAACACCGTGAACCACAGCCACAGGGTGACCGCGCCGATGAACCAGGCCGGTGCCTCGCCGTGCCCGGCCAGCGCCTGCAGCCACAGCGCGCTGGTGAACAGGCTGCCCACATAGACCACGAACATCACCGGGTTGCGCCATTGCACGCGGGGATCAAGCTTGGCAAAGGCATCCACCACGGCTGGCCGCAGCAGATCGGCGTCGAATAAGGAAAGGGATGAGCGCGTCATATCAGATGCGAATAGCCCGTAGCAAGTCAGGGGGTTGTTTCATATCCGGTTCATTTCCAGAGCTGCAACTGCTCGACGATGGGGCCCAGGCCCCAGGCCGGGAAGAAGTTCAGCGCGCCCACCAGCAGCAGCACGCCGATGAGCAGGCTGACAAACAGCGGGCCATGCGTGGGCAGGGTGCCGCCGCCTGCAGGAATGCGCTTTTTCGCCGCCAGCGAACCCGCCAGCGCCAAGGTGGGCACCATCACGGCGAAACGTCCGAACAGCATCGCCGCACCGAGCCAGCCGTTGTAGAACGGCGTGTTCACCGACAGCCCGGCGAAGGCGCTGCCGTTGTTGTTCGCGGCCGAGGTGAAGACGTAGAAGATCTCGGAGAAGCCATGGGCCCCGGGGTTGGCCAGTCCCGCCAACCCGGCCGGCACCACGACGGCCAGTGCCGTGCCGAGCAGCACCAGCGCGGGCATGAGCAGCACGGCGATGGACACCATCTTCATGTCGAAGGCCTCGACCTTCTTGCCGACATATTCGGGCGTGCGGCCGATCATCAGCCCGCCGACGAATACGGCCACCAGCGCGAAGACCAGCATGCCCGCCAAGCCCGTGCCAACACCGCCAAACACCACTTCGCCGAGCTGCATGAGCGCCATCGGCACCAGCCCACCCAGCGGCGTGAACGAGTCGATCATGGCGTTCACCGCGCCGCAGGAGGTGGTAGTGGTCACGGCGTTGAACAGCGCCGAGGCGGCGATGCCGAAGCGCGTCTCCTTGCCTTCCATATTGCCACCGGACTGCAGCGCGCCGTGCGCCTGATCGACGCCGAGCGCGGCGATGGTGGGGTTGCCCTGCTGTTCGGCTGCGGCCAGACCGGTGACGGCGACCGAGAACACCAGCGTCATCGCCGCCAGCAGGGCCCAGCCCTGGCGGGTGTCGCCCACGGCCAGGCCAAAGGTGTAGACCAGCGCGGCGGGAATCAGCAGCACCGCGATCATCTCCAGGAGATTGCTCAACGCGTTCGGATTCTCATAGGGGTGGGCAGAGTTGGCGCTGAAAAACCCCCCGCCATTGGTGCCCAGCTCCTTGATCGCCTCCTGCGACGCCACTGGCCCCATGGGCAGAATCTGCTGGGTGACGGTCACGGTCTGCTGCACCGACTGCCCGGCGGCATCGCTCATCGGCTGGCCCGCGGTGTCCAGCTTGGGCGCGACGTAGGTCGTGGACTGCAGCGTGGTGACGGGCGTGTCGGCCGAGAAATTCTGGATGACGCCCTGGCTGACCAGGGCCATCGCCAGCAGCATCGACAGGGGCAGCAAGGCATAGATCGTGATGCGATAGAGATCCACCCAGAAGTTGCCGATCTCGGTGGCACGGTGACGCGCGAATCCCCGGATCAGGGCAAAGGCCACGGCGATGCCCGACGCCGCCGAGACGAAGTTCTGCACCGCCAGCCCCATCATCTGCGTGAGGTTGCTCAGGGTCGATTCGCCCGCATAGCCCTGCCAGTTGGTATTGGTGACAAAACTGATGGCGGTGTTGAAACTGGAGTCGGGGCTGACCGCGCCGAACTGCTGCGGGTTGAGCGGCAGCACGCCCTGCAGCCGCTGCAGCGCATACACCAGCAGCGTGCCCAGCAGGCTGAACACCAGCAAGGCCACGGCATAGCGCGACCAGCGCATCCCGGCGGCATCGACGCCGCACAGCCGCAGCAGACCGGCCTCCAGCCGGGCCAGCGGCCGCCAGGCGGGACCGCCGTCCATGATCCAGGCGAAGTAACGTCCCAGGGGGCGGGCCGCGCCCAGAACCACCAAGAGCAGCACCGCCAGCAAGGCGAAGAATTCGGGCGTCATCAGAAGCCCTCCGCGCGGAACAGCGCCACCAGCAGGTAAATCAGGAGCGCCAGCGCGGCGACCGCGCCGATCCAGACGAATGGACTCACCTCAGCTCCTTTGCAGCAGACGGTCACAGAACGCCACCAGGGCGAAGACCGCGGCGAACAGCGCCAGCGTCAGAGCAATCCAGAACAGATCCATGCAGTTCGACGCCACTGCGCCGCCTCGTGCCATTGATGGATCGAAAGCGTAGGCAGATGTGTGTAAACCGCGCGTAAAAAATGCGGGCCAAAGTACAAGCGCCCACGCACGGCGGCGGAGGGCCTTGCGATCTCAGTCCGTGGCCAGGGTCAGTAGGTGGCCAGCACGTTGAGGAACACGCCCCGGTTGTTGTAGGACAGGTCGGTGAGGTTGTCTGAGAAGTTGGTGAAGTTGTCGCCGACGCCCATTTTGACGTGCTCGTTCATGCGCCGGTACACGGCTAGCAACGCCCCGCTCTGGGCATCGCCGGCCTCTTTGGCGTGCAGGCGACGCCACCCGACCAGGCCGCTCCATTCGCGCACGAAGTGTCACTCGCCGCGCAACACCACGAGGCTAGCGCTGCTGCGCGCGAGGTCGAGCTTGCCCAGCAGGCGACAGGCGGCGGTGAGCTGCTGGCCGAAGCTGTTGCGGGTGAGCCAGGAGGTGCGCTCGCCGGTGAGGTTGCTCTGGTCGTGGCGGTATTACAGACTGGAGGCAAGGACGGTGGCGTTGTAGCCCATGGAGAGCGCGACGACACGGCGCTTGATGTCGCCGTTGAGCGGGTCGCTGATGGTGCCGGTTTCCATTTTCAGCCCGGTGCTCCAGCGCTCGGTGAGCACGAGGTCGACGCCGAAGGCATGGAGCAGGCCAGCCTGACCATAGCCGGTGGTGCGCCGGGTTTCTTCGTACAGGCTGACGCGGTCGTTGAGCTTGCTGCGCGAGCCGACCAGCAGAGTGCCGAAGCGCCCGCGGTAGAGCTGGTCAGGGTGCTGCGTTTCTATCAAGTACCGCACTCAGCGCTTGCGCGCTACCGCATCGACCAGCGCCGAACGCCCGACGTGGCCTGTGCCTTCGTGCAGGGTGGCTTCGTGCTCTTGCAGCAACAACCAGTCGGCCTCGGGCAGCAGCTCGCGCAGCAGTTCGGGGGTGTAGAGATGGTCGGCGCGGCCCGGGCCGCCGGTGCCGTATTCGAGCTGTTTCACCGCGTAGCCCTGCACGCACAGCAGACCGCCGGGTTTGAGGGTGCGCCACAGGCCGGAGAACAGGCGCTCGCGCAGGGCCGGGTCGGCGAACTGCACGAAGATGGCCACGGCGGCATCGAATCGACCCGGCGCCCAGTCCCACTCATCTACCGAGGCGACGTGAAAGTCCACCGATACGCCGCGCTCTTGCGCCCAGCGGCGGGCTTTATCGACGGCGACGGGCGAGAGGTCGAAGGCGGTGACGTGGTGGCCCTGCTCGGCCAGCCAGATGGAATTGCGGCCTTCGCCGTCGGCCGCGCTGAGAATGCGGCTGGCGGGCGCGAAGCGGACGGATTCGCGCACCAAAAAGGCGTTGGGCTCGGCGCCGTAATGCAGGCCGGGCTTGGCGAAGCGGGCGTTCCAGGTTTCGCGCGGATCGGCAAAACTGCCGGCGGGCGGTGTGGCGGGAGTGTGGGCAGTCATGGCGGTATGGACTGATATTGGCAAAAGCAAAACCGCCATTTTGCGCAGTTATTTGAGTTTTTGCCCGGTGCCGTCAAATACCGAAACCGTCACCGGAATGCCCTGGCGCACGCTTTCGCCCACGGTGCAAAACTGCTCGAACTGCATCAGCACGCGGTCGAGCCGCTCCATGCCTTCGGCGGCAGCGCCCATGCGAATATCGACCGTGATGGACAGCACGCGCAGACGACCGGCTTCGTTGCGGCCGATCTCGCCCGTGGCGGTGGTGGTCAGCCCCTTGGGGTCGAGCTTGAATTTGCTCAGGGCGAAATACAGGCTGGAGCTCATGCAGTTGCCCACGGCAGCGAGCAGCAGGTGCGAGGGCGACGGCCCCGCGCCCTCGCCCAGCGGCGGCGGCTCGTCGGTCAGAATGGTGGGGCGGTCGTCGGCAAAGTGCAGGTCGAACTGGTAGGCGTTGATCTGCTTGAGGGTGATGCTGGGGGGCTGTTTATCGTCCATGAAAGCTCCTGAGTGAGGACGCTGCCTGGCGTTGTGCAAGGCTGGCGAGAGGGCAGGCCGGTCCATTTTGCAACCAGACCGATGACGGTCAACTTTAATACCTGAGGCGCGACCCATCCCTTGACGGCGCCCTCTAATATGCGTGTTTCGCCGCGGCTTCTCTGCGGCTGACTGCTCCCGCTGCACCTCGATCTTGGCAACCTCCGAAGAACTCTGGCTCAAGGCCCGCAAAAAAGATATCCGCCCGCAGCTCAATCGCGCCGTGGGGCTGGGGCTGTTTGCCGGCTGGCTGATCATCGTGCAGGCCTGGCTGCTGGCGCGGGTGGTGTCGGCGGTCATCACCCGCCATCAGCATCTCGCCGAGGTGTGGGGTTATCTGGCGGCGATGCTGCCGATATTCGCGCTGCGTTTCGCGCTGATGCGAGCGTCTGAAAACGTGGCCTTCGAAGCTGCGGCGCAGGTGCGGCGCGATTTGCGCGGGCGTCTTTACGAGCATTTGCAGGCGCTGGGGCCCTTGTGGCTCACGCGCCAGTCCAGCGGCGACATCGCCAACACCATCGTGACCGGCATCGACGCGCTCGAAGCCTATTACGCGCGCTACCTGCCCAATATGTCGCTCACGGCGCTGGTGCCGCTGTCGATTCTGGTGTTCGTGCTGCCGCAGGACTGGGTGTCGGGGCTGGTGCTGTTGTTAACCGCGCCGCTGATTCCGATTTTCATGATTTTGATCGGCAAGGGCACGGAAACCCTCAACCAGCAGCAATGGCAGTTGCTCTCGCGCATGAGCGCGCGGTTTCTCGATTCGCTGCAGGGGTTGACCACGCTCAAACTGTTTGGCGTGAGCCGCCACGAGGCCGAGGTAGTGGCCGCGCTCACCGAGGAATACCGCATCGGCACCATGAAGGTGTTGCGGGTGGCGTTTCTGTCTTCGGTGGCGCTGGAGTTCATGTCCACCATCAGCATTGCGATGGTGGCGGTTTTTATCGGCTTTCGCCTGTTTTACGGTGAGATGCAGTTTTTTAACGGCTTTTTCGTGCTGCTCCTTGCGCCCGAGTTTTACCTGCCGCTGCGCAATATGGGCACCTTCTACCACGCCCGCATGGAGGCCATCGGCGCCGCGCAGAACCTACTCAAGCTGCTCGACACCCCGATTCCGCCACACGCCCAAGCCACCGGCGGCACGCAGAAATTGGACGCGGGGCAAGAGGTGCGGATTCGCTTCGACGCCGTGACCGTGCGCCACGCCGCCGATCTGCCGCCCGCGCTCGACGCGGTGAGCTTTGCCGCCCTACCGCGCGGCCTCACCGCGCTGGTGGGCGCCAGCGGCGCGGGCAAGAGTACCGCGCTGCATGCGCTGATGGCGCTGGTGCAGCCCGAGGCCGGGCGCATCCTGGTGAATGAAACGCCGCTGACCGCAGTCGACGCCACCGACTGGCTGCGGCATGTGGCCTGGGTGCCGCAGCGTCCGCATGTGTTCGAGGGCACGGTGCGCGACAACATCGCGCTAGGCCAGTCCGACCCGCTGCAGGACGAAGTGGAGCGCGCCGCCCGCGCCGCGCAGGCGCATGACTTCATCGCCGCGCTGCCGCAGGGCTACGACACCCCGCTGGGCGAGCGCGGTCTGGGCTTGTCGGGCGGACAGGTGCAGCGTTTGGCGCTGGCGCGGGCGCTGCTCAAGCCAGCAAAGCTGGTGCTGCTCGACGAAGCCACGGCGCAGCTCGACGCGCAGACGCAGGCGCAGGTCGGCGAGGCCATTCTGGCCCTGGCAAAAGAGCGCTGCGTCATTCTTGCCGCGCACCGCCTGAGCACGGTGCTGCAGGCCGATCATGTGGTGGTGCTCGAAGCCGGGCGCGTGATCGAGCAGGGCGCGCCCGCCGATCTGCTGGCCGCAGGCGGCGCCTTTGCCCGGCTGGTGCGCGCCCACGAGCCCGCTGTTCAGGAGCAAGCCTGATGCGCTGGAACCCGCTGCCGCCCGATTTCGATCTGCCCCAGGCGCGCGCCGACCTGAAGCGGCTCGTCGGTTTGTTTGCGCCCTACCGCAACTGGATGTTGTGGGGCGCGCTCGCCGCGCTGCTCACCCTGCTCGCCAATGTGGCGCTGATGACGGCCTCGGGCTGGTTCATCGCGCAAATGGCGCTGGTCGGCCTGGTGGGCGCAGCGATGGATTACTTCACCCCGGCCGCCTTCATCCGCGGCATGGCCATCACCCGCACCGCCGGGCGCTATATCGAACGCCTGATCACGCATGAAGCCACTTTCCGGCTGCTGCAGGAACTGCGGGTGTGGTTCTACCGGCGGCTGGAGCCGCTGGCCCCGGCGCGGCTGCAAGAGCTGCGCAGCGCCGACCTGAGCAGCCGCCTCATCAGCGACATCGACGCGCTCAACCACCTCTACCTGCGCGTGCTCGTGCCCGTGGGCGTGGCGCTGCTGGGCGGCGCGCTCATTCTGGGCATGATGACGCTCTACAGCGGGCGGGTGGCGGCGTCCACCCTGCTGTTCCTGCTGCTGGCCGGGGTGGCCGTGCCCCTGCTCACCTTCCGCCTGGGGCATGGCCCGGGGCGGCGGCTGGTTGCGCTGCGCGCCGAATTGCGCAGCGCCGCAGTCGATGGCTTGCAGGGGCTGGGCGAGCTGCGGGTTTATGGCGGGGCGGCGCGGCAGGCGCAGCGCATCGACGCGCTGACCGACGTCATGATCGGCCAGCAGCGCCAGCTCAGCCGCGCCACCGGCCTGTCACAAGGCCTGCTCGGGCTGTCGGCCAATCTGGCGATGTGGTGTGCGCTGCTGCTGGCCATTCCGCTGGTGACCGATGCCGCCATCACCCCGGCCGAACTGCCGATGCTGGCGCTGTTCGTGCTCTCCAGTTTCGAGGCGGTTTTGCCGCTGCCACTGGCGCTGCAGATGCTGGGCGAGACCTTGGCCGCGGCGCGGCGGGTGTTCGGCATTCTCGACGCCCGGCCGCAGGTGGAGGAGCCCGCCGACATGCCTGTGCCGTCGTGGGAGCGCGCCGATGTCGAGATCGATGGGCTGCGGCTGCGCTACCCCGGCGCACGCGGCGAGGCGGCCTGGGCGCTCGACGGCCTGAGCCTGCATCTGCGCGCGGGCGAGCGCGTCGCCCTGGTCGGCCCCAGCGGCGCGGGCAAGAGCACGCTGGTACAGGCGCTGCTGCGGTTCTGGGACTATCAGGAGGGCAGCGTGCGCATCGGCGGCCACGACCTGCGCGCCTGGCCGGGCGGGGCGCTGCGCGCGCACATCGCCGTAGTGTCGCAAGACACCTATCTATTCAACACCACCATCCGCGACAACCTCATGCTGGCCAAACCCGAGGCCACGGAGGACGAAGTCATCTCGGCGTGCAAGGCGGCGCAGTTGCACGACTTCATCGCCGCGCTGCCCGAGGGATATGAAACCTGGGTGGGCGAGGCCGGCATGCGGCTGTCGGGCGGACAGGCGCGGCGCGTGGCCATCGCCCGCGCGCTGCTGCGCAACGCGCCGCTGCTCATTCTCGACGAACCCACCGAGGGTCTGGACGCGCTGACCGAGCGCGATCTGCTGCGCGACCTGGTGCAACTGATGCAGGGCCGCACCGTGCTGCTGATCAGCCACCGCATCGCCGCGCTGCCCGCTGCGGTCGACCGGGTGCTGGTGATGGAAGCCGGCCGGGTGGTGGAGGCCGGCGCGCCCGCCGAGTTGCTGGCGCGGCAGGGCGGCGCCTTCCGCGCGCTGCACGACGCGCTGTAAATCGGCTCAGGTCATGCGCGGCAACAGCCCGCGCAGGCTCAATCCGTCTTCGCTCAGCGCGGTGGCGATGGCCAGGCGCAGGGGGCCGATGCGGCTGGAGGCATCGAGCACCAGCCGTCGCACCAGACGGGCCGGGCCGCGGTCGTCGGTGTAGAGCGTGGCGATGGCTTGCGTGGCCAGATACAGCGGGCGCGTCGCGCGGCGATGCGCCGCCTCGAAGCGCTGCAGGCGCTCGGGCGCGGCGATGTCGGTACCCGCGCGCGCGGCGGCCAGAATTTCGCGCGACAGCAGATCGACGCCGTGCAGACCGAAGTTGAAGCCATGCGCGGTCACCGGGTGCATGCCCACGGCGGCGTCGCCGATCAAGGCGAAACGCGGCGCGACGAAGCGCTGGGCATAAACCCCGACCAGCGGATAGGTGTGACGGCTGCCCGCGCGTTTCATTTCGCCCAGACGACCCTGATAGCGCCGGGTGATGTCGCGCTCGAAGTCGGCGTCGGGCAGCTCCAGCAGGGCCTGCATCTCATGCTGCGGCAGGGTGAGCACCACGGACGAGAGGTGTTCGGACAAGGGCAGCAAGGCCAGGGTCTGGCCGATGCCGAACCACTCCCACGCGGTGTGGTGATGCGGCTGCTCATGCTGCATGCGGCACACCAGCATGGTCTTGCCGAAGTCGTGCGAGTCGGCCCCGATGCCCATCTTGCGGCGGGTTTCGGAGAACCGGCTGTCGGCGGCGATCAGCAGCTTCGCCCGGATAGTCTGGGCCGGGGCAGCGGCCGCCGCTGCCTGCGCCGGTTCGAGGTCGAGCTCAACGCCCTGCGCATCGGTGCGCACCGCGCCCAGGCGGGTCTGGTCGTACAGGGTGTATTCGCTTTGGCCCTGCACCGCAGCCCAAAGCGCGCGGCGGATTTGCTGATTGGGCACGAGGGCGCCGAGCTGGGTTTTGCCGCGCAGCGGCGATACGCGCATGGGATGCGGATCGTTGCCGTTGAGCACCACGGCGTGTTCGAGCGGAAACACCTGATCGGGCGCGATGTGGTCGAACACCCCGGACTCGCGCAAGGTGCGCAGGGTGCGCAGGCTGAGCGCAATTTCGCGGCCGTCGAAAGGGGGGTCGGCCAGCGCGGCCGCGCTTTGCTGCTCGACGAGGGCGATGCGCAGGCCGCTGCCAGCCAGCGCCCGCACCATGGACAGACCGGCCGGGCCGGCGCCGATGATGGCGAGATCGAACGTCATGTCAAAGTCCTGTGAAGCGGTCATAAAGAAAGTTTGTCCAGTGTTTACAGCCGCGCCATTTCCAGCGGCGCTTCACCATACACCGCGCGCGCCAGCACCCGCAACGCCGCGCGCAAACCCTCTTCGAGCACCGGGTGATAGAAGGGCAGGGTGAGCAGTTCGGCCACGGTCATGTTGCGCTGCAGGGCCAGGGCCAGCAGATGCCCCAGATGCTCGGCGCCGGGCACGCACATCTCCGCCCCCAGCAGTTTGCCGCTGCCGGGCTCGGCGTACACATGCAATTGTCCGGCCGCGCGCAGCATGGCCATGGCGCGCGCCTGCTGGGCGAAGTTGAACCCGCCGGTAGCAAACGACCGCCCCTGCAACGCCTGCCAGGTCTGGCCGACCACGGCAATCTGCGGATCGGTGAAGGCAATCGCCAGCGGCACGCGGCGGCGAAAGCGCGTCGGGCCATGCAGGGCATTGAAGGCGGCGATGAAGCCTTCGTCGGACGCCTCGTGCAGCACTTGCAGCTCGCCGTTGACGTCGCCGGTGAAATACACCGGCAGGTCGCCGATCTGCAAGGTGTTGCGGTCGAAGTCGGGCAGGCCGCGGGCGTCGAGCGGCACGCCCAGCGTCTGAAGCCCAAGGCCGTCGGTGTTGGTGCGCCGCCCCATGGCTGCCAGCACGGCATCGACCTCGACCGGGCTTTCGCCGTCGTCCACGATCAGCGTGCCCGCAGCCCCTTCGCGCAGATCGACGGCGCGGCCCAGATGCAGAGGAAATTCGGCGCCGATGCGGTGTTGCGCCTCGGCCTGGATGACCGGATCGGTCAACGGCCCGAGGCTTTCGCGCAGCTCGAAGCCGTGCACGTCCAGGCCCAGCCGTGCCAGCGCCTGCCCCAGTTCGAGGCCGATCACCCCCAGCCCGACCACGGCGATGCGGCGCGACAGATCGGGGCGCTCGAACAGGTCGTCGGTGGTGAGAATGCGGTTGCCAAACGCCTGCCACGCTTGCGGCACCACCGGACGGCTGCCGGTGGCGATGAGAATGCGGTCGGCGGTGATGACCTCTTCGCGTCCGTCGTCATGGGTGACGATGACGCGACCCGGCCCGTCGAGCCGGGCCCGCCCGGCGATGTTCTGCGCAGGCTGCAGGCTGTGAGTCGCGCCCATCACCCCGGCCACGCGCGCATCGCGGTAGTCGCGCACCCGCTGCAGCACGGCGGGCAGATCGACCTTGAGCCCCTCGCCGCCCCGAATACCCAGGGTAGCCAGCTGACTGCCGCGATGAAAGTCGTCGGCCGCCTGGATCAGCGCCTTGGACGGCATGCAGCCTACGCGGGCGCAGGTGGTGCCGTAGGGGCCGTGGTTGATGATGACAAAGTCGTCGGTGTGCTTGCGCACCTGCGACAGCGCGGTGAGCCCGGCTGTGCCGGCGCCAAGGATGGCGATATGAACGTGACGCACGGAGGAACTCCGGTGAAGAGGACTGCGCGCCAGTCTATCGGCGCGGCTTGACGCCCGTTTTGGGCAGGGTCAAGCCGCGCGGTGCAAAACACTTCAGGTGTGATCGTGCACGGCGGCGTGCTCGGCCTCGGCGTGCACCATGGCGAGCATGGCATCGCGCTTGTCGGCGGTGCCGAACATCGGGCTGGTGCCCACCACCTGATGGTTGGCCGCCTTCAGCGTGAAATAGGCACGGCCGTCGCTGGCGACCTGTTTTTCAAAGCGCTCGGGCAGCACGCTGTTCTTTTTCACCGAGGCCATGCCATTCTCTGCGGAGGCCTTGCTCTCGTAGTGCTCGCTGCTCAGCAGCGTGCCGCCATCGGCCGCTTTGAGCGAAAAGTGGAACTGGCCTTTTTCGTTTTTGTGCAATTCAAAGCTGACTGCCATAGAGAACTCCTGGATGGGTAAGTCGAAGCCGGGCGACGCAGGCGCTTGTCAGGCAACGCGCGCCGATGGACGAATGGGAACAAGGGCAGGGACGAAGCCTCCCCGCACGCCCCGAATGGTCGGCGCGTTCTGTGACAAATGCAAGACTTGCGACCCAACTTTTGACTATAGTTGACAGATCGACCGCGTATTGGGGGTCGATCAGCCGAGGGTGGATCAGCCGGCCTGCTGCTCCAGCGCGAAATGCGCCCCATTGAATTGCCCGAGCACCCCGGTCAACCAGGGCAGCACCTCGCGCAAGGTGGCGTGCAGCGTCCACGGCGGGTTGATGAGGAACATGCCGCTGCCCAGCAGGCCGAAGCCACTGGCGTCGGGTTCGCGTACCTGCATGCGTACATCGAGCCAATCGGCCTGGCCTGCGATGCGGCGCAGCTGTTGCGGCAGCAGGTGCGACTCGCGCCGCTGCAGCACCGGATACCACACCGCATAGGTACCGACGGCAAAGCGCTGCAGCGCGTCGCTGACCGTGTTGCGCAGCGCGGCGTAATCGGTCTTGAGTTCGTAAGACGGGTCGAGCAGCACGACGGCGCGGCGGTCTTGCGGCGGCAGCAGGCTTTTGAGGGCGACAAAACCGTCGGCGCAGCGAACCTGCACCCCCGGCTGCGCGCCGAAGGTGGCGTCGAGCACGCGGTGATCGGTGGGATGCAGCTCGAACAGCCGCAGCTTGTCTTGCGGCCGCATGAGCTGGTGGGCAATGCCGGGCGAGCCGGGGTAGTAGAGCAGCGGGCCGCCCGTGTTGAAGGCGCGAATCTGCGCGAGGTAGTCTTGCACCGCCTCCGGCGCGTCCTTGCGGCTCCAGAGGCGCTCGATGCCGTCGGCATACTCGGCATTTTTTTGCGCGGAGGCTTCGTGCAGCGGGTAACCCCCGGCGCCCGCGTGGGTGTCGATCACCCAATAGGGTTTTTCTTTGCGGTTCATGTGCCGGAGCACCTGCACCAGCACCAGATGTTTGAGCACGTCGGCGTGGTTGCCGGCGTGAAAGGCGTGTCGGTAGGCGAGCATGTGTGCACTGTAGCCGCTGACGCGTCGGGGAGAAATCCTGCGGCACAATGCCGTTCTGAATCTGCGGCGCGTCTTGCTGCGCCGCCCCATCCTGCACCGCCATCATGTCCTTCCCTTCTCCTGCAACCGCTTCCGCGCCAAGTGCGCTCCCCAACGCGCTCGACTTCATCCGTTTCGCCGTCGACAGCGGCGTAATTGCCTTTGGCGACTTCACCACCAAGGCGGGGCGGCAGTCGCCCTATTTTTTCAACGCAGGTTTGTTCAACGACGGCGCCATGCTGGCGCGGCTGGCGCAGTTTTATGCGCGCGCGCTGCTGGAGAGCGGCGTGGCGTTCGACATGCTGTTCGGCCCGGCGTACAAGGGCATTCCGCTCGGCGCGGTGGTCGCGGTGGAACTGGCGCGGCTGGGCCGCAATGTGGGCTTCGCCTACAACCGCAAGGAAGCCAAGGATCACGGCGAGGGCGGCAGCACCGTGGGCGCGCCCATCCGCGGCCGGGTGGTCATCGTCGATGACGTGATTTCCGCGGGAACGGCCACGGGCGAATCGGTCCGGCTGATCCGCGCGGCAGGGGCCGAACCCGCCGCCGTGCTCATCGCGCTCGACCGCCAGGAGAAGGCCGCAATTGAGGGCCGCACCCTCGACGTTTCTGCCGTACAGCACGTCAGCCGCGAGTACGGGCTGCCGGTCATTTCCATCGCCAATCTCGACAGCCTGCTCGCCTATCTGGCCGACAGCGGGCACCCAGAGCTGGCGCGCTGGCGGCCCGCGGTACAGCAGTACCGCGACACTTACGGGGTCTGACACAGCACGCAAGAGTCGCGAACGAATCCGCCATGACCCTCAAGCTGCGCGCGCCGCTCGGCATCTCTTTTTCCGCGCTGCTGTTGTGGAGCTTTGCGCTGGTGGGGCTGCCGCTGCTCATCGGGCTATCGGTCACGGCGTATCTGTTCGATCAGGTGGCCACGCAGGCGCGCAGCTCGGTGGCCGTGGCGGTGCAGCTCACGCGCACCTCGCGCCAGATCGCCCAAGACATCGACAACCTGCAGCGGGCCAGCGGCCAGTGTCTGGTGCTGCAGGACGCCGCGCTGTGCAGCGGGGTAAAGCAGGCGCATGAGGCCTATGTGCAAGATGCCTCGCAGCTCCAGGCCATGCCGCTGCCGCCCGACCAGCAGCACACCCTCCACAGCCTGAACACGCGGGAAGCGGCGCTGTTTTCCGGGGTCATGGCCTCGGGCAAGGTGAAGGATGGCGCTCGGGTGTTCAACGCGCTCAACCCGCAATTCGACGCCATGCGCCTGTCGGCCGACAGGCTGATCAACCACAGCAACGGCCTGGTCGATGCGCTGGAAGCGCGGCTGCTGCAGGTCTCCAACCGCGTGTGGTCGGTGCTGGGCTGGCTGGCGCTGGCCAGCGTGAGCCTGTCGGTCTGCCTGGCGCTGCTGTTTTCCTGGCTGCTCAGCCAGCCTTTGCGGCAGATCAAACGCTCCATCCGCCGTCTGGGCGAAGGGCAGCTCGATCAGGCGCCCAGCGTGGCCGGGCCGCGCGATCTGGTCGATCTGGGCGTGCAACTTGACTGGCTGCGCCGCAGGCTGGCCGATCTGGAGGCGCAGAAAATCCAGTTGCTGCGGCATGTGTCGCACGAGCTCAAAACCCCGCTGGCCTCGATGAAAGAGGGCGTGGACTTGCTGGCCGAAGGCGTGCCCGGCCCGCTCAACGCCGAGCAGCAGTCGATCACCCGCATCATGCGCGGCAATGTGCGCGACCTGCACCACCGCATCGACAGCCTGATCCATTACGACAGCGCGCTGCATCACCCCGAACCGCTGCAGATCGGCCCGGTGAAGCTGCGGCTATTGCTCGCCAGTTTGATCCGCCGCAATCATCTCACGCTGCGGGCGAAGGGCGTGCATGTGGAGTGCGGCTGTGCTGCGCTACAAGTGCAGGGCGACCGCGCCAAGCTGGAAAGCCTGTTCGAGAACCTGCTGGTCAACGCCATCCGTTTCAGCCCGCAGGGCGGCCGAATCGGATTCGACGCCAATCGGGTCGAAGGCGGCGTTGAAATCTGCGTCAGCGATCAGGGCCCGGGCGTGGCGCCGGAAGACCGCAAGCAGTTGTTCCAGCCGTTTTTCCAGGGCCGCAACCAGCCGGCCAGCGCCTTGCGCGGCACCGGGCTCGGTCTGGCCCTGGCGCGGCAATACGCCCAAATGCACGGCGGCACCTTGGAGCTCGCGCCCCACCCCGGCCCCGGCGCGGTGTTTCGCGTGTTTCTTCCAGACCAAGCTCAAAATCCGGTATGACCTTGCCACGTTTTCTACGCCAACGCTTCATTCTTTCTCTCGCGCTGCCGCTCGCGCTGACGTCCTGCGCCGAACTGCCGCGGTTGGCTCAAATGGCCGCACCAACGACCTCCGGCTCGGCCCCGACCGATCGCCTCGACGAAACCACCCTCGACCGCCTGCTGCGCGACACCCCGCAGACCGCGGGCCCGGCGCTGCAGAGCCAGACGACGCGGCTGCTGGTGCTGGGCAAGCGGCGCGGGGTTGCAGAACAACTGCAGCTCGCCATGCTGCTGCTGGCGCGCGGCGAGCCGGGCGACGCCGAACTTGCACAGAATTTGCTTGAAGGTGTGCGAGCCCGCGCTGACGATGTGCCGATGCGCAACTTCATCACCCTGCTGCAGCGCGATGCCGCGCAGCAACTCGCCCTGCAGCAGGCGCAGAAAAACGTCCAGGCCCTGCAAAAGCAGATCGATCAGATCAAATCGCTGGAGACCCAGCTCCAGAACCGCAGCCGCTGATCCCACGCCATGCCCGCAACCGTTCTTCTGGTGGATGACGACCCCGACCTGCGCCAGCTGCTGGCCATCCGTCTGCGCTCGGCCGGTTATGCGCCCGTCACCGCCGCCAGCGGCGCCGAGGCGCTGGGCAGCCTGGCGGCCAGCCGCCCCAGCGCGGTCATTACCGATCTGCGCATGGACGGTATGGACGGGCTGTCGCTGTTCGAGCACATCCGCGCGCAAGACCCCTCGCTGCCGGTCATCATTCTCACCGCGCACGGCACCATTCCCGACGCGGTGGACGCCACGCAGCGCGGCGTGTTCGGCTTTCTGACCAAGCCGTTCGAAGCGCGCGAGCTGCTTGCTCTGCTGGAGCGTGCGATCGCGCTGCAGCCCAAGCAAGCCGCCGCGCCCTCGCCCAAGGACGAAGCCTGGCGCGCCGACATTCTCACCGCCAGTCCGCGCATGCTCGCACTGCTGTCCGAAGCCGGGCTGGTGGCGCGCAGCGAGGCCAGCGTGCTCATTCGCGGCGAGTCGGGCACCGGCAAGGAAATGCTGGCCCGCGCCATTCACCGCGCCAGCCCCCGGCAGGCCGGGCCGTTCATCGCCATCAACTGCGCCGCCATTCCCGAAACCCTGCTCGAATCGGAGCTGTTCGGTCATGCCAAGGGTTCGTTCACCGGCGCCAGCCAGGCGCAGACCGGGCTGTTTCAGCAGGCCAGCGGCGGCACGCTGTTTCTCGACGAAATCGGCGATATGCCGCTGCCTCTGCAGGTCAAGCTGCTGCGCGTGCTGCAAGAGCGCCAGGTGCGCCCGCTGGGCGCGGCGCAGGCGGTCGATGTGGACGTGCGCATCGTCTCCGCCACCCACCGCGATCTCGACGCCGCCATTGCCCTCGGCCAGTTTCGCGACGACCTGTATTACCGCCTCAATGTCGTCACCCTGCACCTGCCGCCGCTGCGCGAGCGACGCGAAGACATCGCCATGCTGGCGCAGCATGCGCTGAAGATTCTCACCCCCCGGCTGCACCGGCGCATCACCGGCTTCACGCCCGACGCGCTCGATCTGCTGCAACAACAAGACTGGCCCGGCAATGTGCGCCAGCTTATGAATGTGGTCGAGCAGTGCTGCGCGCTGAGTACCACCAGCCGCATACCGGCCACCTCGGTGACGCGAGCGATGCGGCTCAAACCCACCACCCTGCTGCCTTTCGCCGAAGCCCGCGAACAGTTCGAGCGCGACTATCTGGCCCAGTTGCTCAAGATGAGCAACGGCAATGTCGCCCAGGCCGCGCGGCTGGCGCAACGCAACCGCACCGAGTTCTATCGCCTGCTCGGCAAGCACCATCTCGACCCGGCGCAGTTCAAAGCCGCTGCCGAAGAAGCGCCGCCGCAAGACTAGGGCTTGTCGCACTGTCGCTCCACCGCGACAAAAATCATTCGATAAATCAAGGTGTTGCCAAAACACCGGGCAATCCGTCGCCGCTGCCCGACGCTTTTCTTGGGCAAATCGGCCGTTTGTCGCTGATTTGTGTGATTTTTTCCCTCACCTCCCTCTGAAAGCACCCCGGTGGCACAGGGTTTGCACTAGGACTGCGCGCAGATCGCATTGGGTCGATCTGCCCCCAACCGGAGAATCCTCATGCACACCCATCCTTCCCCCGCAGCCCCGCATCCCGAAATCGCCCTGGCCCGATTCCACGCCATGCAGCGCCAGCTGTACGCGCTCGCCGCGCAACTGCGGGCGCTTTACCAGCCCGATCCGCTGGCCCGGCTGCAGCGTCAGCAGGCGCACGACCTCGACCTTCTGCAACGCGAGTTTGACGCCAGCGCCTTGGGCGCATCCCCGCGCCCGATCCGCTCGTCCGGGCCGCGGCGCTGACTCGCCCCTGCCCCCAACTCACCCTGACAGGAGAACCGCCATGTTCACTATCGACTGGTCTGTATTCACCCCTTATTCCGCCCTTGCAGGCGGCGCGTTGATCGGCGCCGCAGCGGGCGCGCTCGCCTTGGGCGGCGGCAAGATCGCGGGCATCAGCGGCATTCTGGGCGGCTCGCTCAGCGACGCTCTGGCCGCGCGTCGCCCAGCCTCGTGGCGGCTGAGTTTTCTCGTCGGCGTGCTCGCGGCTTCGGTACTGTGGGCGCTGTCGATGCCCCTGCCCGGCGCGCAATTCGAGGCGCCCTGGGGGCTCCTGCTCGTCGGCGGTCTGCTGGTGGGGGTGGGCGCGCGGCTGAGTTCGGGCTGCGCCAGCGGCCACGGTGTCTGCGGGTTGGCGCGGCTGTCGCGCCGCTCGCTCGCCGCCGTGGCCACCTTCCTCTCCACCGGCATCGTCACCGCCGTGTCGGTTCATGCCCTGCTGTACTGACCCCGAATTCTCAAGGAGATCCTCATGAACAAGCTCGCGTTTTTCTCCGGCCTGCTGTTCGGCCTGGGCGTGCTGCTTTCCGGCATGACCAACCCCGACAAGGTGCTGGGTTTTCTCAATATCGCCGGCGCCTGGGACCCCAGTCTGTTGCTGGTTCTCGTCACCGCCGTCGTCGTGGCCTTCGTGCCCATGCAGCTTGCGCAGCGTCGCAGCAAGGCGCTGCTGGGCGAGTCCATCGCCTTTCCCGATACCCGCAGCATCACCGGCAAGCTGATTCTGGGCAGCGCGGTGTTCGGTATCGGCTGGGGCATGACCGGGCTGTGCCCCGGCCCGTCGCTGGCCTCACTGGCTTCGCTGCACGCGCCGCAATGGCTGTTTTTCGCCAGCATGATGGCCGGCATGGCGGGCTTCGAGCTGTGGCAGCGCGCCGCGGCCAAGTCATCGCAAACCGCACCGCTCCAAACAAACCGCAAGGCCGCCCCGCTGACGGCCAAACCCTGAAGGAGGCTCTCATGTCCACAACTTCCCCGATGCGCTACCCGCTACGCCCTGCCGGAACCGAGCGGCCGCGCTCCAACACGCCCCGCCCGGCGCTACCCGCCGCCCCTGACGACGCCGACCAGCGCCTGCGCGCGCAGGTGCTGGAGCGGCTGAGCCAGACTTCTCTGCGCCACCTCGGCATTCAGATCGAGGTTCAGGAAGGCTTGGTGCGGCTGTGCGGCACCCTGCGCGACCCCAAGCTGCGCACCCATGCGGAATGGCTGGTGTTCACCACGGCAGGGGTGCAGGCGGTGTGCAGCGATTGGCAGATCGACCCCGGCAGGGCTCCGTCCTCGCCGCATTAACACCCGTTCACGCCCATCCCCGAATTCGGCGCCTGCGCGCCGTCCCCAGCGACTTGTCGCGCTCCTCGCACGCCCACCCGTCTGCGCGACGGGTCGGGAGTGTTTTCGCCGCAGCTTTTCGGCTGCGGCGATTTTCTCCCCCTTCCAGCCCCCAGAGCCATGAAAAAACTTGCGTTCGTCTTTGCCAGCCTCGCCGCACCGGCCGCCCAGGCCACCGACGGTTACTTTCAGCCGGGTTACAGCATCAAATCCAACGGCATGGGGGGCGTGGGCATCGCCCTGCCGCAGGATGCGCTGGCCGCAGCCACCAACCCGGCCGGCATGGCGCTGATCGGCAACCGCGTGGACGGCGGACTGAGTCTGTTCAAGCCCGACCGCAGCGTGAGCACCACCGGCAGTCTGGGGTCGGCCATGGGCCCGGCCGCTGGCACGCAGATCACCGGCACCTATTCGGGCAATGACCAGTCGCTGTTTCTCATCCCCGAAATCGGGATGAACTGGATGCTCAACCCGCGCATGGCCGTCGGCATCAGCATGTACGGCAACGGCGGCATGAACAGTGGCTACTCTGAAATTTTTCCGCCCCTGCAAGCGGGCACCGGGGTCGATCTGCAGCAGATTTTCATCTCGCCGTCCTTCGCCATGAAGCTCGACGACAACAACGCCGTGGGTATCGCCCTCAACCTGGTGAAGCAAACTTTTCGCGCCAACGGCCTGAGCAATTTCAAGGCCTACTCGGTTGATCCGGACAAACTCACCGACAACGGCCACGACAGCTCCACCGGCTTGGGTGTGCGGCTGGGCTGGACGGGCACAGTGGCCCCCGGCCTCACTCTGGGCGCCACCTGGCAGCCCGAAACCCGCATGAGCAGTTTCAGCAAATACACCGGACTGTTCGCCGGAGGCGCGCATTTCGACATTCCCGAAACCTACGGCCTGGGCTTTGCCTGGACGCCCGCACCGCAGTGGACCCTGGCTGGCGACGTGGTGCGCATCAACTACGCCAAGGTCAAGGCCATCGGCAATACCGCCGACTGCTTCTATCAGCAGCAATGCCTGCTCGGCCAGGACAACGGCCCGGCTTTCGGCTGGAAGAACATCACGGTGATCAAGCTCGGCGCGGCCTACCAGTACAGCCCCGACCTGACCCTGCGCTTCGGCTGGAACCACGCCGACAACCCGGTGCAGAGTTCACAGGTCTTTCTCAACACCATCGCCCCCGCGGTTACCCAAGACCACCTCACCCTCGGCGCCACCTATGCGGTGAGCAAGGACATGGAAGTCTCGGTGGATTACGTCCATGCGCTCGACAACAGCGTGACCGGCCCGCTGCCGCCCGGCTTCGCCACGGCGGGCTCGACGGAAACCGTGCGCATGAACCAGAACACGCTGGGCGTGTCGGTCGGCTGGAAGTTTTGATCTACGTTCCGCCGACGTAGGGATTGCTGCGGCGTTCTTCGCCGAAGGTCGACTCTGGCCCATGCCCGGGAATGAACACCGTGTCATCGCCCATGGGCCAGAGCTTGCTGGTGATGCTGTCGAGCAGCTGCTGATGATTGCCGCCGGGAAAATCGGTGCGGCCGATCGACCCGGCGAACAACACATCGCCCACCCAGCAACGCCGCGCCTCGGGTTGGTGGAACACCACATGGCCCGGCGTGTGGCCCGGGCAATGCCGCACGGTGAAGGGCAGCGAACCGAGCTGCAGGGTGTCGCCATCGGCCAGCCAGCGGTCGGGCGTGAACGTCTTGGCGGGCGGAAAGCCGAACCTTTGCGCCTGCTGCGGCAGGGCGTCGATCCAGAACTGATCGCCCGGATGCGGGCCGATGATGGGCACGCCCGCGCGCTGCGCTACTTCCGCCGCGGCGCCCGCGTGGTCGATGTGCGCGTGAGTCAGCCAGACCGCGCGCAGCGTCACGCCGGCCTCGACCACCGCCTGCAGCAAACGATCCACCTCGCCGCCGGGATCGGTGAAAACCGCCTCCTGCGTGGCGTCATCCCACACGAGACAGGTGTTCTGGGCAAAGGCGGTGACCGGGAGAATGCGGTAACGGAGCATGGCTTGAAGCGGATGATTTGACACAGAAAGGGCAGGCGATCCAGTCTATAGCGGAATCTTCTGCCTCCCCCTGCTGAGAGGGATTGAAGCGACTTGTGCCCCTGCCTACACTGATTTCGTCCATTTCCGACCGCCCGGCCAGTTCGCCCATGCCCCGCCATGCCTCGCCTGTCATTGCACTCCCATCGACGCGAGAGGCCGCGTGCGCAGATGCTGCTGCAGGCCGTCATGCTGCTGGTGCTGATGATGTCGGCGCCCATGTCAGCGCCCGCCTGGGCGGATGCCCCCTTCGGCGCTAATGCGAGCCCGTTGGTGGTTCTGGTGCCGCAGGATCTCCGGCGCCAGAATCTGCAAAATTCGCTGCAGGTTTACCGCGAAAACGGCAAGCGCCTGGAGCCCAGCGCCGTGGCCGCCTTGCCCGATGCGCGGTTCCAGGCGGTCAACGGCAGCAATCTGGGCATCAGCGAAGACGCCCTCTGGTTGCGGGTGCATCTGTTTCGCAGCGCGCAGTCGCCCGAGCAGCTGGTGCTGCAATTGGGTCGCCCGGTCTGGCGTGAGGCGCAGGCTTATCTGCTGCCGGCCGATCTGGCGCAGGCCAGCGGTGAGCGCCCCGCGGGCATCGGCCAGCTCGACGCCTTGCATTCGCGTTACACCGCCTACGCCTTCCAGCCGCCCGAAGGACCCAGCACGCTGCTGCTTCGCGTGGCGCAGTACGGCGCGCTCACGCCTGAGTTTCACCTGTGGAACGCGGGGGCGTTCCGCCAATACGCGGTGGACGACGCGCTGCTGCAGGGCTTGTTTTACGGCATGGTGGCGGCGCTGCTGATCTACAACGCCTTCCTGTTTCTGAGTACGCATGACCGGGCCTATTTCGCCTACATCCTGTGGCAATCGGCCACTTTGTTCTACATGCTCGCCATTTCGGGCGTAGGGCAGCACCAACTCTGGCCAGACACCCTCGTCTGGAACAGCATCGGCCTGGTGGGTGGATTGCCGTTGATGTGCGCCGGAGGGCTGTATTTCATCCGCGCCTATCTGCTGTTGCCGCGCCACGCGCCGCGTACCGATCTGGCGCTGCAGATCGTGCAATGGCTGGCCATCACCCTCGCGGTGGCGGTGTTGCTGCCCAATAGCGAATGGCTGCTGGTTCCCGCCCAGCTGATCGCGGCGGCCTCGCTGGTGCTGATTGCGTGGGCCGCGGCGGTGCGCTGGCAGCAGCGGTTCATGCCGGCCATCATCCTGCTGCTCAGTCTGTTTCCCCTGCTGATCGTCGGCTTTGCCAACATCGGACGCACTCTGGGCTGGCTGCCAGAGACTTTTCTCACTTCCGACGCGCTGCAGTGGATTTTGGTGTTTCTCGCTCTGGTGCTGACCTATGGCCTGTCGGTGCGCGTGGCGCAATTGCGCGAACGCGCCACGCGCTTGCAGGATCTGCTGCTCAAAGACCCGCTCACCGGCCTGCTCAACCGCAACGGCCTATTCGACAGCGGTCAGCGCCAACTCGACCGCACGCAGGACAGCCAGGCATTTGCCGCCGTGCTGTGGCTCGATCTCGACGGCCTCAAGCGCATCAACGATCAGTTCGGCCACGCCGCAGGCGACGCGCTGATCCAGGCCACCTCGGCGCGACTGCGCGAAGCCTTCGGGCCGGACGCGGTCTGCGCCCGCCTGGGCGGCGATGAGTTCGCCGTCGTACTGCCCAATCTGCCCTCGCCGCGCCTGGCCGAAAACCTGGCCCGGCATGCGCTGGAGCGGCTGCGCGCACCCTACGCCCTGTCCGGGCGGGAGTTCCGCGCCTCGGGCAGCATCGGCGTGGCGCTATACCCGTCTCATGCGCAAACGCTGGAGGAGTTGCTGCGCCTGGCCGATGTGGCGATGTATCGCGCCAAGGCCCTCGGACGCGATACCTATGTCGTGTGGGAGCCCGACATGGAGGCCGACGTGCAGACTTCGCTGTTCCAGTTCACCCGCCCGGCGCGGTCTTGAAGCGACTCCTGCGCCGACACTCTTGAGAGCGCCTCCAGACCTGCCGCGTTCGCGTCAGGCCCCCCGCGGGGGATGAGGCACGCGGCTCCAAGCTGCCCTGCGGCAGCTTGGACGGAGCCGAATCCGAGCGGCTTGCAAGCCGCGAGGTGGACAGGGAAACTTGGGGCGGCCCTGCGTTTCCTTGAGAGCCGACGTTTCCCCTGTACGCAGCAGGGCTGCTGTAGACAAGCCCGGCCGCAACCCGCACACTAAAGTCTCAACAAATAACAGGGGAGACAACGATGATTCGACCGATGCGACAAATGCGGCGATCCCTCGCCACCTTCGGCCTGCTTGCTGTGCTGGATGCGGCGTGGCCACTGGCGCAGGCTGCGGAGGCGGTTCCGCCGCAGTTCGTCGGCGCCAATATCGCGCAGGGCCAGAAGTATTACGACAATCTCAAATGCGCCGCCTGTCATGCCCAGCGGATGATGGGCTCGTCCTCGGCGATGTACACCCGCGCCGACCGCAAGGTGCACAACCCGCAGCAACTGATGGCGTTCACCCAGATGTGCGTCACCCAGCTCAACCACGACCTGTTTCCGGAAGAGGTGAAAGACATCGCCGCCTACCTCAACCAGACTTACTACAAGTTCAAGTAAGGTCTGCTAGGGCGCCGAGGCCGCGCCGGGCCTGTGTCCCGCAGGCGGCTGGGTGATGAGGCCGATGCGGCTCAGTCCCGCGTTTTGCGCGGCCCCCATGACCCGGGCGACATCGCCGTAGGGCACGGCGGCGTCGGCGCTGATGTGCACCTCGGTCTTGGGCGACTGTTGCGCGGCGGTGGTAAAACGCGCCGTGAGCTGCGCCAGGGTGATGGTTTGGTCGGCCAGATAAAGCTGCCCATCCTTGCGCAACCCGACATTCAGCACCGTTGGCGTCTGTTGCGCGGCGGGGGCATCGACCTTGGGCAGATCGAGCTTGAGACTGCCGGTGAGCAGCGGTGCGGTGATGATGAAAATCACCAGCAGCACCAGCATGACGTCGATCAGCGGCGTCATATTGATGTCGCTCATCGCTTCGCCTTCGTCGCCCTGATCAAAACTGCCGAAGCTCATGGCGCGCGCAATTCAAAGAACGGGGCTGGCCGCCAGCAGGCGCTGCAGATCATGCGCAAACCCTTCAAGCGCACCCTGCACGCGGCGCGCCCGCTTGCTCAGCGCGTTGTAGGCCAGCACGGCGGGAATGGCCACGGCCAGGCCCGCGGCGGTCATGATGAGGGTTTCGCCTACCGGCCCAGCCACTTTGTCCACGCTGATCTGCCCGCTCGCTGCAATGGCCGTGAGGGCGTGATAGATGCCCCAGACCGTGCCGAACAGGCCGACGAACGGGGCGGTGCTGCCCACACTGGCCAGCAGCACATGGCCCGCTTGCAGACGCCGCTGCGCCGCCTGCAAAGCCTCGCGCAATTCGCGGGTGACGCGGTCTTCATGCGACTGCCAGCGATGCGCGGTATCGGGCCGCGCCAGCCTGGAGGCGGTCTCGGCCATCAGGCTGGACAGACCGTCGGGGTCGGTGCTCTGCGTAGCCGCTGCGGCCTGCAAAGGGGACGCGGCGCCCCAATACGCCGCAATACCCGCGGGCACACGACGCGTGGCCCGCCAGAGCAAGGCCGCTTTCCACAAAATGACAAACCAGCTCGCCACCGACATCGCCAGCAGCACGAGCGTGACCAGATGGCTGAGCGCGTCACCCTGCTGCCAGAACTGTGCGAGCCCTCCCATGGGTGACTCAGTTCAAGCCCAGCACGTCCTGCATGTCGAACAGGCCGTGGGATTTGGCGGCGAGAAAGCGCACGGCGCGCAGGCTGCCCTGGGCGTAAGTGGCGCGGCTGCTCGACTTGTGGGTGATTTCGATGCGCTCGCCCGTGCCCGCGAACAGCACGGTATGGTCGCCCACGATGTCGCCGCCGCGCACGGTGGCGAAGCCGATGGTGGACGGGTCGCGTTCGCCGGTGACGCCTTCGCGGCCATAGACGGCGCATTGCTTGAGGTCGCGCCCGAGCGCACCCGCGACGACCTCGCCCATTTTCAGCGCGGTGCCCGAAGGCGCGTCCACCTTGTGGCGATGATGGGCTTCGATGATCTCGATGTCATAACCCTGCGCCAGCGCGCGCGCCGCCTGCTCCAGCAGCTTGAACACCACGTTCACGCCGATGCTCATATTGGGCGCCATGACAATGGCGCTGCGCTGCGATGCGATGCGGATGCGCGCGAGCTGCGCCTCGTCGAAGCCCGTGGTGCCGATGACCATGGCCACCCCCGCCGCCTCGCACGCGGCCAGATGCGCCATGGTGCCTTCAGGCCGGGTGAAGTCGATGAAATAGCGGACGTGCTGCAGCGCGGCGTAAAGATCGGAGCGGATGGCCACGCCAGTGTGCACCCCAGCAAACGCCCCGGCGTCCTGCCCGAGCGCCGGGCTGCCCGGCATGTCGAGCGCGGCGCCGATGCTGCAATCCGGCGCGGCCAGGACGGCCTCGACGAGCGTGCGGCCCATGCGGCCGCTAGCGCCGGCAATGGCGATGCGATGCGTTTCTGCAGACGATGTGCTCATGCGCGAAAGCCTCTCAGAAGAGGTCAAGGATTGCCAGCGGAAGAGGAAGCCGCAGCGGGCGGCGCAGCCTTTTGCAACTCGGCAATCTCGGCCGGCGGTGCGTAAACCGTCAGATTGCCGGGCTGCGAGGCGGCGGCCGGCGGACGCTTGGTTTGCGCAAACTTCTTGTCCGCAGCGGCGATTTCGGCCTGCAGCTGCGCCTCGGTCAGCGACTTGGGTTTGCTGCCGCCATCGCGCAGGGTGTTGATCTGCGCGACGAACTCCTGCTCGGAAGGCAACGGATCGCCGTCGGCGCGCACCATCTTGCCGTCCTTGTCGAAATACACGGTGTAGCGGCGCACGATGGGGGCGTGATAGCCCTGACGCAGGCTGAACACATATTCCCAACGGTTCTGATTGAAGACCGTCTTGAGCAGGGGCGTCCCCATGATGGCTTGCACCTGTTCCTTGGTCATGCCGGGCTTGAGCTCCTCGGCCATTTCACGCGAGACGAAATTTCCCTGAATCACATCGGCGCGGTAGGGCTTGAATATCGACGTGAGATCGTGCTGGGTGGTTGTGGTGCTGCAACCGCCCAGCAAGGTCAGGCAGCACAGCGCCGCAGTGGCAAGCCCTCGCCGCAAATCCGCCCGGGAGGACGCCTGAGCAAAAGCGTGTTCAGAGAAACGAAAAACAGAGTAAAACCGCATCGGGACTCTCGCGTGGTCAACGCGGCCGGGGTCGTTTAACATCGGCGCATTCTACTGAATACGGCCCTCTCCCCCATGGCTCAGAGCAATGCACAAGGTTTGCGCAATACCGGTCTGAAAGTCACTCAGCCGCGCCTGCGCATTCTGGAGATTTTTCAAAAGGGCACGCAGCGCCACATGACGGCGGAAGACGTGTACCGCGTGCTGCTCGATGAGCAGCAAGACATTGGTCTGGCCACGGTGTACCGCGTGCTGACCCAGTTCGAGCAGGCCGGCATTTTGCTGCGCAGCAACTTCGAGTCGGGCAAGTCGGTGTTCGAGATCAACGAAGGCACGCACCACGACCATCTGGTGTGCCTGGACTGCGGTCGGGTGGTGGAGTTTTTCGATCCTGAGATCGAGCGGCGGCAGAAAAAAATCGCCACGGAGCACGGCTTCGAGTTGCAGGAACATTCGCTCTCGCTCTACGCGAGCTGCGCCAAAAAGGCCACTTGCCCGCACTACAACAAGGCGGATCACACGCCGCTTGCGGCACGTCCGCCAGAGCACGAATAGCTATTAGGTTCGCTCCGTCGCCCCGCTCAGTTGCCATTCAGTCACCCTTCAGTCGTCCCCATCGCGCATGGCTTGGCGCTGGCGTTCCTGAAATTCGCTCAGGGTGTCGATACCCCGAAGTTGCAGAATGGTGTTGCGCACGGCTGACTCGACCAGCACGCCGAGGTTGCGTCCGGCTTCCACCGGGATCATCACCTTTCGAATCGGCACACCCAGCACATCTTCTTCCAGATTGCCTGCGGGCAGACGGTCGAAGTTGCGGTCGAGCACATCGCGGCGAATCAGGTGGCAGATGAGCTTGAGCCGCATTTTGCGGCGCACCGCGGTCTCACCAAAAATGGTCTTGATATCGAGCAGACCGATACCGCGCACTTCCAGCAGGTTCTGCAACAGCGGCGGACAGCGGCCCTCGATGGTGTTCTGCGCCACGCGCAGCAGGTCCACGCAATCGTCAGCCACCAGGCCGTGACCCCGCGTTATGAGATCCAGCCCCAGCTCGCTCTTGCCCAGGCCGGACTCGCCAGTGATGAGCACGCCCAGACCGAGAATGTCCATGAACACGCCGTGCTGGGTGACGCGGTTGGCGAAGTGCTTGGACAAATAGGCGCGCAGCACGTCGATGGTGAAGGCGGCCGTCTCCGCGGTGCGAAACAGCGGCACCTGCGCCGCGTTGCATTCGTCGATCAGACAGGGCGGTGGCTCTTTGCCGTCGGCCAGCACCAGCGCCGGCGGCTCCAGTCCGATGATGCGGCGTATGCGCCGCAGACGGTCTTCCTGGTTGGAGTTGTTGAGGTAATCAACCTCGCGCCAGCCCAGGATCTGTACGCGAAAGGGGTGGATGTAATTCAGATACCCCACCAGATCTGCGCCGGAAGTCGCCCCCTCGACGGCGGCCATGTCGAAGCGACGCTCGGGGTTGCTCTGCCCGGCGATCCATTGCCACATGAGCTGCGCGGCATTGGCCTCGAACAGGCGTTCGGCGGCGAGGGTGGAAGCTTTCAAATCAGGCGGGGAAGATCATGGCGACTGTGTCGGACCAGCGGCGCGGGTGGTAGCGCCTTACTGCACCCCTGATGACGCCAATGGTGACGCCACTGAGACTCATGCTGCGGTTTGCAAAGGCGCCCAGGCGCTGATGCGGTGATGCAGCACGGCGGCGTCGGCCTCGCTCAGGAGTTGTTCGCGCAGATCGGTATCGGAGAGCATTTCTGCGATGGCCGACAGCAGCTCGAGGTGCTTGGCATTCGCGCTTTCGGGCACCAGCAGCACCACCAACAGTGACACCGGCTGGTTGTCCGGCGCCTCGAAGGCGATGGGCTGACGCAGGCGAATGACAGCGGCGCTCGGTTGCTTGAGCCCTTTGATGCGCCCATGCGGAATCGCCACGCCCTGACCGAGCCCGGTGGAGCCCAGCCGCTCGCGGGCGAACAGATTGTCGGTAATCAGCGCCCGGTTGAGTCCAAGGCTGTTTTCAAACAGCAGTCCGGCGTATTCAAACGCGCGTTTTTTGCTGCTGACGTCCACGTCGAGTTGCACATGGGTCGGCGGCAAAATCTGGGCAAGACGGTTCATGGGATCACGCTTGGGCCAAAGAGGACAGCGAGTTTAAACGGGTTTTGCGGCAGTTCGTACTCACCGCGAATCCAGCCCGGAAACTCCGTTGAGGATTCGCGGCAAGGGCGAACATCAGTAAGTAGCGATCAACTCGCCAAGTGTTTGCCCGCAGTGGCCTGGTGATCGCGCAAGCGGTTCTTGTGCTCGACCACCTGCCGGTCCAGCTTGTCGACCAAGGTGTCGATGGCCGCGTAGAGGTCTTCGTCTTGACTTTCACAGAAGATCGATTTGCCCTTGACCATCAGATTGCATTCGGCACGTTGGCGCTTTTCCTTTTCTTTGAGTTTTTCCACACTGAGTAGCACGTTCACATTCACCACTTGATCGAAGTGCCGCACCACGCGATCGAGCTTGCTTTCGACATAACTGCGCAGGGAGGGGGTGACATCCAAATGGTGGCCGCTGATGGTCAGATTCATAGTGAGGCTCCTGATTTCGGAAAGAAAAGAAACAGCAGGGCTGGGCGCCTTGCCGGGACGATGTGTAGGGTGGTTCGACCTCCTGTGTTGTGCGCTGCGGCGCTTGTCCGGTGCGCGGTTGTGATTGATCTGTCAGATTCAGTGTGCTACCGCCCCCCGCCAAAATCAAGCCCACTCCCGATCTCTTCACCGGGTTTTTGCTGACAGTCGCCAAAACGTGCAAATGTTCACACTTGAAGGCTCACACTTTGCCGGCCACAGTGAGGCGGACGCGCTGCACGAGACGAAAAAATCGCCCCGGCCTTGCGGCGGGGGCGCATGAAGAGCCAATTTATGAAATGGAGCCCACCCCGAAATCCGTCGCTACGCTCGGATCTCCCCCTTAAGGGGCAAGAAACTCTGGGGGCGGCCCGGCGAGTTTCTGGAGAGCCCGCTCAGCCGGGCTTGTGGGCCGACACCGGCTTGAAGTCGTAGCGCTCAAAAATTTTCAGCGCCGTGGGGGAGCGCAGGAATTCCGCCCACATCAGACCGGCCTTCGGGTGCGCGGCGCCCTTGACCACTGCGGCGGCGTAGATCGCCGTGGTGTTTTGATCGGCGGGAATGGGCACGTTGCTGATGGGGTGACCCGCCTGTTCCTGGAAGATGGCTTCTGACTTCCAGGTCACACCGGCCTGCGCCACGCCCTGCATGAGATAAAGCGGCGTCTGGCGATGGTGGATGTGGGTGAGCGTGGTCTCGCCATTCTTCACCTTGGTGTCATAGACCGCCTGTTCCAGCGCATCGCCCCCGGCCTTTTTCAGCGAGGCCTCGATCTGCCGCGCCACGCCTTCCCAGGCGGGATTGGGCATGGACAGGGTGACGCCCGGCTTGCCCAGATCGGCCAGCCCGGTGATATGCGCCGGATTGCCTTTGGGCACCATGATGGTGAGGTCGTTACTCACATAGGAAATGGCTTTGCCGGTGAGCACGCCGTCGTGAATGCCGGCCTCGATCTTTTTCAGCCCGGCGGCATACACATCGGGCTTGACCGTCCAGGTCATATTGCCCACGGTGATCGTGCCGCCCGCTTTCATCTGCTTGAGCAGAATGCCGGGAGGTAGGGTTTCGTAGAACACACGGCCCTTGAAGTCGGGATGCTCTTTCTCGAAGGCCTGCACAAGCGGCGCCATGGCGAAGTAGTAGTTACCGGCCACGAAGATCACCAGCTTGGGATGATCGAGATCGCCGTGAAAGTCGGGCAGATCGTTGACCTCCGGAACGGTGAATTCCAGGCCCTTGTTCAGCGCGGGGTTGTTGGCGCCGTGCTGCCAGGGCGGGAAAATGGTTTCCTTGTATTGCGGGGCATGCACTTTGCCCTGCCAGCCGGTGTCGGCCTGTTGCACCTGTTGTGCGTTGGCGAGCACCGGCAAGGCCAGCAGCAGCGCGGCCAGCAAGGGGGTGCCTGTGGCGAGAGGGATACGACGCATGAAAGTCTCCTTTTATAGGTTTCGAGGGATGGATTAAGGCGGCCGGGTAAGCAGCGAACGCTCAGCCGGCGTAGCGATAGCCCGCGTTTTCAAGCTCGACCAGCGTGCCCACGATGCCGGGCGTGAGCACGGCGCCGGGAATCAGATGGTTGGTGAATTCGGCAGCCATCTGCGCGTGCGAGACCTTGTCGGGGTTGTGACCGATGGCGTGCAGATGCCCGGTGAGCTCCCAGATGGCGTTGTGGCAGGCCAGAAACACGGCGCCGCGTTCTTGCAGCACGGTGATGCTGTTGTCGGCCGGGGAATACACGCCCTTAGGGTCTTCGACCGATTTGGGGTCGGCATCGGCAGCGAGAGAAGTCTTGATCCAGGTATTGGTCTTGGCCTTGCCCTTGGTCAGGCTGCCCAACTGGTATTTGGCCCACAGCGCATCGTCATACAGCGCGAGGTGCGCCGAGCCGTGCGTAGCCGAGACGGCCAGAAAATCGGGATGCTTGAACGACCAGATCTGCGCGTTCATCGAGTTGCGCATGAGGTTGAGCCATGGCCCCTCCAGATTGGTGTTGTTCCACACTTGCTTGGGCTGACCGGCGTAGGCCAGCACCAGATCAAGGGCCTCGGCATCCCACTCGTCGCGGTTTTCCAGGACCATTTGCGTGGTCTTGAAGTCGCGGCGACGCGGGGCGGCGGCCAGTTTTTTGCCGAGCTCGGCCAGCGTGCTGGCGCCTTGCGGCATGAAGCGCTCTTGCGCCGAAGCGGCCTGGGCCGTTTTTGCGCCCAGCGCCGTCAGGCCGAGGCCCGCAACGAGAGTGGATTGCAGCGCCAGGCGGCGCGACGGTTGAACGGGACTGTGAGTCGACATACAAAAGCTCCTTGTGACATGCGCGGGAAAACCCGCGTTGACCCAGAGCTTATGAGGCCGAATTCATAAAGACAAACGATTATTTGAAATCATATGCATCGATCGAATCGATAGATTTCAGCCGCGACTGCCCGCCTTGGGGCTTAATGCGCCACCGATTTGGAGAACAGGTGGATGACCAGCACCCCGGCGAGAATCAGCCCCAGCCCGACGAGCGCGGGCAAGTCGAGCGACTGGTGATAAACCACATAGCCGATCAGGGTGATGAGCACGATGCCCACGCCCGACCAGACGGCATAGGAAATGCTCATCGGAATGGTCTGCATGGTGCGTGACAGCAGGTAAAACGCCAGGGCGTAAGCCGCCACGACCACCACCGAAGGGGCCAGACGCGTGAAGCCGTGCGTGGCCTTGAGCGCGGTGGTGCCGATCACCTCGGCCGCTATCGCGCCGAACAGAAATAACCAGGATTGCATGGAACGAGCATAGCGGCCGGACGTGTCAGCTTCGGCCGGATGGGGCGCCTGCCCGGCTCACAACGTACCGCGCTGAATCAGCTCGATCTTGTAGCCGTCCGGGTCTTGCACAAAGGCGATGATGGTGCTGCCCCCGGCAACCGGGCCGGCCTCGCGGGTGACCTTGCCACCGGCTGCCTTGATGCGTGCGCAGGCCGCGGCGGCATCGTCCACGCCCAGAGCGATGTGGCCGTAGGCGGTGCCCAGGTCGTAGTGATCGACGCCGTAGTTGTAGGTCAGCTCGAGTTCGGCCTGCGCCGGGTTGGGCTCGAAGCCGAGAAAGGCCAGGCTGTATTTCTGCTCGGGGCGGTCGGTGGTGCGCAGCAGCTTCATGCCGATGACCTGGGTGTAGAAATCGATGGAGCGCTGCAGATCGCCGACGCGCAGCATGGTGTGGAGAAAACGCATGAGAAATCCTGTGAAAAAGATCGGGCCCCAAAGCGTAGCGCGCGGTCGGGCGACGCGCTCGCGGCAGCGTGACTCGACCTACAGAATGGGGCCGACGATGGCCAGAGCGTTCTGCCACAGTTGCCTGGGCGCGCTCCAGGCGGCCACTTCGTCCAGGGTGATGCGGCGGCTACTGGCGAGATACTGCTCCTGCCTTTCGCGTAATGCCGCGGTGATCGCGGCGTCGAGCAGCAGGATGTTGTTTTCGTAGTTCAGGTCAAAGCTGCGCCGGTCCATATTGGCCGAGCCGATGAGGCTGAGATGGCCGTCTACGGTGATGGACTTGGTGTGCAGCAACCCGGGACTGAACTCGTAAATGCGCACCCCGGCTTCGAGCAGGGCGCGGTAATGGCTGCGCGAAGTGGCGGCCACGGCGAAGTCGTCGTTGCGGGCGGGGAGGATGAGCGTGGCCGACACGCCGCGGTTGGCCGCGGCGCACAGCGCGGCCTGCAGCGCGGGCACGGGCACGTAATACGGCGTGGTGATGACCAGCTCATGCCGCGCAGCGAAGATGAGCGACTCGAACAGTTCGGGCATGGCGGCCCTTCGGTCGGTGGGGCCGGTGGCGATGACCTGGGCGACGAAGCCGTCTTGACCGTTTTGGATTTGCGGCAAGGGCTCGACCAGCAGGGCGGTGAGGTCGTCGCCGTCGTTGCCCATCCAGTCCGTGGCGAAGAGGTGCTGGTTCTGGCGCACCACCGGGCCTTCGAAGCGCACGAACAGATCGACCCAGGGGCCGTATTTCGCCTTGGGCAGGAAGGCGGGGTCGGCGCAGTTCTGGCTGCCGCTGTAGCTCAGGCGGTTGTCGATGACGACGATCTTGCGGTGATTGCGCAGGTCGATGCGACCCCGCAGCGCGCGCAGCAGCGGATTGCCCACGGGCAGCGCCCGCAGCACCTGCACGCCAGCGGCGACCAGCGCAGGCCACTGCGCGCTGCGGATGAACGCGTGCGATCCGAGGTCGTCCACCAGGGCGCGGCAGCTCACGCCGCGCGCGGCGGCGCGGCGCAGGGCATCGGCCACGCGGCGGCCGTTGCCATCGTCCAGCCAGATATAGAAGAGCAGGTGCACGCTGTACTGCGCCGCGTCGATGTCGGCCACGATGCGGGCGATGGCGGCGTTCGAGTCGGCCATCAGTTCGGCGCGGTTGCCGCCGACCGCCGGGTAGCCGCTGATCGATGTGCCGAGGCGGAACAGCGGCGCGTCTTGGTCGGGCGGCAGCGCGGCGTTTGTCGGCCAGCCGGGGGCGGTTTCAGGACGGGGCAGGCCGCGGGCGACGGCGCTCAGCCGCTCGGCCCGTCGACGGCCGATCTGGGTCGTGCCAAACAACAGATAGGCCAGAACGCCGAGGTAGGGAAAGGCCACCAGCATGAGCAACCAGGCCACCCGCGACTCGGGCTGACGATGCGCGCGCAGCAGCACATGCGCCGCGCAGGTCAACGTCAGCGTGAGGTGCAGCAGCAGGAAGAGCAGGGGCGTCATGCGAAGCTAGCCGGGTTCACACCCGCTCAACCCCAGGGCGGCAGCACGCTTTTGCGCAGTTGCGCGCGGGCCTGTTGGTATTCGGGGTAGAGGCTGCCCACATGCGCCCAGAAGCGCGGGCTGTGGTTCATTTCGCGCAGATGCGCCACTTCGTGGGCGACGACGTAATCGACGAGTTGCGGGCTGAAGTGCAACAGACGCCAATGCAGGCGGATACTGCCGTCGCTTTTGGCGCTGCCCCAGCGGGTGGTGGCGGCGCTGAGTTTCACCGCCGTCACGCGCACCCCGAGCTGGGCCGCGAAATGCGCCACCCGCGCGGTGAACAGTCCCAGCGCCTGTCGCTGCAGCCAGGCGGCCACGCTGTCGCGCACCTGCTGCGCACTGCTGCCTTGCGGCAGGGGCAAGTGAAGTTCGGCGCGGGCTTCGTCCCACCGCAACTGGCTGGCGCCGCGCAGCCGCAGGGTGAGGTGCTGGCCGAGATAAGGGATGCGGCCGCCATCGGCCCACTCGATGCGCGCGGCCTGCAGCGCCTGCAGACGCTGTTCACGCTGCCGCAGCTTGCGCTGCACCCAGGCGGCGTGCTGCTGCAGAAACTGGGCGATGGACGCGCCGCTGGCTAGGCGCGGGGCGTGCAGGCTGACGCCGCGGTCGTCCACTCGCAGCGCCAGGGTGCGGCGGGCGGCGCGATGAAGCGACCAGTCAAAACGGTGGATGCCGTCGTCATATCGCTGCGTCGGCACGCCAGCGCGGGGTATTGAGACCGGCGGCGGGGTCGGCGACGAACCTGGGGATGAGCTCACCGCGGCTCCTGGCGCCGGGGCGGCGATAGGGGCGGGGGCGGGCGTCGGCTCGTCCCAGTCGAACAAACCCAGTTGCGCCGAGCCGGGCAAGGCGGCGCGGCCGGAAGACTCAGCGCGGGGCATGCGCGTAGGCCTGCGGATCGAGACGGCGCATTTCGGCCTCGATCCATCGTTCGACCTCGGCCATCATTTCGGCGGGCTTGCGGCCTTCGGGCGAAATGGGTTTGCCGATGGACACCTCCACCACGCCGGGGGTTTTGATGAAGGCCTGGCGCGGCCAGCAGCGCGCCGAAGTCACGGCGATGGGCACCACCCAGGCGCCGGTGGCGATGGCCAGCCGCGTGCCGCCTGTTTTATAGACGCCCTGCTCGCCGCGCGCAGTGCGCGTGCCTTCGGGAAACATGATGATCCAGTTGCCCTGCTTGAGAATCCGGCCGCCCTGTTTTTCCACCCGGCCGAACGCTTCGGCACGCTTGCTGCGGTCGATGTGCACCATGTCCAGCCGCCCCAGCGCCCAGCCGAAAAACGGCACATAGAGCAGCTCGCGTTTGAACACATAGGCCAGCGGACGCGGCATGATCAGCGGAAAGGCCAGCGTTTCCCAGGCTGATTGATGCTTGGACAGCAGGATGACCGGGCCGTCTGGCAGGTTCTCCATGCCGGTGATATGGCTGCGTATGCCGCAAATCACGCGCGCACCCCAGACCGACAGATGCACCCAACCCAGGGTGAAGCGATACAGCCGCGTGCCACGAATGAAAATGGACAGAATCACCACGATGACCGCGTAAGGCACCACCGTCACGATCAGCCACGCCATGTAAAGCAGAGAACGGAAAAAACGCATGTCGGCTCGGTCACGCCGGGTCTGGCGTCTTGTCGGAGGTCTTTTCAGACTTCGCCTTGGGTTGTTCCAGCAGCCAGGCGGCGAAGGCTGCCAGATCGTCGTGCACCCGGGTGCCCGCGGGCAGATTGCCCAGATCGGCCAGACGCTCGCCTTTGCCGGTGCGCACCAGATGCAGCCCGCACCCCAGCGGCTCACCGGCCTGCAAATCGCGCACGCTGTCGCCCACCGAAGGCACGCCTTGGAGATTCTCAAGCTCGTAGCGGCGGGCGATGTCTTGGAACAAGCCGGGCTTGGGTTTGCGGCAGCTGCAGTGATCTTCCGGCGCGTGCGGGCAGAAGAAAATGGCGTCGATGCGCCCGCCCACCGCCGCCAGCGCTTTGTGCATCTTGCGGTGGATGGCGTTGAGCGTGCTCATGTCGAACAGGCCCCGCCCAATGCCCGACTGATTGGTGGCCACCGCCACATGCCAGCCCTCGTGGTTCAGCCGGGCAATGGCCTCCAAGCTGCCGGGAATGGGCACCCACTCGTCGGGCGACTTGATGAAGTCGTCGCTGTCTTGGTTGATGACGCCGTCGCGGTCGAGGATGAGCAGTTTCATGCCGTGATTGTCGTGCAGGATGGGAGTCAGGCCGCAAGACGCGACAAATCGGCCACCTGGTTCATCGCCTCCTGCAGCCGCGCCAACAGGGCCAAGCGGTTGGCGCGCAGCGCGGGGTCTTCGGCGTTGACCATCACCTGGTCGAAGAAGGTGTCCACCGGGGCTTTCAGCGCGGCGAGCATCTTGAGCGCGGCGGTGTAGTCGCCTGCCGCGTAAAACTGCTGCACCTGCGGCGCCACGGCATTCAAGGCTTGTGACAAGGCGATTTCGGCGGGCTCGACCAGCAAATCGACGTTGAAGCCGCTGCCGTGTTTCGCGCCTTCGGATTTGCGCAGAATATTCCCCACCCGTTTATTGGCCGCGGCCAGTGCGGCGGCTTCTGGCAAGGCGGCGAAGGCGCGCACCGCTTCCAGGCGGCGCGGCACATCGGCCAGAATTTGCGGACTGAGGGCCAGCACCGCGTCCACCTCCTGCGCCGTCCAGCCCTGCTCGCGCAGCAGGTTGGCCAGACGGTCGTAAAGGAAGGTCTGCACATCGGCGCTGGGGTCTGAAAACCCGGCCACGCCGCTGAACACCGGCACCGCATTTTCCAAATAACGCGAGAGTTCGATGCCCTGGCCGCGCTCCATCAACATGCGCAAAATGCCCAGCGCATGGCGACGTAGCGCGAACGGGTCTTTGTCGCCAGTCGGGCGTTCGCCGATGCCGAACAGGCCGACCAGGGTTTCGGTCTTGTCGGCCAGTGCCAGCGCGAAACCCACGTCGCTGCGCGGGAGTTCGTCGCCAGAAAAACGCGGCTTGTAGTGGTCTTCGATAGCCTCGGCCACCAAGGCGTCTTCACCATCATGCGCGGCGTAGTAACGCCCCATGACGCCCTGCAGTTCGGGAAACTCGCCGACCATGTCGGTCAGCAGATCGGTCTTGGCCAGCAGCGCGGCGCGCTCGGCCTGCTCGACCGGAAAGGACGGCGGAATCTGCCTGGCAATGCCCCCTGCGAGCGCCTGCACCCGCCGCATGCGCTCGCCCTGCGAGCCCAGCTTGGCGTGATAGACCACTTTGTCGAGGCCGGGCACGCGGTCTTCGAGGCGCTTCTTGCGGTCTTGCTCGAAGAAGAATTGCGCATCGGCCAGGCGCGGGCGCACCACGCGCTCGTTGCCTTCGATGACCGCGCTGGGATCGGCCGGCGAGATATTGCTGACGACCAGGAAACGGTGGGTGAGCTTGCCCGCCGCGTCGAGCAGCGGAAAGTATTTCTGGTTGGCCTTCATCGTGAGGATGAGGCACTCCTGCGGCACGGCGAGAAAGGCCGGATCGAACTGGCACAGCAGCACGTTCGGGCGCTCGACCAGAGCAGTAACTTCGTCGAGCAGCGCGGCATCGTCGATGGGGTGCAGGCCCGGCCCGGCCTGTCGCGCGGCGGCCTGCAGCTGCGCCGCGATTTCAGCACGGCGCGCGTCGAAGCTGGCGATCACCGCGCCTTGTTCTCGCAGTTGGTCGGCGTAGCTGTCGGCGTCGCGCAGCACGATGGGATCGGCCTGGGCCTCAAACCGATGGCCGTGCGTTTCTCGTCCCGCCGTCAGCCCCAGCGCCTGCACCGGCACGACGTCGACGCCATGCAGGGCGACCAGACCATGCGCGGGGCGCACAAACTTCACCGTAGTCCAGCCATCTTCCAACTGGTAGGCCATCACCTTGGGGATGGGCAGTTTGGCGATGGCCTCGGCGAGCGCCCTCTGCAGACCTTCGGCCAGCGTGGCGCCGGGCGCCACGGTGTCGATGAACAGGGTTTCGGCTTTGCCCTCGCCTTCGCGCCGCAAGCGGGGGGCGGCGTCGGCATCCAGCCCCAGCGCGCCGAGCTTTTTGAGCAGCGCCGGGGTGGGCTTGCCGTCGGTATCCAGCCCCACGGCCACGGGCATGAGCTTCTGCGCTACGGCCTTGTCGGCCGCCTTGGCAGCGACGGCGGGGATGCGCACGGCCAGTCGGCGCGGGCTGGCGTAGGGCGTCGGCTCGACGTCAGATGCGGCCAGTCCCTGAGACCGCAGACTCGCGGCCAGGGTGCGGGCGAAGGACTCGCCCAGCGCGGGCAGCGCCTTGGGCGGCAGTTCTTCAACGAAGAGTTCGACAAGCAGGTTCTGTGGGTTCATGGCGGGCAATTGCAGGCCGCCGCCGGCCCGCGACAGCAGCGCGGGCACGGCGTGCGGCAGACGTCAGGCGGCTTTCTTCTGGGCGAGCTGGGCAGAGACTTCGTCGGCCCAGGCGCGGGGCGCCAGCGGGAAACCCAGACGGGCGCGACTGTCGAGGTATTCCTGCGCCACGCCGCGCGCCAGGTTGCGAATGCGGCCGATGTAGGCGGCGCGTTCGGTGACGGAAATCGCGCCGCGAGCGTCGAGCAAATTGAAGCTGTGCGCCGCCTTGAGTACCTGTTCGTAAGCGGGCAGCGCCAGTTGCGCGGCCATCAGCGCCTTGGCCTGCTTTTCATGCGCGGCGAAGGCGGTCAGCAAAAAGTCCACATCGCTGTGCTCGAAGTTGTAGGCGCTCTGCTCGACTTCGTTCTGGTGGAACACGTCGCCGTATTTGAGAAGGGTACGAGCGCCGCCGGGCCGTCCCAAGGCGCTCGCGCGCCCTTGGGGAGCAGTCACTTCACCGGCGACCTCGGTTTCGGTCCAGACGAGGTCGTACACGCTCTGCACGCCCTGCAAATACATGGCCAGGCGCTCCAGGCCGTAGGTGATCTCGCCGGTCAGCGGCTTGCAGTCGATGCCGCCGACCTGCTGGAAATAGGTGAACTGGGTGACTTCCATGCCGTTGAGCCAGACCTCCCAGCCCAGCCCCCAGGCGCCCAGCGTGGGGTTTTCCCAGTCATCTTCAACGAAGCGGATATCGTTGGTCTTTAGGTCGAAGCCCAGCGCCTGCAGACTGCCAAGATAGAGATCGAGGATGTTGTCGGGCGCGGGTTTGAGCACCACCTGAAACTGGTAGTAATGCTGCAGCCGGTTGGGGTTGTCGCCGTAGCGGCCATCTTTCGGACGACGGCTGGGCTGCACATAGGCGGCCTTCCACGGCTCGGGGCCGAGGGCGCGCAGAAAGGTGGCGGTGTGGCTGGTGCCGGCGCCCACTTCCATGTCGTAGGGCTGAAGAACGGCACAGCCCTGCCGGGCCCAATAGGTTTGCAGGGTGAGTATGAGGTCTTGAAAGGTGCGCATGGAATCGGCCTTGAAGAAGGCGCCATTGTAGAAACCCGCCGCTACGCAATGCGCAGCAGCAGGCATGGTGGCGCCCTCCTCAGGGATTGCCGCCCAGCGAAGGCAGGATGGCCCCCGGCTGCAGAGACGGCGGGGGCGCCACGGGCTGGGCCACCGCGGCCGGGTGCGTGCCCGGCCCCTGACCGCGCACGCTGACGGTGGAAGTGCCCACCGGCACGCCGCCGGGTCCGACCAGCATGCCGCCGCTGCCGGTGCTGATGCCACCTGCCGCCAGCGGCGCCGAAGAGGGCGCTGACAGCGGCATCTGGGCGTCGATGGCCAGCGGCGGGAAATTCTGCAGAAAGTAGCCGCTCACCGCGCCCGGACCATTGGAGGCAAAGCCGGTGGCCGGGTTGACCTGCGACATGATCACTCCAGACGGCACCGGCCAGGGTACGTCGGGCTTGCCCTGCAGCGCGACGCGCATGTAGTCCATCCAGATCGGCAGCGCGGCCTTGGCGCCCTGCTCGCCGCGGTACAGGTCGCGCTGGTTGTTGTAGCCCATCCAGGTGATGGCGACCAGATCGGGGTTGAAGCCGTCGAACCAGGCATCGTGAAAATTCTGCGAGGTGCCGGTCTTGCCCGCCAGATCGATGCGGCCTAGCGACAGCGCCGCCGCGCCCGTACCGTGCTGGATCACCGCCTGCATCATCTGCGTGGTGAGGAAGGCATTGGCCGCGCTGATGATGCGCGGCGCGTTCTGACCCGCGATTTCCGGCTTGTGGACATAGACCTCGGCGCCGTGAGCATCGACGATGCGTTTGATGAGATAGGGCTGCACCAGCGAGCCGCCATTGGCGAACACCGCATAGGCCGTGGCCATCTGCAGGGGCGTGAAGCTGCCCGCGCCCAGCACCATGGTGGGATAGGGCGGAATCTGGTCGAGCGGCAGGCCGAAGCGCGAGGCGAACTGGCGGGCGTAGGGAATGCCCACGGCCAGCAGCACCTTGACCGCGCAGACGTTGTCGGAATGCGCCAGCGCCAGGGTGGCGGGAATGGCGCCGAGCTGCTCGTTGTCGTAGTTGTGCGGCGTCCACGGCGGCAGCCCCGGGCCTTGCGAAATGGTGATGGGCGAATCGTCGATGACGGTCGTGGGCGCCAGGCCCTCGTCCACCGCGGCGGAATAGATGAAGGGCTTGAAGCTCGAACCGGGCTGGCGGAAGGCCTGATTCACATGGTCGAACTTCTCGTGGTTGTAGTCGAAGCCGCCCACCCAGGCGCGCACCGCGCCGTCATGCGGATCGACCGACACCAGCGCCGACTGCACATCGGGCATCTGCGCGATGCGCCAGCCCTTGGCCAGCTTTTGCAGCCAGACCACGGCGCCACGATCGATGCGCAATTTGTCAGTGGCTTTGGGTGACAGGCCCGCAGCGGCGAAGCGCAGGGCATCGCCGCTGAGTTCCACCGTGTTGCCCGATTCGAGCACGGCCTCGACCAGCTTGGGGCTGGCGTGCAGCACCACGGCCGGATGCAGGCTGCCGGCCGCGTCGTAGGGTTTGAGCGCCTTGACCGCCACGCCGAGCGCATCGGCATCGTGCGCGGGCAGATCGATGCGCGCCTGCGGTCCGCGCCAGCCGTGGCGCTGGTCGTAGGCCAGCACCCCGGCGCGTACCGCGTCCACCGCCGCCTTCTGGTCACGGTCGTGCAAGGTGGTGTAGACCTTGTAGCCGTCGGTGTAGGCCGATTCGCCGAACCGCGCCACCATGATCTCGCGCACCTGCTCGGCGGCGTAATCGGCGTCCACCTTGTAGCGCAGCAGACCTTGCCCGGACACCACATTCAGAGGCGCCTGCATGGCGTCGTCATACTCCGCCTGGGTGATGTCGCCCAGCGCCTTCATGCGGCCGAGCACATAATGCTGGCGAATGAGCGCGGCCTTGATATTGGTCTGCGGGTTGAAGGCCGAAGGCGCCTTGGGCAAGCCCGCGAGCACGGCCGCCTGCGCCAACGTGAGCTGGTCGAGCGGCTTGCCGAAATAAACCTGCGCCGCCGCCGCCACGCCGTAAGCGCGCTGCCCAAGATAGACCTGATTCAGATAGCGCTCAAGAATCTGATTCTTGCTCAGCTCATGCTCGATTTTGTAGGCCATCAGCGCTTCGGTGAACTTGCGCAGCGGCGTTTTTTGCGGACTGAGATAGAAGTCGCGCGCCACCTGCATGGTGATGGTGGACGCGCCCTGCACGGCGGCGCCGTGCATCAGGTCGGCCAGCGCGGCGCGAAACACGCCCGTCCAGTCCACCGCGCCATGCTCGTAAAACTGCGAGTCTTCGGCGGCAAGAAAGGCCTCGCGCACCTGTAGCGGAATCTGCTCGAACGGCACCACGGTGCGGCGCTGCACGCCAAACTCGCCGATCAGCGTGCCCTCGGCCGAATACACCCGCAGCGGCAGATCCGGGCGGTAATCGGTGAGTTCGCTCAGCGCGGGCAAACGCGGATAGAGCATGACCACGGCAAACACCAGCGCCAATATTCCGGCCACGCCCAGCAGCACGGCGCCGAGCAAAAATTTGAGCCAGAGAGGGCGGTAACGCACAGCGCGCTTGGGGCGCTTGTCGCGGCCTGCAGGCGGCTTGGGAGAACCCGCAGGGGCGGAGTCAGCAGAGGTACTCATAGTCGCGGGGCATGATAGCCGCCGCATCCGCTAAAACACCCGCCATCCTGTGAGCAGTTGTGACCCGGCGTAACGATCTGCGCAGGACGCCCTCATTGCGCCGGGGGATAGGTCGGTGGATAGGCCGGCTGCGGCTGATAGCTCGGCTGTTGAGGCGCCGGCTGGTAAGACGGCTGCGCGGGATAGGCCGGGGGCGGAGGCGGCGCCACATATCGCGGCGCCGCATAACCCGGCACCTGCGCACCTCTTGAGTACATGCACTGCTGATACGCAATGTTGTAAGCGCGCTGCGCACTGCCCTGCGTGTCGCCATAAGACCCCGCACCGCCCGCGCTGCCCGCGAGCAGGCCAAGGCCCGCGCCCACACCGGCCCCCTGGCTGTTGCCGCCGATCAGCGCCCCGGCTGAGGCCCCGATGCCGGTGGCAAGGGCCGCCGAGGTCACGCCGGAATTGCTCGCGCCGCCTTGGTAGGGCGCGGCCTGCTGCTGCGCGAACTGGCGGCAGCTCGCATCGATTGCCTGAAACTGCTCAAAAGGCATACCCGGCGCCGGCATGACCGCAATCGTGGGCCCGAGCGGCGCGGTGGCACAGCCCCCCAGCACGAGCGCGCCCACAGCGGCAGGAAAAAGAAAAAAGGGACGGGAAAACCGAAGGTTTCGATAAATTCGCATGATGCTTCCTCGATAGATCGTTATAAAAAGTGGAAAGCGTGAATCATTTGGCTGGTGGCGGCGGCGGAGGCGAGGCAGGCACCGGCGTCCACCCGCCCGGGCAGACCGAGACATAGGGGTAGTAGCCCGCCGGGTTCTGGCAGTAGTACCAGAACGACTGGGGCGCCGGGCCGGGCGGCAGCGACTGCACCACCACCGGCTGCCGCTCCACCACGACCGGAGGGCTCCAGGCGGACCAGCCGCCATAGCCCGGGAAAGGCCCATACCAACCGGGCTCGTACCAACCGCCGTCCCAACCAGAACCCCAACCCGGCCCCCAGCCGTAGTAAGCCGGCACGCCAATACCGATACTCCAATGCACGCGCGCCTGAGCCAGGCCCGGCACGAGCAAAGCCCCGACCGCCGCGGCGGCCAGCAAAACCATCTTGATACGAGAGAAGGGATGCATATCAACTCTTTTCCGATTGGAACCCGGCCGCCTGACCAAGTTCCGCCACACGCCCACAGCCATGCCCACCACAGGCTTTGCACTTTAACGAGCATCAGCCCCCAATGGGGGACAACCCATGGGGTGCGGAGAATGCAAATTTTTAATGCGGATTGATTGCAGACTGTTTCTGGTCAACAGCTCGGCCTGCGCGCGCGTTACAGTTGCGGCCGCAGCGCGTCCTGATGACCCGTATTCGGGGCTGCAACGCGCCTTCCTGAGTGCTTCCTTGGTGATCCCATGCGTAAATTCCTGTTTGTTTTCTCGGTCTTGTTGGCACAGACCGGTTTGGCGCAGGCCAAGGACGATGTGGTGGTGCTCGATTCGGGCGACGCCCGCATCACCCTGATCAACCAGGACACCCGTCAGCCCATCGGCAGCTTTGCCACCGGCAAGGAGCCGCATCACCTGATGGCTACGCCGAACAATCAAGACCTGATCGTCGCCAACGCGGTGAGCGGCGACCTCATGTTGCTCAACCCACAGACGGGCAAGCCCATCGGCAACGTGCCCAATATTCCCGACCCCTACCAGATCGGTTTTTCGCCCGATCACCGCTGGTTCGTGGTGAACTGCCTGCGCCTGAACCGGGTGGACATCTACAGCTACGACCAGGGCAAGTTCCTGCTCGCCAAGCGTATTCCCCTCAAGTCGCTGCCCAGCCACATGGCATTCACCGCCGACAGCAAGACGGTGTACATCAGCCTGCAGGAAACCAATTCGGTGGCCGCCATCGACCTGCCCACGCAAACCGTGATGTGGACGCTCAAAGTGGGCGAAACCCCGGCCGGGCTGTGGCTGACGCCAGGCGATAAAACCCTGTTGGTCGCGCTGACCGGCAGCGATGCGGTGGTGGCCGTCGATCCGCGCACCCGCACGGTGTTCAAGCGCATCGTCACCGGCAAGGCGGCGCACAACTTCCGCTCCATGGCCGACGGGCGGCATGTGCTGGTGAGCAACCGTGTGTCCGACACCATCAGCATTCTCGACATGGACACCCTCACCAAGGTGGGCGACATCACCGGCCTGCGCCCGGGGCCGGACGATATGGAGCTGTCCGCCGACCGCCGCTGGCTGTGGGTGACCTTCCGCTTCGCCCGCTCGGTGGGGGTGATCGACATGGACACGCGCAAGCTGGTGGATGTGATTCCAGTAGGCAAGTCGCCGCACGGCATCTACTTCTACAACCGCGCGCCGTTCTACGACAACCTGCCGCCGCTGTCCACGCTGCCGCGTCAGCAGGCTGCGTCACTGCAGCTGAAGCCGACCCCGACCATCGCCGCTGCGCGCTGAGCTCCCGCCGATCTCCTCCACCCACCGCCATGCTCAATCCGCTCGACTGGATCAGCCACGCCACCAGCCTGCTCATCGGCGAGGCGCAGACCTGGGTTTTCGTCACCCTGGTGCAGCCGGTGTTCTACCACTTTCACCTCATGGTGGATGACGATTTCGCCTATGACGGCGTGCTGTGGTTTCTTGCCGGGCTGCTGCAGATCGGCGTGGTCTACGCCGTGTTGCGGCCGCTCGAAGCGCTGCGGCCACTTGAAGTCTGGCCCAACCGCCGCGCGGTGCGGGTGGATGTGCTCTACACCTTCATCAACCGCCTGGGGCTGATCAATTTGGTGTTGTTTTTCACCCTGCAACCCGCGTTTGACAGCCTGCAGGAATGGTTCCGCCTGCGCGGGGTGGACAACCTCAACCTCGACGCGCTGTGGCCGGGCATCACCGACCGACCGCTGATCAGCTTCCTGATCTACCTGATCGTGCTCGACTTTGCTGGTTACTGGTATCACCGCGCCCAGCACCAGATCCAGTGGTGGTGGGAACTGCACGCGGTGCACCACAGCCAGCGTCAGCTTAGCCTGTGGTCGGACGATCGCAACCATGTGCTCGACGACGTGCTGATGGCGGCATTTTTCGCAGCGCTGGCGCTGTTGATCGGCGTGCCGCCCAACCAGTTTGTCGCGCTGTCGCTGGTGTCGGGTGCGCTGCAAAGTCTGCAACATGCCAACATCCGGCTGTCTTTCGGCTGGCTGGGGGAGCGGCTGCTGGTGAGCCCGCGCTTTCACCGCCTGCATCACGCGGTGGGCTACGGCCACGAGCTTGGCCACCAGAACAACGCGCGACTCTACGGCTGCAATTTCGGCGTGCTGCTACCGTGGTGGGACGTGCTGTTCCGTTCTGCCGACTTCACCACCCCGCTGCAGCCCACCGGCGTTCGTGCCCAGCTTGCCGCGCCAGACGGCCAGGGCGAGGATTACGGCGACGGCTTCTGGGCGCAACAGGGGCTCGGTCTGCGCCGCATGGTTCGGCGGCTGTTTGCGCCATTCGCTGCGCCGACCCTGCCAGACCGTCAGCCCAGGTGACAATGGGGCTGACCGGGGCCGATGCAGGCGCCAGCCTCGATCTGCACCGTGGCATGCTCGATGCCCAGCGCGTCATGCAGGCGATGATGCACTGCGCGCAAGGTCGCCTCCGATTCGGCTTGGGCCGCGAGGCGCACATGCAAAGTCACCACCGGCTCCGCGCCATCGAGTGACCAGACATGCACATGGTGGGCTCCCGCCACGCCCGGCACGTCGGCCAAGGCCTCGCGCACTTCGCTTGCGCTCAGACTCGCAGGCGCGCCTTCGAGCAGCACGTGCGCGCTATCGCGGGTGAGATGCCAGCCCGAGCGCAGGATGAGCGCCGATACCAGCAGTGACAGCAGCGGGTCGGCCACCGTCCAGTTGAACCCCAGAATCAGCCCCGCCGCCAGCATGGCCGCCGCCGAGCCCAGCAAGTCGGACAGCACATGCAGCCGCGCCCCACGTTCATTCAGCGACTCGCCGCCCGTCAGGGCAAGTAGCGCCCCCAGATTGGCCAGGCCGCCCAGCGCGGCGATAACCAGCATCCAGCCGCCCTCCACCGCCTCGGGCCGCCACAGACGCTGCAGGGCCTCCACGATCAGCCCCACGGTCAACAGCAGCAGCACCAGCCCATTGACGAAGGCCGCCAGCGTCTGCCAGCGTCCGTTGCCATAGGTCAGCCGCGCACTCGGCGGGCGTGCGCTGAGGCGGATGGCTACGAGCGCCAGCAGCAGCGCGGCGCTGTCCGCCGCCATATGCACCGCGTCGGACAGCAGCGCCAGCGAGTTCACCCACCAGCCGCCGACCGCCTCGATGACGGTGAAAATTAGCAGCACGGCCAACGCCCACCGCAGTCGGTGCGCGCTGGCGCCTCGGGCATGGTCGTGGCCGTGATGCCCTGCGGCGTGTGCGTGTGCGCGATCGCGATGAGGCGCGTGATCGTGCGCCGCATGCGTGTGCTCAGGGTCCTGCATTCACACGCCCCAGACAACCGGCGTCTGCGCTTCCTGGCAACGCTTGAGCATCTGGATGAACGGCCAGGACCGCTGCTTCAGGCCGATGGGTTGCGCCGCCGAGACCACCTGTCCGTCCGCAGCGGCCGACTCCATCGCCGCGTTGCGCGCCTGTTCTTCTGCGTCCACGGCCGCTTCAAGGGCGGCAATGGCCGCTGGCATTTCGGACGGCTCGATGATGCCTTGCGCGCCCGCCGACTTGCCGATGATGGACAGAATGCGTTCGGCCGGGCCGGCGTTCATGAACAAATCACTGTCGGCCTTGGATTGAAATTTGTAAATCATGGGGGCTCCTTGCAGGGGAAACGTCGTTGCGCCGTCTCTCAGATGCATTGTGCCGACGCTGACGGTCGAATGCCATGCAAATGTCCTTTTCTGGAATGGGTCGTCCGCAGCTCGCCCGCGTCGCGTGGGCGCAGCAAAACCGCAGAAAAAGCTTCCACCCGCATGAAAAATCAACGCAGACGAGCAGACTGCGACGTTTTGTCGCAGAACAATGCAGCGTAAGGGCCACTGCCAAGCCTAGGGAATTCCCGGACATTGCTCCAAATCAAAAAAACGAGATACGTGGGCGCCTATCCTTGCTCCGTGTTCTTCGCCGCGTGGGTGTCAATCAGCCGCGCCATGCTGCGCAAGACCCACGGATCGACACAACAGGAGCGCCAAAATGATCGACACCCTCGTCGTGGACTTATCGCGGTGGCAATTTGCCTCCACCGCGCTATACCACTTCCTTTTCGTCCCCCTCACCCTGGGCATCAGCTTCATGATCGCCGCCATGGAGACGGTTTACGTCACCACCGGCAAAACGATCTACCGCGACATGACCCAGTTCTGGGGCAAGCTGTTTCTTATCAACTTCGCCCTGGGCGTGGCCACCGGCCTGACCATGGAGTTCGAGTTCGGCACCAACTGGTCGTTTTATTCCAGTTTCGTCGGCGACATCTTCGGTGCGCCGCTGGCCATTGAAGGACTGATGGCCTTCTTCATGGAATCCACCATGATCGGCATGATGATCTTCGGCTGGAAGCGCCTGACCAAAGGTCAGCATCTGCTGGTGACCTATCTGGTGGCCATCGGCTCCAACCTGTCGGCCTTGTGGATTCTGGTGGCCAACGGCTTCATGCAAGACCCGCAAGGCGCCGCGTTCAACCCGGTGACCATGCGCATGGAACTCACCAACTTCGGCGCGCTGATTTTCAGCCCGGACGCGCAGGCCAAGTTCGTGCATACCAGCATCGCCGGTTACGTCACCGCCGCGGTGTTCGTTGCCGGGGTGAGCGCCTGGTATATGGTGCGCAACCGCCATATGGAACTGGCTCGCCGCTCCTTCCGCATGGCCGCGCTGTTCGGCGTGCTGTCCACTGCCGGGGTCATCACCCTGGGTGACGCGCTGGGTTTCGTCGGCGCGCATGCGCAGCCGTCCAAGCTCGCCGCCATGGAAGCCATGTGGCAAACCGAGGCTGCGCCTGCTCCGTTCAATGTGGTGGCCTGGCCGTCGCAGAGCGAGCAAAAGAACGTCTGGTCTATCCAGGTGCCGTATGTGCTGACGCCGCTGCTGACCCACACCCTCACCAAGGTCGTGCCGGGTGTTGACCAGATCGAGGCGGACGCGAGGCAGCGCATCAAGAACGGCATTCCGGCGGTGGAAGCGCTCAAGCTGCTGAGCAAGAACCCCAACGATGCCGCTGCCATGGCGCAGTTCAAGGCGCACGAAAAAGACCTGGGTTACGGTTTCCTCGCGCAGCGCTACTCGCCTGAACAAGATGTCTCCAAGGCAACGGACGCGGACATCGCCAAGGCCGCCAAGGACACCATCCCCGAAGTCTCGGTGATTTTCTGGACCTTCCGTCTCATGGTCGGCATGGGCCTGCTGATGTTGGCCTACTTCGTTTACGCCGCCATGCTCACCATCAGCGGCAAGCTGGAGCAGCCGAAGAACCGCTGGTTCCTCAAATTCGCCCCCTGGATGATTCCCGTGCCTTTCCTCGCTTGCGAAATGGGCTGGCTCACTGCTGAAGTGGGCCGTCAACCCTGGACCGTGTTCGGCATGCTGCCTACCTGGATGTCTGCATCCAGTCATAGCGTGGGCTACATGATTTTCTCGCTGGTGGGCTTTGTGTCGCTCTACTCCATCTTCATCGCCGTCGAGATGTATCTGATGGTGCGCGCGATCAAGCAAGGGCCGGAAGAGCACGGCACGCCGTCCACTCCGACCATTCCCCAAGGCCGCAAACCCCAGCCGTCGTTCGGCGGTGGTTTCGCCCCCAACCCGGCCGCTCCGATGAGCGCCCATAAGGAGTAATAGTCATGGACTTGTATCTCATCCTTCAAGTCTTGTGGTGGGTCCTGCTCGGCGTGCTGTTCGTCGGGCTGGGCACCATGGTCGGCATGGACATGGGCGTGGGCACGCTGCTGCGCTTCATCGGCAAAACCGATACCGAGCGCCGCTCCATGCTCAATGCCATCGGCCCCCACTGGGACGGCAATCAGGTGTGGTTCATTCTCGGCGGCGGCGCGATCTTCGCGGCCTACCCGCTGATCTACGCCACTTCGTTCTCCGGTCTGTATGTGGTCATTCTGCTGCTGCTGTGGAGCATGATCGTGCGCCCGCTGGGGTTTGAATACCGCAGCAAAATCGCCTCGCCGGCTTGGCGCAATGCCTGGGACTGGACGCTGCTGCTCAGCGGCGCGCTGCCGATGATCATTTTCGGCGCCGCCATGGGCAATATGCTCATGGGCGTGCCCTTCCACTTTCAGTGGGATATGCGCTCGGTCTATACCGGCAGCTTCATCACCCTGTTCAACCCGTTCTCGGTGCTGGCCGGCCTGCTGTCGCTGTCGCTGTCGGTCTATATGGGTGGCGTGATGATGATGGGCCGCGCGCCCGAACCCGTCGCGGGCCGTGCCCGCACTGCAGCGGGCTATGCTGCGCTCGCCGCCATCGTGCTGTTCGCGGTGCTCGGCGTGTGGGTCAGCATGGTCAACGGCTACAAGATCGTGAGCTTCCCCGGAGCCGGCGTGCCGCAAACTCCGCTGCAGCAAACGGTCCAACTGGTGCCCGGTGGCTGGCTGTCCAACTACAAGAGCTATCCCATCCTCTGGGCCGTGCCCTTGCTCGGTTTTGCCGGTCTGTTCTTCGGCTGGACGAGCGTGCGCAGCAACAAGCACACCCTGGCCTGGTGGCTGGGCGCGGTATCGTGGATCGGCGTGGTCGGCACCATCGGCGTGGCCATGTTCCCCTTCCTCATGCCGTCGAGCTCCAACCCCTCGCAAAGCCTGACCCTGTGGAATTCCATCTCCAGTGAAACCACGCTGCTGTGGATGACCGGCTGGACCGTGGTGTTCGTGCCCATCATCTTCTGGTACACCAGCTGGGCGTTCTACGTCATGCGCGGCAGGGTCGATCCGAAGGAAGTCGAAGCCGACCCCCACGCCTATTGAGCAAGGATCTCATCATGAAAAACCTTCTTTATTTCGTGCTCTTCATGACCATCGCGCTGATTGCGATTGTCATCGGCGTGATCATCGGCGACTACGCCTCCTGGTACTTCGCCTGGATCGTGGGCACCGCGATGATCGTGCTGGTTTCTGCCGCCTCGGGCGCTTTTTTCGACGCACAGGAAGATGACCGCCGCAACGGCGGCGCTCCACGCGGCGGCCACTGAGTCACGCCGCACCGAAGGCTCTCGCTTCGCGGCAGAGCCTGCTCCAGGGCCAGGGCAACCTGGCCCTTTTTATTGCAACCTTCGGTTTTGCTGAAACCTTTGGTTTTTATGGATGACAGCCATGAAAAAACTACTCTCTCTCGCGCTGTTCCTGGTCATCGGTGCCGTTGTGATCGGCATCGGCATCCTTGTGGGCAGCAACGCCTCGTGGTACTTCGCCTGGATTTTCGGCACCGCTTTCTTCGTACTGCTGCTGGCAGGCGCCGTCGTGTGGTTCGAACGTCTGGATGAACCCCGCACAGCAGAACCGCACCAGCCGAACTGACCCAGCGAGCTGTCGGCCCCTTAGCGTCGCAACGCCGCCGCCTCACGCGCCAGGGCGGTGATGGCGGCCCAGTCGTGCGCGGCCAATGCCGCTTCGGGCGCCAGCCAGGAGCCGCCCACGCAGCCTACATTGGGCAGCGCCAGATAGGCCGCGGCGTTGCCCGAGTGAATGCCCCCGGTCGGGCAGAACAGCAATTGCGGCAGCGGTCCGTGCAACGACTTGAGCAGCGCCTGACCGCCCACGGCTTCGGCCGGAAACAGTTTCATTGCGGTGAAACCCGCGTCCAGCGCCGTCATGGCTTCACTGGCGGTGGCCACGCCGGGCACGAAGGGCAAGCTGCTTGGGCGGGTAGCCGCCAGCAGTGCGGGCGTCAGCCCGGGGCTGATGCCGAACAGAGCGCCCGCGTCTTGCGCGCGCTGCCAGTCGCTCGGGCTCAGCACGGTGCCCGCGCCTACCAGCGCACCGGGCACGCGGTCGCGAATCTGACGGATGGCGTCCAGCGCCGCCGGGGTGCGCAGCGTCACCTCCAGGGTGCGGATGCCGCCGGCCACCAGCGCCGTGGCCAGATCGACAGCCTGTCCGGCATCGCGGATCACCAGCACGGGCATCACCGGCCCGGCGCGCAGCAGTTCTTCGGCGGTCATCGCGTGGCTCCTGCTGCGACGGGCGCAGCGGACAAGGCGGGCTCAGGCTTGGCCCAGTCGGGATGCTGAAAGCTGGTCGCCCCCTGCTCGGCGCCGTCCACATGGTGGCGGAAGGCGGCGAACAGCTCGCGGCCCACGCCGTATTGGCGTCGACTGAGGTCGACGCTCTGCGCCTGGCGCGCGGCCCAGACTTCGGGCGGCACTTCGGCGTTGACTTCTCCGGTGTGGGCGTTCAGGGTGATGAGATCGCCTTCGCGCACCTTGGCGATCGGCCCGCCGTGCACCGCCTCGGGCGTGACGTGAATGGCCGAGGGCACTTTGCCGGAGGCGCCCGACATGCGCCCGTCGGTCACCAGCGCCACCTTGAAACCGCGCTCCTGCAACACGCCCAGCGTGGGCATGAGCTTGTGCAGTTCGGGCATGCCGTTGGCCGCCGGACCCTGAAAGCGGATGACGGCGACGAAATCGCGCTCGAGCTCGCCGCGCTTGAAGGCGGCGAGCAGGTCGTCCTGATCGTCAAAGATGAGGGCGGGCGCGGTAATCACGCGGTATTCGGGTTTGACCGCCGAGACCTTGATGACGGCACGCCCCAGATTGCCCGTCATGAGTTTGAGGCCGCCGTCTGGGGCGAACGGATCGGAGACGGGCCGCAAAATGTCGCGGTCGAGCGTCTCGTCGTTTACCGGGCGCCAGACGAGCTGGCCGCCATCGAATCCCGGCTCCTGCGCGTAGCGCGCCAGCCCGGGCCCGGCCACGGTCTGCACATCGGGGTGCAGCAGCCCGGCGGCGAGTAGTTCGCGGATGACAAAGCCCATGCCCCCGGCCGCGTGGAACTGATTGACGTCGGCTCGGCCGTTGGGGTAGAGCTTGGTGAGCGTGGGCACGGCCTTGGAGAGATCGTCGAAGTCGGTCCAGTTGATGTCGATGCCCGCGGCGCGGGCGATGGCCACGAGGTGGATGGTGTGGTTGGTCGAGCCCCCCGTGCACAGCAGGCCGACGAGGCCGTTGACGATCACGCGCGCATCGACCAGTTCGCCAATCGGGGTGTACTCCGGGCCTTCGGCAGAAATCGCCACGGCGCGGGTGGCGGCCGCGCGGGTGAGCGCTTCGCGCAGCGGCGTGCCAGGGTTGACGAAGGCCGAGCCGGGCAGGTGCAGGCCCATGATCTCCATGAGCATCTGGTTGGAATTGGCGGTGCCATAGAAGGTGCAGGTGCCCGCGCTGTGATACGACTGCATCTCGGCGTCAAGCAGTTCGGCGCGGCCGATCTTGCCTTCGGCATACAGCGCGCGGATGCGGGCCTTCTCGTCGTTGCCCATGCCACTGGTCATGGGGCCGCCGGGCACGAATATGCCAGGCAGATGGCCGAAAACCAGGGCGCCAATCAGCAGGCCGGGCACGATCTTGTCGCACACCCCGAGGTAGAGCCCGGCGTCGAACATCTGGTGGCTCAACGCCACCGCCGTGGCCATGGCGATGACGTCGCGCGAAAACAGCGACAGCTCCATGCCGGCCTGCCCCTGGGTCACGCCGTCGCACATCGCGGGCACGCCCCCGGCGAACTGCGCCGTGGCGCCCGCCGACTGCGCAGCCTCCTTGATCCAGGCCGGAAACGCGCCCAGCGGCTGGTGCGCCGAGAGCATGTCGTTGTACGCGGAAACGATGGCCAGATTGGGCCGGGACTGCGGGCTGATTTCCTTGAGCATCAGCTTAGCCGGCGCCGGGGCGGCCGCCATCGCGTGCGCCAGGTTGGTGCAGGAGAGGTGCCCGCGCTCGACCTTGCTGCCCCGCGCTGCGCGCACGCGCGCCAGATAAGCCTCGCGCCGCGCCGCGCTACGCGCCTCGATGCGCTGCGTCACGGTCACTAATACGGGATGCAAAGAAGACATGGCAACTCCAAACAGTCATTTAGCGATAGGCCGCGATACTCCGTACCCACAGGCCATTAAGGGGCTCAAACCCACTTCATCAGGCAACATACTATGCCTACCCCACCGGCAAGGCTGTTCAGAGTACACCCCCAAGATGACCTCGAATCTCTCCCTTCCTGCCACCCGCCTGGTCGGCGACATCGGCGGCACCAATGCCCGATTCGCCCTGCACACCGCGCAAGGGCTCAGCGATATTCGCGTGCTGCCCACGGCGGATTACGCCCGCTTTGCCGATGCGCTGCTCGCCTATCTCGCCGCCACGGGCGCGACCGCCGTGCGCCATGTCGCCATCGGCATCGCCAACCCGGTGTATGGCGACCAGATTCGCATGACCAACCATCACTGGGCCTTTTCCATCGCCCAGACCCGCGCCGAGCTGGGGCTGGAGACCTTTCTGGTGCTCAACGACTTCGCTGTGCTCGCGCGCGCCCTGCCCGAATTGCCCGCGGCCGAGCTCGTTCAGGTGGGCGGCGGCAGCGCCGTGCCCGGCGCGCCGCTGGCGCTGCTGGGCGCGGGCACCGGCCTGGGCGTGTCGGGCCTGATTCCCGACGGACAAGGGGGTTGGACGCCGCTTGCGGGCGAGGGTGGGCATGTGAGCTTCGCCCCTTTTGATGAGCGCGAGGTGGCCATCCGGCGTCTGGCGCATGCGCGCTTCGGGCATGTTTCGGCCGAGCGTTTGCTGAGCGGCACCGGGATGGCGTTTTTGCATCAGGCGCTCGGACAGATCGCCGGGCAGACGCCGCCCGAGCGCAGCGCCGCCGAAATCACCCGCCTGGCCCTGGACGGCAGCGACGCGCTGTGCCACGACACAGTGACGCTGTTCTGCACCTTGCTGGGCACGGTGGCGGCCGATCTGACCATTACCCTGGGAGCGCGCGGCGGGGTGTATATCGGCGGCGGCATCGTGCCGCGGCTGGGCGACTTCTTTCGGCATTCCCCGTTCCGCCAGCGCTTCGAAGACAAAGGGCGCACCTCGCCGTATCTGCGCGATATTCCGGTCTGGGTGATCCACAGCCCCTGGCCTGCCTTGCTCGGCGCAGCCGCGGCGCTTGATCAGTTTCTGCAGTCGCACTGACTCTTCTTGTCCCGCGGGAAGCAGCGCGGCGCCTACCGAGCGCCCCCAGGGCCGGGCAATCCCCACCCCGACCCTCCCCACAAGTGGGGAGGGAGTGATCTCACCTCCCCCACGTCGTGGGGGAGGTCGGGAAGGGGCGGCCCGGCGTTTTCTCATGAACCGTGTCGGTGAAGGCGAGAGGGGCGGTGGGCGGCGGGGCTTCGGCGTCGAAGCGTTCAAACCCGGTGTAGCACAGGAAGTGACGGCCCGCGGCGCGGCCGAACAGGGTCATGCCCAGCGTCTCGGCCAGTTGATGGCCCATGGCGGTCACCCCGTTGCGCGACACGATGATGGGCACGCCCATCCGCGCCGACTTGATCACCATTTCGCTGGTGAGCCGCCCGGTGGTGTAGAACACCTTGTCGCCCCCCTGCACGCCGTGCACCGCCATCCAGCCGGCGACGGTGTCGATGGCGTTGTGGCGGCCGACGTCTTCGACAAAGCATTGCAGCGCGTCGCCGTGAAACAGCGCGCAGCCGTGCACCGATCCGGCCTGGCGGTGCACGCTGTCGCGTAGCTTCATTTGGTCGAGCAGGCTGATCAGCGTGGCCTGGCGCAGGCGCGCGGCCTGCGCGTCGGGCAGGCGGGTCTGGCCCAGTTGCGCCATCGCGTCGCCAAAGACCGTACCCTGCCCGCAGCCGGTGGTGACGACGCGGCGCGCGACGCGGGCTTCGAGGTCGCTGACGCCATGGCGGGTGCGCACCGCCGCGGCCTCCACCGCCCAGTCCACATCGATGCCGTCGATCTCGCCCGCCTGCTCGACCAGGCCCTGATTGAGCAGGTAGCCGAGCACCAGCAGTTCGGGGTTTGCGCCCAGAGTCATCAGCGTGACCAGCTCGCGTTTGTCGAGATAGATCGTCAGCGGACGTTCGGTCGGGATATCGATCTGCCGATGCTCGCCATGCTGATCGAGTATCCCGATCGGCCGCACGACCTCGCAGCGTGCCCGGCTGAGGCGGGGTGCGTCGGGCCGACGCGGCAGCGCCACGGCCTCGAAGGCGGTTGGCGCTATGGTCTCCAAAGCGGGTAGATCGCCCATATTTGACGTCCCTATTTGAAGCCCATAAGGCCTATGTCGCTGGCTCCGAAATCTCAGCCCCGCTGCGGGCGTAACCCGCAACCGGCGCCAGCGTGCCGCCTGCGCTCACGGCCACCGCGCAGTACTTGAACTCGGGAATCTTGCCGAACGGGTCGAGCGCCGGATTGGTCAGTAGATTGGCCGCGGCCTCGTAATAAGCGAAGGGAATGAATACGGCGCCGTCGGGCGTGCCGTCGTCGCGCCGCGCGGTGAGCACCACGGAGCCGCGGCGCGAACGCACGGTGATGGGCTCGCCCGGCTGCACGCCGAGTTTGCGCAGCTCGGCCGAATTCATCGACGCGGTGGGCATCGGCTCGATAGCGCCCAGCACGGCCGAGCGCCGCGTCATGCTGCCGGTGTGCCAGTGTTCGAGCTGGCGACCGGTGATGAGCACCTGCGGAAACTCCGCATCGGGCCGCTCGGACGCTGGAATGATGTCGGCGGGTACCAATTTGACGCGGCCGTCCGCAGTCGGAAAACGGTCGGCAAACACAATGGGCTGCCCCGGGTCTTGCGGCGTGAGGCAGGGATAGGTCACGCTGCCCTCGCGCTCCAGCCGCTCCCAGGTAATGCCGCCGATGGCCTCCGCCATGGTCTGGCGCATTTCTTCATACACCGCGGCCACGCCCTGCTCCGGGCCGGGGTAGTGCCAGTTCAGCCCCATGCGCGCGGCCATCTGCTGGATGATCCACAGATCGGGCCGCGCATCGCCCGGCGGGTTCAGTGCGCGCCGCCCCAGTTGCACCATGCGGTCGGTGTTGGTGACGGTGCCGGTCTTCTCGGGCCAGGCGCTCGCGGGCAGCACCACATCGGCCAGCCAGGCGGTCTCGGTCATGAAAATGTCTTGAACCACCAAATGTTCCAGTGCGCACAGCGCCTGCCGCGCGTGGTTCAGATCGGGGTCGCTCATGGCCGGGTTTTCGCCCTCGACATACATACCGCGTATCTTGTGCGGATCGCTGTCGGGCGCCAGGCATTTGTGCAGGATCTCGACCACGGTGTAGCCGGGCTTGTCGTCGAGCCGCGTCTGCCAGAACGCCTCGAACCACGCATGCGCCTGCGGATTGCTGACGAGCTGGTAGTTCGGGTACATCATGGGAATGAGACCGGCGTCGCTGGCGCCCTGCACATTGTTCTGCCCGCGCAGGGGATGCAGCCCGCTGCCGGGCTTGCCGATCTGGCCGGTCACGCTGGTCAGCGCGATGAGGCAGCGCGCGTTGTCGGTGCCGTGCACATGCTGGCTGATGCCCATGCCCCACAGAATCATCGAGGCCTTGCTGGTGGCGAAGGCGCGGGCCACTTCGCGGATGGTCTCGGCCGGTATGCCGCAGATCGGCGCCATGGCCTCGGCGCTGTAGCCCTGGATGTTTTGCTTCAGCGCCTCGAAGTTGCTGGCGCGCTGCGTGACAAACTCCTGATCGACCAAGCCTTCTTCGATGACGGAGTGAATCATGGCGTTGAGCAAGGCCACGTCGGTATCGGGGCGGAACTGCAGCGTGCGCCAGGCATGGCGGCCGAGGTCGGTCACGCGGGGATCGGCCAGCACGATTTTGGTGCCGCGCTTGGCGGCGTTTTTCATCCAGGTGGCCGCAACCGGGTGATTGGCCGTGGGGTTGGAGCCGATCACCAGAATGAGCTCGGCATGCTCCACATCGTTGACCTGGTTGCTCACCGCGCCCGAGCCCACCCCTTCGAGCAGCGCGGCCACGCTGGACGCATGGCACAGCCGGGTGCAGTGATCGACGTTGTTGCTGCCGAAGCCGGTGCGCACCAGCTTCTGGAACAAATAGGCCTCTTCGTTGCTGCCTTTGGCCGAGCCGAAACCAGCCAGCGCCTTATCGCCGTGGCGGGTGCGCAGGTCTTTGAGCTTGCCGGCGGCGAAGTCGAGCGCTTCTTCCCAGGTGGCCTCGCGGAAGGCGTCGCGCCAGTCGCCCTGGTGCGACAGCAGAGCCGGGTCTTTAGGCACGCCGGGCTTGCGGATCAGCGGCCGGGTCAGGCGTTGCGGGTGGTGCGCGTAGTCGAAGCCAAAGCGGCCTTTGACGCACAAGCGGCCGTGGTTGGCGGGGCCGTCGCGGCCATCGACGCTGACAATGATCTCGTCTTTCACGTTGTAGGTGATCTGGCAGCCCACGCCGCAGAACGGGCAGACCGAATCGACCCGGCGATCAACCGTCTGCGCGCCGATGTGGGTCTTGGGCATGAGCGCGCCTGTGGGGCAGGCTTGCACGCACTCGCCGCAGGCTACGCAGGTGCTGTCGCCCATGGGGTCGTGCAGGTCGAAGACGATTTCGCTGTGATGGCCGCGAAAGGCGTAGCCGATGACGTCGTTGACCTGTTCTTCGCGGCAGGCGCGCACGCAGCGGTTGCACTGAATGCAGGCATCGAGGTTGACCGCCATCGCCGGGTGCGACACGTCGGGCGCGGGCTGGTTGCGGCGGGTTGCAGCCAGCGCCGGTCGCACCTGCACGTTTTGGCGCGAGGCCCAGTCGCTGAGTTCGCCGTGCGGGCGGGTGGCGTCGTCGCCCAGCCATTTGTAGCCCTTTTCGGGCAGGTCGGAAAGCAACATTTCGAGCACCATGTTCTGGCTCTTCACCGCGCGCGGGCTGTTGGCATGCACCTTCATGCCGGGGGCCGCGGTGCGGCAGCAGCTTGGCGCAAGCACACGCTCGCCGTCGATCTCGACCATGCAGGCGCGGCAGTTGCCATCAGGCCGGTAGCCGGGTTTGTGGCACAGCCGGGGTATCGCCACACCGTGGCGGTCGGCCAGCTCCAGCAGGGTTTCGCCTTCGAGCGCCTGCACCGGGCGGCCATTGAGTTCAAGCTCAATCGTCTTCACGTTCATTCAAGACACCTCGTGAGCAAAATAGGTCTGCACGCAGCGCACCGGGTTGGGCGCCGCCTGTCCGAGGCCGCAGATGGAGGCGTCGGACATGACCTGATTCAGGTCTTCAAGCGTGGCGTGATCCCATTGCGGAGCCTGCATGAGTTGCGCAGCCTTGCCGGTGCCGACGCGGCAGGGCGTGCACTGGCCGCAGCTTTCGTGCTCGAAAAAGCGCATGACGTTGAGCGCGGCGTCGCGGGCCCGGTCTTGGTGGCTGAGCACGATGATGGCTGCAGAGCCAATGAAGCAGCCATGCGGCTGCAGGGTGTCGAAGTCGAGCGGCACATCGGCCAGCCGCGCCGGTAGGATGCCCCCGGAAGCGCCGCCGGGCAGGTAGGCGTAGAGCGTGTGGCCGTCGAGCATGCCGCCGCAATAGGTGTCGACCAGTTCCTTCAAGGTGATGCCCGCCGGAGCGAGTTTCACCCCGGGCGACTTCACCCGGCCGCTGACGCTGAAGGAACGCAGCCCCTTGCGGCCATTCAGCCCAAAGCCGCTGAACCAGGCCGCGCCACGCTCGACGATATCGCGCACCCAATACAGGGTCTCGAAGTTGTGTTCGAGTGTGGGGCGTCCGAACAGACCGATTTCAGCGATGTAGGGCGGACGCATACGCGGTTCGCCGCGCTTGCCTTCGATGCTCTCGATCATCGCCGACTCTTCGCCGCAGATATACGCCCCGGCGCCGCGCCGCAGCTCGATGTGAGGCAACGCGCAGGGCGGATCGGCCCGCAGCCGGGCAATCTCACGCTCCAGAACGGCCCGGCCGCCGTGATACTCGTCGCGCAGGTAGAGGTAGCAGGTGGAAATGCCCACCACCTGCGCGGCAATCAGCACGCCCTCGAGAAAGCGGTGCGGGTCGCGCTCGAGATAAGTGCGATCCTTGAAGGTGCCCGGCTCGCCCTCGTCGATATTCACCGCCATCAGCCGGGGCGCGGGGTAGCTGCGCACGATGCCCCATTTGCGCCCTGCCGGAAAACCCGCGCCGCCCAGGCCGCGCAGGCCCGAGTCGCTCAAGGCTTTGATCACCTCTTCCGCTGAACGCTGGCCGCTGGCTACAGCCGCCGCCAGTGCATAACCGCCCCGCGCGCGGTAAGCGTCATAGCCGACACAGGCCGGGGTCACCTCGCCCGACCCGTTGGTGACCGCCTGCGGGCCGACTGCGGCCAGGTCGAAGTCTGCATCAACTGCGGGCAGCGGATGCTGCAAGCGGCGGTTTGCCACGCTCTCGCGCACCGTGTCTGGCGTGGCATGCGCCACCGGCCATTGCCCCACCACCGCCACCGGCGCCTGCTCGCAGCGGCCCACGCAAGGCGTGGGCATCACGCGCACCTCGGCGCCGAGCAACTGCGGCAGACGCTGCAGAAGATCGCTCGCCCCGGCCAGCGAGCACGACAGGCTGTCGCACACACGCACTGTGATGGCCGCAGGCTGGGCATCATCGCGCAGCACTTCGAAGTGGTGATAGAAAGTCGCCACCTCGTACACCTCGGCCATCGGAAGATTCATCAACCGGGCCAGCGCCACCAAATGGCGCTCGTGCAGCCCGTGCCACTGGTCATTGATGCGGTGCAAATGCTCGATCAGCAGATCGCGGCGGTGCGGCCCGGCGCCGATAAGCTGCTGCACCTCGGCCAGCGCCTGCGGCTCGGGCTGGCGCCCCTTGAGCTTGCCCCGACGCCGGGCACGCCCGCGCATTTCATCGGCCGAAGCCAGAACCACGGCAGAGGTGTCGGAAGATGGAGAGGAATCGGTCATGATGTTTCAGCGGAACATCGATGCTCCGCAAGCTGGAATTGTTTTGGCAACGGCGCCAAGCTCGCGCTGCTGCGCGCATCCCTGTCACCGCATCTCTGTCACTTTAGCCGCTGCGTATTGCACGTGCCAGAACACTGAATTCTGCTCAGCCGATGCGAGCACGGCGAGTAAAAAAGCCCAGCGCCGCTCAAGCGCCGGGCTATTGACCAACTTTATCGAACTGGAAGCTCCATAGCTTGCTCAGCTTATGCCTTCCCCTACAACGTTGTAGGAAGAGGCATAAGGCAAGAATCCCACCCCTTCCAAATCAAGGGGTTGGGAAACCTGCGCGGGCATAAGTTGAGACAGCTTCAGGCATAAAGCGAGAAAAACCTCCGATGGCCTTTGCAGGTCGTCTCAATCCAGCATTCGAACGGGCGTTGCGCCCATCGAGTCCGCCCAAAACTGAAGGGCCAGATGCGCTCCCATGGGTCGTTTGCAGGTGTCGCGGTTTCTAGATAGAGTCGTCACGAGTTGTGGCATGATGGCGCTGTTCATACCAACCGCGCTATTGAGATGCCCGAGACGCTTCATCGACACGATCTATCAGATCGGCACTGGGAATTGCTCGAACCCCACTTGCCTGGACGAGCGGGAGTTTGGGGCGGGGTTGCGCGGGACAACCGCCAATTCATCAACGCCGTGTTCTGGATTCTTCGCACCGGTGCGCCGTGGCGAGACCTGCCCGCCTCATATGGCGGCTGGAAAAACACCCATCGGCGTTTTTGCCGCTGGCGCGACAAGGGCATTTGGGAGTCGCTCCTGGAGCAGTGCATTGATGAGCCCGATTTCGAGTGGATCATGATCGATGCCAGTCACTGCAAGGTTCATCCGCACGCAGCGGGTGCGCGGGGTGGCAATCAGGCGATGAGCCGCACAAAAGGGGGCTCAACACCAAGATACATCTGGCCGTGGATGCGCATGGTCTGCCGCTCCGAGCGGTTATTACAGAAGGTACCCGAGCGGATTGTGCAGAGGCTGAGCGGTTGATGGACGGGTTCAAGATGGACTACCTGCTTGCCGACAAAGGCTACGACAGTGACGCCATCGTGGCGCATGCCCAAGCGCAAGGCGCGCAAGCCGTGATTCCGCCACGCAAGAACCGCAAGCAACCCCGCACGTATGACAAAGCACTCTACAAACTACGTCACCTGGTCGAGAACGCCTTCCTGCATCTCAAGCGGTGGCGGGGCATCGCCACGCGCTACGCGAAAAACGTCGCCTCATTCGTTGCCGCCGTGCAAATTCGCTGCCTTGCCCTCTGGCTGCAAATCTTGTGACGACACTATCTAGTCTATCGCCATTTGGGTGCGAAGCAAATCGCCCGATTCAAGACGGCGCAGGCCACCTCATACGGCCTCCTCCAGCGCCCCGACCTGGGCAATCTGAACCAGTTGCTGGCGGACCGTGTTGAGGGCCGTCAGGTCGACCGTTGACACAGCCACACGTCGGTTGCCGAACCCCTGGGCGTGGCCGAATTCGTAGGTTGCGCGCCGGGCTGCCCAATCGCCAAGGCCGGCATGATGCGGGTATAGCAGAACCACGTCCCTTGCGTCATAACGCTCGGCATACGCAAACATCTGATAAGCGTCGGCTGGGATGACCCCTTCCCGGTTCTGCCCCTCCTTTAGACGCTTCCACTTCGTGTCAATGATGAGCCGCGTCTCCCCATCGCGCTCCACCACGATGTCGGGTCGGAGCGCGAATGCTGGCTCGCCTTCAATGGACCGCGCCAAGTGGCGCCGAGGGCCCTGCAAGGTAACGTTCCATCCCAGCGGCTTCAGTGCAGCGCGCGTCTGCCTGCCGACATATTCCTCAAACAGCTCATTCATGTCGAAGAGCACCGCAAATCCATGGCCACCGCCTGAAACAACATCAGGCGAATAGCCCCGTAAGAACATCTGTGCGAGTGCGACAAGCGGTCGATACCGGTCGCTCAACCGATTCAGCACCACTCTCTCTCGCTGAGCGCCACTTGGATGAAGGTCCGCTACATCTTGAAAACAGAACAGGAGCTCCGAGAGGCTTCGTGTGCTTGCGGGACTTCGTGCCACTTCCAGCAGCAGGCGGACAGTGGCCTTGAGGATGCGGTTCAGTGCGGTGTCCTCTGAAAACTCATCGAAGGTGCAATACAGCCTATCCGGCCGTGCCAGGTTATGCAGGACTTGACCTGCAACGTGCAAACGCCCCCGCATCACCACAAGGTTCTCTTCACGGCTCTCGTAGTGCCGGACAAGCCCCCTGCGGACAGCGGCCCAGAGACCATCACAGAACAGTCGAATCATGACCTCAAGGACGGAGTCTTCCGAACGCTCGATTTGGCTCGCGGCTTCACCGTCAAGGTGCAGGTCAAATGTTGCGGCAACCATGCGCATGAGGCTGGCACGGACGGATTGGTTTTCTGAACCATCGACCTTCGGAAGAACTTCGACTTGGTATCGCCCCAAGCACACAACGCCAACGAAGTTTTGGGCGACAAGCGTGCCGCGAGGTCCATGCGCGAAGGCCGGCACACCCCGCGCGCGACGGAACGATTCGCTAAATCGTTCCAGCTGTTCGCGCTGCGCGGCCGTCACGATGCGCTCATTCGCATCCCACGCCGGGCCACACTTGATGTGCTCGAACTCCTTGACCAAGAGGACCTGTGGCATGGCCTACCCAGCGTAGATGTTCTGATAGGCCGTCGCTGGAAAAGGGGTCGGATTCACGGAGTACACGATGACTGGTTCATCACTGCCGTCGTCATCACCGTCCGACAAGACAACCGCCTTCACTTCCTTTCGGATGAAGGCTCCATCGCCAAGGTCGTTCAGCGCCCGTCGGACCTTGGACCAGTTCTCGAAGAAGTATTCTTGGAGCAGGGGAAGGACTTTTCGACGGAAAACGGCCTCCAGCTCGGACAGGGTTTGGACACCCATGAAGTACGCGTGTCCGATGGTGTGGTCGCGGTCGTAAAGCGCTTCGATGCGCTCGTTCAGCGCGCGCAGCAGGCGCTCCAAATCGACACCCTCAATGACCTGCCCCGTTAACTTTGTCGGGTCAGGCATCACTTCGACAAAGTCGAATCGGCGTCGCAGTGCAGTGTCGAGCAGGGCAATGGAGCGGTCCGCTGTATTCATCGTCCCGATGATGTGGAGGTTGCTCGGTACGCTCAAATCCTCTCCGGAGTAGGGCAGCTTGACGGTAACAGCGTTGGGTTGTCCTTCGCGCTTGTCAGGCTCGATGAGGGTGATGAGTTCGCCAAATACTTTGGAGATGTTGGCGCGGTTGATTTCGTCGATGATGATGACATGCGGGAGCAGTGCGTCGACGCCATCACGCTCTGCATCGTCGAGGTCACCGTTGCGCGCGAGGTCGCACGCACGTTTAAAGACGCCGGGTATGACGCTATAGACGATTTGTCCGCGATGGTTGACATGGGGGCGGAGACCTTCAATGAATTCCTCGTACCCATAGGACTGATGAAACGTCACGAAGGTGACCCTTCTTTCCGCTCGCAGCTCGTCGAATCTTGCCTTGACCGCGTTGCTGTTCCCTTCAACGCCCCCATCGCAGATTTCCACGGTAAGCGCTGTGGTGCTGTAGGTCTTCCCGGTTCCCGGAGGACCATAAAGGATGGTGTTAGAGGGAGCATTCATTGGAACTTCTTCGTCGAGAATCTCATCTGTAAGGTCGCCCGTCCCGGGCAGAACTTCCTCGGCTGCTGCAGCCAGTGCCTTTTGGATTTGCAAGGAATACTTCCCCGCTGCAATCCTGGTGACCACGGCAACATCGCCTGGAATTGCGCCGACCTCCTTAAACAGACGCCCAAACCGGCTCCTGATGCGTGCAGCCCCTCTGTCCACCCGAATATCCGTTGTGTAAACCTGACCGCCTTGGGCGGCTAGCTCGAACGTGGTTCCAAGCTCCGAATTATTCGCACCCCCATAGGAATCCGGTGGGAATATCGAACCCTCCAGAGGAACCTTGACATACCCGTTCTCCACAGCCCCTCTTGTGAGGACTACGGACCAGTTTTCGGAATCCACTCGCTCAGTCTCCATATGTGTGAGCCGCCATACTTCATGCACCGCTCAAGCCGATGTCGAAGTGCGGCCCGCATACTCTTCAACCCAGCAGAGGGTATTAACCAATGCCATCTGACTAGGCGTCGCTACCGACACGTCGAGCAGACGGGGTGACGCGACCACGCCGACCCAGCATCTCGCCCTTGAAATCGCGACGTTCAGTCGGTTCTTGCTGTACAGAAAATCAATATCGCGCGGCAGGTATTCACCACTCGACGTGGTCATGGAAACGAGGACTGCCTCGGCCTCCTGACCCTGAAACTTGTCGACCGTGCCGACGCGTGCGCCTTCGGGCAATACGGTCCGCAGACGATTGACCTGCTGGTTGTAGGGCGCAACGACCAGGATGCTGTCGATGGTCATTTCCCGGCTCACACCCTTGCAATCGATGTACCGTTGCCCGAGCAACTCATCGAACAGCTGCCGCACGAGCTCCGCCTCTTCATCGCTGCGTTGCGAACAGCCATCGTGATTAACGCCGATGAACGAGATACCGGTAGGTCGGATGGCAGTGTGGTGATGTCCCGAAAGCACGAGCTGCTGATTCGCGGTGCTCGCCTCTGGCTCCAAACGCCCCGCGTACACCGCATCCGAAATGAAACGACAGACATCGGGATGCATCCGCCATGTCTCTTTGAGGAAGATGCCGCGGTCGGACGCAATGGTTGCCTCTCCCTGCAGGAGATACTCCAGCGTCGACTGCCCAGACTCGCCTGGATGCACGCCCTGAATGGGTTGCCCCAGCTGCATCTGGTCGCCCAGCAACACCAGGTTGCGTGCGCAGGTCGACATCGCCAGCAGATTCGCAAGAGATACTTGGCCCGCCTCATCGACAAACAGGTAATCGAATTTCTGCTTGAACTTGCTCGATGCAAACAGCCACGCCGTACCGGCCACCAAGGTCACATCGTCCAGGACATCGAAAATGTCATCCCCGGAGAACATGTCCACGATGAAGGTGCCCTGGATACAGGAATCCTCCGAGGTCGACTTCTTGATTCCCTGAAACGTCAGACCAGTGGCCTTCGCCACCTTCTCCACCGCCTTCAGCAGGTTGTTGATGGCCTTGTGGCTGTTCGATGACACAGCAACCCGCTTGCCCTGCCGCAACAACTCGGTGATGACATGCGAGCCTGTGTAGGTCTTGCCGGCACCCGGCGGTCCTTGAATGAACAGGTAGCTGTCCTGCAATGAGGTGACGGTCCGGATGGCGCCATCCAGCAACGTTTCGTCAGCGCGGACGAGCGGCTCACCCGCAGCGATGCCGGCAACCTTCGGTGTCTCCCGCCGCAGGAAGCTCAGACCGGCTTTGTAGAGCTGTCCGCTCGAGAGGTAGGCATCGACGAAGGTCTGAATGGCATTGACGATTACCGTGTTGATGATGGGCTTGCCGGTACCCAGTGCGATGCCGGCTTCGGGCAACTGCTCATCGAGGCGCACGTCGAACTGGACCTCGCGCCCGTCTTCATCAACGACCAGGTTGAAGACTTCCTCAAGGTTGGAGACGAGTACACAACGGTCTCCGGTCTTGAGCTTGGTCTCCTGCTCCGGAAATGTGTAGGTATACCGCGGTAGCCCATCGGGCCCCGGCGTCGGTAGCCGACTGCACGTGAGCCCAGCGATGACTTCTAAGTCGTCCAGCAATTCGTCGGGCGACGCATCCTGCCTGGCAAAGAGCGCCCACCAGACCGGCTTGTCTGCACGCCGGTGAAAATTCAGCAGGTGAAACAGCAGCTCCCGCACACGATGTTCATCTGTCCAGGCAAGTCGGTCAGCAGGCAGGTCTCCGACAAGGCGTCGGCGATAGTCTTCCATGCGGGCTGCAGCCTTCTTTGCCCTCTCCGACACCGGCGCCAAGAGCTGTGCTTCTGCGCCTTCCTCTTGCATCGCCCATACCGCGTCGGCCGGCCGCAAGGACAACAACCACTCGCGGAGCTCGTAGGTGCTGCGAACGTCGTCCTCGTTGTAGTTCTCGATGGCCGTCAGGAGCGCCTCATCCCGAGTCGCCTTCCACCGCTCATAGAACACCACACTGGCACCGGCAGTCTTGACGTCGCTTTCGCGCGCCTTGCTGCTGTAGAAGCGTTCCATCGCCTTGATGGAGTAGCTGTTCTCGCCAACGCGCATCCCTTCGCGGACGACGGAGTACAGGTCGACCAGTTTGTGTTGCCGCAGTAGGGCGTCCACCTCTGCCTCCCGCGTCCCATGCAGCGACATCAGGCGCTTCAGCGCAGAGGGCTCATAGGGCGCGTAGTGATAGATATGGGCGCGTGGAAACTGCCGCAGGTGGGCAACGACAAAATCCATGAAGGCTTCGAGGGCGAGGCGCTCTTCGTCTCGCGAGTGCGCCCAGAACGCGCGGAACCGCGGCTGCCCCTCTTCAAAGTGATAGATGCCGAAGAGGTATTCCAGGCCACCGTCCTCGAGCGGGTCACCCTCCATATCGAAGAAAAGGTCCCCGGCGTCCGGCTTGGGTAGTCGCGAGAACCCACGGCCAGTCGCCAGCGGCAGCAGTTCATACACCGGCTCGCCACGCTCCTGCGAAATGCGCTGCAAGCGCGCTTGCTGGGCCAAACGTTGAAGGGTGTCTGGCTGCATCCGCGCAACGGTGGCCCTGGCGGGCAGTTCACTCAGCGCTTGCGCCGTCCTGATGCCAGCCGCCCGCAGCCGCGTGATTTGGGTGCGCGTGATATTGGCGACCCGGTTCAGATGGTTCTCGGCTTCCCACCGCTCAGCACACAGGTCTCGCCATCGGCAGGAGCCGCACCGCTCGACGCGCTCGGGCGCGCTGTCACGTTGAACCGTCTCCACCCAGGCGAGAAAGCGTGCCTTCAATCGCCGGAAATATCGGAGATAGTCATCGACCAGGAAGGTCTCGCGACGCCCGTCGCCAAGGACCACGTGCATGTGGCCTGGCATCGTGCCTTGCACGGTCGCCAGGAGCTCTGAATAGAGGCAGAGTTGGATGAGAAACTTAGCTCGGCTGCTGCGCGCGAGCTTGGTGTCAGCGACCTCGTAGCTGAATCCACCCAGCCGTGACGGACGCTCTACGCGAATCAGGAAGTCGGCATGGCCGACCCACTGTCCCTCGAGGAATGTTCCCTGAAACACCACGGCGGCGCCGCCTTGCAAGGCGCGGCGCGTCGCCGCGTCACGCTCGATGTCGCTCTCGCCATCACTGCTGAGGTCGACCGCATCCGGGGATTGGTCGCGGAGAAGCTCCCAGTAGCGGCCCTCGTGTGCGAAGCCCTTTTCCTGGATGAGCACCATCTCCTCCGTGTCCTCCGCTTTGGGCAGCGGAGTGTCCAGATTGAGCAGGTCAAGATGGGTCAGATGAGTGCAGGCCGCAAAGTTGACCAAGTCGGACGCTGAAAAACGTTGCCCCCCTCCAATCCTTTGCATCCGTAGAACCTTGTTTGCTTGTTATTCGTTTTGATGAATCTGATGCTAGCCGACGCTCATCGGCCAAGGCGTATCTGGTGGAAACTTTGTAACCGGCCGGATTTGGCGACGTCACACACCGCCGCTCAGCCGCGCCCACCCGTCAGCCAATCGTGCAGGGCTCTCAATCCCCGATGGCCACCCTAATTCCCCCATCTGTGGCCACCTCAAACTCCCCCACCCTGGCCACGGCGCGATGAGGTGCTGAAGCCGGCGATTTCGCCGGCGGCCTGAGGTCTGGCAGGACGTTACTTTCTCCCTCTCACCGCAGGGGGGCAAGGAGTGAACGTCTTGAAGCCGCATTTGCAAACAACGATCTGGACGCTGCTGAGGAACGACACCAGCCAGCACGAGATCGCACGCGTGACGGGGATCGATCGCAAGACGATCCGCGCCTACGCGAAGCGTTTTGCCGCCGCCGAACCGGCAAACTCCCCCGGGGTGGCCACCGACTCGCCAGCGCAAACTGCTCCACCCCGGCCACCGACTCCGACGACCACCTCGGTGTCGGCGTGCGAGCCGCACCGCGCGTTCGTCGAGGCGCAGTTGCGGCTGCAGCGCAACGCCATGGCGATCTATCAGGATCTGGTCGACCAGTACGCGTTCACCGGCGCCTACAACTCGGTCAAGCGCTTCGTCGCCCGCCTCAGGAAGAAGCAGCCCGAGCAGTTCGACCGTCTGAGTTTCGTGCCGGGCGAGGAGATGCAGGTCGACTACGGCGAGGGCGCGTTGACGCTCGTGCCCGGCACCGACCGCTATCGCAAGCCAAGGCTGTTCGTGGCCACCCTGCGCTACTCGCGGGCCAGCTTCCGGCGCGTGGTGTGGAAGTCCAGCCAGCAGGTCTGGGCCGAACTGCACGAGCAGGCGTGGAGGTACTTTGGCGGATCGTGCCATTACGTCGTGCTCGACAACCTGAAGGAGGGGGTGCTCAAGCCCGACCTGTACGAGCCCCGGCTCAACCCGGTGTACGCGGCCACGCTCGCCCATTACGGCGTCGTCGCCGACCCGGCGCGGGTCCGTGACCCGAACCGCAAGGGCACGGTGGAGAACGCTATTCAACACACCCAGGCCACCGCGCTCAAGGGGCGCCGCTTCGCCTCGATCGAGGAGCAGAACACCTTCCTCGACCACTGGGAGCGCAAGTGGGCGGCCACGCGCATCCACGGCACCGAGCGCCGCCAGGTGAAGGCCATGTTCGAGGAGGAACGCCCGCTGCTGCAGCCGCTGCCGGTCCTGGGCATGCAGTCCTTCAAGGACGAGGAGCGCACCGTCTATGACGACTCCTGCGTGCGCGTCGAGCACTGCAGCTACGCCGCGCGCCCGGCGCCGATCGGCTCCAAGGTTCTGGTGCGCATCTTTGCCCGGCGCATCGAGATCCGCGACCTCGCCACCCAGGCGCTGCTGCGCAGCCACACCAAGGCCGAACGCCCAGGCACCGTTGTGCTGCCGCAGGACGAGCGCGTGTTCAACCCCTCGCGCGAGACACGCCGCATCCTGGCGCAGGCCAAGGACATCGGCCCCGACACGTCGCGGCTGTGCGAGATGCTGTTCGCCATCGAAGGCCGCGTTGGCCAGCGCAAGCTCTGGGGCATCGTCGGTCTGGCGCAGCGCTATCCCCGGCGCCTCATCGACACCGCATGCGCGACCGCCATCAGCGACGGCCTGCACAGCTACCGCCACGTCAAGGCGCTGACCGAGAAACTCGTCGCCGACGCGCTGGCGGCGCTGGACGTGCCGCCGCAGGCCGAACTGGCCCTGACCCAGGAACACGCCCTGATTCGCCCCGGTGACGACTACGCCGAACTGTTCGCGCGCAGCGCCGCGCAGGCACCCGAACCCACCACCCCGAGGAGATTCACGCATGACCATGAATGAGATCGATCGCGCGCTGCGCGAGTTGCGTCTGTCGGGCATTGCCGACACGCTGAGCACCCGCCTCATGCAGGCCCAGAGCACCCAGGAACCGTTCCTGGAAACCTTCGCCTCGATGCTGCAGGACGAACTCGACCGGCGCCGCTCGCGCCTGACCGAGCGCCGCTTCAAGCACTCGCGACTCGACGAGCGCCTGAGTCTGGCCGACTTCGATTGGCGCTTCAACCCCAAGCTGCCGCGCCAGGCCTGCTTCGAGTTGCACACCCTGAAGTTCATCAGCGAGGGAGCCAACGCCATGATCATCGGCAGGCCCGGCACCGGAAAAAGCCATGTCGCGAAGGCCGTGGCCTATCAGGCCACGCTGCAGGGCTTTGATGTGCGCTACGTCGAGGCCGACACCGAGTTCGCCAAGTTCGCACTGGGCAGCGCCGCCGAGCAGGCCGCACTGCTGCGCGGCTACGTCGCGCCCGATCTGCTCGTCCTCGACGACCTGTTCCTGGCACGCCGCATCGGCGACGCTGCAGCCGAACTGCTGCAGACCGTCGTGCACCAGCGCTACAAGCATCGTCGCTCCATCGTCGTCACCTCCAACCGCGTCGTGCAGGACTGGGGCAAATACCTCGGCGACGCCACCATGGCCACCACCATCCTCGACCGCCTCATGCACCGCGCCGCCATGCTCGAGTTCGACGGCAAGAGCTACAGGCTCAAGGAGGCCGCCGCTCGCATCGCCCTCAACACCACCGCCGACGCATAATTAACCCGTCCTGCACTGGGGGAGTTTGGGTGGCCACAGATGGGGGAATTTGAAGTGGCCATCAGGGTCAATACGGCGGGGTCCGAAACACCACGCAGCGGATGGCTGAGGATGAGCTCAGGCGGTGCGGGGCGCGGAAATTCAGTGGCCGCATCGTCGACGATGCGGTAGTTCTGAATCGATGGATTCAGATGCAGCCACCAGAGTATCGATTCGTATCGCGGACCGCGCGGGACGACGCCAAGCAACGGAACGCTGACGGGCCGCAGCATCTGCGCAAGTTCAGCGGGGTCGTAGATATATCTCCATGTGGAGTGCACGACAAGCCCCAGGCGCTCCTGTCCACGCAGCACTTCTGCCAGAGTGGTAGCCCACTCGAAGTAGCGCACCTTTTCCCCTTCTGCGACTGCGGGGTGCAGGACGCCATCGAAGTCGAGGAACAACGCCGTGTCAGTGTGTGGGTTCATGACTAGCTTTGGCTTGCATCGTATGAGGTGGGCTGTGCTGGGGTTGGAGATTCCACGGCGGCATCTTTGAGAAGGTGGCCGTGCTTGACATCCGGGTTCATGTGGAGCCTTTGGCGTATCGGTTCGAGGCGTTGGCGTCGCCGACGTCTCTTCGGCGCTCAACTGGTTGGCACATCGACAACACACGCAAAATCGAATGCCGGGTTCTCAAACTGCAGTTCGTGCGCTTTCGGTGATGAGTTCTGGTTCCGCGCATATCCGCGCGGATTAGCCACCACACGACATGTGTCGACTGCGTAATCGAAAGAGTCGTGCACATGCCCGTGAATCCACAAGTCGGCCTTCACAACCAGCTCGCTCAGGTCGCTGACAAAGGCGGCGTTGAGTGGGTCCCCTGCATACCGCGGATGCACGGACAGAGGATGCGGACCGTGATGACTGACGACCACGGTCCGACCGTCATATTCGGTGTCCAATGCCTCTTTGAGCCATGCGCGACTGGATTCGTGCTCTGCAAGCGCGTCCCGCGCAGTGAATGCTCGACCGTGAAACCGAATGCGGCGGTGGTCACTGATGCGCCGCTCGGCGGTGTCCATGAGCTCGCTCTGCAGACGATTGAGTGTCAGTCGATAGTCTGTCCAGAGCGTCGTCCCGATAAATCGAACGCCGCCAAAGTCTGCGATGTCGTTATCGAGGAACCGCATAGACGTGTCGCACGTCGCTGCTCGCAGGTCTGCACGCAGTTGCTCCATCGCGTGACCGTAATACTCGTGATTTCCGGCAACGTAGAGCACTGGGACGGGCCAATTGCCAAACAGCTGAACCGCTTGTGTGCCGTTGCCAATATCGCCTGCCAACACGAGCAAGTCCGCGCCATGCGCCGGCGCAATCAAACGCTCCCCCGGAAAATTCTCTTGCAGGAATTCGAGATGCAAGTCGCTCGCAATTTGGATACGCATCGTGGTTAGCCGTGTGGGGAATTGATATTGCGCGGACGGGTCAGGTATGAACCGCGCACATTGCGGCTAGCTTTTGCCGAAACTCGTTCAACACCTCGGGAACACTGAGTCCATCGCAGTCGTCAGTCAGCACGAGGTGGTCGCGATGTACCGCGGGCCACTGCCAGCCATCGTTGTCAAGCGCCAGCCAATCGCGCGGTCGGCGGCGCTGCACGTCATCGAGAATCTGTTCAGCTCTTGTCATGTCCTCAAAGTTGAAACGATTCATTTGTGTGTGATAGGTCGCGCCAATGACACGCGATTGCAAATTGCTTGTCAGACGCTTCTTTGCACGGCTGAAAGTCAACGCTTTTACCCAGGAGGTACTGAGGACGATAAGCACTTCCGGATACGGCTCAAGTGCACATTCGAGAAGAGCGACATGCTGGAACAGCACGTAGCCAGGCGGTGCCATCAGATACACACCGCGGCGTGGATGCCTGAGGGCGTTGTCGTAGTGCAATGGACCATCAAAATCCAGGTACAAGATTGGCGCACCGTAGCCCGCAGGCAGAGGCTTTCCAGTCGATTTCGGCATCTGCAATTCACGTCTCCTAGCGTGGCATTCGCCTCCGTTAGAGCCCCTGCCATTAACTGGCTGTGTTGAAACAAACACTAGTAGTATCAACTACTTATGCGTCATTTGGAGTTGATATTGGCAATCTATGCATCTATCATTCAGCCGTCAAGTCGACGGACGTTGCAAGGAGCGCGGCGATGCCAGTTTGGGCCACAGCGAGTGTTGAGAACGTGCCAGAGATACGCCTGGCGAGCTGGCGCGTGTTTGAGAGCAACCTCGGAGAACGGCATCTCGTCGGGTACAACCTGACTCTTCGGGAAGGAAGAGTCACCAGCCAGGTGAACTCCTTCGATGCGAAGCAGAAGCGCGCCGTCACGGAATCGGGGCGCGTGTACGACCTAGTTGGGGAGGCAGGCTGGAACTCAGATGCTGACTATGTGTGGAACCTCTGGAAGCACCACCAAACCGACCGGACGTACACAGAAATTACGGCCGACGTCGAGGCGGAAATCGCCGCAGCAGGTGAGGAATGAAGTGATGCCAAGCGGGAGCCACTGATGCCTTGATGCATCCGCGCGGTCCTTGCCCGCTGACCCCAAATTGAGAGCGCATGACATGGGAGTCGTGCGCCCAGACGACACAGGGGTCGAAATGGAAGCAAGTCATCAGCAGTACCAAGCCGCACTTCAACTGCTCGCTGCGGGAGCGGTTATCAAGCAATCGTCAGCAACGCCGCTGACCTACCGGTTGAGCTTCAACAGAATATCGGTGCCGTTGCCGGGCGGAGTCGTTCAGCAGCTGCTGGCGCACGGGCAGATGCGGGCCGCCTGCAAAGTAAGCGGTGAGGTCGTGTACGTCGGCAGTTGAGTTGGCAGGCTGCCTCGCGGCGGGGCAGCCTTTTCACTCACTGCGAAGCCGCGCGGTCCGTGCGTTCGCGCTAGGACACAGCGCACCTTGAGGCTGCCGGGCAACAAGGGAGACTGATATGGACGAACCCGACGGGCAGATGCAGTTCGGTACGGTGGTACGGCTGAACCCGGACAGGGGTTTTGGCTACGTGCTGGACGCTACCGAGACACATAGTTATATCTTCGTGGTGGGTAAAGCCCTCTCCAATGTGGAAGCTGGAAGGCTGCGCGTCGGTGCGCGGGTCCGGTTTCGGCTGCGCGGCCAGGGCCGGGTCGAAGAACTCATGCTCATATGAAGATGTTCCCGCCGACCGCAGAATGCCGGCCCACCGACAAATCGGTGGGCCGTATCAATCGTCGCTGAGCTCGCATAAAACTTCTGTATCGTCTCGCGGCAGGCAGCTCAACGGCACGTCGGCAGTCCTCCGAGATTCGGCTCATTTCGCCGTCAGCGGCAACAAGCCAGCACGTCTTGTAGGGTCAGCGCGGTCAGTTCAATGCTCCTTTCAGTCCTGCGTTGTCATCAACTTGCCAGGGTAGCTGTCCACCTGTGCCGAGCGAGGGCGTGGCCGACTGCAAAAGCACTGGGCGCAATTTTGATGGCAAGCTGGCTTGAACAAGCTTGGCGAACCGGTGCGCGCCAAGGGTGTCCAGGACATAGCCCGTTCTCTGTCGCACAGGGACGGGCGCAGAGGACAAGGCGCTGCGCCACCCCACAGCGGTCATCACCGGCAACAGGCCCGCGACAACCTCGGCCGCAAGGGCGACACCGCCAACGCAGTGCTGGAAGGCGAGCAAATCCAAGGCGGTTGCCTCGGGGCTACTCACCGCAAGTGGAGCCGCAAGCCCCTTTATCGGAGTCAGCGGGGTATCAAGCAGACGCTGCTTGACGTGGAACTCGACATGCACGCCGCCCACCTCGAGCGCGCGCGTCGGCGTCGTTGTCATGACCTGCGTGAGTTGCACTGCCTGCTGGGCAGAACCATGCAGGGCAGCGGCGGACAGCAGGCCAACGTAGTAGGGCTTCTGGCGCAACCGGCAATAGTCCGCGAGCCAGTAGGCCACGGGTGGGGCGCCTCGCCTTCGGTGCTCTGGGGGGACGATGAGAAAGCAGCTGGTGCGGCCGGGCAGTCGCACCACTCTGTCGGCCAGGTGTTCCAGCTGGCGTTTGACAGCCAAGGGACTCAGCCCGCTCAGGGCCACCAGGTCGGGCAAACTAGCGACAAGTTGGCCACGCCCCTGAAACTGGTCCAGCAGGCGGGCGACTGCCCCGCGAGAGCGAGGAGTGGAGGGAGAAAAATCAGCGGCGTGCATGGGTCGAAACGTTTTCGAATAAAACCCAATATAGGTACTTTTCGCAAACTATCTGCAAATGCTGTCAACGCCCTGCACCGACGTGCTGTGCGTGTGTCCACGTTAAGCCACCGCCTTGATTCCTCATGCGCGTCTATTTTTCCTGACCGGGCTCGTCGCTATCGCTGCCGCGGAAGCAATGTGTTGGACGAATCCCTATCCACGCTCGCATGCAATGAGTTATAAATTTTTGAATAATTTTTCATAGCACCCATAGGATGACCCATTCTTCGGTGGCCAGTGCCGGCCTCCATTTGAGCTGTGATGGCCAGTACCCTTGGTCACATTTGAGCCAATTACATCTCAGACACTGCTCGTAAACTGGCACCGAAATCAAGCATGCCAGACGCTGCCTCCAGTCTCAATGGGGCTGCGTATTGCCTCGAGTTGAACCACCAAATTGGCGGTTTTGAAAGCATGGAAGCCGCGCATTGCGCTTTCTGCGTTCTGGCGCATGCAGTCCTTCTAATCCAATCGGAGTAGAGCCTTTTCGCCCTATAGACGCCTATGAGCGCTCAGAATCTCCTCATCAAGCTGCTTGACTATGTTCTCGAGCAGGACAAGGACATCAATCCGCGCGGCTTCAATCTGGCGTCATCCAAGGGATTCGTCCTGAGTCGGGGAGACTTGCAGGGCTTGCCGGGGGTCGATTTCAACATCCAAATCGAAGGCGACCACACTTGGCTGCGCGTGCAACGCCTCGGGGCGTTTTCCCCGCCGACATTGCCGGACAACACGCTCAAGGGCGTCATCGCGGTCAATGACAACCCAAGTGGTACGCCACCTGCGCTCAACGAGGATGCGCTCAAGCACCTCATTGCATCGGCATCCGCCGGGAAATCATCGGACGTCATTGCAGCCATGGACGCCCAATTGCGGGCCCAGGCCGCTGCCCAGTTGGCCGATTACGCGCCACTGTGGACCGCGTGGGCTGAAGGCGAAAAGCCGCGCCGCAAAAGCATCGCACTCTACGGCGACCTCTTCGCCCTTAAACACCAGCTCGAATCGGAGGAAACGGCCAAACCGCATGAACTCGTCTGGGGTCTTGGTGTCGCAGCCTGGAAACTGCAGTATGAAGAACGCTCGCGTCCGGTCACCATCGATTTCCAGTATCCGATACTGACGCAGACGGTCGAGTTGTCCCTGGACGAAAGCACCTTGGCCATCGAGGTTCGCCCTCGGGCCATCGAACCACGCTTGGAGTTTGATGCCTTCATTGCTGCCGGCCTGCACGGCGCGGCCGAGGTCGAGCGCTCGTTAAAGGAATACCTTGCCCGCGGCGCCGAGCGGCCAGTCACCCCCTTTGACCCCGGAAGCTTCGAGCCCCTCTTGAAACTCGTCGCTGGCAATTTGCATGAGCGCGGTCGATACGAGCATGCAGTGGAAGCATTCCCTGTCCCCGGCGACGCCCTGGTGGTAAGCGACGCCTGGGTGCTGCTGTCTCGCCCGCGGCCAGGCAATTACCTGCACGAAGATATCGAACGTCTCAAGACGGGCATTCGAGACGGCGCCGAGATTCCGCTCGGGCCCCTGGCTCTGGTGACACCCCCTTCCGATGCGCTCCCTGAGTTTGAACCCATCACGTTCCGGGGACTATCAGGCGGCTCGAACGCTGTGGGCGAAGGAAAGCCGCAAGAGCTTTTTTTCCCGCTCCCGTATAACCACGAGCAGGTCACCATCGTCGAGCAGCTCGAGCGCTCCAGCGGCGTTGCCGTCCAGGGACCTCCTGGCACGGGCAAGACCCACACAATAGCCAACATCCTCTGTCACTACCTGGCAACGGGCCGGAGGGTCTTGGTGACCTCAAAGGGTGAACAGGCGCTGAAGGAGCTCCAGTCCAAGATTCCCGAAGACGTCAGACCCCTGACCGTGGCGCTTCTGGCCGGCGACCGCGAGGGCATGCGGCAGTTTCAATCGTCCATCGAAGCCATCATCCACAATGTTTCGCAACTCAACCCGGCCATTGTGCGAGACCAGATTGCCTCGCTGGACAGCGCAATTGACCGCGCGCATGCCGAGTTGGCAAGCATTGACCGGCGCATCGATGACATTGCTACAACGCAGCTATCCGAAGTCGTGGTTGACGGCGTGGGCATGCGCGCCCAGAAGATGGCAGAACTCGTGGTCAGTGGAGCCGAGCGGTTTGGTTGGTTCGATGACGAGCTGTCCCTCGACCCAACCCATGCACCCCCACTCAATACCGTCGAGACAGCGATGCTGCGCTTGGCACGGCACCGGCTGGGTGAGGACTTGATTTATGTGGGTGCGCGGCTTCCGTCCAGCCAAGCCCTCCTGTCTGCGGAGGATATCGGTCGCCTGCACGATGTGCTCGTCAGCATGCGCGATATCGAAGCTGCGCAAGCCAGCGGCAGTCTGCTTGCCCTGCGCGCCGCAACGCCGGATATTTTGGACGAAGCGCGCCAGTTGCTTGCACAGGTCGAGGCGGCCATCGCGCTGACTGAAGAGTTAGAGGCGACCGGCGAAGTCTGGACCGCAGAACTGCGGCACAAATGCAGGCAGTCCAGCTATGCCAGTGAGCGGCAAGCCCTCGAGGCCCTGTTCAGCGAAATTGAAGAACTCATCGACGCGCGTGCCGAATTCTTGAAGCGCCCGGTGGACATGCCCGAGCCCATTCTTGCCGCACCGAAGGCCAAAGAGGCTATCGAACGCGGAGTCGAGAATGGCAAGCCCTTCGGGCTCTTGAGCCTGGGCGGCTCGGATGTCAAGGCACAGGTCGGCGCGATTCGCGTCGCCGGGTTGCCGCCCGCCAATTCCGAAGACTGGAAACATGTGCAGCGCTATGTCGACCTACACGGCAAAGTCCTGTCATTCAGCGTGCGCTGGAACGCCGTCGCTGGTTTGCTCTCGGTGCCCGAGGTGCATGGGGGTGTCACGGCACTACGCCATATCGAACTGCTCGCGGTGAACGCCCGCAAGGCGCACAGGCTGGCCTTGAATCACGACGCACATCTTCCCGTGTTGGCCACCACCGTGTTCGCCGAACCGCCCATCGCCCAACTCCGCGGCAACTCAAAAGAACTTCGGGGTGTCCGCGAGCATCTCCGCAGTCACCTCACACGCGCCGAGCTTGCACGGGCAGCCACGCAGTTAGCGTTTTTGCACGAGCGGCTTGCCGGCACCACTGCCCTCATTGCGGTCGCGCTGCGCGACTTCGTCGAGGCGGAACTGGGCCAGCGCCAATTTCCGCCAGAGCGTATCGTGGCCCGCTACACCGAGCTGCTCAGTGAGCTTCGGCGCGTCGAGAACCTGGCGCACGATATCGCGACTGTCAACGCGATGGCCGGTCAGCTCGAAGCCGCTGGTGCCGCAAAGCTGGCTGCACGTGTGCGCGCACAGCCAGCGACAACGTCTGGCGACGACACGGCCTTCCCGGCGAACTGGCGCGACGCATGGAATTGGGCACGCGTCAAGACACACCTCGACAACATTGAAGCCCGTGACGAGTTGCGCACGCTGGCGACGCGGCGCAGCCATCTTGAGAGCGGGCTCGCCCGACTGTATGTGGACTTGGTCTCCAAGGCGGCTTGGCTGGCGACGAAAGAGGGTGCCTCTCCCCGTGTCCTGTCCGCCTTGGAAACGTATCGCACTGCGGTGCGCCGCATCGGCCAGGGCACCGGGCCCAATGCCGTGCGGCATCGGCGGGATGCCCAGAGGGCGATGTATGACGCCCAGGGGGCCGTACCGTGCTGGGTGATGAGTCACGCCAAGGTGTCGGAAACGCTGCCTGCCCATCTCGGCAGCTTTGACCTCATCATCGTCGATGAGGCGAGCCAGTCCGACCTCTGGGCCTTGCCGGCCGTGCTGCGGGGCAAGAAGATACTTGTCGTCGGCGACGACAAACAGGTGTCACCGGACGGCGCCTTCATCAGCGCGGCACGAATCCAGGAACTCAAGGACCGGTTCTTACCCGACCAACCCTACGCGCCGATTCTGACGCCGGAGAAATCTCTCTACGACATCGCGTCTACCGTGTTCGCGGCCAGCAAGGTGATGTTGCGTGAGCATTTTCGGTGCGTTCCGCCCATCATCGCGTACAGCAATCACACCTTTTATAAAGACTTCATCCAGCCGCTGCGGATTCCGAAAGCGTCTGAACGGATGGACCCGCCGCTGGTGGATATTTTTGTCCCGACAGGGCGCCGGGATGCGCAGGACCTCAACAAGGAAGAGGCGCAAGCGATTGCCACTGAAATCGAGGCCTTGCTTGCGGATGAGAAATTCGCTGGCCGAACCCTTGGCGTCGTGTCGTTGCTCGGGCCCGGGCAAGCCAAACACATCGACCAACTCATCCGCTCACGCTGCGATGCGAACGAGCTCTTGAGACGGAACTTCACGTGCGGCGATGCGCGTGTGTTTCAGGGGAGCGAGCGGGACTTCATGTTCCTGTCGATGGTGGCGTCGCCGGGTGATTGCCGCGCCCTTGCCGGTAACGCGTTCGAGCAGCGCTTCAATGTCGCGGCGAGCCGTGCGCGGGACCGGATGTATCTGGTTCGGTCGGTGCAGCTCACGGACCTCTCGTCCTCCGACATTCGTGTCGGGTTGCTGTCCCACTTCTGTAGGCCCATGGGGGGAAGCGTCGATGAGAGCAAGAGTCTGATTGACCAATGCGAATCCGGGTTTGAGCGCCAGGTCTATGGAGAACTATTCAGTCGTGGCTACCGCGTCGTGCCGCAGGTCAAGGCGGGTTCGTTCCGCATCGACATGGTGGTGGAAGGTGCGAATGACACCCGGCTGGCTATCGAATGCGATGGCGACGAGTTTCACGGACCGGACCGTTGGCAAGCGGATATGAGCCGTCAGCGCGTCCTCGAGCGAGCGGGATGGACGTTTTGGCGGTGCTTTGCATCCACTTGGTCGCTCAGAAAAGAGGACGTTCTTTCCGAGCTCTTAGAGCGGCTGAACGGCATGGGCATTGAGCCACTGGGGGCGTTGGACCGCATCCCGGAGTTTGTTGAGAGCCGGACTTACGTCGGAGCCGGAATGGACGGTCAGCATGCTGGTGGGTAACCTTGGGCGGCGCTCACCGACATTAAGAAGCGTTAGCCGTGACACGGAATTACAAAATTCTTAGACCGCTTTGGGCGACGTATCAGATGTCGGGTGGTCCAAGTTGTGCATCGTCGGCTTTCTGCGTCATGTACTCAAGCCGCCATTGGGAAAGGATACGTGCCTGACTCACGCGAAGGTCATCCTCCGAAATCGGGAAGCATGATGTGAGAATGAGGTTCTTGGAGCCTTGCAATCGAGCGTGAAGCGCCCTCTCGACAGCGTCAGCAACAGCATCAGCGCTATGGGCGGCCGTTTCAGCGTCTTCTCCCGAGTTAAATACCAAGACAATGCTGAGTCTGTAGGGGTCAGCCTCCTTGCGTTCGACGTTTTGCCCGGCGTCGAGGTCAAAATACACGAACGAGATTAGCTCGCCATGGTCCTGAAGTACCTTGGCTAACTTGTTATCGACTTTTGTGTCCCTCATGCGGTTTACGAACGCGTCAGGAAAGGCTGCCCGGTTGTAGCGCGAGGCAAGCCAGCTTCGAAGTACCGCTAACCCCTTGCCATCAATCATGAAAGATGAGTCAGGGTTAAACTGCGCTAATAGGGATTTTTTAATGGAACACTTGCTGGTGTTGACGAGCTCGATAACGACAGGCGCATTGGCGCACCGTGCAGGATAATGCAGCGTGCGAGGTGCTTTGCCCCAGGTGAAGTTGCCGTTGGCACTCGACACGACTCGGCCTACGATAACCTCAACAAATGGCTCTACATCAAGGTTGTCATTCGCCAAGTCGCAATCGTGCGAAATGACCACCACGCAGGTGTTCGCCCCGTCCACCGTGTTAGAGAGGCCAAAGTGCTGCGCAGCCTCTCGCGTCAGGACATGCCCCTGCCTCCAGCTACTCTCGCGGGTCCACTGCGGCGTCGCGGTCTCCAGCATGGGGCGTCAAGCGGTCTCGTCGAACGACGGCGCTCCGATATCTGATGGCAACAACTTTGCCTTGCGGCCTCCGAGCAACCCATCGAGCTTCGATTGGGATTCGTTGCCACGCTGCAATATCCGCATAAGCTTTTTGGCCGTTTCCTTGCCGTCAGCACCATCGGCGAGAAGCTGAAGGAAGTTCTTGCCCTGCGAAATGGTGCGGTCGAGCATCGGCGTAGTTGGCTTGATACCAAGTTCCTGAAAGATGACCGCCGCCTCAGCGAGTTGACGCAATCGTTCTTGGTAAGTCAGTCTGGGCGTTTCGCCATCTAACCAGTTGTAAAGGGTTTGACGAGACACCCCAAAGACCTCCGGCAGCCTCGACATCGTCCGGCCGAATCCAGCCTTGACTTGCTGCATAAGCTTGGCATAAGGCGACTCTGCAACGGGTGCCGGAGACTGCAGCACGGTGATTCGCTGGTAGCCGCGCACATCCCGAATGAACGACTCGAAGGCGACCCCACCTGTGCCCACCTCGCGCATCGGCCACGGGCAGTCACCATCAAAAGGTTGGCCATAAATGGCCACTTGCGGACGACCATATATGGCAGTGATGTCCACGGTCTGCGGTCGGTTATGCAAAATTGCCGGCATCATTCGTCCCAGACGCTAAGCGCGTGTTCGGTTACTGTCGCCCTGAATGCGGTGCTGATGACCTCATGAATATCGTGCAATTGCTGTTTCACTTCTTCCAGTGAAAATAGCAAGCGGCCCTGGACAACCCCATCCGTGTCCAAGATGGCATGTTTGCCCTGAGCTTGAGCGAATCTGGCCTGTATGGTCATGCCTAGAGGTAGTAAATCCGGCGGAAACGCCAGACTCCCCTCTTGTATGACGACACGAGAACGCAGTTGGATTTTGTCGAAGAGACAAACCGTCTCCGCGTACGAATGCAATGCCTTACCACCTAAGCGTGCGCTCATGCCCTGCACCTCTGGCCTGAGGTATTGCTCCAACGTCTCGCTACTCCTTGGAAAGATATGGTCAAGATACCGAAGACCGACACTCTCAGTGAAGTCCAGCGACACCACCTCATGCAAGAGCGCCAGCCCCGTCAAAAAAGAAGCAGAGAAATTATCGAAAGCCCCATAGTCCGTGGATTGAAAGGTCAGCGTTTCCGCGCTCATTACAAAACTATGTGTTTGCTCGACATTGGCAAATAGGTACTGGTCATACGGCACTGGCTTAGGTACCTGCTGACCATCCTGCACTGAAAACTGTAGCGCGATAGCGCGGTGATGTGTAAACGCGGGGAAGCCTGCCTTGCGCAGCCCCTCTTGCATGGCGGGGAGGTAGTCAGCCAGCTTTAGGAGCGTGTTGAAACGCGCCTGTACTACCGTGAAGTAGACCGGCGGATTCTTCAACGGCTTTCCCATCCTGAACTCCCCAAAATCTCAAAGTTTACATATCGGTTGACAAATGTAGCTCATCCATCTGTCGCAGTCAAAGCTGCTGCAGAAACTAGCTTCACGATGAAGGATTTGCAAAGAGCGTCCGGCACACACTGTCATCGCTTGTCGCATGTGATGTTGCGACTGCGCTGTCTAGATAGTGTCGTCACAAGATTTGCAGCCAGAGGGCAAGGCAGCGAATTTGCACGGCGGCAACGAATGAGGCGACGTTTTTCGCGTAGCGCGTGGCGATGCCCCGCCACCGCTTGAGATGCAGGAAGGCGTTCTCGACCAGGTGACGTAGTTTGTAGAGTGCTTTGTCATACGTGCGGGGTTGCTTGCGGTTCTTGCGTGGCGGAATCACGGCTTGCGCGCCTTGCGCTTGGGCATGCGCCACGATGGCGTCACTGTCGTAGCCTTTGTCGGCAAGCAGGTAGTCCATCTTGAACCCGTCCATCAACCGCTCAGCCTCTGCACAATCCGCTCGGGTACCTTCTGTAATAACCGCTCGGAGCGGCAGACCATGCGCATCCACGGCCAGATGTATCTTGGTGTTGAGCCCCCTTTTGTGCGGCTCATCGCCTGATTGCCACCCCGCGCACCCGCTGCGTGCGGATGAACCTTGCAGTGACTGGCATCGATCATGATCCACTCGAAATCGGGCTCATCAATGCACTGCTCCAGGAGCGACTCCCAAATGCCCTTGTCGCGCCAGCGGCAAAAACGCCGATGGGTGTTTTTCCAGCCGCCATATGAGGCGGGCAGGTCTCGCCACGGCGCACCGGTGCGAAGAATCCAGAACACGGCGTTGATGAATTGGCGGTTGTCCCGCGCAACCCCGCCCCAAACTCCCGCTCGTCCAGGCAAGTGGGGTTCGAGCAATTCCCAGTGCCGATCTGATAGATCGTGTCGATGAAGCGTCTCGGGCATCTCAATAGCGCGGTTGGTATGAACAGCGCCATCATGCCACAACTCGTGACGACTCTATCTAGGCACTTGTCACCGATTCTGGCAAGCAGACGCTCCTTCAGAAGCTCGCATAAGGTGCTGCGGCAGAGTGAATCGCGCGCCAAAAACCGCCAGCTGCCCGAGGTCACTCATGCGGACGAGGCCACCTCTCCTGAGTCCGTTCGGCAGGGGCTTCGCGCCGACGATTTCCACGCCCGTCAGCAACTCCGCCAGTGCGGACGGCCTCGTTCCCATCGCTCTTGCCAAGTCCGCCAGCGGGACGTAGGTTTGCCGGAACACCAGCAGTTGCTGGGGTGAGACCACCTGGCAGGGCTGCCCGCGCAGCATGATTTGCTGCGATTCGAGCAAGCCCAGGCTCACCCAGTGCGCGATGCTTTCCCATTTCCAGCCGGTGAACTTCGCCAAACGCTGCATCGACATCCCCGCCTCCAGCACCGGTGTCCCAAAGTAGGGCGCCACCTCCGAGCGCAAGAACCCCATCTTGCGTATTTCAGCCCATCGTGGACGGCATTTCAGCGGGATCGTGGACGGCGTTTCAGCCTGATCGTGGACGCTGTTTCAGCGTCATCGTGGACGATTGGGGGTGGCGGCAAGTGATTTCCTAGGCGGTCTAGGCTGGTCGATTTTTTGATCGAAGCCGATGCCCACAACCAGAATCACGATGCGCCAGATCCGAGAAGCATTGCGCCTGCACCTGCAGGTTGGGTTGACCTATAGCGAAGTGGCCCGCGCGCTCAAGCTGTCCAAGAGCGCGGTGGGCAAGTACGTGTCGCAGGCCCGCGTGGCCGGGGTGGACTGGGCGGTGGCCCAGACGCTGACCGACGTTGAGCTGGAGGGGCGGCTGTACCGCCCGCCGGTGCCGCGCGCCAGCGATCATCTCGCCCCCGATTTTGCCGCCATTCACCAGGAACTCAAGCGTCCCGGCGTGACGCTGATGCTGCTGTGGGAGGAGTACGCGCAGGGCAACGCGCTGGCCTACAAGTACACCAGTTTCTGCGTCAAGTACCGCGCCTGGGCGCAGACCCTCAAGCGCTCCATGCGCCAGGTGCATGGGGCCGGCGAGAAGCTGTTTGTCGATTACGCCGGGCAGACGGTGCCGATCACCGACGTGGCCACCGGCGAGATCAGCGCTGCACAGATCTTCGTGGCCACGCTGGGGGCGTCGAGCTACACCTACGCCTGCGCCACGCCTCGGCAGACCACCGCCGACTGGATCGGCGCGCAAGTCCAGGCGCTGGAGTTCTTCGGCGGCGTACCGCGGCTGATCGTGCCCGACCAGGCGCGCGCCCTGATCAAACACCCCGACCACTACGACCCGCTGCCCAACCGCACGTATGAGGAATTTGCCAACCATTACGGCTGCGCGCTGCTGGCCGCACGCCCGGCGCACCCGAGAGACAAGCCCAAGGTCGAGGGCGCGGTGCTGCTGATCGAAAGGTGGATCCTGGCGCGGCTGCGCAACCGTCGCTTCTTCAGCCTGATCGAGCTCAACGCGGCGATCGCCGCGCTCATTGCCGATCTGAACCTGCGCCCGTTCCAGAAGCTGCCCGGCTGCCGCCGCGACGCCTTCCTGGCCCTCGACGCCCCGGCGCTCTCGCCCCTGCCAGCCACGCGCTACGTGGTTGGCAACTGGAAGCAGGCCAAGGTCAACGTCGACTATCACGTCGAGTTCGAGGGGCACTACTACAGCGTGCCGCACCGCCTGGTGGGCAGTTCGGTGGAGATGCGCGCGGGCGCCGGGCTGCTGGAGATCTTCTGCGCCAACCAGCGCGTGGCCTGTCATGCGCTGAACGCCCGGCGCGGCCAGCACTCCACCACGCCCGAGCATATGCCAGCCTCGCACCGTGCGCACCTGGAGTGGACCCCGGCCAAGCTCATCAAGTGGGGCCAGAGCATCGGGGTGGCCGCCGCGGGCGTCGTGACCTGGCAACTGGAGAACCGCCCGCATCCCGAGCAGGGCTACCGCGCCTGCCTGGGCCTCAAGCGCCTGGCGCGTGAGTACACGCCCCAGCGCCTGGAAGCGGCCTGCGCCAGGGCGCTGGCGATCCGCTCGCCCACTTACCGCAGCGTGGCCTCAATCCTCAAGAGCGGGCTTGATCGCCAGCACGCCTCAATCCCCACGGCGGCGTCCACCGCCTTGCCCGAGCACGAGAACGTGCGCGGTGCCGATTACTACCACTGACGGAGAACAACGATGCTCAATGAACACACCCTCGACCAACTGCGCGCGCTGCGCCTGGACGGCATGGTCCACGCCCTGACGGAGCAGGCCAGCAGCACGGCGGCAGCCGCCCTGGCTTTCGACGAGCGGCTCACGCTGCTGGTGCAAAGCGAGATCGCCTGGCGTGACGGCCGCCGCCTGCAGCGCCTGCTCAAGGCGGCCAGGCTCAAGGTTTCTGCTGCCTGCGTGGAGGACATCAACTGGCGTGCCAGCCGCGGCCTGGACCGTCATCTCATCGCCAACCTGGCCGGTGGCGACTGGCTACGCCATGCACAGAACTTGCTCATCACCGGCGCCACGGGGTGCGGCAAGACGTGGTTGGGTTGCGCCCTGGCGCATCAGGCCGCCCGCGCGGGCTTCTCGGTGCTGTACACCCGCGCAGCACGCCTGTTCGACGAGCTGCAGGTCGCCCACGGCGACGGCAGCTATGCCAAACGCATGACCCAACTGGCCAGGCTTGACTTGCTGCTGATTGACGACTTTGCGATCGCGCCCATGGGCGCGGCCGAGCGCAATGACTTGCTCGAACTGCTCGACGACCGCGTCGGCAGCCGCTCCACGCTGATCACCAGTCAGCTTCCAGTGAAAGCTTGGCATGCCTACCTCGACGACCCCACGCTGGCTGACGCCATTCTCGACCGCATCGTGCACAGCAGCCACAAAATCGAGCTCAAAGGCCCATCGCTGCGCGAGAAGGATAAAGATCAATGACCCCCCAGAACCTCCGCCACCGCTGCGCCGAACACGCCTTATCCACCGCGGCGGCCGGTCCGTCGCAAGCGCCGTCCGCCGCCGTGGATAAGCCTGCAAAGAATCCCCTCACCAACCGCTTCGCAAGAACCGTTTCAGGCTGATCGTGGACGTTTGAGATACAGTCCAACCCATCGCTTGCGCGCACCCCACGCGCGTCCACGATCGCGCTGAAACGCCGTCCACGATCAGACTGAAACAGGCGTCCACGATCGCTGAAATGCGCACCCATCTGACCTAGATGGCGCCCCCGCACCGCCGCGACCAGCTCACCCGCAGCAGCAGCCCGCATGACTGCCTGAATGGCCTGCTTGTCCCCCATGCGGCGGCTGGTCAAATCAGCCCAGGTGACCCACTCCTGGTCTTTGGGCGGGTGCAGCGTGGACAGTCGGTGAACGGCCTCGAACAAAGACAGCAAAGACTGACGTTCGACGGGCCCGCCTTTGCAAATGTCGTTTCTCCACTGCGCGTCGGCTGAGATGACTTTGGCCGCCACCATGTTTTGCAACACCGCGGCCGGCACCTGCGCGATATCGCACGCCTGTGCCTCGCTCACCCAGGCTTCGCGCTGAAGTCGGATGCGCTCGACCTCGGAGCGTGGAATCTCGTAGACCAATCCTCGTGTGCCGAACCGGCGCGTGCGCGACGCACAGGCGTCGGCCTTGGCAGCTTTGAGCAAGCGGTCGCGACTCACGCCGAGCGCTCTGGCGGCGTCCGTGAGCAGCACATACTCGCTCACCTGAGCCACCACGTCCTTCGCCGTGTCGAGACCGAGCACGCCGTTAAAGGACTCGGCTGCCACGCGCACCACGGCCTCCAGAAAAATCTCCAAGGGATTTCCTTTGCACGCCTTCTTGAGGCCGACGTACCAACGCCCAAGCAAGGTATTGAGCGTGCGCGCCGCCGGGTCGCCCACTGCGATGCGCGCAGCAACATGCGCTTCGAACCCTCTGGGCCAATCGAGCAGCAAGGTTTCCAGGGGCGCAAGAAGCTCAACAGCTTCACCCACGCTTCTTGTAGTCGCCGCGCTGCGACGCGGCGGCGGCACCGACGGGTCGGCGTACAGACACAACACCGCGGCCAGTTCACAGAGTGAAGCTATGTCGACGTGGTGCAGCTTCGGCACGACGCCGCCAGAGGACATGCCGTCACTCGCAATCAGAGCCGATAGCCAGACTTGCGCGTCGGTTGCTGGACTGCTGGTCAGCGTGCGCAGGTCGTGCCCGCAAGGGCATTGCTCGATGCGCTCGCGGTTGGGAGAAAGTAACTCCCCGCAGCCCTCACACCGGTCAACCAGACGCACGTGGTGCAGGGGGCACGCTGTCACGTAGGCATGTTCCCAGTCGCGCCTGAGGTAGGCCTCCTCGGTGAGGCAGAGCGGACAGAGGGCATCGCCCGTTACCCGGTGCAAACCACGCCAGCCGCGGCTGCGTTGTTCCTGCCGACTTGCGTCCTGGGCCCAGCGAAGCTCCAAACCCAACTCACGGGCGACATGTTCTGGGCGGCCGAGTAATGCGCCGCGGCTGCGCGCCACGTTTGCCAGGCCGGCCAACTCGCGCCAACCCCACAGGGCATTGGCCGCTGCCAAGCGCCTGTAGTAGCCGGAGCCCGATTCATCGTCACGCGGTGCAAACGTCTGGACCAGAGCCATCAAACAGCTCCCTCAGATGCAACAACACGGCGTATCGCCATGCCGTTGGTGTCAAGCACGTGGGCATGCGCCATATTGAGCTCAATGGCAGTGGCGTCGGCTTTGTGGAACGCTGGAAAATCAGGGTGCCCAGCGCTTTCAATGGCACCCGCAGCGGACTGGCAGTCCTCGAGAGTCAGTTCGCGCGGAGATTCGTACGCCATCTGGCTGGCCAGCTCCTGCATGAACCGGCTCAAGACGCCAACCAAGCCGCCACTGAGCAGGTAGCACTGCGGGACCAGTTGATGCAGCGGCAACCCAATCGGCCAACCAGACGCCGCAAACAGGTCCGCGTAGGTCCGCACACACGACGCAAAGGCCACCTGCTCCTCTCTGCTGCGGAAATCATACGGCCGGAATTCACGCCTGGCGGACGCGCGCAACCGCAATTGCTCGTTGCTGTCGAACAAGCGCTCGAGGCGCGGGACGCCAAATAACAGCAGCGCCAGGTTGAGGTTGTCGGCGACCGATTTGAACCAATCGCCCGCCGCCCGGGGTGGCACCCTGGCGCCAGGCTCGACCAGATGGCTGGCCTCCTCGAACATCAACACCTTCGTTTGTGCCAAGCGCAACTGGTCCATCATCCTGTTGAACATCACACCTGAGGTGATACCGCGCTGCGGCAATGGAACACCCAAAGCCATCAGCACGCTGGTCGGCAACAGGAGAGGTGAGATGTTGGGGGAGACCGGCACGATGAGCACCGGTACTTGGCGTTTGCCATCCACTTTCTGCTCGGGATGGAGACGCGAAAGTGCGTTGATAAGCATGGTCTTGCCCACCCGCGACGGGCCGACCACCCATTCGATGCGCGAGGCAAAGCCGTCGTACGCGTCGTCGAGGCGTTGCTTGAGGACACCGTACAACTCCATAAATGCCGGATGTTGCAGCTCGCAGCTCTCGATGCGTCGGCGCAATTCACGTGCGGTGCTCATCCTTGCACCTCACCGTTGATTCGACTCAGCACAGGCAGCGGCGCGACATCATCAAACGCCATCTGCACCGGCGCGCTTGCGTCTGCCGTTGCCCCGCGACCGGCTGGGCGGACTGGATTGTCAATGGCCCTCCGCACTGCGCTGGACGCCTTGGCCTGGTCAGCCACGGCGCGGTTTTTTTCAGCCTTGGTTTGCTTTTTGCGAGGCGTTTTGCCCGCAGTCTCCATGGAGCGTCCGTGAACATCCTGGCGAAACTGCGCTTTCGCCGCTGATTCGCTTTGCCCCGCGCGCATCTCCTTGAGCCGCTCCTGCATGAAGCTGAACGAGTATGCCGGCGTGGTGTCGTCGACGAATTCCTCGGTCAAGGTGACCAGCGGCTGGCCACCCCCTTCATCAACATAAATCTGGCGATAGTCATCTGGATTGACCAGGATGTTCAGTTGCTTCTCACCATGTTTCTGGACGAGGTAGGGCAGGTTGTCCCCGCGGTAGTTGAAGCCTCGGCAGGTGACGCCGGTCTTGCGGCTCAGTGTTCGCACCTCATGCTCGTAGAGCGTCAGCATCCACTCGGACAACGGGGGCGAGAGCGGCATGGCGTAGGCGAGCTCCTGGGTCATCTTCTTCCAGCGCATCGCGGGCGTCCCGCCTAGCTTGACCGTGTCATGAAAGTCCGTGCGCAAATGTCGCTTGAGAACCGTGTCCGCCCAGCTCTCGTAGTACCAACGAACGACCCAGCGTTCGAGCTCCTCGATGGTCATCAAACGGTCGCCGAGCTTGACGGGGTCCCGCTGCCCGTCACGGCCATCCATTCGTGTGCAACCAGGCAACGTTTGCAGCGCTTCCTTGAGTGAGCGGTTCAGTCGTTCGATGAACGGCTTGCCGTGCGCATGACGTGACTTGCAGTGCATCACATCAATGTCCAGACGCACGAGCTTGCGCATGCGTTCGCCTCGTGTTTCGGGGCCGTTATCGAACACCAGCTGATGGGGCGTGCCATAAACATCGAAGTCATAGGACAGACCGAGTTTGTCGAGCCGCGCCCTCTTGGAATAGAGGATGGACTCGACGCACTTCAGGCCATCGGACTCCGAGGCTCCGCCAATCACCATGTACCAGCCCACGGGCATGCCAGTACAGCAGTCGATGGCATGAATGAGGTAGACATTGCTCGTCTCGCCATTGGGCGTCTGAACCACAAACGGCAAATGCACGGCGTCCTGCTCGATACGTTCGAAGGGGGCGGCGCAGGAGATTCTGTTTTTGCCGATTGATTTCGCCGCAGCGACCAGCTTCGGGTCCATGCGGTCGATTTCGGGGTCAATGCTCAGGTCCTCAAAAACCACCTTGCGAATAAACGCCCGGCTGACAGCTTGTCCCGAGGACAGCCAACCTGCCGCCACGGCCCGGTCGTTGACATAGGTCGCCAAGTCTTTGAGTGACCAAGTGGATTCCTGCACCAGGTACAGGCCGCTGGCCGCGTGGGCTATCAGCTCGGTGATGGCCGCGGTGTATCGGGGATTTCGGTTTCCCTTGTTCTTGGCGCCCAGGAGCACCGGCAGCCTATTGCGATTTGCCTGGATGTAGCGGTAGATGGAAGCCCTGGATGGAAAGGGTCCGCTTGCCGCGCCCTCACACTTGTGTTGGTCCCTCGCTAACACGTAGGCCTTCGCCAGACTGACCTTGTATTTTTCTTTTAGACCCTCGACCAGCCTGATGTGCTCCATCACTTGCGCGATGGCGTTGTCCAGTGTCGGGTCATGCTGCGCCGGCACGCTGACGCGGGGCGCGTTTTTTCTTGCAAGTGTCAGGCTCCCAGCGACGATGGCGTCGTTGATGTCCGACAGGGGCTTGTACTCCTCCTGGTGCGTCTCTTTGTCAAAGAGCTTTATCCACCCATCACGCGGCTCCGGGTCCACAACTTGCCAGCGCGCGGCGTCGCGTCCGCGCTCACACAGTTCATCGCGATAGCGCAGGGCACGTGTCATACGCTCACCTCGTCCAGCAGGGCAAGGTGACCCAGGTCCCCGTACGCCGCGCGCAGCTCCATGACGCCCTCGAGCCTCTGTCTGACCAGGTTTCCACACAAGGTGCCGCTGACAAGAAGCGCCGGCACAAGATTCGGCGACAACGCAAGCGCAGCACAGAGGTCTTTCAAGGTGACGGGGCGCTCCCCACAGAGGGCCTCGATGCGCTCCACCAAAGCGGCATCAGGCCAGAGGTCCCCGCGTGAAGCGGCTTTTCTCAACAAAGGCAGGTTGCTGCGCAACGGATGCTTGGGGTTCGCCGGCATCACCACCTTCGTAAATCGGTAACCGTTGGACTCCAGAATGTCTGCGCCTCGCCCCAGCACGGATGCGTAGGTCTCGTCACCCACGTAGCGCTCAAGCTTCACCTCAAGGGCGCTGCGTGGAAGATTCAGCCAGTCCACGGCGAAATCTGGGGTGTAGAACTTGGGACCCAGGCGGAATCTGTGCTTGGCACGGGCCTCCGTCACGGCTTCCGGTGTTTTGAGCAACCGGCCGTCAATCAGGTCCACGGTAAAGGGCTGCGTCTGGAACCGGCTTACGCCGGGGTCAAGGGTCAGCATGTGTGCGACTAGGCGCTCGGTGTCCGACTCGACGGCAACTGAACCGATGGATTTGCTGCTGTACGTAAGAAACTGAACCTTGCCGTACGTCGACGCAACCCGGCGCACACCCGCATCTGCGGCGTTCAGTTTTGAACGTCTTCCATAGTTCCCGCCACCGCTCACCGTCTTTGCCTCCACTTCCTGCCCCGGTGATTGAAGGTCACCAAAATTGGTGGGGTAGTGTAAGCGCTGCGCCTACATCGAACAACCATCGCGGCGCGCGAAAACTGGCAGAATGCATTTTCATACTGCCAGTAGATTTCTTTGCTCACCGTGTCTCCATCGCAAACGCAGGCCCTGCCCAGCTGGCTACAGCTTGGACTGCATTTGCACGCCCTCCGAAAGCGTGGCGATGAGGAAGGATGGGAGCGGGCGATTGCCGCGTCCAATGAGCGCCCTCAGACCTTGAACCGCTTCGTGCGTCTTGCGGCATTTCTGGAAACGCATTACCCGGAGGTGCTCAGGAAGAGTGGCGGATTTCAAGCGGGCTCGGCCGTCATGCTGGAATTCATCCAGCTGCATGCGCTCTCGATTGAGCAGGCGCGCCTGGAGGCGCCTGACTGTTTCCATGGCATCACCTCCGTACGCACTCTCCGCAGCCGGGTTGGCCATCTCCGAGAAGAACTCGCTCGCCATCAGAAGGCGTCCTCGCGCAGTAGCAACCAGCGGTACGCGGATTTCACGCGCAGCGCATTTGAGTTGCTCCACCGCAATCCTCATTTGCTTGGACTTGGGCCGATTAAATCCTTGGAAATTAGCGACGTTCGAAGCACGCTTATGCCGAAGCTTGTGGCACATTGCAAAAAGGGACCTGCCGCCATCGACGTGCGAGCTCCTGATGTCACCGCCGCTAGGTCCCTGTCAGCCGCAGCTGCGTCCTACGCATCGCGCATCGCTGTATTGAGGCTTCGGTTCGACCAAGTGGTCATTGTGATGCCGGGAAAAGCGCAGCTCTACGCAGAGGAAACGCTAAAGCTACTGCACGGATGGGCCAAGGCGCCCGCCCAGGTACTCAGCAACGTCAATTTCTTGATGGTCATTGGAGATACTGGACAGTTGCTCGACAAAGCGCGCGTTCTTCAAGGAAGCTTTGAGTAAAACGTCACCGAACCCATATTCATAGGTCCGCGCTTTGCTCAGCGTGTTGCCGCCTACCGCAGAATGAGCCAGCACGCCGACAAATCGGTGAGCCACACCAATCACTGCGAAACTCGCGTGAAGCCTTGGTACCGTCTCCCGGCAAGTCGCTCAACGACACGCCCGCAGTCCTCGAAGATTTGGCTCATTTATCCGTCGGGAAAAACAGTCCATGGTGCATTTCCCTCAACCACCTTAAGGACCGGGGCCATGCGTGGAAGTGCAGGACTCGCCACTGCCGCCTGTCCTGTCAATCAGGTGGCGACCGGACGAGCCTGCAAGAGTTGTGAAGCTCTTGTGAGTGTCAGTACAACATTACCCCTGAACTTCTCCGGGTATTTTCCCGTGCCAGTAGATAACAACACCTGAAAATCTTGATTATTCGGATTTCTCAATTCACCAATTTGTCCGACCATCAAATCTAGGTTTTCTCTGTCGATTCCTGCGGTTTCTGGAGTATCAATAAGCAACAGTCTGGGAAACGGGATAGCAGAAAGCAATGACAACTGAAGCAGCGTCAAGTAGTACAAGAAACGCTTTGGGACCTTGGCACTGGCCTCCCGGTATTCGCCATTGTTGATGATAGGAAGATATGTCTCCGCATCAATGGTCGCAACCCTACATCCCGCTAGTACCGTTGTCATGAACTCATTAAATACCTTATTAAAGGCGATAATTTGGGTTTGAAGCTCAGTTTTTGACAGCGCATCCAGTCTCAGCACATCGGCCTTAGCGGCGTCATACAAAGCCTTCTGTTGGCTCCATCGCTCCTGGAGTTGTGCCAGCTTTGTCTCCAGCCGTAACGCCTCTTGGGCCTTTGCGAGCTTTTCGCGGGTCTCGAGAAGTTTGTCGTCCAGCTCTTCTACTGCTACCGAGGAACTTCCAGACTCCCCAATTGCCCCTTCCGCGCGTTGCCGCCTCTCAGCCAATTTCGTTTCCAGTAGCGCTCGCTCCGAAATCAAGTGTGCTGATTCTTCTTTGATACCTTCGGCAGCCACTCGAAGCGTTTCAAGGGATTTTGACTTGCTGCGAAGGATGTCAAGGTATTCTGTTGGACTATAAAAAAATCGTTGGTAATCATGCTCGTCGACAACGTTTCCGCACACACATCGGTGTTCCTCTCTTTGCACACTATTTAAGCAGAAAGGGCACGTATCACTCGAGAACAGGTTCAACTGACCGTGCGTATAGATAACTTTGTTAATTCGTTCAATGTCGGCCTTCAACGAACGCTCTACGTCTACCAGACGGCCCGCTTCCTCTGCAATCTCATTTCTCTGGTCGTCAATTTTCCGCCTGGCTGCCTCGAGTTCCTGCAATTGCCAAACTTCGGCTTGTAACATCTGCCGAGCAGCAATTTCTCCCAACTTCCCATGAGAGAGGGCCCATCGCGATTTCCGAATGCGGTCAATTTGCGATTCCAGCGCCTCAATTTGCGCGCCAAGTGATTTTGTATTCTGGACCTGGGTGAACCCACTTTCCTTCAGTAACTGAGTCACAATGTCCACATATTCTTGATGGACTGTTCTCGCCGCCTGAGCTTCACGGTCTGCAAGCTTCATTTTCCCGATTGAGCGGTACAATTCCAGTTGGCTTTTCCCGACGAGGATTTGAAAAATCGCACGACGAATTTCGAGTGAGTCGGTTATGAAATTAACACTATCCGCAGGCTTATAGATTCCGAGTGGGTCCGGACTCTGATTGTGATATATCAATCGTGCTAGGTCGGCAAAATTCAATTTAAAATTCTTCCCGCCCTGAAAAATGTCGACCACGGGAATATCTAGCTGGGTAAGAAGCCAATCGGAAAATGTCTCGTGCTCTTCCCGTCGATGGATTGGTAGCGTGAGCGAAACCAATTCCGAAATGACTCCATCTGTCTCGACACCCGCCTTAAATACTGTTACGAGATTGTCGCCAATTTTTCGAGTAAATGTGTACGCTTGCCCCCGCAGTTTTACTACAAGGCGAACGAAGTTGTTGGAGTCGCCCGTAATCTCCTTGTGCGCTTCAGAGGCGTCACGCTCGAATTCTTCGACTCTTCCTCCAAGCCCATAATATATTAGATTAAAGAGGGTTGATTTCCCGGCGCCGTTCGGACCCTCAATAATACACAGCCTGCTGTCGAGGGAAGGGGACTCAAAAAAGAACCTGTCCCCTGCGTACTCTACCTTCAAGATTTTTAGGTTGCCCATACCTGCACTCCACGGTCTTTATACAGGCGCTCAATAAGATTATCAAAATTCAACGCTGAGATACGCGGAATGATTCTTTTGAGCTTCTCTGCATTTATCCGTTCCTTTTCGAAGTTGGCATTTTCGAAAAACTTCATGGGTAGTCTATTTTTACAAAGCGTCACGTCGAGAACCTCCGCGACGTCCGTTCTCTGAATCTCAACTAGGTCACGCCGCTCAAGTGAAAAAAGTATCTTGAACACCTCTCGCTTGTGGAGCTCTGCGGTTGTAAAGCTGTTGAAGAGGAGCTCTCGGTCGACGGGATTGGCAACACCATTCGTAATTGTCCTGCTCAAAATACTTAACAGTCTATCGTCTGTCATAAACTGAATTAAAAACGTAATTTTTCGATGGTCTTTGATTCGTCGTGCAGTACCGCCGAGGCATTCAAGTACCAAAAGTATTGAATACGCCAAGAAATAGAAATCTTCACCCGAAATAAAATTCAGGCGGCGTTTATTCTTGTTGTTGTCCATTATTCTCGTCGAACGCCAAGTAACAATCATCAAAAAGTGTTAATACGGCGCCTTTGATTGAATGAATATCTCTGGCCTGATATGAATATCCTTTGGAAAGAGTCGAGAAGTGCGAATGGGCTGCTTCAGAAAGGACGTCAATGACGTCATTCACGTCCTTTGGACTCATTGAATTGGAGAACGTCGATTTCTCCATTTCATTCTCGCACACGTCAAGGATTCGTCGTCGTAGCGCCGCAAATTCGCGCGCTCGTAGCAATGTCTCTGCCTTCGCCAGTGTGCACTTTCGCGCGAGCTTACGAAGAGAGCTGACGGGAAATGTCGGCGAGACCGCAAGAATTTTCTCCTTGAGATTTCTTGAGTCGTGAATTTCGATTCCATCCCATGAATCTGCGGCTGGGTCAGCGGGCTTCAAGTCAAGACCGGCACTTCCCAAGACGTCCTTGTAAATCAAGTTTAATGTGTCGGTGCTGAGTAGACGACTTAGTGGGTCTGAAGCACCTGAACGCTTTTCAAATTGGTCAAGCAGGGTTGCCAGAATAAATGGCTCCAACGCTTCATGGCGATGCGTGAAAAATTTACATGAACGAACTTTTTGAAGCGCTTGGGATTCGAGTGCATCATTCGACTCTGTTGAGATTGACCACTCTATCGTTCTGAGAAAATTACAAAAATCGTTGGCCGTCCAATCTCCAAAACTGCCTAAGAAGCCACCATTTCTCCCTTCATACTGTTTTTTGTATTCCTTGAAAACAATATGATAAGCGATGTGCTCTTCTTCGTCGGTGAAATCGGAATTTGATACTAATTTTTGGAGAATGTTGTATTGAGCCTGTTCCTTTTTATACCCCAATTCATACCGAACGGCGGCAGTTATTCTCTCTTGTGCGGTTTCTGCGGAAGCATAGACGGAAAGCTTGAGTTCAGGGGATTTATTGAAGGAAAAGTGGAGGTCGAGGAACGCTACAATAGTATTTTTAATCGCGGGAGAATTGAAACTTACCGCTGACGAGTAATATTTATTTTCTTCACCGCTAATCGACGCATCTGCACTTCCGTCGTACAGGAGCGAGTCTTCGAGAAACTCAATGGCGCAAAAGACCTGTCCATGCGAATTGGTCTCGACGTGCTCTAAGAAGCGAATTGCGGCACGCAGCTTTTGGAACCGAAAGCCTTTTTGTTTGTCGCCGGCTTCACGATTTATATGGCTGACGTCGTCGGCGTTTTCTACCGTTGCCATCGCGTCCCCTTGCCTTAGGTGTTGTTTCGGTCTGGGGAAATGTACATGACGTCCGGGCGCGACGCATAGGTACTTTGCAACAACTGGTGAGGCCAGTTACCGACGGCTAACTTGCCTTTGGCGAACTCCAACGGATAGCTGCAATCACCGTGCACCCAATGGTGCCCTCGAACTTGGATAGTGGTACACAGTCGATGGGCCAAACGTCGTTTCCGCTTACCTAGAAAGTGCATCCAGCCTTCACTTGCGTGTTCGCGTGGATTTGGAGCATTTTGGGCGGGCCCTGTTGCTAACCAAGCCAGCAAGCGGTTTGGAAGTCCACCGGACGGTGCATTTCGTGCCAGCTCACCAGCCTTAGCCCAGCCTTGCCGCTTAAGTGCTGCGGCGCCTGGCGGGGATGGAGGACAGGTTCTTTCGGCAACACAATTCAGCGTTCAAATGCGAGGCAGGTATACCTCTTAACCGAGGGCAAACAACATAGGCGGTGGTGTAGTTGAGGAAATTGCGGCAACTACGACGCCATCGCAAACTCTAGGGCCGGTCGCGCCTAATTCCGGGCCGTGGGGATGCAAACCTGAGACCTCGACGACCCAATATGGTTTTCACCTTATGCGCCTCAAATTCTCAGGTTATCCCTCGCCCTGCGCTGCGGCGGTAAGGTCGCGACTCCGCTCTCGCCCGTCGACTGGACGCTGCGCAACAATGCCGGCTTCGCCCACGGTTGCCGTTCCGCCTCGCGGTCCGTTGGTCGCCATGAATGCGAGCAGGTGTCCTTGTAGATGTCTCAGACTGCGCAAGTGTGACCAAGGCAGGCACCGAACCATAAGCTAAATTTATTGGGTTAGAAGGCCCATAGGTTTCTCAACTTATGGCGTCCAAATTCTCAGCTTATGCCTTCACCTACAAACGTCGTCAAATATCCAGATTCGCCGCCCGCAGGGCGTTGGTTTCGATGAAGTCGCGCCGGGGTTCGACTTCGTCGCCCATGAGCATGGTGAACACGCGGTCGGCTTCGATAGCGTCGTCGATCTGCACGCGCAGCAGGCGGCGTACGGCCGGGTCCATGGTGGTTTCCCAGAGTTGCTCGGGGTTCATTTCGCCCAGGCCTTTGTAGCGCTGGCGACCGACAGTGTTTTCGGCCTGGCGGATGAGCCAGTCCATGGCTTCGCGGAAGGTGGCCACGGCGGCTTCCTTGGCGTTGTCGCCGTTGCCGCGCCGCACGGTGGAGCCCGCGGCGATGAGTCCGTGGAAGGTCTGCGCGGCCTGCGCCAGCACGGCGTAGTCGGCGCCGTGAACGAAGTCGACGTGAAGCACGGTGGATTTGAGGTTGCCGTGGTGACGGCGCACGATGCGTAGAAACGGCTTTTCGGTACGCGGGTCGATCTCGGCGAGCACTTGCGGGGCTTCGCCGTGGTCGGTGTGCTGCGCCAGATAGGCGGCCATCGCGTCGGCGCTGGCTTGCGCCGCATGGTCGAGGTCGATGACGACACCATCGACGATGGCGCGCAGGGCCTGCTCGTCCATGAACACGCCCAGACGGGCGATCACGGCCTCGGCCAGCACATGCTGGCGGGCGAGTTGTTCGAGGGTTTCACCCGCCAGCGGCGCCGGGGTATCGGGGCGGTGGATCACGGCGTCTTTCAGCGCCACGCGCAGCAGGTAGGCGTCGAGCTCAGAGGCGTCTTTGAGGTATTGCTCATCCTTGCCGTGTTTGACTTTATAAAGCGGCGGCTGGGCGATGTAGATGTGCCCGCGCTCTACGATCTCGGGCATCTGGCGGAAGAAGAACGTCAGCAGGAGGGTGCGGATGTGGGCGCCGTCCACGTCGGCATCGGTCATGATGATGATGCGGTGGTAGCGCAGCTTGTCGATGTTGAAATCGTCCTTGCCGATGCTGGTGCCCATCGCGGTAATGAGGGTGAGGATTTCGTTGCTGGTGAGCAGCTTCTCGAACCGCGCCTTCTCGACGTTGAGAATCTTGCCGCGCAGCGGCAGGATCGCCTGGAACTTGCGGTCGCGGCCTTGCTTGGCCGAGCCGCCGGCGGAGTCGCCCTCCACCAGATAGAGCTCGCACAGGGCGGGGTCTTTTTCCTGGCAGTCGGCCAGTTTTCCGGGCAGGCCCAGGCCGTCCATCACACCCTTGCGGCGGGTCATTTCACGCGCCTTGCGCGCGGCTTCGCGGGCACGGGCGGCGTCGATGATCTTGCCGCAGATGATCTTGGCGTCGGTCGGGGTTTCGAGCAGGTAGTCGGACAGCGCCTTGGCCACCAAGTCTTCGACCGGGCCGCGCACTTCGCTCGATACCAGCTTGTCCTTGGTCTGGCTACTGAACTTGGGGTCGGGCACCTTGACCGACAGCACGCAGGTGAGGCCTTCGCGCATGTCGTCACCGCTGATCTCGACCTTGGCTTTTTTCGCCAACTCGTTGTCGTCGATGTATTTGTTCATCACCCGGGTCATCGCTGCGCGCAGGCCGGTGAGGTGGGTGCCGCCGTCGCGCTGCGGAATGTTGTTGGTGAAGCACTGCACGGTTTCAGCGTACCCGTCGTTCCATTGCATGGAGACTTCCACGCTGATGGTGCTGCCTACCTCGGAAGCTTTCTCGGCTTGGGCATAAAAAATATTGGGGTGCAGCACGCTCTTGCCGCGGTTGATGTATTCGACAAAGCCTTTCACCCCGCCAGAGAAGGCGAAGTTTTCTTCCTTGCCCTGACGCTCATCCACCAGGCGGATCTTGACGCCGTGGTTGAGGAAGGAAAGCTCGCGCAGGCGCTTGGCCAGCACTTCGTAGTGGAAATCGACGGTGGTGAAAATCTCGGCATCGGGCAGGAAATGCACCTCGGTGCCGCGCTTGTCGGTCTTGCCGGTGACGGGCGCAGCGGAGACTTCCACGCCGTTCACCACCTGCGTCTGCCGGTTTTGCAGCGCGCCGCGGACAAATTCGAGGGTATGCACCTCGCCGTCGCGCCGCACCACAAGCCGCAGCCATTGCGACAGAGCGTTGACGCAGCTCACGCCCACGCCGTGCAGACCGCCGGAGACCTTGTAGCTGTTCTGATTGAACTTGCCCCCAGCGTGCAACTCGGTGAGGGCGATTTCGGCCGCGCTGCGCTTGGGCTCGTGCTTGTCGTCCATCTTCACGCCGGTAGGAATGCCGCGGCCGTTGTCGGTCACGCTGATGGAGTTGTCGGAGTGGATGGTGACGACGATGTCATCACAAAACCCGGCCAGGGCTTCGTCGATGGAGTTATCGACGACTTCGAACACCAGATGATGCAGGCCGGTGCCGTCTGAGGTGTCGCCGATGTACATGCCGGGACGTTTGCGCACCGCTTCGAGTCCCTCCAGGATTTGAATGGAATTTTCGCTGTAGCTGTCGTTCTTCGGTTCGTTCATCAGACACTTTCAAAAACGGATTCCATGAGCTTTCATGGAAAAAAATCGATTCGGTGAGGCGGGGTGAAACTCAATGGGGACAGAGACGGACTGGGCGCAGCCTACCCCTGGCGCACTCAGATCCGCATGGGCATGACCACGTACTTGAAGTTGGGCTCGTCGGGCATGGTGAACAGCGCGCTGCTGTTGCCGTCCTGCAGTTCGAGGCGAATCTGGTCGGAGGTCATATTGGCCAGCGCGTCGATGAGGTAGGCAATGTTGAAGCCGATTTCGATGACGTCGCCGCCGTAGTCGACATCGATTTCTTCCTGCGCTTCTTCTTGCTCGGCGTTGATGGAGGTCAGCCGCAACAGCCCCGGTTCGAGGTTGACGCGCACGCCTTTGAACTTGTCGTTGGTCAGAATGGCCACGCGCTGCAGCGCCGCCTGCAGGGTTGTGCGCTCGACCTGCAGCATATTGCGGTGCCCCTTGGGCACGACGCGCTGGTAATCGGGAAACTTGCCTTCGATGAGCTTGCTGGTGAATTCCAGCCCGTCCAGGGTCAAGCGCGCCTGATTGCTGGCCAGGGCGATGTCGATCATGGCGTCGTCTTCATCGCTGAGCAGGCGGCTGAGTTCGAGCACGGTCTTGCGCGGCAGAATGATTTCGCGCCGCTCCACCGCCTTTTCCAGCGGGGCGGAAGCCAGGGTCATGCGGTGACCGTCGGTGGCCACCAGATGCATCTGCTGTCCATCGGCCACCCACAACATGCCGTTGAGGTAGTAGCGGATATCGTGCTGCGCCATGGCGAAGTGGGTCAAGCCGAGCAGGCGCTTGAGCAGCTTTTGCGGCAGGCGCAGGGCGTGGTCGCTGAAGTCGGTCGCAGCGCGTACCAGCGGAAAGTCTTCTGCCGGCAGGGTTTGCAGACTGAAGCGGCTTTTGGCAGCCCGAACCGTCATCTTGCCGTCTGACCATTCCAGCGTCACATTGCCCGGGCTGGCCGCGCGCAGGATGTCGAGCAGTTTGCGCATATTGACGGTGATGGCCGCGTCTTCCGCACTGGTCTGTACCGCTTCGCCCGCTTGCAGACGGATCTGCACTTCCATATCGCTGGTGATGAACAGCGTGCCATTCGCGTTGTGCTGGATGAGCACATTGGCGAGGATGGGCAGGGTTTGGCGGCGCTCGACGATACCCGCTCCCTGTCCGAGCAGTTTGAGCAGTTCATCGCGGGAAGACGTCAATCTGTTCATTCTTTCTTTTCCTTTATTCAGAATAGGACTGATAGTAAGGGTCGGCCTGTGTTGTGGATAAGACAAAAAACGCTGTATTCACGCGGTTTGCGCAGCAGCCAAGGTCTGTGGACAAGCGGTCTGGAGCGCAAGGACGGTTTGGAACAACTTGACCGAAAACGCGCTGGCCCCCGACTTATCCAGAAACTCTTCACACACTACACAACGACTTGTTCATTTTGAGAAGGAGGACGCTAAAAGCGGTTCGGCTTCAGGCTTTGAGAGTTTGTTCGAGCACATGGAGCTGTTGGTTGAGTTCCTGCAGTTTGATGCGCTCCTGTCCGATCTTGCGCACCGCATGCAGCACCGTGGTGTGATCGCGCCCTCCGAACAGCTCGCCGATCTCCGGCAGGCTCTTGTGCGTCAGCTCCTTGGCGAGGTACATGGCGATCTGGCGCGGACGGGCGATGCTGGCAGGGCGCTTTTTGGAATACATATCGGCCACCTTGATCTTGTAGAAGTCGGCCACGGTTTTCTGGATGTTTTCGACCGACACCTGGCGATTTTGCAGCGACAGCAGATCTTTGAGCGCTTCCTTGGCCAGACCGATCGACACGTCCTGGCCGCTGAAGCGGGCGTAGGCCAGAATTTTGCGCAGCGCGCCTTCGAGTTCACGCACATTCGATCGCACGTTCTTGGCGACAAAAAACGCCACTTCTTCCGGCAGATGGGCCAGTTCGGCATCGGCCTTGCGCAGCAGAATGGCCACGCGCATTTCGAGTTCGGGCGGCTCGATGGCCACGGTCAGACCGGAATCGAAGCGGGAGACCAGGCGCTGATCCATCTCCCGGAGTTCCTTGGGGTAGGTGTCGCTGGTGAGAATGATCTGCGAGCGTTTGGTGATCAGCGCCTCGAAAGCGTAGAAAAACTCTTCCTGCGTCTTGTCTTTGCCGGCGAAAAACTGCACGTCGTCGATCAGCAGCAGGTCGAGCGAGTGGTAGTAGCGCTTGAATTCCTCGAAGGCCTTGCGCTGGTAGGCACGCACCACTTCGCTGACGAACTGCTCGGCCTGCAGGTAACGAATGCGGGCGCCCGGCTGTTGCGCCAGCAGCGCGTTGCCGACCGCGTGCATGAGGTGGGTCTTGCCCAGACCGACGCCGCCGTAGATGAACAGCGGGTTGTAGGAGCGCCCGGGGTTTTCCGCCACCTGAATGGCCGCGGCGCGGGCAAGCTGGTTGGCCTTGCCGGTGACCAGGGTTTCGAAGCTGAGCATGGGGTTGAGGCGCGAGCGCTCCAGGGCGTCGGCTTCTGCGGCATCTCTCGCAGCGTTACTCACGCCGTCCGGACTGGCCAATTGCTGGGGCGTGGCGTGGTCGGCGGAATGAGTCGCTTGCGCTGATCCCGATGTGGAGCTTGCCCCACTGCCGGACTGCAAACCCAGCGCCCCGCTGTGATGTAGGGCGGCGCGTGTCGGCGCTTTCTGCACAATGAATTCGACCTGCACAGGGCGGCCCACGATCGCGCTAAGCGACTCGGTGATGCGCGCGCCATACTGTGAGCGCAACCAGTCGAGCTTGAAGCGATTGGGAACGTGCAGGATGGCAGTGTTGCCATCCTCGCTCCAGTGGGGGGAGGACAGCGGCTTGATCCAGGCGGCGAATTGCTGATCGGGGATGACTGTGGCCAACTGGGCGCAGCACTGCTGCCAGGATTGTTCTTGTGTCATGCAGGTACGGCGAGAGAGACGAGTTCCAGAAGGCGCTGGCTCAACGGTAGCCGGTTAAAGAACCTGGCTGCGGAACCGGGCTGCGCGCCTTGAGGGGGAGACAAAAATTTTGTGGACAATTTTCAGGACATTTGACATTCAGCCGGGGGCTGAATCGGCCTCGACAGGGGCGTTAGTCACCTGCAAAACCCGTCGAAAAGGCCATCGATCGTCAACTTTGGAAAGCGCTCAGTTTAACTCCACAGTGCAAGTTATCCACAGACGGAACAGGCAATTTTTCTTGGGGCCGGGGGCTTGCGCTGCAGGGCGCATTTGAGGCGGATGGTCGTTGGTTTTGAATGCCGTTTTGAAGGTCATCAGGGCCTGGGTTTTCTGGAAAAACCTCTTTTGATTGACAAGTGGATGGAATCTCAGTCCAATGGAGAGCTTTTTTTCGGAATCTTGGTCTTGCGCGTGGCAAGACTTCAAGTTTGCGACTTTAAGTTTTTTCGGCGCGCGTATTTTGGATTTGTGGGGTGGTGTGCATGAGTGTGCACAGCATGAAGGCACAGGTCCAGGCGCGCAGCTTCTATTTTTATCAAGGTGAGTTTCATGAAACGTACGTATCAACCTTCGAAGACCCGCCGTCAGCGTACCCACGGCTTTTTGGTGCGGATGAAGACCAGGGGTGGCCGCGCGGTCATCAATGCGCGCCGCGCCAAGGGCCGCAAACGCCTGGCTGTCTAAGATCCGCTGGGCTGTTGGGTTTGAACGATCTGCGGCTTGCTGCTTTGCGGGCTGCCGATATCGATCTTTCGACAGTCGGGGAAGTCATGGCAGATCAGCCGATCTCACGATCGGGCACTCTGCATCTCGAAATGTTGCGGCAACCCGAAGCGTTTGCCGCGATGTTTGCTGCGCGCTACGCGCAACAGGCTGAATTTCGCCTGCACTACCGCGCTGCGCCGACCGAGTGGGTGCAAGACGCCTCCCCTGCCTCTGCCCAGCCGCGCTGCTGGCTTGGTCTGGTCATTCCGAAAAAGTTCTGCAAACCGGCGGTACGGCGCAATCTGATCAAGCGGGTGATGCGCCAGGCGCTGCGTGAATTGCGGCTGCCGAGCGAGGCACAGATGCAGGCGCCGGTGCTGATGCTGCGGTTGACGCGCAAATTGCCCGCGGAATTCCGCAGCGCCCGTTCACCGGCGTTGCTGGCCTATGTGCAGCAGGCGGTGAACGCTTTGCTCAAAAGCTGGATCGAACGCACCGTCGTGGTGACTGGGCGAAGTGCCGCATGAAGTCTGTTCTGATCGGTCTGGTACGGCTGTACCGTCTGCTGTTGAGCCCTTGGGTGGGCGGGCAATGCCGTTTTTACCCCACTTGTTCGCAATACACCATCGAAGCGCTGGAGCGGCACGGGGCAGCGGCGGGCAGCTATCTGGGCGCGGTCAGAATTTTGCGGTGCCAGCCCTGGTGTCAGGGGGGGCATGAGCCGGTGCCGGACGCTTTCACCTGGGCGCCCTGGCGCCGACGGGTGGAAGAGGACGAAGCGTCAGATGCGATTGCTTCAGATGGCGCGCAGGCTGTGTCACCGCAGCCCATGCACAATAGCGGGTCGAGGTCTGATGAATCAGTCTCGTCTGCGGAGTCTGGCGCTTGCGCTGAGGGGCCGGAAAGCCCGGTTTCATTTCCCTCTGCTTCACCCCTGAGTGCTTCATCGTTCACCCCCAAGCCCTGAAGTCATCGGGCACTTCTGCATCACTACAACAGGATTTGCGTATGGATCTCCGCCGTTCGGTTCTCTGGGTGGTTTTCACCATGTCGATGATTTTTCTGTACAACTCCTGGCTGCGCTACAACGGCGAGACGGATTTGTTCGGAACGCCACCGGCCCATCCGGCGCAAGTCGCCAGCGCGCCGACCAGCGCAGTGCCGCAGGCGGCGCCAACCGCGGCCACGCCGCCGAATATCGCCGGTGCTGCGGCAACGGCACCGCTGTCCGCTCCGGTCGCAGCGGCGTCCGCCGCTCCCGCGGCCCAGCTCACCACCATCCGCACCGATCTGATGGATGTGAAAATTTCTTCGCGCGGCGGCAATCTGGTCTATGCCAAACTGCTCAAGTATGAGAGCCGTACCGAACCGGGCAAGAACGTGGTCTTGTTCGACGATACGCTGAGCAATAAATACATGGCGCAGTCGGGCTTGATCGGGGGCGATTTTCCCAACCATGAAACCGAGATGACGGTGCTGCCTGGCCCGCGCGACATGGGCAACGCCAAGACGCTGCAGGTCAAACTGGTCTCGCCCGATCTGGGCGGCATCAAACTCGAGCGCACCTACACCTTCACCCGCGACAGCTATGTGGTGAATGTGCAGAACACCATCACCAACACCGGTAGTGCCGCAGTGGCGCCGCAGATGTATATGCAGCTCGTGCGCGACGGCAACACGCCTGCGGGTGACGAGTCGCACTTCTATCACACCTATACCGGCCCGGCGTATTACGACAACGCCAACAAGTTCCAGAAGTTCGAGTTCAAGGATCTCAAGACCAACGAGGCGCCTAAGAAGGCGGACAGCGGCTGGGTCGCCATGATTCAGCACTACTTCGTTTCGGCTTGGGTGCCTGAGCCCTATGAAGGCTCGCGTGACCTTTATACCCGCAAGCTGGGCGACAACCTGTATGCGGTTGGGGTGATCCAGCCGCTGCCGCAAATTGCTCCGGGCAAGAGCATCACCACCGATGCCAAGCTGTTCGTCGGCCCTGAGCTGGAGAGCACGCTGGGCGCGCTCGCCCCCGGCCTTGAGTTGGTGAAGGACTACGGCTGGGTGACCATTCTGGCCAAGCCGATTTTCTGGCTGCTGGAGATGATCCACAAAGTGGTGCAGAACTGGGGCTGGTCGATCATCGTGCTCACGCTGCTGATCAAGTTGGCGTTCTTCCCGCTGACGGCGGCGAGCTATAAGTCGATGGCGCGCATGAAGGCCGTGGGGCCGCGCATCAACGCGCTGCGCGAGTCGTACAAGGGCGATCAGGCGAAGATGAATCAGGCCATGGTCGAGCTGTACCGCAAGGAGAAGATCAATCCGCTGGGTGGCTGCCTGCCGATCGTGATCCAGATCCCGGTGTTCATCGCGCTGTACTGGGTGTTGCTGTCGAGCGTGGAGCTGCGCGGCGCGCCGTGGATTCTCTGGATACACGATCTGTCGGCCAAAGACCCGTACTACATCCTGCCGGCCATCATGACGGCAACGTCCTTCCTGCAGGTCAAGCTCAACCCGACCCCGCCCGACCCGATGCAGGCGCGGCTGATGTGGATCATGCCGGCGGCGTTTTCCATCATGTTCTTCTTCTTCCCGGCCGGTCTGGTGTTGTACTGGCTGACCAACAACACCACGTCGATTGCGCAGCAGTGGTTCATCAACAAGAAGATGGGCGTGGGTGTGTTGACCGACACCGCAGCGGCGGCCAAGTAAAGGCCCACTCAAAGGCCCATTCGATCCGCGCGGTTGCCAGGCCATGAATCTGTTGGCGCAAGACGCCGATCCGATCGTGGCCATTGCCACGGCACCCGGTCGCGGCGCCGTGGGCATCGTCCGGGCTTCGGGTAAATCGCTCGGGGCTTTGGCGCAGGCCATCACGGGCCGGGCGCTGCTGCCGCGCCATGCCACTTACCTGCCGTTTGGGGATGGTCAGGGCGGGGTGATAGACCGAGGGCTGGCGCTGTTTTTTCCGGCGCCGCATTCCTACACCGGGGAAGATGTGCTGGAGCTGCAGATCCACGGTGGGCCGGTGGTGCTGCAACTGCTGCTGGCGCGGCTGCTCGAACTGGGGGCTTCTTCACGCTTGCGGGTGGCGCAGCCCGGCGAGTTCACCCGGCGCGCGTTTCTCAACGGCAAACTCGATCTGGCGCAGGCCGAGAGCGTGGCCGATCTGATCGAGGCCAGCACCGAGGCGGCTGCTCGCAGCGCCACCCGGGCGCTGGCCGGCGAGTTGTCGCAGGCGGTGCGCGCACTGGCCGCCGAGCTGGTCGAGTTGCGCCTGCTGGTCGAGGCCACGCTCGATTTTCCCGAGGAAGACATCGACTTTTTGCGCCAGGCACAGGCGCAGCGGCGTTTGCAGGCTTTGCAGCAGACGCTGCAGCAGGTGCAGGCCAAGACGCGGCAGGGCGCACTGCTGCGCGAAGGACTCCAGGTGGTGCTGGCAGGGCAGCCGAATGTGGGCAAGAGCTCCTTGCTCAACGCATTGGCGGGGGCCGAGCTGGCCATCGTTACGCCCATTGCGGGCACGACGCGAGACAAGGTCAGCCAAACCATCCAGATCGAGGGCGTGCCCTTGCACATCGTCGATACCGCAGGCCTGCGCGACAGCGCCGACGCGGTGGAGCGCATCGGCGTGGAGCGCAGTTGGCACGCCATCGCCGGTGCGGATGTGGTGGTGTTCCTGCATGATCTCACTCGTCTGCAGGCGCCGGGCTATGCCCAGGCCGAGGCGGAAATCGCCCGCGGACTCCCCAAGGGCGCGCCCCTGCTCCACGTTTTCAACAAGCGCGATTGCGTCGAAACCTTCGCCCAGGCGCGGCTATTGCCACAAGTCTGGGCGCAATGGGGCGTGGAGGCCGGTGAGTCGGTCTGGATTTCCGCCGCGACCGGAGACGGTCTGCAGGACTTGCGTCTCAAGCTGCTGCAACTGGCAGGGGCGCAGCCGACCAGCGAGGGTGTGTTCATCGCCCGTCAGCGCCATGTGCAGGCGCTGGAGCAAACCGGGCAACACCTCGGGGCGGCCTTGCGCCTGATCGAGCTGGACGCGCAGGCGCCGCTGGATCTGCTCGCCGAGGAATTGCGGCTATCGCATCAGGCGCTGATGGCGATCACCGGCGAATACACCCCAGACGATCTGCTCGGGGCGATTTTTTCCAGTTTCTGTATTGGCAAATAAATCAAGGTCGGCGCGGCGATAAATCGCCTGCATTGATCGCCGCGCTCAGATCGCCCGCGGCAAACTGGGCGATGGTCCGGAAGGCCTGGGCGAACATCTGCTCGTAGTGATCTTGCTCGACAAAGCCGATGTGCGGCGTGCAGATGGCGTTTTCCAGTCGCAGCAGCGGATGGCCCTGCAGAATCGGCTCGGCTTCGAACACATCGACCGCCGCCAGACCCGGCCGGCCGCGATTGAGCGCGGCCACCAACGCATCCGGGGCGAGGAGGTCGGGGCGGGCGGTGTTGACGAGCAAAGAGGTGGGTTGCATCAGCGACAGATCGGCCAGAGTGATGAGATGGCGGGTGGCGTCGGTGAGGCGCAGGTGCAGGCTGAGCACGTCGCTGGTGGCGAAGAAGGCTTCACGCGACTCGGCCGCCAGCAAGCCATGCTCGATTGCGCGCGTGCGCGAGGCCTCGCTGCCCCAGACCTGAACCCGCATGTCGAAAGCCTGCCCGTACCGCGCAATGCGCTGGCCAATGCGGCCATAGCCCCAGATGCCCAGCGTCTTGCCCGCGAGGCGCTGACCGAGACCGAAATTGGGCGGCATCGACTGCGACTTCAGCCCGGCCTGCTGCCAGGCGCCATGCTTCAGACTGGCGACATACTGCGGCAGACGCCGCATGGCGGCCAGCACCAGTGCCCAGGTCAGCTCGGCGGTGACGCCGGGGTCGGTCTGCCCATCGGCTACGGCGATGCCCAGATCGCTGCACGCTTGCACGTCCACATGCGGGCCGATCCGGCCGGTCTGCACCACGAGCTGCAGCTTGGGACACTTTTCCAGCAATTGCCGCGACAGCACGGTGCGGTCGCGAATCAGCACCAGCGCCTGGGTGTCGCGCAGGCGCACGCTGAGCTGCCCCACGCCTTTGACGGTGTTGTTGAATATCTTGAGGTCGTGACCGTCGAGCTGCTGCGCGCAATCGAGCTTGCGCACCGCATCCTGATAGTCGTCGAGCACGGTGATCTGCATGGTTATCCGTCCGATGAAACACCAGAGCCGGTCAGTGTAGGCCCTTGGAACAGCGCGGAAGAAAGGCGCCGCAGCGGGCGGATCGGTAATGCCCCGAATAGGAGTTTCCCGATTTTGTTGCACCGCAGCTTGCGTCTGTCGTCAGTCACAGAATATAAGCTGGTCTTGATATATGCCCGTCTGCCGTCCGATGATTCGAACGACGCGGCTGGGTGAGACGACATGGAGGCCGAAATGGATGTCAAAGGGAAATGGCTGCTGCCCACCAGCCCGCAGAAAACCTGGGAGGCGCTCAACAGCCCGGAAGTGCTCAAAGCCTGCATTCCAGGTTGCGAATCGATCACCGACACCGGATCGGGACATTTCGAGATCGTGCAAGTGCTGGCGGTCGCCGGGTTCAAGACGCGCTTCAGCAGCACACTCACGCTGGAAGACCCCAACCCGCCGCACAGCTACGTGCTGCGCTTCGAGGGCAACGCGGGGAGCGCCGGTTTTGGCCTGGGCCGCGCCCTGGTCGCGTTGCAGCCCACGGCAGACGGCGGCACGCAGATGAACTACCAGGCTACCGCCGAGGTGGGCGGCGCCATCGGCCAGCTGGGCAAGGGCACGGTGGACAGCACGGCGCAGAGTCTGGCGGAGACCTTTTTCTCCCGCTTCGATCAGGTCATGCGCGGGCAACTGCCGGTGGACGACGGCGCCGGTGCCCTCGACCGACTGTGGGGCATGATGCCCCCTTGGGGGTGGGCGATATCCACCCTGGTGCTGGTGTTTATCGTGTACTGGGGGCTGCACGGCACTTGGTGATGTGCCCTTGCTGACAATCGTTGCCGGTTGCTGCCGATTGCTGCCACCGAGGCGGCCGCTGTTTATTCAGCCGGACACAGGGCGCGGACGACGTTGAGCACCTGCTGGCTTTTGATGTGGTAGTGCACGAAGCGGCCGCGGCGGGTGGCTTCGACGATGTTTTCGGCGCGCAGCTTGGCGAGTTGTTGTGACAAAGCGGCCTGGCGCATGCCGACCTCGTGCTCGAGTTCACGCACGCAACGCTCGCCATCCATCAGCAGGCAGAGAATGGCCAGACGCTCGCGGTGCGCCAGCGCCTTGAGAATGCGCACGACATCCCCGCCGGCCATGCGCTCCAGGCGGGCAAGCCGATGCATCGGCGTCGGCAGGATGAGGTTCGGCGCTGTCTGGGGGGGCAGTTCGGCGATATTCATGATTTGGAGTCTATGAATATCAAATTGTAAGGTTTTGATGCAACACAAGAAAGTGGCGCTTCTGCGGGACCCGCATGAGCCTTGGGGCGCCAATCGTGCCGATGTGCGCGGTTTGAGAGCGCCCCCAGACCTGCCGCGTTCGCGTCAGGCCCCCCGAGGGGGATGAGGCCCGCGGCTCCAAGCTGCCCTGTGGCAGCTTGAACGGAGCTCGAATCCGAGCGGCTTGCAAGCCGCGAGGTGGACAAGAAAACTTGGGGCGGCCCTGCGTTTTCTCATGAGCTTCACCGCTGTTCGCCGCAAGCGGGCCGAATTGGGTAAGCTGCTCTGCTTTGCCCACCGTTGCAGCAAGCAAGCCGATGCCACACATGCTCCGTCATCCTCCTGTTCGTCTGGCCTTGCTGCTGTGGGGGATCGCGGCGGCGGCTTATATGGTGGGGTTTTTCCTGCGGGTCACGCCGGGCGTGCTCAATGTCGATTTGATGCGCGACTTCCATCTGAACGCCGCGCAGTTGGGCAATCTGGCGTCGTTTTACTTCTACTTTTACGCGGCCTCGCAAATTCCGACGGGCATCGCCAACGATCGGTTCGGCCCGAAGATTCTCATCGTGGTCGGGCAGGCGGTGACCGGGGTCGGCGCGCTGCTGTTTGCGGTGGCGGGCAGCTTTGAGTCGGCGGCCGTGGCACGGGCCCTGATCGGCCTGGGGCATGGCGTGGCCTGGGTGTCGTTGCTGGAGCTTTCCGCCGCGTGGTTTGCACCGCGGGTGTTCGGCACCATGTCGGGGTTGTCGCTCGCCTTGGGCACGCTGGGCGCGGTGTTGGCGCAAGCACCTTTGTTGATTTTGTCGCACAGTTTTGGCTGGCGCTGGGTGCTCGGCGCGGTGGGCGTGCTGTGCCTGGGTTTGTCGCTGCTGGCTTTGCTGCGTATTCGCAACCGGCCAGAGGACATGGGGTTCGACGGCTATCTGCCTGCGCGCAAGGCGCAGACGCTGGGAGAGGTCGGGCGGGGTCTGGGCGAAGTTTGGCGCTATCGCAATACCGCTTTGCTGTTCATCGCGCCCGGCGGAGTTTGCGGCGCGTTTTTGACCTTCACCACGCTTTGGGGGATGCCGTTTCTGGTGCAGCAGCGGCAGATGTCGGCGGGGCGGGCCTCGTGGGTGGTGGCGTCGATGCTGGTGGCGTTTTCGGTGGGCGGGGTGCTGTGGGGGCGGGTTTCCGACCGGCTGCGTCGGCGCAAATTGCCCTATCTGCTCGGCGGGGTGATGATGCTGGCGGGCTTTGGCCTGCTAGTGGCCTGGCCGCAGGCGCCCTGGAGCTTGTTGTTGCTGGCGTTGCTGCTGAGTTCGGTGGGTTCAGGCGGCATGGTGGTGGGTTTCGCCTGGGCCAAGGAATCAGTGCCGCAGCGGCTGGCGGGTACCGCATCGGGCGTGCACAACACGGGGGTGATGGTGGGCGCGCTGGTGCAGTTGCCTTTGCTGGGCTGGGTGCTCGATCAGTTCTGGACGGGGCAGCAGGCGGGCGGTGCGCGGCTGTATGACGGCACGGCATTTCAGGCGGCCAATGGTGTGCTGCTGGCCTGGATTGCCTTGTCGGTGCTGTGCGTGCTGCTGGCGCGCGAAACTCACGCCCGACCTTATGCCGTGGCGGTGGCCCCGGGCTGAACCCCGCCTGGGGCGCTCATTCAATGCGCATGCAAAGACTGCCGCGAGAGGGCGGAATAGCGGTCGAGAAAATCGTCGATTTCTTCGCTGCTGGGCTCTTGGGCGATGAGTTGCTGCACGCTGGCGCGAAACCCTTCGGCTGCGCGGCCGCCCAGAAAAATTTCCTTGCGGGCGAATTTGTCGACGATTTCATACCCGCCGCGAGAGAGGTCGGTTTCGTGGTCGGTTCGAGACTCCTGCGCGCCCGACCAGTCGAGCTGCAGGACACAAAAGGCGTCTGAGTCATAGATCATGGTTTGCATGGTGGTTCTCCGCTGGTTGATGAGGAGATGTGGACATCGAAGCAAAAAACAAGCCCGACAAAAACGCGCAACTTTGTTAAATGCACAACGCCCGGCGATGGGCTTGCGTTGACCGCCGGTTTGTCCATCCGGGTCTGCGCGGAGGATTGCCAGTGCGCATCGCAAATCTGTGTTGACTGTCATCGCTCACCTGCAACAAGACGTAAGAATTGCCGCGATTCGCTTGCTCGCCTTGCAGAGCGCTCATAGGCTTGCGGCGCTGCACAAACCAGACTTCGCAACGGACGGATTACTGGCGTGTGCGGGGATTTCACTGTTCACATCGCACATTGATAGGCCCGGAGCGCGCACAGCGAGCTATCGGGCGGGAGACAAGCATGTTTCATCAAATTCTGACCCCGGTGGGCGGCGCTTTGCTGCCCTCGTTTTTGGTGGCGGCCATTCCGATTGCCATCGTGCTGTTGATGCTGGGTGTGCTGCGGCGACCGGCATGGCAGGCGTCTGCGGTGGGCTTGGTCGCGGGACTGATCATTGCTGTTGGCGTTTGGCAGTTGCCGCTGGGGCTCGCGTTCAATGCCGTCGCGCTCGGCGTGGTGTTTGCCTTGCTGCCGGTGATGTGGATCGTGTATAGCGCGTTGGTGCTCTACAACGTGGCGGTCAAGTCGGGCCGGTTTGAAATGTTTCGCCTGTGGATGCTGGAGCATCTGCCCAACGACCGTCGGCTGGTGTTGCTGGTAGTGGCGTTTTCCTTCGGTTGTCTGCTCGAAGGGATAGCGGGCTTTGGCACCCCGGTGGCGATTACCAGTGCCTTGCTCATCGGCCTGGGCTTCCCGGCGCTGGAGGCGCTGACCTACACCCTGATTTTCAACACGGCGCCGGTGGCGTTTGGCGCATTGGGCGTGCCGCTGACGGTGTTGGGCGCGGTAACGAGCATGCCATCAGAGCCGCTGGCGGCGATGGTGGGGCGACAGTTGCCGTTTTTTGCCTTTCTGTTGCCGTTTTATGTCATTGCGATTTACGGAGGGCTGCGGTCGATCCGCGCCTTGTGGCCCGCTTTGCTAGTGGCCGGCGGCAGCTTTGCGCTGGCGCAGTTCGTCTCATCGAACTTCATCAGTTATCAGCTGACCGATGTGCTGGCTTCGATGTTCTCGTTGATTCTGACGGTTGGTTTTCTCAAAATCTGGAGCCCGGCCCCTGACCCGGAATTCGCCATTGCCCGCCCAGTGCGCGCGCCGAATGAAGCGCGCGTGGGCTATGGTGGCTGGCTGCCCTGGGTGGTCATTACCGTGGTGGTGATTTTCTGGGTCTATGCCAAGATTTTTGCGTTTGGCGAGATCAAGGTGCTCTGGCCGGGCCTGGACAAACAGGTGTTCATCACGCTTTACAACAAGCCGTACGTGGCCTTGTGGGACTTCCAGCCTTTGGGCACGGGCACGGCCATTTTGTTGTCTGCGGTGATCACGGCGGTGCTGGTGCGGCTGCCGGTGGGGGAGTTTTTTGCGGCGATGCGCGATGCCTGGGTGCAGGTGCGGATTGCGGTGCTCACGGTGTGCATGATCGTCGGCCTGGCCTTTTTGCTTAACTATTCCGGCATGAGTTACACGCTTGGGCTGGGAGTAGCCGGTGTCGGCGCGCTATTTCCGCTGGTATCGGCCTTTCTCGGCTGGGTGGCGGTGTTCCTGTCGGGCAGCGACACATCGGGCAATGCGCTGTTCGGCAATCTGCAGGTGGTTGCCGCGCGGCAGCTGGGCTTCGATCCCGTGCTGATGGCGGCGACCAATTCGTCCGGCGGGGTGATGGGCAAGATGATTTCGCCGCAGAACATCGCCACGGGCGTTTCGACTACGGCGCTCAAGGGCAAGGAGGGCGTGGTGTTCGCCCGCACCTTCAAGCACAGCGTGTTTCTCACCTTGCTGCTGGGCATCCTGGTCTATCTGCAGCAGCATGTGCTGACCTGGATGATTCCGGTGTTGCCGCCGCATTGAGTCGTTCTCTTTTCCCCGCCGCACACGCCGCGCTCTGCGCGGCGTCTTTCATGGCTTGGCCGATTCTGGGGCCGCTGTGCCAGCTTGTTCGGCGTGGTCGAGAGTGAAAAGCAGATAGCTATCAGCGGAGTGCTGCAGGCGGATTTGCACGGGCAGGTTTTGCAGCTGCGGCGACAGCCAGATTTGCGCGCCGAGGTCGTTGGTCTGCGTGGCCTGCCGCACGATATGCCAGCAGGGCAGTGATCCGATCGGGGTATCGACGATATCCATGCCGGCGATGGTGAAGGCCCAGTCCGCCATGCCGCTGGGTCGGGCCACGGCGAAGCTGAGCGTGGCGCCGGGGTGGAAGTCGCCGGGAGCGACGCTGAGGCGGTTGGCGAGTTGCAGAAACAAGCTGGCGCTGTCTTGCACATGAGGCGGCAAGGGCAGCACTGCGGGGCTGGCGCTGAAGTGCAGGGTGTTGTCGCCGCGGTCGAAATGCACGGATTTCTCGCGGGTGAACACGCGCTCGGTGTACTCCGAGGGCGCGAGCCAGTCGCCTTCGATGCGGCCGGTGCTGCGGTAGGAAAAGCCGATCAGCGCGCTGCCGGAGAGGCGGGCCTCGTAGTGGTCGCCATCGACCGTCCAGACCAATGCGCCGCTGCCGTGCAGGTGGCCGCGCCAGTAGCCGGTGATGGTGTAGGACAGCCGGGTGGAGGGTGGCCAGGGACGCGGGGCCGCGCCTGAGGCCGGTGCACTGGCCGTGGGGGTCGGGCTGGATTCGGTGGGGATGGGACGCGCGGGCTGGCTGACTTGGTCTGCTGGCGCCAGGTCACCCAGGCTGGTCGCGGCGGCCAGAAGCGGCGCCGATGTGGGCGGCGGTGGCGCGCTGAGGGCTTCCACCGGGACCGGAGGTGCCTGCGCAGGGGAGGCGACGGTTTCGGATGGGCGGGGGCGGGCGATGTCGGCTGCGGGCTCGGGAGCAGGCATGGGTGCAGGCTGTAGCGCCGGTGGCCGTTTCGCCTTGGCGGGCTTGGGCGGCGACGCGGGCGCAGGGCGTGCCGCAGTGACGACGGGGGGCGTGGGTTTGAGAAGCTGGGTGTAGATCGGCTCGGGCAGTTTGCCAGCGGCCAGAGGGCGGAAAGCGGTGCCGAGCCAATCGAGCGCGGCCAGATGCAGGGCGACCACCCCCAGCGCGAGCAGCGCGATGGTGCGCCAGCCCTGCCGCCCGCGGGTACGCCGATCGGTCGTCATGGCCAGGGCCTCGTGGCGAGCCAACGGCGTGCGGCGATGCGGCTTGAGCGGGGAAACATGCCTGCTATTTTGCCGTTCGCTTGGGAGTGTTCGCAGGGCGGATGCGGGTTCTCGCTTGGCAGCGCCGCGCGTATGCTGCACCCATCCCCCGCACAACGCATGAGGAGGCCGTCATGGCGCAAATTCCCGAGTTCAAGGATTTCATTCCCGGCATGGAGTTTTTTCAGACCCTGCTCAAAGGCGCGGGCATGCCTTCGCAGTTTGCCAACTGGGTGGCGCCGACCCTCGATGTGGAAGAGATCGAGCAGAAGATCACCGACCTCAAGGCCGTGCTGAGCTGGCTGGAAACCAATGCGCGCATGACGCAAAACATGATTCAGGCGCTGGAGGTGCAGCGCATGACCTTGCGGGCGCTCAAGACCATGAATGTGGATATGCAGGACTTCGCCAAGGGCATGGTGGCCGAGCCGCCACCGGCGCCCGCCGCCGTGCAGCCCACGGAAGCGCCGCAAGCCGAGCCGGCTAAGTCCGCCGAGTCGCCGCAGGCCGCAGCGGGTGCATCGCCGCTGTTCGACCCGATGCAGTGGTGGAATGCGATGACCCAGCAATTCACCGAGTTGGCGAGCCAAGCGTTGCAGGAGAACGGGGCAACGCCTGCGGGTTCGGCCGCGCCGGTGAGCTCGTCCAAACCTGGGGCGAAGAAAGTGGCGGCGAAAAAACCGGCTGCAAAGACTGTGGGCCGTGTGGCTCGAAAAGTGTCCGCCCGGCCCGCATCGCCTGCGGCCAAACGCGGCAAGGCGGCAGTCAAGGTAGCAAGCAAAGCGACCGGCAAAGCGTCGCGTTGAGTCGCAGGCCGATTCGGAGGGGCGCGACTTATGCGCCGACTTATGCGCCTACCCAGCGCACCAGTTCTTGCGCCGGCATGACGCCGGACTGGCGTTTGACTTCCTGCCCGCCGCGATAAAGCGCCAGGGTGGGAATGCTGCGAATGCGGCTGCGCACTGACACCTGCGGGTTGGCGTCGGTGTCCACCTTGGCCAGCACCGCCCGGCCTTGAAGCTGGATGGCCGCCTGGGCGAACTGCGGCGCCATCATCTTGCACGGGCCACACCATTCCGCCCAGAAGTCCACCAGCACGGGCAGCTCGCTTTTGGCGATGAAGCGCTCGAAGTTGGCATCGGTCAGGGTGACGGGGGCGGCCGGGAGGATTTCCTGACCGCATTGCCCGCAGACCGGGGCGTCCTTCAGGCGGTCGTCGGGAACGCGGTTTAGCGTGGCGCAGTGGGGGCAGACGATGAGCATGGCGGTTGTTCCAAATGGCAATACCGCGAATATGCGGCAAGGCCAGACGGTTTTCAACCCAGAGGTTCAGAGAACCCCGCCGGGCCGCCCCAAGGGGTTCTCGCCCCCCTGGGGGGAGAGCCGAGCGCAGCGAGGCTTTCGGGGGGGGGGCTGGGCTGAGAACCCCGTCGGGCCGCCCCAAGGGGTTCTCGCACCCTTTGGGGGAGAGCCGGGCGCAGCGAGGATTTCGGGGGGTATTGATCAAAGCCGCGAACGGGCAAATACGCTGCGGTGTCGCTGCGCGCGGAACTGCCAGACCAGCAGGGCGAAGCCGACCAGCGGCAGGAGCAGATCACCGGGCCGGAACACGCTGACCGCGTCCGCCGCTGTGCCAGTAGTGCACCGACGATCCAGGCCGTGGGCCCGAGCAGCGCGGCCAGCCGCATGCCGATGCCGCCCCAGGCGCTGGCCACGCCTACCGCGGCAAACCCTGCGGCGGCCAGGCCAATCTGAAAACCGGCCGGGTCTGGGGTGGTGTGCGGCAGCAGATGCTGCAGGCTTACGCCCAGAAAACCCACGCCGACGGCGCACAGCAAAAACCAGCGCAGCAGCACTTGCGCCACCCGCAGATCATGCCGCGCGCGTTTGCTGATGAGCAAGGCCAGCGCTCCGAGCACGAGGCCGATCACGATCAGGGTGAAGGTGCGGTAGTGCAGCGCCTGTTGCGCAAACAGCGGCCAGAATGCGCTCATGTCGTCCTCTTTTTTGCTTCAGTGCGCCGCGTCCGACTCTTAGCGCCCCCTGGACCGGGCTGCGCCCTGCCCGCCCCCCGTGGGGGTCAAGGAAACTTGGGGCGGCCCTGCGTTTCCTTGAGAGCGGTCTTCTATGCCCACGTCGAGCGCCACCAGGAACCGTGACACCATGTTGTACGTGGCGACCACGCCGACGAGCTCGACCACTTGCTTGGGCGACAGCAAGGCGCGGACGGCGGCGAAATGCGCTTCACTCACCCGCACGCGCCGGGTCATGTCGTAGGTGAGCGCCAGCACTGCGCGCTCGCGGGGGGAGAACGCCAGCCGGTTCTCCACCGCCGCAGGAATGTCGTGCAGCAGCGCGAGCTGCTCGGCGCAGCCGCCGGCGGCTAGGAACAGCGGGGCGTGATGCATGAATTCATACTCGGCCCCATTGAGTCGCGCCACGACGCAAATGGCGAGTTCGCGCAAATCGGCTTCGAGCTCTAGCTCGCCACGCACCGCGCCCAGCAGGCCGTTCCAGCCGCGCGCGAATGCGGGGCTGTGCAGCAGCATGCGGTCGAGGTTGAGCAGTTCTCCGCCGCGTCGCTGGCGTATGGCGGCCACCAGTTCTTCAGGCTCGGCGTGGTGTTGCGGCAAATAGGCGATGCGCGGCATGATGGAAACATAAAGAAAATGGAATGGCTGGACTGTAGCCCCGCTTGGGCGCTGAGGCCAGCGGCTTCAGCGCGCCAGTGCGGCGAGTTGCCTGAGGCCGTCGATGGCGCGCACGCCATACCAGCTGGCCCATTCGCCGGGGATGCAGCGCACGGCCGGGTGCAAGCCGCGCGCGGCGAGCAGGCTGCGCACTTCGGCCGCATGCCGGGCGCCGAAGCGATAGGGCTCGCTGGACAGCAGTACCTCGTCCACCGCGCCGAGCCAGTCTGCCGACCAGTCGAACACCGGATAGCGGCTTCGGCCGGGCTGATGCAGGCCATCGCCACCTAGCACCTCGGGCAGGGTGTGCCAGCGCACGGCGGCGAGGCTTTGGCTGATGTAGGTGTCGCGCGCCACGGTCATCCACGGATCGCGCCAGATGAGGTAGAGCACGTTGCGCGGCGCGCCGGGGCGGGTTTGCACGTCTTCCAGTACGGCTTGCAACTGCTGGCGCAGGGCGGCGACGCGCTCGGTCACGCCGGGCAGGCTGCCGAAGGCCGCGCCGAGCTGGTCGAACAGGCTCAGATTGTCTTGCGGAACTTGCGGATGGGTGACGATGATGTGGGGCACGAAGGTGCGCAGCGCATCCACGGTTTCGCGGGTGTTTTCGTCGATGTTGACCAGCACATGGGTGGGCTGCAGCGCGCGCAGAGCGTCGAGGTGAACGTCTTTGGTGCCGCCGACCTTGGGAATGGCGCGTACCTCGGTGCGGGGATGCACGCAGAACCCGGTGCGGGCCACGAGGTGCTGCCGCAGCCCGAGGGCGAACAGGGTTTCGGTCAGGCTGGGAACGAGGCTGGCGATACGCGCCTGGGCGTCGGCTACGGCAATCGGCTGGCCGAGGGCGTCGCAGACGGGCACAGCGGGCATGGCGGGCGCCGGGCTCAGATGGTGTGAGGTTCAGCAGCGCCGGGGCGGGCGAGTTGCCCCAGGCTTTCGAAAATCAGCCGACGCGGGGCGATGCGCCAGCCGAGCTGCTGCTCGATGGCGATGACGGCGCGCATGGCCAGCAGGGAATGGCCGCCCAGATCGAAGAAGTTGTCGGTGAGTTGCACCCGCTCGACGCCGAGCAGCTCGCGCCAGATGGCGGCGATCTGCTGCTCTTGCGGCGTGGACGGCAGGCGCGCGGCTTGGCGCGTGTGCGCCGCCGGGGCGGCGGTTTGGGGCGCGGGCAGGGCGGCGCGGTCGAGCTTGCCGTTGGGCAGCAGGGGCAAGGCGTCGAGTGGCACGAGGTGCTGCGGCACCATGTAGTCGGGCAGGCGCGCGCGCAGGGCCTGGCGCAGATCGGCCGGGTTGGGCGCGGCGCCCGGCTTCGCCACGAGGTAGGCGACGAGGCGCACGTCTTCCGGGGTGGGGGCGTAGGTGGTGAGCACACAGGTGGCCACGCCGGCTTGCTCGCGCAGCGCGGCTTCGATTTCGCCCAGTTCGATTCGAAAGCCGCGAATCTTGACCTGATGATCAAGGCGGCCGAGGTGTTCGAGCTGGCCATCGTGCCGCCAGCGGCCGAGATCGCCGGTTTTATAGAGCGCCCCCATACCTGCCGCGTTCGCGTCAGGCCCCCCGAGGGGGATGAGGCCCGCGGCTCCAAGCTGCCCTGTGGCAGCTTGGACGGACCCGAATCCGAGCGGCTTGCAAGCCGCGAGGTGGACAAGAAAACTTGGGGCGGCCCTGCGTTTTCTCATGAGACGGGCCTGGGCATCGGCGCTGAACGGATCGGGGATGAAGCGCTCGGCGGTGAGTTCGGGCCGCTGGAAATAGCCCAGCGTGACGCCGGCGCCGCCGATGTGGATTTCGCCCGGCGTGCCGATGGGGCAGAGCTGGCCCTGCGGATCGAGTATCCAGACCTGGGTGTTGGCGATGGGGCGGCCGATTACGATGGGCTGCCCCGGCTGCACCCGCCAGCAGGTGGACCAGACGGTGGTTTCGGTCGGGCCGTACAGGTTCCATACTTCGGCGCAGGCGGCGAGTAGACGCGGCGCCAGATCGGCGGGCAGGGCTTCGCCGCCGATGAAGGCGCGAAGTCTGGGGGGACGGGAGGGGTCGGGGTTGCCGGGCCAGCCGACGTCGAGCAGCATGCGCCAGGTCGAGGGCGTGGCTTGCAGCACCGTGGCCTGGCTGGTTTGCAGCAGGTCGCGTAGGGCAAAGGGATCGCGCGACTGGGCGTGATCGGCCAGCACCACGCGCGCGCCCACGGTCAGCGGCAGCAGCAGTTCGAGCACGGCGATGTCGAACGAGAGCGTGGTCACGGCGAGCAGGATGTCGTCGCTTTGCAGCCCGGGTTCGCGCGCCATGCTGTGCAGAAAATTCACCGCGGCGCGGTGCGGCACCTCCACCCCCTTGGGCCGCCCGGTGGAGCCGGAGGTGTAGATCAGGTAGGCCGGGTCGTCGGGGCGGGCGTCGCGGGCGGGGTCGGGCGGGAGGGGGGCGTCGCGGCGTAGCCCGGCCAGCGGCGCGCTGTCGAGCGCGAGTTGCGGCACGTCGGCATTGGCCAATAGCGGCAGCAGGGCGGTCTGGGTGAGCAGGCAGCGCAGCTGGGCATCGGTGGCCATGTAATGCAGGCGCTCGGGCGGAAAGCCGGGGTCGAGCGGGACATAGGCGGCGCCAGACTGCAGCACGCCCAGCAGCGCGGCAAGCATGTCGGCGTGACGGTGCAGGCACAGCCCGACGCGGTCGCCGCGTCCCACGCCCATCTGGCGCAGGTGGTGGGCGATGCCCAGCGCGCGGGCGTGAAGTTCGCCGTAGCGCAGCGTATGGCCCAGTGCGTCGGTGAGGGCGAGGCGGCTGCGGCGGTCGGGCGCGTCGAGCAGCAGCGCGGCGGGCAGGGTGAGCGGCGCGGTCAGCGGCTGCGGCGTGGCGTTCCACTGATCGAGCACGGCACGCTGGGCGGGCGTGACCAGGGCATGACTCGACACGGGCAGAGCGGGTTGCGCCAGCAGTTGCTCGGTGAGAAAAACATAGCTGTCGAGCAGGCGCTGCGCGGTATCCAAGCTGAACAGATCGGTGGCGTATTCGAGCTGGATGCGGTGGGTGAACTCGGTATCGACGTGGATGGACAGGTCGAACTGCGCGGCCACGCGATCGAAATCGAAGGCTTCGTAGGTGAAGGGCACATCGGCCAGTTGGCCCGCCGGGGCGTTGAGCACGTTGAACAGCACGCGCACGAGGTCTTGGGGGTGATCGGCGCGCTGCGCGCCCAAGCGTTCGACCAGCTCGTCGAACGGGGCATCCTGGTGGGCGTAGGCGTGCAGGGCGGTGGCTCGCACCTGCTGCATGAGCTGATCGAAAGTGGCTTGCGGCTCGACCGTGTTGCGCATCACCAAGGTGTTGACCAGGGTGCCCACGAGCTGCTCGGTGGCGGCATGGTGGCGGTTGGCGATGGGTGTGCCCACGGCGATGTCGGTGCGGCGGCTCAGGCGCGCCAGCAGCACGTTGAAGCTGGCCAGCAGCACCATGAACGGCGTGACGCCGTGGCGCGCGCCATAGCCTTGCAGCGCGCGCTGCAGCGGCTCGGACAGCGGGGCGTAAATCGTATGGCCCAGAAAGCTGGGTTGCGCCGGGCGGGGATAGTCGGTGGGCAAGGGCAGATCGGTCAGTCCTTCGAGCTTTTGCAGCCACGCTTGAAGATGTGACTCGCGCGCCGCGCTGACCGTCGCGCTGCGCTGCCAGGCGGCGTAGTCGGCGTACTGGGTGCGCAGGGGCGCCAGACCCATGTTGGCCGGATCGGTGCAGCCTCGCAGCAGTGCGGCGTAGATCTGCAGGGTTTCGCGCGACAACACGGCGAGCGCCCAGTTGTCGGCAATGGCGTGGTGGAACACCCAGAGCAGCACCTGCTCGTCGTCTTGCATTTGCAGGATGCTGATGCGAAACAGGGGCGCCGCGGAAAGGTCGAAGGGCTGGGCCAGCAGCGCCGAGGCGATCTGGCGGGCGGCGTTTTCGCGCTCGTCGGCATGCAGCGAGCGCAGGTCGCGATAGTCGGGCTGCACGCGCAGGGCGGGCAGGATGATCTGTACGGGCTCCTCGCCGCGCAGGACGAACTGGGTGCGCAAGCCTTCGTGACGGGCGATGAGCAGATCGAGCGCGCGCTCGAACAAGCTCAGATTGAAAGTGCCTTTGAGCCTGACCGGCGCGGTGATGTTGTAGGCGACGGATTCCGGGTGAAAGTGCTGAATGACCCACATGCGCCGCTGCGACAGCGAGGTGGGCAGCAGGCCGCTGCGATCGACGGCGGGCATGGCGTCAGCCGGGCTGGCGGGATGCTGGCGCTGGTCGATGTGCGCCGCCAGCTCGGCGAGGGTGAGGTGGGTGAACAGATCGGCCAGAGGCAGTTCGATGCCGAAGTGCTGCTGGATGCGCGAGCGCACCTGGGTGAGGGTGAGCGAGTGCCCGCCCAGCTCGAAAAAGTGATCGAGCACCCCAAAAGCCTCGGTGCCCAGCACCTCATGCCAGATGGTCCACAGGGTTTGTTCGGTGGGGGTGCGCGGCGAGAGGCGCGGCAGGGTCGTGGCGGCTTCAAGCTGCGGCGCGGGCAGGGCGCGTTTGTCGATCTTGCCGCTGGGGGTCAGGGGCAGAGTGGGGAGCACTTGCCAGGCGCTGGGCACCATGTAGTGCGGCAGGCTGATCTGCAGCGCCTGACGCAGTGCGGCAACCGAGGCGGGGTCATGGCCTTCGCGCCAGACGATATAGGCGGCCAGTTGCGGGTCGTTTTCGCGCGGCATCCAGGAAATGACCGCCGCCTGCGCCACGGCGGGGTGGGCGGCGAGGCGGCGTTCGATTTCGCCGATTTCGATGCGAAAGCCGCGGATTTTGATCTGCTCGTCATTGCGGCCAACGAGGTGCAGCTGGCCGTCGGCTGACCAGTAGCCCAGATCGCCGGTGCGGTACAGGCGCTCACCGGGGCAGAAAGGGTCGGGCAAAAAGCGCTCGGCGGTGAGTTCGGGCTGGCCGACGTAGCCCCGCGCCACGCCCAGACCGGCGATGCCGATTTCGCCGGTGACATCGAAGGGCATTTGCCGCAACTGCTCGTCGAGCACGTAGGCGCGAGTGTTGTCGATCGGTCGCCCGACGGGCAGGTTGCCGCGCGTCTGGGTGATGGGGCCGTCCACGACGTAGAGCGCGTAGAGCGTGCTGTCTTCGGTGGTTTCGCTCGGGCCGTAGTAGTTGAGCAGGGTGGCCTGCGGCAGCAGCGACTGAAAGCGCGCGGCAAGGGCGGCGTCCAGCGGCTCGCCGCCGAACTGAACGCAACGCAGGCTGGTGCAGGCGGGCAGCTGGGGGTCGTCCACCAGCGCCCGGGCGGTGGTGGGCGCGAGGGTGAGGTGGGTGATGCCCTGTTCGCGCACGGTTTGCAATAGGGCGGGCAGATCGCGCTGCAGGCCGGGCGGGGCGAGGTGAACCGCCGCACCGCAGATCAGGGGCATGAAAAATTCGGAGATCGACGCGTCGAAACTCAGCGAGGATTTTTGCAGCAGCCGGTCGTGCGGGCCGAACTGGAGCACGCGGGCGTTCCACAGCTTGTGGTTGCACAGGGCGCGGTGCGGGATCATCACGCCCTTGGGTTGCCCGGTGGAGCCCGAGGTGAAGATGACCAGGGCGAGATCGTCGGGGGTGCTTTCGGTGACGGGGGCGTCAACGTCGCCGTAGGGCGGCGTCAGATCGACATCGAGAAGTTGCGGCGTCTCCGAAGCCGCGGCCGCTCGCACGGCGGGCTGCAGCGACGGCTGCGCGAGTACGACGCGGGCCTGGGTATCGAGCAGGATGCGCTGCAGGCGTTCGGGAGGCAGGTCGGCGTCCAGCGGAACGTAGGCGCCGCCGGCCTTGAGCACGGCGAGCAGGGCCACGACGAGTTCGACGCGGCGTTCCATGATGACGGGAACGAGCACGTCGCGTTGCACCCCCAGGCCGCGCAGGCTGTGCGCCAGGCGGTTGGCGGCCTGCTCCAGATCGGCGTAGCTCAGCTGGGTGTCGCCGAAGCGCACCGCAACGGCCTGCGGCGTGGCGCGCGCCTGTTCGGCGACGAGCAGGTGCATGCACTGCGGCGCCGGGTGGGGCTGGGCGGTGTGGTTCAGCGCGGCCAGTGCGGCGCGCTCCTGGGTGCACAGCAGGTCGAGATCGCGCAGACGGGCTTGCGGATGGGCGATGAGTTCGGCCAGGTGCTGATCGAGACGGGCGCTGAGAAATTCGGTATGCCGCAGCGCGGCAGGGGCGCGGGGGTCGATCACCAGATCGATGGGCAGATTTTCGGAGTCGCCGTATTGGCGCACATAGGCGGCGATCGGCGCAAACCCGGGTTGTCCGCTGAAGGGGGCGAAGGACAGGCGGGCGTCTCCCAGCGTGGCGTGCGGATCGAAGTCTTCGAACGACACCATCAGGTCGAAGTGCATGCCGGCGATGCCCTGCCGGGGCGGCTGTCGCGCCAGGGCGCGGTCGAGCGGATATTGCTGATGGCGCAGGATCTGCCGGGTGTCTTCGGCCAGCGCGCGCATGAGGCTGGGCAGGCTGTCGTCGTCGGCGGTGTTGAGTCGCAGGGGCAGGGTGTTGGCAAACAGACCGACGGTCTGTTTGTCGAGGGTGTCCTTGCGGTTGTGCAGCGGCATGCCGATGAGCACATCGGCCTGTCCGGTCACACGCGCGATGTACGTTGCCAGAAAAAAGTGGATGCCCTGCGCCGGGGTCAGGCCCTGTTCGGCCGCCTGTTGCAGATAGTGCGCCCAGGTCGATGGGCTAACGCGCCACTGATGCACCAGCGGTTCGGGTGGCGTTTGAAGGTCGGGGGCCGAAACCGCGGCCAACGCTTGGGCGCCTGCGATGCGTTGCTGCCAGAAGGAATGGTCTCGCTCGAAGCGGGCGGACTGCAGGTAGGCCTGCTCTCTTTCGAGGAACCGTGCGTAGTCGGGTCCGGGCTGCGGCGGGGCGCTCAGGGGATTGTCCAGCAGCTCGTTGTAGCGTTGAGCGATGCGCTGACCGACCCGCATGACGCCATAGCCATCGAGCAGAAGGTGGTTGAAGCACAGCAGCCAGGCGTAGCGCTGCGCGGCGGTGCGGTACAGGGCGGATTTCCAGAGGAGGGGGCCTTGCGGGGGCGTAGGTTCGGTTTTGATCGCCTCGATGGCCTGCGCGGCGAGCTGGGCGGCGCGGTCGGGGTTGTGGGTCTCGGCGAAAAAGTCGGTGTAGGGCAATCGCCAGGACTGCGCCCAGGCGATTTGCCACTGCGGGCCTTCTGAGTGCCCCCAGGGCCGGGCTGCGCCCAGCCCGCCCCCCGAGGGGGTCAAGGAAACTTGGGGCGGCCCGGCGTTTCCTTGAGAGGTCTCGACCACGCGGGCGCGCAGCATGGGTTCGGCGGCGGCGACTTCCTGAATGGCGCGCTGCAACACGAGCACATCGAGCGCACCGTCGATGGTCACCGTCAGGCCGATGTTGTAGATGGCGCTGCCTAGCAACTGCTGGCGCAGCAGAATGTCCTGCTGGGTTTGGCTCAAGGGCCAGCGCTCGTCACAGGCTCGTGGCGTGGCGTCGGCGTCTGGGAGATGGCTCAAGAGCGTGGTTGACATGCAGAAAGAGGAAGTCGGGTGCGGCAGAGACGAATTTTCTGCTGTTTGCGGCATCTTAGGTGGGGCTTGATGACGGTTGACTTCAACTCGGGCCGGTTTTGTGAACTATTTCGCTTCCGTTTGGAGGGCGAGTTTTGCGAAGCGTAGTCTGGGCAATACGATGCGTGTTTTGTTGATGTGCCAATTTGCCCATGTCCGACTCTTTGCATGCGGTTGCGCCCCCCGGTGAAGCGGATCCTTCCTGGCACATCGGGAGGGATGGGCTTTTCTCTGACCGCCAGCAGGACGAGATATTCATCCGCGCGGAATGGGGCGTGATCGGCCACCGGGTGCGGCAGATCGGGCTTTATGGCGCCTTGGCCTTTCTCTCCGCCACCTTTACCGACCTTTCGGTGCTTGGTCCAACGGCGGTGTACTGGAGCTTGCTGGTCGCGCGCTTTGGCATTCTGGCTTGGGGCCTGTGGCTGGCGCGGGTGGGTCGGGCCAAGGAGGTGCCGGATGTGCGCCGTGTGGCGACGGCGCTGCTCGGCTTCGAGCTGAGCATCATGGTGCTGTTCCTGCTGGTGGTGCTGGCCTATGGCGGCAGCGCAGACTATCACTCGATCACCGCACTGGCGCTGATTTTTGCCGGCTATGCCTATGTGCCCGTGTTGCGGCGCGAGGCGATGTGGGTGGGGGGGTCTTTACCGTATTGTTCGCGATCGTTGTCTGGACTTCGCTGCATTTTGACGCCAAATATGTCAATATCGCGCTGGTGCTGTTCGGCTTTGCCAACGTGGCCGGATGGCAGATTGCGGTCTCGCTCAGCCGGGGCATGCGGCTGGCCTGGCTAGACCGACGCCGACTCGAACAGCAGGCGCAAGCGGCCCAGCAGGCGCGCCAGCGCGCCGAGCAAAGCGAGGAAAACCTCGAACACCTGTTCGACGCCTCGCCGATGCCACTGGTGCTGGTGCGTGTGGCCGATTCTCGGGTGTTGCGTTACAACGCGGCGGCGAAGGTGCTGTTCGACCCGCATGATCTCTCGCACGGCGACGTGTTTACGACCGATTTTTACGAAAATCCGGCGCAGCGCCTGCAGTTGCTCGAGCGTCTGCAAGCCGAGGGCACGGTGCGTCAGGCTGAAGTGCGGCTGAAGACGGTTGGAGGGCAGGGTGTGGACGCGCTCTTGTCTATGCGCCCGCTGCGCTTTGCCGGGGAGGACTGCATTGTCACGGGCATGGTCGAAATTTCAGCGCAGAAGCACCTTGAACAGCAATTGCGCGCGCTGGCCCACACCGATCCGTTGACCGGGCTGCAGAACCGACGCGGATTTTTCGCCATGGTCGAGCACGCCCTGCGGACGCGGCCCGCAGGGCAGCCAGGGCCTTGCATCATGCTGATCGATCTCGACCATTTCAAGCAGATCAATGACCGCTATGGCCACCCGGTGGGTGACGAAATCCTGGTGGAGTTCGCCCAGGTGGTGCTGTCGCTTTTGCGCGAGGGCGATGTGTTCGCTCGCATGGGCGGCGAGGAGTTCTGCATTCTGCTCGCGCATACGCGCGCGTCGCAGGCCTTGGAGGTGGCGGAACGGGTGCGCGAGTTCGTCGCGGCGCACCCGTTCCAGACCTCGGCCGGAGTGGTGCGCTTGAGCCTGAGTCTGGGCATCGCGGGATGCGATGCGCCGGTGCAGAGCATCGACCGGGTGCTGTCGATGGCCGATCAGGCGATGTATCGCGCCAAACAGGGCGGGCGTAATCGCACCGAGCTGTATTGCGATTAGGGTCTGTTCACGCTATTCCCTCTGAATCATGAGGGCATTCCTACAAATAAGAATTATTCGCAATAAGATAGCCCCCATGGCGATGGCGCAGAGCGTTTCGCCTCGGTGGGTCTGATTCCGGGCCGACCTGACTTGGGAGATCGATCATGGGATATGCAGAACTTGGGCTCAGTCTGTTGGTGGTGCTGCTGCTGACGTGGGCAGCGATGGAGTGGTCACGATGAACCCGGGGCTGTGTGCGCATTTCAGCGATCGTGGACGCCTGTTTCAGTCTGATCGTGGACGGCGTTTCAGCGCGATCGTGGACGCGCGTGGGGTGCGCGCAAGCGATGGGTTGGACTGTATCTCAAACGTCCACGATCAGCCTGAAACGGTTCTTGCGAAGCGGTTGGTGAGGGGATTCTTTGCAGGCTTATCCACGGCGGCGGACGGCGCTTGCGACGGACCGGCCGCCGCGGTGGATAAGGCGTGTTCGGCGCAGCGGTGGCGGAGGTTCTGGGGGGTCATTGATCTTTATCCTTCTCGCGCAGCGATGGGCCTTTGAGCTCGATTTTGTGGCTGCTGTGCACGATGCGGTCGAGAATGGCGTCAGCCAGCGTGGGGTCGTCGAGGTAGGCATGCCAAGCTTTCACTGGAAGCTGACTGGTGATCAGCGTGGAGCGGCTGCCGACGCGGTCGTCGAGCAGTTCGAGCAAGTCATTGCGCTCGGCCGCGCCCATGGGCGCGATCGCAAAGTCGTCAATCAGCAGCAAGTCAAGCCTGGCCAGTTGGGTCATGCGTTTGGCATAGCTGCCGTCGCCGTGGGCGACCTGCAGCTCGTCGAACAGGCGTGCTGCGCGGGTGTACAGCACCGAGAAGCCCGCGCGGGCGGCCTGATGCGCCAGGGCGCAACCCAACCACGTCTTGCCGCACCCCGTGGCGCCGGTGATGAGCAAGTTCTGTGCATGGCGTAGCCAGTCGCCACCGGCCAGGTTGGCGATGAGATGACGGTCCAGGCCGCGGCTGGCACGCCAGTTGATGTCCTCCACGCAGGCAGCAGAAACCTTGAGCCTGGCCGCCTTGAGCAGGCGCTGCAGGCGGCGGCCGTCACGCCAGGCGATCTCGCTTTGCACCAGCAGCGTGAGCCGCTCGTCGAAAGCCAGGGCGGCTGCCGCCGTGCTGCTGGCCTGCTCCGTCAGGGCGTGGACCATGCCGTCCAGGCGCAGCGCGCGCAGTTGGTCGAGGGTGTGTTCATTGAGCATCGTTGTTCTCCGTCAGTGGTAGTAATCGGCACCGCGCACGTTCTCGTGCTCGGGCAAGGCGGTGGACGCCGCCGTGGGGATTGAGGCGTGCTGGCGATCAAGCCCGCTCTTGAGGATTGAGGCCACGCTGCGGTAAGTGGGCGAGCGGATCGCCAGCGCCCTGGCGCAGGCCGCTTCCAGGCGCTGGGGCGTGTACTCACGCGCCAGGCGCTTGAGGCCCAGGCAGGCGCGGTAGCCCTGCTCGGGATGCGGGCGGTTCTCCAGTTGCCAGGTCACGACGCCCGCGGCGGCCACCCCGATGCTCTGGCCCCACTTGATGAGCTTGGCCGGGGTCCACTCCAGGTGCGCACGGTGCGAGGCTGGCATATGCTCGGGCGTGGTGGAGTGCTGGCCGCGCCGGGCGTTCAGCGCATGACAGGCCACGCGCTGGTTGGCGCAGAAGATCTCCAGCAGCCCGGCGCCCGCGCGCATCTCCACCGAACTGCCCACCAGGCGGTGCGGCACGCTGTAGTAGTGCCCCTCGAACTCGACGTGATAGTCGACGTTGACCTTGGCCTGCTTCCAGTTGCCAACCACGTAGCGCGTGGCTGGCAGGGGCGAGAGCGCCGGGGCGTCGAGGGCCAGGAAGGCGTCGCGGCGGCAGCCGGGCAGCTTCTGGAACGGGCGCAGGTTCAGATCGGCAATGAGCGCGGCGATCGCCGCGTTGAGCTCGATCAGGCTGAAGAAGCGACGGTTGCGCAGCCGCGCCAGGATCCACCTTTCGATCAGCAGCACCGCGCCCTCGACCTTGGGCTTGTCTCTCGGGTGCGCCGGGCGTGCGGCCAGCAGCGCGCAGCCGTAATGGTTGGCAAATTCCTCATACGTGCGGTTGGGCAGCGGGTCGTAGTGGTCGGGGTGTTTGATCAGGGCGCGCGCCTGGTCGGGCACGATCAGCCGCGGTACGCCGCCGAAGAACTCCAGCGCCTGGACTTGCGCGCCGATCCAGTCGGCGGTGGTCTGCCGAGGCGTGGCGCAGGCGTAGGTGTAGCTCGACGCCCCCAGCGTGGCCACGAAGATCTGTGCAGCGCTGATCTCGCCGGTGGCCACGTCGGTGATCGGCACCGTCTGCCCGGCGTAATCGACAAACAGCTTCTCGCCGGCCCCATGCACCTGGCGCATGGAGCGCTTGAGGGTCTGCGCCCAGGCGCGGTACTTGACGCAGAAACTGGTGTACTTGTAGGCCAGCGCGTTGCCCTGCGCGTACTCCTCCCACAGCAGCATCAGCGTCACGCCGGGACGCTTGAGTTCCTGGTGAATGGCGGCAAAATCGGGGGCGAGATGATCGCTGGCGCGCGGCACCGGCGGGCGGTACAGCCGCCCCTCCAGCTCAACGTCGGTCAGCGTCTGGGCCACCGCCCAGTCCACCCCGGCCACGCGGGCCTGCGACACGTACTTGCCCACCGCGCTCTTGGACAGCTTGAGCGCGCGGGCCACTTCGCTATAGGTCAACCCAACCTGCAGGTGCAGGCGCAATGCTTCTCGGATCTGGCGCATCGTGATTCTGGTTGTGGGCATCGGCTTCGATCAAAAAATCGACCAGCCTAGACCGCCTAGGAAATCACTTGCCGCCACCCCCAATCGTCCACGATGACGCTGAAACAGCGTCCACGATCAGGCTGAAACGCCGTCCACGATCCCGCTGAAATGCCGTCCACGATCAGCCTGAAATGCCGTCCACGATGGGCTGAAATACGCAGCTGTGCAAGCCATTGCCGCGAGCGGCGAACGTAGTCTCCGCGCTGGAGCCGGGTGCGAGCGCGGGGTTGACCCTGCATTCGCGCGAGCTGTTCCGGCAAGGCTCTGTGGTGCAGATTCGCCATCAGGGGCAGACTTACCAACTGCGTTTAACGCGGCAGGACAAGTTGATTTTGACCAAGTAGTTGATTTCTCGCAGCTTTGCTCGCCAGCCTTGTGTGGACTAGTCCTCCAGCACATTAGCCAGCCATGCGATTTTTATGCCGAATACCCAGAAAACCCGAGTCGACTCCGCCGAGCCGCTGTTGGCCGGAACCCTGGCGTTGATGACGTTTTACGCGGACAAGCCCAGTCTGGCGGTCATGCAGAAAATCGGCCGTAATCTGCAGACCTTGCAGCAACACCCTCAACTCAGCGCCGAACTCAGCATCGTCTGCCGCCGTCTGGCAGCGTACTGGCTGACGCTGGGCTGCGAGGTGGAGCGGGCCGATGCGCATTCGGCCTGCCGCTTTGCGACGGCGTCGTCGGCGTTGCAGTAATTACGGTTGAGCGCTATCACCGCCGCGCAGCAGCGCGAGCAGCCCGTCGAGCTCGTCGAGCGAGGAAAATCGAATCGCGATTTCTCCGCTGTGCTGGCCTTTGCGGCCCGCCTTGCTGCGAATTTCAACCGGGGCGGTGAAGCGTTCCGACAGTTCTTCTTCCAGCCGCTTCCAGTCTTGATCTTTGGCGGCTTTGGCTTTTTTGGGCGTGGCGCCCGGGTTCTGCGCTTGCTGGGTGCGAGCCACGAGTCGCTCGGCTTCGCGCACGCTCAGGCGTTTGGCCAGAATTTGCTGTGCGGCCTGAACCTGCTGCGCCTTGTCGAGCGATAGCAGCGCGCGGGCGTGACCCATGTCGAGATCGCCCGCCAGCAGCATGGTCTGCACGGTCTCGCTCAGTTGCAGCAGGCGCAGCAGATTGCTGGTGGCGGTGCGCGAGCGGCCGACGGCTTGCCCGGCCTGCTCGTGAGTGTGGCCGAACTCTTCGATCAGCCGGGCGATGCCGCGGGCTTCTTCCAGCGGATTGAGGTCTTCGCGCTGAAGGTTTTCGATCAGGGCCATGGCTAGGGTGGTGCGGTCGTCGGCCTCTTTCACCAGTGCGGGCACGCTGTCGAGCCCGGCAAGGCGGGCGGCGCGGGTGCGGCGCTCGCCGGCGATGATTTCATAGCGGCCATCGGGCAGGGCGCGAACGAGCACGGGCTGCATTACGCCTTGCGCCTTGATACTCTGCGCCAGTTCGTAGAGGGCGCCCTCGTCCATCTGCGCACGGGGCTGGTAGCGGCCGGGCACGAGATCGTCCAGCCGCAGTTCGCGTAGTGCGGCGGCGTCGGTTTCCGAGAGTTCGACGGAGGGGCCGAGCAGCACGTCGAGGCCGCGGCCGAGTCCTTTGGGTTTTTTGGTTGCCATGAGCGTGAGACGGATCAAGCTGGGTGATCAAGCAGAAAAAAGGTCGGTAGGGTGCTGGGCGGGCGGCAGTATCGCGTCCAGCAGTTGACGGCCTTGGGGCCAATCGCCCAGGCCGGACGCGGTATTGACGTGCCCGCAGGCGCCGAGGTTGGCGCAGCGGGCCCCCCAGCGCTGGGCGAGCTGTTGTGCGACCTGCCAGCGGCAATAGGGGTCGTCGGTACTGGCGGCGAGCATGGCAGGGAAGGGCAGCGGCGCTTGGCTCAAGGGATGTCGCCAGGGGAGCAAGGCGGCGGGCAGTTCATTGCTCTCCATATCGGGCGGCGCGACCAGCAGCGCGCAGACGACGCGGTCGGCATGGCGCGTGCTGGCCGACCAGGCGTCGATCAGATGGCAGCCCAGGCTATGGCCGACGAGCGCGACCGGGCCGGGCTGGGCGAGGATGACGTCTTCCAGCCGTGCGATCCAGTCGCCGCGGCGCGGAAAGTCCCAGTCGGCCTGTTCCACCACGGTGTCGCCGTAAAGCCTTTCCCATCGACGCTGCCAGTGCCCGTCGCTCGAGCCTTGCCAGCCGGGGAGCAGCAGAATGCGGGTCATGCGGCCACGGCCAGGCGGTCAACCATTTCCTGGGCGAACTCGGTGAAGGCTTTGGCGCCGCGGCTGCTTGGGTCGAACACCACGCCAGGCAGGCCGTAACTTGGCGCTTCGGCCAGGCGCACGTTGCGGGGAATGACGGTGTTGAACACTTTGTCGCCAAAATGGTTTTTGATTTGTTCGCTGACCTGCTGCTGCAAGGTGATGCGCGGGTCGAACATCACCCGTAGCAGGCCGATGATGCGCAGATCGCGGTTGAGGTTGGCGTGCACCTGTTTGATGGTGTTGACCAGATCGGACAGCCCTTCGAGGGCGAAGTACTCGCATTGCATCGGAACAATGACGCCGTGCGCGGCGCAAAGGCCGTTGAGTGTGAGCAGGCCCAGGGCGGGCGGGCTGTCAATCAGGATGAAGTCGTAGTCGGCATCGACGGTGGCAAGCGCGGTCTTGAGTCGGCGCTCTCGCTGCGGCAGGCTGACCAGCTCAACTTCGGCGCCGGCCAGTTCGCGATTGGCGCCGATGAGGTCATACCCGGCTTTGGCGCTGCGTTGCCGGGCCTGGGCAAGCTCGGCCTGCCCGATCAAAACTTCGTAAACCGAGGCCTCAAGGGCGTGTTTGTCCACACCGGAACCCATGGTGGCATTGCCCTGCGGGTCCATATCGACCAGCAAAACGCGCTGGCCGATGTTCGCCAGGGCGGCCGCCAGATTGACACTGGTGGTGGTCTTGCCGACGCCACCCTTTTGGTTTGCGATGCAAAAAATCTGCGCCAAGCCGGATTCTCCAGAAAACCGATGTTTCACGTGAAACGGTGCTGAGTGAGGAGCCCAACAGACTTCTGGCTCAACCGAGGCTGTATTGTGCCGGAGCCGATGGCTCGGCCGCGAAATCAGCGGTCAGCAGACGTCAGCCGCAGCCACACCAGGCAACGCTGGGCATCGAGCCCAGGCACCTGCAGGGGTTCTACCTGCGCGGCCACATCCGCGGGCAATGCCATGATTTCATCTTGAGGCGCTTGGCCCTTCATGGCGCACCACTGGCCGCCGTCGGCAAGCAGGTGTCGGGTGCTCTGAATCAGCAAAGGCAGATCGCTGAAGGCGCGGCTGGTAATGCAATCAAAACCGCGTGCATCGGCCAGAGCCTCGACGCGCGCATGATGGACGTTGACCTGCCTGAGTTGCAGACTGCCGCAGGTCTGCTGCAGAAAGGCGCATTTCTTCTGCACCGTATCGATCAGATGAACTTCCGCCTCAGGCAGGCCGATGGCAAAGACGATGCCGGGCAGGCCACCGCCCGAGCCGACGTCCAACAGGCGCTGGGGGCCTAGGCGCTGCAGAGCGGGTAGTGCGGCCAGGCAATCGGCCAGATGCAGCTGGGCGATGCCTTCCAGATCGCGCACTGCGGTGAGGTTGAACACCCGGTTCCAGCGTTGCAGCAAGGCGGTGTAGTCGAGCAATTGCTGGCGCTGGCGCGCGGTAAAGTCGAGTTGGAGCGCGGACAGGGTTTGGTGCAAAAAATCTTCGAGGGAAAAGCCGCCAGCGGTGCGGGGGGTAATCGCACTCACGCGAGGGCATCCTTTTCCAGCTTGAGCGCCTGTTTGAGGACGCCTTTGCGCAAATGAATCAACAGCAAGGAAACGGCTGCGGGGGTCATGCCCGACAGGCGCGAGGCCAGGCCAAGCGTCTCTGGGCGGGCTTGATTGAGCTTTTGCTGCACTTCGATCGACAGTCCCGACACTTCGCGGTAGTCGAGATCGGCCGGCAGGCGCAACGATTCCTGCTGCGCAGCGCGCTCGACTTCGTCTTGCTGGCGTTCGATGTAGCCGGCGTATTTCAGGTGTATCTCAACCTGCTCGCGCTCGGTCTCGCCCAGCGGAAATTCCGGGGCGAAAGCGGGGTGCGGGAACGCGGCCAGGGTGTCGTAACGCAGTTCGGGGCGACGCAGCAAGTCGGCAAGGTTGTATTCGCGTTCGATGGATTTGCCCAGCAGCGCTTCAGCCTGTTCGGGCGGAAGGCTTTGCGGCGTGACCCAGGTGGTGCGCAGCCTTTGAATCTCGCGCTCGATGGCGTCACGTTTGCGGCAGAACGCATCCCAGCGGGCGTCGTTCACCACGCCGAGTTCGCGGCCGATCTCGGTTAGGCGCAGATCGGCGTTGTCTTCGCGCAGACTGAGCCGGTACTCGGCGCGGCTGGTGAACATGCGGTAGGGCTCGCTCACCCCTTTGGTCACCAGGTCATCAACCAGCACGCCGAGATAAGCCTGATCGCGCCGCGGACACCAAGGATCACGGCCCTGTACCTGCAACGCGGCGTTGATGCCCGCCAGTAGCCCTTGCGCAGCGGCCTCCTCGTAGCCGGTGGTGCCGTTGATCTGCCCGGCGAAGAACAGTCCATCGATGGACTTGGTTTCCAGCGAGGTTTTTAGCGCCATCGGGTTGAAATAGTCGTACTCGATGGCATAGCCGGGACGCAGCAGATGGGCATTTTCCAGCCCCGGAATCGAGTGCACCATGGCAATCTGCACATCGAAGGGCAGGCTGGTGGAGATGCCATTGGGGTAAAACTCGTTGGTCTGCAGCCCCTCGGGTTCGAGAAAAATCTGGTGTGAGGACTTGTCGGCGAAGCGATGAATCTTGTCTTCGATGCTCGGGCAATAGCGCGGGCCCACGCCTTCGATCACTCCGGTGAACATCGGGCTGCGATCGAGCCCGGCGCGAATGATGTCGTGCGTCTGTTCGGTGGTATGGGTGATCCAGCAGGCGACCTGCGCAGGATGTTGATCGGCAGAGCCGAGAAAACTGAAAACCGGCATCGGGTTGAGGTCGCCCGGCTGCTCGATGAGCTTGGAAAAGTCGATGGTGCGGCCGTCGATGCGCGCTGGCGTGCCGGTCTTGAGCCGCCCCTGCGGCAGTGCGAGCGCCTTCAGCCGGGCGGACAAACGCAGCGAGGGCGGATCGCCCGCGCGCCCGGCGGCGTATTGGTCGAGTCCGATGTGAATTTTCCCGTCCAGAAACGTCCCAGCGGTCAGCACCACGGTGCGGGTGCGAAAGCGGATGCCCGTCTGTGTGACCACGGCTGTAACCCGCTCGCCTTGGCCGGTCGATTCCACCAGCAAATCATCGGCCGCCTGCTGGAACAGCCACAGATTGGGCTGGTCTTCCAGCCGTCCGCGTATGGCGCGCTTGTAGAGCTGACGGTCGGCCTGCGCCCGGGTAGCGCGCACCGCGGGGCCTTTGCTGGCGTTGAGAATGCGGAACTGGATGCCTGCTTCGTCAGTCGCCTCGGCCATCGCGCCACCCAGCGCGTCCACCTCTTTGACGAGGTGTCCTTTGCCGATGCCACCTATCGACGGATTGCACGACATCTGGCCCAAGGTTTCGATATTGTGCGTCAGCAACAAGGTGGCGCAGCCCATGCGCGCAGCGGCCAGAGCCGCCTCGGTGCCGGCATGCCCACCCCCGATGACAACGACATCAAAGTTACGCGGATAATCCACTGTGTGTCTCCTCAACCCGATCATTTTATGCGGGTTTACCCGGTGCGGCAGCTTGGTCGGGCTTTGTTTCACGTGAAACATATCCACGAACCGCATTATTTTGATCTTTCGACTCAATTCCATGCAAACCCTGCGCGAACTGCAAGAGCTTTATCCCTCGATGACCTCTGTGCCCGCCGCTGAGCTGGAGGCGGAATGGGCTGGCGGGGCAACCGTGATGCAGGTGCCGCGCGGAACGCAGCTTTTCGCGCCCGGCGCGAACTGCGGCGGGTTCCCGCTGGTGTTGTCTGGCGAGGCACGCGTGTTTCGCATGGCGCCCTCCGGGCGGCAGTTGGAGATGTATCGCCTGACGCCGGGTGAAATCTGCCTGGTGTCGTCGGCCAGCCTGTTTTCGGGTGAGGTGCTCACGGCCTTTGCGGAAATGCAGACCGAGGGGGCGCTGTGGATGATCCGTCCTGAATTGTTCGAGCATTGGCTGCAATGCGCTCCGGCCTTTCGCCGGTTCGTTCTCGGCCAGTTTGCCGCGCGCATGGCCGACCTGACTGCCTTGATCGATGCGCTGGCCTTTCATCGCCTGGATCAACGTCTGGCGCAAGCCCTGCTGGGCCAAGGGCCGCGTCTGCAGAGCACTCATCAGCAACTGGCTGACCGGCTGGGCACGGCGCGGGAGATCGTTACGCGCCTGCTCAAGCGCTTCGAAGCCGCCGGGTGGGTGGGGCTGTCGCGCGAGAAGATCGACATTCTGCAGCCCGCCGTGCTGCGCCAAGTGGCCGCCGGGGAGCTGTCGGGGTAAGACGCGTGTGACCGAGGTCACTGTGCGTCCGCAGGAATCGGTGTCAAATTGCGATATTCTTTTTTCAAGGAGTGGACCATGAAATTCAACGTCGGCGGTATCGATCGCATTCTGCGCATTATTGTGGGCATCGTTCTGATCGCCTTGAGCCTGATGGGCACCATCGGCGTCTGGGGTTGGATCGGCATTGTGCCGCTGGTCACGGGCCTGTTCAAATTCTGCCCGCTGTATTCCATCATCGGCATGAACACCTGCCCGATGAAAAAATAAGGCAGGCGGCCATGTGCCGTGCTTCAACGCCGTGTTTCAGATGAAGCGCCCCCTGGCAACAGGCGGCGCTTTTTTTCTGATTGTTCAAAAAAACGCATCGTGCGCGGTCTTGAGAATGAGCGCCGCGACGACCAGCAGAAAGACGCCGCGCACGAAGTGCGTGCCCCGGCGCAAGGCGAGCCGGGTGCCCAGCAGGCTACCCGCAATATTGCACACCGCGATGAGCGCGGCATACTGCCACATGACGTGGCCTTTACTGGCGAACACCAGCAGGGCCGCAAGATTGCAGGCCACGTTGACCACTTTGGCGCTGGCCGAGGCATGGAGAAAATCAAAACCAAAGCCACGGACAAACAGGAAAATCAAGAAATTGCCCGTGCCCGGCCCGAAAAATCCATCGTAAAAACCGATCAGCAGGCCGCCGCTAACCGCCAGAGCCCGCTCGGCGCCGCCGCTCAGGTGCGGGGCATGGTGATGTCCCAAATCCTTGCGCTTGAGGGTGTAGAGCAATACGGCCAGCAGAATGAAAGGCAGAGCCTGCCGAAAATCAGTCGACTTGACTTGTGTGATGAGCCAGGCGCCGCCAAGCGCGCCGACAAACGCTGCAAGGGTGGCGGGCGCCACAGTGGACCAAGGGGGCTGAACCCGGCGCACATACGACCACATTGACGCCGAGGTGCCCCAGATGGCGCCGCCTTTGTTGGTGCCAAACAGCGTGGCAGGAGCCGCGTTGGGAAACGCGGCAAACAGAGCGGGTACGAGTACCAGACCACCGCCGCCGACGATGGCATCGACAAACCCGGCAAAGAGTGCGGCAATGCCGAGCAAGATCAGTTCCATATTGGGAGCGGGCGTGGGGAGCGGGGCGTAAAAAAGCACCGGAACGAGTGTTCACGGTGCTTCGGGGTACTGCTGCGCTGCCATCTTGTGCAGCGCTGTTGTCGTGAAACAACCTGGGTTGCAGGTCGTTTGTCTCCTCGATCCCTCTTGTTGGGGCGCGTTGGGTGAGCCCAATCGCAATACAAAACATTGTTCGAATTTTGGCTGCCGCGCGCACTAGGGGCGAACCCTGAGAGTTGGGGTTTGCAGGTTAGCGTCCGAGGCCAGGAAACAGCTTGATCAGGCCGTCGCTCATCATTTCCACCGCGAGCGCCGAGAGGATCAGACCCATCAAGCGGGTCATCACATTGATGCCGGTCTTGCCCAGAAACCGCGCAATCGGTTCGGCCGCCATGAAGCACAGCGCCGCGGCCCCGGCAATGATCACACCGTAGCCGATCAGCACCGCGTGCTGCCACCAGTGGTGCGTGTTGCTGGCATAGATGATCACCGTACTGATGGTGGCCGGGCCGGTGAGCAGGGGGATGGTGAGCGGCACCACCGCCACGCTGGCGCGGTCGGCGGCTTCTTCTACCTCGTCACTGGTCGATTTGGTGGCGCCGGTTTTAGCGTTGAGCATGCTGATGGCGCTGATGAGCAACAGCATGCCGCCGCCGACCTGAAACGACGCGATGGAAATGCCGAAAAAATGCAGCAGGTCAGCGCCGATCAGTGTGCTGACGGCGATGACCAGAAACGCCGAGATCGAAGCGACGAGGATGGTCCGCTTCTTCTGCTCCCGCGAGAAACTCTCGGTGAACAGAATGAAAAAGGGAATGATGCCCAGCGGATTGACGATCGCCAGCAGGGCGATCAAGGGCTTGACCAGATTCATGGATTTGGAGTTGTGAGTGCCTCCAGGGTCGGCTCGCCGGCCTGCCCCCCGCGGGGGTCAAGGAAACTTGGGGCGGCCCGGCGTTACCTTGAGAGTGCGCGGGCTCCATTATCGACGCCCTCGCGCTCACCTCGTCGCCGCGTGAAGGCCAGGGTTTAGATCACCCGCGAATAGCGGGGCTGCAACAATTGCTCGCGCGGCTGATGCAAATAGCCATCGAACTGCATGGCGACGATGCGCACCAGCAGGCGGCCTTGCGGCGTGACCTGGACGCGCAGACCTTGCGGGCCTTCGCGCACGACCAACCCGGCATCTTCCAGCGGCTTGAGGCGCTGCAGGTCGAGGGCAAAGGTGGCGGCGGCGTCCACTTTGAATTCGTCGGCCAGCGCGGCCAGATCGAGCTGGAAATCGCACATCAGCCGCTGAATGGCGGTGCGTCGCAGGTGGTCTTCGGGGGTGAGATGCACCCCGCGCGCCGTGGGCAGCTTGCCGAAAGCCAGCATCTCGGTGTATTCATCGATGGTCTTGGCGTTCTGCGCATAGCAATTGCCGACGTTGGAAATGCTGGACACGCCAAAGGCCAGCAGATCGAGTTCGGCCTGCGTGGAGTAGCCCTGGAAATTGCGGTGCAGCTTGCCCTCGCGCTGGGCGCGGGCGAGCTCGTCGCCCGGCTTGGCGAAGTGATCCATGCCGATGTAGACATAACCCGCTTCTTCCAGCCGACGGATGGCCAGACCCAGCAGGCCGAGCTTGACCTCGGCCGTAGGCAGGTCTTCGGCGTTGATGCGGCGCTGCGGCTTGAAAATGTGCGGCAGATGCGCGTAGCTGTAGAGCGAGAGCCGGTCGGGCGAGATCTCGATCACCTGATCGAGGGTGCGGGCGAACGAATCGAGGTTCTGCAAGGGCAGGCCGTAGATCAGGTCGAGGCTGATGGAGCCAAAACCGTTGGCGCGGGCAGCGTCGATCACCAGCCGGGTTTCTTCCACGCTCTGGATGCGATTGACCGCCTGCTGTACCTCCGGTGCGAAATCCTGCACGCCCACGCTCATGCGGTTGAAGCCGAGCCGGGCGAGATGCGCCACGCGCGCCTCATTCACCTTGCGCGGGTCGATCTCGATGGAGAATTCGCCGCCGGGCTGCAGGTCGAAATGTTCGCGCGTCATGGCCATCAGCCGCGCGGCTTCCTCGTCATTCAGAAAGGTGGGCGTGCCGCCGCCCCAGTGCAGTTGGGTGACGGGCAGACGGGCCTGCAAGAGGCCGGCGATCAGCCTCAACTCCTGTTCCACGCTGTCGAGATAGGGCGCGGAGCGGCCGTGATTCTTGGTGGGAATCTTGTTGCAGCCGCAGTAGTAGCACAGGGTCTCACAGAACGGCACATGGAAATACAGCGACACCGGCTCGTCGGGACGCTGGGCGCGGCGTCGCAATTCCTCGGCGTAGTCGCGCGCGCCGAAACCGGAGTGCATGCGGTCGGCGGTAGGGTAGGAGGTGTAACGCGGGCCGGAGATGTCGAAACGCTGCAGCAGCTCGGGCTGGAAGTCGAGAGATTGATTCATCATAATGATTGAATGTTTGCGCAAAGCCAGTAGGAAGGTTTTGATCTGACGCAACGGTTGGCGAGGCAGCGGCACAATTGCTGCGACGCAAAACCAACAGTTGCAGGCCAGGCTGGGGCGCCGCGCGTGGAAACAAGGGAGGAATGAACTATCCTGCGACGCGCATCTTCCGGCGTCGCGGGCCTGGCCTCGCGCAATTCCCATGCAGACAGAAACGCATTCCGCGACCGAACACAAATCTGGTATGGCGGCCCTCAGCCTCGGCGCCCTGGGCGTGGTGTACGGCGACATCGGCACCAGCCCGCTATACGCCTTCCAGACGGCTTTCAGCCCCGATCACGGCGTGCCCTATAGCCCGGACAACATTCTGGGCGTGCTGTCGCTGATCTTCTGGGCGCTCACCCTGATCGTGCTGGTGAAGTATGTGCTGCTGGTGCTTCGCGCCGACAACGATGGCGAGGGCGGCATTCTGGCGTTGATGGCGCTGGTCATGCGCCGCTATGCCAAAGGCACGCGCGGGCGGACGGTTGCCATCACCCTCGGGCTGGTGGGTGCGTCGATGTTTTATGGCGACAGCGTCATCACCCCGGCGATTTCGGTGCTCTCGGCGATGGAGGGCCTAAGTGTGGCCACGCCGATTTTCAATGACTGGATCGTGCCCATCACCGCGGGCATTCTGGTGGGGCTGTTCGTGGTGCAAAAGCACGGCACCGCGCTGGTCGGGCGCTTTTTCGGCCCCATCATGCTGTTGTGGTTCACCGCCATTGGCGTGCTAGGACTGGCGCAGATCGTGCAAAACCCCGCGGTGCTGCTGGCGATCAACCCGTATTACGGTGCGGAGCTGTTCGTGCGCGAACCCGGTGTGGCGCTCATTTTGCTGGGCGCGGTGTTTCTGGTGCTCACCGGCGGTGAGGCGCTGTATGCCGACATGGGGCATTTCGGCCGCAAGCCGATTCAGCTCGCTTGGATCAGTCTGGTGATGCCCGGGCTGGTGCTTAACTACTTCGGCCAGGGCGCGTTGGTGCTGGCGCACCCTGAAGCCACCAAGAATCCCTTTTTCTATCTGGCGCCGTCCTGGGCGCTGTGGCCCTTGTTGGCATTGGCGACTGCCGCCACCATCATCGCCTCGCAGGCGGTCATCACCGGCGCTTACTCCATCACCACGCAGGCGATCAAGCTGGGGTATCTGCCGCGCATGCGGGTGTTGTTCACCAATGAGAGCAATCAGGGTCAGATCTACGTGCCCTTCATCAACTGGCTGTTGCTCATCTTTGTCATCCTGCTGGTGCTGAGTTTCAAAACGGCGGAAAACCTCGCGGCGGCCTACGGTATCGCGGTGAACATCACCATGATCGTCACCACCGCGTTCTGCTGGATGATCGCGCAGCACCGCTGGGGTTGGAGCGCCGCGCGGGCCAATGCGGTGTTCGGGCTGTTCGCGCTGATCGATCTGGCCTTTCTGTCGTCCAACGCGCTGAAGATCGATCACGGTGGATGGTTCCCGCTGCTGTTCGGCGCCGTGGTCTACACCCTGCTGGCCACCTGGAAGCGCGGCCGCACTCTGCTGCGTCGCCAGCTCGAAGAGCACGCGCTGAACCTGCAAGATTTCGTCGCCAGCCTGTCCACCTATCCGCCCACCCGGGTGGAAGGCACGGCCATCTACCTCACCCCCAGCGCGACCACCGTGCCGCACGCGCTGCTGCACAACCTCAAGCACAACAAGGTGCTGCACGAGCGGGTGATTTTTCTTTCGGCGCAGACCATGGATGTGCCGCATGTGAGCGCCGAACAGGGGCTCAAGCTCACGCCAATGGACGAGGGCATCTACCTGCTGCACGTCGAGCTGGGCTTCCAGGACGAGCCCGACATTCAGCGCCTGCTCAAGGAATGCGAACGGCTCTACGGCCTGGAATTCCAGTTGATGGAAACCTCCTTCTTCCTGGCGCGGCAGACCATCATCCCGTCCAAGCTGCCCGGCATGGCGTTGTGGCGCGAAGTGCTGTTCTCATGGATGAGCCGCAACGCGCAGGATGCGTCGGACTACTTCCGCATTCCGCCCAACCGTGTGGTGGAGCTGGGCACGCAGGTCGAGATCTGAGCCAGGCTGTCTCCGCGCGGCAAATCTAGGGACACTCAAACCAGCAGCGGACCGACGACTTGCTGCAGCCGCTCTTGCGTCCACGCCGGGTGCGGATCGTTCCAGCCGTTATCGGCCAGACGGCCGTCGCGGTCGATGACAAAGCTCACGGGAATCCGCCAAATGCGGCCGTAGCCGGGCATCCACGGGCTGGGCAGCAAGCCGACGGGGAAAGACAGCGTGGCAGCGACGGCGCGCACCTGCGCCAGCCGCTCGGGCCCGTCCAGGCAGAAGCCCAGCACCCGCAAGCCCTGCGCGGCGTGGTCTGCGGCATAGCGCGACAGCACGGGCAGCTCTGCTCGGCAGGGGTCGCACCAGGTCGCCCAGAAAGTGAGGATGACGACCTCGCCGCGCAGCGCCGCGGTAGAGATCGTCTGCCCGTCCAGGGTCTGCAGCACCGCGACCGGTGCGGGCTGGCCGACGTGCAGGCCAGCCGCCCGGGCCGTCCGCGAGCCCATGCCGAGCAGGCTCAGGCCAAGGTAGGCGCCGCGTTGCAGCAGGGCGCGCCGGGACCATGCGGTCATCGTCTGACGGCTCAGTGCTGCATGCCGTGCATGTGATCCATGTCCATGCCCTTCATGTCCCCCGGGCCCGAGGCGGTGGGCTTGCGCACCTCGAATTCGGCGGTGACCGTCTGGCCGTCCGAGAACTTGAGCGTGACCGGCACCTTCTGCCCCGGCTCGATCCCCGGCTTGGGCTGCATCAGCATGATGTGATAGTCGCCCGGGGTGAACGCCATGCTTTTGTGCGGGGCGATGGCGATGGCATCGACGTGCACCATATTCGACATGCCGTTCTTGTTGACCGTCTGGTGCAGCATGACCATGCCGTATTTCGGGCTGGAGGCGCCGACGAGCTTGATCTCCTTGTCGGTATCGTTGGTGACCTTGGCATAGCCGCCTGCGGGCAGGTTGGCCGGAAGCCAGCGGATCCAGGCATCGGTCACTTGGATGCCCGCGGCGAAGGCCGAGCCGAGCAGCCCCAGGCTGAGCGCGCCCGCGGCCAAGCCGCGCCGGGCGGTGCGAGAGAAAAAAGCGTTAGAACGCATGGTGAACTCCGTTTGCGAGTGAAAGAAAGCAGAGATAAGCAGAGATTAAAACGCGGTACTGATTCCCAGGCTGGCCGTCCAGTGCGGGAAGAGCTGATAGCCGTCGAGGCGGCTGTATACCGGCAGTTGCACAAAGCCGTAGGCTTGCCAGCCCTTGACCAGTGTCGCCGATAGGCCGGGGCTGAGGTAGGCCACGGTGCCCGCAGTATCTGCGGTGTCGGCCAGCGCGCCCTGGTCGTGGCTTTTGTGCGTGATATTCACCTGCACTTGCGGCACAAAATCGGGGCGCGCCTCATCGCGCAGGCCAAAGCTCAGGCTGGCGAGGTTGCCCGGGCGGTAGTCCTCGCCCGGGGTGTCGAGTTTGTGCGCCACCGCCGCCTGAAATTGGCCGCTGACGAAGGCGTCGAAGTCTTGGCTGATGGCCTGATAGGCGTAGGCGCCGACGATCAGATCGGTGCTGCCCGTGCCGGGCTGCAGACTGGTATCCACCAATTGCCCGGCACTCGGCCCGCTGGAAAAAGCAACCGGGTTGCGGCCCACCGTACCCGTGCCGTCGGCGTTCGGCCCGCCGTAGCGGCCGGTCGGTAACTTCAGGCCGAGCTGCAGCCCGACGTTGTGCGTGGGCAGCAGGCCCTGGTAGCTGCCGATGAGTTTGACGTCGCCCAGGCCGCGCAGCGTGGCGCCGCTGAGGTTGTCTGCCGTGAGCTGATCCGGCGTGGCTGCGCCATAGGTGCTGTGGCTGCGGTCGATGTAGGGAATCTGCAGGTTGACCGACCAGTCGGCATTCGGGCTGTACGTCAGCCCCAGGGTGGTGTAGCGGTTGATGGTGTCGTGCTCGACTTCCTGCCCCGCGGCGGGGTTGAGCGTGGCCACGCTCGCCGCCGACACGCTGTGCGTACCCGTGCGGAGCTGGCTCTGGTTGATGTAGTCGGTCTGCAGATTGACCCGCCAACCCGAGGCGGCGGAATAACCCATGGCGGCGTCGGTACTCAGACTGCAGCCGCAGGTGGCGCAGGCGTGCGCAGACAAGGGAAAAGCCAGCGCCATGGCGCTGCAGGCCAGGCTGGCTGCGCGCAGGGCACGCGACTGGGGGGCGGGCAAGCGTCTTGCCCGTGGGGAATGTACGCAAAGCATCGGAGACTCCTGTAGGCCCGCAGGGGCGGGCGTGCGTGCCGAGCGCCGCGTGTGGCGAAACGCGCGGCGCGACTTGGAAAGCGGGTCAGGAGAACCGGGGTGGAGCGCGGGGCTGTTGCGGGGAGTGGGGCGGCGCTGCCGCATACGGCGCGGCCCGGTAGGCAGGGCATTGTGCGACCACACCTGCTTTGCTGGGCAGGGCCGATGTGTCGGGCGCGGGCAACGCAGCCTGGGCGGACGCCGTGACCGCCGCTGCCGGGTTGAGCAGGACCAGCAGGCTGTGCGCGTGCGGCTGCGACGGGCTGTGGCGCGCGGGCTGTGCGCTGCGCGCCGACGCATCGTGGTCGGCGGCTGCGCTCGCGCAATACGGCAGCGAGATCCAAACGGCAGTCGGCTGCCGCGCCAACGCCAGCGGCTGCAGCATGAGCGCCGCGAGCACCACCCAGATCAGATGGGAGGCGCGGCGCAGAGTGGAAAACAGACGCGGCAGAAAGCGCATGGCGGTGGAGTGTCTGCTTTGCATCTTACGCAAACAAGCGCCGTCGCTGGCGATTTTGCGTTTGCGCAATACATTGCGGCTGAAATCTGATTCGGCGCAGCAGCACCCGCAGCGGCGCCGTCAGACAGGCTTCGCACCGCGCAGACCAGGCCACAGGCACCCACCCTGCAAGCCTTTACCATGCAAGGATGCAGACCGTCCACCCACCCGCCCCCAAGCCCTACACCCGCGCCGCCCAACTGCCTGCTCTGCTCAAGCAACGCATCGTCATCCTCGATGGCGCCATGGGCACCATGATCCAGCGCTTCAAACTCAGCGAAGCGCAGTATCGTGGCGAGCGCTTCAAAGACTGGCCGCGCGATGTGAAGGGCAATAACGAACTGCTCAGCCTGACGCAGCCGCAGATCATCCGCGACATTCACGAGGGCTATCTGGCCGCGGGCGCCGATCTGGTCGAGACCAATACGTTTGGTGCGACCACGGTGGCGCAGGACGATTACGGCATGGCCGAACTGGTGGACGAGATGAACGAAGCCTCGGCCCGGCTGGCGCGCGCGGCCTGCGACAAGTTCGGCACCCCGGACAAGCCGCGTTTCGTCGCGGGCGCTCTGGGCCCCACGCCCAAGACCGCGAGCATCAGCCCCGATGTCAACGATCCCGGTGCGCGCAATGTCGATTTCGAGACCCTGCGCGCTGCCTATGCCCAGCAGACCCGCGCGCTGATGCGCGGCGGCGCCGACGTCATTTTGGTGGAAACCATTTTCGACACCCTCAACGCCAAGGCCGCGCTGTTCGCCGTTGACGAAGTCTTCGAGCAGACCGGCGAGCGTCTGCCCATCATCATCAGCGGCACCGTGACCGACGCCTCCGGGCGCGTGCTGTCCGGCCAGACCGTGACCGCATTCTGGGCCAGCGTGCGCCACGCCCAGCCGCTGGCCATAGGGCTGAACTGCGCACTGGGCGCCGCCCTCATGCGGCCCTATCTGCAGGAACTCGCCAAGGCCGCGCCTGATACCTTCATCTCCTGCTACCCCAATGCCGGCCTGCCCAATCCGATGAGCGACACCGGCTTCGATGAAACGCCCGAAGTGACCTCGCGGCTGCTGCACGAGTTTGCCGCCGAGGGGCTGGTGAATATCGTCGGCGGCTGCTGTGGCACCACGCCCGAGCACATCGCCGCCATTCAATCGGCGGTGAAAGACGAAGCCCCGCGCGCGCGCCGCCGTGCCGGGTTCTATGCCGACGCGGACTGATTCACCTATGCCTTGACGGGCATTGCGCCGCGCGCAGCGTCTTGCCGGGCGTGCGGGCAAAATCGCAACACCGTTCGAGCCCTAGAGGAGACATGAGATGCAGTTGCCCGATATCCGCGTTGGAGACCGCTGGGTGTTCGTCACCCGCACGCAGGAAGAAATCGAGCGTGGTGACGCCGGTCTGGTGCTGGCCAATCACGTCACGCAGATCGGGCCGAATGGCGAGGTGCATGTCGAAGTGCAGCGCACCAATAAGGCCGACGCGCCGGTGCTGAAAAACATCTATTCCAAGCAGTTCGATCTGCTCTCACGCGAAATCGTGCCGGGCGAGGCGATTAAGTACAGCCCGGCGTTTCCGCAGTTCGACTTTCCGCTGAGCGTGGGCAAGAACTGGAAAGACACCATCACCCAGAGCCAGCCCGATTGGGAACTGCACACCCGGCTGGGCGTGAGTGTGAGCGTGGAGGCCGAGCAGACCATCACCGTGCCCGCGGGCACTTTTCACGCCATTCGCCTGCAAGGGCACTACACCGCCGCGCAGGCCACGGTGATGACGCACTACTGGTACGCGCCGGCAGCAGGGCGCGCGGTCAAGGGCATCGAGGACACGCTGTCGATCAATGGCGTGCGCACGAGGTTGATCTACGAGCTGCAGTCGCTCAATCGGCTGCGCGCATAAGGCGGGGCAAGGTCAGCGCGGGTCTGCCGGGCTGACGCGCACCCCGACTTTAAGGGTGTGATCGCCGCCGCCGCGGATGACGCCACGCAGGGGAGAGACGTCGGCGAAGTCGCGGCCCAGGGCGATGCGGACATAGTCGGCGGCGGGCTGGCGGTTGTTGGTGGGGTCGAACTCCACCCAGCCGTTGACCGGGCACCACACGGCCACCCAGGCGTGCGAGGCATCGGCGCCGACGAGTTGTTCTTCGCCGGGCTTGGGATGCGAGCGCAGGTAGCCGCTGATGTAGCGCGCGGCCAGCCCGAGGCTGCGCAAGGCGGAAATCATGACGTGCGCATAGTCTTGGCAGACGCCGGCGCGCAGTTCGAGCGCCTGCGGGGCGCGGGTCTGCACTTCGGTGCTCTCGGGGTTGTAGGTGAAGTTGGCGTGGATGCGCTGCATCAGGTCGAGGGCGCCGCCGAGCAACGGTTGCTCGGGCGCAAAGCTGGGGGCGGCGTAGGCGGCTGCGGCGGCAAACAGGGGGGCGAAATGGGTGCCGAAGGTGAACTCGGCCTCGGCGACATAGGGCTTGCCGACGCGGTAGAGCAGTTGTTCGCGCACCTGTTCCCACGGCGGACTGGCGTCCCAGTCGGGCGCCTCGGGCGCGCGCACTTGCACCAGGCTGACGGCGCGCACGGTCAGCGTGTCATGCGGGCTGTAGTAGGCGAAGAACTCACGCTGGTTGCCGAACACATCGACATCGCTGTGCCGATGTTCGGGCTCGGGGTGAATGTCGCAGACGTAGTCGATGCGTTTCTGCGCGGCGTGATCGAGCGGGCAGAGGTGCGCCAGATGGTGGGCCAGCTCGACCGGGGTGGCGTAGGCGTAGGCGGTTTCGTGCACCACGCGGTAGAGCACGGCGTCAGCCTGCGCGGTAGAAGCGACTTGGGTCATGCGTGCGGCTTTCAATACCCGCCCAGCGTGCGGTCAGGCAGGCTGGCGTGGGCGAAATAGCGGCGGCTGATCTCGTCCGACAGGCGCCAGGCGAGATCCATGCTCTGCGTCAGGGCGAGATCCAGCCCCATGTAATGCAATTCTTGCGTGTGGGTGCAGAGTTCGGGCAGATGCCAGTCATCGGGGTCGGGCGCGAGGGCGATCAGGGCTTCTTTGTCGGCGGCCTCGCCGGGCAGTCTGGCCATGCGGGCGCGCAGGGTCTGCGCCACCCAGCCCAGGGCGCGGGGGTTTTCGCGGTCGAGCATGAGCAGGTCGAGCAGGGGCGGAACTTCCAGCCGCTTCTGGTATAGCGCGCGGTAGGTGATGGTGCTGTCGAACAGCGCCAGCAGCAGGTTGAAGCCGCTGTCGCTGTGCACCGCGCCGCTGCGGAAGGCTACGGCCAGCGCTTGCCCCAGCAGCAAGAGGCGTTCGATGTGGCGGCCGATACTCAGCAGGCGCCAGCCGTCGTCGCGGGTCATGCGGTCGGTTTGCGCGCCGGTGATGGCGCTGAGCACTTCGGTGAGCTGCTCCAGCCCGCGCAAGGCCTGGGCCGACTGCAATTCTTCCCGCCGCGAGGCCGTGGGCAAAAGCTCCAGTGCGGTGGCCGAGGCGATCCATTGCCGGTGGTCGCCGCCCAGACGTTCGCGCACTTGAGTGGCCGCGTGGCCCAGCGCCTGTAGGTTCTGCACGATGCCGCCGGCGTGCTGCCCCGGCACGAGACCGCGCACCACGCAGTGCTCGAAGCCCTGCGGGTTGTCGCGAAGATCGGGCGCTTCCTTCTCGACCAGGCCGTTGCTGCGACACCATTGGTCGAGCATGTCGCAGACGGCCGGGCCCAGATCGTCGTCGCCCGACAGCGCGCGCAGGGTGATGCGCGCCAGCCGAGCGCTGAATTCGGCGCGCTCACAGTAGCGTCCGAGCCAGTAGAGGTTTTCGGCCGCCCGGCTGGTGACCACGCGGTGATGGTCGATCAGATCTTGCGGGCGCATCGGCTCGGGCAGCAGGGTGGAGCTGTCCACCGCGTCGCCGGTGATGATCCAGGCGTCCTGGCTGCTGCCGCCGCGCTGCATCGACACGGTGTTGCCCCCGCGCGGCGCGGTGCGCACCAGCCCGCCGGGCAGCACCCGCCAGCCACCCTGGCCGTCGGAAATGGCGTAGACCCGCAGCATCGCGGCGCGGGCGGCCAGCCGCTCATTGCTCCACACCGGCACATGCGGCAGGGGTTGATATTGCTGCAGGGTGACCAGTGCCGGGTTGGACTGCACCCGTTCGCGCCAGGCGGGCAGCTGGCCGTAATCGAGGCTGGCCATCACCGTGGGCTCGAAGCCGCAATCCGGGTGCACCGGTTTGATCACCCAGGCGCGCAGATCGTCCATCGGCGCGTCGCACACGCCGGGCTCGCCGCACCACCAGGTGGGCAGCGAGGGCAGCTGGAGTGGCTCGCCCAACAGGGTTTCGCACAGCTTGGGCAGAAAACCCTCCACCGCAGGCGACTCCAGAAAACCGGCACCGAGCGCGTTGGCCACGAGCACGTTGCCCGCACGCACCGCCTGCAGCAGCCCGGCCACGCCCAGCATGGAATCGGGACGCAGTTCGAGCGGATCGCAGAAGCTGTCGTCGAGATGGCGCAGCACCACATGCACCGGCTCCAGGCCGCGCAGGGTCTTGAGGTAGAGCCGGTCTTCGCGCACCGTGAGGTCGCTGCCTTCGGCCAGGGTGATGCCCAGGTAACGCGCCAAATAGACCTGCTCGAAATAGGTTTCGCTATACGGGCCGGGGGTGAGCAACACCACGCGGCTGCCCACGCCGCCGGGCGAGAGCCGCAGCAGCATATCCATCAGCAACCGGTAGCTGGCGGCCAGGCGCTGCACCTTGAGCTGGCTGAACGCGTCCGGGAACAGGCGGGAGATGAGGAGGCGGTTTTCCAGCAAATAGCCAAGGCCCGAGGGCGCCTGCACCCGCTGATTGACCACGCGCCACACGCCGTCGGGCCCGCGCGCCAGGTCGAAGGCGGCGATGTGCAGCCAGATATTGCCCGGCGGTGCGTGGCCGTGCAGGGCACGCAAATAGCCGGGATGCCCCTGCACCAGCGCCGGTGGCAGCAGCCCTTCCTTGAGGGTGCGCTGCGGGCCTGTGTAGAGGTCGGCAAGGATGGTGTTGAGCAGCGCGGCGCGTTGGGCGACGCCGGCGGAAATCTGCTTCCACGAGGCGGCGTCGACCAGCAGAGGGAACAGATCGACCGACCAGGCGCGCACGGCTTGCGCGGCGTCGGCGTGGACGTTGTAGGTCACGCCGTCGTCGTGAATCTGCTGCAGCAACTGCTGCTGCCGGGCGCTCAGGCTGTCGAAGCCGCCGGAGCCGAGCAGGCGAAAAAATTGGTCCCAGAGCGGGGCCAGCGGCGCACCCGTCCCGCCATCGGAGACGCGGCCGCGCAATTCGTCCCAGTGGCCGGGGATGACGGGGGAGGCCAGGTCACGGGCGAGCGCGGCGCAATCTTCACCCGGACCGAACGCGCCTTGAGATTGAGATTGGAACAGGCTGACCATACGGCATTGTGGCATGCAGGGGACGCCCAGACAGCGGCGGGCCTCCCCCGATTGCGGTCAAACTTCATGCGCCCATTGACTGCGAGCATAGGGCAGATTCGGCAAGATACCGGCCAAACAGGTCGTTTGGTGTGAAACTTCAGCGAGAAACCTCGGCAGGCTTCACATTTGCGCTCCAGTAATGCGGTTTCGCATCGCGCCAGGCGATGAAGGTGTCGGGCGCGGTGTCGCGCCACAGCAGCGCGCCCTGCTGGTCGGTGCGCCAGACGGCGATGCCGCGCTCGGCGTAGCGCGCCAGCACAGCGGGGTGGGGGTGGCCGTGCGGATTGCGGTAGCCCGCCTGCACCACCGCGGCGCGCGGCATCACCGTGTCGAGCAGAGCCTCGCTCGACGACGTCTTGCTGCCGTGATGCGGCGCCAGCAGCACGTCGGCATAGGGCAGTAGATCGGCGCGCTGCAGGGCGCGCTCCTGCGGCTGATCGACGTCGCCGGTGAGCAGCACCGAGGCGCCGCGCGCGGCCACATGCAGCACGCAGGAGCGGGCGTTGTCGCTGCTGGGGGCGTCGCCGGGCGGGGGGTTGACGATGCGGAAGTCCACGCCGTCCCAGCGCCAGTGCTGGCCGGCGGTGCAGGGCTGGCGCTGTTGCAGGCCGTAGCGGGCGGCGACGTCCGGTGGGGCCGAGGTGAGCAGATCGGCCTCGGGGTGGGCGCGGGCGAGGGTGGCTGCGCCACCCGCGTGATCGCTGTCGTCGTGACTCACCACCACGCGGTCGAGACGGCGTACGCCCAGGCTGTGCAGCAGCGGCAGCAGCACGCGGCCACCGGCGTCCACGCCCGGCGCCTGTCGCGGCCCGGTGTCGTACAGCAGGGTGTGCCGCGCGGTGCGCACCACTACCGCCATGCCCTGTCCGACATCGGCAAACCACACCTCCATCGCCCCGGTCTCGGGCGCTGTGCCGGGGTTGCTCGCCAGTGGCAGGAGCAGCAACAGACCGGGCGCGCGCAGCCGCCAGTTCCACGGCAGCGCCAGCGCCAGCACGCCGAGCGCGGCCAGCGCCAGCGTTAGACCGTCGGGCGCGGCGGCGTGCCACTGCGCCAGCGGCCAGTCGGCCATTTGGCGCAGCACCGCGTCCAGGCCCTGCTGCACCCAGGCCGCGAGCCGCCACGCCCAGCCGTCCAGCGGCGCGGGCAGCAGCAGGCCGCCGACCGCCAGCGGCGCAACCACCAGGGTGACCACGGGAATCGCCAGAGCATTGGCCAGCGGCGAGAGCACCGCGATTTGCTGAAAGAACAACAGCGTGAGCGGCAGCAGGGCGATAGTGGCCACCCACTGCGAGTGCGCGGCGCGGCGCAACGCCTGAGCGCCGCGCTGCAGCCGACTGGCGGGCGCGGCTTCAGCGGGGCCGCAGGCCAGCGCTGCGGTTTCCGGGTGCCTGCGGTTGCCCGCAACGAACAACATGCCCACCGCCACGAAAGACAGCCAGAACCCGGCCTGCCGAACCGCCCACGGATCCCACAGCAGCACGGCGGTCAGCGCCAGCGCCATCACGTCGCGCCAGTCGGCGCGCAGCCCCCGCTGGCGCAGCAACAGCACCACCGCGAGCATCAGCAGGGTGCGCTGCGCCGGCACGCCCCAGCCCGCGATGAACGCGTAGGCGGTGGCGATCAGCAGCGCGCCCCAGGCGGCGACGGTGGGGGCGGGAAGGGTCAGCGTCCAGGGATGACGCAGCCGGGCGCTCTGCCGCCACAAACCGCCCACGAGACCCAGCGCCAGCCAGGCCAGCAGGGTGATGTGCAGACCGGAAATACTCATCAGATGCGCGACGCCGGTGATGCGGTAAGTCGCCCAGTCTTGCGCGGAAATGGCGCTTTGATCGCCCAGAGCCAGCGCGATGACGGTGTCGGCAGCGGGGACGGAGTGATCGCTCCTCCCCCACGCCGTGGGGGAGGTAGGGAGGGGGTGAGGCGCGTTCTGCCCTTGCAGCGCGGTCATCATGCGCTGGCGCAGGTGGTCGCGCAGTTGCGCGATCCAGTCGGCAGGCGCGCGGCGAAGGCCGAGAAGCTGCGGGGGCGCGCCCATGCGGCTCACGGTTCCGGTAGCGCCGATGCCCTCGCGGAACAGCGTCAGTTCGGTGTCGTTGCCGCCCGGATTGGCGAGGCCATGCGGGCGCTTGAGGCGCACCGAAAACTGCCATTCCTGGCCGGGATGCACTCGCGGCGGAGCTTCAGCAGGGCCGGAACCGTTACGCCGCGCATACCAGCTCAGCGACACCTTGCTCGGTACCCCGGCCGGGGCGGGCGGGGTGATCGTGAGGACGAAGCGCGTGGCATCGGGGTAGAGCACCGGCAGCCCGGTCACCACGCCGCGCACCTGGATGACCTGGCTTTCGAGCGCCGGATCGAGGCGGTCGGCCAGCAGCGGAGTGGCGCGCCAGCCCGTCAACCCGAAAGCGAGCGCAAAACCGCCGCTGGCGAGCAGAAGTTCAAGGGCGATGCGTTGCCGCTTTTGCTTTTTGTTCGCCCAGCCGCCGTAGCGGCCCTGCCACAGCAGCAGCGCCGCAGTCAGTCCGATGCCTGCGGTCGCCATCACGCCGTAAATCGGCTGCGGCCAGAGCGCGGCCTGCGCGGTCTGCAGCGCACAGCCCAGCAGGACGGCAAGGGCAAAGGTCGGCAAGTCGGGTTCCTTCAGGCCGCAGGCAGAGGGTTTATCGCGGGGCGTCCCGGCGTTTTCCCGGGAGGGCGTCTTGATGCATCATAAAAAGCGGGCAGGGCGACGCGGTAGTTTTGCGGGTTTTACAAGTCTCTACAGTTGCGCGCCATCACATGGGCAAGCAGGTTAAGTTTGTATGGTTCAATTTCTGCAACAGATTTCGGGAGTCCCTGCATGAATCGGCAAGAACACACTTCTTTTCTGCGCTTGAGCGCAGTCGGTGCGGCGGCACTTGCGGCCCTCGGTGCGCTGACCCTGGCGGGATGCGCCACGCCGGTCAATCTCAACCAGCCGGTGCCGGTGCAGCAACTCAACCCGCCCACGCCGCGCGTCACGGTGCCGCCGTCGACCTACGCCCCCGTCACTCCGCAAGCGCCCCAGAGCGAAGCCCAGCCGCTGGCACCCTCCGCGCCCATCACCGTGCAGCCCCTGGGGCCGGCCGGTGTGGCCCCGGCCGCAAGCGCGCCCGCTGCGCCGCAGTTCGCGCCCCCAGCGCCCACGCCTGAAGTTTCGGCACCGCAGCCCAGTGCATCCGCCCTGCCGCCGGGCGCCGTGCGCTTCAACTGCCAGGACGGCAGCTCTTTCATCGCCACCTTCGGCGATGTGTCGGTCACGCTGCAAACCGCGCTGGGCAATCTCACCCTGGATCAGACCGTCTCCGCCGACGGCGCCCGCTATCGCAACAGCGCTTTCCAGGTTTGGTTCAAAGGCCGCCAGGCCACGGTGACCAACTTCCTGCAGAACACCAACACGGTGTGTCAGCAGCAGTGAGCGGCGCCGAAGGACCCCGGATAAATCTCACCACTTTTACTTCAAGATACAGACTGAAGGTGCTTACCCCCTTAAATTAGGGATGAATGCCAATTCCATGGCCATCGGCGTGAAATATTTCATGCGCTGGGCATGGTCAGGGGGGGCGTTACCGGCCAAGAACGGGCTGTTAGGGCGACTGGAAGGCAGGGCCTGCAAGCGGCCCGTCACCCATGGCAACCATCATCCTGGAGTCCACCGTGCAGCAATCCCGACGCCTATTCATCCAGAAAACCATCCTGACCTTGCCGGCGATCGGCACGTTGGCTTCTTGCGGGGGCGGGGCAAGCTCCTCCGGTCCGACGGCCCTGTCCACTGGCGCCCAGGCGAGTCCCAACAATGTGCAGCCGGTCGCCTCGGGCGGCAACACCATGCCGCCTGTGATGCCGACGACGACCGCGTCCAGCGCGCAGCAGACGCAGACAGCTCCAAGCAGCACGGCGCCTAGCCAGACCGCGCCAGCCACATCGCCACCAGCCGCGTCATCACAGTCACAGCCGACTTCGACGGCATCGTCAGCTCCCACCACTTCGCCCGCTTCACAGCAGACGCAACCAACGCAGACCACCACGACGTCGGCTCAGCCTTCTGAGCCCGCGTCGTCGCCTACGCAGGCAACGCAACAGGTTGCGTCCGGAACTGACTTATCTGCTGGGTTAAAACAATTTGGGCAGACGCCCATCCCCTACAGCAAACTGACAAAACCCGCCAAGGGCCAAACCATCAAAGATCCGGACACGGGCCTGCAGATCACTCGCATCACGGACTGTGTCAAGGACTTCAACAATCTGTGTGTCGCCCCGGCCTACCCCACGGCGATGGCCTGGAATTGCGATGAAACCCGCTTCATCCTTTACGTGCCCGGTTCGACGGCACAGGCCGGTGGGCAGCAGGGCTGGGCGATGTATGACGGCACGACCTACGCCTTCATCAAGTTCCTCGACATCAATCCGGGTGACGTGGAACAGTTCTACTGGGATCACGCCGACCCGGCCACGCTGCGCTATATCGACAACCACTCTGTGGGCAGCCAAAACCTGGCCGACCTCACGGCGATCAATGTGGAAACCGGGGCCAAGACCATCATCCACAGTTTTCTGCCCAACGGCTTGCCGCCGGGTTGTCCTTCCGGCACGCAAGGGGTGCGCTGCGGCTACCCGTTCGCTTTGGGCGTGAACGCGCAGGGGCAGCGCATCTGGGGCTTGGGCGCGTTTGGCACCAATGTGCCCAATGTGTCCGGCGAACTAGGCATGTGGGTGTTCGGCTTTAACGAGGCGACGGGGGCGTTCACGCTGTATGACCAGAGCATCGTGCCGCAACCGCAGGCGCGGGGATCGACGCCGTTCCCGTCGGTGTCCGGCAAGTTCTTCATCTGGAACGCTGCCGTGGGGCTGAATTCGCAGCCCACCACGCAAAGCGCCGTACTGGACGCCGCTACCGGCAAGCTGGTGCGCTGGGTGAACTTCGACACCAACGAGCACTGCGATACCGCGATGGATGCGAGCGGCAACGATCTGCTGGTGGGCTCGCAGTTCTCGCGCAACACCGGCGGCAACGGCAATGTGATTGTTTGCAACCTCAACACCGGAGCGGTGAGTAACGATGTGGGCGAGAGTAGCGGCTGGGGCTATCCCACGACGGGCAGCCTCAGCGGTTCGACCGCCTGGAAAAATCCGTCTTGGGTCGTCACCGGCATGACGGGCAACATCTACGGCACCGGCAGCAATGGGGTGGCCTCGCCCGGCAGTAACGGCAACAGCGGCCCGACGGCCAATCCCTGCACCATCCTCGACCAGGAGCTGATGATCACCAACCTGACCAGTGGCGTCACCTGGCGGCTGGCCCACCACCGCAGTACGGGCAACTGGAGCAACGCCTCGCAGAGCAACTACTGGGCGCAGCCGAACGTGACCTTCAGCACCAGCGGCACGCGCATTCTGTTCAACAGCGACTGGGGCGATGGCGATCCGAGCAATCCGGTAGTCAACCCCAATGCGGCGGTGGACACCTACGTGCTCATTCTGCCGTCCTACGCCTGACCGCGCGCAAGGCTTGCGCGCGCAAGTCCGCAAGCCCAAAGCGCCTATCGCTTCTCCCCCTGTTCACTCCTTCGCAGCCGCACTAGCATGACCTTGTCGGCATAAAGCCGACCGCCGTTCACAAGACGGCGTGCGGGCCGTGCTGAGACATGGCACCGCAATTGCCCGGCCAGCCTGATCGGCGGCCGATCGGTGACCCAACGGCGCGGCCTTTGAGCGGTGCGCGCCACACAAGGAGACAGGCGATGAACGCTCCCCTACCCGAGCACATCCGTCGTGCGCTGGCGACCATTTCGCTGGACGACAAATACACCCTAGATTCCGGCCGCGCCTTCATGAGCGGCATTCAGGCGCTGGTGCGTCTGCCCATGCTGCAGCGGCAGCGCGATGCCGCCGTCGGGCTCAACACCGCGGGCTTCATCTCGGGCTACCGCGGCTCGCCGCTGGGTGGCTACGACCAGGCGCTGTGGAAGGCCAAAAAAATCCTCGAGGCCAACAACGTGGTGTTCAAGCCCGGGGTCAACGAGGAACTGGCGGCCACCGCCGTCTGGGGTACGCAGCAGCTCGATCTGTTTCCCGATAAAAACAAATTCGACGGGGTGTTCGGCATCTGGTACGGCAAGGGCCCCGGCGTGGATCGCTGCTCGGATGTGTTCAAGCACGCCAACAGCGCTGGCACCGCGCGTCACGGCGGCGTGATCGCCGTGGCGGGCGATGACCATGTGGCCAAATCATCGACGCTGGCGCACCAGAGCGACCATATCTTCAAGGCTTGCGGGCTGCCGGTGTTCTTTCCCACCTCGGTGCAGGACATTCTCGATCTGGGCGTGCACGCCTTTGCCCTGAGCCGCTATGCCGGCGTCTGGTCGGGCATGAAGACCATCCAGGAAATCGTGGAGTCTTCGGCCACGGTCGATGTGGACGCCGACCGCGTGCGCATTCTGCTACCCGAAGACTTTGCCCTGCCGCCGGACGGCGTGCACATCCGCATCCCCGACACGCCGCTGGCCCAGGAGGCACGGCTGATGGATGTGAAGTGGTACGCGGCGCTGGCCTATATCCGCGCCAATCGCTTGAACCACACCGTCATCGACAGCCCGCACGCGCGGCTGGGCATCATGGCCTCGGGCAAGGCCTATAACGATACCCGTCAAGCCCTGAACGATCTCGGGCTGGACGTCCACACCTGCGCGCAGCTCGGCATCCGTCTGCACAAGGTCGCCGTGGTCTGGCCGCTCGAGGCGCAGCTCACCCGCGAATTCGCCACCGGGCTGCAGGAAATTCTGGTGGTGGAGGAAAAGCGCCAGGTCATCGAGTATCAGCTCAAGGAAGAGCTCTACAACTGGCGCGAAGACGTGCGGCCCAACGTCATCGGCAAGTTCGACGAAATCGCGGGAGACCGCACCGGCGGCGAATGGAGCCAGCCCAATCCCGGTGGTAACTGGCTGCTGCCCGCCAAGGCGGACCTCAATCCGGCGATCATCGCCCGCGCCATCGCCGCGCGGCTGGAGCGGCTGGGCATCCTGCGCGACGCCGGGGTGGATGTGCAGCGCCGCATCAGCGAACGGCTGGCGGTGATCGACGCGCGCGAGCGCACCCTGCAGGCGCCGGGCGCTAGTGCTCAGCGTCCGCCCTGGTTCTGCTCGGGCTGCCCGCACAACACCTCTACCCGCGTGCCCGAAGGCTCGCGCGGCATGGCCGGTATCGGCTGCCATTACATGGTGGTGTGGATGGACCGTGCCACGCAGACCTTCAGCCAGATGGGCGGCGAGGGCGTGGCCTGGGTGGGCCAGGCGCCGTTCACCACCGACAAGCATGTGTTCGTCAATCTGGGCGATGGCACCTATTACCACTCGGGGCTGCTCGCCATCCGCCAAGCCATCTCCGCCGGGGTGAATGCCACCTACAAGATTCTGTTCAATGATGCCGTGGCGATGACGGGCGGGCAGCCGGTCGAAGGCGGCCTGACCGTGCCGCAGATCAGCCGCGAGCTCGAGGCAGAAGGCGTGCGCCGCATCGTGGTGGTCACCGACGAGCCGCAGAAGTACGACAACGCCGTCGGCTTGGCCAGCGGGGCAACGGTGCGCCACCGCGACGATCTCGATGCCATTCAGCGCGAGTTGCGCGAAGAGGCTGGCATCACCGTCATCATCTACGACCAGACCTGCGCCACTGAAAAGCGTCGCCGCCGCAAACGCGGGCTGATGGTCGATCCGGCGCGGCGCGTGGTCATCAACCCGCTGGTTTGCGAAGGCTGCGGCGACTGTTCCGATCAGAGCAACTGCCTGTCGGTCGAGCCGCTGGAAACCGAATTCGGCCGCAAGCGCAGCATCAACCAGAGCAGCTGCAACAAAGACTTTTCCTGCCTCAAGGGCTTCTGCCCCAGCTTCGTCACGGTAGAAGGCGGCACGCTGCGCAAACCCAAGCCGCAGCCGGGGGCCGATCTGGCTTCCATGCCCGAACTGCCTCAGCCCGAGGTGCCCGACCCGGTGCGTGACGATGTGGCGGGCGGCGGCAGCTACGGCATCGTCGTCGCGGGTGTCGGCGGCACCGGCGTTATCACCATCGGCCAGTTGCTCGGCATGGCCGCGCACATCGAGGGCAAGGGCGTGGTCACGCAGGACGCCGCCGGGCTGGCGCAAAAAGGCGGCGCGACCTGGAGCCATGTGCTGATCGCGAATGACCCGCAGCAGATCGTCACCACCCGGGTCGGCACGGCCGAGGCCGAACTGATTCTCGGCTGCGACCCCATCGTCACTGCCGACCGCGAAACCCTGGCGCGCGTGCGCGAAGGCCGCACCTTCGTCGCGATCGACACCCACAGCACGCCCACCGCCGCCTTCGTTCACAACCCCGATTGGCAGTTTCCCGACGCTGCCTGCCACAAGACCATTGAACAGGCCGCTGGCGCCGACCATGTGGCGGGGTTCGACTGTGTGCGCGCCGCCGAGAAGTTGCTGGGCGACGCCATTTACGCCAACCCCATGCTGCTGGGCTTCGCCTGGCAGAAGGGCTGGGTGCCGCTGGGCCATGCCGCGCTGATGCGCGCCATCGAGCTCAACGCGGTGCAGGTCGAGAAGAACAAGGCGGCGTTCGAATGGGGCCGCCATGCGGCGCACGATCCGCAGGGCATCGCCGCGCTGAGTGCTGCAGAGCAAGTCATTCAACTGGTCAAGCGTCCCAGCCTGGACGAAATCATTCAGCGCCGGGTGGAGTTCCTCACCGGCTACCAGAACGCTGCCTACGCCCGGCAGTACGCCGACTTCGTCGCGCAAGTGCGCGCTGCGGAAGCGCCGCTGGGCTCCACCGCGCTCACCACGGCGGTCGCGCAAAATCTGTTCAAGCTCATGGCCTACAAAGACGAGTACGAAGTGGCGCGGCTGCAGTCCGACCCGGCGTTTGCCAAACAACTGCAAGAGCAGTTCGAGGGCGATTTCAAGCGCCATTACTACCTGGCCCCGCCGCTGTGGAGCAAGCGCAATGCCAAGGGCGAACTCATCAAGCGCGAGTTCGGCCCTTGGATGGGGACGGCATTCAAGCTGCTCGCGCCGCTCAAGGTGCTGCGCGGCACCGCGCTCGACCCCTTCGGCCATACGGCGGAACGCAAGCAGGAACGCGCCCTGATCGGCCAATACCGCGAGACGATTGCCGAATTGCTGCGCGGCCTCGACGCCAACAGCCCGCCCGAGCGCCTGCAGCTCGCCACGCAGATCGCCCGTCTGCCCGACGGCATCCGCGGCTACGGCCACATCAAGCAGCGCCATCTGGCGCAAGTGCTGCCGCAGTGGGAGGCGCTGATGCGCAAGTGGCGGCAAGTGACGGCGGGTGTCTCGTCTCCAGACTCCCAGACCGTGCCAGAGACCGTGGCTTGATGTATGTGCCATCCTTCCGGGCGGGTTCGTTGAAACGGCATAATTCGCGCCATTCGAGTGCCCCCGGGGTCGGCTTGCCGACCCGCCCCCCATGGGGGTCAAGGAAACTTGGGGCGGCCCGGCGTTTCCTTGAAGGGGAGGGGCATCGTGCTCTGGAAAAATGGCAGACGCAGTGACAACGTCGAAGATCAGCGGGCTTCCGGGCCTCGGCCCAGCGGGCGGGGCGGGCTTGTGGGCGGCGGCATTGGCACCATCGTGCTGGCGCTGGTGGCGCTGTATTTCGGGGTCGACCCGAGTGTGGTGCTCAATCAGGTGGCGCAGCAGCAGACGCAGCAATCCACGCAGCAAGCCCCTGCCGCGCTGACCGCCAAGGATCAGCAGGACAAGGAGTTTCTCTCCGTGGTGCTGGCCGATACCGAAGACACCTGGGGCGCGCTGTTCCAGCAGGCGGGGCGGCAGTATGTCGATCCCAAGCTGGTGCTGTTTTCCGGCGCGGTGCAGTCGGCCTGCGGCTACGCGCAGGCAGCCACCGGGCCGTTCTACTGCCCGGCGGACCAGAAGCTGTATCTCGATACCCAGTTTTTCCAGGAGTTGCAGCAGCGCCTTGGCGCGAAGGGCGACTTCGCCGAGGCGTATGTGATCGCGCATGAAGTCGGCCACCATGTGCAGAATCTGCTGGGCGTGGAGAGCAAGGTGCGCGACGCCATGCAGCGCAGCAGCCCCGCTCGCGCCAACGCCCTGCTGGTGCGGCTGGAGCTGCAGGCCGATTGCTACGCCGGGGTCTGGGCCTATCACGCGCAGAACGAGCGCAAGGTGCTGGAGCCGGGCGATGTGGAAGAGGCCATCAACGCGGCCGAGGCCGTGGGTGACGACCGGCTGCAAAAGCTGGCGCACGGCTATGTGGTGCCCGATTCGTTCACCCACGGCACCTCGGCGCAACGCGCGCGCTGGTTCCAGACCGGCTTCGCCAGCGGGCGGCCGCAGGTCTGCGATACCTTCAACGCCTCTCAGCTCTGAGCCATGCCCGTAACCTGGATGACGGCCATCGGCGCCGCCTTGCCGTATATCGAGTCGGTGGCGAAACTTGCGTTGCCGGTGTTCAAGCAACGCAAGTCAGACAAAGAGGCGGCCGATACGCAGCAGAAGCAGATCGAGGAATTGCAGACGGCCGTGACCCACAACGCCGAACACGTGCGGGCGCTCGCACAGCAACTGCAAACCACGGTCACCGCGCTGGAGCAGGCTGGCCTGCAACTCGCCGAGGCGCAGCGCAAACAGCAGCGCTGGGCCGCACTGGCGCTGAGCCTGGGCGCCGTGGCTTTGGTGCTGGCCCTCGCCGCGTTGCTGCGCTGAAGCGCCGCGGTTGGCTGCGGTCGGCAAAGAGTTTCTGTTTGCCGTGCGGGAGGAATGCAGGGATCTGCACCCGGCCCTGCAGCAGGTCAACCCGTCCGCCCGCCTGCCTGTCGCCGGGCGCGGGTTGCGACACCGTGTCGCACTCCTTTGGCCTGCATCAACCCTGGAGGCCGCCACGCCCCGTAACCTGATTACAGATTGTTGCGCTGCAAACTCTTTCATCGCAGCGCTGAAAAGGAACGGGTATGAACAAGAAGATGGGGTGGCGTGTCATGCTGGCCGGGCTGCTGGCTGCGCAATGCGGTTTGGCGGTGGCGGCCCAATTTTCCGACCAGGAGGTGCAGCGTGGCGCGTATCTGGCCCGCGCGGGTGATTGCGTGGCCTGCCATACGGCGCCGGGCGGCAAGCCCTTTGTCGGCGGTCTGAAGATGGTCATGCCCATGGGCGCGATCTATTCCTCCAACATCACCCCGGACAAGACGCACGGCATCGGCAACTACAGCTTCGAACAGTTCGACCGTGCGGTGCGCCATGGTGTGGCGCCGGGCGGCAAATACCTCTACCCGGCCATGCCGTATCCGTCGTACGCGCGCGTCACGCCGCAGGACATGCACGCGCTGTATGCCTATTTCATGCAAGGCGTGGCGCCAAACCCCACGCCCAACCGCAAACCCGATATGGTGTGGCCGATGACCATCCGCTGGCCGCTGGCGATCTGGAACTGGCTGTTCGTGCGCGACACGGTGTTCAAACCCGATCCCAAGCAGAGCGCGCAGTGGAACCGCGGCGCGTATCTGGTCGAAGGGTTGGGGCATTGCGGCGCCTGCCATACGCCGCGCGGGCTGTTCTTCCAGGAAAAAGCGCTGAGCGCCAACGGGCCGGGCGGCAGGCTCTACCTCACCGGCGGTACGGTGGAGCACTGGTATGCCAGCAATCTGCGCAGCGCCTGTCTGCAGAAAACCCTCAGCGCGCAGGACTTCGCGCTGTTGCTGCAAACGGGTAGCGCTCAGAATTACACCGTGGCGGGCGGCATGACCGAGGTCATCCACCACAGCACCCAGCACCTCGACCATGAGGATCTGCTCGCCATGGGCGTTTATCTCAAATCGTTGCCCTCCGAGACCAGCGCGCAGGTAGCGGGCACCCAGCCCGACCCCGCTGCGGTGCAGCGCGGCAAGGCGCTGTATAACCAGCATTGCGTGGCTTGCCACCAACCCAACGGCCAGGGCGTGCCCGCCGCCTTTCCCAGCCTGGTGGCCAATCCCTCTGTGCAGTGCATCAACCCGACCAACGCCATCCACGTCATTCTGGCCGGGGCGAGCACCGCGGTGACGGCATCAGCCCCCGCGCCGATGGTCATGCCGCCGTTCGGCGCGCAACTCGGCGATCAGCAGATCGCCGATCTGGTGACCTACATCCGCACCAGCTGGGGCAACGCTGCCGAGCCGGTCTCGGCCGAGCAGGTCAAGGAGTTGCGGCGCGCCATCGACTCGCACTGATCGCCACGGGCCAGGGTCAGTCGCAGTGGCAGCGTGGCAGCGCTGCGACAATGCGCTGCATGGCCCGATCCGGCGCGCTGCAGCGCATTCTCACCCTGGGGGCGCTCACCGCCTTCGCCCCCATGTCCATCGACATGTACCTGCCGGGCTTCACCGCCCTGCAGCATGATCTGCACACCACGCCCGAGGCAGTACAGCGCACGCTGGTGGTGTTTTTTGTCGGATTGGCGCTGGGTCAGGCATTCTGGGGGCCGGTGTCCGACCGCTATGGCCGCAAGCGGCCGCTGCTCATCGGCATCGCGCTTTACGTTCTGGCCTCGCTGGGCTGCGCCATGGCGGCCTCGATGGATGCCTTGATGCTGTGGCGACTCTTGCAGGCACTGGGCGGCTGTGCGGGCATCGTGATTGCGCGCAGCATGGTGCGCGATCTTTACGCCCCGGTTGACGCCGCGCGGGTGTTCTCGCGGCTGACCCTGGTGCTTGGCGCTGCCCCCATTCTGGCGCCGCTGGCGGGTGCGGCCCTCGTGCAGGCCTGGGGCTGGCGGGCGATTTTTCTGGTGCTCTCAGCCTTCGGCGTGGCCTGCCTGCTGGCCGCGCTAGCGCTGCCGGAGTCGCTGGCGCCGGGGGCTCGCAGCAATGCCCAGCAGCACCCGGTGCGCAATGCCCTGCGCACTTATTTCGATCTGTTGCGCGATCGGCGCTTCATCGGTTTTGCCCTCAGCGGGGCACTAGGGCAGTCGGCCATGTTTGCCTACATCGCCGCTGCGCCGTTCGTGTTCATGCAGGTATTCGGACTGAGTTCGGCGCAGTTCGCCTGGGTGTTCGGCGCCAATGCCCTGGGCCTGATTGCCGCGTCGCAGATCAATCATGCGCTGCTGGCTCGCGTGGGCAGCGGCGTGCTGTTGCACTGGGCCTTGCTCAGTCTGACGGTCTGGGCGAGCGTGATGTTGGCGCTTGCCGTGTTCAAGGTGGGCGGTTTATGGGGCGTGGTCATTCCCCTGTTCATCGCCCTGTCCAGCCTGGGTTTTTCGTTTCCCAACGCCACGGCGCTGGCGCTGGCGCATCAGACGGGCCGCGTGGGCAGCGCGGCGGCCCTGATGGGCAGCCTTCAGTTCACACTGGCGGCGGCCAGCGGCTCGGCCGTGGGCATGATCGCCGCCCACAGCGCCTTGCCGATGGCCGCCGTGTTCTGTGCGTTTGCGGGCCTGGCCTTGTGGGTGAACCAGCGCCTTGCGCCGCGTTGACGCAGGCCTCGTTCAGAGCGCGGCGATTGCCTGCTCTAGTTCTGCAAAGCTCTGCATCTGGCCGCTGGCCTGCAGTTCGATCCCCAGTTGCCGACCGATGCGCACCGCCGAGAAAATGCCGCGCACCACGGGTTTGCCGTCGGCTTCCAGCACCAGCGCATGCTGACGGCCGGAGTGACGCAGGGTGAGCACGATTTCAGCCACGGTAGAGCGCAGCACTTCGGCGTAATCGAGCACTTCGATGTGCTGCTGCGGCACCATGCATTGCGCCACGGTGACCGCGTCGCGCGGAATCTGGTTTTCGGTGGCGGCGCGTACCGGCTTTTCGCCCATCAGGTCGCGCGCGGTGATCAGGCCGACGACGTGCCGCGCGGAGTTAGTGACCAGCAGCAGACGCACCCCGGCGTGCATCATCTTTTGCAGCGCTTGGTTGGCGGACGCGTCGGCTTCGGTGGTGAAGGCCGGGGTGTGGCGCAGGTCGGTCATCACATCGGTGGCCGGAGAGTCAGGGGTGACACTGCCGGGGCGGCCGTGGTCGAACTCGATCACGGGTGTGCCTGCGGGAAGGGGGTGATGATGCAGAGGGCGTTGAGTGGACATGAGGGTTCTCTCCCAGAAAAGGACCAGCGTTTGCTGCACTGCAATACGCTTTCGATGCACCCAATTTAGTCCGTGCTGCGCCAGGCTGTTGTATCGAAATGTCGAATCCGCCGCCGAATGCGACATATGCGCCATTTCATCCGCCAATGCGGGCGTTCAGAAATCGAGCGGGTCGACATCGACTGCCCAGCGCACCCGAGAGCGCAGGGCGGTGAGCTCGGCGCGCCACTGCGAAAGCAGGCTCTGCAACGCGCCGCGATGGCTGCCTTCGATCAGCATCTGCAGGCGGTGCACATCGGCCATGCGGGCGAGCGTGGCGGGAATGGGGGGATAGACGGTCACGCCCAGCGCCTCGGCCAAGGGCGCGGCGAGTTGCTGCGCCTGCGCCAGAAACTCGACCACGGCGTCGATATTCCGGTGTTCCGCGCGCAGCAAAGCCTGATAGGAAAACGGCGGCATGCCGCCGCGCTCGCGCTCGATGAGTTCGGCCTGCGCAAAACCGGGATAGTCGTGCGCCACCAGCGCGCGGTACAGCGGATGTTCGGGGTGGGCGGTCTGCACCAGCATCTCGGGGGTGGAGGCGGGGGTATCGCCCTGGGGCGGCAAGGCGCGGCCCGCCCGCCCGGCCGCCTGCATGAGTTGGGCGAACAGACGCTCGGGGCCGCGCGGATCGTGGGTGAACAGTCCGGCATCGGGGTTGAGTGCGGCGACCAAGGTGACTTTCTGGAAGTCGTGGCCCTTGGTCACCATTTGCGTGCCCACCAGAATGTCCACTTCACCGGCGTGGACGCTGTCGAAACGGCTCGCCGCCGCGCCTTTGCGGCGCGTGCTGTCGGCGTCGATGCGGGCGATGCGGGCCTCGGGATATTTTTCGGCCAGCGCCTCTTCCACCCGCTGCGTGCCCTTGCCCACGGGCTGCAGATCGAGGCTGCCGCAGCCCGGACAGGCGCGCGGCACGGCGGCCTGGTAGCCGCAGTGGTGGCAGCGCAGGGTGCGGTCGGTGCGGTGAAACACCAGATGCGCGTCGCAGTGCGGGCAGTCCGACATCCAGCCGCAGTCGGGGCAGCTCAACACCGGGGCATAGCCGCGGCGGTTGAGAAACAACAGGCTTTGCTCGCCGCGCGCGAGCCGCTGGCGCAGCGCGGCGTCGAGTGTCTGGCCGATCAGCGTGCCGCTGGCGCGCAGCGTCGGGTCGCGCCGGGTGTCGGCGATGCGCACGCTGGGCAGCACCCCGGTGGCGCGCTGTTTCAAGGTGAGCAACTGGTAGCGCCCGGTCTGCGCGGCCCGCCAGCTTTCCAGCGAGGGTGTGGCCGAGCCGAGCACGACGGCAATGCCGAGTTGCTGCGCCCGCCATAGCGCCAGGTCGCGGGCGGAATAGCGCGCGCCTTCCTGCTGTTTGTAGGACGGGTCGTGCTCTTCGTCGACCACGATGAGCCGCAACGTCGGCAGCGAAGCCAGCACCGCCAGCCGGGTGCCGAGCACGATGCGCGCCGCGCCGTTGTGGGCCGCCAGCCAGTGTCGCAGCCGCTGCCCTTCCGACAGGCCGCTGTGCAAAACGGCGAGGTGCTCTGCGCCGAAGCGTTGCTCGAAACGGCCCACCAGTTGCGGCGTGAGATTGATTTCGGGCGTCAGCACCAACACCTGCGCTTCGGGCTCGCGCTGCAACACCTGCGCCGCAGCGTGCAGATAAACCTCGGTCTTGCCACTGCCGGTCACGCCAAACAAGAGGAAGGGCGAAAAGCCCGAACTGGCGGCGATGGCTTCGAGCGCCTGCGCCTGCTCTGGGTGCAGCGTGGGCGCAGCGGCCGATGCGGCCGGGTTCGGCGAGACGGGGGCGGCTGCGGTGGCTTCCACCCAGCCCGAGCCCTCCCAGTCGGCCAGCACCTTGACGGCTTGCGGATGCAAGCGCCGCGCCTCGGTCAGGCTGAGGCACGGCAGCGTCGAGGCAGCAGGAGTTTCCCCCGCTTCAGCGACGCCGAGTGCGCGCGCCAGCCGCCAGAGCGCCACGCTGCGCGGCGCAATCTGGCCGGGCAAGGCCGACAGGCCCGCTGCGGTGCAGCGATAGCTCGTGTTCGAAGATCGAGGCGGCGCGGCCGTTCCCTCGCCGGGTTGGCGGTTGCGCAACTGGGCGGGCAGGGCCGCGCCGATGACTTCCCCCAGCGCGCGCTGGTAATACCGCGCGACGAACTGCATCAAGTCCAGCCAGGCGGGGGCCAGCGGGGTGAGGGCGGTGTGCGCTGCGGCAATGGGGCGCAGCACGGCGAGACGGGCTGCGTCCGGCTGCGGTACCAGCGCCATCACCACCCCGCTGACGGTCTGGCGTCCCAGAGGAACGCGTACCAGCGTGCCCGGCGCCAGCGGCGCCTGAGCGCTGTAATCGAGTGGCGGCAGGCCCGGCGCGTCGACGGCAACCTGTAGAACGACGGACATGGGTAGTGCGTAGCGGGTTGAGGTCGGCGTTCGAAACGGGCGCTAAGTCGGCGTCAGATCAGGAGTTATTCTGGATCAAAACAGGGTGTGGATAACTCTGTGCATCAATACCATGCGCCAGGACGGCAGCCTTGTGGATAAGCCTGTGCAGAAAAATTTACCGAATTGTGAAATATCGAAAAAATCAAGATAAATCAATGAATTAAGCGAGAAGATCTAAAGCTAAATCTGTGATCAACTTGCTGCGGTGCAAGCTGACCAAAAATGTGCATAAGCCAATTTGTCAAGCTTGACAAATCAGAATTTCCCTTGCAGCGCGAGGTATCGCCGGGCAGCGACAGAGGGGCGCGCCGGGGAGCTGGCCGCGAGCCTGAACGCAGCCAGCTTCACCCGTTCAGGACGCGCTGCGGTGCAAGGCCCGGCTGTGGGTGTGCACCGCTTCGACCAGCGCCGACACATGCTCGGGCGGGGTGAATTGCGAAATGCCGTGTCCGAGATTGAACACATGGCCTGCGCCCGCGCCGACCGGGCCGAAACTGTGCAGCAGCCGTTGCACTTCTTTTTCGATGGCGGCGGGCGGGGCGAACAGTACGTTGGGGTCGAGATTGCCTTGCAGCGCCACGCGCTGGCCCACGCGGGCGCGGGCCTGGGCGAGCGAAGTCGTCCAGTCGAGCCCGAGCGCGTCGGCGCCGGTGTCGGCCATGGCTTCGAGCCACTGGCCGCCGCCCTTGGTAAACAGAATCACGGGCACGTCGGTCTGAGGCGCCCGCTGTTTGAGCGCGGCGATGACCTGCTGGCTGTAGGCGAGTGAAAATTCTTGAAAAGCGCCGTCGGCCAGCACACCGCCCCAGCTATCGAAAATCATCACGGCTTGCGCGCCGGCGTCGATCTGCGCGGCCAGATACTGCGCCACCGCTTCGGCGTTGACCGCGAGAATGCGGTGCATCAGATCGGGGCGGGAATACAGCATCGTCTTGACGGTGCGGTAGTCGTCGCTGCCGCCGCCTTCGACCATATAACAGGCCAGCGTCCAGGGGCTGCCGGAAAAACCGATCAGCGGCACGCGCTGGGTGCCGTTCTGCACCAGCGCGCGCCGGATTTCGCTGACGGCGTCGAACACGTAGCGCAGCTTGTCCATGTCGGGCACGGCGAGCGCGGCCACATCGGCCTCGGTGCGCAGCGGGCGATCGAATTTCGGCCCTTCGCCCGCCTCGAAGCGCAGGCCCAGGCCCATGGCGTCTGGCACGGTGAGAATGTCGGAAAACAGAATGGCCGCGTCCAGCGCGTAGCGGTCGATCGGCTGGAGCGTCACCTCGGTGGCGAAGTGCGGGTTCTGCGCCAGGCTGAGAAAACTCCCGGCGCGGGTGCGGGTGGCGTTGTATTCCGGTAGGTAGCGCCCGGCCTGGCGCATGAGCCAAAGCGGGGTGTAGTCGGTGGGCTGGCGGCGCAGAGCGCGCAGGAAGGTGTCGTTGGCAATGGGTGCAGTCATGGACGGTATTGTCGCAAACTGCAGGCGCAGCCCAGCGCGCGTTTTGCTCTGGATGTTTCAACCCGGATGCTCTGTGGGGACAAGGGACGACGGCGCGGGTGCGCCAGTAGCGTTTGTCATCATGGTCGCCACAGGCCGGGGTGGATCATCCGGGTTCAATCCATGCCGAATTCCCTGCGTTTGAGATAAAGATCGCCCAAGGTGCCGATGACTTGATTGGAAATGCGGGCGTACTCGCCTCCGCCTTGCAATTGCTGCAGCGCCTCTTGTCGTTGATTGGCCAAAGCCTGGCGGGCGACATCGGCGGCCACGCGATGAAATGCGGCGTGTTCTTCGAACAGCCGTGTGAACAAGCGCTGCGTGTCGGTACTCAGCGCCGGACGGCTTTCGCGAATGCGATAGAGCCACTTGCCCAGATCGCAGCGGTTGTCCAGCGCGATGGTGTCCGGGTCGAGGGTGGAGCAGGCGCCGCTGACACAATCGTGCAACCGCTTCTTCCACGCTTTGTGGGCGTTTGTCGCCGAAAAAAAGTTCAGTTCCATACGGGTTGGGTTGACGATAGTTTGGCAGATGGCCCAAATATAGTTGTCAGGATGAAACTTTACAATTCGGCGATGCGCCTTGGGCTGAGGGGCTTCAAAATTCGGAAGGCGAGAGGCCAAGTTTCCACCCAAGCGATGTTTTTCAGCATCGCCCTACGATAGGCTGCACCTCTTTATCAACCCGGGAGGAACTGTGCAACAAGAACCCAAACACGGACCAAGATTCTGGTTGGGCAACGGCATTCTGGCGCTGGCCGCGGTGTTTCTGCTGTTCATCGACCAGGCGGCGCAATGGCTGGGCACGGGGGCGGTCGCGCTCTGGATGGGGCTGGTCGCTGTGGGCGTCTATCTCATCGTCAAAGACGGGCGATGAGAGGCCGGGATGAGACGCCCGGGAATTCAGCGAAAGAACAGCGCGCTCATCACCAGACCGATCAGCACGATGCTCCAGCGCATCACCTCGCGCGGAATTCGCCGGGCGACGCGCGCACCTACATAGCCGCCTACCAGCACGGCGGGCAGCATGACCGCCACCCAGCGCCACTGCACGGTGCCAGCGGCGGCGTAGATGCCCACGGCGAACAGGGTGAGCACGGCGGAGATGGCGTTTTTCAGTGCGTTCATGCGGTTGAGATGGGTCTCGCCGATCAGGGTGAGCATCGCCAGCAGCAGCACGCCGAGGCCGCCGTTGAAGTAGCCGCCGTACACGCTGACCACGAACAGGCCGACCAGCGCCTGCAGCCGCGGCGCATGCTGCTCGGGGTGGCGGCCGATGCGGCGCAACAAGGTCGGCCCGAAGGCGAACAAGGCGGTGGCGAACAACAGCAACCACGGCACTAGTGCCCGAAATGCGTGATTGCTGGTGGTGATCAACAGCCCGGCGCCGATGCCCCCGCCCACCAGGCAGGTCAGCATCAGCGCGGTCATGCCGACCGAGCGCGGCGGGCCGAGGTCTTCGCGGAAGCCCCAGGTGCTGGCCAAGTAGCCGGGCAACAGGGCCGTGGTGCCGGTCGCGTTGGCGGCAACGGGCGCAATCCCGGCATAGATCAATGCGGGCAGGGTGAGGAAGCTACCGCCACCGGCAGCGGCGTTGAGCGCCGCCCCAAAAAATGCGGCCAGCGCGACCAGCGCCAAAGTGAAACCGTCGTTGAACATGAGCTTGATGCGAAAAAGCGTCAAGCATACGCAGAACGCCAGCGCTGCGCCCGGCAGGCCTGCGGTTTGTCGTCCAATACCGCTTTCAATTGGTAACACGACCCCCTACTGCAATGGCAACCAGTCTGCTCGCTCTTTTAGATGACATCACCACCGTGCTGGATGACGTCGCGGTGCTCACCAAACTCTCGGCCAAAAAAACCGCGGGCGTGCTGGGCGACGATCTGGCGCTCAACGCCCAGCAGGTCACCGGGGTGCAGAGCAATCGCGAAATTCCCGTGGTGCTGGCCGTGGCCAAGGGCTCGCTGATCAACAAATCGATTCTTGTACCGCTGGCGCTGGCGATCAGCGCCTTTGCGCCCTGGGCGATCACCCCTTTGTTGATGTTGGGCGGGGCGTATCTGTGCTTTGAGGGCGCGGAAAAGCTGGCGCACAAGTTCTTCCACAGCCCATCAGAAGAAGAAGCCCATCACGAGGAATTGACCCAGGCGCTGACCCACACGGAGGTCGATCTGCTGGCGCTTGAGCGCGACAAGGTGAAGGGGGCGGTGCGCACCGACTTCGTGCTTTCCGCCGAAATCATCGCCATCACGCTCGGTGCGGTGGCTGGTGCGAGCTTCATCACGCAGGTCGCCGTGCTGGTCGGCATTTCGGTGCTGATGACCGTGGGCGTTTATGGGCTGGTTGCGGGCATTGTGAAGCTGGACGACGCCGGGCTCTACCTGAGCCGTCAGGCGTCTGCCGCCGCGCAGGCGCTGGGGCGCGGCCTATTGACTGCGGCGCCCTGGCTGATGAAGGGGCTGAGTGTGGTGGGCACTGTCGCGATGTTTCTGGTGGGCGGCGGCATCATCCGCCACGGCTGGCCCTGGCTGCATCACGCCAGCGAGGCCGTGGTGCATCAGTCGGGTGCGGCGCTGGGCTGGTTGAGCCCGCTGTTGTTGGATGCCGCGGTGGGCATCGCCACCGGCATCGGGGTGCTCGGCGTGTGGACGCTCGGGCAGAAACTTCGGGGGCGCGGCGCGGCGGCACATTGAGCCGCGCCGGTGCGCATACCGACAAAGTATTTAGGCAGCCAGCAGTGCGGCGATCTGGTCCTTGAGCTGCAAACGCTCTTTTTTCAGCGTTTCCAGGTGCAGGTCATCGGCGGCGTGCACGCCTTCTTCAATCTGCACCACTTCCTTGTTGAGTTCTTCGTAGCGTTGGGCCAGCTTTTGGAAGTGGGCGTTGTCCGCTTTCAGCGCGTGGATCTTGTCGGCCTGGGCGGGAAATTCGTGGGTCAGATCGTGCGGGTCTAGTGTCATGGGGACGTCCTCCTGTGTTGTTGAGCAAGGCTTAACCATAGGACGGTTCGCGCGGACGTGCCACCGCTGCGCGCAAGCTGCCCGTTGCAGGCCTTTCAGGGATTGACCGGCAGCAACGCCCACATGCGCCCGGGCCACTGCATGCGGCCTGCGAGTTCGCCGGCCGCATCGCCGGTGCCGGTGAACAAGTCGGCGCGCACAGTGCCCGTGATGGCCGAGCCCACATCCTGCGCGAACACCAGCCGGTTGAGCGCCTTGGGGGGGCTGGCGCTGCCGTCGTAAGGTTGCGCGGTGGACAGCCACACCGGCAGGCCCAGCGCGATGGCGCGCTTGTCCACCGCGATGCTGCGCATGGCCGTGAGGGGCACGCCCAGGGCGCCGATGGGGCCGCGTTGCGGGTCGGTGTCGAGCGCGGCGTTGAAGAACACCACGCGCGGGTTGGCGGCCAGCATTTCGGGCACTTCAGCTGGGTGCATCTGCGCCCAGGCGCGGATGATGGACATGGTGATCGTGCCGTTCACCCGCCCGGTGTCGAGCAGCCAGCGACCGACCGATTTGTAGAGCCAGCCGTTGGTGCCGGCGTAGCTCAGTCGCAAGGTCTGGCCGCTGGGCAGACGCACGAGGCCGGAGCCTTGTACCTGCAGGAACAGGGCGTCCACCGCGCTGTCGAGCCAGACCACGGTGTGACGATCCAGCGCGGCCTGTAAGGCGGGGTCGGACTGGATCTGCGCCCGGCTCCAGTAGGGCAGCACGCGCTGCTGCCCGTCCACCCAAGCCACCCGGCCGCCGCTGACACCATCGGCGCCCGGCGCGCGCGGCACGAGGTCGGCGGGCAGCCCCCAGACGGGCACCACATAAGGCCAGATGCGGGTGAGCGAGCCGTGCAGCACCGGCTCGTAGTAGCCGGTGATCAAGCCTTTGTTCTCTTGGTCCGGTTTTTCCGAGGCGGTGATTTGCCACGGCGCGAACTCGGCCTCGATGAACGCCCGCTGCGACTGCGGATCGTCCGCCGGCACGGACGCCGCGCGTCGGCACACCGCCGCCAGCGCGCTGGGTAGGCGTGCGCCGCAGTCGCGCCGGAAGGCCTGCCAGACGCCGCTGAAATCGTCTTGCGGCCAGCCAGGCAAATCGGCCCACTGGGCGGGTTGCAGCCGCACGCCGGGGCCGGTGAGCGCGGCGGCGGTGCCCGGCGGGGTTGCAGGCCAAGGCGCCGTCGGCGCCGAAGTGGGCGGGAGGGTCGTGAGCGAAGAAGTGGGCGGCGCGGGCGGCGTGGCGCAGGACGCCAGTACCAGCCCCAGCAGGCAGAGCAGGGCGGTGCGGACCCGGCCCATCAACCCCGGTCGGTGCGAAAACAACGTCATGCTCAGCCGTGTGCGCTGGCCGCAGCGTGTCGCGGCGGCAGGATGAACGTCCAGGGCCTGCGCCACAGCCGACGGGCAATGCTGGTGTAGATGGCGCGGCGCTCTTTCACCTGAATGCCCCGGGCGCGCAAGGCCAGGCGGTAGGCCAGATAGAAACTCACGCCGACGTTGAGCACGCCGTTGACGGCAATGCCCGCCAGCGCCCACCAGAACGCCGGATCGTTCACGACCGCGGGCCCCAGGCTGGCGCACGCCGCGCCAAACAGGCCCGATGACAGGGTGACGTGCCGCACTTGCAGGTCGAGGCCGAAAATGCGGAAGAACTCCGGCGTCAATCCGAGCAGCAGGCCGAGCGACACATTGCCCGACATCACGCCGATATTGCGACGCCACCAGGCGGCCCAGCGCGCTGCGCGCAGCGCGCCCAGGCGACGCCGGATGCGCGGATTCCAGGCGATGGCGCTGTCGAGCCGGTGCAGCACGAAGGCGTTTTCCGCCCAGCCTGCCATCACACTGGAGAGGAACAGCAGCACCCCGGTAAACGCGGCAAACAGCGGTGTGGGGCCCAGCAGCGACAACGATTGCAGCTCGTGCTCCGCCTTGGGCACGGGCAGAAACTGCGGCCCGAACACGGCCAGCCCACCCAGGCCAAGCAGCAGCGCCACCGGCATGACCAGCAGCACGTTGCCGAACACCCCGGCCGACTGCGAGCGCGTGAGGTTGGCGACTTCGTCAACGAATCGCTCCACCCCACCGGGTTTGGACAGCTCGCCGAGCTTGTCGGCCATGGCCGGTGCGGTCATCGCCGGTTGTTTGGTGGCGATGGTCCAGTGCAGCAATTGCACGATGACAAAGCTCACCGCGTAGTTCAGCCCGGCGAGCAGGCCGGTCCAGAACAGCGCGGTTTTCAGGCCGAGAATGCCGATCTTGATCCAGGTGGTGAACCCCATGATCAGCCCGCCGCCCATCGCCGCGCCGAGCATGGCGCGGTATTCGCGGCGGTCGCGGGTGATGTAGTGCTCGCCCGTCTCGGCGTGGCGTTCGGCCATTTTTTCCGCCAGCAGCGCGGTGTTGTGCCGCCACAGGGCGCGCAGGCTGCGGCGCTGGGCGTTCAGGCGCACGAAATTGGCGAACAGATGGGCGGTGTCGCGCGCCGGGGTGTCGCCCACCAGGCAATTGAGTAGCGCCTCGGCGCGGTCGATGCGCTGATGCAACTGGTGCAGCACATAGACCAGGCTGAGCGAAGTGCCGTAGTCTTCCAGATGCGCCGTGACCGAATCGGCCTGCTGGCGACAGGCTTCCAGCCCGGCGCGAAGCAGTGTGAGCGACTGCCGCAGCGCCTCTTCGTCGCCGGGGGGCTGCTGCGCCAACAGCGTCTGTACCGTTTCATACTGCGCGGCCAGATGCTTGAACGGGGCTTCGACCTCGCCCGCCAGTGGGCCGCTGTTGTGCATACGCGAGCGCAGATCGGGCGAGAAGCCGGTGGCGCGGATCTGGCTGACGGTATAGGTCAGCGCATCGAGCAGGGCGGTGCGCCAGAGCTGCGCGCTGGCGGTTTTTTCGGTTTCGATCTCGCGCGTGGCCAGCAATTCGCGCAGGCGTGCGAGGGTCTCGGCATCGAGCGCTTCGAGCCAGACGGCGTCGTGCGCCTGCGGAAAAAACAGGGCGAACAGCACGGCGAGATCGCGCGTTTCGGGCGATTTGGGCAGCCATTTGTTGCCCAGCCGTTCGCTGAATTCGCTGAAAAACGAAGGCCGCTGGCTGAAGCCGAAATCGGCCAGCAGCAAGGTGGCATCGGTGTTGCGCAGCAGGCCGTTGATCACGGCGGCGATTTCGGCGCGGCGCTCGGGCAGGTGGTCGAGCACGTCCAGCAGGGTTTGCAGTCGGCGGATTTCGGCGAGCGCCGTAGTGTCTTCGCCGTTTTGCGCAGCGAGAGCGGGCGGGAGGTTCAGACCCTCTCGCAGGAGATCGGCGTCGGGGCCGCGTCGCAGCCAGTCCAGCAGTTCGATGATCCAGAGCGCTTGCTCCACGGGCTGCGCCTGTGCGCTGGCCGCGTCGAGCAGCGAATGCACCTCCGTCGCCGCGCGCGCCGCCGCCTTGCGCGCCCGTCGCTTGGCAAAAAACATCAGTGCAGACTCCGCGGCTGAACCAGCGCGAATTCGGGAATGTGCGCCTCGAAGCGCTCGCCATCTTCGGCGACACAGAAATAACTGCCGCGCATACTGCCCATCGGCGTGCTCAGTTGCGACCAGCTGGTGTATTCGAACGCTTCGCCGGGCTTGAGAAAGGGCTGCTGCCCCACCACGCCCAGGCCGCGCACTTCTTCCACCTTGCCCGCACCGTCGGTAATGATCCAGTGGCGGGAAATGAGCTGCGCGGCCACGCGTCCGGTGTTGATCACGGTGACGGTGTAGCTGTAGGCATAAACGCCTTGCTCCGCATCCGACTGCTCGGGCAGGTATTGCGGAATCACCGAAACGGAAAATTGATAGGTCGACATGCGCCCGATTCTAGGAGTTAGCAGTGGAGTGCGCGCTTGAGATGGCTTGACATTCAGGGAATTGCGCCGCGTCAGGTAGTTGGGTTCAAATCCCTACAGAATCAGTTGGGCATCCCTCTAAAATGAACGCCATGAAAACCTACCGCATCGCTCCCAGCATTCTCTCGGCCGACTTTGCCCGCCTGGGCGAGGAGGTGCGCAACGTCATCGACGCCGGCGCTGATTTCATCCACTTCGACGTGATGGACAACCATTACGTGCCCAATCTCACCATCGGCCCGCTGGTGGCCGAGGCCATCAAGCCCTACTGCAAGAAGGCCGACGGCACCCCCATCACGCTGGATGTGCATCTGATGGTCGAGCCGGTCGATGCCATCGCCCAGTCCTTCGTCAAGGCGGGCGCCGACATCGTCAGCTTCCACCCCGAAGCCAGCAAGCACGTCGATCGCACCCTGCAGATGATTCGCGACGGCGGCGCCAAGGCCGGGCTGGTGTTCAACCCCGCCACGCCGCTTTCCGTGCTCGACTACGTCATGGACAAGGTCGATTTGGTGCTGCTGATGAGCGTCAACCCCGGCTTTGGCGGACAGAGTTTCATTGAAAGCAGCCTGCCCAAGGCCAAACAGGTACGTGCCAAGCTCGACGCCTACAAGGCACAGACGGGCCGCGACATCCTGCTGGAAATCGACGGCGGCATCAAGCCCGACAACATCGCCGCGGCCGCCGCGGCCGGGGTGGACACTTTCGTGGCCGGTAGCGCCATTTTCGGCAAGCCCGACTACAAGGCCGTGATCGACGCCATGCGCGCCAACCTCGCGGCGGTGGCCTGATGGACGCCCGCACCGCTGCAACGCCAGCCCTGACCTTGGTCGGCCACGCCGTGCAGGCCGCCATCATCGATCTCGACGGCACCATGATCGACACCCTGGGCGACTTTCATGCGGCGCTTTCGCGGTTGATGGACGAACTCGGTCTGCCCGCGGTCAGCCGTGAGCAGGTGGAGCATCGCATCGGCAAAGGTTCCGAATATCTGGTGCTGCAGACCCTGCGCATTCACCTCCGCGACGATCAGGCCCAAGACCTGTACCCGCGCGCCATCGAAACCTATCAGCGTATTTACGGCACCATCAACGGCCAGTATTCCAACCCGTTTCCCGGCGTGCCCGAAGGGCTAGCGTCCTTGAAGGCTGCGGGCTTGCGGCTGGCCTGCATCACCAACAAGCCCACACGCTACGCGCGCGAACTGCTCGACCTCAAAGGGCTGCTGCAGCACTTTGAAGTGGTCAACGGCGGCGACGCCTTCCCGCGCAAGAAGCCCGACCCCATGCCCTTGGTCGAAACCTGCAAGCAGATCGGCCTGCCCACCGCGGTGGTGCTGATGATCGGCGATTCGCAGAACGATGCCCTGGCCGCCCGTGCCGCCGGTTGCCCGGTGGCTCTGGTCACCTACGGCTACAACCACGGCGAGCCCGTGCGTGCGGTGGACGCAGATGGCTTTGCCGACCGCATCGGCGATCTGCTCCTCGCCTGAATAATTCAGCACGCAGCAATAAAAAAGCCGCTCCGAACAGGAGCGGCTTTTTTGTGGGCAGAGCCGCTGCGATCAGCCGTTGATGTTCTGCTTTTGAATCGAGGTATTGGACAGCACGCCAGCGGGCAGCATGCGCAGCATAGCCTGATACAGCTCGGCGTTGCCGGTGCCCGGAATGATGTGCGAGCCCGGACCCATCAGCACGATGCCGTTGGAGGGTTCGAACAGCAGTTCAACCGTTTGACCCTTGGCGATCTGCTTCACGCTGGCCAGTTGTTTACTGAAGGCGTCCATCGCCGGCTTGAACGAGGCGTACTGCGCGGCGGACACGCCCTTTTTCACCCCAGCATCCAGCGCCTTGGCCAAAGCGTCAGCCGACATATTGGAAATGGCGGTGAGGCGAATCGATTTGGCCCCGGGCATGGTCATGATGTTACTGACCGACGTGGTGTTTTGCGGCAGGTAAACCGCCGCGGCCATCTTGCCGCCCATATCGACCACGCCAGCGCCGTTGATCAGCAGGGGCACGCCGTTGGCCGGGGCGGTTTGCATCACAGGAACGCCGCCCACTTTGACGGCGGCATTGGCGCTTACGGCGCCGAACGTCGCGGCCAGCGCGATGGCGGTTGCGGTCAGAACTGTTTTCATGGACGATCCTCGGGTGGTTTGTGGGTATATCAGCCAAATCTTATTTTATGAACCCACCCCTTGCATGTTCGGGTTTTCACCGAAACGGCGTGTTTGAGTGGTCACCAAACATGACGGCGCGCAAGCCTTGCCCGGTGAAGCCGGTCAGTTGCTGTCCGCTTCGTTGCCCAGTAGCGCACGTTTGAGCCGGTCTTCAGCGGGATCTTTGCCCAGCCAGATTTTGAGCATGGAGTTGAAAAACTGCGGCTCGGTGAACACCCCGCCCGAGGGCACGCCATCGATGGCGATAGTGCTGCCCTTGCCGGGAATCTCGCGGATAGTCACCGTTTCCCCGGTTTTGATCTGGCTTTTTTGGGCAAACAGTCCGCCCAGTTGCACTAGGCTGGGAATAAAGGCGCTGAACTCCTCCGGGCTGAGGTTGTTTTTGATGCCTTCGTTGAGTTTGTCGCCGAGCTCCTTGCCGCTCACATCACGCAGCAGGGTGAGTTTCAACTCCTTGGGCCCGGCCATGTTGTAAATCGCCTGCGGTTGCGTGCTTTTCTGCGGCAAATACAGCGCGGCGGTGTAAACCTTGAAAAAGAACACGTACCGGGTACCGGCGCCGTTGAGCGTCAGCGCCTTGCCGCCGACATCCACTTGCGGCGGAATATCCACGCCGTGCAGGGTGAGCGCCTGCGCGCTCGGCATGAAGGATGCGGCGGCCAGTGCAGCGATCAGCGAGGCGGTTGCGCCGAAGGTGCGCAGCGGCTTGTGAGCGGTGTGATCCATGAAGTCTCCTGTTGTCTGTTATCGAACGGTCGTTCATTTTTCGTAAAACGCCGTGCTTTGACAAGTGAATTTGGATCGGGCGCCGTTTAAGATACTGCAACGACACCCATGAAGGAGACGTCATGCCCAAGGTTTTTCAGGACAGCTACCCCGACGCACTGGCGCACTGCTATGGCTGCGGCCGCCTCAATGCCGAGGGGCATCAGATCAAGACCGTCTGGGATGGTGATGAAACGGTCACGCGCTTCACGCCCCAGCCCTATCACATCGCAGTGCCTGGCTTTGTGTACGGCGGCTTGATCGCCTCGCTGATCGATTGCCACAGCACCGGCACGGCGGCAGCGGCGATGTACCGTGCCGAAGGGCGGGAGATGGACACGCAACCGGCGTTCCGTTTTGTCACCGGATCGCTGCATGTCGATTTTCTCAAACCGACGCCCTTGGGCACAGCGCTTGAAATTCGCGGTCGTGTCAAAGAAATCAAGGGCCGCAAGGTCATTGTGGAGTCCACGGTGTTTGCGGGCGGCGTGGCCACCGTGCGCGGGGAGGTCGTCGCGGTACAGATGCCGGAAAACTTCGGCGCTTGAGACCGCGTTTGAGCCCGTTACGCGGAAAATGGCCCTGCGAGTTTGCTACATTCGCTCACTCGGATAGATCTGCGCGATTCATTCACTGTCCATGTTCATCCATCGGCGACACGCATCGGGTTCTGGAGACCGGGGGGCCTGGCCCTGGCGGTTCTGGCTGATCGTGCCCGCTGCTGCGGCCTGAATCACCTCCGATCTGCGCCCCATTCGCGCGTCAATGCTCGGGGCCGTGTCGGCAACAGGCTGCACTCCCGCGATATCCGCTGCCCGCCCCTGCGGGGCAGCCGACCCTTGAGACGAACATGACTGAACTCGAATTCAAAGAACTGGCCCGCCAGGGCTACAACCGCATTGCGCTCGTGTCGGAAGCGCTGGCGGATCTGGAAACTCCCCTGTCGCTCTACCTCAAGCTGGGGGTGGGTGCAGGAGCCGGGAAAAACACTTTTTTGCTGGAATCCGTCGTCGGCGGCGAGCGCTTCGGCCGCTACTCCTTCATCGGCCTGGCCGCGCGCACGCAGGTGCGGGTGAAGAACGGCCTCACCGAGGTGCTGCGCGACGGCGCGGTGGTGGAAACCTCCGAAGCGCCGCCGCTGGATTTCATCGAAGCGTTCCACGCCCGCTTCAAGGTGGCGCTGCCTGCAGGCATGCCGCGTTTTTGCGGCGGGTTGGCGGGGTATTTCGGCTATGACGCGGTGCGCTATATCGAGCCGCGCCTGATGGCGTCTGCGGCCAAGCATCCCAAGCCCGATCCGCTCGGTATGCCCGACATCCTGCTGATGTTGTGCGAAGAACTCGCCGTGATCGACAACCTGTCGGGGCGGCTCTACCTCATCGTCTATGCCGACCCCGGCCAGCCCGAGGCCTACAGCCAGGCGCGCTCGCGCTTGCGCGGTCTGCGCGAGCAACTGCGCTATTCCGTTTCGGCGCCGCCCATGCAGCGCAGCAGCGTGACGCCGATCGAGCGCGAGTTCGACAAGGCCGACTATCTGAAAGCGGTCGAGAAGGCGAAGGACTACATCGCCGCCGGCGATTTCATGCAGGTGCAGGTGGGGCAGCGCCTGCGCAAGCGCTTCAGCGATTCGCCGCTGTCGCTCTACCGTGCGCTGCGCTCGCTCAACCCTTCGCCGTACATGATTTATTTCAACTTCGGCGACTTTCAGATTGCGGCCTCATCGCCCGAGATTCTGGTGCGCGAAGAGGCCGTGCCCGAAGGACGCAAGGTCACCATCCGCCCGCTGGCGGGCACGCGGCCGCGCGGCGCCACCGCCGAGGCCGATGTGCGCAACGAGGCCGAACTGCTGGCCGACCCGAAGGAACGGGCCGAGCATCTGATGCTCATTGATCTGGCGCGCAACGATCTGGGCCGGATCGCGCAGACCGGCAGCGTGAAGGTGACCGAGGCGTTCGCCATCGAGCGCTATTCGCATGTGATGCACATCGTCAGCAACGTCGAGGGGCTGCTGCAACCGCAGCGCACGCCAATGGATGTGCTGCGCGCCACCTTCCCGGCGGGCACGCTGTCGGGCGCGCCCAAGATTCGCGCCATGGAAGTGATCGACGAACTCGAACCCACCCGCCGCGGGCTGTACGGCGGGGCCATCGGCTACTGGAGTTTTGCCGGTGACATGGATCTGGCCATTGCCATTCGCACCGGCATCGTCAAGGACAACTGGTTGTACGTGCAGGCGGCCGCTGGCGTGGTGGCTGATTCCGTGCCCGAGATGGAGTGGCGCGAAACCGAGGCCAAGGCCCGCGCCGTGTTGCGCGCGGCCGAGCAAGTGCAGGAAGGGCTGGACGGCTAAAGCGCCGACCTGCCCCCTCTCTTCCCAGACCCACGGAGCCCACCATGCTGCTGATGATCGACAACTACGACAGCTTTACCTACAACCTGGTGCAATATTTCGGCGAACTCGGCCAGGACGTGCACACCGTGCGCAACGATGAGCTCGATCTCGAAGCCATCGCGGCGCTCAATCCCGAGCGCATCGTCATTTCTCCCGGGCCCTGCTCGCCCGCCGAGGCGGGTATCTCCGTGCCGGTGCTGCAATATTTCGCCGGGCGACTGCCCATTCTGGGCGTCTGCCTGGGGCATCAGGCCATCGGCGCCGCGTTTGGCGGCCAGATCGTGCGGGCGCGGCAAATCATGCACGGCAAGACCAGCCCCATCACCCATGACGGCCGAGGCGTGTTCGCCGATCTGCCCAGTCCGTACACCGTGGTGCGCTATCACTCGCTGGCCATCGAGCGCGACAGCCTGCCGACCTGCCTGGAAATTACCGCGCAGACCGAAGATGGCGAAATCATGGGGGTGCGTCACCGCCATTTCGCCATCGAGGGCGTGCAGTTTCACCCGGAATCCATCGAGACCGAGCACGGCCACCGGCTGCTGCAGAATTTTCTGGCGTTGAACGAGGGCCACTTCCATGACCATCAGTAATCACGATGCGCTGGTGCGCGTCATCGAGCACCGCGAAATCTTCCACGATGAAATGATCGGGCTGATGCGCCGCATCATGACCGGCGAGATGTCCCCGGTCATGATGGCCGCGCTCATCACCGGCCTGCGGGTGAAAAAGGAAACCATCGGCGAAATCACCGCCGCCGCGATGGTGATGCGCGAATTCGCCACGCCGGTCGAAGTGGCCGATAAAAAGCGCCTGGTCGACATCGTCGGCACAGGGGGCGATTCCGCGCGCACCTTCAATATCTCCACCGCCAGCATGTTTGTCGCCGCCGCCGCCGGGGCGCAGGTGGCCAAGCATGGCGGGCGCAGCGTGAGTTCTTCCTCCGGCTCGGCCGACGCGCTCGACGCGCTGGGCGCCAACATCCAGCTCACGCCAGAGCAAGTGGCGCAAAGTCTGGCCGAATGCGGCATCGGCTTCATGTTCGCGCCCAACCACCATCCGGCCATGAAGCACGCGGCGCCGGTGCGTAAGGAGTTGGGAGTGCGCACCCTGTTCAATATTCTTGGGCCGCTGACCAACCCCGCGGGTGCGCCTAACCAGTTGCTGGGGGTGTTCCACCCCGATCTGGTCGGTATTCTGGTGCGTGTTTTGCAAAGGCTGGGCAGCGAGCACGCCCTGGTGGTGCATGGGCTGGATGGTCTGGACGAGGTGTCACTGTCGGGCGAGACGCTGATTGGCGAACTCAAGAACGGCCAGATCAGCGAATACGCCATTCACCCCGGCGATCTCGGGCTGAAGTCCGCGCCGTTGGAGGCGCTGCGGGTGGAAGGCCCGGCTCAGTCCATCGAGCTGATGCACGAGGCGCTCAACGATGTGGCGGGCGCGCCCAGAGACATCGTGGCACTCAATGCAGGGGTCGCGCTGTACGCCGCGAACGTCGCGCCCGCATTGATCGACGGCGTACAGATGGCGCGCGAAGCCATTTCCAGCGGCGCAGCACGCGACAAAATGCAAGAGTTCGTGCGCGTCACCCGCGCCATGCAGAATCTGGCGGCCAGCGTATGAGCCCACCCCGAAACCCTTCGCTTCGCTCGGCTCTCCCCTCAAGGGGCAAGAAACTCTCGGGGCGGCCCAGCGAGTTTCTTGAGAGCGACATTCTTCAGCGCATCCTCGCCACCAAAGCGCAAGAAGTGGCAGCGGCGCGCGAGCAGGTGCCTTTATCGGCGCTGCGCGAGCAGGCTGCGGCGCGGGGCCCAACGCGGTGGTTTGCCGCCGCGGTGCAGGCCAAAGTCGCCGAGGGTGGGCCCGCCGTCATTGCGGAAGTGAAAAAGGCCAGTCCGTCGCGCGGGGTTCTGCGTGCCGACTTCGATCCGGCCGCTATCGCTCGCAGCTACGCGGCCGGGGGCGCCACCTGCTTGTCCGTGCTCACCGATGTGCAGTACTTCCAGGGGGCGGCGTCTTATCTGCAGCAGGCGCGGGCGGCTTGCGCGCTGCCCGTATTGCGCAAGGATTTCATGGTCGATGCCTACCAGATCGCCGAGGCGGCCGCGATGGGGGCCGACTGCGTGCTGTTGATCGCCGCCGCTCTGCCGCGGGCGCAATTGATCGAACTGGAAGCCGAGGCGATGAGCTACGGCCTCGATGTGCTGGTCGAGATACACAACGCGGCTGAACTGGAGGCGGCGTTGGCGCTGCGCACGCCGCTGCTTGGCATCAACAACCGCGACTTGCGCAGCTTTGAAACCCGGCTGGAGACCACCCTTGATCTGCTGCCACAGATTCCTGAGGGCCGCGTCGTTGTGACCGAAAGCGGCATTCTGACCGCCGATCACGTCGCGCGCATGCGGGCCGCCGGCGTTCAGGCCTTCCTCGTCGGCGAAGCCTTCATGCGCGCGGACGACCCCGGCACAGCCCTGCGCGCGCTCTTCGATTGACCCGGCTAAAAGGCCTTCTATTTGACATTGCTGCAAAAATCGCTAAGAATCTGCGGTTCGCCTCGGAGAGGTGGCCGAGTGGTTAATGGCAGCAGACTGTAAATCTGCCCTCTTACGAGTACGCTGGTTCGAATCCAGCCCTCTCCACCAGGCGCAAGAATGATGTGCTTTGCTGCTTTTGGTTTTTGCTGCGGGCTTCGTCGTGTTGGCGGCGATCAGTCGCTCCGAGTTGGTCGCTGCGGGCCTCGCCAGGGTGTCCAGTGCTAGGCAAGGCGGGAGTAGTTCAATGGTAGAACCTTAGCCTTCCAAGCTAATGGCGCGGGTTCGATTCCCGTCTCCCGCTCCAGCTCCTGCGGTATTTAGTGTTGTTATGTAACGGTTTTTTCTTGAGCGTGCAAGCGTTCAGGCCCATGTGGCTCAGTGGCAGAGCACTCCCTTGGTAAGGGAGAGGTCGCGGGTCCGATTCCCGCCATGGGCACCAGTTGAATTTATCGATTTGTCCATCTTTGTAGGCTTGAGGAGTTTGAATCATGGCGAAGGAAAAGTTTGAGCGGACCAAGCCGCACGTCAACGTGGGCACGATTGGTCACGTGGACCACGGCAAGACCACGCTGACGGCGGCCATCACCACCGTGCTGGCGGCCAAGTTTGGCGGATCGGCCAAGGCCTACGACCAGATCGACGCAGCGCCCGAAGAGAAGGCTCGCGGCATCACCATCAACACCGCGCACGTGGAATACGAGACGGCCAACCGCCACTACGCCCACGTCGACTGCCCCGGCCACGCCGACTACGTCAAGAACATGATCACCGGTGCCGCCCAGATGGACGGCGCCATCCTCGTCGTCTCCGCCGCTGATGGCCCCATGCCCCAGACCCGCGAGCACATCCTGCTCGCCCGCCAGGTCGGCGTGCCCTACATCGTCGTGTTCCTCAACAAATGCGACATGGTCGACGACGCCGAGCTGCTCGAACTCGTCGAGATGGAAGTGCGCGAACTGTTGTCCAAGTACGACTTCCCCGGCGACGACACCCCCATCATCAAAGGCTCCGCCAAACTCGCCCTCGAAGGCGACAAAGGCGAACTCGGCGAGAAAGCCATCTTCAACCTCGCCGACGCCCTCGACAGCTACATCCCCACGCCCGAGCGCGCTGTGGACGGTGCCTTCCTCATGCCCGTCGAAGACGTGTTCTCCATCTCCGGGCGCGGCACCGTCGTGACCGGCCGGATCGAGCGCGGCATCATCAAAGTCGGTGAAGAAATCGAAATCGTCGGCATTCGCGCCACGCAGAAAACCACCTGCACCGGCGTCGAAATGTTCCGCAAACTCCTCGACCAAGGCCAAGCCGGTGACAACGTCGGCATCCTGCTGCGCGGCACCAAGCGCGAAGACGTCGAGCGCGGCCAAGTGCTGTGCAAACCCGGCAGCGTCAAGCCCCACACCCACTTCACCGCCGAGATCTACGTGCTCAGCAAAGACGAAGGCGGCCGTCACACCCCCTTCTTCAACAACTACCGTCCCCAGTTCTACTTCCGCACCACCGACGTCACCGGTGCGGTGGAACTGCCCAAGGACAAGGAAATGGTCATGCCCGGCGACAACGTCAGCATCACCGTCAAGCTCATCGCCCCGATCGCGATGGAAGAGGGTCTGCGCTTCGCCATCCGGGAGGGCGGTCGTACCGTCGGCGCCGGGGTGGTGGCCAAGATCATCGAGTAAATCGTTCAACCTGGATTCGGGGCGGCTTCTGGAGAAATCCGGCGTGCGCTCCGAACCAGGGTTTTTTGAGGGCGCTCTGCGGGGCCAGCCCGAATCTGTTTGAATTGCGGCCGTTGCCTGTTTCGCAGACAACGGCCTTGGTGCTAGAAGGTACAGGGGCATAGCTCAATTGGCAGAGCGTCGGTCTCCAAAACCGAAGGTTGGGGGTTCGATTCCCTCTGCCCCTGCCACTCCGAACCGTTTCGGGGTTGAACGCGCGTAAATCCATATGGCGAATCCGTCTGTCGAAACCGTCTCCACTGGGGCGGACAAAGCTAAGTTGGGGGCGGCAGCGGTCTTGCTGCTCGCCGCGCTGGGCTTGTTCTATGGCCTGGCCGGGCAGCCCATGTGGGTGCGCGTCGTCACGTTCCTGGTACTGCTGGCGGGCGCGGTTGTGGTGTTTTTCCTCTCCGAGCCGGGGCGTGCGCTCATTGCCTACGGGCAGGATGCGGTGCGCGAAACCAAGAAGGTGGTTTGGCCGACGCGCAAAGAGGCCATGCAGATGACGGGCATCGTATTTGCGTTTGTTATTTTGATGGCCCTTTTTCTCTGGCTGACCGACAAATCGCTGGAATATGTGCTCTACGACCTGATCCTTGGTTGGAAGCGCTAGGAGCATGAGTATGGCTGAAGCACAAACGATGGCGGCGCAAGCTGGCAAGCAATGGTATGTCGTCCACGCCTATTCCGGCATGGAGAAGGCCGTGCAACGCAACCTCGCCGAGCGCATTGAGCGCGCGGGGATGCAAACCAAATTCGGGCGCATTCTGGTGCCGACGGAAGAAGTCGTCGAAATCAAGAATGGTCATAAAAGCATTACCGAACGTCGCTTTTTCCCGGGCTATGTGCTTGTGGAAATGGAAATGGACGACGCGACCTGGCATTTGGTCAAGCACACCAGCAAGGTGACCGGTTTCGTAGGCGGCGCCAAAAATCGCCCCGTGCCGATCAGCGAGGCGGATGTGAACAAGATCATGAGCCAGATGCAAGAGGGTGCGGACAAGCCGCGTCCCAAGGTGCAGTTCGAGGTGGGCGAAATGGTCCGCATCAAGGAAGGCCCGTTCACCGACTTCAACGGCAATGTGGAAGAGGTGAACTACGAAAAGTCGCGGCTTCGTGTCTCGGTCACTATCTTTGGTCGCGCCACGCCGGTTGAATTGGAGTTTCAGCAGATCGAGCGGCTTTGACCGCTTGTTGATCTGCATGGTTGCTTGCGAGCAACTGCAAATCGTTTGATTGCTGCCGCCCATCCCGCCCGGGTTGCAGTGTGAGTCGTAAAGGGCGGGTTTCGGGGAGCCTTGTGAAAACAAAGGCGCTCGTACCCATTCGGAGTCACTATGGCAAAGAAAATTGTCGGCTTCATCAAGCTGCAAGTGCCAGCTGGTAAAGCCAATCCCTCGCCGCCGATCGGCCCGGCGCTCGGTCAGCGCGGCCTCAACATCATGGAGTTCTGCAAGGCGTTCAACGCGCAGACTCAAGGTGTGGAGCCGGGCCTCGCGCTGCCGGTGGTCATCACCGCCTTCGCGGACAAATCGTTCACCTTCATCATCAAGACCCCGCCCGCCGGTGTGTTGATCAAGAAGGCCATCAAGCTCGACAAAGGCTCGGCCAAACCGCATACCGACAAGGTTGGCAAGATCACCCGGGCTCAGCTCGAAGAGATCGCCAACACCAAGATGAAAGACCTGACGGCCGCCGATCTCGACGCGGCTGTTCGCACTATCGCGGGCACGGCCCGTTCGATGGGCGTTACTGTGGAGGGCGTGTAAATGGCCAAGATGCCCAAACGTTATGCGGCCTTGCGCGCCAAGGTCGATTCCAACAAGCTGTACGCGCTGGATGATGCGCTGGTGTTGGTCAAGGAGTGCGCGGTCGCCAAGTTCGACGAGTCCATCGACGTGGCGGTGAGCCTCGGCGTGGATACCCGCAAGTCTGACCAGGTCGTGCGGGGTTCGGTCGTGCTGCCCGCGGGCACCGGCAAGATCAAGCGCGTAGCCGTGTTCGCCCAAGGCGCCAAGGCTGAAGAGGCCAAGGCCGCCGGTGCAGACATCGTTGGTTTTGAAGATCTGGCCGAGCAGGTCAAGGCCGGCAACCTCAATTTCGACATCGTCATCGCTTCACCCGACGCCATGCGCGTAGTCGGTGCGCTGGGTCAGATTCTCGGCCCGCGCGGCATGATGCCCAACCCCAAGGTGGGTACTGTGACGCCGGACGTCGCGGGTGCGGTGAAAAACGCCAAAGCCGGTCAGGTGCAGTTCCGTGCCGACAAGGCCGGCATCGTGCATGGCACGATCGGTCGCGCCTCGTTTGGCGCCGATGCGCTGCGCAGCAATCTGGCCGCGCTGATCGAAGCGCTACAAAAAGCGCGTCCGCAAGCGGCCAAGGGCATCTACCTGAAAAAGGTGGCGGTTTCGTCCACTATGGGCATCGGCGTGCGCGTCGATACCGCCACGGTGAATGCCGCGGTTGCCGGGCAGTAAATGTTTGAAGCAGGCCCGGCCGATTGAATGATCGGTCGGGCCTGAGCAGGAATGAGTAGCAGCAATTGGTGGGCCGATGCGGTGATTTTCATGCCGCTTCGGGCGATCCAAGACCGCAGGCGCGAGACGGCAGTCTCGCTTAATTCGACGTCATGCCTGCGACGTCGGGTCTGCGCAGATGGCGAACCCGCTGGACGAGAGAATGGGCAAGGTGCGAACGTTGCCTGTAGTCACTCCAGAGGACGCTTGTTTAGGCGCTTTGAGCCGCTTGGGTTCAAGGCAATTTCTTCAGGAGTCAATCTTGAGTCTTAACCGCTCTGAAAAGCAAGCTTCAGTCGAGGAAATCTCGGCGCTGGCAGCCAAGGCGCAATCCCTGGTTCTGGCCGAGTATCGCGGCATTGCAGTCGAGCAGATGACCAAGCTGCGCAAGCAGGCTCGCGAAAACGGGGTGCATCTCCAGGTGTTCAAGAACACCCTGGCCAAGCGCGCTGTTTCGGGAACCTCATGCGAAGTTATCGCCGGTGAAATGGCTGGCCCGCTGATCTACGGATTTTCCGAAGATGCAGTAGCCGCCGCCCGGGTCATCAACGACTTTGCCAAAACCAATGACAAGCTGGTCATTCGCTCGGGTGTGGTCAACGGCAAGGCGCTCGACGCCGCCGGGGTCAAGACCCTTGCCAGCATTCCGTCGCGCGAAGTGCTGCTGGCGCGTCTGCTGGGTGTCATGCAGGCTCCCGTGTCCGGCTTTGCCGTGGCGCTGGGCCAGTTGGCGAAAAAACGCGAAACCGAAGCAGCCTGATCAGGCTGAAGCTTTCAACATTCTCTTTTCAAACATTTATCTCGGAGTCAACAAATGGCAATGAATCAACAGGAAATCCTCGACGCCGTCGGCGGCATGACTGTCATGGAACTCAACGACCTGGTCAAGGCGTTCGAAGAAAAATTCGGCGTGTCCGCTGCCGCGATGGCCGTGGCCGCTCCTGGCGCGGGCGGCGGTGCTGCCGCTGCCGTGGAAGAGCAGACCGAATTCAACGTGATCCTGACGGAAGTCGGCGCGAACAAGGTCAGCGTCATTAAGGCCGTGCGCGAACTGACGGGCCTGGGCCTGAAGGAAGCCAAGGATCTGGTGGACGGCGCGCCCAAGGCTGTCAAGGAAGCCGTGGCCAAGGCCGATGCCGAAGCTGCGAAGAAGAAGCTGGAAGAAGCCGGCGCCAAGGCTGAAATCAAGTAAGTCTATGGTTTTGCGTGGGCCCGGAAGGTCAATTGGCCTTCCGGGCTTTCGCGCCTTCTGCCGGTTCAGGCCGGTAGCTTGGTTACCACATGGCCTGGGGTGAGCCCGGGTTATGCGATAACTGATTTTGTCCCTGTGGAGCGGAGCGTATCCATGTCCTACTCGTTCACTGAGAAAAAGCGCATTCGGAAAAGTTTTGGCAGCCGCCAAAGTGTTCTGGATGTCCCCTATCTGCTGGCTACGCAGATCAACTCCTACGAGGCCTTTTTGCAAAAAGACCTTCCCTTGCCGCAGCGCAAGGACGAAGGGCTGGAAGCGGCGTTCCGCGCCATTTTCCCCATCGTGTCGCACAACCAGTATGTGCGCATGGAATACAACGGCTACACCCTGGCACGCCCGGTGTTCGACGTGCGCGAATGTCAGCAGCGCGGTCTGACCTTTGCGTCGGCACTGCGGGCCAAAGTGCGCCTGATCGTGATGGACCGCGAAGCGGCCAAGCCCACGGTCAAGGAGGTGAAGGAGCAGGAGGTCTATATGGGCGAGATTCCGCTCATGACCGACAAGGGCTCGTTCATCATCAACGGTACCGAGCGGGTGATCGTCAGCCAGCTGCACCGCTCGCCCGGCGTGTTTTTCGAGCACGACAAGGGCAAGACCCACAGCTCGGGCAAGCTGCTGTTTTCCGCCCGCATCATTCCCTACCGTGGCTCCTGGCTCGACTTCGAATTCGACGCCAAGGACATTCTGTATTTCCGCGTCGACCGCCGCCGCAAGATGCCGGTCACCATTCTGCTCAAGGCCCTGGGCCTGAATCCCGAGCAGATCCTGGCGCACTTCTTTGCCTTCGACCACATGCAGTTGATGGACGATGGCGCTTTGCTCGAATTCGTGCCCGACCATTTCAAGGGCGAAGTGGCCCGCTTCGACCTGATCGACCAGAATGGCAAAGTGGTTGTCGCCAAGGACAAGCGCATCAACACCCGCCATCTGCGCGAGCTGGAGCAGGGCGGCACGCAACGCCTGTCGGTGCCGGAAGACTTCCTGTTGGGCAAAGTGCTGGCGCGCAACCTGGTGTCACAAGACACCGGCGAGATCGTGGCCCGCGCCAATGAGGAGCTCACCGAGGCGCTGCTGAAGAAAATCCGCGAAGCCGGCATTCAGCAGATCCAGACCCTCTACATCAACGACCTCGACCAGGGCGCGTTCATTTCGCAAACCCTGCGCATCGATGAAGTGGCCGACCAGCTCGGGGCCAAGGTGGCGATCTACCGCATGATGCGCCCCGGCGAGCCGCCGACCGAAGACGCCGTCGAGGCTTTGTTCAACCGCCTGTTCTTCGACGCTGACGCCTACGACTTGTCGCGCGTGGGCCGCATGAAGTTCAACCGCCGCCTCGGTCGCGAAGAGATCGAAGGCGAGATGGTGCTGTCGCATGAAGACATCATGGCGGTCATCAAGCTGCTGGTCGAGTTGCGCAACGGCCGCGGCGAAGTCGATGACATCGACCACCTCGGCAACCGCCGCGTGCGCTGCGTGGGCGAGCTGGCCGAGAACCAGTTCCGTGCCGGGCTGTCTCGCATCGAGCGCGCGGTGAAGGAACGTCTGGGCCAGGCCGAGACCGAAAACCTGATGCCGCACGACTTCATCAACTCCAAGCCCATTTCGGCGGCGATCAAGGAATTCTTCGGCTCCTCGCAACTCTCGCAGTTCATGGATCAGACCAACCCGCTGTCGGAAATCACCCACAAGCGCCGCGTCTCGGCCCTGGGCCCGGGCGGCCTGACGCGCGAGCGCGCTGGTTTTGAAGTGCGCGACGTGCACCCCACGCACTACGGCCGCGTCTGCCCGATCGAAACGCCGGAAGGCCCGAACATCGGTCTGATCAACTCGCTGGCGCTGTTCGCCCGGTTGAACGAATACGGCTTCATCGAGACACCTTATCGCCGCGTGATCGACCGTAAGGTGACTGACCAGATCGACTACCTCTCGGCCATCGAAGAAGGCAAGTACGTCATCGCCCAGGCCAATGCCGGCATGGACGAGCACGGCATGCTCAACGACGAGTTGGTGTCTGCCCGCGAAGCTGGCGAGTCCATCATGGTCTCGCCAGAGCGGGTGCAGTACATGGACGTGTCGCCCAGCCAGATCGTGTCGGCCGCGGCCTCGCTCGTGCCCTTCCTGGAGCACGACGACGCCAACCGCGCGCTGATGGGCGCCAACATGCAGCGTCAGGCCGTGCCCGTGCTGCGTCCTGAAAAGCCCCTGGTCGGCACCGGGGTCGAGCGCGTGACCGCGGTCGACTCGGGCACCGTGGTCACCGCCTTGCGCGGCGGGGTGGTGGACTATGTGGACAGCGCCCGCATCGTGGTGCGCGTCAATGACGACGAAACCCAGGCGGGCGAAGTCGGCGTGGACATCTACAACCTCATCAAATACCAGCGTTCCAACCAGAACACCAACATCCACCAGCGCCCGCTGGTCAAGCGCGGCGACATACTCGCCAAGGGCGATGTCGTGGCCGACGGCGCTTCGACCGACCTCGGCGAACTGGCGCTGGGCCAGAACATGCTGGTGGCCTTCATGCCGTGGAACGGCTACAACTACGAAGACTCGATCCTGCTGTCCGAGCGCGTGGTGGCCGAAGATCGCTTCACCTCCATCCACATCGAAGAGCTGAACGTCCCGGCGCGCGACACCAAGCTGGGCTCCGAAGAAATCACCCGCGACATTCCCAATCTGTCCGAGCACCAATTGGCGCGTCTGGACGAGTCGGGCATCATTTACGTGGGCGCGGAAGTGGAAGCGGGCGACGTGCTTGTGGGCAAGGTCACCCCCAAGGGCGAGACCCAGCTCACCCCGGAAGAGAAGCTGCTGCGCGCCATCTTCGGCGAAAAGGCGTCCGACGTGAAGGACACCTCGCTGCGCGTGCCCTCGGGCATGTACGGCACCGTCATTGACGTGCAGGTGTTCACCCGCGAAGGCATCCCGCGTGACAAGCGCGCCCAGCAGATCATCGACGACGAGCTCAAGCGCTATCGCCTCGACCTCAACGACCAGATGCGCATCGTCGAGGCCGATACCTTCGACCGTCTGGGCAAGCTGCTCACTGGCAAGACCGCCAACGGCGGCCCGAACAAGCTGGCCAAGGGCGCAACCATCACCGCCGACTACCTGGGCGAGACCGACCGCTATAACTGGTTCGACATCCGCCCGGCGGATGAAGCGCTGGCGCAGCAGATGGAACAGCTCAAGGACTCGCTGGAGAAGCGCCGCCACGCCTTCGATCTGATGTTCGAAGAGAAGCGCCGCAAGCTCACCCAGGGCGATGAGCTGCCCACCGGCGTGCTCAAGATGGTCAAGGTTTACCTGGCCGTCAAGCGCCGCCTGCAGCCAGGCGACAAGATGGCCGGCCGTCACGGCAACAAGGGTGTGGTGTCCAAGATCGTTCCGGTCGAAGACATGCCGCACATGCCTGATGGCACCACGGTGGACATCGTGCTCAACCCGCTGGGCGTGCCGTCGCGCATGAACATCGGGCAGATTCTCGAAACCCACCTGGGCTGGGCCTCGATCGGCATCGGCAAACGGGTCAACGACATGCTGCAGTCGCATGCCAAGGCGGCCGAGTTGCGCAAATTCCTGGGCACTCTTTACAACTTCAGCGGCAAGCAGGAAGCGCTCGATCAGCTCAGCGACGCCGAGGTGCTTGAACTCGCCAGCAACCTCAAGGCCGGTCTGCCCATCGCCAGCCCGGTGTTCGACGGCGCCAGCGAAGCCGAAATCGGCCAGATGCTCGACCTGGCCTATCCCGACGACATCGCCGAGAAGCTGCAGCTCACCGCGGCGAAAAAGCAGGTCATGCTGACCGATGGCCGCACTGGCGAAGTCTTCGAGCGCCCGGTGACCGTGGGCATCATGCACGTGCTCAAGCTGCATCACCTGGTTGACGACAAGATGCACGCCCGCTCCACCGGCCCGTACTCGCTGGTCACGCAGCAGCCGCTGGGCGGCAAGGCGCAGTTCGGCGGTCAGCGTTTCGGCGAGATGGAAGTCTGGGCGCTCGAAGCCTACGGCGCCTCGTATGTGCTGCAGGAAATGCTCACCGTCAAGTCCGACGATACGCAGGGCCGCACCAAGATGTACGAGAGCATCGTCAAGGGCGACCACATCATCGAAGCCGGGATGCCCGAGTCGTTCAACGTGCTGATCAAGGAAATCCGTTCCCTGGGTCTGGACATCGAACTCGAACGCAATTGATTGATGCCGCGCCCGGCGCCGCTTGGTTGCGCCGGGCAAGCAACTGAAGGAGTGAAAGCATGAAAGCGCTACTCGACCTGTTCAAGCAGTTTCATCAGGATGAGCATTTCGACGCCATTCGTATCGGCCTGGCGTCGCCGGAAAAAATCCGGTCCTGGTCGTTCGGTGAGGTGAAGAAGCCCGAGACCATCAACTACCGCACGTTCAAGCCCGAGCGCGATGGCCTGTTCTGCGCCAAGATCTTCGGCCCGATCAAAGACTACGAGTGCCTGTGCGGCAAGTACAAGCGCCTCAAGCACCGCGGCGTGATTTGCGAGAAGTGCGGCGTCGAAGTCACCCAGAGCAAGGTGCGCCGCGAGCGCATGGGCCATATCGACATGGCCAGCCCGGTGGCGCACATCTGGTTCCTCAAGAGCCTGCCGTCCCGTCTGGGCATCGTGCTCGACATGCCGCTGCGCGACATCGAACGCGTGCTGTACTTCGAAGCCTATGTGGTCACCGACCCCGGCATGACGCCGCTCAAGGCGGGTCAGGTGCTGTCCGAAGATGAATACGCCGCCAAGCGCACCGAGTTCGGCGACGAGTTCGTCGCGTTCATGGGCGCCGAGGGCGTGCATGCCCTGCTGCACAACATGGATCTCGACCTGGAGATCGAGAAGCTGCGCGGCGACATGACCGGCTCCGACACCAAGGTCAAGAAGAACGTCAAGCGCCTCAAGGTGATGCAGGCGTTCAAGGATTCGGGCGCCAAGCCCGAGTGGATGGTCATGACCGTGCTGCCGGTGCTGCCGCCCGATCTGCGTCCGCTCGTTCCGCTGGACGGCGGACGCTTTGCGACCTCCGACCTCAACGATCTGTACCGCCGTGTCATCAACCGCAACAACCGCCTGCGCCGTCTGCTGGAGCTATCCGCGCCCGAAATCATTGTGCGCAACGAAAAGCGCATGCTGCAGGAAGCGGTCGATTCGCTGATGGACAACGGCCGTCGCGGCAAGGCGATGGTGGGGCAGAACAAGCGCCCGCTCAAGTCGCTGGCCGACATGATCAAGGGCAAGAGCGGCCGCTTCCGCCAGAATCTGCTGGGCAAGCGCGTCGACTACTCGGGCCGTTCGGTCATCACCGTGGGCCCGACGCTCAAGCTGCATCAGTGCGGCCTGCCCAAGCTGATGGCGCTCGAACTGTTCAAGCCCTTCATTTTCCACAAGCTCGAAACCATGGGCGTGGCCACCACCATCAAGGCGGCCAAGAAGGAAGTTGAATCGCAGACCCCGATCGTCTGGGACATTCTCGAAGACGTGATCCGCGAGCATCCGGTCATGCTCAACCGTGCGCCCACGCTGCACCGCCTGGGTATTCAGGCCTTCGAGCCCATGCTGATCGAAGGCAAGGCCATCCAGCTGCATCCGCTGGTCTGCGCCGCGTTCAACGCCGACTTCGACGGCGACCAGATGGCCGTACACGTTCCGCTGTCGCTGGAAGCGCAGGTGGAAGCGCGTGCGCTGATGCTGGCGTCGAACAACATCCTGTTCCCGGCCAACGGCGAGCCGTCCATCGTGCCGTCGCAGGATATGGTGCTGGGGCTGTACTACGCCACCCGCGAGCGTATCAATGGCCGCGGTGAGGGTATCGTGTTCGCCGATGTGTCCGAAGTGCACCGCGCGCTCGACGCCAAGCAGGTGGAAATCACCAGCCGGGTCAGCGTACGTCTGACCGAGTACGAAAAAGACAAGGCCACTGGCAGCTTCACCCCCAAGACCGCCGTGGTGGAAACCACCGTGGGCCGCGCGATCCTGTCGGAAATTCTGCCCAAGGGTCTGCCGTTCAGCGTGATGAACAAGGCGCTGAAAAAGAAGGAAATCTCGCGCCTGATCAACTCGTCGTTCCGCCGTTGCGGCTTGCGCGAAACCGCGATCTTCGCCGACAAGCTGCTGCAGTCGGGCTTCTCGCTGGCGACCAAGGCCGGCATCTCGATCAGCATCGACGACATGCTGATTCCGGAAGAGAAGTACACGGTCATCGCCCGCGCCGAAAAGGAAGTCAAGGAAATCGAGCAGCAGTACTCCTCCGGTCTGGTGACGCAGGGCGAGCGCTACAACAAGGTGGTGGACATCTGGGGCCGTGCGGGCGATGAAGTCGGCAAGGCGCTGATGAATCACCTCTCCAACCAGACGGTCAAGGATCGCCATGGCAAGGACGTGCGTCAAGAGTCGTTCAATTCCATCTACATGATGGCCGACTCGGGCGCTCGTGGTTCCGCCGCGCAGATCCGTCAGCTCGCTGGCATGCGCGGCCTGATGGCCAAGCCAGACGGCTCCATCATCGAGACCCCCATCACGGCGAACTTCCGTGAAGGCCTGAACGTGCTGCAGTACTTCATCTCCACGCACGGCGCGCGTAAGGGTCTGGCCGACACCGCGCTGAAGACCGCGAACTCCGGCTACCTCACCCGCCGTCTGGTGGATGTGACGCAGGATCTGGTGGTCACCGAGCACGATTGCGGCACGGCCAACGGCACCAATATGCGCGCCCTGGTCGAAGGCGGCGAAGTCATCGAATCGCTGCGTGACCGCGTGCTCGGCCGCGTGGCCGCTGTCGATGTGGTCAACCCCGAGACCCAGGAGGTCATCGTTCCGGCGGGCGAGATGCTCGATGAAGACATGCTCGATCTGGTCGAAGCTGCCGGTATCGACGAGATCAAGGTGCGCACCGCGCTGACCTGCGAAACCCGCTACGGCATCTGCGCCAAGTGCTACGGCCGCGACCTCGGCCGCGGCACGCTGGTGACCAATGGCGAAGCGGTCGGCGTGATCGCCGCGCAGTCCATCGGCGAACCCGGCACCCAGCTGACCATGCGGACTTTCCACATCGGCGGCGCGGCGTCGCGTGCGGCCGTGGTGTCCAGTGTGGAAGCCAAGAGCGCCGGTACGGTGCGCTTCACCGCCACCATGCGCTACGTCACCAACACCAAGGGCGAGCAGGTGGTCATCACCCGCTCTGGCGAGGTACTGATCACCGACGACCACGGCCGCGAGCGCGAGCGTCACAAGGTGCCTTACGGCGCCACGCTGTTCGTCAAGGACGGCATGGTGATCAAGGCCGGCACGCTGGTGGCCAACTGGGATCCGCTGACCCGCCCCATCATCACCGAGTACGCGGGACAGACCAAGTTCGAGAACGTCGAAGAAGGCGTGACCGTGGCCAAGCAGGTGGACGAAGTCACCGGCCTGTCCACCCTGGTGGTCATCGACCCGAAACGTCGCGGTTCTGCCAAGGTGGTGCGTCCGCAAGTCAAGCTGCTCAACGAGCAGGGCCAAGAAGTCAAGATTCCTGGCACCGATCACGCGGTGACCATCGGCTTCACCGTGGGCGCGCTGATCCAGGTGCGCGACGGTCAAGACGTGGGCCCGGGCGAAGTGCTCGCGCGCATTCCGATGGAAGGCCAGAAGACCCGCGACATCACCGGCGGTCTGCCGCGCGTGGCCGAGTTGTTCGAGGCCCGCTCGCCCAAGGACGCCGGCATGCTGGCCGAAACCACCGGCACCGTCTCCTTCGGCAAGGAAACCAAAGGCAAGGTCCGCCTGGTCATCACCGACCTGGACGGCAACTCCAACGAGTTCCTGATCCCGAAGGAAAAGAACGTGCTGGTGCACGAAGGACAGGTCGTCAACAAGGGCGAGCTTATCGTCGACGGCCCCGCCGAGCCGCAGGACATCCTGCGTCTGCTGGGGGTCGAGGCCTTGGCGCGCTACATCGTTGACGAAGTGCAGGACGTCTACCGTCTGCAGGGCGTGAAGATCAACGACAAGCACATCGAGGTCATCGTTCGCCAGATGCTGCGCCGCGTCGAAATCAAAGACCCGGGCGACACCGACTACATCGCGGGCGAACAGGCCGAGCGTTCCCAGGTGCTGGCGCGCAATGACGTGCTCCTGCGCGAGGGCAAGATGCCCGCCACCTTCAACAACCTGCTGCTGGGCATCACCAAGGCCAGCCTGTCCACCGACAGCTTCATCTCCGCCGCGTCCTTCCAGGAGACCACGCGCGTGCTGACCGAAGCTGCCATCATGGGCAAGCGCGACGAACTGCGTGGCTTGAAGGAAAACGTCATCGTCGGCCGCCTCATCCCCGCAGGCACCGGCCTGGCGTTCCACCAGGCGCGCAAGGCGAAGGATGCGATGGACCAGGCTGACCGCGCAGCCCAGGCCGCCGCCGAACTGCAGGCGCTCGAAGACAGCACCCTGCACTCGGCAGAATCCGACAACTCCTCGGATCAATCCTGATCACAAGGCCCCCAATCGCCAATTAAGACATAGGCGAACGGGGCGCCTTGCACAAAGGGCGGCCTTCAAGTATGATTTAAAGCTTCCGGCGCGGGGTGGAGCAGCTCGGTAGCTCGTCGGGCTCATAACCCGAAGGTCACAGGTTCAAATCCTGTCCCCGCAACCAAAATTTGTTCAATGAAGCCAAGGACTTAGCGGTCTTTGGCTTTTTTGTTGTCTGCAGCATTTTGGGCTATGGCCCACTCATGGCCCAACTTTGGCCCACGTTTTAGCCGCAAGTTGCTGAGACCTCAATCAATCTGACCTTCAGGCCGACGAAGATTTGTGCTTTTGGGCCAAATCCGTTTCTATTTGCGCCCCGTCCAGCAGGTAGGACTCGAGCGCAAGTCTTACCACATCGGATCTAGAGGGAATCTTGCCCATCGTGGCATGAAGATCAACCCGCCGTTTGTCCAATCGCTCCATCAACTCTGGCGGCAATCGGACATTGATCTGCGACCTGTCCATCTGAGTGTCTTTCCTATAAGTGTTGCAAAAGCATAACAGCGTCTACAAAACAGACGTTGCTTTTATTTGCTACTTGTCTACACTGTAGTTGTGCGCACGAGGTGCACGCTAGACGGGAGCAATTTTATGAGCATGACTTATCTCACTACGGACGAGTTGTCCAAGCGCATCAAGTACGACTCACGAACGATTCGTGAGCGCCTCAAAGATGCTGTTCTTTTAGAGGGTACTCACTACATCCGTCCCTTTGGCGGACGAAAAATTCTTTACATCTGGGAGCGCATCGAGCAAGACATGCAGGACTCATCTGCTCATGAGATCCCCATGGCCAGCGGAGGAGTTTGCCATGGGTAGCATCCGCAAACAGGCCGGTACCGGAAAGCTCTTTCTTGATTTCCGCTATCAAGGCCAGCGCTGCCGTGAATACACGCTGCTTGACGACAGCCCGGCGAACCGCGCGCGGCTTGATCGACTGTTGCAGAGAATCGACCGAGATATCCAGCGCGGTCAGTTCGATTACGCAGCGTACTTTCCGAACAGCAAGGCGCACCGCGCTCGCCAGTCGAGCATGCCACCGATCCAGGGCCAGGCTCCAACAGCCGACCCGCTGAAGCAAGGGAATGTTCCGCACGTACAACAGGACGTGAACACCCCACTGTTCGCCGATTTCGCGCAGCAATGGCAAGCCGAGAACGCCGTGCAATGGCGGCGCTCTTACCAGCGCACGGTCGCCGACATCGTCTCGGTGCACCTGTTGCCGCACTTCGGGCAGCAGGAAGTCGGAAGCATCTCGCGGGAACAGATTCTGATCTTTCGGTCCTCACTCGCCAAAGCTCCGGGCCGCAAGAAGGAAACCCTGTCACCCCGCAGAATCAACGCAGTGATGAACATCCTGCGCGGAATCCTCTTTGAAGCCTCCGACCGCTACCAGTTTACCTGTCCGTTTTACAACATCAAGCCGCTCAAGGTCGCCAAGAGCGACGTGCAGCCCTTCACCCTCGACGAGGTCAAGGCGCTGCTCGCGGCCGCGCGTGAGGATTTCCGTGATTACTACACCGTGCGCTTCTTTACCGGACTGCGCACCGGAGAGATCGACGGGCTCAAGTGGAAGTACGTCGACTTCTCGCACCGCCTCATTCTCATCCGCGAAACCCTCGTGGCGGGGGAGGAAGACGAGACCAAGACCATCGAGTCCAACCGTGACGTGCAGATGAGCCAGATCGTGTTCGATGCCCTCCAAAGGCAATTTGCGCGAACCGGGCCTCTGAAGAACTGGGTGTTTTGCAACCGCCAGGGCCAGCCGCTGGATCACAACAACGTCACCAAGCGCGTGTGGTACCCGCTGCTGCGCTATCTCGGCTACACGCCCCGGCGCCCTTACCAGACCCGGCATACGGCCGCCACCCTCTGGCTGGCCGCCGGCGAGAACCCCGAATGGATCGCCCGGCAGATGGGACACACCTCCACCGAGATGCTGTTCAAGGTCTACAGCCGCTACGTCCCCAACCTGACCCGTCGTGATGGCTCGGCGTTCGAGCGCTTGCTCACCACGGCCATGGCCCGTGTGGACGTGACGCAGAACCTGCCCGCCGCCGCACAAGGAGCCCAACATGACTGATCCCACGCACCCCTGTCCCAGCGACTTGCCGATGTTGCCGCAGATCTACCGGCTGGCCAGCGTCAACAGCCGAGCCGATGCGACCGGATGTTTGCATCACACGGCCCATCTGTTTCACACCCAGGCCAGCTTCAAAGCCTGCTGGTCCTCCGGCCAACTCGATGCCCGGCTGCGCAGCGGGGTGTTGGTCAGTCCGCGCTGGAGCGGCCCCGGGCGCAGCGAGAACGGCTGCCTGGCCATCGCGCGGCTGGTGGTCTTGGAGCGGCCCGTGGCCGAGCTGGGATTGTTCCAGACCGCATTGCCCGGATGGCCGGTAGAGCCTGCGCTACTGCAGCGCGCACACCGGCTGTGGGAGGCTTTGCCGGTTTCCCACCGCCTATTGCTCAACGCCCTCTTTTGGGACGCAGAGCGGTTTCGTCGGTTCTGTACCGGCCCCTCTTCGATGGAAGGACACCATCACGACGAAGCGGGCAATCTGCGTCACACCGTCGAAGTGGCCGAGCAGGTGCGCGCACTGGCGACCGACCGGGCGTATGTCGACCGGGAGCTGGCCGTGCTGGCGGCGCTGTTGCACGACGCCGGCAAGGCGGAAGAATATCGGCGGCGTGCCGATGGCAGTTGGGGGATGAGCGACCGCGGGCGACTCCTTGGTCACCGCACCACCGTCATCGAATGGGTGGCTGGCGCCATCGCCCGCTGGCGCATCCGCCTGCCTGCCGGACACGAGATGGCGCTGCTGCACATTTTGGCCGCTGTTGCGCATGCCCCGGCGTGGATGGGGCTGCGAGAGCCGCAGACACCGGAAGCGGAACTGCTCTCGCTGGCCGACCGGCTCTCCGGCACCGACGATCTGATGCAGCGACTACTGCCCAACGGGGCAGGCTGGGGCGCCTATCACAAGCACTTGGGACGGCGACCCTATCGGGTGGCCGCGCCCGAACTGGTGTGAGGGCGTTCGTAAAACACGGGATGGCTCGGGTTTGGGAATGGAATGAGGTGGCGGGGCGCTGTGGAGCTTGTGGGCAGCCGCCGACCGGTGGACGGGCGGTGGGCAGGCGGCAGGCTGTCCACGGGCCGCCCACGGGGGCGCGCCAGCGCAGGCGGGCATCGGCCCAGCCGACTGTCCACAAATCCCCAGCGCCAGATCGCGTACCGGCTAAGGCCCTTTCCTCACCAGAATGGAAACAGTCATCACATAAGCAGCGGCATCCAGCGCGGCGATCAGCCCGCCAGGACGGGCCTTGCCGTGCGTGCGATCGATCACCCACAACAGCCCATCCGGCGGCGAAGGATGTGAGGGGTGGAATGACCGCGCTGCTTGGACCGAGATCGTCACCGCGCCACCGAGTGCCGTCGCCCAATGATTCACCTGCTCGGTTGCCGTGTGCGCACTGCGCAACGCGGGTTGGAGCTGCCATGACAGCACGTAGGCTTGGAGCGCCGGGGAGCGCATCGACAGGGTATCGAGCATCTGTTTCCACCGCCGGGCATCCACCAGTGCGGTGAACGCCACGGCATGATCATCGCTGTCGTGAACGCGCCAGTGCAGGCTCAGCGCCTGCTCGGCCGCTGCCGCATCCGTCCGCCACCATTGCCGCAAGGCCTCAAGCATGGCCTGGGCCGTGGTGCGCAGCGCCCGCGCGCGCAGTTGCTTGAGCGTGCGAGGCCGTTCGAGTCGCAAATGACCGACGACAATCGGTGCGACAGGGCGTTCGGTTCGCGTGTGTCGTGCCGGGCTGGCGCCGCGCAACTGCGCCCACCGCTCCATGGCTTGATAGATGCGCTGTGCCAGAGTATCGCTGCTGAATTGGTGCTTCGATCCCGTCTTATCTGGAACGGGGCGCAAAGCAGCCAGCAAGGCCAGCGCATCGGTGATGTTCATCAGCGCCGAATCGACCGGGGAGGGCTGGCCAGCGCTGGGCGCGGCGCCAGACGGAGGTTCCTCGGACCAGGGACAACGCAGGGACTGCGCGTGGGCTGAGGACGTCGCTAATTTTTTAACCCAGTGTGCGCTGCGAACCACCCAACTGCTACGTGGGCCCAGACGGTGCTGTTGTACGTCGACCCGATTGACCGTGGAGCCTGCCAACCAGGCGATGACTTTCGAAGGCGGCAATGACGCATCACGTTGCACCGCCAGACCCAGCAGCAGGTCGAGCAGATGCACATAGCTGCCCAAAGTGGTTTGCGGCGTGGCGTGCCCCATGAAGGCGGCCACGGCCCACAACAAAGGGCGCTGGGCTTCGCCCAGTCCGAGGAGGGCTTGGCGCTTGGGCGCAATGGACTCGGGTTTCAAGCCGAGCAGGGCGGCGGCTCCCGGGGTGAGGTCGTCCATGAACTGGGCGAGCAGCGCATTGGCCGCACTATGGCGCAGGTGATGGAATCGCAGCGACGGTTCCCCGCAGACCGCGCGCATCGCCGCTTGTACCGGGTTGAACAGGGCCTCCTCGGGCCGGGGCTGGTCCGGCGCCTGCGGATCGGGCAGGAACAAGGCCGTCTGCCTGAAGTCCGGGCTGTTTTGCAGCAGTCGTTCCGTTTCTGCATGGATCCGGCGCAGCAGATCCAGTTCCTCCTGCGTGCAGAACGCGCTCAGCGGCAGCACACGGCGGCCGCTGTCGCGCTTGAGCGCGCGTCCGGCATGGCTGCGCACGAACAGCAGGGGCTGCGGGCGCCATTGCACATCGATCCAGCGCAGCCCGCGGATTTCCGTGCGCCGCAGGCCGCAGCGATAGCCCAGGATCGCCGCCGCCTGGCTGTGGCGTGGCTGGGCGTTGCGCCGCAGTGTTTGCCGCACCGACACGAACTCTGATTCGGTGATCAGTTGGGCGTCGACGCTGGAACCCACACCCTCGTCCAGGTCGGGCGCCGGGCTATCCCACCGTTTGTGCGCACGCACGAAGGTGTCGAGCTGTTGGAGTGCGGTGGCGATGTTGCTGCGATGACGTTCCCCCGTGGCCTGCACGATGGACTGGATGGCATCGTCCCAGTCTGCGACCTTGTCGGGAAGATGCGTACCCAGCACCGCAGCGAGTTTGCGATCCACTCGGGCGAGTAGCTCGCGCGCCGAACTCAGGCGAATGCCCTTGCGGCCAGAGGGCTGCAACAGTCCGATCAGCCATCCGGCCAAGACCACTTCCAGCCGGTTCGGGTCTGACACGTGCTGCTGCACGAACCTGCGCAGTGCACGCGCGATCTGCGGAGCGCGCTGTGGCGCGGCGCGCAGCAGGCGACGGAGTTCGGTAGGGGGGACGATGGCATCGGGCGAGGGCGGCGTTTCAGAGGCGCGGCCCGGCCCGGTGCGCTCCACCGTCGGCGCCGGGATCGGCTCGGGGGCTAGTCGCTGGCGCATCAACAGACGCCACCAGGCGTGCGGCGGCAGACACGCGTTGGCGACAAGACCGCGGGCTGCCTGCGCCAGAAACGGCGGCAGCCGATAGTGCCACTTCGCCTGGGCACCGCGCACGAAGTCGGTATAGCTGTCCAAGCCTAAAGACTGGGCATCCAGAATGCGTTTGAGCGCCTTCCAAATCAGACGTGCCACAGACGGCGGCGGGTCGGCTTCTCCGCTCAGGGGCGGGCTGTCGCGGCGTTGGTTGAGCCAGCGCAACGCAAGCAGGGCGGTGAAGGGATCGAACAGATGTCGCTGCCAGTTGCCGCTGCGGTCAGTCCACTCCGTCCAAACCCGGCGACCATCTGGGCTGGCGCGAAGGGTGTTGGCCCTGAGCGCGGCGGCGACTTGCCGGATGCGGTCTTCGCCGATCAGCGCCGACGACCAAATGGCGCTGATGAGAATCTGCTCGAAAGTGATTTCTGCGCCAGTCCGGGCGCTTCGCTGCCAATGGGCTTGCAGCGCCTGATCGATCAAGCCCTCTTGCGTCAAGGCCGGGAAGGTCAGGGCGTTGAGCGGCGGGGTCGGCCCGCGCAGCACCAGAATGCGCGGGGGAACGTGCACGCTCCAGCCGCGTTCCAGCCGCCCGCGCTCCAGCCCGGCGCTGAGGAAGTTGGTCGCCCAGCGTCGCTCCGCCCCGGTGAAGGTTTGATCGATGCGTTGGCGCAGCGTTTGCACCGCTTCATCGGGAATGACCAGACCAGGACAGCCTTGCAGCCAGTCCTGCAACCCCTGCTGCGCGATCCACTCACGCACCTGTGCCTGAGCGCGCGCCCGATGGTGCTCTGCGTTCGCGCGGCGTTGCTGCAAGCCGTTCTCTGCGGTCTGCGGCTCGGACGCAGCGACGGCGAATCCTTTCCAGTCGCTCAAGCCCAGCCCCGCACCACGTGAAAGCCAGCCTCGCGCACGAGTTGTTCGATCGGGTCACGCAAAGACTCGATGACCCTGCGCGCGGGCAGGGCGCTGTAGCGTCCCCAGGGCTGGGCGCCGCGCTGCCAGTGACCCATGAAGAATTCGATGAGTTCGCCCGACAACCCCATTTGCACCAGACGCGAACGCAGCCAATGCCGACTGGTGTTGCGCGGCAGGGTATAGCCGGTGACCTGCTCCAGCGCGGCGTGCATCTCTCGCGTGGGGTGGTCGATGCATTCGAGTCGGCCGCGGACACGCCGCAGATAAAACAGCACCGGCGGCGGTGAGATCAGGGTTTCAGGCGTCAGGCGGGTCAGGGTGGCGCGGGCGTGCCGGGCGTAAACGCGCAGTTGCTCCAGCGCGGTCGTGCAAAGCGGCGCCAGGCGGGTGGCGGATGCGGAGATATCGTCCTTGTCGCTGAGGAGAACGACACCGTGATGCCCATCGATCTGGTTCCAGTTGGGCAGCGGTTGCCCCACATCCCGCAATCCCAGACTGAATCGCAGCAGGGCGTGGACATACTGCGTGAAAGCATTGTGCAGAATCAGTAAAGCGTCGTCGGCCAAGGGAGTGGACCGCGCATGCGTCAGCGCTTGGTCCAGGCTGTGGGCCAGCGCCTGCACCGTCCGGTCGAGCGGGACGATGGGCGCGCCCACACCGATGTCCGGTGCGTCAGGTTCGATTGCCGAGGCGGGATGGGCGCCGTCGTTCTCACCCAAGCGCGGGTCGGCCTGCTGCAACGCCCCCCAGGCCCGGTCCTGCTCCTGGCGGATCCAGCGCACGAGGTCACCCGTGGGCACGTGCAGATAGTGCAGCCCGGTGTCGGCCAGTAGATGAGGTCGTCCCGTAGCCAGACTGGCCAGGGCATGATCGCGCCGCTGTTCGACGAGCCGGCGAAACATCCATTGCCCCACAGCGCTGAGGGTGAGACGCCCCGCGGTTTGCTGCGCATGGACTTGAAGCCAGTCAGTCGCCTGCTGTTGCAAGGGCTCGAGCACAAACGCGTCAATCCGTGTTTTGTACGGAGGGGTGGATAAGCGCTGCACGCTCGGTAATGCGTCGATCACGGGACGCAGTGCGACGGGAAGCGGAACGTCGATGGCGTCTGCACAAGGTTGCGCCTTGCTGCGGTCGACGCCATGGTAGCCCGGTTGGCCTGAGGGGCGCAGCACGGGCAGGCGCAATGTCCAGCGATCCAGCAGTAACAAGGGATACCGCGGGGCGGCCTGCGGTGCATCCTGAGCACACGAGAATATCTTCAATGCGCAAAGGCCGCCGTCTTCGGTCTGCAGCGGATGGGACGTCCACAGCGCAAGTCCCAGCAGGGCGGCCGTCTCGCGTGTCGCCGGGTCTTGGCTTTTGCTGTCGGCGCAGAGGGCCTGCCACAGCCGCGCCACTTCCGCTTCGGTGAGTCGCGTCCAATCCGCGGCGAGCAACTGCATCGACCGCTCACGGCGGGCGATGAGCGCCCGGGTGCGCAGCACCTGTTCGGCCAGGCTGCGTTCCTTGGGCACAGGCGGGGTGAGATCGAGCGGGTCGTCTTCGCCAGTTTCGGTCCACTCGACGTATTCTTCCTGCGGGCCGAACTCGGCAAGGCTCAGCCCGCTGCGCTTGAGCGCATCCACGGTCGTGGTGCGCAGCCGCGTCACGGATTGAATCCGCAGGGTATCGCCGAGATCGAGCCGGAGTTTTTGGGGCGGTGGGCTGTAGGTCTCGCCGCTGTCTTCATCGTCCTTCTCCGGGGTGCCATTGAGCAGGCGATGGTGACGCAGCACCGGCTCGATGATGCGACGAATGGCATCGACCTGCGGCTCACGCTCGCTCGATGTAGGGATGCGGATCCAGTCGTTCGCCAGGGGGCGCTCGGCCAGGATCTGTGGGTGGCTTTGCACCAGCTCGCGCAAGGCTGTGCAGGCGTCGTAAATCGGAGAGGATCCGGCATGCTCGGCTGCGAGTTGCTGCGCACGCGCCTTGGCAAACAGCACGACCATCGCGACCGCTTTCAGGATTATGGGATCGTGCGCTGCATTTGCGTTTCGCCAGTGCCAGCTGCCCAACAGCGTGTACAGGGGATGCGAGGACATCACACCGCGAAACGGTTGCAGGCGGGTGGCGGCAGGGCGTTGCAACGGTTTGAGGGCAGGCGGGCTCTTGGACGACGGGGGGTTCAGCACGTTCTGCATCGCCTGCAGTCCGGCAATGACCTCGGCAGACGGCGCCACGACGCCCAGTGCAGTGGCGTCATCTGCAGCGACAGTGCGCAAGGTCGGCAGCAGCAATTGCGTGCCTTCGATGACCAGCGCCAAGGCCAGTGCCGTGTCGGGCGCTTCAATCCACTGCAGTGCCGCGCCCGCGGCGTCGGCATCGCCGCTGAGTTGCCGCAGCGTGTCAAGGACGGTCTGTTGCGCTGTTGGGGTGTGCATCGTCCGCGTCGGCTCGGGTGGGGCGGCGGGTGGACAGCGTCTGACGGGTGACGTCCAGCACGCGGGCCAAGGCGTTCAAACTCTTGATCTGCGGGGTGAGATCTTGAGTCCAACCGTGGCTGCGCGCCTGATCGTGCAGTTGCACGAGTTCGGCTTGCAAGGCCTTGAGCGGGCCGACACTGGTGATCAGCAGCCAGCGTTCAGCGCAGAGCAAGGCGGTGATGTCGTCGTCATGCGTGTCTTTTGGCAAGACCATCGCGGGCACTGCAAACGCGGCAGGCAGCGCAGTGGGCGGCGCACGCTTTCGCTGTTTGGCGCGTGCGGGCGGGGCCGCCGATTCTTCGGTTTGAAGCGGCGCCGTGACCGCGGGTTTCCCGGCAGCGGATGCGGTTTGTGCGGCGAGGTGGAGTGCATGATGGGGACGCAGCGCGCGCCAGGCCAGCAGCCCGGCGAGCACCTCATAGCCTTTGCTCTGCCTGCCCCCCCACGGGACGGACGACCAGCGGATGCAAGGTACAGAGGATGTGGATCGCCTTGGGAGTGAAGGTCAGCACATCGTCGATCGGCCGGGGGTGGAGTGCGCTCAGCGCTTGTTGCAATAGCGGATGTTCGTCCCGGATCTGGGGCAGGAGAATGGACTCGCAGGAACCGCCTGCCAGCAATCCGGCGGGGGGGCGTCCGCGACGTTCAGGATGCGCAGGGCTTGCAGCAGGGGCGGCGGTCACGACGAGTCCCTATGAGTCGCCACTCGCGCGGCCAAGTCCTGCCCAAGGTCGGTCGGCAGCGTCGCAAGAGGGGAAGGGGTTGGCGCCAGAGTGGGGCAATCGGTCCAGATCAAGTTGCGTTGAGGGATCAGCACGTCGATTGATCCTGATGGAAATGCATGGAACGCAGGGTTTGCTTGAATTGTCAGCCAAACTCAGGATGCGAGGCAATGGCATAGGTGGGGATCTGCCGCGACGATCTGCCTCGAAGGTGTTGGTGCCGATTCAAAACTGACCGGTGGTCAGTTTTCGGTCGGCGTCAACACGCCAAGTGAGATGCGTGAATGCTAGGAGCGCGACCAGGTCTGCGTGATTGCAGACGCGCTGCACTTGGTTTGGCCCTGTCTTCACTCGTCACCGTAGCCGATGCTTGAACCAATGCTCAATGTGCAATCCGCACCATGCCAGTGCCATAGTGCTCATGAATGGTGCGTGTTGAGGAGGGCATCTGTTCGTTAGAACGACTGATCATGAGGGGCTTTGTTTGGCATGGTTCCTGCTTTGTACGAGTTAGGAGGCGCACAGTTGAGTGCGCACTGAGGTGAGCTAGGGTTCCGGTCGCTCTTCGTTGGTTGCGATGCCTGGTCCGAGAGCTTGTCGGCTTTGCAACTGCAGAGCTCCACGGAGGGATAAAAGCCCGGGAGGACGCCCAAATGGCGCGCCTCCGACTCATCCCCGACATTCTGGAGCCCGCCATGTCCCTGTTGCAAACGCTTCTTCGCAAAGTTCTTCCTGCTGCTGGCATGCTCACGCTGGCGCTGCACCCCGTGCCCTCCTTTGCTCAAGTCACATTGGGCGTGTCCGACTGGCCGGGCTGGGTGGCTTGGTACGTCGCAGAGAAGGAAGGCTATTTCAAGAAATATGGCGCAGACGTCAAGCTGGTCTGGTTTCCAGACTACATGACCTCGGTCAACGCGCTCTCTGCCGGGCAGATCGATGCCAATTGCCAGGCATTGATCGATACCTTGTCACCTGCCGTGAAGAAGGTGCCAGCCAAGGTCATTCTGGTGACCGACAACTCGGCGGGAAACGATGCCCTGATGGTCAGCAACAACATCAAGTCGTTTGCGGAACTGAAAGGCAAAACGATCGGCCTGGAGATCGGGTCGATTGAAAACTATCTCGCGGCGACCGGCCTGCAGAAAAACGGGCTGAGCGAGAAGGACGTGAACTTCGTCAACATGTCCACGGGGGATGCCGCTGCCGCATTGATCGCCGGGAAACTTCCTGCTGCCGGGGTGTGGAATCCTTGGATCCAGCGCATTCAGACGCATAAGGCCGGACATCCACTCTTTACCAGTAAATCCGCCCCCGGCCTGATTCCTGATGTGGTGTATGCACGTGACACTGCACTGGCCGCACACCGCAAGGACTTCGTTGCTATGACCAAGGCTTGGTTCGATGCGGTGAAGTTCATTGATGCCAATCCGGCCAAGGCGGCAGCCATCATGGCGCCGCATGTCGGGCTCAAACCTGAGGAATATGCACTGAGCCTGGCAGGCACGAAGCTGTTTGGGCCCAAGCTCAATGAAGAAGCGATGAGCAAGAGTGCGTCACCCGTCTCGCTTTACACCAGCACGGCAGCCACCGGCGCGTTTCTCGTGAGCCAGAAGCAGATTGATGCCAGCCCCAATCCGGCAAGTTTCATCGATTCATCGATCGTCAAAGACGCGATGAAGCCCTGAAAAAACTCTGCTGAGTCCCTGTCAACGGAGATCCCATGAGCGCACAACCTCTGGATGCGGGCGGCAGCGTGTCGCTTGCCGCGCAGCCTTCCCAGCCTGGCGGGCAACGTTGGCAAAGCCGCCTGCGTATCAGAGCGGCCATTCCGCGCTGGGTCTATATCGTCTTGTCCATCAGCGGCTTTGTGCTGCCTCTGATCGCCTGGCAGTGGATTGCGGCCAGCGGATGGGTGGGATCGCTGTTCCTGCCGTCGCCACTTGATGTGGTGCACAGCTTCGTGGACTGGACGCAGAACGGTTTGTCCAATGACACCCTGATCAGCATTTATCGCGTGGTCATGGGCTTTGTTCTGGCGGCAGCCATCGGCGTGCCGCTGGGCATTTACATCGGTGCGTACAAATGGTTCGAGGCGCTGTTGCAGCCAGTCAATGATTTCGTGCGCTACATGCCGGCCTCGGCATTCATTCCGCTGGTGCTGCTTTGGGTGGGCATTGGCGAGGGCTCGAAGATTGCGATCATTTTCATTGGCGTGATCTTCCAGATCATCGTTATGGTGGCCGACGCGGTGCGACGTGTGCCGGAGAATTACCTCGAAGTCGCATACACCATGGGCGCGCGTCAAGGCGAAGTGATGCAACTGGTGATCTGGCGCGGCATTCTGCCGGAGTTGCTCGACATCCTGCGAATCAATATGGGTTGGGCCTGGACCTACCTGGTGGTGGCGGAGATGGTGGCGGCTAACAGCGGCCTGGGGTTCCAAATCCTGCAAAGCCAGCGCTTTCTCAACACGCCAAAAATCTTCGTCGGCATTTTCATTATCGGCCTCATCGGCCTGCTGTTCGACCTGGCCTTCCGCTGGATCTACCGCCTGGCCTTTCCCTGGAAGCGCGCATGAAGATGCCTGCCATGTCCCAATCCGAAGTCCATTTCGAGACGGTCAGCAAAAGCTTCAAGCGGCGCAACGAGTCTGCGTTGCTGGTGCTCGACCAAGTATCGCTGCATGTCGCGCCGGGCGAATTTCTGGTGCTGGTGGGCGCATCCGGTTGCGGCAAATCTACGCTGCTGCGCATTCTGGCCGGGCTGGAAACCTATGACAGCGGCCGGGTGATTCTGGACGGACAGCCGGTGCATGGCCCTGGCGCCGACCGCGCCATGGTGTTTCAGCACTACAGCCTTTATCCCTGGCTGACCGTGAAGGACAACATCCGCTTCAGCCGGCAGCTTCGGGTGGTGCGCGACCAGCTGACTAGCAGCGATGTGGAGGCTGCCTCGGGCCGCTCCGATGCGCTGCTCAGTCTGATGGGGCTGTCCCATGCGGCGGACTACTACCCCAATCAGCTCTCCGGCGGTATGCAGCAACGCGTCGCGATTGCCCGTGCGTTGATGAACCGCCCCAAACTGCTGCTCATGGACGAGCCTTTCGGCGCGCTCGATGCACAGACTCGCGAGGTGATGCATGACCTGATCCGCCATGTGCATCAGCTTGAAGGAACCACTATCGTCTTCGTCACCCATGACGTGGAAGAGGCGCTCTATCTAGGCGACCGTGTGGTGGTGATGGCGCCGCGGCCAGGTCGGATCGACAGTGTGGTCAGCGTGCCTTTTGGGCGCCAGCGGGAGCAGGACCTGAAAGCCACGGTGGACTTCCTCGGCCTTAAGCGCCAGATCCTGCACCGCATCCGCGAGACTTCAGGCATGAAAACGAACCGGGACATGCTCGAACAACTGAGCCAGCAAGGTTCCCAGAACTGACTTCGAACAGCATCTCTGGCGTATTGCGCGCAAGCATTTCACTTCACCCTGCAAACATCCTATAACCCATGGCCCAATCCATTCATCCTGTCCCTGCAGAGACGTTTCTGTGGGAAGACCTCATCCCGGGAGGCTGTCACTGGTCTGGCGTGCTGCGGCGCGGCACAGCATTGCGTATTGCCGACCACACGGGACGTGCCAATCTGTCCGCCTTGTTTTTTCGCGCAGACGCGCCGATTGAGCGTTACAACATGCCCGACACCCTCAAGGCACAGCACACCGCCATGCTGACCAGAGGGCATGCGTTGTATTCGGATATGGGCCGTGTCCTGTGCTCGATCATCGCCGATACCGCAGGCTGGCATGACACCATTGGTGGCGTGTCCACCGACGCCGACATCATGGGCAGGTACGGTGCATCGCGCTATCAGACCGCGCGCAACGCCATGCATCGCAGCGCAGAGGATGGTTTGCTGATCGAGCTGTTCAAGCACGGACTGGGACGCGCAGATCTTGCGCCCAACGTCAATTTCTTCAGCAAGCTGACGGTCGACGAAGCCGGTCTGCTGCAGTTCGACACCACACATGGCAAGGCAGGACAGTGGCTGGATCTGCGATTCGACATGGACGTGCTGGCCGTGTTTTCCGCCGCGCCACACGCTCTCGACCCACGCCCGGATTACGCCCCCAGCGATGTGCATCTCACTGCCTGGCGTTGCGGCCCGGCTGATGCCCATGACGACTGCCGCAACGCTTGCCCGGAAAACCAACGCGGCTTTTATCGCACCGAACTGCTCTACCGTTGACCATCATGAGTTCATTCAATCTTGTTGAAAGCCCGCTTGATCCCGCGCACGCGATCTATGACCATGTGCTGCCCGCTGGTGAAGGCTGGTTGCATCCCGTGCGTGCAGGGCAGACACTGCGCATCCTCGACCTCGAAGGCAATCAGGCCGTCGACACGCTGTTCTACAGCGCAAGCGATTTCACCGAACGCTACAGCGCCACCGAAACCCTGAAAGCGGGAGCGATCTACCTCACCGCGGGCAGTCGCCTCATGTCCAGCCGTGGGCGCGAGATGCTCACGATCACCGCCGACACATGCGGCCGCCACGACACCCTGGGCGGCGCTTGTTCCGCCGAAAGCAACGCGGTGCGATACGCCTTGGACAAGCAGCCCATGCATTCCTGCCGCGACACCTTTCTCAAGTGCTTGTGGCAATACGACGGCGGCCTCTCAAGGGAATGCCGGGCCGCCCCAAATGCCCTCGACCCCCGCGGGGGGCGGGCCGAGCCCGGCTCGGCCCCGGGGGCGCTCACCAAACGTGATCTCACTGCCAACATCAACTTCTTCATGAACGTGCCTGTCACTCCGGAGGGTGGACTGGAGTTTGCCGATGGAGTTTCCGCGCCGGGCAAGTATGTGGAAATGAAAGCCGCCATGGACGTGCTCTGCCTGATCTCCAACTGCCCGCAGCTCAATAATCCGTGTAACGCCTACAACCCCACCCCGGTACGCCTGCTGATCTGGAACTGATCGCTCTTTAACCGCGCCGCCGGGACGGCCCGGCTGGTTTTGCGACAGTATGGGACGACCCAACCCAGCCCGCCATGTTCCACACCGTTCTGATTGCCAATCGCGGCGCCATTGCCTGCCGCATCATCCGCACCCTGAAGCGCATGGGTGTGCGCTCTGTCGCCGTGTACTCCGAGGCCGACCGCGACAGCGCCCATGTGCGCATGGCGGACGCTGCGGTGTGCATCGGCCCGGCGCCTGCCGCGCAAAGCTATTTGCGGGCCGATGCCATTTTGGAGGCTGCGCGACAGACCGGCGCGCAGGCGATCCATCCCGGCTATGGCTTCTTGTCGGAAAACCCGGACTTCGCGGCGTCCTGCGAGGCTGCTGGCATTGCCTTCATTGGGCCGACGCCCGCGCAGATGCGCGCCTTCGGCCTGAAGCACACCGCACGCGAACTGGCGCAGCAAAACGCCGTGCCCTTGTTGCCCGGAACGGGGCTGCTGTTGGACGCGGGCCACGCGCTGGCTGAAGCCCGGCGCATCGGCTTTCCTGTGATGCTCAAGAGCACGGCGGGCGGCGGCGGCATCGGCATGCAACTCATCTGGAGCGAAGACCAGTTGGACGCGGCCTACGCCCGGGTGGACCGACTGGCGCGAGCCAACTTCAAGGAAGCTGGCATCTATCTTGAGAAGTATGTGCAGGCGGCGCGCCATATCGAGGTGCAGGTGTTCGGCGATGGAGCGGGCGGCGTGGTGCATCTGGGCGAGCGTGACTGCTCGGTGCAGCGACGCAACCAAAAGGTCATAGAAGAAACACCGGCGCCCCATTTGGCCGATGCCGTGCGCACTGCACTGTGCGACACCGCTGTGCGCCTAGCCCAAGGTGTGCAGTACCGCAATGCGGGTACGGTGGAGTTCGTGCTCGACGCGGAATCCGGCGCGTTCTACTTTCTTGAGGTCAACACCCGGCTGCAGGTCGAGCATGGGGTCAGCGAAGAAGTCAGCGGTGTCGATCTGGTGGAGTGGATGGTGCGGCTGGCCGCGGGCGAGGCGCCCAGCGCGGGCTATGTGCACCAGCCGCACGGCCACAGCATGCAGGTGCGGGTGTATGCCGAAGATCCGGCCAAGAACTTCCAGCCAGCCACGGGGCTGTTGACCGAGGTGCGCTTTCCCGCCGATATGCGGGTGGAAACCTGGGTGGAGACGGGGGCGGAAGTCAGCGCGTTTTACGACCCGATGCTGGCTAAGCTCATCGTGCACGGCAGTGACCGCGCGGATGCGCTCAAGCGCCTGCAGACCGCCCTGGCCGACACGCGGCTTTATGGCTTCGAGACCAATCTTGGCTATCTGCGGCAGATCGTGGCTGACCCCACATTTGCACAGGGCAGACAGACCACGCGCTATCTGGAAGGCCTGCCTGCACAGGCGCGCACGCTGGACGTGCTGGAACCTGGCGTGCAGACCAGCCTGCAGGACTGGCCAGGTCGGCTGGGCTACTGGAACGTCGGCGTGCCGCCCTCCGGCCCCATGGACGCGCTGGCGCATCGCGCCGCCAACCGCCTGCTCGACAATCCGACGGACGCCGTCACCCTGGAGATCCTCCTTGCCGGGCCCACGCTGCGCTTCAACACTGACACCGTGATCGCACTGGCTGGAGCCGACATGGCGGCAACGCTTGACGGTGCGCCTCTGCCCAACTGGCGCAGCCATGCGGTGCGGGCTGGGCAGGTGCTCCAGTTCGGCAATGCAGCGTCTGGCACCGGGGGCGCGCGCGCCTATCTCGCGGTGGCTGGTGGTTTCGACGCTCCGCTGTACCTCGGCAGCCGTGCCACGTTCACCCTCGGCCAGTTTGGCGGCCATGCCGGACGCACGCTGCGCACGGGGGATGTATTGCATCTGGGGAGCAACGCGCGGTCGCAGCCAGGGCATGAAGTTGCAGGCGAGATGCTGCCGATGTACGCGGCGCATTGGGACATCGCCGTGCGCTACGGCCCGCATGGCGCGCCGGACTTTTTCACCAATGATGACGTGGACATGCTGTTCGCCACGGCCTGGGAGGTGCATTACAACTCCAACCGCACGGGCGTGCGCCTCATTGGCCCCAAGCCGCGCTGGGCGCGCAGCGACGGTGGCGAGGCGGGCCTGCACCCTTCCAACATCCACGACAACGCCTACGCCGTAGGCAGCATCGACTTCACCGGCGACATGCCCATCCTGCTCGGTCCTGATGGCCCGAGCCTCGGCGGCTTTGTCTGCCCCGGCGTGGTCGTGGCGGCAGACTTGTGGAAGCTCGGCCAACTGCGTCCGGGCAATACCGTGCGCTTTGTGCCGGTGAGCCTGGATGAGGCGGCCAGACTCGAAGCCTTGCAGGACGCAGCGCTTCAAAGCTTAGGTGCGCCCGATACTGCGTTGCATGTCCATCCCCTTGACCCACCGCTCGCCGCCGCGCCCGTGCTGGAGTCGCCAATCGTTGGGCAGCGGGTTGTGCCCGATCATCCGGTTGGCGTGATCTACCGCGTAGCCGGTGACAAAAACCTGTTGGTGGAATACGGCCCGCTGGTGCTCGACCTGGAACTGCGCCTGCGGGTGCATGCGCTGATGCAGTGGATCGAAGAGCGCCAATTACCTGGTGTTATCGACCTCACCCCCGGCATCCGCTCGCTGCAGATTCACTACGACAACCGCGTGCTGCCCTTGCCCACACTGTTGTTGGCGCTACAAGAAGCCGAGGCGGCGCTGCCACCGGCTGAAGACATGGAAGTGCCCTCGCGCACCGTCCATCTACCCCTGAGCTGGGACGATCCCGCCACCCGGTTGGCTATCGAGAAATATATGGCCGGGGTTCGCAAGGATGCGCCCTGGTGCCCGTCGAACATCGAGTTCATCCGCCGCATCAACGGGCTGGAATCCGTGGATGATGTGTTGCGCACGGTGTTCGAGGCCAGCTATCTGGTGCTGGGCTTGGGCGATGTGTATCTGGGCGCACCGGTGGCCACGCCGCTCGACCCGCGCCACCGCCTGGTCACCACCAAATACAACCCGGCGCGCACCTGGACGCCGGAAAACGCCGTGGGCATTGGCGGCGCCTATATGTGCGTCTACGGCATGGAAGGGCCGGGCGGCTATCAGTTCGTTGGCCGCACCCTGCAGATGTGGAACCGCTGGCGGCAGACGCCCGTATTTAAGGACGACAAGCCCTGGCTGCTGCGCTTTTTCGACCAGGTGCGTTTTTTCCCCGTCAGCACCGAAGAGTTGCAGTCCATCCGGGCCGATTTTTTGCATGGTCGCTATCCACTCGACATTCGTGAAGATCGCTTCCGCCTGGCCGACTACCGCCGTTTTCTGGCAGCGCAGGCGCAGAGCATCGCCGCCTTCCGCGCCACACAGCAGCAGGCTTTTGCCGCCGAGCGCCAGCGCTGGGAGCAGACGGGGCAGGTCGACTGGAGCAGTGATGCCGACATCGCCAGCGCCGGCAGCGACAGCGAACTCGACCTGCCCGCAGGCGCTCGCCCGGTCGCCAGCCCGGTGGCGGGCAGTGTGTGGAAGGTTCTGGTGCAGCCCGGCCAGACCGTCGAGGCGGGGGAGGCGCTGTGCATCCTGGAGTCGATGAAGATGGAAATCAACGTGGCTGCTCCCTCACGCAGCATTGTGGAGCGTCTGCTGTGCCGCGAGGGCGGCACGGTGAGTGCCGGACAAAACCTCATCATCCTGACGGAGACCTGAATGATCATCAGCCTGACCATCCCCGCTCTGCATGCCGCGTATCGCGACGGCAGTCTGACCCCCACGGCACTGATCGAAGAATTGCTGGCGCGCAGCGCACGCTATCCCGATCACGCCATCTGGATCACGCCGCCGGAGCGTGCGCGTCTCCTGGACCGCGCTCGTGAGCTGGAGGCGCATGGCATGGACGACCTGCCCTTGTACGGTGTGCCTTTCGCCATCAAGGACAACATCGACCTCGCTGGAGTGCCCACCACCTGCGCCTGCCCGGACTACGCCTACACGCCACAGCAGTCGGCCACCGTGGTGCAGAAGTTGCTGGACGCTGGGGCCATCGCCATGGGCAAGACCAACCTCGACCAGTTCGCCACCGGGCTCAACGGCACGCGCTCACCCTATGGCGCGTGCCGCAATGCGTTCAACCCCGACTACATCTCCGGCGGCTCCAGTTCCGGTTCGGCTGTGGCCGTGGCGCTGGGGCTGGCAAGCTTTTCACTGGGCACAGACACAGCCGGCTCGGGCCGCGTGCCCGCGGCGTTCAACAACCTCGTCGGACTCAAGGCCACATGCGGACTAATTTCCACCCACGGCGTGGTGCCCGCCTGCCGCTCGCTCGACGTGGTGTCCATCTTCTCCCTCTCTGCGCCCGATGCACAGCAGGTCTTTGCCGTGGCCCTGGGCGAAGACGCCGCTGACGCATACTCTCGCGCGGCGCTGCCGCATGGCTTTGACTTTGGTCGCGCGGCGCAGTTTCGCTTCGGCGTGCCTGCGCGCAAAGACCTGCAGTTCTTTGGCGACGCCGAATCCGAGCGCTTGTTCGACGCTGCGGTGGAGCGGTTGAAGCGTCTCGGCGGCGAGGCCGTGGAGATCGACTTCGCTCCCTTCATGGACACCGCACGCCTGCTTTACGGCGGCCCCTGGGTCGCGGAGCGCTACCAGGCGATCCGCGCCTTTGTCGACGCCAAGCCCGAGGCGCTGTTCCCCGTCACCCGTGAGATCACCCTGGGTGGCGCCAAGCCCCTGGCGGCCGATGCCTTCGCCGCGCAATATCGCCTGCGCGATTTGCAGCGTCAGTGCGCACCGGTGTGGGACGTGGTGGATTGCATCGTCACGCCCACGGCAGGCACCATCTATACCCGCGCCGAGATGCTGGCCGAGCCGCTTGCCCGCAACACCGATCTTGGCCTGTACACCAACTTCATGAACCTGCTGGACTACGCCGCCATCGCCGTGCCGGCAGGGTTCCGGGCTGACGGCTTGCCGCTGGGCATCACCCTGTTCGCCCCGGCGCATCAGGACGTGCCGCTGCTGCATCTGGCCGATCTTTGGCAGGACGACCGCGCGCTGCCCTGCGGCGCAGTGGAAACCGAACCGCCCGTAAAACCCGTTTCACCTGTAGTTGCTATCCCCAGTGGTCAGGTGCGCGTGGCCGTGGTCGGCGCGCATCTCAGTGGTTTGCCGCTGAATGGCCAGCTCACTTCGCGCGGCGCACGTTTGCTGCGTGCAACTCGCACCGCGCCACACTACAAGTTCTACGCCCTGCCCGACGGCAAGCGCCCCGGGCTGATTCGCGTTGTTAGCGGTGGCGCCTCCATCGCCTGCGAAGTGTGGGAGCTTCCCGCCACGGCTTTCGGTTCCTTCGTTGCAGGCATTCCAGCGCCGCTGGGCATCGGTAGCGTGCAGCTTGAAGATGGCAGCAGCGTTGCCGGGTTCATCTGCGAAGGCATCGGCATCGAAGGGGCGAAGGACATTACTGCATTGGCTGGCTGGAAAGCCTATTTGCAGACCTGAGCGCTCTTCCATCTACGACCAAGTAACAAGGAGCTTCCATGAATCGCAACGACGTGACCGAGGCCATCATCACTGCCAAGATTGCCAAAGGCCTGAACTGGTCGGACGTGGCCAAGGCCGTGGGCCAGAGCAAGGAGTGGGTGACCGCCGGATGCCTGGGCCAAATGACCTTCAGTGCCGAACAGGCCGCTGTGATTGGCGCGCTGTTCGACCTCGACGCCGCGGCCGTGAAGCTGCTGCAGGTGGTGCCGTACAAAGGCGCATTGCCCACCGCCGTGCCGACCGATCCGCTGATCTACCGCTTCTACGAGCTCATCAACGTTTACGGCACGACCTTCAAGGAGCTGATCCACGAGGAGTTCGGCGACGGCATCATGAGCGCCATCGACTTCAAGATGGACCTCACCCGCGAGCCCGACCCCAAGGGCGACCGCGTGCACATCACGATGAGCGGCAAGTTTCTGCCCTACAAGATGTATTGATTGGTGGCTTCAGCCGAGGCACGCACCGGAGGCTAGATCCCCCACTGCGCAGTCGATCGACCAGTTCTTAGGCAGAACAACGCTTTGCAACTCGCGCCAGGGGAGGGTGCTGTGCAGGATGCAACCATCGTCTCCGGTGATCACTCCATAGGAGATTTCGAAGTCAGCCAGTCGCCTGAGTTCCTCGATGCTGGCCCGGTTGGCAGACGCACGCGACCAGATCGCCAGGGTTTCCGTGGCGTCCATTGCACGCGGTCGAGCCAACATGAAACGCTTGCCTGAGCGCAGCCAGAGAACCGGACCTGCCGCGCTGCTGCTGCGGGCGACCCAGCCGGACTGATCACTGGCCGGATCGCGTTCCCAGCGTTCGGCATAGTCCGCCTCGATGCCATATTCATCCAGCGCTCTGGCGCATGTCGAAAAGGCCATCTCTCCTCTGTCGCGCCATCCCTTGGGGTGGTAGTCCATCTGGCGGCGCCACTCGCAGCTTGTTCCGTTGACAGTCGTGATGCCAGCAAACCCTTCTTGCTTCAATAGACACAGCAACTGCGCACGGCTGCACTCTGCGAGCGAGGTGCAGCCGGAGCAATCCGGCCGATCCGCCGGAATGCGCAGATCGGCATGCCACCGAGCAGTCTGCATCCACAGCACCAGGGTTCTGTCGTCATAAACCTCAGGAGCGGTCAGCAGCGTTCGGCGCCAAACGCCCTGGTAGCGCTGAGGAACGATGTGCTCGATCAATCGTGGAACTCCGGGAACTGGCACAAGCTCTTCCAGAACGCGAGGTCGTGATTGGGCCAGAGCTGGGCCTTTTCATTTGCTGCGAGGTTTTTGAGTTTGCGAATGCTCTGCACGGCTTGATCGTCCCGCTCCTGCCAGCAGATGCCAGGGGCGATTTCATCACGGAGGTTCTCTTCCAGATCGGCTGCATCGCCACACAAAATGACAGGCGCACCCCGCGGGAGTTCGACCCAGAGAGACATATGACCAGCTGTGTGGCCCGGGCTGGAAATCGCCCGTACACCGGGCACCAAGTCATACTCTCCTTGCATGATTTTCCAGCGATGATTTCCAGCAAAGTCATCAGGGAAATACGCTGGGTCCAGGCCGCTGCGCGCGGCCTCCATCTCGTCATGCTGCACATGCACCTCGGCGCCGCAGATTTCGCACAATCCTCCGGCGTGGTCGAAATGCAAATGACCGAGAAAGACAAGGTCGATGTCAGCCATGGTCAAGCCGAGCCGTTGCAGGTGATGTGGCAGGCGCTGCTCCTCCTGCATGTCGGGTGCGCCGAAGGCGAAGGTCTGCGGGTCGTAATACCGCTCGCGCAGAGACTTGCTCTCAATCTTGCGATAGTCACAGCCCACGTCGTACAGGATGCGTCCCTGCGTGGTCTCGATCAAATACGCAAGGATGGGCGCTTCGATGATCTGCCCATTTCCCCGATTGCGCGTGGAGAGGGACTTGTCATAGCGATGGGTGGCGGTAAGAAGCGGCCACATTCTGAGGACCTGGGTCATATCTTTGCCTTTCCGGAGATGCCAAACTCAGCGCGAATGGCCGCAACAAAGCGCTCAGTCAATTCCTGCGACATTGCCGCACCTTTGGCCGCATCGGCGCCGCGAGCGGATGACAGCACGCCAGACGGTGGCACCCATTCGGGACGTAGAGGGTAGATGTCGTAGGGCGGGAACTGTGCGGGGCCATCATCCGGCAGCAGGTCCATGCGCACCAGTTCAGGATGGTGATGCAGCATCAGCGAAGTCTCGATGACCGCGGCATGTTCCAGAGCGAAGCCAGGAAAGCCCTCTGGGAAGACCCGCGCAAGGGTTTGTTCCGTGAGGAAGTCCCAGTATTCGAGCCGCATCACTCGCAGGGCGCAAGCCGGGCCGAGTTCGCGCAAGGCAAGGTCGATGCCTTCGGTGACGAACCATTGGTTTTCATAATGGCCGACGACGACGACCAGTCGTTTGATACCGTGCCGGGCGAGTTCGCGGATGACATCGCGCGTCATCTGAATCAGGCTGGTGGCATCCAGGCTGGTCGTGCCGGGAAAGTGCTGACCGCCGCCACATTTGGGCTGCGATTTGTAGCCATAGCTCAGTGCTGGGGCGACAAGGCCTTCAAGCCGGGCTGCAGCGCCTGCTGCCACGGCGGTGGCGAGCAGTGCATCGGTGCCCAGGGGAAGATGCGGGCCATGTTGTTCGAGTGCACCGCAGGGCAGGAACATCACCGGGTCGTCCTCGGCGATCCGGTCGCGATACGCCATCCAGCTCATCCGTTCCATCATCACAGGGTTCATTCCAAATCCTTTCAGCGTGCAGGCAAAAGTTGTGGGGTGCGGGCTTCCAACAGCGCAGCGCAGGCGATCAGCGCTCCGCCGATCCATTCCTGCGGTCTGAGCGTTTCACCGCCGATCAGCATGGCGGATATGACCGCAGCAACAAGTTCGAGAATCAATAGCACGGAAGCACGCCCAGCCTGCATGTGCGTGACGCCGTATTGCGTGGCCAGGGTTGCCAGCGCCAGCCAAGTGAGCGAGAACAGTCCAATCAGTCCCCAGACGCTCGCTGGCAACGCGGGCAGAGTCTGGCCGATGGTCAACGCCGCCGTCGTGGCCGTGACCGTGCAACCCAGGAAAATGACCAAGGTCTTGCTGGCCAGCGGTATGGCATGGGCTGCACGCGTCGTGACGTTGGTCAGGGCAAACGCCAGTCCGGCGGAAAGCGCCATCATGTCGATCGGGGACAACGGCGTTATAAAGGCCGCCTGTCCACCCAACAGCACAAACGCCCCGACGAGTGCCAATGCCAAAGCGGCGCCGCGATGCAGCGATATGTGCTCGCCGAGAAAAAGCCGGCCTGCGAGCACGCCCCAGACAGGGGCCATGTAAAACAGCAGCATGACGCGCACCACATTGCCGCTCATCAGCGCATTGACCAGCGAGGTGTTTGCCCATCCCCCCAGAACAGCGATCAGCAGGAACAGGCCGGCCTGCCTCTGCCATTGCCGCCGCTGCCTCCACAACACAGGCAAGCCCAGTATGGCGACGAGGCCATAGCTGACGCTGACCATCAGATTGCCGCTGATTCCCGCACTTCCAAAATACTTCAGTGGCCACCATGCCAGCCCCCAAAGCAGGGCGCCGGTGAGCAGGGCCAGCACGGGTGCAGCGGCAGACGGAGTGTGTTGTGTCGTCATGCCCGGTCACGCCATCAGCGCCCCTCCGTTAGGGCTCAAGGTCTGACCGCAGTAAAAGCTCGCTTGCTCGGACGCGAGAAAGACGGCGGTCCCGCCGATTTCCTCTGGTCGACCGACACGGCCCATGGGGATGGCGCTCTCCTTGGCCACCCATTCCGGGCTCATCTGATGCAGCGACAGCATGGCCGTGTCCACCGGTCCGGGGGCGATGGCGTTGATGCGCACTGTGGGGGCGAACTCGCGCGCGAGTGAGCGAGTCAGGGTAATGACGCCGGCTTTCGCCGTGGTGTACGCGGTAAACCCAGCGCGCCCAAGATAACCAAGCTCTGAAGCGATATTGATGATGCAGCCGCTTCCATGGCTCAGCATGGACGGCAGGACCGCCCGGCAGCACAGGAAGACCGACTTGAGATCCGTATTGATCACCTGATCCCACTCCGCCTCGCTCGTGTCGAGAAAGGGCGTTTCCAGCAGGATGCCCGCGTTGTTGACCAGAATGTCGAGCGCATCATGACGTTGCAGCACGGCCTCCACCATTTGGGTTACGGAAGCGGCATCCGCCACGTTGGCCTCGATCGCCCAGGCCTTCGCACCCGTGGCAGCGATGAGCGCGACGGTCTGCTGTGCCTGCTCCAGCCGGCCGAGGTGGTTGACGATGACCGTGGCTCCGGCCTGCCCCAAGGCGATGCCGATGGCGCGACCGATCCCCGTCGCTGCACCGGTGACCAGCGCGGTTTTTCCTGCGAGTGAAAATGTCATGGGCTTGTGGCTCAGTTCATGAATTCGCCGTTGTCCACGACGATGCTCTGGCCGGTGATGCCCTTGGCCAGGGACGATGCGAGAAACAGGAAAGTGCCTGCGATGTCCTCCGGCTCCAGCAAGGTGGCAATGGCCTGGCCGTTGAGGATTTCAGCCTGCAGCGCGGAGGCCTCCATGCCTCTGCGCGCAGCCATCGCGTGGAGCGAGCGCATGGCTGCCGCAGTCCGCACCCAGCCCGGACAGACCGTGTTCACCCGGATGCCGCGAGGTGCGAGTTCGGCGGCGAAGGCGCGCGTCAAGCCGATGACCGCGTGTTTGCTGGCGACATAAGCTGAAAAGTGCGCCACGCCTGTCTTGCCCCAGATGGAGGATTGATTGATGACCGCTGTGTCCTGCACCATCAAGGGCAGCACAGCGCGGGTGAGCAGATACATGCTGGTGACGTTGTTGTGTAGCAGGGCAGACCAGCGGCTGGCAGCCAGCGGATCCTCGTCATCGAGAGGGGTTGGGTATTCCGCTCCGGCGTTGTTGACCAGCACATCGACGGAAACGCCGCGCTGCTGCAGGGCCTGCGCCAGCGCTTCTACGGCCGAGGCGTCGCCGAGGTCTGCCGCATGCCAGGTCACCGCACTTGCAGCAGTGAGACGACGGGTCTCGGAACTCTGCATGGGCAAGACGCGATCAACCAGTTCAAGCGTCGCGCCATGCGCGCCGAAGGCTTGGGCGATGGCGAGTCCGATGCCGCCCGACGCTCCTGTCACCAGAACCGTCTTACCAGAAAAATCGAGCGCGGCCACAGGTTTCAGACTGCGGTCAGAAAAGACACGCCAACCGCCCCATAGAAACGCTCGGCCTTGTCGGGGCCAGTGGTCACAACACCATAGTCATCGCTCAGCACCCGCCGGACGCGATCACGATGGAAACCACGTAGCAGTGACGCCATCGGGATCACCTGAGAGTGCTCATCAGCATAGAGCTGGCGATGCAATGCGGGAAGCTGATGCCATGGCGCAGTGGGCTTCTCGTGATGCGCGTTGTGATAACTGAAATTCAGCAGCAACAGATTCATCCACGGAAATCGCACAGAGACCAGGTTTGAATAGGTGTTGTGCTGTTCGTAATCGTGGTCGCGCAGCTTCTCGTCCGGAATGCCCCCCGTCGACAAGATGGCGAAGGCGTCATAGGTATGTTGATACGCATCCGCAAAGCGCAAAGCGGTGATGAACAGCACATAGGCCAGGAAGTACAGCAGGAGGGCTTTGAGTGAAAACCAGGCGAGCAAGGCGAAGAACAGGACGCGCACAGTGAAAACGCCCAGGATGCGCTTGCGAGCGGCGGCGCGTTCCGGTTCGATGAACGGCAGCAACATCACATAAGCCCGCATCAGAAACTCCACAGCCGGGAGATACGCCCACTCCAGCGCCACGACGGTTCCGCGCAGCCAACGTGGCGACGCGAGCAGGAACTGCCTGTAGTCAAATGTGATCACGTCTGCACGGTCGATGTGATGACGCATGTGCTTGCGGCGCAGATCCGTGAACGGCGCATAGCAACTGCCATTGATCCAGCTCATTGCGATGCCGCCACGCTGGTTGGCGGCATTGGTCTTGAAAACCGTGCCATGGGCGAATTCATGCAGGAAATAGGCGGAATAGATCAGCGCATGCGCCAACAGCAATACGCCGAGCGCGTTTATCCACCAAGAGCTGCTTGTGATCAGGGCCAGCCCGCCTGCGTAGCCCAGCACCGTGTAGGTCAAGGCGACGACGTTGGGTAGTGCGCCGCCCTTGTAGCGAAAGATGGAAGAAGCCATGGGAGCCCCCAGAGTGTTGAATCTGGCGCCGCTCTGCTTTTGCATTCCAAAGCAACACAGGGCGACACCAATTGAATTACTTTTTGCTGAGTGCCATCACGAAGGACGCATCGAACGTGTTTTCAATCGGAGGCACTGCGGTGATCTGCTTTTTGCCCATGAGCACCTTGCCGATGACGGGGCCGCTGCCGTAGAACGATGTCGTCGAAGTGGACTTGGTGAACGACTTCACCATGCCGTCCAATGGAATGTTGAACACGCCGGACATCTGATCCTTCACGTCTTTTGCGGAAATGCCCATGGCTTTGCCGATGAGCGCGTCTGTTTCCTCCGGATGGCTCTTCATGTAGGCCAGCCCCTCCAGATAGGCCTCAATGGTTGCTTTCACTTCAGCGGGATGCTTCTGGATGTAGGACTTGTTGTAGACCAGCACATCCGTGATCAGACCCGGCGCATCCTTTGAAGAGAACACCACATGGAATTTTTTGCCGTCATCCATGGCCACAATCTGCGACAGACTCGGTTCGTAGGTGACCCCGATCGGAATTCCACCCGATGCCATGGCGGCGGGCACAGACTCGGGCGTCATGCTGACGGACTGCACATCCTTTTCTCCCATGCCGTTTTTCATCAAGGCATAAGTGAGCAGGAAATCGGAGGGTGACAGCGGGTTGTAGCCAATCTTCTGGCCCTTGAACTGACTCACCGTCGTGATGTCACGCTTAGCCACAATGGCATCGGCGCCATTGGAATAGTCGATGGGCATAACTACCTGCAGGCCCAAGCCCTTAGCGTCGGTGCCAATCACCTGGTCGTAGGTCAACATGCCACCATCAACTGCACCGCTGGCGATGGCCGAGGGAATCACCGCAGGATCATTGAAATTCTGCAGCTTCGCATCGAGACCGTATTTTTTGAAAAAACCCTTGGCATCAGCAACATAGAACGGACCGTAGCCAATCCAGACCACAGTACCAATGACCATCTTGGGGGCCGCTTGGGCCACCTGACTGCTGGCGACTGCAATGGAAGCAAATACGGCAAGGCTTGCAAAAGTGCGGATGACAGCTTTGCGTGTAGACATCATGATGCGGGCTCCGAGGGTGAGGGAAAAATGGCAAAGCACGGAAGTAAGCGGTGTCGCTTATCTCCCGGGCTTTTATCCCTCCGTGGAGCCTCTTTGAGAGGCCGGGCAGCTCTTGGACCAGACGCTTCGTGCAGAAGCCGGAACCCTAGCTACCCTGTCAAACGCAAATCAACAATTGGCGTGCCACCACCAATTCCGTGCAGGGGGTTATATGCAAAGTTCATGCCATCTTCAGCACGCTTTGCTCCCCAGAAAAACCGCCAGGAAAGCGGCATGTTGCGTCGCCCTGTGATGCCGATGTAGTGCAGGGCGCCCACAGTTGGGGCAATCAACGCACAGCCGTGAGGCGCGCTGCGGCAAGCGCAAGCGCGCCGGTCGGCGAGGCTAATTCTTCGAGGATGGAGAAATGGTGATGGCCGTCAAGGCGCTCCAATGCGTGCAAGTTCGTGCGCTGTATTTGAAGAGTCTGAAAGTAGGAGACAGACTGACGCTGCAACTCGGCCAACTCGCTTCCGCCGTAGGCGATCACCAGGGGTTTGCTGGGTGCAGGAAGCGCAATCGGGCTGTTGCGCACGACCTCGTCTTCGTCCAGCCCCAGCTTGTCATTCACATAGCACAGGCGCATGGGCTCAAGGTCGTAAATCCCGCTCATGGCCAGCCCACTCTTCACTGCCGGGTGGCCCATGCTCATGGCTACGAGGTGAGCGCCTGCCGACCAGCCAGAAAGATGGATGGCACCGACCCGTTGCGTCAATATATCCAGCGCTGCGGAGATTTCCGCAACGATGCCGTCCAGCCTCTTTTCTGGCGCCAGCGTGTAGCCGATGAATGCCACGCTGATCCCAAGGGCAAGAGGGCCCGCAGCGACGAAGTGGAAGGTTTCCTTGGCGCGCATCTGCCAATAGCCGCCATGAATGAATGCGAGCCAAGGCGTGCCAGGGCCAGCATCAAAGCAATCGATGCGGTTGCGTTCACCCGTGGCGTAGTGCAAGACGAGGAGAGAGGCCCGGGAGGATCGGAGCTGCATGCTGCGGTCCTCCCAACGCATGAGAATTTGTGCGCTGTCGGTGACCGCGGCGCTGTTGTTGTAGGCGGCATCAAGAGTTGCCTTGTCCATCCCACGATAGAGATGCATGGGGCGCTTTTGGGTGATCTTCGCGCTCATGAAGAGGCTAGCTCACGGCGAAAAATTTCCAGGGCGTTGGATTTCACCTCAATGAACCGGGCGTCCGCGATTGACTCTGGGCCGCGCGGTCGTGCAAGTTCGAAATTCAGTGCGGCTGCAACACGTGTTGGCCGGCGCGTGAGCAGCAGGATGCGATCGGCGAGAAACACGGCATCCTCCAGATCGTGCGAGACAATCAGCGTCGTGGTGCGGTCCTGCAGTTGCACCTCCTGCAGCTTGTCGCGGATGAACAGCGTCATTTCATAGTCGAGCGCGGAGAAGGGTTCGTCCAGAAACAGCACTTCGGGGCGCGGCGCCAGGGCGCGCATGATGGACACGAGTTGTTGTTGTCCCCCGGAAAACTCATAGGGGTGTCGTTCCAGGTCGAATCGGATGTCGAAAGCGGCCACCAGTTCGTCCACGCGCGCCTTCACCTGCACGGGCTTCATCCCGCTGCGGATCAGCGGATATTCAATGTTGCGCCGCGCGGACAGCCAGGGCAGCAGCGCCTCGCGATAGTTCTGGAACACATAGCCGATGACCGTTTCTCGCAGGCTCTTTCCGTCGAACAAAATCTCGCCGCCATCCACGGGCAGCAGTCCTGCAATCATATTGATGAGCGTGGATTTTCCGCAGCCGTTCGGGCCGAAGATGGAGACAATCTTTCCGCGTGGAATATCCAGGTCAAACCCCTGATAGAGGGGCACGCCGCCGAACTGCTTGTTAAGTCCGCGGATCGTCACATGCGTCTCTGGCGCCGCTGGGAGCCGCGTCAGTTCGGGGAGGCCGTCCGGCGTTCCCGTCTTCTTGGGTCCGCCCTGGAATAGCTTTGCAAGTGCGTTCATTTTCCACCCCAGTGAACAAAGCGTATTTCCACCAACGAGAACAGCAGATTCAGGGCATATCCCAGGATGCCGGTGAGCAGGATGGCCGCATACATGCCCTTGATGTTGAGCACTTGTTGCGCGTTGATGATGCGCTGTCCCAGACCGGTATCCGAGCCGATGAACATCTCCGCAACGATGACGATGACCAGCGCCATGCTCACGCCTGTTCGTAGACCGACAAAGGTCTGCGGTAGGCTCTCCAGTAGCAGCACATCCTTGAACACATGCCAGCGCGAGACGCCCATGACCTTGACGGCAAGCACGCGGGTCTTGCGCGCATTCATCACGCCATAGGCGCTGTTGAACAAGATGAGCAGCACGGCGGCGAACGCCGCGATCGCGATCTTGTTCAGATCGGACAGGCCGAACAGCAGCATGAACAAGGGAATCAGTGCAGAAGATGGCGTGGAGCGGAAAAAATCGACCAAGAATTCGACGCTGCGATAAATGGCAGGCGAACTGCCCAGCGCAACGCCCAGTGGCACGCCAATCACTGCTGCAATGGCAAAGGCGTAGAAGGTGCGCAACACAGTGGCCTGAAAATCCGGCCACATGCTGCCATCAATCAGGCTGGTCCAGAGCGTCGCCAGCGTGTCTTCGGGCGAGGGGAGCAGCACCGGGTTGACCCAGTGCGCGGACACTGCCATTTGCCACAGCAGCAGGAGCAGAAATGGTCCCGTGAGAGGAAGCAGACGTTGCATAGTGATGACGCTCAGGCCCGGTACAACATGGAGGCGACATCAACCTTGCGTGTGAAAATTTTGCGCTCGGTGAATACGTCGAAAAATTTCTGGAAATAACCAATATCGGAAGGTGTGAACTGGCTGTAGGTCGTGAAGCCCGGCAAGGGAACGGCTTCAGCCAGCTTGGCGTCGATGGCGGTGTAGCCCACCAGGTCGGGGCGGACTTTGGCCGGTTCCTTGAGCACGAGGTCAATTGCGCTGAGATAGGCGGTGATGTAGCGTTTGGCCAGCTCTGGCTGTGCCTTGAGAAAGGCGGCGGTCAATGAGGCCGAGCCGCCGTACCACGGGGCCATCGGATTGCCCAGAACGTACTTTGAGATCACGCCGGTTTCGAGGATTTTGGTCAAGCCTTTCAGCCGACCCACAGTGCCCGTGGGCTCGAGCGTATAGACGGCGTCGACTTGCCCCGCCGCAAGCGCGGCGACATGTTGGCCGACAGGCATTTCAATTGGCTTGACCTCTGGATAGCCATTCTTTTCAAAAATGATCTTCGCCAGGGTCACGTTTTGAATGCCAGGGCCGCAGCCAATGCGCTTTCCCTTGAGAGACGCGATGGTTTTGTAATCGCTCTTCTCCGCCACCAGTACTTCGTCGAGCACCAGTTTGGCGTTTGATGGATTGGCTGCGATGATTTTGCACAGGCCGGGTTCAGCAATGTCACCGAGACCGAGCGCGGCAGATGCAGTGCCGTTGGCCGATCCGTGAATGCGCCCAGCAATCATGGCCTCGACGACCTGCTGGGCGCTCGCAAACTTCACGGCCTCGACTTGCAGTCCTGCTTGTTTGAAGACGTCATGATTGACGCCCGCATACAGCGGAATCCCCGCGGCGATGGGCCAGTAGCCAATCCGGATAGTGTTGTCCTGCGCACGCGCCAGCGCTGGGAACCCACTGACAAGCCCTGCGGCGAGCCCAGCTTTCAGTGCGGTGCGGCGTGACGCGTCAGCCAAGCTGGAAACCCGAGAAATTTTTTCGTTCATAGCAGCCCCTTGAGATTCGATGCAGATAGGTCGGAAGCATCTTGTGTGCAAGAAAAAATGCAAGATGCATGCCTGCTTCAAGCGCTGCAAAATAAGGCCGTTAGCTCCCTCATCTTTCACGGTGTGGGGCATGAAAAACAGAATCGTCTTTCGCCCTAAGCAAAGACGGCGCTCAACGTGCCTGCCGACCATGCGAAGAGAAATAACAAGGTGGACGCACTACAGCGCAGCGTCGTGTTGTGTTTCGGTGCGTATGTTTTGCAAGCGGTGCAAGGTGATCTTGCGTGTTTCGATCTGGCTGCGATCAATGTGGGCTCGAATCAGCAGTTCGGCCTGGTCGGGCTTGTGGCGCTGGATGGCACGCAGGATGGCGGCATGCTCGTCGTAGGTGGTGCTGACGCGATGGGTATAGGTGAAGTCGAGGCGGCGGATGATGCGGATGCGATCGGTGATTTCCGCATGCACGCGCAGAATCTCTGGGTTGCCCGCGGCAGCCACCAGATTGGTATGGAAGGCCTCATCCAGCAATGAGATCTTTCGGGCATCACTCAGACGCGCCGATTTGTCCACGATCCAGGATGCTGCCAGCGCATCCAGCATGGTTTGCGTTTCAGTGGCCAGTTCACGCATGGAAAGCTTGCGAACGGCGTGCACTTCAACGAGCTTGCGCAATTCGTACAGATGGTCGAAACGAGCGAAGTCGATCGGCACGACTTCCCAGCCGCTGCGGAAATAGCCGCGTACCAACCCTTCAGCCTGCAAGCGCAGCAGTGCTTCGCGCACCGGGGTGCGGGATACGACATAGTGCTCGGCCAACTCCGTTTCCGTGAAGCGCTGGCCGGGTAACAGGTGAAACTCAAACACTTCTTCGCGCAAGCGGGCGTAGATTTCCTCTGCGCGCGACGCCGCCTTGGGCGCGGGCTTGGCCTTGATTGCAACGTGGCTCGTGCGTGCTGCGGCAGTTGTCATAATGTGTCCATCCAGCTCACATGCGCGGCAACCACGCGCCACCCTTGCTCAAAGCGCACCCAGGTCTGGCTTTGGCGTCCGACGCGCGGGCTGTTGCTGCGTTCGAATTCAACGTTCGCCACGGCAAAATCACGGCCGAAGGTGGTAATGGAGCGGTGGCGAATGCGTCGCGCCAGTCCTTGGCCCGGACGTTGGGCCCGAAACGCCGCGATGGCGTCGAATCCATAGAGGTTCTCGGTTGCACCATAGCGCAGGGTATGCGGCGAATTCCAGAACAGGGCGTCAAGGCTGGCGACGTCGTTGCTCACCAGCGCCTGTTCGTAGCGAGCGAACATGTCCTCGACTTCGGCCAGGACGTCGGGGAGGTTGATCGCGGATGGGGTCATGTCGAGATTGGCGGTTGGTGTGCTGTCAGATTGGAACGGGGGTGGCGAAGGCCACGCCTGCAGATTCAAGTATTTTCGCTGCACGCAGGGCGATGTCCTCGCGCCAGGGCGGGGCGATGAGTTGCACGCCGATAGGCATGGCTCCCGGGGCATGCCGGATCGGAGCGGCGACCACGGGCAGGCCAATGCAGGAAATGGGCTGGGTGAGCAGACCCATATTGGCGCGGGTGGGCAGCATGCGGCCGTCGAGTTCGAAGCCCTCGCTGTCCAGGGGCTGTGCCGAGACCGGCGTCGCCGCAGCGATGAGCAGGTCGTAACGACTGAAAAGTTCCAGAGCGCGGGCATGAAAGCGAGCACGTACGCGCTGGGCCTGTGCATACCAGGCGGCGGGGAGCATGGACCCGGCCGCGAGGCGGTCGCGTGAAAGGGGCTCCATCAGGTCGTACTGGGTGCGCAGATGGTCCAGGTGCAGTTGCCCGCCTTCGGCTGCTGTGATGAGGAAGGCTGCGGAACGGGCGGCTTCCACGCCAACCCAGTTCACTGGGTCGCGTGCGCCGAGGGCCTCGGCGGCCATGCCTACGGCCTCACGCGCTTGGGGTCCGGCGTGATCGTCGAAATAGCCGCCGAGCTGACCGACGCGCAAAGGGGTGTCGCTCTGCCGCAGCAAGGCTTCAGATCGAGGCGGTTCGCCCGCGCAAAGCGCTTCGTAGCACAGGGCAAGGTCGTCCACGCTGCGCGCGAAAGCGCCGAGGTGGTCGAGGTTGTAGACGAAGGGGTAGCTGCCACTGCGTGACAGCCTGCCAAACGTGGGCTTGATGCCGAAGATGCCGCATAGCGAGGACGGTACGCGGATCGAACCGTTGGTGTCTGAACCCAGTGCGAGAGGCACCATGCCCGCAGCAATCGCTGCGGCGCTTCCACCCGAGGATCCACCGGCGCTGCGTGTTGGGTCATGCGGGTTACGCGTCGGTCCGTAGTGGCTGTTTTCGGTGGTGAAGCCATAGGCGAATTCATCCATATTCAACGCGCCTACGAGGACGGCGCCTGCGGCCTGCATGCGCTGCACCAGCACAGCGTCGTTTGTGGCGGGTGACTGCGTCGCCAGTAGTTTCGAGCCGGCGAGCGTGGTTAGCCCGAAGATGTCGAACAGGTTCTTTACCGCATAGGGCACGCCGGCCAGTGGCGGCAACGGGGCGCCTTGCGCACGCAGGGCGTCGATTCTGCGCGCTTCGTCGCGTGCGCGCTGCGCCGTGATGGCGGTGAAGGCGTTGATGGCGCCATCAACTGCGGCGATACGCGCCAAGGCCTGTTCGGTTACTTCCAAGGCGGAGATCTCACCGGAGGCAATGGCCTGAGCCAGGGGGCCGGCGACTTGCAGCGCAAGGGATGAATTGGAGGTCGTCATGGAAGGTCTTCTCGGCGGAAGGACAGTTGGGTCGGGCTATGTGACAGGGTTCAGGGCGTAAAGACCGGCGCGGGCTCATCTGCAATGCCCAAAGGCTCTTGCGTCAGCGCGGAGGCCATGGTCTGCAGGCGAGCCCATTGGTCGGCGACGCGCTGCAGGGCATCGTCCGTGAGCACGAGGTCGAGTTGTGTCGCGGCGCATCGAACCGTGTCGATGTGGGACGGTGCGTCGGCGGAGGGTGTCGGTGTGTGTTGCATGGTTTGCCTCAATGTTGACTGGATTGATCTGGCGGGTTTGGTGCAACTTGCACCAGTGCGGTGCCCGTTGCGCACTGCTGCCGTGTGGCGCCAATTGCCACGGAATGCATTCCAACTTGTGTTTGGGTTCGGGTGGGTGCTGGACAGACGGAGCATGACAGCGAGCCCCAGACTTGTATGCATCATGATATGCAATGGATGTGCCAATCAGGCCGAAGCGGGTTGGGAAAATTACTCAGTCAACTGGGAAGCAGCAGTGTGCTGTTTGCTTCACGCACCGCGCAGTTGCTACTGGGCAATGGCACACATCTTGCATGGCATCTTGTGCACAAGATAGTTGCGGTTGACTTGTCAGGGTGGGTTGAGTTCGAGGCTGGAGGCAAGGCTATTTGCACCCGGTCTGGCGCTCAAGGATGGTGAATCCAGACCTGCCAGACAAAGCCCAGCGCAATCGCCGACGCAGGTCGGCGATCCTGCAAAGAGCTGCTTGCGTATTTCCAAGGAATGACGAATATGTCCGAAAGCATCGCATCCACAGCATCAATAGACGACACGGCGCGCTGGGCGGGCCGCAACCGTGATAAAGACGCCTTGCGTGACGAGATCTGGTTCGCGCTTGAGCGTATGGAGGTTGGCGTGGGGCCGGTGCGTAGCCGCATTCCGAATTTCGTCGGCGCAGACAGAGCCGCTTGGCGCCTAGCCGCCACCCCTATGTGGCGCGACGCAGGGGTGGTCAAGTGCAACCCGGACCCGCCACAGATTCCTCTGCGCCTGCGTGCGCTTTACGCCGGCAAGCAACTCTATATGCCGGTTCCTGAGTTGGAGCGTCCCTATCCCTTTGTACTGCTCGACCCGGTGCAGCTTGCCGCGCGCCAGGTCTCATTCGAGCTTGCCGCAACCTCCCAGGGAGGCGTGGCTCATGGCGTGCCGGTGCAGTTCGAGGAACTGCCGACTCTCGATCTGGTGGTGGTGGGCTGCGTGGCGGTAACCCGTCTCGGTGGGCGCACCGGCAAGGGCGGCGGTTTCGCTGACCTTGAACTTGGCATCTTCCGAGAACTTGGCAAGCTGTCTGCAGGCACCCCAATCGTCACGACGGTGCATTCCTGCCAAGTCGTGGCAGCGCAGCGTCTGGTGATGCTCGGCCACGATTCGGCGCTGGACTGGGTCTTCACCGAGGAAGAAAGCATTCGGACCGACACACCCTATCCACAGCCCCATGGGGTGGCCTGGGATCAGGTTGAACCCGATCAATATCGTGACATTCCGTTCCTCGCCGAACTACGCGGGCGGATCGAGCAGGGTGGGGCGCCGAAGGGCTCAGTGGGGCTCAGTGACCGTGACATTTGAGGCATGAGGTTCGCAGGAAAAGATCATGTGCATAACTATTCAAGTCAATGTGAGCGGGCTGGGTCACTTTCAGCCTAAGCCGTTGAGTCGGACGTCCGGATGGGGGAGTGTGCCTAGTTGGACGTGCCGGCCAGTTGAGTTCGGGCGCGTGCAATGAAAGTCGAGCTCATCGACATCAGCAAGCGCTTTGGCCCGGTGCAGGCCAATGATGCCGTGTCGCTTGAGATTGGCGAAGGTGAAGTGCTGGCGCTGCTCGGCGAGAACGGCGCGGGCAAGAGCACACTGATGAAGGTGCTTTATGGCTACTACCGCGCTGACAGCGGGCAGGTGCTGCTGGGCGGACGAGAGGTGGACATTGCTTCACCACGCGACGCCATGGCCCTGGGCATCGGCATGGTGTTCCAGCAGTTCAGCGTCATTCCCGCGCTTACGGTACTGGATAACCTGCTGCTGGCCTATCCCGATGCACCGTTGTGGCATGGCCGCGGCAATACCGCCAAGGTCTTGCGACTGCTGGCCGAGTTTGCTCCGGGGGTGGCGCCGCAGCGATTGGTTTCGGAGTTGTCGGTGGGGCAGAGGCAGCAGGTGGAACTGGTCAAGGTGCTCAATCTTGACGCCCGTCTGATCATCCTCGACGAACCCACATCGGTCCTGGCCCCTGAAGAGGTGCAGCGTCTGCACGCTGTGGTGCGCAAGCTGGCCGATACCGGGCGCAGCGTGGTGTTCATCACCCACAAATTGGAGGACGTGCGCGCCTGTGCGCATCGTGTGGCGGTCATGCGCGCGGGCAAACTGGTGGCGCAGGCCGATGCGCGCGGTATGGACGCCGCCAAACTGGTGACGCTGATGGTGGGTGATGCCAGCTTGAAGCCGGTGGCGCAGACCGCGCCGCCAGCCAGTGCGGTGGCGCGCATCAGCCTGCGCAACTTGCGCTGCAGCACGGAATCGTTGTCGCTGGAGGGCATTGACCTCGACATCGCCCCGGGCGAAGTGCTGGGGGTTGCCGGGGTGTCGGGCAATGGGCAGGATCTGTTGGCAGACGCAGCCACCGGCATGGTGAACTTGCAAGAGGGCGACGTGCTGCTCGACGGCGAAGTGCTTCACAGCCGCGACACTCGCCAGCCGCACGATGCGCGCCAGGGCTATATCCCGGAATATCCGCTGAAAAACGCCGTGGCAGCAGAGATGCGCAACAGCCTGAATCTCGCGCTGCGTGGCCTGCTGCGCTTGCCGCTGTTTCCGCGCTGGGCCAAGCTGGATGCACGCGCTGATGCGCTGATGGAGCGCTATGACGTGCGCCCACGCCAGAGCGGCCTGGCGTCGGGTCGCCTGTCGGGCGGCAATCTGCAGAAGCTGGTGATCGCACGCGAGTTGTCGGAGCCGCGCCAGTTCATCGTCGCGTGCTATCCCACCATGGGGTTGGACCTGCATGCGACGCAGGCGGTGTATGACGAGCTGTTCCGACAAGCTGCTGCTGGCGCCGCGATCCTGTGGATATCCGAAGACCTGGATGACCTGCTGCGCTATGCCCACCGAATTGCTGTGCTGTATCACGGGCGCATTGCCGGGGTGCTGACCGCGGGGGAGGCCGACCGCGTGCGCCTTGGCCATTTGATGACGCATGGGGAGGCTGCATGAAATCGTTTCTGGCACTGCCGTGGGTCGATCGGGCGTTTGTGCCGGTGGCTGGAACACTCGTGTTTCTGTTGCTGGCGGCGGTGTTCTTCCAGCTCAACGGCTATGCGCCGTTGCAGATTTTCAGTCAGATGGTGCAGGGCGCGTTCGGCAATGCCTTCTCCACCAACACCACGCTGAGCAAGACCATCCCCATTCTGTTTTGCGCCATGGCCACGGCCTTGCCCGCGCGCATGGGCCTGGTGTCCGTGGGGGCCGAAGGGCAGTTGTATTTCGGCGCGCTCACCGGCACCGCGGTAGTGCTGGCCATAACGGCTGCACCCTTCTGGGAACTGTTTCCCGCAGCACTGCTGCTGGCGCTGCTGGGCGGCGCCCTTTGGGGCGCCATTCCCGGCGTGCTGCGTGCGGCGCTGGGCGTGAACGAAACCATCGTCACCATCCTGATGAACTACATCGCCATCAAGATTGTGGAATACGCGGTGTATGGGCCGTGGAAAGATGCGGCCAATCTCGGCTGGCCGGCCACCATCGCCTTTCCTGACGCTGCCAAGTTTCCGTCCTTGCATCTCGGCGCCCTGTCCAGTAACTGGGCGCTGGTGCTGGCTGTGCTGCTCGCCATCGTGCTGCATGTGCTGGTGGAAAAGAGCCGCTGGGGCACGGGCTTGTCGCTGCTTCGAAGCAACCCGCGCGTGGCGCGCATGGCCGGGCTCTCCTACACCCGCCATGCGATTGCCGTCATGGCGCTGGCGGGCAGTCTTGCCGGCCTTGCGGGCTGGGTGCAGGCGGCCAATGTGCAGACTCACCTGCAGCCCGACATCTCGTCTGGCTACGGCTATATCGGCTTTCTGGTCGCCTGGCTGGCGGGGCAAAACTTTCTGCGCATCATTCCGTTGGCGTTGATCATGGGCGGGTTGCTGTCCTCGGGCGATGCCTTGCAGCTTTTCGCCCAACTGCCGTTTTCCAACACCTTGGTGATGCAGGCGTTGCTGTTCATCAGCGTGCTCGGCGTGGGGGCCTGGCGCGCCAAACACAGGAGCGTCGCATGAACATTGCCGCCTGGTTTGGGCTCTTGTCCATCGCTTTGCTCATGGCCACGCCGGTGTTGCTGGCGATGCTGGGCGAAATGCTGACGCAGCGCACCGGTATCGTCAACCTAGGCGTCGAGGGACAGATGCTGGTGGGTGCCGCCGCAGGCTTTGCAGTCACCTACGCCAGTGGCAGCCCCTGGTTGGGGATGCTGGTGGGGGCGCTGGCAGGCATGGCCTTGTCGTCGGTTCACGCGCTGCTTTGCCTTGGATTGGGGGTCAACCAGATAGCAAGCGGGCTGGCCATTTTCTTTCTCGGCAACGGCCTGTCAGCGTTCTACGGCGCACCACTGGTGGGACAGCAGATTTCCGGTTTTCACAGCCTCGCGCACGGCTGGCTGGGGCACTTGCCCATCGTTGGCAGCTTTCTCGGCCAGCTCACGCCCACCGTGTATCTGGCGCTGATTCTGGTGCTGCTCTGCGGCCTGTTTCTCTACCGCACGCAATGGGGCCTGGTGTGGCGCGCCACTGGCGAGTCGGCCGACGCATTGCGTATGTTGGGCAAGAAGCCCGTCGCGCTGCGCATTGCGGGCATTCTTACCGGCGGCTTGTTCACCGGACTCGCGGGAGCGGCGCTGTCGGTGGACTACACCCGCACCTGGGTCGAGCAGATGACGGCGGGTCGCGGCCTCCTAGTGTAGTGTTTGATTCTTGAGTGAACTTAATTGAGTTGCTTGTCTCCAATGTTTTACTACGGTTTGCATTGGAGAGAGCAAGTGCGCGTTGCCCCGGCGATTGAATTGACCACCGAGCAGGAAAGCGAGCTGACGCGGCTGGCGCGTTCCAAGCGCACCAGCGTGCGACTGGCGCAGCGCGCGCGCATCGTGCTGCTGGCCGCCAAGGGCGTTCAGAACAAGGAGATCGCCGAGCAGCTTGGTATCGGTCGCGTGCAGGTCGCGCGCTGGCGCGAGCGCTATCTGCAAGCGGGGCTGCAAGGCATCGAGCGCGACCTGCCACGTGGCGCGCCGCCGGTCAAGGTGGACGCAGCCAAGCTGGTGGAGCTGACCACGCAAAGCACGCCCGAGACCGCCACGCACTGGAGCACACGCAAGATGGGTGAGGTTCTGGGCGTCAGTGCGAGCACTGTCATGCGGCATTGGCAGGCGCACGGTCTGAAGCCTCATATCGTGCGTGGCTTCAAGGTCTCGCGCGATCCGAAATTCGTCGAGAAGCTCGAAGACATCGTGGGGCTGTACATGTCCCCGCCCGAGCATGCGCTGGTGCTGTGCTGTGACGAGAAGAGCCAGGTCCAGGCGCTGGACCGCACGCAGCCGGGCTTGCCCATGAAGAGGGGCCGTGCGGCCACCATGACGCACGACTACAAGCGCAATGGCACGACCACGCTGTTTGCCGCACTCAACGTGCTTGACGGCCAGGTCATCGGCCAGTGCCAGCAGCACCATACCCACGTTGAATGGTTGAAGTTCTTGCGCCAGATCGACCGCGAGACGCCCAAGGACAAGACGCTGCATCTGATCGCCGACAACTACGCCACACACAAGCACCCGGCTGTGCAGGAGTGGCTGGCCAAGCACCCCAGGTTCAACATGCACTTCACGCCCACCTCTGCGTCGTGGCTGAACATGGTCGAGAGATTCTTCCGCGACATCACCACCGAGCGGCTGCGCCGCGGGGTGTTCACCAGCGTGCCCGAACTCGTGGCTGCCATCGACGAATACGTCGCACATCACAACGTCAACCCCAAGCCGTTCATCTGGACCAAGAGCGCTCGCGACATCCTGCAGAAGGTCATTCGCGCGAATAGACGCTTAAGTTCCAAACAGAATGGAACACTACACTAGCTGTCGGTCTGGTCATCGTTGCACGCTGGAACCCCTGGCTGGCGCTGCCGGTGGCGCTGATCTACGGCCTGTCGGAAGCGCTGGCGCTACGGCTGCAGTCCATGGGGGCCGACATCTCACCGTACCTGCTTGGCACCTTGCCGTACCTGGTGCCGCTCGTTGTTCTGCTGCTGAGCTACCGGGCCAGCCAGCGCGGAACGTCCATGCCACAAGAACTCGTCGGCGTGTTTCGTGGCATGGCTTGACTGGTCCTTCCATCTACTTTCTTGTCCCCTTTGCACTGGAGAACAACATGAAATCTCGTCTTCTCGCCCTAGCTGCAGCCCTCGGTCTGGCCACCACCCTCTCAGCCCAACCAGCCCTGGCCGACATCGCCGTGGGCTATGTCTACGTCGGCGCCAAAACCGACGGCGGCTATAACGAAGCGCAGAACGCCGGTCGGCTGTATGTGCAAAAAGATGTGCCGGGCGTGAAGACCAACTTCCTAGAAAACGTGCCCGAGAATGCGCAGGTAACCCAGGCGATGGAGCGCATGATCGGCGCCGGCGACAAGATCATCTTCGCTACGAGTTATGGCTATCTGTCGTATGCACTCGAATTGGCGAAGAAATACCCCAAGGTAACTTTCATGCATTGCTACGGCGACAAGCGCGCCGCGAACCTGGGCACCTATTCCGCTGAAACCTACGAGGCCATGTATCTGGCTGGCATCGCGGCGGGCAAGGCGACCAAGACCGGCAAGATCGGCTTTGTAGCGGCGCACCCGATTCCGCCAGTGCTGCAGAACATCAATGCCTTGGCTTTGGGTGCGCAGTCGGTCAATCCCAAAGCGACAGTGACCGTTGTTTACACGGGCTCGTGGAACGATCCGGCCAAAGACGTGGCTTCGGTGAATGCCCTGGTCGACCAAGGCGTGGATGTTGTTGCGTCGCACGTCGACTCGCCGATTCCGGTGATCGAGGCGGCGAAGAAGCGCGGCATCAAGGTGGTGGGTTACCACTTCAACGATATGAAGTTCGATCCGCAGGGCTGGCTGACCGGGGTAGTCGAGAACTGGGGACCGGTCATGGCGGACGTGGTCAAGCAGGTCGAGGCCGGTACCTGGAAGTCCGAGGCCATTCACGGCAATCTGAAGTCCGGAACCACCCAGTTGGCGCCGTTTGGGCCGTCTGTCGAAGCGGCCACGCGCACGTTGATCGAAGCGAAGAAGAAGGAAATCGAGGACGGCAAGCTGCATGTGTGGGCCGGCCCGATCGAGGCGCAGGATGGCACGGTACTGGCCGCCAAAGGGCAGAGCCTGAGCCCGGACAAAATCGCGTCGATGGACTTCTTTGTCAAGGGCGTGATTGGCAATACCAAGTGATTGCCTGCACGCCCGGCATAGTCTGAACAGCATCCTCCAAGCAGGGAGTATTGAACGTGAGTGGACTCGGCGGTCTGAACAAGTCTCCGCATGGGGTAGTCGTCGGCCTGGTGCAATTGCAACTGCCTGTGGTGGAGACGCCCGTGCAACTCGCCGCGCAGGCTGAGCGCATCTGTGCCCTGGTCGGCAAGGCGCGGCGCAACTTGGGCACGATGGATCTCGTCGTGTTCCCGGAGTACGCCCTGCACGGCTTGTCGATGAGCACGGCGCCCGAGTTGATGGTGTCGCTGGATGGGCCGGAAGTGACTGCGTTCAAGGCTTCTTGTGTGGCGCATCGGATCTGGGGCTGCTTCTCCATCATGGAGTTCAACCCGCACGGCAATCCGTACAACACGGGTCTGATCATCGATGATCAGGGGGAGATCAGGCTGTACTACCGCAAGCTGCACCCCTGGGTTCCCGTGGAAGCCTGGGAGCCCGGCAATGTGGGCATCCCGGTGTGCGACGGTCCCAAGGGCTGCAAACTCGGACTGATCATCTGCCACGACGGCATGTTTCCCGAAATGGCGCGCGAGGCAGCCTACAAGGGAGCGGAAATCATTCTGCGCACAGCCGGCTACACCGCGCCTATTCGCCACGCCTGGACGATTACCAACCAGGCTAATGCGTTCCAGAACCTCGCCATTACCGCCAGCGTCTGTCTTTGTGGCAGTGACGGCAACTTCGATTCGATGGGTGAGGGCATGTTCTGCAACTTCGACGGGACGGTGATCACCGTCGGCGGCAATCGTCCCGACGAGATCATCACTGCCGAACTACGGCCGGATCTGGTGCGCGAGGCGCGCGCGGTCTGGGGCGTGGAGAACAATCCCTACCAGCTCTATCACCGCGGCTACGTTGCGGTGCAGGGCGGGGCACAGGACTGCCCCTACACCTTCATGCACGACATGGTCGCGGGGCGCTACAAACTGCCGTGGGATGGCACAGTCCAAGTGCGCGACGGCACGCCCTGTGGTTTCGCCGCACCAAGCCGAAGCTATCGCGGCCCCGAGCCCAACCCTTTCGAGCCGGAGGTCTGATGCCGTCAATCGCGTCGCATCCCTATCCCTGGCCCTTCGACGGTGACCTGCGTCCCGGCAATACGGCTCTGGTGGTCATCGACATGCAAACCGATTTCTGTGGCGTCGGCGGCTATGTCGACGCCATGGGCTACGACCTCTCCCTGACCCGTGCGCCCATCGAGCCCATCCGCAAGGTTCTCACGGCGATGCGCGCCGTGGGTTGCACCATCATTCACACACGCGAAGGACATCGTCCAGACCTGTCGGATCTTCCCGCCAACAAACGCTGGCGCAGCCAGCGCATCGGTGCGGGCATCGGCGACCCCGGGCCCTGCGGCAAGATTCTGGTGCGTGGAGAGCCTGGCTGGGAGATCATTCCCGAACTGGCGCCGCTGCCGGGCGAGATTGTCATCGACAAGCCGGGCAAGGGTAGTTTCTGCGCCACTGATCTGGAATTGATTCTGCACACGCGGGGCATCCGCAATCTGGTGCTCACCGGCATTACCACCGACGTGTGTGTGCACACCACCATGCGCGAGGCAAACGACCGCGGCTTCGAATGTCTGCTGCTCACCGACTGCTGCGGCGCAACCGACGCCGGAAATCACGCAGCAGCGATCAAGATGGTCACCATGCAGGGTGGCGTGTTCGGCGCCGTCAGCGATGCCGCCACCTTGCTGCAAGTCTGGGAGAAGGTATGAGTGCGTCCGAGACGACCCTGATGACCCTGCGCGTGCGGGCACGTCCCGGCCCGTTCGCTTGCGATCTGCGCAACACGGCGCTGGTGCTCATCGATATGCAGCGCGATTTCATCGAGCCCGGCGGCTTCGGCGAAACCCTTGGCAACGACGTCGGGCAACTTGCGCAGGCGGTGGAGCCCGCCGCCAGGCTGCTGGCTTGGGCGCGCACGTATGGTTTGCTGGTGGTGCACACGCGTGAGTCGCATGCGCCCGACCTGTCCGACTGCCCGCCCGCGAAGCGCTGCCGGGGCGAGCCCAGCCTGCGAATCGGCGACATGGGGCCGATGGGGCGCGTTCTGGTTCGCGGTGAACCGGGTAACGCCATCATCGATGCGCTGCAACCTATCGCAGGCGAGGTGGAGCTCGACAAACCCGGGAAGGGCGCGTTCTACGACACCGGACTGCAGGAGATCCTGCAGCGCCGTGCGATCACCCACCTGATCTTCGGTGGCGTGACCACCGAGGTCTGTGTGCAGACCAGCATGCGCGAGGCGAACGACCGGGGCTATGACTGCCTCCTGGTCGAAGAGGCCACGGCCAGCTATTTCCCGTATTTCAAGCAGGCCACGCTGGAGATGATCGCCGCGCAGGGTGGCATCGTCGGCTGGACCTGCAAGCTTGATGCGGTGTTGCGCGGCGTATCGTGACGGCGAGATGACGCGCATGGCCGACGAACCGTTGCATCAATTGGCCTCACTGGTGGATTGTCGCTGGCTGCTAGCCTCGCCCGGAAGCGAGGACGCACAGTCGCACATGCGCATTCACATCGCACAGGGCAAGATTCAGGACATCGTGCCGCAACAGCAAGAGGACGTGGCTTGCAGCAAGCTTGTACTGCCCGCGCTGAGTAATGCACACGACCATGCGCGCACCTTCCGTAGCGCGTCACTCGGCGCGTTCGAGCAACCATTGGAGAGCTGGTTGCCGTTTCTCGGTTTGGTGCCAGGAGTCGACCCCTATCTGTCCGCAGCCACCTGTTTCGCACGCGCGGTGCGGCATGGGGTGGCTCGGTTGATGGTGCACTACACGTGTGTTCAGGGGCTCTCGTCCTACGTGGACGAGGCGCAGGCTGTTGCGCGCGCCGCGCGCGACGTTGGGATCCACATCGGCTTCGCCATTGCCTTGCGCGACCGCCAGGGCATCGCCTACAGCAGTGATGACGCCGCGTTGAACGCGCTGCGGCCTGAGATTCGGTCCCTGGTGGCGCAACGCCTGGGCATGCATGCAAGTCCAGACCCTGCGGGTCAGCTCGCGCTGGTCGACGCGGTCGCGGACATGGTGGCGCAAGGCGGCTACGGTTCGCATGTCACGGTGCAGTATGGCCCCACCGGGGTGCAGTGGTGCAGCGATGCGTTGCTCCAGTCCATCGCGCAGGCGTCGAGCGACACCGGGCGTCCCGTGCACATGCATTTGCTCGAAACCCGCTACCAGCGCGAATGGGCCGACCACACCTATCCACAGGGCATCTTGACCTATCTCGATGCTATCGGTCTGTTGAGCCCGCGCCTGACGCTGGCGCATTGCACCTGGGCGCGGCCGCAGGAATTGGCGCTTCTTGCCGAGCGGGGCGTCACCATAGCAGTCAACACCAGTTCCAACCTCGGCTTGAAATCGGGCGTGGCGCCAGTCGCGGAGATGTTGCGTGCCGGTTGCCGCGTGGCGATGGGGCTGGATGGCATGGCGCTGGATGAGGACGACGATGCCTTGCGCGAAATGCGCCTGGCCTACGCGCTGCATCGCGGCTGGGGTTATGACGTCACCATGACGCGGGCCCAGCTCTGGGCATTTGCTGCGGCGAATGGCGACCGCGTGGTGCGCGGCCCCGATGCGGGGCGCGAATCCCTGGCGGGGCGCATCGCGCCAGGCGCCCCTGCGGATTTGTTGATTCTGGATCACGCCGATCTGGACGATGATGCCCTGTTTTCCGACATCGACCCACTGGACTACGTGCTGGCACGCGCCAAGGGGCGCCACATCGAGCAGGTCATCATTGATGGGCGGACCATCGTCCATCGGGGCAAGGTTCTCAGTCTCGACGAGCCGGCTCTTTATGCCGAACTTCTTGCGCAGGCGCGCTCGCGCCTTGGAAGTCATGCCGAATGCGGACGCTGGCGCGAAGTTGTCATGATGATGGCAGAAGACTTAGGGCCGTTCTACGAGAGCAGGGCCTTTCTGGGTTGCTGCTGATGGCTGCTTTGCCAAAAGGTGCCGCAGGTGCGAATCACGATACGCATTGGAAACTTTCACGGCGTCTCCAGAACGGCAACCCGGGTTCAACGCCGTCGAGGTCGTTCATGAATTAGCGCAAACCGGTCATCCGGCGACTTGAGCCAAGTAGCTGACTCATCTTGGCCCTGATGGGGCGTCATGTGCTGGTGCGCCTGCACCGGCAGGCAGCATGCACGCACCGCAATCGAGCGTATGGATGTGAGGTGCTGGCTTGCTGCGATCAACCCGGCAGAGTTCCGCCGAGGGCTGGACATTGCGTACGCATTGGCACGCAGATTGCATCAAGCTCAATATCCTGACCGTTTGATCAGGTTTGAACTTGAAGCCAGCCGGAGTCGTCAGCGTGTCCTCTCTTCTTTTGCCCGCCGAGCAAGCCGCCGAACTTGCCGCGCGCTTTGCCGATGCCGTTCCGCCGCTGACCGCGACGCAGGCGCTGCTCGAAGCCGAGCGCTGCCTGTATTGCTTTGATGCGCCCTGCGCCCGCGCCTGCCCGACGCAGATTGACATCCCCTCCTTCATCCGCCGCATTGCGGATGCCAATTTGCGTGGCGCGGCGCAAGCCATACTCGACGCCAACCCGCTGGGCGGCATGTGCGCGCGAGTCTGTCCGACCGAAGACCTCTGTGAAAAGGTCTGCGTGCGCAATACCCAGCAGGGCGTGCCCGTGGCCATTGGCCGACTGCAGCGCCACGCGGTCGATGCCTTGATGCGCAGTCCGCGGCCGCAGGTGTTCCAACGCGCGGCACCTGTGGGTCGGCGCGTTGCCGTGATTGGCGCCGGGCCTGCTGGCCTGGCCTGCGCCCACACGCTGGCGCGCCAGGGCTATGACGTGGAGATGTTCGATGCGCGCGCCAAACCCGGCGGCCTGAATGAATATGGTCTGGCGGCCTACAAGACCACAGGCGATTTCGCACAGAAAGAGGTGGCCTGGCTGCTGAGCATTGGCGGCATCACGCTGCACAACGGCTGGCGCCTTGAATCGGCGCTGCAACTTCAGGCCTTGCGCGCGGAGTTCGACGCCGTATTCCTCGCCATCGGCCTGGCCGACACGCACACGCTCGGCATTCCTGGCGAGACGCTGTATGGCGTGGACGACGCGGTGGACTTCATCGCCGCGCTGCGGCAGGCCAGGCATCTGGAGCAGATCCCGATCGGCCGCCGCGTGGTGGTCATCGGCGGCGGCATGACGGCGGTTGACGCCGCCGTGCAGGCCAGCCTGCTCGGGGCGGAGCAGGTGACCATTGTCTACCGCCGGGGCGCGTCCAGCATGTCCGCGTCGAAGGAGGAGCAGGATTGGGCGCAGACGCATGGTGTGACCATCCGCCACTGGCTGGCGCCGGAAGAAGTTCTGGGCGCGCAGGGCAAGGTGCAGGCGGTGCGCCTCGCGCGCCAGACGCTGCGCGAGGGTCGTCTGGCATCCACGGGTGAGACCGAGATGCTGCAGGCCGATATGGTGCTCAAGGCCATCGGCCAGACGCTGGGCAACCCCTGGCTGCGCGACGCCGGGCTGGAACTGGCGCAGGGCCGCATCGTTGCCGATGAGCAGGGCCGCACGGCGTTGCCCGGCGTATGGGCGGGGGGAGACTGCATTGGCGGTCTGGAACTTACCGTCGAGGCGGTGGAACACGGCAAGCGCGCGGCGCACTCCATTCACGCGCAACTGAGCGCTGCGGGAGCTGCCGCCGTCCAACATCGAGGACTTTCCCATGGCTGATCTGCGCATCGACTTTGCGGGCATCCGCAGCCCCAATCCGTTCTGGCTGGCGTCCGCGCCGCCCACCGACAAGGCCGTCAATGTCAACCGCGCCTTCGAGGCCGGCTGGGGCGGGGTGGTGTGGAAGACGCTCGGTGAAGCTGGTCCGCCCGTGGTCAACGTCAATGGCCCGCGCTACGGCGCCTTGCTCACGCCCGACCGCAGGCTGCTGGGTTTCAACAATATCGAACTCATCACGGACCGCGATCTGGAGCTGAACCTGAGCGAAATCACCCAGGTCAAGCGCGACTGGCCCGACCGCGCCATGGTGGTGTCGCTCATGGTGCCGTGCGAGGAGGCAGCGTGGAAAGCCATCCTGCCCCGGGTGGAAGACACCGGCTGCGATGGCATCGAACTCAACTTCGGCTGTCCGCACGGCATGAGCGAGCGCGGCATGGGCGCCGCGGTGGGGCAGGTGCCCGAATACATCGAGATGGTCACCGCCTGGTGCAAGCGCTACAGCCGTCTGCCAGTCATCGTCAAGCTCACGCCCAACATCACCGACGTGCGCCAACCGGCGCGCGCGGCCCGGGCGGGCGGGGCCGACGCGGTTTCGCTGATCAATACCATCAACTCCATCATCGGCGTCGATCCGGCCACGCTCACCATGACGCCGTCGACCGGCGGTCGGGGTTCGCACGGCGGATATTGCGGGCCTGCGGTCAAGCCCATCGCGCTGAACATGGTGGCCGACATTGCGCGCGACCCCAAGACCGCCGGGCTGCCCATTTCCGGCATCGGCGGCATCGGCAACTGGCGCGACGCGCTGGACTTCATCGCCCTGGGTGCGGGTAGTGTGCAGGTCTGCACCGCCGCCATGGTGTATGGCTTCAAGATCGTGCAGGAGATGACGGACGGCCTGTCCAACTATATGGACGAGATGGGCTTTTCCAGCGTGGCGCAGCTCACCGGTAAGGCGCTGCCGAGCGTGACCGACTGGAGATACCTCAACCTCAATCACATATCCAAGGCGGTGATCGACCAGGCGCTGTGTATCCAGTGCGGACGCTGCCACATCGCCTGCGAAGACACTTCGCATCAGGCCATCACCGCCACGGTGGACGGCCAGCGCCGCTTCGTGGTGAAAGAGGAGGACTGCGTGGGTTGCAACCTCTGCGTCAACGTCTGCCCGGTGCCCGACTGCATCACCCTGCGCGACCTAGCGGTGGGCGAGGTGGACCTGCGCACCGGCCAGGCGGTCAGCGCCCAGCCGCTGAACTGGACCGAGCATCCCAACAACGCCGCCTGCGCCTGCCTGAGTGCAGCCTGAACGCAGCCGCCCGATCTACAGCCCCGCCGTTTCAAGGAGATACCCCATGCCCTCATCCCTGCTCATCCGTGGCGCGACCGTGGTCAACGCCGACCGCGCCGAACGTGCCGACGTGCTCTGCCACGACGGCCGCATCGTCGCAGTGGGCGCCGATCTGGGCGTGTCGGCCGGCGCCACGGTCATCGATGGCGGCGGCCAGTACCTCATGCCCGGCGGCATCGATCCGCACACCCATATGCAGCTTCCCTTCATGGGCACGGTCACCATGGACGACTTCTACAGCGGCACCGCAGCGGGGCTGGCCGGGGGCACGACGACCATCATCGACTTCGTCATCCCCGACCCCAAAGAGCCGCTGATGGACGCCTACCGCAAGTGGCGCGGCTGGGCCGAAAAAGCCGCCAGCGACTACAGCTTTCACGTCGCCGTGACCTGGTGGGACGACAGCGTGCACCGCGACATGGGCACGCTGGTGCGCGAGGAAGGCATCAACAGCTTCAAGCATTTCATGGCTTACAAGAACGCCATCATGTGCGACGACGAAACCCTGGTGCGCAGCTTCCGCCGCGCACTGGAGCTCGGCGCCATGCCCACGGTGCACGCCGAGAACGGCGAACTGGTGTTCCTGCTGCAGCAGGAGATGAAGGCGCTGGGCATCACCGGGCCGGAAGGCCACCCGCTGAGCCGTCCGCCTGCGGTGGAGGCCGAAGCGGCGCAACGCGCCATCGCCATCGCCGACGTGCTGGGCGTGCCGATCTATATCGTGCATGTGTCGTGCGCTGAGGCGGCAGAAGCCATCGCCCGCGCCCGCGCCCGCGGCCAACGGGTGTTTGGCGAGGTGCTCGCCGGACATCTGACGGTCGACGACAGCGCCTACCGCAACCCCGACTTCGCCACCGCCGCAGGCCATGTGATGAGCCCGCCCTACCGCGAAAAATCGCATCAGGAGGCGCTGTGGCGCGGCCTGCAGGCCGGGCACCTGCACACCACGGCTACTGACCATTGCACTTTCTGCGCCGCGCAAAAGGCGGCGGGGAAAGACGACTTCACCCGCATTCCCAACGGCTGCGGCGGGGTGGAAGAACGCATGATGGTGATCTGGGATGCCGGGGTAAACAGCGGGAGGCTGACTCCCAGCGAGTTTGTCGCCATCTCCTCGGCCAATGCCGCCAAGCTGTTCAACATCTACCCGCGCAAGGGCTGCATCACCCCCGAGGCCGACGCCGATCTGGTGCTATGGGATCCCGCCGCGACCCGCACTCTGTCCGTCAAGACGCAGAAGTCGCTGGGCGACTTCAATGTGTTCGAGGGTCGCACCGTCACCGGCGCGCCCACCACCACCATCAGCCAAGGCAAGGTGGTCTATGTCGACGGCGACCTGCGCGCCGAGCGTGGCGCCGGCCGCTATGTGCAACGCCCGGCGTTCAGCCCGCAGTTCGACGCCATGGCCCGTTGGGGCAAGCAGCACGCGCCGGTGGCCGTGCAACGCTGATGCTCCGCTTTCTCTGGAGGATGACCTGATGAACACCCGCACTGATCTTCCGTCGCAGACCGCTGCCGCCGTATTGCGCGTCAATGGCGAGCGCCTGTGGCAATCGCTCATGGAACTGGCGCAGATTGGCGCCACGCCCAAGGGCGGCGTGTGCCGTCTCACCCTGACCGATCTCGACAAACAGGGCCGCGATCTGGTGCTGGCCTGGGCGCGCGAGGCCGGCATGAGCGTGACCATCGACAAGATCGGCAACGGCTTCATGCGCCGCGCCGGCCGCAACAACGCGCTGCCGCCCATCATGACCGGCAGCCACATCGACACCCAGCCGACAGGCGGCAAGTTCGATGGCAACTACGGCGTGCTCGCCGGGCTGGAGGTGGTGCGCACGCTCAATGACCACGGCATTCAAACCGAAGCGCCCATCGAGGTGGCGTTCTGGACCAACGAGGAAGGTTCGCGCTTCGTGCCGGTGATGATGGGCTCTGGCGTGTTCGCCAAGGCCTTCACCCTGGAGCACGCCTACGCCGCCACCGACACCGAGGGCAAGACGGTGCGGGGCGAACTGGAGCGCATTGGCTATATCGGTGAGCAGGAGCCGGGCGATCATCCCCTGGGCGCCTACTTCGAGACTCACATCGAACAAGGTCCGGTGCTCGAAGATGCCGAGGTGACCATCGGCGTAGTGCAAGGCGTGCTCGGCATCCGCTGGTTCGACTGCACCGTCACTGGCATGGAGGCGCATGCCGGGCCGACACCGATGGCCCTGCGCAAGGACGCGTTGCAAGTGGCCACGCACTTGATGCAGGAGGTCGTGGCCTGCGCCCTGCGCCACGCGCCGCACGGACGCGGCACCGTGGGCATGGTGCAGGTTCATCCCAACAGCCGCAACGTGATTCCGGGGCGAGTGAAGTTCAGCATCGACCTGCGCAACGGCAGCGACGCCGCCGTCAACCAGATGGCCGACGAGGTCAAGGCCTACGCCCGCAAGCTGGCCGATGACAGCGGCCTGTCCATCCAGATCGACCTGGTGTCGAGCTATCCAGCACAGGCCTTTCACGCAGACTGCATTAACGCGGTGCAGCGTGCCGCCGCGCAACTGGGCTACTCGCACATGCCTGCAGTTTCCGGCGCCGGGCATGACGCGGTGTACGCCGCGCGCCTGGCCCCCGCCGGGATGATTTTCATCCCCTGCAAAGACGGTATCAGCCACAACGAGATCGAGGACGCCAAGCCCGAGCACATCACCGCCGGGGCCAATGTGCTGCTGCACGCCATGCTCGAGCGTGCGGGCGTGGTGCAGTGATGCGGCACGGGCACACTCCTTGCAACTGTTCTGACCATTTGGTCCATTTGTTCTTCTCGCCGCCTCCGCATGTCTGCCCTGATTGATCCGTTCGCCAAATCGCGCCTCGCCGCCTCCATCAAACCTGCCGTCGAGGTGCGCGGCGCCAGCGTGGTGTATGCCGCGGCCGACGCGCCGGTGCAGGCGCTCAAGGACATTGATCTGCGCATCGGCCAGGGCGAGTTCGTCTCGCTCATCGGTCCGTCGGGCTGCGGCAAGACCACGCTGCTGCGGGTCATTGCCGATCTGGAGTCCATCAGCGCTGGCGAGGTGTGGGTCAACGGCCTGAGCCCCCGGGACGCGCGGCAATCGCGCGCCTACGGCTATGTGTTCCAGGCACCGGCGCTGTTCGCTTGGCGCACGGTGCTGGCTAACGTGATGCTGCCGCTGCGCATCCAGGGCATGCGCAAGGAGCAGGCTGTCGGCGTGGCGCGTGAGCACCTGGCGCGCGTGGGCTTGGCCGCCTTCGAGAACAAGTATCCCTGGCAGTTGTCCGGCGGTATGCAGCAGCGCGTGTCCATCGCCCGCGCTCTGGCCTTCGAGCCGCGCATCCTGATGATGGACGAGCCTTTCGGCGCGCTCGACGAAATCACCCGCGATGATCTCAACGCCCAGTTGCAGGCGCTGTGGCAGCGCGAGCGCCGCACCGTGGTGTTCGTCACCCACTCCATCGCCGAGGCGGTGTACCTGTCCACCCGCATTGTGGTCATGTCGCCTCGGCCCGGGCGCATCGTCGAGGTGATCGAGTCCACCCTGCCCGACGAGCGCACCCTGGAACTGCGCGACACGCCGGAATATGCCGCGCTGGTGCAGGCCGTGCGCAAGGCGCTCAGCGACGGCCACCATTGACCGACACATGGCCTCCATCCCCGTGATCCGATTGGCGCCGCATGAACCCGCAGCGCGCGCACGCCCCGCGTCCCAGGGCAGGACCTTGCCAGTGCTGGCGGTAGGCGCCGTGCTGGTGCTGCTCTGGTATGGCCTGGCTGTGCTGCTCAACGGCCACAGTGCCGAGCAGCAAGTGCTCGCGCCGCTGAACAAGCCGTGGACCTGGAGCGACTGGCTGCTGGCCACCTGGTCGACGCCGCGCCCGGTGCTGCCTGCGCCGCACCAGATCGCCATCACCCTGTGGCAGGGCGTGTTCGACTGGCCCGTCGACTCGCCGCGCAGCCTGCTGCTGCAGACCTGGATCACTGCGCAGGCCACGCTGCTGGGCTTCGTGCTCGGCGGCCTGTTTGGTTGGGTGCTCGCGGCGCTGATGGTGCATGCCCGCACGCCCGAGCGGGCGCTGATGCCCTGGGTTGTGGCCTCGCAGACGGTGCCGGTGCTGGCGTTAGCGCCTATCGTGCTCATTATCCTTGGCAGCTTGGGGCTGAGCGGGCTGCTGCCCAAGGCGGTCATCGCCATGTATCTCTGTTTCTTTCCGGTGACGGTGGCCATGGTGCAGGGCCTGCGCGCGCCGCAGCGCATTGAAACCGAATTGCTGCAGACCTATGCCGCCTCGCGCTGGCAGACGTTCTGGCTACTGCGCATGCCCTCGGCGCTGCCCTATGTGTTTCCGGCGCTGAAAGTCGCCGTGGCCGCGGGGCTGGTGGGGGCGATGGTGGCGGAGGTGTCCACCGGCGCGCAGGGCGGCCTGGGCGCGCGCCTGCTCACCGCGTCTTACTACGGCAACATCCTGCAGATGTGGGCCGCGCTGGTCATGGCCGCGCTGTTGGGACTGGGACTGACTGCGGCGGTGGCGGTGCTGGAGCGTGTGGTGCTGCGCAAACGCGGCGGGAGGGTGCAATGAGCGCAATCGCCATGGCCGCTAGCCCTTCTTCGCTGGCGGGTGGCGCAGTGGCGCCGCGCCGCCGCGCCCCCGGCGGCGTGCTGGCGCTGTGCGCCCTGCTGGCCATTGCGCTGAGCGCCGCCATGCCCTTATTGGCCGATGCACCAGGCGCTCTGGTGCTCGACGCCGCGCAGCAGCCGCGCGCGCTGGCTGCGCTGGGCCTGTTGCTGCTCGCCGCCGTGCGCCTGCTCTGGCCCAGCGGGCGCTGGATGACCTATGGCCTCACCCTGCTGGCGCTCTCTGCCGGGCTGCTGTGGCTGGGCGTGCCGCCGGCTCTGGGCGATGTCCAGGCAGGCAGCGGTTTCTGGCTGGGCTGCGTCGCACTGGGGCTGATCGGTTTGCTCACGGTGCATCGCTGCGCGCATCTCGACGGCTCGCGCCTGGACGCACAGTCCGCCGCCGCAGTCCTCGGCCTGTGGGCCTTGCTGTTCTGGCAACTGGGCGTGACGGCATTCGATGTGCCGCGCGTCATTCTTCCCGCGCCGCAGTGGGTGCTGGCCTCGCTGGTGGAGCGCGCGGGCACGCTCGTGCAAGATGCCATGCAGACCCTGGTGCGCGAGGCGCTGACCGGATGGCTCATCGGCTGCGGCCTGGGCTTTGGCGTGGCGCTCGCCATCGACCGCCACAGTTTTCTGCAGCGCGGCCTGCTGCCTATCGCTTCCATGACCAGCGCCGTGCCGCTGGTGGGCGTCGCCCCTATTGCCGTGATGTGGTTCGGCTTCGGCTGGGAATCCAAGGCCGCCGTAGTGGCGCTGATGACCTTTTTCCCCATGCTGGTTTCCACCCTGGCCGGGCTTCGCGCAGCGGGCACGCTGGAGGCCGAGCTGATGCAGACCTACGGCGCCAGCCACCGCCAGACCCTATGGCTGCTCAAGCTGCCGTCTGCCGTGCCGCAGATGATCACGGCGCTCAAAATCAACGCCACCCTGGCGCTGATAGGCGCCATCGTCGCCGAGTTTTTCGGCTCGCCTACGGTCGGGCTGGGCTTTCGAATTTCTACCGAGGCGGCGCGCATGAATATGGGCTTGGTCTGGGCCGCGATCACCGCCGCCTCGGTGGCTGGCTCAGTTGCATATGCCGCGCTGGTACTGCTGGAGCGCCGCGCCGCGTTCTGGCATCCGTCGGTGCGCAGCGCTGCCGGAATTTCTTAATCCCATTTCACCCACCTCGCAAGGAGCGCATCATGAAATTGCTGTCTGGATACATCCGCCACTGGGCTGCCGCCGCCCTCATCGGCCTTGGCACAAGCCACGCCGCGCTCGCCGCGGACAACAAGGTCACGCTGCAGCTCAAGTGGGTGCCGCAGGCGCAGTTCGCCGGGTATTACGTGGCTGCGGCCAAGGGCTATTACAAGGACGAAGGTCTGGACGTGACCATCAAGCCGGGCGGGCCGGACGTGTCGCCAGTACAGGTCATCGCTGGCGGTGGCGCCGACGTGGTGGTGGACTGGATGCCCGACGCGCTGGCTTCGCGCGAGAAGGGCGTACCGCTGGTCAACATCGCCCAGGTGTTCAACCATTCCGGCTTGCTGCTGGTGTGCAAGAAGTCCAGCGGCGTCACCAGCCCGAAAGACTTCAAAGGCAAGACGCTGGGCGTCTGGTTCGGCGGCAATGAATACCCCTTCTTCAACTGGATGAGCAAACTGGGTTACAAGCCGGGCAAGGACATCACCGTGCTCAAGCAGGGTTTCAACGTCGATCCGCTGTTGCAGAACCAGGCCGCCTGCATCTCGGCGATGAATTACAACGAGTACTGGCAGATCATCGACGCCGGGGTGAAGCCCAGCGATCTGGTGGTGTTCTCCTATCAGAAGGAAGGCGTGTCCACGCTGGAAGACGGGCTCTATGTCATGGGCCCCAAGCTCAAGGACAAGGCCTTCGACGAGAAGATGGCCAAGTTCCTCAAGGCCTCCTTCGCCGGGTGGAACTACGCGGTGAAGCACCCTGAAGAAGCCGCCAAGATCGTGGTGGCGCAGGACGCCAGCGGCAGCGCCACGGTGGCCGTGCAGGAGCGCCAGATGAAGAGCATGGCCGAACTCATCACCGACGCCAACACCCCCAAGATCGGCTATCTCTACCCGGCTGACTACGCGCGCACGGTCAAAGTGCTGCTGTCAGGCGGCAGCGATCCGGTGATCAAGACCGATCCCGGCAGGGCAGGGTACAGCCACGCGATCTGGGACATCGCTGCCAAACTGCCCTGGCCACCGGCGAAGTAACCCCTCGGGCATTGCACCCATGAGCGCCGCCCTGGCACCCGCCAGCACCGCAGAGACAGTAGCGCGCTCGGTGCCGGGGCGCGGCTCATCCAGCGGGAAGAAGCGGATGCGCGGGCTCATGCGTGAAGCCAACGAGGCGCTGATCCTCGACGCCGCCGAGCGCGTTTTTGCGGGCGCTGGGTTCGGCGGCGCCACCATGGCTGCGATTGCCGAGGCGGCGGCCCTGCCCAAGGCCAATCTGCACTACTACTTCGGCAACAAGCGCGCCCTGTACCGTAGGGTGCTGGCGCGCATCCTAGACGACTGGCTGATTCCAGTGCATGGCATCGTTCTGGAGGCTGACCCGCGCGCCGCGCTGGAGACCTATATCCGCGACAAAATGCGCATGGCCTTCGCGCGTCCATTGGCCTCCAAGGTGTTCGCCAACGAATTGCTGCACGGCGCCCCTGAAATTGGCGACATGCTCGCCACCACCCTCAACCCGCTGGTGCGCGAGAAGGCTGCGGTGATCGATCAATGGATCGCCCAGGGCCGCATGCACGCGGTGGACAGCACCCACCTGTTCTTCACCATCTGGGCCGCCACCCAGACCTATGCGGATTTCGCCGTGCAGGTGCAGGCCGTGCTGGGCGCTCCCGAGATGGACGCAGCGCAACAACAACGCGCCACCCGCCATGTGCTCGACATGGTGCTGCGCGGCAGCGGCTTACGATGAGCGCGCGCTGCCGCTACTCTGCGGCGCTCATGCAGCCCTTGCCGCAGGAACACGCCTGATGCTCGATCTCATTCTTCGCCGCGGCACTCTGCCCGATGGCCGCACCGACATCGACCTCGGCATTGAAGCCGGGCGCATCGTCGCGGTCCAGCCGCACGCGAGATCGACTGCGCCGGGCAGCTGCTGAGCCCGCCCTTCGTCGACGCGCATTTCCACATGGATTCCACGCTGAGCTACGGCCTGCCGCGCGTCAATCAGAGCGGCACCCTGCTCGAAGGCATTACGCTGTGGGGCGAGTTGAAGCCGCAGCTCACACAAGACGCTCTCATCGAGCGCGCCCTGGCCTATTGCGACTGGGCGGTGGCCAAAGGCCTGCTCGCCATCCGCTCGCATGTCGATGTATGCGACGACCGTCTGCTGGCGGTCGAAGCCCTGTTGCAAGTGCGCGAGCACGTCAGGCCCTACCTCGACCTGCAGCTCGTCGCCTTCCCGCAGGACGGCGTGCTGCGCTCACCGACCGCGCTGCGCAACCTGCAGCGCGCGCTTGACCTGGGCGTGGACGTGGTGGGCGGCATTCCGCATTTCGAGCGCACCATGGCAGACTGCGCAGAGAGCGTGAAGCTGCTGTGCGAACTCGCCGCCGCGCGCGGCCTGCCGGTGGACATGCATTGCGACGAGTCCGACGACCCGATGAGTCGCCACATCGAAACCCTGGCCTTCCACACCCAGCGCCTTGGGCTGCAAGGACGGGTGGTCGGCTCGCACCTCACCTCCATGCACAGCATGGACAACTATTACGTCAGCAAGCTGCTGCCGCTGATGGCCGAGAGCGGCGTGGCGGCCATCGCCAACCCGCTGATCAACATCACCCTGCAAGGCCGCCACGACACCTATCCCAAGCGCCGCGGCATGACCCGCGTGCCCGAGCTGCTGGCCGCGGGTGTGCCCGTGGCCTTCGGCTAGGATTGCGTGATGGACCCGTGGTACGCGGGCGGCAGCGGCGACATGCTAGAAATCGCCCACATGGGCCTGCATGTGGCGCAGATGACGGGGCAGGCGGCGATGCGCCAGTGCTTCGACGCAGTGACCACCACCCCGGCGCGCATTCTCGGGCTGGAGGGCTACGGCCTGGACGTGGGCTGCCGCGCCGATCTGGTGCTGCTGCAGGCAGGTGACCCAGTCGAGGCCATCCGCCTGCGCGCCACCCGCCTGCTGGTGCTGCGCGCAGGCCAGATCATCGCCAGCACGCAGCCCGCCGTGGCCGAGCTGCAGTTGCCAGGACGACCGGCTGCGGTGCATTGGCGCACGGCCTGAGAGCGCCCCCAGGCCTGCCGCGTCTGCATCTGCGCCCCGGAGGGGGTTTTCGCTACCGCGGCAGCCTGTGCATGGCGTCTTCCACGCGCAGCGCGAACCGTTCGAGCTGGTCGCGGGTGGCAACATTCATGTGATAGCGCGCGTGGTAGCGGATGCGCACGCCGCGCCCGCACAGCGCGCGTAAATAGCGGGTGACGACTTTGCGCGGAGGATCGCCCATGGCCCAGGCCATCCACCGGGGGCGGCCGTAGGTGACGACGGCGGCGATATGGCGGCGATGTGGCGGAGATGCGTCAATCCGGGGCGCACCTTTGCCGGGTTGGTGATGTCGAAGGCCACGCCAGGCACCAGAACCCGGTCGAAAAACCCCTTGAGGATGGCGGGCAGGCCGAAGCACCAAGTAGGGAAGCACAGCACGAGGGCTTCGGCCCGTTGCAGGCGCTGCACATAGCTGGCCACGGCTGCGGTGTTGCGGGTGGTGTCGCGGTAATTCAAGCGTTCCTCGCGCGACAGCACCGGGTTGAAGTCTTCGGCGTAGAGGTCGAAGTCATCGACTTCGTGGCCTGCTGCGCGCAGCGCCTGCACCATGCGGGCATGCAGCGCCGCATGGAAGCTAGTCTCCACCGGATGGGCATACAGCAAGAGAACGCGCATGGTGGCTCAAGGCGTTGCCAGACTCTGCAGGGTGCGCACGGCGGCGCGCGCCTGCGCGGCGAGTTCGGCCAAGTCCAGGCCGGGAATGACGCCGTTGCGCACCACCTCCTTGCCGCCGACCAGCAGGGCGCGCAGGCTGGCGCCCCCGCTGGCCACGGGGGCAATGGCAGGATCGTGCAGGCCGAAGTGACGCGGTTGATCCAGGACGTAGATGGCAATGTCTGCGGCCATGCCCGGTTGTAGGGTGCCCACGCTGTCCAGGCCCAGCACGCGTGCGCCGCCTGCCGTACCCCAGCGCACCACGTCTTCCACAGTGGCATCCGCCGCGCCGGTTTCACCACGCCCTCCGGCGTATTCGGGCCGTGCCGCGTGGCCGCCCCGGGCGCGGGCCATCAGCCAGGCGACATGCGCTTCGTTGAGCATGTCGGCAGCCTCATTTGACGCGGCGCCATCCACCGCTAACGAAATGGGTGTGCCAGCATTTTCGAGCGCACGGATGGGGGAAATGCCGCTGCCCAGCCGCCCATTGCTCTGCGGGCAGTGGGCGATGCCGGTGCCGGTGCGGCCGAGCAAGTCGATCTCCTCAGGGTCGAGCTTGACCAGGTGGGCGAACCACACGTCCGGGCCCAGCCAGTCCACGCTGGCGGCAAAATCGATGGGGCTGCGCTGGTGCTGCGTTTGTGCGGTCTGCTGATAGATGACGGTCTCCGACAGATGCGAATGCAGTCGCAGACCCAGGCTGCGCGCGTGCGCCGCGGTGTCGCGCAATTCCTGCGGCAGCATGGAGAACAGCGGCGTGGTGGGCGCGGCCACGACGCGGCGCATGGCCTGCGGCGCGGGGTCGTGATAGCGTTTTTGGAGCCGTGACAGATCATCCAGATAGGCCTGCAGTGTTTCGGGTTGCAGCACCTTGGGCAGGCTGGTTTCGAGTTGCCGGGTGCGGGTCTGTCCGCCGCGGCACAAGACCATGCGCAGCCCGAGTTGCTCCGCCTCATCGAACACGATGGCCGAGCCGTCGAAAGGCATGTCGGGCCAGTACAGATAGTTGTGATCGGCCACGGTGCCGCAGCCCGAGAGTGCAAGCTCCACCAGGCCGATGCGCACGGCCAGGCGGAACCGCTGCGCATCGAACGCGGCGCGGTAGCGGTAGGGCACGGCGGCGAGCCAGGGGGTGAGGGTGCAGTCGATGCCCTTCGGATCGCCCTTGAGCAAGGACTGGAACAGATGATGGTGGGTGTTGACCCAGGCGGGGTAGATCACGCAGCCGCTGGCGTCGAGCACGCGTTCACCCGGTTCCGGCGTGAGCGTGCCGATGGTGCTGATGATGCCGTTTCGAACACGCATGTCTGCACCTGCGCTGCGCGCAGCGCCGCCTGGCAGGCCGGTCAGGAGTGCCAGCGCACCGCGGATGAGCAGATCAGGGGAAGTGGGTGGCTGCATGGGAGAGGTCCAGTCGGGGGTCATTCAGACTCTACCCTGCGCCGCCGCAGTGAGCAGCTCGGAGAGTTGTCGGCAGTAGGCGAGAAACGGCGCGCTGACCCGCCATTCGTCGTCGCGCACCTCCGGGCCGTCGATGGCCACATCGGCAATCACCCGGCCCGGCCGGGCGGCCATGACCGCCACGCGGGTGGAGAGAAAGACCGCCTCATAGATGCTGTGCGTGACGAAGGCGACGGTCATGGCCTGCTGCGCCCACAGCTTGCGCACATCGCTGTCGAGCTTGTTGCGGGTGAACTCGTCGAGCGCGCCGAAGGGTTCGTCGAGCAGCAGCAGGCTGGGGTGGGTGACCAGCGCCCGCGCCAGCGACACGCGCATCTGCATACCGCCGGACAGCTCGCGCGGCCAGGAATCGGCAAATTTGTCCAGTCCCACCATCTGCAACGCCTCGGTCACGCGGGCATCGGCCTCAGCGCGCGGCGTGCCGCGCAGGTCGAGCGGTAGCCGGGTGTTGGCGCGCACCCGCGCCCAGGGCATCAGCGTCGGCTCCTGGAACACCATGGACAATGACTGCTTGCCGTCGGCGCCTTCCATTTTTTCGGAACCCCACCACAGAATGCGCCCGGCTGAGGGCGTATCCAGCCCGGCGAACATGCGCAGCAGTGTGCTCTTGCCGCAGCCGGAAGGTCCGAGCAGCGAAACGAACTCGCCCTGCTGGATGCGCAGGCGCACCTCATCGAGGGCATGGGTACCGTTGGGGTAGGTCTTCTCCACCCGGTTGGCGAACAACGCGGTTTGCGCGTCGGGTTGGTCCAGCGGTGCGCTGGCTTGCGAGTCAGGGGGCGTTGACGTGAGGGTCATGTCCATGTGGGTTTCCCTGTTCAGGAGATAGTGGGCTGGATGGGAATGCGCTTCACCACGGCGGGCCTGAAAATTTCTTCCTCGCCGTGCGCATGCAAGAGTTCGAGCAGGCGCTTGCGCATCATCAGGCCCGGCTTGTCGGATTCCATGTGGAACTCCATGCGACGACGCGTATCGACGCAGGCGTCCGGGTCGGTGGCTTCCAGGATGTCGCGGTCTTCATCGACGATGGGCCGATCCCAGGCAATCAGCTCCTGTGTGCTGCAGTCCGCCTCGGTGTCGTTGCGGTAGAGCCATTGCGCCAGCATGATGTGGTCGTCATCAATCGGTGTGGCGCAGTTGTAGATGATGTGATGAAGGCCGCTTTCCGGGTAGACGCAACCGAAGCGCCGCACGAACGGCAGCCACCAGCGGTTGAGCAGGTGACGCTGGGTGAATTCTCCGGTACTGCCGGTAATGCGGTGACCGCTTGCCGGATTGCGGATGGGTACCAGGGTTTCGGCCTCAAAACCGTCTTCGGTGGCCTCGATGCGGTAACTCGATGGCTTGGGCTGCTCAAAGATGCCGAAATTCGCCTTGTGCACATAGCTGAAGTGCGAGTTGTCGAATGCGTTCTCCATGAAGCGCAGCGGGCTGGTGGCCCAACGCTCGTAAAACTGGAAGACGCGCCGAAACCCTTCTGCGCCCTCTTCGGGAAAGTCGGGGATGGGCGCCAGCGGCTCCTCTAATGCCACCCAGGCATAGCCATAGCGCGCCGCACAGCGAAACGACTCCACCCGCGCTCCGGCGGGTATGGCCATGTCCGGGTTCTGGGGGATGCGTACGCAGTTGCCCCTGCAGTCGTAGGTCCAGCCGTGGTAGCCGCAGACGATGTGCCCTGCGGCATCGACAAACCCTTTGGAGAGTTGCGCGGTGCGGTGGCAGCAGCGGTCGCGCAATGCCGCAGGCTGTCCGTCGGGCGTCTTCCACAGCACCAGTCTTTCGCCGAGCAGGGTGAATGGTTTTGGTCCCGAGTCGAGATCATGTAGAGGCATGATTGCATACCAAAAACGGCGCAGGACGGGTTGTTGTGTAACGAGCATGGCGGCTCCTCTTAAAGGTTGCGGGAAATGAGGCCCGGCCTGCAAAGGGTCTTGCGGCAGAGGTCTCAGGGGAGCAATGTCCCGCAGCATCGCCGCTGACCGCTTCTACTCCTGCATAGCGTCTAGCAATTCGGATGCCATGGCGGATCAGGTTGACGCCGGGTCCGTTGAACAACGCTGGTGCGCAGCGCACTGAATCCATGCAGGATGCCCCCGCCCATGGTGCATGCCGCCGATATCAAGCAGGAAGTTACATCTGCGTACCAGTTCTGCGGGTTGCAGAAATTAGCTGGCATACGTTTTGCATTTTCATTGCATACAACATTTTGCAATTCTCAAAAAAAGGATCGATGCAATGGAAACAGGTCACGGTTGGCAGCGCTGGGTCTTGGGCGTCGCCCTGGCAATGTCCGGTCTTGCAGTTGCGCAGGCCCAGACGCCACAAAAAATCACGTTTTGCACCAACTGGTTCGCGCAGGCTGAGCACGGCGGCTTCTACCAGGCGCTTGCCACCGGGCTTTACAAGAAAGCCGGTCTGGACGTGACCATCAAGATGGGCGGGCCTCAGGTCAATGGTCTCCAACTGCTCGCGGGCGGCACATGCGATTTCTACATGGGCTATCCGGTGCAGGACATCGTGGCCGCCTCGCGCGGCGTGCCGGTGGTCACGGTTGCCGCGGTGTTCCAGAAAGATCCCAGCGTGATCATCGCGCATCAGGGGGTGAAGACTCTGGCCGATCTCAAGGGAAAACCCATCCTTGTCGCCTCCTACGTCAACACCACCTGGTGGCCTTGGCTGGAAAACAAGTACGGCTTCACCCAGTCGCAGCAGCGCCCCTACACCTTCAACGTCGCCCAGTTCCTGCAGGACAAGAATCTCTCGCAGCAGGGCTATGTCGGCTCCGAGCCGCTGATGATCGAGAAAGGCGGGGAGAAGCCGGTGGTGTTCCTGCTGTCCGACTACGGGTGGCCGGCCTACGCCGAAACCATCGACACCACGCGCAGCTTGATCGACAAGAAGCCCCAGGTCGTGGCGGCCTTCATCAAGGCTTCAGCCGAGGGCTGGAAGTCCTATCTCGCCGACCCCGCAGCAGGTAACAAGCTGATCGTCGAAGCCGACCCCAAACAGACGCCGGAACAACTCGCATTCGGCCTGAGCATGATGAAGAAGTACCAGCTCGTCACCGGCGGGGAGGCGTCCAAACTCGGCATCGGCGCCATGACCGATGCGCGCTGGAAAGAGATGTTCGACTTCATGGTGCACAACAAGATGGTGCCCGCCAGCTTCGACTATCGCAAGGTTTACGACCTCCAGTTCATCAAGACGATCAAGGTCTTGCCCGACGCGGCCGATCTCAAGTAACCCCGCTTTTTTTCTGTCCTTGTCTCCACGATCATGTCTATTCGTCATATCGTCTCTGCCGCATTGATTTCCCTGGGTGCGCTGGCATCCCTGACTGCGGCCAGCGCTCAGGCGTTGCCCAAGCTCAAACTCTGCACCAGTTGGTTTCCGCAAGCCGAGCAGGGCGGCTTCTATCAGGCGTTCGCGCTTGGCCTCTACAAAAAGGCCGGGCTGGATGTGAGCATTCAGCCCGGCGGGCCGCAGATCAACGGCCAGCAATTGCTCGCCAGCGGTTCGTGCGACTTTTACACCGGCTATCCGATGCAGACCATGCAGGCCGTCGAGCGCGGTGCGCCGGTCGCCACAGTGGCCGCGTTCTTCCAGAGAGATCCCCAGGCGCTGATTGCGCACCAGGGCATCAAGTCGCTGGCCGAACTCAAGGGCAAGCCCATCATGGTGGCGCAGTACGCCAACGCCACCTGGTGGCCGTGGCTGGAGGGCAAGTTTGGCTACACCAAGGCGCAGCAGCGGCCTTACAACGCCAGTGTCGCCCCCTTCCTGCACGACAAGGACATGTCCATGCAGGGCTATGTCGGCAACGAGCCGCTGGCCATCGAGAAAGGTGGCGAGAAGCCCGTGGTCTTCCTGCTGGCCGATGACGGCTGGATGGCCTACGGCAAAACCATCGACACCCGCACCGCGCTGATCAAGGAGCATCCGCAGTGGGTGGCCGCCTTCGTCAAGGCATCACTCGAAGGCTGGAAGTTGTATCTGGCCGACCCCGCCGCGGGTGACAAGCTCATCACCGAGGCCAACCCCAAGCAGAGCACAGAGCAGATCGACTTCTCCATCCGCATGATGAAGAAGTACCAGATCGTCACAGGGGACGAAGCGCAGACGCTCGGCATTGGTGCCATGACGAACGCGCGCTGGAAAGCCATGTTCGATTACATGGTGCAGAACAAAATGCTGCCCGCCGACTTCGACTACCGCAAGGCCTACGACATGCAGTTCATCAAGGAACTGCGCATCCTGCCCAGCAAACCCGACGGCTCCTGAAGCCCGCGATCGAGCGCCTTGTCTGCCAACCTCCTGCACCGCAACGCCATGACCCCAGCTGCCTTGCTTCAACAACCGCGCGTTCTCCGCGTCGCCGCTCCCCTGGGGGTGGGCGTGCTGTTTCTGCTGATTTGGCAACTGGTGGTCGAAGTCGGCCACATTCCCTCTTACCTGCTGCCGGGCCCGCTGCTCATCGCGCAGGCGCTGGTGGTGCATGCGCCCACGTTGTTTTTCGCGCTGCTGATGACCCTCAAAGTCACCTTCTTCGCCTTTCTTGCTGCCACGCTGCTGGGCACGCTGGCGGCACTGCTGTTCGCCCAGAGCCGCTGGCTGGAAATGAGCCTGTTTCCTTATGCGGTGATGTTGCAGGTCACCCCCATTGTGGCGATTGCTCCGTTGATCATCATCTGGATCAAGAACACTGAACTGGCGCTAGTGGTGTGCGCCACCATCATCGCCATCTTTCCCATCATCTCCAACACCACCCTGGGTCTCAACAGCGTCAGCGGCAATCTCAACAACCTGTTCACCCTGTACCGCGCCTCGCGTTGGCAGCGGTTGGTGCGGTTGCGCATTCCTGGTGCCTTGCCCTACTTTTTCGGCGGCCTGCGCATCAGCAGCGGCCTGGCGCTGATTGGCGCCGTGGTTGCCGAGTTTGTCGCGGGTACGGGCGGCCAGGGTTCGGGGTTGGCTTATCAAATCCTGCAGTCGGGCTACAACCTGCAGATTCCTGAGATGTTTGCCGCGCTCATCCTGCTGACCCTTGCCGGCGTGGCGCTGTTCGTGCTGATGGTGCTGCTGTCCAAGCTGGCGCTGAAGAACTGGCACGAGAGTGCAATGGATCGTTGAGCAGACATGCCCGGCCCGTCCATTCCCCTGATTGATTGCGGCGGCATGCGCCCAGGTGCCGACCGCGGCGCGCTTGGCCAGGCGCTGTGCGCCGCGGCGCAGGACAGCGGTTTCATGTGCCTGCGCAACACCGGCTTGGATGCTGCCCTGCTGCAAAACGCCTTCACCTCCAGCAAGCGATTTTTCGCCTTGGCCGATGCAGACAAGGAGACGCTGCGCTACCGCGACATCCAGCGTAACCACGGCTATGTTGCCCTAGGCCAAGAGGCGCTTGATCCGCTGGCCTCGGCTGATCGCAAGGAGAGCTTCACCATGCGTGACGCGCTGCGTTCAGCAAGCGATGTCACCGCCTGGCCCGGCTCTGCATTTCGCAACGATGCCCTGGCCTTGTTCGCCGCGGCACGCGCCTTGGCGGAAGGTCTGCTCGACGCCATCGGCCTCGCGCTCGGACTGCAGCCGGGCTATTTCGCGCAGCGTCACCGGGGAGAGAACCAGACCCTGCGCTTTCTGCACTATCCGCCGCAGCATGGCGGAGATCTTGCCGCGGGCGCCGGTGCGCACACCGACTACGGCAGCCTCACCCTGCTGTGGCAGGATGGCAATCCTGGACTGGAAGTGCGCGCGGCAGATGGGGCCTGGGTGCCTGTGCCGGCCGACGCCGACGCCGTGGTGGTGAACACCGGCGACTTGCTGGAGCGCTGGAGCAATGGCCGCTTTCGCTCCACCTTGCACCGCGTGCGTCCCCTGCAGCCGTGGCGCAGCCGCTATTCCATCGCCTTTTTCTCCGATCCGGATGACGCCGTGCTGGTGTCTCCGCTGGCAGGTTGCGTGCCTGTCGGACAGCCACCCGCGTATGCGCCCATTACCGCGCGTGACCACATCCTGCACAAGCTCGCCACCAGTTATGGCTGATCCAGCGCCCCCACTTTCACCGCGCCTCTGCAGCGCGGTATCCGCCACCCGCTTTTCAACCCGGGGAACTCGTCTGGACATCGCTCCAGTTCACTCAGATTGACAACTTTTTGACAGGGAGAACACAACATGAAAACAGGTCGAAACACCGGAAAAACCATCGCAGCCGCGTCCATCCTCGCAGCGAGCTTGGGTGCCGCAGGCACTTCGGCCCAGGCCGCCACCTGGAGCGATGCCTGGGTTCACGGCCAGTACGGCACGCAATTTGCCGAGCCCGGAAACCCCAAGGACATCGCCAAGCGCATCCTCGGCTTTTCCTATGCCAGCGGCGATTCGCTCGGCACCAACTTTTTCAATATGGACGTGCTGATGTCCGACTCTTCCGACCCGGAAGCCTGTGCGGCAGGCACGAGTTGTGCTGCAGCGGGGGCGCAGGAGATCTACGCGGTCTACCGTCGCACCTTCTCCTACTCCCAAATCAGCGGCAACAAGATCAATTGGGGGCCGATCAACGATGTCCTGCTCGGCATGGGCTTCGACTATTCCAGCAAAAACACCACCTTTGCGCCGCGCGTGCGCAAATTCCGTATCGGCCCCATGCTCGGTCTGAACGTGCCGGGCTACGCCAAGGTCGGCCTGGAGCTTTACAAGGAGAGCAACCACAACGGTTTTAACCCTTATCCGCAAGGCGGCGATGTGAGCTTCAAGACCACCTACGTGCTGGCCGCGGACTGGGGCATTCCGTTTGCCGGCGGCAGCTGGAAGTGGAGCGGTTATTTCGACCATATCGGCGCCAAAGGCTACGGCACCGCGCCGGAAACGCTGCTCTCCACCGAGATCATGTATGACGTGGGCAAGGCGCTCTACAGCGTGCCCAACAAACTCTGGGCCGGGGTGCAATATCAATATTGGCGCAACAAGTTTGGCAACCCGGCATCTACCGTGCCGGGCGCCAAGGCCAGTACCCCCATGGTGCGTGTGGAATATCACTTTTGATTTTTCGGCGTGACTGCGTTGGCGCTGGTGATTGCGCTCACCCGTGGCGTAGCGCAAGTCGAGGAGAGATGCCTGGAAAGCAAACGCCGGACTTCGTGCCGGCGCCCTTGCGGATCGACGTCGGCAAGTGCTCGTATGAACCGGAATCCACCGCGACTTCTCGCGGATGAGCGCGATCGTCTCCCAGACGGCCGCAGTCATACAGTTGCAGTCAGCAGCGCTGATGTTGCTTTGCGCTTCCCGGTCCGCAACGCGTAGATAGGGACATCGCATCTTGGTTTGCGGGCCGACCAACAAGAAGCCATATTTTCGTCAGGCGGAAGTCGTCCAGTTCTCGACGACCAGCCCGGCATCGGCGTAAAGCGCAAAATCGGCGACGTTGTTGGTCACTAACGTGATCCCCAATGAGATGGCATGCGCAGCGATCATGCGGTCGAAGCTGTTTTTTCTGGCAGGAAACTGCCGGGAGAGTTTTCCAAAAAAAGCCGCCGCTTGCACGTCGAAATCTTTGATGACCAAGCTGTTCGACAGCGCGGTCAACTCGGGCGGGCTGTTATGCACCTCCAAACCGCAACACAACTCAGCCCAAGTAATCGAGCTGACCCCAACCTCGCCGGGCTTGCAAGCCGAAAACCGTCGAATGACCGGCTCGGGCTGTTCCTTCATCAGATAAATACAGATGTTGGTGTCCAGCAAAAATCGCAGCATCACCAAGCTCTTTCGGCCTCGACAAACTCCGGACGCGCAGCCGCTTGCTGCCCGCGGCTCTGAGCAGTGCGGACGGTGAACCGAACAGCGCCATTGCCGAGCGCTTGAAGCTGACCCAGGCCACAGTGGGCAAATGGCGCAAGCGGTTCATCGAGCGGCGCATCGCCGGGCTGTACGACGACGTGCGGCCGGGCAAGCCGCGCTCGATCGACGATGAACGCGTTGCGCACCTGATCAAGACCACGCTGCACACCAAACCGGTCAACGGCTCGACGCATTGGAGCGTGCGCTCGGTGGCCGCCGAGACCGGCATCTCCAAGAGCAGCGTCGCGCGCTACTTCCAACTCTTCGGTCTGCAGCCCCATCGCACCGAGAGCTTCAAGTTGTCCAACGACCCCTTCTTCATCGAGAAGTTGCGCGACGTGGTCGGCCTGTACCTGAGCCCGCCGGACAACGCGCTGGTGATCTGCGTGGACGAAAAGAGCCAGTGTCAGGCGCTGGAGCGCACCCAGCCGATGCTGCCCATGGGGTTCGGCTATGCCGAAGGGGTCACCCACGACTACAAGCGCCATGGCACAACCACGTTGTTTGCGGCGCTCAACGTGATCAACGGCGCGGTGCTGGCGGCGTGCAAACCGCGCCACCGACACCAGGAATACCTGTCCTTCCTGCGCGAGATTGACCAGGCCGTGCCCGCCGAACTGGACATCCAATGCATCTGCGACCACTACGCCACCCACAGCCATCCCAAGATCAAAGCCTGGTTGGCAGCACGACCGCGTTGGCACCTGCACTTCATCCCCACCTACAGCTCCTGGCTCAATCAGGTCGAGCGCTTCTTCGCGCTGATCACCGACAAGGCCATTCGCCGCGGCTCGTTCACCAGCGTCAAACAACTCGTGCAACGCATCGACCACTTCGTCGCCGCCCACAACATGAACTGCCAGCCATTCAAGTGGACCGCTACTGCCGACTCCATCCTCGAAAAGCTGCATCGACTTTGCTCACGTATCAGCGGGACAGGGCACTAGCCAGTGGCCACCGGATTGCTAAATCCCGGCGCAATCGCCGCATTCTTGCAGTCCTTCAGTGATTCAATGTTCTTCAAGCTCAAGCGATGGATCATCGGATCCAGTCGCCTATCCAGACTGCAATCTACATTCCACTTCTGAAGCACGTACCCAGCGACCGCAGAGCGAACGGTTATATGCAGTTCGCCTCGTCGCATCCCGAAATCGCGTCGAACAATCTCAGGCCGATCAATACCGGGGTGCACCACCAGCACCCTAATCATGACCCAAACTTACATACCGATGAACAGTGAACCTAGGTTACTTGTCTTGCTGGCCCATGGCTCCCGGTTAGCCGAATGGGCTCTGCCCTTTGAGGCCGTTTGTGGCATGGTGCAGTCCCGCCACCCCGAACTGACCGTCCGCCTTGCTTTTCTGGAGTCGATGCAACCCTCCCTGCAACAAGCCTTGGAGGAAGCGGGCCAAAACGGCACGGAGTATGTGCACATCGCGCCCCTCTTCCTTGGTGCAGGCGGCCACCTCCGGCGCGACATTCCAGAAGTGGTGCAAGCCGCGCGGGCGCGATATCCGAAGCTGCGAATCGTGCTCGCACAGCCAGCGGGCGAAGATGCTGGAGTGATTGCGGCACTTGCTGCGTATGCCACGCAAAGCATGACATCCCTTGATTCTTGAATGGCCTCAAGATTTGTCATCAATCGCAGGAAAACGAACTAACTCTTTGGGGCATGGAATTTGCTCGAATCGAGATATGCCCAACCCACTAAGCACTCTGACGGTTGCTGTCATCTCCCCCGATCCCGCATTGGCGACGGAGAACGATCAGGCGAATCATGAGCGCCAGGCAGGGCGTTGCGCGATGCTGGAAAAGGCCTTGTTGGATGCGGGCTACCAGGTAGTGGCCGTTCTGCCGGCCAAACCCGACCTGGACGACCGCATTGCCGCGCTCAAGCCCGATCTGGTGATTGTGGATGCAGAGTCTGGCGTGCGCGATCTGCTGGAGCACGTCGTGCTGGCCTCGCGCGACACGCCCCGACCCATCGTGCTGTTCACCGATGACGACGACACCGAGACTGCGCAACTAGCCATCACGGCGGGGGTGACGGCCTATATCGTGGACGGCCTCAAGCCCAACCGGGTGAGGCCGGTGATTGAGGTGGCGCTGGCGCGGTTCGAGCGCGAACAGGGTTTGCGCGCGGAACTGAGCCAGGCGCGCACCCATCTCACCGAGCGCAAGCTGATCGAGCGGGCCAAGGGCATTGTGATGCAGCGCCAGGGCTGCACCGAGGAAGAAGCCTTCAGCCGCATGCGCAAGCTGGCGATGGAAAAAGGCTTGAAGCTCTCCGAGGTTGCCCAGCGCATTCTCGATACCGTCGGATTGATCTGAGCCTTGCGGCTGCGCGCTTTGTGTGCTCACACGCACCAGACTGGAACCGTTACGCACAGTTTTGCGTCATCGAAGACCAGCCTAATTTGATACAGCGGGGAGCTTCCCTCTGATCTCTCCCGAGTGGAGGGTTGGCACGCTGATTGCTTAAATAGCGCTGTAGGCCAACGGCGGTCTATGTTGAACCCACTGAACGGGAGTCTCCCCCGCTCAGCTCGGCAATGATGCCTTCGTGTGCTTCGCCTTGTGTGAAGCGCCCGAAGGCTTTTTTTCGCCCGCTATTTCAGGAACTGCCATGCGCAAACAGCAAGACGCCCCCCCTCCGAGCAACGACCCGGCACAACCCTTGCGCCGCACCCTCATCAAGTCAGGCGCCGCCGTGGCTGTTGCCGGTCTTCTTCCCAGCCTGCAGCCCACGGCGCGCGCCGCCACTCTGGGAAAACCTGAAATGGAAGAAGTCAAGATCGGATTCATTCCCCTCACTGATTGCGCGCCCATCGTCATGGCCGCGGTGCTGGGTTTCGACAAGAAGTACGGCGTCAAGATCATTCCAAGCAAGCAGGCCTCGTGGGCCGCAGTGCGCGACAACCTGGTGACCGGCGGCATCCAGATGGCGCATGTGCTCTACGGCCTGCCGTATGGCGTGCAGCTCGGCGTCGGCGGGCCGAAGAAGGACATGGCCATACTCATGGGCCTGAACCGCAACGGCCAGGCCATCACCCTGGCTGACGCGCTGGCCAAGGAAGGCATCACCACCGGCCCGGCGCTGGCCAAGGCCATTGCGCAGAAAAAGCGCACCTACACCTTCGCCCAGACCTTCCCCACCAGCACGCATGCGATGTGGCTTTATTACTGGCTGGCGACCTACGGCATCAACCCGCTGAAGGACGACAAGGTGATTACCGTGCCGCCGCCGCAGATGGTGGCGAATATGCGGGTGGGCAGCATGGACGGCTTCTGCGTAGGCGAGCCGTGGAACGCGGTGGCTATCAACCAGAAGATCGGCTTCACTGCGGTGACTTCGCAGGAAATCTGGGTGGACCATCCAGAGAAGGTGCTGGGCACCACCGCCGAGTTCGTCGAAAAGTACCCCAACACCACCAAGGCGGTGATGGCCGCCGTGCTCGAAACCTGCCGCTGGATCGACGCCTCGGATGCCAACCGCACCAAGATGGCCGAGACCATCGCCGCGCCGGGCTATGTCAACACCCAGGTGGCAACCATCCTGCCGCGCATCCTTGGCAACTACACCAACGGCCTGGGCAAAAGCTGGCACGACGCGCACCCGATGACGTTCTATGAAGACGGGCAGGTCAACTTCCCGTGGTTGTCCGACGGCATGTGGTTCCTCACCCAGTTCCGCCGCTGGGGACTGATCAAGACCGACCCCGACTATCTCGCCGTGGCCAAGGCGGTGAACCGCGTCGATCTGTACAAGGAAGTCGCCACCGAACTGAAGGTGCCGGTGCCCGCCACCACGCTGCGCACCTCCAAGCTGATCGACGGCGTGACCTGGGACGGCAAGGACCCCAAGGCCTATGCCCACGGCTTCAAAGTCAACGATCTCGCCGTTTGACCTTGCCGACGCAATGAACCAGGAGTCCAGCATGAACACTGCCGTCTTTTCCGCCCCGGGCGGATCGTTTCAAGCCTCTGCGACGGAGGACGCCTCACCCGAAACTCCCCCGGCCGCTACAAAGCAAACTGCCATACGCACCGTGAGCCCGGCAGAGCGGCAACGCGCGAAGAACCGCCAAATCGCGCTGCGCCTCATCGCCCCGCTGATGGGCTTCGCACTCCTGCTGCTGGTGTGGGAACTGGCGGCCGAGCACAGCGCGCAATTCCCCTCGCCGCTGGTCACCTGGCAGTCGGCGCAGAAGGTGTTTGCGCATCCCTTTTATGACAACGGACCGAACGATGTGGGCATCGGCTGGAACCTGCTGGCCTCGCTGCAGCGAGTGGCCTACGGCTTTGGTCTGGCGGCGCTGGTAGGCATTCCGCTGGGTTTCGCCATTGGCCGCGTGCAGTTCTTGAACCGCATGCTCTCGCCTCTCATCAGCCTGCTGCGTCCGGTGTCGCCGCTGGCCTGGCTGCCCATCGGGCTGTATGTGTTCAGCAATGCGCCGGCGGCGGCCATCTACACCATTTTCATCTGCTCCATCTGGCCGATGATGATCAACACCGCCATCGGCGTGCAGCGCATTCCGGCGGATTATTTGAACGTGGCCCGCGTGCTCGACCTCTCCACCTGGAAGGTGTTCACCAAGATTCTGCTGCCCTCGGTCATGCCCTACATGATGACCGGCGTGCGGCTGTCGGTCGGCACCGCCTGGCTGGTGATCGTCGCCGCTGAAATGCTGACAGGCGGCACCGGCATCGGCTTCTGGCTGTGGAACGAGTGGAACAACCTCAACCTCGCCCACATCATCATCGCCATTCTGGTCATCGGCGTCACCGGCATGGTGCTCGAAGGCGCGCTGATGCTGATTGCGCGGCGATTCAGCTACGACGAAGCGCGCTGATCTTCCCATCACGCAAAACACAAAAGGCCATCATCATGGAACATTTCATCATCATCCAACACGTCGAAATGGTGTTCGACACCGCGCGCGGTCCTTTCCACGCGCTCAAGGGCATCAACCTCGACATCGCCAAGGGCGAGTTCATCAGCCTGATCGGCCATTCCGGCTGCGGCAAGAGCACCCTGCTCAACCTCATCGCCGGACTCACGCTGCCATCCTCGGGCGTGATGGTGTGCGACGGCCGCGAAATTCACGCGCCAGGCCCTGACCGCGCCGTGGTGTTCCAAAACCACTCGCTGCTGCCTTGGATGACCTGCTACGGCAACATCTACCTCGGCGTGGAGCGCGTGTTCGGCGCAAGCGAAACCAAGTCGCAACTCAAGGCCCGCACCCAGTCTGCTTTGGAACTCGTTGGCCTGCCGCACGCGGCACACAAACATCCACACGAAATTTCCGGCGGTATGAAGCAGCGCGTCGGCATCGCCCGGGCTCTGGCGATGGAGCCCAAGTTGCTGCTGATGGACGAGCCTTTCGGCGCGCTCGACGCCCTCACCCGTGCCCGGCTGCAGGACGAGCTGCAAGGCATCGTGGCGAAAAGCGGCGCCACTGTGGTGATGGTGACGCACGACGTGGACGAGGCGGTGCTGCTGTCCGACCGCATCGTCATGCTGACCAATGGCCCTGCCGCGACCATCGGCGAAATTCTCACGGTCGATCTGCCGCGCCCGCGCGAACGTCTGGCTCTGAGCGAAGACCCGCACTACGCCCATCTGCGCGCCCAGGTGCTGGAGTTTCTCTACAAGCGCCAGGCGCACCCGCAGGCCAAGGCAGCCTGAGACGCAGCGCGCAACCCAATGGACTCCGCATCATGAACAAACCCAAACTCGTTCTCGTCGGCAATGGCATGGCCGGGGTGCGGGCGCTCGAAGAACTGCTCAAGCTCGCGCCCGATCTCTACGACATCACCGTGTTCGGCAGCGAGCCGCACCCGAACTACAACCGCATCCTGCTGTCGCCCGTGCTGGCCGGGGAGCAGACCATCGAGCAGATCATCCTCAATCCGCTGGACTGGTATGCCGACAACGGCATCGCCCTGCACACCGGCAAGACGGTGGTGCAAATCGATCGCATCAAGCGCGTGGTACGCACCGATGAAGGCCTCGAAGCCCCCTACGACCGGCTGCTGCTGGGCACAGGCTCGCTGCCGTTCATCCTGCCGGTGCCGGGCAAGGAGTTGGACGGGGTGATCGCCTACCGCGACATCAAGGACACCGAAACCATGATCGAGACCGCGAAGACGCACAGGCACGCGGTGGTCATTGGCGGCGGCCTGCTGGGGCTGGAAGCGGCCAACGGTCTGATGCTGCGCGGCATGGACGTGACCGTGGTGCACATCATGCCGTGGCTGATGGAGCGACAACTCGACGATGTGGCGGGCAAGCTGCTGCAGAAGTCGCTTGAAGATCGCGGTCTCAAGTTCCTCATCGGCGCGCAGACGCAAGCCTTGCTGGGCAATGAATCAGGCCGGGTGCGCGCCGTGCGGTTCAAGGACGGCAGCGAGATTCCCGCCGATCTGGTGGTGATGACCGCAGGCATCCGCCCCAACACCGCGCTGGCGGAGAAGGCCGGCATTCACTGCAATCGCGGCATCGTCGTGAGCGACACGCTGCAGACCATCACCGACCCGCGCATTTACGCCGTGGGCGAATGTGCCGCGCATCGCGGCATTGCCTACGGCCTGGTGGCGCCGCTGTTCGAGCAGGCCAAGGTGGCAGCCAACCACCTGGCGCAGATGGGCATAGGTCGATACACCGGCAGCCAGATCAGCACCAAACTCAAGGTCACGGGTATCGACCTGTTCTCGGCCGGTAGCTTCATGGGCGGCGAGGGCTGCGAAGACATCGTCCTGTCCGACCCGTTTTCCGGCGTTTACAAGCGCCTGGTGATTCAGGGCGACAAGCTGGTCGGCGCCTGCCTGTACGGCGACACCGTGGATGGCTCGTGGTACTTCAAGCTGCTGCGCGAAGGCCGCAAGGTGCATGACATCCGCGACAAGCTGATGTTCGGCGAAGGCGCTCTGGGTGATGCCGGCCATCAGGGCCAGAGCAAGGCCATGCTGATGGCCGACACCGACGAGGTCTGCGGTTGCAACGGCGTGTGCAAGGGCACGATTGTCAAGGCGATCAAGGACAGGGGACTGTTCACGCTGGAAGAAGTGCGCAAGCACACCAAGGCCAGCGCCTCGTGCGGCTCCTGCACCGGGCTCGTCGAGCAGATCCTGATGTTCACTGCGGGAGGCGACTTCTCCGCCGCACCGAAGAAAAAGGCGCTGTGCGGATGCACCGACTCCACCCACCAGGAGGTGCGCGACGCGATCAAGAACGAGCATTTGCTCACCATTGCCGACGTGTATGCCAATCTCGGCTGGCGCACGCCCAACGGTTGTTCGAGCTGCCGCCCGGCGGTGAACTACTACCTCATTTCCACCTGGCCGCACGAGGCCAAGGATGACCCGCAAAGCCGTTTCATCAACGAGCGCAGCCACGCCAACATCCAGAAGAACGGCACTTATTCGGTGATTCCGCGCATGTGGGGCGGCGAGACTTCGGCCGCCGAGTTGCGCCGCATCGCCGACGCCGTGGACAAGTACAACATCCCTACGGTGAAAGTGACCGGCGGCCAGCGCATCGACCTGCTGGGCGTGAAAAAGGAAGACCTGCAAGCCGTGTGGACCGACATCGGCATGCCCAGCGGCCACGCTTACGCCAAGGCGCTGCGCACGGTGAAGACCTGCGTCGGCAGCGAATGGTGCCGCTTCGGCACGCAGGACAGCACGGCACTGGGCAAGCTGCTTGAGCGCGCCACCTGGCGCATGTACGCGCCGCACAAGGTGAAGTTCGCGGTCAGCGGCTGCCCACGCAACTGCGCCGAAAGCGGCATCAAGGACGTGGGCATCATCGGCGTCGATTCCGGCTGGGAAATGTATGTGGGCGGCAACGGCGGCATCAAGACCGAAGTCGCACAGTTCCTGGTCAAGCTCAAGACGCAGGAGGAAGTGCTGGAATACACCGGCGCCTTCATCCAGCTTTACCGCGAGGAAGGCTGGTATCTGGAGCGCACCGTGCATTACATCGCCCGTGTCGGCCTGGACGTTGTGAAACAGCGCATCCTGGCCGACGCCGAGGGCCGCAAAGCCCTGTGGGAGCGGCTGCAATTCGCGCTGCAGGGAGAGCCTGATCCGTGGTTCGAGTTCGACAAGGCGCAAGTGGATACGCGGCAGTTCATTCCCATCGTGCCGGTTGCCGCAGCACAAGGAGAACCGGCATGAGCACCAGCCACTGGACTCCTGTCTGCACCCAGTCCGAGATTCCCGCACTGGGCGCACGCCGCGTGCGCCGCCCGGACGGCGTGGACATCGCCCTGTTCCGCACCGCCAGCGACCGCATCTACGCCCTGCTCGACCGCTGCCCGCACAAGGGCGGACCGCTGAGCCAGGGCATCGTGTTCGGCGAATCGGTCGACTGCCCGCTACACAACTGGACCATCCGGCTCGACGATGGTCGTGCGCAAGCGCCAGACGAGGGCTGCACTCCGGCCTTCGCGGTGAAGGTGGAGGGCGAACAGGTCTATCTGCGCAGCGACCAGTTGCACGCGTCTATTACCGAGATGCACGCGGCGCACTGTGACGGCGCAGCCTGCGCGAACGCGGACTGATGAACTCCGCCGACCTGCCCGCAGGCTCCATCGCCATCGTGCCCGAGGGCGCGCTGCGCGAGGTGCGCTCGACCTGCCCGTATTGCGGCGTGGGCTGTGGTGTGCTCATCAAGACCGAGGGCGGGCGCATCACGGGTGTGCGCGGCGACCCAGATCATCCGGCCAACTTCGGCAAGCTGTGCACCAAGGGCGGCGCGCTGCACCTGAGCGCCAAGCCGGAGTTGCTGCCGCAGGTGCGCGCGCTACGGCCCGAACTGCGCACGCAGCGCGATGCGCCACGCCGTGCGGTGCGTTGGGACGAGGCGCTGGACCATGTGGCGCAGCGCTTCGCAGCCATCATCGCCGAGCATGGGCCCGACAGCGTGGGTTTCTACATCTCCGGCCAGATGCTGACCGAGGACTACTACGTTTTCAACAAGCTGGCCAAGGGGCTGGTCGGCACCAACAATGTGGACACCAATTCCCGCGTGTGCATGAGCAGCGCGGTAGCCGGCTACAAGGTCACGCTGGGGGCTGACGCGCCGCCGTGCAACTACGACGACATTGACCACGCCTCCTGTCTGGTGCTGGCGGGCAGCAATGCGGCGTGGTCGCATCCCATCACCTTTCGCCGTATCGAAAAGGCCAAGGCCAGGCGGCCCGAGATGCGCATCATCGTCATCGACCCGCGCCGTACCGAAACCGCCGAACTCGCCGATCTGCACCTGCAACTGCTGCCCGGAACCGACGTCGCGCTGTTCCACGCCATGCTGCATGTGATGGTGTGGGAAGACCTGGTCGACCCCACCTATATCACCGCCCACACCAGCGGCTACGCGGCCCTGCGCGAGCGGGTGAGGGAGATGAGCCCGGCGGTTGCGGCCAATCTGTGCGGGCTGAAGGAGCAGGATATCGTCACCGCCGCGCGCTGGTTCGCGCTGGGCGCGCCTGACGCGACACTGCAGACGCGCCAGCCCACGCTTTCCATGTATTGCCAAGGGCTGAACCAGTCGAGCAGCGGCACGGCGAAGAACGCCGGGCTCATCAACCTTCACCTCGCCTGCGGCCAGATCGGCAAACCCGGAGCAGGGCCGTTTTCGCTCACCGGCCAGCCCAACGCCATGGGCGGGCGCGAAGTGGGCGGCATGGCCAATCTGCTTTCGGCGCATCGTGATCTGGCTAACCCGGCGCACCGCGCCGAAGTGGCCAAACTCTGGGGTGTGGCCGACGTGCCGGCGCAGCGCGGCAAGACCGCCGTCGAGCTGTTCCAGGCCGCGGCCGACGGCAAGGTGAAGGCGCTGTGGATCGCCTGTACCAACCCTGCCCAGTCGCTGCCCGACCAGGCGCTGGTGCGTCGCGCGCTGGAGACCGCCGAACTCGTCGTGGTGCAGGAGGCCTACACCACAGCCGCCACCGTGCCTTATGCCGACGTACTGCTGCCCGCCACCACCTGGGGCGAGAAGATTGGGACGGTGACCAACTCCGAGCGCCGCATCAGCCGCGTGCGCGCCGCAACCAAAGCCCCCGGCGAGGCGCGCGACGACTGGGAGATTGCGGTGGACTTCGCCCGTCGGCTCGAAGCCCTCTTGCCTGCACGGCTGAACGGCAGGCTCACGCTCTTCCCCTACGCCACGCCCGAAGCCGTCTGGAACGAGCACCGCGAAAGCACCCGAGGCCGCGACCTCGACATCACCGGCCTGTCGTGGACCACGCTGGAACGCGACGGCCCGCAGCAGTGGCCCTACCCCGCCGGTGCGAGCGTCGGCAAAGCGCGGCTGTACGACGACGGCCAGTTCCCCACGGCAGATGGCCGCGCCAGATTCTTCGCCGAAGCCTTCAAACCCGTGGCCGAACCCTGCGACGCGCGCTACCCCGTGGCGCTGACCACCGGCCGCCTGCGCGACCAGTGGCATGGCATGAGCCGCACCGGCTCGGTGCCACGCCTGTTCAACCATGCACCCGAGCCCTGCATCGACCTGCACCCCAGCGATCTCGCCCGGCGCGGCCTGAGCGACGGCGAGTTGCTGCGCGTGGCCTCGCGCCGCGGCGACATCGTGCTGCCCGCACGCGCCACCGACACGGTACGCCCCGGCCAGGCCTTCATCGCCATGCACTGGGGCGCGGAATACCTTGGCGGGCGCAATGCCGAAGGCGTGGCGCGGCTGGGCGTCAACGGCCTCACCCTGCCCGTCATCGACCCCTATTCCTTCCAGCCCGAACTCAAGCACAGCGCCGTGCGGGTGGAGGCCGCCAATCTCACCTGGCACCTCGCCGCCTTCGGCTGGATGCCCGAACACAGCGCCCAGGCGCTGCGCGCCACGCTGATGCAGGAGCTGGCCGAACTGCCCTTCGTCATGTGCGTGCCCTTCGGCCGCGAACGCACTGGCCTGCTGCTGCGCGCCGCCGCACGCGGTGCGCCTGCTGCCGCGTTGCTGGCGCGCATCGAAGCCCATTTCGGCGTGCAGGGAAGCGCCGCGCTGCACTATGCCGACCCTGGCCGCAGCGTGCACCGTGCCGTGCGACTGGCGGGCGAGCGCATCGACGCCGCGCTGCTCAGCGGCCCGGTCGACAGCGTGGTGGCGCAAGGCTGGCTGCGCGAATTGCTGCAAAGCGAAGCCAGTGCCAAGCCCTATGGCCGCTGGCTGCTGCTGCCCTCCACCACGCCTCCGGCCAATCTACCCAGCCCCGGCCACCAGGTGTGCAACTGTTTCGATGTTTGGCAAAGCCAGATCGACGCCCTGCTGCCCACGCTGGAGGGCGACGCCGAGGCGCAGCTTGCCACGCTGCAGCAGCAACTCAAGTGCGGCACGAACTGCGGCTCCTGCCTCCCTGAGCTGCGCCGCATCGTGCGCGGCGGCAGCCCGGTCACGGCCTGATTCTTGCAGTATCCATTTCAGGAGGTTCTCGCCATGTTCAACCCCGCTTCCCAGCTTCCCATAGCACTTGAGACCGGCCCGGGCCGATTCAATCCCGAGGCTTTGTCAATGCTTCGCACCATCGGTCGCGGCGCGGACGGCAGCCACAATCTGAGCCGCGAACAAGCCCGCGTTCTGATGGGCTGGCTGCTGCGGCGTGAAGTCTCTGACGCCCAGATTGGCGGCCTCCTGCTGGCCTTGCGCATGAAGGGCGAGAGCGCCGAAGAACTTGAAGGTTTCACCCGGGCCGTGCAGCAGACCATCGCCCCCATGGTGGTGCGCACCGCGCGTCCCGTCGTGGTCATTCCCAGCGCGAACGGCGCTCGCCGTTTGCCCAACCAGGTCCCCTTGCTCGCCGCACTCCTGCGCGAACAAGATTTTCCCGTTCTGGTGATTGACGCCCCCTCCACTGAGCACGGACGCCTGCCCACCGAACCCCTGTGGAAAGCGCTGGGTATGCATGTCGCCTCGGGTGTCGAGCAGGCGCAACAGTGGCTCGAACAAAACGAAGCCGTGCTGCTGCCGCTGAACACCCTCAGCCCAGAGCTGCACCGATTGCTGCAATGGCGCAACGTGCTCGGCGTGCGCAACGGCGGTCACTCCGTAGTCAAGATGCTCAATCCTTTGCAGTCACCCAGCCTGCTCGTGACGGCCTACACCCATCCGGAGTATGCGCAGCTAATGCAAGAGGTTTTGCTTGCCTTGCGGCAGCCCGCCTTGCTGCTTCGAGGCTGCGAGGGCGAGGCCGTGGGCCATCCCAACCGTGACACGGAGCGTCTGAGCCTGTATGCCGATGGCGCAGTGCAAAAGTGGCCTGCCGGTGCGCCGTTCACTCCTTGCCCGCATATGCCCGATGGACTCGATCTGAACGCCAGCGCGGACTGGACACATGCCGTGCTCGACGGCTATTTGCTGCCGCCTGAGCCCTTGGCGCGACAGATAGCCAGCATCCTCAACATGTGCGAGGCCATCATGGCCGACGCTAGCACGCGTGCCAACGCGTTAGCGATTGCCACTCCACTGACCTGCTCACGCGCGGAGGCCCCTCATGCTCAAGCCCGCTGACCCTTCTCGATTCACAGTCCACCTCGTCGGCGCAGGTCCGGGCGATCCGGAGTTGCTCACCCTCAAGGCAGCACGCGTGCTGCAGCAGGCCACAGTGGCCCTGGTCGACGATCTGGTCAATCCCGGCTGTCTGAAACATCTCGCGGCGGACTGCCGCATCGTTTCAGTAGGCAAGCGTGGCGGGTGTGCCAGCACACCGCAAAGCTTCATCGAACGGCTCATGGTGTATGAGGCCCTTCGTGGCGAGCGTGTCGTACGCCTCAAAGGAGGTGATCCACTGGTTTTTGGTCGGGCAGGAGAAGAAATTGCAGCCTTGCACGCAGTCGGTCTCCAAGTTGAGGTCGTTCCTGGCATCACGGCCGGCGTGGCGGCAGCAGCGGCAGCGCGCACATCCCTTACCCATCGACACCATGCACCGGGTGTGGCATTCATCACCGGCCACCGTCAACCGGATGGCAGCCCACTGCGCTGGGCGGCACTTGCCCAATCAGGTCTGACCCTAGCCATCTACATGGGAGTCGCCGAAGCCTCATCCATCGAAGCGGGACTGCTGCAGGGGGGGCTTCCACCCGAAACACCTGCGATGCTGGTTCATGCTGTCAGTTGCACAGAGGAGCGCCTCGTCGCTACCCGTCTAGCCGACCTCTGCAACACCATTCAAACCAAGGAAGTAGGCTCCCCCTGCGTGATGCTCATTGGGCAAGCCATGCGGGAAGCTGTGCAGCTATTGCACACGCCCAAAAACTCGTCCTGGTCTGAGAATGCCGTGCATGCTGAAGAACATGTGCGTCAACATGTGGCCGCTTGAACGTAAGGCAGAACCAGCAACGGGCCAATGCTATTTGGGAATTAACCTTACCCCTGTTCGACTTAGAACTTATCCGTAAATAGATAAAATGGCACTCCGAGTCGCGAGATTCGCGGCGTCGGAGCAATGCATTGGCCAAGCGAGCGGAGTCGTGGGTCGTGACGGATGCATTCTGGCAACGGGCGGAGCCTTTGGTTCCACAGCGGGTCGCGCCGGTCGACAGGGTGTATTAGCGCAGGCCCGGGGCGGGGCGACCGCCGAAGCCAGCGCGGCAGGTGTTTGAGGCGATTGTGTACGTGCTGCGCACGGGCTGTCAGTGGAAGGCGTTGCCCAAGGAGCGATTTGGCAGTGCCAGCGCCGTGCACAAGCGCTTCCTGGAGTGGGAAAAGGCAGGTTTCTTCGAGGCGCTGTGGAAGGCCGGCTTGGCCGAGTACGACGACATGCAAGGCATTGCGTGGCGATGGCAGAGCGTGGACGGCGCGATGACGCGTGCGCCGCTGGCACAGCAATCCGTCGGGCCAAACCCGACGGATCGGGGGAAAAAATGGGAGCAAGCGTCACCTGCTGGTGGACGGCCGTGGCGTCCCGTTGTTGCTCATCGTGACCGGGGCGAACGTCAATGACTGCAAGCGCCTGGACGAGGTGCTGAGCGCGATCATGGTCAAGCGCGAGAGCCCACCGTCGCGGCGCCACATGCACCTGTGCGCAGACGCCGGCTATCGCGGTGCCGACAACGCTCGCACCATCGAAAAGCATGACAACATCGCCCACGTCGTCAGCCGCCGCAAAGAGGCAGACATCAAGCGGCGTGACCCGACGAAGAAGGCGCGACGTTGGGTCGTCGAGGTCTGCCATAGCTGGTTCAACCGGTTGCGCAAGCTGCTGGTGCGTTACGAGAAGCTCGAGCGCAGTTTCGTCGCGCTCAACCACCTCGCCGCAGCGATCATTGCGTTCCGGAAGGTGCCGCTCCAGGTCAATATTATTTACGGATAGATTCTTAGGAAAGATCTGCACAACCCACTGCGAAACGCGGGTTGATGTGCGTCTGTTCACACTACGTGCTTGTCATGTCCACGCACAGCTTCGCGCTAGTGCTTGCGGCGGTTGCACTAGCGCACACCTGTTCGAGCATGGTGTTCAACATCGCTTACACCGCGCGGCTTCGCCGATTCAGCCCCGAGGAGACCGCGGCGATCAGTGTGAGGGGCGCGCAGTTGGTGCTGCTCGTGCAGTCCACCCTGGCGCTGGGTGCAGGGTGGCTGGCCGAACGGCTTGCCTTGCGAGAAGCACTGCTGGTTCTGGTGCTGCCGGGTCTGGCCTTGGCGTCATTCGGGCTACTCACTTTCCTGCGGGCAGACGACGACTCCGCACAGCCGCCGCAACCTATTCAGGCCGAAGCCGGAGCGGTTTGAAGTGTTCGTGCCGAAGGAAAATTGCCCCACTTCTGAAAGTTATGCGGGGTTGGCGGCTCTGGCCATTCCATCGTTCGACCCATGCGCATCGGTTCATGCAGGCCATCGGGTAGTATCAGGCCGCTTTGTCCGCCGCCTTGCTCGGTTCGCCGCAAGCGTCGACAACGCTCTGGATAAGTCGCCCACCGCCTTGAACGACCGCCGACGCCACCCAGCCATAATCGATTGTTCCCATGTCCGTCCCCGCGATCACCCTGCAGCCCCTTGTTTCTGGCAAGCCGCTGAGCAAACAGCAAAAGGCTTTCAACACCCTGGTCGGCAAGATTCACCGCGCCCGCAATCGTCTTCAGCAATGGCACGATGCGATGCAGCGTGCGGCCCAGGCACAGGCTGCGCAGATCGACCCCAAGATGCGCAATCTCAACGCGATGCGCAAAGAACTCTTGCTGGCCCTGGACGTCATGCAAGCTGATCCCTGGTACAACAAAACTGACCACAAGCGCCTGCGCGCCATGATCGAGGTACTTGCGCATGCCTGCCTGAGCATTCAGCACGACGCGGATATCGAGGCGATCCTGAACCGGCAGCGTGCACCGGCGCGTGAGGAACGCGAATCTGGGATGGGTGACCTGTTTGGCTTCGACGAGTTCAGTCAAGCTGAAGCTCAGGATGCCGACGCGCCTGAGGTCGATGGCTTCGATGCGGAGGCTGACGACAGCGCCGGATTTCACCGACGGCATCAGATCGACGTGGAGAAGCGGCCGCGAGACGCCCAAACCCCGTCCCTGCGCATCATCTACCGAAAACTCGCCAGCGCGCTGCATCCTGACCGCGAGTCTGACCCCGAAGAGCGTGCGCGCAAGACCGCCCTGCTGCAGCGCGCCAATCAGTCCTACAAAAACGGCGATCTCCTTGCCTTGCTCGGCCTGCAACTTGAAATCGCCATGGTCGACGCCGCCCACCTTTCGTCTCTGGCCGACGCGCAGGTCAAGGACTATGTCCGGGCGCTCAAAGCCCAGCTTGCCGACCTGGAGGATGAGATCACCCTGATCGAGCAGGATCTGCGGATCAACATGCCCTTCGCCGCATCCGCTGGAAAGCTTGATCCCCGCGCGATCGACACTCTGATCGAACAGGAACTCGACGCCCTGGAGATGGTCGAGGGCGAACTGAAATCGGTGCTTTCGCGCAAAGCCGAGGTGCGCTTCATGAAATCCTGGCTGCGTGAGCAAGAGCGTTCCAGCCAAGCACTGGCCGAGGAGAGCTGGGATGAGGCATTGGCTGCGCTCGAAGACTTCCTCGCCCAGGAGCTGAGTCCCCGCCGCCGACGTCGATGAACACCCCTGCGCAAGCTGAACGGGTGCCTGGGGCCTTTGAACGCTTCACCTTTTACGGCGAGCTGCGCAGAGGAAGATACTGCCATCGTCGTGAGACGGCGGTGAAACAGGCATCAACGAACAGGAAGTCCGCTTCGATCATGGGCGCTGTGGATCTGGTGGGCAGCCGTTGACCGGGGCGCGGACGGCAGGCAGTCCACGAGAGCGCGACAGCGGAGGCGACCGTCCAAATCCCCGGCGACTCACAGCGTCATTGCCGTCTTTGGCCCACTCTTCACCAGAATGGACACGGTCATGACATTGGCTGCCGCCTCCAAAGCGGCTAACAGGCCAGTTGGCGGACGATCAACTCACCCGCACCGTGGCGGCGTTGTTGTCGCAGGGTCTTTGGTCAGCATGACCGGGTGAACCACGACGGCATGCGCTTGCCCGCCCAAGCAGGTGCGAGCAGCTTAAGGCGGCAGCCCTCACTTCAACGCCAAAATTAGCGGAAATCCGCTTGGACTGGCCTGTCGAGCTTACGGGCGTCGGCTCGGTTTGCTATCTTCGGGTCAAGCGCCCAACAGGCGGCGAGCAAGCACGGTTTGCAGGTCACGGCGTCCGTCCGCTATCAAGTAAATGATGACTTGGCGGCCTGTGACACGATAGACCACGCGGTACGGCTTGAGAAAGGTCTGACGGTATTCCTTGATTCCAAGACCGAGTAGCTCTTTCGGATAGCTGCCGCGTTCGGGGAATCTCGACAGGCTCTGCACAACACCCATCAAGTCATCCAACACCTGATTGGCGTTGGCGACGCAATCCAGTACGGAGATGTAATCGAGGATGGCCTCCAAATCCTGTTCCGCGCCCTCAGTGAGCAGGACTTCAAACTGGGTCGGCGTGTCGGCCATCAGACTCAGGCGCGTTTGGCGCGAAGGCGGGAAACGACGTCAGCTACAGGTGTGACCTTGCCAGCAACGACATCCTGATTGCCAAGCGCCAGGATTTTTAACAGGGCCAGCGTTTCTTGCGTTTCTTCGAACGATGCGACGTCCTGCAGAACCGCCTTGGCCTCGCCGTTTTGGGTGATGACCATCGGTTCACGCTGCTGCGCGAGGCGCGTTAAAACCTCAGCCGCGTTGGCTTTGAGATAGCTGATGGGCTTGATTTGTGACGAGTAGCGCATGGCTATGCTCCAGACTTGGAAAAGACTTAATATAGTCTTTTTATGGTTCCATGGAGATGTGGATGCGTTAAGCGACAAACGATCCCGGTGTCCTTTTCCGCTGTGGTGATCCTAGGCCGGGGGGCGGGGCATTTCTCTTTCCCTACGTCCCATCCATGGCAAACGACCTGCGCGCGGCGCCAACCTTGAACGGGTTGTCAAGTCGACCAAACGCGCGGCGCGCAGTCTTCCACACCCCACCCCGTCTGCCGCCAAGCAGCCCACACCGCGCGGCACAGCGCCGCCACCGGCTCGATGCGATGCCCGAGCACCCGCAAGGCAACGATCTGCGCATGCGGTGCGGTAGCGCCAAAAAGTACGCTGGCCTGCTGCGCGTCATCGGCCGCCTGCCGCGCCACATCGAGCAGCGCCTCACGGCGTGGCGAGGCCAGCGGGCTGCCCGCGGCGAAGAACAGGGTGGCCAGCGCGGTATGGCCGCGCAAACCGCCCGGCCCATGCAGCAGCGCGTCGTCGTCACCCGCGATGCAACCGCGCTCCAACCAGATGCCGGGCAGCTCGATGTGCTGGGTGAAGCGGCCGGAGCGGAACGCGGCGTCTGCCGCAGGCAGACCAAGCGCGAGCAGATCCCAGGCCATCAGCTCGGCGCCCGGCGCGAGGTGAAAGCGGCTGCGGTTCTCGCCCAGGCAGTCGTTGTAGGCCAGGGTCTCAAGCGGCAGCCATTCCAGCCTTGCGCCCGGCGCCAGCCGGGCTTCCAGGGTCTGCCGCGCAGGCGCGCCGGTGCTGCGATAGAAACGTCCTGCCCCCGGCGTGGTGACCAACGCATGCGCGCCTTCTTGCACCGACAGGTCGATGTCCAGAATGTCGCCGCCCACCAACCCGCCCGGCGGGTGCACCAGCACCTGATGGCAGATTTGAGGGTCTTCGGGATAGTGGCTGGCCAGCGCGCGCAGGCCGCCCTCGTGTTGGTGGCGCAGCACCGTGCGCGCCGGTTCGGCGGAGAACCGCAATTGCAAGCGGGAGTGCCAAGGCGTCATGTATGAACAGGAGAAAGTCGAACAATATCGTCTAGCAGCATCACACAATGCAGATTGGCTTTGTAACAGAGACCCGATATGTCTTGGTCGGCCCTGCAAAATTCAAAGACCATTTCTCCTTCGCCCACTCGTTGAGGGCTGGAGAGAGTAGGCCGCGTTCAGGATGGTCTCGGTCAGACCGAGTGAGCTATGTGGACGTCTGCACCACGGTAATCCACACCCTTGTGCTGAAAGTGGACGCGAGCTGGACAGGCCAGCCCACAGCTCGGTCGATGCGCGTGTAGTGCGGTGGGCTGTCGCACACCCTCAAACCGCGATCAGATCACGGACACCGTCAACGTCCATATCGGCGCCCTGGCCGGACTTGATGATTTCGCCGCGCGACATGACGCAATAGGTGTCGGCCAGTGATTTGGCGAAGTCGTAGTACTGCTCGACGAGCAGAATGGCCATGTCACCGCGCTGGGCAAGCATGCGGATGACGCGCTCGATGTCCTTGATGATCGAGGGCTGGATGCCTTCGGTGGGTTCGTCGAGGATGAGAAGCTTGGGGCCTGCGGCCAGCGCCCGGGCGATGGCGAGCTGTTGTTGCTGGCCGCCGGAAAGGTCGCCGCCACGGCGGTGCAGCATCTGCTTGAGCACGGGGAACAGTTCGAACAGTTCTTGCGGCACGGTGGCGGCACCGGGCTTGTAGGCCAGGCCCATGTGCAGGTTTTCTTCGACGCTGAGGCGGGGGAAAATTTCTCGGCCCTGCGGCACATAGCCGATACCCAGCCGGGCGCGGGCGTCCGGGCGCAGGGGGTCGATGCGCGCGCCATCGAGGGTGATGCTGCCGCTCTTGATCGGCACCAACCCCATGAGAGATTTGAGCAGCGTGGTCTTGCCCACACCATTGCGGCCGAGCAGGGTGAGCACCTGGCCTTTTTCAAGGCGCAGGCTGACGTTGCGCAGGATGTGGCTGCCGCCGTAGTACTGGTTGACCGTGTCGATGTTGAGCATGGTGTGTGGCTGGTTCAGCGTCCAGATTCAGCGTCCAAGATAGACCTCGACCACGCGCTCATCGGCCTGCACCTGCTCCAGGCTGCCTTCGGCGAGCACGCTGCCTTCGTGCAGCACGGTGACTTTGTGGGCGATCTTGCGCACGAACTCCATGTCGTGCTCCACCACCATGAGGGTGTGCTTACCCGCCAGTGAGATGAACAGTTCGGCGGTGCGGTCGGTCTCGAAGTCGGTCATGCCGGCCACGGGCTCGTCAAGCAGCAGCAGTTGCGGTTCAAGCATCAGCAGCATGCCGATTTCCAGCCATTGCTTTTGGCCGTGCGACAGGTCACCGGCGCGGCGTGCAGCCTGGTCGTGCAGGCGAATTTGTTCCAGCACTTCTTCCACCCGCTGGCGCTGCGCCGCGCTCAGGCGGAAGAACAGGGTGTTGCGCGCGCGCTTGTCCGACTTGAGGGCCAGCTCCAGGTTGTCCTGCACGCTGAGGTCTTCAAACACGGTGGGCTTCTGGAACTTGCGGCCTACCCCGGCGGCCACCACCTCGGCCTCGCGCAGCTTGAGCAGGTCGATGGTCTGGCCGAAAAAGGCGGTGCCCGAGTCGGGCCGCGTCTTGCCGGTGATGACGTCCATCATGGTGGTCTTGCCCGCGCCATTGGGTCCGATGATGCAGCGCAGCTCGCCCACGTCGAGCGAGAGGCTGAGTTTGTTGAGGGCGCGAAAGCCGTCGAAGCTCACGCTGATGTCGTCGAGATAAAGGGCTACGCCGTGGCTCAGATCCACGCCGGGCTGCATGACGTGGCCGTAGCCCGCGGTGGCATCACCGCTGAGTTCGGGCTGCGGCTCCTGGTACACGATCTCCCGCCAGTCAAGATTAGCCACGGCGCGCCCTCCACTGCTTGAGCAGGCCGACGATGCCATATGGCGCATACAGCGTGACCACGATGAACAGCCCGCCCAGCACATACAGCCAGACTTGCGGCATGGCCACGGTCAGCCAGCTCTTGGCAACGTTCACGAGCACTGCGCCGACGATGGGGCCGATGAGCGTGCCGCGCCCGCCGATGGCCGTCCAGATGGCGATCTCGATCGAGTTGGAGGTGGACATTTCGCTGGGGTTGATGATGCCCACCTGCGGCGCATACAGCGCGCCCGCAATGCCGCACATCATGGCCGAAATCGTCCACACTCCGAGCTTGAACCACAGCGGGTTGTAGCCGCAGAACATCACGCGACTCTCCGCATCGCGCACGGCGGTGAGCACGCGGCCGAACTTGCTGCGCACCAGCCAGCGCGAAAAGAGAAACATCAACACCAGGGTGAGGCTGCTGGCGACGAACAGCGACACCGTCATGCCCGCCGTGCCCATGGGAAAGCCCAGCAGCACCTTGAAGTCGGTGAGGCCGTTATTGCCGCCGAAGCCGGTTTCGTTGCGGAAGAACAGCAGCATGGCCGCATAGGTGAGCGCCTGGGTGATGATGGAGAAATACACCCCCTTGATGCGCGAGCGGAAGGCGAAGAAGCCGAATATGAAGGCCAGCAGGCCAGGAGCTGCCACCGCGAGAAACAGCGCCCAGGCGAAATGTTCGGTGCCCACCCAGTACCAGGGGAAATGCGTCCACTGCATGAACTGCATGAAGTCGGGCAGATTGCCGCTGGCCGCATTCATCGCCCGGTTAAGGTACATGCCCATGGCATAGCCGCCCAGAGCGAAGAACAGGCCGTGGCCCAGCGACAGAATGCCGGCGTAGCCCCAGACCAGATCCATCGCCAGCGCCACCATGGCGTAGCAAAGAATCTTGCCCGACAGCCCGACCCAGTATTGCGATAGATGCAGGCTGCTGCCCTGCGGCAGAGCCAGCGCCAGCAGCGGCACCAGCACGGCGGCGATCAGCAGAAAGCCGATCAGCGCAGCCCAGCCCCACAGCGGCAGAAAGGCCGTGGGCGACTGCAGTTGCACCCGCGGCGGCGGCACCAGCGTGCCGGATTCGTTGAGGATGGCGGCCATTGGATATCAGCTTTCCACGCTGCGGCCCTTGAGGGCGAACATGCCCTGCGGGCGCTTCTGAATGAACAGGATGATGGCGACCAGCACCGCGATCTTCGCCAGCACCGCACCGGCCACGCCTTCGAGCAAGGTGTTGGCCACGCCCAGGCTCATGGCCGCAGCCACTGTGCCGGTGAGCTGGCCCACGCCGCCCAGCACCACCACCATGAAGCAGTCGACGATATAGCCCGTGCCCATCTCCGGGCTGACGTTGCCGATCTGGCTGAGCGCGCAGCCCGCCAGACCCGCGATGCCGGTGCCGAGGCCGAAGGCCAGCATGTCCACCCGCGCGATGCGCACCCCCACGCAGGAGGCCATGGGCCGGTTCTGCGTGACCGCGCGCACGAACAAGCCCAGGCGCGTGCGGCTGATGAGCAGCCACATGCCCAGCAGCACCACCACGGTGAAAGCGATGATCACCATGCGGTTGTAGGGCAGGATGAGATTGGCCATGATGTTGAAGCCGCCCGACATCCACGGCGGGTTGTCCACCTGCACGTTCTGCGGCCCGAACAGGCTGCGCACCGCCTGGATCAGCACTAGGCTGATGCCCCAGGTGGCCAGCAGGGTTTCGAGCGGCCGCCCGTACAGGCGGCGGATGATGGTGCGCTCGATGAGCATGCCAATGCCCCCCGCCACGACGAAGGAGAACGGCACCGCAGCGATCAGCGCGTAATGCACATAGCCCGGCAAATAGTGCTGGAACAGGCTCTGCATCACATAAGTGGCGTAGGCGCCGATCATGATGAACTCGCCCTGCGCCATATTGATCACGCCCATCAGGCCGTAGGTGACGGCCAGGCCCAGCGCGGCCAGCAGCAGGATGCTGCCCAGGCTGATGCCCGAGAACAGCGTGCCCAGCCGCTCGCCCCAGGCCAGGCGGCTGTCGATCTCGGAGAGGCTTTTTTCGATTTGCGAGCGAACCAGCGGAGACGATTCAATGTAGGCGCCGTCTTTCTTGTCTAACCGCGAGAGCAGCAGGGCGCGCACCGCGGGGTAGTTGCTGGCCGCCAGTTGTTTGGCCGCGGCCAGACGGTCGGCGGCGCTGGCGCTGGTGAGCAGAATGGCGGCGTGCAGCAGTTGCAGCCGCTGCACGATCTCCGGGTCTTTCTCGGTTTTCAGCGCCTGGTCCACCAGGCCGCGATCGACCGAGGTGGGATCGTCCTGCAGTTGCTGCACGGCCTTGAGCCGCTGTGCGCGCTGCGGCGAAAACAGATCGAGCGCGGCGCGGGCCGACTGCAGCTCCTTGCGCACATAGTTGTTGTTGACCACGCCCTGCGCGTTGTCGCTGGGGGTGACGGCTTTGCCGGTGGCCAGGTCGATCCATTCATTGCCTTTTTGCACCTGCACCATGTCGCCATCGATCTGCACGTCGCCGTTGAGCAGTTTGCGCAGGAAGTCGGCGAGTTGCGGATCGGGCTTGGCCACGGCCTTGTGCAGGGCGGCGATGCGGGCGTCGGTGTCGCCGCTGGAAATGGCCAGCGCTTCCTGCGGGGTCAGGGCATGGGCTGGTGGCGTCAGGCCGAGCAGTAAACCGAACAACACCAGGCCGAGCGCCATGCGCAGCCATGCGCCGGGTCGGTCCCACAAAGAGCGCGTAGAGGTCATGGTCGTGAAGTTGACAGAGAAGGATCGATGCGTTCAAAAGACTCCCCACCCCAACCCTCCCCGCGAGCGGAGAGGGAGTGATCGCCCCTTCCCCACGGCGTGGGGGAGGTTGGGAGGGGGAGTGTTTGCGTTGCCGAACGATCAGGCGTTTTTCGGTTTGGGGATGTAGGGACTCCAGGACTCGCCCGGAACCAGACCCTTGGACTTCCACACCACGTCGAACTGCGCCTTGTCGTTAATCTGGCCGATGAACACCGGCTTGCTCAGATACTGGTTCTCCAGCACTTCTACGGTATAGCCATCAGGGGCGGCGAACTTCTGACCGATCAGCGCCTTGCGCACTTCATCGGTCTTGGTGGACTTGGCCTTCTCGACGGCCTGCTTCCACAGATGGATGCCGATGTAGGAGGCTTCCATCGGGTCGTCGGTGACCGGATAGTCTTTCAGCTTTTCCTTTTTCACCCAGTCTTGCCACGACTTGACGAACTTGGCATTGCGCGGATTTTTCAGACTCTCGAAGTAGTTCCACGCGGTGAGCTGGCCGACCAGGGGCTTGATGTCCATGCCCGCAATTTCCTGCTCAGCGATGGAGAAGCCGACCACCGGAATGTCGGTGGCCTTGATGCCCTGGTTGCCCAGCTCCTTGTAGAACGGCACGTTGGAGTCGCCATTCACGGTGGAGATCACGCAGGTCGGACCGGCCGAGGCGAACTTCTTGATGTCGGCCACGATGTTCTGATAGTTGCTGAAGCCAAACGGCGTATAGACCTCGGCGATGTCCACATCCTTCACGCCCTTGGAATGCAGGAAGCCGCGCAGGATGGCGTTGGTCGTGCGGGGGTACACATAGTCGGTGCCCAGTAGGAAGAAGCGCTTGGCGCCGCCGCCGTCCTTGCTCATGAGGTATTCAGTGGCTGGAATGGCTTGCTGGTTGGGCGCAGCACCCGTGTAGACCACATGCTTGTTTTGCTCCTGGCCTTCAAACTGCACCGGGTAGAACAGCAGGCCGTTGAGCTCGTCGAGCACCGGCAGCACCGACTTGCGCGACACCGAGGTCCAGCAGCCGAAGATGGCCGCCACCTTGTCCTGGCTGATGAGCTGGCGCGCCTTCTCGGCGAACAGCGGCCAGTTCGAAGCGGGGTCGACCACCACGGGCTCGATCATGTGGCCGTCCACGCCGCCTGCGGCATTGATCTCGGCAATGGTCATCAGGTCCACGTCCTTCAACGCGGTTTCGGAAATGGCCATGGTGCCCGAGAGCGAATGCAGGATGCCGACCTTGATCGGCGCCTTGCTCGCAGCAATGGCGGGGAAAGACAGCGTGCTGGCCGCCGCTGCGGCAACTGCGCCGCCAACGGTCTTGAGTGCGGTACGACGATCCATGTTGGAAATTCCTCCAGAGGTTGTGGTGGGGTGCGACACGCTGTGTTGTGCAAGTCGCGTGCCACGGTTTTGTCTGCCCCCCTCAGCACGGGGTGACAGTTCGATGACACTTGGCCCGAACTTGCGCCGCGCGGGCCTGAACGCGCCCCACAATCTGTTTTGAGGCACCACCGCGCGCATCAGCTCGATCGTCTTTGGTGCGTTCGCACCAAACCGGGGCAAACGGAGACCCACACCGTTCCAGCAGGGGCGGCAGGTCTGCTTTTTGCTGCAGCACCGGCCTGCGCTTTCGATGTGGCCTCGCGTTAAGCTCACCTCACGATTCCCATTCCATCCGCCGCCCCATGGACCTCACCCCCCGCGAAAAAGACAAGCTGCTGATCTTCACCGCCGCGCTGCTGGCCGAGCGCCGCAAGGCGCGCGGACTCAAGCTCAACGTGCCCGAGGCCATTGCCTACATCACCGCCGCGGTGATGGAAGGCGCGCGCGACGGCCGCACCGTGGCCGAGCTGATGAGCTTTGGCCGCACCCTGCTCAGCCGCGACGAGGTGATGGACGGCGTGGCCGAACTCATCCCCGACATTCAGGTGGAAGCCACCTTCCCCGACGGCACCAAGCTCGTGACCGTGCACCAGCCCATTGCGTGAATCCCCCAATCTGGAGCGTTTCAATGATTCCTGGAGAAATCCTTTGTGCCGAGGGCGACCTCGCTCTCAACCCCGGCCGCGCCACCTTGAGCGTGGTGGTGGAAAACGCGGGCGACCGGCCCATTCAGGTCGGCTCGCACTATCACTTTGCGGAAACCAATCCGGCGCTGCGCTTTGACCGCGCAGCCGCGCGCGGCATGCGGCTGCACATCGCCAGCGGTACCGCGGTGCGCTTCGAGCCGGGGCAGCAACGCACGGTGGAGCTGGTGGCCTTCGCGGGCGAGCGCGTGGTCATCGGTTTCCGGCAAGACGTGATGGGAGCGCTGTGATGGCCACGATCTCACGCCGCGCCTATGCCGAGATGTTTGGCCCCACCACCGGCGACCGCGTGCGCCTGGCCGACACCGACCTGCTCATCGAAGTGGAAGACGACTACACCCTGCGCGCCGGAGGCTATGGCGAAGAAGTGAAGTTCGGCGGCGGCAAAACCATCCGCGACGGCATGGGCCAGAGCCAGCGCACCCGCGCCGAAGGGGCGATGGATCTGGTCATCACCAATGCGCTCATCCTCGACCACTGGGGCATCGTCAAGGCGGACGTCGGCATTCATGGCCAGCGCATCGCCGCCATCGGCAAGGCGGGCAATCCGGACGTGCAGCCGGGCGTGGACATCATCATCGGCCCGGGCACCGAAATCCTCGCGGGCGAAGGCATGATCCTCACCGCAGGCGGCATCGACAGCCATATCCACTTCATCTGCCCGCAGCAGATCGAAGAGGCGCTGATGAGCGGCGTCACCACCATGCTGGGCGGCGGCACCGGCCCGGCCACTGGCACCAACGCCACCACCTGCACGCCGGGGCCGGAAAACATCGCCCGCATGTTGCAGGCGGCCGATGCGTTCCCGATGAACCTCGGCTTTCTCGGCAAGGGCAACGCCAGCCAGCCCGCGGCGCTGCGCGAGCAGATCGAGGCCGGCGCCATCGGCCTGAAGCTGCACGAAGACTGGGGCACCACGCCGTCGGCGATCGACTGTTGCCTTTCGGTGGCAGAAGAGACCGATGTGCAGGTAGCCATCCACACCGACACGCTTAACGAGAGCGGTTTCGTCGAAGACACCATTGCCGCGTTCAAAGGCCGCACCATCCATACCTTTCATACCGAAGGCGCGGGCGGTGGCCATGCGCCCGACATCCTGCGCGTGCTGGGCGAAGCCAATGTGCTGCCGTCCTCCACCAATCCGACCCGGCCCTTTACCGTCAACACCATCGACGAGCACCTCGACATGCTCATGGTGTGCCACCACCTCGACGCGGGCATCGCCGAAGACCTGGCGTTCGCCGAGAGCCGCATCCGCCGCGAGACCATCGCCGCCGAAGACGTGCTGCACGATCTGGGCGCCATCAGCATCATGTCCAGCGACAGCCAGGCCATGGGCCGCGTGGGCGAAGTGGCGCTGCGCACTTGGCAGACCGCGCACAAGATGAAGGCGCAGCGCGGCTGGCTGGCGCCTCCGGCTTCGGGTGGCGCCCAGGGCAATGACCGCAACGATAACTTCCGCGCCAAGCGCTATATCGCCAAATACACCCTCAACCCCGCTTTGGCGCACGGCATCGCGCACGAAGTGGGCTCGGTGGAAGCGGGCAAATGGGCCGATCTGGTGCTATGGCGCCCGGCGTGGTTCGGTGTGAAGCCCAGCGTGATTCTCAAAGGTGGCTTCATCGCCGCCGCACTCATGGGCGACGCCAACGCCTCCATTCCCACGCCGCAGCCGGTGCACACCCGCCCCATGTTCGGCGCCTTCGGCGGCGCGCGCACCGCCACCTCGCTGACCTTTGTGTCCCAGGCCGCGCTGGACAACGACATCCGCCAGCGTCTGGGCTTGCACAAGTCGCTCGCCGCCGTGCGCGGCTGCCGCAGCGTGAAAAAGGCCCACATGGTGCACAACGCCTACACACCGAAGATGGACGTGGACGCACAGACCTACGAGGTCCGCGCCGACGGGCAACTGCTCACCTGCGAACCGGCGACCGTGTTGCCGATGGCTCAGCGCTATTATTTGTTTTGACTGCCAAAACCACGGAGACAGGAATGCCAACCTTGACGCACCTCGCCACATTTGCTGTGGTATCGCTCGGTATGGTTCTCACCCCAGGGCCGAACATGATTTATCTGCTGTCGCGTTCGATCTCCCAGGGCCGCAGCGCCGGACTCGTCTCACTGGGCGGAGTGGCTCTTGGTTTCGTGTTCTACATGCTGTGCGCAGCATTCGGCATTACGGCGCTCGTGCTGGCTGTGCCCTATGCGTATGACGCGCTGCGTTTCGGCGGTGCGCTGTATTTGCTTTATCTCGCCTGGCAGGCGGTCAAGCCTGGCGGCCAGTCGCCGTTTCAGGTTCGCGATCTGCCCCTGGACCGACCGCGCAAACTGTTCGCGATGGGCTTTGTCACCAATCTGCTGAACCCCAAGATTGCCGTCTTGTATCTGTCGCTCCTGCCGCAGTTCATCGACCCCGCGCACGGCTCCGTGCTCGGCCAGTCGTTGGCGCTGGGCATGACACAAATCGTGATCAGCCTTGCGGTGAACGCGCTGATTGTTCTCACGGCCGGTTCGATTGCCAGTTTTCTGGCGCAGCGGCCAATGTGGATCGCCGTGCAACGATGGCTGATGGGGACGGTGCTGGCCGCATTGGCCGTGCGCGTGGCCACTGAGGCGCGCCGGTAGGCTTGTTTGCGAACGCTGCGTCCACTGATCCTGATCCCATTGGTGCGTCATCTCCAGCTGCCGACATCCACATGGATGTGCTCAATCCCTTCGCCTAGCGCGGTTGCAAATGTGCACGTATCCACGCGGCAAACGCGTCTTCGCTCATCTCGCCAGAAGCGACGGCGAGCATGGTGAGCGTGGCGTCGGCTTGTGTCGTGGCGAGGCGCTGACCATTCAAGGCGAGAAACAAGCCCACTGCGAGAAAAGCCGCGCGCTTGTTGCCGTCGACAAAAGCATGATTTTTCGCCAGGCCCACCCCATATGCGGCGGCAAGCGCGGCCACATCCGGCTCGCCGTAGGCCACCAGATTCAAGGGCCGAGCCAGCGCCGATTCGAGCAGGCCTTCATCGCGCAGGCCGGGTGCGCCGCCGTGTTCGGCCAGGCTTTCGTCGTGCAACAGCAGCAGCGCACGCCGGTCGATGAAACGCCAGCTCATTTAGCGAGTTGGTGGAAAGTGTCGCGGTACTCGCGCATGAATTCGCGGCCCAGTTGCAGTTGCTCATCCAGCGCGGGGTCGTAAGGGGTGAGGGTGACGCCATTCGCCGCTTCGGTGACGAACACCGTGTCGCCCTTTTCCAGTTTGAGGCGGGCGAGGAGTTCCTTGGGCAGAATGACGCCAACGGAATTGCCGATCTGGGTGAGTTTGAGGGCGGACATGCTGTTCTCCTGACGACTGGTGCAGCCGGACAATGAAGTTATAACGGTTGTTATATTAGGCGGCAGCCCGAATTTCTGCAAACCTCTCCTTCCGAATCCTCATGCTCACCGTTAACAAACATCTTCCCGCCGCGCGCGGCTTGGCCGCTGCGCTGGTACAGCGCGCAGTCACGGTCAGCCTGGACTGGGACACGCGCAGCAAAAGCCGCTTTGACGCGCACGACAGCGCCGGTCGTCACCTCGCCGTGTTCCTGCCGCGCGGCACGGTGCTGCGCGGCGGCGACATGCTGGTGGCTGAAGACGGCTCAATGATCCGTGTGCAAGCCGCGCCGCAAACCGTGCTGCAAGTGCGCGCCTGCCCGGCGCATGGCACGGCCACCGATCTGCCGCGTGCTGCGTATCACCTGGGCAACCGGCATGTGCAGCTCGAAGTGCAGGCCGACTGTCTGCAATTCGAGCCCGACCCGGTGCTGGCCGACATGCTGCGCCGCATGCACCTGATCGTCACCGAAGTGCTCGCCCCGTTCGAGCCCGAGGCCGGGGCGTATGGCGAGGGCGGCGGGCATGGACAACATGGGCACGATCACGGACACGGCCACGATCACGATCATTCCCATGGGCATTGAGCCGCAAGCCATCCCCGCCCCACAACTCGCAATGATGTGGCTGTCCTCCCCCGCCTTGCCGGTGGGCGGGTTCAGCTATTCCGAAGGGCTGGAAGCGGCTGTGGACGCGGGCTTCGTCACCGACGAAGCGCAAACGCTCGCCTGGCTGCGCGGTCAGTTGCAGCTCACGCTTGCGCGCAGCGAACTGCCGGCTGCCTGCGCCGCGCATGCGGCCTGGTCTGCAGCAGACCTCGCAGCGCTGCGCGCCGTGCAGACCTGGGTGCTGGCCACGCGCGAAACCTTTGAGCTGCGCCAGCAAAGCCAGCAGATGGGCCGCTCCATGCTGGAGTGGCTGCGCAATCTGCGCCCAGACCATCCCGCGCTGCCGATTGCCGCCCAACTCGAACCCGCGCCCGCTTGGCCGCTGGCCTTTGCCTTGGGCGGCTTGGCGCTGGGGCTGGAAGCCGAACAAATGGCGCACGCCCTGGCCTTCTCCTGGCTGGAGAACCAGGTGCAGGCGGCGATGCGCGTGGTGCCGCTGGGGCAGAGCAGCGGGCAGCGCCTGCTGGCCGCGCTCCTGCCCGACATTCCCGCTTCGGTCGAGCAGGCACGAAACCTGCAAGACCGCATGGAGGACTGGCAGAGTTTTTCTCCGCTGCTGGCCATTCTCAGCAGCCGTCACGAAACACAATATTCCCGACTGTTCCGATCATGAACGCACACCCCTCCACCGCGGCCAACGCCTCGCCGCTGCATCACATTCCCCATCGCACCAAGCGCTTGCCGCCGCTGCGCGTGGGCATCGGCGGCCCGGTGGGATCGGGCAAGACCACTCTGCTTGAAATGCTGTGCAAGGCGATGCGCGCCCGCTACGACCTCGTCGTGGTGACCAACGACATCTACACCAAGGAAGACCAGCGCCTGCTCACCGTGGCGGGGGCGCTCGAACCTGAGCGCATTCTGGGCGTGGAGACCGGCGGCTGCCCGCACACCGCCATCCGCGAAGATGCCTCGATCAATCTCGAAGCGGTCGACCGCATGCTGGAGCAATTTCCGAATGCCGACATCGTGTTCATCGAAAGCGGCGGTGACAACCTGGCCGCCACCTTCAGCCCGGAACTCAGCGACCTGACGATCTACGTCATCGACGTGGCCGGCGGCGAAAAAATTCCGCGCAAAGGCGGCCCCGGCATCACCAAGAGCGACCTGTTTGTCATCAACAAAACCGACCTCGCTCCGCATGTGGGCGCCAACCTCGACGTGATGCGCGCCGACACCGATCGCATGCGCCCGAACAAACCCTACGCCATGACCAACCTCAAGACCTTGGACGGGCTGGACGTCGTGGTGCAGTTCATCGAAAACAAGGGCTTGCTGCGGGCAGGCTGACTCTTGCATCTTCCAGCCATGCAGACCTCCAACCGACCGGGCTTGGGCCGACTCGACCGACGCGCCCTCACCGCCACGGGCCTCACCCTGCTGGCGCTGCATGTCGCGGCGTGGGGTTGGCTGCTGGCGCTGCTGCCCGGCCATCCGGCGCTGCTGGGCATCGGTGCGCTGGCCTACTTTCTCGGTCTGCGCCACGCCTTCGATGCAGACCACATCGCCGCCATCGACAACGTCACCCGCAAGCTGCGCCAGGACGGCCAGCGCCCGGTGGCGGTGGGGCTGTTTTTCTCGCTCGGACATAGCGGCGTGGTCGTGCTGCTGTCAGTCGTCGTGGCGCTGCTGGCGCGCGATGCCCATACGCTGATCCAGTCTGCAGGGGTGGCCGGGGGGGTGATCGGCACGCTGGTCTCCGCCGGGTTCCTCACCCTGATCGGACTGGTGAATCTGGCCCTGTTCCGCCGTCTGCTGCGACTGCTGCTGGCCGCGCGTCGCGGCGAAGTCGTGAGTCAAGCCGCCGTGGAGGGTTTGCTCGCGCAGCGCGGCGGAATGAGCCGCCTGTTTCACGCGGTTTATGCCCGCATCCGCGCGAGTTGGCAGATGCTGCCGCTGGGTTTTCTGTTCGGCCTGGGCTTCGACACCGCGACCGAAGTAGCGGTGCTCGGGCTCTCTGCCGCATTCGCCCAGCACAGCCACTTTCCGGTGTGGGGCGTACTGGTGTTTCCCCTGCTGTTTGCCGCAGGTATGAGCCTGATGGACACCTTGGACGGCCTGGCCATGCTCAAGGTTTACGACTGGGCCATGCAGGACGCCGCTCGCAAACTGGGCTTCAACGTGGTCATCACCGGGCTGTCGGTATTGGTCGCGTTGGTCATCGGCGGGGTGGAGTGGCTGCAATGGTTCGGCGAGCATGCGGGCGCCTCCGGCGGCGTGTGGGCCACTGTGGGGTCGCTTGACTTCTCCACGCTCGGACTGGCCGTGGCGGCACTGCTGTTGGCGATCTGGGCGTTCGCCTGGCGGCACTATCGCACGCGCTAAAAAGGCGCCAGGACGAACGCATGGCCAGACCGTCCAGGGTATCCATCAGACTCATACCTGCGGCAAACAGCAGGGGAAACACCAGCACGCCCCACACCGGAAAATGGCTGTGCTGGGCAAACGCGGCAGACAGCCCGAGCACCGCTACTTCGGTCGCGGTGTCGAAGCCCAGGTCGAACAGAAAACCCAGCGGTAGCATCTGCCAGCTCGCACGGATGCGGGCATAAACCGCGTGAAACAGGCGGCTCATCCCGCCGCGACGCGCGGGCAGCAGTAGTCGCAGCAGACGGGGGACAGGGCCAGATTCACCAGCCCGATCACGGTGAGGAGCCCGGCAGAGACCAGCGTCTTGGCGCCGATGCTGATTTAAGCCACATACCGATAGGCAACTAAGCCGTGGCAAACGAGATGCACGCAGCGTCAAGTTTGAATTTCGGCACATTGTGGTGATGCTGATTTCTGTCGCCCAGTCCAACTACAAGCCGAAATCGTCTCGGAACCGGTCGATCTGGTGCATCCGCTCATGCAGGAGGGTCACGATGCCAATGTCCCCATTCGAGAGGCGGCGCCAATAGACAAAATGCCGTTCGTAGCGGAAAAAATAACCTTCAATGCCAAAGTCGGCGGGAATAGGCTTGGAATGGGTCTGGTGGGAATCGATGCCGTCGAAAGCCTCGAACAGCCCGTTGATGTAGCGGTCGGCTTGTTCCGTACCCCAGCGATCGCGCGTGTAGCGGTAGATCTCGTCGAGCCTCCAGGACGCCGCTTCCTGAAGCCGTATTTGGGCCACGCCGTCAGCCCCGGTTGCGCGCGATCACCTCGGCGGCAGATAGGGGGCGGTAAGAGTTCTCCGGGGCGGCGAAGGCATGGGCCAGCTCGGCCTTCAGCCGGTCAAAAGCCTCCTGCTCTTTTCGCGCTTTGTCACGGCGGATCAGGTCGCGCATGTATTCGCTGATGTTCTCATAATCACCTTGCTCGCCCACATTGGTGGCGACGAATTCACTGAGTGGCCCGCTGAGACGCACCGTCATGGTCGTGGTCGTTGTTCGGGACATGCTTGGCTCCTGTCATTTTTGGTGTATTCAATATAAATGAATATGAATACGGCGGCAAGAATGCCGCAAGCCACTCCTGGCCCCGCGCCGGTCGGTTGGAAGCGTCTGGTTATCAACGATCCGCCGAAGAAAGCAACAGCAGACCCAGCCGAGGTTCGGTGCCCTGCAGTGGAACGACAACACAAGTCTTCTGCGTCAGGCGGAAGTCGTCCAGTTCTCGACGACCAGCCCGGCATCGGCGTAAAGCGCAAAATCGGCGACGTTGTTGGTCACTAACGTGATCCCCAAGGAGATGGCATGAGCAGCGATCATCCGGTTGAGGCTGTTTTTTCTGGCTGGAAACTGCCGGGAGAGATTTCCAAAAAAAGCCGCCGCTTGCACGTCGAAATCATTGATGACCAAGCTGTTAGACAGCGCGGTCAACTCGGGCGGGCTGTTATGCACCTCCAAACCGCAACACAACTCAGCCCAAGTAATCGAGCTGACCCCAACCTCGCCGGGCTTGCAAGCCGAAAACCGTCGAATGACCGGCTCGGGCTGTTCCTTCATCAGATAAATACATATATTGGTGTC
>NZ_LR131953.1:0-1745072 GCF_900634595.1 Thiomonas sp. OC7 | reverse complement strand
TGCGTATTCCGGCGAACGTGACCGCTGATTCTGGCAACGTGACCGGCATTGCGGTGAACGTGACCGAGGGTCGGTATTGCGCGTTTTGAGTTTATGCCGGCTTGCATTTCCGGCTGTTTTTCCTTGTCTTTAAGGGGTTCGTTTTTAAATCAATAGGCCCCCGGCAGGCCGCCGGAGGCCCTCCTTGAACGGGCTGGATTAGCTTTCGGTGCTCTCCTCTTTTGCGGGGCGATTTTTCTTGCGCAGCGATTCCCCCGTGAGCGTGAAGCGGTGGTGGTTTTGCATCAGCCGGTCCAGCATGGCATCCGCCATGGTCGGGTCACCGATCCACTCGTGCCAGTGCTCAATCGGCAACTGGCTGGTGATGATGGTGGCACGCTGGCTGGCCCGGTCGTCAATGATCTCCAGCAGGTCCGCCCGGGTTTGGCTATCCATGCCAGCCATGCCCCAGTCGTCAAGCAGCAAGACGTCGGTGTTTTTGAGCGTATCGAGCCAACGCGTAAATGTGCCGTTGGCGTGGCGAATACGTAACTCTTCACCCAGGCGTGGAACCCTTTGGTACAGCGCGCTGTGGCCACGTCGGCAGGCATGCTGGGCCAGCGCGCACGCCAGCCACGACTTGCCCGCGCCGGTGGCTCCGGTGATCAGCACGGCGTGCCCGCACTTGACCCATTCTCCCAGTGCCAGGCTCATCACCGCGCTGCGCTCCAGGCCCCGCGTGGCGCGGCTGTCCAGGTCTTCAATGGCCGCTTGCGGGTATTTGAGCTTGGCCGACTTCAGCAAACGCGCACAGCGCCGGTCTTGCCTGCCATGCACCTCGCGGTCCACCAACAGGGCCAGCCGCTCTTCAAAGCTCATGGCGCTGATGCCGCTTTGTATGAGCTGCTGCTCCAGCGCCTGGGCCATGGTTTCCAGGCGTAGGCTGCGCAATTGGTTCAAGGTGGTGTTCATCATCATTTTGGAGTTCTCCGTACGGGGCTTGTTCACGCTAGGTTTCATTGGTAGTAGCTCGCGCCCCGCACATGGGCGTGTGCGGGAGAAGTCCACTCAGGAGTGGCGCTAGCTTGCAACAGGTCGCGCCGGTTGAGCAAGATGTCGCGGATGTGGGTGTATTTGCTGGTGCCCAGGCCCAGAGCCATGGTGCAGGCCGCCTCCAGCCGGGCCGGGCTATAGCGCTTGGAGAGCGACAGCAGGCCCAAGCAGGCGCGGTAGGCATGCTCGGGGTGGGGTTGACGCTCCAGCATCTTTTGCACCGTGGCCGCACAGGCCACGCCGATACGCTGGCCCCAGGCGATGAGCCGCTCGGGTGTCCATTGCGCCTGGTGTTGGTGGCGCTCGGGCAGGTGTTCGGTCACGGTAGTGAAGCCGCCCTTGTGCGCGCAGCGCATGTGGCTGGCCACCCGCTCTCCACGGTGCAGGGCTTCGAGCGCATGGGCCGTCACCCGCAACTCCAGCGTTCGCCCCACCAAGGCGGTGGGCACGCTGTAGCGGTGGCCTTCAAATTCGACATGGCTGTCGATGTGCACGCGCACCGTTTTGAAGACCGACCACTCCCAGGGCTGAACCGGTAAGGCCATCAGCGCCGGGGCGTCGATTTGGGCAAACACACTGGCACGGCTTCCAGGGAGCTTTTGAAAGGCACGCTGGTTAAGCCATTGCAGCAGGGGGGCAATGGCGTCGTTGACCTCCTGCACGCTGGCGAACTGGAATTTGCGCAGGCGCGCCAGGATCCAGCGCTCCACCAGCAGTACGCTCAATTCGACCTTGGGCTTGTCCTGCGGGTGGTAGGCGCGCGCGGGCAGCACTGAGCAGCCGTAGTGGCGGGCGAAGTCGCGCACCGTTTCGGTGAGCACCGGCTCGTAGCGATCGGCCTGGGTGACCAGGGCGCGCGGGTTGTCGGGGACGATGAGCTGGGGCACGCCGCCATAAAAGCGCAGTGCCTGTGCCGTCGCATCCAGCCAGTCCTTGGCCGCTTGTGCCGGCGTGGCCGTGCAGAAGCAGTAGCCCGACACCCCCAGGGCGGCCACGAAGAGATTGGCCCGCCCCACTTCCTGGCCCCCATCGATCAGGGCAATGGTGGGGCCCGCATAGTCGATGAACAGCTTCTCTCCTGCACGATGTACCTGACGCATGGAGCGCTTGAGAAGCCTGGCAAATCGGCGGTAGTTCTCGCAGAACTGCGAATAGCGCCACGGCTTGACGGGGTGGTCTGCACTGTGCTCGTCGCCAACTTGGGCGCAGTATTCCTCCCACAGCAGCGTGAGGGTGACGCCCTTGCGGGCAAGTTCCTGGTGGATGCGCCCGTAGTCGGGCTGGGCGTAGGTGTCGCTGGGGCGCGGTGAGGCCAGCAGGCGGCGCTCCAGCGTGGCCTCATCCATGGCGGCGATGGATTGCCCGTTCAATCCAGCCGCGACGGCCAGGCCCACGTACTTGGTGACCACACCTTTGGAGATGCCCAGGGCAGAAGCGATTTGCTGGTGAGACAGCCCACTTTCGAATTTGAGACGCAGGGCGTCTTTGAGTTTGCGCATATTGATCCTTAAAGCAGGCATGGGGCTCCTTGTCTAAAAAGGCAAGAAACTACCCGACCCGCGGTTGGGCTTATGCGCAACACCGCACTGGCGGCGTATACCGCCGCGCCGATTGGCGTGGCCGTTTGCAGCGGTCACGTTCGTCGGAATCACCGGTCACGTTGGGCCGGAATACTCACTTTGCGTGGTCAGCTCCACCAGCTTGGCTGCGTCCACCTTGACCGGCGGCGCGCCACGTGGCAGGTCGCGCTCGATGCCTTGCAGCCCCGCTTGCAGATAGCGCTCGCGCCAGCGCGCGACCTGCACGCGACCGATACCAAGCTGCTCGGCGATCTCCTTGTTCTGAACGCCCTTGGCGGCCAGCAGCACGATGCGCGCGCGCTGCGCCAGTCGCACGCTGGTGCGCTTGGAACGCGCCAGCCGCGTCAGCTCGCTTTCCTGCTCGGTGGTCAATTCAATCGCCGGGGCAACGCGCACTTGCTCTCTCCAATGCAAACCGTAGTAAAACATTGGAGACAAGCAACTCAATTAAGTTCACTCAAGAATCAAACACTACACTAGCTTGCGCGAGGGTTGTGTTCGCCGCGCTGCGTACCGCGGTACGACATCGCTAGTGTAGTGTTCCATTCTGTTTGGAACTTAAGCGTCTATTCGCGCGAATGACCTTCTGCAGGATGTCGCGAGCGCTCTTGGTCCAGATGAACGGCTTGGGGTTGACGTTGTGATGTGCGACGTATTCGTCGATGGCAGCCACGAGTTCGGGCACGCTGGTGAACACCCCGCGGCGCAGCCGCTCGGTGGTGATGTCGCGGAAGAATCTCTCGACCATGTTCAGCCACGACGCAGAGGTGGGCGTGAAGTGCATGTTGAACCTGGGGTGCTTGGCCAGCCACTCCTGCACAGCCGGGTGCTTGTGTGTGGCGTAGTTGTCGGCGATCAGATGCAGCGTCTTGTCCTTGGGCGTCTCGCGGTCGATCTGGCGCAAGAACTTCAACCATTCAACGTGGGTATGGTGCTGCTGGCACTGGCCGATGACCTGGCCGTCAAGCACGTTGAGTGCGGCAAACAGCGTGGTCGTGCCATTGCGCTTGTAGTCGTGCGTCATGGTGGCCGCACGGCCCCTCTTCATGGGCAAGCCCGGCTGCGTGCGGTCCAGCGCCTGGACCTGGCTCTTCTCGTCACAGCACAGCACCAGCGCATGCTCGGGCGGGGACATGTACAGCCCCACGATGTCTTCGAGCTTCTCGACGAATTTCGGATCGCGCGAGACCTTGAAGCCACGCACGATATGAGGCTTCAGACCGTGCGCCTGCCAATGCCGCATGACAGTGCTCGCACTGACGCCCAGAACCTCACCCATCTTGCGTGTGCTCCAGTGCGTGGCGGTCTCGGGCGTGCTTTGCGTGGTCAGCTCCACCAGCTTGGCTGCGTCCACCTTGACCGGCGGCGCGCCACGTGGCAGGTCGCGCTCGATGCCTTGCAGCCCCGCTTGCAGATAGCGCTCGCGCCAGCGCGCGACCTGCACGCGACCGATACCAAGCTGCTCGGCGATCTCCTTGTTCTGAACGCCCTTGGCGGCCAGCAGCACGATGCGCGCGCGCTGCGCCAGTCGCACGCTGGTGCGCTTGGAACGCGCCAGCCGCGTCAGCTCGCTTTCCTGCTCGGTGGTCAATTCAATCGCCGGGGCAACGCGCACTTGCTCTCTCCAATGCAAACCGTAGTAAAACATTGGAGACAAGCAACTCAATTAAGTTCACTCAAGAATCAAACACTACACTAGCAGGCCCAGCCCCGCGCCCCACGCCAGCGGCGAGCGCTCGCGCCAAGCAAGCACCTTCGCAGGAATCCAGCGCACCTGTTTGAGCAAGGCCAGATTGAACGCCGCCCCGGCCAGACCGCAGACCACCGCGGCGATGACCACCGGCAAGACGAAGGCCAGCGGAAAAATGTCCGGCGCGGTGATCTGGCCGAAATACAGATAGTTGCCCGCCAGCGCCAAAGAGACCAGGCCGGAGAACACGATGCTGGTGATGAGCACGCCGTTGGTTCGCACCTCGAAGCTGCGGGTGAGCTCCTCGATGGCAAACAAAATCCCGGCCAGCGGGGTGTTGAACGCACCCGACAGACCCGCCGCCGAGCCCGCGAGTAGCAACAGGCGCTCCATGCGCAGCGACACACGGGGATAGAACCGCCGCATCTCGTACATGATGGACGCGCCGATATGCACCGTCGGCCCCTCGCGGCCCAGCGTCAGGCCGCCCAGCATGCCCAGCAGCCCGAGACCGATCTTGCCGATCAAGATGCGCAGACCGAACAGGCGGCGGATGCGGGTGGGGTCTGGCTGGCCATGCAGCGCCGCAATCACCTGCGGAATGCCGCTGCCCTCACTGCCGCTGAACCATTTGCGGGTCATCCATACCGCGCCGCCGGTCAACGCCGGGGTGATGAGCAGGGCCAGCCACGCCCGGCCGTCGATCCAGCCGAGAAAAATCGCCAGCACATCGTTGGTCCAATTGGCGAACTGCACCGCTGCCAACCCCACCAGGATCGCCCCCACCCAGAGCACGCCGTAATTCAGCCACGATCTGCGAAGTTCTTTTCGTGTGAGTCGCCAAATCGCAGCGGGGCGGTAACGAGCATGCATAGGGAACAAGAATAGCGGGACGGCGCGCACTGGCCATGAAGAGCAAGGCCTCTGGAATACGCGTACGGATGAAGCGGCAAAGCAGACAAAGCGTAATGGCGCGCAACTCGTCACCATACTGCACGGGGTAAATCTCAATAGAAACAGAACGTTGCCTGTGTCCCTTCGTGCAACTCAGGCATTGCACTTAAGGGTTTTTACGCACTAGGATAACCCCGCATTTTTGACAAAAGTTAAAACACAGACGCGTTCACAACCGCTGACACCTTGCGAGAAAGCCTTACCTATGCGTTCCCTTCATCTGCTCACCGTGCCGGAAAAACTGCTGCATACCGGCTTCATTTTTCTGGTCTGCATCGGCTTGCTCTGTGCCGAAGCCTATCTCTACGTCACCCACGCCGGTCTGGACGGCAAGACTGGGGTGACCCTCAAGGACATCCAGATTTCGTACTACGGCAACCGCGACAGCAGCAAGCTGCAAACCGTGCTGCCCACCATGCTCACCAACGCGGGCGTGCCGAAAGAGCAGTGGCCGCAACTGCAGAAGACCATCGACACCTGGGTGGTCGGCGGGCAGACCAAGGCCGGCTACGAGACCGAGATCAAGCCCATCCTCGCGCAACACTGCCTGATGTGCCACAGCGTGGCCATGAGCAAACAACTGCACAACCCGCCGCTGGCTTCGTATGAAGACGTGAACGCGGTGGCCAAGGTCGACACCGGCATGTCGTACAACTCGATGCTGATGACCGGCATGGTGCACCTGACCATGCTGGGGCTGATTTTCTGGGTGGCCGGCTGGCTGTTTTTGCAAACAAGGGTGCACAGCCAGATCAAGGCCATTTCGGTCATCACGCCGTTCATCGCCATGCTGCTCGATTTTTCCGGCTGGTTCCTCACCAAGCAGAACCCCGACTTCGCCTGGTTCGTGCTCATCGGCGGTGCGCTCTCGTGCCCGATCGCCATGATGGAGATGGGCGTGGCCCTGTTCGATATGTGGATCGGCCTGCCCAAATTCCTTATGCAGCGCATCGTGACCGAAGTGCCCAAGACGGTGGTGCGCACCGCCACAGCCTGATCATTTTTACGTTTTACCGACCCCGCTGATGCGGGGTTTTTCATGCGGCAAATGGCGCAGCAGCGTCACCGGCGCTCCTTAGAATGCGCGGCATGATGATCGCCCAAGCCCCCTCCTCCGCCCTTTCCGTCGTCGTCCTTGCCGCAGGCAAGGGCACGCGCATGCGCTCCGACGCTCCCAAAGTGCTGCAGCCGCTGGCGGGCAAACCGCTGCTCGGCCATGTGCTCGATACCGTGCATCACCTGTCGGCCGAGCGCGTGGTGGTGGTCACCGGTTTCGGCGCGCAGCGGGTGCAAGAGGCCTTTGCCCATCAGGCGCACCTGCGCTTTGCGCTGCAGGAGCCGCAGCTCGGCACCGGCCATGCGGTGCAGCAAGCCCTGCCGGACCTGCCGGGTGACGGCGTGTGCCTGGTGCTCTATGGCGACGTGCCGTTGGCGCCCGCCGCCAGTCTGGCGCCGCTGGTGGCGCAGGCGCAGACGGGCGCGCTCGCCCTGCTCACCGTCGAGCTGGACGACCCGACTGGTTATGGCCGCATTCTGCGCAACGCCGACGGCGCGGTGCAGGGTATCGTCGAACACAAAGACGCCACGCCGACGCAGCGCGCGGTGCGCGAATGCAACACCGGCATTCTGTGCGCGCCCCTGCCCGCCCTGCGCCGCTGGCTGGGCCAGTTGCGCAACGACAACGCGCAGGGCGAGTATTACCTCACCGACGTGGTGGCCCTGGCCGTGGCCGACAGTTTGCCGGTGCGCGCCTCCACCGTGGCCGACGCGGACGACGTGCTCGGCGTGAACGACCGCAGCCAGCTCGCGCATCTGGAGCGCGTGGTGCAACTGCGCACTGCGAGCCGCCTGCTCGACGCGGGCGTCACCCTGGCCGACCCGAGCCGCATCGACGTGCGCGGCGCGCTGCACTGTGGCCGCGATGTGTTCATCGACGTGGGCTGCGTGTTCGAAGGCGAAGTGCATCTGGCCGACGGCGCCCGCGTGGGGCCCTACGCCGTGCTGCGCGATGTGCGCGTGGGCGCGGGCACGGTGGTGCATCCCTTCTGCCATCTCGACGGCGCGAGCATCGGCGCGGGCGCGAGCATCGGCCCCTTCGCCCGGCTGCGGCCCGCGACCGCCCTGGCCGACGGCGTGCACATCGGCAACTTCGTCGAAGTGAAAAACGGCACACTGGGCCCGGGCTCCAAGGCCAACCACTTGAGCTATGTGGGTGACGCCACGGTGGGCTCGCGGGTCAATATCGGCGCGGGCACCATCGTGGCCAACTACGACGGCGCCAACAAACACCGCACCGTGATTGAAGACGATGCGCACACCGGCTCCAACTCGGTGCTGGTCGCGCCCATCACCATCGGTGCGGGCGCGACGGTGGGCGCGGGTTCCACGGTGAGCAAAAACGTGCCGGCGGGCAAGCTCACGGTCGCACGCGCCAAGGCCGTCACCCTCGACNTATCCGGCTTTTGATCGGCGCCAAAAAACGAAGGGAAAACGGATTTTGAATTTTGCTGGGCCGACGACTTATGCCGGACTATGTGGAAGTTCCAAGATCGCCTCCATTCCGCCATCGCGGCGATTCTGCAACGTCAACCGTCCCCCCGCCGCACGCGCGATGTCGCGTGCGATACCGAGGCCAAGGCCGGTGCCGCCGGTTTGACGGCTGCGCGACGCTTCGAGCCGATAGAACGGCTCAAACACCTTTTCCAGTTCTTCCTCCGGAATGCCGGGGCCCTGATCCTGAATGCGCAGTGTCAGGGAGGTAGCGCTATCGTCGACGACGATGAGGGCCCGTTCGCCATATAAAACGGCATTGTCGAGCAGATTCGCTAAGCAACGCTTTATTCGAGCTGGATCCCCAACGAAGGGCTTGTTGGTACGCCCTTGAATCTGCACTTCACGCCCCATCTCTTCTGCGTCGGCCTGCAGACTTTCAAGCAAGGACATGATGTCAATGGGCTGAATATGTTGTGGCTGGTCGAGACCGCGCATGAAATCCAGCGTGTACTTCACCATCTGCTCCATCTCCAGCAGATCCTTCTCGAACCGCGCGCGCACATCGTCATCATCCAGCAGTTCTGCGCGCAAACGCATGCGGGTGATCGGCGTTTTCAGATCGTGCGACATGGCCGAAAAAATGCGCGTCCGATCCGTAATAAATCGAATCAGTTGAGCCTGCATGGTGTTGAACGCGTGTGCAGCGCGCCGTACCTCGGCAGGTCCAGCTTCCGGCAGTGGAGGACGATGGATGTCTTCACCAAGTGATTCAGCGGCCGAGGCCAGGACCGCCAGCGGCCGCGTCATCCACCGCACGGCAACAAAGGAGAGGAACAACACTGACGCCAAGAGTACGAGCAAGGTCAGCAGCAAATGCCAGGGGGGCGCCTGGGCGCCTTGGTGAAGCTGGGTTGTAAAGGCCACCCAGTTTCCATCGTGCAGTTGCACCTGGATCAGGAAGCCGAGTTTTTCCGCCATGAAGGCTTGCATGGAAGACCGGGATGCCTGTGTCATACCCGACATATAGGCCGCCATCGAGGCCATGCCAGGTAGGGGTCGCCGGTGCATGTCGGGGAATCCATTGGCCTCAGAAGGGTTTGCACTGGCCGAGACGATCAGCGGTCTTTCATCCCCGAGTGCGGAATGAAGCGCCTGTGAAAACATCATGGTTTGTGCGCTGCGCATTGCGGCAGCCGTTGTCTTGATGGGTGAGGGCTCCAAGTCCACGACCTGGGGCGGCACGCTCAAGACTTTTGCGATACGGAGCCGCTCCTGATGCGGCATCGAATCCAGAAGTTTGACCACGTCAGCAATGCGTTGCGCAGACTGCATGCCGCTGTTGCGCAGCACCGCTCGGTCGCGCTCGGCGAAGTTAATTGAGGCGCTCAGGAGTTGCGCCAAAATCAAGCCGCTCGAGAGGACGAGCATCATGCGGCCGAACAGCGACGCCGGCAGCAACCGTTTCACGGCTTTCCTTCAACGGGCACTGACAACACATAGCCCATGCCGCGCACCGTCTTGATCAGTACCGGGTCGCGCGGATCATCTCCAAGACGTTGACGCAAGCGACTGACCTGGACATCAATGCTGCGATCGAGCGGGTCGGCCTCCCGGCCTTGCGTGAGATCCACTAGCTGGTCGCGGTTGAGAACCCGGTTGGGATGGCTCAGAAAAATGCGCAACAAGCGGTATTCCGCGCCACTCAGCGTCACGACCACGCCTGCGGGAGAAATCAGATGGCGATGCAGGGTGTTGAGCGTCCAGCCTGCAAAATGGGCCTCGCGCAAATCTTCGGGCTGCAAATTGACGGGCAGGCTGCGAGCGCGTCGCAAGATGACCTTGATGCGGGCGAGCAACTCGCGCGCGCTGAAGGGCTTGGTCAGATAGTCGTCGGCGCCCATCTCCAGCCCGACGACACGATCGGTCTCGTCGCTGCGGGCGGTGAGCATCAACACAGGGATGTCGGATTTGGCGCGGAGCTGGCGACAGAGCGTCAGACCGTCGTCGCCCGGAAGCATTAGATCGAGCACGATCAAGTCGATGCGTGCGGCGACGAGGGCGCGCTCCATGGCCTTGCCGTCGCCCACCGCGGTGACGCGCAGCCCGTTCTTTTGCAAATAGGCGCTCAGCAGATTACGGATCTCGCCATCGTCGTCAACGATCAGGATGTGGTCAGGTGTGTCCATGCCGTGATTTTCAGCGGTCTGCGGCGCGCCTCGTCAAAAACAATGTAACGCAGCATGTCAGCCACAGGTTCGCAGATCATGCGATACAAAACAGCCGCTTTTTGACACGGCCTGCTTACACGTCAGCGTTGAAATGGCTTCCATTGCGATGGCGGTCAATCAGATGTCGCTGCGGGAACGTCCCGCCAACCGTCTACGCATTTTGATCGGAGATCAATCATGAAATGCAACCATAGAACACTGGGTCTTGCCGCCGTCCTCTCACTCGCCGCGATTGGCACCGCCTACGCACAATCCCCTGCCCAACCGCAGCAATACGGCTGCATGCAGGGGGCCGGGCCGGGCATGGGCATGATGGGCGGCCGCGGCATGGCTGCGGGCATGATGGGGCGCGGTGATCCGGCTGCCAGGATGGAAAATCGTCTCGGCGCGATGAAGGCGCAATTGCAGATCACGCCGCAGCAAGAGCCTGCTTGGGACGCCTTTGCGGCACAAGCCAAGAAGCAGTCCGATGCGATGCAGTCCATGCGGACCACCCTGTTTGAGGCAAAGGGCAATGCTCCGGAACGCATGGAGCAACGCACCCAGTCGATGCAAGCGCGCGTGGCAGGCATGGAGACCATGACCGCTGCGATGAAAACGCTCTACGCCGAACTGAGCCCGGCGCAGCAAACCATACTGAATCAGCAGTTTGGCGCGATGCGCGGAACCCGTCGCGGAGCGCCTGCGGGCGCGCAGTAAACCGGAGCCGGACGAGCGCGCGCGATCGCACGGATACAACTCGCCGATTGCGCGTGCAATGCACTGCGGCATGCAGTCGGCGCCAAACACAAAGGAGTACGCATCATGATGGGGTATTGGGGTTGGGGCGCAGGCCCTTGGTTCGGGATGTGGATCATTCCAGTCCTTGTGCTGGGTCTGATTCTCTGGATGATTTTCAGAGGAGGACACGGCGTGTCGCATTGCGGGGACCGGCATTCCAGGCAAGAGTCGGCGCGTGAGGCGCTTGACCGGCGCTATGCGAACGGTGAAATCAGTCGCGAGGACTATCAGCGCATGAAACAGGAGATCAAGTCATGACGTCAACGAAATCGAACCGCATGCCGGGTTCGGCGGATCACCACAAGCCGCCCGATTGGAAGGACGGCAAACTCAGCCGACGCCAGATCATTGTTGGTGCCGTGGCGGGCAGCTCTCTCTGGTTGGCGGGCCGCACGCATGCACAGGGCATGGGCGGCATGATGATGGGGTCGATGCCGGGCATGGGTCAGGGCGGCATGGCCGGTATGGGTGCAAACACCGAGCGCGGCGCGACAGTGCGGACCGGCGTGTTCACCCGCCCCATGCCCATCCCTGGGCAACTCGGCGGACAGGCTCAGGCGGATGGTAGTCTGGCGTATGCATTGCGGATCGCCCCCGGAACCAGCACCTTGCTCGCGGGTGTGCAGACCCCTACCTGGGGCTATAACGGGGCTTATCTGGGCCCGACGCTGCGCATCCCGCGCGGCAAACGGGTGCGGATCCAGGTTCGCAATGCGCTGAACCAGCCAACAACCACCCATTGGCACGGCGCCCATGTGCCCGGCACGATGGATGGCGGCCCGCAAAGCCTCATCGCGCCGGGGCACTCCATGGATTACGCCTACACCCTGGATCAACCGGGTGCCACGCTTTGGTATCACCCCCACCCGGATGGGCTGACAGGTCCTCACGTCTACGCCGGTATGGCAGGGCTGCTGCTGGTCGATGATGGCGTGGACCGCGCCCTCGGGTTGCCGCATACCTGGGGCGTGGATGACTTTCCCGTGATCGTGCAAGATCGGCGCTTTGGGGCTGATGGCACGCTGCGCTATATGAACAGCATGATGGACCGCATGGGCATGAAGGGCGACCGGTTTTTGGTGAACGGTTGTGAACAGCCCTATGTCAACGTTCCTGCGCAATGGGTGCGGCTGCGTCTGGTCAACGGATCGAATGCGCGCCTCTATAACTTTGCTTTCGCCAGCGGACAGAGTTTTTATGTGGTTGCCAGCGATGCCGGACTTCTGGCTCATCCTGTGGAGAGGCGCAGTTTGCTTCTCGCAGCAGCGGAGCGTGCGGAGATCCTGGTGGATTTGCGCAAACTCCAAGGAAGCACTCTGGTGTTGCGCAGTGACTCGGGCTCCGTTGTTCCAGGGCTGAGCAGCATGCCCATGGACGCTGATCGATTTGATCGCCAGGGGTTCGATCTGCTGCAGCTTCGGGTTGGCGCTCCTGCCGGAAAATCGGGGCGGCTTCCTGATCATCTGGTGGCCATCCCGTCGCTACGCATCGACGCGCCCCAGCGACTGTTCAGCTTGCAGGGAATGCAAGGGATGCAGGGCGCCATGGGAGGCGGGGCAATGGGCGCGATGGGGGGCATGTCGGGGGATCAGGGCATGGGCGCAAACACCGGCCCTGGCGGCATGAGTATGGGCGTGGGCATGGAAAAACTGTTTTCTATCAACCACCAGTTCATGGAGATGTCGGTGATCAATCAGCGCGTGCGCCTGGGCAGCACCGAGGTCTGGCAAGTGAGGAACGAGGGCCATATGGCGCATACCTTCCATGTCCATGGCACGTCGTTTCAGATTCTCTCTCGCGATGGCGTGGCTCCGCCGGAGTATGAGCGAGGCTGGAAAGATGTCGTTCTCGTGCGGCGCAACCAAACGGTCCGCCTGGTTGCCCGATTCGATCAGCCCGCTGGCAAAGACCATCCCTTCATGTACCACTGCCACATCCTGGAGCATGAGGACAATGGCATGATGGGACAGTTCACAGTGGCATGACATGGGGGACAGATGCAGGTCAGCCTGATTGCACGGGCGGTTTGCAGGAGCTGCGCATGACGTGGTTCAGGCATCACGCATTAACAGAGCTGATCGTTCCTTCCCATGACGGTAGCCGCGACCTCAGACCGCAGTGGTGTAGCAGAACCGATGCCGATTGGCGCCAACATCAGGCGATCAGGTGGCGATTTTGTGGCGCCTGAGTTTTTCCCAGAGGGTCTTTCGGCTGATTCCCAAAACTTCAGCCGTCTCAGCCATCTTGCCTTCTCGCTCACTCATCACTTGCGTCAGATATTCGCGCTCGGCTCGGGCTAGATAGTCGCCCAGGGGCGTCGCTACATTGTGAGCGCGAGCGGCAAATGTGGAAGATCCTGGGTTCGAGCACGGCATGCCGAACCGCTCCCAGCGCACCCAGCAATCGCTGGCAAAATGGTAGGCGCGATCGAGCGCGGAAAATAGTTCGCGGACATTGCCCTCCCAGGGTTGCAGCTTGGCCCAGGAGACGAAACGTGGGTCGAGCCGTTTGGATTGCCCGGTCTTGGCGTTGAGCGTCTGGACCCGGCGGTGCGCCAGCCAGGCGATATCGTCCGCGCGCTCGCGCAGCGGCGGCAAGTGGATCGGCACTCCGCTGATGCGAAACAGCAGATCCCGGCGAAAGGCGCCTGTCTCGGCCATCTTGTCCAGCCGTTTGTGCGTGGCGCAAATCAGGCGTACCGAGACATGCAGATCCTTTTCGCTGCCCAGGCGACAAACCTGTCCGTCCTGCAGTACGCGCAGCAACTTGGCCTGTACCGGCATGGACATGTCGCCGATTTCGTCGAGAAACAACACGCCGCCATTGGCCCGCTCAAAGACGCCATGATGGCGTTTATTGGCGCCGGTGAACGCGCCCGCCTCATGGCCGAATAGTTCGGATTCGAGCAGTCCTTCGTGAATCGCCGCGCAGTTGATGGCCACCATCGGAAGATCGTGTCGGGCTCCCGGCTGCGCCGCAATCCTGGCGCGAATGTGCTGCGCCACCAGTTCTTTGCCGGTACCTGATTCACCCTGAATCAGCACCGGCAAATCCAGAGATGCAATGCGGTCGATCAGCTGCTCCAGCGCCTGCGACGCTGGCGATATGCCGAACCATGCGTCGTCGTCATGCGTGCCCGGGGGCATCCATTCTCCGATGCGCTGGATCAGTGCGTCCAGATCGAAGGGCTTCTGAATGTAGTCCCAGGCTCCTTGGCGCACGAGGCGAACGGCCTGTTCAACCGAGCCGTAGCCGGTCATGAACACCAACGGTGGGCAGCAGCCGCCGTAGCGCTCCAGCATGGTGGCGAGCAGGCTACCGCCGTCGCCGTCGGGCAGACGGATATCGCTGAGCACCAGCGGATACAGACGGGTCTGCAGCGCCTTGCGCGCGGCGCAAAGATCGCTCACCAAGTCCACGTTGTAGTTTTCCAGGCGCAGGCGCAACTGCAGCGACTCGCCCATGATGGGATCGTCCTCGACGACCAAGACAGTCGGGGTGGTCAAGATGTCATCTCCTCGGGTTTTTTGCCAGGTCTGTCCCTGATCTGTGTAAGCCAATCGTATGCCGATACGTCCATTCGTGGTGATGAAGCAGTATTTCTCGCAGCGCACCAGCAGCTTGCGCAACCGGTTCAGCCAGCAAAGACAGACCTTGCCCCCGGCGCCGCGGTTTCTTCTTCGGGGCGATGCGGCGATCCTGGACGCTTTGGGCAAGACCGAGGTCAGTTCGGCTTATCGGCGCCTCAAGGGGATGTCGATGGTCGCAGTGGTGATGCCACTGGCATGGCCGAGTCTGAGCGTGCCTCCGACGTCGCTGAGCAGCCGGCGGCTCTCCCATAGACCGAAGCCCGATTCCTCCGGGATGCTGGTCGGCGCCACAGCTGCGAGCAGCGCCGCAGGAGGTGCGGCTCCCCGGTTGTGTACCCGCACACACAGAGCGCCACCGTGCAGATCGACGTCGAGTTCGATGGCCGATCCCGGCAGTGCTGCATGGCAGGCGTTGAGCAGGATGTTGAGCGTAGCCTGACGCATCGGCCCGGCGGCCACGGCGATTGGCGCGTTGGGCAGATCGATGCGGTATTGCACCTGCACATCGCGCTCGTGCTGGCAGGGCTGAATGATTTCGATCAGATCGGTAAAGTCCTTGGGGAGTAGATCGCGCTCATCCGGCCGGGTCTGTGCAAGTAGCGTCTGCGCAATGCTTCGCAGTTGCTCCAAGCCGCGGTCGAGCAGATCGATCGCTTGGCCGGTGGTGGCGTCAAACTGACCAAAGCGCTTTGCCGTTCGCAGCGCATTGAGCATCCCGCCGAGCGGGTTGTTGATTTCGTGCGCCGTCGCGGCGGCCAGCGCGCCCGCAGCGGCGAGTTTTTCGGCGCGGCGTGCCCGCTCGGCCTGCTCCAGCAGCCGACCGAACGCTGCGGCCAGCCTGCCGACCTCGTCGTTGCGCTCGGCAAGCTCGGCGCTGATGCGCCGCGTGGCGTCGTCGCTGCGGGCCATCGCATCCTGCAGGCGCGCAAGCGGAGCCAGCATGCGACGGGTCAATACCCAAACGATGGGGGCGAATACGGCCATCGCCAGCAGGGTGACGTTGGCGACCCACCAAGTCATCGACGTCAAGCGCTGGCGATACAGCGCATCGCTCACCGCATAAACCAATGTGCCGACGCTCGCACCCGAATCGGCGCGAAGTGCGCTGATATAGATGCGCCAATTGCCGCTCTGGATGGGGGGCGACAATCCCGGATGCGCACTGGCCACGCTCAAAGGTGAATTCACCCGCAGAGAGCCTGGCGCCCACAATGGAGTCCAGACCGGCACCTGCGCGGTGGGGAACAGTTTGGGGTCGGAACTTGCGAACACCTGGTCTGAGGGGCCAACAATCACCGCCAGCGATGCACCCTGCGGCGGTGAGGCGACTTGATCCCCCGTCACCGAGGTGAGCGCCTCATAGGCGCCCCAGACATTGTCCTGCTGGATGAGAATCGGCAGGCTCTTGTCCCAGGCGGTGACCGCCTGGTAGGCGCCCGCATCGACATCTTCGATGAGGTATTGCCGCGTGAGCAAGCCCAAGCCTGCTGCCATCAACAGTGCAGCCAGCGCCACTAGAGTGGCCGCGATCAGCGGCAGGCGCAACAGCAGCCCCCCCGGCAGCTCAGGCAATACCCGCAGGCGGACCGCTTTTGGCGCCGTCGCGGTGCGTTCGCTGTCTCCGGGAGGCGCGGCGCTCATGCGGATGCGTAGATGGCGGACAACGGAATGGGAGAATGCGTACCGTCGAGAACCCTGGCAAGTTCAGCAATGCCGTCGAACCAACTCTCCTGCGGCAACAGAAAGTCCTGGAGATCGAGACTGCGCAACAAGCCCCGGCCCTGCACATCATTCTTGGCCGAGAGCAAGACAGATTGCAGGCGGGTGTGAAGCGCCGTGTCGAGATTTTTGCGCGTGACGACGGGCGGAAACCCATAGTGCCGGGATTTGGCGACGATGCGCGTCTTGAGCGCAGCCTGCGACTGACGCTTCATGAGCACTTCCCAGATGTATCCGTCGACGGTTCCTGAATCGGCGAGACCGCTGCCGACTGCCTCCACCACCTTATGCAAGGAGTAGGTATAGAACGTGCGGCGGAAAAAGCTCTGTGGTGTTTGTCCGAGCGCGCGCAGGGCCACCACCGGCACGAGATAACCCGAGTTCGACAGAGGATCGTCGAAAGCGAACACATCGCCACGCAAATCGACGATGGAATGGGCCTGCGTGCGCGCCGCGCCGGTGATGAGATAGCTGCGATACCAAGGCTGCCCATGCCAGCCCGGCTGCGCGCACAAGCGGACAAAACCCCTGGCGACGACATAAGGGAAGCCGCAGATCCAGGCGGCCTCCATTTCATCCGAACGTAGCGCCTCCAAGGCCTCTTGATAGCTCGATTTCTGCAGGATCTGCACCGGCATGCCCAGCTGGTTTTGCAAATAGTCCTGCCAGAGATGAATGGCGCCATCGTGCAGAAACACATCGGTGACGCCGAAGCGAAAAGCGGCGCCCCGGGGTAGCGTTTGGGCGCGCAAGGGCAAGCTGGAAAGGGCCAGCGAGGCTGAAAAACCAAGGAGATCGCGGCGGTTCATGGTTCAGGGTGTCACGTCAACGAAACAGGAAATCGCCCGAGACGTTACGTCCGCGTAACGCGGGGAGGCCGTCAGAAAATCGAACCCGTTGCGCAAGTCTTTGAACCCCATGAAGAAATCGCTTGGGCGTTGGTCGAAGGATTGATGGGCACATCCCTTGCAACAGAAAGCGGTGCGCAAGTGCGTAACAACAGCAAGAGGAGACATCATGACTGAGAAGGTATCGCGCCGCATCTTTCTGAAAGTAGCCGGAACCAGCGTAGCAGGCGTAGGCGCCGCCGTCAGCCCGGTTGGGCCCGCAATGGCGGCAGAGTCGGACGCTGCGGCCATTCGCGCTGCGGCGGGCATGGCCGTGCTGCCTTACCCGAAAGCCGCCGTGGGCAAGGCCAAGGCCATGCAGCCCAACACCCCGGTGCCCTTCAATTACCCCGATGCGGGCTCGCCCTGTGTGGCCATCAAGATGGGCCAGCGCGTGGCCGGTGGCGTGGGGCCCGATGGCGACATCGTTGCCTACAGCAGCCTGTGTACCCACATGGGCTGCCCGCTGATGTACGACGCCAAGACGCGCAGCTTCAAGTGCCCTTGCCACTACAGCATGTTCGACCCTGAAAAATCGGGCCAGATGATTTGCGGTCAGGCTACCGAAGACTTGCCGCAGATCCAGCTCAGCTACGACGCCGGCAGCGACACAGTTCACGCCGTTGCTGTCACGGGATTGATCTACGGCCGTCAGGCCAACGTGCTGTAAACCGATCAAGGAGACTTCACCATGTCGCAATTCAAAGACCGCGTCGCACTTCCTCCCGTCGATGCGCAAAAAACCAATCTCACCTGCCAGTTCTGTATCGTCGGCTGCGGCTATCACGCCTTCAAATGGGACGCCGACCAAGAAGGCGGACGCGCGCCTAACCAGAACGCGCTGGGGCTAGATTTTCGCAAGCAGCTCCCGCCGTTCTCGACCATCATGACTCCGGCCATGACCAATGTGCTGACCGGCAAGGACGGCAAGCGCTACAACATCATGATCGTGCCGGACAAGGAATGCGTGGTTAATCAGGGCCAAAGCTCCACCAGGGGAGGCAAGATGGCTTCCTATTTCTATAACGCGGACCGCATCACCCGCGAACGGCTGCTGCATCCTCGCGTGTATCAGGGCGGCGAGTGGCTCGACACCTCCTGGGCCTATGCCTTGCAGATCTACGGCGGCATGGTCAAAAAGATTCTGGACAAGGAGGGCCCTGATGCCATTGCCGTGGCCATGTTCGACCACGGCGGCTCCGGCGGCGGATTCGAAAACACCTGGGGAACCGGCAAGCTCGTGTTCTCGGCGATCCAGACGCCGACCTGCCGCATCCACAACCGCCCAGCGTACAACTCCGAATGCTTTGGCAATCGGGACATGGGCATTTTCGAGTTGAACAACAGCTACGAAGACGCCGAACTGGCCGATGTGATCTGGTCCAACGGCAACAACCCCTACGAGAACCAGACCAACTACTTCCTCGTGCACTGGCTGCCTAATCTGCAGGGCGCGACGCTCGACAAGAAGAAAAAGATGTTTCCCAACGAGCCGGTGGCCGCTGGCAAGTTCATTTTTGTCGATCCGCGCCGCACGCCGTCGATTTCCATCAGTGAAAGCATCGCCAAGGATCAGGTCTTGCATCTGGCGATCAACCCGGGCGCAGATGGCGCGCTGTGGAACGGCATGCTCACTTACATCGTTGATCAGGGCTGGATCGACAAGGACTTCATTGCCCAGCACACCGAAGGCTTCGAGGCCGCCGTCAAGGCCAATCGCATGTCGCTCGACGAATGCAGCCGCATCACCGGCCTGCCGGTCGCGCAGATCAAGCAGGCCGCCGAGTGGAGCTACAAGCCCAAGGCGCCCGGCAAGCTGCCCCGTACCATGCACGCCTTCGAAAAGGGCATCATCTGGGGCAACAACAACTATGTGACCGAGCAGGCCATGGGTGCGGTGGTCGTGGCCACGCACAACGTCGGCCGCCGCGGCACCGGCTGGGTGCGCATGGGTGGTCACCAGGAAGGTTATTGCCGCCCCGGCTATCCGGAACCAGCGCACCGCTATCCGGCAGCCAGCTTCCCCATTCCCATGCACGACAAGCTGATCGAGGTGGACGACTACCTGATCAACGGCAAGGGCAAGATGATGACCTACTGGGCGTGCAACAGCTTCCAGACCACCAACAACGCCCAGGCGCTGCGCGAAGCGGTGATTCGCCGCAGCCAGATCGTGCGCAAGGCCATGGCGAACGCGCGCGGGGCCACGCCGAAAGAAATGGTCGACGTGATCTACGCCGCGACGCAAAAAGGCGGTCTGTTTGTTGGCATGATGAACATCTACCCGACCATGCTGGCCGAGGCCGCGCATGTGATGTTCCCCGCTGCAGTCTCGGGCGAGATGAACCTCACGTCGATGAACGGCGAGCGCCGCATGCGCCTGAGCGAAAAATTCATCGATCCCCCCGGAGAGGCCATCCCCGACTGCCTGATTGCCGCGCGCATCGCCAACACCATCAAGGTGATGTACGAGAAGGAAGGCAATGCCAAAATGGCCAAGCGCTTCGAGGGATTCGAGTGGGCCACCGAGGAAGATGCCTTCAACGACGGCTTCCGGCGCGCAGGCCAACCGGGTGCGGGTGAGATCGACAGCCAGGGCGGCGACACGGGCCACCTTGTCACCTACGACCTGTTGCGCAAGGCGGGCAACAATGGCGTGCAGTTGCCGGTGAAGTCGGTGCAGGGCGACAAGATGATCGGCACCGACATGCTCTACACCGACAACAAATTCGGTACCAAGAGCGGCAAGGCCAAGGTATTCGCAGCCAAGTGGCAGGGCATGCTCAAGCCGGCGGCTGAGCAAAAGGCCAAGTTCAAGTTCTTTATCAACAACGGACGCCTGAACGAGGTCTGGCAGTCGTGGTTCAACAACCAGTATGACAAGTTCATCACCGATCGCTATCCGGTGGCGGTCATCCAGATGAACCCGTCGGATATGGCTGGCTTGGGCATCAAGGCGACCGACATCGTCGAGGTGTACAACGACAACGGTGCCACGACGGCCATGGCGTACCCCGAAGCCACACTCAAGACGGGGAGCACCTTCATGGTCTTCGGCGCGCCGAAGGGCGTGCAAGGCTCTGTCACCAGTACGGCGACAGATGCGCACTTCCTGCCCTACTACAAAGGATCGTGGGCCAATATCCGGCGCATCGGCTCCATGCCGGACTGGCATCGAACGGTGTCCACCAAGAGCCGCCTGTACGAAAGTTGAGCAGCCACTTTGTTTTCGAGCGTCTTCCCCAAAGGTCGGCGACGGCCAGCGGGGAAACCGCTTTCCTCCTCAAGCGGCGTCTCGACCAGGCTTCGGATGGAGCCTGTTTTTTCTTTAACCGCATCGCCGTCACACTGAACAACAGGAGGTGCAACCATCACAAGCCACCCAGACCTTCCTTTCCGTTCTTCCCTGAAACACGACTTCAATAAAGAGGTTTTTGCCATGAAAAAGCTGATGTTCGTTTTGCTGATGAGCGCCTTTGCCACCCAGGCTTGGGCCGCCCCCGACATGATGGCGCTGGCCAAGCAGAAAAACTGCTTGGCCTGCCACGCGGTCGACGCGAAAATCGTGGGCCCTGCCTACAAGGCTGTGGCTGAGAAATACGCGAGCAAGCCCGGAGCGGTGAATATGCTGGTCAACGCCGTGCTGCACGGTCACGTCGGCACCTGGGGACAAGTGCCGATGCCGGCGAACACCGATGTGACACCCGCCCAGGCCAAGCAGCTCGTCGAATGGATTCTGAGCCTGAAGTGACTCCGTTTCCAGGGACTCCGATTCTTGCGCAAATCCGCTTGCCGCAACCGCAGCCGGCGGATGTTGCAGGCACTGCATATCACGAGCGTATCCATGACTCTTGCCGAACAAATCGAAGCCGCCGAACTCGTCTGCGAGCTCGTCAGCCGCAGACAACAGGTTTCGCCCAAACGCCTGGTCGCCCCTGGCCCGACGCCGAAGCAGATCGACCAGTTATGGAAGGCTGCGGCGCAGGCGCCCGATCACGGTCTCATCCTGCCCTGGCGCTTCATCCAGGTGAGCGATGCGGCGCGAGATGAGCTCGGTGCGGCGTTCGAGCAGGCGCTGCTCGAACGCGACCCCGCAGCCACCCAGATGCAACGCGAAGACGCCCGCGCCAAGGCGGCGCGCGCGCCGTTTCTTGCGCTGGCCGTTTCGCGCCTTGAAGGTGATGATCACGCGGAAATCCCCGCGACCGAGCGCTTGGTGTCGCTGGGCTGCGCCCTGCAAAACATGCTGCTGATGGCGCAGGCGCAGGGTTTCGGCGCGGGACTGGTGAGCGGTCAGGCGATGGATGCGGTGGCGCTGCGTACCCTATTCGGCCTGTCTTCCCATGAAAAGGCCGTTTGTTTCATTGTCATCGGCACGGTGCTCAAGGCCAAGGCCAGCCGGGTGCGGCCGACTGCTGCAGATTTCGTCAACTTGTTATGAACACGAGCCCGCTTCTCAAATCCGGCATCGAACCCCGATTTTTTCCGGCCACTGCGGCCAGAGAAGACGTGGAGCATGAAACCGATCTTATCCAGGTCGTCTTTCAGGGCGCGGCTGATCTGTTTGCGGCGCTGTCGTGTCCCACGCGCCTGCGCATGGTCTGTGCACTCAGCCAGGCCGATCACACCGTGCGCGATCTGGCCCGTGCTTCCCAGTGCTCCCAGGCCAATGTGTCAGGCCACTTGCGTCTGCTGCGTCGCGCCAACATCGTGCGGTGTGAGCGCAGCGGCAACTATGTTCTCTATCACTTGAACAATACCTTGGCCAATTCGCTTTGCGGCATGGTCTGCGGACAGGCCGTTCAGGACCCAATGCCAGGCTGAATGGGAATGACCTTGGGCCTGGCGCCTATTGCCGCGGGGGCTATGGGGACGATGGCCGCGCGAACCGTGGTGAACAAATCGCCCAACATCGATCCCAGCAGGGCGATGTAGGGGCTGGCCGAACACGACAGCAGGTGTGCGAAGGTGTCGGCCCAGGGCTGGAGATGTTCCCCGAGGAATTCGCCGATCAATATTCGGTCGGCTTCGTCGTCTTGGGCGGCGTCGAGCAGCATGGACAGAAAAGCTAGCAGCACCCCGACGTGATCGAGCGGGCGGTTGCTGCCGGAGAGAAAGGGGTCCGCGGGCAAGGACGACGGGTCGAAACCAGCGGCGTCATACCAGGGCATGAGGGCGTCGCCGCCGTCGTGCCGTGGCGTGGCGAAATGCCAGAAGGCATCGGTCTGGCGCGCCTGGGCCAGCACATGCGCCACCGGCGGCAGAAAACAGCCCGACTGGGCGATGCACAGATGGTCGTAAAAATCTTGCCGCGCCTGCGCCGCATCGAGCGTGACACCGGCGTCGGACTCCAGTGCGGCCAGGGTGTCACGATCCGGCGGATTGAGCAGCAGCCGCGAGGCCGCTGCGGCCAGCCGGGCCAGATCGCGGTATGGATGGGTGGGCTCAGACACGCGCCGTCTCCTTCTCCAAGCGCGCCTTGGTGTTGTAGAACACCACGCTGCCGCCGGTGAGATCCATCAGCGGCATCTGCCACACATCGGGGTCACGTCGCATGATGGGATTGAGGTGGATGCCGGCGCGGCGCACCGCGTCACCCATGACGCGCTTGCCATCGACCTGATAGTTGCTCGCGCCATAGCCCCAGTGCCCATAGCCGACTTCGAACAGGATCACGCCTGGACGGATGCCTTCGAGCACGACGGCACGGCCTTTGCGCTTGCCTTCAGGCGTGACCACCCAGATCCAGTCTCCATCGGCAATGCCCAGACGTTTGGCGTCTGCAGCAGCCATGTGGACACCGTTGCTCGGATTGATTTCGCGCAAGGTGTAGTTCGAGACCAGCCGCGAGTGCGATTGCAGCGCGCCTTTCATGGTGATGATGGTCATCGGCCAGTCCTTCGGATCATCGAGCTGGTCGAGATGCTTGCCTAAAGCCGTCATGGGCTCGACCCAGCGCGTTGTGCCATGGAAAAACTGGCCATTCATGCTGTTGCGCGTGGTGCCCGTTTTCTCCGCGTAGAAGTGCAGGCGCTTGGTGTACTGGTAGGCGAGCTGGTCACCCTTGCGTGCGCCTGTGTGCGGCTGGAAGCGCCCACCGCGCACCAGACAGCCCATGACCGTAGGCCATTCCTCCGGTTTGAGCGCCGCGGCAAATTTCTGGTGATAGTCGCCCAGAGCGGTGACCGCGATCTCCTGCGCGCTCGCAGCAGGCACCTCATCGCCCTCCACGCCCTCCACGCCCTTAGCGGCGACCAGATTGGCAACTGCCTTGAGATAAAAATCTTCGCGTCGATGGAAGGGCCAGAGCTTGCCCTGCGCGTCAGGGATGCCTTTGTCGCCGTAGCCTGGCATGCCGATGCGCTTGGCCACGTCGATGAGGAATTCCTCCATGCATACATGTCGGCCGTCGGGCGTTTTGGAGGTGAGGCTCACTGCTGGCCAGCGCACGCCCGTCCCCTTGGTCAAGGTCGTCGGAAAAGTGTCCACCAAGTCATAGCTTTCCAGATGCGACACGTCGGGGACGATGTAGTCGGCAAACATGCTCGAGTCCCCAACGACGATCTCGGAGGCAATGATCAGCGGAATGTTTTTCGGGTCCTTGATCGCGGCCAGAAACTCCGGGTTGCCCTGGCCTGGCACGCTGTACAGCGGAGTGGCTTTCTGCCACATCAGGATGTCCACGCCATACGGATAACGCTGCACCGCTGACGGCAGGGTTTCCGTGTACATCGCGAAGCTCAGTGGAAACCAAGGGCGCTTGGGTGGATAGGGATTCTTGCCCGCGGCGATCTTGGCCTTGTACTCGCTGGTGTCCTCGTAGTGAAACTTTTCGCGGTTGATGATCACGCCCTTGGCGAGGCCCTCTGCTTCGGGAACGCTGGTCAGGTCATAGCGCCCTTTGTTGACCGGATACCCGCCGCCGCCAGCGGTAAGCCCGCCTGTCCAGTTCATATTGCCAACAAGCAGATTGAGCATCAGAACCGCCACCCCGTTGTAATACCCATTGGGATGTTTGACCACGCCGCGGTACATGGTGCTGGCCACTTGCCTGCCATGGCTGGTGAATTCGCGCGCCACTTCGATGATGCGTGCTGGTTCGATGCCGCAAATCTGCGCATACTGCTCGATGGTGTGCTCCCTGGCGGCCTCCGTGAGCAGGCGGAATGCGGTTTTCACCGTAACGCCATTCACCTCGCCAGCAAAGTCGATTTGCGCGGCTTTGACCCCGGCCGCCTGCGCTGGTTTGCCAGTAGCAGCGTCGATGACCACGCGGTCGTCTTCGCCGCTGGCCTGCGCCTTGCCCAGACCGGCGACTTCCGCGGTGAGAAACCGTCGTGCCTGCGGATGCTTGGGATCGACGATCACCAGGTGCGTGGCGTCGGTATGCGAGAGCTCGCCCGCTGCCTGCGCCGCTGCCAATGTGGGGTAAGACAAATAAGGGGCGTTGTAGCGCTGGTTGTCGATGATCCAGCGGATCATGCCCAGTGCCAGCGCGCCGTCGGTGCTGGGTTTGATCGGCAGCCAGCTCGCGCGGTCGCCGATCACGCCGCCGCGGCTGAGCTTGGGGTCGACGACCACGTACTTCAGCCCGTCGGGTTTGGCCCGCGCCTCGGCGACGTATTTGCCCTGCGTCTGCATGGGAAAGTTGGCATCTCCGGGCTGCGTCCCCCAGTAGATGATGAACTTGGCCTCGCGCACATCGGGCTGGGTCATGTTGATGCCCGAAAACACATGCTGATGCGCGATGTGGTGCGACAGTTCGCATTCATTGACGTGGTCGAACACGTTGACGCTGCCGAAGGTGCTACCGAATCTTTGCGCGAACGTCATGCGCGTACCCACCAGGCGACCGCCCTGCAGCACGAAGCCATTGGTACGCATGCCAAATTCAGGCGCGTCCGGATCCATCAGTTCCTTACGCTTCGCATACAAGCCGCGGAAGCCCAGCACCTCAAGATCCTTGCTTGCCGGATCGGAGGTGTCGGCGAAAATCTTGCCGCCTTCGGTGACTTCGGTGAGCAGCGTGTCCCAGGAGATCGGCTTCCATTGGCCGCTGCCGCGCGGCCCGACCCGCTTGAGGGGAACCAGCACGCGGTAAGGGTCGTAGGTGGACTGAATGCCAGTATTGCCCCGGGCGCACACGGTTCCGGGCAGCGCCGCCGTATCGATTAGCGGGGTGGTGACGGCGGTGTATTCGCTCAGGGTATTGGGGTGGTAGGGGTTGCCGATGATGCGCTGGATGCGCCCGGTCTTGCGGTCGATTTTCACCCGTAGGCCGCATTCACTGTGGCATTGCAGATCCACGGTGTGATGCAGCGTCCACTGCGGATTGGGAACGAGTTTGCCGCTGGCGGTATCGCGCAGCCATTCCGGGGTATTGGAATTGCCATACACCGGATGCAGCGCCTTGCGGCCGCGTTGATGCAGCGGGATCAGATCGACCAGGCGTTTGGAAAAACCGAGAGTGCCAGCCCCGAGGCCCGCAACGGCGCCCAAGGTGAGAAGTCCACGACGTGAGATGTCCATGATGTCAAGCCTTATTGGCAACACTAAAAGGAGCCGATTGGGTATCGCGCGGCATTGCTGCGAGCAGCGCAGCCAGGATGCCGAGGAACAGCAGCACGCTGACCCCCGTGTACCAAAGCTCTTCGAAGTTCAGATGAAAGAGGTAATAGCCCGCACCGCTGCGGTTGATTGCTTCACCGCCGAGGACGACGCCGATGCGCGCCGCGTATGAACCCCAGGTCGCAGCGAACAGCGCGATCCACTGCGCGCCATAGCTGCGGCCGCTGGGCAGCAGGAGCAGCGCCAAGGGAACGAGCAGGCCGATGAAGGTCCAGTTCCAGGTGATCTGCGTTGCGTAGGGCCCCATGAAGAGATTGGCCGCGCGCAATTCCTCGATCGTGCCGAAGCGTCCGAGCCACCACATCCAGCCATACCAAGTGACCAGGCAGACGCCCAGCGCGACTGCAGCCGTCGTGCGGTGGCCGCTTTGCGCCTGCGGACGCGTGGCCGTGACCAGCCAGGCGAGCAGGGGGATCAACGCCATTTCCGCTAGCGCCGCCACCGCAATCGCACTGGCGAGGAACAATAGGGCAGCGGCTGGCGAATTCCAGACCGGCACGCCATGTTCGTTCATCAGAAACACCGCCGAATACAGCGGCGCGAACAGGCCCAGAAACACAGTGAGCACCAGTGTCGGCTTGAACCAGCGCGACTCGAACACGCTGTAATGCCGACTCCATAGCGAAAAGAAATCAGCCAGCTTGCGCCACCCTGCGCTGAGCGGCTCGATTTCAGCTTCCAGTCGCGCGCGGGGAATGGACTGAAAACTCAGCCACCAGCCCAGCACCAGAAAGAGGGGCAGCAGGATGATGCCGTACTTGATGATCGCCGTGTCCCAGTTATACCAGCCGAGAAAGTAGCCGAAGATCAGTCGGCCAGGCTGCTGCACTTCGGCCAGCACATTGACGAAACCGCCGAGGATGAGCGCGACCACCAGCGGCATGGTGAAGCGGTGCTCCACCGTGTCGGTGCGTCCGCGCCAGGCGTTGATGGCCCAGATCAGCGCGAGCGCTCCGGCCACGCCAAGCGCCCACGAATAGTTGGCGAACAGAATGGAAAACGGCCGGTCATGGACGACGTTGTACAACTCGTTGAAATGGCGCAGAGGCGGCACGAATTGCGGGGTGACGAGCGGGTTAGACATGATCGGCCTCCTTGCCAGTGGCGATATCCCAGTCGTGGTCGTTGCGGTCGATGTCCTGTTGCTCCTTGGACCACAGCGTCGGGATGCCGGGTGGGTTGTTCTGCAGCTCGGTGGTCAGCCCGATGTAGAAGACCCGCGGCTCGTTGCCGGTACCGGGTTTGAGTTGCTGGATGGCTTCGCTGAGCACCTGCTTGGTCATGGGGTCGTTCGGGTCGTTGAGATCTCCGAATTGGCGCGCGCCCCCCACGCAGGTTTCCACGCAGGCCGGCAGCAGACCTTGATCCACGCGCTGCGAGCAGAAAGTGCACTTGTCGGCGGTCTTGGTGATCGGATTGATGAAGCGCGCGTCATACGGACAGGCGTTGACACAGGCGCCGCACCCCCAGCACAGGTCGTAGTCGATCTCGACGATGCCGTCCTTGCGCTGCCAGGTCGCGCCAGCCGGGCAGACCTCGATGCAAGAGGGCCGTTCGCAGTGGTTGCACAAACGCGGCAAAAAAGCGCGCTTGGTATCCGGATAGACGCCGAGCTCGACGTCGGGCACCCAAGTGCGGAACACCCCGGTGGGAATATTGTTTTCGAACTTGCAGGCGGCGGTACAGGCTTGGCAGCCGATGCACTTGCGCAGATCGATCAACATGCCCCAGCGTTTGCCCTCGAATCCTTCCTTGGCCAGGTTGCCGTCTTTGGTGGTGTAGGCGTAAACGGAACGGTCGTGCGCGAGCTCGTAATCGGTGCCGGCCGGCGTGAGCGCCTCGGGCGTGTCACCGAAGGCGTCGTCGCCGGGCTGTTTGACTTCGGCGGCGTCGGCGCCGACCGTTGCGGCGGCTGCAGCGCCGACCGTTGCCGCCGCGACGCCGAGCGCTCTGCCGAGAAAGTTTCGGCGGCCTTTGGCCGCAGGGTCTTCAAATTGTGGTGATGCATTCATGGCGATCCTCATGGTTCCCAATAGGGATGGAGTCAAGGTAGGCCACGAAGAAATTGATAAATTTGTGTTACATCAAAAGATTCCTTTGCGTGATATCGACAGGTGTAATTGAATGTATTAGGCGCGTCTGCACAGCAAGGCCGATCTGCTGCGCGGACTCACTTCGCCGACGCCCCGCGATCCTGATGGGCGTAGATCAGCACGGCGAAAAACACCCCGCCCTGGACGAAACCGAGCAGCGACTCGATTCCGGCTGCGAGCATGGCGTTGAGGGTGCGCGGAATCCAGTCGCCCAAGCCCAGGGTGGTGAACAGCTCCATCGAGATGTAGAGCGCCACGCGCAGGCTGTGCGGCTGCATGAGCAGCATGTGTTGCACTTCTTCCGCGCCGTTGTAGCGGAACAGATCGAACACGCCGAACAGTTCGTACAACAGCGCGAAATAAAGCAGCGTGACCGCCGTGATCTCAAGATAGAGAAAGACGATGTTGAGCAGATCCAGATGCATCGAGCGCCGTTTGCGCGAGACATAGAACAACATCAGATCAAGCAGGAAAAACCGCACGATCACGATGTAGATCAAAAATCCAAACAGAATGTCTTCACGATGGGTGGCGAAATGCGCGGGATATTGCTCTTTCCACCCCCACGCCAGCAACAGCGGGGCGAGCATCAACGGAATGATGAAAGGCAACACCGGGATGAGCTGCAACCTGGAGTCCGCGGCATGGCGGGCTTGTTTTTTGAGCGGTTGCAAGGAGGTCATCGCAAGAGGTTCCAAATCATTTTGGCCGCAAGAATCAGCAACAAACCGGCGATGAGTTTTTTCACCCCGCTGGACGACAGGCGGTAAGTCATGATGCGCCCGCCGATCACCCCGCCCAAGGCGGCAGCCACGCTCACCACAGCGAGCAGCGACCAGTCCATATTGGCAAAACTCAGATAGGTGAAAAACCCGCCCAGTGTCGCAAAGGGAATGGAAAAACTCACCGCGTAGGCGGCCTTTTTGGCGTCAAACCCCAGCAGCACCAACACTGCGAGAATGGGCGAACCCCCGCCCACGCCGATCAGCCCGGACACCCAGCCCACGCCGACGCCGAGCGCGATCAGCACCCAGACCCGGTCGTACGCCGCCTTGGGCTGGCGCTTGAAAAACAACAGCAAAGCGGCGCTGACGATCATGAACCCGGCCAGCACCCACTCGATGACGTGTTGCGGCACGTCTCGGCTCATCCAGGCTCCGAGCGGAGTGGCAATCATCATCGAGACGGCCAGAGGCAGCGCAAAGCGGATGTCGAGTACGCCGCGGGCCGCGTTCATCACCGAGGCGGACATGGTCGAGACCGAATTGACGAACAGCCCGATGGCCTTGGCCAGATCGAGCGCCATGCCCAGCATGCCGAAGGTGGGCACCAAAGCGACCGCAGCCCCCACGCCGCCCATGGCAAACAGGGTGGACAGCACCAGCGTCAGCGCGAAGTACAAGGCGTCATGCAGGATGAGGGCACTCATGGCAATGCTCGCGTGGCGAAAATCGGGGGGATGAAGGCGCGGGCGCGGCGCTTCATGACTGCCCAGACAGTCGGCGCATCAGATCGCGCGCCTTGTCGCCGCGCAGGGCATCGACCAGTCCGAGCATGCCCTCATTGAGATAACGCGACTGAAAACCCTCCAGCGTGAGGAACAGGCGCGCGATCTCGGCCCGGTCGTAATGCGGGCAGAGGGTGATGATGAGCTTGCTGCGGTCGAGTTCGTGCAGGCGATCAGGCAGCGCGTCGAGCGGAATGTGCAGGCCGAAGCCGAGATGCCAGGCGGCATATTCCTCGGCGAAGCGGATATCGACGAGTTGCGCCTTGCCCGTGGCGTACAGGTCGAGGGCTTCGGCCACGCCGATTTTCATCGCCTGGCGCTCGGCGTAATCGAAGCGGCGAAGGTAGGCGGCAAAGGATTGGGACAGGGGCATGGCAGTAGGCTCCTCGGATCGGGGTGAGTCAGTGGCCTGCGCGTTCGTCAAGGCGGGCGCGCAAGAAAGCGAAATCAAGGCCGACAGGCGTAACAGCAAGTCGCGTTTGTTCGGGTCTATCGGCGCTTGTGCGGGTTCATCGAGAGGATTGAACATCTGGCACGGATCTGTCAGAACGTGTAGCCCAGTCGCAGCTGGAAGTAATCCTGACCGGGGTTGGGGCGCTTGATGTCGGCGTTGGAATAGTGCGTGAAGCGCAAACCCAGCAGCCAGGGGCTCTGAGCAAAGCGGTGCATCACGCCCAGCGAGTCACCGAACTGGTAGGCGGTGGAAATGCGCTTGCTGCCGATATAGGTGCCGGAAAACACGTTGGCGCCGATGCCGAACTCCATCGCCGTGTCCGGGGCGAACCACCAGTGCAAAAACGGCGTGAGCCCCACATGCCACAGCGACGCCCCCGGCGTGCCCGACGGCCCCTGCGCATAACCCAGCGACGCCTCGGCCGTGAGATCCAGGCGGCTGTTGGCCAATGCGTGGCTCCACAGCGGCGCGGACTCCAGTGCAAGTGTGCTGTTGTGATAGCCCTTGTCCGCACCCCAAAGCAGGGAAAGATCGGTAGCGTGCGCAATTGATGCGCAGGCAAGCAGACTGGCGGCGACAAGAGATGTTGTGATGGATTTGCGTTTCAAGGTGTGCCTCTGCTGGGTTGATGGGGCGATCGTCCAAAGATGGAATCGTCAGAACACCTTTTCCGCTGTGAACTGCGCGAGTTCCAGACCGAAACCAGGAATTTTGCCGTTGGTCAGGAAGAACAGGTCGCGGTAGCGCATCTTGAGCCGATAGGGAATACGCCCCATCTTCAGCACCTCGTCCTGGCCGCCGAACCAGGTGTTGGCGCGCACATAGAACGCCTTGCTCTCTCCCATGTCGCCGATGCAGAAGGTGACGGGCTGCAGCGGCTGGTTCGCCTCTTCGGCATCCATGCGGCCCATGTCCAGCGCGATCTGCCGCCCGACGATCTCGGCTTCCTGGTGGCCGATGCCGCCGATCTTCGGCATGGTCACCGCCGCGCAGTCGCCGGCCGCGAAGATTTCCGGGTGCTCGGGATTGCGCATCAGCAGATTGGTCTTGATGAAGCCCATGCTGTCGCAGATCGGCAGGTCGCGCAGGCATTCATGCGCGACCCAGTCGGGCAGGATCATCTTGAGTTCGGCCTCGATCGTCTCCCCGCCCTGGAACTCCACGCCCTCGGCGGTGAGCCTGGCGATATCGGGCATGTTCTTGCGGTAGTGGATGCCCATGCCATCGATCAACTTGAGGAAGTGCCGCACATTGTTCTCACCGGCATCCGCCGCGATCAACTCCTCTTCGGGCGTGAACACCGTGATCTTGTCCGGCTTGCCCTTGCGCGAGGTGGTGAGCCAACTCGCCAGCGCCGTCGTCAGCTCCATGATCGGGCCCTCGCAGGCTGCGTGCGCATAGGGGATGCTGCCGCCAGGATAGGGCGCAAGGCCTTCGGCGCCGTTGCCCTGGTGGAAATGCGCCGAGCCGATCACGATGGGCCCGCCTTGATAGCCGCCTTCATGCAGGTATTGGCGCAAACGCTCGCCGTGGAACAGATCGGACACAGTGTGGCCGTGTTCGGCAAAACCGGGGATTCGGTCATAAGCGAGGTGTGCACCCAGGGCGATGACGAGGTAGTCGTAGTGCAGCACTTCGCATTCGGCGCCGGGACGCTCGAAGGGCAAAAAATCAACGGAGCGCCGGTCGATGTCCACACGCTTGACGATGCCCTGCACGAAGGCGATGTCATCCGATGCCAGCGCCGGGCGCAGTTGCAGGCGCTGGCGCTTGGCCGGATCGCGGTTTTCCATCACGTCGGTGGGGACGTTGGGCACGAACAGCAGATAGTCCTTGCGGTCGATCAGGGTGATATCGACGCTGTCGCCCGCGTATTCACGGATTTTCTGCGCGCTGGCAAGTCCGGCGAAATTGCCGCCGAGTATGACGACATGGGATTTTGAGGTAGTCATAAATAGTTCCTTGTGGTCAGGTCATCAGGCGCTCGGGGCGGCCGGTGTGGTGTTGCCCTCGGGGTAACGGTGTTTGAGTAGCAGGAACAGCAGCACTGGCACGATCAGCAGGGTGAGGAAGGTGCCGACGATCAGCCCGCCGATGGCCACCACGGCCAGCGGCGACAGCCGTTCCAGCCCCACCGCCCATTCGAAGGCCACAGGGACCATGCCCACGGCGGCGGCAGCGGCGGTCATCAGAATCGGGCGGGTGCGCAGATCGACCGCCTGCAAAATGGCCTGCTTGAGCGGCACACCCCGGCCCAGCGCCTCCTGCGCGAAGTCAACCAGCAGGATGCCGTTCTTGACGATGATGCCCATGAGCAGAATGAGCCCCATGAAGGAGGGCATACAGCCGTGCTTGTCGGCAATGAGCATGGCCCAGGCCGCGCCGATCACCGACAGCGGCAGGGTGACCAGAATGGCGATCGGCGTGATAAACGAGCGGAACGCAATCACCAGCACCACGGCCAGCAGAACGATGCCGAAAGCCAGCGACTGCCCCAGCCGGGTGAAGGATTCGTTCATTTCCTTCATTTCACCTTCGTCCGAGATCGTGTAGCCGCGCGGCAGTTGCAGGCCCTTGAGCGCTTCGGTCACATGCTGGTCGAGTGCGGTCACCGCGATGTTGCGACGGTAACCGATCACATCCACTGTGCGCACCAGGTTCTGGTGGGTATAAGACGTGGGCGCATAAACGGTCTTGACCGTGGCCACCTGCGCCAGCGGCACGATGGCACCATTCGGCGTGGTGAGGTTGAGCGCCGCAATCGCCGCCGGACTGGAGCGTTCGTCCGCCCGCAGCCGTACCCACACCGGAATGCTGTTTTCGCCTTCGACCCGCAGGCTGCCGCCGGGGATGCCGTTGACCTGCGCGGCGACCTGCTGGGCGATGGCGCCGGGCGTCAGGCCGTAGTTCGACGCCCTGGCCGCGTCCACGTCGAGCTGCAGCCGTTTGGAATCGCCCTGCCAGGAGCGCTCGAAGCCGGTCAGCCCGCCGACCTTGGCCAGCCGCTGCTCGATCTCGCCGGCGATCTGGTCGAGCACCCGCCAGTCGGGGCCGCTGACCATCAAGTCCACCGTGCCGCGAATCGACGACAAGGGCGTGGCGCCATAGACCACGGCGTTGGCGTCGATCACGCCGGGAATGGCGCGCACCTTGTCTTGAATGACCTTGTTGATCTGGAAAATGGTCTCATCGCGATGGAAACGGTCGACCAGATTCACCGTGGTCATGCCCTGCGAGAAAATGCGCGCTGCACCGAAGGATTTGTCCTGCGGCTCGGCGCCGACCACGGTGGAAGTGGAAAGCAGCCAGTCCGGTTTGACCGAGGCGCGAATCGCGGCGTCAACCTGCTGGGCGATGTGCTGCATCTGGGCGGCGTCCGTGTCGGGCTGCGCCTCGAAGCTGATCTGGCTAATGCCGGAGTCCATCAGCGGCATGAGTTCGCGGCCGACCACCGGCAACTGCCGCAGCGAAACGACCGTGAGCACCAGAGCAATGAACAGCACGCGCTTGGGGTGTTCCAGTGCCCAGCCCACCGTGGCGGCATAAAAGCGCTTGAGCGGTTGGATGACCCAGCGGTCGAAGTAGGACAGCGGCTTGCGTAGCGGATCGCGCGCGCCGGGCTTGAGCAGCCAGGGCGTGAGCAGCGGAATGATGGTGACCGCGACGATGAACGAGGCTGCCAGCGCCACCATCAGGCTCACCGACAGCGGCCGCAGCACGGTCTGCACGAAGCCGCCGATGAACACGATGGGCAGCAGCACCACGGCGTTGGCGAGGGTGCCGGAGAGCACCGCCAGCATCACTTCCTGCGTGCCGTTTGCCGCCACCGCCAGCCCCGATTCGCCGTGCTCGCGCATGCGCCGTTCGATGTTTTCGATCACCACGATGGCATCGTCCGCCAGCAGCCCTACCGCGATGATGATGGCGGTGAGGGTGATCATGTCGAACTCGTAGCCGATCAGCTTCATCACCAGAAAGGTGAGCAGATAGGTGAACGGCAGCGACAGCGCGGTGATGAAGGCCGCGCGGGTGTCGGCGAGGAATAGCAGGATCACGAACACCGTCATGATCAGCGCGTCGCGCAGCGCGCCGAGCATGTTCTCCACGGTCAGATCGATCAAGCGCAACTGGCCGTCGGACTGTGCGATGTGGAGCATCGGGAACTGCGCCTCGATCTTGGGCAGTTCGGCGTCGATGGCGCGCGCGGTGGTCGCGGCATAGCCGTTGTCGCCGCGCAGCAAGGAGACCGCGATAGCTTCCTTGCCGTTGCCGCGATAGAGCGAGGTCGGGTCGGCATCGCCCCAGCCCACCTTACCCAGATCGCCCACGCGCACAAACCCGCCGCCCGGAACCGGCACCTGCACCTCAGCCAGTTGCTGCGGGTTGTGCGCCAGGGCATTCAGCGTGAGCAAAAAGCGATAGCCGTCCCGGTGTACCAAGCCCTGCGGCGCGGTGATATTGCTCGCCGCCAGCGCTGCGGCGACTTGTGCCACATTCAAGTGATGCGAGGCGAGCGCACTGCGGTCGAGATCGACCTGCGCCTGCCGTTCATGCCCGCCGAACACCTCGACCTCGGCCACGCCGGGAATGCGCAGCAGCCGGTCGCGTAATTGGTTTTCGGCAATGCGTCGCACCTCGCTCAAACCGAGGTTGGACTGCGGTGCCGGGGTGAGCGCCAGCACCGTCACCGGCTGCGCCGCGTTGGTGATGCGGAAGATTACCGGCGCGCGCGAGCCCGCGGGCAGGCTGGACTCGACCCGCTTGAGCTCGGTGAGCACCTTGGTCGCTGCGATGTTGATGTCGTTGCCGTATTCGAATTCCACCGTCACCGCTGAGACCTGGTCGCGCGACACGGAGGTGACGCGACGCACGCCGTCGATGGCCGAGAGTTGGGTTTCGATCGGGTGGGTAATGTCCTGTTCCACATCGCTTGCCTCGGCGCCCGGCCATTGCGTGACCACGGTGATCATCGGCCGGTTGCTGTCCGGGAACAGGTTCATCGGCATGGTGAAGTACGCCGCGATGCCCGCGACCACCACCAGCAGGGCGATGGCAATGATGGCGTGCGGCCTGCCGAGCAGGCGTTGCATGAAGTTCATTGCGCCGCTCCTGCTGCCGCCGTGGACACCGCCGTCGTTACCGCCGCGTCGCCGTCGCGCATTTGCGCCAGCACGGCCGTCTGGCCGACCACCACCGACTCACCGGGCTTGAGCGACCCGCTGACTGCGGCGCGGTTCGCGCCTTCCTGCAAGACCTTGACCGGCACAATGCGCAGCCGCCCGGGCTCGCCCGCCTGGGCGCCCGGCGTGAACGCCAGCACATGCGCTTGATCGCCGCTGCCGATCACCGCGGCCACCGGCACGGTCAGCGTTGCGGCGGTTTGTGAGCGAAGTTCGATGCTTGCCGCCACGCTGCTGCCGCTGGGCAGGCCGAAGGGGCTGCTGGTCGCATCGGCCTCGACCGTGCCGAGCCCTGCGGCGTTGACTGCCGGGGCGATGCGGGTAATGGGCAGATCCAGCGTCTGCCCGCCTTGAGTGAGGCGCAGGGTGTCGCCCACCTTCACCTGTGTGAGCTGGTCGGACGGCAAGCTCACGCGCACGATGGCGCCCTTGCCGGCGGTGAGTTGATACACCGGCTTGCCGGGCGCGGCGGTGTCGCCCACCTCGACCAGCCGCTGCGCCACCACCGCGTCCTGCGGTGCGCGCAGCTCGGCATAACCGAGTTGCACTTGCAGCGCGGTGATCTGATCGGACAGCGCCTGCACCGAAGCGCGGGCGGCGTCGGTGGCAGTGCGCGCCTGATCCGCCTGCGCCTGGCTCACCCCGCCTTCAGCCAGCACCGCGTCGATGCGTGCCTGCTGTTTGGCGGCATAGTCGGCGTTGGCGCGTGCGGCGATGCGTTGTTGCGAGAGCGCCCCGATATTGCTCGCGATCTGCCGCGCGTCGATGCGCACCAAGAGCTCCCCACGCTTGACCGCCACCCCGGCGCGCGGGCCGATGAAGGTCACAGTGCCCTGAATCTGCGGCGCCAGCGTGATGGTGTTGGGCGCTTCGACGGTGGCCACGCTCTGCATGCTCGCGGCCACGGTGCCGTGCTGGACTGCGCCGGTTTGCACCGCCCACGGTGTGGCCGCGGCGGGCGGGCTGGCATCGGCCTGATGCAGGCGGTGAAAGTGCAGCCACAACCCGCCCGCAATCAGCAGGATGGGGATGGGCAGCAAGTACCAGGGTTTGCGCTTAGGTGTGGCGGCGGAGGATTTGACGGATGTGTTCATGGCTGGGTGCTCGAAGAGGTGGAATCAACGGCTTGCAAAGCGGCGGGCGGCTCGCCATAGGCGTAGCGCAGGGCGTCATCGGCCTGCCACCAGCCGGAAAGAGCGCCGGCGACGCTGGCGCGGGCCGAAGCCAGCGCGGCCTCGGCGGCGATCAGATCGGTGGCCGAACCCAGGCCGTGCTTGAAGCGGTCTTGCTCGATGCGGGCGCTCTCGGCTGCAGCGCGCAAGCCCGATTCGGCGGCACGCCACGACTGATCCTGCGAGTTCCACAGCGCTACCGCGCCGTCACGCGCGGCGCGCAGATTGTCTTGCGCGGCCTGAAGTTGTTGCTGCGCCTGGTTGGCTGCGGCCTGCGCGGCATCCACGGCGGCGGTCTGCGCCCCGCCCGACCAGAGATTGAAGGTCACGCCGAGGTTGAACTGCCAAGTGTCCACCGGGCGATTGTCCCAATGCACCGCGTTACGGTTCCAGCCGCCGGTGGCGGCGAACTGCGGCAGCATGGCGCGCTGCGCCGCGCGCACTTTGTCCTGGCTGGCCTGCAACGCGCTTTGCGCCGTTTGGATCGACGGGGGCAGCACATTGCCGTTGGCTGGAAAGTGCGTCGGCCCGGAATCGGGCGCCGGCGCCGCAGCGTCGAAGCTGGGCACGCCCATCAACGCGGCGAGCTGCGCGCGCACCTTGCGTTCCTGGCCATCCGCCCCGGCGATCTGTGCCTGCACCGCAGCCACCGCCGCCTGCACCCGCAGCAGATCGACGCGGGCGATATTGCCCACCTTGAGCCCCGCCTCGGCTACGCGCTCACTCGTTTTGAGCGACTGCAACTGCCTGTCCAGCGCCTGCCGCTGCCCGGCCAGCGCCTGCAGATTGCGGTAGAGCGTGGCGCCTTGCAACAGCGCGCGCAGCCGCATATCGGCGGCGCTCCACTGCGCACCGGCGGCACGGGCGCGCGCGGCATCGACCTCGGCGGCAATCTGACCGCTGAGATCGATGGGCAACTGCGCGTTCAAGCCATAACCGAACTGGTCTGCCGAAAAGGGGTAAGCCGCCACATTGGGCGGCAGGGTGATCGCGCGAGTCAGCCGCGGGTCGTTGTAGTGCTGGCTCGTGGCGTAGGCATCAACCTTGCCGAACCAGGCCGCGCGCGCCTGCCGTACCTGCGCATCGGCCTGCGCTTTGGCGGACTGGGCCGCGAGCACGTCGGGGGAGCGTGCGGCGATGGTCTGCAACACCGCAGCCAGATCGGCCGCGGGCGCCGAGGCTGCGGCAGCGGCGGCGCCCGTTAGCGCAACGGCAGGGCTTGACGCCTGCGTCGCAGGAGGCTGCGCCAGTGATGCCTGGGCCGCAGAAAGGAAAACGAGCGCGGCAAGAGCGCGCAGCCGCGTGGGCTGGTGCGGAAAATTTCGCTTCATGATGGATCGGCACAGGGCTGGGGCGGGGGCAGACTGCCGCGTTCGATGCGGCCTTCGAGAGATGTACCTCCCGCGACCGTGTTGTACACCGTGCCGAACTGCTGAACATTTCGGTGCAACAAGGCGAGGCGGTGGTCGTCCTCGTCGGTATCGACGACGATGCGGTAAGTGATTCGCGCCATTTTCGGCGGTGCGTCCTGCCGCTCGCCGTGCACGGCGATGTGTACCCCGCGGTATTGGAATTTAAGAATGGGCGCAACGCGCTCGATGTTCTTGAGCATGCACGCGCCCACCGCGGCGAGCAGCAACTCGGCGGGATTGAACGCGTCCAAGCGGCCGTCGAGCGCCGAATCGATCGCGATGCACGCGTCTTTGCAACGCGCCTGCGCGCCGTGCGCATCGAGCCGGTCGAGCGTCACGTCATAGGTGAGCATGGAAACCTCCAGGGGTTTTGGTTTGTCTTGTGCAGAGAAGACGATGCACGGGGTGAAAGGATGCACCCTGATCGAGAAAACCTTGATCCCGGTCAGCTTGCGCTCATCCGTGGGTCAAACCAGACGCCGTCCCCAAGCCAAACGCAAGCCCTGCAGCCACAGCCCGCACAGCAGCAGCAAGCCGAGTGCGGCGATCATCGGCGGCAGGCTCACGCTGGCAAAGCCCATCACGTCCCGCAATCCCGGAATCAGCAGGACGGCGGCGAGCATGGCCGTCACCGCCGCGAACATCCGTGCCAGCCACGGATTTTCTGCCCGCAGGTTGAATGCCGCCGCATGGCGCAGATCGCGATTAGCCAGAATCAGCAGGAACAGCGCCAGCACCAGCGCGGTGAACACCGCTAGGCGCAGATCGGCCTCAGGCCAGTCGGTGTAATGTTGTAGCAGCGCATGCCCGGCCAGCAGCACGGCGGCAATTCCCAGCCCCTGTAGGAGGGCGAAGCCGATGTTGTTCAGGGTGAAGGGGCTGGCCGTCAACGGACGCGGTGGACGCTGCATCACATCGGCCGCGGCCGGTTCCGCCTCGAACACGATGGAGCAGGACGGGTCGATCAGCAGCTCCAGCAGCACGATGTGCACCGGCAGCAGCAGCACCGGCCAGTGCAGCAGCGCGGGTAGCAATGCCAGCGCGATGATGGGCATGTGCACCGCGAACACAAAGCGCGTGGCCTTGGTGATGTTGTCGAAAATCCGCCGACCGCCCCGAATGGCCTGCACGATGCTGGCAAAACTGTCGTCGAGCAGCACCAGCGCGGCGGCCTCGCGCGCCACATCGGTACCGCGCTCGCCCATGGCGATGCCGACGTCGGCGGCCTTCAGCGCCGGGGCATCGTTGACGCCGTCGCCGGTCATAGCCACCACCTGGCCATCGGCCTGCAGCGCGCGCACCAGCCGCAGTTTGTGCTCGGGGGCGAGGCGGGCGCAGACATCGGCGCCGCGCAGCCGCTCGCGCAGCGTGGCCTCGTCCATACCGACGATTTCCGGGCCGGTAACAACCTCGGCGCGCTCCGAGAGCCCCACCTGCGCGGCGATGGCGCGCGCAGTGGCGGGATGGTCGCCGGTCATCATCACAATGCGCACCCCGGCGGCGCGGCATTCGGCGATGGCCGCAGGCACCTCGGGGCGGGGCGGGTCGATCAGGCCGACCAGGCCGAGAAACTCGAAGTCGAAGTCATGCTGACTGGCGGGCCAGGGCGCGCCTTCCGTCGGCGCCTGCCAGGTACCGCGCGCCACGCCCAGCACGCGCAGGCCGCGAGCGGCCATGGCCTCGACCTCGCGCGCAATAGCCGCACGTTCGGGCGCGGGCAGGTGGCAAAGGTCGGCCACCGCTTCGGGCGCTCCCTTGGTGGCCAGCGCGTACACCTCGGGCCGGGCGGTGGCGAATACCCGGGTCATGGCCAGAATGTCGGTGGCGAGATCGTATTGACGAGTAGGGCTGCGGTCGTCGTGCACATGCTCGGTGCCGGTCAGCCGCGCATGACCGAAGGCCTGTATGGCCTTCTCCATGGGGTCGAAGGGGTCGAGCGGCGTGGCGAGTAGGGCGAACTCGACCAGGGTGTGGAAGGTCTCGGGCAGCTCGGCGCTGTCAGCGTCAAAGCGCTCCTCGCCGGCGACGAATTGGGCCACCTGCATGCGGTTCTGCGTCAGCGTGCCGGTCTTGTCCACCGCCAACACGGTGATCGCGCCCAGCGCCTCGACCGCCGGCACGCGACGGGTGAGCACCTTGCTTTTGGATAGCCGCCACGCCCCCAGCGCGAGGAACACGGTGAGGATGACCGGGATTTCCTCGGGCAGAATGGCCATCGCCAGCGCGATACCCGACAGCAGGCTTTCCAGCAGCGTGCGCCCGTCCCACAGCCAGTTCAACAACACCAGCGACAGGGCGAGTGCGAGCGCAATCAGGGTGAGATTGCGGATCAGCTTGGCCGAGGCGCGCTGCAGGCCGGAGTCGACCTCGGCCGTGTTCGCCAGTGCCGCGCCGATGCCGCCCACCGCCGTGCGCGCGCCGGTGGCCACCACCACCGCCTGACCCACACCCTTGGTGACCACGGTGCTGGCGAACAGAGCCGCAGGATGATCTTTATCCGTCGCGGCGGCGGGATGCATGACCGGGTCGGGCAGTTTGCTCACCGGCACGGCCTCGCCGGTGAGCAGCGATTCGTCCACATCGACCTGACCGCTCACCAACTGCGCATCGGCGGGAATGCGGTCGCCTTCATGCAGCACCAGCAGGTCGCCCACCACCACATCGCGCCCGGCAATGCGTTGTTCGCGGCCGTCGCGGATCGCCAGTGCACGCGGCGCGGAGAGATCGCGCAGGGATTCGAGCGCGCGTTGCGTCTTGCGCTCCTGTGCCAGCGTGATGCCGATCACCACGAATACAAAGCCGAGCAAGAACAACGCCTCGCCCTTATCGCCCAAGAGCAGGTAGATGCCGCCCGCGGCCAGCAGCATGAGGAACATCGGCTCGCGCAGCACGCCGAGCACAATGGCCCAGGCAGACTTGGGCGTGGCGCCGGGCAGCAGGTTCGGCCCGTCGCGCGTCAGACGCGCCGCGGCTTCGGCGGTGCTCAGACCCGCTGGCATCGGAACGGCCCGATCTTGCCCGGCGACCGTTCGGGGTTTATCGGATGCCATATCAATCCCTCAATCTGCGCCGCAGCAGGGCGACGAGCACCCCGCCCGACACCACGGCCGCGCCCACGGTCCATGCCAGCACCACTCCCAGCCCGCTGCGGTAGTACCACGTGGCGATGCTCGTGGCGATAAAGCCGATCTCGGTGGCGCCGAACACCACGGTGAGCCAGAATTGCAGCGCGGTCATCCGTTGCTGGTATTCGGTGGTGAGGGTGAAGCTCACCATGTCAAGCCGATCGGTCACGGCATCGAACAGATCGGCAATGCCCAGCACAGCCTCACCCTGCTCGGCGACGATGTCATTGAAGCGCGTACTCGCCAGCGTGGCGCCGTAGAACTCCTCCAGACCATCCATCACCTCCTTTTTCAACGCGAGCAAATCGTCGATGGAGTGCGGCCCCGCGTGGGTCAAGCGGTCGTACAGACCTTGCAGAACGGCGCGCTCGATGCACAGCAGCTCCAGGGTGATGAGAAAGGGCAGCGTGCTCCTGGGGGGCAGGTCCAGTGCCTGCGCCTGCGCGACGCTGTCGTCGCGGCTGTCGTGCAGATCGAGCGCGCTGCGGCGTCCGATCAGGGTGATGCCGCCAACGCGGGCGCAAGTATCGCGCGCGAGTTCGCCTTCCACCACCTCGGGCTTGAGGGCGCGACTCAGTCGATCACGCCACAGCAGGGCGACCACCTGTTCGGCATGCTCCGTCAGCCAACCGTCGAGTACGGCGCCAGGCAGGCGGATCACCGACAGCGGCAGGTAGGCGCTAAAGTCGGCGCGGCCGGAGATGGCCTGGTTTAGCGGCGCGAGTTGGCGCCAGACCAGCGCAGCCGGGCTGTCGTGTGCGTCCGGGTCGAGCCAGTCGGTCCAGCGCTGTGCGTCGAAAGGCTGGCTCGGTGCGGGAAGCCAGACCTCCCACACGGCCACCCCAGCGACATGGGTGAGCAGGGCGATGTCGGCATGGCGCGGCGCCTCCGGCGCGGCTTGCGGTAACGCGATTCGACCGAGATCGGTCCGACTCAGCCGCGCTGCCTGGAGAAACGCCGGGCCGAGCACATGCGCCTGCGCGGCATCACGCCATTGCGCCAGCTGCGACGCGCCAGGTTCGGGCAGCGGGGCGAAACCTGCGGGCCGTGCGTCCAGCCGTGTGACGCCAGGCAGCAGGGAGGTGGAAAACAGCAGCGCGAAGCCGGGCAGGCTCATTTCCGCATCCACCGCAGCAACGGACGAGCGAGCTGCTGTCGCCGGGCGGTCCATCACGCTGGGCCCGGCGCGGCGCTTCCCGGGCAGGCTGAGGCTGCGGCGGCCAGCGCGCAATGCGCGGCGAAATCCTCGGTCTCTAGTTGCAGCGTGACATGGGTGATGTCGAACGCGTCATGCAGCATGTGTTCGGCGTGTTCGAGCAGCGCGGCGGAATCGACCCCTTGGCGCACTACGAGATGCGCGGTCAGACTGACCTTCGAGGTGGACAGCGCCCAGACATGCAGATCGTGCAGCGCCAGGACGCCTTCCAGCCCGAGGAGCCGACTGCGCACCGCCGGCAGATCGACTTCGCGCGGCACGCCGTCGAACATCAGGTGCAGCGATTGCGAGAACAGCGACCAGGTTCCCCACACCACCACGGCGACGATGACCAGGGAAATGGCCGGGTCCAGCCACATCCAGCCTGTTGCCAGAACCACGACCGCGCTGATGACCACGCCCAGCGACACCAGCGCGTCCGCCGCCATGTGCAGGAAGGCACCACGGAGGTTCAGATCGCTTTGGGCGCCCGATGCGAACAGCCACGCCGTGGCGCCGTTGATCAGAATCCCGACCGCAGCCACGATCAGCACCGGCCATTCATCGACCCTGCCGGGATGCGTCAGGCGCTGGAACGCTTCGAGCGCCAGCCCGCCCATGAGCACCAGCAGCAGGACGGCATTGAGGAAGCTGGCCAGGATGGACGCACGCTGCCAACCATAGGTGTGGCGGTCGCTGGCGTGCAGCCGACCCGCCGCCAGCCCGGCCCAGCCCAGCGCCAGTCCGCCGACATCGCCCAGGTTGTGCCCCGCATCGGCCAGCAGCGCCAACGATCCCGCGCGCCAGCCATAGAACGCCTCGATCACGACGAAGGCGATGTTCAGGCCGATGCCCAGGGCGAATCGGGCGCCGAAGTCCTGCGGTAGGTCGTGATGCGCGTGAGCGTGGTCGCGGCTCATGGTCGTTCAGGTGAAATCGGGGGGCATGCCGATGCGCCCCCGCAGAAGCGCTTCGAGTTCTTCTGTGCGCGGCAGCCCCTGCGCAAACAGAACCCCGTCGGCCAGCAGAACCGGGTCGCGGGTGGCACCCAGGTCAACGGCCCGATGCGCATCCGCTTGCAGCCGAATCTGCGCCTGCCAGCCCAGACCGCCGAGTGCGCAGGACAGACGGCGTTTGAGTTTTTCCGCATCGAGGCCGGAGCCGAGAATCTCGAACCGGATGGGACAGTCGTGGGAGCCGGTGGCGCAAGTCATCAACTGATCTTATCGCGATCAAGCTCGGACGAGGGCGTCAGTCGAGCAGAAACACAGGCTCTTGATCGGCAGGCATCTGCGCCAGCTCGGCGTCGGTCAGGCGGGCATAGACCTCCAGCAGATAGCCGCTGGGGTCGCGCAGCCACAGTTCGTGCAGCGGCGTGCCGCGCCAGGTGGTGCGCGGGGGCTTGACGACCTCAGCCCCCGCGGCCACTGCGGCGTGGTGGGCCGCGATGACCTCGGCCTTGCCCGCCACGCCCAGCCCGAGGTGGTAGAGGCTGTAGGTGTCGAGCGCCTCGCCGCGATCATTGACCAGCAGCACCAGGTTGAGGTGCAGCTGCGGCACGATGAAGGTGCTGTAGCGGGCGGTGCGGTCTTTGGGCGGCAGGCCGAAAAACGCGGTGTAGAACGCCGTGCTGCGCGCCAGATCGGCCACACGCAGGCTCATGTGGAACTCATGGGCGGCAGGGAATGCGGGTGAGGAAGTCATGGTGGTTTTTCCAGAGTTCGGTGAAGTCGGTGTTTGCTGCGATCAGGGTTCGTGCGGCGGTTTGTCCATGCCCAGCCAGGTGCCGTAGAACAGGCGCGGCAGGATGAGCAAGGCTAGCAGCGCGCCGACGATCTGCGCGGCGATGAAGCCGGGCGCGCTAGCCGGAGCGATGCCGGCAAAGGTGTCGGTGAGGGTGCGGGCCAAGGTCACTGCAGGGTTGGCAAAGCTGGTGGACGAGGTGAACCAGTAGGCCCCGGCAATCCAGGCGGCCACCAGCACCGGCACTTGTCCGGGTATCTGGCGTTTGCCGCCGAGGATGGTGAGGATGAGGCCAAATGTGGCGATGACTTCGCCCAGCCACTGGCCGCTGCCGCCGCGCAGATGGGTCGAGACCTGCAGCACGGGCAGATCGAACATGGCATTGGCCAGCCACACCCCCGCCACGGCGCCCAGCAGTTGCGCCAGGATGTAGCCCAGTGCAAGCGATCCGCTGATGTCGCGCTTCAGCCAGAACACGCTGGTCACCACCGGGTTGAAATGTGCGCCCGAGCGCGGGCCGAAGACCGAGATCAGTACATATAGCGTGCAGGCTGTGGCAATGGCGTTGGCCAGCAGCGCTACGCCGGTGTTGGAAGGCGAGAGTTGCGCCGCCATGGTGCCCGAGCTGACCACGGCGATGAGCAAGATGGCGGTGCCAAGAAACTCCGCCAGCATGGGGCGCCCCAGGCGCTCCCAGGCGCTCGGGGCGGAATCGGCGACGGCGGTGGGCGCAGCCATTCAGCCAGCCAGCACGAGACGACGGGTGAGGTAGAAAGGCTCCACCGGGCCGACCACGGCCGCGGCGCCCACCGGCCCGGCGGCCGCAATGAAACGGGCGTCGAGGTGCGAGTTTTCGTGATCCCACACCGACTCCCATAGCCCGTGCATGATGTACGCGCGCAGGCCGCCATCGGCCTGCGCGTTGCGCAGGATCTCGGTGGACAGCGCCTTGCGATAGAGACGGTTGTCGCGCGTGCCGGGCTGGCCCGCACCCGCCGGGTCGCTCTGCGGCTCGAAGGTGTTTTGCGCCACTTCGAGCAGGGCCATGACCTTGGGCTCCCAGTTTGCACGGTCGGTGTCGTTGATCGTCACGTGGTTTTCCACGGTGACGGTGTCGCGCTCGGGGTGGTCCAGCGGAGCGCGCAAAAAGGCTTCGATCTGCTGCGCCGTGGTGTAGATGCCATTGCGGTCGCCTGCACCCACGGTCTGATACACCGCGCGGTAGGCCGCCATTTCCGGCGACTGCGGCGCGGCACCGGCATGCAGCAGGGGTTGCAGACGCGCGGCGAAGTCGGCTTCGAGATCGGCTGCGCTGGCGCTGGCCGCGTCGGCGAAGCGGATGAACAGGCTATAAAAGTAGGGCTGCACGCCCGCTTCGGCGCCGTCGAGATAGGCCGTCGCCAACACGCCTTTGTAGGTCTCGGGATAGTTCTTCACCATGGTGGAGTCGCCGCTCATCTGCTTGAGCGCGAGCTGCACGAAGCCCGGCTTGCCGCGCAGCGCCGCGCCCAAGGCGTCAATGGCAGCGAGGAAAGCGCTGTGCTGCGCGCCGGTCACACGCAGCTCGGCGTACAGGGTGACAGTGCCGTCGAGCCCGCGCAGGGCATCGGCAGACCAGGGATGCGCAAGCGTATTGCCGTGCATGGGGGCCGTGGGACTTGAAAGGGTGTTCATGATGGATCTCCTGGAAGCGGATTACTTCTGCGCGCCAACCAGCGCGTCGAACACCGGCTCGGCATCGCCGATGATCTTGGTGGCCATGGCAAAGCGGGCGATGTGCACGGTTTCCAGTACCTTGGCTTTGGGAATGCCCTGCTGCACCACTTTGTCGGCCATGGCGCGCACGCAGGCCGGGCTGGAACCGGCAAGCGCCGCAGCCAGGTAGATGAGCGTGCGGGTTTGCTCATCCAGCGCGCCTTCCGGCGGCATGGCGTACATGCGCGAGCGCATGTGCTCCTGAATCAGGCCGTCATCGACCACGGTGGATTTTTCGATCGCGGCAGGAACACGGCCCATACCGGCGCGCATTTTGGCCAGCAGTTCTTGGGCGGAGGGTTGGGTCGGGGTGGTCATTTGCGGAGCTCCTGTATTGGGGGTGGGTGGATCGAGGCACCGTTGATCGGCGCCTCATACAAGTTGACGCTCCGGCAGCCAAAAAGATGCTGGGCAAGGTGTCGCAAATTGTGTCTGGCGATTTTGGCGCCGATCAAATCCGGCCCTGGTCGACTCGGGCGCTCAGGGCGGCGGCATTTTCCTTGCGCTCGCTGTAGCGGTCGACCAGGAAGTCGGAGATGTCGCGGGTGAGCAGGGTGAATTTCACCAGTTCCTCCATGACATCGACGATGCGGTCGTAATACGCCGAAGGCTTCATGCGCCCGGCCTCGTCGAACTCCTGGTACGCCTTGGCGACCGAGGACTGATTGGGGATGGTGATCATGCGCATCCAGCGGCCGAGTATGCGCATCTGATTGACCGCGTTGAAAGACTGCGATCCGCCGCAGACCTGCATCACTGCAAGCGTTTTCCCCTGGGTCGGGCGCACCGCCCCGATGGACAGCGGAATCCAGTCGATCTGCGCTTTCATGATGCCCGTCATGGCGCCGTGCCGCTCGGGCGACGACCACACCATCCCTTCTGACCACTGCACCAGTTCGCGCAACTCTTGCACCTTGGGGTGATCGGGCGATGCGTCGTCGGGCAGCGGCAGGCCGTGCGGATGAAACAGCCGCGTCTGCGCGCCCAGATGGTGCAGGATGCGCTGCGCCTCAAGCAGGGCAAGGCGGCTGTAGGAGCGCTCGCGTACCGAGCCGTACAGCAGACCGATACGCGGCGGGTGGGTGCTTTGCCCGATGGCCTCAAACGCCCGCGCGCTGTTTGAGGGCAGCAGCGCGGTATCGAGGTTGGGCAGGTCTTGCAGCAGGTCGATGGACATCGCCGAACCTCAAGGAAATGCAGAGCCGCTCCTGGCGGCACGCTGGGTCAGTCAAAAAGAGTCGAAAACGGCTCAAAACGCCAGATCGCCCTCGATGGCACTCAGCCCGGCTTTGGCGCAGAGGTCATCGTTGGCGCCGCCCGGCGCGCCCGACACGCCGATGGCGCCCACCATCTGTCCGGCCGCATCGATCGGCATGCCGCCGCCGATCATCACCACGCCAGGCAGATTCTTGATGGCCTGCTCGGCAGCGCCGGGTTTGTTCACCCGCTCCGCCACGGAGCTGGTGGATTCCCGCCAGCTCGCCGCTGTGCGCGCCTTGCCTTCCGCCGCTGCCACGGTATGCCAGCCGGCGAAGCGGTCGCGCAGCATCACCAACGGCAGCCCCGACGGGTCGGTCACGGCCACCGCCACCTGCCAGCCGCGCTTGACGCATTCGGCCTGGGCGTTGGCGGCAAGCGTGCTGGCCGCGGCCAGAGTCAAAGCAATGAGGGTCTTGTTCATGGGATTGTGGGTCTGTGAGAAGAGAAAGGTTGAAAAAGGCTCAGGCGCTGATCCAGCTCTCGACCATCGCGCGGTTGGGAACGCCGCCCGCATGCACCACCTTGCCGTCGATCACCACGCCGGGGGTGCGCATCACGCCGTATTGCATGATCGAAGGGATGTCTTCGACTTTTTCCACCTGCGCCTGCACGCCTTTGGCGGCAATCACCTCTTCAACGAGCCTTTGCGTGGACTTGCAACTGGCACAGCCCGTGCCGAGGATTTTGATGTTGATCATGGTGTGAACTCCTCAAAAAAGAAACACAAAATCAGCAGCAACCTTTGCCCGAACTGGAGGTGCCGCAGGCGTTGGTGGCTTCCTTCAGGCCCATCGCCTTGAACACCTTGGCGGCCGGGCAGAAGCCGGTAAAGCCCATCTGGAACAGATTGAGTCCGACGAATGCCGTCAGCCATAGCCAAGTGGGGTGGAACAGATCGATCTGGCCTGTGATTTGCGCCAGCACCAGGCTGAGCATCACCATGAACCCGGCCATGATGCTGACCATGCGATTGACTGTCATATCAGTCTCCTTATGAGTATTGAGAAATGGATGTGAAAGGGCGCGTCACATCACCGCGTTGAACACATAACCCACGACGATGATGCCCACCGCCACCACACCGGCGAACAGCGCGATCAGCTTGGGTTTCATCACCTTCTTGAGAATCATGAATTCGGGGAAAGACAGTGCGGTGACCGCCATCATGAACGCCAGCGTCGTGCCCAGCGCGGCGCCCTTGCCCAGCAGCGCCTGCACCACGGGGATGATGCCCGCCGCGTTGGAATACATCGGCACGCCGATCAGCACCGCCAGCGGCACCGACCACCAGTTGCCCTTGCCCATCAGATGCGCCATGAAGTCCTGCGGCACGTAGCCGTGGATCCACGCGCCCACGCCCACGCCGGCGATGATGTAGGGCGCGACCTTGAGCACGATCTCGCGCACATGCTTCCAGCCCTGGGCGAAGCGCGCGTCCCAGCCCAGCGGGCCCTCTTGGTTGCTGACGGCGGGAATGTCGAACACCCAGGGCTCGACCAGGTTCACCGGGTTCATGCGGCCGATCACCAGCCCGGCGACGATGGCCACAGCGAGCCCCAGGCCGAGGTAGATGGCGGCGATCTCCCAGCCGAACATGCCAAACAGCAGCGCCAGCGCCACCTCGTTGACCATGGGCGCCGACACCAGAAACGAGAAGGTCACGCCCAGCGGCACACCGGCGGTGAGAAAACCGATGAACAGCGGCACCGCCGAGCACGAGCAAAACGGCGTGACGATGCCCAGGCTGGCCGCCAGCACATTGCCCACGCCCTGACGTTTGCCCGCGAGGATGGCGCGGGTTTTCTCCGGGGTGAAAAAGGTCTGAATGACGCCCACCAAAAAGACGATGAGCGCCAGCAGCATCAGCACCTTGGGCACTTCAAAGGCGAAAAAACTCACCGCGCCGTAGAGGTGGCTGGCAGCGGCCAGGCCGGTGGCGGCCGACAGCCAGCGCATGAAGGCGTCGGTGGCGGGCTCTAACTGGCTGTAGAGCACCAGCCAACCGACGACGTACAGCACGGGCAGGATCCAGGCACGCCAGGCGGGAACCTTGGCGGCGGTGACGGGAGAAGTTTGCACTTGGGTGTTCATGGCGAAGGGTCCTGAAAATGGGGAACTCGCCTTGAAGACGCACGAGCGCCGAAAAGGATGCAGGCCGATGGCGCGATTTGGCGATTTCTACGGGTTTATCCGGAGATGCGACTCACAGCGAGGCTCGCCCGCCGAAGTCAATCTTGCGGCTTGACGCTGCAGTCGCGCGGGACGTGACAGCACACCGCGCCGGTCTGTGCATCGAAACGTACGCCGCAATGCGCCACCAGCGCGGCGCGCAGCCGGGTGCGGGCGCGCTGGATGCGTGACTTGGCCGTGGGCAACTTCAACCCGCGCAGCTCGGCGTATTCAACCTGAGACAGCCCCCCGAGCTCGCACTGCTCGATGGCGTCGCGATCGTCGGCCGACAGGCTCGCCAGCGTGAGCGGAAGACAGTCGGCCAGCGCTTCGACCGGGGCAGACTCCTCGTCCATTGCGGGCAGATCGTCGGACAGCGGATCAGACGGGCGCGTGGCGCGTTGCAGATCGACCAGCGCATTGCGCGCCACCTGGAACAGCCAGGCGCGGGCGTTGTCGATCTGGCAGAACCGGCCGCCTTGCCGCATGGCCTTGAGAAACACCTCGTGCAGCAGGTCATCCGCCGCGTCAGCATCGTGCAGTTGGTGGCGCAGAAAACCGCGCAGCTCGGCCTCGGCGAACTGCCAGGCTTGCAGCATGCAGGGGGCGGCTTGGGTGTCGGTCATAGTCGAGGGCAGGACGAGCAAGCGCTCATACTAAAACTTCATCGTTGGGTCAGATCAACCGCCGGGCCAGCGCCAGTTGGTGTGCATGCCCGTTGACGCCAACTGTCATGGGATGATTCCAACCCGGATTGTTCATTGGGACACGGGATGATGGTACGGCGGGTCAGGGATGGATCTGGCCCTGCGCGACAAACCCATAGCCTTGAGCTTGGGCGCGAACCAAGGGGTCGTGGGTTCGAATCCTGCCGGGCGCACCAGTTTTATTAAGTAAATCAAGGTATTAGAGAACAATGCCCGACCTAAACAGTCGGGCTTTTTTTCGTCTGTTGGGGGGCGAATTCCACCTGAATTCCCCCTAGATTCCCCCAAAGCATACCCACACCGCCCCTTTTACAGATCCCCTTGCGGTTCCCCCCACGGGGGTGCCTGCGATCTCATGAGCGCGTCCAAGTTCCGGGCCGTGCCAACCACCTCCGGCTTACAGCAAAGAAACTTAGGACGGCCCACCGTCTCTTTAAAACCGGGTGATCTGCGCTCACCGCCCCATCCCTTGCTCTCGCTTGCGCTGCCGCTCGATTGCCGCCATGAAGCTGGCGAGGCCGGCGGCCACGCCATCGCCGCGGCGGCTGATGATTCGATCCGCCACTTCGGCGATCAGCCCGTGCCCGTCTGTCCCCTGGGCGCGGGCGCAGTCATACGCGTCAATGAACGCCTTGACAGTGCCGCTGCTGCGATCGCCGTCCACCCAGCGATCAACGGTCTGCTCCATCGACCGGACCGCCTGCTCGTGAGGGCCTGCCGCTCCTGCCTGTTTTTCAGGCGCAGCGGCGACTGTCTGACTGGCAGCAGCGGGTAGGCGGTGCGGTGCCGGTTTATCCCCAGAATCTGGGGATAAGTCGTCGGCCTTCTCGGGTTCTGTGCGCCTGCGCTCCGCAGTCTGTTCTCCCTTCATCGTCCGCGTGGGCATTCTCTCGGCGCGCATCCGCGCCTGCTCGTCGGCGACGATAGGCTGCAAATCGGCACTGGTGACGACGATGCCAAGCCGCACAGCCTCACGCACCGCCCGCTCCCGAAACTCACTGCTCCCCGTGATGTCCACCTTGCCTCCGTATTTCTGCGCGGCGATGCGCAAGGCCGCTTCCAGGGAGTCATCTGCCTTGTCGTGCATGACGATGCGCGGCCCTGTGTCGGTGAACTTCGCCTGGCCATCCTGCCCACGGTAGATTACCAACTGGCGCTTGTGGTCGATCTGCACATCGAGCGCGGCCACGGTGAGCTTGCGCAGCGGGTCGAGATCTTCGCCCTCGATGCCGTCCTGCTGCTGGTACTTCTTGCTGTTGCCCTGCTCGCGGTAGCGGATGCCGCGCAGCGTTGCCTTGGCCGCTTCATCGCCCAGATCGGCCAGCTGCTCTAACCAGGTGCGCCACACTTCGGTCCGTGGAGTCTTGGCCGTCAACGCTTTGCGCTCGACGGCCTGGCGCTTTTGGAGTCCTTCCTTGGCCTTGGCTTCTTCCCATGCCCGGTAGCTGAGAGCAACCTTGGCGTCCATGCCATCGCGCCGATGCTCCGCTAGTGCGGTGGCACGTTCTCCGCGTAGCGTGGGGATCAACGCTTGCCGCTCGTCACGGTGACGCGCGGTCATCGCCTTGCGCAGCGCCTGGCGCTGTTTCCTGATTGCCTCCTGCTCGGCCTTGAAGCGCGCAGCCAGCAGGGCGCGTGCCTGGGCGCGCGCAGCACGGCGGCGCTGCCGTTCGGGGTCGGCGCTGGCATGCTGCGGTTCACCCCGGAGGCTGGCGCGCTGGCCGTCCAGCGCAGCGGCATACCTCACTTTGGGTTCTGGCATGGGACCGCGTGATGGCTCATAGGGGCCAAGCGCTTTTTCCAGGGCGTTCTTACTTGCCCACCGCCCCATCTGCGACGCCTTGGCCGCCAACACGCGCCCATCGTCGAGCGTGGCTGTTACCACCATGCCCGAACCCTTGGGCTGAATCGTCACACCATAGAGCGCTGCGGCTCGGTGCACGCTGTGCCAACTTGCCCCTGGGGACTGCACGGCGGTGCGAATGACCTGAGCCGGTTCCCCTGCAAGCCACGTCTGAAACGACTGTGCCCCGGCGTTGCGATGCTCAGCCGCCTTGGCCGCGTTGCTCACGCGCTGCCCCCCGTCGAGCTGCCCCAGGGTGGTGCGCTCGGCGCGGCTCATGCGCACGATGCCAGCCTTTCCCTGATCGTGGACGACGCCATAAGGGCCGGGGCTGTGGCGCCAGCCTTGAGCAAGCTCGATCTCGCGCATGGCTTTGTCCAGGAGCAGCCAGTCATACTTGGGCACCTTGGCCGTATGGCCGTCAGCATGCACGCGGTTGACGATCAGATGCACATGATCGTGATCGGTGTCGCGGTGCAGCGCCCACAGTGCATCGTGCCCCTCGAAGCCCAGCGTTTTCATGACGTGTTCGCACGCGGCGTCGATCTGCTGGCGCTCGGGATGCTCGGCCTCCTGCCAAGCGAGGGTGACGTGGTACACCGGCCCGCGCGCAGTCGTGTTGCGTGCCGCCGCAGCCGTGGCGTCGAGGATGTCGATGGCGGTCTGGCGATCCTCTGGGGTGTCTAACGGGCAGTCGAGGTTGAGCGCGCCCATCTCGGGGCTGGGTTCTGCGACCTGGTCCGGGTTGTCGCGGGCGATATAGCGCACGGCTTCGCCAAATCCGCGTGAGACCGCTTTACGTGTGATGACTTTGGCAAGCATCGGCGACCTCGGCGATGTGCTGGATGGTGGCGCGCCATTGCGTCAGAGCCAGCTCCACGGCGCTGCGGTCGAGCTGGCCGCGTGCGGCTAGATGCTTGAGCAGTCCGCCTTGACGCCGCAGCTCGGCTTGCAGGGTTTGCAGCCGGGCCACGCGCGTATCGCCACGCAGAGCGATGGTGCGCAGGTAGCTGCTTGTCGTCAGCATCGCCGCATCGGCCATATGGCGGATCAGTGCAGCCTCGGCAGGCGTTGCGCGCAGCGCCAGGTGAACGGTTCGCTCACGCATGAGAGTCTCCCGTCATGCGTGCGCGCAGCTTGCTCGGGTAGAGCTTGTCCCCCGGCGACGCCTTGCGTTCGATGTCGATGCGCCGCTCCACGGCATTGGCACCAAAGCGCTCAATGAGCGCGATGATGATCTTGCGGTCGCTCTCGGTCACGCCTGACGCACCGAAGCCGAGCTTGCCGCTTTTGAGCAGCATATCGGCGCGTTCGTCGGGTGATTCCCCGATGGCTTTGAACCCGGCGCTTGGTGGCCCTTCAAGCTGCTTGCGCAGGCGATAGTCCTCGTCGGATTCGTCATCCCGCTTGTCGGAACCATCGGCCCAGCTTGGCAGATCGTGGATGTCGCGCGGTTTGGCCGTGATGACAGGTGCCGGAGTTGCGGTTGTGGTCTCGGTCTTGGCAACCTCCGACGCGTGCGGCACGGTGGGCTGCGATGTCATGCCAGCGCGTCCAAAAGCCGCCAGCAGTGCCGAAGGACGCACGCCAAGGGCGGGAGCAACGAGCCGCGCGTAGCGCGCCAGCGGCACACCGCTTTGGTGCAGTGCCTTGATGTCAGCGATACGCTCGGTCACGAACGCATCGCTGACCGTGCGCGCTGCAGCTTTGCCCGTGAGCTGACGTGAGAGTTTTGCAGCCTGATCGATGCGTTCAAAGATGGTGGATGATTGAGTCATGTCGATGCTCCATAAAGGTGTGAGAAACGCAGTGCCGAGACGCGGGACAAAACAGGGTGTCGGGCGCAGCCTGACCAATGGGCCGGTTTCGCCTGAAGCGCGAGCGCCAGGTGAAACCTAGGCTTACCTTGCCCCACAAAAAAACGAGTCTGCGCAGTGTGTCGTGGCCCCACAAAAAAACGAGTCTGCGCAGTGTGTCGTGGTGTGCCCATTAGGCTGTCCCTTGATCGTGGCGGAAGAAACCTTGTCGTATCGCCCGCCCAGTTGGGCTCACACACCAATGCGGCAGGCCGTAGGCAGCACCGTCAACCGGGGGCAAGGTGTCAGGCAGATCAGGGTCGCGAAGAGCCTCGCGCAGTGCCCGCCACGGCAGGCCAAGGTTGCGCGCCAGCAGGCCGGTTGACGCGCGCGCGCTGGCCTCGGCTTCGTTGCGCGATAGGCCACCGTCGCATTCGAGAATTGCCGCACGTTCTTCGAAGTGCTCACGCAGGTTTTCTGCCCACAGCAGCGCCATCAGATCAGGCTTGGCTTGGCAAATCGCTTCGCGCAGATCATCGGCCAGGCGCGAGGCCGGGGACACGATCAACGTGTCGCCGTCGGGTTGGATCGTGAAGCCCGATGTGCGCAGATGAGCAAGCAGGGCGCTGGGATTCATAGCGCCACCTTGTCATCGTGCGGGGCGAGCTTCACGGTTTGCGGGCTTCCCCTTTGGGAATGCTGCGAATCCTGCGAAAAGCCTTGCTGCGCTTGGCTTTGCCCCAGTTGCGAAGGCTTGCGAATGCTTGCGAATTCGCAGGCCGCCGGGGTGGTCGTTCGCAGGGTTTCGCAACCATTCGCATGGCCCACAAACCCAGTATCCATGCGGGTTTTCGCAGGATTCGCAGCATTCGCACGGGCCGTTTGCGTTTTCGCCTGATCCACTCCCAGTGCGCGCACTGCACCGGTGCCGACGGCCACCAGCCCGGCGGCTAAAAGCCGGTCAAGGGCTGTGTCCCTTCGGCTTGCAGATCGGAGGATCGCCGGGCCAATACGGGGAATGTCGCGGATGGGCATCGGCTCGCCCCTCGGGGCGAGCCAGCGATAGAGCGTCAGTGCCCAGTCGGGCGTCGGATCGGCCTTGCCACCCAGCGCCGTCAGCCAGCTTTGCAGCGTATAGCGCACCAGGCGGATCGCGTTTTGCGCAGCTTCGCAGTCGATCATGGGCTTGTTCGCCCATGCCGCCATCACACCTGCAATGCGGCAAGCCTGCTCGGTTGCCCGCAGAGCGAAGGGCCGCACGGGGCGCAGCTCGCCGCGTCGGGCCTCGTGCTCCATGAGCTCGAAGAACGCCGCCAGTTCCTGCCGCGCATCGGCGGATAGTTCGATGACAGGTAGGTCGTCGCAGTGATCTGGCATGGGATCACGCAACAGTTCCGTGCAGCGCGCCAAGAAGCCGACAATGGCTGGCGATTCGTCGGGCAGCCAAGGGCGGAACACGCGCGGGGCAAGTTCCTCGGGCCATGCCAGTAAGAAGCGGGGCCAAAAGCCGATCCCCGATAAAGACGCGTCAGATAGGGTGTCACCCAACGCCTCGGGTTGCGCCAGCAGGTGCGCCGACAAGCGCACGCCGTAGCGCTCAAATCTTCCGCCGCCGCCACGGACAACGGACAGGTGCCCACGATCCCACAGGCCGCACAAAGACGCCGCCGTCTTGGTGCGATGGTCTTGGCTCATGGCATGCCCGGCGAGCATGACGCCTGCCTCAGTCGAAAACACGCCTTGCCCGGCGACACCTTCGGCATACGAGCGGTGCAGGCCCTCGATAGTGATGTCGCCTGCCAGCCGGTAAGGGGCAGGGGGAGGGGACGCAGGCTTGGGGGCATTCTTGCTCCGCTCAGAGCAGGCTTCCTCATACACCTCCACCTCCCGCAGCCATGCCTGCCCCACTTCGCGTTGAAATTCATGGATCGCGCGCAGGGCCACGCGGTCAGCCATGTCCTTACCATCGCCGGATCGCGCCACGGTCAAGCAATACAGGCTCAGGGGTCGGACTCCGCCGTCGATGGTGCGCACGTTGGCCCGCGATTGCGCCAGCAAGGCGGCTGCTGCGAGGAACGATTGCCCGGCCATGGCGGGGGATACTTGCGCACCGTAGGCCAAGTCACATGCCGCTTGCGCCAAGGGACCAAGCGCATCGGTCGGGTAGCCATCGCTGCCTGCGTCAAGCTCCGGTTTGAGTAACACTTCCGCCCGGCGGATCGCGGCAAGCAGCGGCAAAGGCTCTAATGCGGCTTCTGGCGTTTGTGGGGCAAGATGTTGACCAACACGCTCTGCCAGGGCGTCGAGAATGGACGCGCCACGCGCAGCGTGATCAAATTTTCGGGTTGCTTCGGCAATCACGCTCATGGCCGCATCCCCGCGAGTTGCACCCCGGCAAGAATCCGGGCGTGCGCCACGCTCACGCGCTGACGGTCAGGCTCGGGCAGGGTTTGGCCTTCGCGCAGCATCGCGGCAGCCATGCAGACGATCAGGCTTTCATGCTCGATAGCGCGCAGCACATCGACAGCAGGGAATGGGGTGCGTTCGCGCGGTCGGTGATGATCGACGGCTCGCGGGGGCAAGGTGTCTTGCCAGCCTAGCCCCACGGCTGCAAGAATGGCCTCGGCGTCGCAGCCCGCGAAACAATGAAAAAGTACGCGCCTATCGTCGAGTTCTCGAACCGAAAGGCTCGCGCGACAGTCGTCATGGGCGGGGCAACGCGCCAGCCACCGACCGGGGCCGGTGCGCTTGACGCCCGAAAGTCGATCAAGCAGGGTCAGGGCCGTCATCGCGCGCCTCCCGATCCGATGGTGGCGTGCGTTGCCACAGCCTTGCGGGGGCGGCCACGTTTGCGTGGTGATGATGCGGGAATCAGCTCTGCGCTGGGTCGTGGCGCGGCGGCCTCAGGTGCGGTGCTTTTTGTGGCAAGCCACGCAGCCAGGGCTGGCAGCATGACCACGACGCGCCCGCCGATATACGTTGTCGGCGGATAGTCGCCACGCTCGCGGCGTTTTTGTGCGGCCGTGATGCTGGTATAGCCCAGCGTCTGGCAAAGATAGGAGTCATCCAGGGCCATGACCATCGGCGCGCCCTGGGCGATCAATGCGCTGAAGAGCGTATCAACGCTAATTTCGTGGGTAGAACTATGGGGTGACATGGTCATCCTCCGTCATGCGCTGCTTGGGAGGTACGACGCGGGCTGCGCAGTGCGCAGCAAAACCGAGGAACGGAGTGCAGCCCGCGCGTCTAGGCGCGGGAGATCGGCGCGGGGACGACGCGCGCGGTGATGGCGATATGGGCGATGCGGCGGTGGGCGATGCGCACAGGCGGCAGGATGGCCGCCTTACACGTCAAGGCTTGCAGACGCGGCACGACCACGGCACGCAGTGCAGCGGCCACGCCTACGGCATCGATTGTCGCGCGTAGGGCTGAAGCGATCAGAGCGATGTTGGCGCGCGCAAACTCGCGCGCCTGACGCGCAAAAAAGCGTGGGACACCGGCGGAGGTTTCTGCCGCCGCAATGAGGGTAACGAGTAGCGCGATGATCGCCCAAGCCGCACCGGCCAAGATCGCCCCGTTTCCAGCAATCAAACCCATGCCAACGCCAGCCCCCAACACCGCCCCTAGGACAGGACGGTGCTTCACGATGGGCCGCTCCAATGCGGCGCGCAAAATCACGGGGCTAATCAACATGCGCTAAATGTAGTGCATGGCCTTGGTCCGGGCAACTACAGGTAGTGTTTCGATCAGTGTTTTGTTGGTTTTTTCAATCTGGGCAAGGTAAGCCTAGGGATGGTGTTCAAAAAGGCCCCGCAGCCCCTGGCGCCGTGACGATGCGGCCAGGACAATGAGCCTATGAAACAAGCTGACCTTGGCCTGGACCTGACGAGCCGCAAGACCCGCAAGGGCAAGTTCCTGGACGAGATGGAGCGCGTGGTGCCGTGGGCGCAACTGCTCGCGCTGATCGAGCCGCACGCGCCGCGCAAGGAGCGTGGTCGTCCGCCGTTCGGTGCCGAGGTGATGCTGCGCATTCACTTCCTGCAGCAATGGTTCGGGCTGTCGGACGTGGCGATGGAAGAGGCGCTGTTCGACGTTCCGCTGTACCGGCAGTTCGCCGGCCTGGGCGGCATGAACCGCCTGCCCGACCGCGTGAGCATCCTGCGCTTCCGGCATCTCCTGGAGCAGCACGAGCTGGCGCCGAAGATGCTGGAGGCGGTGAACGCCACGCTGGCGGCCAAGGGGCTCATGCTCAAGGAAGGCACGGCGGTGGACGCCTCGCTGATCGCCGCGCCCAGCTCGACGAAGAACAACACCGGCACGCGCGATCCGGAGATGCACCAGACCAAGAAGGGCAACCAGTGGTACTTCGGGATGAAGTGCCACATCGGCGTGGACGCCGACAGCGGCCTGGTGCACACGGTGGTGGGCACGGCGGCCAACGTCAACGACGTGACCCAGGCGCATGCGCTCGTGCATGGCGAGGAAGCGGACGTGTTCGCCGATGCCGGCTACCAGGGCGTCGACAAGCGAGACGACACACGAAGCATTCGGGCGCACTGGCATGTGGCGCTGCGCCCCGGACTGCGCAGGCTGCTCGATACGACCGATCCGAAGGGCGCGATCGCCGAGGAGATGGAGCACGTCAAGGCGCGCATCCGCGCCAAGGTCGAGCATCCGTTCCGGGTGATCAAGCGGCAGTTCGGCCACGTCAAGGTGCGCTACCGCGGCCTGGCGAAGAACACCGCGCAGCTGCACACACTGTTCGCGCTGTCCAACCTCTGGATGGCACGCCGACATCTCATGGCGGCGCAGGGATGAGTGCGTCCGCCGCACGCGAAAACGGCCGTCGGCGGGGTCAAAACGCCCTCCGCGGGGCGCATCCCGGCGCGCAACTCGTCCACAGCCGCTGACCGGAATCATCTCGTGGCCTTCATCACGTCCTCGCGCCCGCAATCAGGCAATTTCGGACACCATCCCTAGGTTTCACCTGTCGCGCTCGCGCTTCAGGCGAAACCGGCCCCTTGGTCAGGCTGCGCCCGACACCCTGTTTTGTCTCGCGTTTCGGCACTACGCTTCTCACACGTTTTTGGAATCCGGGCGATTCTCGATGCGGGCGCCTTGTACCCAGCATCGACCCTCGCTGACCTCGACGACCTGCTGACCATACCTGCTGAGTGGCGCTGGTGGGCGGCCCTTTGGGCAAACAGATCTTGCTTGTTATATCATCGGCAGTATGAAAAAGCGCGTTGTGCTCGATACCAATGTCTTGGTCGCTGCGTCACGCAGTCGCCTTGGCGCATCGTTCGCTGTGCTACGCGCGATGCGTGAGGGCCAATTGTTGGCGCTGGCATCGGTGCCCCTGGTGCTTGAATATGAAGCCGTGCTCTCGCGCCCGGAGCAGCTCGCTGCGAGTCACAGGACGGCACCGATGGTGGAGGCTTTCCTGGACGCGTTCTGCCTGCTGGCCGAACCTGTGGAGTTGTTCTTTCTCTGGCGGCCGCAGCTCCGCGATCCTGCCGATGAGATGGTGTTGGAAACCGCGCTCAATGGCCGGGCCGATGCGCTGGTCACACTCAATGGCCGCGATTTCGTGCCTGCCCATCGGTTTGGCCTTCCGGTCCTCACGCCCGGAGCCTTTTTGCAAACCCTTCAATCGGAGAGATTCTGATGGCCAACTATGCCTTGCGCGTGCCCGATTCGCTCATGGAGTATGCCAAGAAAGTGGCGCTCGATGAGCATGTCTCGATGAATCAGTTTTTTGTGACCGCCATTGCCGAAAAGGTGTCAGCGCTCAAGACGAGCGCTTATTTCGCGCAGCGGCGTAGCCGTGGTGATCTCACGGCGTTCGACGCCTGGCTGGAGGCTAGCCCGGATGCTGTGCCGGTCGCAGGCGATGAATTGTTGCTGCCGCCAGGCGCAGCGTGATCACGGCGCAGCACTTTGCAGCTTCACAGGGGTTGAAGTCAGCCCAGTGTCTTCGCCAATTTCTCTTCCTCGATGTGAGATGTGGCTCCGTTCGTCTGCGGCCGATGGACCTGGCTATACGTCAACGGCAGCTTCAAGGTGCGGCGGTCATTCGACCAATTATGTCGACCGGCAAGTGCTCGGCCGGAACGGACGGTCAGATTCCGCGGTTCACGGCCGCATCTGAATGTCCGCTTGGTCAATCACCAAACGGTGCTGCGGACCCACACCCGCCATTTGGTTTGGAGAAAAGCGCCTACATGACCGATTCGCGCTTTTCCCGGCAAGATGCAGTGACAGTGACTTGCCGCAGACACCCTTGCGAGGCAACATGGCCACGCCGCGAATGTCGGCATGGCCAGCACGGGCCTATTCCGTGTCTTTACGCAAGGAGCATCACATGCACATCGTTCTCACCCGTCATGGCGAGGTTGAAGGCATCACGCCGCCACGCTTTCGCGGTCGTATGGAGCTGGCACTTACTGATCTGGGCCGACGCCAGGCCACAGCGCTTGGCCAGACCATCGCCACTCAGTTCCAAGCTGCGGCCATCTACACCAGCCCGATGCAGCGCTGCCGCGATACCGGCGCGGCCATTGCTGCAGCCTGCGGCCTGCCAGCGCAGGTGCAGTCGGGCATCGACGATTTCGACTACGGCGAATGGCAATGGAAAACCCATGAGCAAGCCCGCGCCGAGTTCCCGCGCGACTTCGCGCTGTGGAAGCAAACTCCCCAGTGGATGCGATTTCCCGGCGGCGAATCCTTGCAGGCGGTGGCGCTGCGCACGGCCGACGCGCTGCGCGAATTGCTCGCCGGCCATGCCGACGACACCGTGGTGCTGGTGGCGCATGACAGCGTCAACCGCGTGCTGCTGATGCAGGCGCTGGAGTTGCCGCTTTCAAGCTATTGGCGCATCGAGCAAAGCCCTTGCTGCATCAATGTGCTCGACATCCACGCGGATGCTCAGGTGAGCGTGCACCGGGTCAACGATACTGCCCATCTGCGCGGCTTGACCTGAGTATGCAGCCCAAGGCGAGCAGACATGAACTAACAATTCGAAACATGCCATCTGCTTCAGCTTTGTTGTAATGCATCCCAGGAGATGACATCCTCCTGACCCCAACCGCCTCCAGGCTGATGATGTCTGTTCTGCGCTCCGTGTCGCCACGCTGCGCGTCGGACCATGCCGAGGAGACGACGATGTCCGCCACCAAGCCCTGCCCGTTCTGCCAGATCACAGAACCGGTACTGCGCAACAATCTGGCCTATGCGATTTTCGATCGCGACCCGGTGACTCCGGGGCACATGCTCATCATTCCCTATCGCCATGTGGCCGACTGGTTCGACACTACCTGGGACGAGAAGCGAAGCCTGCTCGCGCTGGCCGACAACGCCCGCACCCTGCTCAAGCGCGAGCACGACGCCGACGGCTTCAACCTCGGCGTGAACTGCGGACTGGCCGCCGGCCAGAGCATTCTCCACGTTCATCTGCATCTCATCCCCCGCTACCACGGTGACATGGACGACCCGCTGGGCGGTGTACGCGGCGTGATCCCGGCGCGGCAGAAATACTGATGCGGGCGCCCGATCTCGACGCTGTCGACGGCTCACCAGTGAGCCCGGCACGCAAGCGCCAGGCGTTGGCCTTCGTGCTGACGATCGGCGTGCTCAGCTTGTTCGCCGACTGCACTTACGAAGGTTCGCGCAGCGTCCTCGGCCCCTATCTCGGTCTGCTCGGCGCTTCGGCCCTTGTCATCAGCAGTGTCAGCGGGCTTGGCGAACTGGCGGGGTATGCGCTGCGTTTGCTGTCGGGTCGCGCCGCTGATCGAACCCAGGCTTTCTGGCCCATCATCCTTGTGGGTTACAGCGTGCAGATGCTGTCAGTGCCGGCGTTGGCGTTGGCCCACACCTGGCCCCAGGCCGCCTTGCTGCTCGTGCTCGAGCGCATTGGCAAAGGCCTGCGCAACCCGCCGCGCGACGCCTTGCTGGCGCATGCCGGGCAGAGCCTGGGCGGCTACGGCTGGGCTTTCGGCCTGCACGAAGCGCTGGACCAGACCGGCGCCGTGCTCGGGCCGCTACTCGTGGCGGCGGTCTTGCTGTGGCAGCATGACTACCGCCTGGTTTACGGTTTGTTGCTCATCCCCGCGCTCATCAATCTGACCCTGGTGCTCAGGGCCAGACACACCTACCCACGGCCGCAAGATCTGGAGCCGACGCCGCGGCCCGACGCCGCACCGAGCAGAACCTATGGTCGCGGCCCCCGATGGCCACTTCAAATTCCCCCACTTATGGCCAGTCAAACTCCTCCATGCAGGACGGGCGGATTATGAGGCATCGGCGGTGACGGCGATGCGCGCTGCGGCCTCCTTGAGGCGGTAGCTGCGGCCCTCGAACTCGAGCATGGCGGCGCGGTGCATGAGGCGGTCGAGGATGGTGGTGGCCATGGTGGCGTCGCCGAGGTACTTGCCCCAGTCCTGCACGACGCGGTTGGAGGTGACGATGATGGAGCGGCGGTGCTTGTAGCGCTGGTGGACGATGGCCTGCAGCAGTTCGGCCGCGGCGTCGCCGATGCGCCGGGCCAGGAACAGGTCGTCGAGCACGAGCAGGTCGGGCTCGATCCAGGCGCGCAGCATGGATGCTTGCTCGGCGGTGCTGGCCAGGGCGTAGTGGGCGAACTCGGTGTCGGCCTCGACGTAGCGCACGTCATAGCCCTGCAGCGTGGCCTGGTAGGCCACGGCCTTGGCCACATGGCTCTTGCCGGTGCCGGGCTTGCCGATGATCAGCGCGTTGGCGCCGTCGCCGATGAACTTGAGAGTGTGCAGCTCGAAGCAGGCCGCGCGCGGCAGCTTGGGGTTGAAGCGCCAGTCGAAGTCGGCCAGGGTGGCCTTCTCGTCCAGGCGCGACTGCTTGAACCGACGGTCGTTGAGGCGGGATCGCCGCCGGTCGAGCTCGTCCTGCAGCATGGCGCCCAGGGTCACCAGGAACGGCTCCTGGCTGCTCTGCGCCTGCAGCACGCGCGTGGACAAAGTGTCGGCGATGCCGGAGAGGCGCAGCTCGCGCAGGGAACGTTCGATCTCATTGAGGGTCATGCTGGTGGCTCCTGTCGTGGGTGAGAGAGTCGGCGGCGGCACGGGCGAACAGATCGGCGTACTCCTCGGCCGGGCGGATCAGCTCGTGCTGCTGGGTCAGCGGCTCGGCGCTCGGAGCGGCGTCGAGGGCCTGCAAGGCGTCGGCGACGAGCCTCTCGGTCAGCGCCTTGACGTGGCGATAGCTGTAGACGCCTTCGTGCAGCGCCCGGGCGCAGGCGGCGTCGACCAGGCGCCGGGGGTAGCGCTCGGCCAGGGAGACGATGCCCCAGAGCTTGCGCTGACCCACGCGGCCCTCGACGGCGAACAACAGCTCGCACAGGCGCAGGGCCTCGGCGCCGATGGCGCGCGCCTGGGCCAGGATGCGGCGGGTCTCGCGCGAGGGGTTGAACACGCGCTCCTCGGCGGGCAGGACCACGGTGCCGGGGTGCTCGGCGCGGTCATGGGTGCGCAGCAGCTCCTGGGTCTTGAGGTCGCGGATCTCGATGCGCCGGGCATAGATGCGCACCAGCACCTGGGTGCCGATGCGCGCCGGACGGGCGGCGTAGCTGCAGTGGTCGACGCGCACGCAGCTGTCGTCGGCGACGGTGCGCTCGGCCTCGGTGAAGTACTGCATGCCCAGCACCGGCAGCGCCTGCAGGTGGGCGCGCTCCTCCTCGAACATGGCCTGCACCTGCCGGCGCGCGCTGCCGTGGATGCGCGGCGCTGCCCACTTGGTCTCCCAGTGCTCGAGGAAGGCGTTGTGCTCCTCCAGGCTCTCGAAGCGACGGCCCTTGAGGGCGGTGGCCTGGGTGTGCCCAATGGCGTTCTCGACGCTGCCCTTGCGGTTGGGGTCGCGCACGCGCGCCGGGTCGGCGACCACGCCGTAGTGCTTGAGCGTGGCGGCGTAGACCTTGTTGAGCTCGGGCTCGTACAGGTCGGGCTTGACGACGCCTTCCTTGAGGTTGTCGAGCACCACGTAGTGGGCCGAGCCGCCGAAGTAGCGCCAGGCCTGCTCGTGCAGCTCGGCCCAGACCTGCTGGCTCGACTTCCACACCACACGGCGGAAGCTGCGCCGGGAGTAGCGCAGCGTGGCCACGAACAGACGCGGGCGGCGGTAGCGCGAACTGCCGGGCACGCGCGTGAGCGCGCCCTCGCCGTAGTCGACCTGCATCTCCTCGCCGGGGGCGAACTCCAGGCGGTCGAACTGCTCGGGCTCGCGCACCTTGAGCCGGGCCACGAAGCGCTTGACCGAGTTGTAGTGACCGGCGAACGCGTACAGATCGACCAGGTCCTGGTAGATGGCCGTGGCGTTGCGCTTCAGACGCAGCTGGGCCTCGATGAAGGCCCGGTGCGGCTCGCACAGCGACGGCGTCGAGGACGCCGGAGCCGGTGGCCGGGGTGGAGGAGTTTGCTCCCCGGGGCCGGTGGCCACCCCGGGGGAGTTTGCTTCGCCCTCGGCAAAGCGCTGCGCGTAGGCGCGGATCGTCTTGCGGTCGATCCCCGTCAAGCGCGCGATCTCCCGCTGGCTGCTGCCCTTGCGCAGCAGCGTCCAGATGGTCGTTTGCAAATGCGGCTTCAAGACGTTCACCTCCGTGCCTCTCCCTCGACGTTGAGGGAGGGGAAAGTAACGTCCTGCCAGACCTCTGGCCGCCGGCGTGCTCGCCGGCCTGTCAGCGCATCATCGCGCCGTGGCCAGGGTGGGGGAATTTAGGTGGCCAAAGGTGGGGGAGTTTGGGTGGCCATCGGGGCGGCTTCTGGCTGTACCTGGTGGCAGCCTGCCTGGTGGCCGCCGGCTTCGCCGACTATCCGCTTTTGGCCTACCACCTGCATCGATACGATGCCTTGCCCGGCACATGGATTGCCGAGGCCTATGCCCTGGCGATGGCGGTGTCGGGCGGTGGTTCGCTGTTGCTGGGCCGCTGGTTCGATCGCATCGGCACCCGCCTGTTGCTGCCGCTCACCGTGGCCGGTGCGCTGTTCGCGCCGCTGGTGTTTCTCGCCGGGCCGATGTGGGCCTGGCTCGGCGTGGCGTTGTGGGGCCTGGGCATGGGTGTGCACGAGTCCATCATTCCGGCCGCCCTGGCGCTGCGCGTTAACCCGCAACGCCGCGCCTCGGCCTACGGCCTGTTCACTGCCGCCTACGGCATCGCCTGGTTTGGTGGCAGCGTGGTCATCGGCCTGCTTTATCCAGTGTCGCTGGACTGGCTGGTGGTGTTCTGTCTCGGCACACAGTTGGCCGCTTTGCCGCTGTTCGCCAGCTTGGCTGCGAGCGACGCACAACTGAAACACTCGCCGTAACCACGGCGCCACTCATGGCAGCTTATGCGTATATTGCGATGTCATCGCGTATGGCGCATCTTGCCTATTTCCCGCACCCTAGGAGACCGTCGGACTTGAGCCCGAGGGGCGGGTGGCGGCGGTGAGCCGCGCGGTTTATGCGCGGCCAGGCACGCCGCCAGCGTCTTCATCACTTGCACAGGCTCCTGGGCGGCCCGTTGGGGCGCAGAGCAGGTCGTGCGGGGCGCGATCTGGGCGCACTTTCCCTCTTTGCTCGTCACCCGGCGCGCAGCACATGCATGCGCTTGATGTTCCAGGCCATGGTCACGAGGTTCCACTCGCCTTGCGCCTTGTGCAGCCCGCGCATGCTCATCTGACGCCAGCCCATGACGTGCTTGATGATGCCGAACACGGGCTCGACGGTCTGCTTGCGCAGTTTGTACAGCGCCCGGCCTGCCTGTGTGCACAGGCGGTGGGCCATGTTGGCGACCGGCTCCGCAGTTCGCGGCGCGTCGGGGTCGGGCCCAAACCGTTCGGCCAGGGGCACGTGATGCGACTCGCGCTTCATCGCCAGCAGCGGCTCGATTCCCGCCTGCACGCAGGCGAGCACGTTCGCCTGGCTGCAAAAACCGTTGTCGGCAACGAGGGTCTGCACGTTGCCAAGCGCCCCGGGCAACGCCGCAATCTGCTCGAGCGTGGACACCACTTCGCGCTTGTCATTGCAGGCCTGCGTGACGTGCGCGGTGACCACCATCATCGTCTCGATGTCCACGCCGGCCTGGGCGTTGTAGCTCTGCTCGAAGCCGCCGCCGGACACCGGCATGATGCGCGACTCCTCGTCCGTCAGGTTGACCTGGTCGCTGTCCTGGGGTCCGGCCTGGGGCGGCTCAGGGTCCCGCCCGCGCGGCTTCTTCCCGGCCTCGCGCTGGGCCCGGCGCTTGGCCTCTTTGGTCTCGAACTCCTGCTGCTCCGCTTTGAATCGTTCGGCGGCGCGTTGCGCAATCTTGGCCTTGGCCTGCGCGATGGCGCTCAGGCGGTCCTCGCGGCGCGCGATCTCGGCGGGCACATCCATGCCATCGGGCGCGCTGGATCGATCATCCTTCTCCGCCCGCGCCAACAGGTCCTGGACTTCCTGGCGCAACTGCGCCTCGATCTTGTTGGCGTGACCCCACGACAGCGCCTTGTGCTTGCTCGCGCTGGCTCGGATCTTGGTGCCGTCCAGCGCAATGTGACCGAGCTTGAGCAACTTCATCTCGCGCGCCAGCACCAGCACCTGCACGAACAGCGCCTCGATCTCCTTCAGAAAGCGCCGCCGGAACGCGGCCAGCGTATCGTGGTCCGGATGCGTATTGGCCGCCACAAAGCGGAACGCCACCGAGTCGTAGGTCGCGCGCTCGATCTTGCGGCTCGAATGCACCCCGTTGGCATACCCGTAGATCAGCAGCCCCAGCAGCACCGAAGGGTGATGCGCGGCCGAGCCCCGGCCCGCGTACTGCTTGACCAGATCGTCCAGATCGAGCCGATCAATCACTTCGACCACAAAGCGCGCGAGGTGATCACTGGGCAACCACTCGTCCACCGAAGGCGGCAGAAGGTAGGCCGTGTCTCGATCAACACAAACGAAGCGACTCATCGCGAGGAACTCCTCAATGGACTGTCGCCATTGTCTCGGATTCATCCATCAGGCGTAAGCCTGGAAAGTCCGACAGCCTCCTAGCCGGCGCCTTGTTCGCACCGCTGGTGTCGTTGGTGTGCTACGGCAGTTTCGGGTTCGCCATGGTCGGCGCGCCATTGTGGGGCCTTGGCATGGGGGTGCATGAATCGGGGACCCAGGCAGCGCTGGCGCACCGGGTGTCGTCGCAGCGTCGTGCTTCAGCCTACCGGCTGTTCACCACCGGCAACGGCATCGCCTGGTTCGCCGGTAGCGTGGTCATCGGGGCGCTCTACCAGTGGCCCATCGCCACCATGGCGGCCTTCTGCCTGGCATGCCAGTTCGCTGCCTTGCCCCTGTTCACGAGGGTCGCCGGGCCCGGAGCGTCAGCCGCCCGGTGAGGCCGGCATGAGAACGAACGACCAGAGGCATGAACGACGCCCGTCGCACCGAGTTGCTTTCCGTCCTCCGGCAGATCGACGAGGTCCTGGCCGGGGTGTGCAGTCGCCTGGGCCCAGGAGCGAGAGACCGGCTGTTTCCACCCTGCAGCCCGGATGCGGCTCCGGTCCAGGAGCGGCTGGTGGCAGACCATGTCCGCGACCTGCGCGCAGTCGTGCGGGCGTCGCTCAAGCGCCTGAGTATCTCCGCCCCGCATGCCACGTTGGGTTCGCTGCGATCCGCACGAGTAGGGCTGATCGATGCGCAGCGTGCCCTGGACGGCCTCGATCCCTTCCGGTTTGCCGCTCGGGGCGAGGTTGCAGACGACGAGGCGCGGGAGCTTCGTGCCCTCGTTTCCGATCTAGCGGCGCGGCTCGACGCCATGGACGCCTACTTGGCGCAGGGCGGGAATGCAGTTCGGTCCGCGCGTTTGATGCGCGAGGGCCAGCTACTGGCCATGGGAGCCCTTTTCGCAGAGATCGAGCGCATCGTCGACACCTACGATCTCGTCGTGCTTCGTCGCCCTGTCGCGATGCTCGGAACACGGTTGGATGTTCCGATCCTGCAGGTCGCCGCATTTGGCCGCGTGAAGGCCGGGAAATCTGAGCTTCTCAACCGGATTCTTGGTCAGCCCGTGCTTCCGGTCGGTGTCACGCCCATCACGGCGGTTCCCGTGCGCATCGTCTACGGAGCCTCGCCCATTGGCCAAGCGGAGTTTGCCGATGCGCTCATAGAGAGCTTCGACCTCGGGCGTATCGCCGAGTTCGTGAGCGCCCAACAAAATCTAGGCAATGCGCGCCATGCGACGTGTCTGGAGATCCGCCTGCCGGTTGATCTGCTCAGCGGGGACATTGCCCTTGTCGATATCCCCGGCGTGGATCACCCGGAAACCCTTTCGGGTGGGGACACCATGGCCAGCATCGAACGCTGCGACATCGGTCTCGTGTGCAGAGTTGTCCACGGCGGCGGCGTCGCTTGCGACGAACGCAAGCCGCGGTGGACAACTCGGGGCGCACCGGGGACTTCCATCTTATGCGGCCTGTTTTTCGGTCGGCAGGTTGGCAAAGTAGTGCGCATCCGGCGTGGCATCCTGCAAGCGTGAATGCGCCCGGCTGCCGTTGTACCAAGTCATGTACTCGGCAATGTCGGCCCGCGCGGCGATCACGCTGCCGTAGGCCTTGAGATACACCCGCTCGTACTTCACGCTGCGCCAGAGTCGCTCCACGAAGACGTTGTCGCGCCAGGCCCCGCGCCCATCCATGCTGAGCTGGCAGCCACGCTCCAGCGCGGCGTCGGTGAACTCGGTGGCGGTGAACTGGCTGCCCTGATCGGTGTTGACGATCTCGGGCGTGCCCCAGCGGGCCAAGGCCTGCTCGATGACCTCCTTGGCATGGCAAGCCTCCAGCGTGATGGCCCCCTTGTGGGCCAAGACCCGGCGGCTGAACACTCCACCACGGCGGTGAGGTAGACGAAACCCCTTGCCATCGCAATGTAGGTCGTATCGAGCGCCCAGACCTGATTGGAGCGCGCAGTCGTCAGTCGGCGCAGCAGGTAGGGGTAGATCTTGTGGCCGGGCGCATTTTTGCTGGTGCCAGGCTGCGGGGCCAGGGCCGCGATGCCCATGCGCCGCATGAGTGTGCCGACGTGACGCCGGCCCACCTGCCACCCCTCTTGGGCCAACTGCCGACGCAGCATGCGCGCGCCCATGAAGGGATGCTCCAGATGCAGTTCGTCGATCTGGCGCATCAGGGCCAAGTCGGCTGGGCTCGTGGGCTGGGGTAGGACGTACACCGCACCGCGGCTCATGCCCAGCAGTTGGGCCTGACGCGTGATGCTGAGTTTGTGGTCTCGGTCGATCATCGTCTTGCGCTCAGCAATCCCGCCTTGGTGAGCGCTCCCTCTAAAAAATCTACAGGGACTCCCCCCGCAGTCAAGAGATGTGGATGGTTTTTCCTTGATGGCGATTTTTCTTGCCTCTGCATGAATTCAAGGCGCACCCGAACGAGGAACAGACTGCACATCTACAGACGGCCTTGTTGCACGACCAGCATGCGGACCCAGATACGAACCACGCAGCGGGGCTCCATTCGTTCTTCGGCTTCTTCAGCCAGGCCAACGTGATCGCCTGCGGCGATGCCGGGGTCGACCCGCTGCTGCGTAAGCAATGGGATGGACGCTCCCACCTTCCGCGGCATCGTTGTGCCAAAGTGGAGGTATCAACAACCACTCAACTGCCAGGAGCGTCCATCCCATTGCTTACGCAGAAGGTTCCCAATTCGCCAATCGGCTGACCACTGGGGTCTCCAAACTTCGTGACTGTGCTGCCCACCGAAGCCATGGTCAGAGCGCCCTCGAGACCCCGGGAGACTCAATTCTGCCGTTCAACAGATCCGCGGCAGCTGATCGCCGAAGAGCATGTCCACCCTGCGGTCGCCGCCGAAATGCGTGGCGAGCACGACGGTACCTTTCGGCGCCTCGCGCACGGTGCCGATGGCACGGCTGTCGCGTCCGGCGGGATGGGCGCGCATCGCGGCTAACACCGCCTCGGCATGCTCGGGTGCGACGATGGCGACGATCTTGCCTTCGTTGGCGAGATACAACGGGTCCAGCCCGAGGATCTCGCATACTCCACGCACAGCTTCGCGAATGGGCAGGGCGTCTTCTTCCAAACGGATAGCGCAGCGACTTGCTTGGGCGAACTCGCTGAGCACGGTCGCCACGCCGCCGCGGGTGGCGTCCCGCATGCAGTGGATGTCCGGGCAAGCGGTGAGCATGGCGGCGATCAACCCGCCCAGGGGCTGGCAATCCGACTCCACACCGCTCTCCAGAGCCAGCTCGCCCCGGGCATCGACGATGGCCGCGCCGTGGTCGCCGATGTGGCCGTTGATCAGTACCACGTCGCCGGGTCGGGCACGGTCGGCGCGGATGTCTATGCCGTGGGGAATGATGCCGATGCCTGCCGTGTTGATGAACAGCTTGTCCGCGCCGCCGCGTGGCACCACCTTGGTGTCGCCCGTGACGATGCGCACTCCCGCCGCCACCGCTGTAGCCTGCATGGAGGCCACCACCCGGCGCAGCTCGGCGATGGGCAGCCCCTCCTCGAGGATCATGCCGCAGGTGAGGTAGAGCGGGCGCGCGCCGCTCACGGCCAGGTCGTTGACGGTGCCGGCCACGGCGAGCTTGCCGATGTCGCCGCCGGGGAAGAACAGCGGGGTGACAACGTAGGAGTCGGTGGTCATCGCCAGCCGGTTGCCGTGCGCGGTAAGTTCGGCAAGGTCGATGCGCGCCTGGTCTTCGAGGGTGGCGAGCATCGGGTTGTCGAAGGTGCGCACGAACAGGTCGTCGATCAGGTCGCGCATGGCCTTGCCGCCGCTGCCGTGTGACAGGGTGATTTGATCGTCGACGACTTTGCCACTGCGCCGGCGCGGGAAGGAGTCTGGAGCGTTCATTCGGCAGTGTCTAAGTGGGCGGCCAGGCGCGCGTCGGGCTGCACCCGGCGGGGCTGGTGGCCATAGTTGTAATAGGCGGCGCAAGCGCCTTCGGACGACACCATCAGCGCGCCCAGTGGCGTTTCGGGTGAGCAGGGGGCGCCGTAGACCTTACACTCCCAGGGACGGATGGTGCCCTTGAGCACCTCGCCGCACTGGCAGGACTTTGGATCGGCGATGCGCAGGTTGGGCACCGCGAACTTGTGCTCGGCATCGAAGGCGGCGTACTTGCTGCGCATGCGCACGCCGGAATGGTCGATCGATCCAAGGCCGCGCCATTCGAAGAACGCGCGCAGTTCGAACACGTCGCTGATGGCCTGCAGCCCCGGCGGATTGCCGCCGGCGGGCACCACGCGGGCGTACTGGTTCTCCACCGCGCAGCGGCCCTCGGCCATCTGGCGGATCAGAATCCACAGCGACTGCAAAATGTCCAGTGGCTCGAAGCCAGTGATCACGATGGGGCGGTGATAGTCCCGCGCGACAAACGCAAACGGCGCCTCGCCCACCACCATGCAGACATGGCCGGGTGCCAGAAAGCCGTCGATCTGCATGTCGGGCGAATCGAGGATGGCCTTGATGGTCGGGACCGTGGTGATGTGGTTGCAGAACAGTGAGAAATTACGGAGACCTTCGCGCTCGGCCTGCTGCACGGTGAGCGCGGTGCTGGGCATGGTGGTCTCGAAACCCAGAGCGAAGAACACCACCTCGCGGTCCGGGTTGCGGCGGGCGAGGTCCAGCGCGTCCAACGGGGAATACACCATGCGCACGTCGGCGCCGTCGGCCTTGGCCTGCAGCAGGCTCTTCTGCGAGCCGGGTACGCGCATGGCGTCGCCAAAGGTGGTGAAGATCACCTCCGGGCGCTGGGCGATGGCGATGCAGTCGTCGACCCTGCCCATCGGCAGCACGCACACCGGGCAGCCCGGGCCGTGGATCATCTCGATGTGCTCGGGCAGCATCTGCTCAAGGCCGTAGCGGAAGATGGTGTGGGTGTGTCCGCCGCAGAATTCCATGATCTGCAGCGGGCGGCTGTGCGCGGCGGGAATGCGCTCGAGCAGCACGCCGATCTGGTGTACCAGGGCGCGCGCCTTTTGCGGGTCGCGGAATTCGTCAACGTACTGCATGGTCGGTGTCCTTGATTGCGCCGCGCTGGTCGGCCAGCAGGGTGTGGGTCAGATCCCAGAGGATGTGATAGAGCGAGACGTGCACTTCCTGCACGCGGTGGATGGAGTCGGTGTCGACGACCAGGCAGTGGTCGAGCAGGCCGCTGCGGCGCATCGCGCCGCCGTCGCCGCCGGCGAAGCCGATGGTGCGCAGCCCCATGTCGCGCGCCTTGGCGAAGGCCTGCATCAGGTTGTCGGAGTTGCCGCTGGTGGAAAGCCCCACCAGGCCGTCACCGGAGCGCGCATGCGCTTCGAGCTGGCGGGCGAACACGTGGCGCACGCCGATGTCGTTGCATACTGCGGAGAACATGGCCATGTCCATCACCAGATTCATCGCCGGCAGCGCCGGGCGTCCCGCCGTGACGGGATGCTGGAACTCCACGCAAAAGTGTGCGGCGTCGCAGCTGGAGCCGCCGTTGCCCATGGCGAACATCTGCCCGCCGCCGGCATAGACGGCGGCCAGGGCGCGGGCGCAGGCCACCACCTCCTCGGCATGGTCGCGGTAGAAGCGTTCCTTGGCGGCCATGCTGTCCGCACTCTTGCGCCGCACCGATTCGAGCAGCGCCGCGTGTTCCTGCGTGGCGTCCTTGGGATGGCCGTGGAGGAAGGGGTAGAGGCCTTCGAGCGCAGAGGGCGTGTCCATCTCAGGCTCCCGAGGTCTGGCGCATGGCGTCGAGCTCGGCCTCCATCTCGCCGAGCTCGGCGAGCAGATCCAGAGTCTTGCGGGCTTCGTCGGCGTCGATGCGGCTCATCGCGAAGCCCACGTGCACCAGCACCCAGTCGTCCACGCACGACGCGGGCGGGTGGTCGGCGTCGACCACGCAGGCGATGTTGACCTGGCGCCGCACGCCGGAGACTTCCACTGTCGCCAGGCAGGCGTTGGCGTCGACGATGTCGACGATGCGGCCGGGAATTCCAAGACACATATCAGTTGCTCCAATTCGGTTGAAGAGCGCGGGCGGCGGCGATCACCGCCTGCCCCAGAGCAAGGCCGCCATCGTTGGCCGGCACGCGCCGGTGCATCCACACCGGGAGATCGATGTTGACCAATTGGTCCTGTAGAAGTTGACTGAACAGCGCATTCTGGAATACCCCGCCCGATAGTGCGACAGCGGCAAAGGCACTGCTGCCTGCAACGCTGGCGATGGCCTGCGCCCAAGCCGCGGCTAGGCCGTTCAGGAAGCGGCGGGCCACAGTGCCCGGCGCGGCGTGACGCTGCAGATCTGCCAGCAGCTCGGGCCACAGCGGTGCCGGGTCCAGGCGCAGCAGGCCGTCGACTTCGGTCAGCGCGAAGGCATAGGCGCCGGCATCCGTGCTCGAGGTCGCCAGGGATTCGAGCGCCATCGCGGCCTGGCCTTCGAAGGTCTGTACCTCCGCATGCAAGCCGAGTGCGGCGGCCACCGCATCGAACAGCCGGCCGGTGGAGGAGGCCAGCGGCGCGTGGGTGCCGGTGGAAACCATGCGGGCCAGAGTGTCGAGTGGTTTGCCGTGCAGATGCCGCATTGCGGGCAGGTCGGCGTGGCGGGCGAGCAATTCGGACGCAGCGGGAAGAGCCAGGAGTTGCGCGGCAAGGTTGCGCCAGGGCTGGCGGCTGGCGGCGTCGCCGCCGGGCAAGGCGGCTGGTCGCAGGCTGGCGAGACGGGTGCTGGTAGTGTAGTCCACGCGCAGCAGCTCGCCGCCCCAAAGCATGCCGTGGTCGCCCAGGCCCAGACCGTCGAGGGCCAGGCCCAATATGGGCGGACCATCCAGTGCATGGCCATGGTCGGCCATGCAGGCGGCGATATGGGCGTGGTGGTGCTGCACCTCGGCGAGGCGCAGGCCATCGCGCGCAGCCAGTCCGCGGCCGCGGCGGGTGGCGTGGTAGCCGGGGTGCAGATCCACCGCGACGATGGCGGGCTGGTGGTCGAACAGCCGGGACAGGCGATCCAGCCCGCATGCCGCATCGGCTGTCGCGCTGGCGTCGCCGAGGTCGCCGAAGTGCTGGGACAGGATGGCGCGGCCAACGCCCAGCAGGCAGGCGGTGTTCTTCAGTTCCGCGCCGAACGCGGTGATGGCCGGTGCGTCGCCGAAGCCTTCGGGAAGCGGCAACGCGCCGGGGGCATAGCCGCGGCTACGTCGCAGCGGTTGCAACGTACCGCCGATGCGGCGCAACACCGAGTCGTCGAGGCGGTTGAGGATGGGGCGGTCGTGCAGCAGGAAGGCGTCAGCGATGTCGTCGAGACGGTCGAGGGCCTCGGCGTTGTCGATGCACGGCGGCTTGCCCGAGGCATTGCCGGAGGTGAAGACCAGCGGAGTGTCGAAGCTGGCGAGAAGCAGGTGATGCAGCGGGCTCATCGGCAGCATAAAGCCGAGCAGCCGGGTATCGGGGGCGATGGTCTCGGGCAACGCGAGCGAGCTCGTAGCCTCGAGCAGCACGACTGGCGCTGCAGGGCCTAACAGGGCGTGTTCGTCATCGGGCGTGATCGCGGCGTAGCGGCGCACCATGTCCAGATCGCGAGCCATCAGCGCCAGAGGCTTGTGCGGGCGGTGCTTACGAACACGCAGCGCGTCCACCGCGCCGGCATTCGTGGCATCGACCACCAGATGGAAGCTGCCGACGCCCTTGACCGCGAGGATGCGTCCAGCGCGTAGCAGATCGACGGCCGTCGCAATTGGGTCGCCCGCGACGCGCTCGCCACCCTGCTCCAGCCAGAGGGTCGGGCCGCAGTCTGGGCAGGCAATAGGCTGAGCATGGAAGCGCCGGTCGGCTGGGTCGGCATACTCGGCGGCGCAGCGCGGACACATGGCGAATCCGGCCATGGCGGTGTTGGCGCGGTCGTAGGGCACAGCGCGCACGATGGACAGGCGCGGCCCGCAGTGGGTGCAGTTGGCGAACACATGGTGCCAGCGGCGGTCGGCTGGACTGTTCACCTCAGCCAAGCAGTCTGGGCAGGTAGCGGCGTCCGGAGCGACGTCGGTCGTGGCACGGCCGCCCTCGCTGGCGGCGATGGTGAAGTCCTCAGGCGGCATGCCGGCGGGCAGCGGCGTGACCTCGATGGCTTCGATGCGTGCCAGCGGTGGGCAGTCCGCACGCAGCCGAGCCGGTAGCGCGGCGAGCGCGCCCGGTGCGCCCCAGGCGGCGATGTGCACGCCGTCCGCGTCGTTATGCACGCTCCCGGCGAGGCCGAGCGCCCGGGCCACCCGCCACACCATGGGCCGGAATCCCACGCCCTGCACGACGCCGCGTACCCGCAGCAGCCGGCCCTGGACGGCAGTCGGCGCGGTGTCGACGCGGAATTCTGCGGCGCCCATGGCGGTCAATGCACGGTGCAAACCATGCACGGATCAAATGAACGCACGACGTGCTGCACGGCAGCGCTGTCGGCGCCGTCCGCCCCAACGGGCGTACCCACCAGCGCCTGTTCCAGCGCACCGGGAGTGCCTGCGGTGTCGCGCGGCGAAAAGTTCCAGGTGGTCGGGGCGATGATCTGGTAGTTCAGGATGCGCCCCTTGCGGATGCGCAGCCAGTGGCCGAGGCTGCCGCGGGCGGCTTCCACCAAGCCGGTGCCGTCCGCCTCGTCTGGCATCTCGGCGGCGTTGCAGAACGGTGCGCCAGGCTGGAGCGTCGCGACCCACTGTTCCATCGCGGGTACCACGCGGGCGAGTTCGAGCAGGCGGGCGACCACCCGGGCCTGCACGTTGCTGCCCTTGAACGCGAGATCGCGGGCGAGCGGGTTGCCGTCGACCATCTGGCGGGCGAGGGCGCCGGTTTCCATCACGGCACCGTCCAGCCGCGGTGCCTTGCACCAGGTGTAGGCATCCGGGTTGTCGAGGCTGGTGAGGGTGCAGCCGTGGAGCGGATGCATCGGCCCTGTCTGACCATGTAGCCAGGCGTGGGAGATGTCCTCGGTGATGGCATTGGTGTCAAGCGGCTTGGACGCGCCGTCCCAGGTGCCCCGCGCGAGCAAGTGACTGCCCTGCAGGGCATAGGCGCCGTAGCTTAGGAAGCGGCCGCCGCCGCGGCCGAGCTGGTCGAGGCGGAGCGCGTCCGACAGTCGCAGGAAATGGGCGAAGTCGCCTTGCGGATGGGCCCGCGCCCAAGTGTGCAGCGTGGCGGCGGAATCGAGTGCGGACACCTGCTCCAGCCGGTCGGCGAACAGGGTGGTTTCGAGAAAGCGGCGGAACAGCGCGACGATGGTGCGCAGCTGCGCCTTTTCCTGCGGTTCGATGGCGCGGGTGGTGCCGCCTGGTTGCAGCGCCAGGCTGTGCGGCCACTTGCCGGCGAGGATGCCTGTGAGATGCAGGAAGGCGGCGCGCGCGGGCAGCATGTCGCGCGAGGCGGTGCCGGTCTGCGCCTTGAAGCGCGCGGTGGTGGCCGGAAAGTCCGGACGATCGGCGTATTCAGCGCGGGCGAAGTCCGGCATGAAGAACAGGTAGAAGTGGGTGAGGTGGTCGCAGAGGTTCTCGCAGGCCAGCACCAGGTTGGCGGCCAGCGCACCGTTGTCGGCCTCTGTCACGCCCATCGCGGCCCGCAGCGCGGCGGCGGCGGCCATCGACTGCGACACCGAGCAGATGCCGCAGATGCGCGGGGTATAGACCAGGGCGTCGCGCGGATCCTTGCCGTGCAGGATCTGCTCGAAGCCGCGGTACAGCGGCGAGTTGACCCAGGCGGCGGATACCGCGCCGTCGGCGATCTCCACCTGCACCTCGAGGTCGCCCTCGACGCGGTTGAACGGACCGAAGATGCGTCGGGTCACGCGCGCGATTCCTCAGTGGTGTTGGCGATCATGCGCATGTCACTTGCTCCGCTTGACCGAGGGGCGCACCTTGATGTGGTCGGCCACCGCGTTCTTGCGTAGGCGGTCGGGTGTGGCGGCCTTGGAGAGCGAGGCCAGCGCGACGAACCAGGCCTTGGGCATGTCGCTGGGTAGGCCGACCGGGATGCCGCCGATCTTGCGCGTTTCGGTGAAGGGGCGGCCCGGCTCCTCGAAGCGCGGCGCGGTGCAGTTGATGCAGGCATAGCCGCCCTTGAGGCAGGAGCCGCCGCCATTCCAGGGCCGCAGGTTGCAGTCCGCCCGCGCCTGGGTTCCGAGGCAGCCCATGTGTTCCATCATACAGCCCTGGTCGGAGGGCTTTTCGGCGCTGGCCTTGAACTCGTAGAACTCGTTGCGCGCGCAGCCGTGATGCACCAGATGGTCGGTATAGCTGCGCGGGCGGGCGAGTTCGTCCAGGGTGTCGTCGCCGAGTTCGCCCAGGGCGAGCTGGGCGAGCGTGTCGGTCACCCAACCGGGATGCACCGGGCAGCCGGCGACGTTGACCACCGGCAGGCCGCCGGGTGAGATCCATTGCGCGGGCAGCAGCGCGCCGTGACGGGTGCTGTCGTATTGCAGGCCGGTGGCCTCGGCGGTATTGCTGCCCGCGGCGGTGATGCCGCCGAAGGCCGCGCAGCTGCCGACAGCCACGGTGTAGCGCGCCCTCTCGGTGAGTTCGGCCAGCCAGTCGCGCAGCGGACGGCCGGTGCCGGCCAGCATGTGGAAGCGACCAGTGCCGCCGGGGCCATGCATCACCGAGCCTTCGAGGCAGAGGATGTCCAGCCGCCGCGTGCCATCGATGATGGCCCGCAGAAGGGCGACGACCTCGCCGTTGCTGGCCTCGCTCAGCGAGGGATGCCAGAGCAGGTCGATACCCGCGAGGTCGAGTGCGGTGTAGAGGTCCGGCCCTTCCGCATTGAGCAGCGACATGCTGCAGCCGCCGCAGCCACCGGATTGCAACCACAGCAGACTCAGACGTTCAGCCATGCTGGGCCTCCATCGGGATGTCAAGAGTGAACTCGGCGCCGCCATCGGGGTGATTGCGCACGCTGAGCGCGCCGGCGCACTGGTCGGTGGCTAGGCCGTAGCTGATGTACAGACCCAGACCGGTTCCCTTGCCGACGGCCTTTGTGGTGAAAAACGGGTCGAACACCCGCAACAGGTTGTCCTCGGCGATGCCGGGCCCGTGGTCGCGTACCTGCACCTGGGCGAAGTCGCCGGCGGCGGCCACGCGGAGATCGAGCCGCGGCTGCCCCCGTCCCTCCATGGCGTCGTAGGCGTTCTGGATCAGGTTGATGAGGATCTGTTGCACATAGCCTTCGCCGCCGTGCACCGGCAGTTCAGCGGGCATGTCGAGGTGGATCTGCGGGGTCTGCCGAACGGCCTTGCTCACCCAGGTGAGGCTGGACTCGACCAGGCGGCAGAGATCGAAGGTGCGGCGCTTCTGCCGCTGCGGCGTGACGAAGCGGCGCAGGTTCTGCACGATGTCGCTGACACGCTCGGCGCCTTCGAGCGAGCCGTCGATCAGCGGTCCGAGATTCTTCAGGATGCGGTCGATGCGGTTCTGGACGCGCGCCTTTTCCAGCACGTCAGGGGTGGCGCCCCGCTGCACCAGCTCCAGGTAGTCGCGCAGGTGTCCACCGTAGCGCTTGAGGGTGTGCATATTGCCGAATACGAAGCTGATGGGGTTGTTCAGCTCGTGTGCCACGCCCGCCACCAGGCGGCCGAGCGAGGCCATCTTCTCCGACTGCAGCAACTGCTGCTGCGTGGTCTTGAGTTGGCGATGGGTGTCTTGAAGGTCCCGGTAGGCGCGGCGGAGTTCGCCCAGCGGGCGGCCGGTAATGACCATGCCTGAAAGCGTACCCTCGCTGTCATAGCGTGGGCTGCAGTTCACGGCCAGTGGAACCGCCTCGCCGCCGGCCGCAAGGATTTCGATCTCGCAATCGAGGATGTCGCCGGTGCGGATGTGGTCGGGGAAGTTGGCGATCATCAAGCCTGCCGAGGTGCTGAACAGCGCAGACAGGTTGGTCCCGACCAGCTCGGCCTCGCTGCGGCCGAGCAGATTGACCATTGCCTTGTTCGCGCGCTGGATGCGGCCCTGCACGTCGGCGACGACGAGCACGTCGGACATGGACGACAGCACGCTGTCGATGAAACGTTGCACCTCTTCCAGCGCGGCGTTCTTTTCTTCGAGGTCCACCTGGTAGCGCACCAGGTCGGCGTAGATCTCGTCCATGCGGTGGATCACTTCGATCCACGCTTCCTCGCTCAGTCCCATCTGGGCGGGCTGCGACGTGGGTACGCCGGACTCGCGCAGGGCCTTGCGACGCAGCTCAGCCATGGTCGGCCCACTCCTCGATCTGCTCGATCTTCTCCAGTCCGTAACGTTCGAGCTTGCTGCGTAGGCCAACGCGCGACAGCCCCAGCTCCTGCGCCGCGCGAGTCTTGTTCCAGCGATGGCGGATGAGGGTTTCCTTCACGATGCGCGCCTCCAGAGACTCCATCCGCTCCTTGAGTGAGCCGTCGATGCCGGCGAGCAGTTCGAGCGCCTCGGCCGCCTCCTCGGTGGTGCCGCGCAGGATATGCGGGGAGATCAGCTCGGCGCCGAGCTGGTCGGTGGGTGCCAGCACGAGCATCCGCTTGATCTCGTTCTGCAGCTCGCGCACATTGCCTGGCCAGTCGTAGGCCTGCAGGCAGGCCAGCGCTTCGTGCGTGATGCCGCGCACCGTCTTTCCAAGTGTGCGCATGGCCTCCTGCAGCAGCGACTGCGCCAGCACCGGGATGTCGGTGCGGCGCTCGCGCAGCGGCGGAATGGCGATGCTGAAGGTTGCCAGCCGGAAGAACAGATCCTGCCGGAAGCGGCCCGACCGCACCTCCTCCTTGAGGTCGCGGTGCGTGGCGGCCAGCAACCGTACGTCGACCGTGCGGCGGGTGTTGCTGCCCAGCGGGCGGATCTCGCCCTCCTGCAGCACTCGCAGCAACTTGACCTGGAAGGCGGGGGAAATGTCGCCCACTTCGTCAAGGAAGATCGTACCGCCGTTGGCACGCTCGAACAAGCCGATGCGATCTTCCACCGCGCCGGTGAAGGCGCCGCGTTTGTGACCGAACAGTTCGCTTTCCAACAGGTCGTCTGGCAGGGCGCCGCAGTTCTCGGCGACGAACGGCTTGTCGCCGCGCAGGCTGTTGTAGTGCAGGGCACGGGCGAACAACTCCTTGCCGGTGCCGGATTCGCCGCACACCAGCACGTTGACGTCGTAGGTGGAGACGGTGCGCACCGTGTCGCACACCGCGTTGAGCAGGCTGTCGGGCGCGCGGATGATGCCCTGGTCCCAGTCGAAACGGGCCTGCAGCACGCGGCGCTTTTCCTGCAGGCTGTCGCTCAGGGTGGCAGGCTTGAGCTTCAGCTCGATGGAGAGTTGTTCGTTTTCGCGCTGCAGGCGGAACAGGTCCACCGCGTTGTGCAGTTTGAGAAGCAGGTCCGGGGGTGTCCACGGCTTGCTGATGAACTGGTAGATGCCAGCTTCGTTGATCGCCTCGATGATGTCTTCCGAATCGGTGTAGCCGGAGAGGATCATGCGGATCACCTCGGGCCACTGCTGACGTACCCGGGAGAGGAACTCCACCCCGGTGGTCTCGGGCATGCGCTGGTCGCACAGGATGACCTGCACCCACTCCTTTTCCAGCAGCGCTCCCGCCGCTGCGGCGCTGGTTGCGCTGAGCACGTCGAAATCGTCCTCGAGCACGCGCGTGAGTGCCTCGACCGAGCGCACTTCGTCGTCGACGACCAGGATGGTGGGCTTGGCGGCCATGGGTCGGTTCAGGCGGTGGGGGCGTCGGCACGCAGAGGCAGCGGGCGGCCGATCAGGCGGGTGCGGCGCGACAGGCGCAGCCATTCGTACCATGCGTCCAGCCCCTCGCCGCTGTGCGCCGAGACCAGCAGGATCTGCAGATCAGGGTTGACGCGCAGTGCGGCGTCGATGCAGCGATCAACGTCGAAATCCAGGTGGGGGAGGAGGTCGATCTTGTTGATCAGCATGACGTCCGCAGCGTGGAACATGTCTGGGTATTTCAGCGGCTTGTCCTCGCCCTCGGTCACCGAGAGAATGGCCACCTTGTGCGCCTCGCCGAGATCGAAGGCCGCTGGACAGACCAGGTTGCCCACATTCTCGATGAACAGCACGCCTCCCTGCTGCGGGTCGAGTTGGGTGATGGCGTGGCCGACCATGTGGGCGTCCAGGTGGCAGCCCTTGCCGGTGTTGACCTGCACGCTGCGCACGCCGGTGGCGCGGATGCGGTCGGCGTCGAGCGAGGTTTCCTGGTCGCCTTCGATTACCGCCAGATCAAATTCGCCGCGCAGGGCGGTGAGGGTACGGGTAAGCAAGGCGGTCTTGCCCGATCCGGGGCTGGAGACGAGGTTCAGCGCCAGGATGCCGCGCTGCCGGAAAAGCAGCCGGTTGTCGTGAGCATAGCCGTGGTTCTTGCTCAGGATGTTCTGTTCGATCTGCACCATGCGCGACTGGCTCAACCCCGGCGCATGCGCACGCGCCGGGCCGTTGCCGTAGTGGTGGTTGGCACCGCCCGCCACCGCTTCCACCGCATGGGTGAGGTCGTGCGCATGATCGTGTTCGTGCGCATGGTCATGGCCATGGTCGTGCGAGTGATGATGCGCGGCATCGGTGCCGGCCAGCGCGTGGCCATCGACGCGGGCCTCGTCCTCGGAACAACCGCAAACGGTACACATATCAGTCGACCTCCAGTTCCTTGATGCACATGTCGTCGCCTCCTTCTACCACCACTTGGTGGCCGCCGCAGAGCGGACAGGGGTCGAAGCGTTGGGGGATGTCCACCCGCGTGGCGCAGGGGATGCACCAGGCCTGCGCGGGTGTGGTGTGAATCTCGAGCTCGGCGCCCTGCGCCACGCCGTGCGCGGCAACCACGTCGAAGCAGAAGCGCAGTGCGTCCGCGTCCACCGACGACAGGGCACCGATGTCGAGAATCACGCGCCGCACCCGCTTGAATTGCTGGACGCTGGCCTGCTCTTCGATGATCTGCACGATGCTTTCGCACAGCGACATTTCATGCATGGGCGGGCTCCGGCGCGGCTTGCGGTGTGGTGAACTGCAGGGTGGCCAGCACGCAAGGGTCGATGGTCTGGACCACCAGTCGCGCCTGTTTCTGCACGGTTTCCAGCGTACCGGGCCCGATGCTTGCAAGCAACTGCGCGGCCAAGCCCTGCGGATGGGAATTCCATTCGGTGGGGGCCAGGATACGGTAATGCGCGATGCGCTGGTGAGCGTCGAGTTCGGCATGGTGGATCAGGCGTCCGCGTGCACTGTCCACCCAGCCCAGGCCCGCCGCTGCGGGCGGGGGCGGGGCGGTATCGTCGCCCTGCCTGAGGGTGACGAGCACGGTGCAAAGATCCACCAGTCGTGCGGCCAAGCGCCCGAGCAGGCCATGGAGGGCTGCGGCAGTCACCAGCGGGTGGTCGCGGTGCCGGGCGGCCGGGCCGGTTTCTAGGCAGGCGCCGGCGTGGGTGGGCTGGCTGACGAACTCCAAGGTGTCGTCGGCAACGAGCGCAGTGCAGAGGCTGTCGGGCGGCAGCGATTCGAGCGTCGGCAGTTCAATGGCGGGCAGGGCGGTCGCGCAGCCGTACAGGGCGTCGAGCCAGCGCGGCGCCGCTGCCTCGACTGTCGACCGCGCCCAGCGGCGCATTGCGTCGATCGCGTCGAACGCCAGGAACTCGGCAGGCGGCAGCCCCATGGTGTGGTATCCCACCCAGTCGACCAGGGCGTCAAGGGCAGCCGGGTCTGCCGTGGCGGCATCGGTGCGGCAGACGATCTGTCGGAGGTCGTCGGGATTGGGTGGGGCGCCGCACAGCACGGGCCAGTCGCGGTGGATCTGCAGCAGGTGCTCGCGCACGGTCTCGAACTGCACGCGGCAGTGCAGGGCGCGGCGCTGGGCTGCATTCATCGGCGGCAGCGAATCTCGCAGAGCATCACGCGCGGCGGCGAGCTGGGCATGGCCGCACAGGCTGAACAGCAGGGGCAGAAGCTGCACGGCCTGGGCGGCGGTGCGCCCTTCGAGCAAGCGCATGGCCTGCACCGGACGCTGGTTATTGATGTGCACGACCCGTCCACCCGGGGCGGCGTCCCCGAGGTGGATGTGTAGGTGTTGCTGAGCAGCGTGCATGGCGGGGCTCAGCGTTCGGAGCGGCCGAACAGGAAGCTGCGCCGGGAGGCGATGCCTGCGGGCTCGTCGTCGGTGTCGGTGTCGAACATCAGCGCGAGCGCGTCGCGTGCGGCGGCCACGGCTTGTTCCTGGTTGGTGAATGCGTCCATCGGCGAGAAGAGCGAGCCACTGAGGTGGTGTCCGACTTGCGGCAGATGGGCTGCGAGCAGGCCGTAGCTGCCGGTGGGTAGATCCATCGCCCGCGTAGTGCCCACCTGGGCGGGTGGCAATTCCCGCCCACCGGGCAGCGACTGGGCAAACACGTTCATGCACCAGGGGGTGACGATCACGCCGACGCACAACCCGTCCCATTCACGCAGGCCGACGGCCTCGACCCGCAGTGCGGGGTTGACGATGGGCAGGCCCAGCATGTGCGTGTTCTGGACGTGGCGGTATGCCTCCTCCAGCGAACGGCCGATGGGACCGATGTGAGCATTGGTGCTCATGTCTCGTCCCGTACCACCATGAAGTGCATGGCCTCGCCGTCGCATTCGGGGCAGCGCCAGTGCTGCGGCAGTTGGCTGAACGGGGTGCCCGGTGCAATTTGCCATACCGGGTCGCCCACGGCGGGGTCGTATACGTACCAGCAGATGCGGCACTCCAGCCGCGCGTGGTTGCGCAAGCGAGAGGCGTCGCCCATGTAGGAACCTTCGAAAGTGTTCATTGGAACAGGGTGAGGATTTCGCGCAGGCGATCGGCAGTGTCTGCGAAGTCTTCTGGCGCCGCTAGTGCGACTTCCGGCACGTCGACGATCTCGATGGTGTTGAGGATCAGCGCGTCCTGCGAGTTGAAGTATTTGACCCACCACACGTTGGGCAGACGAGTTGCGCCGATGCGGCAGTTGCCGTACCCGCGCGAGAGAATGGTGGCCGGCCCCACGCCTAGCTCGGTGCCGAGGTGGATGAGGTCTTCGCGGGTCAGCGGCAGCAGGGTGAGATTGATGACGTGTGAGGGATCGCCGTGCGAGTAGTTGGCCATCTTGTCCGCGATCTCGCTCAGCAGCGCCGGCGCGTTTTGCACGCCAGAGATGGGCGCGGCGTTGGGATCGAGCCGGCTCTCAGACAGCGCGGCAGAGTTGCTGGAGCGCACGGACTGAGGTATGTCGGCGATTTCGATATGGTCGGTCAGCACGTTCTGCACCGCATCGACTCGGCGAATGCGCCACACGCCGGTGAGTACGGCTTCCTGAGCCAGGATGGCACCGCCGGGCTGGTCGATGGTGACGCTGACCTCGCCTGCGCCGAGGATTTGGTTGATGCAGGCAAGGTCATCCGCGTCGAGACTTGAGAGATCATGAGCGATGGCATCTTCTTCGCCTGGCGCGTAGGCGCGGGCGGTGACGAGCAAGTCCTCTAGAAGGTCGCGCACGCGGTGGCGATGGTGCAGATCTTCGGGCTCGGGCAGGGAGATGGAGTCGTGTGTGTACATCTCCTTGGGCATGGCCATGTATTCGAGGGTGTCATCTTCTACAGGTTGGCTGCCGGGACCGACGGCGACGATTGGAATGTCGATGGACTTTGGCATGGTCGTGTGTTCAGGCGGGGATGATGGGAATGCGCGGGGCAGGTGGCCGCACCGGGCCCGCGTCGAGAAAGCCCTGGATCTGCTCCAGGTAGTCAGCCCAGTCCTGGATCTTGGAGATGGTGCCGAGGTACTGGTCCTTGCGGAGAAAAACAAGTGAAGGCCACAGTTCGAAGCCGTACATTGCCTGCAGGGTGCGCTCGTCTTCCCGTGCGACGACGGCCGGCGTAATGCGGCCATGGAAATGCCTGACCAACTCGGGCAGCACCACGGCAACGTCGTTGGCCTCGGGGGTATTGGCGGGATCCGCGGTGAAGAACAGCACGGTGTTGTCGGCTGCGCGCAGCACGGCGTCGACTGTCTTCGTGGTCACGCGCGGATAGCCGAGTTCTTCGGTCAGACGGTCGATCAGCGAGGTTGACATTGGGGGTGGTTCCTTTCAGCGGTCAGGAGGGGCGGCTGCGCCGCGCAGGTGATCAGGTAGTTGGGGCTCGCGCCCCACCAGGTCGGCGAAGAGGCGGTCGACGTCGGGGGCCTCACCGCGCATCACGGCATCAAGCGCGGCGAGGGCATCCTGGATGCGCAGGGCCTCCTCGGGTTCGAGCAAGCCGCGCGCATGGCCGAGGAAGACCAGTACCCAGGTTCCCGAAGGTTGTGGGCCGACAAGGGACATGTCGACCGCTTCCTGTGCGTCGCCTGGGCCGGCACACAGGGAGAAGAACTCGTGCATCTCGACGATGCACATGGGGCGGCCGATGCACATGATCAGAGGGGGCGACGGCTGTCAACGTTGACGCTCAGGCGCGGCCAGGCGTCGTGCTGGTGTTTAGGATCGAAGCGAATGTCCGGGTCTGCCAGCACACGTGGATCCCCGGTGCGCAGAGCGGTCTTGGCGTCAGGCCGGCCTGCCTCGTAGCGGGTCTGGTCGAGCGCCTGCGGGCTTAATTGCTCGGACTGGGCCAGCGGTTCGGCGCGGTACCTGGCCTCCACGCCCAGCCGTGCCAGCCAGCGCAGGCCTGCGGTGATGGCCGGCTCGATCTGCGCCTTGACCAACTCGGTGAGACTTCCGCCGAAGTCCTCCAGCGTATGGGGCTGCACGCCGACCAACGCGAGCTGGCGCCGCTTGCCGCCGAGCAGCTCAGCCGTCATCAGAACCTCCTGGAATCCGGTCTGGTGCAGACTCATCTTCTTCGCGCCCATGAAGCGGGGCACGTCTTCGCCGATCACGCAGTGCAGCGAGCCGGGCTCCAAGCCGTAGTCGACCGCGTCGAACACCAGCAGTATGTCCGCGTCCTGAACATGGTGGACGAGGTAGATCCCCTGTGTGCCGCCGTCCATCAGGCGCACGTTGTCGTCGAAGTGATGGGTGCGATGCAGTGCCTCCACGGCACGCACTCCGAATCCTTCATCGGCCCAAAGCAGGTTGCCGATGCCCAGGATGAGCACCGACGGTTGATTGTCCAGCATGGCGTTGTCTCCTTGCATCTGGTTGCTCCGCGGTCAGGGGTGGAAACCGGCCTGCCGGGATGCGCTTTCCATCGAAGTGAGCAAATGCAATGCCAGCCCCGCTGGTCGCGCTAAGTGCCTGATTGCATTCAGATCTGACGCTGGCTTTCCAATGCGGCCTGGAATAACTGCAAAACAGGTTTCCACATAAGCGAATGAAATGGAATAAAGGTATGCACTGAAATGGCGGTGGTCGCCAGAGTGGCAGGAGCGGTTAGCTGGCTTCCAGTGCCGCATCGACGCCGGCTATGCGGCGACCTGGGGTAAACCATGAAATCCACGGTTCTGCACAGCTAATTCTTTGATTTTTCTAGGGGTAATGCACTGGCACACGAATTGCATTCGACTGGCAGCACAAAGGGCTTCCGGTGGAGCCGCAAAACTAGGAGGAGGCAGGCCATGTCGGTTACGGAAACGTTCTACGAAGTCATGCGGCGCCAGGGCATTTCACGTCGCAGTTTTCTCAAGTACTGCAGCCTGACGGCGGCGGCGCTGGGCCTGGGCCCGCAATACGCGAGTGAAATCGCCTACGCGATGGAGAACAAACCTCGCCTGCCGGTGCTCTGGCTTCATGGGCTGGAATGCACCTGTTGCTCGGAGTCGTTCATCCGCTCGGGTCACCCGTTGGCCAAGGACGTGATTCTGTCCATGATTTCGCTGGACTATGACGACACCCTGATGGCCGCTGCCGGCCATCAGGCGGAGGCCATCGTCGAGGAGGTTGTCACCAAGTACAAAGGCAACTACATCCTTGCCGTGGAAGGCAATCCGCCGCTGAACGAGGACGGCATGTACTGCATCATCGCCGGCCAACCCTTCGTGGAGAAGCTGCGCTACGCGGCGAGCAACGCTAAGGCCATCATCTCCTGGGGCTCATGCGCCTCTTGGGGCTGCGTGCAGGCGGCCAAGCCAAACCCGACGCGGGCGACGCCGGTGCACAAGGTCATCACTGACAAGCCGCTCATCAAGGTGCCGGGGTGCCCGCCGATCGCCGAGGTGATGACCGCAGTGATTACCTACATGCTCACGTTCGACCGCATGCCCGAGCTCGACCGCCAGGGTCGGCCGAAGATGTTCTACAGCCAGCGCATTCACGACAAGTGCTACCGCCGGCCGCATTTCGATGCCGGCCAGTTCGTCGAGGCCTTCGACGACGAGGGCGCGCGCCGCGGCTACTGCCTCTACAAGATGGGCTGCAAGGGACCGACCACCTACAACGCCTGCTCGACCACGCGCTGGAACGACGGCGTGTCCTTTCCCATCCAGTCCGGCCATGGTTGCATCGGCTGTTCGGAGGACGGGTTCTGGGACAAGGGCTCCTGGTACGCCCACCTTACCGACATCAAGCCCTTCGGCGTCGAAGCCAATGCCGATGAAATCGGAGCGGCTGCCGCCGGTGTGGTGGGCGGAGCCGTGGCGGTGCACGCCGTGGTCAGCGCAGTCAAACGTTTGCGCAGCAGCAAGCAGAGCGAGACGGAACACAAGGGAGATAACGAATGAGCACGGTGACCACCCCCAACGGCTACACGCTGGACACCTCGGGTCGGCGCGTGGTGGTCGATCCGGTCACCCGGATCGAGGGCCACATGCGCTGTGAGGTCAATGTCGACCAGGACAACATGATCCGCAACGCGGTGTCCACCGGCACCATGTGGCGGGGCCTGGAAGTGATCGTCAAGGGTCGTGACCCGCGCGACGTCTGGGCCTTCGTGGAGCGCATTTGCGGCGTCTGCACCGGCTGCCACGCGCTGGCGTCTGTGCGTGCGGTCGAAGACGCGCTAAATATTAAGATTCCAAAGAACGCCTATCTCATTCGCGAAATGATGGCCAAGACCCTGCAGGTCCACGACCACGTGGTGCACTTCTATCACCTGCACGCGCTGGACTGGGTAAACCCTTTGAACGCCCTCAAGGCCGATCCGAAGGCAACGTCGGTGCTGCAGCAGACGGTGTCGCCGAACCATCCGCAATCCAGCCCCGGCTACTTCCGTGATATCCAGTCGCGCATCAAGAAGTTCGTGGACTCGGGCCAGCTTGGGCCGTTCAAGAATGGCTACTGGAGCAACCCGGCCTACAAGCTGTCGCCCGAGGCCGACCTGATGGGTGTCACGCATTACCTCGAAGCGCTGGACATGCAGCGCGAGTTCGTGAAGGTGCACACCATCTTCGGCGGCAAAAACCCACACCCCAATTACCTGGTGGGCGGCGTGCCCTGCGCCATCAATATGGACGGCGACCTCGCCGCAGGCGCTCCACTGAATATGGAGCGCCTTGAGTTCGTGCGCAGCCGCATCCATGAGATGGTGGAATTCTGCAGGAACGTCTACGTGCCCGACGTGATTGCTATCGCCAGCTTCTACAAGGATTGGCTGTACGGCGGTGGGCTGGGCGCCAAGAGCGTGATGGACTACGGAGACTACGCCAAGGTGCAATACGACAAGTCAACCAACCAGATGCCTGGCGGCGTCATCCTCAACGGCAATTGGGATGAGGTGTTCGAGGTCGATCCGCGCGATCCGGCCCAGGTCCAGGAGTTCGTGACCCACTCCTGGTACACCTACCCGGGGCAGGAGAACAAGGGACTCCACCCCTGGGACGGCATAACCGATCCGAAATTCGAGCTCGGCCCCAACACCAAAGGTACCAAGACCAATATCCAGGAGATCGACGAGTCGGCCAAATACTCATGGATCAAGGCGCCACGCTGGAAAGGTCATGCGGTGGAGGTTGGGCCGCTATCTCGCTACACGCTGGCATACGCCAAGAAGTTCCCGCATCAACGCGAACAGGTGGACCGCGGCGTGGCGTTCTTCAACCAACTTGCCGGCACGAATTTGGATGCAAAGGCCGTTTTGCAGACCACGATCGGCCGCACCTTGGCGCGCGCCCTGGAGGCCGAGTATTGCGCCGACATGATGGTGGATGACTGGAACGACCTCATCGCCAACATCAAGGCGGGCGACACGGCGACCGCCAACATGGAGAAGTGGGACCCGAGCACCTGGCCCAAGGAGGCCAAGGGCGTTGCGACAGTGTCTGCCCCGCGTGGCGCGCTGGGTCACTGGGTGCGCATCAAAGATGGTCGCATCGAGAACTACCAGGCCGTGGTGCCAACCACCTGGAACGGATCGCCGCGCGATCCAGCCGGGAACATTGGCGCTTTCGAGGCTAGCCTGATGAATACCAAGATGGAGCGCCCGGACGAGCCAGTCGAGATCTTGCGCACCCTGCACAGCTTCGACCCCTGCCTGGCCTGCTCCACTCATGTGATGAGCGAGGACGGAAGTGAACTCACCCGGGTGAAGGTGCGCTGACAGCGTGGCCTGCGCCTTTGGCCGGGCCACGCGCCATTGACCAATCAGGAGACAAACATGAGCGCGCAGTCCACGCATCAAACCCATGCCGAGCCGGCGGTGTATGTTTACGAGGCACCGATCCGATTATGGCACTGGATCCAGTTCTTTGCCATCGCGACGTTGTGCGTGACAGGGTTTTTTATCGGCCATCCGTTGCCCAGTCAGCCGGGCCAGGCCTACGACCACTTCCTGATGGGCTACATCCGTTTCGCCCACTTCACGGCAGCGTACATCTTCATCATTGGCTTTTTATTTCGCATCTACTGGGCCTTCGCGGGCAATTTGCATGCCCGCGAAATCTTTCTGCCGCCCTTCTTTCGAGGCGAGTACTGGCGCGGTGTTTGGCATGAGATTAAGTGGTACCTGTTTCTCGCCCGCGAGCCGAACAAGTATTCAGGTCACAACCCGCTCGCCATTCTGGCGATGCACGTCATGTTTGTGTGGGGATCGATCTTCATCATCCTCACTGGGCTCGCCCTATTCGGCGAGGGAACGCTGGAAGGTTCATGGCAATACGATTGGTTTTCGTCATGGATCACCCCGATCTTCGGACAGCCCCAGGCTGTGCGCACCGCGCACCATTTAGCGATGTGGTACCTGATCACGTTCATCCTCGTGCACATCTACGTGGCTATTCGCGAGGACATCATGTCGCGCCAGTCCATCGTCAGTTCCATGATCAGCGGCTGGCGGACCTTCAAGGACACCCGCCGTGTCAAGGGTGACGAGTTCTGAGTAAACTCCTCGGGGCGGTGCTCATGTCGGCCGCGTCCTGCCATCTAACCGACATTCTGGGATTGATCGCTTGAACTGCGATGCAACAGCCGTGCTGACGCCCCGCCCACGTGCGCGCGGGCTGGGCGCCTTGAGGTTTGATCGAGATGAGTGGGCGCAGCTCGCCGGCTACTACGGCTTTATCGTCGTGCTGCACCTTGCCGGATGGGGGCTCTACCTTTATTACGCCGAGCGTTACCCTGCGATGATCGGTCTGGGGCTGACGGCCTACCTCTTCGGGCTACGCCACGCCTTCGACGCCGACCACATCGCCGCTGTCGACGACACCGTGCGGCTGCTCGTGCAGGAGGGCAGCAAGCCCCTCGGCGTCGGTTTTTTCTTTTCTCTGGGCCATTCCACGGTGGTCTTCCTGCTGACGGTGTTCGCCGCGTTCATGGTGAGTGCTGTGAAGACCCATATGCCGGAGATGCAGCACATTGGCGGTATCCTGGGTACGGGCGTGTCCGGCATCTTTCTGGTGATCATCGGGGCGCTTAACCTGTTGATCCTGCTCGATCTGCTCAAGGTATGGAACGGAGCTCGACGCGGGGTGCACGACCATCATCATGTGAATACCTTGCTGGCCAAGCGCGGCCTGTTCTACCGGCTGTTCGGCGGACGGTTGCAGCGGGTCATCAAGCAAAGCTGGCAGATGTATCCGGTGGGGTTCCTGTTCGGCCTTGGGTTCGATACGGCGTCCGAGATTGGCCTGCTGGCCATGACCGCAGGCGCTGCCACGGGCAACCTACCGGTTCCGGCCGTGCTGTCGCTACCCATTCTGTTCACCGCGGGGATGTCCGCCATGGACACCACAGACGGCGTTCTGATGACCAAGGCCTACGGCTGGGCGCTGGCCAACCCGCTACGTCGGATCTTCTACAACATCAGCACCACCTTGCTGTCGGTGCTGGTCGCCCTCGTCCTGGGTGGCGTTGAGTTGCTGCAGGTGATCATCCCCGCCATCGGCTGGCAGGGCAGGGTAGCCGATGCTATCGTGAACCTGAACCTCGGTGATCTGGGCTATCTGATCGTCGGTCTGTTTTTGGTCGCGTGGCTGTCGTCGCTGGTCGCGTGGGCGCTGGGCTACAAGCGTCGAGCGACCCAGGCGGTTGCTGAGCCGACGCTGCACCGCCACGAGCATGCCCACGACGACGGGACCAGCCACGAGCACTTTCACTGTTCGCGCCGGCCGCAGACTGAGCCAGCCTACCGACAAATCGGTGAGCCATACCAATGATTGCGGAACGCGCATGAAGCTTCGGTATCGTCTTGCGGTAAGCGGCTCAGCGAGAGACGTCGTTAGTCCGCCGAGATTTGGCTCATTCACCGTCGGCGGCAACACCCCGAGATCATCTTGGAGGGCTGGACGACAAGCTTGCCCAAGGCCATCAGCGCCGAGGCGATCATCGACCTGTACGCCGGGCACGCCACGCACGAGCAGTTCCATGCGGAATTCAAAACCGACATGGATCTGGAGCGACTGCCCTCGGGGAAGTTCGACACGAACGATCTTGTCTGCCAGCTTGCGGCCCTGACGATGAACGTGCTGCGCCTCATGGGTCAGCAAGGGCTGCTGGGGCCGCATGCACCGGTGCGCCATGCGGCCAGGCGACGGCGTCTGAAGACTGTGATCCAGGAGATTGTCATCCGCGCAGCACGCGTGATCAACCATGGCGGGCGGCTGTGGTTGGGACTGGGCGCCAACGACAATGCAGCCCGTGCCTTTTGCGATCTGCATGCGCAGTTCGCCGCCAGCGGCTGAAGACGCAGCACGCGCTTGTTCAACCCCACTGGACACCAACATCAAGGACTCGGCGGGAGAATGGCTGCGCGCAACCCATCCGAAATGACCGATCAAGGGGGCCCATCGTCTGCGCACGGCCCCAAAAGCATCATCGCCACGGTGATCGACCCATGAATCTGTGGGCAATCGGGAAAATTGGCACGCCACGATCAGATCTCAGGTCAGTGGATTATCCAAGGTCACGGATTCAGGAATGTTATCTGCCCACTCTATTACGATTGCCGTCTACTCGACCTGTTCCAGCATCGGCAAATCTGGCCGGAGCCCTTCAGGATGCGAGATTTGACATCCAACTCGCCCTCACCCTGATTGACCGACAGAACCAACATGCAGTTCCAACACGCCATTTCAGATGCCCGTACCTCGCTTGAGATCGTCGTTTGAGTGCTTGCTTACCCTAGCTTCTGCGCCAACTTCTCCGCCTCGATGTGGGTGTAGCGCTTGAGCATGGCGAGTGACTTGTGGCCGGTCATCGAAGCCACTTCCATGACGCCAAGGCCTTTCTCGAACAAGCGCGACGTGGCTTCGTGGCGCAGATCGTGGAAGTGCAACTCGGCCAGGAATGCCTGATCGGGCTTCTTGGCAGACTTGGCGCAGTCGGCTTGATACGCAGCCAGGGCGCGGGCCTTGCAGCGCTGCCAGAGCTTTTCAAAGCTACCGTTTTCCTTGTTTGGCTTCCACGAGAACACTTTGCAATCGATCCTGCGTGGCAGGTTTTGCAGGGCTTCTACGGCAGCGCTGGACAGAGCCACGGTGCGGCTCTCGCCATTCTTGGTGTCCATCAAGTGCGCCGTGCGCCGCTGCAGATCGATCCGTTCCCATTCCAAGCCGAGCAATTCGCCCATGCGCATGCTGGTCTCTACTGCCAGCACGATGACTTGGCGAAGGCCAAGCGCCCGCCCTTGATCTGCGCCCTTGAGCAAGTAATCGAGTTCACCTGGCCGCAAGCGCCGATCCCGTGCCTTTGGCTCGGCGGGCTTGCGAACCGTGCGCACTGGGTTGCCGGCAGGGAGCGGGATCGACAGCTCGCGCTCGGCGAATGCGAAGAGAGTGGATAGGGCGACCAGATGATGCTTTGCGGACTTCGGGGCATAGCCCTCGGCGATCAGATGATCGCGCCATGCTGCAACATCGATGCTGCGGATGTTGCCCAGGAAAAATGCTCCGAAGCGCGTCTCGATGTTGCGCAGCAGGGTTGGCCTGGCCGCATCGCGCAGCGTGGGCAGCACCGATACCCGGTAGCGTTGGCACAGCTCCGCTACAGTCACACGCTGCGCCTGATCGTTCAGCGCCGCGATGTTGCCGCGCTGCGCTTCGCGCTCGACCTCACGTGCCCATGCTTCGGCGTCAGCCTTGAGGTCAAAAGTCCGACTGAGCGATGGCATGCCCCGCCTGCGGATTTGTGCTCTCCACCCGTTTTTGCGTTGTTCGATATGCGCCATGCATTCCCCCTGGATTCCCCCAAATAGCCTTGTCAAAAACTTGGAAACCTTGCAATCATTGGCTTGCAAGCCTAATGCAATTCTGGCTACGAAGCGCGGGGGCAAAGACGCTCCAAACCGCCCACCAGCCCTCGCCTAACAGAGCGTCTGAGTTCATACCTCAGGTCGGAGGACGCCAGATCGTTTGGCGCCGAACCGGCAGCGTGCGCAGAAGTCGGCACGCAAGGCGTCAGGAAGCGCCGAAGACCATGCCCACACCGGCGGTGATCGCCATCGCCAGGGCGCCCCAGAAGGTCACGCGCGCGACGCCGCGCATGACGCTTGCGCCGCCCGTGTAGGCGGCAAGGCCGCCGAGGACGGCGAGAAACACGAGCGACGTTGCACTCACAAACCACGAAAGATGCGGGCCTGGCGTGACCACTGCGGTTAGCAGGGGCAACGCCGCCCCCACGGTGAATGACAGCGCCGAGGTGAACGCCGCCTGCAAGGGATTGGCGCTGGCGACTTCGGAAATGCCGAGTTCATCACGCGTGTGCGCAGCCAATGCATCCTTGGCCATGAGTTGTGCCGCCACTTTTTGTGCGAGGTCGGGGTCCAGGCCGCGCTCAACGTAGATGTTCGCCAGTTCCGCGTGTTCGCGCGCGCCGTCGCTGGCCAGTTCCTGGCGCTCGCGCGCGATGTCGGCCTGCTCGGTGTCGGACTGAGAACTCACCGAGACATATTCCCCTGCTGCCATCGACATCGCCCCTGCGACCAGCGCGGCCACGCCCGCCACGATCACCCCGCCATGGGTCGCACTGGATGCGGCGACGCCGACGATCAGGCTGGCGGTGGAAACGATGCCGTCATTGGCGCCGAGCACTGCGGCGCGCAGCCAGCCGATGTGCTGGGTGCGGTGGCTTTCCACATGGAGTCTGGACATGGCGATGGCGGGAATGAGGGCTGGAAGAATAGGATCAGCGCGACTGCTGGGGGCCAGGTCAGGGACGAATCAAGTGGATCGACGGATTCAGCACGCCGGATCGCACTCCACCGCAGCCAACCCTGCCAGGGCGCTGATGTCGTCATTGTCGCCCACGGGCGCACCCGACACGCTCCACGCACTCACGCCGACACCGGCGACGATGTACGGCGCGACCTTCAGCACGATGTCGCGCACATGCTGCCAGCCCTGGGCGAAGCGGGCGTCCCAGCCGAGTCTCGCCGCGGCGTTGCTGACCGACGGAATGTCGAACACCCAGGGTTCGACCAGCTCGCGGCGATTTTCCAGCCGAACATGCCGAAGAGCAGGGCGAGCGCCGCTTCGTTGACCATGGGCGCTGACACCAGAAACGAGAAGGTCACGCCCAGCGGCACACCGGCGGTGAGAAAACCGATGAACAGCGGCACCGCCGAGCACGAGCAAAACGGCGTGACGATGCCCAGGCTGGCTGCCAGCACATTGCCCACGCCCTGACGTTTGCCCGCGAGGATGGCGCGGGTCTTCCCCGGGGTGAAAAAGGTCTGGATCACACTGGCGGCGAACACGATGAGCGCCAGCAGCATCAGCACCTTGGGCACTTCGAAGGCGAAAAAGCCGACCGCGCCGTAGAGATGACCGGTTGACGCAGGCCCGTGGCCCCCGTGAGCCAGTGCATGAAGGCACCGGTGGCAGATTCGAGTTGGCCGTAGAGCAAAAACCAGACGGCCATATACAGCATGTGGCAGGACCCAAGCGTGCCGGTAGTTGCGACGTCCGGCGCAGGCGATCAGCGAGTCGCCCCGGGGGGTATTCCTGTCGCCTTGTCTTGGTTCGGACTGCCTGCGGCTGCTTCCTCGAACATCGGGGCGAACCCGCCGCCGGGCGTGCGGAAGTTGGTGGTCTGACCCTGGTAAAGCCGCGCCGATAGCCACAGCACCTGGCCGAGATCGGCATAGGCGCGCAGATCGAACTTGAGGCTTCGGGAATCCGCGGCATTGCCGATGCGGCGCTCACCCGGTGGGGCCAGGGATTGCGCCACGTAGTCGCCTTGCACGATGGTCTGCCACACGCCGCGCGTGAGCTTGGCACCGCGATACGCAGCGCGGCTGCCGAAGCCGGCCCAGGGCTTGAAGAACAGATCGCGACGTCGCGCCCATAGGCGCTCGGCGTTGTCCGGGGCGACGATTTCGGTGTGCGGCACCTGCGCCGCGAGCAAGGCCGCGGTGGTCTCGTCGGCGCCCATCTCGCGCAGGGCTGGTGCGTCACACAGCAGCGCGAGGTTGCGCTTGTCGGCGAACAGGGCGTGGGCGCGCGGGTGCGGGGTGACGACTGCGGCATCGAACTCCCAGGCGCGGCGCAAGGCCGCATGCTCGGGCGCGTCGAGCGCGAAATCGGTGAGTCGGTTATAGACCAGGTCGATGCGTCGACCGTTCACGCTGAGCAGCGTGCCGTCGCAGCGCAACTGCCCCGGATCGGCAATGACGGCTTCGATTCCCGCGCGTGCGAACAGGCGCTGATAGAGCAGGAACTCGGCGTAGAGGTATTGCTCCTCTGGCACGGTGTCGACGATGGCGATGCATGCGGGCCTGCCTTGTCGTCCGGCTGCCTGCCATTCGCGTATGAACATCGCGACGATTGCCTCCTCGAACGCATCGACCGCCTCGCTGCTCGGCACCATGTCCCGCATGTCCTCGCAGCAGGCGCGCTGCGCGCGCGCCTGCACCGCCGACAGCAGTGCGCCACCTGGGTTGGTGTTGATTTCGATGAGGCCGAGCTTTCCTGCTTCGAGATGAAAGTCGAAGCCGAGGAACATCCCCGGATTGCCCGGATCGTGGCTGGCGGACTCCGGCGCACGGGCGAGCACGGCGCGCTGGAAGGCCGGCAGCGCGGCGACGTGCTCGACGGCCAGCACCACGTCGCGCATGCGCTGCGCGTGTGCGTGGCCGACGAACACCGGCTGCGCCGAAAACAGATGCGGATTGCGCTGCTGCACCAGGGCGTACAGCCCGGGCTGGCCCAGTTCGGTCTCCAGCGCCTGGGCCAGCTTGACTCGGTCCAGGCTGATGCAGAAACAATCGCGGTTGAGACGTTCGATCACGGTCGATTCAGTGTGCAGCGCCGTCGACGTGGATCTGCAGCCACCATTCCAGCAAGGCGGCATGCCACAGCTTGCTGCCCTGGATGCGGGTGAAGTGTGCAGGTGCTTCGGGTGCGGCGAGCAGAGCATCGACGAAGCCGCGCTGGTAGAGCCCGCGCTCGCGGCAGGCGCGCGACTCGAGCAGCTCCCGCATGCGCGCCAGAAACGGCCCGCGCACGTGCTTGAGCGCGGGAACGGGAAAGTAGCCCTTGGGCCGGTCGATCACGGCATCGGGAAGCACCCCGCGCGCGACGGCCTTGAGCGGAAACTTGCCGCCTGCCTGCAAGCGCAGTTCGGGTGGCATGCGGGCGGCCAGCTCGACCAGCGCGCGGTCGAGGAAGGGTACGCGCAGTTCCAGCGCATGCGCCATCGGCAGGTTGTCAACGCGTTTGACCGGGTCGTCGACGATCAGGGTGGTCACGTCCAGCCGCAGCACCTGGTCGAGAAAGGAGTCGCCTTGCGGGCGCTGCAATGCGGACTCCAGAAACTCGCGCGTGAGGTCCGGCACGTGGTGTGCCGGGTCGATGAAGCGCAGCCATTCCGCATGATCGCGGTCGACGTAATGCTGCGAGAAACGCTCCACCGGCAGGCCCGCCTCGACTTGCATGCGGGGGTACCAGAAATAGCCGGCGAACACCTCGTCGGCCCCCTGGCCGGCGAGCACGGCCTTTACGTCGCCGCTCACCCATTCGGCGAGCAGATCGAAGGCCACGACGTCGTGGCTGAACATCGGCTCGGACATGCGCGCGATGGTCTGCGGCAGGCGCTCGAGCACCGCGCTGTTGGGGATGGACAGTTTGTGGTGGCGGGTGCCGAAGGTCTGCGCCACGAGATCGGAGTACTCGAATTCGTCGGCCTTCTCGGTGTCGGCATCCAGGCTTTCGAAGCCGATTGAATAGGTGCGCAGATTGCGCGCCTCGCCCGCGAGCATGCCCACCAGCAGGCTCGAATCCAGGCCGCCGGACAGCAGCACGCCCACCGGGACGTCGGCCGCGTGCACATGGCTGTCGAGCGCGGCCTGCAGCGTGTCGCGCGTGGCGTCGATCCACTCCCGTTCGCTGGGCAGCGGGTCTGGGCGGGTGGCGTTCAGTTCCCAGTAGCGCGCCAGCCAGCGCATGCCATCGGGTTGCACGCGCAGGGTGTGCGCCGGCTCCAGCTTGCGCACGCCGCGCAGGATGGTACGAGGCGCCGGCACCACGGCGTGCAGCGAAAACAGGTGATGCAGCGCGACCGGGTCGATCGCAGTATCGACGCCACCTGCGGCGAGCAGCGCCGGCAGGCTCGATGCGAAGCGCAGGCGCGTGCCGTCCTGCGCGAGGTAGAGCGGCTTCATGCCGAAGCGGTCGCGTGCCAGCAGCAGGCTTTGGCGGCGTGGGTCCCACAGCGCGAAGGCGAACATGCCGTCGAGCCGGCGCACACAGTCTTCGCCCCACTGCGCGTAGGCCTTGAGGAGGACCTCGGTATCGCCGCTGGAGACGAAGCGCCGGCCCAGCTTGCCCAGTTCGCCGCGCAGCGCGCGGTAGTTGTAGATGACGCCGTTGAACACCAGCACGCAGCCGGTGTCGGCGTCGCGCATGGGCTGGTCGCCCGCCTGGCTCAGGTCGATGATCGACAGTCGGGTATGTCCGAACGCGACCGGGCCGCCGTGCCACTGACCAGCTTGGTCAGGCCCGCGGGGCTTGAGCGCATCGCGCATGCGCTCGACGGCGGGAAGATCGGCCGCCTGGCCGTCGAAGCGCAATTCACCGCAGATGCCGCACATATCGCGTCAGGCGCTTGAGGTCTTGGGGCTGGTGGACGCGGCAAGCGGCTTGCGCAGCGTGACGCAGGTTTCGGCGGGTGTCGGCTGCAAATCCATGGCCGAATCATAGGCGCAGGCGATCGTGTCGATGCAGCACGGAGGGTGGGACCGCGCGCGTCATCCCGAATCGAATTTATAGCGGGTCAGGAGCAGCTCACGCCATACACGCGCATTCCCCAAGACCCATTCAACTCCCGGAGGTTGTCATGTGTAGGCGTCGAGGTCGATTTGAGCGATGCGCCGGGTTTGCTCTGAGCCAGTCGGAATGTGTCGAAATTCAAACTTGACGCTGCGTGCATCTCGTTTGAATTTCGGCGCATTGTGGTGATGCTGATTTCTGTCGCCCAGTCCAACTACAAGCCTACAAGCCGAAATCGTCCCGGAACCGGTCGATCTGGTGCATCCGCTCATGCAGGAGGGTCACGATGCCAATGTCCCCATTCGAGAGGCGGCGCCAATAGACAAAATGCCGTTCGTAGCGGAAAAAATAACCTTCAATGCCAAAGTCGGCGGGAATAGGCTTGGAATGGGTCTGGTGGGAATCGATGCCGTCGAAAGCCTCGAACAGCCCGTTGATGTAGCGGTCGGCTTGTTCCGTACCCCAGCGATCGCGCGTGTAGCGGTAGATCTCGTCGAGCCTCCAGGACGCCGCTTCCTGAAGCCGTATTTGGGCCACGCCGTCAGCCCCGGTTGCGCGCGATCACCTCGGCGGCAGATAGGGGGCGGTAAGAGTTCTCCGGGGCGGCGAAGGCATGGGCCAGCTCGGCCTTCAGCCGGTCAAAAGCCTCCTGCTCTTTTCGCGCTTTGTCACGGCGGATCAGGTCGCGCATGTATTCGCTGATGTTCTCGTAATCACCTTGCTCGCCCACATTGGTGGCGACGAATTCACTGAGTGGCCCGCTGAGACGCACCGTCATGGTCGTGGTCGTTGTTCGGGACATGCTTGGCTCCTGTCATCTTTAGCGTATTCAATATAAATGAATATGAATACGGCGGCAAGAATGCCGCAAGCCACTCCTGGCCCTGCGCCGGTCGGTTGGAAGCGTCTGGTTATCAACGATCCGCCGAAGAAAGCAACAGCAGACCCAGCCGAGGTTCGGTGCCCTGCAGTGGAACGACAACACAAGTCTTCTGCGTCAGGCGGAAGTCGTCCAGTTCTCGACGACCAGCCCGGCATCGGCGTAAAGCGCAAAATCGGCGACGTTGTTGGTCACTAACGTGATCCCCAAGGAGATGGCATGAGCAGCGATCATCCGGTTGAGGCTGTTTTTTCTGGCTGGAAACTGCCGGGAGAGATTTCCAAAAAAAGCCGCCGCTTGCACGTCGAAATCATTGATGACCAAGCTGTTAGACAGCGCGGTCAACTCGGGCGGGCTGTTATGCACCTCCAAACCGCAACACAACTCAGCCCAAGTAATTGGCCCAAATAATCGAGCTGACCCCGAGCGGCAGCCGCTGGCCGCAGACGGCCCCTTGCTGCGCGCGTTGTGCGGGGGTTTTGCAGGCGCCGCAAAATACCGAGTGGCTATAGACGTAAAAGCCCGCACACCTTGAAAGAATCCCCTATGAAAACCACCCGACTGGGCCATACCGGCCTTGAAGTCTCGCGCATTTGTCTGGGCTGCATGACTTATGGCGTGCCCGAGCGCGGCAACCACCCCTGGACGCTCGATGAAGCCGCCAGCCGTCCGTTGATTCGGCAGGCGGTGGAACTGGGCATCAATTTTTTCGATACGGCCAATTCCTATTCCGACGGCACCTCCGAGGAGATTCTCGGCCGCGTGCTGCCCGAGTTCACCCGCCGCGAGGAGATCGTGGTGGCGACCAAGGTGCGCTTTCCGTCGAGGCAGGCGCCCAATATCGGTGGCCTGTCGCGCAAGGCGATTCTGTTCGAGATCGATGCCAGCCTGAAACGACTGCGCATGGACTATGTCGATCTCTACCAGATCCACCGCTGGGATCCGCACACCCCCATCGAAGAAACCATGGAGGCGCTGCACGACGTGGTCAAGGCGGGCAAGGCGCGCTATATCGGCGCGTCTAGCATGTTCGCCTGGCAGTTCGCCAAAGCCCAGCAGGTGGCGCGGCAACATGGCTGGACGCGCTTTGTCAGCATGCAGCCCGAACTCAGTCTGCTCTACCGCGAGGAAGAGCGCGAGATGCTGCCGCTGTGCCGCGATCAAGGCGTGGCGGTGCTGCCTTGGAGCCCGCTGGCGCGCGGTCGTCTGGCGCGGCCCTGGGGGGAACACACGCCGCGCATCGCCAGCGACGCGTTCGGCGCCAAACTGTTCGCGCGCACGCAGGACAACGACCGCGACATCGTCGAGGCATTGGGCAAGCTGGCCGAGCAACGGGGCGTGCCGCGCGCGCAACTGGCGCTGGCCTGGCTGCTGGGCACGCCGGGCGTGACCGCGCCCATCATCGGCGCGTCCAAGCCGCAGCATCTGCTCGACGCCGTGGCCGCCCTGTCGGTCTCGCTCAGTGCCGAGGAGCGGGCGGCGTTGGAGGCGCCGTATCAGCCGCATCCGGTCGTCGGGTTCGAGTGATGTCAGTTCCGCACGGCCGTTCCGAAGGAACTGACCTCCCCTCGGGGGGGAACGAGCGCAGCGAGTCTGGGGGCGGTTTCAGCCTGAACGACTCGCAGCTCGTCGTTCCGCCCTCGTTCATCGCGCTTTATCTGGCGCCGCGCCGCAGCCGCCCCAGCGCGCCGCGCGAGGTCATCACCGCGCGCTACGAGTTCTGCGAAGACCTCGCCACGATGCTGACCGAGCACGCCGCGGAGATCAAGTCCAGCCTGCACGTCACCGACGACGACGTGCTGTCGCGGGTGTGGCGCGGCCTGTGCACGCCCGACTCCGGCGTGAACGCTGCGGAGGCGCAATGGGTGGTCAATCGTCTGGCCGAGTTGTTGGGTTGGCCCCTGCCGGGAGAGATGGGAGAAGGTTGAACGTCGGGCTTGGGTATCCTGCGCCCTGGCCTAATGCTTTCATCCCTCGATGTCCGCCCCCGCAGATTCCATGAACGACACGCCGCCCGCCGTTTCGGCCTGGGCGGTTTTCGGCAACCGCCGCATCGCCGCGGTCTTGCTGCTTGGGTTTTCTTCAGGGCTGCCGCTGGCGCTGACGGCGGGCACGTTGCAGGCCTGGCTCACGGTCGAAGGGCTGAGCCTGAAGGCCATCGGCTTTGCCACCCTGGTCGGGCAGGCCTATGTGTTCAAGTTCCTTTGGTCGCCAGCGATGGATCGTTATGCCGTGCCGTTCTGGGGGCGTTGGCTGGGGCGGCGGCGCGGTTGGCTGCTGCTGGCGCAACTGCTGCTGGCGGCCATGCTCGGTTTGATGGCCTTTGTCGGCGTGCCCGGCCCCGATCAGGCAGCGGCCTGGCCGGGGCTGGTGCATGCGGCCGAGCGGCTCGGCGTGGACGCCGCCAGCGCCCGTGCCGTGCCGCTGCTGCTGCTGGCCGTGGGCGTGGCGTTTTTCTCGGCCTCGCAAGACATCGTGATCGACGCCTATCGCACCGATGTGCTGCCCGCCGCCGAGCGCAGCGCCGGGGCCGCCGTGCTGGTGCTGGGCTACCGGCTGGCGATGATCGTCTCCGGCGGTCTGGCGCTGTGGCTCGCCACCGATGTGACCGGCTGGCGCGGCATCTACGCCCTCATGGCCGGGCTGATGCTCGTGCTCACCCTCGTCACCCTGTGGGCGCCGCGCCCGCCGCTGCATGCCAAACCGCCGCGCACCCTGCGCGAGGCGGTGGTCGAGCCTTGGCAAGAATTTTTCAGCCGCAAGGGGGCTTGGGCCTTGCTGCTGGCCATCGTGTTTTACAAGCTGGGCGACGCCTTCGCCGGGGCCTTGTCCACCACTTTTCTGATTCGCGGCGTGGGTTTCAGCCCGGCGGATGTGGGCCTGATGAACAAGAGCATGGGGCTGGTCGCCACCATCGTCGGCGCGCTGCTGGGCGGGGCCTTGCAGGCGCGGCTGGGGCTGTGGCGGGCGCTGTTGCTGTTCGGCGTGTTGCAGGGCGCTTCCAATCTGGCCTACTGGGTGCTGGCGATTTCGCCGCAAAGTCTGGCGCTCATGGGTCTGGCGATCGGCGTGGAAAACTTCACCGGCGGCATGGGCACGGCGGCGTTTGTCGCTCTGCTGTCGGCGCTGTGCGACGTGCGCTTTTCCGCCACACAGTTTGCGCTGTTGTCGGCGCTGTCGGCGGTGGGGCGGGTGTATGTCGGCCCCGCTACGGGCTATCTGGTCGATGCGCTGGGCTGGCCGAACTTCTATCTTTTCACCGTCGCCGCAGCCGTACCGGGCGTGGTGCTGATCTACTGGCTGCGCGACATCATCGAAGCCCGCGACGTGCAAAACCCGGGCGAGTGAAGCGGTCGCAAAGGCCGTTTCAGAGCGCATTCAGCCGAGGTTAAGGCTAGGCTGCTGCAATCGCATCAACAAACATGGAGGAACGGCAACATGGCTGATACCGAACGCGCGCTTGCTCTGGGCCAGGAGGCCCGTCTGTTTGTTCGCAATCATCAAAATGGCGTGCTTTCCACGCTGTCGAAGCGGCTGGACGGCTTTCCCTTCGGCTCGGTCTCGCCCTATGTGCTCGACCACGAGGGACACCCCGTCATTCTCATTTCCACCCTGGCCGAACACACCAAGAACATCGACGCCGATCCTCGGGTGAGCCTCATCGTGCATCCTTGCGCCGAAGACATGCAGGCCGCTGGCCGCGTCACTTTGGTCGGCCGCGCTGAACGCCTGAGCGACAAGGCGGGCTTCGGCGCGCGCTACCTGCGCTATCTGCCGCAGGCCGAGAGCTATTTCGCCATGCACGACTTTCACTTCTATCGTTTGCGGGTGGAAGACGTGCGCTTCATCGGCGGCTTCGGCAAGATCCACTGGATTCGCCCCGAGCGTTACGCCCCGCCCGCCGCGCCCGCGCTGGCCGCTGCCGAGGAGGGCATCCTCGCGCACATGAACGCCGACCATGCGCACAACCTGCGCGAATACTGCCGCCATGTGCATGGCGTGGAGGTACTGGACGCGGCGATGGTCGGCATCGACTGCGATGGCTTCGACGTACGCGCCGACGGCCATGTGCTGCGCGTCAACTTCCCCGAGCCCGTGCTCGACGCCGAGGCCGCCCGTGCGGCGCTGGTCGAACTGGCGAAACAGGCCCGCACCACGGCCCCGGCGTGAGTTGGGCAGCGCCTGCAGAAAACCGCGCCCCGACTTACGATGATGTCCCCGTCGCCAAGGCAACAAGGCGACAGCGACACTTCCTGGAGACTCTGATATGAAGCTTTTCTACAGCCCCGGCGCCTGCTCGCTCTCACCGCACATCGTTCTGCACGAGCTCGGCCTGCCGCATGACGTGGTCAAGGTCGATCTCAAGACCAAGCAGACCAGCGATGGGCGCGACTTCCGCACCATCAACCCCAAGGGCTATGTGCCCACCCTGCAACTCGACGATGGCACCATCCTCACCGAAGGCCCGGCCATCGTGCAATACCTGGCCGATCGCAAACCCGAAATGCATCTCGCCCCGGCCAACGGCACACTGGCGCGCTATCAGTTGCAGGAATGGCTGAACTTCATCTCCACCGAGTTGCACAAGCAGTTCAGCCCGCTGTTCAACCCGGCCAGCAGCGCCGACCTGATCGCCGCGCAGAAGGCCAAGCTGGCCGAGCGCTTCGCCCTGATCGGCCAGACCTTGGAGCAACACGACTACCTGCTGCCCAGCGGCTTCAGCGTGGCCGATGCCTATCTCTACACCATCCTGACCTGGGCCGGTTTTGTCGGCGTGGATCTGTCGCCTTGGCCCGCCTTGGTGCGCTACAAGGCGCGCATGGAAGCGCGTCCTGGCGTGGCCGCCACCCTGGCTGCCGAGCGCGAGGCGAAAAAGAGCTGAACGCTGATTCAGTGCCCGCGGCGCACCGCGTCAGAACGGTGCGCCGAAAATCGCCCAGACGCCCGACAGAATGGTGGGCACGGCAAGCACGATGTTGATCGCAGACAGCGTGCGAATCTGCGCGGCCTGCGCGCAGGCCGCGCCCCAGTCGCTGCGCGCAACGGCGCTGCGCATGCGCAGGAAGGGCACGAAAAAGATATATAGCGCGAGCAGCACCATGAGGCTGCCCAGCACCACCATCACCCATTGCGCGGTGCTGAGCACGCCAAACCCGCCGCGCAAGAACACCATGCCGTAGCCGGTGATGACCAGCGACGCGCCCGCGCCCCAGATCACGGCGAAAAAATTGCGGAATAGCCCATAAAGCAGCCGAGCACGCGGCTCGGCCTGCGCGATGGCGCGTTTGAGCGCGGGCGCCAGAAGGCCATCCATGAAAAGAATGCCGCCGATCCAGATGACCACGGCGAGCAGATGGATGAATTGCGCGAGAGAGTTCCAGTTCATGGCGTGGGGCAGATCAGCAAAGTGGCTTCATTGCAGCAGAGTTGCGTGATGCGTGGTTTGACGTGTCTCACAAGCCGTTTGTCGGTTGGGTTCAGTCACAATGGACGCATGTCGTTTGTTTCTGCCCCTATTGCGTTCAAACCCCGATCTTTGGGGATGCTGAGTGCCGCCTTGCTGTGCTGGTTGCTGCAGTACGGCAGCGTGCAACACGCGGCCGGGCAGGTGGCGGCCTTGTTTCAGGCGGCTATTGCGGTGGCTTGGGCCATGCTGTTGCTCTGGCTGTGGACGCGCTGGCGTGGCATTGCGCTGTTCGCGCAGGGCGCGTCGCTGCTGCCCGCGCTCTGGGGCGGAGCGCTGTTTACTGTGCAATGGGCCTGCCTGTATCTCGCCGTAGACCGCTCCGCGCTGTGGCGCGTGGCGCTCTTGTTCGGGCTGATGGCGGTGCTGATGCGGGCTGCGGCGCAAGGGCGCTGGCGATCGCGGCTGGGCTTCGCGGCAGGCGTGGCGCTGCTCGCCGTCTGGGCCTGGGCGACGGGGCAAGGCGGGGTGGGGCTGTTGACCCTGGCCGCCGCGCTGGCTTTTGTGCTCGGGCTTCATCAGGTGCGCTGCGCCCAGATGCAGCGACAAGACCTGATGCGCTGGCGCTTCTATCAACTTTGTGTGGCCGCGCTGTTGCTGCCGTTGGCGGCGGTGGCGTTCAGCCCGAGCTGGAGCTTTCTGCCGGGCTGGAGCGCGCTGGGCGCGATGTTGCTGCAGGCGGTATGCGGCGGACTGGCGTTTCCGTTTCTGCTGGCTGCGGCCTTACCAGAGGCCAGGAATGAAACGCCGGGTGACGCGCGCATAACCGGCGTAATCGGGCCAGACGCCTGAGAGCAGGCGCTCTTCCATCGCCGCCTTGAAATTCAGCACCACGCCCAGCGCGATCCACAGCGCCCACTGCTCCGGGCTGTGCGCCGCTGTGGCGACGCCAGCCATGAACAGAATCAGCGCGACGTACATGGGGTGGCGCATCCAGCGGTAAGGCCCGGTGGTCACCAGATGCGCGCCCTGGCGCGGTTCGGGCACGATGTTGAAATTGCCCGGTCGGTTGTGCCAGAACACCCAGAGCACCAGCACCGCGCCGGCTGCAAGCAGCGCGAGCGCGGGCCAGCTCAGGCGCCAATGCGGCGCGGGCCAGCCGAACATCAGGGCGAGCAGCCCGAACTGGGCAGTCACCCAGAGCCGGGCGAGGGTGTGCGTCTGCATGGTGAGTGTCTTTCAGGCTTGTCAGGCGCTGCGCATTACCAGCGGCGCTTGCGCACGTTGCGCAGGAACTCGTCGAGGATGGGGGTGCAGTCGAGCAGCTCGGGGTTGGACGGGTGGTGGAATTCCGGGTGCCACTGCAGGCCCAGCAGAAAGTTGCGGCCGGTGCCGCGTATGGCTTCGGGCAGGCCGTCTTCGGGGCTGATGGCGTCCACCACCAGGTCGCGACCGAGCGAGCGTACCGCCTGGTGATGCACCGACACGATGTTGAGCGTGGCGGGGTCGACTTCGGGGTAGAGGCGGGCCAGCAGGCCGCCTTCGGTGAAACGCACCGGGTGGAAATGGCGGTCGTAGGCGTCGCTGAGATGCTGGGTGTGGCTGTGGGTGAGTTGCGTGGGCAGATCTTGGTAGAGCGTGCCGCCCATGGCGACATTGATGAGCTGCGCGCCGCGGCAGATGCCGAGCACGGGCTTGCGCACTTCGATGAACTCATGCAGCAGTTCCATCTCATAGCCATCGCGCACCGGGTCGCCCGCCCACTCGGGCTTGAGCGGTTCCTCGCCGTAGCTGTGCGGGCTCATGTCCGAGCCGCCCTGGAGAATCAGGCCGTCGAGCGCGTCGGCGTAGTCGCTCAGTCGGATATTGCTGCGCACAATGCCGCCGCCCGTCGCCACCGTGGGCACCATGAACACCAGCACATCGCGCGACATGGCCCAGTGCGCGACCGACTGCTCCAGATACTGCAGCGTTTTGCTGCGCAGCCCGGCCTGCCCGGGCTGGGGATGGTCGATGCGTGCCGAAATGCCGATTTTCAGAGGTTTGGTCGCCATGAGAGTGCTCGCTGTGGCAAGGATGGATTCATCTTATGACGACCGGAGTGACCAGGCGTTCCCTTAGGGCCTGTTAACGCTATTTATGCCCTCGCGCCGGGGGTCTGGGCGGAGGCACTGCGAGGCGCAGGCCGCGCCGTGGTGTGTGGCACCACAAGCGGACTGCAACGTGGCAGTGCGCCGCCCAGACCCCCGGCCCGAAGGGTTGCCCCCAGGCGGGGCGTCTGCGGCGTTGTCGGTGTGAGGCAAGGCAACCAGCCTTGCCTCGCACCTCCGCCTTGCATCCCTCCCCGTCTGGGGGCAACGCGGGGGCATAAATAGCGTTAACAGGCCCTAGTTCATTGAAACTCGAAGGTGTAGAACAGATCGAGCGCGTTTTCGGTGCCGGTCTGAGCCTGCACCGACAGCCGCCGGGTGAGTTGGTGCTGGATGGTGAAAATGCTCGATACCCCGTCGATTCCGCGCGAGAAGGTGACGAGGGTGTTGGCCGACAGGCGCTTGCTCAGCGTGACAATGGTGCTTTGCACGCCGCCAGATGCCGCGGTCGCGGCGCCATTGGTGCTGCTCGTGCCGTTGCTGCTGGACGCGCTTTGCACGTTGATGCTGTCCAGCCCCACCGCGTGTGCCAGCCGGGTTTGCAGCGGCTGCCCCTCGCTGGGCCCGAGCAGCGCCGCCGCCGCGGTCTGCAGCAGCCCAATGTCGGACGCGCCCACCTGGTCGAGCGGCTGACCCAGTACCAACCACGACAGAATTTCGGTGTCGGGCATGGCGGGGGTGGAACTGAGCTTGACCAGCGGGCGCCGCGCGCTACCGCTGATGGTCACGCCGACTTCGATGCCGGTGGGCAGATTGGGGCGGGTAGCGGTGATGTTCAGTCCGGGATTGTCCACCGGCCCGGCGAAGTTGATGCGGCCCTGCGTGACCTGCAGTTGCTGGCCGTAGGCGGTGTATTCGCCCTTGACGACTTCGATGCTGCCGGTCGCCGTGGGCGTGGCACCGTTGTCGGCGCGCACGCGCACGCTGCCGCCCAGCGTGGCGTCGAGACCCTGGCCGTAGAGGTGGAAGTTGGAGCCCAGGTTGAAGGTGCCATCGAAGCGCACGGCGCTGGGCATGGCGGCCGCGGGCTTGCTTGCTGCAGGCGTCTGGCCGATGACGACCACGTCGCTGCTCAGTGTGGGCCCAGTGGCGCGGGGCAGGGCGATGTCGGCGCTGTCGGCGGTGAGATCGGTGGTGAGGGCCAGCACCTTGTCGGCCAGCCGGGCCTGCGCCGTGCCGCTAAGTATGAGTTGTCGGTCGGGCCGACTGAGCAGTTGCAGCTTGTCGGCCTTGAGGTCCAGGGTCGCGCGCGGCAGACCGTTTTGCAGCCGCGCGTCGCCGGTGGCGGTGAGCTGCCCTTTGCCGCCCTGGAGTTGGAGCTGATCGAGCTGAAGCCGGTCGCCGGTGAAATGGGCACGCAGCACGCCGTTTTTGAGATCGAGGCCTTGCGCGGGCCAGGCCAGACGCAGGGCCCGGCCATCGAGACTGCCGCTGTATTGCGGCTGGGCCAGCGTGCCCCGGCCCTGCACCGCGAGTTGCAAACGGCCCTCGGCGCGATAGTCGTAGCCGATCAGCGGCGCGGCCCAGGCCAGGCTGGGCATATCGGCGCCCGCGTCGAGCTGCAGCGGTGCGCTGCCCGCGATGCCCCACAGCTCGCCGCGGCGGCTGAGTTCGGTGGCCAAGCTGGCCTGCGCCGTGCCCATGGCGGTCTGCACCACGCCCTGCGCCTGCACGCGGCTGTCTTGCGCCGTAATGTCCAGCACCAGCTGGCCGATGCCCAGCGGCATGAAGCCGCCGCGCGATGCGGCGGCGCCGAAGGTGGCGTCGCAGGTCGGGGCGAGGGTGACCGTGCCCACGGGCTTGGCGGGAGCGGCGGCAAGTTGCAGCGCGATATCGCCGCTGTCGCGCTGCAGATGGATCTGGCCGTTCACGGTTGCACCGGCGTCGATCTGCCAGCGGCCCGAAAGCACCAGCGTGTCGCGCAGCCGCGCCGGGGTGATGCCGCCCAGGGCGAGCAGGTCGGCGGAGCGGACGGTCTGCAGACGACCCGCGGTGCGCAACACGCCGGGGGCGAGCTGCAGGCTGTCCAGATCGATCAGCCCGGCCTGCAGCTTCAGAGTGGCATGCTCAACCTGCAGCCGCAGCGGGGAAAACGCCAGATCGAGCTTTGCGGGAGCCTGGAGTTTGAGCGCGACCGGGCCGGTGTTTTCCAGTGTGGTGATCTGGCCGCGCCAGCCTTGCGGGTCGCCGTGCCAGCCGCCAGCAGCACTCAGCCGGAGATCGAGCGGCAAGGGCGGCGCGGCGGGCTGCGATGTGGGTTGTGGTGTGGACGCAGTGGCGTTGGGCCGGGGCAACTGGCCTTTGACGGCAAGCAGCAGAGTGTGCTGGGTGCGGGTGCCCGCGATGTTCAGGGTCGCGGTATCGATCACTTTTTCTGCGCTGCTTTTTGCAGTTGACGCGATCCGCAGGTCTTGCAGCCGGGCGCCCAGTTGCAGTCGTCCGTCCAGCCCGGCCGTGGTCTGCGCCTGAGTGTGCAAACTGCCGATCTGCACGGTTTGCGCGCTCTGGGTCCAGCGCAGGCCGTCGAGGTCGAGCTGTAGCGAGCCCGCGAGACGGTTGAGCAGGGCGTTTGCGGACGGCAAGGCGGTGGCGGCCGGTGCGCGGTCGGTGCTGAAGTTGCTCTGGGCGCTGAGGTGTTGCAGCGTGAGCGCGTTGGCCCAGCGCAGTTCGTCCGCTTGTAGCGAGACGGTGCCCGAGGGCGCTTGCAAGCCGCCTTGCAACTGGCCCTGCGCTTGGGCGCTGCCTTGCAGGGCAGGGTCGATCTGCGCGAGTTGCGGGGCGTGCAGTGTCCATTGCAGGGCGTCGCAGGGTTGGCCGAATGCGCCTTTCGCGCTGAGTTGGTTGGCGCCGAGGGTGAGCGCGGCGTCCACGTCCCACAGGCGTTGCGGGTCGAGCGCGAGCCGGGCGTGGCCGGTGAAGGTGTGGCCGCGCCACACGCTGGGAGCGAGTTGCAGCGCGAGCTTGGCCTGACGGCGGGTGAGGGCGCCGCTTGCAGTGAGGTCGGCGTTCAGCGCGGCCTGGGGGTAGGCGCCGAATTGCGCGGGGTTGAACTGCCGCAGCCGGGCGCTCAGCTCGAAAGCCTGCGTGCCTGCGGTGGACAGGGTGCCGCTGGCCTCCAGACGGCCGCCCAGCGCCGAGAGCAGCAGCTGGCGCAGATGCACGGTGTCACCCTGGCGCTGCGCTTGCACGCGAACGTCCCAGCCCGGCTGGCTGAGGGTGGCCTGAACGCTTTGCTGTTGTGCGCTGGCGTCGATCACCACCGGGCCGGACAGGCGGGTGGCGGCCAGCTTGCCGTCGAGCGCGCGGGCGTTGAGCTGCGCGACCTGCAGGCGGGCCTGCAGCTCGGGCTGCGCCCAATGCAGCGTGCCGCGGATTTGTCCGCCAGCGCCCAGGTCGATGAGCAAATCGTGCGCGCTGGCCTGCTGCGCATCGCCCGCGAGGGTGGCGCTCAGGCTGTGCAGCGGCAGGCGCTGCTGGTCGATCGGGCCGGGCAGGGTGTTGCGCACGCGCAGACTGCCCACCAGCCTTTGCGCGCTCGACGGGCCGAGATCGAGCTGCACATTCAACGCGGCGCGGGGCAGCCCTGCGGCGAAGGCCGAGGGGTCGAGCGCGTTCGAGCTGAGCCGGGCGCTGCGCAGCGGTGTGGCATCGAATGGCGTGAGCCGGGCTTGCAGGCGGGCGCGGGCGGCGTCCATCTGCAGGGTGCCGTCGAGGGTGAAGTCGCGCAGGGCGCCGCGGGCGCGCAGATCGGCAGCGTTGCGCTCAGCCGCCTTGCCGGGCAGGCCGATGTGCGTGGCGCTCAGGCTCGCCTGCAGCGCGTAGGGTGCCGCGTCGCCCAGGCTGGCGCTGAGCTGGGCGTGGGCCCAGGGGGTGAGGGCGGTGAACTGCGCGCGGTAGCGGCCCTGGTCGTAGTGCATCTGGCCGCTGAGGCTGCCGTAAGACCGCAACGCCCCTGGCGGGCCGATCTGCAGTGCGCCGACGGCCAGATGGTCGATGTCGATACGCAGCGGCAGGCGCAGGCTGGCGGGCAGTTGCGGCGCGCCGGTCGAGGCGGTGGCTTGGGTTGGCGTCACGTCGATGCGCTGCGCGCTCAGGTTCTGGATGTGCAGGGTGCGCTGCCACAGCGCGGTCGGCGTCCAGCGCAGCCGGGCGTCGTGCAGGAGGGTGGTGGAGCTGGGGGTGGTGAGTTGCAGTTGGCCGATGCGCACCGAGTTCCACAGACTGCCCTGCACGTCTTTCAGGGTGATTTGCGTGCTGCCCAGCCGCAGCGGCGTGCGCGCCGCAAGCCACTGCAGACCGCTCTCGCTGCCCAGCCAAGCCACGGCGGCTGCGGCGGCGATCAACACGGCGACCGTGGCCGTCAGCGCCCAGAGCAAGACGCGCAGCAGGCGCGGCCCGCGGCGGCGGGGCTTGGGCGGCGGGGCGGGGACGGGTGCGGTCGGCTCGGTCATCAGAACGACAGCCCCGCACTGAAGTTCAGGCGATATTGGTGCACCGCCTGACCGTAAGCCAGATCGACCGACACCAGCCCCACCGGGCTGCGCCAGCGCACGCCCGCGCCATAGCCGCGCACGGGCTTGAGCGCGCCCCAGGTGTCGGCCGCGTTGCCCAGGTCGTAAAACACCGCGCCGCCCCACTGGCGGGTGAACCAGTGATCGAACTCGGCGCTGGCGGTAAATAGATAGCGGCCGCCGACGATGGCGTCGCCCTGCACCAGACCCAGGCTTTGATAGGCGTAGCCGCGCACCGAATTCGCCCCACCGGCGCGAAACAGGAAATTCTGCGGAATGCCGCTGGCGCCATTGGCCAGCACCGCGCCCGCCTCGGCACGAAAAACCAGCTGGTTGCTGCGGTCGATGGGCAAGTAGCCGAGCCCGCGCGCATAGAGCCGGATGAAGTTGGCCGACGACAGCAGCGCCTTGCTGGCGCCGCCGAGTTGCAGATTGATGATGGCGCCGCGGCTGGGATAGAGCACGCTGTTGATGTCGCGCCACGTCCAGCTATCGTTCAGGCTCAGCGCATGCACCTCGCTGGAGGCGGCGCCCGCGGGCTGCAGGCTCTCAGCCTGATACTGCAGCGCCAGCGCGGTGTCGATGTGGCCGCGCGTGCGCTCGCGCAGCGCCCCGATGCTGCTGTTGCGCGTGACCAGGCCGGAAATGTCGGTGCGGTCTTGCAACAGGGTGAGGCTGTCGTCATAGCCATTCGCGGTGCGCGGGAATGCCAGCCGCAGATTGCCGCTCTGCTCGCGCGTCTGCAGCTTGACCTCGCTCGACAGCCGCCAGGCGCGCCCCAGAAAGTCGAGATCGCGCCAGCCCATCTGCACCCGCTGCCCGGTATCGCTGCTCACCCCTACGCCGAAACTGAGTTTTTGCGCCCGGTTTTCCGTCACCTGCACATCCACCGGCGCCACGCCGTCCTGCGCCTGACGCACATCGGCATCGACCACGGCATTGCGGAAGTAGGGGCTGTTCTGCAAAGCGGCCTGATAGTCGAGCAGCGCGGTCTGCGAATACGGCTGCCCTGGCTGCATCGGCGCCAGCCGCTCCACGATGCTGGCCGGATAGCGCTGCAACCCGGCGATGTGGAGCGGGCCGAAGGTATAGGCCGCGCCCGTGTCCAGCCGCACCAGCAGGCGGGCCTGATGCGTTTGCGGATCGATGGTCGCGCGGCTGTCGGCAATGCGCGCAGCCGGCCATTGCCCCGACAGCAGACTGGAGAGCGCCCGCGACTTGGCCGATTCCCAGTCGGCATCGCGAAACACCGAGCCGGGCTTGAGCGTCCAGGTGCGGCTCAGCCGCGCGCTCAGGGCGGCATCCGGCTGGCCGTCGGGGCCGTCGACCTGCACCTCGACGGCGTGCACCAAAGTGGCCACGCCCGGATTCACGCTCAGCACCACACGAATCGGCCCTGTCCCATCAGCCTCCGGCGGGCAATCGACCCGCACCGCGATCTGCGGTGAAAAATAACCCTGCGTTTCGAGCAGGCGCTGCACCTGGGCGGGTGCCTCATCGGCCAGCCGCTCGACCTGATCGGCCTGCAATCCCGGAAAGTTGCGCCAGCGCAACAGATCAAGATTGTTAGATAAGAGGGTGCGCAAGTCCTCCGGCACGTCGAGCTCGACCTCGTACTTCGGCGCAGCCGTCTGTGCTGCCGAAGCGGGCGGCGCAGGTGAGGGGCTCGCGGTCTGTGCCGCCGCAGTCTGCGGCCACGCCAGCACCGCGACCGCGCACAAGGCGCCGAGCGCGAAGCCAAAAAAGGCGATGGCGCTCGGCAAAACGGCTCCGCCAAGCCCGATCTGGTGCTCGGCGGTCGTCGTTCTGGCCGGTTTTCGATGCATGCCCGCATTATTCATGCCGCATGTCGTCGGCGGCGTCGGCAGGTCCATGAGCGCCCCCAGGGCCGGGCTGCGCCCAGTCCGCATCCGTTCTTAAATCATGTTTCAAGCTTGCGCCGGGTCGATTCCCGGCGTGAACTTTGTAAAGCATGCCCTGACATTACTTGCCGACTACCCCGCGGAGTGTGAACATATTCACGGTTTTCTCAAGAAAACGCCGGGTCGCCCCAGGTTTCCTTGACTTCCGCCTCTGCTCTATCTCTGTCAAGCCGCATGACATTTTTCAGTTCAACCGTGCCACCCACTCTCGCCTTGCGTATTGCGTACCTGGAAGACGATCCGCTCATTGCCCACGAGGTTTCCGACTGGTTGCGCGAAGCCGGATATGACGTACAGTACTACACGGACGGGCAGGAATTCGCCCGTGCCGTCGAGCGCGGCGGCGCCGACGCCTGTCTGCTCGACTGGATGCTGCCCGGCCTGAGCGGGCCGGATGTGCTGTGCCGACTGCGTCTGCAACTGGGCGCCAACGTGCCACCGGTCATTTTCCTCACCGGACGCAATGCCGAAACCGATGTGGTGCAGGCGCTGGAGTCGGGGGCCGACGACTATCTGGTCAAACCCTTGTCGCGCCCGGTGTTGCTGGCGCGGCTGCAGGCGGTGTTGCGCCGCTCGGGCAGCACTTTGCCCGCGGCGCGGCTGCGTCTGGGCGAAATCGAGGCCGACTGCTCGCGGCGGCAGATTTTTGTGCAGGGCGAGCGGGTTGAACTGACCGACCGCGAAACCGATCTGGCGCTGCACTTTCTGCAGAACGTCAACCGTCTGCTGACCCGCGACTTTCTCATCCAGACCATCTGGGGCCTGCGTCCGGAGGTCGAAACCCGCACGGTGGACGTGCATGTCAGCGCCCTGCGGCGCAAATTGCGCTTGCAGCCGGAATCGGGCTGGCGCCTGGTGTCGGTCTATGGCCGCGGCTACCGCTTGGAGCGCGCCCGCAGCGCCGACGAAGGGCCGCTGACCGTGCCGCCCGAACTCGACGATTGAACCCGACGCTTGAACGCGTCCGGACCGAGAATGTCGGTTTGCCGCTTTTTTGTCGGCGGCTCGAACCGGATGTGACTCAGATGCGTTTCTCGACCCCCCTGTTTTTCACCCGTCTTTCCGCCCGCCAATCCCCCCGCCTGCGCGCTTTGCTGCTGGCTGTTTTCGCGTGGGTGATAGTGCCGACTCTGGCGCTGGCGCAAACCGCGCCAACGGCTACCAGTGTCTCGGGCGAACCGATGTGGCGCTACACCGTCCGGCCGGGCGACACCCTCATCGGTCTGGGCCAGCGTTATTTGCGAGACCCGGCGCAGTGGCCGCAGATCCAGCGCGACAACCGGGTGGGCAATCCGCGGCAGATTCCGCCGGGCACCGTCTTGCTGTTTCCCGCCGACCTGCTGCGCCAGCAGCCCTCCAAGGCGCAACTGGTGCAGGCTTTCGGCGCGGTGCGCTGGCGGGCGCAGGCGACTGAGGCCTGGCAAGACGCCCAACCGGGCCAGACCCTGGCCGCCGGCGCGCAGGTTCAAGTGCCGGATTCGGGCAGCGCTGTCATCGAACTGGCCAACGGCACCCGTCTGGCGCTGCAGCCCGGCAGCACCCTGACGCTCGACACGGTGAGCCTCTACGCCGACGGACTGATGGCCGATACCCGGCTGCGTCTGCAGCAAGGGCAGATCGACATTCAGGACAACCCACGCCGCCTGCCCAATCAGAATCTGCGCATCCTCACCCCGTCGGCCCAGGCCGTGGTGCGCGGCACGCAGTTCCGCGTCGGGGCGGGCGCCGATGCCACGCGGGAGGAAACCCTGGGCGGCGCGGTCGAGCTGCAGGCTGCGGGCGCGCAGGTGCGGGTGGATGCGGGCATGGGTTCGCTGGCGCGCGCGGGGCAGCCGCCGCTGCCGCCGGTGCGACTGTTGCCGTCGCCCGATGTGTCGGCCTTGCCGAGCCTGTTTGAACAGCTCCCGCTGCGCTTCACCCTGCCCGTGCAGGCCGGGGCGGTGTCGTGGTTCGGCCAGGTGCTGGCCGAGCGCGACAGCGCGCAGGTGCTGGTGCAGAAAACCAGTACCGGCAATGCCCTCAATGTGGCCGATCTGCCCAACGGCCGCTATGTGCTGCGGCTGCGCGCGGTCGACGCCAATGGCTTGCAGGGACAGGACGCGTCGCACGCCTTCACCGTGTTCGCGCGGCCGTTTTTCCCGATGCTGACTGCTCCGGCGGCCGGGGCGACGGTGCGTGTGGCGCGGCCCAGGCTGGCCTGGTCGGAGGTGCTGGACGTGGCGCGTTCCCGTCTACAACTGGCCGCGCAGGACGATTTCGCGCGGCCGCTTTACGACGTCGAACAGCAGGGCGCGCACTGGACGCCGCCCGCCGATCTGGCTGCGGGCGTCTGGCACTGGCGCGTGGCCAGCATCGACGCGCAGGGGCAGCAGGGGCCGTGGAGCCCGCCGCAGACCTTCCGCTATGTGCCGGGCCCCGGGCCGGCCGATCTGGCCAAGGCGACGATGCGGTTCGACCGCGATCATCTGCTGCTCGACTTGCCTGCCGCGCCGTCAGGACAACATTACGCGCTGACGCTATCTGACCACGCCAACCTGCAACCGGCGCTGGCGCAGATGCAAACGCCGGGCGGCGCGCTGACCTTGCCGCGGCCGTCTTCGGGCAAGCGCTACCTCGGCGCGCGGCTGGTGGACGACAGCGACGGCACGCAGGGGCCGCCGGTGGTGCAGGTCATCGATGTGCCGCCGCGCTATCCCGACCTCTGGCTGCTGCTGATTCCTTTGCTGCCCGCCCTGTGACGTCGTGGAGCCGCTGTGAAAACCGGATTCGCGCGTTTGCTGCGCCTCGGCGAGTCTCGCGGACGGCTGGCTCGGCCTGCTGAATCCGGCACGGCGAGCTCGGCCCGCTGGCGACCTGGGCTGGAGATTCTGCGCATCGGCGCTCTGCTGCTGATTCTGGCGCTCGGTCTGAGCCTCAGCGGGGTGCTGCAGCGCATCGATCATCTGGTGTTCGATCTGGGGCAGCGGCTGCAGCCGGTCGTGCCGCCGCAGGGCGTGGTCATCGTCGCCATCGACTCGCACAGCCTCGACCGGCTGGGCGCCTGGCCCTGGCCCCGCGCTACCGACGCCCGGCTGGTGGATGCGGTCTGCCGCGCGGGCGCCGCCGCGGTCGGGCTCGACATCGCCTTCACCGAAGCGGGCAGCGACGCGGCTGGCAACGCCGCGCTGGCTCAGTCGTTGCAGGCCTGCGGCAAGGTGGCGTTGCCGGTGGTGCTCGACAGCCTGCGCAGCGGCGGGCAGATCGTTGAAGGCCTGCCCATTCCCCAGCTTGCGGCGGCTGCGGCGGGTCTGGGCCGCATCGGCGTGCAGCTCGACGGCGATGGCGTGGCGCGCAGCGTCTATCTCTGGGAGGGCGTGGGCGCGCCGGTCTGGCCTCTCATGGCGCAGACCCTGCTCACCATCGCCCATCAGCCCGTGCGCGGCAGCGCGCCACGGCCCGCGCAGAGCGCCGTGCCGTCCCATCCCTACGCCCTGGCCGCCGCCGACCAGCGGCGGCTGCGATTCGTCGGCCCCAGCGGTACGGTGCCGCGACTGTCCGCCAGCGCGGTGCTCGACGGCGTCGTGCCGCCCGGCGCCCTGCGCGGCAAGGTGGTGCTGATCGGCGCAACCGCCGCGGGTCTGGGCGATTTTCTGGCTACCCCGGTGACGACGCAGGGCGCGCCCATGCCCGGCGTGGAGGTGCTGGCCAACACCCTCATCGCGCTGCGCGATGGCACGCTCATCCGTACCGTCTCGCTGGCCTTGAGCTTGCTCATCACGGCGCTGCTCGCGCTTGCGCCTTTGCTCTGGCTGCCGCGGCTCATGCCCCTGGGCGGGCTGATGGCCAGCGTGGCTTGGGGGCTGGTTCTGGTGGGCTCCGCTGCCGCGCTGCCAATGCTGACGGGTTGGTGGGTCGCGCCCGGCGGGGCTCTGGTGGCGGCGCTTTCCGCCTACCCTTTGTGGGGCTGGCGACGGCTGGAGGCCGCCAGACGCCATCTGGACGGTGAGCTGCGCCAGTTGCGCCGCACCGTGCGCGAGTCGCCAGAAGGCGATGCGCCCGCTAAGCCCAAGCGACTGAGTTTCGAGCGCCGCATTCTGGAGGTGCAAGCCGCGCAGCAGCGTTTGCGCGATCTGCAAACCCGCCGCGACGACGCGCTGGCCTTCATCAGCCACGACGTGCGCGCGCCTCTGGCTGGCGCCGTGCAACTGCTGCAGTCCGGCAAGATGGATGTTGCGGCGCGCGACCGCCTGCTCACCCAGCTTCGCCGTGCGCTGAACCTCTCACAAGGCTTTCTCGATCTGTCGCGCGCGCAGTCGCTGGAGCCGTCGGCCCTGGTCGAAATCGAGTTGGGCGCGGTGCTGCATCAGGCCGCCGACTTCGCTTATGACGAGGCGCTGGCGCAAGGGGTGCGCTTTGTCCGAGAAATTCCAGACGATCCGATCTGGGTGCGGGGCGATTTCGACGCCCTGGAGCGTCTGACCACCAATCTGCTGCGCAACGCAGTGCAGCACAGCCCGGCAGGCTCGAAGGTGATCCTCGGCGCCACACTCGCGCCGCGCACGGTGCGCTTCTGGGTGCGGGATCAGGGGCCGGGGCTGACGCCGGAGCAGTCGGCCCGGCTGTTCCAGCGTTTCAGCCGGGCCCATGAGGGGCCGGGCACGCCGCTGTCAGGCAGCACCGGCTTAGGGCTGTACTACGTGCGGCTGGTGGCCGAAAAGCATGGCGGCGGCGCCGGCGTGACATCGCACCCCGGAGAGGGGGCGATGTTCTGGGTCGAACTGCCCCGGCAAGCCTGAGTGTTGGCGGCCTGACGGGGCACAGACCCTGATTTACTTCTTCAGCGCGTCGCGAATTTCGCGCAGCAGCACGGTGTCTTCCGGCGTGGGTGCGGGAGGGGCCGGCGGCTCGGCGTGCTTGAGCTTGGAAATCATGCGCACCATCATGAAAATGATGAAGGCCAGGATGATGAAGTTCACGGCCACGGTGATGAAGCTGCCATAAGCCAGCACCGGCACGCCGGCTTTTTTGAGCGCCGCCAGGGTCATTTCGGTACCGGCGGGCACTTTGCCCAGGACGATGAACAGATTGGAGAAATCAAGTTTGCCGATGACCGCGCCAACAATCGGCATGATGACATCGCCGACCAGCGATTCGACGATCTTGCCAAACGCGCCGCCGATGATCACGGCAACGGCCAAGTCGATCACATTGCCTTTGACGGCAAACTCTTTGAAATCTTTCATCAGGGACATGCGGGGCTCCTCAACTGTTGGGGTAATGGCGTGAATACCTCACGCACGGCGCGGATTTTGCGGGAAAAATTGGCAATTCCCCAGCGCCACTCCCCTTTTTAGAGGGTTTTTTACAGTCTATCGCCCGGGAAGGGTCAATTCGGCCGCGCCGCGGCGTAAAACCGCACCAGTTCCAGTTGAACCTGATCAGACAGCATGCTGAACGGGCCACGCAGCAATTTTTCGGCTTCTTCGCGCTGGGCGTTGCGGCTGCTCAGCAGCACCTGCGCCGCAGCGAGGTGGAACTCGGCGTGCATCTTTCGCAGGCGCGCATATTCGGGCAGGTGTCCGTATCGGCCCTTGGCGCGACCATGCAGCCATTGACCCAGAGCGCACTGATCGTCCACGGCGACCGAGGCGATGTCCACATCATCTTGCTGACCCTCGACGATGATAGCCTTGAGGCGCTTTTTCCAGTTGAGATGGCCTTGCACCGCCTGCCCCAGATAGAGCCCGTCGAAGTGGTCTTCTTCCGGGTCGATTTCGGGGGCCAGGTGAGTGTCGGTGGCGGGAAGCAGACCGAGGTCGTGGCGGCGCAGCCAAGCGAGAAGTCCCATGAGTTGTCCTTTTTGAGAGAGGTTGTGAACGCAACATGCCGGGGCGGTTGCCGCCAGCCATGAGAAGGACTTTAAAAATCAGGCTCAGGGTCGGTCTAGGAATGTGCGGGCCGCTTTACGCTTGTATTCAGTCAAGTGTGATTTTTTGCACAGAATGTCCGGTGCGCCGCAAAGCGCGCCGCCGATACGCCAGGTCACAGTTGATACATACTGGCCCTAGTTTCCGCGTTGACATCTGCTTAAAGTGCAGTCATCCAAGTTTTGCTCCTCGTTGCTGTAAGGCTTGGCTAGGCGTGATGCGGTTGTACCCCGGATGACGCCGCCCCATCGAGCAGGGAGTGCACTGTGGTGCTGCGTTCGCGGCACCGGAGGGCTGAGGAAAAAAACAACGATCTGGAGACATCCTGCAGCGGCGTTTCGTTTGTTTCGCCGCTGCGCTGAAAACAAGCATCCACCGAATGTCGTACCGCCCGCGCCGAGCCTGGTTGCGGGTGGCGCATGCAGTGCCGCGCAGACCGGTCGGTCGGTGCGGCGACTATCCATCGCTGACTACTGAGATCGGCGAAGAAACCAACCTCGTGAGGAGCCAAATGAAACTTGCCAAAACCCTGATCGCAGCCGCCATTGGAATGGGCGCAGCCCACGCCGCTTTCGCCATGAACGTGCCTGGCCCGCTGGTCACGCCCCAGTGGCTGAAGGCGCACCAGAGCGACGTCACCGTCATCGATATTCGTGGCGGCGGCAGCATGAAAGCCTATGACGAAGAGCCGGTCATGGGCAAAGACCATTTTGTGAAAAAGAGCGGCGGCCATATCGCGGGCGCTGATCTGGTGAACTTCAACGACATTCGTGAAGAGCGCACGGTCGACGGCGTCAAGCTCAAGGCCATGATGCCGACTGCTGAATACTTCACCAAGGTCATGGACGCGGCAGGCGTGAACAGCGGCAAGCCTTACGTCATCGTGCCGACCGGCAACGCCGTGTTCGCAATGGACCGCGGCACTCGCCTGTACTTCCAGATGCGTTATTTCGGCGTGCCCGCTGATCAGATCGCCATCCTCAACGGTGGCACCAACGCCTGGATCAATGCCGGCTATCCGGTGAGCATCAAGCCCGCGCCCAAGAAAATGGGTGACTGGAAAGCCACGGGCGAAGACAAGGCGCTGTTGGCCGGTCTGAATGATGTCAAGGAAGGCGAGAAGAGCGGCACCGAGCAATTCATCGACGCCCGCCCCACCGCCCAGTACCTGGGCATTGCCAAGAAGCCGATCAACAAGACGGCGGGCCACCTGGCCGGCGCCAAGTCGTTCCCGATCGATGCCATCGTCAAGGAGGATCATGGCGCGGCCATGTTCATGAGCGCAGCCGACTACAAGAAAATCTTCCACGACTTCAACATCAGTGACACGGCGCCGACGACCACCTACTGCAACACCGGCCACCTGGCCTCGGGCGCCTGGTTCGTGGTGCATGAAATTCTCGGCAACAAGAATTCCAAGCTTTACGCCGGTTCGATGAACGAGTGGACCAACCTCGGCAACCCCACCGTGGGCCTGCCTGGCTGAGCCAGTCCGCAGCTCCAGAAACCGGCCTTGTGCCGGTTTTTTTTCGTCCATACGCTTTGGCGCATGCGGGAATACCGCAATGCAACAATGTTCGGATGCGAGTGATTTCATGCGATGAAACTTGCAAGAAAGGTGCGCAGCCCTGAAATTGCTGCACTGCAGCTTCGTGTTTTCCCTAGATTTTCATCCGCCCGACTGTCAGCGCATGGTCAGCTAGGCTGAAAACAATCCGTCATTCCCGTGACGTGCTGTAACACGTTGGCGCCGCGGGGTTGATGCGTTGCGTTGCGGGCCTCGGGTGGAAGACCCAGCAGCGACGCCACGCCCACGTCCACATCCAGGAGACTTGAGCATGGCTTCCATTGCAATGGGCGCAAAAGCGCGCCCCATGACGGCGGGCGAGAAGAAGGTGATCTTCGCCTCATCGCTCGGCACGGTATTCGAGTGGTACGACTTCTACCTCTACGGCTCGCTGGCGGCCATCATCGCCAAGCAGTTCTTCGCCGGACTGGACGCGGGATCAGCGTTCATCTTCGCGCTGCTGGCGTTTGCCGCAGGCTTCATCGTGCGACCGTTTGGCGCCCTGCTGTTCGGTCGGCTGGGCGACATGATCGGCCGTAAGTACACCTTCCTCGTCACCATTCTGATCATGGGTCTGTCGACGTTCATCGTCGGCGTGCTGCCCAACTATGCGGCCATCGGCGCGGCTGCACCGGTCATTCTCATCGCGCTGCGTCTGCTGCAAGGCCTGGCGCTCGGCGGGGAATATGGCGGCGCCGCCACCTATGTCGCTGAACACGCGCCGGCCAACAAGCGCGGCGCCTACACCTCGTGGATTCAGACCACGGCCACACTGGGGCTGTTCCTGTCACTGCTGGTCATTCTCGGCACCCGTACCCTGCTGGGCGAAGACGCGTTCAACGCCTGGGGCTGGCGTGTGCCTTTCCTCGTGTCCATCGCCCTGCTCGCCGTATCGGTTTGGATTCGACTCAAGCTCAACGAGTCTCCTGCCTTCATCAAAATGAAGGCCGATGGCAAGGCGTCCAAGGCACCGCTGACCGAGGCGTTTGCGCGCTGGGGCAATCTGAAGTACGTCATCCTCGCCCTGCTGGGCTTGGTAGCTGGCCAGGCCGTGGTCTGGTACACGGGGCAGTTCTACGCGCTGTTTTTCCTCACGCAGACGCTTAAGGTCGATGCGGTGACGGCTAACCTGCTGATTGCCGCAGCCTTGTTGATCGGTACACCGTTCTTTGTCGTGTTCGGCTCCCTGTCAGACAAAATCGGCCGCAAGCCCATCATCCTGGCGGGCTGTGCGATTGCTGCGCTGACCTACTTCCCGCTGTTCCAGGCGCTTACCCACTACGCCAACCCGGCGCTGTACCGGGCGGTGCAGAACTCGCCGGTCACGCTCACGGTCGATCAATCGCAGTGCACCTTCCAGTTCAACCCCACCGGCACGGCGAAGTTCACCTCCTCCTGCGACATCGCCAAGCAGATGCTGGCGGCCAACTCGGCCAACTACAACACCGTGTCTGGCACCGGCCCGGCGGTCATTCAGATTGGCGACAAGACCATCACCGTGGTCGGCGCCAAGGATTTGCCGCCCGATGAGTTCAAGGCCAAAGAGGCCGCGCTGAAGAAAGAAATCGGCGCCGCGCTCAAGGCGGCGGGCTACCCGGCCAAGGCGGACCCGGCGCAGATGAACACGCCGATGGTGATCGCCATCCTGGCGCTGCTGGTGATCTTCGTCACCATGGTGTACGGGCCGATTGCGGCGGCGCTGGTCGAACTGTTCCCGACCCGCATCCGCTATACCTCCATGAGCCTGCCGTATCACATCGGCAACGGCTGGTTCGGCGGCCTGCTGCCCACCATCGCCTTCGCTCTTGTGGCGCAGAACGGCAACATCTATTACGGCCTGTGGTACCCCGTCATCATTGCTGCGGGCACCTTTGTCATCGGCCTGTTCTTCCTGCCGGAAACCAAAGATCGCGACATCTACGCGGCAGACTGACCGGAACATCCCCCGCGGCGCAGCCGCGCCCGGGGGCAGACTCGCACCATGGAAAAGCCCGCTTCAGCGGGCTTTTCTTTTGGCTCGCAGGCCTGCTGCGCGGATCAGGACGGCGCTTGCTGCGAGGGATGATCCACGAGGTTTTGGGCAATGAGTTCAACCAGGCTGAGCACAGGCTTGTCCCATTCGGTTTGCTCGGCACCGGCCAGGAAGTTGAGTCGGCAACTGCCGCACGAGGTGACGATGGCCTGTGCGTCGCTGTTGTCCACCTGCGCCCGCTTGATGGCGAAAGCTTGCGCACGCAGGGGTGCCGCACGGTTGATCAAAAATCCGCCCGCACCGCCGCCGCAGCACCAGTTCATTTCTTCGGTATCCCGCGGTTCGCACAACTCAGCTCCCGTGGCGCGCAGAGCGAGTCGCGGCTGCTCGAACACGCCGCCGTGTCGGCCGAGTTTGCAGGCATCGTGGAACATCAGGGTCTGGTGCGCATCGCCGCGCAAAGGCAACTTGCCTTGCTCCACCAGTTCCCCGATCAGTTCGGAGATGGCCAGCACGCGAAAAGGCAGCGGTCCGCCGTGCACCTCAGCGCCTTCCCAGCGCAGGGCCGGGTAGGCATGGCCGCACTCTGGCACGATCACCATTTCGGCGCCTACTTCGATGGCTTGTCGGATCACGGCTTCTGACGCCTTTTTCTGCGTCTCCTCTACGCCAGAGAGCAAGCCGAAATTCGCCGCTTCATAACCATTGCTGCGCAGCGTCCAGTCCAGCCCGGCGGCGTTCAGCACTCGTGCCGTCGCCTCGAGCGCGTCCTGGAACAACAGGATGTCGAGCACCGTCGTCAGCATCAGCACCTTGGCCTTGGGTTTGTCCAGATGCACGGTCACTCCACGGCTGCGCACCGCTTCGACGGCCTGTGCAAGATGGCTGGAATCTGCTCCAAACACGGTTCCGCGGGCGTCTTGCTCGCTTTGCACGGCGCGCAGTTCGTCTGGTGCGAGTCCTGCTGCGGCCAGCGCTTCGCGCATCACATTCACGCCGCGGGCGATGTTGATGCCCATCGGACAGACCATGCTGCAACGGCCGCACTCGGTGCAACTGTCGAAGCACAGCGCCTGCCATTCCCGCAAATCATCGACATTCACATCCTGGGTGAACGGTTTCCACAGCCAGGACAGGGGGGCGACTTCGCGTCGCCAGACGCGCCGCAGCAGATCGAGCTTGTGCGTCGGGATGAGGTCAGGGTCATCGTTTTGCACGCTGAACTGGCAGGCGTCGGCGCAATAGCCGCATCGCACGCAAGATTCCAGATCGACCGCGAGGTTGCGATCCATTTTTTCCAGCATGACCGTCTTGGCACGCTTGACACGCTCCGCGTCGGGTATCTCGATCTTCGGCGCTTGTTCCGCCAGATGGGCGATGGCGTTGCCGAACTGTGCATACATCTCGCGATTCATCATGCCCGTACTCCCCGGCGCGCCATGAATGCGCCGAACTGGGCGCGGCCAAAAAACCAACTGACGGTATGGAACAGTTTGCCGAAGGGAAACCACACCAGCAGCAATTCCAGTGACATGAGGTGAATCGCCAGCCGGGTTGGATCTGCGGAGTATCCCTGCGCCGCATAGGCACTGGAGGGCTGATCGATCAAGGCCATGCCCGTGAAAATCACCAGAAACAGCAAGCCCCAGGAGATGTAGTCATCTGCGCTGGAGATCCGTCGCAGAGTCGGGTCCATCAGGCGCATGGCAAGCGCCACAAGCAAGGAGATGATGGTGACGCCCGCGGCGAGGTACATCACTGCGTCCGGCAATGCAGGCCAAGACACCCCCAGATGCCGGTGAAGAAAGGCGATATGTGGTGCGTAGCCAAACACGATGAAGGCCAGGCCGAAGTGATAGAAGTAGGGGTTGAGCGTGGCAAGTGTCGGGTTTGGGCGAGTGCCAGCGCGCGGCAACATATGCCGCAGGACCGTGAACCAGATCGCCCCTTGCACATGGAGGCGCCGCGGGGTCGATGTGGCCAGCTTGGTTGGACGGCGAATCAACCCTGCCGCTCGCCACAGCATGCCCAGCACGAAGATCAATACGCTGCCGACAAGTAACGGGCCACGCGCCAGGGTCAGGAGGTCCATGAAAATCCCTTTGCTTTGTAAGGGTTTTGATATTAGGCTGCGGAGCAGTGGAGTGCAAGCGATTGTTTATTCGCGAATCCGGATGTTTGTATGCATTGCAAATTGCGTTGAGTTGACGCGGTTATAGGGCTACAGTTCGCATAAAAAAATCAATCGCGCCGCGCAACACACCGCGGCCCACTGCGGCCTGCCGCAAGGAGACTCGAATGACTGAAAAACGAATACCCCCGGGCGACGCCAATACGGCAACTGCGATCAAGCGTCGTTCGCTACTGCAAGGAATGAGCGGCGTAGCTGCGGCGGTTTTTGGCGCAAGTGTTGCAAGGGCGGATGCCATGGCGCAGCCGGTCTTGACCAAGACGGCAGCAGAGCCCAAGGTTGACGCCACACAGCAGACGGGCTACCACCTGACCGAGCACATTCGTGCCTACTACCGCACAACCCGGCTTTGAACGCCTGGCAAATGCGACCTATACGATCTGCCGCGCGGCGCCACTTTCAAGCCTTACTGGCAAGCCTTTGAAGCCAGGGTTTCGCCCGCCGCGCCACCTGCTCCCACGCATCACAATGGAGTGAAGACATGCTGCTAACTCGTCGTTCCGAAAGCAAGGACACCCAAGGTAAGTCCCCGGACACCTCGACCCTCTGGGTCGATCAGCTCAAGCGCAGCCTGAACCGCGCCTTGCCGACGATCGACCGTCGTGCATTTCTGCGGCGCTCCGGCATTGGGGTGGGGCTGGGGCTCGGAGCGGGTTTGATCGGCTCGCAACTGCACTTGGTGAAGAAGGCCGACGCGGCCGATACGCCAGCGCCGGGTTCGGCCGGAAGCAAAAATGTAGTGACCCGGCGCACGGTCTGCACGCACTGTTCGGTCGGTTGCGCCTCGGACGCCATGGTGGAAAACGGGGTGTGGGTGCGGCAGAACCCGGTGTTCGAATCTCCGCTCAACCTAGGCGCACACTGCGCCAAAGGCGCTGCGCTGCGCGATCATGGCCGCGGTGATCACCGTCTGCGCTATCCGATGAAGCTGGTGGACGGCAAGTATCAGCGCATCTCCTGGGATCAGGCGCTGCAGGAAATCACCGACCGTCTATTGGAGATTCGCAAGGAAAGCGGGCCGGACGCGCTGTTTGTCGTCGGTTCGAGCAAGCACAGCAACGAGCAAGCCTATTTGCTGCGCAAGTGGGTCTCCTTCTGGGGTACGAACAACTGCGATCACCAGGCGCGCATCTGCCATTCCACCACCGTCGCCGGTGTCGCCAACACCTGGGGCTACGGCGCCATGACCAATTCGTACAACGATCTGGCCAACTCCAAGGTGGCGTTTTTCATCGGTTCAAATGCGGCCGAGGCGCATCCGGTGTCCATGCTGCACTTGCTGCACGCCAAGGAAAACGGCTGCAAGGTCATCGTGGTCGATCCACGCTTCACACGCACGGCAGCCAAGGCCGATATGCACGTGAGGCTGCGCTCGGGTACCGACGTGCCGGTGGTGTTCGGCATCCTCTATCACATCTTCAAGAATGGCTGGGAAGACCAGCAGTATCTTGATGCCCGGGTCTGGGGCATGGGCAAGGTCAAGGAGGACGTGCTGGCAAAGTGGAACCCCGATGCGGTCAAGGAGGTTTCCGGCGTGGATGGCGACACCACGTTTGCCATTGCCAAGATGCTTCACGAAAACAAGCCGGGCACTATTGTGTGGTGCATGGGGCAGACCCAGCACACCATCGGCCACGCCATCGTGCGGGCTTCTTGCATCCTGCAGCTGGCGCTGGGCAATGTCGGCAAGTCGGGCGGCGGCACCAATATCTATCGTGGCCATGACAACGTGCAGGGCGCAACCGATGTGGGCCCCAACCCGGATTCTCTGCCCGGCTACTACGGTGTGATCGAGGGCGCCTGGAAACACTACGCCGGGGTCTGGGGGGTGGACTATGAATGGATCAAGGGCCGATTCGCTCCGGGCATGATGACCAAGCCGGGAATGACGGTCTCGCGCTGGATCGACGGCGTGCTCACGCCCAATGACATGATCGATCAGGGGCCGAACCTGCGCGCCCATATCTTCTGGGGGCATGCGCCCAATTCGCAAACCCGTGGCCTCGACATGAAAAAGGCCATGAACAAACTCGACCTATTGGTCGTGATCGATCCCTATCCATCGGCCACTGCCGCCATGGCCGCCATGCCGTCTGATGACGCCCCGCTCAACCCCAAGCGCGCCGTGTACCTGTTGCCGGCTACCACGCAGTTCGAGACCTCGGGTTCGGTGACAGCGTCCAACCGTTCGCTGCAATGGCGCGAGAAGGTGGTCGAGCCGATGTTCGAGTCGCGCACCGATCACATGATCATGACCCAGCTCGCCGACAAGCTCGGCTTCGGCAAGGAGTTGGTGAAGAACTACAAGATGGTGCCGGGCAAGGGCGGCATGATGGAGCCGGAAACCGAGTCCATCCTGCGCGAGATCAACCGTGGGGTCTGGACCATTGGCTACACCGGACAAAGCCCGGAGCGGTTGAAGGCGCACATGCGCAATATGCACGTGTTCGACGTCAAGACTCTGCGCGCCCGAGGCGGCATCGACAAGGAAACCGGCTACAAGCTCGACGGCGAATACTTCGGTCTGCCCTGGCCCTGCTACGGCACTCCGGAGTTGCGCCATCCGGGCACGGCGAATCTGTACGACACCTCGCTCAATGTCATGGAAGGCGGCGGCAACTTCCGCGCCAACTTCGGCGTCGAACGCGACGGCCAGTCTTTGCTGGCGGCGGACGGTTCTGCCTCGAAGGGCGCGGACATCCAGACCGGCTATCCCGAGTTCGACTCCACTCTGCTGAAAAAACTCGGCTGGTGGAACGAACTCACCGACGCCGAGAAAAAGCTGGCCGACGGCAAGAACTGGAAGACCGATCAATCGGGCGGCATCATCCGCGTGGTGATGAAAAACCATAGCTGCCACCCCTTCGGCAATGCCCGCGCCCGCGCCGTGGTGTGGAACTTCCCCGACCCGATTCCGCAGCACCGCGAGCCCTTGTTCTCGGTGCGGCCCGACATGGTGGTCAAGTATCCGACTTACGACGACAAAAAGACCTTCTGGCGCCTGCCGACTCTCTACAAGACAGTGCAGGACAAGAACATCGACATCGTCAAGAAATTTCCGCTCATCCTTACCTCCGGGCGGCTGGTCGAGTATGAAGGCGGCGGCGACGAAACCCGCTCCAACCCTTGGCTGGCCGAGCTGCAGCAGTTCGCCTTCGTGCAGGTCAATCCGGCGGTGGCCAACGACCGCAACATCCGTGAAGGCGATGACGTCTGGGTGAGCACGCCCACCGGTGCACGCATCAAGGTGCGCGCGCGCGTCACTGAGGCGGTCGACCGATCCACCGTGTTCATCCCCTTCCACTTCGCCGGTCACTGGCAGGGCAAGGATTTGCGCCAGTACTACCCGGAAGGCGCCGCGCCCATCGTGCTGGGCGAGGCGGTCAACACGGCCACGACTTACGGCTACGACGCGGTGACCATGATGCAGGAAACCAAGACCACCGTCTGCCAACTCGAACGCGCCTGATGCGCCCTCACGCTCAACGGAGACAATCCCCATGGCCCGCATGAAATTCATCTGTGACGCCGAGCGTTGCATCAACTGCAACGGCTGCGTCACCGCCTGCAAAAACGAGAACGAGGTGCCCTGGGGCGTGAACCGCCGCCGCGTGGTCACCATGAACGAAGGCGTACCCGGCGAGAAGTCCATCTCGGTGGCCTGCATGCACTGCTCGGACGCGCCGTGCATGGCGGTGTGTCCGGTGAGTTGTTTCTATCGCACCCCGGAAGGCGTGGTGCTGCACGACAAGGACGTGTGCATCGGTTGCGGCTATTGTTCCTACGCTTGCCCCTTCGGCGCGCCGCAGTTTCCGGCCAACGGCGAATTCGGCCTGCGCGGCAAGATGGACAAATGCACCTTCTGCGCCGGCGGCCCCGCGCCCAACGGCTCGGAGGAACAATTCAAGGAATACGGCCGCGACCGTCTGGCCGAAGGCAAGCTGCCGATCTGCGCCGAGATGTGTTCGACCAAGGCGTTGTTGGCGGGGGACGGCGAGGTCATTGCCGACATCCTGCGCGACCGCGTGCTGCACCGCGGCGGCGGCGCCGAACTGTGGGGTTGGGGGACGGCATATGGCAAGGCTGACGCGCAAGCACAGCCCGCACCGACGAAGCAAGGGGAGTCATCATGAACCGCATCATGTCCTTGATGTTCGCAGCCGTCTTGCTCGCCATGACGGCCGGATGCAGTCAGAAACCACAGACCCTTACCCAGACCGGAGCACCGCCTTCGCAAGACCCGTGGATGGGCGCCAATCCCGCTTTCACCGAAAAGGACTGGAAGGTGGGGGATAAGGCCAGCTGGCAGCGCGAGATCAACCGTCGCGCCCAGAACCAGAACGAATACGTGCGCATGCGCTAGGAGCGGGCCATGTTCAGATTCACATCCCGTTTTGTTGCCGCTTTTGTTGCTGCTCTTGCGCTGGGCTTGAGCGTGAGTTTGGGCGCGTCTGCTGCGCTCGCGGCGGATGCGCCAGCAACGCTCACCCCGGGGCCGCAGACTGGCACGGCGCAGCGCGCAGATCAAGCTGCGGCCCCTCCGGGCGCTTCAACCATCCCCGGCTATCTGCAGCAAACCAATGGCGAGCGTGCGCAAGTGCAGCCTGGCAATAATGCACCCATGTGGCGCGACATCAAGCAGCAAGCCGGTTTCTCCAGCCTGCCCGACCCCGAAGCCGGGGTGCTGATTCAGCCGCAAACGGCGTATCCCGGCTCAGCCTTTACCTCGGCAGGCGAAGCGTGGCGGCAGACCCGTAATCTGCTGCTCATTCCAGTCGGCGGCTGGCTGCTGATCCTCGCTCTGGTGGGTATTGGCGCGTTCTACTTGTTCCGCGGAAAAATCCGGCTGGAGCACAAACCCACGGGACGCAAGATCGAGCGTTTCACGCCGTTCGAGCGTTTCATGCACTGGGTGCTGGCGTTCTCGTTCATCGCCCTGGCGGTATCAGGCGTCGTCATCATGTTTGGCAAATTCTTCCTGCTTCCCATTCTGGGTTCGGCGTTTTTCGGCTGGCTCACCTACGCGCTCAAGACCATCCACAACTTCATCGGGCCGCTGTTCGGGCTATCGCTGGTGATCGTGCTGCTGACCTTCGTGCGCGACAACCTGCCGAGCAAGAGCGACCTGGCCTGGCTCGCAAAGGGGGGCGGTTTGTTTGGCGGCGGCGAAGCACCATCCGCGCGGTTCAACGCGGGCGAGAAAATCTGGTTCTGGGTCGGGGTGCTGTTCTTGGGCCTGCTGGCAGTGGCATCGGGCCTGGTGCTCGACAAACTGGTGCCCAACTTTCCCTACACCCGCGGTGCCATGCAGGTGGCCGAAATCGTCCACGCCTCAGCCACCATTTTGTTCATGGCCATGGCCTTCGGCCACATCTACATCGGCAGCGTTGGCACGGAGGGCGCGCTCGATGGCATGCGCACTGGTTATGTGGACGAGAGCTGGGCGAAGCAGCACCACACGCTCTGGCTGGATGCGATCAAGTCCGGGAAAATTCCCGCCCAGCGCAGCGGCCCTAATGCGCAGGCGCCAGTGCCCGTGATCAAACCCAAGGCTTGAGGAGATGATGATGCGATGCATGCGTGGACTAATAGTGGCCGTCTCGCTGGCTTGCGGCGCAACGGCGTGGGCCAAGTTGCCGCCGCCAAGCCCGGAAGCCAAGGCGAAGGCAGAAGAAGCCGCAGCCAAAGCTAAATGGGCCGACAAGGTGGCCGCCTATCAGCTGTGTCAAACCCAGGATAAAGTGGCGGCGTTTTATTACGCTCAGGCCAAGGAACAAGGCAAGGCGACCCAGCCGCCGGTTCCTACCCCGCCCTGTGTGAACCCCGGGCCGTATGTGGCCGCACAATCTGACGCAGCCGCCCCGGCAGCCGCCGCGCAGAAATAAGGAGCAGCGTCTGGGCGCCGTCATGTGGGCCGACAGGTTGTCACGCCTTGATTTGCAACCGCCCGAGAAGAATGTATTGATGGCCCAATCTGAATTAGTGTCTTCGCAACACGTCACTGCGTCTGCATTGCCGCCTCGTGTTCCGCAACTCAGCCAGGCGCGAGAGGCCCTCACCCGAGGTGTGAGGGTACGCAACGAATTTGGGGAAACGCAGGAGGCCCAAATTCCTGCAGAGCGGCCGTTGACGCTGTATCTCGACAAGCAGGAGCTCGTCACCCTAATGACCGTGGGCGCGGCCCCCGAGTTGCTGGCGCTGGGTTATCTTCGCAATCAGCGTCTGGTGCACTCGATCGCCGATATTGCCTCCGTGCAGGTCGATTGGGAGGTGGAGGCCTGCTCCATCACCAGCCGCAGCGGCATTGCGGATTTGACGCAGCGCACCGCAGGTCGGCGCGTGGTCACCACGGGCTGCGGACAGGGCACGGTCTATGCCAGCCTGATGGACGAAGTGGACAACGCGGCGCTTGATGCTGAAACCCGGATCAGTCAAGGCGAGTTATACGCGCTGCTCGATGCCATGCGCCTGCATGATTCGCTCTACAAATCAGCCGGCTCGGTACATGGCTGCGCCCTGTTCGAGGGCAGCCGCCTGCTGATGTTCACCGAGGATGTGGGCCGCCACAATGCGGTGGACGCAATCTCTGGCTGGATGTGGTTGCACGGCGTGGGCGGCCAGGGCAAAGTGTTTTACACCACAGGCCGATTGACCTCGGAAATGGTCATCAAATGTGCGTTGATGGGGGTGTCCATCCTGGTTTCGCGATCGGGCGTGACGCAAATGGGCTATGACATCGCCGAGCGCCTGGGCATCGCCCTGTTCGCTCGCTGCACCAATCGCCACTTTCTGCAATACACCGCGCCTGAGCGTTTTGTTGCTGAGCCGCTGGAGCGGTTATCGGCATGAGCGCACCGGTTTCCGCGCCTGCCGCATGGCCCATCGCCGTGCTCATGCAGCGCGACCAGCTCAACAATCGCTGGCAGCGCTGGCGCTGGGGTCTGCGCGATGTCCTGCCTGCGACGGCAGGCCGTGTGGCGCTGGAATCTGCGCCCATCTGTCTGGAGTGGAGCGGGACGCAGTCGCAATGGTTGTATCCCGGCTTCAGCGTGCAACTGTTCCGGGACGAGGCGGAGGGCTATCACCTCAACCTCACCTCGCCGCAGCCCAGCTGGTTTGTCTGGTGGACGCCAGCGGCAGAGCCGGAATGCGACGATCCGCGCCATGCGCCCGAAGGCTTGCCCGTCATTCAGGCGGTGACTCTGTCGTACAACGAAGCGGCCCGCTGGATGGATGCCGGCGAAACCATCGAGATTGCACCGCTGCCGGCCGCGGTGGCCAACTGGCTGGCCGATTTTTCCTCGCTGCATTACAAGCCCGAACCACGCAAGCGCCGCCGTCCGCAAAGCTTTCTGGCCCCTGATGAACGCGATGTATCGTGCAGCAAGGCGCCAAGTCCTAGCGCCGACGGAGACGATCCACCGGTCTGTTGTCCATGAGTGAAGCCAGTTCTCCCGAAGACCGCGGTTTTCTATCGCGCTGGTCGCGGCGCAAACTGCAGGCCGGGACAGATTCCGTTCCCGCAGCGGCGCCCGTCGCCCCTGCGCCGGACAAGGGTGAGGAACTAGCCGCTGTTCCCGAACCTGTTCCTGCGCCTGCAAACGATCAGCCGCCACCGCCCACGCTGGACGAGCTGCAAGCGCTCGATCACACCGCCGATCTGACACGGTTCATCGCCAAAGGTGTGGACGAAGGCGTGCGCCGTGCCGCCCTGCGCAAGCTGTTTGCCGATCCGCAGTTCAACGTGATGGATGGGCTCGATACCTATATCGACGACTACAACACCCCCAGCCCGGTTCCGCCCGGCCTTCTGGCGCGCTTGAAACTGACTCCGAATTTGGGGCTCGACCTGGCAGACCCCGCCCTTGCAACGCCCGCAGCGCAGCGACCGGCTTCCGAGTGCCTCGGTTCGACTTCGGAAAACCGCACTCCGACCACCGCGAATGAGGCCGACACCACGGATCAGCCTGACTCGGCGCCTACTCCCGACATGCCCCAAGACGCCTCTCTGAACGCAACACCTCCCACCCCATGAAAACTCTGGTCTGCAATTGCAACCACACCATGCCGCTGGACGGCCCGCAGCTGACTGCCGCTTTGGGCCAGACCATCGAACCGCACAGCCAGCTGTGTCGCCGTGAGATCGTGCGCTTTCAGCAGGCCGCACAGAGCACCGAGCCCTTGCTCGTCGCTTGCACGCAAGAGGCCAAGCTATTTGCCGCACTGGCGTCGCAGACCGAGGGCGTGCCACCGCCCGATGTAAGGCCGATCCGGTTTGTCAACATCCGTGAAACCGCAGGCTGGAGTCGTGAGGCCAAGGCTGCCGGCCCGAAAATCGCCGCCCTGCTTGCTGCCGCGGCGTTGCCCGAGCCCGAACCCGTGCCGACCGCGAGCTATCACAGCGCGGGGCGTTGCCTGGTCATTGGCGATGCCGAGTCGCTGGACATGGCGCGCAAGCTCCTTGCCGACGGCCTGGAACTCACCCTGCTCGACACCGGGCGTCCGGGTGGACGTGCTGCGCCCGCCGCATTGCCGCTGCAGCATGAACATCCGGTTCATGCCGGGCGCGTGCGCAGCGTGCGCGGCTGGCTGGGGGCTTTCGAGGTGGATATCGAGAGCGCCAATCCGGTCGATCTCGATGTCTGCACCCGCTGCAATGCCTGCCTTGCCGCCTGCCCCGAGGGCGCGATCGGGCTGGACTACCAGATCGACCTGCAACGCTGCACCGGTCATCGCGATTGTGTGCAGGCCTGCGGCGCCATCGGCGCCATCGACTTCAACCGCGGCCCTCGGGCGGACACGCTGCAAGTCGATCTGGTGCTCGATCTGCAGCCGCAGCCCAGCCTGTCGCTGCATCAGCCGCCGCAGGGCTATTACGCCCCGGGCTCCGACCCGCTGGCGCTAGTGCGCGCCGCGACTGAACTGCGCGATCTGAAGGGTAGCTTCGACAAGCCCCGGTTTTTTCAGTATGACGCCAAGCTCTGTGCGCACTCCCGTAACACCCTGCTGGGTTGCCACGCCTGTATCGACATCTGCTCCGCGCAGGCCGTGCACAGCCGTGCCCGCTTGCGGCCCGACCAGACACCCCCCATCGCCGAGGCCGATTCCATCCTACCCACCGCCGCGCAAAAAAAGCCCTTCGTCGAGCAGATCGAGATCGACCCGCATCTGTGCGTCGGCTGCGGCGCCTGCACCACGGTGTGTCCTACCGGGGCGCTCACCTACGCCTACCCGCGCGCACCGGAAATTGGCGCACGGCTGCGTACCCTGCTGCTCACCGCCCAGCGCGCCGGGCTGAAGCGGCCGACGCTGCTGTTCCACAGCCAAGAAACGGGTGCGGAACTCATCGGGCAGCTTGGTCGGCTCGCGGCGGCAGATCCCCGCGTTCGCGGCCTGCCCGCCCACGTTATTGCGGTGCCGCTGTGGCATATCGCCTCGGTGGGCATGGAGCTTTGGCTGTCCGCATTTTCCTGGGGCGCGGCAGAGATTCTGGTCTTGTCCGACAACACTGAATCCCCGGCCTACCTCCATGCCCTCCAAGGCCAGATGCAGCTCACCGAAACGCTGCTGCACGGCATGGGCTATCGCGGGGCACGGCTGCGTTTGTTGCAGACTGCCGATGCGCGAGAACTCGATGCCTTGCTGGCGCCGCCGCGACCAACAGGTGCGGTTCCCAGCATCCAGGCGCAGTTCGCCGCCCTACCGCAGAAGCGCGCCACGCTCGATCTCGCGCTCGACCATCTGATCCGCCATGCGCCCGCGCAAGAGGTGGCGTCGGGCGCGGCCGTCATCCCCCTGCCGCATGGCGCGGGTTCTCCCCTTGGCGCCATCCGGGTGGACGCCAGCCGCTGCACCCTGTGCCTGAGTTGTGTCGGCGCCTGTCCTGCGGGGGCTTTGGCCGATAACCCGCTGGCGCCGCAACTGCGATTCATCGAAAAGAACTGCGTGCAGTGCGGCTTATGCGTCAACACCTGCCCGGAAGACGCCATTCGTCTGGAGCCGCGTCTGCTTTGGGGGCCTCAGCGCAGCGCGCCGCAGGTGCTCAACGAAGCCCAGCCCTGGCGCTGCGTGCGCTGCGGCAAGCCCTTCGGTACGGTGCAGGCCATCGAGCAAATGGTGGCCAAGCTCTCCGGCCACCCGGCCTTCGCGGGCGACGCAGCCAATCGGCTGAAAATGTGCAGCGACTGCCGGGTGATCGACATGCATACCCGCGCCGACACCACCATTCACGACCTGCCCTGATCGCCATGCTGCAACCTCTGTCGATGCAACACCCTGATGTGGAGCTGGCCGCGCCCGGCAGCGATGAAGACGCCGCCCGCGCCGATCTCTGGGGATTGCTTGCGCTGCTGTTCATCGCGCCGCCCTCGCAACCAGTGCTGTCGCAACTGGCGGGCATGTTGGCGGTCGAAAATGCTGACCAAAGCGCACTGCACTTGGCCTGGAGCAATTTGCTGAACACCGCCGCCGTGGTGACGCCCGAAGAGATTCGGGATGAATTCGAAATCCTGTTCGGCGGCACGGGGCGGCCTGCGGTGTATGTCTATGGCTCGTTTTACCTGGCCGGCGCGCTGCACGAAAAGCCGCTGGCCCGGCTGCGCGCGGATTTGCAGGACATCGGGCTGGCCCGCCGCATCGACTTGGGGGAAAGCGAAGACCACTTCGCCATCCTCGCCGAAACCATGCGCTATCTCATTGCGGGGGACGACCCTGCGGTGTGCAACCTGACGCGGCAGCGCGATCTGTTCCAGCGCCATATTCAGCCCTGGGGCGCCCAGATGTGCGAGGCCATCGAGGGCGATCACGCGGCGCGGTTCTACCGTGCGGTGGCAGGCTTTACCCGCGAATTTCTCCAAGTGGAGCAGATGGCGTTCGATCTGCTGGATTGATCTGGTTTTACGCTGTTTTTGCGGGCAGCTCCGGCTTGCAGTTCAGGCAAGGCGCCTGCACCAGATGGCCGTGCCACAGACCGTGGGCGCTGCGCACCGCCACCACGGCCCAGGCCGCCACCAGCGCGACGATCAGCGTGGCGGCAAATGCGGTGAAGAAGGCCATGCCGGTGCGCAGTCCCAGAGTCAGGCTGGCAGCGGTATAGACGCCCACGGGGAAGGTGAACCCCCACCAGCCCAGGTTGAAGGGCAAACCGCGCCGAACCTGAATGGCCGTGAGCGCAATGGCCGTCACCAGCCACCACAGACCCAGGCCCCACAGAATCAGCGCGCCGATCACGCCCAGCGGCCCTGCCAGCGCGGCCACGGGCGCCATCACCGTGCCTGCGAAAGCCTGCGGCGCTGCGGCGCCAAGGGTGAGCAGCGCGAAAGCGCCCGTGCCGATCGGCCCCAGACTCAGCCAGGTCGAGACGCCGAGTTCTTTGGGCGGCAGCTTGTGCAGCGCCAGCCGCAGATACAGCACGGTGAGAATGCCCAGCGCAATCGGAACCGACATGCCCCACAAGGCATAACCCGAGACGATCAGCGCCTGCGCCTGCGCGGCGGGCAGATGCTGCGCCAGATAGCCCGCACTCGACGCCGCCACTTCGGCGGGCACGACTGGCAGCAGCCACACGCCCGTCATGCGCTCCAGGCTGTGATCCTGCGCGGTGAACTGATACCAGGGCACCAGCCAGCCGGTGAGTAGCGACAGGGCGGCATCGATCCACCACAGGTGGGTGGCCAACTCGGCGGCGGCGGGTTGCCCCGGATGAAACAGCACCAGCCCGTTGACCAGCGGGATGAGCGCCATGGGGATGGCGCCCAAAAACATCGACTGCACGGGATGGCGCAGTAGCGGCATCGCGTCCTGTGTGAAAAACAGCCAACGCGCTGCGAAAAGACCTGTAAAGAGCGCGAAAATGGCGGCATCGGCGATGAAAAGTCCATAAGCCAGGGCATGCAGGCCAGCGATGCGCGCCGGAAACTGCGCCAGCAGCAAAAAGGTGATGCCCGTGCCCATGTTCACCGTGAACCAGTTGGGCGTGAATTGGCGCACGAGTTCGATGGGGGAGGGCAGTCGGTTGAGCGGTTTCCAGGGGGACATGATGGGCAGCCAAACGGTAATCAATGAATGGCTTCATACTAGGCGGAACCCTAAAATAAATAAAACGAATAGTTTTTATAATTTAAACAATATTTTCCAGTAGATCGTTGTCGAGATGGCGGGTGTCAGCCAAAGCGCCGTATCGGGCGTTGGACTGCTATGAATACTTTCAACTCTTTGCGGCTCCCCGGCTTGCGGCCCTGGCGTTTGGGCGGTATCACTGCCTTGTTGTTAGTCTTGGCCGCCTGCTTTGCGCACCTGGCTGCGGCGCAGTCGGTCAAGGAGGCGGTCACTTTCTCGGCGCAATGGCAGGTGCATCTCCAACAGGATGGCAAGGGGTCCGACTCCCGCGGCGCACAATGGCTGGTCTTGCTCGGCGGGCTGGGCGGACAGGAGGGCGTGGCCACCGCGCAAGACCAGGTGAGCTGGCCTGCGCAGGGCAACGGCGCCTACCGCATCGACAGCACCCTCACGCCGCGGGGTGCGCTTGCCGTGCTGCTGCGTCGGCTGCACTGGGTGCGCGGTGCAAGCGGAGAAGTTCGCGACGGCAAGCCCGAGCTGCTGTCGGCCAGCAATCAGCGGGGGGATAGCCCGGCCACGCTGATGCAGATCGAGCATGGGCGTATGCAGGTGACGACTGCGGCTCAGGCGGCGTCAGCGCCGGCGGAATCGACGACGCCGACGCAGCCCGCGCCGCCCGGGCTCACCGATCCACTGACGCTGAGCTGGGGGTATCTGCAGCGCCCGCTGCCTACCCGCGCCTTCACCGCGCCCTTGCTCATCAATGACAAGGTGCAGACCGCCCACATCACGCCGCAGCGCACCACGTTGAAATGGCAGGGCCAGGAGGTGGCGTGCACTCTGCTCGACGCTCACAGCGCGCAGAGCAGTGCCACTTTGCGCATCTGGCTGCGGCAAAGCGATGGCCTGCCGCTGCAGGTCGAACTCGGCATGGGCGACCGCTACGGGCTCGATGTGGTGCAGACTCTTGCAGCGGTACCGGATGGGCTGCCCGCCGCACATGTTCAGCACTGAACCGTAGGCGTCGGCGAAGCGCTACGCTATATGCATGAACGAGAACGGCACAGCAGACGACAAGGCGCCCCTGCCACCCGCGGATACGGCGAGGGTGCGCTTGCAGATCAAACAAGGCACGGCGCTCGGGCCCGGCAAGGCCGCGCTGCTCGAAGCGCTGGAGCGCACCGGTTCGATTTCAGCCGCCGGGCGGGCGCTCGACATGAGTTATCGCCGCGCCTGGCTGCTGATTCACAGCGTCAATCAGGCTTACAAAGAACCGTTGGTCGAAGCCTCCAAGGGAGGCGCGGGCGGAGGCGGTGCGCTGCTCACCCCGCTGGGACGCGAGGTGCTGTCGATCTACCGGCGCATGGAACGCAAGGCGCTCAGGGCCATTCAGCCCGACCTCGACGTGCTGCAAAAACTGCTGCGCGAGTGAGGCTTTGGGAAGCGCTTCAGTGCGGCCAGCACATCAGATGCTCGGGGCGCAGATGCGCCACCACGGGCGCGCCCGCACGCAGGCCGTGGTGGGCAATCAGCCGCAGCGGGGCGCGCAGCCACAGCCGGGCGTCGCCGCAGCGCATGGCCAAAGTCGCGCTCGCGCCCTGAACCACCAGGTGCTCGATCTGGCCTGAGACCGGGTTTTCCAGATCGGCGGACTGGCCCGGTTTGAGCGGGGGCAGACGCACCTCGTCGGGCGACACGGCCCAGTCCACCAAGCCGCCGATCTCGCTCGACGCCATCAAGGGCGCCCACAGCGGCAGCCCGCCTTCTTCCCACTGCAACAGCGTTAATCCGCGCTCAACCGCGTGGCGCAGCACGCGCGCGGTAAAGCGGTTGCGCACGCCCAGCAGCGCCGCAGCCGCCTGATTGGCCGGATGCGCGAACACCTCGGCAGGCGGCCCCTGTTGAATGACCTGCCGACCCGAGAGCAGCACCACCCAGTCCGACATGGCCGCCAGGCTGGCATCGTGCGTGGCGGCCAGCGCCGGCATGGAGAGCTGGTGCATGCGCGACACCAGCTCGGCCATGATGTCGTCGCGGGTGCTGGCATCGAGCGCCGAAGTGGGCTCGTCGAGCAACAGCACCTGCGGCTGCCGCGCCAGCGCCCGGGCCAGCGCCACGCGCTGCTGCTGTCCGCCCGAAAGCTGGGCGGGGCGCAGCTCGGTCTGTTGCGCCAGCCCGACCGACTGCAACAACTTGACGGCCGCCTGCCGCTGAGAGCCCAGCGCCCCGCCCAGCGCATAGGCCACGTTCTCCCAGGCGCGCAAATGCGGAAACAGCGCATACCCCTGCGGCAGATAGCCCACGGGCCGGCGCTGCGGCGGCAGGGCGCAGAAAGGCGGGCCCTGGCTGGGAATGAGCCCCGCCAGCGCCTTCAGCACCGTGGACTTGCCTTCGCCGCTGGAGCCGAGCAGAGCGGTGAAGCCGTGCACCTCGAAATCGACATCGAGCGTGATCGGCTGGCGGATCTGGATATTGACGTGCAGGCTGGCGGGCGAGGGCATGATGTCCGGCAGGGGGTTCAGGCAAGGCTCAGGCAAGGTTCAGCCACCGCGCGGCCCGCGCCGCGACAGCGCGCCGAGCAGCAGGGGCAAGGGCAGGCCGATGAGAAAGAACAGCCAGAGCAGCGGGTACACCGCGGGCAGGCCGGTGTCTTGCAGGTTGACCCACAACTTCACCGGAATGCCCTGCGGGTAATACGCCACGATCAGCACAATGCCGAACTCACCCAATGCCCGCACCCAGGCCAGCGCCACCCCGGCGGCCAGACCCAGCCCAGAAAGCGGCACGGTAATGCGCCAGAAGGTGCGCCAGGGCGACTGCCCCAGGGTGAGCGAAATCTGCTCTAGCTCGCGCGGCACCCCCTCAAACGCCGAGCGCGCGGCGACGATGAAATACGGCGCGCTGCCATACACCTGCGCCAGCAAAAAGGCCGAGGGCGTGTTGGTGAGACTGAGGCCGAGATGATTCAGCGGCTGGCCGATCCAGCTGTATGGCCCGTAACTCATCGACAGCAACAGGCCCATGGCCAGCGGCGGCGTGAGCAGCGGCAGCAGCACCAGCATCTCCATGATCCACTTGCCGCGAAAGTCGTGCCGCGCCAGCCACCAGGCCACCGGCGTGGCGAACATCACCACGAGGGCCACGGCGATCAGGCTGTAGCTCACCGACACCCAGAGCGAGCCCAGGTCGCCTTGCTGCAGATGCAGCGTCTGCCACGGCGTACTGATGAACAGCCCGGCAAAGGGCAGACTGAGAAACAGCAGCCCGGCCAGCCCGGCGCCCGCCACGATCCACGCGCGGCGCGCGGGCGCCTGCTTGGCGTGCGGCGCAAAGAACGGGGCTGCGGCGGTGTCCAGCGGGGTCAGGGTCATGCCGTCATTGTCGTCGCAGCCCGAGGCTCAGAGATCGAGTCAATGAGCCGTTCAATGAGCCGGATGGAGATCGCCGCCCTTGGGAGCGCTATAGCCGTATTGTTTGAACATCGCCTGGCCCCCTGCGCTGGTCATCAACTTGACGAAAGCCGCGCCCGCCTTGGGGTTGGGCGCGTTTTTCAGCACCGCGGCATAAAACACCAGCGGCTGGGTAGACAAGGTGTCGGTCTTGGCGTTGGGGAGCTTGATGTCGAAGTGCACCTTGCTGTACCACTTTTCGATCATGGCGGGATCGCTGAGATTGATCTCTCCGGGCAGCTTGATATAGGGCAGCTTGTGCGAAATCACCGCGCTCAAATAGCCCGAAGTGGCGTCGAGCTGGCCCGACTCCAGTCGCGAGAGCAGCGAGGGCTCCGTGAAAATTTGCTGCTCGTTTTCGACCTTGCCCAGAATTTTGTCGGCCAGTCCCGGCTGCTTGTAAAACTCTTGCGCCAGCAGCATGGTGAACACGATATTGCGGCCCTGCGGGTCGACGGCGGGGTCGGTACGGCCAAAGTGGATGCCGGGCTTTTGCAGCACTTCGTACCACGGCATCTTCCCGGCGGCAGCGGCCTTGAAGTCGGCGGCGAACTTGCTCTTGTCGCTGTAGGCAATCACCATCTGCGTACTGGCCACCGGCACGGCGGTGTCGATCAACCCGGCTTTTTGCAGCACCTCGATGGGGCCGGGGGTGATGGAGACGAACACATCGGGGTTGATCTGCTTGGCCGCGATCAGGTGCGCCAGGCCGAATGCACCGGCGCCCTGACCCTGATACTGCACCTTGTCCTGCTTGGCGATGGCCGGGCCGAGCGCCTTGTCCATCAAGGCGCCCATCGAGCCGGCATAGGCCACCGACAAAACCGGCTCGGCCGCCGAGGCGACCGTCATGCCGCCCAGGCCGATGGCGGTTGCGAGGGAGAGTTTCAACAGAATACGACGATGCATCAATGGCTCCTTGGTAGATGTTCGAGAACAGGCGGATCGAGCGCAACTGTGCGCTCAACGCGATGTTTCGCGAAATATAACGAAGTGGGCCGGAGCGTAGTGTTTTCAGGTGTAAACGCAGCGCGGCCGCGGACTCTCAAGAAAACGCAGGGCCGCCCCAAGTTTTCTTGACCACCTCGCAGCTTGCAAGCCGCTCGGATTCGGCTCCGTCCAAGCTGCCGCAGGGCAGCTTGGAGCCGCGGGTCTCATCCCCCACGGGGGGCGGGTCGGCGAGCCGACCCTGGGGGCGCCCAGGGTCGGGCCGGTTCAGCCGGGTTCGCCAGACTGGCGTTCGCGCAATTGCTCGGCCACGCCCTGCATGGCGCGATCCATCAGACCCTGCGCTTCCAGCGGCAGAATGAGGCCCTGCGCGGCCATGCGCTCCAGCGCGCGGCGGGTCATGGAATGCGCCCGGCCGCCCACCTTGCTGGAGAACATATAAAACAGCCCTTGCGGACTGCGCCAGGTCAGTTGCGCCCGCGCGTTGCGCCCCTGAATCTGCAACTGCACCCAGGTGCCGATGTCGAGCGAGGCGATCAGCCCCGCCACTTCGGAGGGTGAGAGCAGCGCGGAGGGCGAGAGCAGCGCAGGCTCGCCTGGCGGCACGCTGGCCGGGCCTTGCTGCGAATCGGCCGCCTCCGCCGCGATGGGTTGCGACTCGGCGGGCACGTCGCTGGCTTCGATCAGCCCGCTGGTGAGTTTTTCTTCGTTGCGCACCAGCGCTTCGGGCATGGCGGCGGCGGCCGCCGCATTGGTCTGCGGGTGCAGCAGCCGCGACCATTCGCGCTGCAGCAGCAGGGCGTCGTCGCGCGAGGTGGCTTGCTGCGCCTCGCCCTGACCGCGTATGGCCTGCGCCTGCGCGTCCATCAGCCAGGACATGAACTCCTGGCGTTTGTCGGCGGGCAAGGAAATCAGGTCGAGACCTTGGCCCAGCCGTTGCACCAGCGTAGGCAGCAGTTTGAGCAGCGCCTTTCGATCGGCTTCGGCGGTCTTGGGCTGCACGCTCCAGATCAGATCGCTGGCGGTCTGCTTGTAGGTCTGGGTGACCTCGGCGTCTTCCCCAAAGCGCAGCACGGATTCGGCCAACACCGTGGACCAATGCTCGAGCATGAACTCGCGCAACTGGGGATGGGTGTGCAGCCGGGCGAACACTTCGTGCAGATGCCGATACAGCGCGCCGTGCAGCAGGCTGCGGAACTCGGCGCGGCGCAGGGCATCGACCGCATCGGCCTGTTGCTGCTCCACCGCGGCGGCGCTCTCGGCGATATGGCGCTGCAGGTCGGCGAGTTGTTGCTCGAACACCGTGGCGTCGTCTTCCTCGGCGTTGACCACGGCCTCGACCATGCGCGACAGAAACGGCAGGAAGCGCTGGGCCGCGGGCTCTTCCACGCTGGAAAAACCCGCGCTGTATTCGGCCACGCGGTTGAGCAGTTTGCGCGTCGGGTGATTGCGCGAGGAAAACAGGCTGGCGTCGCGCAGACCCAGACGCAGCACCGGGATTTGCAGCCGCGCCAACTGAGCTTTGACCGCAGGCAGCAGCTTGGGGTCGGCCAGGATGTGATCGAACAGCAGCGAGACCACGTCGATGGTGAGCCGCTCCAGCGGCCGGTTGGCAACCTCGTAGAGGCTTTGCCGATGCTGCTCGATGAGGTTCACCGTTGCGGCGGAGGCGGCGGGTTCGTCGCGCCAGTTCACCTCGCGCAGCCCCAGGCGGTCGGTCAGCAGCAGACGGTCGAGCGCATCGCGCAACTGCGGGTTGAGGCCATATGCCTGACCGAGCACCGAGGGGCCGAAGCCCGAAGCCGCAGGGCCGGTCGGGCCGGTCGGGCCGAAGCCGGAGGGTGCAAAGCCGCTTTGGCCACCGTCCGGCGCGCCCGAAGGCGCCGTGGCGAAACGCCCGGCGAGCAATTGCTGCAAGGCTTCCAGATGCAGCTCCGCGCCGGTTTGCGCGGCGTTGACCAGCGCCTGCTCGTCCACCGCTGTGGCGGCGGCGCTGCGTGCGGGCGCGCGGCGCTGCTGACGGTATTGCGCGGGCTCGACCTGCAGTTCAGCCAGACGTTTGTTGTAGAGCGAGTAAGTGTCTTTGAGTGCGGCCGACATGCCCTTGCCGAAAGCTCGCAGCAGCCCCAGGCGCTCTTCCGCGTCGAGATCGACCACGCCGAGCGCGTGGTGCAGCGATTTGCTGAACACCTCGGGCCGCAGCGGGTTGGTCTGCGGCGCGGCGTGTTCGCCCGCGCGCAGGCTGTCGAGCCGCGCGCCCAGATCGCGCACCTCCCACTGGGCTTCGGATTCGAGCATGTGCGTGAGGCGCGAGACTTCCACCCCTTCCTCGAGATCGGATTCATCGACCAGACTGAGCGCCTCGAGCTGCAGTTCGCGCCGCGTGACCGGCTTCTGGCCGAGAATTTCTTCGTCGAGCACCTGATGAAAGCGCTCGACGAAGGCCTGGATCAGTCGACCTTCGTTCTGCCGCAGCGCGTGACTCATGTCGGAGAACTGCTGCCGATCCCGCCCGTTGCCCGCCGCTTCGGCCTGCTGTTCCAGCGCCTCGATGACCTGGCGCACGACCGAGCGCATCAACTCGTCCGAGCGGGCAATGGCGTCATCGATGCAGGACTGGAAAATTTCGGAAGGCAACATGGGCTCTCAGACGGTTTTGCCCTGCGAAAACGGGCATTTTTCACACTGTAAACCGAATTGTCATGCGCTTTCCTGCTTTTCTCCTTGACAGGGTTTCATCTGCCCGCTGTGCGTTGCAGCTTCACGCCAACTTCATAGCCTCGAGGCTATGCGCCTCTCAAGGAAACGCAGGGCCGCTCCAAGTTTCCTTGATCCCCACGGGAGGCGGGCTGGGCAACCCCCTCCCGGCCTCCCCCACTGCGTGGAGGAGGTGAGAACAGCGCTGTGCGGCGCTTCGAATGCCCCTCCCGACCCCCGCCCATGCCATGGGGGAGGTGAGATCACTCCCTCCTCACTTGTGGGGAGGGTTGGGGTGGGGATTGCCCGGCCCTGGGGGCGCTCAGTGGCAGTCGTGCGCGCAGCAGGTGCTGTGGGCGCTGGCCTTAACGTCTGCGGGAACGGCAGGCGGCGGGGCGATGCGGCCGTGCGTCTGCAATTCATGGCGCAGATCGCGTGCCGCCTGAACCATATGCCGCAGCGCCGCTTCGGTCTCCGGCCAGGCGCGGGTTTTGAGGCCGCAGTCCGGGTTGACCCAAAGTCGTTCGGGCGCGATGAGCTGCGCGGCGCGGCGCAGCAGTCGGGCCATGTCGGCCGCCGAAGGCACGCGGGGCGAATGAATGTCGTACACGCCGGGGCCGATATCGTTCGGGTAGGCGAAGGCGCCGAAGCCGTCGAGCAGTTCCATATTCGAGCGCGAGGTTTCGATGGTGATGACGTCGGCGTCCATCGCCGCGATGGACGGCAGAATGTCGTTGAACTCCGAGTAGCACATATGGGTGTGAATCTGCGTGTCATCGCGCGCCACGCCAGCCGACACGCCGAACGCTCGCACCGCCCAGCTCAGGTATTGCGGCCAGTTGTCGCGCTTGAGCGGCAGGCCCTCGCGGAAGGCGGGTTCGTCGATCTGGATGATGGCAATGCCCGCGTTCTGCAGATCGCTCACCTCGTCGCGCACCGCCAGCGCGAGTTGCAGCGCCACCTGATCGCGCGGCAGATCGTCGCGCACGAAGCTCCATTGCAACAGGGTGATCGGCCCGGTGAGCATGCCCTTGACCGGCCGCGGGGTGAGTGCCTGCGCGTGCCGCGCGGTATCCACCGTCATCGGCTCGGGCCGCCACACATCGCCCCAGATGATGGGCGGATTGACGCAGCGCGAACCATAGCTCTGCACCCAGCCGCCCGCGCTGAAGGTGTAGCCCCAGAGCTGTTCGCCGAAAAATTCCACCATGTCGTTGCGTTCGGCCTCGCCATGCACCAGCACGTCCAGGCCGATGTCTTCCTGTTTGCGGATGACGGCGGCGATCTCTTCGCGCATTTTCTGCAGATAGTCGGTATGCCGCAGTTCGCCGCGGCGCCAGGCCGCGCGGGCAGCGCGAATTTCGGCGGTCTGCGGGAAGGAACCGATGGTGGTCGTGGGCAGTGGCGGCAGGTTCAGTCGCGCGTGCTGCGCGGCGATGCGCTGGGTATAGGGCGCGCTGCGCCGGGCGTCGGTCTCGCTGAGCGCCTCCACGCGGCGGCGCACTTGCGGCAGGGTCACGCGCGGACAATTGCGGCGCGACGCCAGCGCCTCGGCGTTGGCCCGCAGCGCGTCGCGCACCGCGTCTTCGCCCTGATCGAGCGCCGTGGCGAGCACACGCAGTTCCTCGAGCTTCTCTTCCGCAAAGGCCAGCCAGGGACGCACTTCGGGGTTGAGCCGCGCGCCCGCGCCGTGTTCTGCGGCCAGACTGACGGGCACATGCAGCAGCGAACAAGAAGGCGCGATCCACAGCCGCTCGCCCAGCGCGGCGTGCAGCGGCCGCAAGGCGCGCAGCGCAGCGGCCAGGTCGCTGCGCCACACATTGCGACCGTCGATGATGCCCGCAGACAGCACCCACTGCGGCGGCAGCGCCTCGCGCCAGAGGTCGATCTGCTGCGGCGCCCGCACCAGATCGAGGTGCACGCCATCGACCGGCAGGCCCGCCAGCGTGGCCGGGGCGAAGCTGATCGACTCGAAGTAGGTGCTCAGCAGCAACTTGGGGCGCAGCGCCCCGGCCTGCGCGGGCAGCGCGGCGTAAAGCGTGGGCAGCAAGTCGCGCCAGGGCGTGTCGAGATCGAGGGTGAGCGCGGGTTCGTCAAGCTGCACCCATTCCACCCCCAGCTCGGCCAGCCGGGCCAGCACCCGGGCGTAGGCGCGCGACAGCGCGGGCGCCAGGCTCAGGCGGTCGAAGCCGGGCTGATGCGATTTGGAGAGCCACAGAAAAGTCAGCGGCCCGATCAGCACCGGTTTGGGCGTATGCCCGGCCTCTTGCGCCTCGCGCACGCGGTCGAACAGCGCATCAAAGCCGCCGTCAAACGTCGAGGCAGAGTCGAGTTCGGGGACGAGGTAGTGATAGTTGGTGTCGAACCACTTGGTCATCTCCATCGCGGGCTGCGCCGCATTGCCGCGGGCCAGCGCGAAGTACTGCTCCAAACCGAGTGTGCGGGCATCGAAGCCGAAGCGCGCGGGCAGTGCGCCGAGCAGCGCAGCGGTATCGAGCATGTGGTCGTACAGGGCGAAGTCGCCGACTGCGGCAAAGCGCAATCCGGCATCTCGTTGCTTGGCCCAGTTCGCGGCTCGCAGTTGCGCGGCGGTGGCCTGCAGCTCAGAAGCCGAACTCTTGCCCTGCCAGAAATTTTCGAGGGCGAACTTCAGTTCGCGTTGCGGGCCGATGCGCGGATAGCCCAAGATGTGCGTGGTGGTCATGCCGTTACTCCAGGATGAATTGAATGCAGGCGGCAGTTTGCGCATCGGGCTCAAGTGAATCAAGCGACGAATTTTTAGGTTATGCTGAATTTCATTCAGCTTATGACTGCCATGCTCGAACTCCGCCATCTGCGCTCTCTTATCGCCATCGCCGAGACCGGTCGCATCAACGCTGCGGCCGAGGCCGTGCATCTCACCCCGTCGGCGCTGTCGCACCAGTTGCGCGCGCTGGAGGGTCACTACGGCATGCCGTTGTTGCTGCGCGACGTGCGCGGCCTGCGCTTCACCCCGGCGGGCGAGCGTCTGCTGGCGCTGGCGCGGCAGATGCGCGAGGCGCAGCAGGCCGCCGAGCAAGACTTGCAGCGTATTCAGGGCGATACCCGCGGCACCCTGCGGTTGGTTCTCGAATGCCACACTTGCTTCGAATGGCTGATGCCGGTGCTCGACGCCTTTCGTCAGCGCTGGCCCGATGTCGAGGTCGATCTGGTCTCGGGCTTTCACCGCGACCCGCTCACGCTGCTGAGCAAGGACAAGGCCGATGTGGTGATCGGCGCGTTGCGCCCGCCAGGGCGGCAGTGGGTTTCGCTGCCGCTGTTTCGCTTCGAAATTCTGCTAGCGCTGCCACCTGGCCATGCCCTGTGTGCGAAGCGCAGCGTGCGCGCCGTTGATCTTCAGGGCGAGACGCTGATCACCTACCCCGCGCCGGATGAGCGTATCGACCTCATCCGCGAGGTGCTGCAGCCTGCGGGCATCAGCCTGCCGCGCCGCACGGCGGAACTCACCATCGCCATTCTGCAACTCGTCGCCAGCAGGCGCGGCGTGGCGGCGCTGCCCAACTGGGCGCTCAAACCCTCGCTGGACAGTGGTTATGTGCAGGCCCGCCGCATCGGCCCGCGCGGGCTGTGGAGCGAATTGCACGCCACCGTGCCGCGAGACCTGGCGCAGCGGCCTTATGTGCGAGATCTGGTGGAAATGGCACGCCAGAGTGTTGCCACGCATCTCGACGGCGTGCAACTGCTGTGACCATGGCCGATCAGGGCGCCGGGGCAAGCTGGCCGGAGCGGCAAGTTCAGCGCCAACGCCGCACAATCTATGCTGGTTCCAACCCCTGAAAACCCCTCGAAGGAGCTTCGAATGACCCATAAAACCCTCACCCTGCACACCGCCGACGGCCAGACCATCGGCGCCTATGTGGCCGAGCCTACTGGCAAACCCAAGGGCGGCATCGTTGTCGTCCAGGAAATTTTTGGCGTCAATGCGCACATCCGCAGCGTGGCCGATGGCTATGCGGCGGCGGGCTATCTCGCCATTGCGCCGGCCGTTTTTGACAGCGTGGAGAAAAACGTCGAACTCGGCTACGACCAAGCGGGCATGGAAAAAGGCATCGCCCTCGTTTCTGCGCTGGGTTTCGACCGCGCTCACGCCTCGGTGCAGGCCGCAGCCAAAGCCGTGGCCGCTGCAGGCAAGGTCGGTGTGGTGGGCTATTGCTGGGGCGGCACCATTGCCTACCTCACGGCTATTCGTGATGGCCTGCCCGCAGTGAGCTATTACGGCGGCCGAAATGTGCAGCTGGTGGGCGAAAAAACCCAGACGCCGCTGCAGTTTCACTACGGCCTGCGCGATGCCCACATCTCAGAGGCTGATCGTGAGGCCGTGCGCGCGGCCAACCCTCAAGCCGAGTTCTATGTGTACGAAGCCGACCACGGTTTCAACTGCGACGCCCGCGCCAGCTTTGATGCAGCCGCCGCCCAACTGGCGCGCGAGCGAGCGCTGGCCTTTTTCGCCAAGCATGTCGGCTGAAAGGTTTACCGCAGGGCGTGCGCGATACTGACGGATTTGCGCAATCCATTCATGGCCCTGCACCGCATCCGCCGTATTTCCGCCCCTGCCGCTGAGTGTTGGCCGCCCGCGTTGCCCGCCGCGCGGCGCAGCGGCATCGAGAGCTGGCTGACTGATCCGGGCTCGCTCACCCAGCGTTTGCGGCGCAGCAGCGCACGCTTCGAGTTGCGGCTGCTGCGGCAAGGCCCGGCGCGCGCCCTGCGCGATGAATATCCGCTGCTCGGCCTGCCGCAAGGCCGCAAGGTCTGGCGCCGCGACGTGCTGCTGGTGGCCGACGGCGTGCCGCGGGTGTTGGGGCATAGCGTGTGTGCGTTGTCCGCCCTGCGCGGGCCGTGGCGGCTGCTGCGGCATCTGGGCGTCAAGCCGGTGGGCGATGCGGTATTCACGCGCCCCCAGACCCGGCGCAGCGCCATGCGGGTCAAGCGGTTGTCGGCGGCTCATCCCTTGCTGCGGCTGGCGCGCTGCAACGGGTGGGCCCGCGAGGAAACGCTGTGGTCGCGGCGTTCGTCCTTCGTTTACGGCGGCACGCCTCTCTGGGTGAGTGAGGTTTTTTTCTCGGGCTGAGCGCCCCCGAGGGGGATGAGGCCCGCGGCTCCAAGCTGCCCTGCGGCAGCTTGGACGGAGCCGAATCCGAGCGGCTTGCAAGCCGCGAGGTGGACAAGAAAACTTGGGGCGGCCCTACGTTTTCTCATGAGTGCGACCAAAGTCACAGACTGGCCCATGGCAACGGTAAAACTCCTTTATTTCCCGGTATGGATTTTGTGTAAATTGCGTGTCGTCAAATATTGCAGGGCTTGAATTCATATACTCCGGCCAGTAGTTGTAACGACTTGCTACGCAATGATGCGGAATGTCACGCGTTGCGCAATCCCCCCTTTTTCTCCCAGGAGAACCACCATGCTGGTCAACAACCTCCGAGAACGCTATTCACCGATGTACTTCCTCGCCGCACTGGGCGCCGGTGGGCTTGCGGTGTCGTTTTTTATCTATCCCATGTTCCTGCTGCCGCACCCGGATACGCCGATGGTGACGTTCAATCACCTGTGGCCCGCGCTCACGGCCGGGGGTAATGCGCTCAATTCGGCGCTGATCGGGATCGATCTGGCGACGATCATCCTGTTTGCCGTGCTGCATTTCTGGCTGCTGGCGTGGAATCTGCGCGAGTTCAAATTATTCCGCCAGACCGACGCCTACAAAAAGCTGCTGACCTCCAACGCCGAAATCAACCTCATGGCCGTGCCGCTGACCCTGGCGATGACCATCAACGTCGCCTTCGTCCTTGGCGCAGTGTTCGTGCCGAATTTGTGGAGCGTGGTGGAGTGGATGTATCCGGGCGCGATTGCCGCCTTCCTCGCCGTGGGCATCTATGCCCTGCGCATTCTCGGCGCTTACTTCACCCGGCTGTTCGTGCATGCGCAGTTCGACTTCGCCGAGAACAACTCGCTGGCGCCGATGGTGTCGATCTTCGCTCTGGCGATGGTGGCCGTGGGCCTGGCTGCACCCGGCGCCATGAGCCATCACCGCGAGATCAACGCCATCGCCATGGTGCTGTCGATCTTTTTCGCCAGTACGGCCATTCTGTTGCTGCTCATCAAGATCGTGCTCGGGTTCGACGCCATTTTGCGCCATGGCATTCAGCCGCAGGCCGCGGGCAGTCTGTGGATTGTCATCCCCATTCTCACTCTGCTGGGCATCACCTGGATTCGCTGGTCCATGGGTCTGTCGCATCAATTCGGCAACGCCAACCATCCGACGGATCTGCTGCTGTTCACCACGGTGGTCGTGTCGCTACAGGTGATCTTCGGACTGATCGGCTATGCGGTGATGAAAAAGGTCAATTACTTTGCCGACTATGCCGGCGGCGCCAAATCCAACGCGGGCGCCTTCGCGCTGATCTGCCCTGGCGTGGCGTTTTTCGTGTTCGGCATGTTCTTCATCAGCTTCGGTCTGGTGATTCCCAAGTTGGTGGGCGCGGGCTCATGGATGTATTACCTGCTCATGGCGCCCCTGATCGCCGTGCAACTCAAAACCATTCAGGTGTACTTCCGCCTGTTTGGCAAGATTTTGCTCAAGCCGCGCCTGCAACTGGCGTCGGCCTGACGCCGCTCGGTAGGCAAAAAAGGACGCCTCGGCGTCCTTTTTTTCATGCGGCAAAGACTGGTGGGCGCCAATGTCCCCAGGGGCGTTCCAGCTCCAGTTGAGTGGCCAGTTGAAACAGCAAGTCTTCACGCCCCCAGGCGGCGCCGAACTGCACGCCCACGGGCAAACCGTTGTCGTCCAGGGCCCATGGAACAGACATCGCTGGCGTGCCGGTGAGGTTGGCCAACTGGGTGAACGGGGTGCGGTGCAGATTGTCGAAGGCGAGTTGCTCCACCAGACCGCTGCGGCGCAACACCCCGTCGAGCCCGAACCGCAGAATCAGTTGCAACGCCGTGCGCTGCCACCTTGGCGCCGCCAGCTCGCCGATGCGAGCCGGAGGTTGCGCGCAGGTGGGTGTGAGGTAGAGATCGAAGCGCGTGAACAACTGGCCCAGCGCGCGCATCGGGCTGTTCCAGCGCGCACGCGCCAGGGCATAGTCGCCCGCCGCAAGGCCGCGTCCGATCAACCCCAGAGCCTGGGTGTCCGTCTCGAAAGCCGAAGCGGGCACGCCCTGTTGCTGCCACCAGGTCAATTGCGCCGCCACCTGTCCGAAGTACATCGTCAGGTAATCGCGCGCCAGTTGCATGCCGTCGCCCACGGGGTCGATCCATTCGACGTGATGCCCCAGCGATTGCAGCAATTGCCCGCAATCCGAAGCGGCGCGCGACCAGACGGCATCGACCGCGCCGCCGATGGGCGAAGCCGTGCTCAGTGCAATGCGCAGCCGTTGTGTCGGCGCCTGCAGCTCCTGCGAAAAGGGCCGGGCCGGCGGCTGGACGATGAACGGATCGCCCGGCTCCGGGCCTGCGATGACATCGAGCAGGGCCGCACTGTCGCGCACCGTGCGGGAAATCGCATGGGTGCTGACGGCTCCCTCCCACTGCTCATCGAACTGAGGCGCACAACTCACCCGCCCACGCGAAGGTTTGAGCCCGAACAAACCGCAATAAGCCGCCGGAATACGGATCGACCCTCCGCCGTCTCCCGCAGCCGCCGCCGGCACAATACCCGCCGCCACCGCAGCCGCGGCACCCCCAGAAGAGCCGCCGGGCGTGTGGTCGAGATTCCACGGATTGCGCGTCGGCCCAAACGCCACCGGCTCGGTGATGGCCTTCAAGCCCAGCTCCGGCGTATTGGTCTTGCCGAAAATCAACAGCCCGGCCTGCTCCCACCGCCGCACGACCGCGTCGGTCTGCGCCACTGGTCTGCGGGCCAACGCAGCATTGCCCTGGCTGGTACCGTACCCGGCTAGATCCATGCTCAGGTCCTTGAGCAGAAACGGAACACCCGCAAACGGGGCGTCCCCGGTGCGCGCGTGCTTCAACCCGGCTTTGGCGTGCTCGCGCAAATCTGCGATGACGGCATTGATTCGCGGATTGATCGCATCACAGCGCGCGATTGCGCTTTGCAAGACCTCCGCAGCATCACACTCGCCACGGCGGATACGCTCAGCAAGATCCAGGGCATCCGGAATGTGAGACGGAATGGCAGATGGGTTTTGAGTCGACATGTCGTGCTCAATGAAAGCACATCCAGCGGGAAACAAAAAGGCCTCTCGGTGAGGGGGGGCCTCAGCGCACTTTAGGCGGGAGATTTGGCACAAAATTTGGCGCAAAAAACAAAGCCCCGCGGGTTAGGCGGGGCTAAGTTGTTGAATCCACTTGGTGGCCAGGGGCAGAATCGAACTGCCGACACGCGGATTTTCAATCCGCTGCTCTACCAACTGAGCTACCTGGCCAAAATTTCAGAAACTGCATGCGCAAAAGCGATTTTTCGGAGCGCAGCATTTTCGAAAAACGAACATCCTAGCAAAATTTTTCAGGGCACTCGCAATGTCCGGCTCGTGGCGGCTTATTCGGCGGAGGGGTCTAGATGCGTAATGGCCTCGTCGTCCTGGACGGACGAGGGTTCATTTCTGTTGCGCGAACCGCGGCCGAGATCGACTCCGAGTTGTTTGATCTTGCGATAGAGGTGTGTGCGTTCGAGCCCGGTTTTTTCGGCTACGCGGGTCATGCTGCCGTTTTCGCGTGTGAGGTGAAATTCGAAATAGGCGCGTTCGAATTCATCGCGCGCTTCGCGCAAGGGGCGGTCGAGCAGGAAGGCGCGTTCTGCGGGCAGGGCCACGGGTTGCTGCGCCTGCACGGCGCTGACGCCGGGCATGACCGCGAGCGGTGATGCGGGGTTGACGCCGCTGGCGCTGCGGGCCACAGGTTTGGTGAGCGCTTGCGAGACGGATTGCAGGAGCTTCTGCAGGGCAATGGGCTTTTCGAGAAAGGCCATGGCGCCGATGCGCGTGGCTTCTACGGCGTGGTCGATGGTGCCGTGACCGGACATCATGATGACCGGCATGGTGAGATGTCCGCTGCTGGACCATTCTTTGAGCAGGGTGACGCCGTCGGTATCGGGCATCCAGATATCGAGCAGCACGAGGTCGGGCCGGGCCTGGGCGCGCAGCTGCCGGGCCTGCGCGGCGTTTTCGGCCAGCGATACGGTGTGCCCTTCGTCATTGAGAATTTCCGAGAGCAGCTCCCGAATTCCCATCTCATCGTCAACTACCAAAATACTTGCCATACCGACTCACTCTCATGCTTGCCGCTGGGGCGCATCCACAGAATGTTGTTGCGCCAGCCCAGGGAATATAAGGGAAACGCGTGCGCCGCAAACCGACCCCTCTGACTGCAGGTTCTGAATCTCGATGCGGGCGTGGTGTTCCTCTGCGATTTTTTTCACTACGGCCAGACCCAGACCGGTGCCCCGAGGCTTGCTGGTGACATAGGGCTCGAAGGCACGGTTGAGGATTTTGTCGCTGAAGCCGGGGCCGTTGTCGCTCACGCTCAGACGCACGCGCAGGGCGGCGCCAGAGGGCGTCGGCAGGGCCTCGGTGCGGATGCGCACCTTGCGCTCGGGCTGTGCGGCGACCGCATCAATGGCGTTTTGCAGCAGGTTGTGAATGACCTGCCGCAGCTGCGTGGCGTTGCCGAGAATGTGGGGCAGATCGGCAGCCAGGTCGGCCCTTACCTGCGGCTTTTCTTCGGGGCTGGCGCCATCGTGTGCGGGCAGGCTGGTGTAGAGATTGAGCACGTCTTGGATGAGTGCGTTGAGGTTCATGGCCTCGGGTTTGCCGGCCGGCAGACGTGCGTAGTCGCGGAAGTCGTTGACCATGTGCTGCATGGCCTGAACCTGGTTGACGATCGTGGTGGTGCTGCGCTGGAGCATGTCGCGATCGGCGCCTTCGAGTTTGGCGGCCAGCTTCATTTGCAGGCGCTCGGCCGAGAGCTGGATGGGCGTGAGCGGGTTCTTGATTTCGTGCGCCAGTCGCCTGGCGACTTCGGCCCAGGCGAGCGAGCGCTGTGCGGAGATGACCTCGGAGATGTCGTCGAACACAACGACCGATGCGGGCTGTCCGGGCAAGGCCAGCCGGGCGCCCCGGGCCAGCAAGGTGATGGTGGCGTCGCTGCCCGGCAGCGGGTACTCGATCTGCTGCAGCCAGTGCGGGCTGGGTCCCGCATCCTCTTGTTCGTCGAGCGAAGTAAAGGCATCGGCGATGGTCTGCGCCAGGGCCTGCAGGCTGGGGTGCTGATTCAGCGGCTGGCCGATCAGGCCTTGCAGCGGCGCGCGCAGCAGCCGGGTGGCGCTGGGGTTGGCCAGGGCTAGCCGCTGATCGCTGCCCAGGACGAGCACGCCCGTGCTGAGGTTGTCGAGCACGCTTTGCAGATAAGCGCGCGACGCTTCCAGTGCGTCGTGATTGAACTGCACCTGAGCCCGGGCTTCGGCGAGCTGGTTGGTCATGGCATTGAACGAGCGCACCAGCACGCCGAGCTCGTCATTGCGCTGGAAGTTGGGCTTCTGCCGCAGATCCCCTTCGGCCACGGCCTTCATGCCGTCGGCCAGCAGCAGCAGCGGCTTGGCCAATTGGTTGCCCAGCACCACAGCCAGCAGCACCGCCAGGAACACGGCGAGGAACAGCGTGAGCGTGAGGGTGGAGATGTACATGCGCTTCAGGCCCTCACGGCCCAGGGCGCGCTCTTGATATTCGCCATACGCGCGCTGCACTTCGAGGGCGCTGCTGGAGATGGCTTGCGGCACGTTCTGGATGAGTTGCAGATAGCGCCCATGCCCGGGCAGGACGAAATGGCGCGTGGGCAGGCTGACCACCACCCGCAGCTTCAGCGTTTGTGGGGTCTGACTGGCGCCGTCGTCGCCGCCTTCGATGTCGGCAATGGAGCCCATGGTGCGCAGCTGCCGCATGCTGTTCGGGCCGGGCAGATCGGGCACCAGCGAGAACGGGTTTCCGCCCGCGGTGACGAGTACCGTGCCATTGCCATCGAACACGGTGATCTGTTGCAGCCCGAGTTGCTGCCGAAGCTGCTCCATCGAGAGCGGAGACAGCAGGGTCGGGTCGTCGGCGATCTGTACCGACAGGTTGCGGGCCTTGGACTGCAGATCGTTCTGCAGCACATTGAGCGTGGTACGCCCCAGGTTCAGGCCCGCACTGAGCGCGCCCTCCACCTTGACGTCGAACCAGGTCTCGATACTGCGGGCGACGAATTGGTAAGACACGGTGTAGATCACGACCCCGGGCAGCACGCCGACCAAGGCGAACACCGCGGCGAGTTTGAACAGCAGACGGCTGCCGAAGCGCCGCTTGTGCAGGCGCCAGCCCAGCCGAAGACCGAGTGCCAGCACGACCAACAGCAACACCCCCGCCACGACAAAATTGATCCAGTACAGCCAGGCAAAGAATGGGCTGGGTTGCCCCGTGTTGTCGGTTGATACCGCCAGCAGAAAAACTAGGAACACCGCCAGCGGCAGGCCCAGCGCCAGCGCCATGCGCGTGGCCCAGCGCGAGGTGCGACTGTCCCAGGCATTGCCGCTCGGCCGGGTCATGGCGTCCACACGAAGGGTTGCGGCGGAAAGGTCGCTTCGATTTTCCAGTCCGACTGAGAAGAGACATTGAGCTGAAACGGCCGTGGCAACTGCGACAGATCGAGCTTGAACCGCGCATCGAGTTGGTAGGTCTGACCGGCCGTGAGCTGCGAGGGTTCGGCCACGCGCAGGTGCCGGGTGCGCTGCACCACGCCCAGCGCCTCGTCGAGGCTGTCATAGTTCTGCTGTAGCCCGCCCACGGAGACGCGGTAGCGCTGCAGCAGCGGCTGATAGGCCAGTCGCACTTCACGCCGGGCCTGAGCGATGTCCTCGTTGAACCAGTACCAACGCGGGCGCACCACCGTGACCACGGTCTCGAAATAAAGCGCAATGCCGCGGTGGAGCACGTCTTCGAGGCTGCGCGGCAAGGCGAACACGGCGGCCGTGGTGACAAACAAACCCTCCGGGCTCATGGTCAGCATGAGCGGTTCGGTATCGACCGAGGTGGCCCCGGCTCGCGAGAACAGACTGACGCCTGCGGCCAGCGCCAGGCCGTTGCGCAGCAGCTTGCGGCGCATGGGGTCGGGGGAGGCGGGGCGGGTTTTCACGATGCTTTGGTGAACAGGGCGTAGAAGAACCCGTCTTGCGAATGAATCGCAGCGCCAGCGCCGGGTTCATCCCCGGTCTGATCGGGCGCGGGTTCCTGCGGCAACAACTGCCCCGGCGCGGGCGATGCTATCGCATCGGCATGGCGGGCGAGGAAGGCCCGGGCCTGCTCCACCCCCTCCTGCGGGAACACCGAGCAGGTGACGTACAGCAGTTTGCCGCCGGGCCGCAGCAGCGGCCAAAGCGCGTCGAGCAGCGCGGCTTGCGTGGCCGCGAGCGCGGGAATGTCGGCGGCGCGACGCAGCCAGCGGATGTCGGGGTGGCGGCGGGCGATGCCCGAGGCGCTGCAGGGCGCGTCGAGCAGAATGCGGTCGAAGGGCTGTCCGTCCCACCAGGTGGCTGGATGGGCGGCGTCGGCGGCGAGGGTGTGCGCTTGCAGGCCGAGGCGGTCCAGGGTGTCTTCCACCCGACGCAAACGCTGAGCGTCTTTGTCGAGGGCGAGCAGGTCGCAATCGCAGCGTTCGAGCAGATGCACGGTCTTGCCGCCCGGCGCGGCGCAGGCGTCGAGCACGCGCTGGCCCGGCTGGACGTCGAGCAGGGCGGCGGCGTATTGCGCGGCGGCGTCTTGCACGCTCACCCAGCCGCGCTCGAAGCCGGGCAGGCGCTCAACCGCCACCGCCTGCTTCAGAATGAGCGCTTGGTCGAGCAGGGGGTCGTCTGGCGCCGTGCTCGTCAGCCCGCACGCAGCGAGCGCGGCCTGATAGTCGGTGCGCGACTGAAGCCGGGGGTTCACCCGCAGCGTCATGGCAGGCTGTCGCTGCGCGACTTCGAGCACGCCTAGCCAGTTGGCGGGATAGGCCGACTGCAGAGCCTGCACCCACCAGTCCGGGTGATTCCATCTCGCCTCCAGGGTGCTCATTCGCACCGCTTCGATGTCGGCTGTCTGGCTCACAAAGCGTCGCAGCAAGGCGTTGGCAAACCCTTGGGCATGACTTAGCGAAGGCGTGCGCTTGCATGCTTCGACGGCCTGATTGACCACGGTGTGTGCGGCGTAGTGCGCGGGGGCATCCGGCAGGAGCAGCGCCAGCGCGGCCTGCAAGACATCGCGCAGCAGGGGCGGGTGGATCGGTTTGGGCTGCAGATCGGCCAGCAAGGCCCGCGCCGTGCCGAGATGGCGCAAGACGGCAAAGCTCAGCGCCTGCGCTGCGCCGCGCTGGCTGGCATCCCACTTGCCGCGCGTTGCGGCCTGGGGCAAGGCGGCGGAAAGTGAGGCGCCCGCCTGTACCGCGCCAATCAACTGCGCGCAGGCGATCAGATCGCGCCACAAGGGGCGCTGGGCGGACGGGACGGTAGGTTGGGAAGGGGAGGTCACCGGCACATTATCGGTGCAGCCTCCCGCTGGATGAGCCGTTTGAGCGGCGAAGGCTCAAGGGCAGATGTAGGCGTAGCCCTCACGGTATTGCAGATTGGCGGCCTCGGCCACGCCGGAAGGCACGATGGTGGCATCGAGCAGCACGCGGTCTTTAGGGATTTTGCGCGAGGTCAGGGTGTTGTTGCACACGCGGAACGACACGCCCTGTGCTGCGAGGCCGCCGATCAGCCCGGCGAACTCGGCACCTTTGCCATCCACCGCGCCATTGAGCATGAAATCAATCCCGGCCCCATTGCCGACGACCACGATTTTCGCCGTGGGGTCTGCGGAGAGGTGGTTGCGCACATTGCCCAGGCAGCGCGAGCCCTGTGAGTCACCCTGCGTGATGTGATAGACCACTTTCACGGGCCCTTCCTTGTCTGCGCGGCCTTGAGCGCGCGCGGTGGTGCTGACCATGAGTGCAGCAGCGCCAACGGTTGCCGCAGCCAGTGCCTTGCGGCGATTGGGGGTGTTCTCCATTTGTCTCCTCCTTGGGATGGTTGTCGCATTGCGCTCTGTTGGCGTTGCCGCGAAAAATAAAGGGCCGACATCAAATCGACCATTACATGATGCCTGCGAAACACGCACCGCACAATCCGGGCAAAACCAGACCCTGCGGCGCGTGGGCGTGTGATCAGGACAAGCTGTCGCGCCAGATATTGGTAGCCCACGCCTCGGCGTAGTGCGACTCGACGTCGGACAGCCCTGCCGAGATGCCACCCGAGCCGGGAACGGTGAGATAGGTCTTTTCCTTCTCGTTGTACTGGTGCACCGTGGCGACGTGAATCGCCTTGTCGAAGCTCACCATGCTGTAGCAGGTGTTCATCACTACCGGATGGTTGTTGACCGGCTGGTCGTAGAGCATGGACACAATGGCCGCCGCTGCGACCTTGGCGTGCTGGTTGGCCATGTGACCCGATTTGGGCATGAGTGGCGAGATCTGTATGGAGTCGCCCAGCACGTGGATGTCCTTGTGCACCGTCGATTCGAAGGTCATGTAGTTCACCGCACACCAGCGACCGTTCATATTGGCCAGCCCGGTCCGCTGGGCAATGACCCCCGCGCGCTGCTGCGGAATGACGTTGATCACATTGGCCTTCACCGGGCTGTCCACTTCGAACTCGACTTCCATCGTCTGCGCGTTCACCCCCACCACGTTGCGGTCGGGCACGTACTCCACCATGCCCGCATACATCTCGGCCCAGGCTTTTTTGAACAGCGGCTCCTTCGATTGCACCTTGTCGTTGGCGTCGAAAATGATGACCTTGGACTTGGGTTTGTGCTTTTTGAAGTAGGCGGCCACCAGCGTGGCGCGCTCGTAAGGGCCGGGCGGGCAGCGGTAGGGGGCCTTGGGCACCGAGATGGCGAACACCCCGCCGTCGCGCATGGACTCGATCTGCTGGCGCAGCGCCACGGTTTCCGGGCCGGCTTTCATGGAAATGAGCAGCTTGCCCGCTTCATTCGCAGCTTTCAGTCCCTTGACCGTATCGAACATCAGATCGATGCCGGGCGAGACCACGAGCTTGTCGTACTTCAGCGTGTCGCCGTTGGCGAGCTTGACGGTGTGGGCGGCAGGGTCGATGCTTTCCACCATGCTTTTGACCCATTTCACGCCGTGGCGGTCGCGCAGCGCGTCGTAGGAGGTGGTGATGTCCTGCATCGACTTGGCGCCGGCGATGACCAGATTGGAAACAGGGCAGGAGATGAAGGCATCGCCCGGATCGACCACCGTCACCTCGATGGCGTTGCCCGACCAGTCACGGATGTATTTGGCCGCAGTCGAGCCGCCATAACCGGCGCCGACGATGACGACCTTGCCTTTGCCCGCGGCGCTGCGGGTGGTGCTGGCGCAGCCCGACAGCGCGGGTGCGAGACCGATGGCGCCCACAGTGGCGGCGCCTGCCAGGAATTTGCGACGGGATTGCATGGCGTGTGCGTCCTTACTGTTTTTGCTGCGAGAAATAGGTGGCGATGACCGCGATCTGCTCATCGGTGTAGCCCTTGGCGATCTGCGGCATGATGGTGCCAGTGCGTTTGACCGTCTTGTATTCCGCCATGGTCTCCACGATCGACGCCGAGGTGCGCCCGGCCAGTGAGGGAATGGCTGCGGTGGACACGCCATGCGGCCCGTGGCAGTTGAAGCAGGTGGCGGCCAGCGCCTGGCTCGGCGTGACCAGATCGGCCGCTTGCACCGCGCCCGTGGCGCAGAGCAGGGACGTCGTCAACAACAGTTTGCGCAACATTCGATGCCTCCTTGAGGGGGTTTAGCTGCAGACCAGAAGACATCAAAAGTCTTTGATCTAAAGCAAAAGGTAGCGAAATGTAGCAAATGGATACATTCGGGTGAACCAGCAGGAATTTGCCGCGCTTGAGCGCTGTCAATACCAGGGTGCGTAGGCGAGCGGCTGTGTGATCCGGGTCACACAAGTCGAGCGGGTGCTGACAGCCGAGAGGTGGCAACCTGCCGCTGAGGCCGTCTCGTGGATCGACTCAGGGCTTGATGTAGTACCAGCCCTCGGACTGCAGCTTGACCAGCTCATAAACCCCCGCCGGAACCACCGTCGCTTCGAGCACCAGTTCGCTTTGCGGAATTTTGAGAAAGGTCAGGGTGTTGTTGCAGGCCTTGAACTGCACGCCCTGATTGGCCAAATCGCCGATCATCCCGGAGAACAGCGCGCCTTGCGGCGTTTTGGCGCCGTTGAGCAGAAAGTGAATGGCCTTGCCGTAACCCACCACGATGAACTGCATCTTGGGGTCGAGTTCCAGCACGTTCTGGATATTGATCAGCCCCTCATAGGCCTGCTCCAGGCTGTCGCTGATTTGAAACGCCACTTTCCACGGCTCGCTGGAAATCTGCTGCGCTGCCACCGGCCCTTGCGTCTGCGCCTGCGCGAGCTGGGCGCCACCCAGGCCAATGAGGCCTGCGCCGAGCAGTCTGATGCGGTCGCGTGGATTCATGGAGGTCTCCTCGATTTTTGGGTCAGGCTGACGTGTGCGGATGGGTGCGCCGCGTGTGCAGATGATGCAGGCTCCAGTGCTGGCGCTCAGCCAGCCAGCGGTACAGCCAATACCCCACCAGGGTGACGAACACCAGCGCCAGAGTATTGAAAAACACCGCTCCGGGCAGGATGGCCAGCAGCTCGAAGCCATTGAAGTCGCGCCACTTCACCACCGCGGTGAGCAAGGCGCTGAGCACGCCGAAACCCGCGCCAATGGCGGCATTGATGCGCAGCAGGGTGGGCAGGGTGAGAACGGCGGTTTCGATCTGGGGGGAAGTCATGAGTGATGGAGAAAAAATCAGTTGCGTACTTCGCCGTCGCCCAGCACCACCCACTTCACGCTGGTCAGGCCTTCCAGACCCACCGGACCGCGGGCGTGGAACTTGTCGGTGGAAATTCCGATTTCCGCTCCCAGGCCATATTCGAACCCGTCAGCGAACCGCGTCGAGGCGTTCACCATGACGCTGGCCGAATCGACCTCGCGCAAAAACCGCATGGCGCGGGGGTGATCGCGGGTGAGAATGGCGTCGGTGTGCTGCGAGCCGTAGCGGTTGATGTGGGCGATGGCTTCATCCACCCCCTCCACCAATTTGATGGAGATGATGGGTGCGAGGTACTCGGCGCTCCAGTCGGCCTCGGTGGCATCACGCAGCAGCGGTGCGGCGCCAGGCACGGCAGCGAGCAGGGCGCGGCTGGCCGGGCAGCAGCGCATTTCCACGCCCTTGCGCACGAACGCGGCGCCGGTGCGCGGCAGGAAATCAGCCGCCATATCGCGGGCGACCAGCAAGGACTCGGCTGCGTTGCACGGGCTGTAGCGCTGGGTCTTGGCGTTTTCTGTCACGCGAACGGCCATGTCGAGATCGGCGCCGCTGTCCACATACACATGGCAGTTGCCATCGAGGTGCTTGATGACCGGCACCCGCGCTTCGGCGCTGATGCGCTCAATCAGCCCCTTGCCGCCGCGCGGAATGATGACGTCGACGAATTGCGGCATGGTGATGAGCGCCCCCACGGCGGCACGGTCAGTGGTCGGCACTAGTTGCACCGCGTCGGCGGGCAGACCCGCAGTCTGCAACGCCTGCGCCACCAGATCGGCCAGCGCGCGGTTGCTGTGTATGGCTTCTGAGCCGCCGCGCAGAATGACCGCGTTACCGCTCTTGATGGCGAGCGACGCGGCCTCGATGGTGACATTGGGCCGACTCTCGTAAATCATGCCGAACACGCCCAGCGGCACCCGCATCTGCCCCACGCTGATACCGCTGGGTCGGCGGCGCACGCCGTCAATGCCGCCGATCGGGTCGGCCAGCGCGGCGACCTGCTCGCAGCTTTGCGCCATCTGCTCGACCACCTTATCGCTCAGGGTGAGACGATCGACGAACGCCGCTTCCAGCCCGGCTTCGCGCGCTGCGTGCAGGTCCCGCAGATTGGCGTCCTGCAGGGCGGGACGATGCGCCCGGATGGCGGCGGCCAGCGCGACCAGCGCACGATCTTTCGCCGCGGTTGATGCCCGGGCCATGTCGCGCGAGGCGGCGCGAGCACGAGCCCCGAGGTCGGCCATCAGGGTGTGAATCTGTTCAGAAGAAGCGTCCATGAAACTGTAAATAAAGCAGAAGTTTCAAAATTCGGGCCGACAAACGATACTCAAGGTCATGCAATCCTAATAAGCTATTCAGGTCGCCCAAGCGAGGTGCAATTGTGCGCCAAGGGGGCTGGACTTGCTGAACTGAATTATCGACCAAGGAGTGAATCATGGGACTGTTCGATAGCGTGTCTGGGGGTTTGGGGCAGATGCTGGGAGGCCAGCAGGCCCAGGGCGCAGCGGGGGACAACCCGATGCTGCAGGTGGTCATGGGGCTGATGAACAACAGCGGCGGTCTGAGTGGGCTGCTGGATAAGTTCCAGCAGGGCGGCCTGGGCGATCTGGTGCAGTCGTGGGTGGGCACGGGCTCGAATCTGCCGATTTCGGCCGAGCAGATTCAGCAGGTGCTGGGCAGCGGCGCACTGGGCGATATTGCCAGCAAACTCGGCATTCAGCCGGAACAGGCCGCAGGGGAGTTGTCGCAGGCGCTGCCCGATGTGGTGGACAAACTCACGCCGGGTGGCCAGTTGCCGGCCGAGGGCGATCTGATGGCGACCGCGCAGCAGATGCTGGGCAAGCTGCTGGGTTGAAGCCCCGGTAATGTTTTGACGCAGATTCGATCAGACCAGCAATCGCATTTCTGATCGATATCGACAGAAGGCGTTTGTTCATTCCGCCAACCGCCTTTAGACTTCTCCTCAACCCTGACAGGGTTTTCCCGCAACGGCAATCGTCATTTGCCGCGCAATATGAAACCCTGCACCGACTTGAGAGGAGTCTCCCCATGCGTCAATTCATCCCGATGCGCCGAGTGCTGGCCGTGGCCACGCTCGGCGCCTTGTTTTGGGCCGCGCCTGCGAGCTGGGCTGCCGCCCCGCCTGAAGCGGCGTCCTGCATCGCCTGTCACGGCGCCGATGGCATGGGCAATGCGGCTGCGGGTTATCCGCGGCTGGCGGGTCTGCCCGAGCAATATCTAGCCGATCAACTGCGCTATTTCGCCGACGGCACGCGCAACAACGCCATCATGTCCGGCATGGCCAAACCGCTGAGTGCAGCGCAGGTCACCGCACTGGCGACTTATTACTCCAAGCTCAAGCCCAGCGGCAAACCCGCGCCCATGCCAACCGGAGCGGCGGCGGCCGAGGGTGAGCGGCTGGCGCTGCGCGGCGATTGGGAAAAAGGCATTCCCGCCTGTATCCGCTGCCATGGCCCGGGAGCGGTTGGCGTGGGTGAGAACTTCCCCGCTCTGGTCGGCCAGAGCGCCGCCTATATCGAGGCGCAGATCAAGGCCTGGAAGGATGGCAGCCGCAGCGGCGATCCGCTGGGCCTGATGCACACCGTCGCCTTGCGCATGACCGATGCGCAAACGCAGGCCGTGGCGCAATGGCTCGCGGCGCAGCCCCTGAGTCCTGCCCAATCGGCTGCCAAGTCCGCCTCGGCAAAACATTGATCGGAGCGCACCATGACACGCAAACAAACCCCTATGACGCTGGCGCTGTGCGCGCTTGGTCTATTTGCCGCTTCTGCGGCTTCGGCCTTGGCGGCCGATGCGCCGATGGCGCCTCCGAAGTCGGAAATCAATGCGGCGGTGGGCACAGGCGCCCAATTCACCCCGCCGCCAGAGTCGGCCATTCCCGATGATGATTTCGGCAAGATGGTCAAGCTCGGGCGTGACATCATGCTCGACACGCCCAAATACGCGAAAGACTTTGTCGGCAACACCCTGAGCTGTGTGAACTGCCATACCGACGCCGGCCGCATGGCGGGCTCAGCGCCGCTATGGGCGGCGTATGTCAGCTATCCCGCTTATCGCGGCAAGAACAAAAAGGTCAACACCTTCGAGGAGCGCCTGCAAGGCTGCTTCAAGTTCAGCCAAAACGGCAAGGCGCCCCCCTTGGGCAGCAAAACCCTGGTGGCGCTGGAGAGCTATTCCTACTGGCTTTCCAAGGGGCTGCCGGTCGATGAAAAAGTGGCGGGGCGCGGTTACCCGAACCTGCCCGAGCCGCAGCAGGCGCCCGACTATGTGCGGGGTCAGAAGGTGTACGAGGCCAAGTGCATTTTGTGTCACGCCGCCAATGGAGAAGGGCAGTACGTCAACGGCGAAACCGTGTTTCCGCCGCTGTGGGGTCCCAAGTCGTTCAACTGGGGCGCGGGCATGGGCAGCTACAAAAACGCGGCCAAGTTTATTTACGCCAATATGCCCTACGGCATGAGCTATAGCCTGAGCCCGCAGGAGGCCTGGGACGTCGCCTATTTCATGGACGCGCAGGAGCGCCCGCAAGACCCGCGCTGGCAGGGCAGCGTGGCGGCCACCCGTGCCAAGTTCCACGACAGCAAGTTCAGCCTGTACGGCTCCAAGGTCAACGGCAAGCTGCTGGGCGACATCGGGGCGCCCAAACCTCGCTGATTGTTCAGCGGATTCATCGCTGAGTGATCGTCGAGCTCCGCCTGATGTCCGTCACGACGCCCTGCTTCTGCGGGGCGTTGCGCTTTCAGGGGGCCGCGTCGCGCGGCTCGATGTTTTTGAAAAACCGCTGATACAAAACCAGATAGGCGGCCTGAAACGTGGCCGCCACAAAAAACGGCGCGATCAGCCAGCCCAGGTGCAGCAAAACCCCGGCAATCAAAGGCCCAATGGCGCGCGGAATCTGGATGGACACATTGTTGACCGTTGCGGCCAGACCGCGCCGATCCGCGCCCGTCAGGCTCACCGTCAGTGCCTGACGCACGCCCATGGTGCCTTGATTCGCGGTGGCGCGCAGGGCGTAAAAACCGGCTGCGATCGAGAACACCGGCGACAAAGGCGTGAGCACCAGCATGATCAGCCCCATCGTGCGCATGCCGACGACGGCCCGCACCGCGCCGAAGCGCTGCGCCAGGCGGCTTGCGATCTGCGCGCCGAAAGCGGCGAAAACAAAGCTCACCGCCATGGCCGGCCCAATGCTGGCCGGCCCGTGCCCGTAGCGCACCAGATACCAATAGGCCATCAGCGGGGCGACCATGCCGATGCCCAGGCCGTTGAGCGCGTTCACCAATCCGAGCCGCCAGAGCAAGGCGTTTTCGCGCAGGTGACGGGCTTGGCGATCCGCCTGATCTTGGTCTTCGGGAACCGTTGCCAGGGCCAGCGGACGAGCTTCAGGGTTTGTCGCTGTCGGGGCGTCTTCGGCTTTCAGCAGCAGAAAAAACCCTATCGCCGAGCCCAGCAGCGGCAGGATGAATAGGCTGCGGTAAGCCCAATCCGTCGGCATGAGGGCGCTAAGCCAATGGGGTGCAGCGCCCAACACGGCGCCCAGCGCCATGCCGAGCATGCCCAGCGTGGAGTTCAGGCTGAAAATCTGTGAGCGCAGCGCGGGCGGCGTGCCGTGGGCCAGCCACGATTGCTCCAGCGGCCCGAACGGACCGGCGGCTCCATTGGCGCCGCGGCCAAATCCGCCCAGCAAGGCCGCGGGCACCAGCAGCCAGGGTGTGGCGGCGAGCAGGGCCACAGCCGCGCAAACGACGAGAACCAGCTCGTATCCCAACAGGAACTGGCGTCGCCCGAGCCGGTCGCTCAACGGTCCGATCCACAGCGTGAGTGCCGCGCCGATGAACAGCCCGCCGCTGAGCACCGCGCCGATCTGCGGCGCGTTCCAGTTCAGCGCGTGCAGGTACAGGGTGAAGGCGGCGACCAGCGCGCCCTGACCGATGCTCCGCGCAGTGCGGGCGAGGATGATGCGCCGCGCCGCCGGAGAAATCTGCGCCCAGGCGCCGCGCTTGTGGTTGAACGCGTCACCGGGCCGCTGGGTGAATGCTTCGGGCGCTGCAGTCTGCATTTTCCCGCCGCGCTTATTCCGGCGCAGCACCTGTTGTGGTTGCGGCGGTCGCCACGCGGGTGTCGCGAATTTCCACGGTGCGCGCCTGTTGCGGCGGCTTGGCCGCCGAGCCTGCGGGGGAGGCCATGTAATGCTTGATCTGGGCAATCACAGCCGGCTTGTCCCAATCTTCCGGCCCCATGGTGCGGGCGATCTCTTCGCCCTGCTTGTTGATCAGGATGGTCGTCGGCGTGCCCAGAATGCTCAGGGTGTCGAGCACCTGGGTGGTGGGGTCGACGTAGATCGGCAGGTGGCTGATGAAGTTATCGTCGTAAAAGCTTTTCACGGTATAGATGCCGCCCTTGTCCACCGAAAGCGGCACGACAGCGAAGTTTTTGCCGCCAAGCAGCTTTTGCAGTTTGTCCAGCGTGGGCATTTCGTGGACGCAGGGCGGGCACCAGGTCGCCCAGATATTGAGCAGCACGACCTTGCCCTTGAAATCCGCCAGGGTCATGTGCTTGCCCTGCGCGTTTTCGAAAGTGACCTGAGACAGCGGCAACTTGTGCGCTGTGGGGTAGGGGGTAAAGGTGAATCCCGCCGCCCAGGAAGCGGGCGCGCAGGCGGCGCAGAGCACGATTGCGGCGCTGGCGCGGCGCAAAAAAACGGTAAGAGACTGCATGAAACGGCTCCAACAAATGAAATGACCACGCCATCGGCGGCGGCTGACGCCGACATCCCGAGGTCATCACGCAGACGGCGCGGGCGTGGCGAATGATGACAACATAGCCGGGCCGCGCTTAGGGCGACGTAACGGGTTGTAGTGCCTGTTCGGCGTATGGTGGCATCTTTGCTGACCCGCTTACGCCATGCCTGCCTCACTCGATCTGCAACTGGCGCACCTTGCTCTCGCGGTGCATCTGGGCGTGATTGTGTTCAACGTGGCCGGTCTGATCGTCGTGCCGCTGGGCGCATGGCGGCGTTGGCGCTGGGTGCGCGGCTGCGTCTGGCGCGCAGCGCATCTGCTGTCGATGGCGGTGGTGGCGGCGCAGGCAGCGCTGGGGCGTGCTTGCTTTCTCACCTTGTGGCAGAGCGCGCTGATGCAAGACGCCGGACAGCGCGGCTATACCGCAGGCCTGATCCAGACCTGGATCGATCATTTGATTTTCTGGAATCTGCCCCTGGCGGTGTTCACCGTCATCTATCTGGCCGTGGGGGCCTACACCCTGGCGTTGTGGTGGTGGGTGCCGCCGCGCTGCAGGCGGGTCAAGGCCCAGCCCAGCAGCAAGGCGAACGCCGCCAGGAGCACCTCTGGCCAGTCGCCGTAGCGTGAGGCCAGCCGGGCGAACGGCGTCAGTCCCGCGTGCCCCTGCACCGAGCCGGTCAGTACCCCGACGGTGTAGGGCGGCAACTCTGCGGCGACCTGGCCGTGGGCGTTGATGATGGCGGTGGCGCCCGTGTTGGTGGCGCGAATGCCGGGGATCTGGAATTCCAGCGAACGCATGCGCGCGATTTCCAGATGCTGCGGGATGATGATGGTGTTGCCGAACCAGCCAAGATTGGTCAGGTTGGCGAACACATTCGGCGCGTGCGCGGGGTTGCGAAAGCGCTGCGCCATCTGCGCGCCGAAAAGGTCTTCGTAGCAAATGTTCGGCGCCACTTTCACGCCCTGCACCACAAAGGGCGGCTGATCGAGCCCGCCGCGCGCAAAGCTGCCCAGCGGCATGTCCATCAGTTTGACAAACCAGTGAAAACCGTAGGGCACGAATTCGCCAAACGGCACCAGATGCGATTTGTCATAGCGATAGGGCGCAGCGCCCCCCAGTCCCAGCACGCTATTGGTGTATTGATTGGCGCCGCGGGTGAGCGGAATGCCCAGCAACGCGGCGGTGTGGTGCTCGCGTAGCGCCCGCTCGATCTGCCGCAGATAGCCGGGGTCGAGATCTTCGGGCAGCACGGGCACGGCGGTTTCCGGCGTGACGATGAGATTGGCTTTGAGCGAACTCAGCCAGTTGCCGTAGAGCTGCAGCGTGGGGCCCAGTGTTTCTGGCTTGAATTTTTCCGACTGGGCGACATCGCCCTGGAGCAATGCGACTTTGAGCGTCGGGCCCACCGCATGCGTCCAGCGCACCTGCTGCAATTGCAAGCCGCCGAAAAAAAGTGCTACCAGCAGACCCAGACTGACCAGCGCACCCCGCAGACTCACTTGCGAGAGCAGCGCCAACAGCGCGGCGGCCAATGCGGCGGCGAAGTTCACGCCGTACTGGCCGATCACCGGAGCGTAGCCCGAGAGCGGGTTGCCGACCTGGGCATAGCCCAGGGCCAGCCACGGAAATCCGGTGAACAGCGTGCCGCGCAACCATTCCGCCAGCGTCCACCCTCCGGCCAGCACCAGCGCGGCGCCGATGGCGCGCGCCAGTTTCCAGGGCTCGCGTCCTGCCGCGGGGGCGAGTGCGGCTGCAAGTGCAGCGGCCAGCGTGGGGTAGAGGGCGAGATAGGCACAGAACAACAGCAAGGCGCCGCCCGCAATCGGCGGCGCCATGCCGCCATACACCGCCATACTGATATAAAGCCACCACAGCCCGCCCGTGAACCAGCCTAGCCCGAGACTGAAACCGAGCAAGGCGCCGCGCTTGGCCCGGTCTTTTGGGAGGGGCTGCGTATCGGCCCACAGCAGGCTGATCCAGGCGGCCAGAATGACAATCGACCATCCGCCGAGCTGCGGCCGCCCGAAGGTCTGGGCGAGCAGCACGCCCAGCACGATGGAGACAAACGGCGCGAACCGGGGTTGAGTGAATTGGCGCTGCAGACCGCGCGGCGGGGCGCTGGCGGTTGCGCTCTGGGTATCGCGTTTGGCGGGACGTTCGGACATGAGGATGAGAAGCCTGAAAGGGCGGAGTGGGCAGCGCCCGCACTTTACCCTGCGGGCATTTCGCTGCCGTCGGCGTAGGGGTCGGAAATGCCGAAGCGTTGCAACACAGTCACCTCGTGACGTTCCATCTCTTGTGCCTCTAGCTCGGTCTGATGATCCCAGCCCTGCGCGTGTAGCAGACCGTGTATGACCAGATGGGCGTAATGAGACCCGAGCGGCTTGTGCTGCGCCAGCGCTTCGCCAGCCACCACCGGGCAGCACAGCACGATGTCGGCCTGAACCGGCCAGTGGCTGTAATCGAAGGTCAGCACATTGGTGGGGTAATCCTTGCCGCGGTAGGCCCGGTTGAGCGCCCGGCCTTCGTCGGCAGCCACAAAGCGCAGGGTGATCTGATGCGCCTCGGGCGACGCCCCGGCCTGCGGTAGAGCATCGAGACTTTCGAGGCCCACGCGCAAGGCGGCGCGAACCCAGCGCAGCAGTAGGGCGCGCGGCAACTGATCGCGGTGCGTCGTATCGGCGAACTGCACCGAAAGCCGCAACGCAGGTTTCGTGGGGCGTGCAGCGCGAGTCATACGGAGCGCTGCGGCCGTCGACGGGAGGAGGTGGCACTGGCCAAATCGCCTGCGCTCGCGCCTGACGGCGGCTCGCCTTTCAGCGCGACGTCGTGCGCCTCATAGGCATCGACGATCCGCGCCACTAGGGGGTGTCGAACCACGTCCTGGCTGGTGAATGAGTTGAAGGCGATGCCGCGCACATCGGCCAGCACCTTCTGGGCTTGCGCCAGACCGCTTTGCGTTCCGCGCGGCAAGTCCACTTGGCTGACGTCGCCGGTGATGACGGCGCGCGAACCGAAGCCGATGCGGGTGAGGAACATTTTCATCTGCTCAGGCGTGGTGTTCTGCGCCTCATCCAGAATGATGAACGACTGGTTGAGGGTGCGCCCGCGCATGAAAGCCAGCGGCGCGATCTCGATGGCGCCGCGTTCGAACAATTTTTGCGTTTTTTCCATGCCGAGCAGGTCGTACAGCGCGTCGTACAAAGGTCGCAGATACGGGTCGATCTTCTGCGTCAGATCGCCGGGCAAGAAGCCGAGCCGCTCCCCGGCTTCGACCGCGGGGCGCGTCAGCACCAGACGGGTGATGGCGTGACGCTCCAGCGCATCGGCGGCGCAGGCCACCGCGAGAAAGGTTTTGCCCGTGCCCGCCGGGCCTATGCCAAAGGTGATGTCGTGCTCAAGAATGTTGCGGATGTACTGAACCTGATTAGGCGTGCGGCCGTGCAGACTTTCCCGGCGGGTGTAGAGCATCGGCTCGTCGTCGGCCGCGGTGAGTTTGGGGCGCTGCCCTTGTGCGGCTTGCACCAGTTCGAGCTGGATGTCTTCCAGACTGAAGCGTGCGTCGGCCCGGCCCCAGAGCGTTTGCAGCAGATCAAGTGCGCGCCGGGCGGAGGCGCTTTCGCCCTCGATGCTCACGGTGTCGGCACGACGCGACAGGCGAACGTCGAACGCGACCTCGATCTGCCTGAGGTTTTCATCCAGCGGGCCGCAGAGCTGGGCAAGGCGGGCATTGTCGGGCGGGGAAAAAGTGTGTCGAAGTTGCACGGGCGAGTTGGGCATGGGAACGAATAAGGTTGCACAGCCGATGGCCGCACAAATCCCCGCATTCAGGGGCGTGAGTTGATAGTATCGGGCTGATGCCGACATTGTCTGCTCGGCGCAAGAATCAGAAACGGAAGCCGATGAGCACCATGCAATGCGCTTTGGTCGTCGATGACCTTCCCGCTGTGCGGGCCGGGTTTGTTGAATTGCTGCGCGAAAACTATCCTGGCGTGCGCATTTTCGAGGCGGGGCGAATGGCCGACGCCATGCAGATTCTGCAGCGCGAACCTGTCGATCTGCTGCTGGTCGATCTGGGCCTTCCCGATGCCAGCGGCCTGGAATTGATCCGCACCCTCACCGAAACCCGCCCCCAGGCCCGCTCTGTCGTGGTCACCATCTTCGACGACGACGACCATCTCTTCCCCGCGCTGCAAGCGGGCGCCTTCGGTTATTTGCTCAAAGATCGCCCAAAAATCGAGTTGCGTGCCCAACTTCGACGCATCCAGGATGGCGAGCCACCCTTATCGCCCAGTATTGCCCGTCGCATGGTGCAGCATTTCACCCATCTGCATCGCACGATGTCGGCTCCTTCTTCAAATCTGCCACAAGAAGAACACATTGCGCTCACCGAGCGCGAGAGCGAGGTGCTGCAACTGGTGGGCAAGGGTTACACCCTGCCAGAAATTGCCGTTCAGCTCGGCCTGTCGCGACACACTGTGGCCGACTACGTCAAACAGATCTACCGCAAGCTAAACATCTCTTCGCGCGCTGAAGCTGCTCTGGAGGCGGTGCGGCGCGGTTTGGTGCGCTGAATCCTGCTCCCTTTGGCTCTTCGCTCTTTCCTGGAAATTCGCTATGTCGTTCAACCCGATGTCGACCGATCAGTCCGAGTGCTATCTGAATGGCGCCTTTCAGCCGCTTGCTCAATGCCAAGTATCCGTACTTGATCGTGGCTTCATCTTTGGGGACGGGGTCTATGAGGTGATTCCCGTTTATGGCAGGCGGGTTTTCCGCGCCGATGATCACCTGGCAAGACTGGCACGCAGCCTCGACGCTGTGGGTATCAAGAATCCCAGTCAGGCCAACGACTGGCTGGCGCTGGTACGGGAACTCATCGCGCGCAACGCCCCTGACGATCAGTGCATATATATACAAGTCACCCGTGGCGTGGCCAAGCGCGATCATGCGTTTCCCCAAGGTGTCGAGCCGACCGTGTTCATGATGAGCTTTCCGTTTCCGCACGTGCCCGAACAAAAGCGCGCCCAAGGTGTGGCCTGCATCACGGCTCCCGATCTACGCTGGAGAAACGCGCATATCAAATCGATCTCGCTTCTCGGCAACGTCTTGGCCCGGCAACTCTCTGTAGAGAGTAACGCCACTGAAACAGTTCTCATCAGAGACGGCCTGTTGACCGAAGCCTCGGCCTCAAATGTTTGGTTGGTGCGCAACGGCCGACTCGCGGCCCCCCTTCGGGATCACGACAAGCTGGAAGGCATTCGTGTCGGGTTGCTGCAAGAGCTATGCGGCGAAATTGGCATCAAACTCGAATTTCGCCCCATCTCCGAGTGGGAGCTGCGCTGCGCCGACGAAATTTTGCTCACCTCCGCAACAAAAGAGGTGCTCTCCGTCGCGACACTGGATGGCAAGGCAGTGGGCCAAGGCAAGCCCGGGCCAGTGGCGACCGCACTCTACAGTGCCTACCAAGAAGCCAAGAAAAGCCAGTCTCATTAGCCGTAGTCAGCGTTGAGACGCCGTGGCAATAAGGGACTTTCACCGGGCTGTCACGAAAGTGCTTGACAGGCAGTTTCGCCCCATGCACAATCTCATCTCTCGGCGCTAACCGCGCCAAGCAGTCGAGCAGAATACAGAATAACCTTCTGCTTGACCGGGAATTAAAAATAGTGCAATAATTGATGTCTTCGCTGCAAAAAAGCAGCGACCGAAGCAAAGAAAAGAATAAAACCTTTCGCTTGACTCGGGATTAAAAGTAGTGCAATAATTGATGTCTTCGCTGCAAACGCAGCAAACGCCTAAATGGGCGGGCTCATTAAGAAATCAACCGATAAGCGTGGGCGTTTGGCTTGATGCAAATATACCAAACGCTCATATGAAGTACGGAAATTTTCCGTAATTCCTTGAGTGTGCATTGTTCGCAATGCAAAAATGATCGAACTATAGAGTTTGATCCTGGCTCAGATTGAACGCTAGCGGCATGCTTTACACATGCAAGTCGAACGGCAGCGCGGGGTAACCTGGCGGCGAGTGGCGAACGGGTGAGTAATACATCGGAACGTGCCCTGTGATGGGGGATAACTACGCGAAAGCGTAGCTAATACCGCATACGACCTACGGGTGAAAGTGGGGGATCGCAAGACCTCACGTCATAGGAGCGGCCGATGGCGGATTAGCTAGTTGGTGAGGTAAAGGCTTACCAAGGCAACGATCCGTAGCTGGTCTGAGAGGACGACCAGCCACACTGGGACTGAGACACGGCCCAGACTCCTACGGGAGGCAGCAGTGGGGAATCTTGGACAATGGGGGCAACCCTGATCCAGCAATGCCGCGTGTGGGATGAAGGCCTTCGGGTTGTAAACCACTTTTGGCGGGGGCGAAATATCGAGTGCTAATACCATTCGGTGATGACGGTACCCGCAGAATAAGCACCGGCTAACTACGTGCCAGCAGCCGCGGTAATACGTAGGGTGCAAGCGTTAATCGGAATTACTGGGCGTAAAGCGTGCGCAGGCGGTTAGGTAAGACAGATGTGAAATTCCCGGGCTCAACCTGGGAACTGCATTTGTGACTGCCTGACTAGAGTGCGGCAGAGGGGAGTGGAATTCCGCGTGTAGCAGTGAAATGCGTAGATATGCGGAGGAACACCGATGGCGAAGGCAACTCCCTGGGCCTGCACTGACGCTCATGCACGAAAGCGTGGGGAGCAAACAGGATTAGATACCCTGGTAGTCCACGCCCTAAACGATGTCGACTAGTTGTTGGACGGGTTACTGTTCAGTAACGAAGCTAACGCGTGAAGTCGACCGCCTGGGGAGTACGGCCGCAAGGTTAAAACTCAAAGGAATTGACGGGGACCCGCACAAGCGGTGGATGATGTGGTTTAATTCGATGCAACGCGAAAAACCTTACCTACCCTTGACATGCCAGGAACTTACCAGAGATGGTTTGGTGCTCGAAAGAGAGCCTGGACACAGGTGCTGCATGGCTGTCGTCAGCTCGTGTCGTGAGATGTTGGGTTAAGTCCCGCAACGAGCGCAACCCTTGTCATTAGTTGCTACGCAAGAGCACTCTAATGAGACCGCCGGTGACAAACCGGAGGAAGGTGGGGATGACGTCAAGTCCTCATGGCCCTTATGGGTAGGGCTACACACGTCATACAATGGGCGGTACAGAGGGTTGCCAACCCGCGAGGGGGAGCCAATCCCTTAAAACCGCTCGTAGTCCGGATTGTAGTCTGCAACTCGACTGCATGAAGTCGGAATCGCTAGTAATCGCGGATCAGCTTGCCGCGGTGAATACGTTCCCGGGTCTTGTACACACCGCCCGTCACACCATGGAAGTGGGGTTTACCAGAAGTAGTTAGCTTAACCGCAAGGGGGGCGATTACCACGGTAGGCTTCATGACTGGGGTGAAGTCGTAACAAGGTAGCCGTATCGGAAGGTGCGGCTGGATCACCTCCTTTCTAGAGACGCATCAAGTCGAGCGCTCACACTTATCGGTTGTCAACGTTGATGGTGGTTGCGATACCGAACTTCGTGGCCCAAGCGGGTCTGTAGCTCAGTCGGTTAGAGCACCGTCTTGATAAGGCGGGGGTCGTTGGTTCGAATCCAACCAGACCCACCAGAACTGGAGTTTACCCTGGGGGTGTAGCTCAGCTGGGAGAGCACCTGCTTTGCAAGCAGGGGGTCATCGGTTCGATCCCGTTCACCTCCACCAGTCTCCAAAAGAAAATCAATTTTCTTTTGATGAAACCATCGTTGTGTTCTTTAACAATTCAAAAGCTGATATTTGTATGATAAAAGTCATACATTGCGATTGCATCGCAAATATGAGTTCAATCCTATTTGACCGGTGGTCAAAATTATAGGATCAAGCGACTAAGTGCATACGGTGGATGCCTTGGCGACTACAGGCGATGAAGGACGTTGTAGCCTGCGATAAGCTGCGGTGAGCTGGCAAACAAGCTTTGACCCGCAGATTTCCGAATGGGGAAACCCACCCGCAAGGGTATCTTTGACTGAATACATAGGTCATTGAAGCGAACCGGGCGAACTGAAACATCTCAGTAACTCGAGGAAAAGAAATCAACCGAGATTCCGATAGTAGTGGCGAGCGAAATCGGAACAGCCTGCATAATTTAGCATTTGGTATAGCAAAACGACATGGAAAGGTCGGCCATAGAAGGTGATAGCCCTGTATGTAAAATGCCTTATGTAGAACTAAGTATGCGACAAGTAGGGCGGGACACGTGTAATCCTGTCTGAACATGGGGGGACCATCCTCCAAGGCTAAATACTCGTAGTCGACCGATAGTGAACAAGTACCGTGAGGGAAAGGTGAAAAGAACCCCGGGAGGGGAGTGAAATAGATCCTGAAACCGTATGCATACAAAAAGTCGGAGCCCTACGGGGTGACGGCGTACCTTTTGTATAATGGGTCAGCGACTTACATTCAGTGGCAAGCTTAACCGAATAGGGAAGGCGCAGGGAAACCGAGTCCGAATAGGGCGTCTAGTCGCTGGGTGTAGACCCGAAACCGGATGATCTATCCATGGCCAGGATGAAGGTGCGGTAACACGTACTGGAGGTCCGAACCGACTAGTGTTGCAAAACTAGCGGATGAGCTGTGGATAGGGGTGAAAGGCTAAACAAATCCGGAAATAGCTGGTTCTCCTCGAAAACTATTTAGGTAGTGCCTCGCGTATCACCGCCAGGGGTAGAGCACTGTTTTGGCTAGGGGGTCATGACGACTTACCAAACCAATGCAAACTCCGAATACTGGTGAGTGCAGCGCGGGAGACAGTGCACCGGGTGCTAACGTCCGGACACAAGAGGGAAACAACCCAGACCGCCAGCTAAGGTCCCTAAATATAGCTAAGTGGGAAACGAAGTGGGAAGGCATTGACAGTCAGGAGGTTGGCTTAGAAGCAGCCACCCTTTAAAGAAAGCGTAATAGCTCACTGATCGAGTCGTCCTGCGCGGAAGATGTAACGGGGCTAAGCTATATACCGAAGCTGCGGATGTGCGTAAGCACATGGTAGAGGAGCGTTCTGTAAGCCTGTGAAGGTGTGCTGAGAGGCATGCTGGAGGTATCAGAAGTGCGAATGCTGACATGAGTAGCGTTAAAAGAGGTGAAAAGCCTCTTCGCCGAAAGCGCAAGGTTTCCTACGCAACGTTCATCGGCGTAGGGTGAGTCGGCCCCTAAGGCGAGGCAGAGATGCGTAGTCGATGGGAAACAGGTCAATATTCCTGTACCGATGTCTAGTGCGATGTGGGGACGGAGAAGGTTAAATCAGCCGGGTGTTGGATGTCCCGGTTCAAGTGTGTAGGCGTGCCCCTTAGGCAAATCCGGGGGGCTTAGCTGAGGCATGATAACGAGGCAGCTTGCTGCTGAAGTGATTGATACCCTGCTTCCAAGAAAAGCCACTAAGCTTCAGCTAGACACGACCGTACCGCAAACCGACACTGGTGCGCGAGATGAGTATTCTAAGGCGCTTGAGAGAACTCGGGAGAAGGAACTCGGCAAATTTGTACCGTAACTTCGGGATAAGGTACGCCCCCGGTATGTGATGCCGTACAGGCTGAGCAGAAAGGGGCCGCAGTGAAAAGGTGGCTGCGACTGTTTATTAAAAACACAGCACTCTGCAAACACGAAAGTGGACGTATAGGGTGTGACGCCTGCCCGGTGCCGGAAGGTTAAGTGATGGGGTGCAAGCTCTTGATCGAAGCCCCGGTAAACGGCGGCCGTAACTATAACGGTCCTAAGGTAGCGAAATTCCTTGTCGGGTAAGTTCCGACCTGCACGAATGGCGTAACGATGGCCACACTGTCTCCTCCCGAGACTCAGCGAAGTTGAAATGTTTGTGATGATGCAATCTCCCCGCGGAAAGACGGAAAGACCCCATGAACCTTTACTGTAGCTTTGCATTGGATTTTGAACAGATCTGTGTAGGATAGGTGGGAGGCTTTGAAGCGGTGCCGCTAGGTGTCGTGGAGCCAACCTTGAAATACCACCCTGATGTGTTTGAGGTTCTAACCCTGGACCGTGAATCCGGTTCGGAGACAGTGCATGGTGGGCAGTTTGACTGGGGCGGTCTCCTCCCAAAGCGTAACGGAGGAGTTCGAAGGTACGCTAGGCACGGTCGGAAATCGTGCTGATAGTGCAATGGCATAAGCGTGCTTAACTGCGAGACTGACAAGTCGAGCAGATGCGAAAGCAGGACATAGTGATCCGGTGGTTCTGTATGGAAGGGCCATCGCTCAACGGATAAAAGGTACTCTGGGGATAACAGGCTGATACCGCCCAAGAGTTCATATCGACGGCGGTGTTTGGCACCTCGATGTCGGCTCATCTCATCCTGGGGCTGTAGCCGGTCCCAAGGGTATGGCTGTTCGCCATTTAAAGAGGTACGTGAGCTGGGTTTAAAACGTCGTGAGACAGTTTGGTCCCTATCTTCCGTGGGCGTTGGAGGCTTGAGAGGGGCTGCTCCTAGTACGAGAGGACCGGAGTGGACGAACCTCTGGTGTACCGGTTGTCACGCCAGTGGCATCGCCGGGTAGCTAAGTTCGGAAAAGATAACCGCTGAAAGCATATAAGCGGGAAACTTGCCTCAAGATAAGGCCTCCCTGGAGACTTGATCTCCCTAAAGGGTCGTTGAAGACGACAACGTTGATAGGCTGGGTGTGGAAGCGCAGTAATGTGTTGAGCTAACCAGTACTAATTGCCCGTGCGGCTTGATCCTATAATTTTGACCATAGAGATGCAATCGATCAGCTTTTGAATTGGACGAGTTTTCGTCGACAAGTTATGCCTGATGACCATGGCGAACTGGAACCACCCCTTCCCATCCCGAACAGGGCCGTGAAACAGTTCAGCGCCGATGATAGTGCGCATTCGCGTGTGAAAGTAGGACATCGTCAGGCTACCCTAACGAGCCCGGCCATCCCCTGATGGCCGGGCTTTTGTCATGTTGTTTTGTTCCAGTTACCGTACTCCAGCAGGAGTGAGGAAGATCTATGCCGACGATCAATCAATTGGTTCGCTCTCCTCGTGTGAGCGAGCGTATCAAATCCAAAAGCCCTGCGATGGAGAACAGCCCGCAGCGTCGTGGTGTGTGCACCCGTGTCTACACAACGACACCGAAGAAGCCTAACTCCGCGCTGCGTAAGGTCGCGAAGATTCGCTTGACCAATGGCTTCGAGGTGATTTCCTACATCGGCGGTGAGGGGCACAACTTGCAAGAGCACTCGGTCGTGCTGGTGCGTGGCGGCCGTGTCAAGGACTTGCCTGGTGTGCGTTATCACATTGTGCGCGGGGCCCTGGATCTGCAGGCGGTGAAGGACCGTAAGCAGTCACGCTCGAAATATGGCGCCAAACGCCCGAAGAAATAACTCGATTTACTTGATTGCAAATCGATTTCCGTCCGCATTTGCGGAGTAAGCAGCCCAAATAGGGCTTGGGCTCAGCCCAACTGAATTGGAGAAATCATGCCTCGTCGTCGCGAAGTAGAGAAGCGAGAAATTCTGCCGGACCCGAAGTTCGGTAGCGTAGATGTTGCCAAATTTATGAACGTTGTCATGCTCTCCGGCAAGAAAGCCGTTGCAGAGCGCATCGTCTATGGTGCCTTTGACACGATTCAAGAAAAATCTGGCAAAGATCCCCTCGAAGTGTTTTCGGCTGCCATGGGCAATGTCCGCCCCATGGTTGAGGTCAAGTCCCGCCGTGTTGGCGGTGCCAACTATCAAGTTCCTGTCGAGGTACGGCCTTCGCGCCGTATGGCCCTCGCGATGCGCTGGATTCGTGAGGCTGCGAAGAAACGCAATGAAAAATCGATGCAGCAGCGCTTGGCCAATGAACTGCTTGAGGCCGCAGAAGGTCGCGGCTCTGCAATGAAGAAGCGTGACGAAGTGCACCGTATGGCTGAAGCCAACAAAGCCTTCTCGCATTTCCGCTTCTAAACATTTATCTGGATTTCATCATGGCACGAACTACCCCGATCGAGCGTTACCGAAATATCGGTATCTCTGCGCACATCGACGCTGGCAAAACTACGACGACTGAGCGCATTTTGTTCTACACCGGCGTCAATCACAAAATTGGCGAGGTGCATGACGGCGCTGCCACGATGGACTGGATGGAGCAAGAGCAGGAGCGCGGAATCACCATCACCTCGGCTGCGACGACCTGCTTCTGGAAGGGGATGGATCGTTCCCTGCCTGACCACCGCATCAACATCATCGATACCCCTGGCCACGTGGACTTCACCATTGAGGTGGAGCGCTCCATGCGCGTGCTGGACGGCGCGTGCATGGTGTATTGCGCCGTGGGCGGCGTGCAGCCCCAGTCGGAAACCGTCTGGCGTCAGGCCAACAAGTACAAAGTGCCGCGCTTGGCCTTTGTCAACAAGATGGACCGCACCGGCGCCAACTTCTTCAAGGTCTACGATCAGATGCGCACCCGCCTCAAGGCGAACCCCGTACCTATCGTCGTGCCCATTGGCGCCGAAGAGAACTTCAAAGGTGTCGTCGATCTGCTCAAGATGAAGGCCATCATTTGGGATGAAGCATCCCAAGGTATGAAGTTCAACTATGAAGAAATTCCTGCGGAGCTGCTGGAGACCTGCAAGGAATGGCGCGAGAAAATGGTTGAGGCTGCCGCTGAGTCGAGCGAGGAGCTGATGAACCAGTACCTCGAAACCGGCGAGTTGAGCGAGGCCGAGATCAAGCAGGGTCTGCGTGCGCGCACCATCGCGAGCGAAATCCAGCCGATGCTTTGCGGTACCGCGTTCAAGAACAAGGGCGTGCAGCGCATGCTGGACGCGGTGATCGACTTTATGCCGTCCCCGATCGACATTCCGCCTGTGGCCGGACATGACGATGACGAGAAAGAGGCCGTTCGTCGGGCGGCTGACGACGAAAAGTTCTCCGCGCTCGCGTTCAAGCTGATGACTGACCCGTATGTGGGCCAGCTCACCTTCATTCGCGTGTACTCCGGCGTGCTGTCGTCGGGCGATACGGTCTACAACCCGATCAAGGGCAAGAAGGAGCGTATCGGCCGCCTGTTGCAGATGCATGCCAATAACCGTGAAGAAATCAAAGAAGTGCGCGCAGGCGACATCGCTGCAGCCGTGGGCCTGAAGGAAGTGACCACGGGCGAGACCCTGTGCAGTCCTGATGCCATCATCACCTTGGAAAAGATGGTGTTCCCCGAGCCGGTGATTGCACAGGCTGTCGAGCCCAAGACCAAAGCCGACCAGGAAAAGATGGGCCTGGCGCTCCAGCGTCTGGCGCAGGAAGACCCCTCGTTCCGCGTGAAAACGGACGAAGAGTCAGGCCAGACCATCATCTCGGGCATGGGCGAGCTGCACCTCGAAATCATTGTGGATCGCATGAAACGCGAATTCGGCGTCGAGGCCAATGTCGGCAAGCCGCAGGTGGCCTACCGCGAAACCATCCGCAAGACGGTGGACAATGCCGAAGGCAAGTTCGTGCGCCAGTCCGGTGGTAAGGGACAGTACGGCCACGTTGTGCTCAAGGTAGAGCCCAACGAAGTCGGCAAGGGCTTCGAGTTCGTCGATGCGATCAAGGGCGGCGTGGTGCCGCGTGAATACATCCCTGCGGTGCAAAAGGGTGTTGAAGAGTCGTTGAATTCCGGCGTGCTCGCAGGCTATCCCGTGGTGGACGTCAAGGTGACGCTGCATTTCGGTTCTTACCACGATGTCGACTCCTCGGAGCAGGCGTTCAAGATCGCCGCTTCCATGGGATTCAAGGAAGGCTGCCGTAAGGCGAGCCCCGTGATCCTCGAGCCGATGATGGCCGTTGAGGTGGAAACGCCTGAAGACTACGCCGGCAACGTGATGGGCGATCTGTCGTCACGCCGCGGTATGGTGCAGGGCATGGAAGACATGGTCGGCGGCGGCAAGGCGATCAAGGCCGAAGTGCCGCTGTCGGAGATGTTTGGCTACTCCACCACGCTGCGTTCCATGTCGCAAGGTCGTGCTACTTACACGATGGAGTTCAAGCATTACTCCGAGGCGCCGAAGAACGTGGCCGATGCCATTGTCAGCGCTCGCGCCAGCAAGTAATTGACCCCAATAATCGACCCCTTTCAAACGTATTCAGATAAGGAACAACNCCCTTGGTAAGGGAGAGGTCGCGGGTCCGATTCCCGCCATGGGCACCAGTTGAATTTATCGATTTGTCCATCTTTGTAGGCTTGAGGAGTTTGAATCATGGCGAAGGAAAAGTTTGAGCGGACCAAGCCGCACGTCAACGTGGGCACGATTGGTCACGTGGACCACGGCAAGACCACGCTGACGGCGGCCATCACCACCGTGCTGGCGGCCAAGTTTGGCGGATCGGCCAAGGCCTACGACCAGATCGACGCAGCGCCCGAAGAGAAGGCTCGCGGCATCACCATCAACACCGCGCACGTGGAATACGAGACGGCCAACCGCCACTACGCCCACGTCGACTGCCCCGGCCACGCCGACTACGTCAAGAACATGATCACCGGTGCCGCCCAGATGGACGGCGCCATCCTCGTCGTCTCCGCCGCTGATGGCCCCATGCCCCAGACCCGCGAGCACATCCTGCTCGCCCGCCAGGTCGGCGTGCCCTACATCGTCGTGTTCCTCAACAAATGCGACATGGTCGACGACGCCGAGCTGCTCGAACTCGTCGAGATGGAAGTGCGCGAACTGTTGTCCAAGTACGACTTCCCCGGCGACGACACCCCCATCATCAAAGGCTCCGCCAAACTCGCCCTCGAAGGCGACAAAGGCGAACTCGGCGAGAAAGCCATCTTCAACCTCGCCGACGCCCTCGACAGCTACATCCCCACGCCCGAGCGCGCTGTGGACGGTGCCTTCCTCATGCCCGTCGAAGACGTGTTCTCCATCTCCGGGCGCGGCACCGTCGTGACCGGCCGGATCGAGCGCGGCATCATCAAAGTCGGTGAAGAAATCGAAATCGTCGGCATTCGCGCCACGCAGAAAACCACCTGCACCGGCGTCGAAATGTTCCGCAAACTCCTCGACCAAGGCCAAGCCGGTGACAACGTCGGCATCCTGCTGCGCGGCACCAAGCGCGAAGACGTCGAGCGCGGCCAAGTGCTGTGCAAACCCGGCAGCGTCAAGCCCCACACCCACTTCACCGCCGAGATCTACGTGCTCAGCAAAGACGAAGGCGGCCGTCACACCCCCTTCTTCAACAACTACCGTCCCCAGTTCTACTTCCGCACCACCGACGTCACCGGTGCGGTGGAACTGCCCAAGGACAAGGAAATGGTCATGCCCGGCGACAACGTCAGCATCACCGTCAAGCTCATCGCCCCGATCGCGATGGAAGAGGGTCTGCGCTTCGCCATCCGGGAAGGCGGTCGTACCGTCGGCGCCGGGGTGGTGGCCAAGATCATCGAGTAAATCGTTCAACGGAATCGGCCGGCGCCGCTTACTTTCGGCGTCGGCCTTCGCTCTTTGAAGAGAACATCATGCAAAATCAGAAAATCCGTATTCGCCTGAAGGCGTTTGATTACAAGCTGATCGATCAGTCCGCGATGGAGATCGTCGATACCGCAAAGCGTACCGGCGCCATTGTTAAAGGCCCCGTGCCGTTGCCGACCCGCCTGCAGCGGTTTGACATCCTGCGCTCGCCCCACGTCAACAAAACTTCACGCGATCAGTTGGAAATCCGCACCCATTTGCGTCTGATGGACATCGTTGATCCGACGGACAAGACGGTAGATGCTTTGATGAAGCTCGACCTGCCTGCGGGCGTCGATGTGGAAATCAAACTGCAGTGAGCACACTGCCTTGCAGATCGCAGGGCGGTTGATGTATGATTTAAGGCTTTCTTTCTGGCGAGGCCCGAAAGAAAGCTGGCAGTAAAGTTTGGCAGTAATTGACTCAAGCCGCGTAGCTTGAATCGTTTGAATAACTTACGGGCCTGGCCAATCGTAGCCGGGTAGGAGAAAACAATGAGCTCACATTCAATGGGCCTTGTCACGCGCAAGGTCGGAATGACGCGTGTGTTCACCGACGATGGGGCATCCATCGCCGTCACCGTGCTGGATGCGTCTGGCAACCGGGTGTCGCAGGTGCGCACGCAAGATGTGGATGGCTATAGCGCCGTCCAAGTAGCTTACGGCTCTCGCAAGCCGTCACGCCTCACCAAGGGCCAGGCGGGTCACTTGGCGAAAGCCGGGGTCGAGCCGGCAGAAATCCTCAAGGAGTTTGATCTGCCCGCTGAAAAAGCGGCCGATTACGCGCTGGGTGCGACGGTTCCCGCTTCGCTGTTTCAGGTGGGGCAGATGGTCGATGCGCAGGGCGTGTCGATCGGCAAGGGCTTCGCTGGCTCCATCAAGCGCCACAATTTTTCGTCCAACCGCGCCTCTCACGGTAACTCGGTCACCACGCGTGCGCCGGGTTCCATCGGTATGGCGCAGGACCCCGGGCGTGTGTTTCCTGGCAAGCGCATGGCGGGTCAGATGGGCAATGAAACCGTGACGGTGCAGAACCTGGAAGTGGTTCGCATCGACGAAGCGCGCCAGCTCATCCTCGTCAAGGGTGCGGTGCCGGGCTCGCGTTCGGGCTTTGTGTTTCTGCGTCCCGCGGTCAAGTCTGCGACAGGAGGTCAGTGATGCAGCTCGATTTCATCAATGCGCAGGGCCAGCCTGCTGAGAAGTTTGAGGTCAGCCCCGAGGTGTTTGGGCGTGACTTCAACGAAGATCTGGTTCACCAGATCGTGATCGCTTATCAGGCCAATGCGCGCCTGGGCAACCGTGCCCAGAAAGACCGTGCGGTGGTCAAGCACTCGACGCGCAAGCCCTGGAAGCAAAAGGGTACTGGCCGCGCTCGTGCGGGTATGACGTCGTCGCCGCTGTGGCGTGGAGGCGGCAAGATTTTCCCGAATTCGCCGGACGAGAACTTCACGCACAAGGTCAACAAAAAGGCCTATCGCGCGGGGATGCGTTCGCTGTTTTCGCAACTGGCGCGCGAAGGCCGCCTGGTGGTGGTCGACACTTTCACCGTGGAGGCGCCGAAGACCAAGCTGGTTGCCGAGAAGTGCAAGGCGATGGGCTTCGAGTCGGTGATGATCATTGCTGACGGCGCGGACGAAAATCTGTTCCTCGCCGCGCGCAATCTGCCGAATGTTCTGGTGGTCGAGCCGCGTTACGCCGATCCGCTGTCCCTTCTGTTTTACAAGAAGGTCGTGATGACCAAGGGTGCAGTCAGCCAACTTCAGGAGATGCTGTCATGACGCAGGCCGTTCTCAATCCGCAGCGTCTGATGCAGGTGCTCAGCGCGCCGGTCATTTCGGAAAAGGCGACTATGGTCGCTGAAAAGCGCAATCAAGTCGTGTTTCGCGTCCTGCGTGATGCGACCAAGCCTGAGATCAAGGCTGCCGTCGAACTGCTGTTCAAGGTCGATGTCGAGTCGGTCCAGGTCGCCAACATCAAGGGCAAGGTCAAGCGCACTGCGCGTGGCACGGGCCGTCGCAATCATGTCAAGAAGGCCTATGTCTGCCTGAAGGCGGGACAAGAGCTGAATTTCGCGCAGGAGGGTATTTAAATGCCCGTCGTCAAAGTCAAACCGACCTCGGCTGGCCGCCGCGCCGTCGTCAAGGTCTCGCACCCGCATCTGTACAAGGGCGAACCCGAGCGTTCGCTGCTCGAGCCCCAGTTTCAGAAGGCCGGCCGCAACAACAATGGTCATATCACCACGCGCCATCGCGGCGGTGGTCACAAGCACCATTACCGTGTGGTCGATTTTCGTCGCGACAAGGACGGCATTCCGGCCAAGGTCGAACGTATCGAATACGACCCGAACCGTACCGCGCACATCGCGCTGGTGTGCTACGCCGACGGTGAGCGCCGCTACATCATTGCGCCGCGCAATCTCGAAGTGGGCGCTACGTTGATGAGCGGCTCCGAGGCGCCGATTCGTGCGGGCAACACGCTGCCTATTCGCAATATTCCGGTGGGTTCAACCATTCATTGCATCGAAATGCAGCCTGGCAAGGGTGCCCAGATCGCGCGTTCCGCTGGCGCTTCTGCTGTGCTGCTGGCGCGCGAAGGCATTCACGCTCAAGTGCGCATGCGCTCTGGTGAGGTTCGCCGCATCCACATCGAATGCCGCGCCACGCTGGGCGAAGTGAGTAACGAAGAGCACAACCTGCGCCAGTACGGCAAGGCGGGTGCCAAGCGTTGGCAAGGTATTCGCCCGACGGTGCGTGGCGTGGCCATGAACCCGGTCGACCACCCGCATGGCGGCGGTGAAGGCAAGACAGGCGAAGGCCGCGTGGCGGTCAGCCCGTGGGGTACGCCGACCAAGGGTTATCGCACCCGCAACAACAAGCGCACGCAGAGCATGATCGTGTCGCGTCGTAAGAAGTAAGGGATAGCACATGGCTCGCTCACTCAAAAAAGGTCCGTTCTGCGACCAGCATCTGCTGAAAAAGGTTGAAGCTGCTGTCAGCACCAAAGACAAGCGCCCGGTGAAGACCTGGTCGCGTCGTTCCACCATCCTGCCCGAATTCATCGGCGTGACGATTGCCGTGCACAACGGCAAGCAGCATGTTCCGGTCTATGTGTCCGACCAGATGGTGGGCCACAAGCTTGGCGAATTCGCGCTGACGCGGACATTCAAAGGACATCCCGCCGATAAAAAGGCGAAGAAGTAAGGCAGACACATGGAAACTCGTGCAACCCTACGCGGCGTTCGCCTCTCGGCCCAAAAAGGCCGACTGGTGGCGGATCTGATTCGCGGTAAAAAAGTGGACTCCGCTTTGAACATCCTGGAGTTCTCGCCCAAGAAGGCATCGGGCATCATCAAGAAAGTGCTGGAGTCGGCCATCGCCAACGCCGAGCACAACGATGGCGCCGATGTGGACGAACTGAAAGTGACTCAGATCATGGTAGAAGAGGGGGCAACCCTCAAGCGCTTCAGTGCGCGCGCCAAAGGTCGTGGCAATCGCATCAGCAAGCCCACCTGCCATATCTACATTCAAGTCGGGAACTGAGGACGTCATATGGGACAGAAAATTCATCCGACCGGTTTCCGTCTGGCCGTCACCCGCGGCTGGGCTTCGCGCTGGTATGCGCCGAGCACCCAGTACGCCAAGATGCTCAGCGAAGACATCATGGTGCGCGAGTACCTGGCGAAGCGTTTGAAAAATGCTTCGGTGTCGCGCGTGCTCATCGAGCGCCCGGCCAAGAACGCCCGCATCACCATTTACAGCGCCCGACCGGGTGTGGTGATCGGCAAAAAAGGCGAGGACATTGAAAACCTGAAGGCCGAATTGGCCAAGCGCTTGGGCGTGCCGGTCGCTGTGGATATCGAAGAGGTGCGCAAGCCCGAAATCGATGCCCAACTGATTGCCGACTCCATCACCCAGCAGCTCGAAAAGCGCATTCAGTTCCGCCGCGCCATGAAACGTGCCATGCAGAATGCCATGCGTATGGGCGCTCAGGGTATCAAGATCATGTCGTCTGGCCGGCTGAATGGCATCGAGATCGCCCGGCGTGAGTGGTACCGTGAAGGCCGCGTGCCTCTGCAGACCCTGCGTGCGAATATCGACTACGCGACCTCTGAAGCCAAGACGACCTACGGCGTCATCGGCGTGAAAGTGTGGGTTTACAAGGGCGATACGCCGGCCAAGGGCGCTATCGTCCCGGCCAAGGCCGAGCCGGCTGCCCCCGTGGAAGATCGTCGCAATCGCCGTCCTGGCGCAGCCCGTCCGTCCGGCGCACGTCGTGCCGCCCCGGCTGCCGATGGCGAAAAATCCGTTGCTGTCAAGCGCGTGCGCAAACCGGCTCAGTCGGGTGGTACATCGGGTGGTGCATCCGGTGGCGCAACTGGCGCATAAAGATAGCGCTTAAGGAGAAATTTCATGCTACAACCCGCTCGTCGCAAATACCGCAAAGAGCAAAAAGGCCGCAACACGGGCCTGGCTACACGCGGCGCCACGGTGGCCTTTGGTGAGTTCGGCCTGAAGGCGACCACCCGCGGCCGCATCACCGCTCGCCAGATCGAATCGGCACGTCGCGCGATTTCCCGTCACGTCAAGCGTGGCGGCCGGATCTGGATCCGTGTGTTCCCGGACAAACCGATTTCCATCAAGCCCGCCGAGGTGCGGATGGGTAACGGCAAGGGCAATCCGGAGTATTACGTTTCGGAAGTCCAGCCCGGTCGCGTGCTGTACGAAATCGAAGGTGTGCCCGAGGCCATCGCGCGCGAAGCGTTCGAGCTGGCTGCTGCCAAGCTGCCGTTCCGCACCATTTTTGTCACGCGCCAGATCGGCGCCTAAGGAGAGCGATTTGAAAACTTCCGCTCAACTCACCGAACTGCGCGCCAAGGATATTCCGGCGCTGCAGACCGAACTCGACAGTCTGCTCAAGGCCCACTTCAATCTGCGTATGCAGAAGGGCACGCAGCAGCTTCAGAATACGTGCCAACTGGGTAACACCAAGCGCGCCATTGCGCGGGTCCGTACCCTGATTCAAGAAAAGAAGGCCAAGGGTTAAGCCATGACTGAACAAAAGAAAGTGCAGCGCACGCTGGTCGGCCGTGTGGTCAGCGACAAGCGGCAGAAGACGGTCACCGTTCTGGTCGAGCGCCGTATTCAGCACCCGATCTATGGCAAGTTGATTGCGCGCTCCAAGAAGTACAGCGCGCACGACGAGTCGGGCCAGTACCACCTGAACGATGTGGTCGAGATCGCGGAATCGCGTCCGATCTCCAAGACCAAGGCGTGGGTAGTCAGTCGTCTGATCACCAAAGGTCAGGTGATCTGATCGCAGTTCTCTTCTGCTGGTTTGCGTTTTTCAGCCTCTTTTGCGTTTGTTGCGCCGAGGGTGGCTGTATAAATAGATCAGGGCCCGTCGCCCGTTTGTTCCGCAAGATGCGGAGCAGGCGGGCGACGGGCTTTTTGCACTGTTCTTTTTTCCGATCGTCTCACGCCGTCAGAATTGCTTGCACGTCTTGCCTCTGCATACCCGCACAGGATGTACGGTACGCGCGCGACGGACTACAGTGTGTTGAGGGCCCTGATGGCCCCGGCTGATGCCGCCAAGGCTCACAAGGACAAGGCGGTCTCGGCTGAACAACAACACAGCACAGGAGACGCAATGAAAACACCCAAGTCCAAAGAACAGGTCACCGCACCGCCGGTTTGCACGCTGTCGTACATCCATCCCGAGCCGGACAGCCCCTGGCTGACCTATTTGGCCCAGGTCGATCGGGTACTGCCTCATCTGGGTCACCTGGCCCGTTGGGGAGAAACCTTGAAGCGTCCGAAACGCGCGCTCATCGTCGATGTGCCGATCGAAATGGACGATGGTTCGGTGCGGCACTTCGAGGGTTACCGGGTGCAGCACAACCTGTCGCGCGGACCGGGCAAAGGCGGCGTTCGCTATCACCCCAATGTCACGCTGGAAGAAGTGATGGCGTTGTCGGCCTGGATGACCATCAAGAACGCCGCCGTTGGCCTGCCTTACGGCGGGGCGAAGGGGGGCATTCGGGTGACCCCTTCAGAGCTGTCGCGCAAGGAGCTTGAGCGGCTGACCCGCCGCTATACCAGCGAAATCGGCATCATCATCGGGCCGCAGCAGGATATTCCCGCGCCCGACGTCAACACCAACGGTCAGATCATGGCCTGGATGATGGACACCTATTCCATGAACGTGGGCGCCACCGCCACCGGGGTGGTGACCGGCAAGCCGATTCAGCTGGGAGGTTCTCTCGGCCGGGTCAAGGCCACGGGGCGCGGCGTGTTCGTGACCGGCAGTGAGGCCATCAGGCGCCTGGGCCTTGACGTGAAAAGTTTGAGGATCGCCGTCCAGGGCTTCGGCAACGTGGGCGGTACAGCGGCGGAGTTGTTCGCGCAAGCGGGCGCGAAGATCGTGGCGGTGCAGGATCACACCGGCACGATCATTCATGAACAAGGATTGGATGTTGCCGCGTTGCTGCGTCATGTCAGCAGTCATGGCGGCGTCGCCGGATTCTCGGGCGCACAAAAAGCCGACGATGAAGCGTTCTGGGATGTGCGCTGTGATGTGTTGATTCCCGCCGCCCTCGAAGGGCAGGTGACGGCCGAGCGCGCACGCAAAACCACCGCCAAGCTCATACTCGAAGGCGCGAACGGCCCGACCTTGCCCGGCGCAGACGATGTCTGTGCAAGCCGGGGCATTCTTGTCGTCCCCGACGTGATTTGCAATGCGGGTGGCGTGACGGTTTCGTACTTCGAATGGGTGCAAGACTTTTCGAGCTTTTTCTGGGACGAAGACGACATCAACGCCCGCCTCGACAAAATTCTTGGCAATGCCTTGGCCCGGATCTGGGATACCGCAGACCAACTGAAAATCAGCCTGAGAACCGCCGCATTCGTGGTGGCTTGCGAGCGAGTGCTGCAAGCGCGCGAAGAACGCGGCCTTTATCCCTGAAGTCGGCTGTCAGCGCCCGGCCCTGGGCGCTCAGAGCTTGGGGCGCGCCGCGACGCCGTCATCCAATGACGGCAGCGTCGTGGCCGGGCGGCCCCAGGCTGCGCGTAAACCGTCCAGCAGAAACACGGCAAGGCCCACCCAGACCAGGCCGAATCCGATCATCTTTGCGGCTGCAAAGGGTTCGTGATAAAGCCAGACGCCTAGTGCCAGCTGCAGAGTGGGGGTGATGTACTGCAAAACCCCCAGCAAGGTCATCGACATGCGGCGAGCGCCCGCAGCGAACAGCAGCAGGGGGATGGTGGTGATCGGGCCTGCGGCCACCAGCAGCCAGCGCGTAGAGAGGTCGGCGGAGGCGAACGCGTTCATGCCCTGGGTGCTCAACCAGAACAGATAGGCCACAGCCAGCGGGAATAGCACCGCGGTCTCCACGGCGAGGCCTTCGAGGGCGCCCAGCGGCGCGGTCTTTCTGAGCAGCGCGTAGCTGCCGAAGGTGAGCGCCAGGCTGAGACTGATCCAAGGCACATGGCCGACCTCGATCGCCATGACCGTCACGCCCGCCGCAGCAATGGCCAGAGCAACCCACTGCAGACCGCGCAGACGTTCATGCAGAAGAACCGATCCGAGCGCCACGTTGACCAAGGGATTGATGTAATAGCCCAGACTTGCGTCCACCACATGGTTGCTGTTCACCGCCCAGATATAGATGCCCCAATTGCTCGAAAGGAGTACGGCACTGAGCGCAAAGCGGGCGAGCAGGGCGGGCTGTTCACGCAGCAGCCGCATCCACGACCAGCGCTTGAGAACCGCCAGCAGCAAAGCGACAAAAAGCAGCGACCACGCCATGCGGTGCGCGAGGATCTGCAGGGAGGGAACCTGTTCGAGCGCCTTGAAGTAAAGCGGAAACAGGCCCCAGATGACGTACGCCGTCAGGGCGTAAACAACGCCGGAATTCATGTGAACGGATGGTTTGTTTTGGGCTTGCCGATCACAGATATCGGCAAGCCGGGCTGCACACTGTAGCTGCAGCCGTGAGGATTTGCAGCGCGCGCGGCGCGGCAGCAAAGGTAGGCTCAGACGTTGAACAGGAAATGCAGCACGTCGCCGTCCTTGACGATGTAGTCCTTGCCTTCGGCCCGCATCTTGCCCGCGTCTTTGGCGCCCTGCTCGCCGCTGTACCGGATGAAGTCGTCAAACGCGATGGTCTGGGCGCGGATGAAGCCCCGCTCGAAATCGGTGTGAATCACTGCAGCGGCCTGCGGCGCGGTCGCGCCGACATGCACGGTCCAAGCCCGCACTTCCTTCACCCCGGCGGTGAAATAAGTCTGCAACCCAAGAAGTTTGTAGGCAGAGCGAATGAGGCGGTTCAGTCCGGGTTCTTCCTGTCCGAGGTCGGCGAGAAACGCTTGTTTTTCTTCGGCATCAAGCCCGGCGAGTTCGCTCTCCAGCTTGGCGCAGATGGCCACGACTGGGGCGTTTTCCTGGGCCGCATACTCGCGCAGCCGGTCCAGGTGGGGGTTGTTGTCGAAGCCATCCTCCATCACGTTGCCGACGAACATGGCCGGCTTGGCGGTGATGAGGCATAGCGGAGCGATCAGGGCCAGCTCTTCGGCGCTGAGCCCCAGGGCGCGCACCGGGCGGGCTTCGTTGAGCGCGGGGATGATGCGCTCGAGCAGATCGGCAACGCGCTTGGCATCTTTGTCGCCGGAGCGCCCCTGTTTGTTCATACGGTGCAGACTTTTCTCGGCCGTGCCCAGATCGGCCAGGCAGAGTTCGGTCTGGATCACGGCGATGTCCGAGATCGGGTCCACCCGGCCGGCGACGTGAATCACATTCGGGTCTTCAAAGCAGCGCACTACATTGATGATGGCGTCGGTCTCGCGGATGTGCGCCAGAAACTGGTTGCCCAGCCCCTCCCCCTGGCTCGCGCCAGCCACGAGTCCGGCGATATCGACGAACTCGACCACCGCGGGCAGGACGCGCTGCGGCTTGACGATAGCGGCGAGCTGATCGAGCCGCGGATCGGGCAATTCGACAATGCCGGTGTTGGGCTCGATGGTGCAGAAGGGATAGTTTTCCGCCGGTATGGCGCTTTGGGTCAGCGCATTGAAGAGGGTGGACTTGCCCACGTTGGGCAAGCCCACGATGCCGCATTTCAGGCTCATGGTGTGGGGATGGATGAGCGCGCAGGATCGCGCGCGAAGCCAAGGATTGTAGGGGGCCGCCTAATGTTCGATGTGCACCCGCAGCCCCGCAACCCACTGATGACCGGATTCGCCACCGGGGTTCTGAATGTGCTGGATGTCGGGCTGCAGGTAGAGATGGCGGGCGAGTTGCAGCGAGTACACCGCCTCGACCACGGTTTCGCTGGGCCGCGCCTGCAAACGCGCCTGTGCGACGCCCAAGGTGAGTACGTCGGCAGGGCGGGCGGCGTTCAGCCCCTGAATCCGCACGCCCGCGCCGATATAGCCCTGTACCGGATTGGACGCCGCCGGGCTCCAGCCGCCTTGCAGGAAAGCGGCCCAATCGCGTCGGTCGGTGTCTTTCCAGCGCCATTCATTCACCGCATACAAGCCGTCGCTATCGGGGCCGTAGGCTAAAGTGCTTTGCTGCAGATGCCAGGCGCCCAGTTTCAGCGTGCCCTGCGTGTGTTCGGCCTCGCCCCAGGATCGATCAGCCTCGGCGATCCACAGCGCGCCGCGATGGAGTGCGCCCGTCATGCCCGGAGGGTCGCCCTGCCACACGCCCGCCTGCGCCGACCAGCCGTTGCCCAAGGCGAGCCCGCCCATCAGCCCCAGGCCGGGATTGGGGTAGGTGGCGATATTGGCATTGGAGGTCAGCGTCGGGGCGATGCCGAATGAGGCATTGTGCAAATGGCCGGCCACGCCTGTGGTGTCGAACGTATTGTTCACGTCCATGATGCCGCCCTGCACAAAGCCCGGGCCGAACTGCTGGCGGTAGCTGAGCTGATAGACACGAAGGAAATTGGGCGCCCAGAGGTTGCTCGGCAACTGCACCGTGTTGGTCACCGTTTGCAGATTGCCATGGCTGCGCAGGCCCATGAGCATGAGGTCGAACTGGCCGCCCTGCCACCAGCCAGCCTGCGCTGTGTCCAGAGTGAGTGCAGCTTGAAAGGCGGCCACCGAGATAGCCTGGCGCGCGCCCTTGCCGCCGATGACCCCCAGCGTTTCCGCGTCGAGGTGCAAAGACGTGCTCAAACCCTGGTTCCAGGTTTGGCTCGGGGGCGTGATAGGGGCGGTATAGGGCGCAAGCTGCAGACCACTGTCGGTGGTCTGCGCCCGAACGGGAGCGAGTGCAGCGGCGGCGACGACCCCGACAACTGGAAAAAAGCGCAAACAGTTCATCAGCGAGATTCACAAATAAGAACAACTCTTATTTGTGATTATGCTTGAGCCGTCTGGACACGATCCGCCACCAATCGGCCATCGAGCATTTCCAGCACCCGGTCGCAGCGTGCGGCGATGCGCGGGTCGTGCGTCACCAGCAGCACCGCGCAGCCGAAAGACTGGTTGAAGCGGCGGAACAGCGCGAACACCTCGTCGGCGGCGCGCGAGTCGAGGTTGCCGGTGGGCTCGTCGGCCAGCAGGATGGGCGGGCGGATCATCAGCGCCCGGGCGATGGCTACCCGCTGTTGCTGGCCGCCGGAGAGTTCGGTCGGGCGTTTGTGGGCGTGCATCGCCAGCCCGACGGCGTCGAGCAGTTCGAGGGCGCGCTCGCGCGTGGCGGCATCGGGCTTTGCACCGCCGAGCAACGCGGGCATCATCACGTTGTCGATCACGCTGAAGGCGTTGATGAGGTGGTGGAACTGGAACACGAAGCCCAGTGAGCGGCCGCGCAGGGCAGTGCGCTCGGTATCGTTCAAATCCACGGTGGGGCGGCCCTGCACATGAATTTCGCCGCGGGTGGGCGTGTCGAGCAGGCCGATGAGGTTGAGCAGCGTGCTCTTGCCCGAACCGGACGGGCCGATGAGCGCGGCAAACTCTCCGCCCTGCAGCTTGAGGTCGATGCCGTGCAACACCTCCACTTCGAGCGGCGTGCCCACGCCATAGGCCTTGCGCAGGCCGTCAAGGCGCAGCACAGGGGGCGGGGATGGGTTGGCGGCGGTGGTCATCGCAGGGGTCAGACGGTGCGAATGGCCTCGACCGGATCGAGGTGCGACGCCCGCCGCGCGGGCGCGAATGCGGCGACGATGCCCGCCAGCGTGGCGATCAGCATGGCCTGTGGCACCAGCCAGGGGCTGATGGTGACCGGAAACAATCGCGGCCCCGAGGTGTTGAACACATACACCAGACTCGCCCCGAGCAGCGCGCCGATGGTGGAGCCGATCAGCCCGAGCACCCCACCCTGGATGAGAAACACCGACATCATGCGCAGCCGGGTGGCGCCCATGGCGCGCAGGATGCCGATTTCGCGTGTGCGCTGCACCACGCTGACCGCCAGCACGCTGGCGATGCCCAGCGCCACCGACAGGGCGATGGACAGGCGGATGATGTTGGTGGACAGCGACTGTGAGCGCAGCGCGTTGAGCAACTGACTGTTGGTGGTCATCCAGCTCTCGGCCTTGACGTCGAAGGTGCGGGCGATGCGTGCGGCAATCGCCTGCGCGCTGAACAGATCGTGCACGCTCAGGTCGATTTCAGTGGTCGAGCCGGGCAAGCCCAACAGCGTTTGCGCCTGCTGCAGGCCGAGATAAACCTGGCGCTCGTCTACGTCCCGAACGCCGATGGTGAAAATGCCCGCCACGCGGAACGCCTGCGCCTGGCCCGAGGGACCGGTCAGGCGCAGCGTGTCGCCGATGCTCAGGCCGAGATCGGAGGCCAGACGCGAGCCGATGAGGATTTTTTCCGCGCCCACGGCAAACTGTCCGGCAACGATGTCGGTATTGATGGGAATGATGTGCACATAGCTCGATGGCTCGATGCCGAGGATGGCCACTGCGCGCACCGCATTGCCGCGCTGGGCAAATGCCGGGCCCGATACCACGGGGGTGGCCGCCTTCACGTCGGGCATGCCGCGGATGGCATGCAGCACCGCGGCGGCGTTGTCGATGCCGCGAAGGCGCTGCGGTCGCGGGTCGATGCGCGACAAATAGGTGGTGTCGGGCGCGGGCGGCGGGGTCAGCGGCACCAGATCGGGCGCCTTCACCACGATCTGCGGCTGGCTGCCCAGGGTGCGGTTGACGATATTGCCTTGCAACCCGGTAACCAGGGCGGTGATGAACACGATCACCGCCGAGCCCACGGCGATGCCGATGAGAATGAGCAGCGACTGCGCGCGGCCATCGCGCAAAAACTGCAGGGCGATATTCCAGGACAGGCGCATGGGCGAAGCGGCTCGCGGTCTCAGCGGCCCGGCATGGGCAGATCGTTGCCCGAAGCCGCCGAACTGGCAGCGGCGCTGGGCAGCGGCAGCGTCTGCAACTGCACGCGCTCTCCCGGCGCCACACTATTGCCCGCCAGGACCGACTCGCCAGAGGACAGGCCGGAGACCACCTGCGTCAGCGTCAGCCCTTGCAGCCCCAGCTTGACCTGCTGCGCCTGCGCCCTGCCGCCCCGCAGCACCAGCACCGTGGCCTGATCGCCGTTCACGCTGCGCAGCGCGTCGTTGGGCACGACCAGGGTATTGCGCCGCTGCGCGGTGACGATGTCGGCCGACACCGTCATGTCCTGCTTGAGCCAGGCAGGCGGGGAGGGCACGCGCAGGCGCACTTCCAGAGTGCCCGTGGTGCGGTCGACCTGCGGCGCGAGAAAACTCACCTGCGCGGCGAAGCTGCGGTCGGGGTAAGCATCCGCCACACACTGCGCCTGCTGCCCGATCTGCAGATTGCCAATGCTTTGTTCGTTGACCGGCAGCAGGATTTCCGTCGCCCCGTCCATCGCCAGAGTGAAAAGCGTCTGCCCTGGCGTGACCGTATCGCCCACTTCCACATTGCGCGCCAGCACCACGCCCGACACCCCGGCGCGCACCACATTGCGCGCGTTGACCGCGCTGGCGGCATTGAGCGCGGCTTCGAGCACGCGCTGTTGTGCGCCGCCGGGCGCTACGGCGTTGTAGGCCGCCTGGGCGCTGTCGCGCTGCTGGCGGGCGTTTCGCAGGGCGGTCTGCGCCTGTTCGAGTTGCTGCGCCGAGCCGCCTCCCGCGTCGAACACCCCCTGAGCGCGTTTCAGGTCGCGCTCAGCCTGCTCGACCTGCACTTTGGCCTGCGCTAGCGCGGCGGCGGCCTGCGGACGTGATTGTTCAACCAGCTGGCGCAGCGCCGCCCGCGCCTGGTCGAGCTGGGCCGAGGTCTGGTCGGCTCGCAGTTCCAGCAACACCTGCCCGGCCTTGACATGCGCGCCGCGATCGACCAGCCGTTTCACCACGGTGCCGGTGATTTCGCTCGCCACCTGCACCCTGGACGGGGTGATCACATAGCCGGTGGCCACCACGTTTTGCACCAGATTGCGGGTTTCGATTTTGTAGCCGGGCACGACGGGCGGACGGCTGCGCCACCACAGCACGGCGGCCGCAATGGCCAGTGCGAGCAGCACCCAAAGCAGGCGCTGCCAGGGAAATCGGGAGGTTTTGGACGGGGCGGGCATGAGTTGAACGGCGGAGATTTTCGACGCCCGGAGTGGCGTCCGGGCGAAAGTTGAACATCATAGAGAGGAGATAAGTGCTGCGCTGTGGGGTTTGCTCGCTGCCGCAGGCGCTGTTGCGCTGCGACAAAGTGCGGAACCATTTTGAGGTCAAAAAACGCCCACGCTTGCCAGCAAGTGCCCGTTCTGCTTCAATCAAAGTGTTTAGACGCAGAACGCTATCACCTCACCATGACCGCAAACCGCTTGTTTTTTGGTTTTTGGTATTTCTCGCACCGCACCGGCGGAGGGAGAGGCTGAAGCGCGACTGAATACCGCAGCCCACAAATCCTCGAAAACCGCCGGCAAAGCCCGGCGGTTTTTTTTTCGGCCGTCGGGTGGCGAAAATCCCATGTTCGATCTATCCGCAGTCCGTGAATCCGCCGCGCTTTCAGCGGCTTCCATGCCCACCATGCCCGCAGGAGAGCTTCCGATGCCGTCCAAATCCGCCGCAGAAACCTTGCACAAACCGCAGGAGGACAAGACCTCCCGCACCGACAACGCCCGCATCAAGCACATCGTGCCCCTGCCGCCGCCCGAGCATCTCATCCGATTCTTTCCCATCGCCGATACCCCGGTGGAAGCGCTGGTGGCCGATACCCGCCATGCGCTGCATCGCATCATCCACGGCGAGGACGACCGGCTGTTGCTCATCATCGGCCCGTGCTCGATCCACGACCCCAAGGCCGCGCTCGATTACGCCCAGCGGCTGGCCGTGTTGCGCAAGCAACATGCGGGCGAGCTGGAAATCGTCATGCGGGTGTATTTCGAGAAGCCGCGCACCACGGTGGGCTGGAAGGGGTTGATCAACGATCCGTATCTGGACGAGAGTTTCCGCATCGATGAAGGCCTGCGCATCGCCCGCGAGGTGCTGATCGACATCAATCGTCTGGGCGTGCCTGCGGGCAGCGAATTTCTCGACGTGATTTCGCCGCAGTACATCGCCGATCTCATCTCGTGGGGTGCCATCGGCGCGCGCACCACCGAAAGCCAGGTGCACCGCGAGCTGGCTTCGGGGCTGTCGGCGCCGATCGGCTTCAAGAACGGTACTGATGGCAGTCTGCGCATCGCCATCGACGCGATTCATGCTGCGCGTCGGCCGCACTCCTTTTTGTCAGTGCACAAGAACGGTCAGGTGGCCATCGTGCAGACCCGTGGCAATAAAGACACCCACGTCATTCTGCGCGGCGGCAAGACGCCGAACTACGACGCCACCAGCGTGCGCGAGGCCTGCGCCGCACTCGAAGAGGCCAAGCTCGACTGCCGCCTGATGATCGACTGTTCGCACGCCAACAGCGCCAAGCAGCACATGCGTCAGCTCGACGTAGCGCGCGACATCGCCGCGCAACTGGCTGCTGGAGAGCGCTGCATTTTCGGCGTCATGGCCGAGAGCCATCTGCACGGCGGGGCGCAAAAGTTCACCGCAGGCAAGGACGACCCGTCCAAGCTGCAGTACGGCCAAAGCATCACCGACGCCTGCCTGCCGTGGGACGATTCGGTCGAATTGATGCAGGTGCTGGCCGACGGCGTCAAAGCACGGCGCAAACACAAGTCAGCGAAGTAAGCTTTTACTTTGTCATGCAACCGTAGGAGACCCCATGCCCGCCATCCGTATCGACCTTTTCGAGGGCCGCAGCCCCGAGGTGAAAAAACAGCTGATTGAAGCCATCACGCAGGCCGTGGTGGACACGCTCAAGTGTTCGCCCGACGCGGTGGACATCATTCTCAACGAGGTGCCCAAGGCGCACTGGGCCACCGGCGGCAAGCTGTGGAGCGAGCCGCGCGAGTGAGCGAGTGAGCGAGTGAGCGAGTGAACCAGACAGGAGCGCCACATGGTGGGCTATAAGGGGTTCGAGTCGCTGATGGAGCAGGCCAACAAGCTGCTTCATGTGTTCATGGCCGTGGTGCTTCTCGTGGCCAGCCTGCTGCTGATCTGGCAGTTCGGGCAGGACGTGGTGCAGACCGTGCGCTCCGGGGCGGTGGCGCAGGGGTTTTTGCATGCGCTGGGCAATCTGTTCATCCTCTGGGTGCTGTCTTCGCTGATTTCCGCCGAAATCCGCTACATGCGCACCGGCAATTTTTCGGTGCTGGTGTTCATCGAGGCAGCGCTCATCACCCTGTTGCGTCAGCTCATCATCATTCCGGTCGAGAGCCAGGGGCAGTTGCGGAACTGGGCCTGGACTTACGGCCTGATTACCGCAGCGGTCGTGGCGGTGGGCATCACTTACTTTCTGGTGCGCCGGGTGATGCCGGTTGAGCAGGAAGCAGACTCCGGAAGTTGATTGCCTATCGAAAAGTACTGAATCTTTCGCTTTCTTATTCCATTCACTTCCTGCTATCTCATCAATAGACTCACGGCCTGAAATGCCCCGCATCGTTCGCCGGGCGCCCCAACGAGGAGAGGGAATAATGGCCAGAATGCGCGCGGTGGATGCCGCAGTTTTAGTGCTCGAAAAAGAAGGCGTGCATCAGGCCTTCGGTGTGCCGGGTGCGGCGATCAACCCGCTGTATTCCGCGCTGCGCAAAAACGGCCACATCGCGCATGTGCTGGCGCGCCATGTCGAGGCGGCGTCGCATATGGCTGAGGGCTACACCCGCACCGCGCCGGGCCATATCGGCGTATGCATCGGCACTTCCGGCCCGGCGGGTACCGACATGATCACCGGGTTGTATTCGGCCATTGCCGACTCCATTCCCATTCTGTGCATCACCGGCCAGGCCCCGCGCGCGCGGCTGTACAAGGAAGACTTTCAGGCGGTGGACATCGAGTCCATCGCCAAGCCGGTGTGCAAGTGGGCGGTCACCGTGCGCGAGCCCGCGCTGGTGCCGCAAGTGTTTCAGCAGGCGTTCCATGTGATGCGCTCGGGCCGTCCGGGGCCGGTGCTGATCGATCTGCCGCTGGACGTTCAGCTCGCCGAAATCGAATTCGATCCCGACACCTACGCGCCGCTGGCGGTGTACAAGCCCACGGCGACCAAGGCGCAGATTGAAAAGGCGCTGGACATGCTCGAAGCGTCCGAGCGCCCGCTGATCGTCGCGGGCGGCGGCGTGATCAATGCCGATGCCACCGATCTGCTGGTGCAGTTCGCCGAGTTGACCGGCGTGCCGGTGATTCCTACGCTGATGGGCTGGGGCGCGATTGGCGACAGCCACCCGCTCATGGCGGGCATGGTCGGTCTGCAAACCTCGCACCGTGGCGGCAACGCCAACTTGCTGGCTTCCGACCTGGTGCTGGGCATCGGCAACCGCTGGGCCAACCGCCACACCGGCTCGCCCGAGGTGTATGCCAAGGGCCGCAAGATTCTGCATGTGGACATCGAGCCCACGCAGATCGGCCGGGTGTTCATGCCCGATTACGGCATCACCTCCGATGCCAAGGCGGCGCTCGAACTGTTCATTGCCGTGGCGCGCGAGCGCAAGGCGGCGGGCAAGCTCAAAGACCGCAGCGCCTGGGCGAACGCCTGCCGCGAGCGCGTGCAGACCCTGTTGCGCAAGTGGGACTACGACCAGATTCCCATCAAGCCCCACCGCGTTTACAAGGAGATGGTCGAGTTTTTCGACGCCAACACGCGCTATGTCACCACCATCGGGCTGTCGCAAATCGCCGCGGCGCAGTTGCTCAAGGTGGAAAAGCCGCGCCACTGGATCAACGCCGGCCAGGCGGGCCCGCTGGGCTGGACCATGCCCGCTGCGCTGGGCGTGCGCGTGGCCGATCCGACCGCGGATGTGGTGGCCATTTCCGGCGACTACGACTTCCAGTTTCTCATCGAGGAGCTGGCAGTGGGCGCGCAGTTCAAGCTGCCCTACATCCACATCGTGGTCAACAACTCCTACCTCGGCCTCATTCGCCAGGGCCAGCGCCAGTTCGACATGGACTTTTGCGTGCAGCTCTCGTTCGACAACGTCAACTCGCCCGAAGTCAGCGGTTACGGTATCGACTTCGTCAAGGTGACCGAAGGGCTGGGCTGCAAGGCCATACGCGTGTTCGACCCCAACCAGATTCAGCCCGCGCTGGCGCAGGCGCGGCAGTTGATGAAGGAGTTTGCCGTGCCCGTGGTGGTCGAGATCATTCTGGAGCGCGTGACCAATATCTCCATGGGTGGTGAAATCGACGCCATCACCGAATTCGATCCTGTGATTGATCTCGTTCCTGCAGAGGCCTGAACCATGCCCCAATTTGCCGCCAACCTCACCATGCTCTTCACCGAAGAGCCTTTCATCGACCGTTTTGAAGCCGCCGCCAAAGCCGGTTTCAAGGCGGTGGAATTTCTCTTTCCCTACGCCCACACCGCGCAGCAGGTGCGCAACGCCGCGCTGGCAGCCGGGGTGCAGATCGTGCTGCACAACCTGCCCGCGGGCGACTGGGATGCGGGCGAGCGCGGCATCGCCTGCCTGCCCGACCGGGTGGATGAATTTCGCGAGGGCGTGGGCAAGGCCATCGAATACGCGACTGCGCTGGGCGTCACCCAAGTCAACTGTCTGGCGGGCAAGGCCCCGGCGGGCGCCGACCCTGCCGTGCTGCGCGCCACCTTCGTCGAGAACCTGCGTTACGCCGCGGCGCAACTTGGCGCCCACGGCATCCGTCTGCTGATCGAGCCGATCAACACCTTCGACATTCCCGGTTTTTACCTGCAAGGCACGGCGCAGGCGCTGGCCCTGATGGACGAGGTGGGCAGCGACAACCTGTTCCTGCAGTACGACATCTATCACATGCAGCGCATGGAAGGCGAGCTGGCCGCGACGATGCAAAAGCACCTACCGCGCATCGCTCACATCCAGCTGGCCGACAACCCCGGGCGCAACGAGCCGGGCACCGGCGAGATCAACTACGCCTTCCTGTTCCAGCACCTCGACCGTATCGGCTACACCGGCCACATCGGCTGCGAATACAAGCCCAAGACCACCACGACCGCTGGGCTGGGCTGGCTGGCCGCGCTATAAAACAGACACACGTTCACAACAAAACGGAGATCGACATGGCAACACTGGGATTCATCGGACTGGGCATCATGGGCACGCCCATGGCGGGCCATCTGCTGGCGGGCGGGCATACGCTGTACGTCCACACCCGCAGCAAAGTGCCGCAAGCCCTGCTCGACGCGGGCGCGAAGCCTTGCGCCAGCAATGCCGAAGTGGCGCAAAAGGCCGACATCATTTTCACCATGGTGCCCGACACGCCCGATGTGCAGAAGGTGCTGTTCGCCGACGATGGCGTGGCCCAGGGACTGACGCCGGGCAAGATCGTGGTGGACATGAGCTCCATCGGCCCGGTGGAAACCAAGGACTTTGCCCGCAGAATCAACGCGCTGGGCTGCGAGTATCTCGATGCGCCGGTTTCCGGCGGCGAAGTGGGCGCCAAGGCCGCGAGCCTGACCATCATGGTGGGCGGCAAGCAGGAGGTGTTCGACAAGGTCGAGCCCCTGTTCAAACTCATGGGCAAGAACATCACTCTGGTCGGCGGCAATGGCGACGGGCAGACCTGCAAGGTGGCCAACCAGATCATCGTCGCGCTCAACATCCAGGCCGTGGCCGAGGCGCTGCTGTTCGCCAGCAAGGCCGGGGCCGATCCGGCCAAGGTGCGTCAGGCGCTGATGGGCGGCTTTGCGGCGTCGCGCATTCTCGAAGTGCACGGCGAGCGCATGGTCAAGCGCACTTTCCAGCCGGGCTTTCGCATCAACCTGCACCAGAAAGATCTGAACCTGGCGCTGTCGGGTGCGAAGCAACTCGGCGTGGCGCTGCCCAACACGGCTGTGGCGCAGCAACTCATGTCGGCCTGCGCCGCCAATGGCATGGACGGGCTCGATCACTCCGCGCTGTGCCGCGCCGTCGAGCTGATGAGCCACCACACCATTGCGCCGGACGCCTGAGACGACTGCAGCGACTGCCCCATGACCCTGCCCAGCGCCTCCGCCCAGCCCGTCGCGTTTCTGCGTGCCCTGTTCGACGTGGCCGTGGCCCGCGCGCAGCCGCGCAGCATCATGGCGCCGTTTCTGCCGCCGCCGCCCAAGGGCCGCACCCTGGTGATCGGCGCGGGCAAGGCCAGCGGCGCCATGGTCGAGGCGCTGGATGCGCTGTGGCCGCAGGACGCGCCGATTTCCGGGCTCGTCGCGACGCGCTACGGGTATGTGCCGCCGGCGCTGCGCGGCAAGCCGGGCCGCATCGAACTGGTCGAAACGGCGCACCCCGTGCCCGACGCCGCAGGGGAAGCGGCCGCGCGGCGCATGCTGGCGCTCACCCGCGGTCTCACCGCCGATGATCTCGTCGTCTGCCTCATCTCCGGCGGCGGCTCGGCGCTGCTGCCTCTGCCCGCCGAGGGGCTGAGCCTGGCCGACAAACAGCGCATCAACCGCGAACTGCTGATGAGCGGTGCCACCATTGGCGAAATGAACTGCGTGCGCAAGCACCTCTCGGCCATCAAGGGCGGACGGCTCGCCGCCGCCTGCGCCCCCGCTCAGGTGCTCACGCTGCTGATTTCTGATGTGCCCGGCGACGATCCCGCCACCATCGCCAGCGGCCCCACCGTGCCCGATCCCACCACCTGCGCGCAGGCGCTGGAAATCATCGAGCGTTACGGCATCGACATTCCCGCGAGCATCCGCGCCGGGCTGCTGAGCGGCGCGCTGGAGACGCCCAAGCCGGGCGACCCCGTGTTCAGCGGCAACCGCGTCGAACTCATCGCCACCCCGCGGCAAATGCTGCAAGCCGTGGCAGAGGCTTGCGCGCAGGCGGGTCTGCCCGCGCACATCCTGGCCGACGACATGGAAGGCGAATCGCGCGACATCGCGCTGGCGCATGCGGCGCTGGCCCGCAGCGTGGCGCGTCACGGCACGCCTTTCGCCAAGCCCTGCGTCATCCTCTCCGGCGGTGAGACGACCGTGACCGTGGCCAAAGGCAGCACGCCCGGCAAGGGCGGGCGCGGCACCGAGTTTCTGCTCGCCCTGGCGCTGGCCCTCGACGGCGAGGCGGGCGTCTGGGCGCTGGCCGGAGACACCGACGGCATCGACGGCAGCGAAGACAACGCCGGCGCCTGGATCACGCCCGACACCCTCACCCGCGCCCGCGCCGCCGGGCTGAGCCCCCGCGCCGTGCTCGACGGCCACGACGCCTACACCCTGTTCGCCGCCACCGGCGACCTGCTGGTGCCAGGGCCGACTTACACCAACGTCAACGATTTCCGCGCCGTGCTGGTGCTTTGATTCCTTCGTAAAAGCCCCGCGGTAAAACCTGTTTACAGCGCATGCTGGCATACTGAGGCGACATGTTCTCCGGAGGTCGCCATGCCGCAGTCTGCCCCGTCCAACGATCCCTTGCGTCCACCGCCGCCACGCCGCGTGGGCTGGTTGGTGGCCGTGTTGTTGATCGTGGCGCTGGCCGTGCTGGGCTATGCCAACCGCGGGCGTCTGCAACAGTGGACGCAGGCCTGGATGGGCCATACGGCCGCTGTACCCACGGCAGCCTCCGCCCCCGCAAAGACAAGCAGCGCGGCCGCCGCGCCCAGCAGTGCGCCCCAGCCTGCGGCCTCGGTGGCCCCGGTGGCATCAGCGCCGCTGCAACTGCCCGCCAGCACGGCCTCGCTGCCCGCCTTGCACCACAGCGATGCGACGGTGCTGCAAGAGCTCGGCGCCTTGCTCGGCAAGCCTGGGCTGGCCTGGCTGGTGCCGCGCCATCTCATCCTGCACTTCGTCGCCACGGTGGACAACCTGACCCGGCAGACCGTGCCGCAGCAGGTCTGGCCGGTGCATCCCGTCCCCGGCGTGCTGCGCACCACGGGGCAGGGGGTCGATCTGGCCATCGCGCCGGACAATGCCCGCCGCTATGCGCCTTATGTGCAGATGCTCACCGCCATCTCACCGCAGCGCGCCGCGCAGCTTTATGTGCAGCTCTACCCGCTGTGCGAGCAGGCGTGGCGCGAGCTGGGGCATCCCAAAAGCGCTTTCAACGACCGCCTGCTGGCCGTGATCGCCAATCTGCTGCAGGCACCCGAGCCGCAGGGTGCGGTGCTGTTGCGCCAGCCCAAGGTGCTCTACACCTATGCCGACCCGGCGCTCGAAGCCGCCCCGGCGGGGCAGAAAATCCTCATGCGCATGGGGCTGGAAAACGAGCGCGCGGTCAAGGACTGGCTGCGTCAGTTCCGTCAGGATTTGCGGGCGCAGATGCAGCCTGCGGCAACAGCGCCTTCGCCTGCGCAATGAAGTTGCGCAGCGGCGGCTGCGGGTCATCGCGCCGCCACACCAAGAGCACCTCGGTGCTGGCCTGCACATCGGCCAGCGGCCGGTAGGCGACCCAGGGCAACTGGGCGCGCTGCATCGACGCAGCGACGATGCCCACGCCCAATCCGGCCGAGATCAGCCCGATGAGGGTGGGCATCTCGTGCACTTCTTGCGCGATGTGCGGGCTAAAACCCGCCTGGGCGCACAGCGCCAGCGTCTGTTGCCGCAGACCTGCGCCCAGGCTGGCGCTGTAAATTACAAAGGGTTGATCGCGCAGATCGTTCAGGCGCAGACTGGCCCGCGCTGCCAGGGGATGGTCGGCATGGAGAGCGGCCAACAAGGGCTCGCGCTGCACCACCAGGGTGGACAGGCGGGGGTCGTGCATCAATTGCGTGGTGCGGATGAAACCCAGATCGAGGCGGTGCGCGAGCAGGTCGTCGATCTGCGATTGCGAAGGCTGCTCGCGCAGATCGAGCGCGACCTGCGGCCAGGCGGCGCGAAAGTCGCGCAGCAGCCGGGGCATCACATCGGTGAAGGGCATCGAGCCGGCAAAGCCCACCGCCAGCCTGCCGGTCTCGCCGCGGCCGACCTGCCGGGTCTGCGCAACGGCGTGTTCCACCGCGTCGAGAATGCTGCGCGCCAGCGGCAGCAGGGCGTCGCCGGCGGCCGTGCGCTGCACTCCGCCGCGCCCACGGGTGAACAAGGGCACGCCGAGCTCGGCTTCCAGCGCCTGGATCTGCTGGCTCAGCGGCGGTTGCGAGACGTGCAGGCGCTGCGCGGCTCGGGTGAAGTGGCGCTCTTCGGCCACGGCGACGAAGTAGCGCAGATGGCGCAAGTCCATATCGAAAACAGATCAAAGTTTTAGAAAATGATATTTCACCTATCAAACAGGCGGATTTAAGCTGTGATGAGGCGGGGCGAGCTGGCCTCGCCGTCTCGCCCCCGAATCATCCCGCCCATGTCCACCACCGCTTTGTCCCCATCGCTTCAGGATGCCGCCGGCCCGCCCGAGTGGCTGCGCCGCGCCGCGGTGACGGCGGCGGGCATGTGCGCGTTTTTCACCATGTACCTCACGCAGGGGCTGCTGCCCAGCCTGCAGTCGGTGTTCCACGCCAGCGTGGCCGAGCTCAGCCTCACCATCACCTTCACCACTCTGGCGGTCGCGGTGGCGGCGCCGTTTTCAGGCATCGCGGCAGACCGCTTCGGCCGCAAGCGGGTGCTGCTGGTCTCGCTTGCGGGGCTGGGGTTGTCTACCCTGCTGGCGGCCACGGCCACCTCGCTGCACGGCCTGCTGGTGTGGCGGGCGATCGAAGGTTTGTGCATTCCCGGCGTGTTCACCGCGACGGTGGCCTATATCAGCGAGGAATGGCCGCCCTCCGAAATTCCGGCGGTGACCGCGCTCTACATCTCGGGCTCAGTGGCCGGGGGCTTCAGCGGACGCTTCATCGCGGGCATGGTCACCGCGCACGCGGGCTGGCAGGCGGCCTTCGTCGTCCTGGGTGTCATCAATCTGCTGTTCCTGCTGTTGATTGCGCGCGGCTTGCCCGCATCGCGCCGGTTTGCGGCAAGCCGCGGCGGGGTGCGCGCCGCGCTGTCCGGCTTCGCTTTGCATCTGCGCAACCCCAAACTGCTCGGCACCTACGCCATCGGCTTTGGCATTCTGTTCTCGCAGGTCTGCACATTCACTTATGTGAGTTTTCATCTGGCTGCGCCGCCCTATGGCTTTGACCTCAAGGATCTGAGCCTGCTGTTCACCGTGTATCTGGTGGGCATGGTGGCCACGCCGCTGGCGGGCAAGCTGGCGTGGAAATTTGGCAAGCGGCGGGTGTTCGTTGCGGCGGTGGCGCTGGGCAGCGGGGGCATGTTGCTGACCCTGCTCAGTCCGGTGTGGGCCATCGTGCTGGGGCTGACGCTGAGTTCCGGCGGCGTGTTCATCGCGCAGTCGATGGCCACGGCGCAGGTGCCCGCGCTCGCGGGCCAAGCGCGGTCAGCCGCCGTTGGGCTGTATGTGCTGTGCTACTACGTGGGCGGCAGCGTGGGCGCTTTCGGCCCGGCCTGGGTGTGGGCGCACGCGGGCTGGGCCGGGTGTGTGGCGCTGGTGCTGATTGCTCAACTGGCCATCGGTGTTGCGGCTTGGCGGATTTGGGCTACACCAGCCGCGCGATGACGTAGGCGAGGAAAGACAGCAGGATGCTGGAGCCGAAGGGAAATAGCCATTCCCGGCCGAACAGTTTGACGGTGAAGTCCAGCGGCATGCGGCCGATGCCGAAGCGGCGCAAATGCGGCAGCATCGCCGAAAACACGATGGACGCGAGAATGAAAACGATCAGCCAGCGCATGGTCGGCTCTACAGCGTATGGGTGCGGTCGCCGCGCGCAAAGCCGCGCATGGCGTGCGCGTCCACCCCGCGGCCTAGGGCGATGACTTTGAACAGTTCGCCCATTTCGCTCTCGTTCAACAGTTTGTTGACGGCGGCGGTCTGCCGCAGATAGTGCGAGCCGCCGGGCGCGGCGGTGGCCGCGCATAGCGCGGCGGCGCTGCTCGGAGCGACGGGCGGCGGCCCGGCGGCCAGTTCGGCGGCCACGAGATCGAGCAGGCCGCAGTTCATCAAAAAACTGGCCTGGCTGGTGTAGCCCAGCACATCGAGCCCGGCGTCTTGTGCGGCCAGGGCGATGGCGGTGAAGTCGATGTGCGAGGTGATGTCGGCCAGCCCCGGCCACAGCAGCACGTCGTCGAGCACGCGGTGGCGGTAGTGCGCCTGTAGCGTGCCCATGTGGCGCTGCGGGTGGTAGTACTCGCGTTGCGGAAAGCCGTAGTCGATGAACAGCGCCGCGCCGCGCGCAAGCCGGTCGGCCAGGGTACGCACGAAGGCCAGGGCCTGCGGGTGGATTTCGGTCACGGTGCCGATGGGTAGGGCGTGCGCTTCGGGGGTGGGGGGCAGCAGGGCGGTGGCGCGGTCGGCAAAGACCAGATCGTCGCCCTCTTGCGCCACGCCGCGTTCCATCCAGCCGCTTTCGTGTCTGTGCAGTAGTTTCACCGGCATGGCATCGAGCACTTCGTTGCCGATGACCACGGCCTCGAACGTCTCGGGCAAGGCCGTCCACCACTGCACGCGGTCGAACAGATGGGGCACGGCGCTGCGCAGCGTTTGCATCTGGCGGTGCTTGAGCGCGCCGGAGACTTCGACAATGGCGTAGTGCCGCGGCGCGCAGCCCAGATGATCGAGTTCGCCCAGTATCTGCGCGGCGAGTCGGCCCGAGCCCGCGCCGAATTCCACCACGGTGTGCAGATCGCCCTGCTGCAGCACTTGCGCCACCTGAGCGGCCAGGGTGCGGCCGAACAGCGGGGACAGTTCGGGCGCGGTGACAAAGTCGCTGTCGCTGCCGAAGTCGCCAAACTGCCCGGCCTGCCCGGTGTAGTACCCCAGGCCCGGGGCGTAGAGCGCCTGTTGCATATAGGCATCGAACGGCAACCATCCCCCGCCCGCATGCAGAGCAGCCCTGATTTGCGCCAGGAGTTGCGCGCTGCGCTCCAGCGCCATCGGGGCGGGCGCCGGTAGACTTGCCGACTGTTCGTTCATCAAGACATTCTAGAAAGCATGCCGCCCGACGCCACAACCCTTCCCGTTACCCGACCCAAGGTGCTGGTGACCGGCGGCGCGCACCGGCTGGGGCGGGAAATCGCCTTGCATCTTGCCGCACAAGGCTGGGATGTCGCGGTGCACTATCACCGCTCAAAACCGGCGGCCGACGCGGTTTGTGCCGAGGCGCGGGCGCTGGGGGCGCAAGCCGCTGCCGTCGGCGCCGACCTGTTCGACCCCGCCGCCGCGCGAGACCTGTTGCCGCAGGCTGTCGCAGCCTTGGGCCGGGTGGACGCGGTGGTGAACAATGCCGCGCTGTTCGAGTTCGACGACGCGCAGCACTTCAGCGTGGAAGCGGCGCAGCGTCACTACCAAGTCAACACCATCGCCCCGGTGCTGCTGGCGCAGGCGCTGCACGCGCAGTTGAGCGCGCGCGGCGCGCAGGGCTGTGTGGTCAATTTGCTCGATCAGAAGCTCGCCAATCCCGATCCGGACTATCTCTCCTACACCCTGTCGAAAGCGGCGCTGCAGGCCGCTACCGTGGCGCTGGCGCAAGCGCTGGCGCCCGTGCTGCGAGTGGTGGGCGTGGCGCCTGGCCTGATGCTGCCTTCCGGCCCGATGACCGACGATGAATTCACCCGCGTGCATAGCCGCACCCCGCTGCAGCGTGGCAGCACGCCGCAAGACGTGGCGCAGGCTGTGCATTTCGCGCTGCAGGCCCGCGCCATGACCGGCGCCACCCTGCTGGTCGATGGCGGCCAGCATCTCGCGGGCACCGGGCGCGATGTGCTGTTTGCCGCACGCGATCTGGCGCCCCGTTAATTCAAGGAATCTCACCATGTTCAGTGCCCTGTCGCACCCCGCCCTGCGCGCTTGCCGCCGCCTGTTTTTGCAGAACTACGAAGTCAACATCAATATCGGTGTGCACGAGTTCGAGAAGCGGGGCGAGCAGCGTGTGCTCATCAATGTCGATCTGTTCATTCCGCTGGCCATGTCCACCCCGCAGCAGGACAAGCTCGACGAAGTGGTCGATTACGACTTCATGCGCAGCGTGATCGCCGCGCGTATCGCGCGCGGCCACATCCATCTGCAGGAAACCCTGTGCGACGACGTGGCGCGCATCATGCTCGAACATCCGCGGGTGAAGGCCGTGCGGGTGTCGACCGAAAAGCCCGACGTCTATCCCGATTGCGAGAGCGTGGGCGTGGAGGTGTTCCATGTGAAGGATTTGCAGCCATGAGCGCGCCACACGGCCGTTCCGAAGGAGCGCTCAACTCCCCCGGGGAGTCGAGCGAAGCGAGGAGGGGGGTCTCGTCTGACACCTCAGCCGAGTCGCCGCAGGCCGCAGCCACTTATCGTGCCGCCCACAAGGCCTTGTTCGAGAACAACAAGCTCTCCAAGCGCCTGCACCGCCTGATCGGGCAGGCGGTGGTGGACTTCAACATGATCGAGCAGGGCGACAAGGTGATGGTCTGCCTGTCCGGCGGCAAAGACAGCTACGCCCTGCTCGACATTCTGCTGAGCCTGCGCGAACGCGCGCCGATCGACTTCGATCTAGTGGCCGTCAACCTCGACCAGAAGCAGCCCGGCTTCCCGCAAGAGGTGCTGCCCGACTATCTCAAGAGCCGCGGCGTGCCCTTTCACATCGAGGAGCAGGACACCTATTCCATCGTCAAGTCCATCATCCCCGAGGGCAAGACCACCTGCGGATTGTGCTCGCGGCTGCGACGCGGCATTCTCTACCGCGTGGCGGGCGAGCTGGGGGCGACCAAGATCGCCCTCGGCCACCACCGGGACGATATTCTCGAAACCTTTTTCCTCAATCTGTTCTTCGGCGGCAAGCTCAAGGGCATGCCGCCCAAGCTGGTGAGTGACGACGGCCGTCATGTGGTCATCCGCCCGCTGGCCTATGTGGAAGAGGCCGATCTGGAGCGCTGGGCCGAGTTGCGCGCCTTTCCGCTCATTCCCTGCACTTTGTGCGGCAGCCAGGAGAATGCGCAGCGCAAACAGGTCAAGGCCATGCTGCGGCAATGGGAGCGCGAGACGCCGGGCCGCACGCAGACCATGTTCAACGCGCTCACGCAGGTAGTGCCTTCGCATCTGGCCGACCGTAGCTTGTTCGACTTCGCGAGCTTGCGGGCCACGGGCGTGCCCGACCCGATGGGCGACATCGCCTTCGACGCGGAACCTTGCAGCGGCGCAGGCGAACTCCCGCGCGCACAATCCGTCCAATGGTTTTGAAGTAGAGGAGAACAGGCCATGCGCTCACCCAACAGCCTAACCCGCCTTTGGCATTCCGTCCGCATCGGCCTGTTGCTGGTGCCCGCGCTGCTGCTCGGCGGCTGCGCTAGCCTGACAGATTTGCGCGCCACCGTCGTCACCCCCCATCCCGCGCCGCAAGCGCTGGTGGGCGCCAAGGTGCAGGTGCAGGCCGCGCCCGGCAATGCCGACAGCGCCGACGCCTACACCCTGCAGACCGCCGTGCTCGACGCCATGACCCAGGCCGGCATGGTGCCCTTGCTGGGCACACCGGCGCCCTATACCGCGCGCTACGCCTACACCGTGCGTCTCGATCTCGAAGCCACCTACGGCCCCTCGGTCTGGCCCCCGCCCGTGTTGCTGCCCAACGGCGCGGTGTATTTTCCCGGAGGCTGGGGCGGCTGGGGAGGCGGGATGTTCGGCTGGATGCCGCCGCCCAACTATTACGAGCGCAGTCTCTCGCTCGAAATCCGCGACACCGCCACCGGCGCGCTGATCTGGCAGTCGCACGCCAGCACCGGCGGTTACGAACGCGGTCTGGCCTCGGTGGCCCTGCCGCTGGCGCAGGCCGTGCTGCGTGGATTTCCTTCGGAGTACGGCGAGCACAAGGTGCTGTTCCCGCGCTGAGGGCGGAACGGATCGCGCATTAAACAAAATGTCACATTTGCAACTTATGGTCTCGACTTTCTCTTTTGAGCGAGTCGAGCCATGCGTTTCCCCAAATCTGCTTTAGCCCTGGCGGTTGCCGCGGCACTCACTTTGTCAGCCTGCGGCGGCGGGGGCACCACCACCGCGTCCAACACGCCTGAGCAGCTGGCTGCAGTGCACCAGGCTGCAGTCCAAACCGGGGTCTTTCTCGACTCCGCCGTGGCCGGGGTGGACTACACCACCGACAGCGATGCCACCCCGCGCCAGACCAACGCGGCGGGGCAGTTCTTCTACAAATCCGGCGAGACCGCCATCTTCAAGCTCGGCGGCGTCTTGCTGGGTCGCGCCAAGGGCGCCGATGTGGTGGCGCTGGCCGACCTCGACGAGCAGGGCGAAGACGCCCCCCGCACCCAGAACACCGCGCAACTGCTGCAGGCGCTCGATGACGACGGCGACCCGAACAACGGCATCGTCATTAGCGATGTGGTGCGCCAGCGTTTTGCCAACATCAAGTGCGATCTGTCCGACCGCACCCAACTGACCGCCCTGTTCCAGCAGCAACTCGCCGATTTTAAGCTCAGCCTCACCGATCCGCGTTACGCCAAGGCGCACCTCGAAGACTCGCTCTCGCTGATTGGCCGCACCGTCACCAGCACCTTCACTTACCAGGGCGCGGGCGCGGCGCAGGGCGCGCAGCTCAGCGTGAGCAAGTACGCCATCGGCAGCCAGAGCCGGTTCAACGTGCCCTATCCCGGCAATCAGAACTACATCAAGGCCGAGTTCCCCAAAGGCTTCCCCATCAGCCTGGGCTCGGGTTTGGCTCTCAAGGGCGTGGACAAGCAGGGCAATCTGCAGTTCTGGGTGATAACGGATCGCGGCCCTAACGGAGATTCGCCAGACCTGCGAAACGCCGACGGCAGCACCACCGCGACCAAGTCGTTTCCCGCGCCCGCATTCAATCCCGAGTTTGGCGTGGTGACTGTGGGCACCGGCAAGGGCAACCGTCGCGCCACGCTGGAAAGCACCACCCCGCTCAAGGACATCGACGGCGCTGCGATGAGCGGCCGCCCCATTCCTCCGGGCACGGTCGGATCGACGGGTGAAACGCCGGTCAGCGACACCCTGCAGATTCTCAAAAACGCGCAGGGCGGCATCGCATTTGACGTGCACGGCATCGACCCCGAAGCCGTGGTTGCCACGCCCGATGGCAAGTCGCTGTGGATGACCGACGAGTACGGCCCCTTCGTGTTCAAGGTGAACGCCGCCAGCCGCCGGATCGAGACCAAGCTGGCGCCCGGCAGCGGCCTGCCCGACATCGTCAAGTATCGCCAGCCCAACCGCGGCATCGAAGCCATCGCTCTTGCACCCAACGGCAATCTGCTGGCCGGCGTGCAGAGCATTCTCAAGATGGATGACGCCAAAGACAGCAACGGCAAAACGCAGAAAACCACCAAAGCAGTGTTCACCCGCCTGGTGCAAATTCAGCCGGGCGGCGGCACCCGCATGTTTGCGTATCCCCTCACCGATGCCAGCGGGGCCGTTCCCTACAGCAAAAACAAGGACGCCAAGATCGGCGACCTCGTGGCGCTCGACGACAACCGTTACCTCATCATCGAGCGCGGCACGCAAGCGGATGGCAAAGATCACAACATGATCTTCCTCATCGACCTCAGCGGCGCGACTGACCTCACCGGCAAGACCATCAACGGCCTGGAGCCCGAGTATCAGACCTCGCTCAAGGCGCTGACCGACGGCGGCATCATCCCGGTGAAAAAGACCCTGCTGTTCGATATGGTCGAAGGCAGCGGCTTTGGCTGGGTATCCGGCAAGACCGAGGGCATGGCCCTGGTGGACGCGCAGACGATTGCTGTGGCCAACGACAACGACTTCGGCCTTGCGGCGGAAATCGTCGGCCCGAATGGCGAAATCCTCAAAGGTGACGATTGCGAAATGGACGCCAGCGGCCAGATCCTGGCGGGTACGGGCAAGTGCACCGCTCCGGGCGCTTACACCTATCGCATCGTCCGCGGCAAACCGTGGGAGACGCCTTCGCGCCTGTTCCTCATCAAACTGCCCAAGCCAGTGCTGGACTACGCCTCTTGAGCGCGGCTAAACCATGAAACTCCCGCCTGAGCGATTTGCACAGGCGGGAGCTTTTCAATTCAAAAACAACCGCGTCACCGGGTTGTCGGTTTCCTCGGTGTAGTGGTAGCCGAGTTGCTGCAAAAACTGGCTGAACGCCTTTTTGTCTGCGGGCGGCACCTGAATGCCCACCAGCACGTGACCGCTGTCGCCGCCCTGGTTGCGGTAGTGGAACAGGCTGATGTTCCAGTCCGGGCTGAGCGCATCGAGAAAGCGCAGCAGCGCGCCGGGGCGTTCGGGAAAGTCGAAGCGCAGCAGGCGCTCGTTTTCCGCCATGCTCTGCCCCTGCGCGCTACGCGGCGCGGGGCCGCCGACGAGGTGGCGCACATGCACTTTGGCCAGTTCGTTGTCGGTCAGGTCGAGCACGCCGTAGCCTGCGCGCTCGAAAGTCTGCGCCATTTTCTGCGCATCCTCGCGGCCGTTGACCGTCAGGCCGACGAATACATGCGCCTCTTCCGGCCGCTTGATGCGATAGGTGAATTCGGTCACATTGCGCGCACCCACCAGCCGGCACAGGCGGCGAAAGCTGCCCGGCTTTTCGGGAATGGTCACGGCAAACAGCGCCTCGCGCGCCTCGCCCACCTCGGCGCGCTCGGCGACGAAGCGCAGGCGGTCGAAATTCATGTTCGCCCCGCAGGTCACGGCCACGAGGGTTTCGCGCTTGATCTGATGCTGCGCGCAATAGGCCTTGACGGCGGCGACCGACATCGCGCCAGAGGGCTCCAGCACGCTGCGAGTGTCTTCGAACACGTCCTTGATTGCGGCGCTCACCGCGTCGGTATCGACCACGACGAAATCGTCCACCAGATCGCGCACCAGGCGGAAGGTCTCGCGCCCGACCTGCTTCACCGCCGTGCCGTCGCAAAACAGCCCCACTTCAGACAGCGTGACCCGACGGCCCGCCTGCACGCTGCGCAGCATGGCGTCGGAATCGACCGTCTGTACCCCGATCACCTTGATCTCCGGCCGCACCGCCTTGATGTAAGCGGCCACCCCCGAGATCAGCCCGCCGCCGCCGATGGCGCAAAACACCGCATGAATCGGCGCCTGGTGCTGGCGCAGAATTTCCATGCCGATGGTGCCCTGGCCCGCGATCACGTCCGGGTCGTCGAACGGGTGGACGAAAGTCAGCCCTTGTTTGTCCTGCAGCGTGAGGGCGTGGGCGTAAGCGTCGCTATAGCTGTCGCCTTGCAGCACCACGTCCACGCTGGCGCCGCCAAAAGCGCGCACCGCGTCGATTTTCACCTTCGGCGTGGTGGCGGGCATCACGATCACCGCGCGGCAACCCAGCCGGTGCGCCGACAGCGCCACGCCCTGCGCGTGGTTGCCCGCCGACGCGCAAATCACGCCGCGCTTGCGTTCGGCCTCGGTCAGCCGCGACATCTTGTTGTACGCCCCGCGCAGCTTGAAGCTGAACACCGGCTGCGTGTCTTCGCGCTTGAACAGCACCTTGTTGTGCAGGCGGCGCGACAGATTGCGCGCGGGCTCCAGCGCCGATTCAATCGCCACGTCATACACCCGTGCGTTCAAAATACGCTGTAGATAGTCGGTATGCTTCGCGGCCATTTGGATCTTCCCATAGCAAAAGAACCGATTCTATGAACCCCGCTGATCGCACCTTGCAGACATGGCCGTGCTGATGCCGCCCGATTGGGCTGGCGCCGCCCTCGGTATGTGGCATGAATTGCTGCAGTCCGCTTCCGGACCGGGAGGGCTTTACGTGTTGGCGGCGCTCAGCTTTGCGGCGGCCACCCTCATCCCCTTCAGTTCCGAAGCCGTGCTGCTGGTGGTGATTGCCGCGCAGCCGCAACACACCATGCTGGCTGTGCTCGTCGCCACCGCCTCCAATACCCTCGGCGGCATGACCACCTACGCGCTCGGACGCTGGGTGCGCCATTGGCAGACCCCCGACGCTTGGCGCTGGGCGCCGCAAGTGCGCCACTGGGGCGCGCCCATCACCGTGCTGGCCTGGGTGCCTGGCATCGGGGATGCCCTCGTGGTCGTGGCCGGCTGGCTGCGCATCAACGCCTGGGCCTGCGCCGCGTGGATGCTGCTCGGCCGCAGCCTGCGCTACATCACTGTGGCAGGTCTGGCTTGGGCGCTATGAAAAACCGGGCAAAAAAATACCCGGGCGGATGATGATCATCGGCCCGGGTAAGAATCCACCAAAGGAGGAGGTGGAGGAGACAATTGGTGCGTCAAACTCAACGCATGATGCAATATTAGAGGATGCTTATGTATCTTGCATAGCCCATCTGTGCATCATGGTATTGTTAAATAAGTATTCACTTATTCTATGCGTAAGTCATTGAAAAATAATTGAATTTTTCTGGATTTTGGCGGGAATCTGCCTCTGCGCGTCTATGTCACCCACATCGAAATTGACGCGAGTCAACGAAATTCGGGTTTAAGGCAATTTCAGCACTGCAGCCAGCACGCCGACTGCAATCACCAGCATGCCGCCGATTTTGATCGTCAGCCGCAGTTCGAGCTCGCGTAAATCCGGTTTGGTGGCCAGATCCGCCTCACCTTGCGCTTCGCGAAAAGCATCAGCCACCGCTTCGGCCTGAGCGTCGGGCATGCCCGATTCGCGCAATTTGCGAATGAATTTGTGCGTGTCTAAGGTCACGGTAGCCATGCAAACAATTGTAGGTCCCCTGCAGAACCGCCGACAATCGCAACACCCCTCAATAGGAAACAGGAGAAACATCGATGCAATGCACCGTGCAGTGGGAAGGAAAAGACGCGGAAGGCAACGACGGCATGGCCTTCACCGCCCACACCGAAACCGGTCACACCCTACGCATGGACGGCGCCCCGGCCAGCGCACCGGGCGAACCCGGCGGCCACAACCTCGCGCCGCGGCCGATGGAAACCGTGCTCGCCGGCACGGGCGGCTGCACCGCCTACGACGTGGTCTACATCCTCAAAAAAGCGCGGCAGGATGTGCGCGGCTGCGAGGTGCGACTTGACGCCGAGCGCGCCGCCACCGATCCCAAGGTGTTCACCCGCATCCATATGCACTTCGTCGTGACTGGAGTGAATCTGCGCGAAGACATGGTTCGCCGGGCTGTCGAGCTCTCGCATACCAAGTATTGCTCGGCCAGCGCCATGCTGGAAAAAACGGCGACGATGACTTTCAGCGTCGAGTTGGCCCAGGAATGACCGCCGCATCAGCGCCTGTCTGCAATGTTGCATTTTGATGACACTTTGGGCCAGAGCCGCAAAAAAGCTTGAGGACAATCATCAAGCGCGATCAAATCTCTAACACGCATGCTATGACATCAATGTTTGCATGTTCATTCCCCCGCCCGCTCAGACATCGCCCTGGAGAGTGTGTCGAGAAGCGGAACACTTCAAACCTAACGGAGCACAGAATGAAAACGCAAAGTTTCACTAAAACCCAAGGTTTCGCAAAAAAATCCCTTATCGCCCTGGCCGTGGTCGGTGCCTTCTCGGGCTCGGCATTCGCGGCTGACAGCGTGCAGCTATACGGCATTATCGATATGGGTGTGACGCATTACTCTGGTCTGGCGCCGACCGTGAACGGCCAACCTGACACCTCAGGCAAAAGTGGTACGGCGTCTTATACCGGCTTGAGCTCTGGCGTGGTCGCTGGCTCGCGCATCGGTCTCAAGGGCACAGAAGACCTGGGCGGCGGCCTGAAGGCTATTTTCCAAGCGGAAACCGGCTTTTGTGCGGCGGGCACCAACCAGACTGGCACAGGCGGCTCTGCTTACTGTACGGGTAGCGGCTTCATGGGCCGTACCACGCTTTTGGGTTTGCAAGGCAACTTCGGTACCGTGCAGATGGGCCGCTACTTCACCAGCATGTTCAACAACGAGGTCAACTACGATCCGTTCCAGGCGGGCTTTACCGGTGCGTACTCGAACTTGAGCCTAGGCATTAATGGCCTTAGCCCGAGCGGCGAAGGTGGAAATGCCTCAGGTGCAGCAGTCAACTATCTACTGCGCAGCAATCAAACCATCACCTACATCTCTCCCAATCTGTCTGGCCTGACTGTGCAGGCGGATTACTCGTTCAACGACGGCTCAGCAACGGCTCCTTTAGTCCAGGGCGGCAACACCACCAAGCTGTGGTCTTTGAACGGCAACTATGCCTTCGGGTCGGCGACCGTGGGCGCTAACTACAGCAAAGTCACCAACGTCACCGTTGCGCCTAGCAGCACAGTGGCCGATGGCGCTTACAAGGTCTGGCAGTTGTTCGGCTCTTACGACCTGAACGTGGTCAAGCTCTCGGGCATTTATGAGCGCGGCACCGCCGACTACTACTCGGGTAACGATTCGTCCTGGTTGCTTGGCGCCACCGTGCCGGTTGGCGCCGGTGCGGTGATGGTGTCGTACAGCCAATACGGCACGTCGCTGGCACCTACGGGCACATCACTCAGCACCTCCAAGGCGAAACAATACGCCATTGGTTACAGCTACAACCTCTCCAAGCGCACCATGCTCTACACCTCCTATGCGCATATGAGCAACGATTCTGCTGGCGCAAATCGCACCGGCACCGCACTGGCCGTCAACGACGCGACCAACTTCAGCGCGGGTGTCACTGGCCAAGGCTCCAACGGCTTCGCTGTGGGCATTCTGCATTCGTTCTGAGACTGACAGCCCGCCAGCTCTGGCGGGCATCACCTAATCTGGCGTGACGGCCAGACTGCACTCAACAGCCCGCCCGCGGGCTGTTTTTTGTTGTTGTGGGGCAACAAAAACCTGAGGTAATTGCTCTTGCCATATGCATCGCCGCTGATGCACTGTTAAATTGTTGAGGTCTCGGAAGCGGAATGCTTTAGGTCTGCGACGAGCTGGGCACAGCAGAGCAAAACTCTGCAGCCCGTCTCTTTACCGGCCATCACGGTCGGCCCTTTACAACCTGGAGATGCAACCATCATGAAAAAATCACTCATCGCGCTGGCTGTGGTTGGCGCTTTTACCAGCAGCGCCTTTGCAGAAGGCAGCAATGTTCAGCTCTATGGCATCATCGACCTGGGCGTCACCCATTTCACCGGGTTGCGGCCTTCGTCGGGCACGGGCACCGTGTCTTCAACGGGCCTGGATTCCGGCGGCCAGTCCTCCTCTCGGATCGGCTTGAAGGGGTCGGAAGACCTGGGCGGCGGTCTGAAGGCGATTTTCCAAGCTGAAACCGGTTTCTGCGCAGCAGGCACCAATCAAAACACCAACGGCACTGGCGGCAATTCGAATGGCTACTGCAGCGGCGGCGGCTTCATGCAGCGCACGTCGATTGTCGGCCTGACCGGCGGTTTCGGTACGGTTGTTGCAGGCCGTATGAACACTCCTTTGTGGAACGATGAAATCGCAGCTGACCCGTTTGGCGCTGGTTTGACGGGCAACATCGACAACATCTCTAATGTGCGATTCGCCAGTGTGCAACGCGCGAACCAAACAGTCGCTTACGTGTCGCCTGATCTCATGGGCTTTACTGGCACTGCGGTGTACTCTTTCGCTCCTACCTCGGCAACGGTTAATCTGGCACAAGGTGGCAGCACCACCCGGGCCTGGGAACTCAACGGCGCGTACAAAAACGGCCCGATGTTCGCGACGCTCGATTATTTGCGCATCACCAATATCAATGGCTTGACTGCGAATTCGTCTAGCGGCAACGCAGACAAGCATTGGCAAGTAACTGGCGGCTATGATTTCGGTATCGCCAAGGTTACAGGTCTATATCAGGATCTGAAGGTTGATGCTTCCAGCGGCAAGCGGACTGTATGGATGCTAGGCGCTTCCGTCCCGGTGGGCGCAGGTGCGGTGCTGGCTTCTTATGGGCAAGTCAAGGACACGATTTCCAACCCTGACACTGGAAACAATACGGCCAAGCAATACGCTATCGGTTACACCTACTCCCTATCCAAGCGTACCAACCTGTACACCTCATACTCGCACATCAGCAACGACACCAATACGGCACTGGCTGTAGGCGATTCCTCCACTGCGAACCTGGGTGTTGCTGGTCAATCGTCCAGCGGCTTCGCCCTGGGCATCCGTCACAAGTTCTGATCAGCGCAAGCTGCTCTAGCAACTGCCTTGAAAGCCGCCTTCGGGCGGCTTTTTTTCGACTGTATAAATCGCAAAAAGGCCGGGGAGCGGTCGTGTTGCGGCAGGCATAATGCCCGCACAGGAGGGTTGCCCAATGCACATTGTTCTACCGGTAGACGGATCGACTTACACCGCGCGGGCTGCGCAGGTTTTGGTGCAGCAGGTGCGGCAATACAAGGAGCCGCCGCGCATCACCCTGCTCACGGTGGCGCTGCCCATCGGCACGCCGCTGGCGCGCGCGCAGCTCAGCAAGGCCACGCTGGACGAGTATTACTGCGACGTCAGCGCGCAGGCGCTGGCGCCCGCTGAAGGCGTGCTGAAACAGGCCGGGCTGGTGTTCGAGTCTCGTTTTGTGGTGGGCGACCCGGCCGAGCAGATCGCCGCCGAGGTGACGCGTCTGCAGCCCGACCTGCTCATCATGGGCACGCACGGCCACTCGGCGCTCAAGGGCTTCGTTATGGGGTCTGTGGCGAGCAAGGTGGTGGCGTCCACCACGGTGCCGGTGCTGCTGGTGCGGTGAGCCGCCGCGGCGGCGCGTTAACAGGCCCTACCGCTGGCTCAGCGCATTGCCCACCAGCTTGGAGGTGATGTCCACGATCTGAATCATGCGGTCGTAGGCCATGCGGGTGGGGCCGATGACGCCGAGGGTGCCGACCACTTTGCCGTCGGCCGCATAGGGTGCGGTGATGACGGAGAGTTCTTCGAACGGCACAGCCTCGCTTTCGCCGCCGATGTAAATGCGCACGCCATCGGCGCGGGCGGAGGCGTCCATCAGTTTGAGCAACTGGGCTTTTTGTTCGAACAGATCGAAGAGCTGGCGCAGCTTGCCCAGATTGCCCGCAAAGTCGCCGATGCCGAGCAATTGCTGTTGCCCGGAGATGACCACTTGATCTTGTGGCTGCTGCAGCGCCTGGCTGCCGGCCTGCACGCCGGCCTGCATGAGGGCGACGAGTTCACTGCGCAGGTGTTCGACTTCGCTGCCGAGTTTCTGCGCGACCTGCTCGAAACTCAGGCCGGAAAAATGGGCGTTGAGGTAGTTGGTTGTGGTGTTGAGCTCGTTCTGGCTGAGGGCGTGTGGCCAGTGCAGCATGCGGTTTTGCACATCGCCCTCGGGGCTGACGATGATGAGCAGAATGCGATGTTCGCTCAACTGCAGAAATTCGATGTGGCGAAACGCGGCGCTGCGCTGCGGCGCCAGCACCACGCCGACGAATTGCGACAGGCTGGACATGAGCTGCGCCGCCCGCATCATCACTTGTTGCGGCGGGGCGGTGTCGATGTGCTGTTGCAGCGTCTGCGGCAGCAGATCGGTTGGCATCTGCGGCTGGGCGGTGAGCATGGCGTCGACGAACACCCGGTAGCCGCGCGGGGTGGGAATGCGCCCGGCCGAGGTGTGCGGGCTGGCGATCAGGCCCATATCTTCGAGATCGGCCATGACGTTGCGGATGGTGGCCGCGGACAACTCCAGCCCCGAAGCGCGCGACAGCGTGCGCGAACCCACCGGCTGACCGTCGGCGATGTAGTGTTCGATCAGGGTTTTGAGCAGCAGTCGGGCGCGTTCGTCCATGCGCAAATTTTAGGGCGCAGACGACACGCGGGCGCAACGCGCTACGCTGGACTTGCGCCTGTGCTGTAATTTGCCGTCAGGGCGGTGTTCTCCGCCGTGCCTCACCTAAGAACTCCATGCCCCGTACCGTGTTCCAGCAGGTCTTGCTGATCGGCAAATATCAGGCGCCGCAGGCGCAGCGCAAACTTGGCGAGATCGCCGCGCGGCTGAGCCGGGCCGGGGTGGATGTGTGGGTGGGCGAGCTCACCGCGCAGCACACCGAGCTGCCTTACCCGGTGCTGCGCAGCAGCGAACTGGCCGAGCGCACCGCGCAGGGCGGCTGGGTGGCGGTGGTGCTGGGCGGCGACGGCACCATGCTGGGTGCGGCTCGCAGGCTCGCTCCGCTGAAAGTGCCGCTGGTGGGCATCAACGCAGGGCGGCTGGGCTTCATGACCGATATCGCCGACAGCGACTGGGAGCCCGCGATCGACGGACTGATGGCCGGCGACTTCGAGCGCGAGGAGCGCGCCATGCTCAGCGGCGCGGTGGAGCGTGCGGGGCAGACCATTTTCAGCGCCATTGCGGTGAATGATGTGGTGGTCAATCGCAACGGCGCGTCGGGGCTGGTGGAGCTGAAGGTGGAGGTGGACGGGCGCTTCATGTATGTGCAGCGGGCAGACGGCCTGATCGTCGCCACGCCGACGGGCTCCACGGCCTATGCGCTGTCGGCCTACGGGCCCATTCTGTACCCCAGCGTGGACGGTGTGGTGCTGGTGCCGATTGCGCCGCATACCCTGTCGAATCGCCCCATCGTGCTGCCGGGCGGTGCCGATATCGTGATCGAGGTCGTCACGCCGCGCGACGTGAGCGTGAACTTCGACATGCAGAGCTATGCCGAGCTGATCGGCGGCGATCGCATCCGCATCGGGCAGGCGCCGCATCGCTGCGTGTTTCTTCACCCGCCGGGTTGGAGCTATTTCTCCACCCTGCGCCGGAAACTTCATTGGCATGAAGTGCCCGATGAATCCTGAACATTTGCGTCTTTTCGCCTGAGACATGCTGCTGCATCTGCATTTGCGCGACTTTGTCATCGTTCCCGAGCTCGACATCGATCTGGCGGGGGGCTTCACCGTGCTCACCGGAGAAACCGGCGCGGGCAAATCCATCCTGATCGACGCGCTCAAGCTGGCGCTGGGCGAGCGTGCCGACAGCAGTGTGGTGCGCGCGGGGGCGCAGCGCGCAGAGATCAGCGCCGAGTTCAGCCTGAGCCCGCCGCTGGTCGCCTGGCTGGACGAGCAGGGATTCGCCGCCGAGGCCGACACGCTGCTGCTGCGCCGCGTGATCGACGCGCAGGGCAAGTCGCGCGGCTTTCTCAACGGCAGTCCGGCCACCGCCGCGCAACTCAAGGCCGCGGGGGAATGGCTGGTGGACATTCATGGGCAGCACGCCTATCAGGGGCTGGTGCGGCGCGAAGTCGTCACCCACCTGCTCGACGGCTACGCCGGGGCGCAAGACGAAGCCCGGGCCGTCGCGCTCGCCTGGGCCCAGTGGCGCGATGCCGACGCGGCCTTGCAACAGGCTAGAGGCGACGTCGGCGCGTTGGCGGAAGAACGCGAGCGCCTGCAGTGGCAGTGCGAGGAACTCGATCGTCTGCGTCCCGCCGTGGGCGAGTGGGCCACGCTGGAGAGCGAACACAAGCGACTGGCGCATGTCAGCAGTCTGCTCGAAGACTTCGCTCTGGCGCAGGGGGCGCTTGACGGCGAGGACGTGAGTGCGCTGTCTTTGCTGGCGCAGGCGCAGCAGGCGCTGGAGCGAGCGGCGCAGGTCGATGCCGGGCTGCAGCCGCTGGTGCAGCAGATCGACGCGGCGCAAACCAGCCTGAGCGACCTCAGTCACGAACTGCGCCGTCTGGCCGAGCGCACCGAGGCCGACCCGCAGCGTCTGGCCGAACTCGACGCCCGGCTTTCGGGCTGGATGAATCTCGCACGCAAGCATCGCGTGGCGGCGGCCGACCTGCCGCAAACCCATCACGCCCTGCGCGACAAACTCCAGCAGCTCGACCGCAGTATCGACCTGCCCGCGCTGGAAAGCGCCGAACAGGCCGCGCAGGCCGCGCTGCAGAAGGCGGCGGCCAAGCTGAGCACGAAACGCCGCAAGGCCGCGCAGCAACTGGCCAAGGCGGTGCAGGCGGCCATGCAGGAACTGGGCATGCCCGGCGGGCGCTTCGATGTGGCGCTCACCCCGCTCGACGCCGTGGGCGCGCGCGGAGCGGAGGCGGTGGAACTGCAGGTGGCGGCGCATCCCGGCGCGGAGCTGCGGGCGCTGGGCAAGGTGGCCAGCGGCGGCGAGCTGTCGCGCATCGCCCTGGCCGTCGCCGTGACCACCAGCGCCCTGCAAGACACCGAAACCCTGATCTTCGACGAGGTGGACGCAGGCATCGGCGGCGCCGTGGCGCAAACTGTGGGACGGCTGCTGCGCCGCCTGGGGCTTGACCGGCAGGTGCTGGCCGTCACCCATCTGGCGCAGGTGGCCGCTTGCGCGCAGCAGCATTTCGCGGTGCGCAAGCACAGCACGGACGGGCAGACCGCCAGCCTGCTCGACGCGCTCGATCTGTCACAACGGCGCAGCGAAATCGCCCGTATGCTGGGCGGCAACGCGCAATCGAGCGCCGCGCTGGAACATGCCAGCGAGCTGCTCTCGGCTTGCGAAACCCCGTCCCTGGAAACCCGATGAGCCCGTCTGAAACCGCTGCTGTCCCAACGCCTGCCGATGCGCGAGCGACCCACCAGCTGGTGCTGATTTCCGGGCTGTCCGGCTCGGGCAAGTCGGTGGCGCTGACCGCGCTGGAAGACTCTGGCTATTACTGTGTGGACAACCTGCCGCCGCAACTCATCACCCCGCTGGTCGAACAGACCCGCGCCTCGGGGCAAAAGCGCGTGGCCGTCGCGGTGGACGCGCGCAGCGCCGAGTCGCTGGCCGACGTGCCGGGGCTGCTCGAAAACTTGCGGGCCAGCTGCGAGGTGCACGCGATCTACCTCGACTGCGCCACCGACACGCTGGTGCAGCGGTTTTCGGAAACCCGCCGCCGCCACCCGCTCACCAGCCGCGTGACCGCGCAGCAGATCGGCAACCCTGCTGCCGCCCGCGGCGAGGGCTACGCCAACGCGCTGATCGAGTCCATCGAGATGGAGCGCGAACTGCTGCGCCCGGTGGCCGAGATCGGCCTACACATCGACACTAGCCAGATGAAGTCCGCCCAGTTGCGCGACTGGATCAAGCAAACCGTGCGGGTGCAGGACAGCCAGATGGTGGTTCTGTTCGAGTCGTTCGCGTTCAAGCGCGGCGTGCCGCTCGACGCCGACTATGTGTTCGACGTGCGCATGCTGCCCAACCCGCACTACGACCCGGTACTGCGGCCCCTGACCGGGCGCGACGCCCCCGTGGCCGAATTTCTGCTGCGCCAGCCCGAGGTGCTGCAGATGCAGGCCGACATCAGCGGGTTTTTGCAGCGCTGGCTACCCAAGCTGGCCGCCGATCACCGCAGCTATGTCGGCGTGGCCATCGGCTGTACCGGCGGGCAGCATCGTTCGGTGTTTCTTAGCGAACAACTCAGCCGCGCTTTCGCCAGCCAGTACACCGTACTGCTGCGTCACCGCGAGTTGGGCGCGACGGGGACGAGCGAGCAGTGACCCGCGTCCGCCGCCGGGCCGTTGCCCAGTGCGAGAGGAGGCGGTTCGGCAAACCGGTCGTGCGGCGTGCTCACGCGCCAGTCCAGCACCAGCAGCAAGACCACAGCGGCCCAGAACAGGGCGATCAGCCAGGGTAATTTGCGTTTCATCGAGAGTTCCTCAAGACATTCGCCGCGCCGCCCCAAGAATGTCCGCCCCTTGAGGGGAGAACCGAGTGCAGCGATAGTTTTCGGGGTGGGCTCAATCCGCCATGCCCAGACGATGGCGCACGCGCACGCCCACCAGGCTGCCCACGAATGCGCAGGCGAACCATACCCAGCCGTGCAGGCTGCCGGTGGCGATGCCCGAGAAATACGCGCCGACATTGCAGCCGAAAGCCAGCCGCGAGCTATAGCCCAGCAGCAAGCCAGCAACAACTGACGCCAGCCATTGCCGAGCGGGCAGGCTCACCGCTGGGCTGGCTTTTCCGCGCCAGCTGGCAGCGATGAGCGCGCCCAGCAACAAACCCAGATCGGTGACGCTGGTGTTGTCGGCCAATACCGTGGCGTGCAACTGCGCCTGCTGGGCCGGCAGGCCCCAGAAGGCGTTGCCGCTCAGATCGAAGCCCAGCGCCTGCACGATCTTGGCGCCCCAAAGACCCAGGCCGTAAACAATGCCCCAAGGCTGCCCGGCAACCACCAGATTGGCGGCCGCCAGCAGCCCCAGGCCGATGGCGGCCCACCACACCGCAGGCCCGCGCCAGCGTGAAGGTTGCGTGGCGCGAAACCTCCACAACAACGCGGCCAGCAGGGCGAGGGCCGCAAGCTGGACGATCAGCGTTTCGGCGGCCCCGAGGCGGTGCACCAGATTGACCGGCGGCAGAGCGCCCAGCGATAGCCAGGCTGGAAGTTGCGCCGCGCCGAGAAAGCTGCCGAACACGAACGCTGGCAGCACGGCAAGACTCACCGGATGACCGAGCCCGGCCTTGTACAAAGTGCCCGAGCCGCAGCCATCGGCGACCTGCATGGCGGCGCCGAACACGAAGGCGCCTATCAGCAGGCTAATGGAAAGCGGCCCGTCGGCGCCCTGCAGCGCGGGCTGCGCGGCCAGCAGAGGCACGCTGATGAGCATGGCCACCGCGATGCCGACGAATTGCGTCCAAAGCCCTATGGGGTCGCGCCGAGTCATCCATACCCTCCAGCCGGTGGTGAAGCCGAAGGCGGCCGCCGAAAGCAGCACGCCATAGCCCAGACCGATCAGCCAGAGCAGACCCTGCCGCCAGCCGACCAGCCAGATGATGGCGGCAAACCCGGCCAGACCGCTGAGCATCAACAGGCTGCGGCTAAGGCGGCGTTGTGCTGGGTGTGTCGTCTGCGCTGCTGCGGTGTGATGCGTTGAGCTCAGAGCGCTTGCCATGTCTGTTCCAGTTGCTGCCGGAGTTGCTGCCAGCGGGTGGGGACATGCGCCATGGGGGCGTCGGCGCGCGACCAGTCCACCATCGAGCCGGGGTAGAGCGCCACATGCGGGCGGTGCAGAACTTCGGACAGCACGAACGAGTTGGTTGCGGCCCAGTGGCCGGTATTGCAGAACGAGACGGTCTGCACGGCGCCGGGCTGCTGTGGCAACTGAGCAGCGATTCGCTGCAGCGTGGACACAGCGGGCAGGGCGCCGCTGCCCGGCTCAAACCAGCGCAGATTGTCGAAGTCCAGCGCGCCGGGCAGGGTGCCGGGGCGACTTGCGGCGGGGGCTTTTTCGCGGCCCAGGTAGAAAGCCTTGGGGCGGGCATCCAGCAGCAGCGTGCGGGGGTGACCGAGATCGCGCGCCACCTCGGACCGGGTGGCGAGCAGGGCGTCGTCGAGTTGCGGGGTGAACGCGCTGGGCGTCGGTGCGGGCGTGGGCTGGCGGGTGAGCGGCAGCGCGGCGGCCTGCCAGGCGGTCATGCCGCCGTTGAGAATGGCGAGATGCTTCAGTCCCAGCCATTTGAGCGTCCAGTACACGCGGGCGGGTGCGCCGAAATCGCTGGGATCATCCCCGGTGGCGACGAGCACCACGGGGGTTTCCGCGTTCAGGCCCAGTCGCCGCACGAGAGCGGTGAACCGAGGCAGCGGCAAGAGCTGGCCCGGATTGTTGGAGGGGCCACGCCAGTCGGCATAGGGCGCGGGAAGTGCTCCGGGAATGTGCGCCACGTTGGCCGCTGCCGCATCATCGCGAAGGTCGATGATGCGCACCTGCGTAGGTTGAGTGGCCAGGGCTTGCGCCGAGATCAGCGGACCGAAAGTCTGCGCCGCGCCCGGCGCGGATGGCTCGGATGGCGCTGCGCTGACGCCTTGTTGCAAGGCCCAGGCGGCGAGCAGCCAGCCCAGGGCGCAGATGCGGCACAGACGTGACCAGGCGGAACGGCGAGGGGGCTGAAGAGAAGAAGGGGCGGGGGACGGCGTGTTCATGCACTGCATTCTGGAAGTCTGGCGGCGAAAACGGAAATACAGAGTTGTCATGCGCATCCAACCGCAGGGCATATGAGATCAGCCCGCCGGACCATGCGCTCTGCGCAGTGCTAACCTGTTTTCTCATACCCATCGCAGAGTGGAACCCATCATGCACGCCCCAAGCCATCCAGACCGGGTTACGCATCCGGCGCCTGAAGTTCGTCATGACTGACCCCGACCAGGCGGGTCGCCCCAGCGCAGAATGGATCGACCAGTTGCCGGCCTGTGTAGCGATGCTGGTGGGCGATACCGTGCGTTACGCCAACCCCGCAGCGCTGCGGCTGTTGCGGGCGCGCCAGCCGTCCGACGTCATCGGGCGCGAGGTCGATGTCTTCATTCACCCGCTCGACCTGCACCGCGCGCTGGCGCGGCTGCGTCACGCCGAGGGTGGCGGCATCAACCCGGTCACTGAAATTCGCGCCTATACCTGCGACGGCCAGCCGCTGATGCTGGCCATGAGCAGCGCCATCGTGGTGGTGGACGATGAACGTGCGGTGCTGGCGACCTTTCTCGACATGACCGAGCGAGCCGCGATGGAGCAGCGTCTGCGCCAGACCGACGAAGACTTCCAGCGCATGATGAACACCATGCAGGATGTGTTCTACCGCACTGATGCCCAGGGCATCACCCGCTACGTCTGCCCGGCGGTGAAGAACGTGCTGGGCTACACCGCCGAGGAAATCATCGGCCTGCCCGCTGCGGCGTTCTATCCCGATCTGTCGGAGCGCGACGCCCTGGTGGCCGAGATTCGCCAGCACGGTGCGGTGCATGATTTTCCGGGCCGCATGCGGCGCAAGGATGGGGTGATCATCGACATCTCCATCAGCACCCAGGCCTTGCGCGACGAGCAGGGCCAATACGCCGGGGTCGAAGGCATCTGGCGCGACATCAGCGAGCGCAAGGCGCTGGAGCGTCGGCTCGAACATCTGGCGACCTTCGACAGCCTGACCGGCATCCACAACCGCTCCAGCATTCTGGGTATTCTCGAGCGGTTGTTGCAGCGCAAGGCGTCGCTGTCGGTGCTGTTGCTCGATCTCGACTATTTCAAGCGCATCAATGATGGCTTCGGCCACGCCGCGGGCGACCGGGTGCTGTGTCGCTTCGTCCAGATCATCGAGGACGAAAAGCGCAGCCGCGATTTTTTCGGACGGCTGGGCGGCGAGGAGTTTCTGTTGATTCTTGACGGCGCGGACGAGGCCGAGGCGGGGCAGATCGCCGAGCGCCTGCGCGCTGCGGTCAGCGCTGAGGCCATCGCCTTGGCCGAGGGCGAGGCAGTGGCGCTCACGGTCAGCATCGGCATGACCCAGTCGCGCTCAGGCGATCAGCGCACCGCCGATGTGCTGGTGCGCGCCGACTGGGCGCTCTACCGCGCCAAGCAGATGGGGCGCAACTGCGTGTGCGGCGAATCGTCCCAAGGGGGAGCCTAAGAAACACGCCGGGCCGCCCCAAGTGTTTCGTTGCCCCCAGGGGGGAGAGCCGCGTGCAGCGCGGCTTTCGGGGGGGCTAATATTCGTTTTTCACCCCACCGGCCAGGGCGACAAAGGCCCGCGCGGCGACGGCCACGAACGGCCGCAGCCACCACGGCGCCCGCGTGCGCAGACGGTCGGGCGTGTTGATGGGCAGGGACTGCGCGATCTGGCTTTCGATATGCGCACCCAGTTCCAGCGCGAAGGCGCGGTCGAGCACGGCGAGATTGGCTTCGAGATTGACCAGCAGCGACAGCGGGTCGATGTTGGAGCTGCCGACCGTGGCCCAGTCGGCATCGACCACCGCCACCTTGGCGTGCAGGTAGGCGGGGGTGTATTCATAGATATGCACCCCGGCGCGTAACATTTCGCCGTAGAGCGCGCGCGCCGCCCACGCCGCCATGCGGTAATCGATACGGCCTTGCAACAGCAGCTCGACGCGCACGCCGCGTGCCGCTGCATTTTTCAGCGCCTGGCGAAACTCCAGCCCCGGATAGAAGTAGGGGCTGACGATGAGCACGCGGTTGCGGGCGCGGTTGATGGCGCGGATGTAGCTGTGCTCGATGGCGCGGCGTTGCGAGAAGTTGTCGCGCACCACCAGCGCGGCCAGGCTTTGCGCGAGGGTCTGCGGGGTGGGGCGGGGTGCGGGTGTGCGGGGCGCGGTCGCTGTGGCGCTGCTGGGCGGCAGTGGCGCGCCGTCTTCGTCGGCTACGGGCATGTCGCTGCCCCAGTCCAGCAGTTCCTGCCAGTAGGCGCGGCGGTTGGGCGAGGTGTCGAACACGCCGGGGCCGGGCAGTTTGCGCAGACGGCGCTGCAGGCTGCCGGTGAGCACGGTGCGCAGCCACAGCCGCTGCATCACCCACTGCGTCTGGCGCGCGAGATGGCCGTGGTATTGCACCGCATAGTCGAGCCGGGGCTGCGCGCTCCAGCCGTGGTGAATATCGAGTCGGTCGTCGATGAGGTTGATGCCGCCGATGAACGCGGTGTGCGCGTCCACCACGCACAGCTTGCGGTGCAACCGCCGCCAGCGACCCCGCTGCACGACATCGAGCCATTTGCGCCAGGGACGAAACACCATGAACTCCACCCCGGCTTCGGTGAAGCGGCCGGAGAGCGCTTCGACACTGCGGCTCGAACCCAGCCCGTCCACCAGCACCCGCACCTGCACCCCGCGCCGCGCGGCATCGCACAGCGCGCTGGCCAGAGTCATTGCGGCCTCGTCGGTATGAAAGATGTAGGTCTGCAGCCAGATGCTTTCGCGAGCCTGTTCGATGGCCTGTTGCATGGCCGGGAATAGCGCGCTGCCGTAGGGCAGCAGCCGCGGGGCGGCGCCGCCGGTCCAGCGCAGCGGTTCATCGAGAGGGTGGGGCAGCGTGTCGGCTTGCAAGGACGGGGCAGGCAAGGGGCGGCGCTCGGGCTACGCGCTCACGCTGCGATGGGCGCAGACGCAGCGGCGGCCGGGTCGGGCAGGGGCGACTCGGGGCAGTCTGGCTGGTCGCAGCGCAGCGAGGCCAGCAGCGGCGCGTGGTCGGACAGCCGGGCCCAGGCGCGACCCCAGCCCAGACCGATTTCGCTGGCACTCAGACCGCGGGCGTAGATGCGGTCGAGCGGCATCAGCGGCAGCCGCGCGGGATAGGTGCGCACGCGCTTGCGCCACGAGGTCTTGCCATTGGTCTTGAGCGGCGGCTCGCTCACATCGACCAGGCCTTGCTGCAGCAGTTGCGGGCCGATGCGGCCGTGCCAGTCGTTGAAATCGCCCGCGACGATGAGCGCCGCCTGCGCGGGCACCCGCGCCGCGATGTAGTCGAGCAGACGATCGGTCTGGCGCTGTCGGCTGGCGGCAAACAGCCCGAAATGCACCACGATGCAGTGCAGCGGCCCGCCCTTGGGCAGCGCCACCTGCACATGCAACAGGCCGCGTTGCTCGAAGCGGTGGTCCGATACATCGCAGTGGGCGATGTCGATGATGGGATAGCGCGAGAGCAGCGCATTGCCATGCTCACCATGCCGGGTGCAGGCATTGGTGCGGTAGGCCGCGTGCATGTTCAGCGCCTGCGCCAGAAAGTCGTGCTGCGGCAGCGCGGGCCAACCGCTCAGTAGGCGCGCGTTGCGCTGATGCAAAAACTGCACCTCCTGCAGAAAAACCAGATCGGGCTCAAGCCCCTGCAGCGCCGTCTGCAACTCCAGAATGCTGGCGCGCTTGGCCGGGCCGTGGCCGAGCACGCCTTTGTGAATGTTGTAGGAGGCGACGCGCAGTTCCATGACCGGGCCTGTTCAGCGCGAAGGAAAGCGCCGCGGCAACTGGCGGATCGCGTCGGCGTTCGAGGCCGAAAAGCAGCGCTTGGCCGCCTCCTGCCACGGCAGCCAGACCCATGCGCGGTGTTCGCGTGCGGCCAGGGTGACAGGAGTGCCTGCGGGCACTTCGAGGCTGAACACATGCTCGGTGTTTTTCCAGATGCCCGCCGGGTAGCGATGCCGCCATAGCGGATAGATTTCGTACACATTGGCCAGCCGCCAATCGCGCAGCGCGGATAGGGGCACGGCGCTGCCGCCCACCTGGATGCCGGTTTCTTCGGCCACTTCGCGCAGGGCGGTGTCCATCAGGGGTTCGCCAGGGGCGTCGATGCTGCCCGTCACGCTTTGCCAGAAGCCGGGCTGCAGCGCGCGCTCGATCAGCAGCACATCGAGTGCGGGAGTGTGAATCACCACCAGCACCGAGACCGGAATCTTGCGTCCGGTCTCGGACGGGGAGAAGGGGGACTGAGTCGTTGCATCCATGACCCGCATCTTAAGGAAGTCAGGCTGCAAACGCTTGCTTGCCGCGCCCTCGTTTCTTGCGGCCTTTGCGCAAAACAAAAACCCAAGCCCCGGCGGGCCGGGGCTTGGGTCTTCAGGCAACGGGGAGTTCCCGTTGATGAATTACAGCGTTTTCTTGGAGAAGTACCAGTCGGTCACTTCCATGCCTTGCGCCGCGCCCTTGCTCACGCGCTCTTCAGCGGCGGCGGAGGTCTTGGGCGGGGGCACGATGACCTTGTCGCCCGGGCACCAGGCTTCCGGCGTGGCCACGCCGTGCTTGTCGCTGGTCTGCAAGGCTTGCAGCAGACGCACGAACTCGTTGATCGAGCGGCCATTGCTCATCGGGTAGTACACCATGGCGCGCAGGATGCCGTTGGGGTCGATGAAGAAGGTGGCGCGCACGGCCTGAGTGTCGGCGGCGCCGGGGTGGATCATGCCGTAGGCGCGGGCGACCTCCATCTTCAGGTCTTCGATGATGGGGAAGGGAATGTCCACGCCGAAGTGCTGTTTGATCGAACGCACCCAGGCCAGGTGGGCGAAGATGGAGTCGATCGACAGGCCGAGCAGCTCGCAGTTCATCGACTTGAAGGTCTCGGCTTCACGCGCGAAACCCATGAACTCGGTGGTGCACACCGGGGTGAAGTCGGCCGGGTGCGAGAACAGGATCAGCCACTTGCCCTTGTAGTCGGCCAGGGTGCGGGGGCCGTGGGTGGTGACGGCGTTGAAGTTGGGCGCGGGCTCGTTGAGGCGGGGCAGGCCGAAATTTTCAGTGGTTTGTTCCATGGTTGAGCTCCTTGTGGTGAGAAGAAAACATACGGCGGGCATGCCGTTGAGAAAGAAGTCTAGGGAAAACCCGAAAATTGATCCAATCGATTGTCACAATCGAACGGTTAGGAAAAACATATAACGAAACCGGCGCTCTGAAAAACTGAATGAGGCGCATTGTGCGCGGCCGGATCGACTTTGTTGTGACAGGCGACTAAATAGGGTGAACAGGCCCAAGGGGAAACACCAGTTCCACCCAGGTGCCGTGACCCGAAGGCGGCGCGGTGCTTTCCGCTGGTTTGCCCGAGGGCGCGCTGGACGGTACGCGGTCGATATTGCGGCGCCAGGCGATCTGGCCGCCCAGGGCGCGGGCTCGGATCTGCATGCTGGTGAGGCCATGTCCGGTGGTGGCATGCTGCGGGTCGATGCCGATGCCGTCGTCGAAAACGTCCAGCCGCATGCGGGTTGTATCGACGATGCTCAGTCGCACGGAAACGCGGCTGGCGCGGGCGTGGCGTATGGCGTTGCTCACCGCCTCTTGCAGCAGGGCGCGCAGGTGGTATTGCTGCGCGGCGTCTTGAGGGGGCAGCCGAGCGGCGTTGAGCCCGCCGATGAGCGGCGGCGGCCAGTCGAGCGCCATGCCGGCGGCGGCCAGGCGTTGCGCGGTTTCCGAGCGGATGTCGGCGGCGAACTCTTCCCACGGCTGCACCGCCTGCCGCAGCCCGCGCACGATGGCACGCAACTGGTCGATGGTGGTCATCAGCATGGCCTGCTCGCGCTCGCCGTGCACCAGATGCCGCAGGGTGAGCAGCTTGGCGCCGATGTCGTCGTGCAGATCGCTGGCGATGCGGTCGCGCTCTTGCTGTACGCCGGTCTCCAGCGCGTCGCGGCCCGCCGCAGCCTGGTTGAACAGGGTCACGAGCGAGGTGGCCAGGTCGGCGTCGGTCACGGTGAACAGGCGCTGACCAGCGCTGCGACCCTGCAGACGGCGCGCGGCCAAGCCGCCAGCCGGGGCGATGCGCAGCTCCAATCCGTCCTGCGCCAGACCGGGGCCGGTGTCGGCCTCGCTTCGCTGCATCGGCAGGTTGTGCAGCGGCTGGTATAGCCGGTCGAGCAGGCCGAGCCAGCGGCGCTCGCGTTCCAGCGTCTGCGCGGTGAAGGCCACCGAAATGATCTCGGGTAGCAGCTTGTCGATGGGCGGCAACTCGCCCTGCATCATGCGGCCCCACAGCCATTGCCGCATCGGCAGATACAGCAGCCCGGCCAGCAGCAGCGTGAGAATCAGCGACATATCGTGGCGCCAGTTCAGCAACAGCACCAGCAGCATGTCGAGCACGATGATCAGCCCCAGCCCTAGCACCCAGAGCAGCAGCCGGTAGGCCCAGCGGTCGAGGTCGAACAGGTGATAGCGCCCGACCCCCAGCGCCAGGCCGAGGTACATGGCGAGAAAAAAACCGAAGGCATAGCCCTGCTGCATCGGCGTGAACACCCCGATCATCCTCGAACCGAAGGTGAAGACGACAAAGGTGAACGCGCCCAGCATGGCCGAGAGCATGAACCAGCGCAGCGCGGCGCGGTCGGCGGCGCGAATGGCGCTGCGCCGCCACTGCACCACGGCCAGCGCCACGGCCAGCAGGATTTCGAGCAACAGCGGAATGCGTACCCCCCAGCTCACATTGGGCGCCAGACGCGCGGCATCCATCGCCCACCAGCCCACCACGATGATGGGCACGGGCCAGAGCCACTTCGCTGCCGCCAGTCGCGCTGGGTACACCAGAAACAGCGTGGCCAATGCGCCGCCGAACCCCAGCGCCCCCAGATGATTGACGGCCGAAAGTAGCTCGAACAGACCGCCGGGCAGCGCCAGTTCGCGGGTGCTGTAGATCGCGGCCGAGTAAGTGTTAGGCAGAAACAGCAGCCCGGAGAGCGCCAGCAACCGTCCCGGCCAGCTCTTGGGTTTGAGCGCATAGACCCAGGCGCCGACGAGCAGGGCCACGCCGCCGCAGAGCAACTGGAACCAGAACACCAAAGGCAGACTGGCGAGCGGACGGCTGGGCAGGGGCGCGACGGTCTGCTCGAAGACCTGTCCGGCAGGGTCTTGCCAGCTCAGCAGCAGGGGACGGGCCTGCAGCGCGGCGATCTGCGTTTGACGCTGAAAGAAGCGCTCGACTTCGGCGTAAGTGTCGAAATAGTCAGGCTCTTCGATCAGGTCGCTGGGCTGCAGGGCCACGCGCTGCCCGCTGGCGCTGATCGACAACAGGCGCGAGCCTTTAGCGATGGCGGCGGCAGGGCCGTTGCCGGCGACTTGCAACACCTCGATGCCCGGGCTGTACGCATCGACGCGGGACGATAGGGTGAGCCCCAGCCAGGGCTGATGCAGGGCGATATACAGCGCGGCGGTGACCCCCGCGAGGGTCAGCAGCAAGGCTGCCATCAGGATGCGGGCGGAACGGGTTTGCGGCATCGGCATGATGGGCGGATTGTCGCCCACCGCGCGCCCGCGGCGTCAATAGGTGCGGGTTCGGGTGACGGCGGCTTCGAGCGCGGAGATGAAGCGCGCGGCCACGTCGCAGCCGGATTGCTGGGTAATTTCCTGAAAGCAGGTGGGGCTGGTGACGTTGATCTCGGTGAGCTTGTCGCCAATGATGTCGATGCCCACCAGCAGCAGGCCGCGCGCGGCCAGCACCGGCCCCAGCGCGCGGGCGATGGCCCAGTCGGTCTCTGAGAGCGGTTGCGCCACGCCCAATCCGCCAGCGGCCAGATTGCCGCGTGTCTCACCGCCTTGCGGAATGCGCGCCAGGCAGTAAGGCACAGGCTCGCCGTCGATGATGAGCACCCGCTTGTCGCCCTGCGCAATGGCGGGCACGAAGCGCTGCGCCATCACGGTGGTGGCACCAAAGGCGCTGAGGGTTTCGATCACCACGTTGAGGTTGGGATCGGGGCTGCCGTCGGCCTGCTGCCGCAGGCGAAAGATGCCCGTGCCGCCCATGCCGTCGAGCGGCTTGAGGATGATGTCGCCATGCTCGCCGTAGAACGCCTTGATTTCGGCCGCGCGGCTGCTGACCAGGGTAGGGGTGATGAACTGTGGAAACTCCAGAATGGCGAGCTTTTCCGGGTGGTCGCGCAGCGCCCGGGGGCTGTTGAACACCGCCGCACCTTCGCGCTCGGCCTGCTGCAGCAGATGGGTGGCGTAGAAATATTCGCTGTCGAAGGGCGGGTCTTTGCGCATGAGTACCGCATCCACCTCGCGCAAGGCCAGCGGGCGCTGGTCGAGCACGCGGTACCAGTCGTGCCCCGACGTGGCCCCGGTGAGTTCGATGCGGCGGCAGACGGCGGTGACTGGCGCTGCAATCGCCTCCTCCCCACCCGTCGGAACGGTGGTTGTGGAGGAGTTCCCTCCCCTCCAGTGCAGATCGGCGGCTTCGCACATCCAGAGCACATGGCCGCGCGCCTGCGCCTCGCGCATCATGGCGAAGGTGGTGTCCTTGTAAATCTTGAAGGACGCGATCGGGTCGGCGATGAACAGCAGTTGCATGATGTTGTCGGGCCGGGGTTCAGCCCAGCTCGGTCTCGGGGTCGGTGCGCTCCAACTCGTAGCTGGCGGCCACCATGGCCAGCCGGGCGATCACGCCGTACATATAGAAGCGGTTCGGTCCGTTGGTGCCGGGGGCCGCTTCCGGGTGGGTGACGTTGAACTGTTCCTCGAATGCCAGCGGCACGAAGTGCATGCCGGGGGCGTTGAGGTTCTCATCCGGCCCGCGGTCGGCGTGCACGCGGTAGAAACCGCCCACCACATAGCGATCCATCATGTACACCACCGGCTCGCACACGGCCTCTTGCAGCCGCTCGACGCTGGGCACGCCTTCCTGAATCAGCACTTCGCTGACTTCCATCCCTTCCTTGACCACGCTCATTTTGTTGCGGGCCTTGCGGTTGAGGTCTTTCACTTCGCTGGGGTCGCGCACGGTCATCACGCCCATGCCATAGGTGCCGGCGTCGGCCTTGACGATGACGAAGGGCTTTTCCTGAATGCCGTATTCCTTGTACTTCTTGCGCACCTTGGTCAGCACGCTGTCGACCGCTTCGGCCAGACAGTCTTCACCGTGGCGCTCGTGGAAGTTGACCTTGCCGCACTGGGCGAAGTAGGGGTTGAGCATCCACGGATCGACGCCGATGAGCTTGGCGAATTTTTTCGCCACATCGTCATACGCGTGGAAGTGCTTGGACTTGCGCCGCACCGCCCAGCCGGCATGCAGCGGCGGCAGCAGGTATTGCTCGTGCAGACCCTGCAGGATGGGGGGGATGCCGCCCGACAGATCGTTGTTGAGCAGGATGGTGCAGGGGTCGAAGTCCTTCAGCCCGAGGCGCAGTTTGTTGCGGATCAGCGGCTCCACCACCAGCTCGCCGCCCGACGGCAGCTTGAGGTGCATGGGCTCGGTGACTGTCTCGTCGAGCGACCCGAGGCGCACGTTCAGCCCAGCCTGGCGGAAGATGCGCATCAGGGTGTGGACGTTTTCGAGGTAGAAGGTGTTGCGCGTGTGGTTCTCGGGAATCACCAGCAGGTTCTTGGCCTCCGGGCAGATTTTCTCGATGGCCGCCATCGCCGCCTGCACCGCCAGCGGCATCATCTCCGGGGAGAGATTGTTGAAGCCACCGGGGTAAAGGTTGGTATCGACCGGCGCGAGCTTGAAGCCGGCGTTGCGCAGATCGACCGAGCTGTAGAACGGCGGCGTGTGCTCCATCCATTCGAGGCGGAACCAGCGCTCGATGGAGGGCTGCGCCTCCAGAATGCGCTGTTCGAGTTCGAGGACGGGATCGCCCGAGGAGGTGATGAGATGCGGGATCATTGTTCAGTTTGCAAAAGCGGGGACAGCCCCGATTCTTGCAGACGCAGCGCAAACGCGCTGAGCTCCCGCATCTGCCCCGGTTCAGGCGCCGTTCGTCGTCCAGCCCCAGCGCTGAAAGATCGTCGCGCCTTGCGGGCTCTGCAAAAAGGCGATGAACTGCTGCGAGGCGGGCAGCTGTTTGCCGCGCGTGGTCGGGGCGATGCCCGTGTCGCGGTAGATGCGGTAAGGCTCTTCCACCGCCACCTGTTCGGCCAGCTTGGGGTTGGAGACTTGCCAGATGTTCCAGATCAGCCAGGCGTCGATGTCGGGTTGGTCGATCCAGGCTTGGCGGGCCAGCGCGCTGTTGGCTGGATAGGCGACGATGTTTTTGCGCAGCGCGCGCACGTTGCGGATGTCGCCCAGGCGACCGGCGGCGTCTTCCCAGACGCCATTCTGTCCGGCGCCGTTGACCACGAGCACCTTGACGCCGGGTTTGAACAGATCGGTGAAGCCGGTGATGTGCTTGGGGTTGCCCGGGCGCACCAGAACGGAGAGCGGCCGCAGGTAGAGCGGAATGACGTCGGCGCTGTCGAGCTGGCCGTTCATGGCGGTGACGAAGTCACTCATCATGGTTTCCGATCCCGAGAAGATCAGGTCGGCGTTGGCCCGGGCGGCGTCGATCCACTTCGGGGTGGGGCCGGCGGTGACGTCGACCTTGATACCCGTGGCTTTCTCGAAGGCCGTGGCCGCTTCCTTCATGGCGGGCGCCGGCCCGCCCGGGCCGTACACCTTGAGCGACGGGGCGTTGTCCGCCAGGGCCAGCGGCGTGGCTGAGGCCAGTAGCAAGCCGGCGCCGAGCAGGCTGGTGCGCAGCAGGGCGCGGCGTCCGGCGTCGGGGGTTTGAGCAGCGGACGAGTTGGGTGAGGTGGGTTGGGTCATGAGCACTCCTGAACGTCGAAAAAAACCTGGTCGATCGACGCCGTAGCGTCGGTCTGCAGGGCGAGGGGAATTGAAAGCTGCGTCGCGCGGTCAGGCTTGCGGCGTGGCTGTGGAGCCCGGCAGGGCGGGTGGATCGTCGGCGGTGTAGCGCTGATAAAGCACGCGTGCCGCGTCGAGCAATTGGGCGCGGGGCAGATCGCCGGTCAGCGCGTAGCCCCATTGGCGATCCACCCAATAGAAGGTGGACGCTTGCTTTCCGGGCACGATGCGAAATGAAATCTCGGCGGTGGGCTTGGCCATGCCGCGCAGATAGACCGTGACGCGGTGGCCCTGCGCGTCTTGGTACATGAGCTGTGCGGCGGGCTTGCCCGGCATGCCGGGCAGCAGGCGGCCGCCCATGAGCACTAGGCCGCCGGGCAGGGTGTCGGGCGCCACGATGGGTCGCTGCAGGCGGCGCGACAGCCAGGTGGTCAGATCGCTGCCTTCGCGCACTTCCACTGGGCGGCGCGCGTCCGGGGTGTAGACGGCGTAGGCGAGTTCGGCCTGATGCACGAAGTGCTGCATGCCTTCGTTCTGCGCGGTGACCACGGGGCCGTTTTGCTGCAGCGCCTCCCGGGTGGCGAGGCTGCCGGCCGCCGCGCCCACGCCGATCCACAACGCCACGACTGCCGCGCGTGCCCAGGGGCGCGCAGGCGGCGCGAGAGGCTGCAACAGGCGCGCGGGCACCGGTTCGTCGAGCATGGGAGCGAGTGCCTCGCGCAGCGCCAGGTTCTGCGCCTGCAGGGCGGCGATTTCCGCGCTCACGGAGCTTCGCGCGCCGTGCGGTGGCACATCGCCATTCAGGGCCAGCCGGGCTTCGTATTCCAAATAGCGCTCAACCTCGGCGCTGCGGGCCGCGTCGAGCTGGCCGTCGGCGTAGGCCATGAGGGTGTCGCGGTCGGGGCGTTGCGGATTCATCCCACACTCCTTTGCCCATCGATGACGCGCAGGGCAGGGCGCTGCGCTCCTTCACCGTTGGTGAGTTGCCAGAGCTGGCTGCGGGCGCGCGACAGGCGTGACATCACCGTGCCGGTGGGCACGCCGAGCGCTTTGGCCGCCTCCGTATAGCTGAGTCCTTCCACGGCCACCAGCAGCAACACCTCGCGCAAGGGCACGCTCAGGCGTTGCAGGGCGGCCAGCAGTTCGAGGGCTTCGAGGTGCAGCTCTTGCGTTGCGGCTTGCGCCGGATGGGCGGCGTCTGGCAGAACGTCCAGAGACTCCGTGGCCTGCGCATTGCGCACGGCGCAGTGATCGACGAACAGGTTGTGCATGATGGAGAACAGCCAGGGCCGCACACTGCCCACCCCGCGCCAGAGCCCCCATTTGTTGACGGCGCGCTCCAGCGTGTCCTGAACCAGATCGTCGGCGTCGGCCATGCGCCCGGCGTGGAGCACGCGGGCATATCGCCGCAGGTGCGGGATCTGCTCGGTCAGCAGTTGGTGACGGTCGGCCATGACGGCGGGAATGGATGCGTGCGTGCGCTAACGATCAGTATCCGCCCTTGGCAGCGAGTTTGGGATCGATCTGCCAGATTTCATCGACCAGCTTGCCGTCGCGGTAGGTGAGCACATAGCGCACCGGAATCGCCGCCTTGCCCTGGAACACGACATCGGCCGTGACGGTGGCGCCGTTGGGATTGGCGGCCTCCTGCAGGTGGTCGATCGTCGCGGTGAGCGGGCCGTTGGCCTTGGTGAACTTGGTCCAGGTGGTCTTGATGGCGTCGGCTGCGGCGTAGCGGCCATCGAGCGGGCCGCCGACCCATTCGAGCACGGCGTCCGGGCCGTAGCTGGCGGTGATAGCGTCCACATGGCCCGCGGCAATCGCCGCGATGTGGGCGCGTGCGGCTTCAGCTGGGGCTTCGGCGGCATGGGCCAGAGGAGTGAGGCTCAGCGCGGACAGCGCGAAGGCGGCCGACAGGTGGGGGGTGAAGCGTTGCAAGGCGTGCATCTCGGAACTCCGGTTGGGGTGGGTGACATGGCATAGACGCCTGCGATCGCGGCTTATTCCATCATCCAAAAGAAAAAACCGCCCCCGAGGGGGCGGTTGGAACATCCCGGGGTAGGGATGAGGAGACGCCTTCCGATCCGGCAGCACTCCTGCTGCCAAACCGTCCGGAGGAAAAAACCCCGTTACAGCACTTGCTCGCCGTGCAGGCTGATGTCCAGACCTTCACGTTCCTGCTCTTCGGTGACGCGCAGGCCGATGACCATGTCGATGACTTTGAGGATGATGAAGGTGACGATGGCGTCGTAGACGATGGTGAAGCCCACGCCCTTGGCCTGGATCAGGATCTGGGCCATATTGCCTTCCAGGGCGCCGGCGGTGCCGCCGATGGCCTTGACCGCGAACACGCCGGTGAGCATGGCGCCGACGATGCCGCCGATGGCATGCACGCCGAAGGCGTCGAGCGAGTCGTCATAGCCGATCATTTCCTTCATATAGACCGCAGTCCAGAAGCACACCACGCCAGCGATCAGGCCGATGGCCAGCGCGCCGCCAGGGCCGACAAAGCCGGACGCCGGGGTGATGGCCACCAGGCCGGCAACCGCGCCGGAGGTGATGCCCAGGATGGTGGGCTTGCCGCGGGCAATCCACTCGGCGAACATCCAGCCCAGTGCGGCAGCGGCAGTGGCGATCTGCGTGGCGGCCATGGCCATGCCGGCACGGTCGCTGGCCGCTACGGCGGAACCGGCGTTGAAGCCGAACCAGCCCACCCACAGCAGCGAGGCGCCGATCATGGTCAGCACGAGGTTGTGCGGCGGCATGGCTTCCTTGCCGTAGCCGATGCGCTTGCCCATCACCAGCGCAGCCACCAGACCGGCGATACCGGCGTTGATGTGCACCACGGTGCCGCCAGCGTAGTCAAGCACGCCGTCGCCGCCGAGGAAGCCGCCACCCCACACCATGTGAGCGATCGGGGCGTACACGGCCAGCAGCCAGATGCCCATGAACCACAGCAGCGCCGAGAACTTCATGCGGTCTGCAAACGATCCAACGATCAGCGCCGGGGTGATGATGGCGAAGGTCATCTGGAAAGTCATATAGGTCGACTCAGGGATGGTCGGCGCCAGCGGGTTGGCCGAATCCAGGCCCATGCCGTTGAGGAAGAACCGGCTCAATCCGCCGATGAACCCGTTGCCCGGCGTGAACGCCAGGCTGTAGCCGATGATCATCCACAGCACCGTCACCAGACAGGTGATGGCGAAGCTCTGCATCAGCGTGGCGAGCACGTTTTTCTTGCGCACCATGCCGCCGTAGAACAGCGCCAGACCGGGAATGGTCATCATCAGCACCAGCGCGGTGGAGGTCAGCATCCAGGCGTTGTCGCCGGAGTTGATGAAGGCGGCCGGATTGGACGCGGCAGCAGCCGGGGCGGTCTGCGCCCAGGCGCTGCCCATGCCGAGCAGCATCGCGCCGAGCGCTGCGGGAATTGCGAGACTTTTTTTCATGTCGGATTCCTCGTTGAGGGAGTCAAAGGCAGGGTCAAAGGGCGTCGCCGCCGGTTTCACCGGTGCGGATGCGAACGACCTGTTCGAGCGCAGAGACGAAAATCTTGCCGTCGCCGATCTTGCCGGTGCGCGCTGCGGTTTCGATCGCTTCGATGGTGCGTTCGACCAGTGCTTCCGGCACGGCCGCCTCGATCTTCACCTTGGGCAGAAAATCGACCACATATTCCGCGCCGCGGTACAGCTCGGTGTGGCCCTTCTGCCGACCAAACCCCTTGACTTCAGTGACGGTGATGCCCGTCACCCCGATGCCCGACAAGGACTCGCGCACCTCGTCGAGCTTGAACGGCTTGATGATGGCCGTGATCATTTTCATGTGTGGCTCCTTCAATGGGCCCGCAGGCCCGTGGGATCAGAACGAGTAAACGGCCATCAACTCAAGCGAGCTTTGCTTGGTGGTGGAGGTGCCGTCTTTTTTGGCGAAGATCGCGGTGTCGGACTTGTCCTGGCGCACTTCGGCGGACAGCTTGACGTTTTTCATCGGCGTGTAGTTCACCGCCAGAGTCAGCTCCTTGAGCTTGTTGGCGGTGCCGTTGGTTCCGGAGACCATGCCGTCCTTGTCATCGACGTATTCGCCACGCGCTGCCACGCCCCATTCGCTCGTCAACGCGTAGGTGGCATACAGCGCCAGGCCGTTGGACTTGCCGGTGCCGGTGCCGCCGCTGGCCAGGGGCACGTCGTCCTTGGAGAGCAGATCGACGTTGGCGCCCAGGGTCAGCGCGCTGTTGACGTTGAAGGTGCCAACGAGGTCGAGCAGTTGCAGTACGCCATTGGTCGAGCCGCCGAACAGCGGCGACTGGCCGCGGTAGTAGTCCGCCATATAGGAGAACATGGAGTTCGGGCTGCCGCTTGCGCCCAGTTCAATGGTCTTGGAGGTGTTGCTCGGCTGCGGGCTGACCCAGCCGTTGTTCACGCCGCCAATCAGGGTCAGCGCAGGCGACACGGCGTAGCTGGCGCGCACGCCGGTGAGCGAGCCGGGTTCCATGTCCCAGAACAGGATGCTGCGCGACACCGTGGCGTTGCCCATTGGGTTGGTGACCTCAAAGCCGGCCAGCGAGCCGAACTTGCCGCCCATCAAGGTCAGTCCGCCGGTGGCATATTGCACGAAGGCGTTGTTCAGGTAAAACGAGTTGCTGCCGTTCAGTGCCTTGGCGTCGTTGCCGCCGATCACGGTGACTTGGCCACCGAAACCCGAGCTGGGCAGGTAAGCCACAGTCGCGGCAGCGCCGTTGGAATTGAAGCCATTGGGCTTGGTGTCATAGGCACGCAGAAAGGTCGACGAGGTGTCGAAGTAGTCGTAAGTGCCGTAGACATAGCCGGTAATGCTCAGGCCAGGGGTTGCGGCGAGCACCGCACCCAGGCTGGGAGCGGCAGGTGCTGCGGGGGCGGGGGTGGTTTGTGCCGATGCTGCGCCCGCGTAGCTGGCCAGAACGGCGGCGACGGCCGCGGCGATTGCGATTTTGTTCATCCAAGTTTCTCCTGTGAGTGCTGCCGGGCAAGACGCCCACCATGAAATGCCGGAGAGCATCAGCAGCTTTCGTGCCAGGTCTGTGTGGGGGCTGTCACATCGTTGTCACTTGCTTTACGTTCTGTGAGAAGCGAATTGACGCACCAATAATGTGCGCCCTGATGAATATGCACCCCAGTGGTGCGAATCTTGGCGGGTCGATCCTTGGCAAGACGCAAGAACGCAATAGCCTGCCGCATGCCGGACGGGGGAAATCGGTCACAATGCGCACCAGGAGTCATTTCAGGAGTTCCACCATGAACGACAGCTTTCGCCAACGCAATACCGCGTTTTTCGACCAGATCGGCCGCTTGATCGAACAGTCGCCGCTGCACGATGCGCAGCGCAATTTGCGTGCACTGGCGCATTCCGCCGCGGGGCGGCTCGATTTGGTGACGCGCGACGAGTTCGACGCCACCCAGCGCATGCTGCTGGCCGCGCGCCAGCAGATCGATACCCTCGAAGCCCAGGTGCACGAACTGCAGGCCCGGCTGGACAACGGGTCGCAGAGCGCGCCTGCGTCGCCCGAAGACGCCTGGCGCTGATCCGCGCCCATGTCGCTGGCGCAAGTCGCCAGCCGGGCACTGCTGGGCATGGAGGCGCCACCGGTCACGGTGGAAGTGCATCTCTCCCCCGGTCTGCCCGGCTTTACCATCGTCGGGCTGCCTGAGGCCGAGGTGCGCGAGGCGCGTGACCGCGTGCGCAGCGCGCTGATTAACAGCGGGCTGGGTTTTCCGTCGAACAAGCGCATCGTCGTCAACCTTGCGCCAGCCGATCTGCCCAAGGAGTCCGGCCGCTTCGACCTGCCCATCGCCATCGGACTGCTGGCGGCGCAGGGACTCATTCCGGCGCAGCGTCTGCAGGGGCATACTTTCGCAGGAGAGTTGTCGCTCACCGGGGCGTTGCGGCCCACGCGGGGGGCGTTGGCCATGGCGTGTGCTGTGGGGGCGCAAGGGGGCGATGAGGCGGCTGAGCCTCGTCTGGTCTTGCCTCAAACCAGTGCCGAAGAGGCGGCTTTGGCGCAAGCCGCGGCTGTTTTTGGTGCTCGTGATCTGCAGGAGGTGGTGGCCTATCTGCTCGAACAGGACGGCGCCGCGCAGCCGGTCACATCTGCCAAGGTTGAGGCAGCGCCTGCCGACGCCCCCGACATGGCCGAAGTGCGCGGCCACAGCGCGGCGAAACGCGCACTGGAAATCGCCGCCGCCGGGGGGCATCATGTGCTGATGGTGGGGCCGCCGGGCAGCGGCAAGTCCATGCTGGCGCAGCGCTTTGCCGGGTTGTTGCCCGCCTTGACCCGCGCGCAGGCGCTGGAGAGTGCGACGGTGCTCAGTCTGGTGGGACGCTTCGATCCGACACAATGGGGGCGACGTTTTGTGCGCAGCCCGCACCACACCGCGTCTGCGGTGGCGCTGGTGGGCGGCGGCGCGGGGACGATCCGGCCCGGCGAGATTTCCTTGGCTACCCAGAATGTCCTTTTCCTCGACGAACTTCCCGAGTTCGATCGCGCCGTGCTGGAGAGCCTGCGCGAGCCGCTGGAGACCGGGCGCATTCATATTTCCCGCGCGGCGCGGCAGGCCGAGTTTCCGGCGCGGTTTCAGCTCATCGCGGCGATGAATCCCTGCCCCTGCGGCTATCTGGGGCATGCCACCAGGGCCTGCCGCTGCACGCCCGACCAGGTGTCGCGGTATCAGGGGCGTATCTCCGGCCCCTTGCTCGACCGCATCGACATTCAGGTCGAAGTCGGCGCTATTGCGCCTGACGCGCTGCTGCAGTTGCCGCAAGGCGAAACCAGCGCGCAGATCGCCGCTCGTGTGGCCATAGCCGCTGATCGGCAGCAGGCGCGGCAAGGGGCACTCAATGCCCAGTTGCAGGGCGCTGAACTCGATCTGCACTGCGCCCTCGACACCGCCGGCAGCGCGTTTCTGAGCCAGGCGATCACCCGGCTGGGGTGGTCTTCGCGTGCGGCGCATCGGGTGCTGCGGCTGGCGCGCACCACCGCCGATCTGGCCGGTTCGCAGCGCATCGGTTTGCCCCATCTGGCCGAGGCCATGCAGTTGCGCCGCGCCTTGGCATCGGAGTGATCTGAGCACAAAAAAAAGCCAGGTGCTTTGCGCACCTGGCTGGAAATGCCCGGATCGGGGGGAGAGTCTGTAGAGCAGACTACCGGGCAACTTGGAGGGCCACAGGATCGAGCATGAACTCAAGCCACGTAGCACCAGTTCTGTTCAGGAAAAAAGCAAAAAGTTCAGCCCATTTTGTAACGCTCTATCTTTCCCGTCAATCATCCGCGAACAGTGTGGCGACCCCCCGTAAACAGGCGGTGTTTGGCCGTTAAGAAATAGCGTGCAGACTTTATTGAATCGGGTTGAGTCCGCCGTCGGCGCCAATCTGCACACGCTGCCCCACGGGCGGGGCGACCTTGAGCTGCATCGTCTGTACCTGACCGTTGTCCAGGCGGACTTGCACGTTGTAGACGGTCTGCGCATCCACCCGTTTGGCGATTTCGTTGCCCGCGAGGCCGCCGCCGATCGCGCCAGCCACGGTGGCCAGCTTGCGTCCGTCACCGCCGCCGACCTGATTGCCCAGGATGCCGCCGATGAGTCCCCCAGCGATCACGCCCACCGGGTTGGTCTGCTGCGACTGCACCTGCACCGGCGTGACCGCAGTCACCGTGCCGCAGTTATTGCAGACGGGCTGCTGCGGTGCGGCCGGAACGGGCGCGGTTTGCGGTGCAACTTGTTGAGGAGCGAACTGTTGCGGCGCGAAGGTCTGCGGCGCGGCCGTCTGCTGTGCCACGCGGGAGGGTTGCGGGGCGACTACGGGCTGTTTGACCACAGGCTGAGGCGCGGGCGCCTGGGCCGATTCGGCGGCGGACCTTGGGGCGAGGCCTGTTGCCACGACCGGCGCGCTGGCCGGTTGCGACGCAGCGGCCAGTGGTTGGGTGGGGGCGGCCACCGCTGAGGCTGCGGCGACTTCGGGTTTGCTGCCCGAGCTATCGCTGAGCTTGTAAAGCACCGCGGCCAGCAAGGCCACGATGACGGCGCCCATGACGAAAACCGCGATCCAGACGCCTTTTCCCGCCGTGGCTGGCCCTTGCGGAGGAATGGATGACATATTGCTCTCCCGTGATTCCGATGAAATGTGTGCGTGGTTAACGCAACAGACCGCCTATTTGACGACAGCCGCCGACGATAGCCGCAGACGACAGCCGCCCGCAGCGCTGCACATCAGTGGCCGCTGGCCTCCAGCGCTTGATCCAGGTCAGCGATCAGGTCTTGCTGATTCTCGATGCCGATGGACAGCCGCACCATGTCCTCGCTCACCCCGGCAGCAGCCAGCTCCTGCGCGTTGAGCTGGCGATGCGTGGTCGTGGCCGGATGGCAGGCCAGCGACTTGCAGTCACCGATGTTGACCAGCCGAGTGAACAGCTTGAGCGCATCCTGAAAACGCGCCCCGGCTTCGCGGCCGCCCTTGAGCCCGAAGCTCAGGATGCCCGAGGCGCGTCCCTGCATCAAGCGCTGGGCGACGTCGTGATCGGGATGGTCCACCAGCCCGGCGTAGCGCACCCAGGCCACCCGCGGATGCTTTTGCAGGTGCGTGGCGATGTGCAGCGCGTTGGCGCAGATGCGGTCCATGCGCAGCGGCAGGGTTTCGATGCCTTGCAGAATGAGAAAGGCGTTGAGCGGGGACAGCGCCGCGCCCATATTGCGCAGGGGCACCACGCGGGCGCGGGCGATGAACGCGGCAGCTCCGAACTGCGCTGTGTAGCTCACACCGTGATAGCTCACGTCGGGCTCGACCAGCAGCTTGAAGCGGTCGGCGTGCGCGGCCCAGTCGAACTTGCCGGAGTCGACGATGGCTCCGCCCATGCTGTTGCCGTGGCCGCCGAGGTATTTGGTCAGCGCGTGCACCACGATGTCGGCGCCGTGCTCGAACGGACGGCAGAGGTAGGGCGAGGGCACGGTGTTGTCCACGATCAGCGGCACGCCATGGGCGTGCGCCACCGCGGCGAGCGCGCCGATATCGGTCACATTGCCCAGCGGATTGCCGATGGTTTCGCAAAACACCGCGCGGGTGCGGGCGTCGATCAGCTGGGCAAAGGCATCGGGGTCGCGCGGGTCGGCGAAGCGCACCTCCAGCCCTTGCCGCGGAAAGGTGTGGGCGAACAGGTTGTAGGTGCCGCCATACAAACGGCTGCTGGAGACGATGTTGTCGCCCGCCTCGGCCAGGGTTTGAATCGCCGCGGTGATGGCAGCCATGCCCGAAGCCACCGTCAGCGCCGCCACGCCGCCTTCGAGCGCTGCGACGCGCTTTTCCAGCACGTCGTTGGTCGGATTCATCATACGGGTGTAGATATTGCCCGCGACCTTCAGATCGAATAAGTCGGCGCCGTGCTGGGTGTCGTCGAAGGCGTACGACACCGTCTGGTAAATGGGTACGGCGACCGAACGGGTCACGGGATCGGGGCTGTAGCCGGCGTGGACGGCCAGGGTTTCGAATTTCATGGGGAGGTCTCCGGTCGATATGGGTCAAAGCCCAATGTGGGTCAAAGCCTAATGGGCATTTGGCGCAAATCCAAGGATCGAATCGTTTGAAGCTTATGCCTCTTGATCTGCAGCGACGCGAGGACTCAAGGCCGCCTGCTTGCGCTGCTGCGTCTGGAAGTAGGCCGATGGCGTGGTGCCCAGCGCCTGGCGGAAGGTCTTGATGAAGGCGCTCACACTGTCATACCCCAGAGACAGCGCCACATCCTTCACCGCCCGGCCCGTGGCCAGCCATTCCAGCGCCTGGGTCAGCCGCGCCCATTGCCGCCATTGGGCGAAGCTCATGCCGGTTTCCAGCACGAATTTCCGGCTCAGCGAGCGGGCGCTGATGTCGGCCCAGCGCGCCCACTGCTCCAGGGTGCGCGGGCTGGCAATATTGCCCAGCAGGGCGCGGGCGATGCTCAGCAGCCGGGCGTCCTGCGGCCAGGGTAGTTGCAACGGACGGGCGGGCGACTGGCGTAATTCATCGAGCAGCACCAGCAGCAGACGCATGCGGGTGAGATCGAGCGGGGTGTCGTGCGGCCAGCTCAGCGCCTTTTGCAGCACTAGCGCCACCAGCGGGTTGACCGGGTAGCTCGTCGGTTCGGCCGGCAGATCGCCGCAGAACTGCGGCGTGAGAAAGGCGCCGAAACCCGCGGTCGGCCCGTAAGACTGCACCGCGTGCTCCACGCCGGGCGGCATCCAGCCGATGGTCTGCGAGGGGGAAAGCTGGCGACCCTGCGCGGTTTCCACGATGACCAGACCCTCGGTGAGCAGAAACAGCGTGCCGCGGGCATGGCAATGGGTCTGCGGGTCCATGGCGAGCTGATTGCGCACATTCACCGCGATCAGCTCGGCGCCGCCCAGGTGATTGATGCGGTCGAGCAACTCGGCCTTGCTGCATTCACCATCAGTGGACGTCGGCGCGGTGTGGGGCATAGCGGCGTTTGTGTGGCGCATTTGTGTGGCGTGTTTGCGATATTCATTGGCATAGTAAAGCAACCCGGCCATATCGTCCTCCCCTAGCATCCGTCTCGTTCGTCCCATGCAATCGGGGGAGCGCACCCGGCAGAAATCGCTAGTGCCTCCTAGAATCAGCCGACCTTTGATCCGCCAGCACCCTGCTCCCGGGCGCACAGCGCGGTGAAAATCGTCTGGTTCGTCTCCCCCATTGCCTTCCGCCTCTCCGGACCGCCTTATGCAGAATTTGCCCGCGACCCCTCGCGTTTTATGGATTGCCCTTGGCGCCGCCCTGCTTGGCGGCTGCACGACGGTCGGCCCCGATTTCCATACGCCCAAGGCGCCCTCGGTTCAGCAGTACACCCGCGAGGCCTTGCCCGCGCAGACCGCATCGGCCCCCGGCACGCTGGGTGGGGCGCAGCGTTTTCAGACGGTCGAGCGCATCGCACCTGACTGGTGGCGGGCCTACGGCTCGTCCCGCCTTGATGGCTTGGTGGACGCGGCGCAGCGCAGCAGCCCGACGCTGGCCGCCGCCGAAGCCACCCTGCGCCAGGCGCAGCAGACTTACCAAGCGCAGGCCGGCTCCACCCTCTATCCCACGGTCAACGCCAAACTGGGCGCCAGCCGTAATCAGGCGAATGCCGCGAGTTCGGGCCAGTCAGGCGACCGCACCACCACCTACAACCTCTACAACGCGAGCATCGCCGTTGGCTACAACTTCGACCTGTTCGGCGGCAACCGCCGCGCGCTCGAAGCCCTGGCCGCGCAGGCCGACTATCAGCAGTACCAGCTCCAGGGAGCCAAGCTGACCCTGGCGGCCAATGTGGTCACCGCCGCGTTCACCCAGGCCCAGCTTGGCGCGCAGATCGACGCCACCGAGGCCATCCTCAAGGCGCAGCAAAACCAGCTCGACATCGCCCGCAAACGCTTCGCCCTCGGCGCTGCGGCCCGTACCGATGTGCTGACGCTGCAAACTCAGGTGGAGCAGACGCGCGCCAGCATCCCGCCGCTGCGCAACAAGCTCGAGCAGACCGATCATCTGCTGGCCGTGTTGCTCGGCCAGGCGCCGGGCGCGGCCGATATTCCCCGGTTCACCCTGGCCGACTTCACCTTGCCGCAAACGCTGCCCGTCGTTGTGCCGTCCGCTCTGGTGCAGCAGCGCCCGGACATTCAAGCCAGCCAGGCGCTGTTGCACGCGGCCACGGCGCAGTACGGCGTGGCAGTCTCCAACCTGTATCCGCAGATCAATCTCAGCGCCAGTCTGGGCACGCAGGCGCTCACGATGGGCGCCTTGTTCGGCCCGGGCTCGGCCGTTTGGTCGCTGGCCGGCAGTCTGGCTCAACCCCTGTTCAATGCCGGTTTGAAGGCCGGTGCAAACGCGGCTGAAGCCAGCCTGCAAGCGGCCGGAGCCAACTATCAGCAGACCGTGCTGCAGGCCCTGCGCAATGTGGCCGATGCCTTGCGCGCGCTCGACAATGACGCGCAGACGCTGCAGGCGCAGGCCGCAGCCGATACGGCAGCGCAAGAGTCGCTCAAGCTCGTCGATCAGCAATATCTGCTGGGCGCCGCCAGTTATCTGCAGTTGCTCACCGCGCAGCAGCAGGCGCAGCAAACCCGCATCGGCCTGATCTCGGCCCAGGCGCAGCGTCTGGCCGACAGCGCGGCGCTCTATCAAGCCATGGGCGGCGGCGTGCTGGGTGAGCAGAGCGCGCCCGCAGCCGCTGCGTCGGCCAGCAAGTAAGCCTTCAATAGTCCCTCGGTATTCCCGATCAGCCCCCTACAAAAGCCAGTACACGGAGTTCACAGATGACCAAAGGCACCACCAAGCGCATGATCATCATGCTCATCATCGCCGCCGTCCTGATTGGGGGGATGGTGTGGTTCCAGCACTTCAAGGGCACCATGATTGCCAAGGCGATCAAGGGCATGTCCAATCCGCCGCAGACGGTTTCGACCATCGTGGCGCAGGAGTCATCCTGGCAGCCCACGGTCGAGGCGCTCGGTAATCTGCGCGCCAGCCAGCAAGCCTCGCTCAGCCCGCAGATCGCAGGAGTGGTCACCGCCATTCATTTCCGCTCTGGCGAGAAGGTGCGCGCGGGCCAAGTGCTGGCGCAGATCAGCGACGCCCCGCAGCGCGCCCAACTCGCGCAGCTGCAGGCGCAGGTCGGGCAGTTGCAGGCGCAGCTCAATCTGGCGCAAATCACGCTCAAGCGAGATGAAGCGCAGCTCAAGGTGCAGGCTATCAGCCAGGCCGTGGTTGACACCGACCGTGCCAATGTGACCAGCGTGCAGGCCCAGCTCAAGGCGCTGGCCGAGCAGATCAACGCGCAAAAGGCGGTGCTGGCGCAGGCCACTGTCACCGCGCCGTTCTCGGGCGTGCTGGGCATTCGGCAGGTCAACCTCGGCCAATATTTGGCGCCGGGCACGGCGGTGGTCACGCTGCAGGCGCTCGATCCGATGGACATCGACTTCACCGTGCCGCAGAACCAGATTGATCTGGTGCATGTGGGCATGAAAGCGGAGCTCACCACCAACGCGGCGGCAGGCAAAACCTTCGAAGCCAAGGTCATTGCGGTCGAGCCGCAGATCAACACGGCCACGCGCAACCTCACGGTGCGCGCCCGCATTCCCAACCCCAAGGGCGAGCTGCTGCCCGGCGTGTTCGCCACGATACGACTGACCGACGGCGCGCCGCACAACTACATCACCCTGCCCAATGCGGCCGTGGCCTACAACCCGTATGGCGCGACGGTTTATCTGGTCAAGGACGAAGGCAAGGGCGCCGACGGCAAACCCAAGCTGGTGGCCGAACAGCGCTTCATCACCACCGGCCTGACGCGCGGCGATCAGGTGGCCGTGCTCAGCGGGCTGAAGGCCGGTGAAACCGTGGTGACCGCCGGGCAGCTCAAGCTGCGCAATGGCGTCCCGGTGCTCATCAACAACAGCGTGCAGCCCTCCGACAACCCCAACCCGCAAGTGCCCAATTCCTGAACCGGCTAGAGCGCGATGAACAAGAAATTCACAGACATCTTCATTGATCGTCCGGTACTGGCCGTCGTGGTCAGCCTGGTGATCCTGGTGCTGGGCCTGCGCTCGGTCGGCCTGCTGCCGGTGCTGCAATATCCGTACACGCAGAACGCCGTGGTCACCGTCACCACCACCTACCCCGGCGCCGACGCCAATCTGGTGGCCAGCTTCATCACCACGCCGCTGGAAAACGCCATCGCGCAGGCCAACGGCATCGACTACATGACGTCGAGCAGCGTGCAGAGCAGCAGCACCATCACCGCCAACCTGCGGCTGAACTACGACCCCGACAAGGCGCTCACCGAGATCAACACCAAGGTGAACTCGGTGCTCAACCAGTTGCCTGCCGCCGCGCAGAAGCCGGTGCTCACGGTCTCCATCGGGCAGACCATCGACGCCATGTACATCGGCTTTTACAGCGATGTGCTCAAGCCCAATCAGATCACCGACTACATCACCCGTTCGGTGCAGCCCAGGCTGCAGTCGGTCGACGGCGTGCAGACGGCGGAGATTCTGGGCGCCAAGAATTTCGCCCTGCGCGCCTGGCTCGACCCCAACAAACTCGCGGCCTACGGCCTGACTGCCGCCGATGTGTATTCGGCCCTGGCGGCCAACAACTATCTCTCGGCCACGGGCAACACAAAAGGCCAGATGGTGCAGATCAATGTGTCGGCCAACACCGATCTGAAGTCGCTCAGCGGCTTCCGCAATATGGTGGTGAAGACGGTTGACGGCCAGGTGGTGCGGCTCGATCAGGTGGCCAACGTCACCCTCGGCTCGGACGACTACGACAGCTCGGTGGCCTTCGATGGCAAGTCGTCGGTGTTTGTCGGCATTCAGGTGGCGCCCGGCGCCAATCTGCTCGACGTTGTGGCCCGCGTGCGCAAGGTCTTCCCCGATATTCAGCAGCAATTGCCCTCCGGCTTGAAGGGGCAGATCGTGTACGACTCGACCAAGTTCGTCACCTCCTCCATCGACGAGGTGATCAAGACGCTGATCGAAGCCGTGCTCATCGTCACCGCCGTGGTGTTCATCTTCCTCGGTTCGCTGCGCTCGGTCATCATTCCGCTGGTGGCCATCCCGCTGTCGATCGTGGGCACCTTCACCATCATGCTGGCGCTGGGCTACTCGATCAACCTGCTCACCCTGCTATCCATCGTGCTGGCCATCGGACTGGTGGTGGACGACGCCATCATCGTGGTCGAGAACATCAGCCGCCACCTCGAAGAAGGCATGTCGCGGCATGACGCCGCCGTGCGCGCCGCGCGTGAACTGGCCAACCCCATCATCGCCATGACCATCGTGCTCGTGGCGGTGTATGTGCCCATCGGCTTCATGGGCGGCCTCACCGGCGCGCTGTTCACCGAGTTTGCTTTCACCCTGGTGGGCACCGTGGTGATCTCGGCCATCATCGCGCTGACCCTGTCGCCCATGATGTGCTCCAAGCTGCTCAAGGCGCCCGATCCGCAGAGCCATAGCTGGCAGGACAGGCTGGTGCTGTTCCTCGATCACAGCTTCGACCGGCTGCACAACCGCTACGAGCGCACCCTGCACGGCTCGCTTAACTTTCTGCCGGTGACGGCGGTGATGGCGGTCATCATTCTGGGCTCCATCTATTTCCTCTACTCCACCTCGATGTCGGAGCTGGCGCCGCAAGAGGATCAGGGCGTGCTCATCGCCATATCGTTCAACAGCCCGACGGCCACGCTCGATCAGCGCGCGCTCTATGCCAAGCAGGTCTATGACGTGTTCAAGACCTTCCCCGAAACCGACCATGTGTTCCAGCTCAACACCCCCAGTCAAGTGATCGGCGGCATGGTGCTCAAACCCTGGAACGAGCGCACCCGCACGGCCACGCAGATGCAGCCCGAGCTGCAGCAAAAGCTCAATCACATCGCCGGCAGCCAGATCGCCGTGTTCCAGCCGCCGCCGCTGCCGGGCTCGCGAGGCCTGCCCATCCAGTTCGTCATCACCACCACCGAACCGGCGGACAAGCTCTACGAGGTGTCGCAGAAATTCCTGCAAGACGCGCTGAAATCCGGCAAGTTCATCTTCCTGCAGTCTGACCTGCGCATCGATCTGCCGCAGACCCGCCTGCACATCGACCGCAATATGGCCGCGCAACTCGGCCTGACCATGCAGGACATCGGCTCGGCGATGTCGGCCATGCTCGGCGGCGGTTACGTCAACTTTTTCGAGCTCGACGGCCGCTCCTACAAGGTCATTCCGCAGGTCGCGCAAAAGTACCGCCTCAATGCCAGCCAGCTGCAGCACTACTACATCCGCACGGCCAGCGGGGCGATGGTGCCGCTGTCCACCGTCGTGCACCTGACCTCGAGCGTGCAGCCCGAAACCATCAACCACTTCCAGCAGCTCAACTCGGCCACCATTCAGGGCGTTTCCCTGCCCACCATCGCCCAGGGGCAGGCGCTGGACGATCTGGTGACCCTCGCCAAGCGCACCCTGCCGGTCGGCTACAGCTACGACTTCGCCGGGCCGTCGCGCCAGTTCGAGCAAGAGACCGGCGGGCTGGTGCTGACCTTCGGCTTCGCCATGATCATCATTTTCCTGGCGCTGTCGGCACAGTTCGAGAGCTTCCGCGATCCGGTCATTATTCTGGTGTCGGTGCCCATGGCGATCTCGGGCGCGCTGCTGTTCATCAACCTGGGCATCGGCCGCGCCACCCTCAATATCTACACCGAGGTCGGGCTGGTGACGCTGATTGGCTTGATCTCCAAACACGGCATTCTCATCGTCGAGTTCGCCAATAACCTGCAGCGTGAAGGGCGAAGTAAACGCGAAGCCATCGAACACGCCGCAGGCATGCGTCTGCGCCCGATTCTGATGACCACTGCCGCCATGGTGCTGGGCGTCATGCCGCTGATTTTCGCTAGCGGAGCAGGCGCGGTCAGCCGTTTCAATATGGGCCTGGTCATCGCCACCGGCCTGTCCATCGGCACCCTGTTCACGCTGTTCGTCGTGCCTGCGATGTACATGCTGCTCGGCGCCGACCATAGCCACGAGGCCCGCGCCCAGGCGCTGCGCGAGGCGGAGGCAAATGACCCGCTGGCGCATCCGCCCGGCGGCGGCGCCTCTACGGCGCACTGAGCGGCATCATTGAAAAAGCCGGCTTTTCGCCGGTTTTTTCTTGCATAGCCTATGGCCTGGCTCTGCCAGAAAAGTCTTTTTGGGGGTGACCGTGATGCAGAGGTTCTCGTGTCACGTTCTCCTGCTGCCGCTTGTCATCTCGCGCATCGATCTGTGTGACTGACGCACAAGACCGTGAGGCTAAAGCGAGCCGAGAACCGCGGCAACGTGCCAAAAGCGTTGCTGGACTCAGCCGTGGCAACTCGGTGCAACAACACGGTGCAGCAACGCGACTCAGACCTTGGCAGGCTCCAACGCCTGTATCGCCACCGATTCCAACGGCCGACCGGCTCTGCGTTCCCAATCGGCCTTCTGGTCTTCACCCACCGCGCCGACATTGAAGTATTGCGCCTGCGGGTGGGCGAAATAAAAGCCGCTCACGCTGGCTGCGGGCATCATGGCCCAGCTCTCGGTCAGCGACATGCCGATGTCCTGCGCCTGCAGCGCGGCGAACATCTCCCCTTTCACCGAGTGTTCAGGGCAGGCGGGATAACCCGGCGCCGGGCGAATGCCCCGGTACTTCTCGGCGATCAACTCGGCGTTGCTCAGCGATTCTTCGGGCGCATAGGCCCAGAACTCGGTGCGCACGCGCTGGTGCATGCGCTCGGCCAAAGCCTCGGCCAAGCGGTCCGCCAGCGACTTGAGCATGATGGCGGAATAGTCGTCGAGGTCGGCGAGGAAGGCTTTCTCCTTCGCTTCCACCCCCAGCCCGGCGGTCACGGCGAACATGCCGATGTAGTCCGCCGCCACGCCCTTGGGCGCGATGAAGTCAGCCAGCGCGCGGTTGGGGCGGGGTACGCCGTCCACCACCGGGCGCTCGGTCTGCTGGCGCAGGCCATGCCACACCATCAGCTCGCTGCTGCGGCTCTCGTCGGTATAGAGTGCGATGTCGTCATCGTTCACACTATTGGCCGGCCATAACCCGATGACGGCATTGGCGGTGAGCCAGCGGCCTTCGATCAGACGCTTGAGCATGCGCTGCGCGTCGCTGTACACGCGGCGAGCGGATTCGCCCACGATGTCGTCGGTGAGGATGTCGGGAAACTTGCCTGCCAGATCCCAGGTCTGGAAGAAGGGCGCCCAGTCGATGCAGGCCGCGATCTCGGACAGGTCGTAGTTGCGGAACACGCGTCGGCCGATGAACTTGGGCACCGGCGGCGTGTAGCCCGACCAGTCGATTTTGCTTTTGTTGGCGCGGGCGGCGGCCAGTGGCACCAAGGGCGTTACGCGCTTGTTGGCGTGCAGAATCCGCACCTTTTCGTAGTCGGCCTCGATCTCGGCGATATAGGCCGCTGCCTGATCGGACAGCAGGCTCTGCGCCACGCCTACACTGCGCGAGGCGTCGGGCACATACACCACCGGCCCTTCGTAATGCGGGGAAATTTTCACCGCGGTGTGCACCCGGCTGGTGGTGGCGCCGCCGATGAGCAGTGGCATCTTGCGGCTGCGGAAGTAGTCGTCGCGTTGCATCTCGGCGGCCACATGCTGCATTTCTTCGAGGCTCGGGGTGATGAGGCCGGACAGCCCGATGATGTCGGCGCCTTCTTCACGCGCCTTGGCCAGAATGTCCTTGGCGGGCACCATCACGCCCATGTTCACCACTTCGAAGTTGTTGCACTGGAGCACCACGGTGACGATGTTCTTGCCGATGTCGTGCACGTCGCCCTTCACCGTGGCGATGACGATCTTGCCCTTGGCGCGCACATCGCAACCGGCGGCCTGCATTTCCAGCTTCTCGGCTTCGATGTAGGGCAGCAGATGGGCCACGGCTTGCTTCATCACCCGCGCACTCTTGACGACCTGGGGCAGGAACATCTTGCCCGCGCCGAACAAGTCGCCGACCACGTTCATGCCGTCCATCAGCGGGCCTTCGATGACGTGCAGCGGCCGCCCGCCTTCGGCACGGATGGTCTGCCAGACTTCTTCGGTGTCTTCGACGATGAAGTCGGTAATGCCGTGCACCAGCGCGTGGCTCAGACGCTGGCGCACCGGCAGCTCGCGCCAGGCCAGTCGGGCTGTATCGTCTTTGGCCGCGCCCTTCACCGCTTCGGCCACTTCGAGCAGGCGCTCGGTGGCGTCGGGGCGGCGGTTGAGCACCACGTCTTCCACGCGCTCGCGCAACTCGGGGTCGAGGTCGTCGTAAACGCCCATTTGCCCGGCGTTGACGATGCCCATGTCCATCCCGGCGGCAATGGCGTGATACAGGAACACGGTGTGGATGGCCTCGCGCACCGGCTCGTTGCCGCGGAAGCTGAAACTCACGTTGGACACGCCGCCCGACACCTTGGCACCGGGCAGGTTCTGCTTGATCCAGCGCGTGGCGTTGATGAAATCGACCGCGTAGTTGTTGTGCTCCTCGATGCCGGTGGCGATGGCGAAAATGTTGGGATCGAAAATGATGTCTTCCGCCGGAAACCCCACCTGATCGACCAACAGGCGATAGGCGCGCTCGCAGATCTGCGTCTTGCGCTCGAAAGTGTCGGCCTGCCCCTGCTCATCGAACGCCATGACCACGGTGGCCGCGCCATAGCGGCGCAGCAGCCGCGCCTGGCGGATGAACTCGACCTCTCCCTCTTTCATGGAGATGGAGTTCACCACCGCCTTGCCTTGCACGCAGCGCAGCCCCGCCTCGATCACGCTCCACTTGGAACTGTCGATCATCACCGGCACACGGGCGATGTCGGGCTCGGAGGCCATGAGGTTGAGAAAGCGCACCATCGCCGCCTTGCTGTCGAGCATGGCTTCGTCCATATTGACATCGATGATCTGCGCGCCGTTTTCCACCTGCTGCCGTGCCACGGCCAGCGCCTTGTCGTACTCCCCGGCGAGGATCATGCGGGCGAAGGCTTTGGAACCCGTCACATTGGTGCGCTCGCCGATGTTGACGAACAGCGAGCCGGGGCCGACGATGAGCGGCTCGAGGCCGGAGAGTTGCAGCGGGGGCAGGGCGGGGGCGGTTGCGTCTTGGGACATGGGATCTCGATCAGTTGTCAGCCTTCGTCACCGCGCAGGGGAAGAAGGGATGAGCGCCGTTGAGACCCCAAGCCTGACCCCTGCCGCACACTTCGCGGCAGGCGCTGCAACGCTCCTTGGAGTGACCTATTGTAAATATCAATAGGAATGAGGTGCACCGGGCCTACCATGCATTCGTAAACCCATCCATCGCCATGCCCGATCGCCGACCTTCCCAGCAGTCCGTCCACGCCACTTGGGCGCCGCGCATTGCGCAGTTGCTGCTGCGTCAGCCCGGCCACCGGCTGACTGCGGAAGATGCCGTACTCATCGCCAACCAGATGCAGGTGCGCTGGATGCAGGCGGGCACGCGCTTCATTCAGCAGGATGACGACACGCACGACGGCACCATTCTGATGCTGCTGTATGGCGAGGTGAGTGTGGAGAAAGCGCCGCAGCACCAAGGCGACAGTCTGGTGGTTTCCATCGCCAAGGCCGGGCAGATGTTCGGGGAAATGGGCGTCTTGCTCGATGCGCCGCGCAGCGCGAGTTGCGTGGCCTATTCCGATGTGGCCCTGGCCGAACTCAGCCGCGAAGCGCTGGAGCGGCTGCTGGTCGAGCATCCCGCAACGGCGGCGCGTCTCGCTCTGGGCATCGCCAGCCGTCTGGCCGAGCATCTGCGCGACACCTCGAACAAGCTCACTTCGATGTCGCGCCTGGTCAGCGCCATGCACCCGGCTATTCGCGCGCAGATGCTGGGGCCGAAGTCGGGTTTTTCGGCTAGCCAGTTGGCCGATCCGACGGCGCCGGATTGAATCAAAGCCGCCCCACGGCTTCCGCAGCCAGCCAGCTCACCACGCTGGCGAGCAGAAACACCAGAAATCCGATGTTGTTTTCCATCCCCAGGCGCTCGGTGAAAAACCGGCGCAGGCCATAAACGGCAAAGGGATAGATGATGACGGAGACGAAAAATCCGGCCACGGCAAGCGTCCTGAAATCGCGGGGAATTTATTGTGTCGCGTCCGGCGGGCTGAAGGTGTGTGCGGCTGTAAAAGCGCGTTGAAAAACGAAAACCGAGGCCGGCGGCGCGTTGCGCCAGGCCAGCCCGGCGCGTCGCACCTGCAGACCGAGTTCTTCGCGCAAGGCGCGTGAAACCGGGCTGGCATGACCGTAGGTGAACTGCACAAAGCAACCGCCGGGCCGGAGTACGGAAAACGCCTCGTTCAGAATGGAGCGTTGCGTGGCACGCGGCATGGAAAGCAGGCCCAGCCCGCTGATCACCGCGTCCGCTGGGCCGCCCAGCAGGTAGCCCGAAGCCTGTGCCGCGGTTCGCAGCGCGCAGGCATCGGCCTGGATCAGCTGCAGATCAGGAAATCGCTGCCGCAGCAGACCGTGCAACGAGGCATCGCGCTCGACGACCAGCAGATTGGCGCAGTGCAAACCGTGCTCGATGAGCGCGCGGGTGAAGGCGCCCGTGCCCGCGCCGAGCTCGATCACCCGCTGCTGGGCCGGATCGCTTTCGGGCAGCAGCGAAAGCGGCTTGAGCATTTTCTGGCTGAGCTGCCGCCCTGAGGGCAGCACGGCTGCCACACCCATGGGGTCGCGTGCCCAGGCGCGCAGGAAAGTACGAATTTGCTGCCCGGCGCGCACAGGGCTCACAGGGCTGGGGGGAGTGATACTCATGCGGATACAGGACAATTCCTGAGAGTGGATCCAAATCGTGCCGTCCAGAACCCCGACGCACGCGGCGCCGAGCAAATAGCCAAGACGAACGAAGGATTTGATGCCGGTTCAGTGCCGGTCTTGGGCTTATCTCCCTGCTGTTTTTATAGTGTGAATGCCGCAACTGAGCGCAACCTTAGCATGAACTCCAACTCATCAGAACCCACCGCCGTTCACGTTTTGAATTGGCAATGGCTGGGCCGACAGGACTATCTGCCGACCTGGCAAGCCATGCGGGCGCTGACCGATGCGCGCGACGCGGCCACGCCCGACCAGATCTGGGGCGTGGAGCATCCGCCGGTGTTCACTCAGGGCCAGGCCGGTCGGCCCGAGCATCTGCTCGATGCGCACGGCGTTCCCGTGGTGCAGACCGATCGCGGCGGGCAGATCACCTATCACGGCCCCGGTCAGGCGGTGATCTATCTGCTGCTCGACATTCGCCGCCGCCGCTGGATGGTGCGCGAAACCGTGCAGCGCATCGAGGAGGCGGTGATCCGCACCCTGGCGCGTTGGGGCATCGAAGGGGTGCGCCACCCCGGTGCGCCGGGCATCTACCTCGCGTCTAGCGAGAAAATCTCGGCCCTCGGGCTCAAGGTGCGCAACGGTTGCACTTATCACGGCGTGGCCATCAACGTAGCGATGGACCTGCAACCGTTCACCTGGATCAACCCCTGCGGCTACGCCGGGCTGCGCACCCTCGACATGGCCAGTAAGGGCGCGCACGCCACCGTGGAGCAAGTCGCCGCGGCCTTTGCCGAGGAATTCGCCGCGCTCTGGCAGACGCAAGGCGGCGGGCCTACCATGAAGCCTTGAGCGTTTTTCGCCTACCGCGCCCTTTTACATGACCTCGCCGACCCCACCGCTTGCCGACCCCACGATCAAACAAAAAGGGCAGGCCAAGACCGCCCGTATTCCCATCAAGATCGTGCCCGCTGGCGATGCACCGCTGCGCAAGCCCGACTGGATTCGCGTCAAAGCGGCGGCGCCTTCGTCGCAGTTCTACGCCATCAAAGGGCTGTTGCGCGAGCACAAGCTGGTGACCGTGTGCGAAGAAGCCAGTTGCCCCAACATCGGCGAATGTTTCGGCAAAGGCACGGCCACCTTCATGATCATGGGTGACAAATGCACCCGCCGTTGCCCTTTCTGCGACGTCGGCCACGGCCGCCCCGACCCGCTCGACCCTGAAGAGCCCGGCAATCTGGCGCGGGCCATCGCGGCCATGCGGCTGCGCTATGTGGTCATCACCAGCGTGGACCGCGACGATCTGCGCGACGGCGGCGCGCAACACTTCGTGGACTGCATCCAGACGACCCGCGCGCTATCGCCCACCACGCAGATCGAAGTGCTCGTGCCCGATTTCCGCGGCCGTCTCGACAAGGCGCTCGATCTGTTCGCCGCCGGGCTTCCTGATGTGATGAATCACAACCTCGAGACCGTGCCGCGCCTCTATAAACAGGCCCGTCCCGGCGCCGATTACGCCCACTCGCTCAAACTGCTGGCCGATTTCAAGGCGCGCTATCCCGGCATTCCCACCAAAAGCGGGCTGATGGTGGGTTTGGGCGAAACCGACGATGAAATTCTCGACGTGATGCGCGACATGCGCGCGCACGGCATCGACATGCTCACCATCGGCCAGTACCTCGCGCCCACCGGGCACCATCTGCCGGTGGCGCGCTATGTGCACCCCGACACCTTCGCGATGTTCGAGCGCGAAGCGCTGGCGATGGGGTTCACCCACGCCGCCGTCGGCGCGTTGGTGCGCAGCAGCTATCACGCCGATCAGCAGGCGCATGCGGCCGGTATCTGAACCGATTTCTTGCGCCAGCGCACCGCGCTGCGAGTTCGCGGCAGCGACAATCCGGGTTCAAAATTCATTCGTTCTGGAGATCGCCTGATGAAGTTTCCCGCCTATGCGCTGGGCCTGGCTGGGCTCATTCCCTTTATCGCTCTGGGCCTTGCCGCGTGGATTGCACCCGAGACCTCGCTGACCGCCGTGGTGGTGATTCAGGCGCAATACGCTGCGGCCATTCTGGCGTTTCTCGGCGCGCTCTACTGGGGCGCAGCGCTGGTGCTTCCCGAAGGTCAGGTGCAACGTCCTTGGCTGCTGCTGGGCTGGGGCGTGGTGCTGCCGCTGTGGGCTTGGCGCATGACCTGGGCGTCGAACTGGGTGTACGGCATGACCGGGCTGTTCATCGGCCTGGCCATTGCTTATGCGGCCGATGTGATGTTGCGCAAGCAGCTTCCGTGGCCGTCGTGGTTTTTGCAACTGCGCCTGTGGCTCACGCTGGGCGCGCTGCTTGGTCTCGGTTTGACGCTGGCCCGACTTTATACCCTCAAGCCTGCGGGCTGAACAAGCCCTAATCGTCCTGGGTTGCGGCGGCGCAGGCCGCGCACAGCCCTTGCACTTCCAGCCGCGCGTGCCGGGCGACAAAACCGGTGGCCGCTACGGCCTTGGCAATGGCGGCATCCACCGCGTCGCTTTGCAGTTCTTCCACCCGGCCGCATCGGGCGCATAGCAGCAGGTGCGCGGCGTGCGGCGTGTCGGGGTGGTTGCAGCCGACAAAGGCGTTCAGGCTATCGACGCGGTGAATCAGCCCCTGCTCCAGCAGGAAATCGAGGGCGCGATACACCGTGGGCGGCTTGGCCGCGTGATCCTCGGTGGACAACTGCGCGAGCAGGTCATAGGCCTTGACCGCCTCGGTGCGCGATTGCACCAGCTCCAGCACCCGACGCCGCAGCGGGGTGAGGCGCACACCCCGGGCGGTGCACAGGGCTTCGGCATGCGACAAGGCTTCCTGATGGTGATGGTGATGAGCGGTCATGCCTGCAAGTATGCAACAAGCCGCGCGACCGGGCGGTATCAGCCCTGTTCCGGCAGATGGCCCACTTTCACGAAAATGGTGCAGCCTGACCGGCTGAACGGGGCATGCTGGCTCAGGTGCGGACTGCGCATCCAGGTGCCTGCCGGATACCGGCCGTGCTCGTCTTCGAACACGCCTTCGATCACATAGATTTCTTCTCCGCCCCAGTGCCGATGCGCGGTGAACACGGTGCCGGGCGCCCACCGCACCAGCGCGGCATGCTCGCCCGCAAAGTCGGACAGCGGTTTGACGCTCAGCCCTTGCACCAGGCCGGGCAGCCAGGGCGCGCGATGCGTGTCGATCACCACACGCTCACCATCGTCGGGCTGCATGTGACGCAATTTCACCAGCAGGGTGCAGCCCTGTTCGGTGAACGGCGCGTGGCGCGAGCCGGGAGGATTTTTCAGATAAGTGCCCACCGGGTAAACGCCGTGCTCATCGGCGAATGTGCCTTGCAGCACCAGAATTTCTTCGCCCAGCGGGTGCAGGTGTGCGGCAAAACGCGCGCCCGGCGCGTAGCGCACCAGCGAGGTGGCGCGCGCGGCTTCACCGCCGTCACGCTCGATCAATTTGCGCTGCACGCCGACCGCGGGCGAATCCACCCAGGGCAGGGCGGTCGTGTCCACCACTTCAGCGCGGGAAAAGTCGGCGCGCAGCAATGCGGGGGCAGCGGGGTCGAGCACGGCACTCATGGCGAAACCTGTTTGGTCGGCAGGATCAGCAGTTCCTGCGGGTTGACATGCGGCGGCTGGGCGAAGGCGTAAAGCAGCGCTTGGGCGATGTCGTCGGCATGCAGGGCTTCGATGGCATCACGCCGGGCCTTCATTTGATCTTCCGGAACGTTGTGGCCCCAGTCGGTGTACACCGCCCCGGGTTCGATCAGAGAAACCCGGATGCCCTCTGGCCCCAGCTCCTTGCGTAGCGCGTCGTGTAGGCCCACGACGGCGAACTTGGTGGCGTTGTAGACGGCCCAGCCTTCAATGCCGCGCCGCCCGCCCACGCTGGAAACCGTGTTGATCATCGCGCCGGGGCGGCCACGCAACAGCGGTATGGCTGCGCGCGTGCAATACAGCACCCCCCAGAGATTGGCGTCGATGGTGGCCTTCCACTCCTCGGTGCGGCCGTGCTCGAAGGCGCCGTGATAACCCACGCCCGCGTTGTTGAACAACAGGTCCAGGCCGCCGAACCGGGTTTTGACCGTTTCGAACAACTGCTGCACCTGACCTTCGTCGCCCACATCGGTGGCGACGACCAGGGCGCGGCTGCCCAGTTCATCGGCGAGGGCCTCGAGCTTGTCGGCAGAGCGCGCCGCGAGCACGACGGACATTCCTTCGGCCACCAAAGCGCGCGCGGCGGCTGCGCCAATACCACTAGAGGCGCCAGTGATGACGGCGACTTGATCTTTCAGGGAACGGATATGCATGGGGATCTCTTTTTTTGTCGAAGCCAGATGCTAGATAGAGTCGTCACGAGTTGTGGCATGATGGCGCTGTTCATACCAACCGCGCTATTGAGATGCCCGAGACGCTTCATCGACACGATCTATCAGATCGGCACTGGGAATTGCTCGAACCCCACTTGCCTGGACGAGCGGGAGTTTGGGGCGGGGTTGCGCGGGACAACCGCCAATTCATCAACGCCGTGTTCTGGATTCTTCGCACCGGTGCGCCGTGGCGAGACCTGCCCGCCTCATATGGCGGCTGGAAAAACACCCATCGGCGTTTTTGCCGCTGGCGCGACAAGGGCATTTGGGAGTCGCTCCTGGAGCAGTGCATTGATGAGCCCGATTTCGAGTGGATCATGATCGATGCCAGTCACTGCAAGGTTCATCCGCACGCAGCGGGTGCGCGGGGTGGCAATCAGGCGATGAGCCGCACAAAAGGGGGCTCAACACCAAGATACATCTGGCCGTGGATGCGCATGGTCTGCCGCTCCGAGCGGTTATTACAGAAGGTACCCGAGCGGATTGTGCAGAGGCTGAGCGGTTGATGGACGGGTTCAAGATGGACTACCTGCTTGCCGACAAAGGCTACGACAGTGACGCCATCGTGGCGCATGCCCAAGCGCAAGGCGCGCAAGCCGTGATTCCGCCACGCAAGAACCGCAAGCAACCCCGCACGTATGACAAAGCACTCTACAAACTACGTCACCTGGTCGAGAACGCCTTCCTGCATCTCAAGCGGTGGCGGGGCATCGCCACGCGCTACGCGAAAAACGTCGCCTCATTCGTTGCCGCCGTGCAAATTCGCTGCCTTGCCCTCTGGCTGCAAATCTTGTGACGACACTATCTAGNAGCTGGCCACCGTCTGGCGGCCGGACCGGATCTCGATTGGCACATCCGCCAGATAGGCTCCACTCGGCCCGCCGACCATCCAGAAACCCAGGTTGTAGTCGGTAGCCCTTGATTGCAATTGCGTCAAACTGCTATCGCCTACTCCACCGCACAGATGACTGCCGACATGCACAGGGGCCGGCGGGGTTGGCATCTGCGCCTGGGCTCCGCTGAGCATCCATGGCGCTCCGGAAAAAAGTACCGCGCATTTTTGAAGAAAAGCGCGGGTCGCTGCAGTGCGAGGTCTGGTCATGTCAATGGGCTCTTGGCTCAGGCGGCTTCCTGCGGCTTGCATCGCGGAATGATTCAGCTTCAGGAAGCATGGAAGCTACAGACTTTAGGTCTGCGTTGCGCGGATGTCTGTACGCCAGCGCACGCTGCAGTGCGTCAATGCGTCGCTCTGACCTGCCCCCTCGCGCCGTACCAACGTTAAGTCAGGAGTCCGGGTTGCAAGGTTAATTCACCTCGTTGGGGGTTGCGGGGTGAGCAGCATCGCCAGCGCGCTGGCGATGCTGCTCGGCGAATCGCGCCGGAGGTATCCGACCCAGACTGCTGTGGGGCCGCACCTCGTTGAAGTCGCGGCGCCATTCAGCAATGGTCACTCTGGCTTGGTGCAGCGTCTCGAACCATTGCTCGTTGAGGCACTCGTCGCGGAACTTGCCGTTGAAGCTCTCGATGAACCCATTCTGCGTCGGCTTGCCCGGTGCGATCAGGATGTGGCGCACGCCGCGACTCGTGGCCCAGGCCATGAATGCCTGACTGGTGAATTCCGGTCCGTTGTCGGTTCGGACGGCTGCGGGGTAGCCGCGAAATTGGGCGGCTTGATCGAGCAGGCGCGTCACGTAGGCACCGGAAATGCCGTAGTCGACCGCAATGTCCACACATTCATGGCTGAAGTCGTCGGCCACGGTCAGGCACTTCAACCGTCGGCCGCTTACCAAACTGTCGCTGACAAAATCCATGCTCCACACCTCGTTGACCGTTTTGGCCAGTTGCAGCGGCACGCGCTCGGCCGCCGCGCGCTGGACCTTCTTGCGCTTGCGCACAGCCAGGTTGGCCTGGCTGTACAGCCGATACACCCGCTTATGGTTGATGCCCGGAAATGCGGGGCGCAGCAGGTCGTGGATGCGCCGATACCCGAACCGCCGCCGGACATGCGCGATCTCAACGATCTTGCCGTGCAGTGCCGTGTTGAGCGCATCCTGCTGGGGCGCATGGCGATAGCTATCTCTGCTGAGCCCCACGAGGCAGCACGCTCGGCGCTCGGACAAATGATGCTCGCTGATCATCTTGCCAATGGCCTCGCGTTTGACCCGTGGGGCTAGATAGAGTCGTCACGAGTTGTGGCATGATGGCGCTGTTCATACCAACCGCGCTATTGAGATGCCCGAGACGCTTCATCGACACGATCTATCAGATCGGCACTGGGAATTGCTCGAACCCCACTTGCCTGGACGAGCGGGAGTTTGGGGCGGGGTTGCGCGGGACAACCGCCAATTCATCAACGCCGTGTTCTGGATTCTTCGCACCGGTGCGCCGTGGCGAGACCTGCCCGCCTCATATGGCGGCTGGAAAAACACCCATCGGCGTTTTTGCCGCTGGCGCGACAAGGGCATTTGGGAGTCGCTCCTGGAGCAGTGCATTGATGAGCCCGATTTCGAGTGGATCATGATCGATGCCAGTCACTGCAAGGTTCATCCGCACGCAGCGGGTGCGCGGGGTGGCAATCAGGCGATGAGCCGCACAAAAGGGGGCTCAACACCAAGATACATCTGGCCGTGGATGCGCATGGTCTGCCGCTCCGAGCGGTTATTACAGAAGGTACCCGAGCGGATTGTGCAGAGGCTGAGCGGTTGATGGACGGGTTCAAGATGGACTACCTGCTTGCCGACAAAGGCTACGACAGTGACGCCATCGTGGCGCATGCCCAAGCGCAAGGCGCGCAAGCCGTGATTCCGCCACGCAAGAACCGCAAGCAACCCCGCACGTATGACAAAGCACTCTACAAACTACGTCACCTGGTCGAGAACGCCTTCCTGCATCTCAAGCGGTGGCGGGGCATCGCCACGCGCTACGCGAAAAACGTCGCCTCATTCGTTGCCGCCGTGCAAATTCGCTGCCTTGCCCTCTGGCTGCAAATCTTGTGACGACACTATCTAGATCTGCGCACTGGCGCATTGCAGCGCGGCGCCAAATCCACGCGCGCGCTGTGCGGGCATGTCCGCTGGGTCGTGCACAAATGGCGTGATCGGGTTTTAAGCCGTCGCGAGGCTGGTGACTTCGTCCACGAAGGGGTCGGCCAGATGCACCCGGTTGCGCCCGGCCGACTTGGCTGCGTACAGCGCGCGGTCGGCGCGAATCAGCAGATCGTCGAAAGCGCCGTCTTCTGCCGCGGCTTGCGCCACGCCGATGCTGATGGTGATCGACAGCTCTTCAGGCTGCAGAACCCACGCCGCCGTGTGCTGGCGCAGCCGCTCGGCGGCGGCTTGCGCCGAGGGCAGTTCGGTTTGCGGCAGAAACACCAGAAACTCCTCGCCGCCCATGCGCGCCACATGATCGCTCGGCCGCGTGCCTTCGCGCAGCAGCGTGGCCAGGCCGGTCAGCACCCGGTCGCCCACGGCGTGGCCGTATTCGTCGTTGATGCGCTTGAAATGATCGATGTCGATCATCAGCACGCAAAACGGCAGGTCTTTGTGGCGGTAAGACGCCCATTCGCGCTCCAGCAACTGTTGCGCGGCCCGCCGGTTGAGCAGCCCGGTGAGCGGGTCTTTCAGCGCCAGATCGTGCAGTCTGCGTACCAACCGGGCCATCAGCATACCGCCGTAGATCAGGCTGAGAAACGAGGCGACGAGCAGCAGCGTGAGAGTGAGCAATTCGTTGAGCAGGCCATCCTCGCGGTAGTCCAGCGCCTGGCCGTTGCCAGTGAACACGGCAAAGGCGCGCCACAGCAGCGTGGCCGCAATGAACAGGGTGGGGCCATGCAGCAGCAAGGTGACGGGGCGGCCGAATTCCTGCGCCATGCTGGCGTGCACGCCCCAGACGCCGCGGGCCGCGATCCAGGCGATGAGCAGGCAGACGATGGCAATGCGCCACTCTTCCATCGCCACGGACGTGCCCGTCAGCCCGATGCCCAGAATCGCCAGACCGATGATCAGCGCGTGCTCCCGCAACCGGCCCGGACGGTCGAAAAACAATTCGCTGGCCCGTCGCGCCGCCGTGGCCGAGATGACGAGCAGCACATCCGCCAGCTGATAGCCCAGCACTTGCGGCACATTGCCGCGCAAAGCCAGCAGCAAGATGGACAGCGCGCCCAGCCCGCAGAACGCGGCCCAGTAGTAGGCGCTCTGGCGCGCCAGCCCCGCCAGCCGGGCCACCGCCAGCCAGGCCGTGGAGAACACGACCTGCTGCACAGCCACTGCCAGCAGCAGCCACTGGACGATGGTGAGGGTGTGGGGCATGAAGGGCGGTAGGCGAAGGCGCCGAAGCGGGTCAACCCCTCTTCAGCATCGAACGTGAGATCGCATTTTGCGCTGCCTTGGTGTCGGAGATCCCCCGGATTTCCTAGCGATGTATTTTTCCAACGCTACTTTCCGCAGGATCGTCTGCGCCGTACAGGCCAAAATGTAAAACAGCCGCCAGGGTGGGCGGCTGTGCAGGGGGCTATTGCTGGCCCGGCAGAGCGTTCAGCTCAGTTCCTCATACAGCGGCAGGGTGAGGAAGTCGGTGAACGTGGCGCTAGTGGCCATCTGCTCGAAGATCTGCGCGGCCTTGTCGAACTGACCCGTCGCGCCGGTGGCTTTGACCTTGGCGAGTTCCTCCGGGATGATCGCGCGCACCAGATCGGCAGTGACTTTGCGGCCGTCGCTCAGAACGCCCTTGGGGCTCTGAATCCATTGCCACACCTGGCTGCGCGAGATTTCGGCGGTGGCCGCGTCTTCCATCAGATTGTGGATGGGCACGGCGCCGCTGCCCGCCAGCCACGCGCCGAGGTAGTGGATGCCGACGTTGATGTTGTTGCGTAGCCCGGCTTCGGTGATGGGGGCTTCCGGGCGGAAGTCCAGCAAGTCGGCGGCGCCCACATTGACATCGTCGCGGGTTTTGCCGATCTGGTTGGGCGCATCGCCGAGCACGGCGACGAACTCTTCCATCGCCACCGACACCAGTCCCGGATGCGCCACCCAGCCACCGTCGTAGCCGTCGGTGGCGTCGCGGCGTTTGTCCAAGCGGATGCCCTCCATGGCCTTGGCATTTTTCTCCGCGTCGTTCTTGATGGGGATGAGCGCGCTCATGCCGCCAATGGCTGGCGCGCCGCGCTTGTGGCAGGTCTTGAGCAGCAGCAGGGCGTAGGCGCGCATGAACGGCACCGTCATGGTGATCTGCGAACGGTCGGCCAGGCAGAAGTCGTGATCCACTTTGAACTTCTTGATGGCGCTGAAAATGTAATCCCACCGGCCCGCGTTCAGCCCGGCGCTGTGCTCGCGCAACTCAAACAGAATCTCGTCCATCTCGAACGCGGCGAGGATGGTTTCGACCAGCACGGTGGCCTTGATGGAGCCCTGCGGCAGGCCCAGGGTGTTCTGCGCCAGCACGAAAACCTCGTTCCACAACCGCGCTTCCAGATGGCTTTCCATCTTCGGCAGATAAAAGTAGGGTCCGGCGCCGCGGGCCAGCAGCTCGCGGGCGTTGTGGAAAAAGAACAGCCCGAAATCGAACAGGCTGCCGCTCACCCGCTGGCCGTCCACCAGCAGATGTTTTTCGTCCAGATGCCAGCCGCGCGGGCGAACCTGCAGGGTGGCGATGGTGTCGCCCAGCGCGTAGGTCTTGCCGTTCTGCTCCAGGTGGATGGTGCGGCGAATGGCGTCGAACAGATTGATCTGCCCTTCGATCTGGTTGGCCCAGTTTGGCGTGTTGGCGTCCTCGAAGTCGGCCATATAGCTGTCGGCGCCCGAGTTGAAGGCGTTGATGATCATCTTGCGATCCACCGGGCCGGTGATCTCCACGCGGCGACGCTGCAGCGCCTGGGGCAGCGGGGCGATTTTCCAGTCGCCCTCGCGCACCGCCCGAGTCTCGGCGAGGAAATCGGGTTTTTCACCGGCGTCGAGGCGGGCAGTGCGGGCCGCACGGGCCGCCAGCAGGGACTGACGACGCGGTTCGAAAGCGCGGTGCAACTGGGCGACGAAGGCCAGCGCGTCGGGAGTGAGGATGCGGTCGAAGCCCGGCTGCAGCGGGGCGTTCAAGGTGACGCCCTGAGGGGCGGAAGGGGTTGTCATTTGGCGATCTCCGTGAGTTTGGGTGAAGGTTTGCGGCTGCCGCGTCGCAACGGATTGCGCAGCGCGTCGGCAGCCGCCCATCTTTTTGGGATGCTCAGAGTTTATGCTGCACCGCGGCATAAATCTATCCGGCTGGCGCCGAACATGCGCTAGATTGATGACTTTTACCGACCCAATTTCCGGCGAGCATGGACAAACTCAAACAGTTGGAGACCTTTGTCGCGGTGGCGACCAAAGGAAGTCTGACCGCTGCGGCGCATGCCGAAGGCGTGGCGCCAGCCATCATTGGCCGTCGCATCGATGCGCTGGAGGCCCGTCTGGGCGTGAAATTGCTGTTGCGCACCACCCGGCGCATCAGCCTGACCGACGAGGGCAGCGCCTTTCTCGAAGATTGCCAGCGCCTGCTGGCCGAGCTGCAGAACGCCGAGGCCAGCGTGAGCGCGGGCGGAGTGAAGGCCAGCGGCCATCTGCGCATCACCGCGCCGGCGGGTTTTGGCCGCCGCCACATCGCGCCGCTGATTCCCGGGTTTCTCGACCAGCATCCCGAGGTGAGTCTGTCGCTCGACCTGACCGATCGTCTGGTCGATCTGGTCAACGAGGGCTACGACTGCGCCGTGCGCGTGGGCGATCTGGCCGATTCTTCGCTGGTCAGTCTGCGGCTGGCCGACAACCGGCGCGTGTGCGTGGCCGCGCCCAGCTATCTGCAACGTCACGGCACTCCGGCCACACCGTCCGATCTCGCCCGTCACCAATGCCTGGCGTATTCATCCGTGAGCAGCCAGCCGCGCGGCTGGATGTTCCAGGCCGAGGGCGAGATCCTGCATGTGCGCGTGGCGGGTCGCATGGACTGCACCGATGGCGCCGTGCTGCACCAGTGGTGTCTCGAAGGCCGGGGCATCGCCTGGCGTTCGCTGTGGGAAGTGGGCGCCAGCCTGGAGCAAGGCAAGCTCGTGGCCCTTCTAGAAGACTTTGCCGCGCCGCCTAACGGCATCTTCGCGGTCTTCACCCAGCGCAAGCATCAGCCCCTGCGGCTGCGCCTGTGGCTGGACTATTTAAAACACCATTTCACCCAGCCGCAGCGGGCGCCGATGTGAAACCGGGGCTCAAGCCTGCCGCGCCAGCAGATTGTCGATGAGTTGGTGCAGCTCGGCGAAGTTGGGCGTGCCGACGTACTGCTTGACGATGTGGCCCGATTTGTCGATCAGAAAGCTCGTCGGCGTCAAGCGCACATCCTTGAAGGCCTTGGCCGCCTGCCCGCTGGCATCGAAGGCCACGGTGAACGGTAGCTGGCGCTGCTGCACAAAGTTGCGCACAAACTCAGGGTTGTCGTAGCTCATGGCCACGGCCACGAGGTCGAAGCCTTTGGGGTTGAGCTGGTCGTAGGCCTTCACTAGCTCGGGCATTTCCCCCACGCAAGTGGTGCAGCTCGTTGCCCAGAAATTCACCAGCACCACCTTGCCGCGATAAGCCGAAAGATCGACCGTTTTGCCGTCGAGCAGGCTGAAGCTCGCGTTGGGCGCCTCGGGTTTTTGATCCAGCGCCGACCAGCCGAGATAGCCGCCCACGGCCAGAACGGCCAGCACGATGACGGCGATAAGCGATTTGGACAGGGGTTTCATGAAGGCGCCTACAAAAGAAATTCAAAACAAATACAGCAAACCGATTTTAGGCCGCTCAAGCCCTGCGGCATGCAACCCCGCGCGCCTCACGGCAATTCCGGGTATTCGCAAACAATCCGGGTTCAATACGGCAACACAACCGGCTGGCTCAGCGCCCAGTTGCGTTGCCAGTCGGCCAGATACTGCGCAGCCAGCTCGGGCGCATTCCACACCACCAAGACGTTCTCGGCATTGCGATGCGCCGCGGAGTAGGTGTAGTTGAAGCTGCCGGTCTGCACGGTGCGCCGGTCGATCACCATGTATTTGTCGTGAAAGATGGGATAGACGTCGACCGAGCGCACGGCGATGCCCGCGTTGCGCAGAATGCCCAGCGCGTGCCGCGCGTAGCGGGCGTCTTCATCGAAATTGCCTTTCCAGTCCACCAGCACCTGCACTTGTACGCCGCGTTTTTTCGCCTGGACCAGCGCGCGGGCCACGTCGGACGAGGTGAACAGATAAGCGGCCATCTGAATGCTGCTATGCGCCTGATCGATGGCCTGCAGCACCAGCGCCAGCGCGCCGCCCGAAGGCGAGAAGGCGCTGGAGACAGCGGCCTGCGTCGGCAGGGCGAGGGCTTGAGGCGCGCGGGCCTGCGCTGGCAGCGCGCAGGCGGCGGCGAGCAGGGCGCAGGCCAGCAAGCGGGCGCAGAGAGAACGGGTGCAAAGAGCTTTGAACGACATGATGAATGCGCATGAAAAAGCCCGGCTGCGCCGGGCTTGGACCGCGGGCGATTTCGGCCCGTGGTGTCGTCAACTTATTTCAGGTGCGCGCTGACCAGTTTGGTCATCTCGAACATGCTGACCTGATCCTTGCCGAAAATCGGCTTGAGCTTGGCATCTGCGTTGATCATGCGCTTGTTCGCTGCGTCTTGCAGATTGTGCTTCTTGATGTATTCCCACAGTTTTTTCACCACTTCGGTGCGCGGCAGCGGCGTGGTGCCCACGACGGCGGCCAGATGCGCCGAGGGGGTGAGCGGTTTCATGAACGCCGCGCTGGGCTGACGGGTTGTTTTAGCGGCGGTCGCCTTTTTTGCCGCGGGTTTTGCAGTGGCCATATTGAGTGCACTCCGAGAAGTTGAGCTTGTTATCCACTGGCGTCAGCGGCCCGTTAGGGGGTACTGCGCGCCGTGCAGATTCACCGTTGTCATGGATTGCGGGCTGGACAGTCCGGCCCGCTAAAAAGTTGAGCCGATCCAAGCCTTCCGGATCTGCATGACTGCGCCCCGATCGGCGCCATCGTGCCGGAGGATCGTGCTCAACCAGCCGCATATTAAGCCGAGTGCGCGGGTGTCCGACGCGGCATGGGCGGTTTTTTGCGTTTTGCGCGTTGTTTTGTTGTCTTGTGGGCGTCTGATATGCCCACCCCGAAACCCTTCGCTTCGCTCGGCTCTCCCCTCAAGGAGCAACAAACTCTTGGGGCGGCCCGGCGAGTTTGTTCAGAGCGCACCGGGGAACCGCGACTGTGCTCTGCAGCGAGGGTCACTTTTGCTTACACTCGCTGCGCCAATTGGCCCTGCGTTTTTCCGCCCATCCGTTTTACTCAGCCAGGAGTCTGTTTCATGAACCCAGCCTCGTTGCATCCCAAAAAGCTGTTCGCCGCCGTGCTTGCCTGTGGTCTGTTGGCCAGTGTGCCGGCGCAGGCGCAGTTCGCCAAACCGCAAGACGCGGTGAAGTACCGTCAGTCCGCCTTCATCGTGATGGCGGCGAGTTTTGGCCGCATCGGCGCCATGGTGCAGGGCAAGGCACCGTTCGATGCCAAGGCCGCGCTGCAAAACGCCGAAGTCGTGGCCTTCATGTCGCATCTGCCGTGGCAGGCTTTCGGCCCCGGCACCGACTTGCCTGATTCGCACGCCAAGCCTGAAATCTGGAAAGAGATGGACAAGTTCAAGGCCGATGCCAACAAGCTGCAGGAAATGACGCCCAAGCTGGTGGCCGCCGCCAAGACCGGCAAGCTCGACGAGATCAAGGTGGTGTTCGGCGAAACCGCCAAGACCTGCAAGGCTTGCCACGACGCGTTCCGCGAAGAACTCTGAGCGTTTTCTGGGGTTGTCCAGTCCCGCACAAACCCGCCGTCGGCGGGTTTGTTTTTTCAGAGCGTGAGCGTGCCAGTGATGAGGGGTTGCACCGCACCACCGACCCAGACCTGCCCGGCGGCATCGCGTTCAATGTGCACCCGACCGGCGCGTCCCAGCTTCGCGCCTTGCGCCGCTACATAGGCCGAAGGCAGTACGCCACAGCCGATCAGCCACTGCGCCAGGCTGGCGTTGAGGCTGCCGGTCACGGGGTCTTCGGGCACGTTCAGCGCTGATCCGAAGAAGCGCACTTCGATTGCGGCGTCCCCTCCCGCAGCGTGCCGCCCCGCCATGCCGACGTTCACTCCCAGACGTTTGAGCGCGGCATGATCGGGCTCCACCGCGAGCACACGTTCGGCGCTGCGCAACCAGAGGCAGAACCAGCGCGGCCCGTTGTCCAGCCAGGCGCTGCGCTGGATGTCGTCGCGCTCCAAGCCCAGGGCTTGGGCCACGTTGTGCAGCAAAGTGGGTTCGATGGGGATTTCGCGCATCGGCGGCGCCGCAAAGGCGAGTTGCTTCGCGCCCGATGCATCAGGGGCCGCGACGCGAACCTCCACCAGGCCGACGCCGCATTGCTGGATTACCACGCCATCGCGTCTGGGCTTTCTTCCCAGCTGAAGCCAGGCGGCGCAGCTGCCCAAGGTGGGGTGCCCGGCAAAGGGCAGCTCTCCTCCCGGCGTGAAAATGCGCACGCGGTAGTCGGCCTCAGGCGCGCTGGGCTTCAGCAAAAACGTGGTCTCCGACAGCCCGAGCCAGCAGGCGATCGATTGCAGGGTGGCCGCATCGAGGTCGTCGGCCTGGTCCACCACGGCCAGGGGGTTGCCGCGCAGCGGCGCGGGGGCGAAGACGTCAAGCTGTAAGAACGGATGTGTCATGGCGTGGTTCTGGCGGGTGTGTTGCGGAGAAGACTTCACCCAGGCGGGCAATGGCGGTCTCGATCTGCGCGGGCGTGGCGGTGGCGTAAGACAGCCGCAGCGTATTGCGCGGCACGGCGCCCGCGGCGTAGAACGCCGTGCCGGGCACGTAGGCCACTTTGCGTTGCAGCGCCAGCGGCAGCAGCGCGGTGGCGTCGGCGTCTTGCGGCAGAGACAGCCAGATGAACATGCCGCCTTGCGGCGTTTCCCAATGCACGCTGCCGGGCATGTGGCGGGACAGGGCGGCGAGCATGGCGTCGCGCTGCGCGCGGTACAGAGCGCGGATGTGCGGCAGTTGCACATCCAGCAGCCCGCCTTCGAGCACCTTGAGCACCAGGCGCTGCGTCAGACTGGAGGTCTGCAGATCGGCGGCCTGGCGCGCCAGGGCCATCTTGGCAATCACCTCGTGCGGCCCATGCACATAACCCAGACGCAGCCCGGGAGACAGCACTTTGGAGAAGGTGCCCAGCACAAGGCTCTGGCCGGGAAGCTGCGCCGCCACTGGCGCGGGTGGCGGGCCGTCGAACCACAGATCGCCGTAGGGGTTGTCTTCCACCAGGGCGATGGGGCGGCCCCGCAAGGCCCGCGCCCATTGTGTGCGCCGCGCAGCCGTCATGGTCTGTCCGGTGGGGTTACGGAAGTTGGGCTGCAGATAGACCATGCGCGCGCCGCCATGCGCCGGATCGTCCAGCGTCGGCAGTGCGCCCCCGGCGTCTTCGTCGAGATCGGCAAAGCGTGGGCCGTAGGGCGCGAAGGCTTGCAGCGCGCCGAGGTAAGTCGGGCGTTCCACCAGCACGGTGCTGCCGGGGTCGATGAGCACACGTCCCACCAGATCGAGGCCCTGCTGCGAACCGCTGGTGATGAGCACTTCGTCGGCCTGGGCCTCGATGCCCTGTGCGCGTAAGTGCGCGGCCACCCACTCGCGCAAAGGGGCAATGCCTTCGCTCGGGCCATACTGCAGCGCCCCCTGGGCCTGCGTGTCGAGGACGTCCACACAGGCCGCGCGCAGGGCCTGCACCGGAAAGCTCTCCGGGGCGGGTAGACCGCCAGCCAGCGAGATCATGCCCGGCTGTTCGGTGAGATTGAGCAGCTCGCGGATAGGCGAAGGGGTGTAGTGCGCGCTGCGCTGCGACAGGGTGAGGGTCATGCGTCAACTCCGGGAGTCAGGGATAGGACTTGGAACGGGACGAGGAACAGGACGCGACGCATCATGCACTGGCATGCGCCGCGCGACAAAAACGACGGCCAGCACCGCGCTGGCGAACAACAGGGTGGTGGCATCGAGCACTTCATGCAGCAAGGCTGCCGCGGCCAGCATCGACAAGAAAGGCTGCAGCAGTTGCAACTGCGAGATGCGCACGGTGCCACCCAGCGCAAGAGCCCGGTACCAGGCCAGAAAACCCAGCCACATCGACACCACGGCGACATAGGCGAAGCCGCCCCAGGCCGGGAGCTGCACCGGGGCTGCGGGCCGCAGCCACCACGCCGCAGGCACGGTGATGGGAAGGCTGAGCACCAGCGCCCAGCCGATGACCTGCCCGGCAGGGCGAGACCGCGTGAGGTGGCCGCCCAGGGCATAGCCCACCGCAGCCGACAGCATGGCACCCACCAGCAGGCCATCGGCCCAGTGCAGATTCAAGGCGAAGTGTCCGGTGCCGTGCAGCAGGGTGTAGGCCATCACCAGGGCCGCGCCCAAAATGGCGCAGAGCCAGAACCCGGCAGACGGCCGCTGGCCCGCCAGCAGCGCGCCAAGCGCTGCGGTAAACAAGGGCAGCAGCGCCAGAATGAGCGAGGCATGCACCGCATCGACTTCGCGCAGGGCGATGGAAGTCAGCAGCGGAAAACCGAACACCACGCCGCCAGCCATCGCGGCCAGCAGAGCCCAGTCGCGGCGGCTGGGCAAGGGCGCGCGCTGCCACACCAGCCAGACGGCTGCGAGCACGCCCGCAACGGCCGCGCGACCGAGCGCCACGAACTCGGGCGAGAGTTGCGGCGCCTGCGTCGAGCCGACGGCCAGGCGCGTCATCGGCAGCGAGAGCGCAAACAGACCCACGCCCAACAGGCCCAGAGCCAGCGCTTCGCCCTGCGCGGAGATCGGTGGCTGCTTTCGAACGGCGGGTGTGGGTGGTGTGGACATGGAACGCAGCTTAGGGTTCAATGCGATACACCACCAATACACTTAATGAGTACAAAACAGCCTCTGTATGGATGAGATCGCCAATACAGTGAACTTGGGTCCCGAGGCGGGGACGCTGCAGCGCCATGCGGCGACCACCTTGGCGGAGCAGCTCAGCGCCCAGTTTTCCGCCCGCATCCGCAACCGCTTGCTGCCCCCGGGCAGCCGCCTGCCGTCGGTGCGCGAATGCGCTCGGCGGTACGGGCTTAGCACGCAAACCGTGGTGGCGGCGTATGACCGGCTGCAGGCCCTCGGGCTGGTGGAGGCGCGCGCGCAGCGTGGGTATTTCGTTCGGGCGCCCGGTGACACGCCCGTGCTGGCGCGGCCTAGCGCCACGCAGGCCGATGCCGCTGCGCCCATGTTGGCGCCGACGCACGCTACCGCGCTGGTGCGCGGCATGTTTCATCAGATGGGGGCGGGCGCTGCGGTGGCGCTGCGCGGCGCGCCCGGTTCCGGTGTGTTGCCCGCAGCGTGGCTGGAGAGTGCGGCGCTGGGCGCGGCCTTGCGGCGCATCGCCCGCGCGAACGAACTGGGGCAGGCGTCGCTGCACTACGGGGATCCGCTGGGTGATCTGGCTTTGCGCGAAGCCTTGTCGCGGCAATTGGCCGGCTTGTCTCTGCAAGTGCCGCCGCAGCAGATTCTGACCACCAATGGCGCATCGCAGGCGCTCGATCTCGTGTTGCGCGCCCTCACCCGCCCCGGCGACGCGGTGCTGGTCGAAAGTCCCGGCTGGGCGATGCAGTTCGCGCAGATGGCGCACCACGGGCTCAAGCTGCTGCCCGTCCCCCGCGGGGCCGATGGCCCCGATCTCGACCTCCTCGATCAATTGGCCCGCGCCCACGCGCCGCGTCTGTTCGTCTGCGTGAGCGTGTTGCACAACCCCACCGGGCAGAGCCTCAGCGCGGCCAGCGCACACCGCGTGCTGCAGCTCGCGCAGCGCCACGGCTTTCAGGTGGTCGAAGACGATGTCTATGCCGCGCTGGCCGAGCCCAGCAGCCCGCGCATGAGCGTGCTCGATCAACTGGAGCACACCATTTATCTCAGCGGGTTCTCCAAAATCCTCGCGCCCGGCTGGCGTGTGGGCTTTGTCGCGGCGGCGCCCGCCGTCATCGACCGTCTGATCGATCAGAAGTTGCTCGCCGTGCTCACCACGCCCACCCTCACCGAGCGGGTGCTTGCCCATGTGCTGGGACAGGGACAGTTGCGGCGCACCACGCAACAGGTGCGCGACCGGCTGGACGCGGCGCGTGCACGCGCGGTGCGGCTGGCCGAGAAAGCGGGCTGTCGCTTCGTCACCCCGCCACGCGGCCTGCTGGGTTGGGTGGACACCGGCGTGGACACGGCCACGCTGTCACAGCGCCTGCTCGACGCCGGTTATTTGCTCGCGCCCGGCCACCTGTTCGACCCGCAGCAGCAGCCTTCCACCCGCATGCGCATCAACTTCACCCAGACGCAGGACGAGGCGTTCTGGCGTGCCTTTGCCGCCGCGCGGCGCTAAAGCCGTATGCGGTCGCCAACACGGCGGACAGCGCGATGAAAGAAACGGCGCGTTGCGATAGTATCCAAATGTACATCGCTCTTGCGCTCATTCCTTCCACCCATGTTCTCCCAGGTCTGGCACTTGCTGGCCGCGGGCGATGCGGCCACTTGGCACATCGTCGGCGTGTCGCTGCGCGTCAGCGGCGCCAGCGTGCTGCTCGGTCTGCTGCTGGGCTTGCCGCTGGGTGCGTGGCTGGCGGTGCATGCGTTTACCGGGCGCGGCGTGGTGGTGGCGCTGCTCAACAGCCTGCTCGGGCTGCCTTCGGTCATCGTCGGTCTGCTGGTGTATCTGCTGTTGTCGCGCAGCGGGCCGCTGGGTGAACTGGGGCTGTTGTTTTCCGTGCCGGCCATGGTGCTGGCGCAGACCATACTCACCACGCCGCTGATCGCCGCCGTCACGCGGCAGATCGTTGCTGAATCCTGGCGGCTGCACGGCGACACGCTGCGTTCCTTGCGCCTGGGAGCGCTGCAGCGCGTGCGTTGGCTGCTGTGGGATTGTCGCCATGCCTTAGTGGTGGCCGCCCTGGCCGGGTTTGGCCGCGCCGTGTCCGAGGTGGGTGCGGTGATGATTGCAGGCGGCAATATCGAGGGCTACACCCGCACCATGACCACGGCCATCGCGCTGGAAACCAGCAAGGGCGACCTGCCGTTGGCGCTGGCGCTGGGCGCGGTGCTGATGACGCTGGTGCTGGGGGTCAATGCGGCTGCGGCCCTGTTGCGGCAGTATGCGGCGGCGCGCTATGGGGAGGGCGCATGAACGGCTCTTGCGGCGCTGGCGTGGCTTGCGCGGCGCTGTTTCCCATCAGCCTGCAGGGCGTGGGTTTGCGCCGCGGGACGAACTGGGTGCTGAGGAGTCTCGATCTGCAGATCGCGCGCGGCGGCATCACCGCGGTGATCGGGCCCAATGGGTCGGGCAAGACCAGCCTGTTGCGCCTCATCCACGGCCTGGAGCGGCCCACCTGCGGTCGCTTGCTCTTTGCCGGACAGGAGCCGCCGTCGGAGGGTATGGCCTATCCGGGGCAGGCCATGGTGTTTGCGCACACGCCCATGCTGCGCGGCACGGTGACGGACAACCTGCGCCTGGCCTTGACCGGGCGCGGATCAGACCCCGGTTTGATCGAGGCCGCGCTGATCCGCGCCGGGCTGCACAGCCGAGGGCGGCAAAGCGCCGCCAGCCTGTCTTCCGGCCAGCGTCAGCGGCTGGCGCTGGCACGCGCCTGGATGATGCAACCCGCGCTGCTGCTGCTCGACGAGCCGTGCAGCCATCTCGACCCGCAAGCCAGCGCAGCCATCCTGCAAGACGTGCAGGAACTCGCCGCGCAAGGCATCACCGTGGTGCTCAGCACCCACCGCCCAGAGGAAATCGCGCTGGCGCAGCGCGTGCTGCGGCTGAATCACGGCCAGTTGCAGACTTTTTGCGCACCTCAATCACTCAACCCACAGCGCCTCGGCGCCATTCCCCCAGGAGACTCCGCATGTTCACGCGATTTCATTTGCCATTCATCCGTCTGATCGCCGCTGCGGCGCTCGGACTCGCGTCGCTCGCCGCCGGGGCGCAGACGCAGCCCAGCATCGTCGTCGCCTCGACGACCTCCACCGAGCAATCGGGCCTGTTCGGCCACATCCTGCCGCTATTCACCCGCGACACAGGCATCGCGGTGAAGGTGGTGGCGGTGGGGACGGGACAGGCTCTGGACATCGGCCGGCGCGGCGATGCCGACGTGGTGTTCGTGCACGATCGCGCCGCGGAAGACCGCTTCGTCGCCGAAGGCTGGGGCGTGGACCGGCGTGACGTGATGTACAACGATTTCGTGCTCGTCGGGCCCAAGTCCGATCCGGCCGGGGTCATGCAAGTCAAGACCTTGTCGGAGGCCTTGCGCCGGATCGCTTCGAGCCAAGCCCTGTTCATTTCGCGCGGTGACAAGAGCGGCACGCATGCCGCGGAGCTGCGCGCGTGGAAGCAGGCCGGAATCGACCCGGTGGCGGAGGGCCGGGGCAAGTGGTACCGCGAAATCGGCGCGGGAATGGGGCAGGCGCTCAACACCGCAGCGGCGCTGAACGCCTACACCCTGAGCGACCGCGGCACCTGGCTGGCGTTCAAGAACCGCGGTGACCTGACCATCGTGTTGCAAGGCGACAAGGCGCTGTTCAATCCTTACGGCGTGATGCTGGTCAATCCGGCCAAGCATCCGCAAGTCAAGGCGGCGCAGGGCCGCGCCTTCATCGACTGGATCACCGGCCCGGCAGGCCAGCAGGCGATCGCCGGCTACAAAATCGGCGGCGAGCCGCTGTTCTTTCCTGACGCAAAAAGCCAGTAAATCTCAGACTTCGCGCCGCTTGCGCACCGCATCGGCCAGAGCGCGCAACAACGGCACGGTGTCGTCCCAGCCCAGGCAGGCGTCGGTGATGGATATGCCCGGCGTCAGCGGCTGACCCGGCTTGAGATCCTGCCGCCCTTCGCAGAGGTGGCTCTCGACCATCACGCCCAGGATGCGCCGCTCGCCCGTGGCGATGCGCTCGGCGATGCTGGCGGCCACCTCCATCTGCTTGCGCGGCTGCTTGGCCGAATTGGCGTGCGAGCAGTCGATCATCACCTGTTCGCGCTGCCCGGCTTTGGCCAGCGCGGCGCAGGCGGCGTTGACTGATGCGGCGTCGAAGTTCGGCGCCTTGCCGCCGCGCAGGATGACGTGGCAATCCGCATTGCCGCGGGTTTCGAAAATCGCCGCCACGCCCATCTTGGTCATGCCCATGAAGGCATGGCCGCTGGCCGCCGACACCATGGCATCGGCCGCCACCTGCACCCCGCCGTCGGTGCCGTTCTTGAAGCCCACGGGACAACTCAGCCCCGAAGCGAGCTGGCGGTGGCTCTGGCTTTCGGTGGTGCGCGCGCCAATGGCGCCCCAGGCGATCAGGTCGCTGAAATACTGCGGCGACAGCAGATCGAGAAACTCGGTGCCCGCCGGTAAACCCAGCGAATTGATCTCCAGCAGCAACTGGCGCGCGCGCTGCAGACCCTCGTTGATGCGGAAGCTGCCATCCAGCCGCGGGTCGTTGATATAACCCTTCCAGCCCACGGTGGTGCGCGGCTTCTCGAAATACACCCGCATCACCACAATGAGCGCGTCGCTCAGCTCGGCCGCCGTGGCTTGCAGGCGGCGCGCATAGTCGAGGGCCTGATCGTGATCGTGAATGGAGCATGGCCCGACCACAACCACCAGCCGGTCATCGCGGCCGTGCAGCACATTCGCGACTGCGGCGCGGCCTTGCTCGACCACGGCCTCGATCTGCGGCGTGACCGGCAGTTCTTCCAGCAGCACCGCAGGCGAGATCAAAGCCCGCACCGCCTTGATGCGGGTATCGTCGATGCGAGTGGTGTCGAGCGTGCCGTCCAGCACACCTGCCTCGTGGTCATGGGTGGGATCGTCGATTCGGGGCATGGGTCAATCTTCCGCGAAAAAGTCGGAGTCGATACGTTTGAGTTGATAGGTGGCCGCCACCGAGACGCCGAGATCATGTTCGATCATCAGCTCGGCCAGCCGTGGGCCATCGATCAGCACGACTTTGTGCTGCGGGCTGCGGCGGGCGAACTGTTGCGCGTTGTCGGTGAACAGCCCCGTGGTGATGAACACGCCCTTGCTAGCGCCACGGCTGACCAGGGCGCCCAGAAAGTCGCGCAGTGGCGGCTCACCCACTGAGCCCTGCCAGCGTTTGGCCTGAACGTAGATGGAATCAAGGCCCAGCCGGTCTTCGGCGATCACGCCATCGATGCCGCCATCGCCCGAGCGTCCGACCGCCTGACCCGCTTCGGCATGGCTGCCGCCGTAACCCATCTTCAATAACAGCTTAATCACCACGCCCTCGAAGAAGCCGGGATCGCAACTTTTCAATCGTTCCAGCAACTCGGCGCTCAGCGCTGCATTGGTTTCGTTTGAGATGAGCTTAAAGCGTTCTTCGGGCGGAAGTGTGGGCTCTGTTTCGACAAAATCCACTGCCGATTCAGCGCTAGCGGGCACTTGCTCTTTGCGCCATGCTCGATAGCCTGTTTGCGCCGCGCGGAAATAAGCCTCGGCGCCACCGCGCAAGGCAGCGGCTCCAGGCTCTGTGATCTGCCAGACGCCTTTTTCTTTCAAGAGGAATCCCGCCTTGACCGAATCCACCGAAAAGAAATGGAGATACATGCGCCAACGCGGCAGGCCGTTGCTCTCGATAATCTCTTGCGCCCAGTCGTCAAACTCAAGCTGTTGAGCAACTCGGGCGGCCACGTCCCGGCTACGCAGCTTCCCATCAGCTTGCTGCAGCGCCTGCATGGCGGCGAACATGACCCGCGAGCCAAGCGCTTCAGAGCGGGAAAAGAGCTTGCTCATGCAGCCTTACGCTACCGGCTGCGGATTGCGCAGGCGGATGTGCAACTCCTTCAACTGCTTCTCATCCACCGGGCTGGGCGCGTTGGTCAGCAGGCACTGGGCGCGCTGGGTTTTGGGGAAGGCGATGACGTCGCGGATGCTCTGGGCGCCGGTCATCATGGTGACGATGCGGTCCAGGCCGAAGGCGATGCCGCCATGCGGCGGGGCGCCGTATTGCAGCGCGTCGAGCAGGAAGCCGAACTTGGCGCGGGCCTCGTCGGGGCCGATCTTGAGCGCGGAGAACACCTTGCTCTGCACTTCGGCGCGGTGGATGCGCACCGAGCCGCCGCCGATCTCCCAGCCGTTGAGCACCATGTCGTAGGCCTTGGCGATGCACTTCTCGGGGGCCGTGTCCATCAGTTCTTCATGGCCGTCCTTCGGCGCGGTGAAGGGGTGATGCATGGCGGCCCAGCGCTGGTTGTCCTCGTCGAACTCGAACATCGGGAAATCGACCACCCAGAGTGGCTTCCAGACGTTCTCGAGCAGGCCGTGGCTCTTGCCGAATTCGCTGTGGCCGATCTTGACCCGCAGGGCGCCGATGGCGTCGGCCACGATCTTGGACTTGTCGGCACCGAAGAACAGCAGGTCGCCGTTTTGCGCGCCGCTGCGCTGCAAGACGGCAGCAATCGCCGCGTCGTGCAGGTTCTTGACGATGGGCGACTGCAGACCATCGCGGCCCTTGCTCACATCGTTGACCTTGATCCAGGCCAGGCCTTTGGCGCCGTAGATCTTGACGAACTCGGTGTAGGCGTCGATCTCGCTGCGGCTCATCTCTCCGCCGCCGGGCACGCGCAGCGCGACCACGCGGCCACCGGGGGTGGTGGCCGGGCCGGAGAACACCTTGAAGTCCACGTCGGCCATGACGTCGGTGAGTTCGGTGAACTCCATCTTGACGCGCAGATCGGGTTTGTCGGAGCCGAAGCGGGCCATGGCCTCCGCATAAGTCATGACCGGGTAGGGGTTGGCGAGCTCGATGTCGAGCACGTCTTTGAACACGCCGCGGATCATGGTTTCGAACAGATCGCGGATTTCCTGCTCGTTCAGGAAGGAGGTCTCGCAGTCGATCTGGGTGAACTCGGGCTGGCGGTCGGCGCGCAGGTCTTCGTCGCGGAAGCACTTGGTGATCTGGTAATAGCGGTCGAAGCCCGCGACCATGAGCATCTGCTTGAACAGCTGGGGCGACTGCGGCAGGGCGAAGAACTCGCCGTCGTGCACACGACTGGGGACCAGGTAATCGCGCGCGCCTTCGGGCGTGCTCTTGGTGAGCATGGGGGTTTCGATGTCGATGAAGCCCTGGCCGTCGAGGAAGCGGCGCACCGCCATCGCAACCCGGTACCGCAGCTTGAGGTTGTGCTGCATCTGCGGACGGCGCAGGTCGAGCACGCGATGGGTCAGCCGCGTGGTCTCCGATAGATTGTCGTCGTCGAGTTGGAACGGCGGCGTGACCGAGGCGTTGAGCACGGTGATGTCGTGGCACAGCACCTCGATCTTGCCCGAGGTCATGCCCTCGTTCACGGTGCCAGCAGGTCGCGGCCGCACCAGGCCCTGCACCTGCACGCAGAACTCGTTGCGCAGGCCTTCGGCAGTGGCGAACATGGCGGCGCGGTCGGGGTCGCACACCACCTGCACCAGGCCCTCGCGGTCGCGCAGGTCGATGAAAATCACCCCACCGTGGTCGCGACGGCGATGCACCCAGCCGCACAGTGAAACAGTTTGCCCCATTTGGGCTTCGGTCACCTGACCGCAATATTGGCTACGCAGACTCATGTTGGAGAGGTACTTTCGGAAAACGATCCTGCGGCTTCGGCGCGCAGGGGGCAGGAAGGGAAAGGATGGGAGCTCGGGCGCTCAATGCACTTGCGGATTGTTCGGCCCGCCCGGCACGACCACACCCATGGAAATGATGTATTTGAGCGCAGTGTCCACGCTCATCTGCAGCTCGATCACTTCGCTGCGCGGAAACATCAGAAAAAAGCCGGAGGTCGGATTGGGTGTGGTGGGAACGTACACACTGACATGATCGCCCTGCAGATGCCCCGCAACCTCGCCGCCCGGCGTACCGGTCATGAAGGCGATGGTCCACGAGCCCTGATGCGGATATTGCACCAGCAGTGCCTTGCGGAAGGCGTTGCCGCTGCTGGAAAACAGCGTGTCCGATACCTGTTTGACGCTACTGTAAATGGTCTTGACCAGTGGAATGCGGGCCATCAGCCCGTCCCAGCGGGCCAGCCACCACTGCCCCACCATATTGGCCACGGCCAGGCCGGTGAGAAAAATGGCCGCCAGCACCAGCACCACGCCGACTCCGGGAATGTTCACCAGTTTGTCCAGCGCCGGGGCCAGGCCGGGCGCCACCGTGCTCAGCGCGCTGACCATGGCCCGGAAGATGCCGTCGAACACGGCCAGCAACTGCCACAGCACCCAGATGGTGATGGTCAGCGGCAGCCAGACCAGCATGCCGGCGATGAAAATACTTTTCAGGCTCATGGAATGAAACAGCCTTCCGGGGCGCGGAAGGCTTGGGGTTGAGTAAGGGGGCAGGGCCGGTGGATCAGAGCCCTGGAGAGAATGAATTTAATGGCAGGCGCACGAGGCGCCGCAGGCCTGGGGTGCGGCACTGTCGGAGGAAGACGCTGCAGCCGCTGTCGATGTTGCCGCCGCGCCGCCGCCCTTGAAGTCGGTGGCGTACCAGCCCGAGCCCTTGAGCTGGAAACCCGCCGCGGTGACTTGCTTGTGCAGCGCGGGCTTGCCGCAATGCGGACAGACGGTCAGCGGGGCATCGGACATTTTTTGCAGCGCGTCCAGGGTGTGGCCGCAGGCATCACATTTGTAAGCATAGATCGGCATGGTGGAAACCTCGTCAAAATAGGGGCGCCAGGAAAATCGGCGTTTCAAATCCAGAATACCCGTCTTAAATGGGGGCAAACAGGCGCAGGACAATGGCGGCATTATAAAAATGCCCCGCCTGTCGGGGCGGCAGCGGCCACGCAGCCTCGGCCTTATCTCTCGTTATCCACCGTAGGCGGCGCGATGCTGGCCGGTGCAATGCCGGGCGGCGCCAGCGCGGGCGGGGTGAATTGCGGCAGACGGGGTGCGACGCCGGGGAAACCGAAGGCTCCGACCTGAGCGCCCTGCGGATCCATTTTGAGCTCCTGACGCACGCCGTCACGTTCCAGCCAGACCATTTTGTAGCCGGTGGCGCGCAAAATCACGCCCGGTGCGATGGCGTCTCCCACGCCGACGGCGCGGGGCGGTTGGCCGTCGATGCCAATCAGCGCCGAGCCGGTATCGCCCCCGGCAATCACCCCGTACAGCCGAAAGCGGCTGGGTGCGGCGGGGGCGCTGGCCGCGCCCACCGGTGTGGCGCCAAACAGGCGCGCGGCCTGCTGCGCGGCCTGCTCGGGCGACAGCGCGCCGATGAGTTGGGCATCAGCGGGAACCGTTTGCGGCGAGGCGACCAGTCGCAACACCCAGGTCACGGCCAGCGCTGCGCAGGCGAAGGCGAGAACGACGCTCAGCAGCGCCGCGGCCCGGCGGCTGCCGCGGGTAGAGACGCCACTGGGCGCAGGGAATGAGGGTGAGGTGCGCAACATGAGACACTTATTATCCGCGCAGAACGTGTCTTCGCGCCGTCTTGTTGCAACGAGTCATCAGCAAGGCGGAAAAACCGAGGGCGCGCCCGGCGCTTTTCAAAAGGTGGAAGTCGATGAATGAAGGTTTGAAGGAGGTTTCTTCCGAGGTGCTGCGCGCGCCCGCGGCCCGTCGCAAAGCGCGCGGTTTCACGCTGATCGAGCTCATGGTGGTGTTGGTCATCATGGGCGTGCTGGCGGCGCTCATCGTGCCCAACATCATGGGCCGCACCGACGAGGCGCGGCAAACGGCCGCCAAGACGGATATCGCCACCATCATGCAGGCGCTCAAGTTGTACAAACTGGATAACGGCATTTACCCCACCCAGCAGCAGGGCTTGCAGGCGTTGGTGGTCAAGCCCACCACGCCGCCGATTCCCAACAACTGGAAGCCCTATCTCGAAAAGCTGCCGACCGATCCGTGGGGCAATCCCTATCAATATCTCAACCCGGGCGTGAAAGGTCCGGTGGATGTGTTCAGCTATGGCGCAGACGGCAAACCCGGCGGAGAAGGGGCAAATGCCGACATTGGCAGCTGGCAATAAGCCCGGCTGCATCCTGAGGGCAAGGCCGCCGCGCCAGCGGCAAGCGTGGGGGTTCACCCTGCTCGAAATGCTGGTGGCGCTGATCATCGTGGGCATGGTCACGGCGATGGCGGCTTTTGCCTTGCCGCCTTCCGAAAATGCGCAGATGCAGCGTGAGGCGCAGCGGCTGTCGGCTTTGTTCGACGCCGCGCGTCAACACGCCGCCGAAACCGGCGTGCCTCTGGCCTGGGCCAGCGGGCCGACGGGCTATGCCTTCGTGCAGATCGGGCCGCAGGGTTGGGAGCCGGTGGACTCCGACCTGCTGCGTCCGCGGCTCTGGCCCTGGGTGGGCGGCGGCCGCGAAATTCCCCCGCAGGATTGGCGCGCCGCGCTCGGCGGCGAGCCGCGCGAGGCGGCTTACTCGGCGGGTACGGTGTCGGTGAGTCTGAGCGAGGGTGGGGTGCGCAGTCTGGGCACTCCGCCGAGTTGGTTGCTGTTCGGCTCCGAGCCGGTGGGCGGCCCGGTCCGCCTGGTACTGTCTGACGGCGGAGAGCGCGACAGCATCGAAACCGACGGCTTTGCGCCTTTTGTCGTAAGTCGAAGCCGATCATGATGTGCGGACCCCTTCGCGTTCCAGCGCCCCCATTGAATAGGTCGGCCCAGCCGCCGGGCCGCCCCAAGGCTGGGCCAGCCCCCTCGGGGGGTAGCGCCGCCGCGTCAGCGGCAAGCGTGGGGGCAAGCTCCCGCGGATTCACCCTGCTCGAAGTGTTGGTGGCGTTGGCTGTGGTGGCCATTGCGCTGCTGGCGGCCATGCGTGCCGCAGGCGGCGTGGCCGACAACGCGCAGCGCTATCGCATGACCGTTCTGGCCGAGCAGTGCGCGCAGAATTTTCTGGTCGATCAACGCCTGAGCAAGACCTTTCTCGCAGTGGGACAGAGCACTAGCGCCTGCACGCAGGCGAATGTGCCGTTCACCGTGGCGGTGGATGTGATGCCCACGCCCAACCCCAACTTCCGCCGCGTGCAGGTCAACGTGCTCGATGCCAGCGGCTGGAGCGCGTGGCAGGTGGTCACCATCATCGGGAATCTGTAAGTGAACCGGGCGCCTGTTTCGGCACAGCGGGGTTTCACCCTGATCGAGCTGCTGGTCGCGGTCACCATTCTCGCGGTGGTGGCGGTGCTGGGCTGGCGCGGGCTGGACGCGGTGGCGCACAGCCGCGACGACGCCAGCCGCGCGTTCACCACCAGTTCGCGTCTGGCCGACGGCATGCAGCAGCTGGGCGACGACCTGCGCCATGCGGTGTCGCAGGGGCCCGGACTGCCTGCGGTGAGCGTGCTCGGCGGCGGGCTGTTCATCGTGCGCCGTCCCGCGCAACCGTTGGGCGGCGATGTGCGCGCCGATGTCGGCGCGGGCGTCGGCCTGCCGCCGAATGCGGGCGAACTGCAGGTGGTGCGCTGGACGGTGCAGGACGGCGCGCTCAAGCGCAGTGCGAGCGCGCCCACCGATAGCCGCGCCGTCTTGCAGGCGGCCTTGCAAAACTCCACCGCGCCTTTGCTGACCATTCTGCCCGGCGTGGTGAGCATGCAGATCCAGTTCTATCGCTACGCCGGTATCGGGCTGCTGCAGCAATCGGGCGCCTGGGTCAATGCCGGTACGGCGGCCAATGCGGCTAACGCCAGCAGCAGCACGCCGGCCGCATCGGCCAGCGCCGCGGCGGCCGCCGCCAACACGCTGGCCGCCAGCGCGACGACCCCGGCGGCCGTGCGCCTGCAGCTGCAGTTCGCCGACAAGCTGCTGACGGGCGATTTGCAGCGCGACTTTTTGCTGGATGACCGCGAATGAGCGCTCCGCACGGCCGCTCCGAAGGAGCGCTCAACTCCCTTGGGGAGTCGAGCCTAGCGAGGAGGGTAGTCCACTGAGACGCGCGACCAAGTATCAAGCCGGGCATCAAAGCGGCGCGGCGCTGATCACCGCCATGCTGATCGCCGCGCTGGCTGCGGTGATGGTCTCTAGCATGTTCTGGAGCCAGTGGAGCGCCATCGCCCGCGAGCAGACCGCGCGCGAACAGACGCAGGCGCGCTGGATTTTGCGCGGCGCGATCGACTGGGCGCGGCTGATTCTGCGCGAAGACGCCATGACCTCGACGGCCGATTACCTCGGCGAGCCCTGGTCGGTGCCGCTGGCCGAGGCGCGGCTGTCGACCTTTCTCGCCGCGCGCGGGCAAGACAGCGCGGGTCTGCCCGACGCCTGGCTCGAAGGGCGCATCGTCGATGCGCAAAGCCGTTTCAATCTGCGCGATCTGGCCCCGGCCGGGACGATCGATCCGCAGGCGCTGCTGGCCTTCCAGCGCCTGTGCGCCGCGTTGCAACTGCCCTCCAATGTGGCGGCCACCATCGCCAATGGCGTGGCGGCGAGCAACCCCATCGGCGCTGCGGCGCTGACAAATGTTGCAAATTCGCCACTGCCGCTGCAGCAATTGCAGGATATGGCGCGGCTGGGCCCCACCGTGGCGCAGGCCCTGCCCAAGCTCGCCTCTGCCGTCACCCTGCTGCCGCAGGCCACGCCGGTGAACGCCAACACCGCCAGCCCGGAGGTGCTCGCTGCCGTGCTCGGGGTGAGCGCCGATACGGCGCAGGCCTTGGTCGAGGCGCGCAAGCGCGCGTATTTTCGCAATCTGGGCGATATTTCAACCCTGCTGCCGCAAGGCGCAACCGTCAATCCGCAACTGGTGAGCGTGGCCACCGGCTACTTCGACGCCATTGCCCGTGTGCGCATCGACAAGCTGGAATACGCCGAGCGCGCGCTGATTCAGCGAGCCGGGGTGTTCTCGCAGGTGGTGCGCATCCAGCGCGTGCCCCCTTGGTTGGCGGCTACTCCTGACGTCGAACAGGGATCAAACTGATTTGTCTCGCAAAACGCGATTGAAGAATGCATTGCAACATCGCGTATTTCCTGTACCTTTACTGCAACAAAGCCTCTCTACAATCGCCGCCATCATGCAAACCCTGGTTCTCCGCCTGCCGCCCCTGGCTACCGCGCACCCGCTGCCGGAGCTGGAGTACGTGCTGCTGAGCGCCAACGGCAAACTGCAATCGGCCGGCCGGGAGCAAGTTGCGCTGCTGCCGCGTGGCGCCCGGGTGGTGGCCGTGGTCGATGCGCTCGACGCCTCGGTCATGGCAGCGACGCTGCCCGCCATGGCGCCTTCCCGGCTGCAGGCCGCACTCAACGGGGCGCTCGAAGACCGTCTGCTGCAGGACGCGGGGCAACTGCATTTGAGTGTCGGGCCGCTCGCCGAAGACGGTAGCGTCACGCTGGCCTGTGCGGTGCAAAAGGCCGCGCTGCAGCAGGCGATTGCCGATCTCGCTCAGGCCGGGCAGGAGCCGGAGAAAATCGTTCCCGAAGCCGCCTTGCTGGCACCGGGCGACGCGCTGCTGCAAACTTCCGGGCAAGGCCCGCGTCTGCTGTGGCGCGACCTGCAGGGCGAGGCGGCCTGGCTGCCGCTCATCCTCGCGGCTGACGCCGCCGCGCCGCAGGCGCTGCCACTGCCCGTCACGCCCGAACATCTTTGGGTGCAAGATCAGGCGCAGCCCCAACTCAGCTGGCTCGATCTGCCGCCTGAACTCACACCGGCCACGCTCAGCGACGCCGGCTGGATGGCGCGGGCGGCGCAGTCGCCGTGGAATCTGCGGCAGTTCGACCTGGCGCCCAAACACGCGTTGTCGCGAGGTTGGGCCGGGGTGATGGAGCAACTCACCACACCCGCCTGGCGACGTGTCGGCGCCCTGCTGGGGCTGCTGGCGGTCGTGCAGTTGGTGGGCATGAATGCCGCCGCTTTCAAACTCTCTCGGCAGGAAAGTCAGTTGCGACAAAAGCTCGACACCACGGCGGCCGAGGCGCTGCCCGGTGTGCCCGCCATCCTCGATGCGCGCCTGCAGGTGCAGCGCGCGCTCAACGACGCGCGCCTGCGCACCGGCCGTCCCGGAGACGGCGATCTCGACGTGCTCATGGGGCGCGCCAGCGTGGTGGTGCCTCCGGGCATCGTGCCCACGGTGCTGAAATTCAGCCCGGGCCAGTTGCAGCTCAGTCTGCCGGGTGACGCGGCCGCGCAGGCGGCAGCAAGGTGCACTCCGGCCGGCTTGTCCTGTGTGGCGCAGGGCGATGTGCTGAGTGTGACGGGAGCGGCGCAATGAGCGCGACGCAAGGCGGCCGCATGGCGACGTTGTCGGGGCTCTGGTACCGGGGCCTTCCTCAGACGGTGGCGCTCGGGCGTCAGCGCTGGGCCGCCATGTCGCCGCGCGAGCGCGTGCTGATCGGCTCTGCCGCGGTGCTGGTGCTGGTTGCGCTGCTGTGGCTGCTGGCGATCAAACCCGCTTGGCATACCCTGCAAACCGCGCCGCAGCGCATCGTCAGCCTGCAGCAGCAGTTGCAAACCCTGCAGCAGGACGGTCAGCAGATCGCCGCTTTGCGCAGTGCGCCTTCCGCCCCGGCATTCAGCGGCGATCTGCAGGCGGCCATCGTGGCCTGGTTCAAGCGTGTCGACCCCGGCGCCAAGGTTCAGGCGCAGGTGCTGCCGGGCGAGGTGACGCTGGATCTCTCTGCGTTGCGACCGGCCACCCTGGCGGCGCTGGCGCAAACGGCGCGACGCGACTGGTCGGCGCAGGTGGACGGCGCCGATCTCAAGCTCGGCCCGGACGGCGCGCTCAGCGGCACGGTGCATCTGTCGCGGCAAGGATCGGGTGGCGGATGAATGGCCAGCGCACCCAAATCTCCCGACCCGGCGCGCGCTGCGGCGTCCTCCGGCAAGCGTTCGTCCAAGTCATCCTCACGCGGGCGTTCGTCCGGGCGTTCGTCATCCCGCAAACCGGTCAAACGCCAACGCGCCTTCAGCCGCCGCTGGTTGTGGCTGGCGGCTTTTCTGGGCGTGCTGTGGGCGCTGCTGTGGCAGGCACCGGCCAGCTGGCTGAGCGCGGCGGTGTGGAAGGCCAGTGGTCAGCACGTCTTGCTCGCCCAGGCGCAAGGCACCTGGCGCGACGGCTCGGCACTGCTGGTGCTCGAAGGCGGGGCGGGCAGCCGCGGCGCCACCGTGCTGCCCGGCACCTTGCACTGGACCATCAGTCTGGGCAATCTCTGGCGCGGCCGACTGCTGGCGCAGATCGACTGGCCCAACGTTTCGCCACAGCCGCTGCAGATCAGCACCCAGCTCGGCTGGTCGCAGACCACCGTGGCGCTGCGCCCGGCGGGTGGCGCGCCAGATGCACCCTGGCAGGGCGCCCTGCCGCTGTCGGTGCTCGACGGGCTGGGCACGCCCTGGAATACCGTTGCGCTACGGGGACAAGGGCAGTTCACCTTGCGTGGCCTGCTCCTAGAATCGGTCGCTGGGCGGATGCGGATCGGGGGGCAGGTACAGATCGACCTGCCGGATGTGGCATCCCGCCTGAGTGTGGTGGCGCCCATCGGCAGCTATACCCTGAGCATCACCGGGCAGGGCGCCGATGCGCAAGTCGATCTGCAAAGCAGCAAAGGGCCCCTGCTGTTGCAGGGCAAAGGGGTCTGGAACGGTCAGGCCCTGCAGTTTCTCGGCACCGGCCGGGCGGCGCCCGGCAACGAAGCGGCGATGGCGAATCTGCTGTCGCTCCTCGGACGTCGCGAGGGTGACCATGTGCGAATCTCCATCTAAATGCGCCGGCACCCCGACAGCCACAGAACACGACAAGAATCAAGGAACGCCGCGATGCATCCCGACTTGAACCCTAATTCTCATGCCCGCAGCGGGATCAGCCGCAGGATCGGCCGCGTGGTGGCCTTGCTGCTCGTTCCTTTGCTCATGCTGCAACCGGTGATGGCGCAGGCGCCCTCGGGCACGGCGGGCAAGACTGACCAAGCCAAACGCAGCGCCAATGGTGATCTCACGATCAACCTGGTCAACGCCGACATCGCCAGCGCGGTGCAGGCGGTGGCCGCGGCAACTGGGCGCAACTTCATCGTCGATCCGCGGGTGAAGGGCCAGGTCACTATTCAATTCGAAAAACCGGTGCCGCCGCAGAAAGTCTTCCAGGCGCTGCTCACGCAGTTGCGCCTGGCCGGCTTTGCCGTGGTGGAGCATGACGGCGTGTTTCAGGTCGTGCCCGAGGCCGACGCCAAGCTGCAGAGCGGGCCGGTGGGCGTCGGGCTGGCGCCTTCTCGCATTCCCGGTCGTGGCGATCAGGTGGTCACGCAGATCTTCCAGTTGCGCAATGCCTCGGCCAGCAGCCTGCTGCCCGTGTTGCGGCCCCTGATCTCGCCCAACAACACCATCAACGTCAGCCCCTCCGGCAATGCGCTGGTCGTGACCGACTATGCCGACAACCTCAAGCGCATCGCGCGCATCATCGCCGCGCTCGACGTGCCCACCGGCACCGAAGTCACCGTCGTGCCGCTGACCTACGCGGTGGCCAGCGATCTGGCGCCCACGCTGCAAAAGCTCATCGACATGCAGACGGTCACCTCGAGCGGCCCGGGCACCCCAGGTGTGCAGGCAGCCGTCGCTGGCAGCGGGGCCATGCGCGCAGTCATCCTGCCCGAGTCGGCCAGCAACTCGCTCATCGTGCGGGCCACCAATGGCGCGCAACTCGCCGAGATCGAGCAGATGATCCGCCGCCTCGACCGGCCGCAAAATGATCAGGACAACATCCATGTGGTCTATCTGCGCAATGCCAATGCGGCCGATCTGGCGCGCACCCTGCGCGGGGTGCTGGCCGCGCAAGGCACGGGCAGCGCTGCGGGCGGGCAGTCGCAGACCAAGCCGCAGGGGGGATCGCAGTCGATGAGTGGCGGCAGCAACAACGGCAACTCATCTTCTTATGGGTCGTCCGGCGCCACCAGCCCGGGACTGGGCCAGGCGCCGGAATTCGCCGCCACCAGCAGCGACTCGACGGTAACCTTGCCGCAGGGCGGCACGGTTTATGCCGACAACTCGCTCAATGCCCTCATCATCAACGCGCCGCAGCCGGTTTACATGCAACTGCGCCGGGTGATCGAGCGGCTCGACGTGCGCCGGGCGCAGGTTTATGTCGAGGCGCTGATCGCCGAGGTCGACGCCAACAAGGCGGCGCAACTCGGTATTCAGTGGCAGGCCATCGCCGGCAGCGCGGGCAATCAGAATGCCATCATCGGCGGCAGCAATTACGGCACTGGCGGCTCGAACATCATCAATCTGCAGGCGGCCATTTCCGGCGGCGGCAGTTCGGCCGCAACGGCGCTCGCCAGCGGTTCGCTGGCCATCCCCAATGGCCTGAACATCGGCATTCTGCACAACGTGGCGGGCATGGCCACGTTGGGTCTGCTGGCGAACTTTCTGCAGACGCAGGACGGCGCCAATATTCTTTCCGCGCCCAACCTGATGACCCTCGACAACGAAGAGGCCAAGATCGTCGTCGGCCAGAACGTGCCCTTCGTCACCGGCCAGTATGCGCAAACCGGATCGAGCGCCACCGTCACGCCGTTCCAGACCATCGAGCGCAAAGACGTTGGCCTGACCTTGAAAGTGCGGCCGCAGATTACCGCAGGCGGCGCCATCAAGATGGATGTCTATCAGGAGGTGTCGAGCATTTCCAGCACCACCAACGCGGCGGGCATCATCACCAACAAACGCTCCATCCAGACCGCCGTGCTGGTCAACGACGGCCAGACCATCGTGCTCGGGGGGCTGATGCAGGACAACGTGAGCCAGAACAACAGCAAGATTCCGGGCCTGGGCGACATTCCGGGGCTGGGCGCGCTGTTCCGCTCCAATTCGCGCACGGCGCAGAAGACCGATCTGATGGTGTTCCTGCGGCCCATCGTGGTGCGCACCGAAGATCAGGGCAACGCGCTGAGCCAGCAACGCTACGACACCATGCGCGGCATGCAGGACAAGGCGCAACTGCCCGCGCAGTTCGGCATGCCCGAGATGCCGGGGCCGGTGCTGCCGTCCCTTCAAGGCGATACGGGGGCAGCGCCCACGCCCCCCATGTCGCTGGGCGCAGCCAGCAGCGCCGCCGCGGCGCCCTCGCCCTCTACCTCGCCCACGTCCCTCGCCATGCCACCCGCTGCGCCCGGTGCAGCCAATGCCCTGCAGAGCCTTCAGGCGAAGAGCAAGGCTGACGCGACCGTGGTGGAACTCGGCTTTTCTCAGCCCCTGGCCGCCCCGCCCACCGCATTCACCTTGAGCGATCCGATTCGGCTGGTGCTCGATTTTCAGGGCGCCCATTCGCAGCTCAGCAGCAAGAGCCAGAGCTTTGATCTGGGGCCGCTGCAGTCTGCCAGCGTGGTTGATGACCAGGGCAAGACCCGGGTGATTTTCAACCTGACCCAGACCACGCGCTACGTCACCGAGGTGCAGGGCAAGCAACTGCGCGTCATCCTCACGCCGCAGCACTGAACGACCGCTCGCCATGTCCGTGCGTCATCCCTTGCCCTATACCTTCTGCCGCGACCAGGCGGTGCTGGCCGAAGACGACGGCCAGGGCGTCGAACTCTGGATGTGCGAGGCCACGCGGCCCGCGGCGCTGGCCGAGGTGCAGCGCCAGCATGTGCTGTGCGCGGTGCACCGCACCACCGCTGAAGATCTGCAGGCGCGCATCGGCGCGGCCTACGCCGCCCGCGACGGCAGCGCCGCCTCGGTCATCAGCGAAGTGGAGGGCGACGTCGATCTGGGCCGGCTGATGCAGGACATTCCCGCGGTGGAAGACCTGCTCGAAGCCGCCGACGACGCGCCCATCATCCGCATGCTCAATGTGCTGTTCACCCAGGCCGCGCGCGAAGGGGCTTCGGACATCCACATCGAGCCCTATGAAACCGCTTCGGTGGTGCGCTTTCGCGTGGACGGTACGCTGCGCGAAGTGGTGCGGCCCAACAAGGCGCTGCACGGCGCGCTGATTTCGCGCATCAAGATTCTTTCGCAGCTCGACATCGCCGAAAAGCGTCTGCCGCAGGACGGCCGCATCGCCCTGCGCATCGGCGGCCGCACTCTCGATGTGCGCGTGTCCACCCTGCCTTGCGCGCATGGCGAACGCGCCGTGCTGCGCTTGCTCGACAAATCGGCGGCGCGGCTGAATCTGCGCGCCGTGGGTATGGCGCCCGACATGCTCGACCACTTCGATGCCCTCATTCGCGCGCCGCACGGCATTTTGCTGGTCACCGGCCCGACCGGCAGCGGCAAGACCACCACGCTGTACTCGGCGCTGAGCCGACTCGATGCCAGCACCACCAGCATCATGACGGTGGAAGACCCGATCGAGTACGACCTGCCCGGCATCGGCCAGACGCAGGTCAACGCCCGCATCGACCTCACCTTTGCCCGCGCCCTGCGCGCCATCCTGCGGCAAGACCCCGACGTGGTGATGATCGGCGAAATCCGCGATTTCGAAACCGCGCAGATCGCCATTCAGGCCTCGCTCACCGGTCACCTCGTGCTCGCCACTCTGCACACCAACGACTCCGTCTCGGCCGTCACCCGCCTGACCGATATGGGCGTCGAGCCCTTTCTGCTTGCCTCTTCGCTGCTGGGCGTGTTGGCGCAGCGGCTGGTGCGCCAGCTCTGCCCGGCCTGCAAAGTGCCATCGCCCGATGGACAGGGTTTCGTGCCCGTGGGTTGCCCCGCGTGCAATCACACCGGCTACACCGGACGCACCGGCGTGTTCGAGCTGTTCGAAGTGGACGACGGTCTGCGCGCCGCCATTCACGCCCGTGCCTCCGAGGCCGAGTTGCGCCGCCTGGCCCAGGCCACGGGGATGCGCAATATGCGCCAGGATGGGCAACGCTATATCGACACCAGTATCACCAGTCTGGCCGAGTTGCTGCGCGTGACGCGTGATTGAATTTCTGCTCCACCATGCCCGCCTACCGTTTCACCGCCCTTGACACCGCAGGCGCCGAACAGTCCGGCGTGCTCGAATCCGACAGCGCCCGTGGCGCCCGCACCCTGTTGCGCAGCCGCGGGCTCATTCCGTTGCAGGTCGAAGGCATTCACGAAGAAGCGGCGCAGGCCAGCGGCCGCCGGTTTGCGCGCCGGGTGTTCAACAACCAGGAACGCACCCTGTTCACCCGCCAGCTCGCGGGCCTGTTGGTGTCTGGCCTGCCGGTGGAGAAAGCCCTTGCCGCCCTGGCCGAAGATGCCGACCGCGCCGAAATTGGCAATCTGCTTTCCAACCTCAAAAGCGAAGTCTCCGCCGGACACAGCCTGGGCGACGCGCTGGCTCAGTATCCGCGCGAATTCAAGCCCATCTACCGCGCGCTGGTGAGCGCGGGTGAAGACAGTGGCGACCTGGGTCTGGTGATGGAGCGGCTGTCTGACTACCTCGAAGACCAGCAGGCGCTGCGCGGCAAGCTGGTGCAGGCCTTTGCCTATCCGGCCATCGTGGTGCTGGTGGCCGTCACCGTGGTGGTGCTGCTGCTCACCTACGTCGTGCCGCAGGTGGTCGGCGTGTTTCAGGGCGCGCACCAGAAGTTGCCGCTGCTCACTGTCGGCCTCATCGCCGTGTCCGATTTCATGCGGGCCTGGGGCTGGCTAATTTTGATCGTGCTCGCGGTTGGCGGCGTCGTGTTCGCGCAGGCTATGAAGCTGCCGGGACCGCGTCTGGCGTTCGACGCCATGATTCTGCGCAGCCCGCTGTTCGGACGGCTGATCCGCGGCATCAACACCGCGCGTTTCGCCAGCACCTTGGGCATTCTGGGTGCGGCGGGCGTGCCCATCCTGCGCGCGCTGCAGGCCGCTGCAGACACGCTGAGCAACAGCCTGCTCAAGGCCGACGCCGAAGAGGCCATTGCCCTGGTGCGCGAGGGCGCAACGCTGGCGCAGTCGCTGGCGCTGCACAAGCGCTTTCCGCCCGTGCTCATCACCTTTATCCGTTTGGGCGAGCAAACTGGCACGCTGCCGCAGATGCTCGACCGCGCCGCGGTGCAGCATGCGCAGGAAGTGCAGCGCCGCGCCATGACCCTGACCACCATTCTGGAGCCGCTGCTCATTCTGGTCATGGGCGGCATGGTGCTGCTCATCGTGCTGGCCGTGATGATGCCCATCATCCAGATGAATAACCTGGTGAAATAAGTCATGCCTGCCGATTTGAACGACCGCCTGGTCGTGGCGATTTCCTCGCGCGCCCTGTTCGATTTCGAGGAGGAGAACCGCGTGTTCGAGCAGGCCGACGACGCCGCCTACATGCGGCTGCAGCTCGACCGGCTGGAGCGCCCGGCGCAGCCCGGCGTGGCGTTCCAACTGGTACGCAAGCTGCTGGCCTTCAACACCAGCGACGCCCAGCGCGACCGGGTGGAAGTGGTGCTGCTCTCGCGTAACGACCCGGTGTCCGGGTTGCGGGTGTTCAATTCCGCCAAACACCACGGCACGCCCATCGAGCGCGGCGTATTCACGCGGGGCCGCGCGCCCTACCAATATCTACACGCTTTGCAGGCCCATCTGTTTCTGTCGGCCGAGCCAGACGATGTTCGCGCTGCGCTGCACGCCGGGTATCCGGCGGCGCAGGTTTACCCCGAGTCGGCGCGTGCGTCCGAGGCGCATCCCGATGAAGTGCGCATCGCCTTCGACGGTGACGCGGTGCTGTTTTCAGACGAAGCCGAGCGCGTCTTCCAGACCGAAGGTCTGCCCGCTTTCCAGCAGCACGAAGCCCGAAAGGCCGCGCTGCCGCTGCCGCCGGGCCCATTCAAGCCCCTGCTCGAAGCCCTGCACCGCCTGCAAAAGGCGAGCGCCGATGGCTCCACCCCCATGCGCCTGCGCACCGCGCTGGTCACCGCGCGCAGCGCTCCGGCGCACGAGCGCGCCGTCCGCACCCTGATGCACTGGAACATCACCATCGATGAAGCCATGTTTCTCGGCGGGCTGGACAAGGGGCCGTTCCTGCGCGAATTTCAGCCCGATTTTTTCTTCGACGACCAAGCGGGGCATGTGCAATCCGCCGCGCGTCATGTGCCCTCGGGGCAGGTGCACGCCGCAGTCACGCGCAAGTCCTGAAGACCGCTCGGCCCGTGCAGCGCCGCCTGAAAAAAAGTCGCGGCGCCTCTACCATGCCAAGCTCTGTCACTCGCTGACGACACCCCGAAGGAGACTCGCATGGCCACCACCCATCTGCAGGGCAACCCCGTTCCCACCAGCGGCGAATTGCCCGCCAAAGGCAGCAAAGCCCCCGATTTCCGCCTGACCGACAAAGACCTGGCCGACCGCACCCTGGCCGACTTCGCGGGCAAGCGCAAGGTGCTCAACATCTTCCCGTCCATCGATACGCCCACTTGCGCGCAGTCGGTGCGCACCTTCAATGCACGGGCCAGCGACAAGGCCGACACCGTGGTGCTGTGTATCTCGGCCGATCTGCCCTTCGCCCAGGCCCGCTTCTGCGGCGCCGAGGGGCTGGACAAGGTGGTCAACCTCTCGGAAATGCGTGACCGCAGTTTCGCCCAGGCCTACGGCGTGGGCATTGCTGGCGGCCCGCTTGCCGGGCTGTGCGCCCGCGCCGTGGTCGTGCTCGACAAGGACAACACCGTACTGCACACCGAGCTGGTGAACGAAATCGCCCACGAGCCCAACTACGACGCGGCGTTGGCGGCGCTGTAAGGCAGCCGACTCCGCGTGGCGTGTGTTTGCCGCGCGGAGTTTCTAGAATGGTTCTTTTATTCTGCGGAGACAACACATCATGGTCATGCCCACATCCATGTCGGATCGCGACGGCAAAATCTGGATGGACGGCCAGTTGGTGGAGTGGCGTGATGCCAAAGTCCACGTTCTGACCCACACCCTGCACTACGGCTGCGGCGCCTTCGAGGGCGTGCGGGCTTACAAGACCGACAAGGGCACGGCCATCTTCCGCCTGCGCGATCACACCGAGCGCCTGTTCAACAGCGCCAAGATTCTGCGCATGGAGATTCCTTTCACCATCGAGCAGGCTATGCAAGCCCAGATCGACGTGGTCAAGGCCAACGGTTTCGACTCCTGCTACATCCGTCCGCTGACCTGGATCGGCGACAAGAAGCTGGGCGTCTCGCCGCGCGGCAACACCATTCATCTGATGATCGCAGCGTGGCCGTGGGGCGCCTATCTCGGCGAAGAGGGGCTCAAGCGCGGCATTCGCGTCAAGACCAGCAGTTACACCCGCCACCATGTGAACATCACTATGTGCAACGCCAAGGCGGTGAGCAATTACACCAATTCCATTCTGGCGAATCTGGAGGTCACGGGCGACGGCTACGACGAAGCGCTGCTGCTCGACCCGCAGGGCTTTGTGAGCGAGGGCGCGGGCGAGAATATTTTCGTCGTGCGCGAAGGCGTGCTCTACACCCCCGATCTTTCTTCGGGCGCGCTCAACGGCATCACGCGCAAGACCGTGTTCGCCATCTGCGAAGACCTTGGCCTGGCCATCAAGGAAAAGCGCATCACCCGCGACGAGGTTTACATCGCCGACGAAGCCTTCTTCACCGGCACGGCGGCCGAAGTCACCCCCATCCGCGAGCTCGACGGCATCACCCTCGGCCCCGGGTATCGCGGCCCGATCACCGAGCGCATCCAGAATGCTTTCTTCGACATCGTCGGCGGCCGCAATCCCAAGTACGCAGGCTGGCTGTCTGCGGTTTGACGACGCAATCCCTCACTGATCGAGACCCGCCTATGAGCGCCATTCCCAAGCCCGACATGCCCGTGGTCGAACTCAAGGCCAAGGATCTGCCGGCCTACTGTCCCAATCCCAGTATGCCGATCTGGAGCAGCCATCCGCGCGTATTCATCGACGTGACGCACGGCGAAGCGGCCTGCCCCTACTGCGGCACCCGCTACCGTCTGGCCGAAGGCGAAGTGGTGCACGGCCATTGAGTGCACGTCCGGCATGACCCGTGTTCTGCTGATCGCCCCGCAGTGGATCGGCGACGCGGTGATGGCCCAGCCCTTGGTGGCTTTGCTGGCTGCCCGAGGCGAAGAGATCAGCGCACTAGGGCTGCCCGGCGTGGCTCCGGTATTGCGGGCCATGCCGGGGGTGAGCGAGGTCATCGAGGCGCCGTTCGCGCATGGTCAGTTCGATTTCGCGCTACGCAGGCGCATCGCAAAGCCATTGCGTGGTGTGGGTTTCCAGCGGGCCTACATCCTCGGCAACAACCTCAAGTCGCGCCTGGTGCCGTGGCTGGCACGCATACCGCAGCGCATTGGCTATACCGGCGAAGCGCGCGGGCTGCTGCTGACCGATCGGGTTGAGGCTGACGAATCGGCTCGGTTGAGGGCAGTCTCCGAGCCAATGGCGCTGTCGCCCGTGTCCTGCCGCGTTCCCCGGCCGGAGAGTCAGGGCCGACCGGACATGCGCCAACATTACGCCGCGCTGGCGCAGGTTGACGGCGCGTCCAGCCCGGTTTCGATTCCAGAGCCGACCCTGCACATTTCTCCCGACGAGGCCGAGGCGGCGCGCCGCCGGTTCGGTCTGCCGCCGCGCTGGATTGCCCTCTGCCCCGGCGCGGAGTACGGCCCGGCCAAGCAATGGCCGGTCACGCACTATGCGGCACTGGCCATACAGGCGCAGCAAGCCGGTTATGCCGTTGCCGTGCTTGGCGCCCCGCGGGATGCTGCGGCCGGAGCCGAGATTGCCGCGCAGGCGCCGGGCAGCGTGAATCTTTGCGGCGCTACGCGGCTGGCAGACGCCATTGACTTGCTTGCCAGTTGCAGCGGTGCGGTGAGTAACGATTCCGGTTTGATGCATGTGGCCGCCGCACTGCAGCGCCCGACCGTGGGGGTGTACGGTTCGACCGATCCGCGCCACACGCCTCCTGCGGCGCATCGCAGTGCAACGCTCTGGCTGCATCTCGATTGCAGTCCGTGTTTTCAACGCACCTGCCCGCTGGGGCATCTGGACTGCCTCAAACACATCTCGCCCGATGCGGTCTGGCGTGAGCTGGCGCGACTGATGTCTGCTGCCGCACCCCATTGAGTGCTCAGGCGCTCAACGCCAGAGCATCACGACCGCAATCGCAATCCAGCCCAGCGAGAAGTTAAGCACCACCAAGGGGTGAATCTGCTCCAGCGCGCGGCCCAGCGCGGGCCAGTCCTGCTGGGAGGCGGCCTGGCGCGCGCGGCGGTACGGTGCAAAGTAGATGTGCGCAAAGACCGCCATCATCACCAGGCCGATGCCCAGCATCGCATGCCAGCCCATGGGCGCCTGGGCGAAACCGATCTGCAGCATGATGATCAATCCCGAAATCAAAATCACCGCGATGCTGATCCAGACGAGAGGGAAGAAGCGCTGCAGCGTCGCCAGAATGAACTGCGGGCGCACAGGCGGTTGAAGCAGGGCGAAAGCGGCGGGCCGCATGGCAAACAGAATGAACGCCATACCACCCATCCAGATCACTGCGGCGACAAGATGTAAAAAGACCAGCAGAGCCGTCATGAAAGTTCCCGAAATTGGATGAAATGCGCGCTTGCACAAATTGAGGTCAGTGGCGACGCGGCTGTCAAGCGAAATGACAGAACGTTGACTCGACACAATGTTAGATGCAGCCGCACGAAAAAAGCTGGTGCTGTATCGACTTTCCCCTATACTTTCGCCGTTTGACCTTCACGCCAATTGTTACCCGTCGCAACAACCGCCGCTGCAATCCGCAGCTGGCTGCGCAGATTGGTAGAAGCGTTTTAACCCAAGTTCAACTCGTGGACTGGCGATTCGGCCGTCCACAAAGCTGACCAGAGTGTTTTTGCCTTGAACCCAACTGTGCCATCCATAGACCCCTGGAAAGACGAGCAAGACGTGCCGTCGGCTGCGCCCATGACGCGCGCCGAAGTGCAGAGCTTGCTTCTGCGCAAGCCGCAGGTGTCCGTTTGGCGCGTGGTGGCGCTGCAGGCCGTGGTCGGCCTGGCCGTAGCCTTGGTGAGCGGGTTTTTTGCGGCGGGCAAGCTCTCGGTCGTGTGGTCTGCCCTGTATGGTGCGGCCATCATCGCCGTGCCCTCTGCACTGTTTGCCCTATCCATTCAGCTCTGGCTGTCCAAATTGAAGCCCGGCGTGGCGGTTTACGGTTTTGCGCTGGGTGAGTTGTTGAAAATCGGTTTGACCATCGTGCTTCTGTTTTTTGCGCCGCGCATCGTGCAGCCCCTCAGTTGGGCCGCGATGCTGATCGCCGTCGTCGTGACCTTGCAGGTGTACTGGGTCGCCCTGATTCTGCGCGGCAAGAAATCGAGTTGCGCAGCCTGATCCATTCCAGTCGTGCCGCGCAGGCGGCCCTCCTCAAAATAGTCGACCATGTCCGCAGAACAACACACCATCACCGCAGGCGAGTACATCGTTCACCACCTGACGCAATGGACCAGTGGTCCGCGTACCGGGGTGGTTGACTTTGGCATCGTCGACATCGATTCCCTTTTCTTCTCCGTGCTGCTGGGCGTGATTGCGTGCTACGTGCTTTGGCGCGTCGCAAAAAACATGACCAGCGGCAAACCGGGCAGGCTTCAGGCTGCGGTCGAGTTTCTGGTTGAGTTCGTCGACGAGCAGGCGCGCGGCATTGTGCGCAATGCCAAGTCGCGCGAATTCGTGGCTCCGCTGGCGTTCATCTCGTTCGTCTGGATCGTGATGATGAACCTCATGGATCTGCTGCCCGTTGATCTGTTGCCCCGCCTCTGGCAAACCGCGGGCGCAGCGACCGGCCACGACCCGGAGCATATGTATTTGCGTGTGGTGCCTACGGCCGACCTGTCGATCGCCCTGGGCATGTCGATCACCATTTTGTTGCTGAGCCTGTACTACGGCATCAAGATCAAGGGCATCGGCGGTTGGGTGCATGAATTGTTCACCGCTCCGTTTGGCAACCACTTCCTGCTCTGGCCGCTGAACTTCGCCATGCAGTTGCTCGAATATTTGGCGAAAACCCTCTCGCATGGCATGCGGTTGTTCGGCAACCTTTACGCCGAAGAAATTCTGTTCATGATCATCGCGCTCATGGGGGCTGCCGGCCTGAGCAGCTTGACGGGTTGGGCACTGTTCTTCGGCAACATCGCAGCCGGTCTGGCCTGGTCGATCTTCAGTCTGCTGGTCATCGTGCTGCAGGGTTTCATTTTCATGATGCTGACCCTGGTTTACATCGGTCAGGCGCATGATCACCATTGATCGGTTTTGATTAGTTTCGTTTTTTTCTGATTTCTTTTTTCTTCACCACTTCAACTCACTAGGAGCAAGCATGGAACACGTTCTCGGATATGTCGCACTGGCCGCAGGTCTGATCATTGGTCTGGGCGCTAACGGCGCTTGTATCGGCATCGGCATCATGGGCAGCAAATATCTCGAATCCGCCGCACGTCAGCCCGAGCTGATGAACGAACTGCAAACCAAGATGTTCCTGCTGGCCGGTCTGATCGACGCGGCCTTCCTGATCGGTGTCGGTCTGGCCATGATGTTCACCTTCGCCAACCCGTTCGTTCTGAAGTAAGCCACGCTTGACTCCAGCAACGATCTGTTCACCCATCTGAAGCAAAGGTTAGCGCCATGCATCTGGACGCAACACTCATTGCGCAGATCATCGTTTTCTTGCTGCTGGCGTGGTTCACGAAGAAATTCGTGTGGCCCCCCATCACCAAGGCCCTCGATGAACGCGCAACAAAAATCGCCGACGGTCTGGCTGCCGCCGATCGCGCCAAGTCTGAACTCGCCTCGGCCAATCGCAAGGTCGAGGAAGAACTTGCCCGCTCGCATCAAGAGAGCGCGGGACGCTTGGCTGACGCCGAACGTCGTGCTCAGGCCGTGATCGAAGAGGCGCGGAAGAAGGCCGAGGAGGTCGCAGCCAACATCGTGGCGCAGGCCAAGTCAGAGGCTGATCAGCAGGCGGTCAAGGCGCGCGAGCAATTGCGTGACCAGGTGGCAGCGCTGGCAGTCAAGGGTGCCGAGGCCATTCTGCATCGCGAGATCAATCCGCAGGTGCATGCCGATCTGCTGAACCGGCTCAAGGCCGAGCTGTAATCGGAGTGCGCCATGGCTGAACTCGCCACTATTGCCCGTCCTTACGCCGAAGCCGCTTTTGCCGCCGTGCGCGAATCCGGTACTCCGCCCACGCAAGCGGCAGACGCCTTGGACCAGATCGCCCAGATTGCTGCAGATCCCGCTTTGTGCGAGGTGATGGGCAGTCCGAAAGTTTCCGCACGGCAACTCGCCGATCTGGTTCTGGGTGCTCTGCCGGGAACCGTTGCTCCGGTGCTGAAAAATCTGGTCGAGATGCTCGCCGAAAACCGGCGTTTCGCCGCAGTCGGGCAGATCGCCGAGCAGTTCCGTGTGCTCAAGGACGAGGCCGAAGGCAAGGTCGAGGCCGTGGTGTCCAGTGCGTTCCCGCTGGAAGGCGAGGCGCTCGACAGCTTGCTGCAGGCGCTCGAACGCAAATACGGCCGCAAGCTGCACGCCACTGTGGAAATCGATCCGTCGCTCATCGGGGGGGTGCGTGTCGCTGTAGGCGACGAAGTGCTCGACACCTCGGTTCGCGCCCGGCTGGAGCAGATGAAAGTCGCTCTCACCGCTTAAAGTCTTAGAGGCTCCCATGCAACTCAATCCCGCAGAAATTTCCGAACTCATCAAGAGCCGCATCGAAGGTCTGGGCGCCAGCGCCAATATCCGCAACGAGGGCACGGTCGTGTCCCTCACCGACGGTATTGCGCGGGTGCACGGCCTGTCCGACGTGATGCAGGGCGAAATGCTCGAATTCCCGAACAACACCTTTGGCCTGGCGCTCAACCTCGAGCGTGATTCGGTCGGGGTGGTGATTCTGGGCCCTTACGAGCAAATCTCAGAAGGTGACACGGTCAAGTGCACCGGCGAGATTCTTTCCGTGCCGGTCGGCCCCGAGCTCATCGGCCGCGTGGTCAACACCCTGGGTGTGCCCATCGACGGCAAGGGACCGGTGGAAACCAAGCAACTCGATCCGATCGAAAAGATCGCTCCTGGCGTGATCTGGCGGCAATCCGTGTCGCAGCCGGTGCAGACGGGTATCAAGGCGATCGACGCCATGGTGCCCGTCGGTCGCGGCCAGCGCGAGCTGATCATCGGCGACCGCCAGACCGGCAAGACCGCGGTGGCCGTCGACTCGATCATCAGCCAGAAGGGCAAAGACCTGATCTGTATCTATGTGGCGATCGGCCAGAAGGCGTCGACCATCGCCAACGTGGTGCGCAAGCTGCAAGAGTTCGGCGCGATGGAATACACCATCGTCGTGGCCGCCTCCGCCTCAGACTCCGCCGCCATGCAGTACCTGGCGCCTTACGCCGGCTGCACCATGGGCGAATACTTCCGCGACCGCGGTCAGGACGCGCTGGTGATCTATGACGATCTGACCAAGCAGGCCTGGGCCTATCGCCAGATCTCGCTGCTGCTGCGCCGTCCGCCGGGCCGTGAAGCCTACCCTGGCGACGTGTTCTACCTGCACAGCCGCCTGCTGGAACGCGCCGCCCGCGTCAGCGAGGCGTATGTCGAGAAGTTCACCAACGGCGCGGTCAAGGGCAAGACGGGTTCGCTCACCGCTTTGCCCATCATCGAAACCCAGGCTGGCGACGTGTCCGCCTTCGTGCCGACCAATGTGATTTCGATTACCGACGGCCAGATCTTCCTCGAAACCGATCTGTTCAACGCCGGTGTGCGTCCCGCCATCAACGCGGGTGTTTCGGTGTCGCGGGTGGGTGGTGCGGCGCAGACCAAGATCATCAAGAAGCTCTCGGGCGGCATCCGTACCGACTTGGCCCAGTATCGCGAACTAGCTGCGTTCGCGCAGTTTGCTTCCGACCTGGACGAAGCGACCCGCAAGCAGCTCGAGCGCGGCCGCCGAGTGGTCGAATTGCTGAAGCAGCCTCAGTATCAGCCGGCGCAAGTCTGGCAGATGGCGGCATCGCTCTACGCGGTGAACAACGGCTATCTTGACGACATCGAAGTCAAGCAGGTTCTGCCGTTTGAAAAGGGCCTGCACGATCATCTGCAGACCAAGCACGCCGCCTTGGTGCAAAGCATCGAATCTTCCAAGGATCTGTCCAAGGATGATGAGGCCAAGCTCAAGGAAGCGATCGCCGAATTCAAGAAAAACGGTGCGTACTAATTCATTCCACGAAAACGGACGGAGCTGGGCATGGATGTTTTTGCCCAGACTGACCCAGGAGTAATTCAATGGCTGGAATGAAAGAAGTACGCGTCAAGATCAAGAGCGTGCAAAACACGCGCAAGATCACCAAGGCGATGGAAATGGTTGCGGCCTCCAAGATGCGCAAGGCGCAGGAGCGCATGCGCGCTGCGCGTCCGTATGGAGACACGGTGCGTGTCATCGCGGGTCACCTGCGACAGGCGAATCCGGAATACACCCATCCTTTCCTGATCAAACGTGAGCCGATCAAGCGCGTGGGTTTGATTTTGGTGACCACTGACAAAGGGCTGTGCGGAGGGCTGAACACCAATATCACCCGCATGGCTCTGGGCAAAATCAAGGAATGGCAGGCCGATGGCGTGCAGATCGAGTGCTGCGCCATTGGCAACAAGGGCCTGCAATTCCTGCAGCGTTTAGGCATGAATCTCACGTCGCACGCGGTACAGCTTGGCGACAAGCCGCATCTTGAAAAGTTGATCGGCCCCGTAAAAATCATGCTCGACGCCTACCAAGACGGCAAACTCGACGCGGTATATCTGGGCTTTAGCCGCTTCGTCAACACCATGAAGCAGGCGCCGGAAATCGAGCCGCTCGTACCGCTCCCCGCGCACGCGCTGACGGCCAAGGCTGGAGATGAAAAGTCCCATAGCTGGGATTACATCTACGAGCCCGACGCCAAGCCGGTGATCGATGCGCTGTTGGTGCGCTACATCGAGGCACTGATTTATCAGGCGGTGGCAGAGAACATGGCGTGCGAGCAGTCCGCCCGCATGGTGGCGATGAAGTCCGCCTCGGACAACGCCAAGAGCGTGATCGGTGAGTTGCAGCTCGTCTACAACAAGAGCCGACAGGCAGCCATTACCAAAGAACTTTCGGAAATCGTGAGCGGAGCCGCCGCGGTGTGAACCTCGGCTAACCGAATTGAAACCATTGGAGAGCAATATGACGACGGCTCAAGCGCAAGGCAAAATCGTTCAGTGCATCGGCGCTGTGATCGATATCGAATTTCCCCGCAATGCCATTCCCAAGGTGTACGACGCCTTGGTGCTAGCGGACAACAACGCCAGCAGTCTGGCAGAAAGCGGCCTCACTTTCGAGGTACAGCAGCAGATCGGTGACGGCGTGGTGCGCACCATTGCCATGGGCTCCAGCGATGGCCTGCGTCGGGGCATGCTGGTCAACAACACCGGCCATTCCATTCAGGTCCCGGTGGGGCCGGCGGTGCTGGGTCGCATCATGGACGTGCTGGGCCGCCCCATCGACGAAGCCGGCCCCATCGCCACCGACGAGCGCCGCTCGATTCACCAGTCCGCGCCGAAGTTCGATGATCTGTCTCCTTCGGTCGATCTGCTCGAAACCGGCATCAAGGTGATCGACCTGGTCTGCCCGTTCGCCAAGGGCGGCAAGGTCGGCCTGTTCGGCGGCGCCGGCGTGGGGAAGACCGTGAACATGATGGAGCTCATCAACAACATCGCCAAGCAGCACAGCGGCCTGTCGGTATTCGCCGGTGTGGGTGAGCGCACCCGCGAAGGCAATGACTTCTATCACGAAATGAAGGACTCCAACGTCCTCGACAAGGTGGGCATGGTGTTCGGTCAGATGAACGAACCCCCGGGCAACCGCCTGCGCGTGGCGCTGACCGGCCTGACCATGGCCGAGCGTTTCCGCGACGAAGGCCGTGACATTCTGTTCTTCGTGGACAACATCTACCGCTACACCCTGGCCGGTACCGAAGTGTCCGCGCTGCTGGGCCGTATGCCGTCTGCCGTGGGCTACCAGCCGACGCTGGCCGACGAAATGGGCAAGCTGCAGGAGCGCATCACCTCCACCAAGACCGGCTCCATCACCTCCATCCAGGCCGTGTACGTGCCGGCGGACGACTTGACCGACCCGTCGCCCGCAACCACCTTCAATCACCTCGACGCCACCGTGGTGCTGAGCCGCGACATCGCCTCGCTGGGCATCTACCCGGCGGTCGATCCGCTGGATTCCACCAGCCGTCAGATCGACCCCAACGTCATCGGCGAAGAGCACTACTCCACCACCCGCGCGGTGCAGGGCATTCTGCAACGCTACAAGGAACTGCGCGACATCATCGCCATTCTGGGCATGGACGAACTCTCGCCGGAAGACAAGCAGGCTGTGGCCCGCGCCCGCAAAATCCAGCGTTTCCTGTCGCAACCCTTCCACGTGGCCGAAGTGTTTACCGGTTCGCCGGGCAAGTATGTGCCGCTGAAGGAAACCATCCGCGGCTTCAAGATGATCGTCAACGGCGAATGCGACGCCCTGCCCGAGCAGGCGTTCTACATGGTCGGCACTATCGACGAAGTCTTCGAGAAGGCCAAGAAACTCAACTAGCCCAGCGAGCTTGAAGCGATCCAATCTGGCCGACGACGCAAAAGACCGTCGGCCGGAGCCTGAAACCGCATCACGTTCCGGATTGAAGCCATGAACACCATCCATGTCGACGTCGTCAGCGCCGAAGAATCCATCTTCTCCGGCGAAGCCCGTTTCGTCGCCCTTCCGGGCGAGTCAGGTGAACTGGGCATTCTGCCCGGCCACACCCCGTTGATCACCCGTATCAAGCCGGGCTCGGTGCGAATCGAGTTGGCCGAAGCCAACGCCACAGGCGGCAAGGAAGAGTTCATCTTTGTCGCAGGCGGCATTCTTGAAGTGCAGCCCAAGAGGGTGACCGTGCTCGCGGACACCGCCATTCGGGGCAAAGATCTCGACGAGGCCAAGGCCAACGAGGCGCTCAAGGCCGCGCAAGACGCGCGCGCGCATGCCAAAGAAGTGCAAGACGTCGCTGTGGTGGAAGGCGAACTCGCCATGCTGGCCGCCCAGCTCGCGGCGATCCGCCGGCTTCGCGGCCGAGCGCACTGAGAGCCCCCAGGGCCGGGCTGCGCCCAGCCCGTCCCCCCGTGGGGGTCAAGGAAACATGGGATGGCCGAACGTTTCCTTGAGTTCTCTTGGGTCAACCGTTGCAAAAGAACAGCCCGCTCATGCGGGCTGTTTTGTTTTGCGCTTCGCCGCCGTTACGATGAACTGGATGCGAGCAATGTGGAGTCGGTGAATGAGCGCAGGTGGGGGCGTATGGACGACAGCCCAAGGAGGTCGGGACAGCAGGCAGCGCCTGCCTGGATCTGCGCTCGCCGTTGCACTGTTGCTGGGTTTGGCCTTAGGGGGCTGCGCCAGTGCGCCGCAGCGCAGCGCCTCGAGCGGGGCGCCGATCAATGTGCAGGAGGGGTGCCACGCTCCACCGCCCAATCTGCGGGCGGCCTACAACCGCACTTATACCGTGCGGGGCCGCAGCTACAGCCCCTTACGTAGCGCTGAGGGTTACGACGAAGTAGGCATCGCCTCTTGGTACGGCTGGGAGTCGGGCACCACCACGTCGATGGGTACGCGTTTCAACCCGCGAGACTTTTCGGCCGCCAGCCGCGTCTTGCCGCTGCCAACCTGCGTTCAGGTGACCAATCTCGACAACGGTCTGAGCGCCCTGGTGCTGGTCAATGATCGGGGTCCGTTTGTCAGCGGACGTTTGCTCGATTTGTCGATGGGCGCAGCGCAGGCTCTGGGCGTGACCCGAACGGGCACGGCGCGGGTGCGCATCGTGGCCCTGCCCGAGGGGGCCAACGCCCCCTTGCAAATCGCGCAGGCGGCCACGCCGCAGCCATCGCCGCAAACCGGGTCGGCGCCTGTCGTGAGCCAGCCGTCTACTTCCTTGTCGGATCAGCCCGCGTTTGCGCCGCAGCAGTTCGCTGCGGCGCCCGTCACGCAGGCGCCGTCGATGCCAACGCCCGGGGCGAGCTTGCCCCCGCAGGCGCCAGAGCCTGCGCCCATCGAAGTGCAGGCGTTGCCGCCGCTCACGCCCGCCTCATTGTCAACCTCTGTGCCGGCCGTCTCTGACCCACAGGCTGCGTTGCCTGCCGCTGCCACCAGCGCTCAGCCGCCAATGCCGCAGCCTGCGTTGAACCTGCCCGCAAACTCCGCTTCACCGCAAAACTATGTGCAGACTGGCGCATTCACGCTGCAAGCCAATGCCGAGGCGGAAAAAGCGCGTCTGCAGGCCGCAGGCATCGACGACGTATTGGTGGTGCCCGGCTATATCCGGGGTCAGACGTTCTACCGTGTGCAGATCGGACCGATCACAGGCGCCGCACCGGATGCCACGCTAGTGCAGAAATTACAGGGACTGGGATTGAGCGGCTACTCCGTGGTGCAGCAGTAGCGACACACTTCCTGCTTCCAAGACCACAAATGAAAAACGCACCCGAAGGTGCGTGCAAACCGCGTGCAAGCGTTTGAATTACTTCTTGCGCAGGCATTCGCTCATGAATTTTTTGCGCTCTTCGCCTTTCATGCCTTTGGCCTTGGCATCTTTGCTGCAGAACGACATCTTCTCTTGCTGCGGGGTCAGCTTCTTTTCGCCGGCAGCGGCTTTTTGTTCTGTCTTGCGTTCGGGCTTGGAGGCTTCTTTGCTGGCAGGCTTGGCAGTTTCGGCAGCTGCGGCGGGCTTGCTGGCCAGGCACTCTTTCATGAAGGTCTTGCGGGCCTCGCCGGTCTTGCCGGTGGCTTCCTTGTTGCATTGGGCCATGCGGCTTTGCTGCGGTGTGCCTTGCGCTTGAGAGAGCGCGGGCAGGGCCATCAGGCCTAGGGCGAGACCGAGGGTGGCGATCAGTTTTTTCATCATTCCTCCAAGTTGTGTTGTGACCGGACCGCAGTAGGCGGTTGTGCGATCAAACCGTGCAACGAAAGGTTGCAAACCGGCAATTCATTACACCATAGGGTTGTGCGGGCGCGAAGAACGGCAACAGACCCATAAAATGCCGACTTTGCGTCTTCACAACATTCCCATAATGATCGAATTCACCGCGCGGTTGACCACGGCGCTGCAACAAGCGGCAACGGCCTTGCAGCCCGAGTTTTCAGGCTCTATCGAACTCAGCCGTCCGCGCAGCGACGATCATGGCGAATTGGCCAGCAATCTGGCGATGCAACTGGCCAAACCGCTCAAACGCAACCCGCGCGATGTCGCTCAGCAAATCATCGATGCGCTGCGCACAAATGCTGACTTGGCCGAGGGCATCGCCCGCACTGAAATCGCCGGGCCCGGATTCATCAACTTTCACCTTCATCCTGCGGTGCTGCAGCAGGTGATTGTGGAAGTCGAACAGGGTGCGGCGGTGTTCGGGCATTCACGCGCGGGGCACGAGCAGCCCATGCTGGTGGAGTTTGTTTCGGCCAATCCGACCGGGCCGTTGCATGTGGGGCATGGTCGCCAGGGGGCGTTGGGCGATGCCATTGCCGCTGTCTTGACCACTCAAGGCTGGGCGGTGCAGCGCGAGTTTTATTACAACGACGCCGGGGTGCAGATCCAGACGCTCGCGCTGTCGGTTCAGGCCAGGGCGCGTGGGTACAAGCCGGGCGATGCGCAATGGCCCGAGTCGGCCTACAACGGCGACTACATCGCCGACATTGCGCGGGACTTTCTGGCGTGTGAATCGGTACCAGACGACCAGGGTCAGCCCATCGTGGCCAATGGTCAAGCCGACGATCTGGACAATATCCGCCGTTTTGCCGTGGCCTATCTGCGCCGCGAGCAGGATCTCGATCTCAAGACTTTCGGCATTCGGTTCGACAACTATTACCTCGAATCCAGCCTCTACACCGATGGCCGGGTGGAAGACGCGGTGCAGCGCTTGCAGGCCTCGGGCCACACCTACGAGCAGGACGGCGCGCTGTGGCTGCGCACGACGCAATACGGTGACGACAAGGACCGTGTGATGCGCAAGTCCGACGGCACCTACACCTATTTCGTTCCCGATGTGGCCTACCACCTGGCCAAATGGCAGCGTGGGTTTCATCGCGCGGTGAACATTCAGGGCTCGGATCATCACGGCACCATCGCACGGGTGCGCGCCGGACTGCAGGCGCTCGACCTCGGCATACCCACCGGCTATCCCGACTATGTGCTGCACAAAATGGTCACGGTGATGCGGGGCGGGCAGGAGGTGAAAATCTCCAAGCGCGCAGGCAGCTATGTGACCGTGCGCGACCTGATCGAATGGTCGGGCGGCGTGCGCGACGACATGAGCGACGAGCAGCGCCAGGCGGCTTTGCAGCGAGGGCGAGACGCCGTGCGCTTTTTTCTGGTCTCGCGCAAAGCCGATACCGAATTCGTATTCGATGTCGATCTGGCCCTGGCGCAAAGCGACGAAAACCCGGTTTACTACGTGCAATATGCCCACGCCCGGGTGAACTCGGTGTTCGAGCAATGGGCCGCCCGCGCCCCGCAAGAGGCCGCGCAGCCCGCGCTCATCGAGCAAGCCGACTTGTCACTGCTGATCGCCCCGCGCGAACGAGCGCTGCTACTCACGCTTGCGCGCTATCCGCAAGTCCTGGCCGCAGCGGCACAGGAACTGGCGCCGCATCAGGTGGCCTTCTATCTGCGCGATCTGGCTGCCGATTTCCACGCTTTCTACAACGCCGAACGCGTGCTGGTCGACGAACTTCCCCTGCGGCATGCGCGCCTGCGGCTGCTGCGCGCCGTGCGTCAGGTGATGCACAATGCACTGGCCGTGCTCGGCGTGAGCGCGCCGCAGCGCATGTAAGCGTCACGGCGCGTCCGCAGGGCTCCATCGACAACGCACACTCCTGTCTTCCATGTCTAAACGCACCACACTTCGCGGCCAGTTCGGCGGCACCGTGATCGGCCTGATCGTCGGCCTGGTCATCGGCCTGGGTATCGCACTCGGCGTTGCCCTCTACATCACCAAGGCGCCGCTGCCCTTCATGAATCGATTCCAGGAGCGTCCCGCCAGTGCGGCTTCCGGGGCCAGCAACTGGAATCCCAATCAGGGCTTGAGCGGCGCAACCGCAGCGCCGCCTGCGGGCAGCGGTTCCATGCCCGTGACGGTGGCGAGCAAGCCGCTGTCTCCTCAGGCGCTGGCCAAACTGGGGCAGCCCGCTGCGGGGGCCTCACAGGCGGCACTCGCGCCGACGACGGGAGGCGCGACAACCCCGGCCGCCCCAACCAAACCGGCCGCCCAAGGCCCCGTGCAGTATGTGCTGCAGGTCGGGGCGTACAGCACGCGCGAAGACGCCGAGCGTCAGCGCGCCAAGGTGGCTCTGATCGGTCAGGAAGCGCATGTGGATGAGCGCGTTGTCAACGGGCGCACCCTCTATCGCGTTCGAGTGGGGCCATTCACCTCGGCGCAGCAAGCCGAGCAGACGCAGAAACTTCTGGGCGATAACGGGGTTCAAACCGCCCTGATGCGCACCGGTTCATAAAACCCTATTCAGATCTTCAAACCAAAGGACGACTCATGTTTCAACGCTGGCTTACCGTGGTGTTCATGGTGTTTTCAATGGGCTTTCTTGCTGCGGGCGCGCAGGCGCAGACGCCCGCTAAGAGCAGCCCCTTCAACGAGGGTTTTGCCTACAACCGCCTGGCTGTGCCGCAGCCGGTAAGCCCGTCGGACAAAATCGTGGTGTACGAGTTTTTCTGGTACGACTGCCCGCACTGCGCCGACTTCGACCCCCTGCTCGAAGCCTGGCAGAAAAAACTGCCCGCCGGAGTGGTGCTCGAGCGCGTGCCCGTCGCTTTTTCTCCCCAGTTCGTGCCGCAACAGCACCTCTACTACGCACTGAAGGCGCTGGGCAAGCTCGACGATGCGATGCAGGCCAAGATTTTCAACGCCATCCACAAACAGCACATTCCTCTGGGCACGGCCGATCAGATGGCCAACTGGCTGGCACAGCAGGGCATTCCCAAAAAAGCGTTCCTGGATGCCTACAACTCGTTCGGCGTGAATGCGCAAGTCCGGCAGGCCACGCAAATGGTGACGGACTATCAGATCAGCGGGGTGCCGACCATGGCGGTTCAGGGCACTTACACCACTTCTGCGGCGCTGCCTGAAGCCAACAACAACAAGAAGGTGCTCGAGGTCGTGGACTACCTGATCAAGAAGGTGCAGGCGGAGAAGAAGTAAGCGCGTCGCCCTGTCACATCTCAACACTGCCCGCAGACCGCGGGCAGTGTTTTTTGAGCCCCGCAAAATTGCTGCGAAATCGCCTGAACTGGCCCTAGAATGGCCCGACTAAAGCAAAACCCATGCCGATGAAACGAGTGGCCCGAATCCTGTTGTTGACCCTGCTGTGTGCGCCGAGCTTGGCGCTGCCCGTGCTTGCGGCGCAGACCGACCGGAACCACCCGATTCACATCGAGGCCGACGCCATGCGCTACGACGACGTGCACCAGACCAGTGTGTTCACCGGCAACGTGGTTGTCACCAAGGGTTCTCTGGTGCTGCGCGCCGCCACGGTCGATGTGCGCCAGGCGCCGGACGGCTATCAGTACGCGACGGCGATCGCCGCGCCGGGCCAGTTGGCTACCTTCCAGCAACAACTCGATACCGCGCCCGGCCAGCCCACGCAAACCATGGACGGCGCCGCGCAGCGCATCGAATACGACGGCAAGACCGATGTAGTGACGCTGCGTGGCCAGGCCATGCTCAGCCGACTGATCGACGGCAAGCTGGCCGACCGCAGCCAGGGCAATGTGATTGCCTACAACCAGATCACCGATGTGTTCACCGTCGAAGGCGGTGCGCAGGGCGCCACGGCCACCAATCCTGGAGGGCGGGTGCGGGTGATGTTGACGCCGCAGCCCGCCGCCCCGTCCGCGCCGACGGCGCCCAAATCGCCTCCCGCGCTCAAAGTCGCCCCGAAGCTGGGGACGCAACCTTGAGCGTCCAGCCGCATTCCGCTGGGCAGACCGTGGTGCGGGGTGGCCTGGAGCCCGTCGCCCCGGCGGAAGCCGCGCGCGTGCCTTCAACTCCGTCGTCCCGCGCGGCCACCGGCCCCGAGCTCGACGTTCAGCATTTGCAGAAACGCTATGCCGGTCGGCAGGTGGTGCGCGACGTCAGCTTCAGCGTGCGCTGCGGCGAGGTGGTCGGCCTGCTGGGGCCGAACGGCGCGGGCAAGACCACGTCGTTCTACATGATCGTCGGCCTGGTGCGACCCGATGCGGGGAGCATCCACATCGACGGCCAGGACGTGAGCGATTCTCCGATGCATCGCCGTGCGCGCATGGGGCTGTCGTATCTGCCGCAGGAAGCGTCGATCTTCCGCCGCATGACGGTGGCCGAGAACGTGAGGGCGGTGCTGGAGTTGCAGCGCGACGCGCAAGGGCGCCGCCTGGGCAAGGCCGAAATCCGCGAACGCGAAGATCATCTGCTGCGCGAACTGCACGTCGAACATCTGCGCGACAGCCCCGCCCCCGCGCTTTCGGGCGGCGAGCGGCGGCGGGTGGAAATCGCCCGCGCGCTGGCCACGCAACCGCGCTTCATCCTGCTCGACGAGCCGTTTGCCGGCATCGATCCGATTGCGGTCATCGAGATTCAGCGCATCGTGCAGTTCCTGAAAGAGCAGGGCATCGGCGTGCTGATCACCGACCACAATGTGCGTGAAACGCTAGGCATCTGCGACCGGGCCTGCATCATCAGCGAAGGGCAGGTGCTGGCGCAGGGCGATCCGCAATCCATCATCGACAACCCCGCGGTACGCAAGGTGTACCTCGGCGAAAACTTCCGCATGTAAGCCGCGATGAAGCCGTCGCTGAACCTGCGCCTGTCCCAGCATCTCGCACTCACGCCGCAGTTGCAGCAGTCCATCCGGCTGCTGCAACTCTCCACCCTCGAACTCACGCAGGAAATCGAGGGCCTGCTCGAATCTAATCCCTTCCTCGAACCTGAAGATGAGCAGGAGGCGCCCGCTGCCGCGCCGACATCCGAGTCGCCACCGCCTTTGGCGCTCGACCCGTCTCAGACATCGGTCGAAGGGCATGACGCAGCCGCCGAGCCCGCCGCTGAGTTGCAACTCGACACGCAGGACTGGACGGCCAGCAGCGGCGAAACCGATCACGGTGCGGATACCGATGCCGATGCCGACTCCTGGGTCAGCTCAGGCCAGTCCGCCAGCGGGGGTGACGACGACGAATTCAGCGCGCTCGACATCGCCTCCGAACACATCGATCTGCGCGACCACCTGCGCGGTCAGTTTGCCGGGCTTGCGCTGAGCCCCACCGACCGCGCGGCTGCAGAAGCCATCATCGACTCGCTCGACGACGACGGCTACCTGCCTGACACCCCGCTGGAACTGGCGCAGGCCCTCGCCCCCGCGGCAGACGCCGAGCAGCTCGAAGACCTGGCCGATGCGCTGACCACGGCCATGCGCCTGATTCAGAGCTTCGACCCGGCCGGTGTTGCCGCCCACGATTTGCCCGACTGTCTTTGCCTGCAGCTTCAGCGTCAGGCGTCTTGTCCCGTGCGCGAACTTGCCCTGCAGATTTGCCGCGGCGGTCATCTCGATCTGCTGGCCAAGCGCGACTGGCGCAAGCTCGAACGCCAGCTCGAAGCCGATGAAGCCGCGCTGCGCATGGCGCAGCAACGCATCGCCCAACTCGACCCCCATCCAGGCAGCGCCTTCCGCCGCGATGCCGCGCAGGCCGTGACCCCCGATGTCATCGCCCGCAAGACCCCGCAAGGCTGGATGGCGCAGCTCAACCCCGAGGTCATGCCCCGGCTACGCGTGAACCAGATCTATGCCGACGCCATGCGCCGCGCACGCGACAGCGGCGGCGCCATGCAGGGACAGCTTCAGGAGGCGCGCTGGTTCGTGAAAAACGTGCAGCAGCGTTTCGAGACCATTCAGCGCGTGTCGCAGACCATCGTCGAGCGCCAGCAGCGTTTTTTCGACTTCGGCCCCGTGGCCATGCGGCCCATGGTGCTGCGCGAAATTGCCGACGAGCTCGGCCTGCACGAATCGACCATCTCGCGCGTGACCACGCAGAAATTCATGCTCACGCCCTTCGGCACTGTCGAGCTGAAGTATTTTTTCGGCTCTGGCCTGAGCACCGAGGCCGGGGGTAACACCTCATCCACCGCGGTACGCGAACTCATCCGCCGCCTGGTGGCTGAAGAAGACAGCGCCAAACCCCTGTCGGACAGCGAACTCGCCGAACGCCTCACGCAGCAAGGCGTGCAGGTGGCGCGGCGCACCGTGGCCAAATACCGCGAAGCGCTGCGCATCGCCCCGGCGAATCTGCGCAAGAGCGGCTAAGGGCCCGCAGCCGCAAGCGGAGCCAGTCGCTCACCTTGCGCTAAGTCGTCCTCTCCAGAATGCCGGGGTCGCGCCGCACGCGACGCCACAACAACGCAAACGGTATTCAGGGAGTTCATCATGCAAAACGCAGTAAAAGCCGCGCAGCCCGGTTGGGCGCTGGCGGTCAAGGTTCCGGTCGTCATCACGCTTTACTTCTGGCTGATCAAAATCATGGCCACCACGGTGGGCGAAACCGCCGCAGACTATCTGGCGGTGGATCTGCATCTGGGCCTGGTCGCCACCAGCGCGGTGATGACCCTCTTGTTCATCGGTGTGCTGGCGGCGCAGATGCGCGCCAGCCGTTACGTTCCCTGGCTTTACTGGTTGACGGTGACGCTCATCAGCGTGGTGGGCACCTTGCTGACCGACAATCTGACCGATCAGTTGGGCGTGCCGCTGCCGGTGAGCACCGCCTTGTTTGCGGTGGCCTTGCTGGCGACGTTTGCGATCTGGTGGGGCAGCGAGCGTGACCTGTCCATCCACAGCATTGCCACGCCAAAACGAGAAGGGTTTTACTGGGCGACGATTCTGTTCACCTTTGCGCTGGGTACTGCCGGAGGCGATCTGGCCGCCGAGCGGCTGCAACTCGGCTATGCCTTGTCGGCCTTGCTGTTTGGCGGCGCCATTGCGCTGACGGCAGCGGCCTACTACCTCTTCAAGGCCAGTGCCGTGACCACGTTCTGGATCGCTTACATCCTCACCCGCCCGCTGGGTGCGACCTTGGGCGACTGGTTGTCCAAACCCGGTTCCGAAGGAGGGCTCGGTCTGGGAACCATGGGCACCAGTGCCCTGTTCCTGGTTGCGATTCTGGCCCTGGTGATTTACCTCACTGCGACACGGCGGGACCAGTTGCAGAGAAGTTCAAGCCCAGGTTCAACCGCAAGTTCAACGCTCTCCTGACTTCCCGCGGGCGGCTTGGAGCGCGCGCTGCAAGCCGGTGCGGGCCTGCTTGAAGGCATCGCGCATGGCCTGTTCGCTGAACGCGTTGGGCTGTGACGGCGGAGTGGTTGGGTCGCTGATCATCCAACGCGCCAGCCGGTAGGTGTCGAGCGCTTTGCCTAGGTCGGTTTGCAGGGCGCTGGTGAGTTTGAGCCAGGCTTTGCCTTCGTCGCCCAGCGACTGGCCGATCCAGGGGGCCAGCCATTCCAGCGCATAACGCAACTGCTTGGCGCGCAGGCGCAGGGCGTGCAGCGCGCTCCAGGGGGCGTCGATCGGTGTCGCGGCGAGGCTGTCCCAGATGGCCAGCAGTTCGGCCCAGCGCTGCGGGTGCAAATGCAGGTCGTCGCGGTGGAAGCGCAGAAGTCGCCGGGCCAGTTGTTCGGTGGACGTCTCGGCGGCAATGATCTGGCCGCCGCTCCAGCACTCGGACCAGCGCGTCTGCGCCAGCAGCACGCGGCCGAAGCGGGCGCTGCGCAGATAGGTCAGCAGGGCTTGAAGACGCGCCTCGCGGCGCTGGGCGAGACCGTCGCGCACGGTGGCTGGTGTGCTGTCGGGCGCGCTGGCCTGTTCAATGCAGACGTCGACATCGCGCACCGCGCCTAGCAGTTGTCCGGCCCAGCGCCATTCGTCGCGCAGCCAGCGGCAGGCCGCGCGTTGCGACTTCGGTCCCGTGGTCTGAAGCAGCCGCAGCAGCACCCGCAGTCGGCGCAACTGCAGCCGCATCTGGTGCACGGTTTCGGGCAGGGCCTTGTCGTGCAACAGATCGGCGCCCACGGCGATGACGGCGGCTGCCTGCTGCAGCACGTCGGCCACGGCCTGCCCGCCCTGTTCATGCGGAGGCAGTTCGCGAGCGAGCGCGGGCAGTTGCAGCGTGGCGGCGCCTGCGGCAATCGCTGCGAGCTGAACTTTGCTGATGGGCGAGATCCACAGCGGCAGGTCTTGCGCCAGCGTCCACGCGAGTTCGAAAGCGTGGAGCCAATGGCCGCTGATGAACTCGATCTCCAGTTCGCTGATCAAGAGGCTGGGCGAGAGTGGGGTGATGCCGCCCAGCGCCTGGCCGTGATCGAGGCAGACCTCGAGTTGCGAGCCTTCCCAATCGACCCACCATAGGGTGCGCTGCACCCGGGTGCCGAGCACCGCCTGCAACTGGCTGGCGAGCGCATCGAGGTCGCCCAGGCGGGCCAGCGGCGTCTCGCTCAGGCGTTGCAGCGACGCGGCGTCGGGCGTGTCGGCGTCGATGTCGAACTCCCATTCGCCGCGCGCGAGTTGCAGGCCCTGCGCGGGGCTGCTCTTGAGGGTGAGAATGCGCCGCCCGTCCCCCGGGTGCCGTACCCGCAAGGCCAGGCCCGCCTCGCGCAGGGCGTGCGCCGGGGTATCGAAGTACCAGGTTTGCAGCGCCTGAACCCGGGGCGGCTGCGCCATCGATTGCAAGACCGGATGGCGGCGCACGGCGTCATGCAGGGCGGGATCGAGTCGGAATTTGAGTTCGCGTTCCTGGCTCATGGCGAGGGGGGTTCGAGGGAATGAAGTTGTCATTTGACCCGCTCGCTAGATGTGAAACAAGTCGCAGCGTCAATTGGGTAGCGATATTTTTTCCGTGACGTTCACCAGATTGACACATTGAAGCTATGCAATGCGCGACATGGTGATCCAAACCCTGTCCCGAATGATGCGCAGCAGTGCCGTGATTCCGCAAGACGGCGCCACGGCGGAAACCCTGCGCGCGGCAGCTCACATCGACGCCCCGCAAGCCGGCGGTGAGGGCGAGCCGGAGTTGAAATGGCGCACCCTGTGGCTGTCCGACATACATCTCGGCACGCGCGATTGCAAGGCGCCGCAGCTGCTCGAATTTCTGCGGCATTGCAGCGCCGACACCATTTATCTGGTGGGCGACATCATCGACGGCTGGCAGCTCAAGAAAAAGGGCATCTACTGGCCGCAGGCGCACAACGACGTGGTGCAAAAGCTGTTGCGCAAGGCGCGCAAGGGCACGCGGGTGGTGTTCGTGCCGGGCAACCATGACGAGTTCGCGCGGCCCTACGACGGGCTGCATTTCGGCGGCATCGAGGTCATCAATCAGGTGCGGCATGTCACCGCCGATGGCCGCACCCTGCTTATCGTGCACGGTGATCTGTTCGACAGCGTGGTGCTCTACGCCAAGTGGCTGGCGCATCTGGGCGACGCCGCCTACATGTTCACCCTCAAGCTCAATCGCTGGCTCAACCATGCGCGGCTCAAGCTCGGTCTGCCGTACTGGTCGCTATCGCAGTATCTCAAGCACAAGGTCAAGGCGGCGGTGAACACCATCTCCAGTTTCGAGACCTTGCTCAGCGACGAAGCGCGACGCCAGCAGTGCGACGGCGTGGTCTGCGGGCATATTCACCGCGCCGAGCTGCGCAGCGAAGACCGGCAGATCTACGCCAACTGCGGCGACTGGGTGGAGAGCCTGACCGCGCTGGCTGAAGACTTCGACGGCCGCCTCAAGCTGCTGCACTGGAACGCCGGGCTGCAGGTGCTGGCGGAGCTGGCGCCGCAGACTGCAACGCATCCCGCCCCTTTACATCCCGCACCCACACAACCCGTCCACGCATGATCGCCTCCGCAGTCGCTCCTCAAGTGGCCGCCGCGGCCGAAAAGCCCTGGCCCCCCGCCGCCGGCACGCCGCCGCTGCGCATTCTCATCGTCACCGACGCCTGGGAGCCGCAGGTCAACGGCGTGGTGCGCACTCTCAAGACCACCATCGGGCAGCTGCGCGACATGGGGCAAGTGGTCGAGGTGGTGGAGCCGGGCAGTTTTCGCACCATTCCCTGTCCGACCTATCCCGAAATCCGCCTCAGCCTGCGGCCGCGTTCGCGCATCATGCAGCGGGTGACCGAGTTCATGCCCGACGTGGTGCATGTGGCTACCGAAGGGCCACTGGGGCAGGCCGCGCGGCGCATCGCGCAGCGTCTGGACATTCCGCTGACCACGGCGTACCACACCCGCTTTCCCGAATACGTCCAGGCCCGCTTTCGTGTGCCGCTGGGGTGGACTTATGCCTATCTGCGGCGATTTCACAACGCCGGCCGCGCGGTGCTGGTGCCCACGCAAGTGGTGCAGCGCGATTTGCAGGAGCATGGTTTTCGCAATGTGCGGCTTTGGTCGCGCGGGGTGGATCACCGCATGTTCTACCCGCGCGAAGGTGAACGGCTCGACGGCAAGCCGCCCATCTTTCTGTACGTCGGCCGGGTGGCGGTGGAAAAGAACATCGACGCCTTCCTGCAGCTCGACCTGCCGGGCACCAAGTGGGTGGTGGGCGAAGGGCCGGAGCTTGAACGCATCCGCAAGCAGTATCCCGGCGTGCGCTTTCTCGGCGTGCTCACGCAGGACGAGCTCGCCAAGGTCTATTCCGGCGCCGATGTGTTCGTGTTTCCGAGCAAGACCGACACCTTCGGGCTGGTGCTGATCGAAGCGATGGCCTGCGGCTGCCCGGTGGCGGCCTATCCCGTGACCGGCCCCCTCGATGTCATTGGCGAAAGCCCGGCCGGTGCGCTCGACAACGACCTCAAGGCCGCCTGCCTGCGCGCCCTGCAGATTCCGCGCAGCGTGGCGCTGGCGCATGCCCGCAAATTCACCTGGGAAGCGGCCTCGCGGCAGTTTCTCGATCATCTGCGCAAGGCCGTGCGCGAGAGTAGTGCGCCAAATAGTGCGACGCAAACGACGCACTGAACCCATGGCCCAGCAGCGCGAACGTTCGCCCCTCCCCAAGCCGGAGGCGGCGCCCAATCCCTACAAAACCCGCACCGGGCTTTCGCGCGTCTATCACGCGGGCATCAACTCCATGAGTGGCCTGCGCGCTGCGTGGCAGACCGAGTCGGCGTTTCGCCAGGAGCTCACGCTGGCCCTCATCATGCTGCCGCTGGCGCTGTGGCTCGGGCGCACCTGGACCGAGCGGGCCGTACTCGTGGGCAGCGTGCTGCTGGTACTCATTGTCGAGTTGCTCAACACCGCCATCGAGTACACCGTCGATCGCGTCTCGCTGGAGCAGCACGACCTGAGCAAGACCGCCAAAGACCTCGGCAGCGCCGCCGTGCTGCTCACCCTGCTGCTGTGCGTGCTGATCTGGGCGGCTGTGCTGCTGCCGCGCTGGGTCTGAGTCTGGCCGGGTCTGAGTCAGCATCGCAGCGCGCTCTTGCCTAAGATGCGCGTCATGGAAACCGACGACGCCGCCCCGCCTTTGCACGCCTCGCCTTTGCACCGCATTGCCCGCGTGTTTGAACAACTGCGCGCTGACCAACTCGACGTGCTGGCGCAGGTTTACGCCCCGCAGGCCACTTTTCAAGACCCGTTCAATCGCGTGCAGGGGCTGCCCGCCATCACGGCGCAGTTTGCGCATATGTACGCCAAACTGCATGCGCCGCGTTTTGTGGTGAACGAGGTCACGTCAGCGCAAAACCACGTCGGCTGGATGACCTGGGATTTCCACTTCGCCCTGCGCAAGGGCGCGTCTGCGCAGGTCGTGGTCGGCGCCACGCGCTTCGTACTCGACGAGCAGGGGCTGGTGATTGACCACCGCGACTATTGGGACGCCTGCGATTTCTACGCCACGCTGCCCTTACTCGGCGCCGTGGTGCGACGGCTGAAACGCGCTGCCGCTACCGGCTGAACAGGCCCTAATCGAGCCAGCCCTTTTTGCGGAAGAACCAGAAAGGCGCGATGACCGAGAACACCATCAGCGCCAGGGCGAAGGGGTAGCCGAAGTGCCAGTCGAGTTCGGGCATGAGTTTGAAATTCATGCCGTAGATGCTGGCGATGAGCGTGGGCGGCAGCATGGCCACCGAGGCCACCGAAAAAATCTTGATGACCTTGTTCTGGTTGATGTTGATGAAGCCTACCGTGGCGTCCATCAGGAAGTTGATCTTGTCGAACAGAAAGGCGGTGTGGCCGTCGAGCGAGTCGAGGTCGCGCAGGATCTGCCGCGCCTCTTGCGACTGATCGGCGCTGAGATGGCGACTGCGCAGCAGAAAACTCAGCGCGCGGCGGGTGTCCATCACATTGCGGCGGATGCGTCCGTTCAGGTCTTCCTGCTGTGCAATGCCGGTGAGCGCCTGCGAGGCGTCCTGGTCGCTGGGGCGCGGCTTGAGGATGTGCGCGCCGATGGCCTCCAGATCGTCGTAAATGCCTTCGAGCGTATCGGCCGAATACTCGGCGTCGGTGAGGTAGAGCGCGAGCAGCACATCGGTGGCGTTTTCAATCAGCCCAGGCATGCGCCGCGCCCGCAGCCGCAGCAGGCGAAACACGGTGAGATCGTGGGTGTGGATGGAAAACAGCACGCTGCCGTGGATGATGAAAGCCACGCGCTCGTTGCGCGGGCGCTCTTCGTCGCTGATGAGAAAGTCGGAACGCAGGTGGAGCTGGTTGTCGTCTTCCTCCTCGTAAAACCGCGCGGATTCTTCCAGATCCTGGTCAAGGACGTCGGCAGGGATGGTCAGGCCGAAGCGGGCCTCGACCCAGCCGAGTTCGCGTGGATCGGCCGATTCGAGATCGACCCAGACGGGCTGCAGCTCCGCGAGGCTTTGCGGGTCGCCGATCTCCTGCTGCACCAGGCGACCATTCTTGAGGGTGAACACATTGAGCATAGGGCTGCATTATGCGCAATGCGGGTCGAGCGCGGTGGGGTTGAAAAATGCCGTGATCGCATCGCGCTGCGCCAGCGCATCGGCCCGGCCGAGTTCGACCAAGGCGGAGAGGTAATCCGGCGTGAACAGCAGATAACTGGCCAGCGCCGATCCTCGGCCTGTGCCCATGCCCACCGATTGCAGCAGCAGCCGCGCGCCACGGGGCATGCTGTGCCAGTGCCGCGCGGCAATGGCGTCGATCGAGGTGGAGGGCAGCAGGGTCAGCGTGGGCAGGGCGCGGTAGGGCAGATCGGCGCGCACTTGGGGCGGCAGATCCGACAACATGCGGTTGATGCGCCCGGCCTGCTGCGCATCGGCGCGCAGGGTGTCGAGAAACACGCTGGACATGGCGTGTGCCGCAATCTCCGCCACGCTGGGGTAGGGCGGCAGATGCCGGCGCATTTGCCCCGCCTCGGGATGCGGCTCGGCCACGCCGATGGCCAGTGCGCGTTCTGCACCCAGATGAATGGCGGGCGCCAGCGGAGCGAGCTGGCGCATGGCGCCGTCGCCAAAGTATTCCGGCCCGACTTCGCCATACAGCGGCGTGGCGGGAAACACGAAGGGCAGGGCGCTGGAGGCCAGCAGATGCTCGACGCCGATGGGCTGCGCAATGCCCCACAGCCCAGGCCGCCGCCAGGGCTGCACCTCGGGGCGGGCCTGAAAGAAGGTGATGTGCCGCCCGCTGGTATAGCTGGAAGTGGCCACAGATAGCGCGCGCAAGGCGCCGCTCTGAATCGCGGCGTCCACCGCTTCGAAGTGCACCCGCCGACCCAGGGTGTCGGCCAGCGGAGTGTTGTCGAGCAGGGCGCGGGGGTTTTGCTTCCACAGCCAGCCGAACACCATGAGCCCGAGCCAGCGCGCGCCGCCGCGCAGCAGTTGCCCTGTGCCGACTTCGAAGACCTCGTGCGCCTGCAGGGTGCTCCAAAGTGTTTGCAGCTCATGCAGGGCGGCAGGCCAGTCGGCGCAGCGACTGGCGAAATACGCCGCATTGATCGCTCCGGCCGAGGTGCCGCACACCACGGGAAACGGGTTGCGCTGCGCGGGCCAGCCCTGCGCCTGCAGAATCTCGCCCACGCCGCCGAGCACACCGGCCTGATAGGCCGTGCGCGCCCCGCCGCCCAGCAGCACCAGGGCCGCGTTTTGCGGCGGCGGGTTGTCGGCGACAGTCGTGTTGTCGGGCATGGCGGCGTTGAAAATATCACTGCGCCGCGGCAGTAGAAATGCGGGTTAGCGCACGAAACGATAGACCCCGCCGTCTTCCAGGCGGCGCAACTGCCCATCGAACCACAGCTTGTGCAGATGGGCGATGGACTCGCCCATGGCGAAGGTTATCTGGTGCACGTCCAGCGGGCGTTTGAACAGCACGGGCAGCAGGTCGGCCGCGGTTTGCGGCGTGGCGCAGGCCTGCATCACTTCGGCCAGACGCTCGTGGTGATGCTGCTGCAACTGCGCGATGCGGGCCAGGGCGCCGCGGAAGGGTAGGCCGTGCGAGGGGAAGATCAGCGTGTCGTCCGACAGCAAGGCGCTAAAGCGCGCCAGGCTGTCGAGAAATTGTTGCAAAGGATTGGACAGCGGTTCGTTGTCATTCACGCTGATGTTGGTGGAGATGCGAGGCAGCAGCATGTCACCTGCGATGAACAGCGCGTCGGCCTCGCTGTATAGGCTGATGTGTTCCGGCGCATGGCCGTAGCCCGCGACGCAGCGCCAGTCGCGCTCTCCGATGCGCAGCACGTCGCCGTCCTGCAGGCGCACGAAACGCGTGGGCATGGCGGGCACCAGGCCGCTGTAGTAGTCGGTGCGCTTGCGGATGGCGGCCAGAGTCTGCGGGTCGGCGAGGCCCTGCGCGGCGTAGTGCGCCGCCATCGCCTCCCCGCCGATGGTCATGCAGCCGCGCGCCGCCATGCACGAGACGGCATAGTCGGTGGCGCTCATCCACAGCAGGCAATTCCAGCGCGCGGTGAGCCAGTGCGCCAGCCCGACGTGGTCTGGGTGCATGTGCGTGACGACCACGCGCAGCACCGGCAGGCCGCACAGTTGCGTGGCGAACACCTGCTCCCACGCTGCGCGGGTAGGCGGGGAGTCGATGCCGCAATCCACAATCGTCCAGCCGCGCACGCCGTCGAGGGTGTCTTCCAGCAGCCAGAGGTTGATGTGGTTCAGCGCGAAAGGCAGCCCCATGCGCAGCCAGCGCAGCCCCGGCGCCAGCTCGATGCTTTCTCCCAATGCGGGCGTCGTTTCTCCAAAGGGGTAGCGGATGGCATCAAAGGCGGGCTGGGCGGACATGGCGGGCGGATTCAAAAGGTTGGGAGCGTGATGGCGCAAACTACACTTGACGTTAACGTCAACTGGAGACGAGTATAGGCACGCATGAAAAAAGCCGCTGCTGCACCTGCCGCCCCCACTTTCACCATTGGTGAACTCGCCCGCGAGTTCGACCTCACCACCCGCGCCATCCGCTTTTACGAAGAAGCCGGCTTGCTCTGCCCGCGGCGCCAGGGCCGCGCGCGTGTCTATACGCAGGGTGACCGCACCCGGCTGAAACTCACCCAGCGGGGCAAACGGCTGGGCCTGAGCCTGGCCGAGATCAAGGAACTGGTGATGATGTACGAGTCGCCGCGCGACACCGCACCGCAACTGCGCCGCTACCTGGAAGTGCTGGCCGAGCACCGCGCCGACATTGAAGGCCGCATGGCCGATCTCAAGGCGACGCTGGAGGAGATTCGCGCCTACGAGACCGAGGCGCGGGGACTGCTCAAGAAGCAGGGCGGGTGAGGGGAGCGCTGGTTCTGGAGGATTGCTGGAGGAGTGGCTATTCACGTTGACGTAAACGGAAGGTAAGATCGCCGGAAATCTGCCAGCAGAGCAGCCCCACGGAGACTTGCCACCATGACCACCGCCCCCGCCGTTCTATCGCCTGCGCAGGAGGCGGCTATTCGCCAGAGTTTTGCCCGCCAAGGCTTGATGGCCGCGTTGGGCGTGGAGATGGTGCGGTTGGAGCTGGGCCGGGCGGAACTACGGCTGCCGCATTCAGAACGGATCAGCCAGCAGCAGGGCGGTTTCCACGGTGGGGCCATTGGCGCGCTGGCCGACGTGGCCGGTGGCTATGCGGCGATGACTCTGGCGCCCGAAGGCGACGAAGTCACCACGGTGGAGTACAAAATCAACTTTCTAGCGGCTTTTGCGGGCGGTGAACTGCGCGCCTACGGGCGGGTAATCCGGGCTGGCAAGCGGCTGATCGTCACCACCGCCGAAGTGATGCACCGCGATGAGGACGGCGCTGAGACAGTTTGCGCGGTGATGCAGCAGACCATCGCGCCAGTGCCCAAGCGGTATTGAAGCCAAGTCGAACAAACAAGCGAAACAAACAAGCGAGGAGACCTCATGCAACTACCCGGACTGGACTTCCAACTCGGCGAAGACATCGCTGCTCTGCGCGAGGCCGTGCGCGACTTTGCCGAGCAAGAAATTGCCCCGCGCGCCGCCGAAATCGACCGCACCGATCAGTTTCCGATGGATCTGTGGCGCAAGTTCGGCGACCTGGGCCTGCTGGGCGTCACCGTGCCCGAGGCCGATGGCGGCACGGGCATGGGCTATCTGGCGCATATGGTGGCGTTGGAAGAAATCTCCCGCGCCAGCGCCTCGGTGGGCTTGAGCTACGGCGCGCATTCCAACCTCTGCGTCAACCAGATCCGCCGCAACGGCAGCGCCGCGCAGAAGGCGAAGTACCTGCCCAAGCTGATCAGCGGCGAGCATGTGGGCGCGCTGGCGATGAGCGAGCCGGGCGCGGGCAGCGACGTGGTGAGCATGAAGCTGCGTGCTGACCGGCGAGGTGATGGGTTCGTGCTCAACGGCAGCAAGATGTGGATTACCAACGGGCCGGACGCCGACGTGCTGGTGGTCTACGCCAAGACCGATCCGGCCGCAAGTTCCAAGGGCATCTCCGCCTTCCTGGTGGAGAAGGGTTTCAAGGGCTTTTCGGTGGCGCAGAAGCTCGACAAGCTGGGCATGCGCGGCAGCCACACTGGCGAGCTGGTGTTTCAGGATTGCGAGGTGCCCGCAGAGAACGTGCTGGGCGATTTGAACGGCGGCGTCAAAGTGCTGATGAGCGGCCTGGATTACGAGCGCGCGGTGCTGGCCGCCGGGCCGGTGGGCATCATGCAGGCGGTGATCGACAGCGTGGTGCCTTATGTGCACGAACGCAAGCAATTCGGCCAGAGCATCGGCGAGTTCCAGCTCATCCAGGGCAAGCTGGCCGATATGTACACCGTGCTGCAGGCCGCCCGCAGCCTGCTCTACACCGTGGGCAAAAACCTCGACGCACTGGGCGACGGCCATGCCCGCTCGGTGCGAAAAGACTGCGCGGCCGTGATTCTGTGGTGCGCCGAAAAGGCCACCTGGATGGCGGGCGAGGGCATCCAGATTTTTGGTGGCAACGGCTATATCAACGACTACCCGCTAGGCCGGTTGTGGCGCGACGCCAAGCTGTACGAGATTGGCGCGGGCACATCCGAAATCCGCCGCATGCTGATCGGGCGGGAACTGTTCGCGCAAACGGCGTGAAGCCGTGAAGCTGGATAGCGAACAGGGCTGAGCGACTGATGCGGCGGGTGATTCAGTTACCGAGGCGCTTACCGAGGCGGCTAGCGATGCGTTTTTTCCGGCAGGTGCAAACCCACGGCGTCGAGCGCCGCGTCCAGCCGCTGCAAGGCGGCGGGCACGTCCTTCCATTTGTCCAGCCCGAACAGGCCGAGGCGAAAGCTCATGTAGTCGGCCGGTTCGTCGCAGGCCAGCGGCACACCAGCGGCAATCTGCATACCCTGCGCCACAAATTTTTTGCCGTTCTGAATTTCGGGATCACGGGTGTAGCTCACCACCACGCCCGGCGCCTGAAAGCCGGGCGCCGCCACGCTCTTGACGCCGCGCTGCTCCAACGAAGCGCGCGCTGCGCGACCCAGTTCGATCTGCGCGGCCTTGAGCGCGGGCAGGCCGTAGCTGAACGCCTCGCGCATCTGGTCGCGTACTTCCGCCAGGGTGTCGGTGGGCATGGTGGCGTGATAGGCATGCGTGCCTTTTTCGTAGGCCTGCATGATCTGATGCCACTTTTTCAGGTCGCAGGAAAAGCTGTCGCTCGTGGTCGTCTCCAGCCGTTGCAAAGCCCGCTCAGACAGCATGGCAAAGCCGCAGCAGGGCTGGCCGCTCCAGCCTTTTTGCGGTGCGCTGACCAGCACGTCCACGCCGGTGGCCTGCATGTCCACCCACATCGCACCCGAGGCGATGCAGTCGAGCACGAACAGACCGCCCACCGCATGCACCGCGTCGGCCACGGCGCGCAGATAGTCGTCGGGCAGCATCATGCCGGCGGAGGTTTCCACATGCGGGGCGAACACGACGGCGGGCTTTTCGCGGGCGATGGTGGCGACCACCTCGGCTATGGGCGCGGGCATGAAGGGCGACTCGGACGCATCGGCCACGCGGCGGGCCTTGAGAACCGTGACTTTGTCCGACAAATGCCCGGTCTCGATGATCTGGCTCCAGCGATAACTGAACCAGCCGTTGCGCACAATGAGCACCTGTGCGCCCTGGACGAATTGCCGCGCCACGGCCTCCATGGCAAACGTGCCGCTACCCGGCACGATGACTGCCGCCTGCGCGTTGTAGGCCTGTTTGAGCATGGACGACAGATCACGCATAACCTGCTGAAACTTGGCCGACATGTGGTTGAGCGAGCGGTCGGTGTAAACCACCGAATACTCCAGCAGTCCATCGGGATCGACATTGGGCAGCAAGGCGGGCATCAGAAATCTCCTGGTCTTATGGTTCGAAAAAGTCGGCGCGGTGTCTATGCCGACCGCCTGAAAAGCCTAGCACGCAGCAGCGTCAAGCGCTGGGCGCTTTGCCTTGCCAGCGTCGCGGGCTTACAGTGGGCAGGCTGTTTTCGTGTTGCCAATGCCCGATGAATCAATTCCCGCCCCGCCTCGATTCCCCCGTGGCTTTTGCCATGGCCCGCACCATGCTCGACGGCTTCAATCGCCATTACCGCCTGTTCCGCCAAGTGAGCGCAGCCGCCAAGCAGCGCTTCGAGCGGGCCGATTGGGCCGGGCAGCAGGCAGCGCAGCGCGAGCGCATCGCGTTTTACGACCAGCGGGTGGACGAGGCGACCGAGCGCCTGCAGAACGAACTCGATGCCGGCAACCAGCCCATGGAAATCTGGCAGCAGGCCAAGCTGCACTACATCGGCCTGCTGACCAATCACCACCAGCCCGAACTGGCCGAGACGTTTTTCAACTCGGTGACGACCAAGATTCTGCGGCGCGAGCATTTCAACAACGAGTTTCTGTTCGTGCGCCCGGCGCTGTCCACCGAGTACATCGAAAACGAAGAGCCTGCGGCCAAGCCGACCTTCCGTGTGTATTACCCGCACACCCACGAGGCCTTGCATGCCTGTCTGCGCCGCGCCATTGAGAACTTTCAGCTTGCGCTGCCGTTCGAAGATCTGGACCGCGACGTGGGCCAGGTGCTGGCCGCCGTGCGCCAGCGCTTCGGCAACGATGTGCGGCTGCGCGCCAACTTCCAGATACAGATGCTCGACTCGCTGTTCTACCGCAACAAGGGCGCGTATGCGGTGGGCAAGGTGATCAACGGCTTCACCGAATTTCCGCTGGCGCTGCCCATCCTGCACAACGAGCGCGGCCAGCTCTTTATCGACACGGTGCTGCTCACCGAAGACGATCTGTTGCTGCTGTTCTCCTTCGCTCGCGCCTATTTCATGGTCGATATGGAAATCCCGTCGGCCTATGTGCAGTTTTTGCGCAGCCTCATGGCGCGCAAGCCGCGTGCCGAGCTGTACAACGCGCTGGGTCTGGCCAAGCAGGGCAAGACCCTGTTCTACCGCGACTTTCTCTATCACCTGCGGCATTCGAGCGATCAGTTCATCGTGGCGCCGGGCATCAAGGGCATGGTGATGGTGGTGTTCACCCTGCCGTCCTTTCCCTTTGTGTTCAAAGTCATCAAAGACTTTTACCCGCCGCAGAAAGACACTACCCGCGACAAGATCAAGGGCAAGTACCTGCTGGTGAAACAGCACGACCGCGTGGGCCGCATGGCCGAGACGCTGGAATATTCGAACGTGGCCTTCGAGCGCGCGCGCTTCTCGCCCGAGCTGATTCAGGAAATCGAAACCTTCTGCCCCTCGCAACTCGAATACGACGGCGACACCATCATCATCCGGCACTGCTACATCGAGCGGCGCATGATTCCGCTCAACATCTATCTGCAAGAGGCTGACGACGCCCAGCTCGACGCCGCCGTCATTGAATACGGCAACGCCATCAAGGACATGGTGGCGGCCAATATCTTTCCCGGTGACATGCTGTGGAAGAACTTCGGCATCACCCGCCACGGCAAGGTGGTGTTCTACGACTACGACGAGATCGAGTACATCACCGACTGCAACTTCCGCCGCGTGCCCGCGCCGCGCAACGAAGAAGACGAAATGGCCGCCGAGCCCTGGTACGCCGTGGGTCCGCACGACGTGTTTCCCGAGACCTTCGGCCAGTTTCTGCTCGGCAACCCCAAGGTGCGCGCCGTGTTCATGAAGCACCACGCCGATCTGCTCGATGCCGCCTTCTGGCAGGAGCACCAGAGCCGCATCCGCGAGGGCCATCTGTACGACGTGTTCACTTATGACGCCACCCGCCGCTTCCCCCGCGAGGGCGCTCTTGCGACATCCAACCCACCCGTTCAACCTGTTCAGGAGACTTCGACATGACTGATCCCATCGTGATGGTTTCTGCCGCGCGCACGCCCATCGGCGGCCTGCTCGGCGACTTTACTGCAGTACCCGCCTGGGAGCTCGGCGCTACCGCCATCGCCGCTGCCGTGCAGCGCGCGGGCATCGCGGGCGACGCCGTGAATGAAGTGCTCATGGGCAACTGCCTGATGGCCGGGCAGGGCCAGGCTCCCGCGCGCCAGGCCGCACTCAAGGCCGGGCTGCCGCAATCGGCGGGCGCGGTCACGCTGTCCAAAATGTGCGGCTCGGGCATGCGGGCGATGATGTTCGCCCACGACATGCTCGCTGCGGGCTCGGCCGATGTGATGGTGGCCGGCGGCATGGAGAGCATGACCAACGCGCCGCATCTGGCCTTCGTGCGCAAGGGCGTGAAATACGGCCTCACCCAGTTTTACGATCACATGGCGCTTGACGGTCTGGAAGACGCCTACGACCGCGGCAAGGCCATGGGCGTGTTCGCTGAAAGCTGCGTGAGCAAATACGCCTTCAGCCGCGAAGAGATGGACGCCTTCGCCATTGCCTCGACTGAGCGCAGCAAAAAAGCCAACGAAGACGGCAGCTTCGAGTGGGAGATGGCGCCCGTCACGGTGGCGGGTCGGGGCGGCGAGGTGAAAATCGCCCGCGACGAGCAGCCCTTCAAGGCCAAGCTCGACAAGATTCCTACGCTCAAGCCTGCGTTCAAGAAAGACGGGGCCATCACCGCCGCCACCTCGTCGAGCATTTCCGACGGCGCTGCCGCGCTGGTGCTGATGCGCCAGTCCACCGCTGACAAGCTGGGCTGCGCGCCGATCGCTCGCATTCGCGCCCATGCGGTGCATGCGCAGGCGCCCGAGTGGTTCACCACGGCGCCCGTGGGGGCCATTCAGAAGGTGCTCGACAAAACCGGCTGGAAGGCGGCCGACGTGGACCTGTGGGAAGTCAACGAAGCCTTCGCCGCAGTCACCATGGCGGCCATGCGCGAATTCAAGCTGCCTCATGAGATCGTGAATGTGCACGGCGGCGCGGTGGCGCTGGGTCACCCCATCGGCGCGTCGGGCGCGCGCATCGTCGTCACCCTGCTGGGCGCGCTGCGGCAACGCGGGCTCAAGAAGGGCGTCGCCGCGCTGTGCATCGGCGGCGGCGAGGCCACGGCAATGGCGGTTGAACTGCTCTGAATCGTCATGCTGCTTTCTGACGATCACCGCATGATCCGCGACGCGGTACGCGATTTTGCTCAAGCCGAAATCGCCCCGCATGCGGCCGACTGGGCGCGCGAGGCCCGCTTTCCGCGCGAGGCGTTGCAGGGCTTGGCGGCGCTGGGTTGCCTGGGCATTGCCGTGCCCGCCGAATGGGACGGCGCCGGGCTCGACTACCTGTCTCTCGCGCTGGCCGTCGAGGAGATCGCCGCGGCCGACGGCGCGACCAGCACCATCGTGAGCGTGAACAACTGCCCGGTGTGCTCCATCCTGATGGCCTGGGGCAGCGATGCGCAGAAAGACCGGTGGCTGCGCCCGGTGGCGCGCGGCGAATGGATCGGTGCGTTCGCGCTGACCGAACCGCAGGCCGGATCGGACGCCTCCAACCTGCGCACCACGGCAAGGTTGGAGGGTGACCACTACGTCCTCGACGGCGTCAAGCAGTTCATCACCAGCGGCAAGAACGGACAGGTCGCCATCGTGCTGGCCGCAACCAACCGGGCCGCGGGCAAGAAAGGCATCAGCGCCTTCCTCGTGCCGACCGACACGCCGGGCTACATCGTCGAACGGCTCGAAGACAAGACGGGGCAATCGGCCAGCGACACCGCGCAGATCCGCTTCGAGGGCTGCCGCGTACCCGCCGCCAACCGCCTCGGCGCCGAAGGCGAGGGCTACAAGATTGCGCTGTCCGGCCTGGAGGGCGGGCGCATCGGCATTGCGGCGCAGTCGGTCGGCATGGCGCGCGCGGCGTTCGAAGCGGCGTTGCGCTATGCGCGCGAGCGCATCGCCTTTGGCAAACCGATTGCCGAGCATCAGGCGGTGCAATTCCGCCTGGCCGAGATGGCGATGCAGATCGAGGCGGCGCGGCAGTTGCTGTGGCACGCTGCCAGCCTGAAGGATGCGGGCCTGCCTTGTCTGAAGGAGGCGGCGATGGCCAAACTGATGGCCAGCGAAATGGCCGAGCGGGTGTGCAGCGCGGCGCTGCAGATCCACGGCGGTTACGGTTATGTGGCCGACTTTGCCGTCGAGCGCATCTGGCGCGATGTGCGGGTTTGCCAGATTTACGAAGGCACCAGCGATGTGCAGAAAATGCTCATTGCCCGTGCGCTGTAAAACGAGATTCACTGGAGACTCCCATGCCCGTCAGCCCGATTACTTTTTTCTTCGATTTTTCGTCGCCCTACGCCTACCTGGCGAGCACGCAGATCGAGGCCATTGCCGCGCGCCACCTGCGCGACATCGAATGGGTGCCGATGCTGCTAGGGCCGGTGTTCCAGACGACAGGGTCGAAGCCGCTGATCGATCAGCCGCTCAAGGGCGACTATGCCCGCATCGACATTCCGCGCTCGGCGCGCTTTCTGGGCGTGCCTTTTGTGCAGCCGGAGCCGTTTCCGATTGCCACTTATCAGGCCGCACGGGTGCTCATCGGCCTGCAACGCGACTTGCCTGCGCAGGCTGCGCCGTGGCTGCATCGCTGTTTTTCGGCCTATTTCGCGCAGAACCGCAACATCGCCGAATTGCCCGTACTTGAAGCCCTTGCCGCCGAGCAGGGGCTGGCGAGCGACGCGGTGGCACGCTATACCGCCGATCCCGCCATCAAGGCCCAGCTCAAGGCCAACTGCGACCGCGCGCTGCAGCAAGGCATGTGCGGCGCGCCCTATATGGTGGTGGACGATCAACCCTTCTGGGGCGCAGACCGGCTGCCGCAGCTCGAACATTGGCTGCAGACCGGCGGGTTTTGAAGTCGCCAAAAATGAACACCGGAGAATCATCATGACCGAACCAACCCCGCTGGTGCAGGCCTACGCCTGCGGCGCCACCGACCAGCCGTTGCTGACGCAGACCATAGGCGATTTTTTCGACGCCATGGCCGAGCGCCAAGGCCTGCAAGAGGCGCTGGTTTCGCGCCACCAGAACATTCGCCTGAGCTATGCCGAGCTCAAGCGCGAGGTGGATCGTCTGGGCAGCGCCTTGTTGCGCAGTGGTTTGCACAAGGGCGACCGCGTGGGCATCTGGGCGCATAACAGCGTGGAATGGGTGCTGATGCAACTGGCGACGGCCAAGGTCGGTCTGATTCTGGTGAACATCAACCCGGCCTATCGCACCTCCGAGGTGGAGTACGCGCTCAACAAGGTGGCTTGCAAGGTGCTGGTCACCATGACCTCGTTCAAGACCAGCGACTACCTCGCCATGCTGCGCGAACTCGCGCCGGAGCTGGCGACCTGCGCGCCGGGCGAACTGCGCGCCGCGCGCTTGCCCGATCTCAAACTGGTGGTGCATCTGGGCGAGGCCGACGAACCCGGCATGCTGCGCTTTGCCGACTGGATCGCCCGTGGCAGCGCCGACGACCCGGCGGTCGCCGAGGCCGCGGCAACGCTGCACGCGCACGAACCCATCAACATCCAGTTCACCAGCGGCACCACCGGTTTTCCCAAGGGCGCCACGCTCACGCACAGCAACATCCTGAACAATGGTTTCTTTATCGGTGAGGCGATGAAGCTCACCGCCGAAGACCGGCTGTGCATTCCGGTGCCGCTGTACCACTACTGCTTCGGCATGGTGCTGGGTAACCTGGCCTGCCTCACGCACGGCGCCACCATCGTCTATCCCAACGACGGCTTCGATCCGCTGCTCACCTTGGAGTGCGTGCAGGACGAAGCCTGCACCGGGCTGCACGGCGTGCCGACCATGTTCATCGCCATGCTCGACCATCCGCGCTTTGCCGAGTTCGATCTGAGCACCTTGCGTACCGGCATCATGGCCGGCAGCCCTTGCCCCATCGAGGTGATGAAGCGAGTGGTGCGCGACATGCATCTGTCTGAGATCACCATCGCCTACGGCATGACCGAGACCGCGCCGGTGAGCTGCCAAAGCTCCACCGACACCCCGCTGGACAAGCGGGTGAGTACGGTGGGGCAGGTGCAGCCGCATCTGGAGGTCAAGATCGTCGATCCGCAAAGCGGCGAAACCGTGGCGCCCGGCGAAACCGGCGAGCTTTGCACCAAGGGCTATTCGGTGATGCACGGCTACTGGGGCGACGCCGAGAAGACGCATGAGGCCATCGACGCCGAGGGCTGGATGCATACCGGCGACCTGGCGGTGATGGACAGCGAGGGTTATGTGAACATCGTCGGCCGCATCAAAGATATGGTGATTCGCGGCGGCGAGAACATCTACCCGCGCGAGGTCGAGGAGTTCCTCTACCGCCATCCGCAGGTGCAGGACGTGCAGGTGGTCGGCGTGCCCGACCCGAAGTACGGCGAAGAACTGTGCGCCTGGATCATCCCCAAGGCCGGCACGTCTCCAACGGACGAGGACATTCGCGCGTTTTGCAGAGGGAACATCGCGCACTACAAGATTCCGCGCTACCTGCGCTTCGTGTCCGCGTTTCCCATGACCATTACCGGCAAGGTGCAGAAGTTCAAGATTCGCGAAACCATGCAGCAAGAACTCGGGCTCCACCCCGACCGCACCGCCTGAAGACCCCCATGCCCATTCTTGATACCCGACTCAACCCGCGCAGCGCCGAGTTCACCGCCAACGCCGCCGCCCTGCAGGCCCTGGTCGACGACCTGCGCGCGCGCCAGGCCCGCGTGGCCGAAGGCGGCGGCGAGGCTGCTCGCGCCAAACACGTCGCTCGTGGCAAGCTGTTGCCGCGTGAACGCGTGGCGGCGCTGCTCGACCCCGGCTCACCCTTCCTGGAGTTTTCTCCACTGGCTGCGCACGGTCTGTATGAAGACGCGGCGCCCGGTGCCGGGATCATTACCGGCATCGGGCGCGTCAGCGGGCGCGAGTGCGTGATCGTCTGCAACGACGCCACGGTGAAGGGCGGCACCTATTACCCGATGACCGTCAAGAAGCACCTTCGGGCGCAGGAGATTGCGCGCGAGAACCGCTTGCCCTGCATCTACCTCGTCGATTCGGGCGGCGCCAATCTACCCAACCAGGACGAGGTGTTTCCCGACCGCGACCACTTCGGCCGCATTTTCTACAACCAGGCGACGCTGAGCGCCGAGGGCATTGCGCAGATCGCGGTGGTCATGGGCTCGTGCACCGCGGGCGGCGCCTACGTGCCGGCCATGAGCGACGAGTCGGTCATCGTCGCCAATCAAGGCACCATCTTCCTCGGCGGCCCGCCGCTGGTGAAGGCCGCCACTGGCGAGGAGGTGAGCGCCGAAGATCTGGGCGGCGGCGACGTTCACACCCGGCTGTCGGGCGTGGCCGACCATCTGGCGCGCAACGATGCGCATGCGCTCGACATCGCTCGCCGCATCGTCTCGCGCCTGCGCCCGGCCGAGCGCGCGGCGGTGGATTTGCGCCCGCCGCGCGAGCCGCTGTATGCAGCCAGCGAGCTGTACGGCGTGGTGCCGCTGGATGCGCGCAAGCCCTTCGACATCCGCGAGATCATCGCCCGCATCGTGGATGGTTCCGAGCTCGACGAGTTCAAGGCCCGCTTCGGCGCCACGCTGGTGTGCGGCTTTGCGCATCTGCACGGCATGCCCGTGGGCATTTTGGCGAACAACGGCATCCTGTTTTCGGACAGTGCGGTCAAGGGCGCGCACTTCATCGAGCTGTGCTGCCAGCGTCGCATTCCGCTGCTGTTCCTGCAGAACATCACCGGCTTCATGGTCGGCCGCAAGGCCGAGAACGAAGGCATCGCCCGTCACGGCGCCAAGCTGGTCACGGCGGTGGCTTGCGCTCAGGTGCCCAAGTTCACCGTCATCGTCGGCGGCTCCTTCGGCGCGGGCAACTACGGCATGTGCGGCCGCGCCTATGGCCCACGTCAGCTGTGGATGTGGCCCAACGCCCGCATCAGCGTGATGGGCGGTGAACAGGCGGCCAGCGTGCTCGCCACCGTGCGGCGCGACGGCATCGAGGCCAAGGGAGGCAGCTGGAGCGCGGAGGAAGAGGAAGCCTTCAAGGCGCCCGTCCGCTCTCAATATGAAGCGCAGGGCCACCCGTATTACGCCACCGCGCGACTGTGGGACGACGGCGTCATCGACCCGGCCGATACTCGTCGCGTGCTGGCGCTGGGCTTGAGTGCCGCGCTCAACGCCCCAATTCCAGGCGCCCGCTTCGGCGTGTTCCGCATGTGATTGTCGTCCCCTACAATGTGCATCATTCATTGAATTGGTACACATCATGCGCACAAACATCGAGATCGACGACGAGCTCATGGACGCCGCCATGCGCGCCGGCCCGTTCAAGACCAAAAAGGAGGCGGTCGAGGAGGGGCTCAAGCTCTTGCGCCGCCGCGCCGCCTACCGCGATTTGCTCGCCCTGCGCGGCAAGCTGCATTGGGAAGACCCCTTGGCCGAGGGCGCCGCGCCGCCCATGGTGCAGGAGCGACGTGGGCCTTACAGCGCGGCTAACTCCCCTGCCAAGGCGGCTGGGCGCAAGGCAGCCGCCCGCAAGGCGCCCGTCCCCAAAGCGCCCGCCAACAAGGAGTAGCCGCATGATCCTGGTCGACAGCTCGGTGTGGATCGATTTTTTCAATGGCCGTGCCACCCCGCGCGTTGCGAATCTGGCGCTCCTGCTCGACGATATGGCGCCGGTGGCGGTGGCCGATCTGGTGCTGTTCGAGGTGTTGCGTGGCTTCCGCCATGAACGCGACTACCTGGCCGCGCGCAAGACCCTGACTGCGCTCACCGTGGTTGAAATCGGCGGAGAAGACAACGCCCTGCAGGCCGCGCAACACGACCGTCTTCTGCGGGCCATGGGCTACACCATCCGCAGCGCGGTGGACGTGCTCCAGGCCGCTTACTGCATCGAACACGACTACGCCCTGCTGCACAACGACGCCGACTTCGACGTCATGGAAGATCTGCGCGGCCTGAAGGTCTGGCGGCATTGACTGCAAGCGCTCCCCGGCGAATTTCCCGATGACACTCCAAGACCATTTCCGCACCCTGGCACGCTATCACGTATGGGCCACGCATCGCTTGCTCGACGAGCACGTCGCGCTGCTCCCCGAAGCCGATTACCGCCGCGATTGCGGGCTGTTTTTCAACAGCGTTCACGGCACCCTCAATCATCTGCTGGTGGGCGAAGGCTTGCTATGGCAGCGACGCTTCCTTGAGAGCGTGTCGCCCGCGGGCTTGAAGCTCGACGACGAGGCCGAGCCCGACCGCGCCAGACTGGCGCAACGGCTGAAGCAGAGCGCGCGGGCCTGGCAGCCTTATGTCGAGCGCTTGAGCGAGGCCGATTTCGATCGGCCCTTCCACTACGCCACCAGCAAGAGCGAGCCGATGAGCGCACCGTTCGCGGCCACGCTGGCGCATGTGTTCAACCACGCCACGCATCACCGCGGGCAGATCACCGCAGCGCTCACTGCCATGGGGCATCCCTCGCCCGTGCTCGATCTGATCTACATGCTGCGCGATGAAGCGACAGCCTCATCCAAGCCATGAGCGAATCCCCCGTCATCATCGACCGCAAAGGGGCCGTTGCCACGGTCACCCTTTATCGCCCCGAAGTGCGCAACGCCTTCGACGCCGCCACCATCGCCGCGCTGCATACGGCCTTCGTCGAACTCGGCCAGGAGGCCGAAGTACGTTGCGTGGTGCTTGCCGCGCAAGGCCCTGCGTTCTGCGCCGGAGCCGACCTGCGCTACATGCAGCAGTTGGCGGCTTACACCGATGCGCAAAACCGCGACGATGCCCTGCAACTCGCTCGCATGCTGCGCGCCGTGGCCGAATGTCCCAAGCCCGTGATCGCGCGGGTGCAGGGCGACGCGTTCGCCGGTGGCTTTGGTCTGGTGGCCGCCTGCGATCTGGCCGTCGCGGTGCAGACCGCGCGCTTCTGTCTGAGCGAGGTCAAACTCGGACTGATCCCCGCCACCATCATGCCGCATGTGCTGCGCGCCATCGGCGCGCGCGCGGCGCAGCGCTACACCCTGACCGCCGAAGTGCTCGACGCGGCCACCGCGCAGGCCATCGGTCTGGTGCATGAAGTGGCCGAAGACGCTGCCGCGCTCGACGCGCAGGTGCAGCGCTGGTGCGCCGAGTTGCAAAATGCGTCACCGCAAGCGCTGGCTGCGGCCAAGCGGCTGCTGGCCGAAGTGGCGCATCGCCCGCTGGGCGATGCCTTGCTGGCCGACACCGCAGAGCGCATCGCCGTGGCCCGGGCGAGCACCGACGGGCGCGAGGGCATCGCCGCCTTTCTCGCCAAGCGCAAGCCGAACTGGATCGACCCCGAGGCGCGTTGACTGCGTCCTTCATCTCCCCTCTCCATCTCCACTTATGCCATGACCCTGAAACCTTCCGACGTCTGGACGCCAGAGCGCATCGAAGCCCTGCTCGATCAGCCCTTGCCCGATCTGCTCTGGCAAGCCCAGCAGATCCACCGCGCGCACTTCGACCCCACCGATATTCAGCTCTCGTCGCTGCTGTCGATCAAGACCGGCGGCTGCGCCGAAGACTGCGGTTACTGCCCGCAATCGGCCCATCATGATGTCGGGCTGAAGGCGGGCAAGCTGATGGACCTTGACCTCGTGCTGGCCAACGCCCGCGCGGCCAAAGAGGCGGGCGCGGCACGCTTTTGCATGGGCGCGGCCTGGCGCGAGCCGAAAGACCGCGATCTCGACGCCGTGGCCGCCATGGTCGAAGGCGTCAAGGCCCTCGGGCTGGAAACCTGCATGACTTTGGGTATGTTGCAGCCCGCGCAGGCGCAGCGCCTGGCCGATGCCGGGCTCGATTACTACAACCACAACCTCGACACCTCGCCCGAGTTCTACGGCCAGATCATCACCACCCGCACCTACCAAGAGCGCCTGGACACGCTGCAGGCCGTGCGCGAAGCCGGCATGGCGGTGTGCTGCGGCGGCATCGTCGGCATGGGCGAGACCCGGCGCGACCGTGCGGGTCTGTTGGCGGAGCTGGCCGGGCTCGATCCCCACCCCGAATCGGTGCCCATCAACGCCTTGGTGCGGGTGGCCGGAACGCCGCTCGAACACGCACCAGATCTCGATCCCTTCGAGTTCGTACGCACCGTGGCTGCGGCGCGCATCACCATGCCCACGGCGCGGGTGCGGCTGTCCGCCGGGCGGCGCGAACTGGGCGACGGCATTCAGGCGCTGTGCTTTTTGGCCGGCGCCAATTCCATTTTTTACGGCGACACCCTGCTGGTCACCGGCAACTCGGAGGTCGATGCCGACCGCGCCTTGTTCGCCCGCCTCGGCCTGCATGCCGGTGCGCAAGCTTCGCCCATGCCATCGGCCACGCCCAAGCCAAAAGTGATCGCATTGCAAGCCGAGTCACCCGTATCCCGGCCATGACCCCGCCAGCGCTCGACACCCTGCAACTCCTGGCGCTGGCCGCCGCGCTGGGCTGGGCCAGCGGCCTGCGGGCCTTTCTGGTCATGTTCGCCGTCGGCGCCGCGGGCCTAGCCGGATGGGTACAACTGCCTGCGGGCCTGCAGGGCCTGGCCAGCCCGGTGGCGGTGGGCATCACCGGCTTTCTGGCTTTTCTCGAATTCGTCGGCGACAAGATTCCCGGCGTGGACAGCCTGCTCGACTTCATCTCCACCCTACTGCGCATTCCGGCGGGAGCGGTGCTCGCCGCCAGTGTGTTCGGGCTGGATCACACCTTTGTCGCGGCGCTCGCCGCGGCGGCGGGCGGCAGTCTGGCCGCGGTGAGTCACGGCACCAAGCTCTCCACCCGCGCGGCCATCAACACTTCGCCAGAGCCGTTTTCCAATGTGGGCGCCTCGCTGGGCGAAGACGCGCTGGTGCTGGGCGGGCTGTGGCTGGCCTGGCTTCACCCGGTGCTGTTTTTCATCGCCCTGGTGCTGGTGCTGCTCGTCATGGTCTGGCTGGCGCGCAAAAGCTTTCATTTCGTGCGCGGGCTGATAGGGCGCATGGTGCGTATGTTCAGCGGCAGACCCGAACCGGCCGCAACGCAGCCCCCGCACGGCGCGACCGACGTGTCGTATCGAGACAAACCAGATTGATGCAAGCTACGAACCGGAGTGCTGAAATGTTCTCGAAAATTCTGATCGCCAATCGCGGCGAGATCGCCTGCCGGGTGGCCGCCACCTGCCGTCGGCTGGGCATCCGTACCGTGGCGGTGTATTCCGAGGCCGATGCGCGGGCGGCGCATGTGGCGGCGTGCGACGAGGCGGTGTGCATCGGCCCGGCCGAGGCGGCGCAGAGCTATCTGCGGGGTGAGCGCATCCTGCAGGCGGCGCGTGAGTGCGGCGCGCAGGCCATCCATCCCGGCTATGGTTTTCTCAGCGAGAACGCAGGCTTCGCGCGGCAGTGCGCCGAGGCCGGGGTGGTGTTCATCGGCCCGCCGCCCGAGGCCATGCAGGCGATGGGGCTCAAGGCTGAGTCCAAACGGCTGATGCAAACGGCGTCCGTGCCGTTGGTGCCCGGTTATCACGGTGCGGAGCAGGACGCGGCGTTGCTCAGGGCCGAAGCCGTGCGCATCGGTTTTCCGGTGTTGATCAAGGCGAGTGCGGGCGGCGGCGGCAAGGGTATGCGCGAGGTGCAGCGCGTCGAAGACTTCGACGCCGCGCTGGCCTCGTGTCGCCGTGAAGCGCAGAGCAGTTTCGGCAACGACGCGGTGCTCATCGAGCGATTGGTGCGCAACCCGCGCCACATCGAAATCCAGATCTTCGCGGACCAGCACGGCCATGTGCTGTGGCTGTTCGAGCGCGACTGTTCGATGCAGCGCCGCCATCAGAAAGTCATCGAAGAAGCCCCGGCCCCCGGCCTGCCGGATGCCCTGCGGCGCGAGATGGGCGAGGCCGCCGTGGCCGCCGCCCGAGCCGTGGGTTATGTGGGCGCGGGCACGGTGGAGTTCATCGTCGAATGCAGCGAAGGCGGGGCGCCGCAGCGCTTCTACTTCATGGAGATGAACACGCGGCTGCAGGTCGAGCATCCCGTCACCGAGCTGATCACCGGCCTCGATCTAGTCGATTGGCAATTGCGCGTGGCCGCAGGCGAACCGCTGCCCATCACGCAGGCCGAGGTGCGCTGCGGCGGGCATGCCATCGAGGCGCGGCTTTACGCGGAACATCCCGAGGCGGGTTTTCTGCCTTCCACCGGCCAGTTGCGGCGGCTGGCGTTGCCGCCGCATGTCGCCTTCGGTGCGGTGGGAGCTGAGGGCATTCGAGTCGATAGCGGGGTGTTCGAGGGCGACACCATCACCCCGTTCTACGACCCCATGATCGCCAAGCTGATCGCCTGGGGCGAGACTCGCGAGCAGGCGCGCAGACGGCTGCGCCAAGCGCTGGCCGCGATCCGCATCGCCGGTTTGCAGACCAATGCGCAGTTTCTCCACCGCCTGCTGGGTGTTGCGGCGTTTGCCGGGGGCGTGCTCGACACGGGATTGATCGCCCGCGAGCACGAGGCGCTGCTCGCGCCGCCGTCCATTCCGCAGTCTTTGGCCTGTGCCGCTGCGATCGGCGCCATGCTCGAAGACGAGCGCGCGCAACAGAGCGCCGATCCTTGGTCGCCCTGGTCGCCATGGTCAATTTGCGACGGGTTTACCAACGGCGTGCTGCCGCCGCGCGTGTTTCGCTTCGACAGCCCGTGGGGTGTTTTGGCGTGCACGCTGCTTACGGCGACAGGCCAGCCCTTGCGCATCCAGACGCCGGGTTCGCTCCAGCCGCAGCCCTTCGCCTGCTCCGCGCAAAGCACGCGGGTGAACGATGTCACGACGGAATTCGCCTTGGTTCTCACGCTGGGTGAAGAGCGTGCGCAGATGAGCGTGGTTCGGCTGGGCGAGACGTCTTTTCAGGTGTTCTCAGGCGGCGAGCAGGTCACGCTGCAAGCGCTGGGCGCCGATCTGGGCAGCTCCGACGGGGGCTCGGCCGGCGGCCGGCTGACCGCGCCCATGCCCGGCAGAATCATCGCCCTGCATGTGCAAGCGGGCGACACGGTGCAGGTCGGCGCCCCACTGTTGGTGCTCGAAGCGATGAAAATGGAGCACACGCTCAGCGCCCCGTCGGCCGGGCAGGTGAGCGAGGTGCTTTACGCGGTGGGCGATCAGGTCAGCGAAGGCGTGGAGCTGTTGCGCATCGAGGCTTTGAAAACCGAGGACTTGCAGGCATGAGATTGGCGGTCTGGGACCCGGATGAGCCGTTTCGCCGCTGGCGCGACGCGTTGATGCAGCACGCCAAGGAAATCGGCCTGGCCATCGACGTGATCGACGCCCCGAGCGACCCGGACGCGCAGGCCGAATTCGCCCTGGTCTGGCGGCCCGATCCCGATTGGCTCGCCGGGCAGATGGGGCTGCGCGCCGTGTTCAATCTGGGCGCGGGCGTAGATGCCATCGCCCCGGCGCTGCACCGCCTGCATCCCGGCGTGCCGCTCATCCGTCTGGAAGACGCGGGCATGGGACGCCAAATGGCCGATTACGTGGCCGAAGGCGTGTTGCATGCCTATCGCCGCATGACCGATTACGCGGCGCAGCAGGCCAAGGCCCGCTGGGAGCCGCTGCCCTTGCCGCCGCGCGCCAGTTTCAGCGTGGGCTTTCTCGGTTTGGGGCAGATGGGCGCGGCCGCCGCCCGGCGCGTGGCGGCGATGGACTTTCCCATTCTGGCTTGCAGCCGCAGCGGGCAGTCGCGCTTTGCTGCCGAGCTGGGCTGCGCGATCTACGCCCTGGACCGCCTTGATGAATTTCTGGCGCAGACCCGGGTGCTGGTGGTGTTGTTGCCGCTGACCGCAGACACCCGCGGCCTGCTCGATTACGCTGTTCTCAGCCGCTTGCCGCAGGGCGCGCATCTCATCAACGCCAGTCGGGGCGCGGTGATCGACCAGGCCGATCTGCTCGATCTGCTCCACGGCGGGCATCTGGCCAGCGCCCTGCTCGATGTGTTTGCCACCGAGCCCTTGCCCGCGGCCGATGCGCTGTGGAGCCATCCGCGGGTGCGCGTCACCCCGCATGTGGCCGCGCAGACCCTGGTCGGGCCGTCCGCCGCGCAGGTGATGCGCAAGATTGCCGCCATCGAACGCGGCGAAAAACCGGGCGGCGTGGTGGATATGCGGCTGGGTTATTGAACGGGAGATTGCCATGTCCACTTTGAACCATTTGCCCAAATTCGTCGAAGTCGTTGAAGTCGGCCCGCGCGACGGCTTGCAAAACGAAGCCAACCCCGTTCCCGTTGCGGTGAAGGTCGATCTCATCGACCGCCTGTCCGCAGCCGGGCTGCCCAATGTCGAGGCCGCCGCCTTCGTCTCGCCCAAGTGGGTGCCGCAGATGGCGGGCAGCAGCGAGGTGATGGCGGGCATCCGCCGTCGTCGCGGCACCGTGTATTCCGCGCTGGTGCCGAACATGAAGGGCATGGAGGCCGCGTTGGCCGCGGGGGTCGGCGAGGTGGTGGTGTTCAGCGCCGCGAGCGAGGCTTTCGCGCAGAAGAACATCAACTGCTCCATCGCCGAATCGATCGAGCGCTTCCGTCCCGTAGCCGAGGCCGCCAAGACTGCGGGAGTGAAGCTGCGCGGCAGCATCTCCGTGGCGTTGGGCTGCCCCTACCAAGGCGCGGTCGAGCCGTCAGCAGTGGCCGAAGTCGTGCGCCGCATGGCCGATCTCGGCTGCGATTCCATCGACATTGCCGACACCATCGGCGTGGGCACGCCCGGTGCGGTGCAGGCGGTGTTCGAGGCCAGCGCGGCGGCCTTCCCCATGCAGAAGCTGGCCGGTCACTTCCACGACACCTATGGTCAGGCGCTGGCGAACATTCTTGCGGCGCTGCAGATGGGTGTCGCCAGCTTTCATTCCTCCGTTGCGGGTCTGGGCGGCTGCCCCTACGCCAAGGGCGCCACCGGCAATGTCGCCACCGAAGACGTGCTCTACCTGCTGCACGGCCTGGGCATCGACACCAGGGTGAACCTGCGCGCGGTGGTCGAGGCCGGCGACTTCATCACCCGCGCTATCAACCGCCCGAACAACAGCCGCGCGGGCAAGGCGCTGCTGGCCAAATGGGCCGCCGAGCAAGGCGAACCCGCCTGCTCCGCCTGAGCCGCTTCAACCCAGATTTTCCATGAGAACAAGGGATGATGGCGGGGCGGGTTGGGCAACCCCCTCCCGGCCTCCCCCACTTCGTGGAGGAGGTGAGAACAGCGCTGTGCGGCGCTTCGAATGCCCCTCCCGACCCCCGCCCACGCCATGGGGGAGGTGAGATCACTCCCTCCCCACACGTGGGGAGGGTTGGGTGGGGATGGATTTACCCCAAACCGTTCGCCAGCGCCCGTTTAGGAGCAAAGCCCCGTCTAATGGAAAATCTGGGTTCATCATGCAAACAACGGCCATTCCTTCTCCTTCCGACTCCGTGCAGCGCGTGATCGACGCGCTTGCCGGGTTGGGCCATGCCGAACCGCCGGTGATGCTCGACGCCGCCGCCCGCACCGCGCAGCAGGCGGCCGACGCCCTCGGTGTGGCGCTGGGGCAGATTGCCAAGTCCATCGTGTTCCGCCATATCGACAGCGGCCGCGCGGTGCTGGTGGTCTGCGCCGGTGATCGCCGGGTGGACGAAAAGGCCGTGGCCGCGCAGGTGGGCCAGCTGGCGCGGGCCGATGCCGATTTCGTGCGCGCCGCCACCGGCTTCGCCATCGGCGGGGTCAGCCCGGTGGGCCACACCCAGCCGCCCATCGCCTTGGTGGACAACAGCCTCTGGCGCTTCGACCGCGTCTGGGCGGCGGCGGGCCATCCGCATGCGGTCTTTCCTCTGCGGCCCGAAGACCTGCCGCGTTGGCTGGGCGTTGCGCCGAGCGCTGTCACGCGGGCGCCGCAATGACAGTTCCCTCTCCTTGCATCAACATCTGCACGCTGGACGCCGCTAGCGGGCTTTGCCTGGGCTGCGCCCGCACCCTGCAGGAAATCAGCGACTGGTCCAATCTGGATGACGCAGGCAAGCGCGCCGTCTGGGCGCGCATCGCCGAACGGCGCGTGCAGGGGCTAGTCCCCGAGCAGCCCATCGCGCTCAAGCCGGGGCCTTTCAGCGCACGTTGAGAGCCCCCAGGGCCGGGCAATCCCCACCCCAACCCTCCCCACAAGTGGGGAGGGAGTGATCTCACCTCACCCATGGCGGGGAGCGGGAGGGGCATTCGAAGCGCCGCACAGCGCTGTTCTCACCTCCTCCACGCAGTGGGGGAGGCCGGGAGGGGGTTGCCCAACCCGCCCCCGTGGGGTGTCAAGGAAACTTGGGGCGGCCCTACGTTTTCTTGAGAGCGCCCCCAGACCTGCCGCGTTCGCGTCAGCCCCCCCGAGGGGGATGAGAAAACTTGGGGCGGCCCTACGTTTTCTCATGAGCCGGTTCCGGGCTGGCGGTCAGCCGGATCGCCTAAAATCATCTGCTCAAAAAAACGGCAGCGCAGACGTTGCCCGCCTTCGTTGCCCGCCTTCTGCTCGCACACTGCCCGCCGCGCCCATGTCCAACCCCGCCGTTCTCACCCTCTCCGCACCCTTGACCGGGCTCGCGGGCGGCCTGCGTCTGGGACGGCATCTTCTGCCCAACCGCGTGTTCGCCGCGCCCATGGCCGGGGTGACCGACCGGCCCTACCGCCGTCTGGCGCGGCAACTCGGCGCGGGCTACTGTGTGAGTGAAATGGTGACCTCGCGCGCCGATCTGCGCGACACCCTCAAGACCTCGCGGCGCGCCAATCACGACGGCGAAGCCGCGCCCATCGCGGTGCAAATCGTCGGCACCGACCCCGAGCAGATTGCCGAGGCCACTCGCTACAACCTGGAGCGCGGCGCCGACATCATCGACATCAATATGGGCTGCCCGGCGAAGAAGGTGTGCAACCGCTGGGCTGGCTCCGCGCTGATGCAGGACGAAGACCTCGCCGCGCGGTTGGTGGAGGCGGCGGTGGCGGCCGCCCGCCCGTTCGACGCCCCGGTCACGCTCAAAATGCGCGCCGGCTGGTGCGAAGCCGCGCGCAACGCGCCGCGCATCGCCCGCAGGGCCGAAGCCGCAGGCGCCGCGATGCTGGTGGTGCACGGCCGCACCCGCGAGCAGGGCTATGGCGGCGAAGCCGAATACGCCACGCTTGCCGAAGTGAAGCGCAGCGTGGGCATTCCGGTGGTGGCCAATGGCGATATCGACTCGCCGCAAAAAGCCGCCGCCGTGCTGCGGCAAAGCGGCGCCGACGCGGTGATGATCGGCCGCGCCGCCATGGGTCGGCCCTGGCTGTTCGGCCAGGTCGCGGCCTATCTGGAGCGCGGCGTCCTGCTGCCCGACCCCGCGCCCGAGCAGTGGCGCGACTGGCTGTTCGCCCACCTCGACGACCACTATGCGCTGTATGGCGAAGCCATCGGCGTGCGCACCGCGCGCAAGCATGTGGGCTGGTACGTTGCGGCCCTGCCCGAAGGCGAGACCTTCCGCCGTCACTTCAACACGCTGGGCAGCGCAGCGGAGCAACTCGCGGCGCTGCGCGGCTTCCTCGATTCGGGTTCCAGGGCCGCGCCGCTGGCTGCCTGAAACCGTCCCGTTCACTCGCATCCCGCCATGCCCGCCGTTCCCCGCAAAACCACGCTCGAACAATGTGTCGTCGATAGCCTCGAGGCCTATTTCAACGACCTCGGCGGCTCCGAGCCGCACGGCATTCATGCCATGGTGCTGGCTGCGGTGGAAAAACCGCTGCTGGCCACGGTGATGAAGCATGCCGAGGGCAATCAGTCGCTCGCGGCGCGCTGGCTCGACATCAACCGCAACACCCTGCGTAAGAAGCTTGCCGAACACAAGCTGCTCTGACCCACCCCGCCGCACCCGCCCATTTCCATTCACCGAGACTTCCATGCAAGCCCTGATTTCCGTTTCCGACAAAACCGGCGTACTCGACTTCGCCCGCGATCTGCACGCCCTGGGCGTGCGTCTGCTGTCCACCGGCGGCACCGCCAAGATGCTGCAGGGCGCCGGTCTGCCGGTGACCGAGGTGGCCGACTACACCGGTTTTCCGGAAATGCTCGACGGCCGGGTGAAGACCCTGCATCCCAAGGTGCATGCCGGCCTGCTGGCGCGGCGCGACTTGCCCGAGCATGTGGCGCAGACCGACGCGCACGACCTCCCGGCCATCGACATCCTTTGCGTGAATCTCTACCCCTTCGAGGCTACTGTGGCCAAGCCTCACACGCTCGATGCAGCCATCGAAAACATCGACATCGGCGGCCCGGCCATGGTGCGTTCGGGCGCCAAGAACTATCACCATGTTGCCGTGCTCACCAACCCGGCCGACTATGCCGTGGTGGTGGCTGAGCTGCGCGCGGCGGGCCGGGTGAGCGACGCCACGCGCTTTCGCCTCTCGGTCGCGGCGTTCAACCGCATTGCGCAATACGACGCGGCCATCTCCAACTACCTGTCGGCGCTGAAGGACGACGGCACGCGTGCTTCCTTCCCCGGTCAGTTCAACCTGTCTTTCGTCAAGCAGCAAGACCTGCGCTACGGCGAGAACCCGCACCAGAGCGCGGCGTTTTACGTCGAGCCGGGCGCGCGCGAGGCCAGCATCGCCACCGCCCGCCAGCTGCAGGGCAAGGAGCTCTCGTACAACAACATCGGCGACGCCGACGCCGCGCTGGAATGCGTGAAGCAGTTCGACACCGCGCCCGCCTGCGTCATCGTCAAGCACGCCAACCCTTGCGGCGTGGCCTACGGCACGTCCCTGCTGGACGCCTATGAGCGTGCCTACAAGACCGACCCCGAATCCTCCTTCGGCGGCATCATCGCTTTCAACGGCGAACTCGACGGCGCCACCGCGCAGACGATCGTCGAGCGGCAGTTCGTCGAAGTCATCATCGCCCCGAAGGTGACGCAGGCCGCCATCGACATCTGCGCGGCCAAGAAGAACGTCCGCCTGCTTGAATGCGGCCAGTGGCCTGCGCAGCCCGGTGCGCGGCTGGACTACAAGCGCGTCAACGGCGGGCTGCTGGTGCAGGACGCAGACCTGCTGCTGTCCGGCGACATTCAGGTGGTGAGCCAGCGCCAGCCTTCGGCCGACGAAATGCGCGACCTGCTGTTCGCCTGGCGCGTGGCCAAGTTCGTCAAGTCCAACGCCATCGTCTATGCCAAGGACAACGCCACCATCGGCGTCGGTGCGGGGCAGATGAGCCGGGTCAACTCCGCACGCATCGCCGCCATCAAGGCCGAGCACGCGGGCCTGCCGGTTCCCGGCTCGGTCATGGCCTCCGACGCCTTCTTCCCCTTCCGCGACGGCATCGACAACGCGGCGCAGGCCGGTATCAAAGCCGTCATCCAGCCCGGCGGCTCGATGCGCGACGCCGAAGTCATCCAAGCGGCCGACGAACACGGCATGGCCATGGTGCTCACCGGCATGCGGCATTTCCGGCACTGAGGCACGGCGCACCACCATGCGCATCCTCGGTATCGACCCCGGACTCAACACCACTGGCTACGGCGTGATCGATGCCCACGGCCAACGTCTGGGCTATCAGGCCAGCGGCGCCATTCGTATCCCGAAGGGCACGCTGCCCGAGCGTCTGAAGACGCTGTTCGACGGCGTGAGCGAGGTGGCGCGGCAGGCTGGCGCCGATGTTGCCGTGGTGGAGATCGTGTTCGTCAACGTCAACCCGCAGTCCACCTTGCTGCTAGGGCAGGCGCGCGGCGCGGCCATTGCCGCGCTGGTGGCGCAAGGGCTGCCGGTGGTCGAGTACACCGCGCTGCAGCTGAAAAAATCCATCGTCGGCTACGGCCGCGCCAGCAAGTCGCAGATTCAGGAGATGGTGACGCGGCTGCTGGCCTTGCCGGGCCAGCCCGGCCCGGACGCCGCCGACGCGCTCGGGCTGGCTATCTGCCACGCGCATGCGCAGCGCGGCCTGGCGGCGCTGCATCGGGCGTCTTCTCCAGCGAATGTGGGCACGGCGGACGTGGCCAGTGGCAAGCTCAGCGCGGCGCAACTGCGGGGCATGCGGGTGCGCGGGGGGCGGCTGATCGGCTGACGGCCGACTGCTGGTGCAGATGTAGATGCATCTGCTTACAGGCCGCGCGCGGTTTTTGCTTGATGATCCGGGTTCGTTGTTTTCAAGCCGGATCTCTCAAGGAGAACCTCATGACTTCATCGTTGCGATTGACTGGAGTGTCTTTGGCGCTGTTTGCCGGTCTGGGGCTGTCGGCCCATGCGGCCGAGCCGCGCGTGGTGCTTGGCGTTGCCGTGCCGCTGTCTGGCCCCTTGGCCGCCAGTGGGCAGGATGCAGTCAACGGAGTGCAAATGGCGCTGAACCAGCTCAATGCCGAGCATGCCCGGATTGGCGGCAAGACGGTGCGCTGGGCGATGGATGCGGAAGATCCAGGGCCTGCCCACTCAAGCCACACTGGTGGCGCAGAAGCTGGTGGATGAGGGCGTGAGCGGCGTCATCGGCCATCAGACCTCGGGCTGCACCTATCCGGCCGCGCGCATTTACGCCCGGGCGGGCATTCCGCAGATCACGCCATCTTCCACCTCGCCGAAGATCGCCGAGCAGGGCTACAAGACCTTCTTTCGCCTGATCGCTAACGACAACGCCCTGGGCGCCGGGCTGGCCGAGTATGCCCACGACGCCCTTCACGTGCAGCGCGTGGCGGTGGTGGACGACCGTACCGCCTACGGCCAAGGACTGGCCGATGTGTTCTCGGCCAAGGCGAAGAAGCTCGGCATGGACGTGGTGGACCGCGAATACACCGATGACAAAGCCACCGATTTCTCCGCCATCCTCACCCGCATCAAAGCCGACCATCCGCAGGTGATCTTCTACGGCGGCATGTACAGCCAGGCCGGACCGCTGGTGCGGCAGATGCGCCAGATCGGCATGACGGCACGCCTGCTGGGGGGCGACGGCATCTGCGCGCCCATCATGGCCAAGGTCGCGGGCGATGCGGTCAACGGCACGATCTGCGCCCAGGGCGGCGCGCCGCTCTCTGAGTTGCCCAAGGGCAAGGCCTGGAAGGCGCGTTACGACACCGAGTTCGGCGCGGCCGCCTTCCAGCTCTATTCACCCAACGCCTACGACGCAGCGATGGTGCTGGCCCATGCGATGATGAAGGCCGGGTCGAGCGCCCCGAAGGTCTATCTGCCCTACATCCGCCACATCGACTACGACGGCGTGACCGACAGTGACATTCACTTCACCACCAGGGGCGAACTCGCCGATCCCAGCATCACCCTGTCGGAGTTCGAGCACGGTGTGAAAGTGCCGCTGGCGGTGGAGCAGGTGAAGTAGAGAGGAGTAGGGGAGTGGGACGGCCCGCGAAGAAAACGCGCTCAGACTTTTTGTTCCGCCTCCAGATAGGCGAGGCTGATGTACTTGCCGATGTTGTTGTCCCACCCGGCCGTCTCCTTGGCCTTTGAGGCCACGCGCGGATCGGCCTTGGCGGCGGCGATGGCGGCTTCGGGGCCGGCCATGTCGTGCGCCGCTTTCTGCGCATGTTCCCAGATGGCGGCGAACAGCTCGCGCTGCCAGACCATCACGGCCTGTCCCGCATGGCCGTGACCGGGCAGCCAGTTGCTGCCGGGGATGTTCTGCGCCAGCTTGTCCATGTAGTTGAGCGAGCCGGGGTAGGAGCCGTCGTCCATGTTGGCGATACGCCGGTTCATCATCACGTCGCCCACGTAGGTGAGCTTGTCCTGTACCACTTCGAGGCAGACGTCCGACGGCGTGTGCGCGGTGCCGTAATGGTGCGCGCGCAGCGTGACGTCGCCGAAGTCGAACACGTCGCCGTGCTTCACGTCGCGGTTGGGGGCGACGATGCGGGTGCCCGCGCTGGACTGGTTGGTCCACTTGAGCATGGCCTGCTGCCACTCGGTGCCGGTTGCGCCCAGAATCTGCTCGCGGGTCTGCGGCATGGCGTAGATCGGCAGGTCTTGCCCGTAGGCGCTCACAAAAGCATCGTTGCCTAGCCAGTGATCGCCGTGATAGTGCGAATTGAACACCGCGACCACCGGCTTGTCGCTCACCTTGGGCAACTGCCGGATGACCATCTCGCCGATCTGCACCGAGGCGCCAGAGTCGAGGATGACCAAGCCTTTGGCCGTCTTGACCGCGGTGATATTGCTCATCATGCCCTGATTGCTCTCGGTGGGAAAGCCATCTGCGGCGTAGATCACATAGACATGGTCGGAAATTTGGGTGAACGGCACATCGGGCACCTTGGGGCCGCGAATGAAGTCCACCGCGTCAGCGGCGAAGGCGGCGAGGTGCGGCGCGGCGGCGCCAGCGGCGGCCAGCCCGGCCGCACTCAAGCCCCAGCCCATCAGGCGGCGGCGCTGAAGATCGGGGAGGGTTGAAGGGCGCATGATGCAGTCTCTATAACAATTAGATACATCTGGACTGTATCGTTGTTTGCGCCCGCCCGCCTCTAGGGACACTACCCATCCGGGGTTGCACTCACCGGGTGCAGCCCCGGATTCAGAACCCTTCGGTGGAGGTGAACAGCCCGACGCGCAGGTCCTTGGCGGTATAGATTTCGCGACCATCGACCAGCATGGCGCCGTCGCCGATGCCCATGACCAGGCGGCTGTTGATCACCCGTTTGAGGTCGATGCGGTACTGCACCAATTTCGCGGTGGGCAGCACCTGGCCGGTGAATTTCACTTCGCCCACACCGAGCGCGCGACCTCGGCCCAGCCCGCCCATCCAGCCGAGGTAAAAACCGACGAGCTGCCACATCGCGTCCAGCCCCAGACAGCCGGGCATCACCGGATCGCCCTGAAAGTGCACGCCGAAAAACCACAGGTCGGGATGAATGTCGAGTTCGGCCTCGATCACGCCCTTGCCGTAGGTGCCGCCTTCGCTGGCGATGCGGGTGATGCGGTCCATCATCAGCATTTCGCGCAAAGGGAGCTGCGCATTGCCGGGGCCGAACAGGCGGCCCTCGCCGCAGGTGATGAGGTCTTCTTTGCTGTAGGAGGAAGGTCGGGTCATGGAGTGTCGTCGCAGAACAATCCGCGAATGTTAGCGGTTGCGGCTGCTACAGTTTCGCCCATGATCGGACGACTGCACGGCACCCTGCTCGACAAATCCCCCCCGCAGATTCTGCTCGACGTGAGCGGCGTGGGCTATGAGGTGGACGTGCCGATGAGCACGCTGTACGACCTTCCCGCGGTGGGGCACGCCGTCACCCTGCTCATTCACACCGTTATCCGCGAAGACGCGCATTTGCTCTACGGCTTTGCCACTGCGGGGGAGCGCTCCACGTTTCGTGAGCTGCTCAAAATCAGCGGCATCGGCCCGCGCATTGCGCTGGCCGTGCTCTCCGGTCTCAGCGTGAGCGAGATCGCCCAAGCCGTCACGCAGCAGGACGCCGTTCACTTTACCCGCGTGCCGGGCATCGGCAAAAAGACCGCTGAACGCCTGCTGCTCGAACTCAAGGGCAAGCTCGGTGCCGATCTGGGCGGGGCCGCAACGGCCGCCGCGGGCAGCGCCTCCGATGTGCTGCAGGCCCTCATCGCGCTGGGCTATTCCGAGCGCGAGGCAGCGGCCGCCGCCAAAGCGCTGCCGGAAGGCTGCAGTGTGGACGACGGCATCCGCCAGGCGCTGAAAAGCCTCGCGCGCTGAACTTACCTCACGCCCAGATTGGGCGCGCGGCTAAGGCGGAAACCGGACGCCTGCAGTTTGTCTGGTTGCGACAAACCGTTATCCATCCGTATGGATTGAAACCAGTTGTTGCCCTGAGGAACTTGGTCACGGAAGCGACATTTGCGCTCTCAAGAATCACGGTCGTTGCGTGAAGCACGGGCTGCGATCAGCCCCACGCGATCCATCGTTCACACTCTTCAGGGAGTTTCACCATGTTGCGCAAAACCCTCTTGGCCTCGGCGGTTGCCGTGGCTGCCATCACGCTGGCCGCCTGCGGCGGCGGTTCCAATTCTGTCGCGGCCTCGCCCACCGTGCCCGGCACCAGCTACACCGCGGCCCGCGCGCTCGCGACGGCCACGCCGATCAAGCATGTGGTCGTGCTGTATCAGGAAAACGTGTCGTTCGACCACTACTACGCCACCTATCCCACGGCCACCAACCCGGCGGGCGAACCGGCATTCACCGCTAAGGCCGGCACGCCTGCGGTCAACAATCTGGTCAGCGCCAATCTGCTGAGCAACAACCCCAACTTCACCAACACCGCCAACGGCACCGATGCCGCCGAGCCCTACCGTCTCGACCGCACCCAGGCCGCCACCGCCGACCAGAACCACGCCTACACCGCCGAGCAACAGGCTTACGACGGCGGCAAGGCCGACCTGTTCCCGAAATACACCGGCGCGGCGACGACGGGCGGCGTGGGCGCCTTCGGTACCAAGGGCCAGGTCATGGGCTACTACGACGGCAACACCGTCACCGCGCTGTGGAACTACGCGCAGAACTTCGCCCTGAGCGATGACGCCTATACCGACACCTACGGCCCGTCCACCCCGGGCGCGCTCGAAGCGGTGAGCGGCCAGACCAATGGCGTGCAACTGGTTGCGACCACGGACCAGTCTTTCACCCTGAGCAAGTATTCGTACTACATCAGTGACGGGCAGGGCGGCTACGGCTTGATCAACGATGTCGATCCGGCCTATGACATCTGTTCCAGCCCAACGAATCAAGTCTCGATGTCGGGCAAGAACATCGGCGATCTGCTCAACGGTAAGAACATTTCCTGGGGCGGTTTCATGGGCGGGTTCAACCTTGGCGCGACCAACCCCAACGGCACGACGGGCTGCAAGCGCAGCACCTTCTCACCAGTCGTCAATTCCACCGTGGGCGACTACATCCAGCACCACAACTGGTTCCAGTACTACAAGAGCACGGCCAACCCCACGCACGCCCGCCCAAGCTCGACCCTGGCCATCGGCCACACCCTGGAGACCGACAACAAGACCGCCGATCCGGCCAACCACGAATATGGCCTGCAGGACTTCTTTGCCGCAGTGAAGGCCGGCAATATGCCCGCTGTGGCCTATCTCAAGGCCCCGGCTTTCGAGGATGGTCACGCCGGCTATTCCGACCCGCTGGACGAACAGGCCTTCGTGACGCAGGTCGTCAACTTCCTGGAGCAGCAGCCGCAGTGGAGCAGCACCGCAGTGATCGTCACCTGGGACGATTCCGATGGGTGGTATGACCATGCGTTTGCCAACACCACCAATCCCTCTTTCGACAGCCAGGCTGACCAGCTCAATGGGGCGGGCGTGTGCGGCAAGGGCACGCCGCTCAGTGGCGTGAACGGCAAGCCGGTCAATGGGCGCTGCGGTCCGGGCACGCGCATTCCTTTCCTGGTGATCTCGCCCTGGGCCAAGACCAACTATGTGAGCAACACGCCCATCAGTCAGGCGTCCATCGTGCGGTTCATCGAGGACAACTGGCTCGGCGGCCAGCGCCTGGGCGGTGGGTCGTTCGACGCCACGGCGGGCTCGATCAACAACCTGTTCGACTTCACCAAGTCGGTGGGCAGCGCGCCCAAGGTGTTCATCGATCCGGCGCAGGGCACGGTGCTGAGCGCCCCGCCTGCGGGCAGCTTGACGCCGCAGTTCAACGTCTCGCTGTTCACCAAGCAAAGCTGATCGGCCAAGTCCCGCTGGTACCCCGCAGACTGCCCCGCTTGGGGCGGTCTTTTCCGCGGGTTTCGTCCGCCACGAGACCCGCGGAAAAGACTGAAATTCGCCGAGAAGCCGCACCATGTCCGTTACCTCATCCACCCCTGCCGTCGCTTCTTCGGCTGCTGTGCAGGCGCCTGCGAGCAAGCCACGCCGCTCGCACTGGGCACGCCGCCTGGCCATTGCGCTGGTCGTTGCCCTTGCGGGGGGCGGCGGCGCGCTGGCCTGGGGCATGCACGAGCAACCGAGCATTCCCCCCGTCGTTTGGCTGCAGCATCCGGTGCAGAGCTTCACCTTTGCGCTGGGCGGCAATCCGCATCCGGTGCAACTCGTGCTTCCGCAGCAGCAGCCCCTCTCGGCCGTGGCGCAACTGGGGCGTCAGCTGTTTTTTGATACGGCGCTTTCAGCCTCGGGCAAGCAGTCTTGCGCGTCTTGTCATGACCCGGCGAATGGGTACAACCCGCCGCCGGGCCGCCCCAAGGCGGGTTTCGCCCCCTTGGGGGGCAGCGAGCCGACGGCGAGCGTGGGGGCGCAGCAGTCCCCGCCGCCGGGCAGCGGGCCGGTGATGCTGGGCGGGCCGAATATGACCTCACCCGGCTTTCGCCCGCCGCCGTCGCTGGCCTACCTCTACCGGCAGCAGCCGTTCTCCATCGGCCCGGACAACGAGGAGAACGAAACCATCACCCTGCAGCAACTCGCGGCGCTGGGGCAGACCAGCCAGCGGGCGAAGAAGACCGCGCAGAGTACGGCGCAGGCTGCGCAAAATCTGGTGCCCACCGGCGGGTTGTTCTGGGACGGGCGGGTGAACACCCTGCAGCAGCAGGCCGACGGCCCGCTGTTCAACCCGGTGGAGATGGACGCGGGCACGCCGCAGCGGGTGGCCGCCATCATCGAGCGCCAGCCGTATGCCCAGACGTTTTTGCAACTCTTCGGTCCCAATGTGTTTGAAGACCCGAAGCAGACGGTTTCCGAGGCGCTGTTCGCCATCGCCCGCTACCAGATCGAAGACCCGAAGTTTCACGCCTTCAACAGCAAATATGACGCCTGGTTGCAGGGCAAGGCGAGTCTGACGCCGCAGGAAATGCGCGGCTACCTGGCTTTCAACGACGTGCACAAGGCCGATTGCGCTGCCTGCCATCTCGACCAGCCCACTGCCACCGGCCTGCCGCCGCTGTTCACCGACACGCAGTACGAGGCGCTGGGCGTGCCGCGTAATCCACAGATTCCGGCGAACCAGAACCCGCACTACTTCGATATCGGGCTGTGCGGCCCCTTCCGGACCGACCTGAAAAACCAGACTGCCTACTGCGGCATGTTCCTCACCCCCACGCTGCGCAATGTGGCGCAGCGGCCGGTGTATTTCCATAACGGGGTCTATCACTCGCTCAAGCAGGTGCTCGATTTCTACAACTTCCGCGACGTGCAGCCGGGCAAAATCTTCCCCACCGTGGGCGGCCAGGTGCGCAAGTACGACGACCTGCCGCCGCAGTACCGCGCCAATGTGGACGTGACCGATCCGCCGCTCAACCGCAAGCTGGGCGAACAACCCGCGATGACCGCGCAGGACATGCGCGACATCATCGCCTTCCTGCACACCCTGAACGACGGCTACACGCCGCTCAAGCCGACTTCATAAGCCGGTCGCATCAAGCGCGGCTTCATCACCGCAGGATGCGCCGCTTCAAGCGGCCATGGCCGGGGGGTTGAGCCGCTCGCACAAGCTGGCGAACAGCTGCCGCAGGTCGAGCCGGGCGCCGCCGTGCAGATGCGAGCGCAAGGCGCCCTCGGGCGACACCCAGTGCAGGGTGCCCATGCGGCGGATGGCGTAGCCGCGCTGATGCACGCCTTGCACGATGGCCCATTCGCTGCCCGCCTGCTCATGCAGCAAGACACGGCCGAGCGCGGCCGAAACGGCGTGCAGCTGCTCGGGTGTGGGCGCGGCCGGGTGCTGCGCAATGAGGTTCTGGAGAATGGGCAGATCCTGCAAAGTGCCGCTGAGCACATCGCTGCCGCCCTGGGCGAGCACCAGCGCGTCGGCCTGCTGCAACCATTGCGCGAGCTGCTGGGTATCGGACGGTTCAAGATGGAACAGACGCATCACGGTCTCCTGTCAAGTCGATTCGGGGGTGCCATTGCTTGTACGCCCAATGCGGTGACAAATCATGTGCTTCCGAGTGTGGGGCAGGGTTTTTGTGCGGCGCAACTTTGTGTCGAAGCGCTCGGCGTCTGCAGGACAATCTGCGCATGTCCTCACCCGCCATCGCCCCGCAGACCGAATCGGCCCGCATGCACATCGCCCCGGATTTCGCAGGGATGGAGCTGCTGACGGCGCGTTATGTGCATCACCGGTTTGCACCGCATGTGCACGACACCTTTGTCGTGGCCTTGATCGAACAAGGCAGCGAGCGCTTTCGTTGCAGACGGGCGGAAGGCGTGGCGAACGCGGGGAGCATCATCGTGATCCCGCCGGCAGAGGTGCATACGGGCCAGAGTGGCGGCGAGTCCGGTTGGTCTTACCGCGCACTTTACCCAGCGCCCCAGAAATTAGGCGAACTCATGGCCGAGCTGCGCGACGGCGATGCGCGGCTGCCGGTGTTCGATCGGGTGGTGTTCGACGACCCGGCGTTGTTCCGTGCTTTGCAGGGCTTGCACGCCGCGCTGATCGCCACCAGCGACCCGTTGCTTCGCAGCTGCGCCTGGCGCGAGGCCATGACGTCGCTGTTGCGCCACGCCGGGGTGGTCGAGCCTGCCACAGGATGCGAGGATGCCGCCGTGCGCCGAGCGCAGGAGCTGTTGCGGGCCGACCCCGACGCAGCATTGACCCTCGACGATCTGGCACGCTCAGTGGGCCTGAGCCCCTGGCACCTCAACCGCGTGTTCTCGCGCAGCGTCGGGCTGCCGCCGCATGCCTGGCGCAACCAGTGGCGGCTGGCGCAGGCCAAGCGCCTGCTGCGCGGCGGACTGGGTCCAGCCGAGGTGGCGGCGAGTCTGGGTTTTGCCGACCAGTCGCATCTGCACCGACTGTTCAAGCGCGCCTTCGGCGTGACGCCTGGGGGCTATGCCGAGAGCAAGAACGTTCAAGACCGCATGGAGCCGCGCCGCTAGTCTGTCGGCATGACGTCGATTTCTTCTGCCTCGCCCCACCCGGCGGGACGTTCCACCGAATTTCTCCTCGGCGCGCGCGATACCCTGCCGCTGCTCCTGGGCGCTGCGCCCTTCGGGCTGATTTTCGGTGCGCTGGCGTCGGCCAGTCCGCTGGGCATCGTCGGGGCGCTGGCCATGTCGGCGCTGGTGTTCGCCGGATCGGCGCAGTTCATCGCGCTGAGTCTGCTGGGTACCGGCGCCAGCGCGCTGGTCGTGGTGTTCACCACTCTGGTCGTCAACCTGCGCCACTTGCTATACGCCGCCAGCCTGCAGCCGCAGATGGCGCGGCTGCCGCAGCGCTGGCGGGTGCTGCTGGCGTTCTGGCTGACCGACGAGACCTACGCCGCGGTGCATCACCGCTACGTGCGCGATGACGGCGCGCCGTTCAAGCACTGGTACACGGCGGGGTCGGGCGCGGCGATGTACCTCAACTGGCTGGGCTGGACTGCGGTCGGCGCCTTTCTGGGACAGGCCAGCCCGGCCTTGACGCATCTCGGACTCGAATTCGCGCTCGTGGCCACCTTCGTGGGCATCGTCGCGCCGCTGCTGCGCGAACGTCCCAGCATCGCCGTGGCCCTCACTGCGGCGGTGGTGGCACTGGCGGCGCGCGATCTGCCGTACAAGCTCGGCCTGATGCTCGCCGCCTTCGCCGGGGTGGCGGTCGGGGTGTGGATGGATGGTCGCCGCCGTCCAGCCCTTGAGGGAGAGACGGGAGGGGTGCGATGAACTGGAATCTGTGGGCGGTGATCGTCGGCATGGCTGCGGTGACCTTTGCCATCCGCTATACCCTGTTCGGTCTAGGCGGGCGGCTGAGGTTTTCGCCGCGAGTGCAGCAGGCGCTGCGCCATGTGCCGGTGGCGGTGCTCACCGCCATCGTCGTGCCCATGGTGTTGCTGCCCGACGGCCAGCACTGGGATTTGAGTTGGCGCAACCCCTGGCTGGCCGGTGCGCTGACCAGTGCCGCGCTGGCACTGGGTACGCGCAAACTACTGGCCGCCATCGCGGGCGGCATGGCGGTGTATCTGCTGTGGCGCTTCGGCTTGGCTTGATTTACTTGACTGCGGCCAGCTTCTTTTCGACTTCCTCTTGCGGCAGGGCGCCTTCCATGCGGTCGCCATCGGTGAAGATCAGCGTGGGGGTGGACGAAATGCCCAGCTTCTCCGCGAGTTCCACATTGGCCTTGAGCGGGTCGACGCAAGTCGCCGCGGCCGCGGGCGGCTGCACTTGCTTGTTCATCCAGTCCAGCCAGGCCTTGCTGCGGTTGGGGGCGCACCAGATATCGCGCGCCTGTTGCATCGATTCGCGGCGGATGATGGGCACGACGAACACATGCAGCGTGACGTTGCTCATCTTTTCCAGCGTGGCTTCCATCTTGTGGCAGTACGGGCAATACGGGTCTTCAAAAATCGCGATCTGGCGCTTGCCGTTACCGAACACCAGCTTGAACGAGTCTTTGAACGGCAGATCCTTCCAGTTCACCCGGCGCAGATCGTCGATGCGGGCCTTGGTGACGTTGGTCTGGGTCTTGGTGTCGAAAATCTCACCTGCGAACAAAAAGGTGGCTTTGGCATCGGTGTAGAAAATCTTGCTGCCCACGTCCACTTCATACAGCCCAGCATAGGGGGTTTTGATGATCTTGGCGCTGGCGGGCAGACCCGGCATGGCCTTTTCGAGTGCGGCGCGGGTTTCGGCCAGGGTTTGCGCCATGACCGGCAGAGACAGGAAGGCCGCGGACAACGCGACACCGCGCAGAACGCGCGCAACGGAGCGGGAGAGCGAAGAGTTCATTTAGACGGGAATGCGCACAAACGCGCGTCAGGCAAGATAGGGAAGACCCGAAGCATAGCGGGTGAGCAACTGCCGGACGGGCGGCAGGGCATTGGCGGTCTGCAGGCCCAGCGCGCGCAGCGGCCCGGGTACCCGGCTGCCCGCAGCGTACAGCCGGGCGAGGACGTCGGTGGTGGTGGCGAGCGCCAGCACCTGTTCGGCCCGCGCGCGGGAATAACGTCGCAGCAGCCGCGGGTCGTGCACGGCCTGGCCGGCGCCGCGCTGTTGCAGGGTGCGGGCTAGCACCTGCACGTCTTGCAGACCCAGGTTGAGGCCCTGACCGGCCAGCGGATGCACGCGATGCGCCGCGTCGCCAATCAGCACCAGACCGTCGGCCACGGTGCGGCGGGCCAGTTGGCGCTGCAGACGCCAGGCTGCCGCGGGGCCGGTGGCCTGCAGCGGCCCGAGGTGTTGCGCGCGCAAGGCGGGCAGGTGCGCTTCGACGCGCTGCGCCAGAGCTTCGGGCGACAAGTCGAGCAGTTCCAGCGCCAGCGCCTCAGGGGCCGACCAGACCAGCGACACCATTGGCCGACCCTGCATCGGCGCCAGCGGCAGCAGGGCGATCACGCCGCCGTCGGCGAAGGTCTGGAAGGCGGCACCATCGTGCGGTGCGGCGCAGAGGAAATTGGCGACCACGCCGCGCTGCAGGTAGTCGTGCGTATCCATCGCGATGCCCGAGACCTTGCGCACCAGACTGTGCTCGCCGTCGGCGCCGATGAGCAGCGCGGCCTGCAGGGTGCGGCCGTCATCGGTCTGCACCTGCCAGCCTGCCGCCGCGGGCTGGCGTTGCAGCCGCGCGGCCTGCGCCGGGTCGATCACAACCCGACGCTGGAAGCGCAGCGCCAGATCGAGCGCGGCTTCGATCGCGTCGGATTCGACGATCCAGGCCAGCGCCTCGCTGCGGGCGTCGCGGGCATCGAAGGCGAGCTGGGCGCCATCGGCGCGGATGTGCATGGCCTGTACGGGCTGAATGCGCTCAGGCGGCATCTGCGGCCACACCCGCAGTTCTTCGAGCAATTGCCTTGAGGCGGCGTTGAGCGCGTAAAGGCGCTGGGCATAGCCCTGGGTCGGCAGGGCGGCGGCCGTGCGCGCGCCCAGCAGGGTGACCTGCAGCCCGATCTGCGCCAGCGCCAGCGCGCAGGCCTTGCCTGCAATGCCGCCGCCGCAGATCAGAAGGTCGGAAGAAGGGGAGGACATGATGGAATGGCTGCGCTTGAAGCGCTGTGTTTCTGGGAACTTCGGGCTGTCAGACAAGCTGCCTAAAATCAGCCGCCATGTTGACCGACAAAACCCGCATTGTGCCCCCGGCGCATCAGCGCCTGGGCGTAATTCCCGCCCATGACTGAGGTCACTGCGCCGCAGCCCGAAGCGCCCGCGCCGCGCAGGCGCTGGCCGATGCGGCTGTTCAAGGGGCTGCTGGCGGCGCTGCTGGCCGCGGTCATTCTGGTGGTGGGCGGCATGAGCATTTTGCTGCTCACCTTCGATCCGAACCAGTACAAGGCCACGTTGATCCAGGTGGTGCAGGAGCGCGAGCACCGCACGTTGACGTTGCCGGGCACGATCGAGCTCACGCTGTTTCCGCCACTGACGCTGCGCACCGGGCCGTTTTCCTTGAGCGAGCGCGACTCTCCCGCCGTTTTCGCGCGGGCTGACGACCTGCGACTGCACCTCGATCTATTCGCGCTGCTGCGGCGCAAGCTGGTGGTCGATCGGGTGGTGATGATCAAGCCGCAGATTCATGTGGCCCGCGACGCGCAGGGGCGTTTCAACTTCGCCGACCTGCTGCCCGACAGCAAGCCCGAATCCGCGCCCCCGCGCAGCCCGCTGGGCCTGTCGGTGCACCGTCTGCAGGTGGAGCAGGGCGTGCTCTTTTACGACGACGACAAGGCCAAGCTCCACGGCCAGCTCGACGGCCTCGACGTCGGCCTTTCCGGCCTGGACGGCGGCAACGCCGGGGCCTTTCATCTGGAGACCACGGCGCGCTTTGTCCAGCCCGCGCTGGCAACCCGCATCGCCCTGCGCGGCAAGTTGCTGGCCGACCCGGCGCAGCACAGCGTGGCGCTGACCGATCTGGCGCTGTCGGCGCAGGGCGATGTGCCGGGACTGAAGTCGATGCAGACCCAGCTCAACGCCGATCAACTCGAGCTGCGCACCGGCTCGATGTGGGCGCTGACGGCGCGGCAATGGCGCGTCAAGACCACCGGCCGCACCGAGAGCGGGGAAAACTTGAGTGCGCAGATCAGCCTGCCAACGCTCGATGCCAAGGGCGACACCGTGCAGATCGGGCCGCTCGATGCCAGCGCCGAGATCGGCGCGGCGCAGGCGCTGCAGCTGCAGTGCAATACCCAGCAGGCCGCGGGCGCCTGGAGCGCGCTGCGCGTTCCCGTGGCGCAGTGCGATGTGCAGCGCGGCGCCGCCGGAAAGCCGGGGGCGATGCGCCTGACCCTGGCCTCGCCGCTGCAGCTCGATCTCACTCATGCGCACTATGTTCTGCCCGCGATCAAGCTCTCGGGCCAGCTCACCCCCGGCGCCAAACCGCAGACCCTGGCGCTGCAGGGCAATGCGCAATACGACGGCGGCGCGAACGGCCCCATGAACGGACCTACCGCGCAGTTTCAGCTCCAAGGCCTGGTGGCCGGCAGCGGGATGAAGCTGTCGGGCGGCTGGGCGCAGCCCGACACCCTGCGCCTCGACGTGAATGCCGACCGCCTCAATCTCGACGATTGGCTGCCGCCGCCCGCCGCCCAACCAAAAGCCGCCGCGCCTGCGCCTGCCCCCATCGACCTGTCGGCCTTTCAAAAACTCGGGCTGGGCGCGCAGTTCAAGATTGGCAGCCTGGTGTTCAAGGGCATGCAATGGAGCGCGGTGCAGGGCCAGTTGACCAGTGACCGCAAAACGCTGGCCTTGCAGCCTTTCAGTGCGCAGGGCTTTGGCGGCAGTGTGGACGCGAATCTGCGGGTGAATCTGGCGCAGCAGCAATACACGCTGCAGCAAAGCGGGCGTGATGTCAGCGTGCAGCCGGTGTTGCAGGCCTTGGTCGGCAAGGATTTTCTGCTCGGCAAGGCCAACTGGACGATGAACCTGACGGCACAGGGCAAGACGCTGCCCGCGCTCATCGCCAGCCTGTCGGGCAAGGCGCGGCTCGATGTGCGCAACGGCGCTGTGAAGGGCTTCAATCTGGCGCAGATGCTGCGCAACGCCCGCGCCCTGCTGGCGGCGCGCAAGGATGGGCAGTTCGCCGCCACCGCGGGTGAGCAGACTGATTTCACCGCGCTCGGCGCCACCTTTGTGCTGCAGAACGGGGTGGCGAAGAACAGCGATCTGTCGGTACAGAGCCCGCAGCTGCGCGTGGGCGGCGAGGGCTGGTTCGATCTTCCCCGGCAGCGTCTGGACTATCTACTGCTGCCCGCCGTCGTCGGTTCGCTACAGGGACAGGGCGGGGCCGATCTCGCGGTCTTGCGCGGCGTCACCGTGCCGGTGCGTATCGCGGGCAGTTTTGCCCAGCCGAGCTACACCGTGTTGTGGTCGCAGGCGGGCGGGAATCTGTTGAAGCAGACCTTGAAAAACACCTTGCAGAACGAACTGCAGAAACAGCTCGCACCCGCCCAGGCCCAGCCGCTGCAGAAGGCGGTTCCTGGCCTGTTCAAGGGTTTGTTTCCTTGAACTACAGCCGCAGCACCACCGGCCAGTCGGGCAACTCGTTGCGTTTTTCGCCGCTGCGCGGCGGCGCATACTGGGCGAGCAGGCCGCTAACTTCGGCCACGCCCTGCAGCGCGGCGGCCTCGAAGCAGCCTTGGCGTAGCAGCGCTTCCATGCTGCGGCACACCTGCTCCCAAGCGTCGCTCGGCACCCGTTGGTGGATGCCGCGGTCGGCCACGATTTCCACGTCCCGCTCGGCCAGCAGCAGGTAGATCAGCACCCCGTCGTTGTGCTCCGTATCCCAGACGTGCAGGTGCGAGAACACCTCGATGGCGCGCTCGCGGGCGCTCAGGCCGCGCCAGAGTTCGGGCAGATCGAGCGCGCCTTCAACCGCAAAGCGGATTTCGCCGCCGTGTGCCTGCTCAGCCGCGTGGATGGCCTTGGCAATGGCGCCCAGCGTGGCTTGCGGAAACGCCCGGCGGGTTTGCCAGGGCGCAAAGCGCAGGTGTCGTAGCAGACGGGACCAACGCATCTCACCACCGGCCCGAAGCGCCGCCCCCGCCAAAACCGCCACCGCCGCCGCTGAATCCGCCCGAGCCGCGGTCATTGCCGCCGCCGAATCCGCCGCCGAAGCCACCAGCACCCATGCGTATGCCGCTGAACACGGCAAGGAAGGCGAGCGCGCCGAAGGTCAGCCCCAACAGCACGGAGCCGACGAGCCACCACCCCACGCCGCCAGCGATCAGTCCGCTCAGCCCGGCGCCGACGGCGCGGCCGAGCACACTGCGCAGCACCGAGCCCAGCACGACCGCGCCGATCAACACCATGAAGCCGATTTCCTGCGCGCTGGATCGGTCTGCGCCCGGCGAGGTGGCCTTAGGCGGCGGCAGTTGCTCGCCGTCGATCAGCTTCATGAGTTGTTGCACGCCTGCCTGCAGTCCGCCGAAATAGTCACCCTGCTTGAACTGCGGGGTGATGACCTCGGCGATGATGCGCTTGGCGATGGCGTCGGGAATGGCGCCTTCCAGCCCGTAGCCCACTTCGATGCGCATGGCGCGGTCGTCCTTGGCGACGAGCAGCAGCACGCCGTCGTCTTGCGCCTTACGGCCCAGCTTCCACGCCTCGGCCACGCGAATGCTGTATTGCTCGATGGCTTCCGGCGCGGTGCTGGGCACCATGAGGATGGCGATCTGGCTGCCTTTGCGCGTGGCGAAGGCTCGCAGTTCCTGATCGAGCGTGGCGGTTTGCTCCGCGGTGAGGGTGCCGGTGAGGTCGGTGACCGGCGCGGTAAGCGCGGGCACCGGCGCCAGCGCGGCCCAGGCCAGCGTGCCAAGTCCGCACAGCAGCAGCGCGGCAAGCAGCCAGCGCTTCCAGAGTCCGCGCAACAGCGTCATGCGGCCTTACTTCGATGCGGCAGGCGCGGGGGCGGCGCCGCCGAAGTCCACCTTGGGCGCCACCGAAATGGCTTTCTCGTTCTCTACCGTGAAACTCGGTTTGACCTTCATGCCCACCACCATGGCGGTGAGGTTGCTGGGGAATTGGCGCACCAGGTTGTTGTAGTTCTGCACGGCTTCGATGTAGCGCATGCGGGCCACGGCGATGCGGTTCTCCGTGCCTTCGAGCTGCGCCTGCAGATCGCGGAACACGCCATCGGCCTTGAGCTGCGGATAGTTTTCGGACACCGCGATCAGGCGCGACAGCGCGCTGGTCATCTGCGCCTGCGCCTCCTGGAACTTGGCAAAGGCGGCCGGATCGTTGATGAGTTCGGGCGTGGCCTGGATCTGGCCGACCTTGGCGCGCGCCTCCGTCACCTGCACGAACACGTCTTTCTCATGCGCGGCGTAACCCTTGACCACGTTCACCAGATTGGGCACCAGATCGGCCCGGCGCTGATACTGGTTGAGCACTTCGGCCCAACTCGCTTTGATCTGCTCGTCGGACGCCTGAAGGGCGTTGTAGCCGCAGCCGCTCAGGCTCAGCAGGGCGGCGGAAAGCAAGAGAAGGGATATCCAGCGGCGCATAAAAGAGTCTCCGCAAAAAAGGAACAAACACGGGAAGAAACACGTTGAACCCAGATTTTCCATTAGGACATGGGATGATGGTGCGGCGGGTTGGGGATGGATTCGGCCCTGCGCGACAAGCCCATAGCCCGAGCTATGGGCGCGAAGCGCGGGGGCGAAGCGCGGGGGCGAAGCGCGGGGGCGAAGACGCCCCAAACCGCCCGCCAGCGCCCATGTAGGGGCGTAGCCCCGCCTAATGGAAATTCTGGGTTGAATCAAGAGTACGAAGCATATCGCCGCAATGTTCCGCTCCAGGGCGAGTCGGGGGTATGCTGCTTGCCTGCAAAAAATCGCCGCGCCCATGAGTACCCCACGGTCCGCCGAGCTCGATCTCGGCATTCACACCCTACCGCCCCAGCACCTCGACTTCAGAGAGACGCAGCATCCGCTCGAAGTCCTGGCGCATGAGGGAGATGCGGCCGCGCAAGAGTGGCTGGGCGCCCACTATCACGACCGCAAGGACTTTGTTCATGCGGCGCACTGGTACCGCAAGGCGGCCGAACAGGGTTCTGCCGGGGCCCGGTACAACCTGGGCTGGCTCTACGTTCACGGACGCGGCGTGGAACAAAGCGATGCGCAGGCGCTCAACCTGTGGCAGCAGGCCTCCGAATCGGGCCTGGCCCGGGCGATGAATGGTCTGGGATTTTTGTACGAGCATGGGCGCGGCGTGCCCCGCAGCGACGCGCAGGCCCAGGTCTGGTATCAGCGTGCCGCAGAGGCGGGCGATGCTGCCGGCCAGTGCAATCTGGGCATTTTTTTGCTCAACGGACGTTGCGGCCCGGCCGATCCTTCGGGCGCTGCGGCGATGTTCTCTTTCGCTGCGCATCAGGGCCATCGTGAAGCCTGCTACCGCTACGGACATCTGTTCGTCACCGGCCAGGGCGTCGAGCAGGACGATGCGCAGGCCGCGGCCTGGCTGCGCAAGGCCGCCGAGATGGATATGCCCGAGGCGCAGCGCGAACTCGCCGGTCTGCTGGCGATGGGGCGGGGCGGCAGTCTCGACTACACCCAGGCGGCCGGCTGGTACCAGCGGGCGGCGGAGCTGGGCGATGCGCAGGCGCAGTTCAGCCTCGGCGTGCTGTACTACCGCGGGTTGGGCAAGCTGCCTGACGTCGAGAAAGCGCGACATTGGTGGACGCTGGCCGCCGCGCAGGGTGAAGAACGCGCCCGCAAAAATCTGGCGCTGCTGGCCAAGGGTGTGAGGCGCTGAAGCTGACATGCCCTCTGATATGCCCCTACTGACCGATCTGCGCCCTCTGCGGGTGGACCCCGAAGACAACCTCGACCTCTCGGACCGCCCCACGCAGATCGACCTGCCGGGCGACCCTTCCAAAGACGAGATCGAGGCCGAGCTTGACGGCCTGCGTAGCCAGATCGGCGAGCTGCAAGACGCGATGTTCACCCGTCGCGAGCAAGCCCTGTTGGTGGTGCTGCAGGGCATGGATTCGGCGGGCAAGGACAGCACGACCAAGGCAGTGTTCACCGGGGTGAATCCGCTGGGCATCCACGCTGCGTCGTTCAGCGTGCCCAGCGTGCAGGAACGTCGGCACGACTTTCTCTGGCGGGTGCATGCGCAGGTGCCGCCGCTGGGCTGCATCGGCGTGTTCAACCGCAGTCATTACGAGGAACCGGTCATCCGCCGGGTGCACGGTGAGTTGAAGAACGGCGAGATGAAGCGCTATTTGCGGCAGATCGTCGATTTCGAGCAGATGCTGGCGGAATCGGGTACGGCCATCGTCAAGTGTTTTCTGCACCTGAGCTTTGACGAGCAGCGCGAGCGCTTGCAGGAGCGCATCGACAACCCGCTCAAACACTGGAAGTTCGACCCGTCCGATCTGCAAGAGCGGCAGTTTTGGAAGCCTTATCAGGCCGCCTACAGCCAGGCGCTGGCGGCCACGTCTACTGCGCAGGCGCCCTGGTACGTGGTGCCGGCCGACCGCAAGCCGGTGCGCAATCTGATTGTGGCGCGTCTGGTGGTGCAGGCGCTCGAGGCGCTCAAAACCCCACCGCCCGAGCCCAAGCCCGAGCTGGCCGGGCTGAAGGTGGTTTGAGGTCTGAGTTTTTTACAACATGCGGCGCAGGCTGCCGTCGCGCAGGATGAAGGCGTGGTACAGCGCTGCAGCAACGTGCAGACCGATCAAGCCGAGCAGCCCCAGAGCGACCACTTGATGCGCGTCGCCCAGCAGCTCAGCCCATGTGGCGTTGGACGGAAACAGGGCGGGCAGCGGCCATAGTCCCAGCCAATGCACCGGCCACTCGCGGGCCGACGCGGCCAGCCAGCCCAGCAGCGGCAGCAAGACGAATCCGGCATAGAGCAGCGCATGCGTGGCCTGGGCCGCAAGCGCCTGCCAGGCGGGCATCGGCGGGTGCGGCGGCGGTGTCTTGATCAGCCGCCACAGCAGGCGCAGCACGAAAAGGGTGAGGACGGTCGTGCCCACGCCGATATGCCAGGCCGCCAGCGCATCTTCAGGCGCGCCGCGGTGATCGGTCATCAGCCAGGCCAGGGGATATTCCAGCAGGATCAGCGCCACGATGGCCCAATGCAGCAGGCGGGAGACAGGGTGATAGCGCGCTTCGGACAGGGCGATTGTGGACATAGTGAGCAAGGCCGCACGGGCGGCGGCTGAAAATCAGAATGTCCACAACTTAACCGGCCTCACTTAGCGCGGGCTGAGTCCGTTCACACCCGCTTAGTTGCAGGTCTTGCCATGCGCCGGATGATCGCCGGCAGCTTTGGCAGCCGATTCGCTCATGTATTCGCCGTGCTTGGTCTTGCCGTAGTACTTGTCGCCCGGACAGTGATAAACCTTGGTCGAGGCGTTCACCCACACCTTGCCCGCGCCGCCGCCCGCCGCCGCGGCCATGCCTGCGCCCGAGGTTTGCATGGAGTGATGCTCTTCTTCCTTCTTGGTTTCTTGGTGGGCTTGCTCCGTTGCGGGTGCGGCGGATTCCTGGGCCTTGCTCACGCAGGATTTGATGAACTCGGTGCGATCCTTGCCTTTGAGGCTTTGCTCCTTGGCCTGTTTTTCGCACTGCACTTTTTGTTCGTGATTTTTCAGCAAACCGGCCGAGGCGATCGTGGGGAAGGCCAGGGCAGCGCTGGTCAGCGCAACGGCGAGCAGGGTGGTGTGTTTCATCGAGCAAACCTTTCTTCAGCAGTGTGGGAGGGAAGGCCGGATCAGCGTCCGGCTTGGATGCACTGTAGCCAGTGTTCGGCCGTTCATCATGCACCGTAAAGCAGGTTTCACCGATGTCACCGCAAGTAAAAAATGAAACAGCCGGAACGCATCGCTGCGGTCCGGCTGCTGAGCCTGGATGAAGGTCGGGTTGAGCTCAGCCCGTGCCGCCCACGGTCACGCCGTCGATGCGCAGGGTCGGCTGGCCCACGCCGACGGGCACGCTCTGGCCTTCCTTGCCGCAGGTGCCCACGCCGCTGTCCAGCCGCAGATCGTTGCCGATCATGCTCACGCGGGTGAGCGCGTCGGGGCCGTTGCCGATGAGTGTGGCGCCTTTCACCGGGTAGAGCGGCTTGCCCTTCTCCACCCACCAGGCTTCGCTGGCAGAGAACACGAACTTGCCGCTGGTGATGTCCACCTGCCCGCCGCCGAAGTTCACCGCGTACAGGCCGCGGTCGATGCTGGCGAGGATCTCCGCCGGATCGCGGTCGCCCGCCAGCATGTAGGTGTTGGTCATGCGCGGCATGGGCACATGCGCGTAGCTCTCGCGGCGGCCGTTGCCCGTGGGCGCGCGGCCCATCAGCCGGGCGTTGAGCATGTCCTGCATATAACCAACCAGAATGCCGTCTTCGATCAGCACATTGCGCTGTGTCGGGTTGCCTTCGTCGTCCACATTGAGCGAACCGCGCCGGTCGGGCAGGGTGCCGTCGTCGAGCACGGTCACGCCCTTGGCGGCGACGCGCTGGCCCATGCGGCCCGCGAACGCGCTCGATCCCTTGCGGTTGAAGTCGCCTTCCAGGCCGTGGCCCACCGCCTCGTGCAGCAGTACGCCGGGCCAGCCGGGGCCGAGCACCACGCTCATCTCGCCCGCAGGCGCGGGGCGCGATTCGAGGTTGACCAGCGCGGTGTTCACCGCCTCATCGACATATTTCGTGATGAGGGCGTCGTCGAAGTAGCCCAGGCTATAGCGCCCGCCGCCGCCCGACGAGCCGGACTCGCGCCGTCCGTTTTGCTCGACGATCACGTTCACGCTCAGGCGCACCAGCGGGCGCACGTCGGCGGCCAGCAGACCGTCGGAGCGCAGCACCAGCATCACGTCGTGTTCGCCGCCCAGGCTGGCCATGACCTGCACCACGCGCGGGTCTTTGGCGCGCGCCAGCCGGTCCACCTTTTGCAGCAGCGCCACCTTGGCGTTGGAGTCGAGCGCGCCCAGCGGGTCGGTCGCGCCGTAGAGCACGCGCGCCGCGCTGCGGCGGGTGTCGCTGGGCACTTTGGCGCTGCCCTTGCCCGCGCGGGCAATGCTGCGCACCGTGTCGGCGGCTTCGAGCAAGGCCAGCTCGGAAATGTCGTCGGAATAGGCGAAGGCGGTCTTCTCGCCCTGTACCGCGCGAATGCCAAAGCCCTGTTCGATGTCGAAGCTGCCCGACTTCACCAGGCCTTCTTCCAGGCTCCAGCCCTCGGAGCGGGTGTATTGCAGATAGACGTCGGCGTAGTCGAGCTTGTGCTCGAACACCTTGCCCAGCGCACGCTGCAAGGCGATTTCGTCGATCTGATAGGGGTCGAGCAAGACGCGGCGCGCCTCGTCGAGGCGCAACAGCGCGGGTTCGGTCATCATGTTCATGCGTCCGATTGTAGGAACAGCGGCATGTCCCTGCGCGCGGGGCGGTTCAGGCGCGTCTCGGCTTTGGCTGGGCGCTCAGACCGAGGCGACCCAGTCGCCCGACTTGCCGCCGTGCTTTTCGAGCAGGCGCACGCCGTCGATGATCATGCCGCGGTCCACCGCCTTGCACATGTCGTAGATGGTGAGCAGGCCGATCTGCACCGCGGTGAGCGCTTCCATTTCAACGCCGGTGCGGCCGCGGGTTTCGGCGGTGACGGTGCAGTGGATGCTGCTGTCCTGCGGCTGCAAATCGAAGTCCACCGCCACACGGTTGAGGGCGATGGGGTGGCACAGGGGAATGAGGTCGGCGGTGCGCTTGCTCGCCATGATGGCGGCGGTGCGGGCGATGCCGATGACGTCGCCCTTTTTGGCGCTGCCGCTTTGCACCAGGGCGAAGGTGGCGGGCTGCATGCGGATGCAGCCGGTGGCCACGGCCACGCGATGCGTTTCATCCTTGGCGCCGACATCGACCATATGCGCCTGACCGGCGGCGTCGAAGTGGGTGAGGCCGGTGGTGGATGCGCTGCTGTTGCTCATGGGGTGTTCGGGGCAGTGGAGGCGGCGTGCACCTCCTGGTTGATGGCGTCGCGCAGACGGCGGGCTTCGCGTCTTGCGGCATCGACAAAATCGCGCCCGCTGCTGGCGTAAAGCACGCTGCGCGAGGCGTTGATGAGAAAGTTGCCGCGCGCCGCGCGCACGGTGGCTGCGAGATCGCCGCCCTGCGCGCCGATGCCGGGGATGAGCAGCGGTGCTTCGGGGGCGACGGCGCGGATGCGTTCGATGTCGGCCGGGTTGGTGGCGCCAGCCACCAGGCCGTTCTGGCCGTGGCGGTTCCAGTCCAGCGCGGCCAGCCGCGCCACGCGCTCGAACAGCAGTTCATCGCCGAGGTGGGCCGAGGCGCCTGTGGCCGAGCTGGCGTTCGATGCGACAAGCGGCAGGGTCTGCAGATCGGCGCCGCCGGGGTTGGAGGTGCGGCACAGCACGAACAGCCCGCGCTCGGGGAAACGCAGATAGGGCTCGACCGAATCGAAGCCCATGTAGGGCGACAGCGTCAGGGCGTCGGCGTTGAAGCGCACGAAGGCCTCGCGGGCATATTGCTCCGCGGTGGCGCCGATGTCGCCGCGTTTGGCATCGAGGATGACGGGCACGCTCGGCGCAGCCTTGCGGATGTGGGCGATGAGCTGTTCAAGCTGGCTCTCCGCGCCCAACGCCGCGAAGTAGGCGATCTGCGGCTTGTAGGCGCAGACCAGATCGGCCGTGGCATCGACGATGGCGGCGCAGAAGTCGAACAGCCGCAGCGGGTCGTTGGTCCACGGCACCGGAAAGCGCGAGGGCTCCGGGTCGAGGCCGACGCACAGCGCCGAATTGTTGCGCTCGGCGGCCTCTTGCCACTGGTGGATGAAGGGGGGGCGGGTCGTCATGATGCGGCGCATTGTAGGCAGGGGTTTTGAAGCTAGCCTTTCCGCAAGCCTCTACCATTCCACTGATCTTCTTCGCCGCCCATGCCATGCTACCCAGCCGCCGCCGTTTTCTGATCTCCTCACTGGCCGTGACCGGCATGCCGCTTCTAGCTCGGGCGCAGCAGGTCGGGCTGGGCGGGTCGGGGGCGTTGCCTGCCGGTGTGGCGCAGGCGCTGGAGACGGCGCGCATTCCGCAGCAGTCTTGCGCCTTCGTGCTGCAAGCGCTCGATAGCCCGTCGCCCCAGATCGCGTTCAACGGCGCCGCGTTGATGAACCCGGCCTCCGTGCTCAAGCTCGTCACCACCTACGCGGCCCTGCGCATCCTCGGCCCGGCCTATGTGTGGAAGACGCCGGTGTACGCCACGGGGCCGATCCGCGCCGGGGTGCTGCAGGGCGATCTGGCCTTTGTCGGCAGCGGCGACCCACATCTGATGGCCGACAACCTGTGGAGCATCGCGGTACGGCTGCGCGATCTGGGCATCCGCCGCATTCGCGGCGACGTGCTCATCGACCGTCAGGCTTTCGATCTTCCGCCGCACAATCCCGGCGCCTTCGACGGCGACGCCACCGCCCCCTACAACGTCGGCCCCGATCCCTTTTTGGTGAACTTCGGCGTGCTGCGCCTGGGCTTCGTGCCCGACGCTCAGGGGCAACAGGTGCGTGTCACAGTGGAGCCGCCAGTGGCGGGCTTCGATCTGCGCGAAGCGCCCAAACTCACCGCCAGCGCCTGCGGCAACTGGAAGGACAAACTGCGCGCCGACTGGAAACAGCCCTTCGCGCCGCGCTTCGCCGGGGGCTTTGCGGCCGCCTGCGGGCCGCAGACCTGGAACATCGCCCCCGAGGTGAGCGACAACGCCTATGTGCAGCGTTTGCTCGCCGCGCTGTTTGCGCAGGTCGGCATCGATTGGAAAGGGCGGGTTCGCACCGCCAACCTGCCTGCGGGCGCCACCGAACTGACCGTGTGGGACTCGCCCGCGCTCGCCGTGCTGGTGCGCGACATCAACAAATACAGCAACAACGTCATGGCGCAGCAGGTGTTCCTGACCCTGGCGCTACAGGCGGGTGCGCAACGGGCCACTTGGGGCCTGGCGCAGCAGGCGGTGGAGCAATGGTTGTCCACCCACAATTTGTCCATGCCCGGCCTGGTGCTGGACAACGGCTGCGGCCTGTCGCGCATCGCGCGCATTTCGGCGGCCGATCTCAACGCGCTGCTGCGCTCGGCGTGGAACAGCCCGGTGATGCCCGAATTCATCTCGTCGCTGCCCTTGGCCGGAGAAGACGGCACGCTGCGCCGCCATTTCCGCGACCCCGACACCGCAGGGCGCATTCACGCCAAGACCGGCAGCCTCGACGGCGTGCTGTCGCTCGCCGGGTATGCGCAGACCCGTGCCGGGCAGCGCTACACCTTCGCCGCGCTGGTCAACGACCCGCGCGCCGGCGGCGCCTGGCCTGCGCTGGAAGCCTTCATCAACGGCTTCATGCAGACGGCTTGAGCGCGCACTTCGCCGACCTCCCCCCATCTTTCGAGAGTCCCTCATGGCCTTTCACCTCACCGATCTCATCGGCTACGGCGCGGCGTTTCTTACCACCGTGTCTTTCGTGCCGCAGGCCTGGCTGACGGTTCGCACGCGCGATGTTTCGGGGATTTCGCTCGGCATGTACACGCTGTTCACCGCGGGCGTGGCGCTCTGGCTGGCCTATGGCGTCATCCAGCGGAGCTGGCCTCTGGTGGGAGCCAACGCGGTGACTTTCCTGCTGGCGCTGGCCGTGCTGATCATGCGCTTGCGCTACGGCGCGCGACAGGCGGGGTGAGTCTGGCCTGCGCTTGGCGTCGTTTTGCTGCGCCGCAGCGAGTTTGGAACCTGGTTTAGACAGATCATCGGGCGTCACTTCGATGTTCCTTGGATCGTCCAAAAACTTGTAAGTAATTTGGTGATTTTGAAGTTTTAATTCCTTCAAAATTGCTTTACAATCTATCCATTGATATTTTGATTCAATGAGTCTCCAGAAATATCACCACAAGTAGCGAGTTCTACTTGTGTCTTCTGGTGTGCCTCCTGGTCTGCGCGGGTCAGAAATTTCTAGTTCGTCTCCTAGATAGTGTCGTCACAAGATTTGCAGCCAGAGGGCAAGGCAGCGAATTTGCACGGCGGCAACGAATGAGGCGACGTTTTTCGCGTAGCGCGTGGCGATGCCCCGCCACCGCTTGAGATGCAGGAAGGCGTTCTCGACCAGGTGACGTAGTTTGTAGAGTGCTTTGTCATACGTGCGGGGTTGCTTGCGGTTCTTGCGTGGCGGAATCACGGCTTGCGCGCCTTGCGCTTGGGCATGCGCCACGATGGCGTCACTGTCGTAGCCTTTGTCGGCAAGCAGGTAGTCCATCTTGAACCCGTCCATCAACCGCTCAGCCTCTGCACAATCCGCTCGGGTACCTTCTGTAATAACCGCTCGGAGCGGCAGACCATGCGCATCCACGGCCAGATGTATCTTGGTGTTGAGCCCCCTTTTGTGCGGCTCATCGCCTGATTGCCACCCCGCGCACCCGCTGCGTGCGGATGAACCTTGCAGTGACTGGCATCGATCATGATCCACTCGAAATCGGGCTCATCAATGCACTGCTCCAGGAGCGACTCCCAAATGCCCTTGTCGCGCCAGCGGCAAAAACGCCGATGGGTGTTTTTCCAGCCGCCATATGAGGCGGGCAGGTCTCGCCACGGCGCACCGGTGCGAAGAATCCAGAACACGGCGTTGATGAATTGGCGGTTGTCCCGCGCAACCCCGCCCCAAACTCCCGCTCGTCCAGGCAAGTGGGGTTCGAGCAATTCCCAGTGCCGATCTGATAGATCGTGTCGATGAAGCGTCTCGGGCATCTCAATAGCGCGGTTGGTATGAACAGCGCCATCATGCCACAACTCGTGACGACTCTATCTAGGAACCTGTCGGACTTGGGAATCGCGGGCTGCAAAATGGCGCTGCGGCGCCCTGTGCCAGCGACTTTTTGCCCCACGGTATCCCCACCGCCATTTTTTGCCATCCGCGCCCCAAGCCCGACAGGCTCCTAAAATCCGCGAAACATCCAAGCGCAACGGCAGCGCATTGGGCACATCGTGGAGACAAGCATGCGCATTCTGATTGCCGAAGATGACCGGGTCTTGGCCGACGGCCTGTTGCGCTCTCTGCGCGCTCTGGGTTATGCGGTTGATCAGGTGGCCGACGGCAACAGCGCCGACGCCGCGCTGCAGTCCAGCGAATTCGATCTGCTGATTCTCGACCTGGGGCTGCCGCGGCTGTCGGGCTTCGAGGTGTTGCGCAAGCTGCGCGCACGCGGCGCCACCGTGCCGGTGCTCATTCTCACCGCTGCAGACAGCGTGGAAGACAAGGTGCGCGGCCTCGATCTCGGCGCCGACGATTACATGGCCAAACCCTTCGCGCTGCAGGAGCTCGAAGCCCGGGTGCGCGCGCTGTCGCGCCGGGGCATGGGCGGCGCCAGCGCCGTGATCCAGCACGGCCCGCTGCACTACGACATCACCGGCCGCGTGGTCACGCTCGACGGCCATGTGGTGGAGCTCTCGGCGCGTGAACTCACCCTGCTCGAAGTGCTGCTGCAGCGCGCCGGGCGGCTGGTGAGCAAGGACCAGCTCGTCGAGCATCTGTGCGTGTGGGGCGAGGAGGTGAGCACCAACGCCATCGAGGTGTATGTGCACCGACTGCGCAAGAAGATCGAAGTCGGCCCGGTGCGCATCGCCACGGTGCGCGGTCTGGGCTACTGTCTGGAGAAAATCGTCCCGGTTGCCGCGCCTTCGGCCGAGTCGGCCGCGCCTCCTCGTGCCGATGCCTGAAATCTCGCCCTCCGGCGAGCCGACCGAAGGGCCGGCAGGGCGCAAACGTCGGCATCATCCACGCTCGCTGTTTGGCGAAATTCTCGACTGGATGCTCGCGCCCATGCTGTTGCTGTGGCCGCTGTCCATCGGCATCACTTATCTGGTGGCGCAGGCCATTTCCGCCAAGCCTTACGACGCGGCACTGGAGCACACCCTGCTGCAACTTGCCGCGCAGGTGCAGACCGAAGGCGCGCAGGGCGCGGCGCAGTCGGCCCTGTGGCAGCAGACGCTGCGACAGCCGCCAGTGGGCGGCATTCTCGGCTACCAGGTGCGCAGCAAGGCCGGTGCGCTGCTGGCGGGCGAGGCGGGCCTGCCCGCCCCGGCGAGCTTGCCGCCCACGCAGGCGGGTGCTCCGCTGACGGTGATCTGGCGTGATAGTGAGATCGGCGCGCACAGCGCACGACTGGCCGGGGTGTGGGTCTGGCCGAGGGTGCAGCACGGGGCCAGCGCGACCGGTCCCGTGCTGGTGCAGGTGGCGCAGAGCACGGAGGCGCGCACCCGGCTGGCGCGCGACATCGTGCAGGGCGTCATCCTGCCGCAATTCGTTGTGGTGCCGATTTTCATCTTGCTGGTGTGGTTCGGGCTGGGGCAGGGCATCGCACCGCTCAACGAATTGCAGGCGCGCATCCGCCGCCGCCGTGCCGACGACATCAGCCCGATCGACGAACAGGAGGCGCCGGAAGAAATCGCGCCGCTGGTCGATTCGATCAACAGTCTGTTCGCCCGCTTGCAACAGTCGCTGCAGACGCAAAAGCGCTTCATCGCCGATGCCGCGCATCAGATCAAGACCCCGCTGGCCGGTCTGCGCATGCAGGCCGAGCTGGCGCAGCGCGAAACCGACCCGGCCGATCTGCGCGCCAGTCTGCGGCAGATCGGCCGCAGCGTGGAGCGCACCACCCGGCTGGTCAATCAGTTGCTGGCGCTCACCCGCGCGGAAAATCAAGGCGGTGCGGCGCGCGCCGTGTTCGAGACCATCGACCTGCGCCAGCCCGCCGCAGAAGCCATGCAGGAACTGGCCATGCTGGCGCTCGACAAGCAACTGGAACTGGAGTTCGACAGCCCCCCGCTGCCGCTGCCGGTGCGCGGCAACGCCTTGTTGTTGCAGGAGCTCATCAAGAATCTGCTGCACAACGCGATCACTTACACCCCGCCCGGAGGCAGCGTGACCCTGAGGCTGCGCAGCGCGACGGCTGATGAGGCGCGCAGCGCGCCCGTGGTGCAGCTTCAGGTGGATGACAGCGGGCCCGGCATTCCCGAAGCGGAACGTGCGCTGGTGTTCGAGCCGTTCTATCGCATTCTGGACAACGGCAGCGAGGGCAGCGGACTGGGGCTGGCCATCGTGCGCGAAATCGCCCGCCAGCATGATGCCGAGATCACGCTGAGCGATTTGCCGCGGGGCGCGTCCGCTCAGGGCTTGAGGGTGCAGGTGCAGTTCGGGCGGGTGAAGTAAGGCGGTGTTCCACGCCCGCTGCACCCGAACTGATCATTCGCCATCTTCGCCGCACTGTTTTTTCAGATCGCCCAACTGGCCGTAGGTGATGGGTTTGCCGCTGGCGGCCAACGCCTTGAGGCCATCGGCCATGCATGGGCTGTCATTGGCCATTTGAAGCTGGGGCGCATCCACCGGCTCGTTCACCAAGCGGCCACGCAGCAGGCTGAAAATGCCCACCAGCACCACGATGCCCAGCAGGATGCCCAGCAGCCCGCTGAGCTGCACATTCATGCCCTTTTTTTTCTGCGGGGGCGCAGGGGGCGGAGCGTCTGGGGTGTCGGACATGGATCAGCGCAGGGCGGGGTTGAGGGTGTAGGTGCCGGTGAGGCTGGCCTGGGCCAGCACATGCCCGGCGAGGGCCGCACGCAGTTGCGCGCCGTTGAACGCACCGTCCACCGGGCAGCGCGCCACACCGAGCGCGTACAGCGTGAAGATGTAGTGGTGCAGCAGGCTGTCGTTCCAGGGCGGGCAGGGGCCGTCGTAACCGAAATACTGACCGGCCATATCCTGATCTCCGGCGAACCAGGCGGTGTAGTCGTTCACGCCCTGACGCATGCCGCCCGAGCACTCGGGGCCTGGTTTGCCGCGCGGGGTGACTTCATGGCTGAATTCTTTTTCAGCGATGTGGCTGCGCGAGGTCGGAATGTCCACCAGCAGCCAGTGATAGAAGTCCACCCGGGGCAGGTCGGCGGGTACGGTGTGGCCATCGAGGTTGACGTCGTCGGCACGGCTGGGTACGTCGGGGTCGTGACAGACCAGCACCAGACTTTGCGCGCCCTGCGGTACGTCCGACCAGGCCAGCGGCGGGTTCAAGTTCTGCGACAGCGCCACATGGCCGACCGCCGACGGCTTGCAAAACGCATATTGCGGCGGAATCGGCTGACCATCGGCAAAGGCGGGGCTGGTGAGTTGCATGAGTGTCTCCGGGGCGGTGCGTGGTGACGAGGGCGGTCGGGTTTCAGTGCGGATGCGAGGGGGCGCCAGGCGTGCAGACCTGATGGCTGATGGTTCCCGTAGCCTGCATCTGCGCATTTTCCTCCTGCAGGCTTTCCTGTGCGGAGGTCAGCATTTCAATGGTTACGGTCATGCCAGGATAAGCCTCGATCAGCGCTTTTTCCACGGCGTAACGGCAGTCTGCCGCGCGCTGAAGCGACCACCCGCCCGGCATGTGCAGGTGCATGGAGGCGAAGCGCCGGGTGCCGGCCACGCGGGTGCGCACATGGTCGAAGCGCAGGTCGTTGGAGCGAAAGCGGTCGAGCACGGCCTGCAAACCCGCGAGGTCGGCGTCGTCCATCGATTTGTCCATCAGCCCATCGACCGAGCGCTTCACCAGCGAAAACGCTTCGCGCAAAATGTGCAGCGCCACCACGATGCCGATCACCGGGTCGAGCCAGAGCCAGCCGGTGAGCGGCACCAGCATCACGGCGACGATCACGCCCACGGAAGTCCAGACATCGGTGAGCAGGTGCCGGGCGTCGGCTTCGATGACGATGGAACGCAGGCGCCGCGCGCCGCGCAGCATCCACAGCGCGACACCGAGGTTGATCACCGTGGCCGCGGCCGAGATCGCCGCGCCCAGCGGCACGTCGCTGATGGGCTGCGGATGGGTGAGGCGCTTGGCGGCCTCGATCAGAATGAGCGCCGCGGCCACGCCGATGAGCAGGCCCTCGACGCCGCTGGAGAAATACTCCGCCTTGGTATGACCGTAAGGATGGTCTGCGTCGGGCGGCGCCTCGGCGATGCGCACGATGAACAAAGCGAATGCGGCGGCGGCGACGTTGACGATGGACTCCATCGCGTCCGACAAAAAGCCTACCGAGCCCGTGACCTTCCAGGCCAGCAGCTTGAGGCTGATGACGATGATGGCGGCGAGCAGCGAGGCGCGGAGATAGGTTCTGGCTTGCATGCCGTTATTGTGCATGGCTTGCGTGAATGGGGCTGATCCGGGCGGAATCGCAGAGCGATCAACCGGCGGCTGAAATGCCCGGATACTTCTGTGTAAAGTCGATGACGCTCGCGTGATCGAAATTTCACGCGTCTCTCGTTAGACTAGTCGGCTGTTTTTGCTGCCAATTTCACAGCGCGTCACCCTCCGACTCAAGCCGCCTCAATCGTCCTGCCTGATCCATGGCCTTCAATTTCCGTCCACTGGCGCTGCCGCTGCCCAACCGCCGCGATCTGATCGCGCTGCCGCTGGTCATCGGCATGCTGCTCATCATCGGTCACGCCAGTCGGCAGATGGCAGTACCGTTCCATCTGGGCGAGACCGTGGCGTTGTCGCTCAAACCCGCGGATCTGCCCGAGTACGCGCTCTACACCGTGCTGCGCATGTTGGCCGCGCTGGTCGCCAGTACCGTGTTCACCCTGATCTACGCTTGGATCGCGGCCAACAATCGCTACGCCGAAAAAATCATGGTGCCGCTGCTCGACGTGCTGCAGTCGGTGCCTATTCTGGGCTATCTGTCGATCACCGTGACCGGCTTCATCGCCCTGTTTCCGGGCAGCATGCTGGGGCTGCAATTCGCGGTGATTTTTGCGGTGTTCACGTCGCAGGCGTGGAACATGACTTTCAGCCTGTACCAGTCGCTCAAGACCGTACCGCGCGACCTCACCGAGGCCGCCACGCTTTACCGCCTCAACGCCTGGCAGCGCTTTTGGAAGCTTGAGCTCCCCTATGCCGCCCCTGGCCTGCTGTGGAACGCGATGATGTCCATGTCTGGCGGCTGGTTCTTCGTCGTCGCTGCCGAGGCGCTCACCGTGGCGGGGCAGCAGGTGTCCGTGCCGGGTATCGGCTCGTATATCGCTGCGGCGATCGCGGCCAAGAATCTGGGCGCTATCGGTTGGGCAATTCTGGCGATGGCCTTGGTGATTCTGTCTTACGACTTTCTGCTGTTTCGCCCCATCGTCGCCTGGGCCGACAAGTTCCGTCTGGACAACACCGTCAGCGTGGACGCGCCGCGTTCGGTGGTGCTCGACTTTCTGCGACGCACCCGCCTCACCCAGCGCCTGGCTCGGCTGCCCGCCGTGCTGTGGGAGATGAGCGTGCGCCTGTTGCCCGCGGTGCCGCTGCACAAAGCGCCGCAACGCGCGCCTTCCGTGTGGGGCGACCGGGTGTTTGTCGTCAGCATGGTGCTGTTCACTCTCGGCCTGATCGTGGCGTTGTTTCTGGTGCTGCCGCGAGATTTCGGCTGGCTGCAGGTCGGTCATGTGATGTTGCTGGGCGCGTTCACCGCGCTCAAGGTGTTCGTGCTGGTGGCGATTTCGGCGCTGATCTGGGTGCCGGTGGGCATCTGGGTCGGTTTGCGTCCGCGCTGGGCGGCCGTGGCGCAGCCGGTGGCGCAATTTCTCGCCGCCTTCCCCGCCAATCTGCTGTTCCCGCTGGTGGTGGTGGCCATCGTGCACTGGCATCTCAATGTCAACGTGTTCACCGCGCCGCTGATGATTCTGGGCAGCCAGTGGTATGTCCTGTTTTCGGTCATCGGCGCGGCGTCTGCCCTGCCCAGCGACTTGCGCGAAGCCGGCCGTAATCTGGGTTTGCGCGGCTGGCTGTTGTGGCGCAAGCTCTATCTGCCTGCCGTGTTTCCGGGATTCGTGACCGGGGCGCTCACCGCCTCGGGCGGCGCGTGGAACGCCAGCATCGTGGCCGAAGTGGTGAGCTGGGGCAGTCACACCCTGGTCGCCACCGGGCTGGGCGCCTACATCACCGAAGCCACCCAGCAGGGGCAGACGCTGAAGGTGGGTCTTGGCGTGGGCGTGATGGCGCTGTACGTCATCGCCATCAACCGTCTGGTCTGGCACCGCCTCTACAAAATTGCCGCCACGCGGGTGCGGCTCGATTGATTGCCGCCTGATATGAAATCCTCCCTGACTTGCTGCGCGCGTTTCCCCCGAGGGGGCCTCGGTTCCTTTGGAACGGCCGTGCGCAACTGAAGGACCCAGCATGAATGCCATGAACGCCACCGAACTGCCCAGCGCACCTGACGCCGCGTCTTCCACACCCATTTTCCATCTGGCGAATGTGCGCAAGTCGTATCGCACCCCCGAGGGCAGCGAACTGGTCATTCTCGACGGCGTCGATCTCGATTTGCGCGACGGCGAAATTCTGGTGTTGCTGGGGCGCTCCGGTTCGGGCAAGTCCACCCTGCTGCGCACCCTGGCCGGGCTGGTTTCCGCCACCAGCGGCACGGCGCTGCATCGTGGCAAGCCGATCGACGGCCCGGTGCCGGGACTGGCGATGGTGTTTCAGAGCTTTGCGCTGTTTCCCTGGCTGACGGTGCTGCAGAACGTGGAACTGGGGCTGGAGGCGCTCAAGGTGCCGCCGGCAGAACGCCGCGCCCGCGCGCTGGCCGCCATCGACCTCATCGGTCTGGACGGTTTCGAATCCGCCTATCCGCGCGAGCTGTCGGGCGGCATGCGCCAGCGCGTGGGCTTCGCCCGCGCTCTGGTCATCAACCCTGACGTGCTGCTGATGGACGAACCGTTTTCCGCGCTCGACGTGCTCACCGCCGAGACCCTGCGCACCGACCTGCTCGATCTGTGGGCGGAGCGCAAGATTCCCACCCGCGGCATTCTGCTGGTGTCGCACAACATCGAAGAAGCCGTGCTCATGGCCGACCGCATCGTCATCCTCGGATCGAATCCCGGGCGGGTGATCAGCGAAATGCACATCGACCTGCCGCACCCGCGCGAGCGCGAATCGCAGCAGTTCCGCGATCTGGTCGAGGGCATTTACGGCGCCATGACCGCCCGCCCGACCGGGCGTGACGCGGTGCGCAAACAGGCGCCGGGCATCGGCCTGCGGCTGCCATCGCTCTCGGTCAATGCCCTGGCCGGCCTGCTCGAAGAACTCGACGCGCTGGAAAAGAGCAATGCCAACACCCGCATCAGCCTGCCCGAGCTGGCCGAGGACATGCACTTTTCGGTGGATGACCTGTTTCCGCTGATCGAAGGCGTGGAATTGCTCGGCTTCGCCCAGGTGGAAGATGGCGACATCATGCTGCTGCCCGCCGGACGCACCTTTGTCGATGGTAGTTTGCAGGAGCGCAAGCAGGTTTTCGCCCGCCACTTGATCGAGCGCGTGCCGCTGGTGGCGCGCATCCGCACGGTGCTCGACGAGCGTTTCAACCACCGCGCGCCCGACTCGCGCTTTCTCACCGAACTGGAAGATCACCTCAGCGAAGACGAAGCCCGCCGCGTGCTCGACACCGCCATCGACTGGGGCCGCTACGCCGAGATTTACGCCTACGACGACAACGCCGAAGTCTTCAGCCTCGACAACCCCGAGGCCGATCTGGAATGAGGCGAGGCGAAAAAAACGGCGAACCGAAGTTCGCCGTCTGAGACGGAAATGCCGATACGCCGCTGCGTAAGCCGCGACGGCATACGGCAATAGTCAGGGCTTGCTGACAGCGTCCTTGGCCTTGTCGGCAGCATCAGACAAAGCGCTCGACACCGCAGCGGCGCCTTGCGCGGCGCTGGCCGCGTGTTTGACCATGCCACCGGCGGCGCTGGCTGCGGCGATCAGGGCAAGTTTGAATTTCATAGAGACTCCCAGTCCAGTCTGTTTGCTCAATAGGCTGCTGAAATACTCTACGCACACTCGCAACGGTTCCCTCCAAATTTCAATTTTTCAGCATCCTTGCTTCAAATCCTGATTCGCGGGCATCAAACTGCCGACTGGAGGCGCGCATCGAAGCATTGGAATTGTGACCTGTGACCAAAACTCTTGAAACCCGCCTGCAACGGCTTGAGCCGCGCATCAAACCCGACGACTACCGCGACCTCATCGACCCGATTGTGGTCAGCGGCAAGTCACCCGGCGAAGACGACGACGCGTTCATCCTGGAGGTCAACGGCGCGCTAGGCCGCTTCGTAGGTTTCGCCCGAACCAAAGTCAGACTTCTCGGCGGCAAGGTCGCGGGAATCTCCGGCTACTAGACCCGGAAATTTTCCGGGTCTGTCCTGACACGCCGGATGCCATGCCGCGGTGACAGCTTTTCTTCAATCGCGCAAGCAATGGCGCCTTCTGTCCGCCTTTGAAATAGGGGATTAGTTCTATGTCCTGGCGGAAGCGGTGAGATTCGAACTCACGAACGGTTGCCCGTTGCCGGTTTTCAAGACCGGTGCAATCGACCACTCTGCCACGCTTCCTGTTGATCAGCCCTATCGCTGGGCCAAGCCGCTCATTCTATCTGGGCGCGACGCGACTTGATCGGGGCAGAAACAGTTCGAGTGCGTTGTTGAGCATGTCGAATCCGAGCGGGGTCGTGCGCAGGACATCGGCATCATCGACCAGCAAACCCTTGCTTTGCGCGATTTGCAGGGGCTTTTCGATGGCAGAGGGTGGCAGGCCCGTGCGTTCGGCAAATAGATCGGCACGCACGCCTTCGCGCAGACGCAGGGCGTTGAGCATGAATTCAAACGGCAAGTCGCTGCGCGATACCTCGACCTCGGTTTCGACGGCAAGGCCTTGCGCGGCCTGCTCCATGTAGCGCTGGGGATGGCGCCAGCGGGTCTGACGCACGATGCGATGCGCAAAAGTGAGCTTGGAATGAGCGCCAGCGCCGATGCCGACGTAGTCGCCGAATTGCCAGTAGTTGAGGTTGTGGCGACAGCGGTGCCCAGGCGCGGCGTAAGCGGAGACTTCGTAGCGCTGCAGCCCGGCGGCCTCCGCCAGATCGGCCACGGCATGCTGCATGTCGGCGGCCAGATCGTCGTCGGGCAGTAGGGGGGGCTGGCGGGCGAAAAGGGTGTTGGGTTCGAGCGTGAGCTGATAGAGCGAGAGATGCGGCGGCTGGTGCGCCAGCGCCTCGTGGACGTCGGCCTTGCAGCTCGGCATGTCTTGCTGAGGCAGGGCGAACATTAGGTCGAGATTGAAGCTGGCGAAGTGGCGCGCGGCCTCGGCCACCGCGTCGTGCGCCTGGCGTGCATCATGCACGCGACCCAGCGCGCGCAGGCGGTCATCGTCGAAACTCTGCACGCCGATGGACAGGCGGTTGACGCCCGCCTGCGCGAACGCCGCAAACCGGTCTCGCTCGAAGGTGCCCGGGTTGGCCTCCAGCGTGATTTCGGCATCGGCGACGAGGGGCAACCGGGCGCGCACGTCGGTGATCAACTGGTCGATGGCCTCGGGCGAGAACAGACTGGGCGTGCCGCCTCCGATAAAGACGGAGATGACGCGCCGCCCCCACACCAGGGGCAGCGTCGCATCGAGATCGGCGCGAAGCGCAGCCAGGTAAGCCTGCTCGGGAATCGACCCACCGGCGCGCCACTCATGCGAATTGAAATCGCAATAGGGACACTTTTTGAGACACCACGGCAGATGCACGTAAAGACTGAGGGGCGGCAGCGCGCTGAATTGCAAGGTGCCGGGCCGCATGTAGTGCGGCAGGGATTGCGCTGCACGCTGCGGCGCCGCATCGATGGCCGGGCCGGATGCGGCGCTGTGGTCAACGATTGGAATGTGTTTTTGATTCACGCAAACCCAGACGTCATGCTCAAGGTAACGCAGGGCCGTCCCCTTCCCGACCTCCCCCACGACGTGGGGGAGGTGAGATCACTCCCTCTCCACTTGTGGGGAGGGTTGGGGTGGGGATTGCCCAGCCCTGAGGGCGCTCTGACGGCGCCGCCATCCAGCCCCAATGCGTGCGCAGCAGAGGCAGCAGGGTTTGCAGAGCTTGACCGCGGTGACTGATGCGATTTTTCTCCTGCGCGTCACATTGCGCCAGGGTGCGGCCATCCGCGAGCACGAACAAGGGGTCGTAGCCGAAACCGCCTTGCCCTTGCGCCGCACGCCCGATCTGCCCGATCAGTTCGCCGCGAACGATGAGCGGCTCAGGATCGGCCGCATGGCGTAACGCCACCACGATGCTGACAAAGCGCGCCAGGCGCAGGGTCTGGCCCTCCATCTGCTGCAACAGCAAACGGTTGTTGGCGGCGTCCTGTTCGGCACGGGGCCCCTCGACCTGCGGTGCGAAGCGGGCCGAGCGCACGCCCGGCAGTCCACCGAGCGCTTCCACACAAAGACCCGAATCGTCGGCCAGTGCGGGAAGGCCGGTGTGAAAGCTGGCGTGACGCGCCTTGGCCAGCGCGTTTTCGACAAAGGTGGGGTGCGGTTCTTCGGCCTCGGCCAGATGAAATTCGCCTTGGGCCTGCACCTGGCACCCCAGCGGCGCGAGCAAGGCCGAGAGCTCGGCGAGCTTGCCCGGATTGCCGGACGCCAGCACGATCCGCCAGGTTGCGGAAGTCGGCGCCGCCACCGTCAGATCTCCAGCGCCTGTCTTTGCAGCGCGACGAGTTCGGCGATGCCGCGTTGCGCCAGGTCGATCATGCCGTCGAGCTGCTGCCGCGAAAACGGCGCGCCCTCGGCCGTGCCCTGCACCTCGATCAGCGCCCCGTCGGCCGTGCCCACCACGTTCATATCGGTATCGCACTGGCTGTCTTCGGCGTAGTCGAGATCGAGGCGGTAATCGTCGCCCAGCAGGCCGACCGAGACGGCGGCAACCAACTGACGCATTGGGTTCTGCGGGATGCGGCCCTGCGCCATGAGCCACTGACAGGCATCCCACGCGGCCACGGCGGCGCCCGTGATGGCCGCGGTGCGCGTGCCGCCGTCGGCCTGCAACACATCACAGTCGAGCGTGATCTGCCGCTCACCCAGGGCTGAAAAATCGAACACGGCGCGCAGCGATCGGCCGATGAGGCGCTGGATCTCCTCGGTACGACCCTGCTGCTTGCCGCGCTTGGCTTCGCGCTCACCGCGCGTGTGCGTCGCCCTGGGCAGCATGCCATATTCCGCCGTGACCCAGCCCTGCCCGCTGCCCCGCTTGTGCGGCGGCACGCGCTCTTCAACCGAGGCGGTGCACAGCACACGGGTATGCCCGAAAGCCACCAGCACGGAACCTTCGGCATGACGGGTGAAATGACGTTCGATGGCAATCGCGCGCAGCGCCGAAAGCCCGCGACCTTCTCTCGCAGGAGGGGTGTTTTGCATGGAAGTAATCGGTAGGAAAAGGCGTTATTTACGCGCCGCACCCTGGCGGATGGCGGCGTTGATTTCAGCGATCGAACGTTCGATGTCGGCGTCGTTCATTTCTTCGACCTGCAGATCACCCAGCTCGCTCTGGATGGTGGACTTGAACCCACCTCTTTGCATGCTCTCGGTTTCAATGCGCAGAGAGGTTTCCAGCTCTTCGGGATCGGCCTCCCATTCGACGCCCAGGGCGGTGACGTTGTCTGAGTCGGCGCCGCCTTGCCGCAGCGCCATTTCCACCACCTCGGGCACCGCATCGGAGAGCACCTGCTGGCCGAACTGCCGCACCAGAACCGATTCGGGGATCTGTCCCCAAAGCCCGTCGGAACACAGCAGCACGATGTCGCCCCGCCGCATCGCCTGCGGCAAACCCACCTCGATCATGGGCAGCTGCCCCGATCCCAGGCAGGTAAACAGCATGTTTCGCGTCGGGCCGTCAGGTTGCAGCAAAGAGAGGCCGCTAGGCTGATCTTTTTTGTGTTTCTGCTCCACATGCGAGTGATCACGGGTGCGTGTGAGCATGGCGCCGTTACGCATGAAATACAGCCGCGAATCGCCCACATGCGCCCAGTGCGCAGCGCCGTTTTGCAGCACGCAGACCACCACCGTCGTGCGCGGCGAATCCGTCAACCCGTTTTCTTGCGCATAACGCTGGACTTGCTCATGCGCCCGAAAAATCGAGCGTCGCAGAAACTCCTGCGGGTCGCGCAGGCGCGGCCGCGCTTCTTGCTGGAACAGATTGGCAATGGTCTGCAGCGCCAGTTGCGCCGCCACATCGCCACGCGGGTGCCCCCCCAAACCATCGGCCAAAGCGAACAAGGCGCTTTCGCGCGTGTAGCAATAGCCCATGCGATCCTGGTTGGTCGCACGACCGCCGCGGCGGCTCACCTGGTACACCGAAAACTTCAATTCTTCTCCCTCGCGGCTGCTTTGCCCTGCTCAGGCCCCGGAGTTTGCACCGCCTGGACGGGCGCGCCAAACCGGGTGACATCCCGCACTTTCTGTACTTGCGACTTGGTGTCGTTGACCAATTCGTCGATGTGCAGCCGGAGCTTCTCGCCCATGGTCAGATTGGTGTAGCGCCGCGCGTTTTCCGCACCCAGTTCGCGCTGCAGATTGAACACGCTTTGCGGACGCGCCATGGCATCCAGCGCCATGCACCACTCCACGATCTCGATCAGATTGTCTGAATACACGCCCCGCAGCTTGGAGAGCTGGGCCTGCAGCCGGTCTTTCTCCAGCCGCTGCGGTGCTTCGTAAGGCGGGTAGCCCGTCATGCAGGCGTAGATGCAGGCGCCGACGGCATAAATATCGGTCCACGGGCCGAACGCCCCCTCGCGCTTGTACATTTCGGGGGCCGCAAAACCCGGCGTATACATCGGGCGAAAGCGCTTGTCCTGCTGGTTGAGCACTTCGCGCGCCGCGCCGAAATCGATCAGGATGGGTTTGTTGTCATCGGTGATGAACACGTTCGCCGGCTTGATGTCGAGGTGCAGCATCTTGTGCTGATGCACCACGCGCAAGCCTTGCAGGATGTCATCGAACAGCGAGCGGATGGTCGACTCGCGAAAAATCTTCTTGCGCTTGAGTTCTCTTGCGGTGATGACGAACTCCTGGAGCGAGGCGCCCTCCAGATAATTCATCACCATATATACCGTGTCGTTTTCTCGAAAAAAGTTGAGCACGCTGACCACGCTGGGATGCGAGATCTGCGCCAGCGAGCGGCCTTCCTCAAAAAAACTCTTCAGGCCCAGACGGTAGAGCGCGAGTTTGTCGGGTGGCACCACCGGGCTCGACTCGCCCGGCCCCCGCTCCACCAGCGAGGCCGGCAGGTACTCCTTGATGGCCACTTTCTGCCCATCGGAGCTCAGTGCCAGATACACCACGCCGAAACCGCCGCTGGCGACCTTGCGCACAATGCGGTAGCCGCCCACTTGCGATTCAGGAGCGAGTGGGGCGGGTTTGGATTTGGACGAGGTGGCCATGAAAACGAAGGCTAGCAGCCTACCGGCGAAAGGAGTGTGGAAAAATACGCGCAAAGGGGATGCGATTGAAGCCAATTTATAGCATGACCGGCTACGGCCAAAATAGTGCACAACTCTCGAGCGGAGCCAAGATCCATATCGAGTTGCGCTCGGTCAACAGCCGCTTTCTCGACATCGCCTTCCGGCTGCCCGAAGAACTGCGGGGTGCGGAAGCCGCCATGCGGCAATCCATCACCCAGACGCTGCGCCGCGGCAAGATCGACTGCCGCGCGGTTTTCGAAGCGCCGCAAAGCGCGCCCGCCATGCCCGACGCCAGCGCCGCCGCGCCGCTGCTGGCCTTCGATACCGCCTTGCGCGCCCTGGCGCCGCACCTCGCGCCGCTCTCGGTCGGTGAAGTGCTGCGCTTCATCGGCAGCGCGCAGGAAGATCATGCCGACGCCGCCGAAATCGCGCAGGTCGCCAGCCTGGCCATCCAGCAGGCCCTGACCGCGCTGGTCGCGGCGCGCGCGCTCGAAGGCGACCGTCTGCGCACCCTGTTGCTCGATCGCATCGAACAGATCGGTCGACATGCCGCCCGGGCGCGCGAAATCGTGCCCCTCGCCGTGGAGCGCCAGCAAGCGCGGTTCACCGCCCGCTGGGAAGAAGCGCTGGCGGCTTTGACCGGCGCCGAGACCAGCGTCGAAACGCTCAACGACCGTCGCCTGCAGGAAGCCGCCAGTTTTGCCATTCGCATCGACGTGGCCGAAGAGCTCGACCGCCTTCAGGCCCACCTGCAAACCCTGCGCGATCTGCTCGCCCAGGGCGGCGAGTTGGGCAAGCGGCTGGACTTCCTCATCCAGGAGTTGCACCGGGAAGCCAACACGCTGGGCTCCAAATCCGCCGCGCTCGAACTCAGCGAAATTGCGCTCGAACTCAAGGTCCTGATCGAGCAGATGCGCGAGCAGGTGCAGAACATCGAATAAATCAGGCTGCCACGTGTCCTCCCAGTTTCCCGGAAACCTGTTTGTCGTCGCCGCCCCCAGTGGGGCGGGCAAGTCCAGCCTCGTCAACGCCTTGCTCGCCGAGGACTCGGGCATTCAGCTCTCGGTGTCTTGCACCACGCGCGCGCCGCGAGGCGCCGAGGTCGATGGCGTGCATTACGTCTTCATCGACAACCCCGAATTTCAGCGCCGCATCGACGCAGGCGAATTTCTCGAATGGGCCGAGGTGCACGGCAACCGCTACGGCACCTCCAAGCGCTGGCTGGAAAGCCGCATGGCCGACGGCATGGACGTGCTGCTCGAAATCGACTGGCAGGGCGCGGCGCAGGTGCGCAAGCAATTCGACAACGCGGTGAGCATCTTCATCCTGCCGCCCTCGTTCGAGGAGCTGCGGCAACGGCTCACCCGCCGCGCGGAAGACGCGCCCGAGGTCATCGAGCAGCGTCTGCGTGAAGCCCGCATCGAGTTGGCGCAGGCGAAGAACTTCGACTTTATAATTGTGAATCAAGACTTTACGCACGCCTTGCGCGATCTCAAGCAAGTCGTCGCCGCGCAGCGGCTACGCTATGCCGCGCAACGCCTTTCCCATCCCGAGGTTTTTCGCGCCCTCGGCATCCTTTGAACTGGAACTCTGACATCATGGCTCGCATTACTGTTGAAGACTGCCTGGAAAAAATCCCCAACCGCTTCCAGCTCGTGTTGGCCGCCACTTACCGCGCCCGCATGCTGGAGCAAGGTCATTCGCCCAAGCTGGAATCGAAAGACAAACCCGCCGTCACCGCCCTGCGCGAAATCGCCGCGGGCCTGACCGGTATTGAGATGCTCAAAAAAGTACCCACCTGATTTCAACATGCCCAGCAGCCACACCGCCACGCCCGATCCGAAAGCCTCGGTCACGGATCTGGCTGTGCCTGCTGCGGATCAGGTTGCCACAATCAAGCGACCGCGCGCGCGGTCTAAAAATGCCACGGCCGAGCCCGAGCCTGCGGCGATCGCGACTGGCGATGAGTCGGCTGCAACCCGGCACGTCTGCGTGAGTCTGGCCAGTCTGCTCGACAAACTTCAGGCCTACCTCCCCGAAGCCGATCTGCAAAGAATTCGCGAGGCTTACCGCTTCGCCGATGCGGCGCATCTCGGGCAGTACCGCGCCAGCGGCGAGCCCTACATTTCTCATCCCGTCGCGGTTGCCGAGCTCTGCGCCGACTGGAAGCTCGACACCCAGGCCATCATGGCCGCGCTGCTTCACGACACCGCCGAAGACAAGGGCATCACCCAGGCCGAACTCATCGAGCATTTCGGCAGCACCGTGGCCGATCTGGTGGATGGGCTGACCAAGCTCGACAAGCTGCAGTTCTCCAACCGCGAGGAAAACCAGTCGGAGAGCTTTCGCAAGATGCTGCTGGCGATGGCGCGCGATATTCGCGTCATCCTCGTCAAGCTCGCTGATCGTCTCCACAATATGCGCACCCTGGGCGCGATGGCCGCGAGCAAGCGCGTGCGCATTTCGCGCGAGACGATGGACATTTACGCGCCCATCGCGCACCGTCTCGGGCTCAATCTCGTTTACCGCGAACTGCAGGATCTCGGCTTTGCCAACAGCCACCCCAACCGCTACGCCGTGCTGTCGCGCGCCGTACTGGCTGCCCGTGGCAATCGGCACGGTTTAGTGGAAAAGATTCTGGCGGCAGCGCAGGCGGCACTGAACGAGGCGCAAGTGCCCTCGCAGTTGTTCGGCCGCGAAAAAACGCTGTATTCCATCTACCGCAAGATGCGCAGCAAGCACCTGAGCTTTGCGCATATTCAAGACATTTTCGGCTTTCGCGTGCTGGTGCCCGATGTGCTCGACTGTTACCGGGCGCTGGGCGTGCTTCACAGTCTGTACAAGCCCATGCCGGGCAAGTTCGAGGACTACATCGCCATCCCCAAGGCCAATGGTTACCAGTCGCTGCACACCACGCTGATCGGGCCGAACGGCAATCCCGTCGAATTTCAGATCCGCACCGAGGCGATGCACCGCATTGCCGAGAGTGGGGTGGCCGCCCATTGGCTCTACAAAACACCGGAAGACAAGCCGACCCCGCAGCAGGCGCAAACCAATGCCTGGCTGCAATCGCTGCTGGACATCCAGACTGAGAACCGCGACTGGGCCGATTTTCTCGAAACCGTCAAGGTCGATCTGGCGCCCGACGCGGTCTATGTGTTCACGCCCAAGTCGCGCATTCTGGCGCTGCCGCGCGGCGCAACGCCGGTCGATTTTGCCTATGCCATTCACACCAATCTGGGCGACCAGACGGTGGCGGCCAAGGTGAACAACGCGCTCGTGCCTTTGCGCACCGAGTTGCGCAGCGGCGATGTGGTGGAGATCATCACCGCGCCGGCCTCGCGCCCCAATCCGAGCTGGCTGAGCTTTGTGCGCACCGGGCGGGCGCGTTCCAAGATTCGGCACGCGCTGCGCACCACGCAGCAGGCCGAGTCGGTCGAATTAGGCCGTCGTCTGTTGCAAAGCGCGCTGCGGCACGAGCATCTCGATCTGCTCACGCTCGACGACGCAGTGTGGGACAAACTGCTGCGCTGGACGGGCTTCAAGTCGCGCGACGATCTGTACGCCGACATCGGCCTAGGCAAGCGCGTGGCCGACATTCTGGCCAAGCGCGTGGTGGCGCTCGTCTCCCCGCAGGACGCGCTGTCCGCGCCCTTGCTCGACACCATCGAACGTCTGGAAAGCCGTGCTACCCACGACGCCAAGTCCTCTTTGCAGCTTGACGGCAGCGAAGGCATCTCGGTGCGCTACGCCACCTGCTGCCGTCCCATTCCGGGCGACGCCATCATCGGCTATCTGGGCAAGGGCGAAGGCCTGATCGTGCACCAGCAAGACTGCGACATCGCACGCCGTCTGTTCCAGAAAGACCCGGACCGCTGGATCGATCTGAGCTGGGCGGAAGAATGCACCCGGCCTTTCGAAACCGGCCTGAGCGTGATTGTGCAAAACACCAAAGGCGTGCTCGCCCGCGTGGCGGCCGCCATCAGCGAGCACGACAGCGACATCGCCCACGTCACCATGGACGAAGACACGCAGCAGGCCACCACCGAGCTGCGCTTCGTCGTGCAGGTGCGCGACCGCAAGCATCTGGCCGACGTGCTGCGCGCCTTGCGTCGCCTGCAATTCGTGGTGCGCGCCAGCCGGGCGAAAAACCGCACCGCGGGTTTGGGCTCAGGCAACTCCTGAGCGCCCCCAAGGCTGCGCGCAGGCCTCAGCCGCGAGGCGGGTAGGTCACTTCGAGAATTTCCAGCGTCGCGATGCCGCCCGGTGTCGGCAGGCTCACGCTGTCGCCTTCGCGGGCCTTGAGCAGCGCGCGCGCTACCGGCGAAATCCAGCTGATCTTGCCCTGCAGCGGCTCGGTCTCGTCGATGCCGACGATGGTGATGGTGTGCTCTGTCCCCTTGTCGTCGGCGTAGCGCACGGTGGCGCCGAAAAACACCTGATCGTTGCCGTGCTGCAGACTGGCATCGACCACTTCGGCGATGTCCAGCCGCTTGGTGAGAAAGCGGATGCGCCGGTCGATCTCGCGCAGACGTTTTTTGCCGTAGATGTAATCGCCGTTTTCCGAGCGGTCGCCGTTCTTCGCCGCCCACGACACGGTCTCGACGACCTTCGGGCGCTCATCCTCGACCAACGTCTTGAGTTCGGCGCGCAGCCGGGCATAGCCCTGCGGCGTGAGGTAATTCTTGCCGCCCGGCGGCAGCGGCGGGAGTTGGGCGCCGCCGTCCTCGTCGTCGTCGGCGTCTGAGGTTTGTTCGCGGACAAAGGCTTTGTTCATGCAGGCAGTTTATCGATGCGCGAGAGCAATCCGCTGGCCCGTTGCGTGACGCGCTGGATGCCCTCATGCAGCGTCTGCATGTCTGCGCAGGCCAGGGTGAAAAAGCGGCGCGCGCGCGTGATGCCGGTGTAGATCAGCTCGCGGCTGAGCCCGGCGTGGCGCTCGGGCAGCACCAGCACGGTGTGATCGAACTCCGACCCCTGCGACTGGTGCACCGTCATGGCGAACGCCGTCTGCACATCGGCCAGACGGCTGATGCTGACCGAGCGCAGGCTCTGCCCCTGCAGAAACACCCCCCGCAAACCCTGCGTACCCGTCGGCAAGGCGATGCCGACATCGCCGTTGAGCACGCCCAGATCGTGATCGTTGCGCGTGACCATCACCGGGCGACCCGCGTACCACGCGCCGCGACCGTGCAGCAGGCCGAGCGCGTCCAGCCGCGCGGCAATGGCCTCGTTCAGCGCCTGCACGCCCCAAGGCCCTTCGCGCACCGCGCACAGCACGCGGCACTGATCGAAAGCCTGCAGCACGCGCTGCGCCCAGGCGTCCCAATCTGCCTCAGCCGTCGGCCCCTGCCGCAGCAACTCGGCGTAGTGGGCATAGCCCTTGGCGCCATCGCGGCCCTGCACCGCAAGATCGACCAGCGCCGGGGCTGCAACAGGGGCGAAAACGGGCGCCAGCAACTGGGGCACGGCCAACAGCCGCACCGCCGCATCGTCGGTCTGCTGCAGCAGCGTCTGCGCCCGCTCGGCGTCGCCCGCGTTCACCGCCTGGGCCAGTTGCCCGATGGGGCCGCCGAAGCGATGACTTTTGCGCAGCATCACCACCCGCTGCAACAGCGCGGGGCCGGCGGGGTCGATGAAGGGCTGAGGAATACGGTCGCCGCACAGAGCCTGCAGCGCCTGCGCCGTTTGCGGCGTGTAGCGGCCCTGCTCCGCCCCGGTGCACAGCTCGCCGAGCACCGCACCGGCTTCCACCGAAGCGAGCTGATCCTTGTCGCCCAGCAAAATGAGCCGTGCCGTGGGCGGCAAGGCGTCGAGCAGCGCGGCCATCATTTCCAGATGGATCATGGACGCCTCATCGACCAGCAGCACATCCACCTCCAAGGGCTGCGCGGCGTTGCGGGCGAAGCGGCGGGTATCGGGCCGCGCGCCAAGCAGGCTGTGCAGGGTGCGTGCCGGGCCGAGGCGCTGCGACAGTTCGGCCACGCCGGGGAGGGCGGCGAGCTTGACGAGCTCGCGGTCGATGGCCTGCTTGAGCCGGGCTGCAGCCTTGCCCGTGGGGGCCGCCAGCGCCACGCGCAGCGCGCCGGGTTGGGATCTCAAAGCCCACAGCAAAGCCAGCAGCCGCGCCGCGGTATGTGTTTTTCCGGTGCCGGGGCCGCCGGTGAGCAGGGTGAAACGTCCGCGTAGCGCCAGCGCGCACGCCAGTTTCTGCCAGTCCACTTCCGTATCGTTGGCAGACGGGAAAAGCCGTGCCAGCAGGGCTGCAGCGGCGGGTGCATCGACCTCGGCTTCAGGCTGCAGACGCTGGTGAATCCGCGCGGCCACGGTGTTCTCATCTTGCCAGTAGCGGCGCAGATATAGCCGCACTGCGCTCAATATCAGCGGCGCGCCGTTGTCCGGCTCGCCCTCGCAGTAAACGGCCGGGCACTCGCGCAGCAGGCGCTCGCCGTCGTCGGGCCAGTGCACATCGGGCGACAGGGCAGGCGCGCCCGCCGTGGCGGCGCGCTCTTTCAAGGCGATGAAATGTTGCGGCAATTCGCCCAGCAGCACGCAGGTATGACCGCGCCCTTCCAGATCGGCGAGCAGCGCCACGGCTACCGCCAGTTCTGGCGGCATTTGCGGGCAGAGTTCAGCCAGGAAGCGGGCCAGCGCAGCGTCCAGCCGCCGCAGCACGCCCTGTTCAGCCCAGTCGTGCAGCACGTCGAGAACGCGCTGGGTCGGTGCATTCGGGGTGTTGGTCAGGGCAGATTTCATGCGAGTCGCTAGGCAAAAAGGGCGTCGAGCGCGTCGAGCAAGACCCCGTCGGGCGGAATGTGCACGCAGCCCGACTGCGGCCCGCGAACCCCGCGCAGGAACAGATCAATCGCGCCGCCAAGCTGCATTTGCGGGTCGTAGGTCGTGCGCAGCCGGGCCCGCAGCAGGCGATGCAAGGCCAGCATGTAGAGCGCGCATTGCACGTCATAGCGGTGTTCGAGCACGGCGTCTTCCAGCGTCTCCTGCGAATAGTCGGCGTCGTCCGTGCCGAGGACATTGCTCTTGTAGTCGAGCACCCAGTAGCGGCCCGCGTGATGGAACACCAGATCGGCGAATCCCATCACCATGCCGTGCAGGGTGCGTTCGGTCAGATCAGGGCGGGCGCGGCCCGGCAGGATGTGATGCTGGCACAGGGCGTCGATCTCGGCCGCACGCGCACGCTCGACCGGCAGCCAGAATTCCATTTCCGCAAGTAGCGTGCCAATCTCGGGCAGCGCCGCGCCCAGCGGCGGCAAGGGCGTGGCCAGCACTTCGCTCAACCATTCCAGCAAATCGGCCGAACGCGGCGCATCCCAACCCTGCCGGGCGCAGCGTTGCAACAGGCTGTCCTGCGTTTGTTGGGCTGACAGGGCAAAGCCGTTCTCGCCCAGCCAGGCCAGTTGTTCATGCACGAACTTGCCCACCAGCGCGCCGCGCGGAAAGCGATGGCGCGCGGCAGACGGCTGGGCGGCGGCAAGGGCGGGCGGTTCCACGCTCGGCTCGGCTGTCCACAGTTCGTCTTGCACCGCCGCTTGCAAGGCGGGTTGCTGGGTCGAGCGTGGGGTGAGGTCGCGCACCAGCGCGGAGAAGCTGCCGATGCTCCAGTTGCGTTCGAACTGGGCGTGATAATTGGGCGGCTCGATCAAGGCCGGGGCGGGGCGAGCAGCCTGCAAGCGCTGAAGCTCGGCCTCCTGCGCCGCATCGACGATCTGCACTGCCGGACTGCCGCCAAAAATCTCGCGCAGCAGGCCAGGAATGGCGGTGCCCGTGCGCGGCGCATCGCCTCCCAGCAGATAGCCGATGGCGCTGTGATGCAGCATGCAGTCCGACCCTCTGCCGACTTTCAGCGCGGCGATGCCGACCCACAGCGCATGCCGCGCGCGGGTCAGCGCCACATAGAGCAGCCGCAGGTCTTCGCGCAGGCGCTCGCGGTCGTCGGCGCCGTCCTTCGCCTCTTTGAACGCGGTGGCAAACGGCAAAAACACCAGCGGATATTCCAGCCCCTTGGACTTGTGGATGGTGACCACGCGCACCAGATCGGCCTCGCTTTCCAGCCGCACCACCTGTTCTTCGGTGGACTGGCCCGCCATCTGCTCCTGCAACCAGCGAATCAGCGCCTGCTCGCCGTCGAGCGTGCCGCTGGCGGTCTGCAGCAGTTCGGCCAGATGCAGCACATTGGTCAGGCGGCGCTCGCCGTCTTCCTCGCTCAACCAGCGGGCGGGCAGATCGAGCCGGTGCAGCGTCTGGCGCAGCATGGGCAACACCCCCTGACGCAGCCAGATGGCCTGCAGTTCGGCCAGCAAAGCCAGCCGGTTCTCGAACACGTCGTCATCTATTGCCAGCGCGGCCAGTTCGTCGATTGTCGCCCCCAGCGTCGGGGCGGCGAATGCGGCGCGGGCCAGACGTCCGTCGCGCGGCTCAGCCACGGCACGCAGCCAGCGCAGCAGGTCGGCGGCTTCCGGTGAGGCAAACACCGAATCGCGATCCGACAGATAAACCGAAGCCACGCCCCGGCGTTGAAGCGCGCGGCGCATGGCGCGCGCCTCGTCGCCATCGCGCACCAGCACGGCGATGTCAGACTGGCGCAGACGCGCAAAGCCCCCGTCGGCCTGACGGAAGCCGGCCTGCGGATCGTTGAGCAGACTGACGATGCGCGCAGCCGCATGCGCGGCAAACCGCTCGCGGGCATCGCGCTTGGATTCCAGCTCCTGATGCACGCTGCAGGTCAGCGCGGGCACCAGTCCTTCGGGACAGACGAGTTGCTCGGCCCGCCCGCGCGCACCGACCTCGATGAAGGGCACGGGGCTGTCCGCATCAGGCGCGTCATCGGCCCGGTACAGAAAAGCGCCCGCGCCTGCCCCCACGCCTTTGGCCTGCTCGCGTCGCTCGAACAGTTGGTTGACGCTGTGCACCACCTCCGCGGTCGAGCGGTAGTTGGTCTGCAGCGCCGAGTGCCGCCCCTGCGTGGCCTGCCGCGCGCGCAGATAGCTGGCGATATCCGCGCCGCGAAAAGCGTAGATCGACTGCTTGGGGTCGCCGATGAGCAGCACGGCGCTCTGCGAAGTCTGCGCCGTGGTGATGCCGTAGAGGCGATCAAACATGCTGAACTGCAGCGCCGAGGTGTCCTGAAATTCGTCGATGAGCGCAACGGGATATTGCTCCAGAATGCGCGCCCGCAGCCGCTCGCCTTGCGGCCCGGCCAGCGCCGCATGGAGACGTTCGAGCTGATCGTGAAAACTGAACTGACCGCTGGCCGCCTTGAGCGCACGCAGCCGGACATCGACCTGCGCGGCCGCATAGGTCTGCAGTTCGGGAACGAGGTCCGCCAGATCGGCCAGCGCCGCGCGCAGCGTCTCGACCTCGTTGAACGCGGTCGGCGGCTCCACCTGCTTGCCCTGGTTGCAGCCAGCGCGCAAGCCGTCGGGCGTGAGCTTGGCCCATTCTTTATCGTCGAGATCGGGCCGCTGCTGCGCGGGCTCATCCAGCCAGGCTTGCAGCGCGTCAAACCAGCCGCAAACACTTTTCAAACCATATTTGTTCTTGCTCAGCGGGTTGGCCTCGGACTGCACCAGCGCACACAGCCATTGCCGCATGCTCGCGATACGCTCGGCCCATTGCGCCTTGAGCGTGCTCACCTGCGCCTGCTGCGGCTCGCCCAGCCGCTGCCAGAGGTCGAGCAGCGAGGCGTCCTTGACAACGACCGGCGGCGCCCCGGCCTGGGCTGCGCGGAGCCGCGTTTTCACCTCGCCCTCCAGCGCGCCGACGTCCGGCCACACCTGGAGCACGCCGCCCAGCGCCGCGCCTGAAAGCGGATAGACCTGCTGCCGCCAGAAGTCGCGCACGGCCTGCGTGGTGAGTTCGCCTTCGTCGGCCACCAGATCTTCGTCGAAGGAATGACCGCTGTCGAAGGCGTGTTCGCGCAGCATGCGCTGGCACCAGGCATCGATGGTGAACACGGCCGCGTCATCCATCGCCTGCGCCGCCATCGCCAGGCGCCAGGCGGCGGTCTGCCGCGCACTTCCCGGCGGATAGCTGTCCAGCAGGCGCAGCAGAAATTCATCGTCCGCCTTGGGTGCAATGGTGCCCTGGAAGCACTGCGCCGCCTCCACCAGACGCGCCCGAATACGCTCGGCCAGTTCGCGCGTGGCGGCGCGGGTGAAGGTCATCACCAGAATCTGCTCAGGACTCAGCGGGCGGGCAAACGCGCTAGCTTCGTCGCCGTGGCCCAGCACCAGGCGCAGGTAGAGGGCGGCGATGGTCCAGGTCTTACCGGTACCCGCGCTGGCTTCAATGAGGCGGCTGCCCTGCAGGGGCAAGGTCAGGGCATCGAGGGGATCCGGGATGGCAGTCATGCGGCCTCTTTCGTGCCCGCAGCGGGCGTCTGGCCGTGGCGGATGACAACGGCCCGCGCCGCCCAGTCGAACAAGGGCTGGAACAGCTTGGCTTGGTAAGTCTCGAAGCGCCCATCGGCGCTCAGGCTGGCAAAGTCGGGGAAGGTGCGCGCGAGGCAGGGTTCCTCGACTTCACCCGAGGTGGAATAGCCGCCCTCATAGACCTCTTGCCCCTTGCCATTTTTCAGCTCAGCTAACGCGGTGCGGGCGGTGAACGGCAGCGGGCGACGCATGCCCTCTTGCCAGGCGGCCAGCAGGGTGTGAAGGTGATCTCTGGCCTCATCCGCGGGCAGCGGCGGCAGATCCACCCGCGCATCGACGCCAATGAGCACGCCCTGCACCGCATGACCGCAGGCGCTGGCCGCCAACTGCCGCACCCAGGCGTCGATCAGCTTTTCGGTGCGCGCCTGCGCTTTGCCATCGCTCAGTCTCGAAGCGCTGAGCTGCATCCAGATCGGGCTTTGGCCGCCTGTGCGCAAGCCGTCGAGCCAGTCGTCCAGCCGCAGGTCTTGGTACTCGACGATCAACGCCCGCTTGTCCACCGCCTGCGGATAGGCCTGCGCCAGCTCGGACCAACTGCGCAGCAGCGGCAGCGCCTCTTGCTCCAGACCTTGCGCCACTCTGCCGCCCAGCGCGCGCAGGGGCAGCGCCCCGCCGCCCTGCAACTGGCGCACCCGGCGCGCGACGGCGGCCTCGATGCCTTCATGCACGGCGGCCTGCGGATCGTCGATCAAGTGGCTGAGCAGGCTGTGGCGGTCGAGCCCGTCGAGCGCGAAGACTTCGTCGTCGTCCTGCGTCTGCAGTTCATCGAACACCACGTCGAGCCGGGTACGGAAAAACGCCTTGACCGGATTTTTCAGGAAGCGGGCCAGTTGCTGCAGACTCAGCGGTTCGGTGAGCGGCTCGAACGGCATCGGCCCATTTCCGTTCCCGTGCCCGTTCTCGGCCACACCACCATGCGCCTGCCGCCATTCGCGGGCATAGGTGAACAGCGCGGCGTCGCCCTCGAAGTAGCGGCGGCTGAAGGGTTGCAGGGGATGGACGGTGGTGCGCTGCGCGAGCAGATCGCGCTGTTCTTCGCCTTGCCAACCCGCGGCGAGATAGTCGCGCAACTGCGCCACCAGCACCGACGGCGGCTGCTCGGTGTTGTCGCGCGGGCTGCGCCCGGCCCAGCTCACATAGAGCATGCGCCGCGCCGACAGCAGCGCTTCGAGCATGAGGTAGCGATCGTCTTCGCGCCGGGCGCGATCTCCGGGCCGGTATTGCCCGGGCTGATGCAGCAGATCGAAGTCGCTGCGCGGGCTGCGGCGCGGGTAGTCGCCCTCGTTCATGCCCAGCAGGCAGACGACTTCGAAGGGAATGGCGCGCAGCGGCATCAGGGTGCAGAAGGTCACCCCACCGGCGAGAAAGCGCCCGCCGCCCGCGGCCTCGTCCAGCCCGCTCAGCCAGCTCTCGCGCAGCACCTGCAGCGGCACGGCTTCGTCGAACCGCGCGGCGGCGCAATGGTCGAGCCAGGTCGAGAGCGCATCGTCGAGGCGGGCGCGGGTTTCGCGCTCGCGCAGGTCTTGCGGCAGACTGATGGCGTCGAGCAGATCGCGCGCGTGCTGCGCCCACTGGCCCGGCGTGGCGCTTTGCAGGGCCGTACGCCACCAGGCTTGCAGCACGTCGAGCAGATCGGCCAGCGGCCCAACGAGGGCGGCATCCAGCCCGCCGATTTCGTCGAAGGGCACGATGTTCTCAAAGCCGTCTTCGCCCGCCCCGGCATAGCCCAGCAGCATGCGGCGCAGGCCGAAGCGCCAGCTGTTCTGCTCGCCGCAGGCGCCCAGGCCGAGATGGGCGCGATGGTCGACGTCCAGCCCCCAGCGCACGCCCGCGCCGGCGATCCATTGCGTCAGCCTTGGCCGGTCTTCGGGCCTCAGGCCGAAGCGCCGGGCAATGGCCGGTACATCGAGCAAGGCGCTGATGTCGGAGGCCAGAATGCGCTCTTGCGGCAGGCGCAGCAGCCAGTCCAGCGCGAGCAGCAGCGGTTCGGTCGCCCGCGCCGACAGGTCGGCGATGTCGAAGGGAATGAAGCGCGCATCCCCCGGCGGATACTGGCCGAACACCGCCCGGATGGCCGGGGCGAACGGGGCGATATCGGGCGTCATCACCACGATGTCGCGCGGCCGCAGCGGGCGCTCGCCGCCGGGCTGCGCCAGCAGATGCAGCAACTGGTCGTGGAGGATTTCGACTTCGCGCTGCGCGCTGTGGCCGATGTGAAACACCACCGAACGATCCGCTGCAGAAATGGGCTTGCGCGGATGTTCGGGCAAGGGCAGCAGATCGCGGATGGCGGCCTGCATCTGTTCGAGCAGCGTGTCACCGGGCGCGTCGTCGAACAGGTCGTGCCGCGGCAGGCCTGGCCTGTCTGCCGCGTTCGCCTGCTCGTCGAAGGCATCGAGCTGGCGCATGAAATCGCGGCCCTGCCGCCCCCAGGCCGCCAGTAGCGGGTGAGCGTGGGCGTGCATGGCCTCAAGACTGACCTGCGCCAGGTCGCCCGCCCGCAGCGGCCTGCGAGCCGGTGCCGCGCGCAGCAGCTCGCGGCCCTCGATGATGTCGGCCCAGTGATAACGGCAGGGATTGGGCAGCGCGATCAGCACCTGCACATACCGCGACAGCGCCACCAGGGCATCGAGCACCACGGCAGGCAGATGCGAAGCGCCAAACAGCACCACCCGGCGCGGCAGCGCGGGTCGGGTCGGGCTTGCTGCGTTATCGGCCGTATTCAGCGCCTGCAGCATGGCGCGCTGCACCTGCGCACGGGTGGATTGACGCTCCGTTTCGCTCAGCTCGGCCAAAACCCGGCGCCACAGCCAGGCCTGCCAGCGCTGATCTTCGGGCAAGGGCGTCGCGCGCCCGAGCGCATCGATGAGCACATCGCGGCCCTGTGCCCAGGCGTCGAGCCAGTCGTCGCGGTAGATCTGATACTGGTCGTAGAGGTCGGCCAGACGCTGAGCCAGTTGCAGGCGGCGCGGCAGATCTTGATCTTGCAGATATTGGAGCAGCGGGGCGCAAACGGCCACATCGAGCGTGCTGCCCTCATGGAAACGCTGGGCCGCCTCAAGTTTCCTTGACTCCCACGGGGGGCGGGCCGGGCTTAGCTCGGCCCTGGGGGCACCCAGAAGTCGCATCAAGCGCCAGGTCAGCAGCGGCTTGTCCAGCGGCGATTGCGACGGCGTGGCCGCACGCCCCAGCACCTGCCGATAGGTGCGCCACAGAAACCGTCCGGGCAGTTCCACCCGCGTAGCGGCGCAAATGCCGCCCTGCGCGGCCAGCGCCATCTTAAGCCACTCCGCAGCGCCATTGCTCTGCACCAGAATGACCTCTTCCTCCAGCGGCGCCAGCGGCTGCTGCGCCAGCCATTCCAGCAGGGCATCGCGCAGCAATTCCAGGCGATTGCCCTGCAGAATGAACAAGCCGGGGCGGATATCGTCGGTCATGGGCAGAGAGAACAGGAGCAGGTCATACAGCCCTTATTGTGGACTGTTCACCCTGCTCACTTTTTACCAGTGATGCGCAGTCGCCATGCCGCATCTCCTTCGCTGACCGGGCGACGCAAAAAACAAAACGCCTGAACCAGGACTGGTTCAGGCGTTCGGCTTTTAACTGGTGCGCCCGGCAGGATTCGAACCCACGACCCCTTGGTTCGTAGCCAAGTACTCTAATCCAACTGAGCTACGGGCGCTAAAGAACCAAAATTATAGACATACTTCGATGAGCGCGTAAAGCCCCCTTGTGTTTCCCATCGGCCTAGGAGACTGTCGCAGGCACAATGCCCGTCCATGTCGATGTTGCGCATTTTCTCGCTCAGCCTGCTGCTTCTGGCGGCCAGCCGCCTGCTGGGGCTGGTGCGTGACGTGGTGGTGGCCACGCAATTCGGCCTGAGCGGCCACGCCGACGCCGCGCTGGTGGTGCTGTCCTTTCCCGATCTCGCGGTGAGTCTGTTGTGGGGGGCGGCCATTCCGGCCGTGATGGTGCCGCGCATGGCCGGGCGCGGTGCGGCGCATATCGCGGCGGAGGGCGCGCGCTGGTCGCGGCTGGCTGCCCTGCTGTTCATCCTGGCGGGCATGGTCGTGTGGTGGGAGCGGCTTGCGATCGTGCATCTGCTCGCCCCCGGGCTGAATGCACCGGAGGCGGCGCTGGCGGCGCAGACGCTGGGGTGGTCGGCCCTGGTCGCCCTGCCTGCCGGGGCGGTGGCGATGGTGGGCAACGCCATGCTGCAGGCCCAGGGGCGCTTGCAGTGGCAGTACACGGGTCAGGTGGTGTTCAACCTCGGACTGATCGGCGGACTGATCGTTGCGGCGCAAACCGGCCAGTTCGCCTGGGTGGCCGGCGGGGTGGTGATCGCGGCGCTGGCGCGACTGCTGCTGATGCGCAAGGCCAGTCGCGCCGCGCTGCCCGCAGCGGCACCGGGCCGCACCTGGCCGGACGCCGCCAGCCTGCACGCGCTCGGTCTGGCGCTCGCGGCCTCCGGGCTGACGGTGCTCTACACCCTGGCGGCGCGCGCCCTGATGTCGGATGCGGGGCCGGGGCAACTCGGGGTGTTTCAGTATGCGCAGCGGGTGGGCGAGTTGCCGCTGCATACCGTTTTCGCCGTTGCTTCGGCGCTGGCGCTGGCGCGCCTGAGTGCGGCGGAGAGCCAGGGCGATTCCGCCCGCGCGCAGTTGGAGACGCGCCAATGGCTGCGGGCGATGCTGTGGCTTTCCGCCCTCATCGCACTGGCGGGTATGGTGGCGGCGCCGGGCGTCATTCGCCTGCTGTTCGGCTGGGGGCGCATGACCGCCGAGGCCCAGCAGCAGGTCACCGAAGCCATGCGCTGGATCTTGCTGTTGTTGCCGCTGCAGGCCGCGCAACTGGTACTGGCCACGCGGCTCAACAGCCACCGCCGTATCGCCGATCAGGTGCTGGGTTACGGCGCGGGGCTCGCCGCGCTCGCCCTCGCTGGCGCCCTGCTGCCGGTCACGTCTTGGCGCGGCTTGGCGGCGTATGGCGCCGCCTGGGGGACAGCCACCGCGGTGCTGTGGTGGCGGCTGGCGCGCCATCAGGCCGATGCGCAGTGGCGCAACGCGGGTGTGTTGCTGGCTGCGCTGCTGGTGCTGGCGGCGGCAGGCGCTGCGCTGCGATCGATGCCGCTGCCCTGGGCGCTGGATCTGGCCTTGGCCGCGGTGCTGTTCGCCGCCGGCGTGTGGGCCTTGCTGCGCTTCGATCCGCTGGGACGGCTGGTGCGCGATCGCTACACTTCCCGTCGGCTACGCCGCGCTGCCTGAACCTTGCTCAAGATGGACTTTATCCAAATCACCAACGATCCCGACTTTGCCGCTTTCGCCGTGGGCTGCGGCGTGACGCGGATCATGGTCGATCTGGAGCAGCACGGCAAGCAGGAGCGCCAGGGCGGCTTGGGCACCTTCATTTCCGACCATGTGCCGCAGGACGTGGCCCGCGTGCGTCAGGCCGTACCGAAAGCGGCGCTGATCGTGCGCATCAATCCCCTGCATGAGGCCAGCGCCAACGAGATCGATCAGGCCATCGCCAGCGGCGCCAGCCACCTCATGCTGCCGATGTTCCGCAGTGCCGACGCCGTGGCTCAGTTCGTCGCCCTGGTGGCCGGTCGTGCCCAGACCATCGCCCTGCTCGAAACCCGCGATGCGCTGCAAAGCCTGCCGCAGTGGGCGGGTCTGGACGCGTTGGACGAAATCTACGTCGGTCTCAACGATCTGCACCGAGAACTGGGCCTGCGCTTCATGTTCCAGCCGCTGGCGGACGGCGTGGTCGATCGCGTCGCCGCCGTGGCGCAGCAGCAGGGCAAACGCTTCGGCTTCGGCGGCATCGCCCGGCTGGACGAAGGCCTGCTGCCCGGGCGTGTGGTGCTGGGCGAGCACTTAAGGCTGGGCTCGCGCAGCGTGATTCTGTCGCGCACCTTCAACCGCGAGCGCATCGAAGCCCCCGATTCCGACTGGCGGGCCATCTATGCCGCTGAAATCCATCGCCTGCATCATGCCGTTCAGGTGCTGGCGCAGCGCGAGCCCGCCGAGATCGAAAACGACCGCCTGCTGGCCATCGACCTCATCACCCGCGTCGCCCAGAGTCTGGGCCAACGTTGACGCCGCGCTGAACCTCCGTGGCCAAACGTCTGTTCGACATCTTGTTGGCGCTGCTGGCGCTGTTGCTACTCTCGCCGCTGATGGTCGCGGCGGCGCTGGCCGTGTGGCTCGACTCCGGCCGCCCGGTGCTGTTCGCCCAGACCCGCGTGGGACGTGGGACGCAGCCCTTTAAGCTCTACAAATTCCGCAGCATGGTGGTGGACGCGTCGCAACGCGGCCCCTACAACACGAGCCAGAATGATCCCCGCATCACCCGCGTCGGCCGCATCCTGCGGCGCACGAGCATCGACGAACTGCCGCAACTGCTCAATGTGCTGCGCGGCGACATGAGCCTGGTCGGCCCACGGCCCGACGTGCCGGCGCAGCGCGCCAACTACACCGCAGAACAATGGGCGCTGCGCCACCGCGTGCGCCCCGGCATCACCGGGCTGGCGCAGGCCCTCTACCGCTCGAGCGCCACACCGCAGCAGCGGCTGCAGGCCGATCTCGACTACGCACAACACCACGGCCTGCTGGTCGATCTGCGCATCATCGGCCTCACCGTGGTGCAACTGTTCCGGCGCAACGCCAACTGACCCGTGAAACTGACCCGCGCCGTCAAAGCGCGACAATCCCGCCATGTGTGGAATTTATGGATTTTTCGACCGTACCGGCCTGAACCTGAGTGAGCAAACCCTCGCCGCGATGGACGCCAGCCTGGTTCATCGCGGGCCGGATGACAGCGGCGCCTTCACCGCTTCGGGCGTGACGATCGGCAACCGAAGGCTCTCCATCATCGACCTCGCCGGTGGTCACCAGCCCTTCGTCAGCGACGACGGGCGAATCGCCCTGGTGCAGAACGGCGAGATTTTCAACCATGTGGAACTGCGCGCTGAGGCGCAGCGCCAGGGCGTGCGCTTCCACTCCGATCACAGCGACACCGAGGTCTTGCTGCGACTGTATGAACGCGAAGGACTGGGCTTTCTGCCGCGGCTCAATGGCATGTTCGCCATCGCCATCTGGGATGGGCGCGATCCAGAAAATCCCCGGCTGCATCTGGTGCGCGACCGCATCGGCGTCAAGCCGCTGTTCGTGCACGACGACGGCAGGCAGGTGCTGTTCGGCTCCGAGATCAAGGCCGTGCTCGCCGCGCTGCCGGGCCGGCCCGCGCTCGATCTGCCCGCGCTGCAGCACTACCTTGCCTACAACTACGTTCCGCCGCCCTTCACTCTGTTCGCGGGCGTGCGCCACGTCATGCCGGGCACGGTGCTCACCGTCGATGGCGCTGGCAGCCACACGCGCCGCTGGTGGAGCCTCGCGGAGCAGACACCTGCGCCGCAAACCTTCAGCGCGTGGCAGGAAGAATTCCTCGACCTGCTCGACGACGCGGTGCGCCTGCGACTGCGCGCCGACGTGCCCTTCGGCGCCTTTCTCTCGGGCGGGGTCGATTCCAGCACCGTCGTGGCGCTCATGGCGCGGCATGTGCGCGAACCTGCGCGCACCTTCTGCATCGGCTTTCCCGACCCGCGCTTCGACGAATCGCCCTACGCACGCGAAGCCGCGCAGCGCTTCGGCGCCACGCACCGCGAGCGCATCGTGCAGCCCGACATGCTCGACGACTGGGCCCGCGCGCTGTGGCACTGCGACCAGCCGCACGGCGATGCCTCGTTCATGCCCACGCGCAGCGTCAGCCAACTCGCCGTTCAAGATGTGAAAGTCGTGCTCACCGGCGACGGCGGCGACGAGCTGTTCGCCGGTTACGACAAATACGCCAGCTTCATGGCCGACCCCGCGCTGCGTGATCTGCCTGCGGCCGACTTCGCGCGGCACTACGTGGAGCACACCGGCCTGTTCGGCGCGCAGGCCCGCGCCGCGCTGCTGCAGCCCTGGCTGCGCGCCAAGCTGGCCGATGTGGACAGCGAGCGCGACGTGGCCGCGCCCTGGTTCGAGCAGGCGTCGCACTTCGACCGCGTCAACCAGATGCTGTTTCTGGACATGATGTTGCTGCTGCCCGGCAACAACCTCGTCAAGCCCGACCGCATGGGCATGTCGGTGTCACTGGAGGCGCGCACGCCCTTTCTCGATTGGCGCCTGATGGAGTTCGCCTTCCGCGCGCCCGGCGACACCAAGCTGAAGGACGGCGACAAAAAGCATTGGTTCAAGCGCGCGGTCGAGCCCCTCATCGGCGCCGACCTCGCGCACCGCAAAAAGCAGATGTTCACCGTTCCCATCGGCGAGTGGTTTCGCGGGCCGCGCAAGGCCTGGCTGGCCGAATTGCTGTTCGCCCCGAACGCGCTCGGCGCGCGGCTGTTCGAAGCCAACACGGTGCGCAAGCTGTTCGACGACCATGTCTCGGGCGCAGCGAACCACACCCGCGAACTGCGCGCCCTGGCGGCGCTGGAACTGTGGGCGCAGCAATTCGAGCCCGAGCTTCCCGCATGAGCCGGGCGCAGCGCATCCTCGCCGTGGCCTATGGCGGCGGCCACATCGCCATGATGCTGCCGGTGCTGCGGGCGTTGCGCTCACGGCAGCCCGATCTCGACATCACTCTGCTGGCCCTCACCACCGCAGCCCGCGTGGCGCGCGATGCGGGTGAGGCGCCGCTGGGCTATGCCGATCTGCTGCACTTGCTATCGCCCGAAGAACAAGCCCAGGCCCTGGCATTGGGCCGCGCGCTGCAGCCGGGCAACACCCATCCCGACATTCTTGAAGCCGAAACCGTGGCGTATCTGGGCATCAACGCCTTGGACCTGCGGCAACAACTCGGCTTTGCCGCAGCCGACGCGCTGCTCGCTGCCAAAGGTCGGCAAGGCTTCCACCCGCTGCACTTCTTTCGCCGCATCGTTGCCCATCTGCAGCCCGATCTGGTACTGGCGACCAATTCACCGCGCAGCGAATCTGCCGCGGTCGATGCCGCCACCGAGGCCGGTATTCCCAGCCTGGTCATGCTCGATCTGTTCGCCTTGCCGGGCGATGCCTTCGCCGCGCGCAAGCGCTATCCCAGCCGGGTCTGCGTGCTGTCTGAAGCCGTGCGCGACAACCTCGTCCGGGCCGGATGGCCGCCCGAGCGCATCGCCATCACCGGCAACCCGGCCTTCGATGCCCTCCATGCCCCGCAAACCCGCGCGGCCGGGCTTGCCTTGCGCGCCGAGCTGGGTGCTCCACCGCAACGCCTCATCCTGCTTGCGCTGCAGCCCGAGCCCGCCACGCATCCGGCCTCTCCCGGTCGCCGCGGCGACCCGCGCCTGCCCGAACGCGTGCTGCAGGCTTGCCTCGACAGCGTGCGCGCGCATCCCGACTGGACCCTCATCGTGCGGCCGCACCCTTCGCAAACCCTGCCTGCTCGGCACGACGACCCGCAACTCCGCCTGTCCCTACCGCCCGAGCCTCTGCACCCGCTGCTGCACGCGGTGGACGCCGTCATCACCGGCACCTCTACTGTCGCGCTCGAAGCCCATCTGGCGGGCAGGCGCGTGCTGCAACTGCTCGATTCCATCACCGCGCCCGCCATGCCCTATCTCGCGCTGGGCGTGGCCGATGCCGCTTGTCACCTGACCGATCTGCCGCAGACGCTAGATGCCCTGCTCGCGCAGCCCAGCATGGAGCGCGCAGCCGTCCGCGACGGCCCCGCCGCCGGACCGCCCCAAGGCGGGCGTCTCCCCCTCCCAACCTCCCCCACGCCGTGGGGGAGGAGTGGCCGCTCCCTCTCCACTTGTGGGGAGGGCCGGGGTGGGGATGACCCCCTCGGGGGGCAGCGAGGGCAAAACCCGAGCGTGGGGGCGCCCAACACCGCCGCCGACCAGGTGAGCGAGCAGGCCCTGGCCCTGCTCGCAGCCCATCCACACCTCACTCCGCCTGCCCCGGCCTGAGCCCATGACCACCATCGCCACGATCTGCGCCCGCGGCGGCAGCAAAGGGCTGCCGGGCAAGAACATTCTGCCCTTCGCGGGCCTGCCGCTCATCGCGCACAGCATCCGCTTTGCGCTGCGGCACCCCGCCATCAGCGCCGTGTATGTGTCCACAGACGACCCAGAGATCGCGCACATCGCCCGCGAGGCAGGCGCCGTGGTGCCTTATCTGCGCCCGGCGGAACTGGCACGCGACGACACACCCAAGCTTCCGGTCATCGAACACCTCGTGGCCTATCTCGAAGCGCAGCGGAGCATCTTCACCCGCATCGTCGATCTGCAACCCACCTCGCCGCTGCGCATCCCCGCAGATCTCGACGGCTGCCTCGCCCGCGCCGATGCCCCGGACGCGCCGGGGCTGGTGCTCAGCGTGTTCGACTGCGGCTTCAACCCCTATTTCAACCTCGTCGAAGAGCAGCCCGACGGCAGCGTCAGCATCAGCAAGGGCGGCGGCCTCACCGCCCGCCAGAGCGCGCCCAAAGTCTGGGCGCTCAATGGCTCGATCTACGTCTGGCGACGCGAAGCCCTGGCTCACGCCGCGCAGCACGGCCTGTGGAGCGTGACGGTCGCTGCCTGCATCATGCCGCCCGAGCGGTCGGTGGACATCGATACGGCCGACGATTTCGCCCTAGCCGAGTGGCGTTACACCCAGCAGCATTTCAAACCCTGACATGCCCAACAACCGCGTCTTTCTCATTGCCGAAGCCGGCGTCAACCACAACGGCCAACTCGACCTCGCGCTGCAACTGGTCGACGCCGCCCGCGCCGCCGGGGCCGACGCGGTCAAGTTTCAGACCTTCCGCGCCGAAGACCTCGCGCTGCCCGGCACCGCCACCGCCGCCTACCAGCAAGGCGCCACCGGCGAGACCGATCAATTCGCCATGCTGCGCAAGCTCGAACTCAGCGCCGAGCAACACCGGATCATCGCCACGCATTGCGCGCGCGTGGGCATCGAGTTCATGTCCACCCCGTTCTCGGAAGACGCGGTCGATCTGCTGGTCAGCCTCGGCGTGCGGCGGCTGAAAATTTCGTCCGGCGAAATCGTCAATCGCCCGCTGCTCGCCAAGGCCGCCGCCACCGGCTTGCCGCTCATTCTCTCCACCGGCATGGCCACCCTGGCCGAAGTCAAGCAGGCCGTCGGCTGGGTACGGGCGGCGTGGGCGCTATATGGTTCACCCCTCTGCGAAGACACGCCTGACCCCGCTGCCGGGCCGCCCCAAGGCGGGGGGGGCAGCCCCCTCGGGGGGCAGCGAGGGCAAAGCACGAGCGTGGGGGCCTCTGCGCTCACCCTGCTGCAATGCACCTCCGCCTACCCCGCGCCGGATGACGCGCTCAATCTGCGCGCCATCGCCACCCTGCGCACTGAGACCGGCCTGCCCACCGGCTATTCCGACCACAGCCTGGGCAATGCCGCCGCGCTTGCCGCCGTGGCCCTGGGCGCCTGCGTAATCGAAAAGCACATCACCCTCGACCGCAATCTACCCGGCCCCGACCATCGCGCTTCCAGCGAACCGGCCGAGTTCGCCGCGCTGGCGCGCGACATCCGCCGCATCGAGACCATGCTGGGCGACGGCATCAAGGCCCCGCGGCCTGACGAGATCGACGTGCGCGCCGTGGCCCGCCGCAGCGTGGTGCTGGCCACGGCCCTGCCCGCAGACGCCGTGCTGCAGCGCGAACACCTGCAACTGCGCCGCCCCGCCAGCGGCATTCCCGCCGCCGAGCTGGATGCCGTCATCGGCCAGCGCCTGCGCGCCGACACCCCGGCGGGCGCCGTGTTGCAGTGGGAAAACCTCAAGGGCTGAAACGGAACCTAAAGCCGTTTCAGGCTTCAGCAGCCCGGCGCATCCAAGCGGGTCTGCTCGGTCGCGAGTAAAACCGGCAAAGCGTTCTGCACAATATTCCTAAGGGGCTGAAGAGCGGATTTATTTCCGTCATCACACGATATGGAACCTGATTTTGCGCACTTTCTCAATCCGGACTGCGCGAAATTTACAAAATTACCGCTGCACCGTGAAACCATGACGTGGTAATTTCGTCACATGAAGTAGATATCTTCGGGTTCGCTGCAAAACATCATGCCCACAAAAAACATCGATCTGATTTATTTCAACGCCGGAGGCGGCCACCGCGCCTCGGCTCTGGCCCTGGAAAAAAGCATTGCGCAGTCGGGTTTGCCTTGGCAGGTTCGGCTGGTCAACCTCACCGACGTGCTCGACCCGCAGGGCACGCTACGCAAATACACCTTCTCTCCGGAAGACTATTACAACGCCCGATTGGCGCGCGGCCTCACCATCGGCCTGCGGCACGAACTCAAGCTGCTGCAAGGGGCGTTGCGGCTGCTGCATCCCACCCTGCTCAAAATTCTCAAGCTGCATTGGCTGCGCACCGAGCCCGATCTGGTGGTGTCGCTGATTCCCAATTTCAACCGTTCGCTGTTCGAGAGCCTGACGGCCACTTTGCCCGGCGTGCCCTATGTGACCCTGTTGACCGATCTGGCCGATTTCCCGCCTCATTTCTGGATGGAACAGGGGCAAGACCAACACCTCATCTGCGGCTCGGCGCATGCCGTGCAGCAGGCTTTGCAGGCCGGGTTCGATGCCGAGAAAGTGCATGCGACCTCGGGCATGATCATTCGCCCCGATTTCTACGCCGAGCCGGTAGATTTCGACCGGGCGGCCAGTCTGCAGGCCATGGGTTTTGATCCGCAGCGTCCGGTGGGGGTGGTGATGTTCGGGGGGCACGGCTCGCGCAGCATGCTGGCCATCGCCGAGCGCCTGCCCGATGTTCAACTCATTTTCATGTGCGGTCACAACGCCAAGCTGGCGACCAAATTGCGCGCCTTGCCGACTACCGCGCCGCGCCATGTGATGGGCTTTACCAGCGCCGTGGCCGAGGTGATGCGGCTGGGCGATTTTTTCATCGGCAAGCCGGGCCCCGGTTCCTTGAGCGAGGCGCTGCATCTGGGCCTGCCGGTGATCGTCACGCGCAACGCGTGGACTATGCCGCAGGAGCGCTACAACACCGATTGGGTGCGTGAAAATGGCTTCGGCTTGGTGCTGCCAAGCTTTCGCGGCATCGAGGCGGCGCTGCCCGCGTTTCTCGACGATCTTGCCGCGAGCCGCGCGCGCGTGGCCGCGTATCGCAACCGGGCGGTTTTCGAGGTGCCGCAGATTCTGCAAGACATTCTGCGAAGCGCCGAGCAGGTGCAGCTTGATGCGCAGAGCTTGATGGGCGCTACCCCCCGCCTTTTTGAAAATGGGCGGTGAACTGCTGCCACCACGCCCTGCGCTTGGCGGGGTCTGCGGCAGTGAGCGACACCTCGGCCAGCCAGCGTTCGAGCACGATCAGCCCCAGCCGGGTGGGCTCGGCAGGATGCAGGCGGATGTGCCAGTCGCAACCTGCATCATGCCCTGAGTAAGCCTGTGGGCCGTCGGCGCGCAGAGTGGGGAACGCCATCGTCAGCTGCCGCGCAAACGCGCTGCGGGTGATGGCCATATCGAGTTCGCAATGAGCAGGGGCGCCTAGGCCGTACATGAAGTGTGCTCAGCCTCCAGCGACGGGCGGCCAGATCGCCAGGGTTTCACCTTCCTGTAGCACGCGGGTGTCGCGCTGGTCGGGCGCGATATAAACACCATTCACCAGAACCAAATGCACCAGCTTCCAGGGCAGGCGAAAGCGCTCCACCACGTCTTGAATGGTGGTGCCCGGCGCGATGTTGAGTGTGATCTGATGGCCCTGCCGCGGCTGCGGCAGATAGTCCGTCAAGGTGGCCATCAGCTTGAGCGTGATTTGCACGCCAGTCTGAGGCTGAGCCTGGGCAAGAGGGGATGAGGTGGGCGCATCCATGAGGGAGTGACTCGCCTTCAATGATGCACCGTATCGCCGCGACGGTCTTGCGCCTGCGCGCTGGCGAGGTAGGCTTCCATCAGGCGGGTGGGGTCGGCCAGCAGGCGGTCTTTCCAGGCGCCGAGCTTGACCCGGCCTTCGACCAAGCCGCGCAATACGCCGATGTGCTGCGTCGTGCCGATGCTGTTGCTGCCCACCATCACATCGCCCTCGAATTGCAGGCTGAGGTGTTTGTATCCTGCCCGGTCGGTCAGCTCCACGCCTTGCCCTCCTTTCACGCCCTGCCATTGGCCGAAGCTGCTGGAGATTAGTCCCAGGGTGTCGAGCACGTTGATCTGCGTCACTCCGCGCAGCTGGGTGCGCCGACCGGCCATATTCATGGCTGCGACATAAGCCTGATCGACCGCGTTGGGCTGGATGGCGCTGACCATCGGCTTGCCGTAAAGCATGTCGAACGCCTCGGCGCAATCTCCAGCGGCAAAGATGCCGGGAACATTGGTCTGCAGGTGTTCATCGGTGAGCACGCCTTGCAGGCAATGCACGCCAGAGCCTTCGAGAAAACCGATATTGGGCTTGACGCCGGCCGCCGAAATCACCAGATCGGCGGGCAGACGTTCGCCGGTGGACAGGCGCACGGCCAACGGGGCGGCCATATCGCTGGGGTTGGATTCGATGGACTCGATGCGCGCGCCGGTGTGCACCGTCACGCCCTTGTCTTGCACCCAGTCGCGGATCATGCCGCCGGCGGTTTCACCCATCATGCGCGGCACCATGCGGTCGCCCATTTCCACCACGGTGAGCTGCACCCGGCGGCGCACCAGACTTTCCATGATGATGCAGCCGATGAAGCCCGCACCAAGCTGGATGACCCGCGCGCCGGGCACGGCGAACTGGGTGATGGCGCGGGCGTCTTCCAGTGTCCAGCAAGTATGCACCCGCTGCGCGTGAATGCCGGGAATACGCGGCAGCGTCGGCGTGGACCCGGTGGCGATTAGCAGGGTGTCGAAGGACAGCGTTTCACCGGATTCGAGGATGAGGGTTTTGCGCGCCGCGTCGAGCGACTTCACCCGCGCATGGCGCAGGCTGACGCCGATCTGCCTGAAGTGCTGCGGGTCTTTGCGCAGCCAGGTGCCGCGCTCGGTGATGTCGCCGTGCAGCAGGTAGGGAATCGCCATGCGCGAATACGGCGGCCCTTCTTCGTCGCCGATCAGGGTGATGGTGTCTTCGGTGGCGCTGTGCTTGCGCAGGGTTTCTGCAGCAACGACACCCGCGGGGCCGTTACCGATGATGATGTGATGTTTCATGGGGTCTGCCTCGATTCCGAGCCGATCTCACGCCGTCCACCATCCCCCCAAACCGTAGGGGAGGTGGTGGGTGCACAACCCTCCCCACGCGTGGGGAGGGGGCTCCAGTCAAAGCCCGAGCCGCGTGCGGGTTTCGGGCTTGAGCGTGCCTTCCGGAGTCCAGCCGCGCAGCTCGTAATACCGGGGCAGCATCTCGGGCAGCTTGTTGGTCAGCCCCTTGGCCGGGCCGGTCTTGGCGGGCTCTTTGAGCAGACGCGGCGGCAAGGTGTCGTCTTTGGCGGTGAAGCCCGCGCGGTTGTTGTAGTCGCGCTCCATGTTCCAGATGCGCTCGCCTATGGTGTTCAACTCGTCCATGGTGAACTCTTCCAGGCAGGCGGCGGCAAGCTGCGGCTGCACGTCGGCCAGCGTCCAGGCGAAACTGGTGAAGAGGCAGATGCCGGCAGAGTCGAACACGGCGGTGGCGTCCTGAAACGCCTTGACCAGTTCGGGTTTGCCGTCGGCCACCAGCGGGTCAGTCTTGACCGGAATGCCCAGCACTTCCGAAGCCACCGTGTAACCGCGCAGATGGCAGGCGCCGCGGTTGCTGGTCGCGTAGGCCAGACCCATGCCTTGAATGCCGCGAGAGTCGTAGGCCGGGAACTCTTGGCCCTTGACGCTCATGCTCAGTTCCGGGTGGCCGTACTTGGCCGTCAGGCGTTTGCTGCCCAGCGCCAGTTCCTTGCCGAAGCCCTCGCCGCGGGCGGTGATTTCGGCGAAGTAAGTCAGCGCCTTAGCCGAGCCGAAAGGTGCTTCCACGCCGAGTTGTTCCTTGGTCAGCAGGCCCATGTCGTACAGCTCCATCACCGCGCCCACGGTGGCGCCGAAAGTGATGGGGTCCATGCCGTCTTCGTTGCAGAGGAAGTTGGCGTAGGTCAGCGCCTCGAGGTCGCTCACGCCGTTGGCCGAGCCCAGCGCCCAGGCGGCTTCATATTCCAGACCGCCCGATGCGCCCCAATACTGCGGCTTGTTCTCGACGCTGAAATGGGTTTCGTCGATCTTGCTGATGCGGCCGCAGGCGATGGTGCAGCCAAAGCACGCCTGATTGGTAACCAGATTGGGCTTGCCATCGGTTTTGCGCGGCTCGTGCATGGCTTCGCCGGAGATGTCTTTCGCGCCTTCGAATTGCACGTCGCGGTGGTTGCGCGTGGGCAGGGCGCCGATTTCGTTGATCACGTTCATCAACACCTGGGTGCCGTATTTGGGCAGGCCCTGGCCGGTGACGGCGTTGTCGTGCAGCACTTTTTTGCCTGCGTTGACCGCAGCCATGAACGCCTTGGGGTCGCGCACATTGCCCACGCCCAGGGTGCCACGCACCGCGACGGCCTTGAGGTTCTTGCTGCCCATCACCGTGCCCACGCCCGAGCGACCGGCGGCGCGGTGCAGATCGTTGACGATGGCCGCATACATCACTCCGTTTTCACCCGCACGGCCGATGGAGCTGACGCGGATCAGCGGGTCTTGGTGATGGTTCTTGATCCAGGGCTCGGTTTCCCACACGGTCTTGCCCCAGATCGGCGAGGCGTCGAGCAGTTCGGCCTTGTCATTTTCGATGGACAGATACACCGGCTTGGGCGATTTGCCTTCGACGATGATCATGTCCCATCCGGCCATCTTCAGCTCGGCGCCGAAGTAGCCGCCCGAATTGGAGCAGGCGATCGCGCCGGTCAGCGCGCCTTTGGTAATCACCGAATAGCGCCCGCCGGTGGACGCCATGGTGCCGGTGAGCGGCCCGGTGGCGTAAATCAGCTTGTTGTCGGGCGAGAGCGGATCGACCTTGGCGTCGACCTCCTCGACGAAATACTTGGTCGCCAGCCCGCGCTGGCCGATGTACTCGCGCGCCCACTGCCTATTCAGCGGCTCGCTCTTGATGGTGCCTTGCGTGAGGTTCACGCGCAGAATTTTTCCGGCCCAGGTCATGGTCGTCTCCTCAATGTGATTGCGGTCAGGCTGCGGCGTTCTGGTTGCCCAGCTTGTCGGCCCATTGCTGCATGCGCGACAAGCCGGTCCAGCTGGCATCGATATAGGTGATGGCGCCAGTGGGGCAGGCTTCGGCGCAGGCCGGCTCGCCGCCGCACAAGTCGCACTTTTGCACCTTGCCGGTATCGGCCACATAGTTCACCGTGCCGAACGGGCAGGCGATGGTGCAGACCTTGCAGCCCACGCAAACATTTTCGAGCACGACCTTGGCGCCCGTGGCGGCGTCGAGCTTGATGGCCTCTACCGGGCAGGCGTGCAGACACCAGGCTTCGTCGCACTGGGTGCAGGTGTAGGGCACCTTGCGGCCAGTCTCGTGGAAATCGAACACCTTGATGCGACTTTTTGAGGTGTTAAAAATTCCGTAGTTTTCATACGAGCAGGCCATCTCGCATTGCAGGCAACCCGTGCACTTGTCAGGGTCGATATGCAGGGACTTTTGCATCTTGCATCTCCTCGATTGTTATGGACATCTGAGCCACTTGACCGCGCTGCACGCCCGGTACTTACTGCGAACGGGCCTGATGCGGCTTTGACCATCGCAATATAGGCCGTGGTTTTGAAGGGTGAAAGCGGGCGAAATGCTTTGCCCGACTAGGGCGCTCGGGTATGTGCCGGAGCGTTATCCACCTGCTGTGCAACGGGAGAAACCACGAAGCGCGCGGCGGGCTTTCGCGCCCGAATTCACGCGGCCATCACCCGCCGCGCCAGATGGGTCAAAGGCCGCTCGATCAAATGCTCCATACGGTGCGGCAGCGCCAGCGGCTTGAGCAGCATCTTCACCGCCTGCTCCATCGGAAGCCGCGCGCCCACATGGTGGTGCAGACGTTGGCAGATATGCTCGAAAGGTACATCGCCGACTGCATCGAAGTGGGGCTGGAACAGCCAGACGTGACGCAGCGCGATATCGGAATCGCTGGTGCGCAGTTCAGCCAGCCGACGCTTGAGCGCGCCGAGAATGCGTGCGCGCGACAGATTGCGCTCGGCGTTGATCTCTTTGAAGTAGCGGTAAAAGTGCTTGTAGTGCTGCACCTCGTCGACACGAATGTGCTCGGCCAGTTCGTTGAGAACCGGCTCGCAAGTGAAGTCGCGCAGGGTCTGGTAGTAAGTGGCCGTGCCGGTTTCCACCACACAACGGGCGACGAGCTCCAGTGCGCGGTCGTCTTCAAGTTCTTCGACGGTGCACAGGCGCGAGTATTCGCTGAAAAAAGAAGCGTAGGCTGCCTCCCAGTCGAACTCGGGCCAGACGGTCTGCACATAGGTCTTGAGCGCGCGGCCGTGCTGCAGTTCCTCCGGTTCCCACTGATGCTGCAGCCAGTCGGAAATAGCGGGATAGGCGTCGAAATGTTCGACCAGATTACGGGTGTAGGTTTCCGAGCCCGACTCGACAAAAGAAGCGCTGGCCAGCAGATAGAACAGTTCGACGTTGTCGTGAACCGACTCGGTGCGGATACGCGGGTAATCGATCCAGTCCAGCGTCCAGTGCGGTTGATGGTCTGACGCGCTTCGGCCGGGGGATGGGGATGTTGGAGTGGCGCGGTTCATAAGATGACTTTCTACCCTGTCATGCTTCAAGCATAGACTGAAAATTCGACATCACAGTTCCTCATCCGCCTCCCAACCCGTCTAAACTTGTCACAAGGCATGACCTCTTCACATTGGCACAAGGAGCCCTTCATGAAGTCCCAAAAAACCCTGGCAGTCGTTCTCTCCGCCAGCCTCGTCGCGCTGTCGCTGGGCGGCTGCGCGAACATGAATGAGTCGCAGAAAACCACCGCCTCCGGTGCGGGCATCGGCGCCGCTGCCGGGGCTGTGATCGGCGCTTTGACGGCGGGCGGCAACACCGGCAAGAGCGCCGCAACTGGCGCGGTAGCGGGTGCGGCAGTGGGCGCCTTAGGCGGCTATTTGTGGAATCAGCATCTGGAGAAGCAAAAGCAGGACTTGCAGGCTCAGGCGCAGGCCTCGGGGACGGGCGTGCAGGTCACGCAAACGCAGGACAATCGTCTCAAGATGAACGTGCCGGCCGATGCAGGCTTTGCCACGGGCAGCGCGCAGCTCAACCCGCGCATGTATCCCATTCTGGAAAGCCTGGCCACCGGCCTGAATCAGAACCCTTCTGAAACCGTGCAGGTGTTCGGTTTCACCGACAACACGGGAACCGACGCGATCAACTACCCGCTTTCTGAAAACCGCGCGCTGACGGTGAAGAACTTCCTGGTGTCGCGCGGCGTGGCGGCGCAGCGCGTCACCACCCAGGGCCTGGGCCCGCAAAACCCGGTGGCGAGCAACGCCACGGTGCAGGGCCGCGCCGCCAACCGGCGGGTGGAAATTTATGTGGCCATGCCAGCCCAGCGCTGAGACGGTGCCTCCCTGTGCGGTGCTCCCCTAGCAGCGCTGCACTTCAGGCGGCGAGGGCCATGGGTTCCGGTATCGGGCGCTCCAGCAGTTCCACGGCTTTGCACAACGCGTCGAAACACTGGGGGTCGAGCGCGGTGCCCACGGTCTTGGACATGATCTGCAGGGTTTCCGGGATGGGCACGGCGCCGCGGTAGGGCCGGTCGGCGGAAATGGCGTCGAAGATGTCGGCGGTGGTGATGATGCGGGTTTCCAGAGCAATGTGTTCGGCGGTAAGGCGGCGCGGGTAGCCGGTGCCGTCGAGCCGCTCGTGATGCGCGGCGCTGACGCGGGCCAGCTCGGAGAAGGCGCTGATCCGTCCCAGAATGCGCTCTGTGTAGGTGGCATGCATCTGCACGGCCTGCCATTCGGCCGCGTCGAGTTTTCCGGCCTTGTCGAGTATCGCATTGCTCACGCCGAGCTTGCCCACATCGTGGAGCAGTGCGCCGCGGTACAGCCAGCGGCGGCGCTCGGGCGCGAAATCAAGCTGGGTGGCGATGTGGTCGGCATAGAGTGCCACGCGGGCGCTGTGTCCGGCGGTGTAGGGGCTCTTGGCATCGACAATCTGACCGAAGGCGGCGGCGATTTCGTCCAGATAGTCTTCGTCCAGCGGCACGCAGCATTGCGCGGGCTCCAGTGCGAGAACCTGGTGGTCGAGATCGGGGGCGCGCAGCGTCTGCCAGAAGCCTTCGCGCTCCGAGAGGGCGAGAAAGGCATCGACCAGTTCAGGGTCGAACCAGCCGCCTCGCCGACGGCGGATTTCCTCGCGCGCCTCGGCCGGGCCGCTGGCGGTGAAAAACACATCGACCACCTGCGACAGCAAGGCCAGCCGGGCGTAGAGCGGAATGTGCTCGCCCGTCAGACCTTCGGGTTTGCCGCTGCCATCCCAATGTTCATCCAGTCCGTGGATGCCTTGGGCGACGTTTTCGGGAAAGCGCAGTTGCCGCGCAATGTCGGCGCCGCGCTGGCAGCGGGTTTGAATGAGTTCCTGCGCGATGTCACTGCCATTGCGAAAGATGTTGAGCGTGGCGCGAAAGCGCTCGGCCAGGCCACTGCGCAGACCCGTGTGATCGAGCACGAAGCGCAGCACATGCGGCAGGCTGCCGTCGAGCAGCTTGAAGTCGCGCTTGAACTGCAAATCGTCGGCGAGGTAGAGCTCGCAGATGCGGGCGGCATTGCTGCTGCAGCCCAGGTCTTTGAGCAGCAGGGTGTAGTACAGCTCCCATTGCTGCGGAGCGGGCAGGCCGATTTCTCGACCGACCGACATGCCGATCCAGGCGCAGCGCACGCAGTGGCCTTCGGGCTGGCCCTCGGTCATGTCGAGCGCGTGACTGAGGGCGCTCATCAGTTCGGCGAGTTTGAGATTTTCCATGCGGGCAGCATAGAAGCTAGGGATTTCCCGAGTTTGTTGTGCTGCACCATCTGATCGGCGCTTGCGTGAAATTTGTCACGAAAATGCCCTGAGCGTTGTTCTCATACGGAAATAACAGCCTCCCTACAATGGCGGTTTATCTCCCCCGCTCCGCCTGCCGGACGCCGCTGCGATGAACGCCCCCGCTTCACACGCTCCTGAATTGATGCCCGCCTTGGGCGCAGACGCGGCCGATGCCGCCCCCCGCCTGCGCGAAATTCCGTACAACTACACCTCCTTCTCCGACCGCGAAGTGGTCATGCGCCTGCTGGGCGAGCAAGCCTGGGACTGGCTCAACCAGTTGCGGCAGGAACGTCGCACCGGGCGTTCGGCGCGCATGTTGTACGAAGTGCTGGGCGACATCTGGGTGGTGCAGCGCAACCCGTTTTTGCAGGACGATTTGTTGCAGAGCCGCAAACGGCGTGCCGCGCTGATCGGTGCGCTCGAACACCGCCTGCGCGAAATCGACCGCCGCCGCGACGACAGCGCGCACAGTGGCAACTCGGACGCGCAGCGCGACGCCTTGGTGCGTCAGTTGCTCGACCGCGCCCGTGGGGCCGTGGCCGCCTTCGCCGCCTGGTTCGACGAGGCCGCGGCGCTGCGCCAGCGCGCCCGCAAGGTGCTGGGACGACACAGTGCGCAGGGCGCGATCCGCTTCGACGGCATGGCGCGGGTGTCGCACGTGACCGACGCCACCGACTGGCGGGTGGAATATCCCTTCGTCGTGCTCTGTCCTGACAGCGAGGACGAGATTGCCGGCTTGGTGCGGGGCTGCATCGAGCTCGGGCTGACCATCATCCCGCGCGGTGGCGGCACCGGCTACACCGGCGGCGCGATTCCGCTGGTGTGGAAGAGCGCGGTGATCAATACCGAAAAGCTCGACCACATCGGCGCGGTCGAATACCTCGAACTGCCCGGCGTGGCCCATCCCGTGCCCACCATCCAGACCCCGGCCGGGGTGGTGACGCAGCGCGTCTCCGACGCGGCCGACGCCGCCGGACTGGTATTTGCGGTCGATCCCACCTCGGCCGACGCCTCCTGCGTGGGCGGCAATGTGGCGATGAACGCGGGTGGCAAAAAAGCCGTGCTGTGGGGTACAGCCATCGACAACCTGGCGTCCTGGCGCATGGTCGATCCACAAGGTCGCTGGGTGGAGGTGCAGCGGCTCGACCACAACCTCGGCAAGATTCACGATGTGGATGTGGCCCGCTTCGAGGTGCGCACCTTGGCGGCCGACGGCGTGACCTTGCTGGAGCAGCGGCTGCTGGAAATTCCCGGCGCGCGCTTCCGCAAAGAGGGTCTGGGCAAGGACGTGACCGACAAATTCCTCGCGGGCCTGCCGGGTGTGCAAAAGGAAGGTTGCGACGGCATCATCACCAGCGCCCGCTGGGTGCTGCACAAAATGCCGCCGCATGTGCGCACCGTCTGCCTGGAATTTTTCGGCCAGGCGCGCGAGGCCATTCCCAGCATTGTCGAGATCAAGACCTTTCTCGACGCGCGGCCGGGCGGCGCCATTCTGGCGGGCCTGGAGCATCTGGACGACCGGTACCTGAAGGCCGTGGGATACGCCACCAAGAGCGCGCGCGGCACCCTGCCCAAGATGGTGCTGTTCGGCGACATCGTCGGCGAAGATGAAGCCGCCGTGGCCCGCGCCGCCTCTGAAGTGGTGCGCATGGCCAATGCGCGGGTGGGCGAAGGCTTCATCGCGGTGAGTGCCGAGGCGCGCAAAAAATTCTGGCTCGATCGCAAGCGCACCGCAGCCATCGCCCGCCACACCAACGCCTTCAAGATCAACGAAGACGTGGTGATTCCGCTGCCGCGCATGGGCGAATATGTCGATGGCATCGAACACATCAATGTCGAACTGTCGCTGAAAAACAAGCTGGCGCTGGTAGCCGAGATCGACCGGACGCTGCGCGGCACGCTGCCGCTAGCGCGCAACGAAGAGCTGGCCGATGGCGAGCCTGCGCTGTCCAAGGAAGACCTGGAGGCCAAGCGCGCCCAGGCGCTGGAACTGCTGGCGGCAGTGCATGCGCGCTGGTCGTTCTATCTCGATCAGCTCGACAGGCCTTTGGCGGAACTGCCCGATGCACAGCGCGCGCTGTTGTCTGCATCGCCCGCATTGCTGGCGCTGCCTGCGGGGGCAAATACCGAAGACCGCACCCTGTTCCACCTGCTGCAGGATCATTCCCTGCGCGCCTCTTGGAAGGCCGAGTTGCGCAAGCCTTTGGCGGCGGTGTTTTCCGGCGGCTTGTTCGAGCCGCTGCGCCGCGAGATCGACGCCATTCATCAGCGCGTGCTCAAGAGCCGCGCCTGGGTGGCGCTGCACATGCACGCGGGCGACGGCAATGTGCATACCAATATCCCGGTCAACTCTGACGACTATTCGATGCTGCAGCAGGCGCACGACGCGGTGGCCCGCATCATGGCGCTGGCGCGCAGCCTGGGCGGGGTGATCTCGGGCGAGCACGGCATCGGCATCACCAAGCTGGAGTTCCTCACCGAAGCCGAGATCGGCGCTTTCCGCGCCTATAAGCGCGAAGTCGATCCCGAAGGGCGTTTCAACAAGGGCAAGCTGCTCGACGATCCGGCGTATCCCGCCGATTTGCGCAACGCCTACACGCCCAGCTTCAACTTGATGGGACACGAGTCGCTCATCATGCAGCAAAGCGACATCGGCGCCATCAGCGCCTCGGTGAAGGATTGCCTGCGCTGCGGCAAGTGCAAAAGCGTGTGCGCCACGCATGTGCCGCGCGCCAATCTGCTGTATTCTCCGCGCGACAAGATTCTCGCCACCTCGCTGCTGATCGAGGCCTTCCTGTACGAAGAGCAGACCCGGCGCGGCGTGAGCATCCGGCACTGGGAAGAGTTTGAAGACGTGGCCGACCACTGCACGGTTTGCCACAAGTGCGTGACGCCCTGCCCGGTGGACATCGACTTCGGCGATGTCACCATGAATATGCGCAACCTGCTGCGCAAAATGGGCAAGAAGAGCTTCAAGCCGGGCAACGCGGCGGCGATGTTCTTCCTCAATGCAACCAATCCGCAGACCATCAAGCTGGTGCGCAGCGCCATGGTGGACGTGGGCTTCAAGGCGCAGCGCCTGGCCACGCGCCTGCTCAAACCCGTCGCCCGGGCGCAGACCGCGGCGCCCAAGCTCACGGTGGGCAAGCCGCCGATCCGCGAGCAGGTGATTCACTTCGTCAACAAGCCCATGCCGGGCGGCCTGCCGAAAAAAACCGCGCGCGCGCTGCTCGACATCGAAGACAAGGATTTCGTGCCCATCATCCGCAACCCGCGTGGCACCTCGGTGGACAGCGAGGCGGTGTTCTATTTTCCCGGCTGCGGCTCAGAACGCTTGTTCAGCCAGGTCGGGCTGGCGACGCAGGCCATGCTGTGGCATGCGGGGGTGCAGACCGTGCTGCCGCCGGGCTATCTGTGCTGCGGCTATCCGCAGCGCGGCTCGGGGCAGTTCGACAAGGCGGAGAAGATCATCACCGACAACCGGGTGCTGTTCCACCGCGTGGCCAATACTCTCAACTACCTCGACATCAAGACCGTGGTGGTGAGCTGCGGCACCTGCTACGACCAGTTGCAGGGCTATGAATTCGAGAAAATTTTTCCGGGCTGCCGCATCATCGACATCCACGAATTCCTGCTGGAGAAGGGCTATAGCCTCAGCCCCGGCGGCGCGGCGGGCGAGGTCAAGTACCTCTATCACGACCCCTGCCACAGTCCGATGAAAACGCAGGAACCGATGAAAACGGTCAAGGCGCTGCTGGGCGACGGCGTGCTCAAGAGCGAGCGCTGCTGCGGCGAGAGCGGCACGTTTGGCATCTCACGGCCCGACATCGCCACCCAGGTGCGTTTCCGCAAGGAAGAAGAGCTGCGCAAGAACGAGCTGGCGCTGCGCGCCGATGGTTTTGCCGGGGACATCAAGATTCTGACTTCCTGTCCGTCCTGCCTGCAGGGGCTCACGCGGTATGGCAACGATCTGCAGCATGGCTTGCTCGAAGCCGACTACATCGTGATCGAAATGGCGCGTCACCTCATCGGCGAAGACTGGATGGCCGACTACGTCAAGGCTGCGAACAACGGCGGCATCGAGCGCGTGCTGGTGTGAGCATGAAGCCTGCGCCCGTGCTGCTGGTGATCGATGTGCAGAACGGCTTTTGCACTGGAGGCGGCCTGCCGGTGCCGGATGGCGAAGCCGTGGTGCCGGTGATCAACCGGCTGGCGGCCAAGTTTTCGCAGGTGGTGTTGACGCAGGACTGGCACCCGCCGGGCCATGCGTCGTTTGCCAGCGCGCATCCGGGGCGGCAGCCTTTCGAGACCATTACCTTGCCCTACGGCCCGCAGGTGCTGTGGCCGGATCATTGCATTCAAGGTACACGCGACGCTGCCCTGCACCCCGATCTGCACATTGCGCACGCTCAAGTCCTCATTCGCAAAGGCTGGCGGGCCGGCATCGACAGTTACTCAGCCTTCATGGAAGCCGACCGCAGCACGCCCACCGGCTTGACGGGCTATCTGCGCGAGCTGGAGGTGCGCGAACTGGTGTTGTGCGGATTGGCCACGGATTTCTGCGTGGCCTGGAGCGCGCTGGACGCTCGGGCTGCAGGTTTTGAGGTGACCGTGGTGGAAGACGCCTGCCGCGCCATCGATCTCAACGGCTCGCTGGATCAGGCCTGGGCGCAGATGCGCGCCGCCGGGGTGCGGCGCGCAATGTCCACCGCGTTCTGATTAGGGCCTGTTCACGCTATTGATGCCCCCGCGTTGCCCCCAGACGGGGAGGGATGCAAGGCGGAGGTGCGAGGCAAGGCTGGTCGCCTTGCCTCGCACCGACAACGCCGCAGACGCCCCGTCTGGGGGCAACCCTTCGGGCCGGGGGTCTGGGCGGCGCACTGCCACGTTGCAGTCCGCTTGTGGTGCAATACACCATGGCGCGGCCTGCGCCTCGCATTGCCTCCGCCCAGACCCCGGCGCGGGGGCATCAATAGCGTTAACAGGCCCTAGACGTTTTCGCCCGGCGTGAGCGTGGCCGTGGGAGCAACCGAGGGGGCGGCCTTGGCCCGCGGATGGTGATGCACCGGCTCGTCTTCATAGCCGCGGATCATGGCCATGATGTGCGCCAGCGGCGTGTGGCCCGTGGTGGTGAGATAGACGTGGATGATGAAAAAAATCAGCATCATGTAAGCGCCGATGGTGTGCGCCCAGGCCACAGTCTGCAGGCTGATGCCCCATTGCCGCCAGATAGGCCAGGCGCCCCAGTCGGCGAAGAACAGCAGCCAGATGCCGCTGATCCAGATGATGGGATTGATCATCAGCTTCACCCACAGATAGGCCAGACGCTGCAGCGGGTTGTGCTTGCGCGCGACGGTCTGGTGATAGGGATGTTCCTCGCCGCGGAACATGCCATAGGCGTAATGCCGTGCGACCAGAAAAATCTTGTCGAATGTGGGGATGTATTGCTTCCATTCCCCGGTGGTGAAGTGCCAGAAGATGGCGAACACCCACAGGGTCACCAGCGCCCAAGCCGCAAAGGTGTGAATGCGCAGCGCGGTAAGGAACTCCACGCCGAGGTCATACAGGCCGTGGATGCGAAAGCCGGTCACCATCAGCAGGATGATCAGCCCGGCCTGGCTCCAGTGCCAGAAGCGCTCGAACCGCTTGAACAGGATGACGTGTTTTTTGTGTGACATGACGAATTCCTCGAAGTGTCTGTGTGAGGTTGCACTGCGGGCTGCGGGTCAGTGGCTCTTGCTTCCGGGTTTGTTGCGGCGGCGCAGCCACAGAAAACTTCGGATGCCGCCATGCACCATCACCCCGGCCAGACTCAGCCCGGCAACGCCCAAGCCGATGGTTTCGATCCAGTTCTGATGGTCTTTGCCGCGACCCGGGACGTAGATGCCGTCGATCTTTTCCAGCCGACCGTTGTTGCTGTGGCATTGCGCGCAGCTCAGCGCCTTGTCCTTGGGTGCGACCATATGCGTGATCGGCCAGGTGGTGGTGGTCTTGACGAATTCGTACTTGCCCGACCACTCCAGCCCCGCCTCTTTCATGCCGGCGGCGATGGACTTCTGCCAGTCCATGGTGTGCCAGTAGGCCGCATCGTCGAAGCCTGCGTTGTGGATGGCGAGCAGGCGGTGCATCTCCGGGTCGTAGGGCTGGGTGCCCTTCATGGTCTTCACCGGCCAGATGCGTGATTTGCCATCGGTCGCGCTGCCGCCGTACTGGTTGATGGCGACGACGCCGTCTTTGTTGGGCGTCACCTTCTCGCCGATGTTCATCCACTTCACCGCGCCGTTGAACCAGGTGTAGTCGGGCACGACGTTTTCACCCAGCTTGAACTGGCCTTTGATGCCTAGATAGGTGGGGTGGCCGTGCTCGTCCTTGATGACCAGGGGCTTGCCGTCCGGGCCGCGCTGGCCGGCCTTGGAATAGTCCCATTCCATTTTGGTGGGCACGCCGCCGCGGGCGAACTCGGGGATATGGCAGGTCTGGCAGGCGATATTGCGGGTGTGCATGTTCAGGTCCTGCGCCAGATTGCCCTTGTGCGGGGTGTCGCCGTGGCAGGACTGGCAGCTTGCCGCGCTGCCCATATTGTGTTGGCTGCCGCGCACATACTGTCCGCCCTCGTGCTTGGCGTCGAGCTTGTAGTGGCTGCCGCTGACCTCGTGTCCGCCGGTGGCGTGGCAGGTCTGGCACTGGAAGTTCAGCCCGTCCTTGGCCATGTGCACGTCGAGTGATTTGGGCGGATTAATCAGCGAGCTGTCCAGGTCGCCATGCTTCACGCCGTCTCCTCCGCCGCCGTTGAAGTGGCAGGTGCCACAGTTGGCGCGCGAGGGCGCGCCCACATGCTGCGCGATCAGGGCCAGATCGATCGGTTCGATGAACTTGCCCGAGCCAGGCGGCATTTCGATGCGGGTCGTGGGCGGGTTGCCCGACTGATACGGCGCTTTGACGTATTTGCCGGTCTGGTCGTGGCAGACCAGGCAGTCCACATCGGTATCGGGACGTTTGCTGAAGGCGACGAACTCGCCGCTTTTCGCATCGCCGTAGCCGACATGACAGCCGGTGCAGAACTGCTGGTTGCTCGGCGTGGACACGCAGAAGTTGTTCATCACCTTGTTCTTGCCGACGATGCGCTTGGAGTCCTGCTCCACCTCCTCCCACTTCCAGTGGATGGTGCCCTTGATCTGCTTGGCCGCCTCGGTGTGGCAACTCAGGCAGGCGGCGGTGACCTCGGAGCCGTTTTTGAACGGACCCTGCAATTCCTTGAACTTGCTGTGATCCGCCGTGGTTTTTGTGCCTGTAGGCATTTTGGGCACCACGCGGTAAGGCGAGTGGATGTCGACTTCGGCCATCGCCGACTGCGGCGCCGACGGAGGGATAGACGCAGCAGGGTTGGCCAGGGCTAGCGGGGCGCTGGTCGCAACCGCGCAGAGGGCGGCCAGACGAAGCCAGAAGCCGAAGCGGGCGGCAGGCGCGAAGCGGTGGGTAAACGGCATGACGAACACTCCAGTCGGTGTGCGAAACGGATCAATCAGGAGCGCATGGTTGCAGATACATACAGTTGCAAAAGTGACAAGACGCAAAAATTTCCTAGCCCGATATGCCGGAATTGCAATCTTTTGATCTGGGATAAATGAATCGCGCGGTTTGAATCCGTTTTGCCCGCTGGCGCGTAATTCAAGCAACAGCCGCACAGACCGCGCTGTTCTCGTTTTTTCTCTTTCAGGAGGTTTCACCATGCAACGCACGCAAGCCGCAGTCCACACCGCCCTTTCCCCTTCCGCCGCCCCCGAGGATTCCAGCGGGCAGGGTGCCAGCCGCCGTCAGTTCTTCCGCGTCGGCGGCCTGTTCGCCGCGGGGCTGGCCGCTTCCAGCGCACTGGCACCAGCAACGAGCTGGGCAGGGACGATGTCCCAGTCGACCACGGACGACATCGCCATTCTCAACGTCGCACTCGGGTTGGAATATCAGGCCATCGCTGCCTATCAGGTCGGCGCCGAATCGGGTTTGCTGGAAAAACCGGTGCTCGCCGTGGCCGTGAAATTCCAGGGACAGCACAAAGCGCATGCCGAGGTGCTGTCGTCCACCATCGGCAAGCTGGGCGGCACGCCGGTCATGGCCAAGAAGCCAGATGAGTACGGCTTCCCCACGGCCTCGCTCAAATCGCAGGCCGATGTGCTGGAATTCGCCGCCGGGCTGGAAAAGGGCGCAGCCAGTGCCTATCTGGGCGCGGTGCCGCAATTCCACAACAAAGATCTCGCCAAGGCCGCGGCCAGCATCATGGGCGACGAGACTATGCACTGGGCCATTCTGCTCAACGCCTTGGGCAAAGACCCGGTGCCTGCGGCGTTCATCGCCTGATCGCCGAGGGCATCCCGAACAGCGGGTGCGGCGCGATGTCGGTAACATTCGCCGCAAACCCGCCTGCTTTGCGGCACGCCTTCATCGGGCGGCGCCGCGAACGCCGGATTGCCCTCCACGCTGCGCTCATGCCCGACCTGCAATCCCTGCTTGCCTACACCGCCCTGGCCGACCGCGACGCGTTCGGCCAGTTGTACGCGGCCACGCAAAACCGGGCCTGGGCGATCTGCCTGCGGCTGCTGCGCGACCGGTCGTTTGCCGAAGAGGCCATGCAGGATGCGTATGTGAAGGTCTGGCATCAGGCCGCAAGCTACCGGCCTGCTTTGGGCAGCCCGGAGGCCTGGATTTCCGCGCTGGTGCGCAACACCTGTCTCGATCGCCTGCGCGCCAATAAGCGCGAGGCGCAATATGTCGTTTCATTGCAGGGCGATGAGGCGGATGATCCGCCCGAAATCGCGGATTACCGCACGCCTGAAGCGCTGCTCGAAGCCCGCTTGCAGGGCCAACCGATGGAGGATTGTTTAGGACAGCTGCAACCCCGCCAGCGTGATCTGCTCGCGGCGGCGTATGTCTTAGGGCAGTCCCACGCCGAAGTCGCTCGCGAGCGTGCTCTGCCGCTGGGCACGGTGAAAACGCTGATCCGGCGCGCGGTGCTGTTTTTGCGCGACTGTCTGGGGGAGGGCGCAAGGTGACGATGCCCGCACGCTACCGCAACAGCGATCTGCTCGACCGGCTGGCGGCCGACTGGCTCACAGGCGGGCTCAGCCCGGCTGCGCAGCGTCGCGCCCAGCGTTTGCTGGAGCAGAGCCCTGAGTTTGCCCAAGCGGTGCAAGGCTGGCGCACGCGGCTCGATGCCAGCTTGCTGTCGGCAGCGCAAATCGGTCAGCCGTCCGACTCGGTCTGGCAGGGCATCACCGCGCGCCTCGATTCCCCGCGCGTGACTCAGCCTGCGGGGGTTGGCAAGTCGACGTCCTGGGGCGTTGAAGCCTGGCGGCGCTTGTCTCTGTGGCTTGGCGGCGTGGCCGTGGCTGCGGTGGCCTTATCAGTCGTGGTGCTGGTGCAGAACCCGGAGGTCGGCCGTGGTACGGCCGCGCCAGTACAGATGGCGGCGTTGATGCACGGCGCGGGCGGGCAGGCCGCCGTTGTGACGGTGCAGAACGGCAAGCTGACTTTGACGGCCGTTGGCGCCATGACGCCACCCAGCGGCAAGAGCTACCAACTCTGGCTGCTGCCCACGCAGGGCGCCCCCATTTCTTTGGGCGTCGTGGCGGCGGGACAGAGCCGCTACCCCATTCCCGAGTCAGCGCAGTCGCATCTGTCGCAGGCCAAGGCGTTTGCCGTCAGCGTGGAGCCGCCCGGTGGTTCTCCCACAGGCCTGCCGACCGGGCCGGTGATCATGGTGGGCGCGGCGCAGCGCGCGTGAGCGATGTCGAGCGAGACGGCCTGCGCACTCTGTAAGACCGACGGCGGGCGGCTGATCTGGCGCGGTGCGGAATTCCGCCTGATCCGGGCAGACGACGCCCTGCTTCCGGTGTTTTACCGGTTGGTGTGGAACGCGCATGTGGCCGAGTTCAGCGACTTGACCGCGCTGCAACGCCTGACCTGCCTGGACGCGGTGGCGCTGGCCGAGCAGTCGCTGCGCGAAACGCTGGCACCCGACAAAATCAACCTCGCCAGCCTGGGCAATGTGGTGCCGCATCTGCACTGGCATGTCATCGCGCGCTGGCGCTGGGACGCTTACTGGCCGCAATCCGCTTGGTCTGCCGCGCAGCGCCCGGCCGATGAGGCCATGCTGACCAGCCTCGGTGCACGCCTGCCGGAGGTGGATGCGGTTTTGAAGCGCGCGTTCGCACAGCGTTTCGGTGGGGCATAAGTCGGAAAATCAGATCAGGGCGATCAGACGTACTCGCCCTTGCTCAGATCGTGCTCACCGCGCTCGTGAATGAAGTTGGCGCGGCCGACGATGAGGTTGTCCACCTCGCCGATGCGCGTCACATCCTTGCCGGTGTAGGGCAGCGAATGCAGCACGTAGCGCATGGCGTTGAGGCGCGCGCGCTTCTTGTCGTTCGACTTCACCACCGTCCAGGGGGAATCGGCCGTATCGGTGTGGAAGAACATGGCCTCTTTGGCGCGGGTGTAGTCGTCCCACTTGTCGAGCGAGGCCATGTCGATGGGCGACAGCTTCCACTGCTTGAGCGGGTGCACCTGTCGCTCCTTGAAGCGGCGGCGCTGCTCGTCCTGGCTGACTGAGAACCAGAACTTGATGAGATGAATGCCGCTGCGCACCAGATTGCGCTCGAACTCCGGCGCTTGGCGCAGAAATTCGTGGTACTCGGCGTCGGTGCAAAACCCCATCACGCGTTCGACCCCAGCCCGGTTGTACCAAGAGCGGTCAAACAGCACGATCTCGCCGGCCGTGGGCAGATGCTGCACATAGCGCTGGAAATACCACTGGCCGCGTTCGACCTCGCTAGGTTTTTCGAGCGCCACCACGCGCGCGCCACGGGGGTTGAGGTGCTCCATCACCCGTTTGATGGTGCCGCCCTTGCCCGCTGCGTCGCGCCCCTCGAACAGAATGATCACACGCTGTCGGCTTTCCTTCACCCAGGCCTGCAGCTTGAGCAGCTCGGTTTGCAGCACGAATTTCTGCCGTTCGTAATCTCGCCGCAGCATCTTGAATTTGTAGGGATAACCGCCCTTGCGCCAGTCTTCGGCCAGCTCATCACTGGTGTGTTGCGGGGCGGGCTCGCCTGCCGGCATGCCCAGCGCCGCCCGCATGGCCGCGGCATCGTCGGGGGCGTCACCCTCCAGAATGGCTTGCACACCTTCGTTGTGGAGGTCTGCAGGCGGCGGGCCTTTGAGGATGGTGTCGAGCGCCGCCAGTTCAGCCTGCTGCGCCGCCTCTTGCGACTGATCGATCACGAACTTGCGCACGCCAGCGGGCGTGAGATGCGGCGGAATGTCGCCTTGTGCAACCTTGTTGTGGGCGGTGTTGTGCGCGGCCTGGCGCTGCTGTGCCGACTTTGCCGGGCTGACCCGCTTGCGCGCAGGCCGTGCTGTTGTTTTACGTGGGGCGGTGGGTGAATTCATGGCATCTCCAAGTGGATACTGCCTTTATAGACCCTGGGTGCGGACGCCCACAATGACATCGGACAAACGGCAGCGCTTATAAGCGCCCCCAGGGCCGGGCTGCGCCCAGCCCGCCCCCCGAGGGGGTCAAGGAAACTTGGGGCGGCCCTGCGTTTCCTTGAGCGCTGTGTTCAGCTTGACCTGACTCCCGACCACTCCTGGCCGAGATCGTGGGCGATGGCGAACTGGTCGAGCACGCGCGCCAGGCTGGCGTCGACCATCGCTTCGATGCTGGCGGGCCGCAGATAGAACGCGGGCAGGGGCGGGAAAATGACGCCGCCCATTTCCGTGACGGCGGTCATATTGCGCAGATGGGCGAGGTTGAGCGGCGCCTCGCGCGGCAGCAGCACCAGCTTGCGGCGCTCTTTCAGGCACACGTCTGCCGCGCGAGTGATGAGGTTGTCGCAAAAGCCGTGGGCAATGGCTGCCAGAGAGCGCATGGAGCAGGGCGCCACCACCATACCCAAGGAGGAAAACGAGCCGCTGGCAATGGTCGCGCCGATGTCGCCGACGGGATGCACCACATCCGCCAGCGCCTCGACTGCCTTGCGGTCGAGGTCCATTTCCACCTTGAGGTTGAGCACGCCGGCGGCGGAAATCAGCAGATGCGTCTCAACGCCGCCGAACCGCTGCAGATGTTGCAGCAGACGCACGCCATAGACGATACCCGTCGCCCCGGTCAGCGCCACGATGAGTCTTGGCCGGGTCATGGGAGCGGCGGGCAGAAGGGGGGCGTCAAGCGAATGTCAGTCAAACGAATGCGCACTTATTTCAGGCTGCCCAGCAGAGCTTGCAGCTCGCCGCTTTGCGCCATCTCGGCCATGATGTCCGAGCCGCCGACGAATTCGCCCTTGACGTAAAGCTGCGGGATGGTGGGCCAGTTGGCGTATTCCTTGATGCCCTGGCGAATGCCTTCGTCCTGCAGCACGTCCACAGCCTTGATCTGGCTGACGCCGCACGACTTGAGCAACTGCACCGCGCGCCCCGAAAAACCGCACATGGGGAATTGCGGCGAGCCTTTCATGAACAGCACTACGTCGTTGTTCTTGACGATTTGATCAATTTGCTCTTGCACACTGGACATGGCGGCATTTCCTGGTTGATGTCGATCAAGCAATTTTAGAGGGCGGCCGGTTTTGTTGCGGACGGGAGCCTATTTCGAGAATCGCCGCAACTAGCCGCGACTATCCCGCCGCTCACCCGTTCGATACCGGCCAGATCACGTGCGCTGAACACCTTGCGATACCCGTGAGCTTCCAGCAAATCGCGCACGGCAGCCGCCTGATCGTAGCCATGCTCCAGGAGCAGACAGCCTTCGTCCCGCAGAAACCGGCCGGCCTGCGCAATGATCTGGCGCAGATCGCCCAGCCCGTCCGGGTTGGGATGCTGGCCGGTCAGCGCGAGGGCGGGTTCATGGCGCAAGGCGGGCAGATGCGGGTCGTGCGCAGCGATGTAAGGCGGGTTGGAAACAATGCAGTCGAAGCGCGCTGTCGTCGCCGGGGGTTGCAAGGCATCCCACCAGTTGGACTGGAGAAAGTGCACCTCGCCTCCTGCGCGCCGGGCATCGAGCAGCCGCCGCGCATTGCCTTGCGCCACGGCGAGCGCGGCAGCGCTGGCGTCCAAGGCCCAGACCCGCACATGCGGGCGGGCATGGGCGATGGCGATGGCAATCGCTCCGCTGCCGGTGCCCATGTCGAGCGCCGTGGGCGCGTGGGTGGCGGGCAGGGCGTCGAGATGGCGCAGGGAGAGTTCCACCAACAATTCGGTATCCGGGCGGGGAATGAGCACATCGGGGGTTACTTCGAAACTCAGGCCGAAAAACTCGCGCTCTCCCAGCACATAGGCCAGCGGCTCGCCGTCGCGCAGGCGCGTCGCCAGCGCGTGCAGCCGGGTCAGTTCGGCCGAGTCAAGCAGGCGTTCGGGATGGGCGGCTTGCTGGGCGCGGCTCCAGCCGAGTACGGCCTCGATGAGGGCCTGTGCGTCCAGCCGGGGCAGGCCGCAGGTTCGCGTCCAAGCGGCCAGATCGCGCGGCGCTGTCATCTCATGCTCCTAAGGCTGCCAGTTGCGAGGCCTGATCTTCGGTGCGCAGGGCGGTGAGCAGTTCGTCGAGGTCGCCGTCCAGGATGGCGTCGATTTTGTAGAGGGTGAAGTTGATGCGGTGCTCGCTGACCCGGCCCTGCGGAAAGTTGTAGGTGCGGATGCGGTCGGAGCGGTCGCCGCTGCCCACCAGGCTTTTGCGCGTGGCCGCTTCCTCTGCCTGCCGGGCCTGTCGTTCTCGCTCGGCCAGACGCGCGGCCAGTACCGACAGTGCGCGCGCCTTGTTGCGGTGCTGCGAGCGCTCGTCTTGGCACTCCACGACCAGCCCGGTGGGCAGGTGGGTGATGCGTATGGCCGAGTCGGTCTTGTTGATGTGCTGCCCGCCCGCACCCGAGGCGCGAAAGGTGTCGATGCGCAAGTCGGAAGGATTGATCTGGATCGCCTGAGCCTCATCCACCTCGGGCATCACGGCCACGGTGGCCGCACTGGTATGAATGCGTCCCTGTGTCTCGGTCTTGGGCACCCGCTGCACGCGGTGGCCGCCCGATTCGTATTTCAGCAGACCGTAGGCGCCTTCACCCGCGACGCGCAGAATCACTTCCTTGTATCCGCCGAGATCGCTCGGGCTCTCGCTGATCACTTCGGTCGCCCAGCGCTTGCGCTCGGCATAGCGCGCATACATGCGCAGCAAGTCGGCGGCGAAAAGCGCGGACTCTTCCCCCCCCGTCCCGGCCCGGATTTCCACGAACACGTTGCGGCTATCGTCCGGGTCGCGCGGCAACAAGGCGACCTGAAGCTGGGCTTCAAGCGCGTCAAGGGCAGCGCGTGCATCCTGAATTTCCTGTTGTGCCAGCTCCTTCATGTCGGGGTCGCTCAGCAACGATTCCGCCTGCGACAGGTCTTCTGTTTTTGTCTTGTATTGCACATACAGCCCGACCACGGCTTGCAGCTCGGCCAGTTCCCGCGTCATGTTGCGAAAGCGCTGCAGATCCGCGGTGCAATCGGGTGCGGCAAGCAAGGCGTCAAGCTCGTCGGCCCGGCGTTGCATCTGCTCCAGTTTGTCCAGCAGAGAAGGTTTCATGGGGGATGTGGAACAGCCGCGCCTGGGTGCGCGGGCGGTAAACCGAAGGCGCTAAAAAGAAAGAAGCGCTGGATTTGGAGGGCGTGGAGGACGCGCTAGACCTGCGAGTCAGAGGGAGAATCGGAATCGCGTCGGTGCGGGCACAGAAACACCCGCTCGACCGCCTGCGCCACGACTTGGCGATGAGACGGATCGCCCTGGTGCAGCGCGGTGAAGGCGCCGTGCAGGAATTTGTGCGACAGGCCCCGCGCAAGTGCGTCCAGCACGGCCTCGGGCGACTCGCCCCGAGCCAGCAGACGTCGGGCGCGTTCGACCTCGTGCGTCTGCCACTGTTCGCTTTGCGACTGCAGTCGTTGAATGAGGGGCACCTGCGAGCGCAGATCAAGCCATTCGAGAAAACCATGCACCCGGTTTTCGATAATGGCCTCGGCCTGTTCGATCGCGGCCTGGCGCTTCTCCGTATTGCTGCGCACCAATGCAGACAGATCGTCGACCGAATACAAATAGACATCGCGCAGTTGCGCGACCTCGGGCTCAATGTCGCGCGGTACGGCCAGATCGACCATGACCATGGGTTTGTGCCGCCGCTGTTTGATGCTGCGTTCAACCGCGCCCAGACCGATGATCGGCAGGCTGCTGGCGGTGCTGGTCACGACCACATCAAATTCGCCCAGCCGCTGCGGCATGTCGGTCAGCCGAATGGCTTCCGCCCCGAACCGCTGTGCCAGATGGGCGCCGCGCTCCACGGTGCGATTGGCGATCACCATGCTCTTGGGATGGTGCGCGGAAAAATGCGTGGCCACAAGTTCGATCATGTCGCCCGCGCCGATGAACAACACGCGACACTCCTGAAGGCTCTCGAACACAGTTTGTGCCAGGTGCACGCTGGCTGCTGCCATGCTGACCGAGTGAGCGCCGATTTCCGTATTGGTGCGTACCTCTTTGGCCACGGAAAAAGTACGCTGAAACATCTGATTCAGCGTGCTGCCCAGAGCGCCCGAATCCGAAGCGACCCGCACCGCTTCCTTCATCTGCCCCAGAATCTGCGGCTCGCCGAGCACCATGGAATCCAGGCCGCTGGCCACACGGAAGGCGTGTCGAACGGTACCGTCTTGTACCAGGCGATAACTATGGTCGGCCAGGTCATCGAACTGCACTTGGCGCTCGGTGGACAGCCAGTGCAATAGGGCATCACGCGGGTCGCTTTCGGCCGCGCAATAGATTTCAGTGCGGTTGCAGGTCGATAGAATGGCCGCTTCGATGGGGCCATTTCGGCGCCCGTTCAGCATGTTCACCTTCAGCCGTTGAAGCGCGTCTACCAAGGTATCGGCAGAAAACGCCAGCCGCTCGCGTACCCCGACGGGTGCGGTTTGGTGGTTGAGTCCGATGGCAGCGAGCAACATAATCAGATCGTGATTTTAAGAACTGTCGCGACTTTGAGCGACTGATCTTGATCAAACCAAGAATGCGCTTGAGGCCTTCAAAGACGACATTGTCCACCATTAAACGACCTGGTGCATCGGTGCAAACAGCAGGTTTCGCGCACTGCTGACGTTCTTCCTGCACGATTTCTTAGAGAATTTTCATGCTCCCCCTCTTTTTATCGTGGCTGATCCAGACAAGCCTCATGCCCTTGTTTGTGGGCGCCTTGACCGGGGGATTGGCGCACCGGGCCTGGGGAAGTGGCTGCGCCGCCAGTTGGGGACGCCGAGCGAGTTGGGCGGCGATCGGTGCATTGCTGTTGCATCTCGTACTCGTGGGGGGCGGATTGCTTCGAGAAGGATCGATCTGGGATTACGCTGCCGTCCTGCTGGCGGCCTCTCTCATCAGTGCTGTCGCTTGCCGGGGTGGCCGCGTCACCAAACGCTCTTGAGCATCAAAGGCGGAAGGTCGCGAAAAAGGAGTTGACAACGGCTTTGCGCCCTTGCACAATTCAATGCTTCGCCGTTTTGCAGCTCTTTAAAGGGTGCGGAAAGGCGCGAAGCCAGCCGAAGTTCGTGATGCTGCAAGTTGGCGCACGGTGGCTGCTGAACAAAAACTGAGCAACACAGATCAATTCCCGCACCAGGGAGCCAAGACTGGCGCATTTTTTGCGACTAAGTTGGGTGAAGGAAATTACATGATTCAGACGCAATCCAGACTGGATGTCGCCGACAATACGGGCGCCAAATCCGTCATGTGCATCAAGGTGCTGGGCGGCTCCAAGCGCCGCTACGCCGGCGTGGGCGACATCATCAAGGTCAGCATCAAAGAAGCTGCCCCGCGCGGTCGCGTGAAAAAAGGTGAGGTTTACAGTGCCGTCGTGGTACGTACCGCCAAGGGTGTCCGCCGTGCGGACGGCTCCTTGATCAAGTTCGATGGCAATGCGGCCGTGCTGCTCAATGCCAAACTCGAGCCCATTGGTACGCGCATTTTCGGTCCGGTGACGCGTGAACTGCGCACGGAGCGCTTCATGAAGATCGTGTCTCTGGCGCCTGAGGTTCTTTGAGCCCTGCTCTGAGCTGTCGAAAAAGGATTTGTGATGAACAAGATTCGCAAAGATGACGAAGTGATTGTCATTGCTGGCAGCGACAAGGGTCGCCGCGGCAAAGTGGCGGCGCGTGTGGATGCCGACCACATCGTGGTCGAGGGTGTGCATACGGTCAAGAAGAATGTGCGCCCCAATCCGATGAAGGGCGAGGCGGGCGGTGTGGTGTCCCGCGATCTGGCGATTCATCAAAGCAATGTGGCTATTTACAACCCCGCGACCGGCAAGGCGGATCGCGTCGGCTTCAAGACTCTGGGTGATGGCGCCAAAGTGCGCGTCTTCAAATCCAGTGGCGAGCAGATCAAGGGCTGACCGGAGGATTTATGTCGCGCCTGCAGACGATTTATAAAGACAAAGTCGTGCCCGAATTGATGGCCAAGTTTGGCTACAAGTCGGTCATGGAAGTGCCCCGCCTGACCAAGGTGACACTCAATATGGGTGTGTCCGAGGCGGTGGCTGATAAAAAAGTGATGGAGCACGCGGTGGGTGATCTCACCAAGATCGCGGGCCAAAAGCCGGTTGTCACCAGGTCGCGCAAGGCGATTGCCGGATTCAAAATCCGCGAAGACCTGCCCATCGGTTGCATGGTGACCTTGCGTGGTGGTCGCATGTACGACTTCCTCGATCGTTTTGTGACCATCGCCCTGCCGCGTGTGCGTGATTTCCGCGGCATCTCTGCGCGTGCTTTCGACGGTCGTGGCAACTACAACATCGGGGTCAAAGAGCAGATCATCTTCCCGGAAATAGAGTACGACAAGATCGATGCGCTGCGTGGTCTGAATATCAGCGTGACCACGACGGCGAAAACCGACGAGGAGTGCAAGGCCTTGCTCGCCGCGTTCCGCTTCCCTTTCAAGAACTGAAGAATCATCATGGCGAAACTGTCCCTGATCAACCGCGAAAAGAAGCGCGAAGACTTGGTTGCAAAATTTGCATCGAAGCGCGCTGAACTGCAGGCCATCGTTGATGACGCCTCCAAGTCTTTTGAAGAGCGCTACGAGGCGCGCTTGAAAATTCAGCAGATGCCACGCAATTCCAGTCCAACCCGGCTGCGCAATCGCTGCGCCATCACCGGTCGCCCGCGCGGTACGTTCCGCCAGTTCGGGTTGTCGCGCAGCAAGATTCGCGAGCTGGCGTTCCGCGGGGAAATTCCCGGCGTGACCAAATCCAGCTGGTAATCGGTCACACAGACAAGTTGAGTTCGGTTGTCACGTATCGATTGTTGCGTTGCTTGCCGACTAGACGCCAAAAGTTTTTAGGAGAGTATTGATGAGCATGAGTGATCCCATCGCCGACATGCTGACGCGTATTCGTAACGCGCAGATGGTCGAGAAGGCGAAGGTAACGATGCCAGCTTCCAAGATCAAAGCTGCAATCGCTCAGGTCCTGCACGAAGAGGGCTATATCGACGGCTTCAATATCCGTCGTGAGAGTGATGCCAAGGCGAATCTTGAGATTTCGTTGAAGTACTACGCGGGCAAACCGGTGATCGAGCGTCTTGAGCGCGTCAGTCGCCCGGGCCTGCGCGTCTATCGCGGCAAAGAAGCCATTCCCCAAGTGATGAATGGCCTGGGCGTTGCCATCGTTTCGACTCCCCGTGGGCTGATGACCGACCGCAAGGCCCGTCAAGTCGGCGTGGGTGGCGAAGTTCTCTGCTACGTCGCTTAAGGAGAGAACAGACATGTCACGTATTGCCAAATATCCGGTTGCAGTGCCGGCAGGTGTTGAGGTCAATCTCAGTGCCGAGACCATCGCCATCAAGGGCGGGCTCGGCAAGCTGGAGCGTGCCCAATACGCCGGCGTGCGGATCGCCCAAGAAAATGGGGAACTGACTTTCGCCCCGGTCGACGAGTCTCGCGAGTCGCATGCCATGTCGGGAACCATGCGTGCCCTGGTTGCGGGCATGGTGCACGGCGTGTCCAAGGGTTTTGAGCGCAAGCTCACCCTGGTTGGCGTGGGCTTCAAGGCTCAGGCTCAAGGCGCCAAGTTGAATCTCTCGCTGGGTTTTTCCCATCCCATCGTCAAGGACATGCCTGAGGGCATCAAGGTGGAAACGCCGACTCCCACCGAGATCGTCATTAAGGGTGTGGACAAGCAACTCGTTGGCCAGATCGCTGCCGAAGTTCGTGCCTATCGTCCGCCTGAGCCCTACAAGGGCAAGGGTGTGCGTTACGCCGACGAAGTGGTGGTGATCAAGGAAACCAAGAAGAAGTAAGGGCCAGGATCATGATCAGCAAAAACATTTCCCGCCTGCGCCGTGCCCAGGCAACTCGCCGCCGTATCGCGCGTCTGCGTGTGGTTCGTCTGTCGGTGCATCGCACCAATCAGCATATTTACGCCAACATCATTTCCGCCGAGGGCGACCGCGTGCTCGCCTCTGCATCAACCGTGGAAGCGGAAGTTCGCGGACAACTGGGCGGGCATGGAGGCAACCTGGCAGCCGCGGTTGCCGTGGGCACCCGTATTGCCGAGAAGGCCAAGGCGGTCGGCATCGACACCGTCGCTTTCGACCGTTCGGGTTTTCGCTTTCATGGGCGCGTCAAGGCGCTCGCTGAGGCTGCGCGTGAAGCCGGCCTGAAGTTCTGAGAACGAGCACATCATGGCTAAAGTTCAAAACAAGTTTGCCAACGAAGCGCGCGACGATGGTCTGCGCGAGAAAATGATTGCGGTCAACCGCGTCACCAAAGTCGTCAAGGGCGGTCGTATTCTCGGTTTCGCCGCCTTGACCGTGGTGGGCGACGGCGATGGCCGCATCGGCATGGGTAAAGGCAAGGCGCGTGAAGTGCCTGTGGCCGTTCAAAAGGCCATGGAGCAAGCGCGTCGCAATATGGTGAAAGTGCCCCTGAAGGGCGGCACGCTGCACCACAAGGTGATGGGCCAGCATGGTGCTTCGAACGTCATGATGCTGCCTGCTGTGCAGGGTACGGGCATCATCGCGGGTGGTCCCATGCGCGCCATGTTCGAAGTGCTGGGAGTGACCGACATTGTGGCCAAGAGTCACGGTTCGTCCAACCCCTACAACATGGTCCGCGCAACGCTCGACGCTTTGACCAATATGAACTCCGCTCAGGAGATCGCCATGAAGCGTGGCAAGACCGTTGAAGAAATTCTGGGTTGAACATCATGAGTGACAAGAAAACCATCAGGGTCAAGCTGGTTCGCAGCGTGATCGGCACGCGCGATTCGCATCGCGCGACGGTGCGTGGCCTCGGTCTGCGCAAGCTGGGCAGCGTGCGTGAGCTGGAAGACACGGCTGCCGTGCGTGGCATGGTCCGCAAGGTCAGTTATCTGGTTGAAATCTGCGAATAAAGCCGATTCAGATCGGGCGCAAACCAGCGGCTGATCCAGCTTCGGTTTGCGCGCAACAGCAGAATTTGTGAAATTCGCGATTAGTGAGATTCAATATGCAACTCAACACCATCAAACCCGCCGCTGGCGCCAAGCACGCCAAGCGCCGCGTTGGCCGCGGAATTGGATCGGGTCTCGGTAAGACCGCGGGCCGCGGTCACAAGGGCCAAAAATCGCGTTCCGGCGGTTTCCACAAGGTGGGCTTCGAAGGCGGTCAAATGCCCTTGCAGCGCCGTCTGCCCAAGCGTGGTTTCAAGTCGCCGATTGCGCGCTACAGCGCGCAGGTCACGCTGGCTGATCTGAACCGCATGCAGGAAGACGAAATCGACATGCTCACGCTCAAGGCTCACGGACTGGTGCCTGATCTGTCGCGCACCGTCAAGGTTATCGCTTCGGGTCAGATCGCTCGCGCTGTCAAACTAAAGGGCATTCTGGCAACCAAGGGCGCCCGCAGCGCCATCGAAGCGGCAGGCGGAAGCATCGCCGAAGTCGCAGCAGCCTGAACGGACGTCTCGACATGGCCAGCACAGGCGTGACTCAGCAGGGCAAGTACGGCGACCTCGGTCGTCGTCTGCTGTTCCTGCTCGGCGCACTGGTGGTGTACCGCATTGGTGCACACATCCCTGTGCCCGGAATCGATCCGACGCATCTGCAACAACTTTTCCAGAACAATTCGAGCGGCATTTTGGGCCTGTTCAATATGTTCTCAGGTGGAGCGCTGGCACGCTTCACGGTATTTGCGCTGGGGATCATGCCTTATATTTCGGCGTCGATCATCATGCAATTGCTCACTTATGTGGTGCCCTCGCTCGAAGCCCTTAAAAAGGAAGGTGAGGCAGGGCGGCGCAAGACGACACAATACACGCGCTATTTCACTTTGGTGCTGGCGCTTTTTCAGTCCTTCGGTATTGCAGTGGCGCTGCAGGCTTCCCCTGGCCTGGTCATCAGTCCTGGCATCGGTTTTCAGCTATCTGCCGTGCTGACCCTGACCTCTGGCACCATGTTTCTGATGTGGCTGGGTGAGCAAATTACCGAGCGTGGTCTGGGTAATGGTATTTCCATCATTATTTTCTCGGGTATTGTGGCTGGCTTGCCTTCCGCGATCGCCGGGCTGATGGAGTTGGTCAGTACAGGCGCGATGAGTGTATTGGTGGCGCTGTTCGTGTTAGCCATCGTGGTGCTGGTGACCTATTTCGTGGTATTTGTCGAGCGGGGTCAGCGCAAGATTCTGGTGAACTACGCGCGGCGGCAGGTGGGCAATAAGGTGTATGGTGGACAAAGCTCGCATCTGCCCCTGAAGTTGAATATGGCAGGCGTGATTCCACCGATTTTTGCATCGTCCATTATTTTGCTTCCGGCAACGGCAGTGAGCTGGTTTGGCGCTGCCAAAGGGATGGGCTGGTTGAAGGATATTGCCGGTGCGCTTTCGCCAGGGCAGCCGCTCTACATCCTGTTGTACGCCACTGCGATCATTTTCTTTGCTTTTTTCTACACGGCTCTGGTTTTCAATAGTCGTGAAACTGCCGATCAGCTCAAAAAAGGTGGCGCGTTCATTCCTGGCATTCGGCCAGGGGAGCAGACCGCCAAATTCATCGACAAGGTGCTGATGCGCCTGACGTTGGTGGGGGCGATTTACATCACTTTAGTTTGCCTGCTGCCGGAGTTTCTTGTATTGAAATACAATGTGCCGTTCAGCTTTGGTGGAACTTCGCTGCTGATCATTGTGGTGGTTACCATGGATTTTATGGCGCAAGTGCAAGCTTATGCCATGTCGCATCAGTACGATGCCCTGCTGAAAAAAGCCAATTTCAAATCGGGTCTTGGCGGGGTGCGTTAACGGAGTTTTATGGCCAAGGACGATGTCATTCAGATGCAGGGGGAGATTCTCGAAAATCTCCCGAACGCAACCTTCCGCGTCAAGCTGGAAAACGGCCACACGGTTTTGGGGCATATTTCCGGAAAAATGCGCATGCATTACATCCGCATTCTTCCGGGAGACAAGGTCACGGTTGAGCTGACGCCCTACGATTTGTCACGTGCGCGGATTGTGTTCCGCGCCAAGTAATAGCAAGAGAGGATCATCATGAGAGTGAGCGCATCGGTTAAAAAAATGTGCCGTAATTGCAAGATTATTCGTCGCAAAGGTGTTGTGCGTGTGATTTGCACCGACCCGCGTCACAAGCAGCGCCAGGGTTGAGCCCAAATCATTTTTTGAAGTTCGAGGTATTCAATGGCACGTATTGCTGGTATTAACATTCCGCCACATCAACACTCCGAAATCGGCCTCACGGCGATTTACGGCATTGGTCGCACCACCGCGCGCGCCATTTGTGATGCTTCGGGCGTTCCCTACAACAAGCGGATCAAGGATCTGTCCGACGCCGATCTGGAGAAGGTGCGCGAAGCCATTGGCAAGCTCACCATCGAGGGTGACCTGCGTCGCGAGATCTCCGTCAACATCAAGCGCCTGATGGATCTGGGTTGCTATCGTGGCTTCCGCCATCGTCGCGGCCTGCCCGTGCGTGGTCAGCGCACCCGCACCAATGCCCGCACCCGCAAGGGACCGCGCAAGGGCAGCATCACGCTGAAGAAATAAGTAAGGAACATCGCAAATGGCTAAACCGTCTTCCCAAAACTCCGCAGCCCAGCGCGCACGCAAGAAGGTTCGCAAGAACGTCTCTGACGGCATTGCGCACGTTCACGCGTCGTTCAACAACACCATCATCACCATCACCGACCGTCAGGGCAACGCGCTGTCGGCATCGTCTTCGGGTGCGCAAGGCTTTAAGGGTTCGCGCAAATCCACCCCGTTTGCGGCGCAGGTTGCTGCCGAGCAGGCGGGCCGTGTGGCGCTGGAATACGGCATCAAGAACCTGGAAGTCTTCATCAAAGGCCCGGGCCCGGGGCGTGAGTCGTCGGTGCGCGCACTGAACAACCTCGGCATCAAGGTCACGCTCATCGAAGATGTGACGCCGATCCCGCACAACGGCTGCCGTCCGCCGAAGCGTCGCCGCGTCTGATTTTGTTGATAGGTTTTGTCGGTAGGTTTTGTTGAATTTTTGTTGCACTGATTTGTAGAACTATCCCCGCGCCCTTTGGTCGTCTAGACGGCCGAGGGCGCGTTTTCAAGTCCACTGCCCGATTGTTCGGGCTCCCATGCAATTCACGGCATGGCAGTATTGAAAGGAATTCCAAGTGGCTCGTTTTATTGGCGCCAAAGGCAAACTCACCCGCCGCGAAGGCGCAGACCTCTTTCTCAAGAGCGCACGCCGCGGTATCGACTCCAAGGTCAAGCTCGAGACCAAACCCGGTCAGCACGGCCGCACTTCAGGCGCCCGCACGTCCGACTACGGCAAGCAACTGCGTGAAAAGCAGAAGGTCAAGCGGATGTATGGCGTGCTTGAGCGCCAATTCCGCCGTTATTACGAAGAAGCGCAACGCCGCTCTGGCAATACCGGCACCAATCTGCTGATGCTGCTGGAATCGCGCCTGGACAATGTGGTGTATCGCATGGGTTACGGCTCGACCCGCGCTGAAGCGCGTCAATTGGTCAGCCATCGCTCGATCACTGTCAACGGCAAGGTGTTGAATATCCCCTCGGCGCTGGTGAAGACGGGCGATGTGGTCGCGGTGCGTGAAAAGTCGCGCAATCAGGTCCGCATCCAGGAATCTGTGAAACTGGCTGAGTCGAATGGTTTCCCTGCCTGGGTGCAGGTGGATGGCGCCAAGATGGAAGGCGTCTTCAAGAAGGCCCCGGACCGCGATGAATTTGGCAACGACATCAACGAGTCGCTGATCATCGAGTTGTACTCGCGTTAATTTTTATCCACGCCCCGGACTCCCGGGGTGTGTTCGTGCCTTGCCAACGCTGGCAGCGGCCGCTCACCTCAGCCTTATCCGCGTAACGTGCGGAGGGTATTGAACAGGAAGCCTTATGCAAACTGCACTTCTTCGCCCCAAGTCGATTCAGGTCGAATCTCTCGGTCACAACCGTTCCAAAGTGGTGCTCGAACCTTTCGAGCGCGGCTACGGCCACACCCTTGGCAACGCGCTTCGCCGCGTCATGCTGTCGTCGCTGGTGGGTTACGCGCCGACCGAGGTCAGCATCAACGGCGTGCTCCACGAGTACTCTGTGGTCGACGGCCTGCAGGAAGATGTGATCGGCGTGCTGCTCAACCTCAAAGGCGTGGTGCTCAAGCTGCACAACCGCGACGAAGTCACCCTGTCGCTGCGCAAGGAAGGCGAAGGCGTGGTGACTGCTGCCGACATCCAGACGCCTCACGACGTCGAGATCATCAATCCGGATCACGTGATCGCGCATCTGTCGCAAGGCGGCAAGCTCGACATGCAGATCAAGGTCGAAAAGGGTCGTGGCTACGTCCCCGGTACCCTGCGTAATTTCGGCGAAGAAGGCGGCAAGAGCATTGGTCATATCGTGCTCGACGCTTCGTTCTCGCCGGTGCGCCGCGTCAGCTATGCCGTGGAAAGCGCCCGCGTGGAGCAGCGTACCGATCTGGACAAGCTGGTCATGGAAATCGAGACCAACGGCGTGATCAGCGCGGAAGAAGCCATTCGTTCGTCTGCGCGCATTCTGGTTGAGCAGTTGTCGGTGTTCGCCAGCCTGGAAGGCGCCGAGACGACTGAGGCCGCCGAGGCGGCTGCTGGTGGACAGACTTACGATCCGATCCTGCTGCGCCCGGTTGATGAGCTCGAACTGACGGTGCGCTCGGCCAACTGCCTCAAGGCCGAGAACATCTACTACATCGGCGACCTGATTCAGCGTAGCGAAACCGAACTGCTCAAGACCCCCAACCTGGGCCGCAAGTCGCTCAACGAAATTAAGGAAGTGCTCGCCGCGCGCGGCCTGACGCTGGGGATGAAGCTCGACAACTGGCCGCCCAGCGGCTTGGACAAGCGCTGAGCGAACCTCGGTGATCAATCTCGTTGATTACAAGCTTTTTGATGACAAGTTTCGCCGGGTGGAGTACCCGGCAGTGCAGGGCCAGTACCTGATCCGGCTGGCCTAATTCATAAGGAAAGGAAAGCACCATGCGTCACGGAAACGGACTTCGCAAACTCAATCGCACCTCCAGCCATCGCAAGGCCATGTTTCGCAACATGGCCAATTCGCTGATTGAGCACGAGGCCATCAAAACCACGCTACCCAAGGCCAAGGAATTGCGCGCCGTGGTCGAGCCTCTGATCACCCTGGGTAAAAAGCCCTCGCTGGCCAATCGCCGCCTGGCGTTTGACCGCCTGCGCAACCGGGACTCTGTGGCCAAGCTGTTCAACGTGCTCGGTCCCCGTTATCAGACTCGTCCGGGCGGTTACACGCGCACCCTGAAGTTCGGCTTCCGCGTGGGTGACAACGCGCCGATGGCTCTGATCGAACTCGTTGACCGGCCCGATGTGGACGCCGCGCCGGCCGAAGACAAGTCGGAATAAGTCAGGCGGAACCTAAAAGTATCGGCGGGCCCTCTCGCCGTCATCCTGAAAAGCGCCAGCAGTTGCTGGCGTTTTTCATGGCCGAAGCAGTTTTCACAGCGAGCCCGTAGCATGCTCACCATGCCAGAAAGCACTGCCCGCCTGCCCGAAACACCCGCGCCCTCCGTGCTGCTTGAACTCGATCAGGTCTATAAAAGCTATGGGCAGCTGCAGGTGGTCGATGGCCTGAGTCTGCGGCTGTCGCGCGGCGAGTGTTACGGCCTCATCGGCCCTAACGGCGCCGGAAAAACCACCACCATTCAACTTTGCCTCGGCCTGGCGCGGCCTGACCGCGGGCAGATTCGGCTGATGGGGCAGCCCGTGCCGCAAGCGGCCCGGCAGGCCCGCCGGCGTGTGGGGGTGGTGACGCAGTTCGACAGCCTCGATCCCGACTTCACGGTGGAGGAAAACCTGTTGGTCTTTGGTCGTTACTTCGGCTTGCGCGACGCCGAGTTGCGTCCGCGGCTGCCGCAGTTGCTGGCGTTCGCCGCGCTCGAATCAAAAGCGCGGGCACGCATCAGCGAGTTGTCTGGGGGCATGCGGCGGCGGCTGAGTCTGGCGCGGGCGCTGGTCAATGATCCGGATCTGATTTTTCTGGACGAGCCGACCACCGGCCTCGATCCGCAGGCCCGCCACCTGATCTGGGAGCGCCTCAAACTGCTGACCGCGCAAGGCAAATCGCTCCTGCTCACGACGCATTTCATGGACGAGGCCGAACGCCTGTGTCATCGCATTCTGGTGCTCGACCACGGCCGCCGCATTGCGGAAGACACGCCCCGCGGTTTGATCGCCGCCCAGGTCGAAGCCGAAGTCATCGAGATGGACGGCGAGGGGCTCGACGCCGCGGAGCAGTTGCTGCGCCCGCATGTGCAACGCATGGAGCGCAGCGGAGATGGTTTGTTCGCCTACATGACGCATGGCGCCGAGGCCTTGCGCGCGCTGGAGGCGCTGCCCGGCCTGAGGGTTTTGCACCGCCGCGCCAATCTCGAAGACGTTTTCCTCAAACTCACCGGGCGGCAACTGCGCGATTGACGACGCGCGCGCCCGATCTGCCGATGCACCATGTCTGATCTCACTCTGCTTGAGCGCCACAGGTGGCGCTTCTTCCCCATTTGGCAGCGCAACTTTCTGGTGTGGAAGAAGCTCGCCATTCCCAGCCTGATCGGCAATATCGCGGAGCCCCTGATCACCCTTTTGGCCTTTGGGTTTGGCGTGGGCGCCCTGGTCGGCACGGTTCATGGCGTGCCCTACATCCAGTTTCTCGCTTCCGGCGCGATCTGCATGAGCGTGATGATGGCCGCGAGTTTCGAGGCGCTATATTCCGCGTTTTCACGCATGCATGTGCAAAAAACCTGGGACGCCATCCGCGTCACCCCCACCTCGCTCGACGACGTGCTGCTGGGTGAACTCACCTGGGCGGCGACCAAATCCGTATTCAGCGGCGTGGCCATTCTTGCGGTCATCGTGGTTCTGGGCATCAGCCGGCAGTGGACGCTGCTCATCGCGCTGCCCTTGCTGCTGCTCACCGGGCTGGTGTTTTCCGCCATCGGTCTCATCGTCAACGCCAAGGCGCGCGGTTATGATTTTTTCACCTACTACTTCACCCTGGTGCTCACGCCGATGACGTTTCTGTCCGGCGTTTATTTTCCGCTGACCGCGCTGCCGCAGCCGCTGCAGTGGCTGGCGCAGGTGCTGCCCCTGAACGCCGCAGTCGAACTGGTGCGCCCGCTGTTTTTCGGACAATTCGACCCGCTGGCGGGGCTGCATCTGGCCGTGCTGGTGTTTGATTTGCTGCTGGCTTGGTGGGTGGCGCGCACGCTGACGCAGAGACGCTTTCGGGCCTGAGGGCGCCCCCAACCTGCCGCGTTCGCGTCAGGCCCCCCGAGGGGGATGAGAAAGCTTGGGGCGGCCCTGCGTTTTCTCATGAGCCCCAGCGCGGATGCCGGGTAATTCAGCGGGTGCAGCAGGGCAAGCCCTAAGGCATTCAAATATGCCACTGGACTTATATTTCACCTTCGACGGCTGCGCGACGCCTGACTGGCTGTCAGGATCTCACGCGGCACGCGACCAAACGATAAGACAAGGGAGACCGTTCATGCGCCACAGCATTCCATCCACTTCGCGAGCACCGCGTTTCTGGGCAGGGCTCAGTCGTGCTCTGCTGGGCTTTTTCCTGCTCTGGGCCGGCGTTTTGCAGCCCGTGGCGCAGGCTCAGCAGGCCGATTTCCTGCCGCCGGACGAAGCCTTCCAGTTCACTGCCAAAGTGCAGGATGCCAAGACGGTGCTGCTGCAGTTCAAGGCGCACGACGGGTATTACCTGTACCAGGAGCGGTTTCATTTCGAGTCACAGACGCCGGGCGTGGAACTCGGCAAGCCAGAATTTCCTCCGGCGCACAAAATTTTCGATAAGAACCTCGGCCACGAGGTGTTTCACTACCGCGGACTAGTCCCGATTCCCCTGCCCGTGCTCAAGGCGCCGGCCACCTTCAAGATGTTGGTGACGTATCAGGGCTGCGCCGACGCGGGGCTTTGCTATCCGCCAATCGAAAAGCTCGCCACCGTCAGTCTTAGCGGGTTTGGCGGCAACGGAACGGTGAGCATTTCCGAACCCGACGACGAAAGCGGTAGCGCACCCGCGGCAAGCGGCAGCGGAGCCAGCGGCTTGGTACAGGGCTTGATGACTGGCGCCAGCGCGGCACAACCGGCGGCGGCCTCGGCCTCTGCCACGACCGCGCCAGCTCCGGCTGCAACGGCATCAGCCGTCGCCGCCCCGGCTGCTGCGGCCGCTGTCGCCCAGGGTGGCGACTCGTCGCGCATTGGTCAGGCGCTGGCGTCGGGCAGCCTGCTCAGCATCATTCCCATGTTCCTGGTGTTCGGTCTGCTGCTAGCCTTCACGCCCTGCGTGCTGCCGATGATTCCCATTCTGTCGAGCATCATCGTGGGGCAGGGCGACAAAGTGTCCCGGGGGCGCGGCTTCGCCCTGGCCGTGGCTTATTCGCTGGGCATGGCCATTGTGTACACGGCCTTTGGCGTGGCGGCCGGTCTGCTGGGCCAAGGGCTGGCGGCCTCGTTGCAGAACCCCTGGGTGCTGTCGGTCTTCGCCTTGTTGCTCGTGGTGCTGTCGCTGTCGATGTTCGGTTTCTACGAACTGCAAGTGCCCAGCAGTCTGCAGAGCAAGTTGTCATCCACCTCCGACAAGATGCAGGGCGGACACTTCGCCGGGGTTTTCATCATGGGCGGCATTTCGGCGCTCATCGTCGGGCCCTGCGTGGCCGCGCCGCTGGCCGGGGCGCTGCTCTACATCAGCCAGACCGGCAACGCGCTCATCGGTGGGGTGGCGCTGTTCTCGCTGGCGGCGGGCATGAGCGTGCCCTTGCTGCTGGTCGGGCTGGGCGCGGGCACTTTGCTGCCCAAGGCGGGCGGATGGATGGATGGCGTCAAGGCCTTCTTCGGTGTGCTGCTCATCGCCACCGCGCTGTACATGATCGCCCCGGTGCTGCCGACCTGGCTGCTGATGGTGCTGTGGGCGCTGCTTTTGCTCATCAGCGCCAGCTTCCTGCGAGTGTTTGACCGGCTTCCCGACGAGGTTTCCGGCTGGAAGCGGCTGTTCAAGGGCTTCGGTGTGGCGTTGGCCGTGGCGGGCGCGGCGCTGATCGTCGGCCTGGCGGCGGGCAACCGTAATCTGCTGCAGCCGCTAGCCGGGCTGGGCGGCGGCGCAGCGGGGGCGGTGAGCGCCGCGCCCGCGGTGCGGTTTCAGCGCATTCACACGGTGGCCGATCTCGACCGTGTGGTCGCCAGCAGCAGCAAGCCCGTGATGCTCGACTTCTACGCCGATTGGTGCGTGTCGTGCAAGGAAATGGAGCACTTCACCTTCACCGATCCCGCAGTGGCGCAACAGTTGGCGGGCTTTACGCTGATTCAGGCCGACGTGACGAACAACACCGCCGACGACAAGGCGTTGCTCAAGCGTTTCCAACTGTTCGGCCCGCCGGGCATCATCTTTTTCAAGAGCGGCAAGGAAGTGGGCCGCGTGGTGGGATTCGAGGATGCCAAGACCTTCCTGGCGTCGATGAAGCGCGCGGGGGTTTGAGCGCGTTGTTTCGACGCTTGGCAGAGATCAGTGCGCTGCGCCGCGGCCGTAGCTGTGGCGGTGTGACGCGCGCACTGCGCTGATCCACTGCTGCCAGACCGGGTTCGGTGCCCAGATCTGCGACATCGGCCACGACGCTTGTTCTTCAGTTTCGCCACGAATGAGCAGGCGGTAGAGATAGACGAAGGCCGAGGCCCGCATATTTTTTGCGCAATGCAGCCAGACAGGTTGTTGCCCGAGCGTAGCCATCACCCCGGCGAACTGCTCAAACTGCACAGGTTTCGGCGCGTCCCACAGCACCGGGATGTGCACATAGTTCATTCCCAAGGCCGTCACCTGCTCGGCTTCGCCGGACAAGGCCTTGGAAGACGTCGGCAGCGCGAGGTTGATGACCGTGGCCACGCCCAGAGCAGGCAGGCGGGCAATGTCGGCGACGCTGAGCTGGCCCGAGCACCAAAGACCTTCGAATGCCGCGAAGGTTTTTTCGGCGTCAAAGCGCAGCGGCGCTGACTCGCTCACGCTGCGGCTACCTCCACCAGGCAGTCGTAGAAGCACGGCCCATTGCCCAGATCGGTCAGGCGCTGGTGGGTGAGGGCATTGACGTTGTTGCCATCGGCGTAGAGCTTGCGCCACCAGATGCCTAAAGCGACGATCTGGCCAGGGCGGGTGCGCGAGCTCAGGCGGGCGCGGGTGAGGGTGGCGCCGCGGTCGTTGAAGGTGCGCACCATCTGGCCGTCGGCAATGCCGCGCGCTACAGCATCATCCGGGTGGAGCAGCAGCAGCGGTTCGCCTTCGAGATTGCGCAGGCTGTCGACGTTGACAAAGCTGGAGTTGAGGAAGTTGCGCGCCGGGGGCGAGATCATCGCCAGCGGGTAGCGCGTGGCGAGCTCAGGTGCAGAGGCGACAGACTCGTAGGGCAGCAGCACCTCGGGCAAGGGGTCGCGCCCGGCATCCGCTTCGCGTTGTGACCAGAATTCGCACTTGCCCGAAGGTGTGGGAAAGCCGCCGTGTGCAAACGGGGCGGCGGCGCCGGGCAGCTTGGCCCAGCCGCTGGCCCGTAATTGCTCCCAGGTGATGCCACCGTTGCGCGGATCAGGGGCGATGGCTTGCGCTGCGATCTGCTCATCGCTCTCGGCAAAGCACGGATCGGTGTAGCCCATGCGCGCGGCCAGTAACCGGAAGATTTCGGTATTCGGCTTGGCCTGCCCCAGCGGGGCGATGGCGGCGTTGTTCGCCATCCAGTAGCGGTGGCCGTAGGCCTTGTGCACGTCGAGATGTTCGAGCTGGGTGGTGGCGGGCAGCAGGTAGTCGGCGTAGTCGGCGGTATCGGTCTGGAAATGCTCCAGCACCACGGTGAACAGATCGTCGCGGGCGAACCCGGCGCGCACCTTGTTGCCCTCGGGCGCAACCGCCAGCGGATTGCTGTTGTAGACGATCACGGCTTCGACTTTCGGGCCGAATTCGGCTGAGCCTGGCCGCAGCAGATCGTCGCCGATGGTCACCATATTGAGGGTGCGCGGGGTGCGTCCGGCCAGCAGATCGGGACGTTCCAACGCGGCGCCGTTGGCGGCGAAATGATTGGAGCTCGACATCAGCAGCCCGCCGGCATCGTGCCGCCAGGCGCCCACGAGCGCCGGCAGGCAGGCAATGGCGCGCACCGCATTGGCGCCGCCGCGCACGCGCTGCAGGCCGTAGTTCATGCGGATGGCCGCCGGGGCGAGCGTGCCGTAGTCGCGCGCCAGTTGGCGAATTTGCTCGACGGGCACGCCGCAGACCTCGGCGGCGCGCTCGGGCGGCCACTCCAGCGCGCGCTGGCGCAGGGCGGCAAAGCCTACGGTGTGCTGCGCGATGTAGTCGTGATCGAGCCAGTCGTGCGCAATGAGTTCGTGCATCAAGGCATAGGCCAGCGCGGCATCGGTGCCGGGACGCAGTTGCACATGGTCGTGGCACTTCTCGGCGGTGTCGTTGCGCCAGGGGTCGATGCACACCAGCTTGGCGCCATTGCGCTTGGCGCGCTGCGCGTAAGTCCAGAAATGCAGATTGCTGGTGATGCTGTTGCTGCCCCAGATGAGGATGAGCTTGCTGTGTTCGAACTGCTCGACGTCCGTCCCCATCTTGCCGCCGATGACCGCCTTGAGTCCGGCCTCGCCCGCGGTGGAGCAAATGGTGCGGTCGAGCAGGCTGGCACCGAGCTTGTGAAAAAAGCGCGCCGCCATGCTTTCGCTCTGCACGAAACCCAGCGTGCCGCCGTAGGAGTAGGGCAGGATGGCCTGCGGGTCACGGGCGGCAATCTCCTTGAGCCGGGCGGCGATGGCGTCCAGCGCTTCGTCCCAGCTCACCGGGGCGAACTGGCCGCTGCCTTTGGGGCCGACTCGCTTCATCGGCTGCAGCAAGCGGTCCGGGTGATAGGTGCGCTCGGTATAGCGCGAGACCTTGGCGCACAGCGCGCCGTGCGTGGGGGGATGCTCGGGGTCGCCGCGCACGCTGATGGCCACGCCATCTCGCACGGTGACGAGCAGGGCGCAGGTGTCGGGGCAGTCGTGCGGGCAGGCGGCGCGCACGATGGTGTCTTGGGCGGAGACTGCGTTGGAAGAGTCGGGCATGGCGACGGTTTTTGAAGTCAGGGAGTTAGCACCTCAGTTTAGGCGGCAAATCCCCTGATCGCAGTTAGCGGTTGACAAAGTGGTGAGAATCGGAAATAGTACGACCGTTCGTTTTTTATCAATCTCTCCTGCACACGACAAAAATGACTGCCAGTCACTCCCCGATCTCTCCGCGCCGCACGCCGCACCGCACGGCGGGCGCCAAAACGGCGGCAAAAGCGGCGGCAAAACGCAGCGTGAGCGCCAGTCTGCCAGTTGAGCCAGTCGGCAGCGGTTCGGCCAAGGGGCGGCAGACGCGGCAGGCCATCATCGACTGCGCGCTGCAGATGGCCGGGCGCATCGGCCTGGAGGGTTTGTCCATCGGGGTGCTCGCCGACCGGATGGAAATGAGCAAATCAGGGGTGTTCGCGCATTTCGGTTCGCGCGAAGAGTTGCAGATCGCGGTTATCCGCCACTATCACGACCAGTTCGAGCAAGAGGTGTTTTACCGCGCCATCGAGCAGCCGCGCGGCATGCCGCGTCTGGCGGCCATGGTGCAGCGCTGGCTGCAGCGGGTGAGCGTGGAAATGGAGACCGGCTGCATCTACATCTCCAGCGCGGTCGAATTCGACGACCGCCCGGGCACGGTGCGCGATGCGCTGGTCGCCATGATCCAGACCTGGCACGACGCGGTGCGCCGCGCCATCGTGCAGGCGATCGAAATGGGCCATCTCAAGCCCGACACCGATCCGCAACAGCTCATGTTCCAGATTCACGGCTACATCTTGGCGCTGCATCACGACGCCCGGCTGCTCAGGTTGCCTAACAGCCTGGAACTGGCCTGCCGCAGTCTTGACGCGCTGCTGCGCGACCACGCCACGCCCGAAGGCTTGCCCCTGCTTTTGCCTTGTCTGGCCAAGGAGCACCCCGCAAGCGACTCCACCCCCCATTGAGCGCGTTTCCAGTCCATTTTCAGCCCATTTTCAGCCCGTTTTTCGATTCACGATTTTCAGGAGACAGTTATGCCCCAATACACCCCGCCGTTGCGCGATATGCAGTTCGTCATGCACGAAGTCCTTGACGCCACCACCCTGCTCAAAGAGCTGCCGCCGTATGCCGAGGTCGATGCCGACCTGATCAACCAAGTGTGCGAAGAGGCGGGCAAGTTTTGCAGTGAGGTGCTGCAGCCGCTCAACGCCAGCGGTGATGCCGAGGGCTGCCATTACGACGCCGCCACGCATGCTGTGACCACGCCCAAGGGTTTCAAGGCGGCGTGGGATCAGTTCGTGCAGGCCGGTTGGACTTCGCTGACGGCGGACGCCGAATTCGGTGGCCAGGGCCTGCCGCACCTGGTGGGCAGCGCGGTGCACGAGATGCAGAACGCAGCCAATCAAGCCTGGACCATGTACCCCGGCCTGACGCAGGGCGTGACCGAATTGCTGAACGCGCATGGCAGCGCCGAGCAGAAGGCGCTCTACATGCCCAAGCTGGTTGCGGGCGAATGGACCGGCACCATGTGCCTGACCGAGCCGCATTGCGGCACCGACCTCGGCCTGATTCGCACCAAGGCCGTGCCGCAAGACGACGGCAGCTACAAGCTCACCGGACAGAAAATTTTCATCTCCAGTGGCGAACACGACCTGGCGGACAACATCATTCACATGGTGCTGGCCAAGCTGCCAGGTGCGCCCGAAGGCAGCAAGGGGATTTCGCTGTTCATCGTGCCCAAGTTCGTGCCGACCGCCGATGCGGGCGTGGGCGAGCGCAACGGCATTTTCTGCTCCGGCATCGAGCACAAGATGGGCATTCACGCCAACTCCACCTGCCAGATGACCCTCGAAGACGCCACCGGCTGGATGGTGGGCGAGCCCAACAAGGGCCTGGCGGCGATGTTCGTGATGATGAACGGCGCTCGTCTCGGCGTGGGCATGCAGTCGCTTGGCCTCACTGAAGTGGCGTATCAAAACGCGCTGGCCTACGCCCGCGACCGGCTGCAGATGCGTGCGCTCACCGGGCCGAAGGCGCCCGACAAACCGGCCGATCCCATTTTGGTGCACCCCGATGTGCGCCGCATGTTGCTCACCGCGCGCGCCTGGGCCGAAGGCGGACGTTTTCTGGCTTACTGGATTTCGCTGCTGCTCGACCAGTCGCTGCATCACCCGGACGCCGAGGTGCGCAAGGAGGCCGACGACCTCGTCTCGCTGCTCACCCCCATCGTCAAAGCCTTCATCACCGACAACGGTCTGCAGGCCACCAACGAATGCCTGCAGGTGTTCGGCGGGCACGGCTACATCCGCGAATGGGGCATGGAGCAATTCGTGCGCGACGCCCGCATCAACCTGATCTATGAGGGCACCAACACCATTCAGTCGCTCGACCTGCTCGGCCGCAAGGTGTTGATGGACGGCGGTGCGCGGCTGCGCAAGTTCGGCAAGATCCTCACCGATTTCATCGAAGAAGAAGGCGTCAACGAGGCCATGCAAGAGTTCGTCAACCCGCTGGCCGATCTGGCCGACAAGGTGCAAAAACTCACCATGGAACTGGGCATGAAGGCCATGGCCGACAAGGAAGAAGTCGGCGCGGCCGCCGTGCCGTATTTGCGCGTGGCCGGTCATGTGGTGTTTGCCTACGCCTTCGCCCGCATGGCGCAGGTGGCGCAGCGCAAGATTGCTGAAGGCGACGACTCGCCCTTCTACCAAGCCAAGCTGCAGACGGCGCGCTTTTACTTCGGGCGCCTGTATCCAGAATCCGCCGCCGCGATCCGCATGGCACGCAGCGGCGCAAAGAACTTGATGGACACCGAGGCGGTGTTCGCCTGAATCCCCCGAAGGAGCTGACATGACACAGACGATACACATCCGCAAAGTCGCCGTTCTCGGCGCTGGTGTGATGGGCGCGCAGATCGCCGCCCATTGCATCAACGCCCGGGTGCCGGTGGTGCTGTTCGACCTGCCTGCCAAAGAAGGCAGCAAGAACGGCATCGTGACCAAGGCCGTGGCCAACCTCAAGAAACTCAGCCCGGCGCCGCTGGGCGACGCGGCCGAGGCCGGCCTGATCACCGAAGCCAACTACGAGACCGACCTCGAACTGCTGCAGAGCTGCGATCTGGTGATCGAAGCCATTGCCGAGCGCATGGACTGGAAGCACGATCTCTACAAAAAGGTCACGCCGCATCTGGGTGCGAACACCATCTTCGCCTCCAACACCTCGGGCCTGTCGATCACCGCGTTGTCGGCAGGGTTCGACGCCGATCTGCGCAAGCGCTTTTGCGGCGTGCATTTCTTTAACCCGCCGCGCTATATGCATCTGGTGGAACTCATCCCCACCGCAGACACCGACGGTGCCATTCTCGACCGGCTCGAAACCTTCCTCACCACCACCCTGGGCAAGGGCGTGGTGCGCGCCAAGGACACGCCGAACTTTGTCGCCAACCGCGTGGGCGTGTTCTCCATTCTGGCGGTGATCAAGGAGGGCGAGAAATTCGGTCTCGGCTTTGACGTCATCGACGACCTCACCGGCAGCAAACTCGGCCGTGCCAAGAGCGCGACCTTCCGCACCTCCGACGTGGTCGGCCTGGACACCATGGCCCACGTCATCAAGACCATGCAGGACACCCTGCCCGCGGATAAAGACCCCTTCGCCGCGCTCTATGCCACCCCGCCCGTGCTGGCTACGCTGGTCGCCAATGGCGCGTTGGGGCAGAAGAGTGGCGCCGGTTTCTACAAAAAAGTCGGGCGCGACATTCTGAAGTTCGACCCCGCCAAGGGCGACTATGTGCCTGGCGGCGGCAAGGCCGACGAGATCGTGGTGCGCATGCTGAAAAAACCCGCGGCCGAGCGGTTCAAGCTGCTGCGCGAATCGAGCAATCCGCAGGCGCAGTTCCTGTGGAGCATCTTCCGCGACGTGTGGCATTACGTGGCCCTGCATCTGGCCGACATTGCCGACAACGCTCGCGATCTCGACTTCGCCATCCGCTGGGGCTTCGGTTGGAACGAAGGCCCGTTCGAGAGCTGGCAGGCCGCAGGCTGGAAGCAGATCGCCGACTGGATCAGCGAAGACATCGCCGCAGGCAAGACGCTTTGCAGCGCACCGCTGCCCACCTGGGTGGGTCAGGTGGACGGCGTGCACAAACCCGAGGGTTCCTACTCGGCGGCGAACAACGCCTACATCGGCCGCTCTAAGCTGCCGGTCTATGCCCGCCAGCCGTTCAAGCAGGCCGTGCTGGGCGAGAACGCCCCCGACCCGCGCACCGCGGGCAGCACCGTTTTTGAAGATGAGTCGATCCGCCTGTGGACGGCTCCCGGCGCCGACGACGTGCTGGTCGTCAGCTTCAAGACCAAGATGAACACCATCGGTCCCGGGGTCATCGCCGGTCTGCACAAGGCGGTGGAACTGGCCGAAGGCCGCTACAAGGGCGTAGTGGTCTGGCAGCCGACCTCGCTCGCGGGCGGGCCGTTCAGCGCCGGGGCCGATCTGCAGTCGATGATGCCCGCCTTCATGGCCGGCGGCCCCAAAGCCATCGAACCGGAAGAAAAGAAGCTGCAGGACATGATGCTCACCCTGCGCTACGCCCAGGTGCCGGTGGTGGCTGCGGTCAGCGGCATCGCCCTGGGAGGAGGCACTGAGCTGAGCGTGTATTGCGCCAAACGCGTGGTGCATTTCGAGAGCTATATGGGCCTGGTGGAAATGGGCGTCGGCCTGATTCCGGGCGGTGGCGGCCTCACTTACCTGACCCGCCGTGCCGCAGAGCAGGCGCAGGGCGGTGACATCCTGCATTTTCTCAAGACGGGCTTCCAGGCCGCGGCGATGGCCACAGTGGGCAAGTCGGCGCTGGAAAGTCGCAATCTGGGCTATCTGCTGCCCAGCGACGCCATCGTCATGCATGCCCATGAACTGCTGCATGTGGCGGTGGGCCAGGCGCGGGCGATGTTCGACGCGGGCTATCGTCCGCCGATGCCGGGCCAGACTTTCCCGGTGCTCGGACGCAACGGCATCGCCACCATCCGCGCGCAACTGGTCAACCTGCGCGACGGCGGCTTCATCTCCGCCTACGACGACGAGATCGCCACGCGCATCGCCACCGTGCTGTGCGGCGGCGATGTGGAAGAGGGCGCTCCGGCCGACGAGGTCACGCTGATGGCGCTGGAACGCAAGCACTTCTGCGAACTGCTCGGCCAGGGCAAGACCCAGGAACGCATCATGGGCATGTTGCAGACCGGCAAGCCGGTGCGTAACTGATCCGCCACCAGGAGAACAACATGAGCAAACAAGTTCAAGACGCCTACATCGTTGCCGCCACCCGCACGCCGGTGGGCAAGGCCCCTCGCGGGCTGCTGAAAAACTATCGTTCCGACGACTTGCTGGTGCACGTCATCCGTGCCGCATTGGCGCAGGTTCCCAATCTCGATCCCAAGCTGATCGAAGACGCGATCATCGGCTGCGCCATGCCCGAGGGCGATCAGGGCATGAATGTGGCACGCATCGGCGCGCTGCTGTCCGGCCTGCCCGACACGGTGGGCGGCGTGACCGTCAACCGTTTCTGCGCGTCGGGCATCACGGCCATTCAGATGGCTGCCGACCGCATCCGCGTGGGCGAGGCCGATGTGATGATCGCCGGGGGCACCGAGAGCATGAGCCGCGTGCCCATGGGCGGTTTTCATCCCAGCTTCAATCCGGCCATCTTTGCCAACAACGAGCATGTGGGCATCGCCTACGGCATGGGCATGACGGCCGAGAAGGTGGCGCAGCAGTGGAAGGTGAGCCGCGAGGAGCAGGATGCCTTCGCGCTGGCCTCGCACCAAAAGGCGCTGGCCGGCATTGCCGCAGGCGAGTTCAACGAAGAAATCACCCCGCTGGACATCGTCGAGAAGTTTCCCCGTCTGGGCACCGCCGAGGTGGACATCAAGACCCGCAAGATGACCGTGGACGAAGGCCCTCGTGCCGACACCACGCTCGAAGCGCTGGCCCGGCTCAAGCCGGTGTTCGCGGCCAAGGGCAGCGTGACCGCGGGCAACAGCTCGCAGACCTCGGACGGCGCGGGCGCGCTCATTCTGGTGAGCGAGAAGATTCTCAAACAGTTCAACCTCGTGCCGCTGGCGCGCTTCGTCAGCTTTGCCGTGCGCGGCGTGCCGCCCGAGATCATGGGCATCGGCCCGAAGTTCGCCATTCCTGCGGCGCTGGAAAAAGCCGGGCTCAAGCTCGACGACATCGGCTGGATCGAACTCAACGAAGCCTTCGCCGCGCAGTCGCTCGCCGTGGTGAAAGATCTGGGCATCAACCCCGAAGTGCTCAATCCGCTGGGCGGCGCCATCGCCTGGGGCCACCCGCTGGGCGCCACCGGCGCGGTTCGCGCGGCCACGGCGATCTACGGCATGCGTCGCCGCAAGGCCAAATACAGTATGGTGACCATGTGCATCGGCACGGGGCAGGGCGCTGCGGGCATTTTCGAAAACGTCTGATTGCAGCCGTTTGCAGCCCTTCGGCCAAGGCCCGGGCTGACGCGCCCGGGTTTTTAATTGGGAGACAACATCATGAGTCAGGTGCTGGTGGAATTGCGCAGCAGGGTGCTGCACATCGTGTTCAATCGCCCCGAAAAAAAGAATGCGCTGACCCTGGCGATGTACGAGGCGGCCAACGAGGCCTTCGAACGCGCTGCGACCGACGCGGATGTCAAGGCGGTGCTGATCGCAGGCGAAGGCGGCAGCTTCACCGCGGGCAACGATCTGCAGGACTTTCTCTCCGCACCGCCGCAGGGTGAGGAGGCGCCGGTGCTGCAGTTTTTGCGCCATCTCGCCGGGTTGGACAAACCGCTGGTCGCAGCCGCCCAAGGCTTTGCCGTCGGCGTGGGCACGACGCTGCTGATGCATTGCGATCTGGTCTATGCCGCCGATGACGCGCAGTTCGTGCTGCCCTTCGTGCATTTGGGTCTGTGCCCCGAGGCGGCGTCCAGCCTGCTGCTGCCGCAGATTGCGGGGTACCAGCGCGCGGCCGAAAAGCTCTTGCTGGGCGAACCGTTCGACGCTGCCGAGGCCTTGAGCATGGGCCTGGTCAACCGCGTGCTGCCTATCGAAAATCTGCGTGAATTTGCCGTAGCGCAGGCCGAAAAATTCTCTCGTCTGCCTGCGCCCTCGGTGCGGGCGACCAAGCGCCTGCTCAAAGGCCTGGGCGATCAGGGGCCGCAGGCCGTGCTGGCGCGTATGCGCTCGGAGGAGGCGGTGTTTCAGGCGCTACTCGGCGCACCGGCTGCGCGCGAGGCGATGATGGCGTTTTTGCAAAAGCGCAAGCCCGACTTCTCGTCCATCACCTGAGTTTAAATTCCACCGGCATAGCCGTTCTGCCGCCAGGCTTCGAACACGGCGACAGCGACCGAGTTCGACAGATTGAGACTGCGCTGGCCTTCGCGCATGGGCAGTCGCAGCCGTTGCGTCGGGGCGAATTGCTCGCGCACCGCATCGGACAGGCCGCGGGTTTCGGCGCCGAAGACAAAACAATCGCCCGGCTCGAAGCGCACGGAGCCGATCAATCGACTGCCGCGCGTAGTGAAAGCGAACAGGCGCTCGGGGCGCGGCTGCAGCGTTCGCATCAACGCGTCCCAACTGGCGTGCGTTTGCAGCGTGGCGTATTCGTGATAGTCGAGTCCGGCGCGGCGGAGCTGTTTGTCATCCAGCGAAAAACCCAGCGGTTCAACCAGGTGCAGGGTGCAGCCGGTATTGGCGCACAGGCGGATGACGTTGCCGGTGTTGGGCGGAATTTCGGGCTCGACAAGAACGATGTGGAACATGGGTCGCAGGGCGGAAGATCAGCGGAAGATCAGGGGGTGGAATCGCGGGGAGTGCGCAAGGCGATGGCGACCCAGACCGCAGCGGCGCCCTGGCGCAGCAGCACCCGGGTGGCTTCATGCAGCGTGGCGCCGGAGGTCATCACATCGTCCACCAGCAGCAGAGTCTGGCCGTCCCAGCGGGTATCGCAGGCGTAGGCGCCGCGGATGTTGCGGCTGCGCGCGTCCAGCGGCAGGCTGCTTTGCGCGGCGCTATGCCGCAGCCGCTGCAGCGCGTAGGCATCGCCAGGGCGGTTCAGCGTGGCAGCGATGCGCCGCGCCATTTCCCACGCGGGGTTGAAGCCGCGCTCCAGCAAGCGCTCGCGCGAAAGCGGTATGGGCAGAATGTGGTCGGGCAGCGGCATGTCGGCTTGCGCCCAGCTCGCACCGAGCAGGTCGCCAAACCAGCGGCCCAGCGCGGGTTCTGCGCCGAACTTCATGCGCAGAATGAACTGATCGTTGGGAAATCGATAGTCGCCCAGCGCCAGGGCGCCCGTCCACCGCGGGGGATGCAGCAGACACTGGCCGCAGACCTGCCCCTCTTGCGCTACCGCCACCGCACAGCGCGGGCAGCGTGGGCCCAGGGGCAAGTCTTCATGCAGGCAATCGTCGCACAGCGGCTGACTGCTGCGCGCGTCGCAATGGGCGCAGCGACCGGGCCAGAGCGCAGACCAGCGCGAGGCAGGCAAAATAGGACGCTCAAGTGCGGACATCGCCGCACTATATCGCCCGCGCCAGCGGTGTCGCCGCCTTCGTCGCAGTCCCTTGAATGAGATGATGGATCGCCCCGATCAATTCCTTGCCGCACAACAACAGGCCCGCTGGCTGGCGGCTGCGGCCTGCGCGCGTGATCGCCTGGCGCGCTGGCCCGCGCCCTACATCTGGCAGGAAGCCGCGCGCCGCATGGCCGAACGTCTGCCTTTGCTGCGGGCGCAGGCGCAGCGCGTGCTCGACGCGGGCTGTGCCTGGGGCGATGGGCTCGACTTGCTGCAAAAGCAGTATCCCGCCGCGTTGATTCTGGGCTACGAGCCCTCGCCCCTGCTGGCGCAACTGGCCTCGAAGCGGTTTGCTCGTGCGGGTCTGGCGCGCTGGTTCGGGCGGCCCAGCCGGGTGCAGGTGCAGGCGGTGGATGCGGCAGACCCCGAATATCCCGCGCAGGCCGACGTGCTGTGGTCCAACCTTTATCTCGATTGGCACCATGACCGCATGCGGGTGCTCGAAGCCTGGCGGCGGCAGCTTCAGCCTGAGGGCGCGCTGTTTTTCACCACCTTCGGGCCCGACACGCTCAAGGAGCTTGGCGAGGTGTGCCGCACCCTCGGCCATTCCTCGCAGCCCATGGCGTTCACCGACATGCACGACCTGGGCGACGAACTGGTGCAGGCCGGATTTGCCGACCCGGTAATGGATATGGAGATGGTGCGAATGACCTGGCCGTCGGCGCAGGCGGCGCTGATTGAGCTGCGCGCACTCGGCGCCGTGCCTCACGCCGCGCATGCGCGAGGCCTACGCACCCCACGGGCCTGGCAGGCTTTGGTCGATGCCCTGAACGCCACAGCGCAGGCGGATGGTCGCATCACCCTGTCTTTCGAACTGGTCTATGGACACGCTTTCCGTCCGCGCACCGAGCGGGCACGGGCTGGAGAGGCCACTTTCGGCGTTGAACAATTGCGCAACACTGCGCGTCAACCCGGATTGCCGACCCGTACCCATCGGGGCTAAAACTGCGGCAAATCGTCGCGGTGGATGGCGGTTACATAGATGGATCAAAATGTAACGCGTCCATCTTGATCTCACGCAAAATCAGATCAACTGATGCCTTGATTTTCGATGCGTCATTCTGTCGCACCTATAATCGCCCACTCATATAGACCCGTCATGGCTCGGCTCAGATGCCGGGTTGTGACCCCGATTGACGCAAATGCACCACGCTGATCTTCCGCAAAGCGCATCCAACCTCCCGCCGCAGGATGTTCCTGCAGCCGAGGCTGGGGTGGCGCATGAGCTGGCGTGCGACCAAGCGCCCTATCGGGAGTCGGGTGATGGCTGGATGCGCGACTGGGTGTTCCGCCGCAACTGTTCCATGTCACCGCGACAACTGATCGTGTTTTACGCCTCGCTGTGCGTGGTGTCGCTGATCGTGGCGTCCATCGCGTGGGATGTGGGCGGTTCGCTGGTGCTGCCGTTCACCGGTATCGAACTGGGTTCGGTGGCGCTGGCGCTGGTGGTGTATGGGCGTCATGCCACGGACCGCGAACGAGTGCGCCTATCGGCGCAGCAGTTGCAGGTCGAGTGGGAAAACGCGGGTGTGGTGCAGTCGGTCAGCTTCAATCCGCAATGGGTGCGGGTGTCGCTGCCGGATAGTGGGCTGATCGAAGTGTCTTCGGCTGGTCGCACGGTTTACATCGGCCGGTATTCGCGCCCCGAGCGGCGCGCCGTGCTGGCAAAAGATTTGAGGGCCGCGTTACGGGCCCTTTGAAGTGTTTTAGGGACGAGACCAATTCTTAGAGTGGGGCGACATGAAAGCAATACATCAAATCCGTCTGACCACCGCAGCATCGCTGCTGGGTGTCATGGGCGCGGCCCATGCCGCAGTGGAAAGTCTGCCGGGTGGGCCGCAGGTGCTGGGGCTGTATTTCCAGAACCCGGTTTCGCCCATTGCCAAGCAGGAAAAATTCCTGATGGACATGATGCTCTGGGTCTGCCTGGGGATCGGTATCGTGGTTTTCGGGGCGATGTTCTATTCGGTTTACAAGCACCGCAAATCCAAGGGCGCCGTAGCGGCCCACTTCCATGAAAGCACCAAGGTCGAGATTGCCTGGACGATCATCCCCATTCTGATCGTGATTGCCATCCTGATTCCGGCGACCCGTACCGTGATCGCGCAGGAAAACCATAGCGACTCCTTCATGACCGTCAAAGCGACTGGCGCGCAGTGGAAGTGGGGCTACGACTACATGGCCGGTCCGGGCAAGGGCATTTCCTTCTGGTCCACGCTGACTACGCCTTATTCGGAAATCTACGAAGGCAAGGATCTGCCCAGCAACTTCGTGCTGGCCGTCGATCACGAACTGGTCGTGCCGGTGGACAAGAAGATCAAGATCGTCACCACCTCGGATGATGTGCTGCACGGTTTCTACGTCAACTCGCTGGGTGTGCAGATGGATGCGATTCCCGGCTTCGTCCGTTCGACCTGGTTCACCGCCGAAAAAACCGGCACCTACTACGGTCAGTGCGCCCAGATCTGCGGCAAGTACCACGCCTTCATGCCCATCGTGATCAAGGTGGTGACCCTGCCCGAGTACGAGCAATGGGTCGCGCAGTGGAAAAAAGCCCATCCCGACAGCACCCCTCCGGCCGACGGCGCGGCGCCCAGCAAGACCTGAGCAGGTGTGATGAGAGACAAACCATAAAAAGTAGTCGAGCTTAGAACGAAGTATCAACATTTTCTGGATTGGCAGGAAAGGAAAGCACTATGAGCGCAGTCATCGATCACGCACCGCCATCGGCTCACGCCGGTGATCATGCCCACGAACATCCGCACGGCTGGCGCCGTTGGCTGATGTCCACCAACCACAAAGACATCGGCACGATGTATCTGCTGTTTGCCTTGTGGATGCTGTTCGAGGGCGGCATTCTGGCCCTAGCGATTCGCACCGAGTTGTGGAAACCGTATGTCTGGCTGCTGAACCCTGAGTTGTTCAACGCCTTCGGCACCATGCACGGCATCATGATGATCTTCGGTTCGGTCATGCCCGCGCTGGTGGGCTTTGCCAACTGGATGATTCCGCTGCAGATCGGCGCGCCCGACATGGCCTTCCCGCGGCTGAACAACCTCAGCTTCTGGCTGCTGATTCCCGCAGGCATTCTGCTGACGGCCTCGTTCTTCGTGCCAGGCGGCGCCCCGGGTGTGGGCTGGACGCTGTATGCCCCGCTCACCCTGCAGCAAGGTATGGGCATGGATCTGGTGATTTTCGCCATCCACCTCATGGGCGCTTCGTCGATCATGGGCTCGATCAACATCATCGTGACCATTCTCAATCTGCGCGCCCCCGGCATGACGCTGATGAAAATGCCGCTGTTCGTCTGGACCTGGCTGATCACCGCCTACCTGCTGCTGGCCATCATGCCGGTGCTGGCTGGCGCCGTCACCATGACCCTGACTGACCGCCACTTCGGCACCAGCTTCTTCAGTGCCACCGGCGGCGGTGACCCGGTGCTCTATCAGCATCTGTTCTGGTTCTTCGGCCACCCCGAGGTGTACGTGATGATTCTGCCGGTCTTCGGTATTGTCAGCTCCGTCATCCCGGCCTTCGCCCGCAAGCGCCTGTTCGGCTACAGCTCGATGGTGTATGCCTCGGCCTCCATCGCCATTCTGTCCTTCCTGGTCTGGGCGCACCACATGTTCACCGCGGGCATGCCCACGACCGGACAGTTGTTCTTCATGTACGCCACCATGCTGATCGCCGTTCCCACGGGCGTGAAGGTGTTCAACTGGGTGGCCACCATGTGGCGCGGTTCCATGACGTTTGAAACTCCCATGCTGTTCGCCGTGGGCTTCATCTTCGTGTTCACCCTGGGCGGTTTCACTGGCTTGATGCTGGCCATGGTGCCCATCGACACGCAGGTGCACAACACCTACTTCGTGATCGCGCACTTCCATTACGTGCTGGTCGCAGGTTCGCTGTTCGGTATCTTCATGGGCTTCTATTACTGGTCGCCCAAGTGGTCGGGTGTGATGTACAACGAAACCGCAGGCAAGATTCATTTCTGGACCTCGATGATCTCGTTCAACATCGCCTTCTTCCCGCAACACTTCCTGGGTCTGGCTGGCATGCCGCGTCGCTATGTGGCCTACCCGGTGCAGTTCACCGACTTCAACCAGATCTCCACCATCGGCGCCTGGCTGTTCGGTCTGTCACAGGCTTACTTCCTGTTCGCAGTGGTGATTCCGGTGTTGCGCGGCAAGGGTGAAAAAGCCCCTCAACGTCCCTGGGAAGGTGCGGAAGGTCTGGAATGGGAAGTTCCCTCCCCGGCGCCGTTCCACACTTATGAAACCCCTCCCAAGCTGAATGCCGATGCCACCCGTGTGCTGGGTTATAACTGAGATCAGATATGAGTAATCGCCAACTTCCCCCGGAAAAACGCCGCCAGAATTTCAAAACGGCAATGATTATGGTCAGTATTGCCTTGGCGATTTACTTCGGTTATCTGATCAAGGCACAGGTTCTCGGTTTTTGACGAACGAGAGCGATAGGCCATCAGTACTGGTGCTGTCGCTCTCTTTTCATCAAGGAAATATGCGTTGAGCTCACCTTCTCAGCCTTCTTTCCTGCGCGCATTGGTTGCCGTACTCTGGTCTTTTGCCGGAATACGCAAATCGAGTGAGCGAAGTAAAGATTTTCAGAATGCAAAACCCGAGCACATCATTGCGGCAGGACTATTGGCTGCTTTGGTCTTTGTGGTCGGACTGATATTGATCGTTAATTTAGTGATTTCAAGCGCGGCGCGCACATAACAGGAGGCAATATGGCATCTACAACCCAGCCCCATGGCTATTTTCTGCCCGGGCCTTCCGCATATCCCCTGCTGACGGCGGCGGGTTTGCTGGCGATGGCGTTTGGCGCAGGGCTCTGGTTCAATGGCGTACAGCACATGGAGTGGCTGCTGCTGGCCGGTTTCCTCTGGCTGGTGTATGTCGTTTACCACTGGTTCGGTCAGGCGATCGGTGAGAGCGAGGGCGGCAAACATAGCCAGCGCGTCGATACCTCCTTTCGCTGGAGCATGGCCTGGTTCATCTTCTCCGAGGTGATGTTCTTCGCCTCGTTTTTTGGCGCGCTGTATTACTCACGCGAATTTTCTCTGCCGGATCTCTCGGCTCTGCACAGCAAGATTCTGTGGCCGAATTTCACGGGCACCTGGCCGTCCACCGGTCCGGGCGGCTTGATTCCGTCCTTGCATGAGGCGCTAGGCCCATGGCCTATTCCGACCATCAACACCGCACTGCTGCTGAGTTCTGGCGTTACGCTCACCATTTCTCACCATGCGCTGCGGGCATCGCATCGCGGTAAGGCTATTTTCTGGCTGTCACTGACGATTGCGCTTGGTGTGTTGTTCCTTTTCATGCAGGGCTATGAGTATCACCACGCTTACACCGTTGAGGGTGTGAAACTGACCTCAGGTATTTACGGTTCGACCTTTTTCATGCTGACCGGGTTTCACGGTTTCCACGTGTTTCTCGGTGCGACCATGTTGTCCGTAGTGCTGGTTCGCTTGATCAGGGGTAATTTCACCGCAGATCATCACTTCGCCTTCGAAGGCGCCGCCTGGTATTGGCACTTCGTCGACGTGGTCTGGTTGCTGCTGTACGTCTTGGTTTACTGGCTCTAAGCTCCACTCAGCAAAAAAATGCGCCGCACGTTGCGGCGCATTTTTGTTCGGGTTATTGCCCGACATCATGTGGGTGTATCCACCCCATCTTGTAGCTGATGATCAGAATCAAAAAAAGCAAGACCGAGAATCCCACCCGGAAAGTCAGTGCGTACACAGCGCGATTGCTTTTGCCCTTATCCTTCATCACAAAGAACAGGCCGGAAAACAGGCTGCCGATGATGAGCAGGAAGGCGATGGGGATCAGGATTTTCATGGTGCGGGCTTGTGCAGATGTCTAAACAGATTACCTCAGATTCCGGGATGCTGATGTCTGAGAAGGCCTTTGGCCCCAAAGAGTTGCTGATCATCATTTTGGGGCTGTTGGTGATCGGAGTGACAACGTCGCTCGGATTTTGGCAACTGGGCCGCGCGCACGAAAAAGAGGCGCTCAATTTGCAGATGGATCAGCGTGAAAAGGCGCATCCGCTGCAGATCGGTCAGGCCGAAGTTCGGCTCAGTCGCGATGTCTGGCGGCGCGCTGAAGCGCGTGGCGTGTTTGCCGAGCAGTGGACGATCTACCTGCAGAACCGACAGCAGAACGAGCAGGTGGGCTTCTGGGTGCTGACGCCGTTGAAACTCGCAGGCAGCGATACTTATTTGATGGTGCTGCGCGGTTGGGTGCCGCGAAATTTTCAGGCGATGGACTTGATCAAGCCCTATAAAACGCCTCAAGGATTGACAGTGATCGATGGACTTATTGCCCCGCCGCCATCAGAATGGTTTTCGTTTTTTGCCGAGCCGCCGGGCCAGGTCATACGCCAGAACGTCAATCTGCAGAAGTACGCGGACTTTCATCACATCAAGCTTCTGCCCTTCGTGTTGAGACAGTCAGGCGACCTGCACGATGGCCTTGGCAGGCAGTGGCCCGCAGCGAAAACCGGAGTCGGCACCAACTATGGCTATGCCGCGCAGTGGTTTGGCATGAGTGCCACGGGTGTGGTGTTACTGCTGTATTTTGTCTTTCAGCGTTTGCGCAAGACCAAGTCAAAGCGTGGCGCCGAAGGCCCGACTGCACCGCATGTGCTGTGACCGCACGTTCAGCCCTTAATTGACCGATTGATTGTTTCGACGCCTTTGACTTGATGCCCCGACCGTGAGCTCTCCCTTGACCTCCAGCCTGCCCCCCTCCGCCCAGCCGCCTGTGCGCAAACCGCGGTCGATGTTGACGCTGTGGCTGTTGTTCGCCATGGCGGCAGCGCCCATCGTGGCCGCGTTTTTTCTGTTTTACGTCGTCCATCCTGCGGGCAAGCCGCCTTACGGCAGTCTGGTCGAGCCGCAGCGCCCGATTCCCTTGAATCTGGGCCTTAAAACGCTGGACGGTCAACCCTACAACCTGAAGCGGCTCGAGGGCTACTGGCTGATGGTGATGGCAGCGCCGGGCGCCTGCGACAAAGAGTGCCAACAATCCTTGTTTTACATGCGGCAGATCCGCATCGCCCAGGGCGATAACCGCGACCAGGTCGTGCGCGTCTGGCTGGTGACGGACGATGCGCCGATCAACCCAGGCGTGTTGGAGCCGGCCGAAGGAACGTTGATCTTGCGCGGCAACCCGCAACAACTGGCCAGTTGGCTGCCTCACAAAGACGGCAGCTTGCAGGGGCCGACGTGGCTAGTCGATCCGTTCGGCCACCTGATGATGCAGTTTCCGGCCAACCCCGATCCCACCCGGATGCGGCGTGTGCTCGCCAAGCTGCTCTACAACAACGCCGGTATCAAGTTCAAGCATGTGGAGCCCGTCCAATGAGTGTCGCAAGCAATGCCATTTGGCAGTTTTCTCTGCACTGGGTGCAGGCGCTGGTGTGGGTGCTGGTGCTGGCCGGGGTGTTCTGGATGGGGCTGAAAATGCGCTGGTCCAAGCTCACAGCGGTACTGGTGTTTCTCACTCTCGATCTGGTGATGTTCGGCTCGTATGTGCGCCTGACCGACTCCGGCCTGGGCTGCCCCGACTGGCCCGGCTGTTATGCCAAGTTCACGCCGCTGCAGGCGCATGAGCAGATCGCGCAGGCGGTAGAAGAGCAAGGCGGCACCCAGGGCTATGTGAGCCCCTTCAAAGCCTGGGTGGAAATGATCCATCGCTACGCCGGCAGCATTATCGGCACGTTGATCATGGTGCTGCTGGCCCGGGCGATTTGGGCGAAAAAACATGGAGAAGACATCAAGCTCGGCTTGCCTATCGTGCTCTTTTTCTGGGTGGTCCTGCAAGGCCTGTTCGGTAAATGGACGGTGACCATGCAGTTGATTCCCCTGATCGTCACCCTGCATCTCATGGGGGGCGTCATCCTGCTGGCGCTACTGGCCTGGTTCTGGATGCGAAACCGGGCAGATTTGGTGAGCGTGAACGCCGGTACGCTCACGCGCGCTTTGCTGTGGATCGCGATGATCGCGGTCGGCATTCAGATTTTCCTCGGCGGCTGGACGAGTACCAACTACGCCGCTCTGGCCTGCAGCGGCTTTCCTACCTGCAATGGAAGTTTCGACCCCAATGCCAACTGGGCGCAGGGTTTCACGCTTTGGCGCCACCTAGGTCTGACCGGTGACGGCCAGCCGATCACCGAGGCCGCGCTGGTGGCCATTCAATGGGGGCACCGCCTGTTCGCCATCGTCGCCACCGCGGCGGTGTTTGCGGCCGTGGCGGCGCTCTGGCGATTTACAGCATTGCGCCGTCTGGCGATGTGGATTGCAATTGCCGTAGTGCTGCAAGTCGTTTTCGGCATCGTGCTGGTCACCGAGGGCCATCCCCTGATTGTTGCCGTGGCGCATAACGGCGGCTCAGCCGTTCTGATGCTGCTGCTCGTCATGGGGATTTACCGCGTCAGCGCCACCGCGCGTCAACAAGCGCCTTCGGAATCGCTCGGCTCGGCCTTCGTCAAAGTGACGCCGCCCCATCCCTTGCCGAAGCATTGAGGCCTGCTTCAGGAGACTCTCATGAATCATCAAGTTCTCAACAACACTCCCAGCCCCCTGCGAGTTGCGTCGCAGCTTTATGCGCTGACCAAGCCGCGCGTGGTGCAGCTGATCGTGTTTTGCGCGGTCATCGGCATGTTTCTCGCCGAGCCCACCCTGCCGGCTTGGCAGCCGGTGTTGTTCGGCACGCTGGGCATCTGGCTGGTGGCCAGCGCTGCAGCTGCGTTCAACTGCCTGGTTGAGCAGAAGATCGATGCGGTGATGCGCCGCACCGCCTGGCGGCCCTCGGCCAATGGTGAACTGAGCGCGCCGGTCATCATCACGTTTTCTGGGGTGCTGTGCGCCGCCGGCATGTGGCTGCTCTACACCCAGGTCAACCCGCTGACCATGTGGCTGACCTTCGGCACCTTCGTCGGCTATGCCGTGGTTTACACCATCTTTCTCAAACCGGCCACGCCGCAGAACATCGTCATTGGCGGCGCCTCGGGCGCCATGCCGCCGGTACTGGGCTGGGCGGCAGTGAGCGGCAACGTCTCGGTCGACGCCATGCTGCTGTTTCTCATCATCTTTCTGTGGACGCCGCCGCATTTCTGGGCGCTGGCGCTTTACCGGGTGGAAGATTACAAAAAGTCCGGACTGCCTATGCTGCCGGTCACGCATGGTTCCGAGTTCACCCGTACGCAGATTCTGCTCTACACCCTGCTGCTCAGCGCGGTGACGCTGCTGCCCTATGTGCTGGGCATGAGCGGCCTGATCTATTTGGCCAGCGCGGTGGTGCTCGACGGCATTTTTATCGCCTACGCCTGGGCGCTCAAGCGCGAGTACAGCGATTTGCTCTCGCGCAAGACTTTCCGCTATTCCATCCTGTACCTTTCGCTGCTCTTCGCCGCCTTGCTGGTGGACCATTACCTGCACTTCCATTTCGTCTGAACGCTCGTCTGATGCCCGCCCGCTTTTCTGCCGCACGCCGCTCGCTGGTTCTGTCTGCCGCTTTTGCGCCCCTTGCACCTTTGGTGCTGGCGGCCTGCAGCAAGCCCTATGTGTTTCACGGCGTGGACATCACCGGGGTGCCTTATGCCGACGGCTTTTCGCTGACCGACTTCAATGGCAAGACCCGCACCCTGGCTGACTTTGCCGGCAAGGTGGTGGTGATGTACTTCGGCTATACCCAATGCCCCGACATCTGCCCGGCATCGATGCAGGTGGTGGCGCAGGCCATGGACGATCTGGGCGAGAAAGCCCGCGATGTGCAGTTTCTGTTCGTTACCGTCGACCCCGAGCGTGACACGCCGGAAATCCTCAAGGCCTACGTCACTCATTTCAACCCGACTTTCCTGGCGCTTACCGGCACGCCCGCGCAGATCGCGCTAACGGCGAAAGACTTCAAGGTCTATTACAAAAAAGTGCCGGGCAAGACGCCGGGCAGCTACACCATGGATCACACCGCCGGGTTTTATGTGTTCGATCCCAAGGGCAAGATCCGGCTGTTCGAGCGCGAGGGCGTCTCGGCCAAAGATCTGGCACAGGACATCAACGCCCTGATTGAAGGGCATTGAGCCCGGGTCGCCAGTGTCCGCTGGCATGACGACATCCCTACAGATACAGACTTACGTCGGCCGGTTTGCGCCGTCACCTACCGGGCCGCTGCATGCGGGCTCTCTGGTCGCTGCGCTGGCCTCCTGGCTGGACGCGCGCGCGCATGGCGGGCTCTGGCTGGTGCGCGTGGAAGATGTGGACTTCACCCGCAACCAGCCCGGCGCCGCTGAGTGCATCCTGCAGCAACTTGCGGACTGCGGTCTGCAGCCCGATCAGCCGCCCGTTTGGCAATCGCAGCGCGAGGCGCTCTATCAGCAGGCGCTCGACCAACTCGTCACCTCCGGTCGGGCTTACCCCTGTGGCTGTTCCCGTGCGGACATTCTGGCGCTACTTGGCGCGCAGGGCCGCCTGCCGGCGCGCGGGCAAGAGGCGGTCTATCCCGGAACTTGCCGCGCAGGGCTGCACGGCCGCAGTCCGCGATCATGGCGCGTGCGTCTGCCTGACGATGCCGCGCAGCCCCTGCGCTGGAGCGACCGCCGCTTGGGCGCGCAGTCTCAGGTGCTTAGCCAGGAGGTGGGCGACTTTGTGCTCAAACGCGCCGACGGCGCCTGGGCCTATCAGCTCGCCGTGGTGGTGGACGATGCGGCGCAAGGCGTGACCGATGTGGTGCGCGGGGAAGACCTGGCCGCGTCAACCGCCCGGCAGATCGCCCTGCAGCGTCTGCTCGGGCTGCCGACGCCGCGCTATCTGCACACCCCGCTGGTGCGAGATGCGCAGGGAGAAAAACTCTCCAAGCACCAGGGCGCGGCAGCCTTCGTGGGCGGGGCGCAGAGCGTGCAGGAGGCGCTCGGTGTACTGGGGCTGGACGTTCGTTCCAACACCCTGCCCGAACTGCTGGCGCAGGCGGTGCAGGCGTGGCGCGACAAATAGCCTACAGCGCAGCAAGCCGTTTGAGCGCGGCGTCCAGTGTGGCGTCTTGTTTGGCGAAACAGAAACGAACCACGCCGCGCTGCCGTCCGTCGGGCTCGAAGGCCGATAGCGGAATAGCGGCCACGCCGATCTCGGCGGTGAGCCAGCGGCAGAAGGCGTCGTCCGGCAGGTCGCTGATGGCGTCGTAGCGCACGCACTGAAAGTAGCTGCCGCTGCAGGGCAGCAGTTCAAACCGGCTGCCCGCGAGCCCGGCGCGGAAGCGGTCGCGCTTGGCCTGATAGAAGCCGGGCAGATCGCGGTAAGGCGCCGGGTCGGCCAGATAGTGGGCCAAGCCATGCTGCATGGGCGTGTTGACGGTGAATACGTTGAACTGATGCACCTTGCGGAACTCGGCGGTGAGCGCGGCCGGGGCGGCGACGCTGCCGACCTTCCAACCCGTGACGTGAAAGGTTTTGCCGAAACTCGACACCACGAAGGTACGCGCGGCCAGGCCGGGAAACCGCGCGGCGCTCTGATGCTGTGCGCCGTCGAACACCATGTGCTCGTACACCTCATCGGCAATCAGCACGATGTCGGTGGGCGCGAGCAGCGCTTCGAGCTGGCGCATATCGGCCTCGCTCCAGACCGTGCCGCTGGGATTGTGCGGACTGTTGATGAGCAAGGCACGGGTGCGTGGGGTGATGGCCGCGGCAATGGCGGCGAAATCCGGGCGGAAGTCGGCTTGCAAGGGCACGGTGCGGGCCACGCCGCCGCACAGGGCGATGTTGGGCAAGTAGCTGTCGTAGCTGGGCGTGAGCACAATGACTTCATCGCCCGGATGCACCACGGCGAGCAGGGCCGTGAAAATGGCCTGAGTCGCCCCGGCGGTGATGGTGATTTCGGCGTCGGCGTCATAGCGCATACCGTGCAGCGCGGCGATCTTGTCGGCCACCGCTTGCCGCAAGGCGGGAACGCCGGTCATGGGCGGATATTGGTTGGCGCCGCGGCGCATGGCCTGATCCACCGCGTCGATGAGGCGCGGGTCACAGGAAAAATCCGGAAATCCCTGGCCGAGGTTGATGGCGCCATGCTCCTGCGCCAGTGCCGACATGACGGTGAAGATGGTGGTGCCAACTTGCGGCAGACGCGAGGCAATGTGGGGCGTTTGGTGAGTTTGGAGCGACATGGGGGACGGCGGCGATCAGATGGAAAACACGTCTTGTCCGTCCAGCTCACCACGCAGGGTTTGCTCCACCAATTTGCGCGGCAGGCGGGGCGAGATCAGCTCGGTGAACAGGGGCACGAAACTGCGTTGCAGCACGCCGCGCTTGAACGCCACGCGCGTGAGCTGCTGACCGAACAGATGCCCGGCGGGAAGCGCGCGCAGTGCGGTGTCACGTTCAGCCGAGATGGCCATTTCGGCGATCAGCCCCACACCCAGCCCCAGTTCGACATAGGTTTTGAGCACGTCGGAATCGAGCGCTTCGAGCACGATCTGCGGTTGCAGGTTGGCATGGGCGAAGGCGGCATCGATCTGGCGGCGTCCGGCAAAGGTGGGCTCGTAGGTCACCAGCGGAAAGGTGGCCAATTCGGCCAGGGTGAGCTCGGTGCGATCACACAAGGCGTGCCCGTGCGGCACGACGGCCAGATGCTGCCAGCTGTAGCAGGGCAGGGTGAGCAGGTCGGGCGAATCTTGCAGCGACTCGCTGGCCAGGCCCAGATCGGCGCGTTCTTCGCGCACGGCCTGCGCCACTTGGTCGGGCGTGCCCTGCAGCAGCTGCACCTGCACGGCGGGCATGCGTCGGCGGAACTCGGCGATCACCCAGGGCAGTTTGTAGCGGGCCTGGGTGTGAGTGGCGGCCACCGTGAGCTGGCCCGCGTCGCGCGCGGCGTAGTCTTGTCCGATGCGCTTGAGGTTGGCGACCTCGCGCAGGATGATGTCCACACTGCGCAGCACCTCGATGCCCGGCTCGGTGAGTTTGCGGATGCGCTTGCCGTGGCGGCTGAAAATTTCCACCCCCAGCTCGCTCTCCAACTCGATAATGGCCTTGGAAACGCCGGGCTGCGAGGTATGCAGCGCCCGCGCCGCCTCGGTGAGGTTGAGCTTACGGCGCACGGCCTCTTGCAGAAAACGGAATTGGTGCAAGTTCATCGCTATCCTTGTCCGGCCGGTTTTAGCGGAACCGTACCTGCCAGGCAAACACGATCAGCCCCAGTCCGCCAAACAACAGCATGGGCATGGCCGCGGTGATGGCCGGCGGCCACGTTCCCAAAATGCCCAGACTGGAAAACAAGGTGTTGAGCAGGATGAACGCGATTCCCAGCACGATGCCCGCGAGCACTTTGCCGCTGACGCCTTTCGAGCGCGTGTGCAGGTAGGCGAAGGGCAGGGCGAGCAGCAACATCACCACGGCGCTGAAGGGATAGAACAGCTTTTTCCACAGTTGGATTTCATAGCGTTCGGCCGCCTGATGATTGGCGCGCAAATGCTGGATGTAACGCCACAGATCGATGGCCGACATCTTGTCGGGCGACAGCAACAGCACTCCGAGCACGCTGGGCGAGAGCGAGGTCCGCCAGCGATAGCTCGGCAACTGGGTCACTTTCAAGGCGGCGCCGGTCTGTTGCGGGAGTTCGGTGCGGGTGACGTTGTGCAGCATCCAGGTGCCGCCGCCTTCGTACTGGCCACTGGGCGCATGCAGTTCGGCAGCAATCTGCGCCTGGGCATTGAGCACATAGATGTGGATGTCAGTGAGATCGCCTCGGGTGTTGATGGCCTTGATGTTGACGGTCTGATTGCCGCTTCGGTCTGAATCGTTGCGCAGCCAAACGCCCGAAGCCAATTGGGTGCCGATGCCTGACCCTCCCCCGGCCTGCAAGCGCGCCGACAGCTGCCCGGCTGCCGGGGCAAGCCACTCACCGAGCAAGAACAGGGTGACCACCAGTGCGGCGGCCAGTTGCAGCAGCAAACCCAGCGCCGCGCGCGGGCTCAGTCCCGAAATTCGCAGAATGGTGAACTCGCTGCTCGCAGCCAAAGAGGCCAGTGCGAACACGCCGCCCACCAGAGTGGCGATGGGCAAGACTTCATAGGCGCGGCTGGGCATGCTCAGCGCGACATGCAGCAGGGTGCCGCTCAGGCTGAAACCCGGCTTGCCCAGATTGCTCAGGTCGTTGAGCATGTCGATGAAAAACAGCAGCGCGAGAAAGGCCAGGGTCACCAGACCCACGGCGCTGAGCACATGCAGCAGCAGAAAGCGGCGTACCGTGCGCATCAGGCGTGTGCTCCGGATCGTGCGCGGACTGGCCACAGGCGGTGCAGCCAGCCGTTGCCCCGCATCAGCAGCAGCAACAGGAACAGTACCGCGCCGCCATGCACCAGCAGGAAGCCGCTGGTAAATCCCACCCGGCCTTCGCTGATCCAGCCTTGCAGCACATTGAGCAGGTTGAAATAAATCAGATAAACCAGAATGGCGCTGATCAGGCTGCCCGCGCGTCCGGTACGCACCGAGCCCGAGGCCAAGGGCAGCGCCATCAAGGCCAGCAGGGCCGCAGACAACGGTACACCCAGCCGCCACGACAGTTCGCCCAGCCAGTTGGGAATGGCCGGGTTGAACAGATACTCGGTGGGTACGTTGCGGTTGGGCTGCGTGAGCCAGTTGACCGGCCCGGTTTTGTTATCCGCCACATTGCTCAAACCGGTGGTTGCATCGAGCCGCATGTCCAGCGAATCGAAGGAAGTGATGGTGTAGCTGGCCTGACCCGGCGTATGCGCGTAGCGGTTGCCGTTGCTCAGCACCAGAAAGGGCTGACCATCGATGCGCTGCACCTGCGCCGATCGCGCCGTGATCAGCACCGTCTGGCCCGAGGTGTCATCGCGGATGAAGATGTCGTGCGCCACCCCCCCGGCCTGCGCGCCCTTGTCGATGAAAAATACCCGCTTGCCCGAGGCCGATTCGCGGAACTGCCCCGGCGCCACGCGCGAAATGTCGGAGCGCTGCTCGAAGCGAATGCGCAACGCCGTGGACTGCTGGTTGGCCCAGGGCCAGGCAAACAGGGTGAGTGCGGCGATCAACAGCAGAATGGGCCACGAAAAGCGCAGCACGCTGACCATCAACCGCAGCCGCCCTACCCCGGTGGTGCGCCAGATGGTCATCTCGGAATCGAGCCACATGCGAGTGAAAGTGAGCAGCACCGCCAGAAACAGCGACAGGGTGATGACGATCTGCAAATAGCTCAGCGCGGTCAGACCGATGAGCAGAAACACATCCTGCGGGCTGGCCTGACCATCGGACGCCTGACCCAGAATGCGAATGAGCATCAGGGTGATGACCACGGTGAACAGCACGGTGAAAGCGCCGCCGAAATTGCGGCTCATTTCACGGCGCAGGGTCAAATCGAGGAGCATGAGGAAAACTGGCGGCAGGGACGATGAGGGGGGCGTAAAGCGAAGCGCGATGGAATAATGCAGCCACACTCACTCAGGAACCCTGAACATGAAATTCAGTATATCCGCCGTCAAAAAGCCGCTTCAGACCAAAACCGATGCCCTGGTGGTCTTTGTGCCCGAGGGGCGCGGCGCCAGCGGTCTGAACGATGCGGACGCACTCGACAACCTGATCGCCCAACTGGCCGTGGATGGCGATTTCAAGGCCAAGCCTGGCACCGTTCTATCACTGCACCGGCCCACCGCAGTCGCGGCGCGGCGTCTGCTGCTCGTGGGGCTGGCGGCCAAGCCGGAATTGCGCGACTGGAAAAAGGCGCTGCAGGCCGCCGCCCAGATGCTCAAGACCTTGCCGGTCAAGCAGGCGCATCTGCTGTCGGTCAATGGCCTGGATACCCTGGCTGAACTCACGCCCACGGTGTTCTCCGAGGTGTTCTACCGCTTCGATACGACGCGTAACGTCGAAGACGCCGATACCCCTGCGCTCGAAGCCGTTCAGCTCTGCGCCGTGGGGGGCGATGCCGTGCCGACTTCGGCGAAAGCCGCCCTGCAGCAGGCCGAGTCGGTCGCCATCGGCGTGCGCCTCACGCGCGAACTCGCCAATCTGCCGGCCAATTACTGCACGCCCACCTATCTCGCTGAAATGGCGAAAAAGATGGCCAAATTCCACGGGCTGGACTGCAAGGTGCTCGGGCGTCCGGAAATGGAAAAGCTCGGCATGGGTTCGTTTCTGGCCGTGGCGCAGGGCTCGGTGCAGCCGCCCAAGTTCATCGTGCTGGAATATCGCGGCGCGGGCAAGAAAGACGCGCCGCATGTGCTCGTCGGTAAAGGCGTGACCTTCGATACCGGCGGCATTTCGCTCAAGCCCGGCGCCGAGATGGACGAAATGAAGTTCGACATGTCCGGGGCCGCGTCGGTGCTGGGCGCGTTCGAGGCCATTGCCCGCATCAAACCCAAGATCAACGTGGTCGGCCTGATCGCGGCCACCGAGAACATGCCCGACGGCGGTGCCATCAAACCCGGTGATGTGGTGACCAGCATGTCGGGTCAGACCATCGAAATTCTCAACACCGACGCCGAAGGCCGCCTCATCCTCTGCGACGCGCTGACCTACGCGGCACGCTACAAACCGCAGTCGGTGGTGGACATCGCCACGCTCACCGGGGCCTGCGTGATTGCGCTGGGCAAGGTCAACAGCGGCCTGTTCACCGCAGACGACGCTCTGGCCGACGCGCTGCTCGAAGCCGGTCGCGCCACGCTCGATCCCTGCTGGCGCATGCCGCTTGAGACCGACTACGCCGATGCGCTCAAGAGCAATTTCGCCGATGTGGCCAATATCGGCGGGCGCCCTGCTGGCGCCATCACCGCAGCCTGCTTCCTGTGGCGTTTCGCCAAAGACTACCGCTGGGCGCACCTCGACATCGCGGGCACGGCCTGGAACAGCGGCGCCAACAAGGGGGCCACCGGCCGCCCGGTGCCGCTGCTGGTCAGCTACCTGCTGTCGCAGGCGCAGTAAGCGTTGTCCGGCAACCCGCCGTTGCGCGCCATCATGCCCTGCTCAGTCGAGTTTCGTGTGAACCTGCCTGACCCGCTGCGTTACGCCTGTGGGCTGCTGCGCACGGCGACACAGCGCGGCGCTCGCGTGCTGGTAGCCGCGCCCGAGCCCTTGCTCACGGAACTCGATCCGTTGTTGTGGACTTTTCAGCCCGGCAGTTTTGTGCCGCATGTCTGGCAGGACGACCCGCTCGCTGACAAAACGCCGGTCATCCTGGCGCCTCAGCCCGATCTGCCCCGGGCCGGGCGGGTGACTGCCCTGGTGAATCTCGGCCCCGGTCTGGTGACCGGCTGGGAATCTCTGGAGCGAGTGATCGAACTCGTCAGTGAAAACGGGCCCGACAAGCCCGCCGCCCGCGAACGCCTGCGCGCTTATCGGGCCGCCGGATTCGATCCCGCCATCATCCCGTCCCGATCATGAAATCTTTACCGCCCAACCCTGTCGTCTTGCCCGTGCTCACCGAGCGTCTGGAACCTCAGGATGCCGTGATCGAGGAAGACATCGTCGACCCTCCGTTTGCAGTCCAGCCCTCGGCCTATGCGCAGGCGGTCTATCGCGGCCCCGAGCTTGCACAGTCTGAAGACGTTCCGTTGCTGGAGGTGCCCGCCATCGACCTCGACGAACTCTGGCTACGCATCGCACCCGGGCTTCAGCAGCAGTTGCTGGAGCTGGTTTACGCCGAGCTGGATGCGCTGGCCCCCCAACTGGCCGCCAGACTGTTCGACACCCTCAAGCCAACCCTGCGCGCCTCGCTCGCCGAGGCGTTGCAGCAAGCTTGAAACCGCTTGAACTGAAATAGTTTTGTCAGACGGTCAACCCAAACGCCAGCAGGCACATTGCTTGCTAGTGTTGGTAAAGGCGATCTGTTCAAAATTCTGTAACTCGGTTAATGTATCGCCCTGTCAGATTCAAGCTGACTTCACAACACAACACACGTCTTTCCTATTGGAGGCTCATTCATGAAACTGAAATACGTCGCTCCGCTGCTGGCCCTGTCCATGGCCATTGGCACCGCCTACGCTGCGGACACCATCACCGTCACCATCGGTAGCGCATCTCCCCTGTCTGGCCCGCAAGCCAGCTTCGGCCAGGACAACGCCAACGGCGTGAAAATGGCCATCAAAGATCTGAACGCGCAGAACATCGTCATCGGCGGCAAAAAGGTCGAGTGGAAGGTCGATGCCCAGGACGACCAAGCCGACCCGAAACAAGCCACCACCGTGGCGCAAAAATTCGTTGATGAAAAGGTCAATGGCGTCGTCGGCCACCTGAACTCCGGCTGCACCTTCCCCGCTTCGCGCATTTACAACAACGCCGGCATCCCCAACATCACCCCTTCATCCACCGATCCCAAGATTTCGCAACAAGGCTTCAAGACCTTCTTCCGCATCATCGCCAACGACAGCGCGCTGGGCGCAGGTCTGGCCAACTACGCCAAGAACACGCTGAAAGCCAAGACCGTCGCCGTGATCGATGACCGTACCGCCTACGGTCAGGGTGTGGCCGACGTGTTCGCCAAGACGGCCCAGAAAGACGGCATGAAATTGGTGGATCGCGAGTACACCAACGACAAAGCCACCGACTTCTCCGCCATTCTGACCAAGATCAAGGCTTCGCAGCCGGACATCATTTTCTACGGCGGCATGTATCCCCAGGCCGGCCCGCTGGTTCGCCAGATGCGCCAACTGGGCATCAAGGCCACGCTGATGGGCGGCGATGGCATCTGCGCACCGGAACTGGGCAAGCTCGCGGGTGAAGCCGTTGCTGGCGTCACCTGCGCCGAAGGCGGCTCCCCGCTGAGCCAGATGCCGGGCGGCGAAGCCTGGAAAAAGCGCTATGACGCCGAGTTCGGCGCCAGCGCGTTCCAGCTTTATTCGCCTTACTCGTATGACGGCACCATGGTGCTGGCGCATGCGATGATGAAAGCCAAGTCAGTCGATCCGAAGAAGTACCTGCCCTTCATCCAGAACATCGACTACAACGGCGTGACCAAGAAAGATATTCACTTCACCAAGACCGGTGAGTTGGTGGACGCCACCATCACCATCTCGACGTTCGACAAGGACGGCAAGAAGAGTGTGGTGGCCGTGCAGTAAACCCGGTGCGATTGGACCGTCTGTTGCGGCAGCGGTCCATCAAACCCAAGCGCCCTTCGGGGCGCTTTTTTATGCGCGCCGACTCAGTCTGTGGGAGCGGCGCGCATAAAAAAGCCGAGAGACCTCGCGGCATCTCGGCTTTTCAGCGGCGCAGACCTATCGATCTACGTCCTTCAAGGCAACACTAGAAACACTAGATATTGATTGCGGGTGTCGCCTATGAATGCGTATGAATTACTTCTTCAGCGACAGCACCCACTCGGCCAGTTGCTTGGCTTGGGCGGGGGTGACTTGCGGGTTGGCGGGCATGGGCACCGGGCCCCACACGCCAGACACGCCGTGCAGGATGGCCTTGCTCAGGGTGTCAACCGCACCCGGCTTGCCGGCGTACTTGGCGGCGACTTCCTGGTAGGACGGGCCAACCAGTTTTTTGTCCACTGCGTGGCAAGCCAGGCAGTTCTTCGATTTGGCCAGAGCCAGCATGTCTTCAGCGGCGAAAGCCGATGACATGGTCATGGTGGCGGCAGCGGCCAGGGCAGCAGCGAAAACAGCTTTTTTCATTCCAGTCCTCCAGTAGGGTTAAACAAAACGGGTACAGCCAAGTAACGCATCTTAATCAATTCGGTTGACGCGCAGCACAAGAAGTCAGCGAGAATTGCTCAGGTGTCATTTCAGATTGATTTCACGCAACACGCGCAGTGCAAATCGGTGTTTCCTTTTGTATCTTGTCGCTATTTCCTCTCATGGGTGCACTGTCATGGCGTTTGTCATTCTGGGTCTGATCTTTATCGTCCTCAAACTCCTGAGCATCGGGCCCGTGGCGGCCTGGTCTTGGTGGTGGGTGCTCCTGCCCTTGGCGCTGGCGTTCATCTGGTGGGAGATCATCGACCCCATGTTCGGCATCTCGAAAAAGCGGGCCATGGGCGACATGGCCGATCGGCAGCAGGCAAGACGGCAAAAGTATCGTGAAAGCCTGGGGCTGGGCGGTGGAGAGCGCCGAAAAAAATAATCCGCGCAAGCCTTTGCCGGGCTGCGATACACTGGCTTTGTCAGGAGAGCGCTGCGATGTCATGCGGCCGCCGAAGGCGTAAGCCCTTACCGGGTGTACCGCTCAGGCAAAAGGACTGACCACACCGCAAGGTGTTCCTCACTGGAGAGTGGCGCTGAAATTGAGCGCTCACCGAAGGGGCAAGTCTGGCAACTCGGGTTCGCCGGATCAATCTCTCAGGTACCCGGGACAGCGAGGGGTTGAGTGCCGTGTCTTGCGCCGCGATGGCAAGAGATGCGGCGGCATTGGCGCCTTCAGGCGTCTCACCCCCCGCGAGAACCGACGTGTCCCACTCCGCAGATTCCGAACTGATTTTGACGCCCCTGCACGCCCTGCACCTTGAACTCGGTGCGCGCATGGTGCCATTTGCCGGTTATGCCATGCCGGTGCAATATCCGAAGGGCATTCTGGCCGAGCACCTGCATACCCGGCAAAGCGCGGGGCTGTTCGATATTTCGCATATGGGGCAAGTGGCGCTGCGCGGCGATGACGCCGCTGCGGCGCTCGAAACCTTGGTGCCTATGGACATCCAGGGGCTGCCCGAGGGCAAGCAGCGCTACGCCTTGTTCACCAATGAGCAGGGCGGCGTGCTCGACGACCTGATGGTGATTCCGCGTCAGCGTGCCGATGGAGACGGGCAGGAACTGTTCCTTATCGTCAATGCCGCCTGCAAGGTGCAGGATGTGGCCTTGCTGCAGACGCTTTCTGATCGCTGCGAGGTTGTGCCCCTGCCCGAGCAGGCCTTGCTGGCGCTGCAGGGGCCGCAAGCCGTGCAGACCTTCGCCCGTCTGGTGCCCGAGGCGGCCGACCTGGTGTTCATGACAGGTCGCTGGATGGATGTGCCGGCCGAGGGCGGGGCGATTCGCATTTTCGCCACACGCAGTGGCTACACCGGAGAAGACGGGCTGGAAATCTCGGTGACCGCCGCCGATGCGCAGCGGCTTGCGCGTTTGCTGCTCTCTCTGCCCGAGGTTGAGCCCATCGGTTTGGGGGCACGCGACACCTTGCGGCTCGAAGCCGGGCTCTGTCTTTACGGTCACGATATCGACACCTCGACCACGCCGGTCGAGGCGGGGCTGACCTGGGCGATTCAGAAGGTGCGGCGCCACGGTGGCGCGCGCGCCGGAGGATTTCCGGGCGCCGAAGTCATCCTGGCCCAAATCGATCAGCCGAATCTCGCGCCCCGGCGCCGCATCGGCCTTATCGGTCTGGATCGCACCCCGGTGCGAGAGGGCACGGAGTTGCTGGCCGCCGATGGCCGCTCGGCGGGCCGTGTGAGCAGCGGCAGCTTTGCGCCGAGCGCGGGCGGCCCCGTGGCGATGGCCTATGTCGCCGCCGAGTTTGCCGTTCCCGCGGGCACGCTGTACGCCCAGGTGCGCGGCCGTGCCGTGCCCATGCAGTTGCAACCCATGCCGTTTGTGCCGCACCGCTATTGGCGTGGTTGATGGCGCGATTGCAGCCTTGATGCCTTGCCGCGTCTAATTTGATTCCCTTTTTGATATCCGGAGTTTTCCATGAGCCTGAAATTCACCCCCGACCATGAATGGATTCGCGTCGATGCCGCTGGCGTCGCCACCGTGGGCATCACCCCGCATGCGCAAGATGCGCTGGGCGACGTGGTGTTCGTCGATCTACCCGAAGTGGGCAAGACCTACGCCGCGCACGACACCGTGGGCGTGGTCGAGTCGGTGAAGGCGGCGGCCGATGTATTCAGCCCGGTTTCGGGCGAAGTGACCGAGGTCAATGAGACCCTGCGCGCTGATCCGTCGCTCGCCAACACCGACCCGCAGGACAGCGGCTGGTTTTTCCGCATCAAGCTGTCTGATCCGAGCCAGCTCGACGGCCTCATGGACGAAGCCGCCTACGCCGAACTGCTCAAGAACGCCTGAACACACCTGCCTTTCCGGAGATACGCATGTTGATGTCCACCCAACCCGCGCTGCGCGATCTTGAAGATGCGCAGGCCTTCCAGCGCCGTCACATCGGCCCCGATGCGGCAGAGCAGCAGCACATGCTGTCGGCGCTGGGCGCTGAAGATCTGTCGGGTTTGATGAGCGCGGTGATCCCTGCAGCTATCCGTCGCAAGCAGGCGTTCGATTTGCCGACGGCCATCGACGAAGCTCAGGCGCTGAGCGAGTTGCGCGGCATCGCCAGCGGCAACCGGGTGATGCGCAGCTATATCGGCCAGGGCTACTACAACGCCCTGATGCCCGGCGTCATTCAGCGCAATGTGCTGGAGAACCCGGCCTGGTACACCGCGTACACGCCGTATCAGCCGGAGATCAGCCAGGGGCGGCTGGAGGCGCTGCTCAACTTCCAAACCCTGGTGGCCGATCTCACCGGCATGGATGTTTCCAACGCCTCCATGCTCGACGAGGCCACCGCCGCCGCCGAGGCCATGACCCTGGCGCTGCGTTCGAGCAAGTCGCCCTCCAAATCGCAGCGCTTTTTTGTCGCTGACGATGTGCTGCCGCAAACCCTCGAAGTGCTGCACACCCGCGCCGCGCCGCTGGACATCGAGGTCGTTACCGGTGCGGTGGACGAGGCGCTGGAAGGTGAGTATTTCGGCGTGCTGCTGCAATACCCGGGCGTGGACGGTACCGTGCGCGACGACCGCGAACGCATCGCCGCGCTCAAGGCCAAAGGCGTGCTGGTCGTGGTGGCGGCCGATCTCCTGGCGCTCACCCTGCTGATGTCGCCGGGCGAACTCGGGGCCGACATCGCCTGCGGCACCACCCAGCGTTTCGGACTGCCGCTGGGGCTGGGCGGCCCGCACGCCGGTTATCTGGCGGTGCGCGACGCGCTCAAGCGCTCGATGCCCGGCCGCCTCGTCGGCGTGAGCCAGGACGCGCATGGACAACCGGCTTATCGCTTGGCGCTGCAAACCCGCGAGCAGCACATCCGCCGCGAAAAAGCCACCAGCAATATTTGCACCGCGCAGGTGCTGCCCGCCGTGCTGGCCAGCATGTACGCGGTTTATCACGGCCCTGAGGGTCTCAAGCGCATCGCCCAGCGGGTGCATGCCTACACCGTATTGCTGGCGCAGGGGCTGGAGCAGGTCGGCCTGCCGGTGCTCAACGCCCAGTTCTTCGACACCCTGACGGTGCACACCGGCGCGCGCACTGAAGAGGTGCATGCCGCTGCGCTGAAGCGGGGCATCAACTTCCGCCGTATCGGCGCACAGCATGTCGCGGTGTCGCTGGACGAAACCGTCACCCGCGGCGATCTGGCCGACATCCTGGCCTGCTTCGGCGTGACGCAGAATGAGGCGCTGTTTGCCGCCGCAGAAAAGGGTGTGGCGCCGCGCTGGCCGCAGCAACTGGCCCGAGTCAGCGCATTCCTCACCCATCCGGTGTTCCATCGGTATCGCAGCGAGACTGAAATGCTGCGCTACCTGCGCCGTCTGGCCGACAAGGACATCGCGCTCGACCGCGCCATGATTCCGCTGGGCTCCTGCACCATGAAGCTCAACGCCACCAGCGAGATGACGCCCATCACCTGGCCCGAGTTTTCCGCCATTCACCCCTTTGCGCCCGCAGACCAAACCCGCGGCTACACCCAACTGGCCAAGCAGCTCGAACAATGGCTGTGTGCCGCCACGGGCTACGACGCCATGTGCCTGCAGCCCAACGCCGGGTCGCAGGGCGAGTACTCAGGGCTGCTGGTCATTCGCGCCTATCACGCCAGCCGGGGTGAAGGGCATCGCGATGTCTGCCTGATTCCCTCTTCGGCCCACGGCACCAACCCGGCGTCTGCGCAGATGGCGGGCATGCGAGTGGTCGTCACCGCCTGCGATGCGCAGGGCAACGTCGATCTGGCCGATCTGCGCGCCAAGGCCGAGCAGCATGCCGACCAACTCGCCGCGTGCATGATCACCTACCCGAGCACGCACGGCGTGTTCGAGACCGAAGTGCGCGCCATCTGCGACATCATCCACCAGTATGGCGGGCAGGTGTATGTGGACGGCGCCAATATGAATGCGCTGGTCGGCCTGGCCAGCCCGCCCGAGTTCGGTGCGGATGTGTCGCACCTGAATCTGCACAAGACCTTCTGCATTCCGCACGGCGGCGGCGGCCCCGGCGTGGGGCCGATCGGCGTGCGCGCCCACCTCGCCCCGTTCCTGCCGGTGCATCGCACTGCGGGAGTGGACCGCCCTGAAGCGGTGGGGGCAGTGAGCGCCGCGCCGCTGGGCAATGCCAGCGTGCTGCCGATTTCGTGGATGTATATGCGCATGATGGGCGCGGACGGGCTGACGCAGGCCAGCCGCGTGGCCATTCTGTCGGCCAACTACATCGCCGAAAAGCTCAAGGACCACTATCCGGTGCTCTACACCGGCGAGAACGGCCGCGTGGCGCACGAATGCATTCTCGACCTGCGTCCGCTGAAGGATGCCACCGGCATCAGCAACGAAGATGTCGCCAAGCGCCTGATGGACTACGGTTTTCACGCACCGACCATGAGCTTCCCGGTGCCGGGCACGCTGATGATCGAGCCGACCGAAAGCGAGTCGCTGGCCGAGCTCGACCGCTTCATCGACGCCATGATCGCCATCCGCGCCGAGATTGCCCGGGTGGAAAAAGGGGAATGGCCTCCTGAGGACAATCCTTTAAAGGCCGCCCCGCACACCGCAGCGAGCGTGCTCGGCGCGGATTGGGCGCATGCCCACAGCCGCGAGGAGGCCGCCTTTCCGATTTCCGCCTTGAGGGCCAACAAATACTGGCCGCCGGTGGGCCGGGTGGATAACGCCTGGGGCGACCGCAACCTGCAGTGCGCCTGCCTGCCCATCAGCGACTACACCTAAAAAGACGCACCATGCACCCCCCTGAACTCCGCCAGCATTTCGCCAGCGACAACTACGCCGGCATCTGTCCCGAAGCCCTGCACTGGCTGCTGCAGGCCAATGCCTCGGGCCATCAGCCGGCGTATGGCGACGATGGCTGGACGCACCGCGTCTCCGACCGGCTGCGCGATCTGTTCCAGACCGATTGCGACGTGTACTTCGTGTTCAACGGCACCGCGGCCAACTCGCTGGCGCTGGCCGCCATGTGCCAGAGCTATCACGCAGTGATCTGCACCCCGGTGGCGCATATCGAAACCGATGAGTGCGGCTGTCCGGAGTTTTTCTCCGGCGGCTCCAAGCTGCTGATCACCGAGGCTGAAAGCGCGCAGGCGCGGCGCGGCAAGCTCACGCCCGAGGCCATCGACTTTCTGGCCACCAAGCGCAGCGACATTCATTCGCCCAAGCCCAAGGTCGTCTCCATCACCCAGGCCACCGAGTTGGGCACGGTGTATAGCGTCGAAGAGGTGCGCGCCATTGCCGCCATGGCCAAGCGCCACCATCTCAAGCTGCACATGGACGGGGCCCGGTTCGCTAACGCCGTGGCCACGCTGGGCTGTCATCCGAGTGACATCACCTGGCGCGCCGGGGTGGACGTGCTGTGCTTCGGCGGCACCAAGAACGGCCTACCCGTGGGCGAAGCCGTGGTGTTTTTCGACCGCGAACTGTCCGCCGATTTCGCCTGGCGCGTGAAGCAAGCCGGGCAGCTCGCCTCGAAGATGCGCTTCATTTCCGCGCCCTGGCTGGGCATGCTGGAAAACGACAACTGGCTGCGTCACGCCCGTCATGCCAACGCCATGGCGCAGCGTCTTTATGCTGCCATCCATGAGGTGCCCGGCGTACGGGTGATGCATCCGCCCGAGGCCAACGCGGTGTTCGCCCATCTGCCGCGGGCCGTCATCGACACCCTGCACGGCCAGGGCTGGCGCTTCTATGAATTCATCGCCGACGGCGGCTGTCGCCTGATGTGCGCCTGGGACACCACGCCGGAATCGGTCGATGCTTTTGCCGCCGATCTCACCGCGGCCTGCACGGCGCAGGCTTGATCTGAAGGAGACGTCATGGCCGTCTCCGTGTTCGATCTGTTCAAGGTAGGTATCGGCCCCAGCAGTTCGCATACCGTGGGGCCGATGCGGGCTGCGCGACTGTTCGCCCTGTATCTGCAAAGCAGCCAACTCATGTCCCGCGTCGCCCGACTGGAATGCGCGCTGTATGGCTCGCTAGGCGCTACGGGCAAGGGGCATGGCAGCGACAAGGCGGTCATCCTCGGTCTGATGGGTGAGCAGCCCGATACCGTGGATGTGGACACCATTGCCGCGCGCATCGCGGCGCTGCAGACCACGCACCGGCTCGGCCTGCTCGGCACGCAAGCGCTGGACTTCGACCCCGCGCGCGACATTGTTTTTTTCGCGCTCAAGCAGTTGCCGCTGCATGCCAACGGCCTGCAATTTTCCGCCTATGACGCTGCTGGAGCGCTGATTGATCAGCGCGTTTACTACTCTGTGGGCGGCGGCTTCGTGGTGAGCGAAGACGTCGCGGCCGATGGCGAAAAGCAAAAACGCATCGCGCCCGACACCACCGTGCTGCCCCTGCCGTTTCACAGCGGGGCAGAGCTGCTGGAACTCACTCGTGCGCACCAACTCAGCATCGCGGGTGTCATGCGCCGCAACGAGCAGCATTGGCGCAGCGATGCCGAAATCAACCGCGACCTGCAGCACATCTGGCAGGTCATGCAAGCCTGCGTCGCGCATGGCTGCGCCACCGAAGGCGAGTTGCCCGGCTGGCTGCATGTGCGGCGCCGTGCGCCAAAGCTCTATCGCACCCTGAGCGGTGCACACGGAGTTGCGCTGACTGATGCCTCCGCGCTGCCGATGCCGCCAACGCCGCTGAGCGATCCGCTGCAAGTCATCGACTGGGTCAACCTCTTCGCCCTGGCCGTCAATGAAGAAAACGCCGCGGGCGGTCGCGTGGTCACCGCGCCGACCAACGGCGCTGCGGGCATCATCCCCGCCGTGCTGCACTACTACACCCGCTTCGTCCCGGACGCGAGCGAGGCGGGCGTGGCCGACTTTCTGCTCACCGCGGGCGCCATCGGCCTGCTCTACAAAGAAAACGCCTCGATCAGCGGCGCCGAGGTCGGCTGCCAGGGTGAGGTGGGCGTGGCCTGCTCCATGGCCGCCGGTGCGCTCTGCGCTGTCATCGGCGGCACGCCCGAACAGGTGGAAAACGCTGCGGAAATCGGCATGGAACACCACCTCGGCCTGACTTGCGACCCCGTTGGCGGGCTGGTGCAAGTGCCCTGCATCGAGCGCAACGCCATCGCTTCGGTGCAGGCGCTCAATGCTGCGCGCATGGCCCTGCACGGCGACGGTCGCCACATCGTTTCGCTCGATCAGGTCATCAAGACCATGCGCGACACCGGCGCCGACATGCAGACCAAATACAAAGAAACCGCCCGCGGCGGTCTGGCGGTGAATATCGTCGAATGTTGAGCGCGGCTGCCGCGTACGCCGAAGCCGGCAGCCGTCGGCAACGGCAGCCTTGGTTATGCTTTGAGAATTTTGCTGACCTGCATCGGACGTTTCCTCATGATCTTCCTCACCGGAGCCGCCGGTTTCATCGGCGCCAATTTTGTGCACCACTGGCTGGGCCAGATGGACGAGCCCGTGCTGGTGCTCGACGCGCTCACTTATGCGGGCAACCTGGAGAGCCTGGCCCCAGTGGCTTCCGACCCGCGCTACCACTTCGCGCGGGTCGATATTTGCGACCGCCCAGCGGTGGCCGCGCTGCTGACCCAGCACCGCCCCCGCGCCCTCCTGCACTTCGCCGCCGAGAGCCATGTCGACCGCTCCATCCACGGCCCCGGCGACTTCATCCGCACCAATGTGCAAGGCACCTTCGAACTGCTCGAAGCCACCCGCGCCTACTGGGCCGCGTTGCCCGCGCCGGAGAAAGCCGCCTTCCGCTTCCTGCACGTCTCCACCGATGAGGTGTACGGCAGCCTCTCGCCCACCGACCCCGCCTTCACCGAGACCACCCCCTACGCGCCCAACAGCCCCTACAGCGCGAGCAAGGCAGCAAGCGATCACCTCGTTCGCGCCTGGCATCACACCTACGGCCTGCCGGTGCTCACCACCAACTGCTCCAACAACTACGGCCCCTACCAGTTCCCCGAGAAACTCATCCCGCTGATGATCCACAACGCCCTGGCCGGCAAACCCCTGCCGGTGTATGGCGACGGCCAGAACGTGCGCGACTGGCTGTATGTGCAAGACCACTGCCGCGCCATCGCCCGCGTGCTCGAAGCCGGTCGCCTAGGTGAGACCTACAACGTCGGCGGCTGCAACGAGGTGAAGAATCTCGATGTGGTGCACACCCTGTGCGACCTGCTCGATCAACTCCGCCCCAAGATGGATGGCAGCAGCTACCGGGCGCAGATCACTTTCGTCACCGACCGTCCCGGCCATGACCGGCGCTACGCCATCGACGCCCGCAAGATCGAGCGCGAACTGGGCTGGACTCCGCAGGAGACCTTCGCCACCGGCCTGCGCAAAACCGTGCAGTGGTATCTCGACAACCCGGATTGGGTGGAACACGTCACCAGCGGCGCCTACCGCCAGTGGGTCGGCAAACAGTACGGAGCCGCCGCTTGAACCCGCCGCGCATCCTGCTGCTGGGCGCAGACGGCCAGGTCGGCTGGGAGCTGCGTCGCGCCTTGCTGCCGCTGGGCGAGGTGCGGCCGCTGAATCGCACCCAAGCCGACCTTGGCGACCTCGATGCCTTGCGCATCGTGCTGCAACGCGAGCAGCCTGAGCTTATCGTCAACGCCGCCGCCTACACCGCCGTCGACAAAGCCGAGACCGACCCCGAACTGGCCCAGCGCATCAACGCCGCTGCGCCGGGCGTGCTCGCCGCCTGGGCCGCTGAACACCACGCCATGCTGGTGCATTACTCCACCGACTACGTGTTCGACGGCGCCAAACCCGCGCCCGGCAGCTACACCGAGGCCGACACCCCCAACCCGCAAAGCGCCTACGGCCGCAGCAAGCTCGCGGGTGAGCAGGCCATCACCGCCAGCGGCTGCCGCCATCTCATCCTGCGCACTTCCTGGGTGTACGCCGCGCGTGGCGGCAACTTCGCCAAGACCATGCTCAAGCTCGCCGCCGAGCGCGACAGCCTGCGGGTGATCGCCGACCAGTTCGGCGCCCCCACCAGCGCCGAGCTCATCGCCGACACCACCGTGCAGATGCTGCAACGCCTGCGCACCGACTCCGCTCTGGCACAGCAGGCCAGCGGCCTCTACCACCTCACCGCGCAGGGCAGCACCAGTTGGCACGGCTACGCGCAATTCGTCATCGCTGCCGCTGCCGCCCGCGGCCTGCCGCTGCGCTGCGCGCCCGAACACGTGCAGGCCATCACCACGGCGGACTACCCGCTGCCCGCCCCGCGCCCGGTCAACTCCCGGCTGGACTGCAGCAAACTCCAAACCACCTTCGACCTGTTTCTGCCGCCCTGGCAGACCCAGGTGCAACGCCTGATCGACGAACTTCCGCTGTGACTTCCGCTATGACCCAAGCCCGCAAAGGCCTCATCCTCGCCGGCGGCTCCGGCACCCGGCTCTACCCCGTCACCCAGGCGGTGAGCAAGCAACTGCTGCCGGTGTACGACAAGCCGATGATCTACTACCCGTTGTCCGCGCTCATGCTCGCAGGCATCCGCGAGGTGCTCATCATCTCCACCCCGCAAGACACCCCGCGCTTTGCCCAGTTGCTGGGCGACGGCAGCCAGTGGGGCTTGAGCCTGCAGTACGCGGTGCAGCCCAGCCCCGACGGCCTGGCGCAGGCTTTTATCATCGGCCGCGACTTCATCGGCAACGCGCCGAGCGCGCTGGTGCTGGGCGACAACCTGTTCTGGGGCCACGATCTGCAAGCCTCACTCAAAGAGGCTCACGCCCAGACCCAAGGCGCGACGGTCTACGCCTATCACGTGCACGACCCTGAACGCTACGGCGTGGTCGAGTTCGACGCCACCGGCCGCGCCATCAGCATCGAAGAAAAACCCGCCCAACCGAAGAGCAGCTACGCCGTCACCGGCCTGTACTTCTACGACCCGCAGGTGTGCGACATCGCCGCCCACCTCAAGCCCTCGCCGCGCGGCGAGCTGGAGATCACCGACGTCAACCGCGTCTACCTGCAGCAGGGCACGCTGCAGGTGCAGACCCTCGGCCGCGGCTACGCCTGGCTGGACACCGGCACCCACGACAGCCTGCTCGAAGCCGGGCAGTTCATCGCCACGATTGAAAAGCGCCAGGGCCTGAAGGTCGCTTGCCCGGAGGAAATCGCCTTCCGCCAACGCTGGATTACTGCCGCCCAGCTCGAACAACTCGCCGCCCCGATGAAAAAGAACGGCTACGGCCAATATCTGCTGCGCCTGCTGGCCGAGGAGAAGGTATGAAGGTCATTCCCACCGCCCTGCCCGAAGTGCTCATTCTGGAGCCCAAAGTCTTTGGGGACGAGCGCGGCTTTTTTTTCGAGAGCTATAACCGCAAGACCTTCGCGTTGGACACCGGGCTGGATGTGGAATTCGTGCAGGACAACCATTCCAAATCCGCCCAGGGCGTGCTGCGCGGCCTGCACTACCAGCTCATCAAGCCGCAGGGCAAGCTGGTGCGCGCGGTCACCGGCACGGTCTGGGATGTGGCGGTGGATCTGCGCCGCAGCTCGCCGCGCTTCAAGCAGTGGGTGGGCGTGGAACTGAGCGCGCAGAACCAGCGCCTGCTGTGGGTGCCGCCGGGCTTCGGCCACGGCTTTGTGGTGCTGAGCGAAACCGCCGACTTCCTCTACAAGACCACCGACTACTGGTACCCGGAACACGACCGCAATCTCGCCTGGAACGATCCGGAACTGGCCATCGACTGGCCGCTGAAAGGTTTGCACCTGCCGGGCGGCCAGCCGAGTCTGGCCGCCAAGGATGCGGCGGCGCCCCGGCTGGCGCAGGCCGAGGTGTACGAATGAGGGCTGACTGACCGTCTCTCAGGCCCCCTTGCGGCGTGCGCTTTGTTGAGCAGATTGACGGGTGCACTGAAATAATGCACCCATGCCTTCCAAAAGCCACTCCTTTCTTGACCCAAGCACGGTTCTTCTGCTGACCCTCCCGCCTCTGTTCTGGGCTGGCAATGCCGTCGTGGGGCGGCTGATGGTGGGGCAGATTCCCCCCATGGCGCTGAGCTTTTACCGCTGGTTGTTCGCGCTGCTGCTGGCGCTGCTCATCGTCGGCCCCGATCTGTGGCGCAACCGGGCGGTGTTGCGCAGCAAGTGGAAGTCGCTTGCGGTCATGGGCATTCTGGGGGTGGGCAGCTACAACTCGCTGCAATACGTGGCGCTGGAGACCACCACGCCGCTCAACGTCTCGCTCATCACTTCCAGCGCGCCGGTGTTCATCCTGCTGATCGGCGGGGCGTTTTACAAGCAGACTGTGGGACGGGCGCAATGGATCGGCGCCATGCTGTCGATCGCCGGGGTGGCGGTGGTCGTGGCCAAGGGCGATCTGGCGCATCTGACGGCGCTGCACTTCGCGCCGGGCGATCTCATCATGCTCGTGGCCGTGTTTCTGTGGGCCATCTACACCTGGGAACTGCGGCAGCGGCCCCTGGGCCTCGCGCCGATGACCTCGCTGGCCGCGCAGATGATCTGGGGCGTGCTGTCCATCCTGCCCTTCATGCTGGCCGAACGCTGGATTGGCGGTGAGACGACTCATTGGGGCGGCCCGGTCTGGCTGGCGCTGGCCTATGTGGCGGTGTTGCCTTCGCTGCTGGCTTACTGGTGCTGGGGCAGCGCGGTGGGCAAGGTCGGGGCGCAGATTCCGTCTTACTTCGGCAATCTGGCGCCTCTGTTCGCCGCGCTGCTGAGCTGGTTGTTTCTGGGCGAAACCATCCACTGGTATCACTTGTGGGCGGCCTTGCTGATCTTCGCCGGGATTCACGTCGCCCTCAACGCGCGCCAGCAGCCAGTGCCGCTGGAGCAGGAATTGTGAAGTCTTTCACACAATCCGCGGCTCTCTACCGATTTCCGGGAATGGGGCGTTGTGGTGGTTTGTCAGCGCAGGGTAAAGTGCACCAAGCCTGAAATCCTCCCCGATGATGTCCACTGCCCCGATTGCATGACTTCCGAGCCGAACGTCAACGGCGCCTCACCCGATACCCTGACTTTCGGGATGGAGCGGCAGACTGAACTGCCCCTGTTTGCCTCTGGTCAGGCGCCGCAACTGGCGCCGACGCCCATCGTGCAGCGCTGGATTCGCCGCACCTACTGGGCGCTATTCATCACCTTCGTCGTGCTGGCGCTGGTCTATGCCGTGACCTCCTGGCGGGGGCAGCGGGAGATTCTCTATGGCTCGCTCGACACCAGCTCCAGTTTTCTGGTGAGCGCCACGCAGTCTTACTTCCAGGGTTTTTCGTCGGTGCTCGAAGCCACCGGCTCCGACCTTCAAGACAAGGCCGATCTGCTGCAACACCCCGAAGTGCTGCAGATTCTGCTCGAACGCAGGCAGGCGCTGCTGCCGGGCTCGCTGTCCATCAACATTGTGTCGGCCGACGGCCGTCTGCTGGGCAGCTCGCTGCGCTCGGACAAACTCCCCGATCTGCAGCACTATCCCGATCTGCAGCACGCGCTGGCGCGCCTGCGCGCCCAGCCGCAGAAAAACGGGCTCATCATCGGTCGCCCTCTGATCGGGCCGCTGGTGGGTAAATGGGTGATCCCGCTGGTGCGCGAGATTCCCGCGGGGCAGACGCATCCGGCGTTCTACGTCATTGCCGCGGTCAGCACCCAGACTTTTCTGCAGCAAACCCTGGCGAACACGGCGCTGCCTTACAGCGGCATTGCCGCCGTGCTGGCGCGCAACGATGGCTATGTGCTCGCTCGTTGGCCAGCGCCCAAAGACGCGTCGTTCTTTTCCAAGCCGCAGCTTGGGGTGTTCGTCCGGTCTTTGACCGATCAGCCGGCGACCCATAGTGCGCATTACGAGGGTTGGGTGGTGGCGGACGGTTCGATGCGCATCGGCAGTTGGCAGCGGCTGCCGGGATATCCCGATCTGGCGGTGGCGGTTTCGGTGCCGAGCAGTCTGCTGTGGACGCAATATCTGCACACCATCTGGCCGCCGATGGTCGGGCTGTTGCTGCTGTTGCTGCTGCTCACGGTGCTGTATCGCTACGCCTTGGGTCAGATCGGCCGCGAACAGGCGCTGGCGCAAGTTCAGCAGCAGCGGTTGCGCACCCTGGCCATCACCGATCCGCTCACGGCGGTCGGCAACCGTGCGCTGCTGCGCGAGCGGCTCCAGGTGGCGCTTGAAACCGCCTGGAGACGTCAGGGCGAATTCGGCCTGCTCCTGCTCGATCTCGATGGCTTCAAACAAGTCAACGATGCCTATGGGCACTCGGCCGGCGATGCTTTGTTGCGCGAAACCGCGCAGCGTCTACAGACCATCCTGCGCGAAGGTGAAGTCATGGCCCGCATGGGCGGGGACGAATTCGCCGTGCTGCTGACGGAGGGGCTGGGCAGCGGCGAAATCGCGGCCGAAGCGGCGGCGCAGCGCATCCTCTCGGCGCTGCGCCAGCCCTTCGATCTGGGCGTGGGTCGGCAGGCGTCGATTTCGGTGAGTCTGGGCTGCGCACTTTATCCGCAAGACGGTGGCGATGCCGAGACCTTGCTGCGCCGCGCCGATCTGGCGCTCTATGCCGCCAAGGCTGCGGGGCGAGATCGCTACCTGCGTTTCAAGCCCGATTTCGAGCGCGAGGCTCAGCGCCAGAAAAATTTGCTCGAAAGCGTGGAGGCCGCTTTGCAGCAAGGGCGGCTGTCGCTCAATTACCAGCCCATCGTGGCCATCGGGGGAGACCCGGCGCGGCCCGCGGTGGTGGGCGTCGAAGCCTTGCTGCGTCTGCAGACCGAGCAGGGCGGGCAAATGGTGGCGGCCGACTTTGCCAGCGTGCTCGACCACGGACGGCTGGCGCGCGCCATCGGCCGCTTCGTGCTCGACCAGGCGCTGACCCAGGGCGTGCAGTGGCGCGCCGAGGGCTTGGAGCTGCATATCGCCGTCAATATCAGCGCCGAGCATCTTCTGGCGCCCGAGTTTCTGGACGATCTGCATCAGGCGCTGCACAACCATCCCGGTTTTCCCGCGAGCGGGCTGATGCTCGAGGTCACCGAGTCGGCGCCGCTGCGCAACCTGGAGCAGGCGCGGCAGATTTTGCAAAGCTGCCAGGATCTTGGCCTGAGCGTCGCGCTCGACGACTTCGGCACCGGCGCGGCCTCGCTCACTTACTTGCAGCAGCTTCCGGCGCAATCGATCAAGATCGATCAGTCCTTCGTGCGCGACATGGTCAACGACCCGAAAGACTTCGCCATCGTCTCCGCCGTGGTCACCGCGGCCAATCTGCTCGGGCTGGAAGTCATTGGCGAAGGCGCCGAAACGCTGGAGCATCTCTCGGTGCTGGCGGCGATGAACTGCACCCTGGCGCAGGGCTACGCCATTGCCCGCCCGCTGCCCGCCGACGCCGTGGCCACCTGGGTGCAGACCTGGGTGCGGCCCACGGCCAATCTGCGCGCCGCCGAGTTTCCGCACGAAGTCGAGGTGGCTCAGCTACGCCGGGTGGAACGGCTGCAGCAGGCGGTGCGCGGCGAGGTGCCGTTTCCCGACCATGTGCTCGACGTGGCGGCGGAAAACCAGTGCCACCTCGGCCTGTGGCTCAACGGTCAAGGGCGGCTGTATTACGGCCGCGACCCGCGCTACGCGCTGCTGCTGGAGCAGCATGCCGAAATCCATGAACTCGCGCGCCAGGCCAAGGCCGCGCTCGATCTGGGCGAGCTGAACGCCGCCCGCCGCTACGGGCAGGATGTGGCCGAGCTCAGCGCCATCGTGCTTGCGGGCATCCGCCAGCTCAGCGCCACGCCTCAGGATTGAGCTGCCGCCGCAGCAGCAGCCACTACCTCGCCCAGCTCGATGACCGCCAACGCGTAGAACGCCGACTGGTTGTAGCGGGTGATGGCGTAAAAATTGTCCGTGCCCAGCACATAGTCGGGCGCGGCGTCGGCATTGGGCAGTTGCACCACGGCCAGCTTGCCCGCATAGGCGCGGGCCTGCGGCAGCAGCGGCAGGCCCATTGCCACGAGCTGGTCGGCGGTGAAGGTTGGCGTAATGTCGGGCCCGAGCAAGGTGTCGAGACTGGCTTGCGGCAGATCGGGCGGCAGTTGCAGGGGGAAGTGCGCTGGCTGGCCGCGCACCCAGCCCTTGGCGGCTAGGTAGCTGGCCACCGAGCCGATGGCGTCTGCCGGGTCGTTGATCAGATCGATGCCGCCGCCGTGGTCGAAGTCCACCGCATATTTCAAGATGCTCTCGGGCATGAACTGCGGCATGCCGATGGCTCCCGCATACGAGCCGCGCACCTGCAGCGGGTTGCGTGCATCTTGTGCGCACCACTGGAAAAAATCACCGAGCTGCACGCCGAAGTAAGCGCTGCGGTCGCGTGGCGCTTGCGTGGGGTAGCGCAGCGCCAGGGTGGAGAGCGCATCGACCACGCGGAAGTTGCCCATATTGCGGCCGTAGATCGTCTCCACCCCGAGGATGCCCGCGACGATGTGCGGCGGCACGCCGTAGCGCTCCTGCGCTCGCTGGAACCACACGCCGAATTCCTGCATGAAGTCACTGCCCGAGCCGATGCGCAGACTGTCGAGAAACCGGCTGCGGTACACCCGCCAGTTTTTCTTGCCCGGCGGCCCCGGCAGAATGAGTCGGGCCACCGTGGCGCTGTATTGCGCCCGGCCGATCAGCCGCGCCACCAGGGCTTCGGGCAGCTTGTTGCGCTCCACAATGCGCGCAATCAAGGCCTGTGCGGCGCCGACATTCCAGTCGCCCAGTTGGGCCGAAGACAGCGCTGCGGCTGGAGCCACGCTGCTCGCGCCGGGAAGCGGCGCGGACGCACCAGCGCTTTGAGCCAGGGCGGCAGGGGGCAGCAGCGCGCCCAAAGCCAGTCCGGCACCGGCGTGCAGGCAACGGCGGCGGCCCATATTGCCGGGAGGGAAGGGGACTTGCGGGAGTTTGAACATCGCAGCGGGCAGCGAGCAGAGCAATGCCGACATGTTCGCACGATGGAGCTTTGCGCCGGACGCAAACGCGCAGGGCGCGGCAGACGATTCAACATCTTGTCACATTTGGACTGTAACTTTTCGTTTTCAGCCGTAACGCTATTGTTGTCGGCTCTTCCCTGATGGAGTTCAAGATGTCCCAATCCCCAGCCAATCCTTCACGACGCCAGGCCCTGAAGCTGTTCGGTGGCGCGCCTTTGCTGCCGCTGGGCGTCGGCCTGGGCGGTTCCGCCCTGCTCGCCGCCTGCGGTGGCGGCTCGACGGCGGCCACTGCGGCCACCGCCACCCCCACGGCCGCAGCCTTCACCGCGATGGCCGCGCCCGGCATCGCCGACCCGGCGAGCATGGCGACCACCAACGTCGCTTCAGCGCTCAAAGTGGCCTACAGCGACGGCAGCAGCCAGACTTACCAACTTGGTTATCAACCGTTTTTCATCACTGGCCAGCAAGTGCCCAACGGCAACGGCGGCACACTGATCGCCGGTAGCTACTTCGACATCAACGGCAAGCCCATCATGGATAACTCCGTGCCGGCGTCGGCACGCCAGTTCTTCTCTGACGCCCCCGACGGCACTACGCTGCTCAGCGTGCCGGGCGCCAAGGTTGCCGGTGTGAAGGGCAATACCGTGTTCGCCGTGGTGCAGTTCGAATACACCAGCCTGGATCAGGCGGGTGTCTCGGCCTACGGCAAACTGCCTTCGCCCATCGCCGTGCTCACCCTCGACCAAGATCCGGCCACCGGCAAGCTCAGTCTGGTGAAGTATTACAACGTGCCCACCGCACCGGCCAATGGCCTGTGGATCACCTGCGGCGCCAGCTTGTCGCCCTGGGGCACCCATCTGTCCAGCGAAGAATACGAGCCCGACGCCGCCTCCATCGCCAAGAACACCCAGTTCCAGGCCTTCATCACCAATCTGTACGGCGACGCCGCCGCGGTGAGCGATCCGGTCAAGGCCAATCCTTATCTTTACGGCCATCTGCCCGAAGTTACCGTCAACGCCGACGGCACCGGCACGGTGAAAAAACATTACTGCATGGGCCGCATTTCGCATGAACTCATCCAGGTCATGCCCGACCAGCGCACCGCGCTGATGGGCGACGACGCCACCAACGGCGGTCTGTTCCTGTTCATCGCCGATAAAGCCGCCGACCTGTCGGCTGGCACGCTGTACGTTGCTCAAGCAACGCAGACCAGCGCTCCGGGTGTGGGCACCGGCACCTTCACGCTGAAATGGGTGAACCTCGGCCATGCCACCAGCGCGGAAGTGCTGGCGCTGGCGCAGGCCGCGGCGCAAAACGGCGGCACGCCCAGCATCATGGACGTCAAGACCACCGACCCGGGCGATTCCACCTACACCCAGGTCTGGCTGGGCGGCAAGAAAAACTGGATCAAGCTCGTTCCGGGGCAGGAAAAGGCGGCAGCCTTCCTCGAAACCCACCGCTACGCCGGGCTCAAGGGCGGCACCATGGCCTTCACCAAAATGGAAGGCACGACCGTCAACGCCAAGGACAAGATCGCCTACTCCGCCATGTCCTATATCCAGTCGTCGATGGTCGATGGCTCGATCCCCGGCTTCAAAGTCGCCGGGCCGAAGGCCGGTGCGGTGTACGCCCTCAACCTCAAGGCCGGGCAAGTGGACACCAGCGGCGCCGCGATGAACAGCGAGTGGGTGCCGGTGGACATGGCTGCGCCTGCCGCGCTGGTGGGCGAAGACCTGGCCACGCCCGATGCCTTGGGCAATCTCGCCAATCCGAACAAGATTGCCAACCCCGACAACATCAAGTTCTCGGAAAAGCTGCGCACCCTGTTCATCGGCGAAGACAGCGGCATGCACGTCAACAACTTCCTCTGGGCCTATAACGTCGATACCAAGCAACTCAGCCGCATCCTCTCCACCCCGGCGGGTGCCGAGAGCACTGGCTTGCAGGGCGTCGATAACGTGAACGGCTGGATGTATGTGATGAGCAACTTCCAGCACCCCGGCGACTGGGAGATCAAGACCGTCACCGCCAACGGTGTGACCAATACCACCGGCCTGCACGCCAAGGTGTTCCAGACTCTGGAGCCGCTGATCGACAAGAACTACGAAAACGGCTATGGCGCTGCCGTGGGCTACATCACCGGCTTGCCGCAGACCACCAAAGTCTGAGCATCCCGCAGACGTTTCATCCAGGCCCGCCGCGTGCGGGCCTTTTTTCTGCGGGTTCATCCCGGTGTCAGCCGGGCAACAAATCGGCATACTCCCGGGACTGTGGCGCAGCGTGTTGCGCGATCAAAACCAAGGAGACCGGTGCGGCGCCCAAGTCGCACCCGAAGGAGATGTCTGCTGAATTGCCGCTCGACTGGATACTGGAAAAAACGCCCAAGGGTCGTGAAGAACTCGCCACCCGTGCCCACCATCTCCTGCCCGGGCAGCGCAATCTGCTCATCATGGCCGATGGCCATCGGCCGGTGGCCGAGTTGCTCAAAGCGGGCGCCGACCCCGAGCGCTGTCTTCTAGCGCTGCGCGGCTTGCTCGATGAGGGCTATCTGGTGCGCAACGCCGCCGCGTCTCCCTCAGTTGCGCCCGTCTCCTTGTTTGCCGCCGACGCGCCGCAGCAGACCCCCCACGGCCTGCTCATCGCCCTCGTCGAAGAACAGTTCGGCGCCCAGGCCGCGCGGCTGGTGCAGAAAATCGAACAACATCCCGACACCCCGGAAGGCCGCGCTGCCGCCGTGCAAGCCTGCGTCAAATTCATCCGCTTGTTCATCGACGAGAAACAAGCACAAGCCTTCGCTCAGCGCGCGCAGGAGCTGTTGCCTGACTGACCCTTCCGCTTGAAATCCAGCCTGTCGCCGTGTCGTCGCGCCACGGCAGGGCTCCATCACCATCCCCTGCGCGAGTGTTTCAAACCCTCTTGGAGACAACCCTACATGAAAACACTGTTCAACCCCCGCCGTTCGCTGCAAGCCCTCGGTCTGGCCGCCGGTATGGCCCTGTCCTGCGTGTCGGCCACAGCCTGGGCCGACACCCCGGTGCTGATGTCACCGCAATGGGCCAGCGAAGCCTGCACCGCCTGGAACAACACCCCCGAGCTGACCAACGGACTCAAGGGCGAGTTCATGCACGACGACAAAGGCCGCGGCTACAAGCTGGTGGAGATGTACCGCACCGATTGCGGCAAGGACACCGCGGTTGAACTCAAGTTGCAGTTGCAAAACGACAAGGCCATGTGCGTCTCCGGCGGCGCGCCCACCCTCAAGCCTAATTTCGATGTCGACTTTCTCATGCACGCCAACACCAAGCAGTGGGAAGAAATGGGCAAGGGCGAATACGGCCCGATGAAGGCCATGATGTTCGGTCGCCTCGAATTCCAGGGGCCGAAGATGGTGGCCATGCGCGCCATGGACCCGTTCTCCTCTTTCCTGCTGCTGGTCGGCAAAGTGCCGGGCAGCACGGCCACCTGCCCGAAATAAGCAAGAGGTGCGTTTCACGCGCCTGAAATCAAAAAGACAGGGACGCAGTGCATCCCTATCTTTTTGATGTGCCTCGATCATAGACCAGGCTTCGGTGCTGAGGGATGGATATACGCCCACCCTTGCGCTTCCCGAATGGTGATTTCTCCCATTCCGGACGGCACCACAGTGATGAATGGATATAGATCCTTGCGATCCACATGCAACTCGCGCAAGGTATTGGCACATTGCGCTAACAGCACGCCCTGCTGTTGCAGAACTTGCAATTTTTTCTCAAAACCATTGTTCTTGACGTAGGCGGCGAATCCCTGGGCGTTGGCGATCAACTCGACCTGGACCTTGCCTTTGAGCCTGGGGTCATGGAGCAGGTTTTCTATATTGTTGATGGTCTTTTTGATAGCGCCTGGACTACCGGAGTCGATCTGGAAGATCGCACCGTAGTGCGACTGCGTGGCGATTGCCGGAACCGTATCCTCAGCGTGTGCCAGACCGGGCAAGAATGCAAATGTAGTGAGCGTTGCGCCAACAAGCGCACGTCGGATGAACATGTTCATGATGTTTCCTTGGACAAAGTGGGTAATGGCGCTGGAGCCATCAGAAGAAATGACGCAGGCCGATGGTTAGACCACTGGCACTCGCGCCGCCAACGGTTCCCTGTGCGGTGAAACCGTTATCGCCAACATACAAATCTGTTGCCGAATCGTTGCGGATGCGTGAATACGATGTATAGATGTTCGTCCTCTTGGAGAGCGGATAAAGATAACCAATGGCCACTTGCGTTGCAGTGGTGTCAGATTTGTTCATGTCACTGCGCCTGGAAATTGAAGCCAGAAATTTCCCTCGCGGCAGGGGAATAGTTGCGCCAAGCATCCATATTTTCAAATCCGGTACGAAATGTCCTGCCGCATAGGGCAGACCATCGCCGTATTTTTCGTCAGAATAAAGTGCAGTCAGTTTGGCGACGGAAAAATCATATCCACCATAGAGCTGGACGACTTCATTATTGAACGAGCCCTTTTGGGTGAGCGTTGCAGCTGGACCGAATTCCCAGGCCAGTGCAACATAAGGATTAAATTTGCTGCCTGCGCTGTACGGATGGTTATTTTTTAGATAATCAATTCCAGCGGTAAATTTTTTGGATTCATAATCCACGTTCAGTTCATAAGACTGTCCCTTTGAGAAGCTTCCGGGCTGTCCACCAAATGCGTAGAGCATGGCGGCCGTTAGCCCGCCAAAATCGGGAGTCCGGTATCCAACAGCCTGCGAAAATCGAACGTAGTTATAGCCTGCGGGGTCGATGTTTTTCACAGCCCCAGTCATCCCTGTCATGAATGGATCGATCTTGACGAGATTGTCATAATTCAGACTGTAAAAGCGACCGGCCTTAAAAACGCCATAGCGGCTTTTTAACCCCAGCAGGCTGAGGCGACCCATGAACCCCCCACCCGAGCAAACACTCGATCCCACGGCACTGTTATCCCCCTTGTATACGAGGCTGCCTGGAAACGAATTGGTGCCGTTTCCACAAAATCCGGTTTCGACATCAAAAAATGTTTGCAAACCCCCTCCCAAATTTTCCTGTCCTCGTATCCCGATCCGGTCTGTGGATTGCACGCCGGAACCGAGCCGGTTCAGGCTGGTGTTGTCATAGGTCAGCCTTTCAATGCCCATGTCAATGACGCCGTAGAGCTGGGCACCCTCCTTAGCGTGGGCCATTTGACAGCATGCCCCTATGACTACAGCTGCCATGATGCTTTTTTTCATGCAATCTCCTCCTTGATCTATTTTGGAACCCGATAGCGTGCTGCTCGGCTCTGGACTGAAGTACTTCAGCAAGGCGGATTCAAATAGAGATTGCAACTCTCAACAAATTGATTTTTCTTGTTACTTATATGAATTAAATTTATGCCAAATTCGCGGCATTAAATATAAGAAAATAATTATATGGTGTAAAAATATAATAATTATTTTCTTATATTTTAAGAATTTCAATGGGTTGCGCGATTCCTCGGCATTCCTATAAGAAAATTCGCAAAGAATATTCATGCAATGCAGCCAATTGACACGGCGTGATCAGTCCAATCGCGGCAAGACGGCGAAATCTCCGCTGTTACATTAAGACGGATTTGTTGCAAGTGGCCTGGCGCGTCCTTGGCTTTGCCGTCGTGCTGCCAAGCTGATTGCGCTGGGCAAACCGTATCGACCAGCTCAGGACTGGCGGGAAACAGGCGGGGGCTGTCAGGTCAGCACAATGTCGTACTGTTGCTGCGAAAACGCGGGCTCGACCTGTAGCGAGACGGGCTTGCCGATGAAGTCGGAGAGCGAGGCCAGATGCTGGCTTTCTTCTTCGAGGAACAGGTCGATGACGTCGGCGGCGCCGACGATGCGGAACTCGCGCGGGTTGAATTGCTTGGCCTCGCGCAGGATTTCCCGCAGGATTTCATAGCACACGGTGCGCGCCGTTTTCACTTGCCCCAGCCCGCCGCAGGTGGGGCAGGGCTCCAGCAGCATGTGCGCCAGCGAGTCGCGGGTGCGCTTGCGGGTGAGTTCCACCAGACCGAGTTGCGAGAAACCGCTGACGGTGACTTTCACCTTGTCGCGCGCCAGCGATTTACGCAGTTCGTCGAGCACGGCGGCGCGGTGCTGGGCGTTGTGCATGTCGATGAAGTCGATGATGATGATGCCGCCCAGATTGCGCAGTCGCAGTTGGCGCGCGATGGCTTGCGTGGCCTCGAGATTGGTGCGGTAGATGGTGTCGTCGAAGTTGCGCGCGCCGACGAAACCGCCGGTGTTGACGTCGATGGTGGTCATCGCCTCGGTCTGGTCGATGATGAGGTAGCCGCCGGATTTGAGATCGACCCGCCGCCCCAGCGCGCGCTCGATTTCCTCGTCCACGTTGGCGGTCTCGAACAGCGGGCGCTCGCCGCGGTAGAGCTGCAGGCGGCCGCTGACCCGGGGCATGTATTCGGCGGCGAAGCTCTGAAGCAGCTCGAAGTTTTCGCGCGAGTCGATCTGCACGCTGCGGGTGGCGTCGCTCACCAGATCGCGCAGCACGCGTTGCGCCAGGCTGAGTTCCTGGTAGATCAGGGCGCTGGGGCTGGTGACGTGGGCGCGCTGCTGAATGGCGGCCCAGGTCTTGCGCAGATAGGCGATGTCTTCGGCCAGCTCCGCGTCGCTGGCGTCTTCGGCATTGGTGCGCACGATGAAGCCTTGCGAATCGCCGGCATCCGCCGCCAGCAGGGCGGTCATGCGTTCGCGCAATGCGGTGCGCAGCTCTGCGCCGTCGATTTTTTGCGAAATGCCGATATGGTTGTCTTGCGGCAGGTGCACCAGCATGCGTCCGGCCAGGCTGATCTGCGTGGTCAGGCGCGCGCCCTTGGTGTTGATCGGGTCTTTGAGCACCTGCACCATCAACGTCTGGCCTTCGTAGATCAGCTTTTCGATGGGCTGAAGGGGCGGTGCTGTCGCGGCTTCGCTGGCGGCCTCGGTGGGCACGGGGATGGCCTGGCGCTGCCACAGGTCGGCCACATGCAAAAAGGCCGTGCGCTCCAGACCGATGTCGATGAAGGCGGACTGCATGCCGGGCAGCACCCGCGCCACTTTGCCCAGATAGATATTGCCCACCAGCCCGCGTTCCAGGCTGCGTTCGATGTGCAGCTCCTGCACCGCCGCGTGGGCCACCAAGGCGACCCGGGTTTCCTGCGGGGTGATGTTGATGAGAATGTCTTCGGGTGTGGGATTCATGGGCGCGTTGTCTCTTGTTGTGTGGGGCTGTGCGGGTGGGCAGACCAACCGGCTGCGCGCAGCAGCTGCAGCGTTTCAAACAGCGGCAGGCCGATGATGCCACTGGCGCTGCCGCTGAGGTGTTCGACGAAGGCCGCGCCGCGCCCTTGCAGGGCATAGGCGCCGGCCTTGCCAAAGGGTTCGCCGCTGGCGATGTAATCAGCAATGTCCTGCTCGCTCAAGGCGGCGAAGCGCACCTGCGAGGTTTGCAGCGCCGCGTGTCGCGCCGCGCCGCGTTGCACACACACCGCGGTGAGCACCTGGTGCGTTTTGCCGGAGAGGATGCGAAGAATGCGCGCAGCGTCGTCGGCGCTTTCCGGCTTGCCGTAAATCACGCCGTCCAGCGCCACGGTGGTGTCGGCGCAGAGCAACACGGCGGCGTCGGGCGAGACCTCGGGGCGGCGCCGCGCCAGACGCTCGCGCGCCGCCTCCAGCTTGAGACGGGTGACGCGCTGCACATAGTCGGCCGGGGGCTCGCCGGGCCGCGCGGCTTCCAGCGCCTCGCTGTCTTCGTCGGGCAGCGGCGCCAGCAGCGCGAAGGGCATGCCGATCTGCCGTAGCAACTCCTGACGCCGCGGGCTGGCGGAGGCCAGATAGACGGTGATGGCGGACGTGCGGTTCGGGTTGGGCTGCATGCGGGGAGCGGAAAACGACGGAGCGCTTATTGTCCGTGTAAACGCCTGTGAAAACCGGTTTATGCGGGTTTGCGGCGGTGCGGACGGCGGCTCCTAGAATCTGCCGCCATGCATATTCATATTCTTGGCATTTGCGGTACCTTCATGGGCGGCCTGGCGGCGCTGGCGAAGGAGTCCGGGCACCGCGTGACCGGCTGCGACGCGCAGGTCTATCCGCCCATGAGCACGCAGTTGCAGCAGTTGGGCATCGAACTGGTCGAGGGCTACGGCGCCGATCAACTCGCGCTCAGGCCCGATCTGTGGGTCATCGGCAATGTGGTGTCGCGCGGCAATGCCTTGATGGAGGCGATTCTCGATGCCGGGCAGCCTTACATCAGCGGGCCGCAGTGGCTGGCCGAACATGTGCTGCAGGGCCGCTGGACGCTGGCGGTCGCCGGTACGCACGGCAAGACCACCACCACCTCGATGCTGTCGCACATTCTCGACGTTGCCGGGCTGAATCCCGGTTTTCTCATCGGCGGCGTGCCGCTGGACTTTGGGGCCTCGGCACGTTTGGGGGGCGACAAGACTCCCTACCCCAACCCTCCCCGCGAGCAGGGAGGGAGCGATCTCGCTTCTTCCGCGCGCGGGGAGGGGGAAAGCCCCTCCTCCACAGCGTGGGGGAGGCTGGGAGGGGGAGGCTTTTTCGTCATCGAAGCCGACGAATACGACACCGCCTTTTTCGACAAACGCTCCAAGTTCGTGCATTACCGCCCGCGTACCGCCGTGCTCAACAACCTGGAGTTCGACCACGCCGACATCTTCCCCGATCTCGCCGCCATCGAAACCCAGTTCCACCATCTGGTGCGCACCGTGCCGCGCAGCGGGCAGCTCGTGGTCAACGCCCGCTCGGACGCCTTGCAGCGCGTGCTCGCGCGCGGCTGCTGGAGCGAAGTGGTGCGTTTTGACGACGAAGAGAACGGCTGGAGCGCGCAGGGCGGCGAGCAGCAGTTCGAGGTGCGGCTGCGCGGCAAACGCGTGGGCGAAGTGCGCTGGAACCAAACCGGCGCGCACAACCGCAGCAATGCCCTGGCCGCCATTGCCGCGGCCCAGCACGCCGGGGTGTTCGCCGACGAAGCCTGCGCCGCGCTGTGCAGCTTTCAGGGCGTGAGGCGCCGTATGGAACTGCGCGGCGCCGCGGGCGGCGTGCAGGTCATCGACGACTTCGCTCACCACCCCACGGCCATCGCCACCACGATCGCCGGGCTGCGGCATCGCATGCTGGCCGATTCCCATGCCGCTTCAGGCCGCATTCTGGCGGTGTTCGAGCCGCGTTCCAACACCATGAAACTCGGCGCGATGAAGGCGCTGCTGCCCGGCGCCCTGGCCGACGCCGACCTGAGCTTTGGCTATGCCGGCGGCTTGGGCTGGAACCTCGCCGAAGCGCTGCAGCCGCTGGGCGACAAGGCGCAGGCGTTCGACGATCTCGGCGCGCTGGTGGCCGCCGTGGCCGCAGCCGCCCGCCCCGGCGACCGCGTGCTGGTGATGAGCAACGGCGGCTTTGGCGGGGTGCACGACAAGCTGCTCCAAGCCTTGCAAGCGCGCGACCTTCCCCCTCAACCCTGAAAGTCCTCCCATGTCCGGCAACACCCTCGGCCTGCTGTTTGCAGTCACCACCTTCGGCGAATCCCACGGCCCGGCCATCGGTTGCGTGATCGACGGCTGCCCGCCGGGCATGGCGTTGAGCGAGGCCGACATCCAGCCCGATCTCGACCGCCGCCGTCCGGGCACCAGCCGCCATGTGACGCAGCGGCAGGAAGCCGATCAGGTGGAAATCCTCTCCGGCGTGTTCGAGGGCAAGACCACCGGCACGCCCATCGCCCTGCTCATCCGCAATACCGACCAGCGCAGCAAGGACTACGGCAACATTCTCAACACCTTCCGTCCCGGCCATGCCGACTACACCTATTGGCGCAAATACGGCCTGCGCGATCCGCGCGGCGGCGGTCGCTCGTCGGCCCGGCTGACCGCGCCTATCGTCGCCGCCGGTGCGGTGGCCAAGAAGTGGCTGGCCGCGCAGTACGGCGTGACGGTTCGCGCCTGCATGACCCAGCTCGGCGAAGTGCCCATTCCCTTCCAGACCTGGGACGCGGTGCATCAGAACCCGTTTTTCGCGCCCAACGCCGACATCGTGCCCGAGCTGGAAGCGTATATGGACGCGCTGCGCAAATCGGGCGACTCGGTCGGCGCGCGCATCATGGTTGCCGCCAGCGGCGTGCCCGCAGGCTGGGGCGAGCCGCTCTACGACAAGCTCGACGCCGACATCGCCCACGCGCTCATGGGGCTCAACGCCGTGAAAGGTGTGGAGATCGGTGCGGGCTTCGCCAGCGTGGCGCAAAAAGGCACGCAGCATGGCGACGAACTCACCCCGCAGGGCTTCACCTCGAACAACGCCGGCGGCGTGCTCGGCGGCATCAGCACCGGGCAGGACGTGGTGGCCTCCATCGCCATCAAACCCACATCGAGCATCCGCCTGCCGCGGCAGTCCGTGGACCTGCACAACGCGCCCACCACGGTGGAAACGCATGGTCGGCACGATCCCTGCGTGGGCATCCGCGCCGCGCCCATCGCCGAAGCGCTGGTGGCCATCGTCCTCATCGACCACGCCCTGCGCCACCGCGCGCAATGCGGCGACGTGCAATTCGACGTGCCGCCTATTGCGGGCACCTGAAGATGACCAAGCTGCTGATCTGATCCCGGCTTTGCTCGCCCTGGGATGACCACTTGATCAATGGACTCCCTGGTGCGTGAGCTGGCATCACATGAGTAGTGGCGTGCCGCATGCGCTGAGCAAAAGTGGCACGGCAAAAATAGCGGCGAACAAAAGTAGTCTGGACATGACGTTCTCCTTAGGTGATTAGATTTCTGGGACCCTCTGGAACAGCCAATTGCTGTTCCATTGGTTTTCACCTTAGGCTGCGTGCGCGTATAAAAACACCTACTGATCAGTAGTGATCCGCCGCGAATGCGGGGTCAAAGCGGCTCCTCGTAGCCAGAGTGACATGAATTCGGTACGTCCATGCACGCCGAACTTGCGATAGATGCTCGTCGCATATTGGTGCAGTGTCGCTTCGGTCAGGCCAAGGTGGTTGGCGATGACCTTCTCTCGGTCGCCATTGAGCAACTCCGGAACCAGCCGCTGTTCGGCAGGAGAAAGGGGTTCGGCGCACAAGCCCAGACCATGCCCGCAGAGTAACTGCCAATGGAACCACTTGATGCCGCGCAGCGCCTCTACTGCCTGCTGCATGTGGGCTGCGTCAAAAATTTTTCCGTTGATACAGGTGTCGAACATGAATGCCGACTCAGCGTGGGCATTGACTGGCGAGACGATCCACGTCCGGGTGGAAATGTTGGGCTGGTGATCGAAAAGGGAGTAGTGCTGGGTCTGCTCATGCGCCGTCGGGTCGAACATCCCGGTGCACATGCTGAAGCTGCGAAACGTTCCAGAGGTGGCGACAATCATTTGCGCGGCTGCGTCGGCAGTTGGCGTCTGCATGATCGGCGTGCCGTGCTGGATACGCTCTGGGGTTGTGAATTCGGTGCGCAGCATTTCCACAGATGCGCCAATTCGCCACCCCTTGAGCAAATCAGGGCGCTGGGCCTTGTGGGGAAGGCGCATAAGGCCCATCCAGTACCCGTTTTGTGAGCCAGTCCAATCGCACAGGGTTCTCAGACAGAGTGCCAACGCTGCCTGCATATCCTGCGTGCCGTGGTCGGCCAAGTCGTCCCATAGACGATACACGTCGTCGTCGAGCGGGGTATGCATTGGTTCTTCTTTTTATGGGCAGCCAAATTGGTCCCGCCGACAGGAATCGAACCTGTATTTGCCGCTTAGGAGGCAGCTGTTCTATCCATTGAACTACGGCGAGGTGTGCGCCCGAATTGTAGGCGCGCAGGGTTCAGCGGCTGTCGCGCAGGCGCTGGTGGAGGTGCTCGGCGATGGCCTCGCGGGTCTGCTGGGCCAGGGCGCGGCGGGTGGGCGCGCGCTGCGGGGACAGGTAGTTGACTTCCACGCGCAGGGGGGCGGCGGCGCTCATGCGCCACAGGCTGCCGACCATGGTTTCATCGCCCACATACGAGGCAGCGCGGCTGAAGCGGCCGCTGCGCTGGTCGGCGTAGAACAGCAGCACGGGTTGCACCGCAGCGGGGCAGTCTGATGAGCAGGCGGCCTGGAACAGATTGGCATGAAACGGCAGCAGATCGTGGCCGTAGCCGGTGGTGCCTTCGGGAAAGACGCCGACATGGTCGCCGTCTTGCAGGCATTGCGCCATCTGGTGGATGACGCGCACCACGTCTTGCGCGCGCTCGCGCTCGATGAACAGCGAGCCCACGCCGCGCACCAAGGGGCCGATGAGGGGCCATTGCGCCGTCTCGGATTTGGAGACGAAGCGCACGGGCTGCACGGCGTTGATGGCGAAGATGTCGATCCACGACACATGGTTGGCAGCCACGAGAGACGGGGTCTGCTGCGGCGCGCCGTTGACCTGTAGCGCAATGCCGCTAAGCCGCAGCAGCTCGGCCGACCAGTCGCGGATTTGTTGCTGTTTTCCAGCCGCGTCGAGCTGGGGAAACAGTTGACGCACGATGCGCTGGCCGCGCAGGGCGTGGGCGCTGAGCCGGGTCAGCCGGGTGGCGAAACGCACCGGCGCGCCGACGCGGCGCAACACCGGCGCGGGGGTTTGGGCGGGCGGCTCGCAGAGCAGCGCCGGAGGGTTTTCGGCGGGCTGCGGCGCCGGGTTCATGCAGGAGTGGCGACGGGCTGCGCGCTCCACACCACGCGGCCGTCGATCACGGCGTGCCGGGTGCGGCCGGGCAGTTCCTGTTCGGCCAGGGGGGTGTGGCGGCTCTGGCTTTGCAGGGCGTCAGGCAGGGCGCGCCAGCGGGCCTGCGGATCGACGAGGATGAGCTCGGCCGCAGCGCCGGCTTCCAGCGTGGCCGGGGGCAGACCGGCGGCCTGCGCGGCGCGGTGGCCCACACAGCCCAGCGCCTTGACCAGCGGCAGGCCGCTGTCGGCGGCGAATTGCAGTGCGGTGGACAGCAGCAGCTCCAGCCCGGTGGCGCCGGGCGCGGCGTCGGCGAAGGTCTGGGTTTTGTCGTCGGCGCTGATGGGGGTGTGGTCGGAGCACAGCGCGTCGATGGTGCCATCGGCCAAGGCGGCGCGCAGGGCGTCGCGGTCTCGGCTCTGGCGCAGCGGCGGGTCGAGCCGGGCGCGGGCGTCGAAGTAGCCGATGTCCAGATCGGTGAGCATGAGATTGTTGATCGACACGTCGCAGGTCAGCGGCAGCCCTTCGGCCTTGGCCTGGCGGACCAGCGCAACGCCTGCGGCGCTGGAGAGCTTGCTCACATGCACCGCGCAGCCGGTGGCGCGCATCAGCTCGAACAAGGTGTGCAGCGCCACGGTTTCGGCCATGGCGGGCACGCCGCTCAGGCCCAGGCGCTGCGCATAGGCGCCGCTGGCGGCGATGCCGCCGCGGCTGAGCGAGGCGTCTTGCGCACGCAGCCAGACCTTGTAGCCGAAGGTGCTGGCGTATTGCATGGCGCTGTAGAGCACCTTGGTGTCGGTCATCGGCGTGTCGGCTTGAGAGAAGCCGATGCAGCTCGCCCGGGTGAGTTCGGCCATTTCGCTCAAGCTCTCGCCTTTGAGGCCTTTGGTGAGCGCGCCCAGCGGATAGACGCGGGCGCTTTTGATGCGCCGGGCGCGCCAGCGCAGCATTTCCACCAGGCTGGGTTCGTCGAGCACGGGGTCGGTGTCGGGCGAGCACACCACGCGGGTGACGCCGCCGGCCAGCGCGGCGCGCAGCTCGGTTTCCAGCATGCCCTCGTGCTCATAGCCGGGTTCGCCCAGGCGGGCGCACAGGTCGATGAGACCGGGCAGGACGAGCAGGCCGCGCGCGTCGAGCGTCTGCTCGGGGGTGAAGCCTTCGGGCGCTTTGCCCACGGCGACGATGCGCTCGCCGGAGATGGCGACATCGCCCTCGGCATCGAGCCTGCGCAGCGGGTCGATGAGGCGGCCGCCGCGGATCAGAAGTTGCGTGGTGCTCATGCGGGGCTTTCGGTGGAGGCGACGATGGACAGCACGGCCATGCGCACAGCGATGCCGAAGCGCACTTGGTCGAGGATGACGCTGCGCGGCCCATCAGCCACGCTGCTGTCGATCTCGACGCCGCGATTGATGGGGCCGGGATGCATCACGATGACATCGGGCTTGGCCAGTGCCAGGCGCTCGGGCGTGAGGCCGTAGGTCATGTTGAATTCATGCGCGGACGGCAGCAGCGCGCCCGACATGCGCTCGTTTTGCAGCCGCAGCATCATGATGACGTCGGCGCCGCGAATGCCCTCGGCCATGTCGTGGCAGACGCGCACGCCCATGTCGCGCAGATTGTCGGGCGCCAGGGTCTTGGGGCCGACGGCGCGCACCTCGGCAGCGCCCAGCGTGGTGAGCGCGTGAATGGCCGAGCGTGCCACGCGCGAATGCACGATGTCGCCGACGATGGCCACGGTGAGGTTGCTGAAGTCGCCCTTGAAATGACGGATGGTGTACATGTCCAGCAGGCCCTGGGTGGGGTGGGCATGACGGCCATCGCCGGCGTTGACGATGTGCACATGCGGGGGCGTGTGCTGGGCGATGAGAAAGGGCGCGCCGCTGTCGGAATGGCGCACGACGAACACATCGGCATCCATCGCTTCGAGGTTGGCGATGGTGTCGAGCAGGCTCTCGCCCTTGCTCGTGCTGGAGCGCTGGATGTCGAGATTGAACACGTCGGCCGACAGGCGTTGCGCCGCGATCTCGAAGGTGGTGCGAGTGCGGGTGCTGTTCTCGAAGAACAAGTTGAACACGCTCTTGCCGCGCAGCAGCGGCACTTTTTTCACTTCGCGGCTGCCGAAGCTGACAAAGCCCTGCGCGGTGTCGAGGATGTGCGTGAGCACGTCGCGCGGCAAGCCTTCGGGGGTGAGCAGGTGGCGCAGCTCGCCGTTTTTGTTGAGTTGGGGGTTGTGGGCGCGGTTCATGTTCACCAACTCGGTTTATTTGCTCACCAGATCGAAACGAAAGCGGATGCCCTCCGACACGTCCTCATCGCGCAGCAGCGCCAGCGAGACCTCGTCGGGCAGATCGAGCAGGGTGCTGGCGGCGATTTGCGGGCAGATGGGCAGCTCGCGGCCGCCGCGATCGACCAGCACCGCCAAATCGATGCGCGCCGGACGGCCGAAGTCGAACAGCTCGTTCATCGCGGCGCGGATGGTGCGGCCGGTGTGCAGCACGTCGTCGATGAGCAGCACCGCCTGATCGGCGATGGGCACGGGCAGCGCGGTGCGGTTGGCGCTGGGGTGCAGGCCGCGGGTGGCGAAGTCGTCGCGGTGAAAGGTCGAAGACACCACGCCGTAGGGTTGCGCCAGTTGCAGGTCGGCGTGCAGCCGCTGCGCCAGCCAGGCGCCGCCGGAATAGATGCCGATGAGCAAGGGCGGCTCGGCCTGCGCCGCGACAGTGCTGCGAACTTGCGCGAGCAATTGGGCGTAGAGCGCCTCGGCGTCTGGAGGGGCGGCGATTGGGGAAGCAGGAGAGGAAGGCATGGTCAGCGTTGCTGCAGGTATTGTTCGACGATGAGCTGGGCGGCGGCGCTGTCCACATCTTTGGCGCCGTCGTCTTCGGCGGCGACCGAGGTGTAGCGTTCATCGACCAGCGCCACCGGCAGCCCGAAGCGGCCTTCAAGCTGGCGGGCGAAGCGCTGGGCGTGGGCGGTATTGTCGTGCGCGGCGCCGTCGGGGTGCAAGGGCAGACCGACCACGAGCTGCTGCGGTTGCCACTCACGAATGAGCGCGGCGATGGCGTCGAACTTGAGGTCGTTGCGATCGGCGCGCAGGCTGCGCAGCGCCGTGGCGCTGCGGGTGAGGCTGTTGCCTACCGCCGTGCCGATGCGCTTGGCGCCCCAGTCGAAACCCAGAACCGTGATCTCACGGCCCGCGACGGGCTGCATGGCCTCAGGCATGTCCTGCGGTTTGCGACAACATGGCCGGGTTGAAGCCCAGCAGCGCCATGGCCGCGTTGAAGCGGGCCTCCACCGGGGTGTCGAACAACACGATGGGGTCGGCCTCGACGGTAAGCCAGCCGTTCTGGCCGAGTTCTTCTTCGAGCTGCCCGGCGCTCCAGCCAGAGTAGCCCAGGGTGATGAGGCTGCGCGTCGGCCCGTCGCCGGCGGCCATGTGTTCGAGCACGTCCTTGGAGGTGGTCATTTGCAGGCCACCGGGAATGTCGAGGCTGGAGGCGTAGGCCGTATCGGTGGTTTCGTGCAGCACGAAGCCGCGCTCGGTCTGCACCGGGCCGCCTTGCAACACGGGCTGAGCGGAGGGCAGACTGGCCGTGTCCAGCCCCACGCGCTCGAACAATTCCTTGACGGTAATGTCCGACGGGCGGTTGATGATCAAGCCGAGCGCGCCGCGCGCCGAGTGCTCGCAGACGTACACCACGGTACCGGCAAAGTTCTCGTCGGCCATGCCCGGCATGGCGATCAAAAACTGGTTGCTCAGATTGGAGGCGTCGGGGCGAGGGTTCATGGGGTGGAGTTTATCGCGCCGGGCCGCAGATTTTGCGCTGCTGGGTTATGGTTAATCTCCATTTTTTCCCGAACCCTCTGCACATGCCGACTTCCATTGCCGACCGTCCCGCCAGCTCTGCCGTGGAAAAACTGCCGCTAGGTCTGGTCTGGCTGCGGCGCGATTTGCGACTGCACGACAACGCGGCGCTGCACGCCGCCCTGCGCGCCTGCGACAAGGTGGCGCTGGCGTTTGTGTTCGACCGAGACATTCTCGATCCGCTGTTGCAGCGCGGGCTGCAGGCGGATCGGCGGGTGGAGTTCATCCTGGCGGCGGTGGCGGAGATCGACGCCGCTTTGCGCGAACACGACGCAGCGCTGATCGTGCGCCACGCCAGCGCGCGCGAGGCGATTGCCGCGCTGGCTGCCGAGTTGGGCGCGCAGGCGGTGTTCTGCGGGCGCGACGATGAGCCCGAAGCCCTCGCGCGCGATGCGGCCGTCGAGCGCGCCTTGCGGCAAGACGGGCGGGCGCTGCGCACCGTCAAAGAGCACATGATTTTCGAGCGCGACGAGGTGTTGACGGCGCAGGACAAGCCGTACTCGGTCTTTACGCCCTACCGCACCGCCTGGCTGGCGCGGTACGCCGCACAGCCGCAGCAGCCCGTCGATAGCGCAGTGACCTCCGCCCGGCTGGCCGCTCTGCCAGCGGCGTTGCGGCAACCGTTGCCCACCTTGTCCGAGCTGGGTTTTGCGCCGTCGAATTTGCACGCGCTGAAACTGCCGCTGGGCGCGTCTGGCGCGGCGGCGCTGGTGGATGACTTCAGTCGTCGTATCGATGATTACGATCAGGCGCGCGATTTTCCGGCGCGCAAGGGGCCGAGCTATCTCTCGGTGCATCTGCGCTTCGGCACGGTCTCAGTGCGCGAACTGGTCGCGCTGGCGTGGGCGCGGCAGCAGGCGGGCAGCGAGGGGGCCCGGGTCTGGCTGTCCGAGCTGGTGTGGCGCGACTTTTATTTTCAGATTCTGTTCCACCATCCGCATGTGGTGAATGCGGCTTTCAAGCCGGTTTACGACCGCATTCAGTGGCGCAACGACCCGGCGCAGTTCGCCGCCTGGTGCGAGGGCCGCACCGGCTATCCGCTGGTGGACGCGGCCATGCGCCAGATCAACCAGACCGGCTATATGCACAACCGCCTGCGCATGGTGGTAGCGAGTTTTTTGACCAAAGACCTGGGTATCGACTGGCGCTGGGGCGAGCGCTACTTTGCCGACCATCTCAACGATTTCGACCTGGCGGCGAACAACGGCGGCTGGCAGTGGGCGGCGAGCAGCGGCTGCGATGCGCAGCCGTACTTCCGCATTTTCAACCCGGTGGCGCAAAGCGAGAAATTCGATGCGGGCGGGGATTTCATCCGCCGCTATGTGCCCGAGCTGGCGCAGCTTGCGTCCAAGGACATTCACGCGCCGTGGAAGGCGCCCGCAGCGCTGCTGCAGGCGGCCGGGGTGCGGTTGGGCAGCACCTACCCCGCGCCGATCGTGAGGCACGATCTGGCGCGGGCCGAAACGCTGGAGCGCTACGCGGTGGTAAAGGCTCAGTGATTCACTGCCGACTGGGTAAAGGTGCGAATCAGTTCGAGCAGCTCGGTCTCGGAATAGGGCTTGCCGAGATAGTGATTCACCCCAAGTTGCGCGGCGTAGTTGCGATGCTTGTCGGCAATGCGCGAGGTGATCATGATGATGGGCAGCTTCTGCAGCCGTGAGTCGGCGCGGATGTTGCGGGTGAGGTCGAAGCCGTCCATGCGCGGCATTTCGATGTCGAGCAGAATCACATTGGGCAGGGTGCTGATCTGCTGCAATTGCTCTAGGGCGTCGAGGCCGTCTTTGGCGAGTTGCACCAGATAACCGTTGCGCTGCAGGAAGCGCTGCGTGACGCGGCGCACGGTGATGGAGTCGTCCACCACCATGATCAGCGGATTGCCGCTCTTCGCGGCCTGCGCCGCGTCGCCCGTGGGAGGCAGCCCGGGAGTGAGCCCGGACGCATCGATCGGCGTCTCGCTGGGCTCGGAGGTTGAAACCGAGGTGGAGACAGCGGCGGGAGCGGCGTCTGCACTCGGGGCCACGGGCGTCTGCGGCACAGCCTGCATGCGGGCCGAGGCATCAGCGCCATAAACCGCGGCGAGCGCCACCGGGTTGTAGATCAGCGCGGCGTCCCCGTTGGGCAGCACGGAAATCCCGGCCAGACCCGGCACGCGCGAGAGCTGCGGCCCCAGATTTTTCACCACCACTTCGCGGTTGCCCACGACTTCATCGACCTGAATGGCCACACGCTGCGTGGCGCTTCGAATCACGACCACGGGCACGCTTTTACCGAACGGCTCACTGCTGCCGCCCGATTGCCCGAGCAGGGCGCCCAGCCAGTAGAAGGGCAGGGTATCGTTGGCATACTCGATGCTCAGGGTGCGCGCGGCGTTGGCGATCTGCTCGGGCTTGAAGCGCAGCACGATGTCCACCAGATTGGCGGGCACGGCATACACGGCAGCGCCGGTGCGCAGCAAGACCACATGGGTGATGGCGGTGGTCAGTGGCAGCAGCAGGGTGAAGCGAGCGCCGGAGCCCGGCTGGTTGTCGAGCAGCACGCGGCCGCCCAGGGCGTTGACTTCGGTGCGCACCACGTCGAGCCCCACGCCGCGGCCAGCCACTGCGGTGGTGCTCTCGGCGCTGCTGAAGTTCGGGCGGAAGACCAGTTGCGTCAGTTCTGCCTCGGAGACGTTCTGCCCTGGGGCGAGCAGGCCGAGGCGTTCGGCCTTGGCGCGGATGGCGGCATAGTTGAGACCGCGCCCGTCGTCGGCCAGGGTGATGACGACTTCGTTGCCGTCTTGCCGCAGGCTCAGGGTGAGGGTGCCGACTTCGGGCTTGCCCGCCGCCTTGCGTTCTTCCGCAGTCTCGATGCCGTGCGCCACGGCGTTGCGCAGCAAGTGGTCGAAGCTGCTGGAAACGCGCTCGAGCACGCCGCGGTCGAGTTCGATGGCGCCGCCGATGATTTCCAGGCGCACCGCTTTGTTCAGGTCTTTGGCCGCCTGACGCACGGTGCGGTAAAGCCGCTCGGACAGGCTGTCGAACTCGACCATGCGGGTGCGCAGCAGATCGCGCTGCAGCTCGCGGGTCTGGCGCGCCTGGCGGGTCATGTCGTCGTCGACTTCGCGCAGCAGGCGGCTGAGCGTGCCCTGCACCATGGCGATGTCGTTGACCGACTCGGCCATCATGCGGGTGAGTTCCTGCGCGCGGGTGAAGCGGTCGAATTCGAGCGGGTCGAAATCGCGGTTTTCGTCGCGCGCGGCCTGCACCTGCGCGCTCATCTGCGCCTCGGCCTGAATTTCGATTTCGCGCACCTGCTGGCGTAGACGGTCGAGGTTGTCGCTCAGATCGCCCACCGAAGCGCGGATGGCGCCGAACTCGTTTTCCAGCCGGGCGCGCGAAATGGTGATTTCGCCCGCCTGATTGACCAGACGGTCGAGCAGCCCGGCGCGCACGCGCACAGCCTGTGCAGCGATACGCGGCGCGAGGACGCGGTTGACCGGCTCGGCCGCGGCAGGCGTGGCAGCTGTGTTGACGGCTACCGCAGGCAGCGGCTGGGCCGACGCAGCGCTGTCGGGCTCGGCGCTTGGGGTGAACACCTCGGAAACGGTGGCCGCCGGCAGGTCGGCCAGCTGGCTTTCGCCGCGCTGCGCCGCGCTGCACAGGCGGTCGAAGCGGGTGTTGAGATGGTCGAAACGGCTCAGCAGCTCGGCCAGATCGGCTTCGCTGACTGGCGTATTGGCCGTCAGGGTGTCAATGTCGGATTCGAGGCTGTGCGCCAGGTCGCCGAGTTGCATGGCGCCAGCCATGCGCGCACTGCCTTTGAGCGTGTGCAGCGCCCGCATGGCTTGAGCGGCTGGCGCGGTGTCTTGCGGATGTTGTTCCCACTGGCGCAGGCTGGCGGCCAGGGCGGGCAGCAGTTCGTTGGCCTCTTCCTCGAAAATTGGGAACAGGTCGGGATCGATAGTGTCGACCAACTGGTCGGCAGACGCGGCAGATTGTGTTGCGCTGACCTGCGGCTGCGAGGCTTCGGCCGAGGCGGGCTCGAGCGTTGCGGGCGCAAGCTCTGGAGCGGCGATTTGTTCAGGCTGGACAGCCGGTTCGGCCGTGTGGGTCAACTCGGTTACCGACTCGGCGCTCGGCTGGGCATTCTGGGCCAGCGCAGCTTCCTGCAGGGCTTCGAGCCGGGTGAGCAGCTCGGCTTGCACGGGCTTGAGGAAGCCCGCGGCAAACTGGTGCAGCAGTTGTTTGATGTCGCTGGCCGCCTGTGCCAAGGCGTCGAGATCGACCGGTCGCGCGGCGTGCGCGGGCAGGTCGCGCAGGGCGTCGAGCGCATGCTCGGTCTGGCTGGCGAGATCGGCCACACTGCGCAGGCCGACGGTGGCCGAACTGCCCGCGAGCTTGTGCGCCGAAATGACGGCCGCATCGCCGAGCGCCTGGGCGGGATCGGTCAGCCAGTCGTGAATGTCGCTGTACAGATGGCGCGAGAGTTCGTCGGCTTCGGCCAGGTAAATGTTGTAGAGCGGGGTGGGAATGCGCAACTCGCCGATCTGGCGGTAGCCGGGTTCGCCTTCGTCGCTATTTTCGGGCGGCACTGGTGCGATGTCGGTGTCAGCGGCGGTGTCGGCCGGGGCAGCGTGCTGCGCAGAGACGGCCGCCTCGAATTCAGCCATGTCGGCTTCTTCGACCTGGGGCAGTTCGACAGCGGGCGCATCGCTTGAAGGCATCTCGGCCGGGGGCGCCTCGACCGCGGACATCTCAGCCGAAGGCATCGGCTCGGGCGCCTGGGTGTGATGGGGAAGTTCGAGGTCGATGCCTTCGAACAGCGCATTGAAGTCGGTGGGTTCGTGCAGGGCCTCTGGTTCGGGCGCTGCTAGTTCGGGTGCTGCTGGTTCGCTGGGCGATTCCGCTTCAACGGCGGCGGGTTCGGCGGCCATTGAGGGTTCGTTAGGTGCGTCGTGCAGGGTGGGCAACGCGGGTTCGGCGGATTCGCCTGCTGCATAGGCCTCGGCGGCACGGCGCAGGGGCTCGCTGCTGAACGCCTCGGCCTGGCCTTGCTGGATCGCTGCCGTCCATTCGCCAAGCTCGGTGAGCGCGTGCGCGGCCAGGTTGAGCAAGGGCGGCGAGGCCCGGTGCTGATCGGCGATTTGGCGGTTGAACACTTGTTCGAGCGCCCAGGCGGCTTCGCCATAGTCGCGCAGACCGACCATGCGCGAGCTGCCTTTGAGGGTATGAAAAGCGCGGCGCAGGCTGGTGAGCGCGCCTTCGTCGTCGAGGTTGGCGTGCAGCTGCTGCAGTTGTTCGTGACCGCTTGCGATGACCTCCCGGGCTTCCTCCAGGAAGATGTCGATCAGTTCGTCTTCGGCATCGTCTTCGGGCTCGGCAGGCGGAGTCGCCTCCTGGGCGGATTCAGGTGTGACAGTCGGCTCGGCCGGGGTTGCGGACGCCTCTTGCGCGGGGGCGGCGTCTATTTCCTGGGGCGTGTGAGGTTCACTCGGCAGTTCGCTCACACCTTCGCTCGGCACGCTCAGCACCTGCGCCGGAAGATCGGGTACCCCGGCCAGGGCGGCTTCGGCGTGCAACTGCGCCAGGCGTTGCTGCGCCTGCTCGGGCGGCAGGCCCTGGGCGATGTCGTCCTTGAGTTGCTGCGCCGCGTGCTCGACGTCTTGTTGCAGGGTGGGCGGAGCGGTGCGCTGGGTGGAGGGAACGACGGCGCGCAGCTCTTTTTTGTCGTTGTCGAACACGAACAGGGTTTTGGCCAGCTCGGGTTGGTAGGACAGCATGTCGACCAGAAAACCGAGCACGCCGATATTGCTGGCCAGGGCATCGAAGCGCTGGTTGTCGGTCGGCACATCGTCGGCCACGAGACTGTCGATTTCGGTGCGCAGGTAGCTCAGCGCCTGGCTGGCGACATCGACGCCGAGCACCGAGAACACGCCGCGCATCTGCGACAGCAGGCGTGGCACCTGTGCCAGATCGGGCTTGTGCGACGGGTCGCGGAAATAGGCGTCGAGCAGTTTCTCGACGGTGCTCATGTCGGCGCGCAGTTCTTGCACCACGCTGCCCATGGTCTGCGACTCGGAGGCCTGGCGGAACAGGTCTTCCATCCAGCCGGCCAGCGGGTCTGGCCTTTGGCCGTTGGCGCTCTGGTCGAGGCGCCGCGCGAGGATTTGTGAGCGCTCCAGAAATCGCTGTTCTTCGGGACGGAAGTGGGCAAAGGTGATTTCGAGAAACAGAATGGCGGTGGCGACATCGAGCGCGCGCTCGGGGGTGAGAAAGTCGCTGCGCGCGCTGATTTTCTTGAACAGGCCCGCGAGCGATTGCGGCAGCGCTTCGCTGCCCGGCGTGAGCGCATGCAGAGGTTGTTCCAGCGCCTGGGTGAGATCGACCAGGCGAGCCATGCGTGCGGGATCGAGATGCGTCTGCGCGTGACCGGCCAGAGCGCTCCAGGCGTCGCGCAGGGTTTGCACGCGCTTGCGGACTTGCTGCACCAGGGCGGGGTCGATCAGGCCGAAATGGCTTTGGTGGTAATCGGCAAACGGCGCGGCAGCGAGGTGCAGCCGGTTGTCAATGGCTCGCAGCACCGGAAGGGACTGCGCGGTGACGTCGCCATTGCCGTGCAGCGACTGGGCGCAAAAGAAGGTGAGGTCGTGACCCAGCCTTTGGGGGGCGGGGCTTTGCCCTTGCAACTGGCTACGCAATTGCAGGTTGAGGCGGTTGAGCAGCCGTTTGATGTCGAGATCGGGTGTGAGCAGGCCGCTGCCGATGGCTTCGAACAAACCGCGCGCGAGCCACCACAGGCTGGCCGTCGGCCCCGCGCTGCTGGCCTGCGCCCGACGCGCGACGGCGTCGAGCGTCTGCATGGCGGAGGCGGTCTGCTGACCGCGCAGCACCTGCAGCAAGCCCATTTCGAACTGGGCGCGATCATCCGGCGTCAGCATGGGGGCAGGGGCGCCCGCGGCGTCGGTGACGGGCGGGGCGTCCGGCCAGGTCCAGTCGTAGTCCCACAGGTCGGCCGGGTGGATGCGCTCGGCCTGCGCCAGTTCCATCAGGTCGCGGTACTGCGGATAGAGCTTGAGCGCCGGTTCATTTTTGCCGGCACGCTGGGATTCGAGAAAATCGACCAGGGCGTTGAAGCCGGCCTCGAAACGCTGCAGCGCGGTGTTGTCGAGTTTTTCCGGATGGTCGATGAGTTGATCGAGCGCGTTCTCGGCGGCCTGCATCAGGCGCGCCGCGCCAAAAAAACCCAGCAGTTCGATGGCGCCTGCGGCCTGGTGCACCTGGGTGCGAGCGGTGCGCAGACCCGTTTTTTCGGCCTGGACCGAACCGAGCACGCCGTCGTCCTGCTGCTGGGCGGCGCGCTTGAGCGCGGTGCGGGCGGACTGGAGGTTGTCGCTGATCTGATCGAGCAGCCAGGCCAGAGGCCCCATGTCCGTCTCAGGGGCGGGTGCCACGGCGGGATGCGAAGCGGAGACTGTGTTCATGCCGGAAAACGCGAGGGACGGACGTTGGAATGCATGCGAGGAAGGCGGGTCAGTTGATCTTGAACCGCGAGACGGACTGGCGCAGATCGTCGGCGACACGCGCGAGGTCGCGCACCAGCGAGGCGGTGGAGCGCGTGCCTTCGGAGGTCTGCTCGGTCACGGTGAAAATGGTCTGGATGTTGTCGGCCACCTTGTTGGCGGAACTGGCTTCGATCTGGGTCTGTTGCGAAATCTGCGTAATCAGCTCGGCAAGCTGGCGCGACACCGCGTCGATCTGGGCCAGCGCAGCGCCGGCGTTATCGGCCAGCTTGGCCCCTTCGACCACGCCCTGGGTGCTCTTTTCCATGGCGGCCACGGCGTCTTGGGTGTCGGTCTGAATGGTGCGCACCAGCGCGGCAATCTGCTTGGCCGACTCGGCCGAGCGCTCGGCCAGGCGCTGCACTTCCTCGGCCACCACCGAGAAGCCGCGGCCCGCTTCACCCGCTGACGCGGCCTGAATGGCGGCGTTCAAGGCCAGTACGTTGGTCTGTTCGGTAATGTCGGAAATCAGCTCGGTGATTTCGCCGATCTCCTGCGACGATTCACCCAGCCGCTTGATGCGCTTGGAGGTGTCTTGAATCTGCTCGCGGATGCTGTTCATGCCGTCGATGGAGTTGCGCACGGCGCGCTGCCCCTGCTCGGCGGCCTGCAGCGACTGGTTCGCCACCTCGGCCGATTGCTGCGCCTGAACCGACACCTGGTTGATGCGCTGCGCCATGTCGAGCACCGACTGACCGGTTTCACGAATTTTGTTGAGCTGCTCGTCGGCGCTGCGCATCAGGCGGTCGGAAGTGGTTTGCGCCTGAGAGGCGCCTTCGCCCACCTGGTCGGCCGTTTGCTGCACCTGTCCCACCAGGGTGCGCAGCTCTTCCACGGTGTAGTTCACCGAGTCGGCGATGGCGCCGGTGATGTCTTCGGTCACGGTGGCCTGCTGGGTGAGGTCGCCCTCGGCCACGGTTTGCAGTTCGTTCATCAACCGCAAAATAGCGGCCTGATTCGACTCGTTGGTGCGCCGGGCTTCAAGCTCTTGACGCTCGGTTTGCCGACGCTGCAGTTCCACCAGCGTGGCACGTTGGCGCGCCTCGTTGAGCATGATGTAGATCAGGTCGGTGGCGGCGATGATGGCCAGCAGCCCCAGCAGGGCGAGGAACAAAATCGCCGGCCAGCTCACGCCGGTGCGCGAGGAATACAGGCTTTGCAGCTGATTGAGGTTGTCGTAGAGCTGGCCGGATGAGGCGAGCACCGCGTTTTGCGCCTCACGCGCCGAGGCCAGGCTGGGCAGGTTGGCCAGCAGGGTACGGGCAGAGGCTTCGGTCTTGGCGTAGGTCTGGATCAGGCTTTGCAACTGTTGGCGCGATTGCGGATCGGCCAGGGCGGTGAGTTGCAGGTCGGCATTGCCGTCCAGCAGTCCCTTGCTCAGCGCATTGAAAGTGGTCAGATCCTTGCCGAGGGTGAACACGGCCTCGGGCCGCACGCCTTGCAACGACAGAAAAGCGTTGGCCGATTTGTCGATGCGCTGGGTCAGCATGGTGAGCTGGCTGGCGGCGTTGATATTGCTCGCTGACGCTTTTTGCTGCAGCAGCAGCGAGGTCAGCGTCTGGGCGCTGTCGAGCAGGGCATCGGTCTGGCGGTTGATGTCGGTGAGCTGCTGGGCAGTCGTCGTCAGTACGCCTTCCTGCTTGGCGAGCAGCTCGGCGTTTTTCACGCTGGTCTCGGTTTCCGGGCCAACCTTGTCGAGCAGCGACTGACCGCCAGCGGGCACGCTGGTTTGCTGCAGGACGGCGACTTCCGATTTCAGGGCCTCGGCGCTGGAACGCACGGTGGCGAAAGCGTCTTTATTGCCCAGCAGCGCCGCGTTCATCGAACGCGCCAGGCGCTGTGACTGGGTCAGCGCCGCGCCGGAGGCTTCAAGCTGCCGCGCCGAGTCGGACGTTCCACGCAGCACCACAATCAGGGTCAGACCGAGCAGCACCAGCGAGATGATGAGCAGCACGCCGAAAAAGCGCTGTTGCTGGGCCAGCATCATGCGGCTGATCATCGGCAGCCGCAGAATCAGCGGGCGGTTGCCCTGGGCTTGATGCAGGGCGCTGGTCGGATCTCCGATGCTGGAATCGATCTGCAGGGTTTCCTGTCCACCCCGGCCGAGCGCCGTCGGCGCGATTTCGGTGTCGCTTGACGATTCGTTGTTTTTCGTTCCGAAAAGGGACGAGAGTAAGGACATGACCGCTCCGTAAAACGTGATGAAGTTGAGGATGCAAACCGGCAGATGACGGTTGACTAAAAACAGGTACAGCGCAGTGAAAGGAAATTCAGCAAATTCAGCAAAATCGCGCGTCGATCGAATTTTCAGGTGACGCTCAGGAATTGTTCGTTTTCGGCCAGAGCCAGCAGGTCGACTTCATGCCAGAGGTTCTGCTCGGCATCGCGATATGTGGTTCTCAGCCAGGGGGGCGCCCCTTCACCAGGCCCCTCCTCTTGAACGCCGAGAACTTTCTGGAGTTGATCGGGGTTGCGCAGCCCGACCAGTTGATCGACCAGCAGGGCGGTGTTGATGTCGAGCGCCGGGGCGAACTGGATGAGTCGGGCCTGCGGCGTCAGTGCAGCGGCGTCTTCGCCCATGAACCGGCCCAGATGCACCACGCCGCAGACCTGGCCCCGCAGACTGACCAGGCCCAGGAACCAGGGCAGGGCGTGCGGCAGCGGAGCGCAGTGCTGCATGGGCGAAATCTCGCCCGAGAACTCCAGGGGCAGCAAAAAGCGCCACTGCCCCGCCAGCACGGCCAGCCAGCGCGAAGGGGCTTGCCCGCTTTGCGCGGCCGTCAGGCGTTGAGCGAGATGGGTCTGAAATTCGCGCAGCGAGGCTCTGGACATGGGCGGAAACGTTGGGTGGAAGCCGAAGAGGTGCGGACGAGTGTGAGCTTCAGGCGATGGCGCGGATCTTGTCGAGCAACTCGGTGGCGTTCACCGGCTTGATGACATAGTCGGACGCGCCTTGACGCATGGCCCAGACCTTGTCGGTTTCGAGCTTCTTGCTGGTGCACATGATGACGGGTATGCCGGAGTAAGCCGGGTCGCGCGTGATCTGTCGCGTGAGCTGAAAGCCGTTCTGGCCGGGCATCACCACATCCATCAGAATCAGATCGGGCTTCACGGCCGCGAGCATGGCCAGCGCCTGCTCGCCGTTTTCCGCCGTGTTCACCGCAAAGCCGTGCTTGGTGAGCAGGTCGGAGAGGAAATACAGCTCGGTCTTGGAATCGTCAACGATGAGAATATTGTGTACGGGCATGGCGGATGAAAAGAAGAGCGAGAAGCGCGATCAGGAGCCGGTCGCAGCAGCAGGCTGGTTGGCGTTCAGGTGCCGCTTGACCGCGTCGAGCAGTTGATCTTTGGTGAAGGGCTTGGTCAGATAGTCTTGCGCGCCGACCATGCGGCCGCGCGCCTTGTCGAACACGCCGTCCTTGCTGGAGAGCATGACCATGGGGATATGGGAAAACTTGCCGCTGCGACGGATGATGGCCACGGTCTGATAGCCGTCGAGCCGGGGCATCAGAATGTCGCAGAAAATCAGGTCGGGCTCGTGGTCGTTGACCTTGGACAAGGCGTCAAAGCCGTCTTCGGCGAGCAGCACCTCATAGCCGGCCTGCTTGAGAAAAATCTCGGCGCTGCGGCGGATGGTGTTGCTGTCATCGATGACCAACACTTTGAATGGGCTGGTAGGCGCAACCATGCACATCCTTTGCAAAAGGGGAAAAGGAAAAACGCTGTAAACAGCTGCGGTGACTTGCCGTTCCCGATTAAACCGGCACCTTCTCAAAAAATGGCGCCGTCTAGACCGGCACCATTTCGAAATCTTCTTTGCGCGCACCGCACTCGGGGCAGGTCCAGTTCATCGGCACATCGGCCCAACGCGTACCCGGTGCAATGCCGCTCTCTGGATGGCCCTCGGCTTCTGAGTAAATGAAGCCACAGATCAGGCACATCCAACTGCAAAGTTCTTGTTTGTCCACAGCGTATCGGGGTAGAGGAGAAGATTCAACGATTCTATGGCGCGCTGTTGCATTTTGACCTACAGGGCAGGCGCCGCTGCGGAGGATCAAGAAGCGCTTGGTCAAGATCATGGCAAGATCGGTGCGGGCCCAGGCTTGCGCCGACCTGCAGTCGCACTACCATGCCAGCATGATGACCGAATCCACAGAATCCCCCCCCGCCGTGATGTTCTTCAACGCGGCTGACCCCAGCGGCAGCGCCGGGCTCGCGGCCGATCTGGCGTCGTGCTCGGCCGTGGGCTGCCATCCCCTGCCGGTCACGACCGCGCTCTGGGTACGCGATACCGCAGAGATTTTCGACACCATCGAGATCGAGGCCGACGCCGTGGTGGAACAGGCGCGGGCCGTGCTCGAAGACGTCGAGATCTCGGCCTGGAAGGTCGGCTTTCTCGGCAGCGTCGACGTGGTCAATGCCGTGGCCGAACTGCTGGCTGACTACAGCCAGGTGCCGCTGGTCACCTATGCCAGCAATTTCCACGTGCTCGACGAGTCGCAGACCGACGATTACATCAAGGCGATGCAGGATCTCATCCTGCCGCAAACCCGCGTGCTCACCGGCAACCAGAGCGCGCTCACCCAGTTGTTGCTGCCGGAGTGGGACGGCGAAGCGCCGCCCACGCTCGATGCGCTGATGCAAAAGTCGCAGCAACTCGGCGTGCAATATCTGCTGGTGACCGGTATCGTGGCCAGCGAGGGCAGGGTGGAGAACGTGCTGATGAGCCCGCGGCGGGTGTTGCTGCGCGAGAGTTTCGAGCTGTTCGAGGCCGGGTTCACCGGCGCGGGCGATACCTTGTCGGCGGTGCTCACCGCGATACTCGCCAATGGCGCCAAGCTCGACCAGGCGGTGCATGAGGCCATCGAATACCTCGATCATTGCCTCGATTTCGGCTACCGCCCCGGCATGGGTCAGGTGGTGCCCGACCGCTTCTTCTGGGCGCAGCCCACCGAGGAGGAAGACGATACGCCGAGCGAGCCGGGCACGCCGACCTTGCAGTGACCTCGGGGGCCTCGGGCACGTTTGGCATTCCGCGGCCCGGGCGCCAGTCAAACAACCCCTATCCCGTTTTTTCTCATCGCCCTGCTAGCCGGGGCGATGTCCGTTCAAGAAAGAGCCTCATGTCCATCACGAATCAGCAACTGTTCGATCGCGCCCAGCGCACCATTCCCGGCGGGGTCAACTCGCCGGTGCGCGCATTTCGCCAGGTCGGCGGCGTGCCGCGCTTCATCGACCGCGCCGAAGGCCCCTACATGATCGACGCCGAAGGCACGCGCTACATCGACTACATCGGTTCCTGGGGGCCGATGATCGCCGGGCACGCTCATCCGGAGGTCGTCGAGGCGGTGCAGCGCGCCGCCACCCGCTCGCTGAGTTTCGGCGCGCCCACGGCCGACGAAATCCACATGGCTGAAGCCATTTGCAAGCTCATGCCCGCGGTCGAAATGGTGCGCCTGGTGTCCAGCGGCACCGAAGCCGGCATGAGCGCCATCCGCCTGGCGCGCGGCTTTACCGGACGCGACGCCATTGTCAAGTTCGAAGGCTGCTACCACGGCCATGCCGACAGTCTGCTGGTCAAGGCCGGTTCGGGCTTGCTGACCTTCGGCAATCCCAGCTCCGCCGGGGTGCCTGCCGATCTGGCCAAGCACACGCTGGTGCTGGAGTTCAACAACATCGCCCAGATCGAGGAATTGTTTGCCCGGCAGGGACACAAAATCGCCTGCGTGATGGTGGAACCCATCGCGGGTAATATGAATTTCATCCGGGGCACTTCGGCCTGGCATCAGCGCCTGCGCGAGCTCTGCACCGAGCACGGCGCGTTGCTGGTGTGGGACGAGGTGATGACCGGTTTTCGCGTGGCGCTGGGCGGCGCGCAACAGGTGTACGGCATTCGCCCCGATCTGGTGGTGATGGGCAAGGTGATTGGCGGCGGCATGCCGCTGGCGGCCTTCGGCGGCCGCGCCGACGTGATGCACAAGCTCTCGCCGCTGGGCGCGGTGTACCAGGCGGGCACGCTGTCGGGCAATCCGGTGGCGGTGGCTGCCGGCATGGCACAACTGCGCCTGATCCAGCAGCCGGGGTTTTACGAGCGCCTGAGCGCGGCGACCCAAAAACTCATGCGCGGCCTGGACGCCGCCGCTGCACGGCACGGCGTGACTTTCCGCACCGATTCGCAAGGGGGCATGTTCGGCTTTTATTTTGCCGCCGAGCTGCCGCGCAACTATCCCGATATGGCCACAGCCGAAGTTGAGGTATTCAAACGCTTTTTCCACGCCATGCTCGACCGCGGCGTGTATCTGGCGCCGAGCATGTACGAAGCGGGTTTCGTCTCCGCGGCGCACGATGATGCGGTGATCGAGGCCACGTTGCAGGCGGCCGACGGTGCGTTTGCGGACATGAGCAAGGGTTGATTGGCGCTTAGCGCGGCACTTGAACATCCCACAGCCGCGCGGCGATTACTGCGGTGCGGCCGTTCATGTACGGCGAGTACAGGCGCTTTTGATAAATGCGCGGGGCGGGCAGCATGACGGCCAGCCTTGCGGCCTGCGCCGGGCTGAGGCGGGCGGCGCTGGTGTGAAAGTAGGTTTGCGCGGCGGCTTCGGCGCCGTAGATGCCGTTGCCCCATTCCACGCTGTTGAGGTAGATCTCCAGAATGCGGCGCTTGCCCAGAATGCCTTCGAGCATGAAGGTGATGATCAGCTCCTGGCCTTTGCGCAGATAGTCGCGCTCGGGCGAGAGAAACAGGTTTTTGGCGAGCTGCTGGGTGATGGTAGAGCCGCCGACGACTCTTCCGCTGCGCTCGAAGCGGCGACTGTGGTTGCGATCCCAGGCGTTTCGAATGGCGTCCCAGTCCACGCCGTCGTTGGTGAGAAAGGTTGCATCTTCCGAGGCGACAACGGCGCGTTTGAGGTAAGGGCTGATGGCGTCGTAAGGCGCCCAGTCGTGCTTCCAGGGCACGGTGTCGCCGCTTTTGAGGATGCGCAGTTGGGCCGCGCGCATGAAGGTGGTACTGGACGGCGGAATGACTGTCCACAGCGCGATGCGCAGGGCGAAATAGCCTTGCAGCACTAGGCCGGAAAGCACGAATAGCCACAGCAGGCGGCGCCACAGCGGCGCGGGTCTGTCTCGTTTCATGCTGAGTGTTGGCGGGCGGCGGCGAGTTCGGCGCGCAGCGTGGCCAGCACCGGGGCGGTGGCCGGCGCTTCGCCGTGCCACAGGGTGTAGCTCTGCGCGGCTTGTTCCACCAGCATGCCCAGCCCGTCCCAGGCGCTGGCGCCCGCGGCGTGGGCCTGCGCGACAAAGGGGGTGTCGTGCGCGCCGTACATCATGTCGTAGGCCCACTGCGCGGGGCGCAGCACGCCGTCCGGCAGATCGAGCGCGCGGCCGTCGAGACTGGCGGCGGTGGCGTTGATGACGCCATCGGCCCAGTGCGTCGGCGGCTCGAGCACCACTTGCAGATCGGCGCCGTGCTGCGCGGCCAGGGCGCTGTGGCGTGCGGCCAGGGCTTGGGCCTTGTCGGCACTGCGGTTCCATAGGGCGATGGCGCGTGCGCCTGCAGCGATCAGCGGCCCGAGTACGCCGCTGGCCGCACCACCGGCGCCGAGCAGCAGCACGCGCTGCCCCTGCAGCGGGCGGTGGGTATTGGCGGCCAACACGCGGGCCAGATCGCGCACCAGGCCGATGCCATCGGTGTTGTCGCCCCACAGACCGCCTTCGTCCCAGCCGAGGGTGTTGACCGCCTGCGCCAGTTGCGCCGCCGGGCTGCGGCGGACGCACAGACGCCAAGCGTCGAATTTGAACGGCACCGTGATGTTGGCGCCCCGGCCGCCTTCGGCATAGAAGGCGTCGAGCGCGGCTTCGAAGCCATCCACCGGGGCGAGCCGCGCCTCATAGCGCAGCGCCACGCCGGTTTGCTCGGCGAACAAGGCGTGAATGCGCGGCGAGCGGCTGTGCGCGATGGGATTGCCGAACACGGCGTAGAGCGGGAGCGAAGTCATGGAGGCGTCTGCCGTCAGGGTGTGGCTTGCGCCGGGCTTTGCGGGGCCTGCACCGCGGTCTCCAGGCCCTGCGTGCGGGTGAAGCGGAAACGCGAGATCACCACGATTTGATCGGCCTGCCTGAGCATGCCCTCGGTGAACCGGCCATAGGGCTGCGCGGCCTCGACAATGGCGCGCGCCTGTCGGTCGAGCGTGGGGTTGCCCGAGCTTTGGACGATTTCGGTGGAGACCACCCGGCCACTGGCGTCGATGGTGATGGACATGATGAGGCTGCCGTACAGCTTGTTGCCCCCGCTTTGCGGAAACTCGCGCGTGCCCAGGGTTTCGATCTTGGTGCGCAGCTTGTCGTAATACAGCGCGTAGGCGGCTTCACGGGTGGACGGGCCGATGAAGCGGCGGCGCGGCTTGGCGTTCTGCTGCTGAATCTGCCGCTCGATGGCGCCCAGCATATCGAGCAACTGCCGCCGTTTCTGTTCCAGCGCCTGTTGTTTCGCCGGATCGTTTTCCTGACGCACGGTCTGCGCTAGTTGCACGATCTGCTGCCGCACCTGGGTGAGCAACTGCTGCTGCTTTTGCTCCAGCGCCGAGAGGCTGCGCTGCTGGTTGACCGCCGCGTCGCCGTGCGAGACATCGGCGGTGAACGGCAGCGGCGTGGTGGCCAGGCCCTTGTTGGCGTCGCCGCCGCCGTCGAGGTTGGCCTGGGCGATGGCTTGCGGTTTGGCCGGGGCGTCGTCGGTGCGCTGGTTCACCAGCACCACGTCGAGCGGCGCGTTGTCGAACATGCGGTTGAAGGTTTCGGGCGCTGCAAAGCGCAGGCTCAGCAGCGCGAGATGCACCCCGACCGAGGCGATCAGAGCCCAGTGCAACGGGGTGAGGGAGCGTAGGCGGAGGGGGGGCACGGAGGGGCAGGGCAGATCGGGCAGCGGCGGATCGGGCAGCGGCGATTTTACGAAGCCTGCTGCGCGGCGGGGGTGGCCGATTCGGCGTCGGGCTCATCGGTATCGACCGCCACGCTGATGGGCGCGGCCAGGGCGACGGCTTCGTCGCCCTCTTCGTCGTCCTCCTCGCTGACTTCAGCGCTGACTTCGGTGTCCGTGGCCGCGGCTTGCTGCGGGGCGTCGAGCTGGCTGAGCACGCGGCCAAACACCTCCAGGGTGATGAGATCGGTGCCGGTGATCTGCACCTGCACCCGCGTGTTGCGCGGCAGGTCTTGCGCGCCCACGGCGGTGAACACCAGCGGCAGGCCGTCCACGCGCACCGCGCCTTCGCGCAGCACGCTGGCCTCAAACGTGTCGAGCCCTTGCTGGGCCAGATAGCGCAGCGTCCAGTAGCGTTCCAGCGCCGACTGGTGGGTGGAGTAAGCCTTGTAGGTGTCTTCGAACGATTCGACGATGGCGTACAGCAGCGGGTCGCGCGGCTTGAACGGCGCCTGCAGCAGCGCGGTCTTGCCGAAGCGGGCACAGGCGATAAGCTGGCCCTGGTTGAGCAGATCGACATAGCGCCGCAACGGCGAGGTGCACCACGCATATTGCGCCACGCCCAGCCCCTGATGCGGCGCGGGTTTGAGGCCCATGCGGGTGCGCAGATTGGCGCCAAAGCCGCTCTGGCTGCGGTAGATGCCGGGCATGCCCAGCTCGGCGAGCCAGCCGCCCCAGGTGGCGTTGGCCAGAATCATCAGCTCGGCGACGATGGTGTCCAGCGGCGCGCCGCGTCGGCGCGGTTCGATGCGCACCGTGGCGGCTTCGGCGCCTTGTTCCAGGCCGTCGATGCGGAAGGTGTAGTCCACCCCGCCGACGCGTTCGGGTTTGCCGCGCACCTGTTCTCGGCCGCGCTTGAGTTGCTGCGCGAACGTCCACAGCCACGCCAGCTCTTTGGCGTGGGGGTAGCTTTGCGTTGCCGGATCGGCCGCGAGGGCTTCTTCGGTGACCAAGGCGTCGAGCTGGTCGTGGCGCAGATTGCTGGCCATGCGCACCTGCTCCACGCGGGTTTCGAATTCGGCGGCCTGCAGATCGCTGCCGACGGTGCAGTAGAGCGACAGCGCGGGGCAGTCGCGCCCGGATTGCAGCGTGAAGGTCTGCACCAGGGCGTCGGGCAGCATGGTGATCTTGTCGCCCGGCATATATACGGTGGACAGGCGGTTGCGCGCGACCTGCTCCCAGTCGGAATCGCGGACCAGCGCAAGCGCCGGGGCGGCGATGTGGATGCCCAACCGCGCCCGGCCATCGTCCAGCCACTGCAGCGAAAACGCATCGTCGATCTCGGTGGTCGCCGAGTCGTCGATGCTGAACGCCGGAGCGGCGGCCAGTGGCAGCGCTTCGTTGAACGACGGCATCGGCAGCGCCGGGAAGGCCGTGCCCTTGGGAAAGCGTTCCAGCAAAAAGCGCTGCATGTGAAACGCCCACGGCGAGGCGATGGCCCCGGCGTCGCGCAACAGGGTGAGCGCGCCATGCCCGGTCTGCTTGACCGCCAGCGCCACGGCCTTGAACTCCGGGCTGTTTTTGTCGGGCTTGAACAGGATTTGATAGAGCTTTTCCGCGATGGGCTGCGGGCAGCGACCCGCGGCCAATTCGGCGGCGAAGGCGTCGATCTGGCGGAGCTGCTCTTCCTTGCGGGCGATAGCCGCGAGCGCGGCCTGCACCTGCTGCGAGGGTGCCTTGCGGAACTGGCCGCCGCGCCCGCGCCGCTGGAAGTAATGCGGCGCGCCGAACAGCCGCAGCAGAATGGCCGCGCGCTGCCCGGCGCCCGGCGTGCCGCCGTAGTAGTCGGCCGCGACCTGATCGAAATGGAATTCGTCTTCCGGGGCGAATTCCCACAGCAGATCGAGGTCGATGCCTTCCTGCTGCGCCTGCGCCCAGTCCATGAGTTCGGCAGGCGCCGGTTTGTCGAAGCGCACCAGCGCCTGCGCCGCCTTGATTTTCTGCCGCTTGCCCGAATCGAGCTCGACCTGCAGACTGGCCTCGGCCTCGCTCATGATGCGACCGGCGTGGAACTTGCCACCATCTTCGAACAGCACATTACTCAATCGGAGTCTCCGTCAAACGAACTAAAGCGCGCAGCCCGCCCGGCCGCCCGAAGGGCTGCGCCGCCCCCTCGGGGGGCAGCGAACGCAGTGAGCGTGGGGGCCCACCGCAGCCCGCCCGGCCGCCCGAAGGGCTGCGCCGCCCCCTCGGGGGGCAGCGAACGCAGTGAGCGTGGGGGCTCACCGCAGCCCGCCCGGCCGCCCGAAGGGCTGCGCCGCCCCCTCGGGGGGCAGCGAACGCAGTGAGCGTGGGGGCTCACCTCTCATAGGGTCATACCGCCGTCAACCTCGATGACCGCGCCGCTGATGTATGAGGCTTCGCTACTGGCGAGAAAGGCATAGACGCTGGCGATTTCTTCCGCCTTTCCCAGGCGGCGTAGCGGCACGCGCTCGGCCATTTGCTCCATGACCTTGTCGGGAATGGTGGCGAGCATGGGCGTCTGGATGAAGCCGGGCGCCACCGCATTCACCCGCACGCCCTTCGGGCCGAGTTCGCGCGCCCAGGTCTTGGTCATGGCGATGATGCCGGCCTTGGTCGCGGCGTAATTGGTCTGGCCGAAGTTGCCGTACAGCCCCACCACGCTGGACGCGCTGAGAATGGCGCCGCGGCCGCGCTCGATCATGTGCGGCGCGACGATCTGGGTGCAGCGGAACACCGCGCGCAGGTTCACGTCGATCACGGCGTCGAACTGCTCGTCGGTCATTTTCACCAGCCGCGCATCGCGGGTGATGCCCGCGTTGTTCACCAGGGTGTCGATTTTCCCGAACTGGGCGATGGCGGCATCGACCAGCGCGGTAAACGCGGCGCGGTCGGACACGTCGAGCGCCTGCGCCAGAACCTGGGCGCCGCTGCTGCGCAGTTCTTCGGCCACGGGGGCGAGGGTGGCTGGGTTGCGGTCGCATAGCACCAGGTGCGCGCCTTCGGCGGCGAATTTGCGCGCCGTGGCCAGGCCGATGCCTTGCGCCGCGCCGGTGATGAGGGCGATATGGTCTTGAAGTCGCATGAGGAGAGTCCTTTAAAAGTCGTTTGAAGCGGGGTTGAGGCACCACCGCAGAACCGGGTCGAGATGCTGCTGCGCGTAATCCGACAGCGCATGATCGCCTCCGGGCAGCACGCTGCACTTCGCGCCGCGATAGCGTTCGGCCGCCTCGCGCCAGTCCAGCACCTCGTCGCCCTGCGCAATGATGACCAGGTAACGTTGCGGATCGGGGACGGGGGCGCGCAGATCGCCCACTTCCAGCGCGTGGAGTTCGTCCACATGCTGCGCGGTGAAGTTGAATTGCAGCGCCGGGTCGTGCCAGGCCGTCAGCGTGCCGATCTGCCCGCGCAGATCGCGCGCCGGATCGACCGCCGGGTTGAGCAGCGCCGCGCGGGCCTGCAGGCTGTGCGCCAGATACGTGGCGTAAAACCCGCCGAGCGAACTGCCGATGAGACAGAGATCGTCGCCGCGCACCTTGCCCAGCAAGTCGTGGCACAGCGTCATCGCCTCGCGCGGCGAGGGCGGCAGTTGCGGGCAAAGCCAGCGCAGCGGCGGCTGACCTTGGCGGGTGCGCTGCTGATTGATTTGCTCAACGCGCTGCGCTGTGGCGCGCGCCTTGGCCGATTGCGGCGACGAACGAAAGCCGTGGAGATAGAGCAGGGTGGGCATGGGGGCGGATTCAGCGCGGCGCGAGCGGGCGCCGCCCCTGAATGCTACCCGCCCATAGACCGGGGTTCAGCTTCGCGCCGGAGTCGAGGCCGACATGGGCGCCCCGGCCGTTTCGGGCTGGCCTTCGTCTTCCGGCCAGTCGCGGATGTAGGCCTTGAGCATCTGGTTCTCGAAATCTTGCTCGCGCACCACGGCCTGGGCTACGTCGTGAAAGGAAATCACGCCCAGCAGCGCATCGTCCTGCATCACCGGGATGTAGCGCACGCCGGCCTCCAGCATGGTGCGGCGCAGGGTGTCCAGCGTGGTTTCGGGGCCGCAGACTTCGTAGTGCGTGTCCATGCGTTCGGCCACGATGTGATCGCCCAGCACGCCTTCGCCCTCGGCGACCGCGGCCATCACTTCCGAAAAAGTGAGCAGTCCGACGAGCTTGCCGTGCGCCATGACCACCAGCGAGCCGATGTCATGCTGGGCCATGGTCTGCACCGCCTGCAGCAGGCGGGCCTCGGGCGCTATGGTGAACAGCACATGACCTTTCACCCGCAGAATGTCGCTGACTTTCATGGCGTTCTCCTCTGTTTTTTCAGTAGGTGAAATATAGTCAGTCCATTGCGTACAGACCAGAGGTCATTCCCGCAGGTCTTGCGCTTGCTCAGCCCATTTTTGAACCAAACGCCATGTCCGCCCATCATCCCTCCTCCATTCCCCTCGTATTGCTGCACGGCGCGGGCGGCGACGCCAGCGTGTGGGCGGCGCAGACCGACTGGTTGACGGCGCGGGGCTGGCATTGCCTGGCGCTGGAGTTTCCCGCGCACGGCGCCACGCCCGCGCCGCCGCTGGCCCGCATCGAGAGCATGGCCGACTGGGTCTGGTCGCAGCTCGACGCCCGTCAGATCGGCCCGGTGGTGCTGGCCGGTCACAGCATGGGTTCGCTGGTGGCGCTGCATGCCGCGGGCCAGCGTCCCGGTCAGCTCAGAGGGCTGGCGCTGCTGGGCATTTCCTGGCCCATGCGGGTGTCGCGCAAGTTGCTGGCGCAGGCCGAGGAGGCGCCGCAAGAGGCCATCGACAACGTGGTGAAGTGGTCTTACGCCCAGGCTGAGCCGCTCACCCCCGCGCCGGGTTTTCAGTCGCCGCAGGCCTACCGCGAGCTGTTGCTGCGGCAGCAGGCCCATTGGGCCGAGGGCAGCCTGCTGGCCTCCGACCTCACCGCCTGCGACGGTTATTCGGCGGGCGAAGCGGCGGCGCACTCATGGGGCGGGCCGACCCTGTTTCTGCTCGGCGAGCATGACCGCATGACGCCGCCCGCCCAAGCCGAAGACCTGCGCGCGGCGTTGCCGCGCCAGCGCACGGTGATGCTCGAATGCGGTCACAACCTCATGGCCGAAGCGCCGCACGCCGTGGCCCACGCGCTGGCTGACTGGATGGAGCGCGAACTTGGTCTGGCTGCCTGATCACACCTCGCGGCCTCGGTGCAGTCGCCCAAGCGCAGCCGCGCTGTTCCGCACCACACGGTGAGCACCACCCGACCTGAGCCGCGTACCGTGTAGCCGTCTCCAGCGTGCAGAAACACGTCGTCCGGCTGGCCTTCTTCGGTGAGCCAGACGCGCACCGGGCCGGGCCGTGACGCCAGCGGCTGTGCCGATTGCAGCCGCACGATTTGCCCTGCGGCGTTGCGCAGCGTCAGCGAATCGCCGGGCTGCAACTCGATCCAGTCGCGCTGGATGGACACTTCGGTCTGCGGCATGATGACCTCCCGTTGGCTTGTCGCGATAGCATGTCAAAAAAGCATGAAGGCGGGGAGCGGAAAATAGTCTTCGATTTACTCTCGGCCTTCAGGTTGATTGAAGTCTAGGCGGCCGATCGGGTTGTAAAAAGCGCAAATACGGAAGGTTCATCATGCGAAAAATGGATGATGGCGCGCAACCCCAAGCGGCCGCTTCGGCCGTGCTGATGCCGCGCAGCCGCCAGGTCGATGCGGGCAATCTGCGCGGCTTCGAGGCGGCGGCGCGGCTGGGCAGCTTTACCGCCGCGGCCGATGCCCTGGCGCTGACGCAGTCCGCGCTCAGCCGCCAGATCCAGACCCTGGAAGCCAGCGTCGGCGTGCCGCTGTTCGTGCGCGAGGGGCCGCGCGTGCGCCTGTCACCCGCTGGCGAGCAGTTCGCGGTGGTGGTGCGGCAGGCGCTGCAGCAACTCGACGCCGCGGTGGAGGGGCTGCGCGCCAGCCAGGGGCGGCCACGGGTGCAGATCACCACCTTTGCCTCGCTCGCCAGCCAGTGGCTCATTCCCCGGCTTGGCGAGTTTCAGAGCGCCCATCCCGACATCGACATCGCCGTCGAGACCTTCGACAACCTCAGCGATCTGGAAGTCGGCGGGCTGGACATCGCCATCCGCCGCCTGCGCGACGACAACCCCTTGGCCCGCGCGCCGCACACCACGTTTCTGTTCGGCGAACAAATCACTCCGGTGTGCAGCCCCGCGCTGGCGCAGACCGGCCGCGCGCCCGGCGCTCTGGACGATCTGCCCCGCTGCGTGTGGATCGACGATGTGCGCATCCACAGCGCGCCGCCCATCGCCCGCGCCAATCTGCAGGCGCTGTCGTGGGGCGGCTGGTACGCGGGGCTGGGCTTGCCGCAACCTGAGCCGCAGCGCTGGCTGCGGTTCAACTACACCTATCAGGTCATTCAGGCCGCGGTGGCCGGGCAGGGCGTGGCGATGGGGCAGATCGGCCTCATCCGCGATCTGCTGGCCGCGGGCACGCTGATCGCCCCGGTGGGCCGACGGGTCGATGCCGGCTACGGCTACTACCTGGCGGTGCGTTCCGGCGCGCAGCAGCGCCCGGAAGTGGCAGCCATGCTGCACTGGCTGCAGCAGCAGTTCGAGGCGTGGCGGGCCATCGAGATCGGCGGCTGAGAGGACATGCAGGGGCGCAGTCTTGCGTCAATGTTCGGCGCGCTGCAGCGGGTGGCGCAGGCGCTGCAGGGCGTGCAAGGAAGCGGCCTTGGCGCCGTCCACCCAGGCGCTTTCACCCACGGGTTTGGGGTTTTGCAGGCCAATGCGGCGCAGGCGGGCATTGAATTGATGCGCGGCGGTGTGGCGGTCGGACTGCCGGGTGCGGAAGGTGAAGGCCAGCGAGACGGACAGGTTGGAATGCGTCCACACCCGATGCGGCGCGATGAAAGGGTGATGCAAACCCAGGCCGGGTCGCAGCGAGAAGTGCAGGGCGCGCTGCTCGAACTCCGGTTTGTAGGGCGGCCGCGTGCCCTCGTAGGCCAGCAGCCGGTCTTTCTGCGCCGGGCTCATGATGAGCGGGTCGGTCTGGCTCCATAGATCGGCGGTTTTTTCGCCGCGAATCTGCAGCAGAAAATTCATCTCCCGATCCATGTGATACGGCGTGACGGCGCCTTGCGCCGAGATGAACACATAGGTCGAGTACCAGGTGATGTGCGGGTCGAGCGGGTGCGTGTGCGCGGTGATCTCCGCCAGCAAGCTCTCGATCTGCGGCCGGTAAATCGCATCCTGCTCGGGGTTGCTGATGCAGATATAGCCGTGCAAGGGCTCGAAGTGCGTCAGCAAATGGTCGAGCGTCAGCTCCGTATCCGTGCGGACAAAAGAGGCTTCGAAGTCGGCATCCGGCGCAATGTCGCCGCGGCGGAACAACACCTTGTTGGCCGGATGGCGGCGGGCCAAATCGAACAAAGGTTCGATATCGAACATCGGGTGCTGGTTCAGCCGATGCTGCAGCAGAAAAGGGTGGCGGTTGTAGTGGCTTTGCATTTGCGCCGGGTCGAACTGCAGCCAGCCTTCGCTGTCTTGTTGCCCGCGTTGCAGCAGGCGGGCGTACTGCTCGGCACTGACGAATTCACCCAGCATGAAAGCCTCCCGGGAGTGGAGAAAGTGTTTTGTCGCACTTTACAAACGCACCGGGGCGTTGTCCATCCGGGGCGCCACGAGGGGGCTCTGGCTCAATCAGGCGGCTACGTTTGTGCGTGTCGCAGGCGCCGCAAGGCCGTGCGGGCGGGGTCGATGCTGTCGGCTAGGTCGGTTTCGAGGGGCAGCGGCGTGCCTTCGATCTGGGCCAGCAGGGTTTCGGCCAGCAGCGGGGCGAGGGTGAGGCCGCGCGAGCCCATCCCCGCGCACACGGCCACGCCCGGCAGGCGGGGGAGTTCGTGCAATTGTTTGCCGGCGGCGTGCAGGGGGTTGGCCAGCAGCGGCGCGAGATCGGCGATGGGGCCGCAGTAGGGCAGACGGTCGGCGCTGGCTGCGCGCGTGCCGACAAAGTGGCGCAGCGCGGCAGTGTGTTCGGGCAGGGGCGGCGAGGCGGTGAGCGCGCTCAGGCCCGCGCGGTTGTGCGCCCAGGCTTGTTCGGGGGTGAGAGGCTGGTCTTCGGTTTCGAAGGTGGCGCCGATCAGCAGCCAGTCTTCCTCGCCAGGCTGTTGAAGCTGGCGCGCCGCCGCGCGCGGCAGGCGCAGCACATAACCGCTGCCCATCCACGGCTGCGCAAGCCCTTGCAGCGCGGGCCAGAGGCGGGCGGGCAGCGCCTGCGCCTGGCCGCGCAAGGGGTGCAGGGGCAGCCAGTCGGGGCTGGGGATCAGCCCGCTGGCGGCCAGCAGCGCCGGGGTTTGCAGGGCGCTGGCGAGCACGATCTGCGGCGCGTGGGCCAGCTCTTGCCCGGCGGCGTCGAGCACGCGCCAGACGCTGCCGTCGCGTTGGAGCCGGGCGGCCTGGGTGTTGCGGCGCAGGGTGATGCGCGGGGAGTCGAGCCAAGCCGCGCACAGGGCCTGATTGGCGAGCACCGCGCTGTCCACTTGCCAGCCGGCTTCGGTCCATTGCGCCATTTCGGCGGGCAGGTGCACGCTTGAGCGCCAGTCTTGCATGCGCTTTTCGTCGGCGGCGTCGGCGGGGGTGAGGGTGGCCGGACCGAATTGCGCGAGATCGTGTCTCAAGAAAACGCCGGGCCGTCCCAAGTTTTCTTGCCCCCCTCGGGGGGCGGGCTGGGCGCAGCCCGGCCCTGGGGGCGCTGGTTCGGGCGGCAGCGCGCGGCGCAATGCGGCCATGCCGGCGCGGGTGAGGCGCGAGAGCAGGTTGTCGTCTGCCGAGGGCTGCAGATGTGCCAGACCTGCGGGCATGGCCGAGCCGCCGCCTGCGGGGCGTGGGGCGGATTCGAGGACTTCGACCGTCCAGCCGCGCTGCGCCAAGGCATGAGCGCAGGCGGCGCCGCTCAAACCGGCGCCGATGACTACGGCATGCCGCGGCAGCGCTGCAGGCCAGGGTGCGGGCAGGGTGTGGCGGGTGCGCTTCCAGAGGGGGTTGAAGGTGGCTTGCAGGCGCTGCCGCTTGCCGCCCCAGCCCGGGGGCAGTTCGACCTCGAAGCCGGCCTGGCTCAGCCCCTTTTGCACCGCATGCGCCACGGTGTAGCTGGCCGCCCGGGCGCCGGGCTTGCTCAGGCGGGCGATGGCGCGGAAGAGTTCGGGCGTCCACATGGCGGGGTTGCGCGCGGGCGTGAAGCCGTCGAGGTAGAGCGCGTCGGCGGCCAGTTTGAGTTTGGGCGCGAGTTCGGCGGCATCGCCAAAGGCCAGCAGCAAACTGACTCGGCCTTCGTCGAGCACGATGCGGTGCAGACCGCGCACGGGCGACGGCCATTGCGCGGCCAGCTCCACGGCGAGCGGCTGCAATTCGGGCGGGGCGTGGCGCAGCAGATCGGCGGCGCGTACCGGGTGTAGTTCCAGGCTGACGTAGTCGAGCCGGGCGCAGCGCTGCGGGTCGGCGCGCCACGCCGCCCAGGTGGCGAGAAAGTTCACCCCGAGGCCGAAGCCGGTTTCCAGCACAGTGAACTGCTCGCGGCCCGCCCAGCGGGACGGGGTGTCGAGCAGGCCGCAGCCCTGCAGGTAAACGCCCCGCGCCTGCCCCAGCGCGCCGGCGCGGCTGGCGTAGACATCGCCGTAGCGTGGGCTGAGCGCCTGGCCCTCGGCGTTCGTGGCAAGATCTGCGGGATCGAGCAGAGGCGGGGCGTTGGGCTTCAATCGACAAGGGTGAGCGAGAGCGCGTCCAGGCCGTACAGGCCGTCTTCGGTCAGCACCAGGTCCATGAGCTGGTCGTGCGGCTGCATGTCGAGCTGGTGCAGCTCGCAGCAGGCATAGCTCAGGCCCACGGTGTAAACCTCTTCGCGCCCGGCCAGGTAGCGGTCGTAATAGCCGCCGCCATAGCCCAGACGCAGCCCGACGTCGGCGAAGCCCACGCAGGGGACGAGCAGGGTGGTGGGGCTGAGTACGGCCTCGCCCGTGGGTTCGGCGATGCCGTAAGGGCCGGAGCGCAGTGGCTCGCCCGGCGCCCAAGCGAAGAAGGTCATTTCCTTGGTTGCTTCTTTGACGCGGGGCAGGGCGAGGGTGCATTCGGGGTGCGCCGCCAGCCATTGGGTGACGGCAGGCAAGGGGTCGAACTCGCCGCGGGTGGCGCAGTAGGCGCCGAGGGTTTCGGGCTCCAGCGCGTCGAGTACCTGCTGCAGGCGCTCGGCCAACTCGGCATCGCGGCGTTCCAGGTCGGGCAGCGCCTGGCGTTTGGCGATCAGTTCGCGCCGCAGATTGGGGCGCAAATGCTGATCAGTCTCTGGGGACAATGGGTCGTACAGGGGCGGGTTCACGGTAAGCTGACGTCCTATGAGAATGAATCGGTTGTTGCCGCTTATTTTGCGCCGCTTCGCGCGTTGTTTTGGCGGGCTGGGTTTGAGCGTGCTCACGCCGCTGGCGATGGCGCAGTCCGCGCCCATCGCCGCCAGTGTGGCGGCACCCGCGGTGCAGGCCAGCGTGAGTGCGGCGCCGGTGGTCATGCCGGCCATGCCCGTCATTCCGGTCGATCAGGCGCAGTTGCTGCTGGCCGCGCAAAAGGCCTCGCAGCGTGGCGACCCGCAGCCCGCGCTCGACGCCCTGCTGCAACTCAAGGGCACGCTGCTCGAACCCTGGGTGGCCTACTGGGCGATCAAGCCCACGCTCTCCGAAGCCACGCAGGCCGATTTCGACGCCTTCGCCCGCGCCTATCCGCACACCTATGTGCTCGACCGTCTGCGCAACGACTGGTTGTTAGAGCTGGGCAAGCGCGAAGACTGGACCGATTTCAACCGCGTCTATCCGCACTTCATCATGCGCGACGACCCGCAGGTGCAGTGCTACGACCTGCAAAGCCAGTTCGTCACCCAGCATGCCGACGTGACGGCGCAGGTGTTCAAGTTGTGGATGGATCAGCGCTATGGCGGCGTGGGCTGCAATAGTGCGGCCAGCGCGCTGCTGCAAGACGGCGCCATGCCGCGCGAAATGCTGTGGCAGCGTATGCGCCGGTTTTACGAAGACGGCCGCGCCAAGCAGGCGCGCGATCTGCTTGCGCCTTTTCTGCCGACGGGTAGCTGGCGCATTCTGGCGCAGACCGATGCCAACTCGGTGCGCTACCTGCTCGATGTGGTGCGGCGAGGGCCGTCTGCGGCGATCGCCAACGCCGATCAGCGGCAATATCTGGTGCTGGCGCTGCTGAGCATGGCGCGGCAAGATCCAGGGCAGGCCGCACGCCTGCTGCAAGATAATTTCTCCGCGCTGCCCGCGCGAGACCGGGCTCAGATCTGGGGACGCATCGGTCTGTCGGCCGCGCTGGGTCTGCAGCCCGAAGCCGCCCGCTGGTATGCCCGCATGGGCCAGGCCGATCCGGCCTTCGTGCCTTCGACCACGGTGCTCGAATGGCAGGTGCGCGCCGCGCTGCGCGCGCAAGACTGGCCGCTGGTGCGCAGCGCCACGCGCACGCTGATCGATCAGGGCGACAAAGACCTGTCGTGGCGCTACTGGCACGCCCGCGCGCTCGAAAAACTCGGCCACCCGATCGAGGGCCGCGCGCTGCTGGCCGAGGTGGCGAATCCCTGGGATTTTTACGGCCAGCTCGCTACCGACGCGCTGGGCATGAAGGTCAGCCTGCCGGCTTCCCTGCCCCCGGCGCCTTTGTCGGTCGTTGCGCAGCAGGCGGCGCGGCCGGGGCTGCAGCGCTCGCTGGCCTTGTTCAGCATCGACCTGCGCAACGAGGCGGTGCGCGAATGGAATTTTTCGCTACGCGGGCTCGACAACCAGCAAATGCAGGGCGCAGCCGAACTGGCCTGCCAGCAGCAGCTCTGGGATCGCTGTATCAACACCAGCGAACGGGTGACGGGCGGGGTGGACATCGCCCAGCGCTACGCCATGCCTTACCGTGAGGCCATCGGCAAAGCCTCTGCGGCCGAAAACGTGAACGAGGCATTTCTCTACGGCCTGATCCGGCAGGAGTCGCGCTTTATCGCCAACATCAAATCGTGGGTGGGCGCTTCGGGGCTGATGCAACTCATGCCGGCCACCGCCAAACTGGTGGCGCGCAAAATCGGCCTGACCGATTACAGCCACGACCAGATCGCCGACGTGGGGGTGAATGTGCAACTCGGCAGCGCCTACCTCGGCGGGCTGCTGCAGCAGTTCGATGGCTCCGAGGCGCTGGCCGCCGCGGGCTACAACGCCGGGCCGGGGCGGCCGCTGCGCTGGCGCAATATGGGGCTGCCCGATCAGCCGCTGCTGCCCGGCGCCATCTTCGCCGAGAACATTCCCATTCCCGAAACCCGCGATTACGTCAAGCGCGTACTGGCCAACGCCACGGTGTACGCCGCCATCCTCAGCGGCAAGCCGCAGTCGCTCAAGGCCAGACTGGGCGATGTGGGCTCGCCCGACGCCATGCTGGCGAGCAATCAAGGCAATCGGCCCTGATGCAATCCGCACTGAGCAGTCCGCACTGAGCGCCCCCCACGTTTCCTTGAGCGGCAACACGGGGTGCCGGGGCTTGATGCGGCGCATTCCCCTTACGGCGGGGTTCTGGCACACTTTGCCCTGTCGCGATCTTTCAGGAACTCTCATGCAGCAGCAGAACATTCTCGTCATCGGCGGCAGCGGTTTCATTGGCAGCCGCCTGGTCAACGCCCTGTCGCTGGCCAATCATTTCGTCACCGTACCCACCCGCCGCCGTCAGCGCGCCCGTCATCTGGTGCAACTGCCGCTGGTCGATGTGGTCGAGATCGATGTGCATGATGACGCCAAGCTGGCCAAACTGGTGGCCGGACGCGACGCCGTGGTCAACCTCGTGGGCATTCTGCAAGGCAGGCGCGGCCAGCCCTACGGGGCCGACTTCGCCCGCGCGCATGTCGATCTGCCGCGCCGCATCGCCGCCGCCTGCGCGCAGCAAGGCGTGCGCCGCGTGGTGCACATGAGCGCGCTCGGGGCCGATTCCAACGGGCCGTCGATGTATCTGCGCTCCAAGGGCGACGGCGAGGCGGCGCTCAAGGCGCGAGCCGGGATCGACCTCACTATTTTTCGGCCCTCGGTGGTGTTCGGCCCCGAAGACAACTTTCTCAATACCTTCGCCAAGCTGCAGCGGGTGTTTCCGGTCGTGCCGCTGGCCGGGGCGAAAACCCGTTTTGCCCCGGTGTACGTCGGCGACGTGGTCACGGCGTTTGCCAGCAGCCTCGTGGGCCCGCAGGCGCGTGAAACCCTCGGCCAGACTTACGAACTTTGTGGCCCGGGCACCTACACCCTGGCCGAACTGGTGCGGCTTTCCGGCCAGTGGGCGCGGGTGGGCGGCGGCAGAGGGCGCAGCATCATCCCCCTGCCCGACGCGCTGGGACGGCTGCAGGCGCTGATGATGGAACTCGCTCCGGGCGAGCCGGTGATGAGCCGTGACAACCTCGACTCGATGAAGGTCGACAGCGTGTGCAGCGGGGCCCTGCCCGGCTTCGCGCCGGAGCTCGGCGTGCCGCACCCCGAGTCTTTGGAGGCCATCGCCCCCACCTATCTCGACCCGAAGTATCAGGAGTCGGAATACGGGCCGATGCGTGCGACTGCGGGGCGCTGATTTTCCAAGGGCATCCACCATGCGCCGGCCGCATGGCGGCCATGCGAAAAAACGGTTTGGAAAGCGCGGGGCCGGGCGGGACAATGGCGGCCTTTATCTCCCGCGCAAGGCCCGTCATGTTCATCCTGCACATCGGCAACAAAAATTATTCGTCCTGGTCCATGCGCCCCTGGGTGGCGATGACCGCGTTTGGCATTCCCTTCGAAGAACGCCAGCACTGGCTCGACACGCCCGAGTTTGCCGCGCAGTTGTCGCCCCTCTCGCCCGTGGCGAAGGTGCCGGTGCTCGAAGACGGCGATCTGCGCATCTGGGACTCGCTGGCCATCGGCGAATACCTGGCCGAGCGTTTTCCGGAGCTCGCACTCTGGCCGCGCGACGTGGCCGATCGGGCGCTGGCTCGCTGCCTGTGCGCCAGCATGCACAGCGGCTTTGGCGCCTTGCGCGAGCACATGGCGATGAACATCGAGGCCGATCTGCCGGGGCGGGGCTGGAATACGGCCGTGCAGCGCGACGTCGACCAGATCCTGCGCATGTGGCAAGGCGCGCTGCAGACCAGCGGCGGCCCCTTCCTCTTCGGCGCATTCGGCCTGGTCGATGCGTTCTACGCCCCGGTCTGCATGCGTTTTGTCACCTACCGACCCACGCTGCCGGACTGGGCCTGGCGTTATGTGCAGGATGTCGCCGCCCATCCGGCGGTGGCCAAGTGGGCCGAGGAGGCACGCGCCGAGCATGTTTTTCTGCCTGCGGATGAACCCTACCGAAGCAAACCCGAGTAGGCCGTTTGAGGAAGTGGCCGCAGCAGTCGTCGCGGCTCGATGAGCGGCTCCATGAGCGGCTAGACTCCACCGCTTTGCGTCTTCAACTGCCTCATGCTCAACGCTGCCCAGGAACGTGCCGTCGCCCATCTTTCCGGGCCTTGCCTCGTCATCGCCGGGGCGGGCAGCGGCAAGACACGGGTCATTACGCACAAGATCGGGCGGCTGCTGCGCGCTGGGCTTGAGCCCGATCAGATCGCGGCCATCACCTTCACTAACAAGGCGGCAGCCGAAATGCGCGAGCGTGCGGCGCAGCTGGTGGACAAGCGCGGCGTGGCCAGCAAGCTCGCCATCTCCACCTTCCACGCTTTGGGCGTGCGCATGTTGCGCGAAAGCGGGCAGGCGCTGGGGTTGAAGCCCAAGTTCTCCATCCTCGCCGCCGACGACGTCACCGGCCTGCTGCGCGATGCCGGCGCCACCACCGACAACGCTCAGGCGCGGCGCTGGCAGTGGACCATCAGCTTGTGGAAAAACGCCATGCTCACGCCCGAAGCGGCGGCGCGCGTGGCCGAGAACGACGACGAGCGCGTGGCCGCCAAGGTGTACGCGCGTTATGCCGACATGCTGCAGGCCTATCAGGCGGTCGATTTCGACGACCTGATCTGGCTGCCCGTCACCCTGTTGCAGCAGCACGCCGACGTGCGCGAGCACTGGCAGAACAAGCTGCGCTATCTGCTGGTGGACGAATACCAGGACACCAACGCCGCGCAGTACGACCTGCTGCGTCTGCTGGTGGGCGACAAAGGGCGATTTACCGCAGTGGGTGACGACGACCAGAGCATCTATGGCTGGCGCGGCGCCACGCTGGACAATCTGCGCCGCTTGCAGACCGACTGGCCCACGCTCGAAGTCATCAAGCTGGAGCAGAACTATCGCTCGACCAACGCCATTCTGCGCGCGGCCAACGCCATCATCCAGAGCAACCCCAAGCTCTATCCCAAGAGCCTGTGGAGCGAGCATGGCGAGGGCGAGGCGGTGGAGGTGCGCGCCGCGCAGAATGAAGACGAAGAGGCGCAGATGGTGGCCGCGCGCATCCAGGCGCTGCGCAGCGGGCGCAATGCCGAACTGGCGCACATCGCCGTGCTCTACCGTGCCAATCACCAGTCGCGTCCGCTGGAGCAGGCGCTGCGCCGCGCCAACATTCCCTATGTGGTCAGCGGCGGGCAGAGCTTTTTCGACCGGGCCGAGATCAAGGACGTCTGCGCCTATCTGCGGCTGCTGGCCAATCCCGACGACGATCCCGCCTTTCTGCGCGCCGTTACCACGCCGCGCCGGGGCATCGGGCCGCAAACCCTGGCGGCGCTGAGCACCTTCGCCGGGCAATGGAAAGTGTCGATGTTCGAGGCGCTGTTCCGCGACTCCATGCCTGCCGCGGTGGGCGCGCGCCCTGCCGATCATCTGCGCGAGTTTGGCCGTCTGCTGCACGACATCGAATGGCGCGCCCGCACCGCACCGGCGGGCGAGTTGCTGCGCGAGATGCTCGAGACCATCGGCTTTCGCGCCTGGCTGGAAGAGCACAGCGACAACCCGCGCGAGGCCGAGCAGCGCTGGAAGAACGTGGACGACTTTTGCGGCTGGATCGAGCGCAAGGCCGAAGAAGACAAGGTCGGCCTCACGCAGATCGCCCAGACCATTTCGCTCATCACCCAGTTGCAGGAACGCGGCGACCAGCGCGACGCCGTGACCCTGTGCACCCTGCACGCCGCCAAGGGGCTGGAGTGGCCGCATGTGGTGCTGGCCGGTTGCGAGGAAGGTCTGCTGCCGTTTTTCACCGACGACCGGCCGCTGACCGATGCCAGCCAGGAAGAGGAACGCCGCCTGATGTATGTGGGCGTGACCCGCGCGCGCCAGACCCTGGTGCTGAGCTGGTGCCAGAAGCGCAAGCAGGGGCGCGGCGCAGCGGGACGCAGCCCCAGCCGCTTCATCGGGGAAATGCAGACCGGGCAGCCCAAGACCAGCAACAAGGACGCCGCAATGGCGCGCATCGCCGCCCTGCGCAGCCGACTGGGCGCGGCGGCGGCCGAGGAAAGCGCTGCAGCCGCTGAAGCGAAACCGTGAACACACCCTAGCCGAATCGCCCCGAATCGGCTATGTTCTGGAAATCGAACGGGCGTGCTTTTTTCCGTTGCGCTGCATTCAAAACAAAGCAGGAGACAGTTCATGGAGCGGATCTGGCTGGCGAACTATCCCGCAGGCGTGCCTGCGGACATCGACCCGGACATTTTTTCCAATGTTGGAGCGCTGCTGGGGCGCAGCTTCAAGGCCTACGCCGAGCGCCCCGCCTACGCCTTCATGGGGCACAAGACGACTTACGCGCAGTGGGAGGCGCAAAGCACGGCGTTGGCGGCTTATCTGCAATCGCTGGGGCTGAACAAGGGCGACCGCGTGGCGATCATGATGCCCAATGTGCCGCAATATCCGGTGGCGGTCGCCGCGGTGCTGCGCGCCGGGCTGGTGGTGGTCAACGTCAACCCGCTCTACACCCCGCGCGAACTCGAACACCAGCTCAAGGACAGCGGGGCGGTGGCCATCGTCATCCTCGAAAACTTCGCCCATACCCTGCAGCAGGTCATCGACCGCACCGCGGTGCGACAGGTGATCGTGGCGAATATGGGCGAAACCCTGGGTTTTCCGCTGGGCGCCATCGTCAACTATGTAGTGCGACACAAAAAGCGGCTGGTGCCGCGCTGGTCGCTGCCGGGCCATGTGGCCTGGAAGGCGGCGCTCGGTCAAGGGTCTGGCCTGACCTTCAGTCCGCCGCAGGTGGGGGCGGAAGACGTGGCCCTGCTGCAATACACCGGAGGCACCACCGGTGTGGCCAAGGGCGCCACGCTCACCCACCGCAACATCGTCGCCAACATCGTGCAGTCCGCCGCCTGGTATGCCCCGGCGCTGGGCAAGCTGCCTGCTGGAAAGCAACTCAACACCATTTGCGCGCTGCCGCTCTATCACATCTTCGCCTTCACCGTGATCATGATGCTCAGCGCCCACGAGGGCGGCATGATGATTCTCATCCCCAACCCGCGCGACCTGCCGGCCACGCTCAAGGAACTGGCGAAGTACGAGGTGCACTCTTTCCCGGCGGTGAACACGCTGTTCAACGGCCTGCTCAACCACCCGGACTTCGACACGGTGAACTGGAAGGCGTTGAAAATGTGCCTGGGCGGCGGCATGGCGGTGCAGGAGGCCGTGGCCAAGCGCTGGCTGGAGCGCACCGGCTGCCCCATTTGCGAGGGCTACGGCCTGTCTGAAACCTCGCCCTCGGCCATCTGCAACCCCACCGATACCGACCGCTACAGCGGCACCATCGGTATGCCGATTCCGTCCACCGAGTTGCAACTGGTGGACGACAACGGCCGCGAAGTGGCGCCCGGCCTGCCCGGAGAAATTGCCCTGCGCGGGCCGCAGGTGATGCGCGGCTACTGGAACCGCCCGGAAGAATCCGCCAGCACCTTTACCGCCGACGGCTTTTTACGCACCGGCGATATCGGCGAGATCGATGCGCGGGGCTTCGTGAAAATCATCGACCGCAAGAAGGACATGATTCTGGTGTCGGGCTTCAACGTCTATCCCAACGAAGTCGAGGGCGTGGCGGTGATGCATCCCGGCGTGCTCGAAGCCGCCGCGGTAGGCGTGCCTGACGCGAATTCCGGCGAGGCGGTCAAGCTGTTCGTGGTGAAAAAAGATCCGGCGCTGACTGAAGCGCAACTGCGCGACTTCCTGCATGAGCAACTCACCGGCTACAAGCGGCCCAAGTTCATCGAGTTCCGCGGCGAACTGCCCAAGACGCCGGTCGGCAAGATTCTGCGGCGGGAGCTGCGGCCGGAGTAGGAGCCCCCACGCTTCGGCTTCGCCTGCGCTGCCCCCCGAGGGGGCCGCCGCCGCCTTGGGGCGGCCCTGCGGCGGCGGTGTGTTGCCCCCACGCTCAGGCTTCGCCTGCGCTGCCCCCCGAGGGGGCAGCCGTCGCCTTGGGGCGGCGGCGTGTTCCTGTCCTGGGTGTGGCGGGCGTCAGTGGGTTTGCTGGGTGCGCAGGTCGCGCAGCAGGTTCAGGGTCTGCTGCAGATTGAGGGCGCGGGAGAATACCCAGCCCTGAATCATCGGGCAGCCCGCGCGCTCCATCCACAGCAGGTCGGCGACGGTTTCCACGCCCTCGGCCACCGCTTCCAGGTTGAGGGTCTTGGCCATGGTGAGGGTGGCGCGGGCGATGGCGGCTTTGAAGCGGTCTGTGCTCACGCCCGAGGCAATGGCGCGGTCGATCTTGATCTGCGACACCGGCAGGCGGGTGAGATAGCCGAGGTTGGAATAGCCCACGCCGAAGTCGTCGAGCGAGAGCTGCACGCCCATCTGGCGGAATTGCTCGAACACCGCGAGCAGGTCGGGGTTGTGCTCGATTTCCACGTTTTCGGTGAGTTCGAGTACCAGTTTGTCGCGTGGTACGTCGAAACTGGCCGCCATGTCGAAGATGCAGGACACGCAGGCGTTCACATGCAGTTGTCGCGGCGACACGTTGTAGGCCATGGTGCCGGTGAAGCCTTGTTCCTTGCGCAGGCGCGCGAAGCCTTCCAGTGCGACGGACATCATCACCGGGCCGAAGCTGTCGAGCAGGCCGCAGTCGGCCAAGATGGTGATGAACTCGTCGGGCTGCACGCGCTCGCCGTTGCCGCGCGTCCAACGCGCCAGGGCCTCGACCCCAGCGATCTCGTAGGCGCCGCGCAGGATCTCCAGCGTGGCGGAGTCGTCGTGCAGCAGCACGTTTTGCTTGCGTGACCAAATGGGCTGGAAATGCACCTCGAAGCGCCGGTTGGCAATGGCTGCGCGCAGCTCTTCTTCCAGTTGCGAGCGGCGTTCGATGCGCGACTGCAACGCCACCGAGAATGACTCGACGCGATTGCGCCCCAGCATCTTGGACTCATGCATCGCCGCATCCGCGCGGCCCAGCAGTTCGGCCGTGGTGCGGCCGTGCTGCGGGAACACCGCTACCCCGATGCTCGCGGTGGTCTGCAGGGTGCGCTCGGCATGGTGCATGGGCTCGCCGAGCGACTGCTGCACCAGCATGGCCATGCGCAGGGCCTGCGCGGCGTCATGCGCGTCGCGGGCCAGGATGAGGAATTCGTCGCCGCCAAAGCGCGCGGCGGTGTTGTTGGGCCGGGCGAGCTGCACCAGGCGCTGCGCGGTTTCCACCAGGACCTTGTCGCCGACGGCGTGGCCCAGCGCGTCGTTGATCAGCTTGAAACGGTCGAGGTCGATGAAGAGCACCGCGAAGCTCTGTCCCGGCGGGGTGACGGCAATAGCGTCTTCCACATGCTTTTCGAACAGGGTGCGGTTGGCCAGGCCGGTGAGCGTATCGCGATAGGCGGCGAGTTCGAGTTTTTCTTCGGCTTGGTGCGCCTTGGTGACGTCGCGCACCACGCCGCGGTAACCCTGAAACAGACCGAGATGGTCGATCATCGGCGAGGCGTCGATACGCCACCACAGCAAGGCCTGATCCGGCCCGAGGCGGAATGGCACGATGAGATCGCGCACCTCTTCATGTTCTTCCATGAGAAAGCGCAGTTGCGCCCATTCCGGCGAAAACTCCTGCCCCGGATAGAGCGAATTGAGGTTGTGCCCCACCAGATTGAGCGTTGCCAGCGGAGACTCGCTAGCGCGACGCGAGCTGCGGGTGATGTAGATCAGGACATCGTTGGGGTCGGACTCCCAGAACCACTCGCTCGACAACTCCGCCAGCATGCGAAAGCGGCTCTCGCTGCGCTGCAGCCGGGTCTGCGTTTGCCGCAACTCGGTGATATCCCAGGTCAGGCCGAAGATGCGCGTGGCGACGCCATCGGGCCCGCGCTCGCGCACCATGCCGTGGTTCATGGTGGTCACTGTGCTGCCGTCCACGCGGATGAAGCGGGTCTCGACCGTCTGCACAAAACCATCGGGGGCACTGATGCGCGCAATCGCCTGTTCCAGCGCGGGCAGATCGGCTGGCGCCACATGGCCCATCCATTCCGGAATGGTGAAGGTCTTGGGCTCATGCCGGTGCGCCTCGTCGAGCCAGTTCTGCTCGGCGTGCAATTGCCCGGTCTGCAGATCGAGTTCCCAGACCGTCAGTCCCGGACTGGTGCGCAGCAGGTCGAGCGAGGTGTCGCTGGCATGCAGTCGGGTGGTGTCCTGCATGAAGCAGAAATAGCCGAGTACCGCGCCTTGTTCATCGGGCGGAAAAGGCACCAGCCGCACCCGCAGCCATCTTTTCGCCTGGCGTCCTGCGTGATGCCCCTGGCGTTCGTATTGCGCGATCTCGCCGCGCAGCACGGCGGCAATGTGTTGCGTGATGGTGACCAGCGTTTCATGCGGAACCAAGGCATCCAGCGACTTGCCCAGCAGTTCCGTCGGGGTCTTGCCCAGCCAGTTCGCATACGCCGTATTGCAATACAACAAGTGGCTGTGCGCATCGAAACAAGCGGCCATCAGCGGCAAATGCTCCGCCCACTGTGCAATGTCCTCGCACCAGGAGTCGGCAACTCGCGCTTGTGTTTCTTGCCCCATATGCCGTGATGTTCCTGCAGAAAAATGAAGAGGAACGGTCACTATTCAATACGAATTTCGATGACCGGGCTCATATCGCTGTTTGTCGTTGTTTGCGACTTTGTAAAGTCTAAGCGAAGCAGCGTCGCCGCGGGACGCCGCGGTGGATTTGGCGTAACCGTTATTTTTTCGAGTACTGGAAAAGTGGCTGTATGAAAGTTGGACAATTTGACCGTATGTCCTCTTCTCTTGCCCATCCCCCAGGTCAGGCCTATGTCGTCGGCGGTGCGGTTCGTGATGCCTTGCTCGGGCGTCCGCATGGGGACCGCGACTGGGTGGTAGTGGGGGCCACGCCGCAGCAGATGATCGATGCTGGGTTTCTGCCGGTGGGGCGCGACTTTCCGGTGTTTCTTCATCCGCAAACCCACGAGGAATACGCCCTGGCGCGCACCGAGCGCAAGACGGCGCCGGGCTATCGGGGATTTGTCGTGCAGGCGGCGCCCGAGGTCACGCTGGAGGAAGATTTGTTGCGCCGCGACCTCACCATCAACGCCATGGCGCGCGCGGCGGATGGCACGCTTATCGACCCCTACGGCGGCTGGCGCGATCTGCAGGCGCGGGTGTTGCGGCATGTCTCGGCGGCGTTTGCGGAAGACCCGGTGCGCATTCTGCGGCTGGCGCGGTTCGCGGCGCGCTTCGACGATTTTTCCGTCGCCCCCGAAACCATGGACTTGATGCGCCACATGGTGCATGCGGGCGAGGTGGACGCGCTGGTGCCCGAGCGGGTGTGGCAGGAACTGGCGCGCGGCCTGATGGAGCCGCAGCCGCAGCGCCTGTTCGCCGTGCTGCGCGAATGTGGCGCGCTGGCGCGGCTGCTGCCAGAGCTAGACCGGTTGTGGGGCGTGCCGCAGCGGGCTGACTATCACCCCGAGATCGACACCGGGGTGCACGTCATGCTGGTGTTGCAGGCGGCGGTCGCACTCGACGCCCCGCTGGTAGTGCGCTGGGCCTGTCTGATGCACGATCTGGGCAAGGGCACGACACCTGTCGATGTCTTGCCGCGCCATATCGGACACGAGCAGCGCAGCGTGGCGCTGGCGGCCGAAGTGGCGCGAAGACTGCGCGTGCCGACCGACTGCGCCGAGCTGGCCGCCGTGGTGGCCGCCGAGCACGGCAATATTCACCGCTGTCTGGGCTTTGGCGCCGAGGCCACACTGCGTCTGCTGCAGCGCTGCGACGCCTTGCGGCGACCGGAGCGATTCGCGCAGGCGCTGCTGGCCTGCGAAGCCGATCATCGCGGACGCGGCGGCGATTTTCCGCAGCAACCGTATCCGCAACGCGCGCGCCTGCTGGCTGCACTGGATGCGGCGCAGGGCGTGGACGCGGGGGCAATTGCGCAGCAAGTGACGCAATCCGGCGGCAAGGCCACGGCGATTGCGCAGGCGGTGCAGGCCGCACGCGAGCAGGCTGTAGCGCTGCGACTGCCACCCCTTATGGCAGGCTGAACGCGATGGTGTCGCAGCATCATCCATCGGGCCGCATGGGCTGGATCGCGTGGTTGCGCGGCGCGGCGCTTTGCTTCCTTTTCGCCGGGGGCGTGACCGCGCAGGCGGCGTCGCCGCGCACCAATCATCTCGCGGATTCGCACGATCCCTATCTGCTGGAACACGCCCATGACCCGGTGGACTGGTACCCGTGGGGGCCGCAGGCGCTGGACAAGGCGAGGCGCGAGAACAAGCCCATCTATCTGTCCATCGGTTACTCCGCCTGCTACTGGTGCCATGTGGCGCAGCGCGAGCTTTACCGCAACCCGCAGATCGCCGCGTTGATGAACCGCTGGTTCGTCAACGTGCTGGTCGACCGCGAACAGCGGCCCGACATCGACCACATCTACATGCTGGCGCGGCAACTCATGACGCGCGACAGCGGCTGGCCGAACAACGTTTTCCTCACCCCCGATCTGCAGCCGTTCTACATCGGCAGCTACTTCCCGCCCAAGGCCACGGCGCAGCAGGAGGGCTTTCCCACCCTGCTCGCGACCTTGCACAAGAACTGGACGCAGCATCCGGCCGAGGTCAAGCGCATCGCCGCGCAGATCGCGCAGGCCATGCAAGCTGCGGCCATTGCGGGCGATGCCTCGGCGCCGATCGACCCTGCGGCCTGGACGCAGACCGCGCAGACCGAGGTGCTGCACCGCTTCGACGCCCTCGACGGCGGCTTCGCCTCAGCCACTTCTGCCGCGCGTTTTCCGCAGCCGCCGCTGCTGGCCTGGCTGTTGGCGCGTGGCGGGACGGGCGAGCCGAAAGCGACGCATGCCGTGGTGTTCACGCTGCAGGCTATGGCGCAGGGCGGGTTGATGGATCAGCTCGGCGGCGGTTTTCGCCGCTACGCCGTCGATCCCGGCTGGTCGGTGCCGCATTTCGAGATGATGCTGTCGGACAACGCCCAACTGCTCTCGGTCTATGCGCGGGCCTACGCGCAGACCCGGCTGCCCGACCTGCGCTGGACGGCGCAGCGCACCGCGCGCTTTTTGCTGCGCGATCTGCGCCTGCCACAAGGCGTGTTCGCCACGGCCATCGCCGCCGAGACCGGCGGGGTGGAAGGCGCCACCGATCTGTGGACGACGGCCCAGATCGATGCCGTGCTCGGCCCGCGGCAGGCGCAGGCGTGGTTTGCGCTCTATGCGCTGGCGCCCGTGCACCCGGGAAGCGAATCCGGCGTGCTGCGCCAGCGGCGCGACGTGGCCGAGCACCTGCTGCGGCAGGGGCAGTGGGTCGCGCGGCTGGAACAACTCGCGCCTCAGCGCCGCGCCCTGCTGGCCGCGCGCAACCATCGCCCGCAGCCGCGGCGCGATGACAAGATCGTCACCGCCGACAACGCGATGGCCATCCGCGCGCTGGCTCAGGCGGGCATGGTGCTGGACGACCGCGCGCTGACTGAGGCGGCCATGCGCGTGGCCGATTGGGAGTGGCAGCACGCCTGGAACCCGTATCAGCGTCTGCTGGTGCATCAATGGGCGGGCGGGCACGTCGGCAATCCCGGTTTTCTCGACGATTACGCCGAGCTTGCCCGCGCCTATCTCACCCTCGCCAGCGTGCAGCACGATGCGCGCTGGAGCCAGCGCGCCAGCGATCTGGCCGCGGCCATGCTGCAGCGGTTTGCCGCGCCAGATGGCAGCCTGCGCTCGGCGCCCACATCCGATGCCTTGCCCTTCCCCACGCCCTTGCAGGGTGATGTGCATCGGCCTTCGGGGCAGAGCGCGGCCATTGCCGTGCTGCTTGAATTGGCGCAGCGCACCGGGCAGGCGCATTGGGCTGATGCGGCACGCCGCGCGCTGCGGCCTCTGGCGCTGCAAGTGCAGGCGCGCCCGCTCGATTGGCCCGATCTGCTGCAGACGCTGGGTAGCGCTGCGGGGCGCGCGGTGTTTGCGTCGCTGCCGCAGACAACCCACATCCGGCCTGCAGATTGCGCTGGGCTGCCGCAAGGCGCGTGTTCCTCAGACCGTGTGCAGGTGAAATGGTTGGCGAGCGATCGGATGCAACTGCACATCGCGCCGGGGTTTCACATCAATGCAAACCCGGCTTCCGAACCGAATCTGATCGCCGCCACCGTGCTGGTCGGCGGCCAGCCGTTGCCGGGTGTGCGCTATCCGCCGCCGCTGCTGTTTCGTCCGGCCTTCGCACCTCAGGGCATTGTGGTCTGGGAAGGGCGGGTGACGTTGAATCTACCCGCCCTGTCGCCCGCTCAGCGCGCCGCGCTGGCGCTGCGGGTGCAGGCCTGTAACGCCACAACCTGTCTGGCGCCTAGCGTGATGCAGATCGGAGCATCGACATCCTCCCCACCTCAACCCTCCCCACGAGTGAGAAGGGAGTAAAGCGCCTCTTTTTACTCCTCCTCCACGCAGTGGGGGAGGTTGGGAGGGGGAGTGTTCACCCCATCAACCGCGGCGTGCCCGTGCGTTGCAGACGGTCGTCGATTTCGCCCAGAGCGGCGCTCAGGCCGTTGGCATTGGCCTCGATGGCGCTGCGCAATTCGCGGTCGAGTTGGTCGATGCGCGCGATCAGCTTGTCCATGTCGGTGCTGTGCAACTGGCGCAACTCGTCGAAGCGCGAGGCTTCGGCCTTGTCAGCCAGTTCGCGCTGCGCCTTGAGTTCTTTGGCGACGCGGCGTGAATCGCTCATCATCCCGGCCTGCAGCACCACGATGTAAATCAGGAACACCGCCGCCAGCGCCACGATGAGCCCGAGCATGATCAGCCCCAGCGGCGCCTTCGCCGTGGTGAAGCCCAGCGACAGATCGGTGGGCGCCATCAGCACGCTCCAGTTCAGTGCGGAAAAGATGGCGATGAGCACGATCACCAGGATGACCAGACCGCTGCGGAAATTCATATTCGCTCCCTAGTTGTCGAATGCGTTCGCTACAGTTTAGGGTCTTACAGGCTCTAGCCATCATGCGTTGCGGCACGCACCTTGCTTGCTGAATCAGCGCCCCATCAACGGAGACTTCGATGACCCCAAGCATTCCCGCCACCCTGATCGCCGGAGACGGCATCGGCCCCGAAATCATGGAGGCCACCCTGGCCGTGCTCGACGCGCTGGGCGATCCCTTCGACTGGGACGCGCAGGTGGCGGGCCTGGGCGGGGTGAAGACCGCGGGCGACCCGCTGCCCGCGGCCACGCTGGCCAGCATTCGCACCACGCGGCTGGCGCTCAAGGGGCCGCTGGAAACGCCCTCGGGCGGCGGCTATCGCTCCAGCAATGTTCGCCTGCGTGAGGCCTTCAAGCTCTACGCCAATATGCGCCCGACCAAAACGCTGATTCCCGGCGGGCGCTATGACAACATCGATCTGCTGGTGTTTCGTGAGAACGTCGAAGGCCTGTATATGGGCTACGAGCACTACATCCCGATCGACGGCGACCCGCACGCCGTGGCCATCGCGACCGGGGTGAACACGCGGCAGGGCGCGCGCAACATCCTCGACTACACCTTCCGCACCGCCATCGCGCTGGGGCGCAAGAAGGTCACGGTGGTGCACAAGGCCAACATCATGAAGGCGCTCACCGGCATCTTTCTAGAAACGGCCTATATGCTGCACAAGGAGAAGTACGCCGACCAGATCGCGCTCGACGACGTGATCGTCGATGCCTGCTGCATGAAGCTGGTGATCAACCCGTGGCAGTTCGACACCCTGGTGACCACCAATCTGTTCGGCGACATTCTGTCGGATCTGGCCGCAGGGCTGGTGGGTGGACTGGGCATGGCGCCCGGCGCCAACATCGGGGAAGATGCAGCCATTTTCGAGGCGGTGCATGGCTCGGCGCCTGACATCGCGGGCAAGGGCATCGCCAACCCCATCGCATTGATGCTGGCCGCTGCCCTCATGCTCGACCATGTCGATATGCACGACAAGGCCAACCGCCTGCGCCAGGCGATCTCCGACACGCTGAATGTGGACCACATCCGCACCGGCGATCTGGGCGGGCGGGCTAATACCCAGCGCTTTACCGACGCCATCGTCAGCCGCATCAAGAACGGTTGACGACGCGCGCTAACGCGCAGTCCAACTGCACTTTCACTCCTTGCGGGTCTCAGGCGTGTAGTGCGTCTGCAGGTAGGTGATGATTTCCTTGGCCGTCGCTTCCTGGATGGGTGCGCCGAAAGCCTTGATCATCTTGTGCACCTCGGCTTTCCACGTCGCCGCAGGCAGCGGGGGCTGCTGGGTGATGTAGGTCACGCTGTGGCACATGCTGCAGTTGCCCAGCGTGGCATCGCGCCCGGGCCCTGCGGCCAGCTCGGCGGTGTAGGTGGGCCACTTGCCGACGCGATACACCGCACCGTTGCCCGGCTGCACGCGCGCGGGCTGCAGTTCCGAGCCCAGCGGGCCTGCGGCATAGTCGCCGGCACTCAACAGCCCGGGGCGTGGGGTTTCGGCCAGTGCCGCGGGCAGGGACAGCGTCAACAGCGCCAGCCCAGCGGCGGCAGCGAGGGTGAGCAGGTTGAGGGTTTTTTGCATGATCTTCTCTCCCGTTCAGGCGCCGAGCACGAGCACCTGCTGGCGCTCGATCTTGTTCCACAGATAGCCGCCGGGGTTCCACACCCCGGTGTCGGGCTGCACATGTCCGCCGGTGTCGGTGGCGCGCACCGCCAGCGTCTGCAAGCCGGGTAGTTCGGGCTTCCACGCCAGTTCAAACTCGCGGAACGAATAGCGCCCGAGATCGCGCCCCAGCTTGGCCGCCTTCCAGGTCTGGCCGCCGTCGGTGGAGACTTCGACCTTGCGGATGCCGCCCATGCCGCTGAAGGCGATGCCGCGGATCACCGTGGGCAGGCCGTGCACCACGGGCGCGCTGTCGTCCGGGTCGATGATGAAGGAGCGCACGGGCATGTTGACATGACCGATGGGCACCAGCTTGACCTTGCCCGCTTTGAGCGCTTCCGGCGTGGTGCTGCCGTTGGGGGTATCCGGAATCTGATAGGCCGGGTACATCCAGAAGTTGGTGTCCGGCGTGGTGAGCGCGCGGATGTGGGTGAGGTGCTTGGTCCAGTAAGTGGCGAACTTGCCCGGCATGACCAGCCGCACCGGAAAGCCGTTGAGCATGGGCAGCGGCTCGCCGTTCATGGCGTAGGCGATGATGGCCTCGTCGAGAATGGGCTCGTGGACGTCCCACGACTTGAGAAAGCGGTGCGATCCTTTGCCCTCGGGGCCCGGTCCGTGGTCGAGACCTTCGAACTGTATCTGCACCGTGCCCTTTTCGATACCGGCGCGGGCCAGCACGTCGCGCAGGCGCACGCCCGTCCACATGGCATTGCCCATCGCGCCGTTGCCCCACTGCCCGCCGGGCACGCGCGGCTGAAAGTAGCTACGAGAATTGCCCGAGCATTGGTTCACCGCGGCGATATCCACGCTGCGGAACTCGCGCAAGAGCTGATCGAAGCTCAACTGCAGCGGGCGCTTGAAGTTGCCGGTGAGTTCCAGACGCCAGGTCTTGAGGTCGATCGCGTTGGGAATATCGGGCAAGTGATAGCGCACATAGAACGCCTCGTTGGGCGTGATGGCGCTGCGGAAATAGGCGCGCGGGGTTTCGAGCTGAATCGGGCGGTCGGTCAGGCGCAGCAGCGGCGATTTCTGCGGGTAGGTCACATACGGCCCCACGCTGTTCCAGAACGGATTGGCGCCTGGTCCGGTGAAGCTTTGCAGCGGGGTTTCGGCCTGTGCCGCGACCACGGCCCAGGCCGGGCGCGCGATCAAAGCCGCGGTGCTCGCGGCGGCCAGCGTTAGCCACTCGCGACGATGCAAGGTGCGATCCATCAAGTTCTCCTCGGGTTGGGCCATCGCGCGATGGGGGGCGTGGCCGTTGCTTTTAGACACGAATCTAACGTGTCTTCACCCTGAGGTCATGCGTGTTTTCATACAGACGGGAGCATGGCGGCGGGTCGCGCCCGCCGCTGCGTTCAGAGCCCGGTGAAGCGGCTGACAATGCGGAAATACAGCCCGCGCGGCAGCAGCCGCAGCAGCTTGAGCCACAGGGTGAAGCGGCGCGGAAAGTGGATATCGAAGCGGCCCGCTTCCAGTCCGGCGAGGATGGCGGTGGCCGCCTGTTCCGGGGTGATGAGCGCGGGCATGGCGAAGGTGTTCTGCGCGGTGAGTGGCGTTTCCACAAAGCCGGGGTTGATGACATGCACGCCGATGCCCAGCGGGCGCAGGTCGAGGTAAAGCGTTTCGGCGAGATTGATCAAAGCGGCCTTGGTCGGCCCATAGGCCAGCGCCTGTGGCAGCCCGCCAAAGCCGGCCACGCTGCTGACCAGGGCGATATGGCCCGCGCGTTGGGCGTTGAACACCGGCAGCGCGGCATCGAGGGCGTGCAGCGCACCGCGGTAGTTCACATCGTCATGCTGCAAGGCGCTGGCCAGATCGAATTCGGTGGCACGCATAGGGCGGTAGGTGCCGGCGCAGTAGAGCAGCAGATCGAGGCCGCCCCAGTCGTGCTGCAGACTTTGCATCGCGGCGCGCAGGGCCTGCGCATCGGTCACGTCCAGCGGCAGGGGCAGGGCGCCGTCGATCTGCTGCAGCGCCTGCGCATTGCGCGCCGACACCGCCACCCGCGCACCGCGCTGCAGCAGCGCGAAGGCGGTGGCGCGGCCGATGCCGGTGGACGCGCCGATCACCCAGACGCGCCGTTCTTTCCAGCCAGTGATGCGCGGGTTGAGCGGCATGGTCATCAGGGCTTGTTGAACGACAGGAACACGCTGCCCACCTTGAAGCCGAACTTGGTGATGACCGAATGGTTGAGCAGCACATGATCGTCCATCAGATACATCCAGTCGTCGAACTGCACGTTGTAGACCGTGCCATCCACCGGCAGCGCTAGGGTGTAGTGCCAGTTCAGCGCATTGCCCGCCGCGCGGCCGATGGCCTCGCCGATCACATCGCCCGCGGTGCCGATATAGCGCTTCTCGCCATCTTTTTCGGGCAGCTCGCGGATGGTCCAGATGCGCTCCTGCTTGGCACCGTCGTTGTAGACAAAGTGTTCGTCCAGCGTGCCCACGTCGCCCTTCCAGGAGGCGTCGATGGTCACATGAAAGCGCCGCGTCATCTTGCCCGAGCGGTCGAACACGATGCCCACCGCGGTGAGCCGTCCGTTGAAATACTGCTTGAGATCGAACGTGGGCGTCTGACCCCGATAAGCCAGCGGCGTGACGCTGGCGCAGCCCGACAGCAGACTGATGCCCAGCACCGCGGCCAGCAGCCAGCCGCGACGAAACGACATCCAGGAGTGCAAAGCAGATTTGAACGACATGGGAAGACTCTCCATTCAGGAAGCAAACGCGGCCGGGCCTGACCGACCGCGAACAAAAAATTGCCAAAGCAGCCCGGCAGACACGAGCTTGAGCAAAGACGGCAACAGGCAGTACGCCACCACCAGCGGGGGCAGCACCCCGGTTTCCAGCGTGCCCGGTCGGTAGCCGAACAGCGCCAGCAGCGGCAAAGCCAGCCCGGCAGCCAGTGCGAGGTTCAGCTTGGTCGCAAAGTTCCACACGCCGAAGTAACTCCCTTCGAGCCGGTTGCCGTGCCCGACCGCGCGGATCACCCCGGCGAGCAGCGCGGGCGGCATCACCAGATCGGGCCCGAGCGCCGCGCCCGACAGCACCACCACCAGCGCATAGCCCCAGCGATCGCCCGGCTGCAGCAGCGCTGCCCAGACGAAAGCCGCCACAGCCAGCCCCATGCCCAGCAGCCAGCAGCGCGCCGCGCCCCAGCGCCGCACCGCGCGCAGCCAGATCGGCACCAGCAGCCCGGCCGCGGCGAAATAGGCGAACAGATACGCGCCTGACAGCGCCGCCGCATCGAGCCGGTCGCGGATGAAAAACAGCACCAGCGTGGCCGGAATGGCGGCTGCGATGCCGCTGGTGACGAACACTGCGAGCAGGGCCACGAAGCGCCGGTTGTGCAGCGGCGCCAGCAGGCTGCGCCAATGCAGTTTGGCGTGGGCGACGGCATGGTGGGGCGCGGGGTCAGGCGCGCGCCGCAGCAGCGCCAGGCTGAGGATCAGGGCGACGGCGAAGACCGCGACCAGCGCAGTCGCGCCACCGAGCTGCGGCACGACGGCCGCGAGCAGTACCCCGGCCAAGCCCAGCCCTTCGCGCCAGGCCACGGTGCGGGCGAGCTGTGCCTCGTCGGCGCCCAGGGTGGCGCCCCAGGCCTGATGCACGATGGACGCGGCGCTGAACCCCAGATAGGTCAGCAGCAGCGCCGCGATGAACAGCAGGGTGAAGCGCCATTCGCCCGCAGCAAAGGGAAGCAGCGCGGGCAGCGCGAACAATGCGGCAAACCCCGCGAACATCAGCGCGCAGGCCGCGAGCAGCGCAGGTTTGGCCCATCCGCGCCGCAGCAGATGATCGGCCAGCCGCCCCAGCCAGGGGTCGAACAGCGCGTCGGTAAAACGGGTGAGCAGCAGTACGGCGCCAAGATAGCCCAGCGGCACCGCATAACGCGTGACGTAATGCTCCGGCAGATAGACGTAAAGCGGCAGAGCGACGAAGGCAAACGCCAGACTGGGTGCGCCGTAGCGCAACAACGCCAGGGCGTGCAGCGGCGCGGCGGCGGGCGTGAGTGCAGCCGCTGCGGCGGGTAAGACGGCAGGCGGCGCGCTCATGGCCGAGTGGACTGTTCGCCCAGATTGGCCAACAGATCGCGGCGCAGCCCGGGGGCGGGGGTTTGCGGCGACAGCCAGATGGAGAAAAACGCGCGGGCGAAGGCCACGCCGTTTTCAGCGCCGCGCAACGCGCCGTTGAAGTAAAAGCGGGTCTGCGCAAGCAGGGCGCCCGCGGGGGTGAACACGCCGGTCAGGGTGTCGCCGCCGGTCACGTCGGGGAAAAGCCGTTGCATGGCTTGCAGCCAGGCGGCGCGTTGCTGCGGCGTGCCTTCACCGAGTTTGCGCATCTCCTCCTCGGAGCGCGCCGCGATGTCGGCGCCCTTGAGGCTGCGGGCGTATCGCAATTGCAGGGCGAAGGGCGTATCGCCCAGTTCTGCGCCCAAGCCTTGCGGGCCGACCCAGAGCGTGGCGTGATAGACCAGAAAACCGAAGTAACGAAAGTCGCCGCTGCCCGCGCGCCGGGCCTGCGAAATCGCGGCGCTGACTTCGCCTGGGACGCCTGCAGACGCTTGTGCCCACGCACGCCGGGGCAGCGCCGAGGCGGTCAAGGCCAGCAACACCGCACGGCGTGACAACCCGTGCAAGTTGGTGTCAGTGCGCGCGGGCATGGCGCAGGGTGAACTGCCACACATCGGTTGAGCCCTGGCTGAAACCCGCCTCGCAGTAGGCGAGATAGAAGGTCCACAGCCGTAGGAAGCGGTCGTCGAAACCCTGGGCCTTCACCGCTTCGAGCTGGGCGGTGAAGCGTTCGCGCCATAGCGCCAGGGTGTGGGCGTAGTCGGCGCCGAAGGCCAGCTCTTCGACGACCTCCAGCCCTGCGGCCTTGGCTTGCGCGATGAAAGCGCGGCGCGAAGGCAGCATGCCTCCGGGGAAGATGTAGCGCTGGATGAAGTCGGTACCGCGCCGGTAGTCGTCGAACAGATCGTCGGCGATGGTGATGGTCTGGATGCAGGCGCGTGCGCCGGGTTTGAGTTGGCGCGCCACGGTGCGGAAAAAACCAGGCCAGTAGGCCTCGCCCACGGCCTCGAACATTTCGATGGAGGCGATGCCGTCGTAGCCGTCTGGCGGGGCGATGCGGTCGAGATCGCGGTAGTCGCACAGTTCGAGCCGGGCTTCGGGGGAAAGGCCCGCGAGCCGGTTGCGGGCGTAGTCGATCTGTTCGGTGGACAGGGTGATGCCGTCGAGGCGCAGCCCGCGCTGCGCACCGACTTCGGCCAAGCCGCCCCAGCCGCAGCCGATTTCCAGCACCCGCGCGCCCGGCTGAAGTTGCAGCTGGTCGAGCACGCGGGCGTATTTGGCGGCCTGCGCCTGTTCCAGCGTCTGCGCGGGGTTGCCGTTGAACAGGGCGCTGGAGTAGGTCATGCTCGGGTCGAGCCAGAGCGTGTAGAAGGCGTTGCCGATGTCGTAATGCGCGTGGATGTTGTCGCGGCTTCCGGCGCGGCTGTTGCGGCGCAGAAGATGGCGGATGCGGTCGGGCAGCCGGCCCAACAGGCTGCCATGCAGCGCGCGGGCGATGATCTCGCGGTTGGCCACCAGCAGCTTGAGCAGCGCGGGCAGATCGGGTGTGTCCCAGGCGCGGCGCATCCAGGCTTCGGCAAAGGCGATGTCGCCGCGCTTGAGTACTTCGCCCATGACGGCCCAGTCGTGCAGCGCGACCTCAGCATGCGGGCCGTTGTCGTCTTGGCCGAAGTGCCGCCAGATGCCATCCGGGCCGTGAAAATCGAGGCGGCCGATCTGCAGGCGTTCCAGCAGCCGCAGCACGCCGCGCGCGGCCAGCGGGGGTTTGCGCGGCTTGCGGGTTTGGCCTGCGGCGAGGGTCGGGTCGAGAGAGAGCGGTGACAGGCTGCGGTCGCTGGCGTTCATGATCGGCTCGCGAAATGGTCAGGAGGAAGGGGCTTGGAATGAAACGGCACGCGCTTGCGCCAGAGCTTGAAGGCTTGCCAGTGGATGCGCGCAATGACGCCGAAGCTGTGCATGGGGTGACGCAGCAGGGCCACGCGGGCGCGGGCAGCGGTGAGCGGCTGCAGGACGCCGCTGATGCTGGTTTCGATCAGCGGGCCCTGGGCGTCGTCATGGTCGATGCGCAGAAGCATGCGGTCTGTGCCCGCGCCCGTGCTGCGCATGAATCGGAAGCGGTAGCCACCCTCCACCGTGCAGAACGGCGAGACGTGGAACACCTTGCTGGCGCGATATTCGGCGCCCCATTGCAGGCTGCGCTCGCCCGCCGGTGGGGTGAGGATGTAGCAGTGCCGTTCACCGAAGGTGTTGTTCACCTCGGCCACGGCGCACCGCAGGCTGCCGTCGGCGCGCTCGCACAGCCACAGGCTCACCGGCTTGAACACATAACCCCAGATGCGCGGAAAGGTCTGCAGCCAGATTTCGCCATCGGCGTCGAGAATGCCTTGCGCCGCGAGCAGGCTTTGCAACCAGGCCAGGCTGTCGCTGCCGCCGTCGCCGTGGTCGGCATCGAAAAAGCTCATCGCGCCAAAGCGGTTGCGGGCAATGGGCAGCAGCGCTGGGTCGCGCGCCAAGCTGCGCATGGGCAGCAGCAAAAACATCGCGCGGTAGCTGAACGCATGCACTGTCGGGCGCAGGCGGCGGTGCCGTACCGGGCCGCTGCCGATGAGCGGCTGGTGCGGGTGGGGCGATGCAGCGGTAGACATGGCGCTGGCTTTCATGCGGCCAGGGCGCGGTCGGCGGGCTGCGCGTCCACGTGGGTCAGCAGGGCTTGCGCCGCGGCGTAGCCCGACTTCAGGCCATCTTCATGAAAGCCGTAGCCGCACCAGGCCCCGCAGAAGTAGCTGTGCCGCTGGCCTTGCAGTTCGGGCACGCGCCGTTGGGCGTCGATCGCCGCTTGGTCGAAGATCGGATGGGCGTAGCTGATCTCGCGCAGCACGGTGTGCTCGGCGGGCTCGCGCAGCGGGTTGAGCGACACCACGATGGGGCGTTGCGTGGGCAGGGGCTGCAGCTTGTTGAGCAGGTAGTGCAGGCAGACGGTGGGCTGCTCGGTGCGGGCGTTCACCGTGCTTTCGTAATTCCACGCGGCCCAGGCCTGGCGCGCCTTTGGCAGCAGCCGGGTGTCGGTGTGCAGCAGCGCACGGTTGGGTTGGTAGCGGATGGCCCCGAGCACTTCGCGCTCGGCCGGACTGGGGGAATCGATCAGCGCAAGAGCCTGATCGCTGTGGCAGGCGAAGATCACTTCGTCGAACCAGATGGCGCCGCCCGCCGTATGCAGTTCAACTCCGTTGTCATGCCGCACCACCCGCTGCACGGGAGTGCGCAGACGCGCGTCGGGCAGTTGGGCGAGCATTTTCTGCACATACTGCCGCGCGCCGCCGCGCACGGTGAACCATTGCGGCCGGTTGTTGACCTGCAGCAGGCCGTGGTTGTCGCAGAAGCGCACCAGCGTGGCCAGCGGAAAGTCGAGCATCTGCCCCGGTGGGCACGACCAGATGCAGGCGGTCATCGGCAGCAGATACCAGTGCAGAAACGGATCGCCGTAGCCTTCGCGCCGCAGGTAGTCGCCCACGGTCTGGTTGAGGTCGAGTTCGGCGTCGGGTTTGCGCGCCAGCGCCGTGGCCTCACGGTTGAAGCGCAGGATGTCGCGCAGCATGCGCCAGAAGGTCGGCCGGGTCAGGTTGCGGCGCTGGGCGAAAACCGTGTTCAGGTTGGAGCCGCTCCATTCCAGCGTATTGCCGCCGGGCAGCGGGGCCTGCACCGAGAACGACATGTCGGAGGTCGCCAGCGGCACGTCCAGCTCGGCGAACAGCGCCTGCAGCTTGGGATAGGTGCGCTCGTTGAGCACCAGAAAACCCGTGTCCACGGCGAAAGGCACTTCGCCGGGCAGATCGACATCCACCGTGTGGGTGTGGCCGCCAAAGTGCGAACCGGCCTCGAACAGCGTGATCTGCGCCCGATGGCGCAAGGCCCACGCCGCCCCGAGGCCTGAGATTCCCGTTCCAATGATGGCGATGCGCATGGTTTTGGCTCCCTGGCCGCGTTAGGTTTTGCGGCCTTCTACCAAGGCATACGCCGAATGGTTGTGGATGGATTCAAAATTCTCCGATTCCACGGTGTAGGCGGCCACGCGCTCATCGCGCTCCAGCGCCACGGCGACATCGCGCACCAGGTCTTCGACGAATTTGGGATGGTCGTAGGCGCGCTCGGTGACGTACTTTTCGTCGGGCCGCTTGAGCAGGCCCCAGAGTTCGCACGAGGCCGCCGTCTCGGCGATGCGAATCTGCTCGTTCAGCCCCAGATCGCCGCGCAGCGTGGCGCCGATGGTGACGTGTGAGCGCTGGTTGTGCGCGCCGTAATTGGAGATTTCCTTGGAGCACGGGCACAGGCTGGTGACCGGCACCTGCACCTTCTGCGTGAGCGTCAGCGCGCCCGCTTTTTGCGCCGCGTGCAGGGTGACTTCGTAATCCATCAGGCTCTCCACGCCCGACACCGGCGCGGTCTTGCGGGCAAAGTAGGTGAACTGCGCGGTGATGGCGCCTTCGCTGGCCTGCAGGCGAATCAGCATGTGCTGCAGCAGCACGCCAAGTTGCTGTGCATCGAGCGGCTCGCGGTGCGCTTCGAGCATTTCGATGAAGCGCGACATATGTGTGCCCTTCACTTCGGGCGGTAGCGCCACCGTCATCTCAAAGGTGCCCACGCTGGGCTGCACCCCCTGCACAGAACGAATCTGCACGGGATAGCGCACACCGCGCACACCCACTTGCTGAATGGCGATGTTGCGGCGGTCAGGCGTGGCCTGCACATCGGGCAGGGTGGCTGCGGCAGCCTGGGCAAACAGTTTTTCCGGGGCGTTCATGGCGGGCCTTTCTGTGGCGGTGGCGGGGGAGGAGAAATGACTCAGGGTTTCTGCGCGAGCAGAGTCTTGATCTTGGCAACAAAGTCTTTGTTGTCTGGCGAGACCAGGCTGGGATAGACGCCCACGACCTTGCCGTCGCGGCCGATCAGGTACTTGTAGAAGTTCCACTTGGGCTGATCGCCAGTGGCCAGAATGAGTTGCTCGTACAGCGCGTTCGGCTTGGGCTCGGTGACGTGCGAGGGCGCGAACATCGGGAACTGCACGTTGTAGGTGTCCTTGCAGAACGTGGCGATCTTGGCGTTGTTGTCCATCTCTTGATGGAAGTCGTTGGACGGAAAGCCCAGCACCACCAGGCCCTGCTTGCCGTACTCGCGGTACAGCGCCTCCAGCCCCTTGTATTGCGGGGTGAAGCCGCAATAGCTGGCCGTGTTGACCACGAGGATGACTTTGCCCGCGTATTGGCAAAGGCTCTCGGGCTTGTCGTCCTGCAGGCGGGGGAAAGTCTGGTTGAGCAGGGCAGGGCAGGTGGCCGACGCTGCGGGCGCCGACTGAGCTGCGGAAGCGGACGGGCTGAACAGCTGGGCGCCAAGCGCGAGCAGCGCGGCTGCTGCGAAGCGAGAGATCGGGTTAAGCGTGGTGCGGTGCATGGACAACTCCTGTAGACGGGTGGGTGTTTGTCTAGGACAATGATGCTTGAGTTCAACTTCAGTACCAAGTATTTTCAAATTTGTCCTAGACATAAGTAGGGTTATCAGTCTGGGGTCAGACGGCTTACCATACTGTTACGCTGAGAAAGCGCTAATGGATTCAACCTTGGATCCAACTTCTTTACCTACTGCTGGACAAGCAAAGAAATGCAAACCGAAATGCTTTGTCCAAGACGACGATCTTTCCGATGAACGACCGCACCGTGAATACCGCCTTGCAACTCAGCATTGCCGCCGTCGAGCGCGACACCGGCATCGGCAAGGACACGCTGCGGGTCTGGGAGCGGCGCTACGGTTTTCCTCAGCCCCACCGAGATGCGTCGGGCGACCGGCTCTATCCGCTCGATCAGGTCGAGCGCCTGCGGGTCATCAAGCGTTTGCTCGACGGCGGGCACCGTCCCGCGCAGGTTGTGGCACTGCCGATCGACGAGCTCGATGCCTTGGCGCGCGGCCGCAGCTCGGTCGAGACTTCGCCCGATGCCGCCGCTGCGTCGGGAAGCGAGCAAATGCCGACGCAAAGCGCCGAAGTGCACGCCTACCTCGCGCTGCTTAAACGGCACGATGCCGAACTGTTGCGGCGCGCACTGCTGCAAGACGCGATGCGCATGGGCATCAGCCGCTTTGTCACTGAAGTGGTCGCTCCGCTCAATTACGGCGTGGGGCAGGCGTGGATGCGCGGCGAACTGGAGGTGTTTGAAGAGCACCTGTATTCCGAGGTCATACAGCGCGTGCTGCGCACCGCCATCGACGCCATTCCGCTGGGCGAAGCGGCGCAGTCGCGTCCCAAAGTGTTGATGACCACCGTGCCGCAGGAGCCGCATGTGCTGGGCCTGCTCATGGCCGAAGCCATGCTGGCGCTGGAGGGTTGCCGCTGCGTTCAGCTCGGCGCGCAACTGCCGCTGGGCAATATGCTCATGGCCGCTCAGGCGCACGCGGCCGATGTGCTGGTGCTGAGTTTCTCGTCTCTGCTGCAGGCCGCGCAGGTGTTCGACGCCCTGGCCGAACTGCGTGACCGTCTGCCGCGTGCCGTCGAGCTGTGGGCGGGCGGCTCCAATCCGGCGCTACGCAAACGTCTGCCCGAGGGCGTGCGGGTGACCGCGGCTTTAACGGACTTGGCGCATAGCGTTCACGACTGGCGCGAACGGCATCGCGTGAGCGGTTTCTGATCCAAACCCTAATCGCGCGACTGATCGACGTTGCGCGGATTGAGCGGCGGCGGCGCTTCGCTGTCGCCAACCGACGCATTGGAGACGGCGTGCTGGCGCCCGGTGATGGCGTCGAACAGCGAGGTACGGCCGCTGGCGCCCTCCTTCAGTCCCAGGGCTTCGGCATACACCGAGCGCTCGCGCAGCAGGCTACCGATCACCGAGGCCACCACGCAGGCCGGCATGGCGGCCAGCACCACGTTGTAATTGCGCGTGATCTCGAACACCATGATGGCCGACATCGCCGGCGCATGGGTGGTGGCCGCCAGCAGACTGCCCATGCCCACCAGCACCCACAAGGCCTGCGCGTGCGTGGCGTCACCCAGCAGCAGGGTGTGCTGCACCATCAGGCCGATGGCGCCGCCGAGCATCAGCGTGGGCGTGAGCACGCCGCCCGGAATGCCCGCCGCGCTCGCTGCTGTCACCGCAATGATGCGCAGCACGAACACCAGCACGAGGGTGGACAGCGCCCAGTGATCGACCAACATGGATTGCACCACGCTGTAGCCATTGCCCCAGACCTCCGGGCGGATCATCGACAGCAGGCCGATGAGCAGGCCCATCAGCCCCATGCGCAGCGGCAAAAAATTGATCAGCGGCTGATAGCGCTTGCGTGCCGTGTCGAGCAGCCAGAGGAAGGCGGGCCCGAGCAGCCCGGCGATCACGCCGATGAACACGGCATCGACCAGGTCAGAAAACCCCACCACCGGGATGGCGTGAGACAGGTATAGCGGCCCGGTGGCGAACAGCGCTTGCGTGGTGAGTTCGCCCATCACCGCGGCGACCAGCACGGCCGCGATTTCACGCAGCGCCAGACCGCCCAGAATGATTTCGGCAACGAACAGCGTGCCCGCAATCGGCGCGTGATACGCCCCGGCGAAACCAGCGGCCGCCCCACACGCCACGATCAGCCGACGATGCGCCGCATCCGTCTTGCCGATGCGGCCCAACAAAGACGACACCAGCGCCGCGAACTGGATCATGGTGCCCTCGCGGCCGATGGTGATGCCGCTGCTCACCCCGACCAGAGACGACAGCGTGCGCGTGAGGTTGGGGCCCAGAGGCAACCGACCATCGCCCACCAGCACCGCCTCCATGTATTCCGGCCCGCGCGGACGCTTGATCCAGCGGTGCCCGGCCCACATGATCAAGCCTCCTAGCGTGGCGCCTACTGTGGGGATGACCACCCGTGCCCAGAGCGGCAGCCCCGCGGCGGCGGCCACGAGATGTTCTTGTTCGGTGTAAAGGCGCATGACCGCGTACATGGCCTGGCGGAATCCCTCAACCGCGATTGCAGCGATGAAACCCACCGCAGCGCCGACCAGCGTCATGGGCACCATCGGATCGATGTTCCGCCAAAACAGGCGCAGTCGGCCGAACAATGCGGAGGTCACGGCAACAGACTCACTTTCTCGAAGCGCCCGACATGCAGGTCAATCGATGAATGGATGGAAATAGATTGATCAAAATCATATCGACTTCCGTTTGGCGCAGGCGTGAACAAAAGTGAACGCGCCTGCAGAATCTAGCGTCACCCACAGCCGCTAAGCTTTGGCCCATGCATTTTCTTGAAAAAATCGTGGCTTCAGAGCACCTTGAAGCGCGGCTGGCCGCCTTGCCGCGGCCGCTGGTGTTCACCAATGGCGTGTTCGACATCCTGCACCGGGGTCATGTGGTGTATCTGGCTGCCGCCCGCGCACTGGGGGGCAGCCTGGTGCTGGGGCTGAACTCCGACGCTTCGGTGCGCCTGCTGGGCAAAGGGCCGGAGCGCCCGCTCAACGCGCAGGACGACCGCGCCGCCGTGCTCGCCGCGCTGGAAAGCGTCAGCCTCGTCACGCTGTTCGAAGAGCGCATGCCCTTGAGTCTGATCGAGCGCGTGCGCCCTGATGTGTATGTCAAAGGGGGCGATTACGACATGGCCACGCTGGCCGAGACCGCGCTGGTGCAGACCTGGGGCGGCCGCTCGGTGGCCATTCCCTTTGTCGAGGGACGTTCGACCACCGCGCTGGTGCAGCGTATCCGGGAGTCGTCATGACGCGTGCCCACGCTGCTTTGCCCGGGCTGGCCGTTGCCATTCCCGGCGCCGACAGGCTGGCTCTGCGCCACCTGCTGATCGACTTCAACGGCACCCTCGCCTGCAACGGCGCGCTGATCGACGGTGTGGCCGAGCGCCTGAGCGCGCTGAGCCAGATCCTGGAGATCGAGGTGCTGACCGGAGACACCTACGGCACGGTCGCGCGGACGCTTGCGGGCCTGCCGGTACGTCACGCCGTCGTGCTCACCGGCGCTGACAAAACCGCTCGCGTGCGCACCCTGCTGGCCGAAGGCGGCGGCGTGGCCGCCCTGGGCAACGGACGCAACGATGTGGACATGCTGCGAGCCGCCACCCTGGGCATCGCCGTCCTCGGGCCGGAATGCACTCATGCGCTCACGCTGGCGGCTGCGCAACTCGTCGCTCCCGGCATTCACGCTGCCCTCGACTTATTTTTGCAGCCCCAGCGCCTGATCGCCGCCTTGCGCCCTTGAGCGATGTGTTTGCAGCGCGTCAACTGCGGCGCTGCATTGCGGGCTAACATGTTTCGCAGCGTTTCACGTTTTTTCCATTCAGGAGTCCACCATGACCAAGTCAGTCCAAGAGATCAAATCCGATGTCGCGCTAGTGATCGACCACGCAGAAGATCTGCTCAAACAGGCTGCAGCCAGCAGTGGCGAGCAAGCCGCTGAACTGCAGCGCCGCGGCATGAAACTGCTGCGCCAAGCCGCCGAGAAAGCGCAAGACCTGCAGGACGCCGTGGTCGAGCGCAGCAAGGCCGCGGCTCAGGCCACCGACGACTATGTGCACGACCACCCCTGGAAGGCCATCGGCATGGCCGCAGCCCTGGGCCTGGCCGTGGGCCTGCTGATCAACCGCAGCCGCTGATTTCGTCAGCTCATGGCCAAAGACGCGCAACCCGGACAGTCCGAAGGCCTGGGCGCGGCCGGTCAGCGTTTGCTCAGCAGCGCGGCTGCGCTATTGCAAAGCCGCATCGAGCTCGCCAGCATCGAGCTGGCCGAAGAGCGCCAGCGCCTGGTGACGCTGATCGTGCTCGGCGCGGTGGCCATGCTATTCGGCCTGCTCGCCGTTGGCAGCCTCACCGCGCTGCTCGTCATTCTGTTCTGGGATCGCAGCCATTGGCTGGTGCTGGCTTTGCTCTGCCTGCTTTACATCGCCGTGGCCGCGTATGGTGTCTACCGCATCCGCGCCGCCATCCGGCATGCCCCTGTGCCCTTTGCTGCTACCCGCGCCGAACTGGCCAAAGACGCCGCAGTGTGGCGCTCCCGAGCCTGACCTACGCTTCCTGCGCTGTCGCACCATGGCCATGACTCAGCCTTCAGCCGACTTCACCAAGCAGTTGCCGACCTCGGTACGCAAGCAGCTTTTGGTGGCGCGCATCGCCGTCGAGCGCGTCGAGTTCGTGCAGGCGGCGGAACAGTTTCGCGAGCGGGCGCAGCCGGCTCGGTTGATCAAGGCCGCTCTCTCCGGCTCGGTGCTCGGTGCGCTCAACCCGGCCAGTTCGGTGCTGGGTCTTTTTCGCTTTACCCGCAGCCACCCCTACGTCGGCTCCATCATGGGCTCCGTCGTCTCGATGCTGCTGCGCAGGCGTCTTTCGCGCTTGCTGCTCGGGCGCCTCCTGAAACTGGGCCTGGCTGGCGGCGCGATCTACGGCATCACGCAGTTTCTGCGCAAAGACCGCGTCGGTTGAAAGTCTCAAAGCGGCTGACCGACGGCAGCGAAACCATGCCGTGCGACTCAGACGACGAGAAAATTTACCGGGCTGCCAACGAATACATGATCCAGAAGGGATTTGGGCCGCAGCAAAAAGTCGGCACGCTGCTCGACCAGTTTGTCTTCATCGAAAAATCGTCCGCACTGAACCGGGTTCACCCCGAACTCAGGATGACGCCCCTCAAAGGGTTTGCCAGCATCCTCCAGGCGAGCGTGCAGAAAGTCGTCACCGACCCTTCCATGAGCGCCTTTGATGCGCTCGGCAACTTCTATCATGAGTTCATCGCCTGCGGAGCAAGTTGACCGACGGGCCAGGCATTCTGCGTCGTCGCCTAGAACGACAACCTTCAGGTTAAATTTGAGCTTGGAACTTCCATGTCAATAGTCACAGGGATTTATGTGATGTGCGCCGTCGCCGTGATCGGTGTAGGCGCATTGACGGGCTTAGTTTTCTGGTTGTCGCGCAATGGCAGCAAGGATCGACGCAGGCGCGGCTAAGGACAGCAGTCAGGCAATAAACGGGAGCGTCGCAATAACGTCTCCGTGTCCTGGTGTGACCCATGCTTGAGGATGCTTGGCGGCGCAACGCGCAGCACCGGGTGGTCGCCTCGAAGCTGGAAGTATTCGGTCCATGCCGGGTCGAACGGGTCAGCATAGTGTCGAACTTTCGTGTGGCTTTCGTGTGGCGCTTGATGGGCGGGCCAGCGTATTGACAACGGCTACACGCTGCGTCACAATCTGTATATCTTTTGTGTATGCACGAATAGGAGAAAACCAATGCGTGACGCCGCCATCAATTTGCGGGCCCTGCCTGAGCAGCGCGACCTGATCGATCACGCCGCCAGCCTGCTCGGAAAGAACCGATCAGACTTCATGCTTGAAGCAGCCTGCGACCGCGCCCAGTCAGTGGTGCTCGATCAGGTCTTTTTCAGCCTGGACACTGACAAGTTCAAGCAGTTCACCGCGATGCTCGACGCACCTATCGGCCCCAACCCCGGGCTTGAACGTCTCATGTCCGTCAAGGCGCCCTGGAGCACCGATACGGCATGAGCTTGCACTTAAGCGCACCGAATCCGCTCGTCGCCATCCACATCCTGGACGATTTCGCTTGCGGTGAAGCCAGTCTCGATGAATGGCTCAAGCGCCGGGCACTAACCAACCAATTGAGCGGCGCCAGCCGCACCTTCGTGGTCACGGACCAGGAAACGCGAGTCTTCGGCTACTACGCGATGGCCGCAGGTGCGGTTTCACATCAGGCGGCAACCAGCAGTGTGCGACGCAACATGCCCGATCCTGTTCCAGTGATGGTTCTGGCCCGACTGGCCGTTGACCATCGAGCGCAGGGCGTCAAGCTCGGAGCCTCTTTGCTGCAGGACGCAGTCGGTCGCGCGGTGAGCGTTTCGCAGAACGCTGGCGTGCGGGCGCTGCTCGTCCACGCCCTGCACGACCGCGCCAAGCAGTTCTACGAGCACTACGGCTTCCAGGAGTCGCCGCAGCATCCGATGACGCTGATGCTGCGCTTGAACTCCGTCAAGCCTTGATCCAGCGTGCAGCAAATGCCGAGCTTGGCTTCTTCGCTGGCCTGCCCACGCACCTAGGAGCCTGCGACTGGGCGAACAGCGGCACCTAACCCTCTTTTCTCAGATACAAGTGATGGCGCGTCATGTAATCAAAATGATGACATGCAAGGTGCCATGATGAGTGGTGAATCCAAATCTCGCGGTCTTTCGGTCGTGATGCATGGATCAGGAGTCTCTGACCATGCACTCTCAGCGTGTCGAAAGTTTGAGCCAAGCCCAACGCGAGAGCTTGGCGTATATCGACTTTCGTCTGTACTACATGGGTGAAGTTGGGCGGCCTGACTTGACTAGCCGCTTTGGCCTGGCACCCGCAGCACTTTCGCAACCCGATCTCTGTAGCCAAGGCCAAAAAGGCCATCAGCGATTACAAAAAAGCGGTTGGTCAGCCCGAGGGCTTGGCCGAACTCACGGTGTTTTACTGCGAGGAAGTGTTCGATTTTCTGGCCGGATGCGGCATGGACGACGATGGCTTTTATGACGCGCTGGTGCGGATGTTCGAGCAGGCGCTCAAATACGTGCTGGCCTTGCCCAAGGCGCAGCAGAAAGCATTCCTCGCCCGGCTCGACCGAGTGCGCCAACTCGGCCAGGACGTCGGCTGGGGCGTGGGTGATGACTTTGATCACATCTGGTCGGAGGCCGGATTGGAGGGGGACGAATGAACAAATCCGAGAAGGCTGTGCTGGGCGCCTGGCGCATTACCGGCATGGAAGTCTGGGACGCTGACTACTTTGATAGCGAAGTTCCGGCGCATATCAAGCTCCGTGACGATTTGACGGGCGCGTTCCAATTCGGCTTGGTGCAGGGCGACATCGATGCTCGTGTCGGCGGGGTTGGCGGCGTGGCGCGTGTCGAATTCTCCTGGTCAGGGTTCGACGAGAACGACCCGATGAGCGGGCGCGGCTGGCTGGAGGTGACAGGCGATCAGGCGCAGGGGCGTATCTTCATTCATCTGGGCGACGACTCGGCTTTCACTGCGGTTCGCGCCGGATGAACGGCTCGGAGGTCGATCTGGCCTTGGAGCTGAAAGCCCTCCAAGTCGAAAACGCCCGCCTGATCTCACTGCTCGAATCTCATGAGATCGAATGGCGGGCGCTGCCACAGCCAGTAGTTGCCGAACAGGAGCCCGAGCCATCCCGGTTTGTTGATTTCCATGCAAACCTGACCCACTATTTTCATCTCGATCTGACCCACCCTTGTTTGTGAACTTGAAGCTCACGTTGTGGATAAGTTCTTGGGTATCTTCTCCTTCTTGGTCGTCTGTGGGGGTTGCTGTGCAGAGCTGTTTTTGAACCGGAAGCTGTCGTTACCGGTTTCCAGAATATGGCAGTGATGCGTTAGCCGGTCTAGCAGTGCCGTGGTCATTTTGGCATCCCCGAACACGCCGGCCCATTCGCTGAAGCTCAGGTTGGTGGTGATCACGACACTGGTGCGCTCGTACAGCTTGGACAGCAGGTGAAACAGCAAGGCACCGCCTGAAGCGCTGAACGGCAGGTAACCCAGCTCATCGAGAATCACCAGATCGGCATAGGCCAGCCGGTGGGCCAACTGTCCGGACTTGCCGTTGGCCTTCTCCTGCTCCAATGCATTGACCAGCTCCACCGTGGACAAGAACCGAACCCTGCGGTGATGGTGCTCAATGGCCTGCACACCGAGGGCTGTGGCAATGTGGGTCTTGCCAGTGCCGGGCCCGCCCACGAGGACCACGTTGTTGGCATCCTCCAGGAACGCGCACCGATGCAACTGGCGCACCAGGGCTTCGTTCACTTCGCTGTGCGAGAAGTCAAAGCCTGCCAGGTCCCGATACGCCGGGAATCTTGCCCCCTTCAACTGGTAGGCCACCGAGCGCACTTCTCGCTCGGCGGTCTCCGCTTTGAGTAACTGCGACAGGATCGGCTGGGCTGCCTCGAAAGCGGGAGCACCTTGCTCGGCCAGTTCAGTGACCGCCTGGGCCATGCCGTGCATCTTGAGCTCGCGCAGCATGATCACGATGGAAGCGATGGCAGGGTCATGACGCATAGCGGACCTCCCTCAGTTGGTCATAGCGAAGCACGTTGGCCTGGGGTTCCACAGACAGCTTGAGTGCCTGGGGAGAGGTGACAGGCGCCGGGGCCGGCTTGCCATCGAGCAAGCGGTGCAAGACATTCAGGATGTGGGTCTTGCTGGCGGCTCCGGCCTCCAAGGCCAGTTCCACCGCCGCCAGCACAGCCTGCTCGTCGTGGTGCAGCACCAGCGCCATAACCTCCACCATCTCCCTATCTCCACCCGGCTGTTTCACGAGTGCAGCCTGCAGTCGCTTGAAGGCTCCAGGCAGCTCCAGGAACGGAGCACCGTTGCGCAGGGCCCCGGGCTTGCGCTGCAGCACCGCCAGGTAGTGGCGCCAGTCGTAGACGGTCTGGCCAGCGCCATGGTGGTTGCGCTCGATCAGGCGCTGATGCTCACAGACGATCTGGCCCTCGGCCGCGACAACCAGGCGATCCGCGTAGACCCGCAGGCTCACAGGCCGATTGGCATACGGCGCTGGCACGCTGTAGCGGTTGCGCTCGAAGTGGATCAGGCAGGTGGGCGAGACCCGCTTGGTGTGTTCCACAAAGCCATCGAAGGGCCGTGGCACCGGCATCAAGGCGGCCCGCTCCTGGGCCCAGACGTGAGCTACGGTACCCGGCAGCTTGCCATGCGCAATCTCGCGCCATAGCGCCTGGCAGCGTTGTTCCAGCCAGACGTTGAGCTCGTCGAGGGCCGGGAAGGCCGGCACGACTTGCCACAGCCGGTGGCGCGCATCACGCACATTCTTCTCCACCTGGCCCTTCTCCCAGCCGGAGGCGGGGTTGCAGAACTCGGCCTCGAACAAGAAGTGGCTGGCCATGGCCGCAAAGCGTGCGTTGACATCCCGTTCCTTACCCCTGCGAACCCGATCCACAGCGGTGCGCATGTTGTCATAGATACCCCGGCGCGGCACGCCACCGAACACCGCAAAGGCGTGGTTGTGCGCGTCAAACAGCATCTCGTGGGTCTGCAGCAGATAGGCGCGCAGGTAGAACGCCCGGCTGTGGCTGAGCTTGAAGTGCGCCACCTGCAGCTTGGTGCGCACTCCGGCAATAACCGCCCAGTCCTCACTCCAGTCAAACTGAAAGGCCTCACCTGGGCCGAAGGTCAGGGGCACGAAGGTGCCACGGCCCGTAGTCTGCTGGGCCACCAGGCGCTCCTCGTGCCAAAGCCGGACGAAGGCCGCGACGCGGTTGTAGGAGCCCGGGTAGCCCAGGGTCTGTAGATCCGCGTGCATCTGCTTGACGGTGCGCCGCTGCTTGCGTGATCGGCCAGCCTCGGCCTTGAGCCAGCCAGCGAGTTTGCCAGCGAAAGGATCGAGCTTGCTGGGGCTGACCCGCTTGGCGTAGTGCGGTTCGGACTCGCCTGCGCGCAGGTACTTGCGGATGGTGTTGCGAGAAAGACCGGTGCGGCGGGAGATCTCGCGGATGGACATCTGCTCGCGCAGGGCCCAGCGTCTGATAACACTCAGTGTTGCCACGTCTATCACTCCTGGTCTCCTGCTGCTTAACAAAGCAGCAGGTTAGGGTTAGTACGTGGGTCAGATTTAGATGGAAATCCTGGGGGTTACTGGGTCAGTTCTGGATGGAAATCAACAGTCCAGGAAGCAGCGAGCGGCGCTGGTGGCTGATCTGGATACACTTGCGCCCGATGCGCCGCGCGTCCTCCTGTCCACCGGAAAGCTGGTGGGCGAGGGATTCGATCACCCGCCGCTCGACACCCTGGTCCTTGCGATGCCGGTGTCTTGGAAGGGGACGCTGCAGCAGTATGCCGGGCGCCTGCACCGCGAGCACGCCAGCAAGACTGACGTGCGGATCATCGACTTTGTGGACACCGGTCACCCGGCGCTGCTGCGGATGTGGGACAAGCGCCAGCGTGGGTACAGGGCGATGGGGTATCGACTCGGTGGCAACGTATCGGTGGCGTGACGCCACTGGCATGGGCGAATCACGCGATCGGGGCCAACCAAGGCGACCCGTCAGGCATCAAATCTGCCACACTGTTGCAATCAGGTTCGGGTTGGCTTGTTGCATGGGAGTTCAGGTATCGGTGCCAACAGCGCATCGGCCGTGGTCGAGCAGCCCCTCTCTTTGGGCGCAGACTGAGAGCACAAGCCGAACTCCCGCAGGGCAAGAGTGAAGTTGCGATTCCTGTGACCCGGCCGGGTCAGTTTGAACAGGGTGAAGCGTTGCAGGGCGTTGAGTTCTGACCAGGCACGCGGGCCATCAAGTCGCAGGGCCTTATCCACAGCGGCTTGCCGCACGCGATCCGGCAGATACAAGCAGTTCCATTCCAATTCCTCCTGGCTTGCAGGCATTCTGACCACCCGGGTCTTGGCCTGATGGACGATGGCCTGCACGAGCAGGTGCCGATAGCGTCTCTTCCCTCCAAGTGGATCGAGGTCCTCGGTGATGAGTCTTTTGCGCGTTGCCAGATCGAGGGTTTGCCAGTCTTGCAGCGAGAGTTTGATCCGGCACTCATCAAGTCTGTAGCGCACGAGCATGGGCATGCAGCACAAGGTCTTTGCGTAGTCCGATTCGAAGTTGAACAGCAGCGAACTGACCTCTGCAATTGGGGGCAGGATGTCGAGCTGCGCCGAAATGGACTGGCGCACCGCGTCGCCTAGATCTGCGATATTCATAGGGCGTGGGGCAGAGCTGTCGGCTGGCCGTCATCGGCGGGAGCGTCGGCATAGGGGCCCGTGCCGNTGCGTATTTCAGCCCATCGTGGACGGGATTTCAGGCTGATCGTGGACGGGATTTCAGCGTGATCGTGGACGGCGTTTCAGGCTGAACGTGGACGCTGTTTCAGCGTGAACGTGGACGCCGGGAGGCGCGCAAGTGATCCCCTGAGCGGGTCTAGGCTGGTCGATTTTTTGATCGAAGCCGATGCCCACAACCAGAATCACGATGCGCCAGATCCGAGAAGCATTACGCCTGCACCTGCAGGTTGGGTTGACCTATAGCGAAGTGGCCCGCGCGCTCAAGCTGTCCAAGAGCGCGGTGGGCAAGTACGTGTCGCTGGCCCGGGCGGCCGGGGTGGACTGGGCGGTGGCCCAGACGCTGACCGACGTCGAGTTGCAGGGGCGGCTGTACCGCCCGCCGGTGCCGCGCGCCAGCGATCAGCTCGCCCCCGATTTCGCGGTCATTCACCAGGAGCTCAAACGCCCCGGCGTGACCCTGATGCTGCTGTGGGAGGAGTACGCCCGCGGTAACGCGCAGGCCTACAAGTACACGAGTTTTTGCATCAAGTACCGCGCGTGGGCGCAGCGCCTCAAGCGCTCCATGCGCCAGGTGCATGAGGCGGGCGAGAAGCTGTTCGTCGACTACGCCGGGCAGACCGTGCCGATCACCGACCCGACCACCGGCGAGATCAGCGCCGCGCAGATCTTCGTGGCCACGCTGGGGGCGTCGAGCTACACCTACGCCTGCGCCACGCCGCGCCAGACCACCGCCGACTGGATCGGCGCGCAAGTGCAGGCGCTGGAGTTCTTCGGCGGCGTGCCGCGGCTGATCGTGCCCGACCAGGCGCGCGCGCTGATCAAACATCCCGACACCTACGACCCGCTGCCCAACCGCACGTACGAGGAGTTCGCCCGCCATGACGGCTGTGCGCTGCTGGCCGCACGCCCGGCGCACCCGAGAGACAAACCCAAGGTCGAGGGCGCGGTGCTCCTGGTCGAGAGGTGGATTCTGGCGCGGCTGCGCAACCGCCGCTTCTTCAGCCTGGTCGAGCTCAACGCGGCGATCGCTGCGCTCATGGCCGATCTGAACCTGCGCCCGTTCCAGAAGCTGCCTGGCTGCCGCCGCGACGCCTTCCTGTTGCTCGACGCCCCGGCACTCTCGCCCCTGCCGCCCACGCGCTATGCGGTCGGGCGTTGGAAGCAAGCCAAGGTCAACGTCGACTACCACGTCGAGTTCGAAGGCCATTACTACAGTGTCCCGCACCGCCTGGTGGGCGCCACGGTGGAGATGCGCGCGGGCGCCGGGTTACTGGAGATCTTCCACGCCAACCAGCGCGTGGCCTGCCATGCCCTGAACGCCCGGCGGGGTCAGCACTCCACCACGCCCGAGCACATGCCGGCCTCGCACCGCGCGCACCTGGAGTGGACCCCGGCCAAGCTCATCGCGTGGGGCCAGCGCATCGGCGGGGCCACCGCCGGCGTGGTGGCCTGGCAACTGGAGAACCGACCACATCCCGAGCAGGGCTACCGCGCCTGCCTGGGCCTCAAGCGCCTGGCGCGCGAGTACACCCCGGCGCGCCTGGAAGCCGCCTGCGCCAGGGCGCTGGCGATCCGCTCGCCCACTTACCGCAGCGTGGCCTCGATTCTCAAGAGCGGGCTCGATCGCCAGCACGCCTATCCCCCCACGACGGCGTCCACCGCCTTGCCCGAGCACGAGAACGTGCGCGGCGCCGATTACTACCACTGAAGGAGAAGCACGATGCTCAATGAACACACCCTCAACCAACTGCGCGCGCTGCGCCTGGACGGCATGGTCCACGCCCTGACGGAGCAGGCCAGCCGCTCGACAGCCGCCGCCCTGGGCTTCGATGAGCGGCTCACGCTGCTCGTGCAAAGCGAGATCGCCTGGCGGGACGACCGCCGCCTGCAGCGCCTGCTCAAGGCCGCCCGGCTCAAAGTCTCCGCGGCCTGCGTGGAGGACATCAACTGGCGCGCCAGCCGCGGCCTCGACCGTCACCTTGTCGCCAACCTGGCCGGCGGCGACTGGCTGCGCCAGGCGCACAACGTGCTCATCACCGGCGCCACTGGGTGCGGCAAGACTTGGCTGGGTTGCGCCCTGGCGCATCAGGCCGCGCGTTCAGGTTTCTCGGTGCTCTACACGCGCTCGGCGCGCCTGTTCGGCGAACTGCAGGTCGCCCACGGCGACGGCAGCTATGCGCGGCGCATGACGCAACTGGCCAAGCTGGATTTGCTGCTCATTGACGACTTCGCCATCGCGCCCATGGGCGCTGCCGAGCGCAACGATCTGCTCGAACTGCTCGACGACCGCGTGGGCAGCCGCTCTACGCTGATCACCAGCCAGCTTCCGGTCAAGGCGTGGCATGCCTACCTCGACGACCCCACCCTGGCCGACGCCATCCTCGACCGCATCGTGCACAGCAGCCACAAGATCGAGCTCAAAGGCCCCTCGCTGCGCGAGAAGGACAAAGACCAATGATCCCCCAGAACCGCCGCCATCGCCGCGCCGAACACGCCTTATCCACCGCGGCGGCCGGTCCGTCGCAAGCGCCGTCCGCCGCCGTGGATAAGGCTGCGCAGCAGCCCCTCACCGACCGCTTCGCGACAACCGTTTCAGACGGATCGTGGACGATTGAGATACATTGAAACCCATCGCTTGCGCGCACCCCGGCGCGTCCACGATCACGCTGAAACGCCGTCCACGATCAGACTGAAACAGGCGTCCACGATCACTGAAATCTGCACGCAGGTACTTGCGGATGGTGTTGCGAGAAAGGCCGGTGCGGCGGGAGATCTCGCGGATGGACATCTGCTCGCGCAGGGCCCAGCGTCTGATAACACTCAGTGTTGCCACGTCTATCACTCCTGGTCTCCTGCTGCTTAACAAAGCAGCAGGTTAGGGTTAGTACGTGGGTCAGATTGAGATGGAAATCCTGGGGGTTACTGGGTCAGTTCTGGATGGAAATCAACAGTCCAGGAAGCAGCGAGCGGCGCTGGTGGCTGATCTGGATACACTTGCGCCCGATGCGCCGCGCGTCCTCCTGTCCACCGGAAAGCTGGTGGGCGAGGGATTCGATCACCCGCCGCTCGACACCCTGGTCCTTGCGATGCCGGTGTCTTGGAAGGGGACGCTGCAGCAGTATGCCGGGCGCCTGCACCGCGAGCACGCCAGCAAGACTGACGTGCGGATCATCGACTTTGTGGACACCGGTCACCCGGCGCTGCTGCGGATGTGGGACAAGCGCCAGCGTGGGTACAGGGCGATGGGGTATCGACTCGGTGGCAACGTATCGGTGGCGTGACGCCACTGGCATGGGCGAATCACGCGATCGGGGCCAACCAAGGCGACCCGTCAGGCATCAAATCTGCCACACTGTTGCAATCAGGTTCGGGTTGGCTTGTTGCATGGGAGTTCAGGTATCGGTGCCAACAGCGCATCGGCCGTGGTCGAGCAGCCCCTCTCTTTGGGCGCAGACTGAGAGCACAAGCCGAACTCCCGCAGGGCAAGAGTGAAGTTGCGATTCCTGTGACCCGGCCGGGTCAGTTTGAACAGGGTGAAGCGTTGCAGGGCGTTGAGTTCTGACCAGGCACGCGGGCCATCAAGTCGCAGGGCCTTATCCACAGCGGCTTGCCGCACGCGATCCGGCAGATACAAGCAGTTCCATTCCAATTCCTCCTGGCTTGCAGGCATTCTGACCACCCGGGTCTTGGCCTGATGGACGATGGCCTGCACGAGCAGGTGCCGATAGCGTCTCTTCCCTCCAAGTGGATCGAGGTCCTCGGTGATGAGTCTTTTGCGCGTTGCCAGATCGAGGGTTTGCCAGTCTTGCAGCGAGAGTTTGATCCGGCACTCATCAAGTCTGTAGCGCACGAGCATGGGCATGCAGCACAAGGTCTTTGCGTAGTCCGATTCGAAGTTGAACAGCAGCGAACTGACCTCTGCAATTGGGGGCAGGATGTCGAGCTGCGCCGAAATGGACTGGCGCACCGCGTCGCCTAGATCTGCGATATTCATAGGGCGTGGGGCAGAGCTGTCGGCTGGCCGTCATCGGCGGGAGCGTCGGCATAGGGGCCCGTGCCGCTATGGGCCGATTCGGAGGACGGAATGAAGCGACCTCCGCGCACATCGAACACATGCACCTGACCCTCTTCGATCACATAGTGCCAACCGTGCAGACTGGGCAGACTGAGGTTGTGTTGCTCGACGCGCCGACGCACCATGGGGTAGTCCATCAAGCGTTCGAGTAGCAAAACGACCGCTCTCTGCTCTGTGCGGCGCGGTACTTCGGGCCCAGGGTCGGCGGCGGGCAGGATGGTCTCTTTCCCCAACGCCAGCCAGGATTTAGATTGCGGGCTTCGGTCGGGGCTTCTCCATACAGCGCGCCTCCGGCCTCGTGCCCATGAGCAGATGTGGCACGACGCGCGAGCAGGTCATCAGGCATGGCCGTTCGCGCAGTTCAATTCGGATACGAACAGGACCGGGTCAGGCCGTGGGCGGATGGGCTTGCGCCGGTCTGCAGTACCGATGGCGACGAAGCACACGGCCTGCTCGTTGTGCGCCAAGGCAAACAAACGGCGCAAGCGGGCGGTCTGCATGGCCTGACCGCTGACCAGGCCAGAGCCAAATCCATCGGCATGGGCGCTGAGCAGCAGGTTTTGAATCGCACAGCCCAGAGAGATCAACCGTTCCTGCAATGGAATCTCGGGGTGATCGTCTGTAGCGTCACGCACGATGGCCAGCGCGACGAATGGCCCGCGGTGCGCCTTGTCGCGAGCCTCTGCCAGTTCCTTGTCACTGGCGCTGGCGTCGCGCTCCCGCAGGGCCTGAGCGAAAACCTCGCCAAGTGCAGCACGGCTTGCTGCGGGCACCACAACGAAGCGCCAGGGAAGAATCTGCCCATGATCCGGCGCCGCCGCTGCGGCTTGAAAATAGGCGTGAATCTGCCGCGCATCCGGCCCTGGCGCGAACAGGCGCTTGGGGGCGAGCTGCTGCCGGGTTTGAATCAGCGTTGCCGTGAGGTCGGCATAGGCGGTGCGCGCCACGGCGCCCGGTGCGGGCGTGTCGAGTATCGAGACGGCAGACATGGTGTGACTCCGGCCGGTTTGGCGGCCTTCAGTTTTGCGGGCTGGGGCAGGCAACGGGCGGCGTAGAGCCCTCTGACGGCATGGCATGCTGCTCCAAGTCTTCAGCATAGAGTTGCAGCGCCCTCACCAGTGATTGCTGTCTGAGGGTCTGTGCGACCTGCGCCTGCACCGCCTCGAACGGAGGCAACTGCCCCCGGGCGATACGGGCAATACGCACGATATGCAGGCCAAAACGGGTGCGCACCAGTCGCGGCAGCAGGCCCGGCTCAGCATGTTCCATCAAGGCTTGCCAGAACTCGGGCACGCATTGGTCGGCGGTGAGTTGGCCCAGGTTGCCGCCGATCTGGGCCGACGGACAGTTGGACAAGCCGCGCGCCATCTCGGCAAAGCCGCTGCTGTCGGCCATCAGGGCGTAGAGGGTATCTTCGGCCTTGTGGCGCAGGGCGTCGATGGGGGTGGACGGTGTGACGGCAAACAGAATGTGGTCGGCCTCAACCATATCGCCCTGGCGCAGGGCGTCAGCGTGCTGCACGTAATAGCGTTCGCATTCAGCCACGCCTGGCTCCGGCGTTTGCACATCATGCTGCAGCACCGCTTCAAGCAAGGTTTCATCGTCATCGGCCTGGATGCCGAGTTCGGCGGCGCGCTGGCGCAGGCGATCCAGCACGACTTCGGTTTGCATGTCGGGTGCGGAAATTGGGGTGTCCATTCGAGTCTCCTCAGGTCTTAGCGCTTGCTGCGAACCAGTTGCCAGGGGCGCAGCAGATAGCCCACGGAAGCGAAGCCGCTCCAGATATGTACCAGGCGGGTGAAGGGGAAGATCAGAAACAGGGTCAGGCCGAAGAAAATGTGCACCTTGAAAATCAAGGATGCATGTTCCATGTAGGCGGCTGCGGCAATGCCCTGGAAGGTGACGATGTGCTTGGCCCAGGACATGAGCGCGAGCATTTCCACGCCGTCGGTGTGCTGCGCCGACTCGATGATGGTGGACAGACCCAGCAGCAAGGTCGCCAGCAGCCACAGCAGCGTCACCCAGTCCATCGGTTTGGTGTTGGCGGCGATGCGCGGATCGCTGATGCGGCGCCAGATGAGCAGCACCAGACCGATGAAAATCAGCACGCCCAGTGCGCCGCCGGTGACCATGGCGATGATCTGCTTGGTATGCGGCTCCAGCCCGAGCGCCTCAAAAAAGGCGAGCGGTGTGAGCAGGCCGAAAAGATGGCCGAAGAACAGGCCGATGATGCCGACGTGAAACAGATTGGAGCCCCAGCGCAGCGTGCCGGTGCGCAGCATCTGGCTCGATTCGCTGCGCCACAGATACTGCTCGCGGTCGAAACGCACCAGGCTGACGCCCAGAAAGATGGTGCCGGCGATGTAGGGGTAGACGCCGAAGAAAAAGTCGTTCCAGTTCATGATGTCAAACTCCTGCAGAGTGAGGTTGCGCAGCGCGTGGCATGAACTGCACGGTCTGCACGGAAGGCTTTGCCTGCTGCGGGTTACAGGCGCCGAGAAAGTCCACCGGCTCCTCGGCCCACACCGCATCGAGTCCGGCGGGAGTCCAGTCGGCGGGCAGCCCTTCTTTCTGGATGTCGCGCGGGCCGGGGGTAGGCGGCCGTGTCTCTTGTCCCATCTGCTGTTCCACCAAGGCGCGCCAGTCGTTCACACCGCAGAGGCGGCAAACAGCGGCCGTAACGGCCACCCAGGGGGATTCCCGACGGTCGAGCGCGACGGTGAGATGCGCCACCAGGAGCGCGACCTCTTCCAGCGCTTCCCGCGCCGCGCTCGGGTCGAGAACCGAGCAATATTCGAGATAGACCGGCAGGTAATCCGGCAGCTCTTTGGCCTGCAGGTCGAGGCCGACTTCCTGGTATTGCGCCAGCAGGTCGACCATGGCCTGGCCGCGATCACGCGAGTCGCCATGCACCTGCTCGAACAGATTGAGCGAGGTGCTGCGACCGCGGTCGAAGGTGTCAACGAACTCGGCTTGCAAGTCCATCAGATCGGCGGCGGTCATATGGTCGATCAGGCCACGCAGCGATTCACGCGGGGCAGGCTGGTCGGGCTCAAGTGCGCCCAGCACCGAGGCGAGATCGGCGAGATGCGTCTGCATCGCCTCGCTCGGGTAGTCGAGCAGCAGCGCCAGAGCGCGTAATTGTCGGGATAGATCGTGCATGATTACATCTCCGCTTTGATGGCAAAGGTGCGGCGCTTCTTACCGCTGAACAGCGAGGGCGCGGACTCTCCGTCCGAGCAGCCGTTGCCGAAGGTGAAGCCGCAGGATCCCTTCAGGTCGAAGGCGTTTTCGGCATATTCGCGGTGGGCAGTCGGAATGACGAAGCGGTCTTCGTAATTGGCAATCGCCAGGATGCGGTACATGTCTTCCACCATGGCTGCAGGCATGCCCACCTGCTCGATGGCCGCCACATCGGCCGCGCCATCGACATGCTTGCCCCGCATATAGGCGCGCATGGCCAGCATGCGTTCGAGCGCCCGCTTGACTGGGGCGATGTCGCCCGCGGTCAGCAGGTTGGCGAGGTATTGCAGCGGAATGCGCAGTTGCGACACATCGGGCAGCGCGCCGTTGTCGCTCACCATGCCGCTTTGCACCGCGGTCTGGATGGGCGAGAGCGGCGGCACATACCAGACCATCGGCAGGGTGCGGTATTCCGGGTGTAGCGGCAGGGCGATCTTCCACTCCATCGCCATCTTGTAAACCGGCGAACGCTTGGCGGCCTCAAGCCAGGCATCGGGCACGCCGTCGCGCCGGGCCTGATCGATGACTTGCGGGTCATGCGGATCGAGGAAGATGCCGAGCTGCGCTTCGTAGAGATCCTTCTCGTTGGCCACGCTGGCAGCTTCTTCGATGCGGTCGGCGTCATACAGCAGCACGCCCAGATAGCGGATGCGGCCCACGCAGGTTTCCGAACACACCGTGGGTTGCCCGGCTTCGATGCGCGGGTAGCAGAAGATGCACTTCTCGGACTTGCCGCTTTCCCAGTTGTAGTAAATCTTTTTGTACGGGCAGGCCGAGATGCACATGCGCCAGCCGCGGCACTTGTCCTGATCGATCAACACGATGCCGTCTTCCTCGCGCTTGTAGATCGCCCCGGATGGGCACGAGGCGACGCAGGCCGGGTTCAGGCAGTGCTCGCACAGCCGCGGCAGATACATCATGAAGGTTTTTTCAAACTCGCCGTAGATGTCCTTCTGCATCGCCTCGAAGTTGGCGTCGCGGCTGCGTTTGGCGAACTCGCCGCCGAGAATCTCCTCCCAGTTCGGGCCCCACTCGATCTTTTCCATTCGCTGCCCGCTGATCAGACTGCGCGGACGTGCGGTAGGCGCGGCCTTGAGTTCGGGCGCCTTGTGCAGGTGCTCGTAGTCGAAGGTGAAGGGCTCGTAATAGGCGTCGATTTCCGGCAAGTTGGGGTTGGCGAAAATCTTCATCAGGATGGACAGACGCGAGCCCTGCCGGGGCTGCAGCTTGCCGCCTGCCGTGCGAGTCCAGCCGCCCTTCCATTTGTTCTGGTTTTCCCATTCCTTGGGGTAGCCGATGCCGGGTTTCGTTTCGACGTTGTTGAACCAGGCATATTCCATCCCGGGTCGTGTGGTCCAGACCTGTTTGCAGGTCACGGAGCAGGTGTGGCAGCCGATGCATTTGTCGAGGTTGAGCACCATGCCGATCTGGGCGCGAACTTTCATTGTGTTTCTCCTGTTGGCGTGGGGTCAGGCTTGCGGTTCGATGTGGTGCGGGCGCTCGTGGCTGTAGGTCGGGCCCGCAGGCTCGTCCATCCAGTCCACCTTGTCCATCTTGCGCACGATGCAAAAGGCATCGCGATTGGAGCCGATCGTGCCGTAGTAATTCAGGCCAAAGGAGAGCTGCGCATAGCCGCCGATCATGTGCGTTGGTTTGAGCACCACGCGGGTGACCGCGTTGTGCACACCGCCCCGGGCCTGGGTGATCTGCGACGCCGGGGTATTGATCGTGCGCTCCTGGGCGTGGTACATCATGGCCATACCTGGTTTGACGCGCTGGCTGACCACGGCGCGGGCGACGAGCGCGCCATTGGCGTTGAACACCTCGATCCAGTCGTTGTCGACGATTCCTGCCTCTTTGGCATCGTCCTCGGAAATCCACACGCAGGGTCCGCCACGGCTGAGCGTGAGCATGATCAGGCCATCGGCATAGGTGCTATGGATGCCCCACTTTTGGTGCGGCGTGATCCAGTTCAGCACGATTTCCTTGTTCCCGGCGAACTTGCCAAGCACAGGCTGGACGGCCTTGAGGTTGACCGGGGGGCGATACAAGGCAAAACCTTCGCCGAAGGCCCGCATCCAGGCGTGGTCCTGGTAAAAATGCTGCCGCCCGCTCAGCGTGCGCCAAGGAATGTTTTCATGGACATTGGAGTAGCTGGCGTTGTAGCAAATCTTTTCATCGATGATGCCCGACCAGGTCGGCGAGTTGATCACCCGCCTGGGCTGCGCCACGATGTCCCGGAAACGAATCTTCTCGTCTTCTCGCCCCGCAGGCATGTGGCTGAGATTCAATCCGGTTTTTTTCGACAAGGCAGCCCAGGCCTTGGCAGAGACGTTTCCATTGGTTTCAGGCGAAAGCATCATCACCATCTCGGTGGCGTCGATGTCGCTCAAAATCCGCGGCCTGCCTTCAGCCGGGCCGGATTCACTGACCCGGCCGTTGAGTGCGCCCAGAGCTTGGACCTCCTCGCGCGCATCCCACGAAATGCCATGACCGTGACCGCCGTCTGGTTTGTCCATCAGCGGCCCAAGCGATGTGAAACACTGGCTCACATGGGGATAGTCACGCTGCACCTCGGTGATGTTCGGAGCGGTCTTGCCGGGAATGAGTTCCACTTCCCCGCGTTTCCAGTCGCGCACCTCCAGTCCCTGACCGAGTTCCGCTGCGCTGTCATGCATCAACGGGGTGAGCACCACATCGCGCTCGACGCCGAGGTGCCCGACGCAGACCTCGGAAAACTTGCTCGCGATCCCTTTGAATATCTCCCAATCCGAACGTGCCTCCCAGGAGGGATCGACTGCCGCCGACAGCGGATGGATGAAGGTGTGCATGTCGGTGGTGTTGAGGTCATTTTTCTCGTACCAAGTCGCCGCAGGCAGCAACACGTCGGAGAACAAACCGGTGCTACTCATGCGAAAGTCCAGTGTGACCAGCAGGTCGAGCTTGCCTTCGGGGGCATCGTCGCGCCACTGCACTTCGTGCGGGCGTGGATCATCGGGGCCGAGTTCGCTACCGAGCACACCGTTGTTCGCTCCGAGCAAATGTTTGAGGAAGTACTCCGAACCCTTGCCCGAGGCGCCCAGCAGGTTGGAGCGCCAGACGAACATATTGCGCGGCCAGTTCACCGGGTTGTCCGGGTCTTCGCAGCTCATGTGCAGCGATCCGCTCTTGAGGCCGTTGACCACATGGTCTTTGGCGGAAAGCCCGGCTGCTGCGGCGTCGCGCGCCAGGTGCAGGGAATTGGCCTGGAGCTGCGGCGCAGAGGGCAGCCAGCCCATGCGCTCGGCGCGCACGTTGTAGTCGATCATGCTGCCGCCGAATGCCTTGGGATCGGCCAGGGGCGAGAGGATTTCATCGACCCCCAGTTTTTCGTAGCGCCACTGATCGGTGTGCGCGTAGAAAAAACTGGTGGCATTCATCTGGCGAGGCGGTTTGACCCAATCCAGTGCAAACGTCAGCACCGACCAGCCCGATTGCGGGCGAAGCGCCTCCTGCCCGACGTAATGCGCCCAGCCGCCGCCGGGCACGCCGATACAGCCGCTCATCATCAGCATGTTGATGATGGCCCGGTAATTCATGTCGGCGTGGTACCAGTGGTTGATCCCGGCGCCGAGGATCACCATTGAGGTCCCATGCGTCTTGTCCGCGTTGCTGGCAAATTCCCGGGCGATGCGTTCGACAACGTCAGCGGGAACGCCGGTGATTTTTTCCTGCCAGGCAGGGGTGTAGGGAACATTGTCCGCGTAGCTTTTGGCGCAAGGATGGGGTTCTTCGCCGAGACCACGGTCGATCCCGTAGTGCGCGGCAAGAAGGTCATACACGGTGGCGACCCTTGCGGCGGTTTGCTCCCCCCGGTCGTCCACCAGACTCAGTGTGCGGTAGGGAACCTTGCGGATCAGGACGTCGTCCTGAACATTGCCCGGATGGTGTTCGGCGTGCACTCCGCCAAAGTACGGAAACCCGACCTCGGCTGCGCCGTCCATGCGCTCGATCAGGGTGAGGGCCAATTCACATTCCTTGTCGCTGCGCGCGTCGCGCGGCTGCAGATTCCATTGGCTCCTGGCCTCGCCCTGCGCTTGCCAGCGAAAACCGATCGAGCCATGCGGCAGCACCACCTCGCCTTCACTGCCGAAGGCCACGGTTTTCCACTCGGGGTTGTCACCCTGCCCAAGCTTGTCGGCAAAATCGCTGGCGCGCAGCGTGCGGCCTGCTGTGAGCACCTTGCGCCCGTCGGGCAAGGTGCGTTCTTCCAGGCGCACCAGCAAGGGCATGTCGGTGAGGCGACGGCAATAGTCGAGAAAATAGGCCGAAGGCTTTTCGCCGAAGTGGAATTCGCGCAGGATCACATGGCCTAACGCCATGGCCATCGCCGCGTCGGTGCCCTGTTTGGGATGCAGCCACTCGTCGCTGAGCTTGGCGACCTCGGAGTAATCGGGCGAAACCGCCACGGTCTTGGCCCCGCGGTAGCGCGCCTCGGTGTAGAAATGCGCGTCGGGCGTGCGGGTCTGCGGCACATTCGAGCCCCAGGCCATGATGTAGTTGGCGTTGAACCACTCGGCCGACTCGGGGACGTCGGTTTGTTCCCCCCAGGTCTGCGGCGAAGCGGGCGGCAGGTCGCAATACCAGTCGTAAAAACTTCCCATCACACCGCCAAGCAGGCTGATGTAACGCGCGCCCGAGGCGAACGACACCATTGACATGGCCGGAATCGGCGAGAACCCGAAAATGCGATCGGGCCCGTAGGTCTTGATGGTGTAGGTGTTGGCGGCAGCGATGAGTTCGTTGACATCGTTCCAATCCGCACGCACAAAGCCGCCCATGCCGCGCAGCTTCTGGTACTCGCTGCGCTTGGCCTTGTCCTGCACGATGCTGGCCCAGGCGTCGACCGGGCCCAGGGTCTTGCGCGCCTCGCGCCACATTTTCATCAGGCGGCCGCGCACCATCGGGTACTTCACCCGGTTGGCGGAATATTGATACCAGCTCGCCGAGGCGCCGCGCTGACAACCCCGCGGCTCGTGGTTGGGCATGTCGGGATGGGTGCGCGGGTAGTCGGTCTGCTGCGTTTCCCAGGTGACGATGCCACCCTTGACATAAATTTTCCACGAGCACGAGCCGGTGCAGTTCACGCCGTGAGTGGAGCGCACGATCTTGTCGTGTTGCCAGCGGCCGCGGTAGGCGTCTTCCCAGGTGCGGTCTTCGGTGGTGACCTCGCCGTGGCCATCGGCAAACTTGGGCCGGGATTTGGTGAAGTGGGTCAGGCGGTCGAGAAAATGACTCATGATGGTCTCCGTGGGTTCAGGGTATTAGCAGGGCATCGGGGCGTTCTTGCGGCTGTAGTTCCACCAAGTCACGAGCACGCACAGCACGTAAAAGGCGATGAAGCCGTACAGCGCAGCCTGCGGGCCGCCGGTCATGGCGATGGAACTGCCGTAGCTCTTGGGAATGAAGAACGCGCCGTAAGCCGCGATGGCCGAGGAAAAACCAATCACCGCAGCCGCTTCCTTGTTGGCGTCTTTCACCGCCTGCTCCTGCGCAGCAGGGCCTTGTCCGGCAGCGGCGCGCGTGCGATCGGTGAGGAAGATGACCGGAATCATGCGGAAGGTCGAGCCATTGCCAATGCCCGTGGTAGCGAACAGCAGCATGAACGCAGCGAGAAAGCCGGTGAAGTTGCCGCCTACCCCGCCTTGCGGCAGGAAATACAGCACGGCGACGACACCCAGCGCCATGAGGATGAAGTTCCAGAAGGTCACGCGCGCGCCGCCGAGCCTGTCGGCCAACCAACCGCCGACCGGACGAATGAGGGCGCCGACGAACGGCCCGAGCCAGGCATAGTCCAGCGCGACGATGCCGGGAAACTGCGACTTGATCAACAGCGGAAATCCTGCCGAGTAGCCGATGAACGAACCGAAGGTGCCGGTGTAGAGCAGGCTCATCAGCCAGGTATGCGAGCGCCTGAAAATCACCGCCTGATCGGCGAAGGATGCTTTGGCGTCGGCCAGATCATTCATGCCGAACCAGGCCGCCAGAGTGGAGGCGATGATGAAGGGCACCCAGACAAGCCCGGCGTTCTGCAGCCAGATCGGTGCACTCTTTCCCCCCGTCACGGCGGTCTGCGGATCGCCGCTGAGCACGCCATAGACCGCTGCGGTGATGACCAGCGGCACGATGAACTGCACGATGGACACGCCCAGATTGCCCAGCCCGGCGTTCAGTCCCAGCGCCAGGCCCTTCTGCGCCTTGGGAAAGAAGAAGTTGATGTTGGCCATCGATGAGGCGAAGTTGCCGCCGCCAAAACCGCTGAGCAAGGCCAGAATGACAAAGATCTCATACGGGGTCGAAGGGCTCTGCACCGCGTAATAGATGCCCAGAGCGGGCAACAGCAACGAGGCGGTGGAAATCGCCGTCCAGCGCCGCCCGCCAAAGATCGGCACCATGAAGGAATAAAAGATGCGCAGCGTGGCGCCGAACAGGCCGGGCAGCGCCGCGAGCCAGAACAACTGATTGGTCGAAAACTTGAACCCGACCTGCGGCAGCTTGACCACCACCACCGACCACACCATCCACACCGCGAAGGCGAGGGTCAGCGCCGGAATGGAAATCCAGAGATTGCGTTGCGCAATCATCTGTCCTTCGCTTTTCCAGAACGCGGGGTCTTCCGGGTTCCAATGTTTGATGACCTGACTGGACATGTTGTTTCTCCTGGAATCTCAATGGCGATCGGCAGCAGCAGGCTGGCCGTGCGACAGGCCGCCTCCAGATGCTTTGGGGTTGTTCGATGGGGAAGCCGGCTTGAACACATCGGTGCGGCGGACCTCGGTGAAGAACATCCACACCAGCGAAACCGAGACCACGCCATACATCAGCATGAAGGCCGAAGAGCGAATGCCGGTGAGGTCGAGCAGCGCGCCGAACAGGATGGGAAGCAGAAAGCCGCCCATGCCGCCTGCCAACCCGACGATGCCCGAGACCGTGCCGATATTGGCCGGATAGTCGTCGGCGATGTACTTGAACACGCTGGCTTTGCCGAAAGCGAAGGCGATGCCGAGGATGAACATCAGCGCGGTGAAGGCGTAGACATTCGGGCCGATGTGGAAGGTCGTCGGCCCGCCGGTGGTCTGCACCGTGAGCTGGGTTTGCGGGTAAGACAGCAGAAACAGCGCCACCCAGCTCACCCACAGCACCCACCAGGTCACGCTGTGCGCGCCGAATTTGTCGGACAGCCAGCCGCCCACCGCGCGCAACACGCCGCCAGGCAACGAGAAGGCCGCGGCCAGTAGTGCGGCCACAGGCAGGCTGAGTTTGTATTCGCCGACGTAGTACTGCACCATCCACAGCGCCAGCGCCACATAGCCGCCGAACACGATGCTGTAGTACTGGCTGTACTTGAGCACGCCGGGATCGCGCAGGGCCTTCAACTGATCCATGAAACGGGTCTGTCCCTGCACCACATGGCTTTTGTCGTGGTGGCTGAACACCCAGAACAGAATGACCGTGCCGAGCATGACGGCGGCATACACATGCGGCACCATGGTCCAACCGAAGGTCACAACCAAAGCCGGAGCGAGAAATTTGTTCACTGCCGCGCCGGCATTACCCGCGCCGAAAATGCCCATCGCCAACCCCTGGCGCTCCTTCGGAAACCAGCGGGCCACATAAGGCGTACCCACCGAGAACGAACCTCCGGCCAGACCGATGAACAGACCGATGGTCAGGTATTGCCAGTACTGTGTGGCATAAGACAGCATCCAAATGGGGATGACGGTAACCGCCATGATGGCGGCAAACACGATGCGGCCGCCGTAGCGATCCGTCCAGATGCCCAGCGGCACGCGGATCAGCGAGCCGCTGAGCACCGGCATGGCGGTCAGCAGACCGAATTCGGTGGCGTTGAGTCCGAGGGTTTTCTTGATGGGGATGCCGATGACGGCAAACATCATCCACACCATGAAACACACCATGAAAGCCCAGGTGCTGACGATCAGCACCGACCAGGCTTGCCGGTTGTGTTGCTGCACATTCGCGACCATGACGAATCTCCTTGTCGATAAGGAGACTCTAGAAACCGCTGGTCTTTTGCGGTATCGACCTGAAGGCGGAGAAAGGCGCTGGGCGCCCTGCTCCGCCGAACTACTCCGAAAGAAGGAGTGAAATCCCGTTCAGGAGCAGATTCAGCGCAGTTGCACCAGACGGCCGGAGTGATCGAAAGTCAGAAAATGGTCGATCTGGCCCATGCGAATGTTCTCGATCAGCTCGGTGAGGGTCTGCTCCACCTCTGCGAAGTCGGGAATCGCCTGGTCTGGAAGGGCCTGCGTGGTGACGAACACCATGTCCCAGGGTGTGCCAGTGTGCCGAGACTCTTCAACCAGCGTTTCGAAATCCGACAGATCGTCTGGTGATTTGTCCACCGCCATGACGGGCACGAGCGCGCCGCCACCGCCCGCCGCATGACGGGCGCGCTGCGCCGGACTGGCATCTTCCGGAAGTTCGATGGCAGCGAAAACAAAGTACAGCCGTTGCGGCAGCTCCTGTTGTTTTGCGGCGCGCAGGAGATCGGAGAAATCGGCGATTTGCATGGTGTAGTCCCGAAGAGATAGAGATCAAACCGACAGGCCATGTTCGCTGGCATACACGGCGATCTGCACCCGTGAACTGAGGTCGAGCTTGCGCAAGATACTCTGTACATGCACCTTCACTGTGGTTTCAGCGATGTCGAGTTCGCGTGCGATGACCTTGTTGCTTGCGCCACGAGCGATGGCCGCGGCGATCTGGCGCTCGCGGGGGCTGAGCGGCGTTTTCTCGCTCTGCGCGTTCGCCGGGAGGGCTTCCTTCGCGGAGTCCGTCGTTTCTGGAGCGATGAAGGCTTGTGCAAGTTTTGCGGTCATGTCGGCGCCGATGACGACTTCTCCGCGCAGCGCACGCTGAATGCCGCCGATCAGCTCGTCGGTCTCGCAGGTCTTGAGCAGATAGCCGCTCGCTCCGGCGCGCAGCGCCGCGCCGAGGTCGGCCGCCTCTTCGCTGACGGTGAGCATCAACACGCGGCTAGCCGGGGCGGCCTGCCGCAGACTCTCTACGGCGTCGATGCCTCGAACACCCGGCAGATGGTTGTCGAGCAAAATAATGTCGGGCTGCAACTGCGTGGCCAGCCGTAGCGCCTCGCCCGCATCGCCGGCCTGGCCGACCACCTGCATGGCAGGCGCTTCACCGAGCAAGGCCACCAGGCCGCGACGAAACAGCGCATGGTCGTCGACCAGCAGAATGCGGATGTCAGGTGGCATAGGGAGAAATCTCGGTGTTTCGTGTTGCGCGTGCAGACGCGGCGGCCGGGAATTCCGGCAGTTCCAAGGTGACGCGCACACCGCCTTTGGGCTGGGCTTCGATGCTCAAATGCCCGCCGATGGCGGCGGCGCGCTCTCGCATGATCTGCTGGCCCACATGGGCCTGTCCATCCTGGGCGATGACCTCCGGATCATAGCCACGGCCATCGTCCGAGACGACAAAGCGCCAGCGCGGCAGGCTGTCCACCACCAGCCGGGCCTGCGTGGCCTTGGCATGTTTACGGATGTTGGACAGCGCTTCCTGCACGATGTGCAGCACCTGAATCTGCACGTCCGGATCGAGCGGCTGGCCATGCCCGTGAAACACCAGGTCGACGGATAGACCGCTTTGCAGCTCGAACTTCTGCACCGTGCTGCGCAGCGCCGGCTCGATGTCCTGCTCTTGGGTGCGGGTGCGAAAGTGCAGCAGCAGCTCGCGCACATCGGCCAGACTTTCCTTCACGCCCACATCGAGCTCGCTCACCACCTGTTCGATCTTCCCCACCTTGCCCGCCTGCAGGGCCGTGCGCAGCAATTGAAGCTGAATTTTCATGAACGCCAACGATTGCGCGATGGAATCGTGCAGCTCGCGTGCGAGGAAAGCCCGCTCCTGCGACACCGCGGCCTCGCGTTCCAGCGCGGCGCTGCGCAGGCTTTCCATGGCTGCAGCCAGGTGGCCCGCGAGGGTGTCGAGCAGGGCATGCTGCGCTTCATCGGCGGATTGCTCGGCGTGGAAGAACAGATCGATCTCGCCGAGCAGGCGCTGCTGCGCCCGCACGGGAATGCTCAGCAGCGTGGCATAGCCCAGACGTTCACACGCCACACGCCCAGGCAGCGCTCGCCCTTCGGGCTGGAGCCGGTGAAACTGCACGATCTGCGGGCCGCCGTGATGCTGCGCCTGCCCGCAAAAGCAGGTGTCCGACATCAGACACTGCTCTTCTTCGGCCAGTACCGCGGGCAATCCATCGGAGGCCAGCAGCAGGTAACGGCGCGCTGATTCATCGGTCCAGCGCAAGGCAGCAGCATCCGCTCCGGCGATGCGCCGCACGACTTGGACGAACGACTGCGACAACTCGTCCAGGCTTTGTGCCTTCGACACCAGCGCACTCACCTCATACAGCGCCGCAAGACGCTGCTGCTCGGTGCGCAGGGCGGCCGTCTTTTGCCGCACCCGCTCCTCCAATTCGTCATAGACAGCCTGTAGTTGTCCGGCCATGCGGTTGAACCCGATGGCGAGATCGCCGAGCTCGTCGGTGGTATTGATGTCGACCCGTGCCGAGTAATCGCCCTGCTCAAGCGCTTGCACGCCTCGACTGAGGCGCCCTACCGGATCGAGCACAAATAGGTAAGCTGCGTAGAACATCAACAGCGCTCCGATCACTACCAGAACGGCCAGACCCATCTGAAACGCGTGGAGCACAGTCGTCCAGAAATCCAGGCGATGCTCTATGGATCTGACGAAAGCATCGATTTGTGTGACGAACTGGTTAACTTCCTCTCGCGGCACGGGGTGGGCTTGTGATGCGCTTTCCCAGCGTGGTTGCAAACTCTGCCAGTGCGCACGCACGGCGTCGTAGCGCTGGCGAATGATGCCATCCCAAGGAACATAAAGAGGTCGTGACGGGCTGCCCGCGCGCAGCAACACAAGATTGTCCTGGATAAGCTGCAGATCGGAGGAAAGTTGGGTGTCGTCGAGGTCCTTCGCGGACAGCGCCACTTTGTAGCTGAGCATGCGCAATTGCCCGGCGACGTTAACCGCCGCCGCGCCGCCCTCGAGATTCCAGGAAATCCATAAGGTCGCTCCAACGGACATCAATGACAACAGCAGGAACGTCCCAGAGAATAGGGCGATTTTGGCGGTGAGTGTCCAGTTGCGTTTCATGACGGCATGGCGTGCGGTTCGAGCGCAGATTGTCCCCGCAGGGCGCGATCCTGTCGATTTGGTGACGGTTTGACGTGTATCAGGAACGCAGCACAGTTTCTGGTGTCCCATGAAAACGTCCTCAGACGCGCTTCGTTCGCGTCAGACTCCCAGAGGGGATGAGGCAATTTTGGGCGGTTTGGCATGTTCTCGTAAAGCGAAAACGGAAGGCAAACCGATTGCTATGACTTTCGAGCAGAAAAAATTCCCCAATCATCCGGCACACCCTGAACGCATTTGCTGGGGATGTAGCCGGTACTGCCCGGCCGACTCCATGCGCTGCGGAAACGGCTCCGAGCGCACACAGCACCCCGTTGAATTACTAGGTGAGGACTGGATGGACTTCGGTCTTGACGCAAAAGAAGCAAAAAAGGCAAAGTAAAGCAAGGCGCGACGTTGATTGCATGATTTCTTGCCGCACGCCGTAGCTCTGACTCGCTCAAGTCACTCCTTTGAGTAGCTGATTTTCCACAGGGCATTCAGATTGCCCTCGGGCGATTTGCAGCCTCTGCTGATCACTTCGATGACCTCCCCTTCCTGAGAAGGGGTATTGTGCTGAGGAGTTCACCCGCACCCTTTAAGTGGTAAAAACATTACCTATTCAAGGCATTCCATGGCGTGATCTGGGCGTCAGCTTTTCGACTTATAGCTGGGCCACACACCCGAGCAATACCGCACCACCTCATAAATGAAATCATCCCCCTCATGAACACCCCACCGACACTCGCTCCTGAATCCTCCACACCAATCGCGCAGGCTTGCAGCGCCCTGCATGCGGCGTACGCCAAAGGCTGGATCACCCACCGTGATGGCAATATCTCGGTGAGCGATGCTGCGGGCGATGGATTCTGGATTTCACAAAGCGGCGTGATCAAGGCACAGCTGAATGTCGCGCAGATGCTTCACGTCCCCGCGGACCGGCTAGTGCCTGGTCGCGCCATTACTGCACCCGCTGGAGCTTCCGGAGAATTCGCGTTGCATCAACTGCTGCAGGTGCTGCTGCCAGCGGGTTTCAACACTGTGTTGCATCTGCATCCGACTCATATCGTGGCGGCGATGTTCGCCAACTGGGATTTGCGTGAGCTGTCCGAGCAATTCCCGGAGGTGACCCGCTATACCCGGGTCGGGCGCAATGTGCCGCCGTTGGTGGCTACCAGCGAGGAACTCGCGCGGGCTTGCGCCGCGTCCTTCGCTCCGCCGCAGAGCGACATGCCGCATATCGTCGGTCTGGATCGTCATGGCTGCGTTGCCATTGGTCACTCGCCTTTTGATGCCTTCGAGCATGTGGAGCGGCTGGAACATGTGTGCCAGATGGTTTTGGCTTCGGGTGCGAGGCACACGGCAATCGCCCAAACGGTGGCATCAGGCATCAAAGCCGCCCAAGCTATCCAAACCGCCTGAGGACAGCCCCAAGTCCTTCCAAGGAAGAGACCGCATGAACCAGAGCAATCCCTCACTGGTCGAATTTCTCGAACGCGATTACGCCGCGGGCTTCATCTCGCCGATTGAGTCCGACCTCGCTCCCAAAGGGCTGGGCGAAGACATCATCCGGCTCATTTCCGCGAAAAAAAATGAGCCGGAGTTCCTGCTGCAATGGCGGCTGAAGGCGTATCGTCACTGGCTGACCCTAGCCGAGCCGACCTGGGCCAAGATCCACCATCCGCCCATCGACTACCAGGCGATTCATTATTACGCTGCCCCCAAGCGCGACAAGGCGCCAAAAAGCCTCGACGAGGTCGACCCTGAGTTGCTGCGCGTCTATGAAAAACTCGGCATCCCGCTGCACGAACGCGCCGCGCTGGCTGGGGTGGCGGTGGATGCGGTGTTCGATTCGGTGTCGGTGGCCACTACTTTCAAAGACAAGCTGGCGCAGCACGGCATCATTTTTTGTTCATTCTCCGACGCGGTGCAAAACCACCCCGAACTGGTGCAGCAATACCTCGGGACGGTGGTGCCGCCGGGAGACAACTTCTTCGCCGCGCTCAACGCCGCGGTGTTCACGGACGGCAGCTTCGTCTACATCCCCAAGGGGGTGCGCTGCCCGATGGAGCTGTCAACCTACTTCCGTATCAACGCCAAGGACAGCGGCCAGTTCGAGCGCACGCTGATCATCGCCGACGAGGGCGCGCAGGTCTCGTACCTGGAAGGCTGTACCGCGCCACGACGGGATGAAAACCAGCTCCACGCCGCGGTGGTGGAGATCATCGCTCTCGACGACGCGCGGGTGAAGTACTCGACGGTGCAGAACTGGTACCCCGGCGACAAGGACGGCAAGGGCGGCATCTACAACTTCGTCACCAAGCGCGGCGAATGCCGCGGCGCCCGCTCGCACATTTCCTGGACGCAAGTGGAAACCGGCTCGGCGATCACCTGGAAGTATCCGAGCGTGCTGCTGCGCGGCGACGATTCGGTCGGCGAGTTCTATTCGGTGGCGCTGGCCAACCATTTCCAGCAGGCCGACACAGGCACCAAGATGATCCACATCGGCCGCAACACCCGAAGCACCATCGTCTCCAAGGGCATTTCCGCAGGACGCGGCAGCAACACCTACCGCGGCCTGGTCAAGGTGCTGCCCAAGGCCGAAGGGGCGCGCAACTACACGCAGTGCGACTCGCTGTTGATCGGCGACCGCTGCGGCGGGCACACCTTTCCCTACATCGAAGTGCGCAACCCCAGCGCGCAGGTCGAGCACGAGGCGACGACCTCGCGCGTCGGCGAAGACCAGCTTTTTTACTGTATGCAGCGCGGCATTTCCGCAGAGGACGCGGTGGCGCTGATCGTCGGCGGCTTCGCCCGGGAAGTGGTCAAACAACTGCCGATGGAATTCGCCGTCGAGGCTCAGAAGCTGCTGGGCGTGAGCCTCGAAGGCAGCGTGGGCTGAAACGCCAAAGAGGAAATGAAAATGCAAATGCCAGCCAAGCTTCAACCGCAAGCGACGCAGCCGCTGTTGCAAATCCGTGGCCTGCAGGCCGAAATCGACGGCAAAAGGGTGCTCAATGGCATCGATCTCGACATCGCCCCCGGCGAGGTCGCCGTCATCATGGGGCCCAACGGATCGGGCAAGACCACGCTGGCGCAAGTACTCGCCGGGCGCGAGCTCTACCGCGTGACCGGCGGCACGGTGCGCTTCGACGGCCAGGATCTGCTGGCGCTGCCACCGCAGGAGCGCGCGCTCGCCGGGCTGTTCCTCGCGTTTCAGTACCCGGTGGAGATTCCCGGCCTGTCCAACGTCTACCTGCTCAAGGCCGCGCTCAACGCGCAGCGCAAACACCGCGGTCTGCCCGAGCTGGACGCGATGGAATTCCTGCAACGGGTCAAAGCGCTGATGCGTGAACTCGGCATGGACGAGAAGTTCCTGCAGCGCGGGGTCAACGAAGGTTTTTCCGGCGGCGAGAAAAAGCGCAACGACATGCTGCAAATGGCCTTGCTGCAGCCGCGCTTGGCCATCCTCGACGAAACCGACTCGGGGCTGGACGTGGACGCGCTCAAGGCCGTGGCGCAGGCAGTCAACGCCATGCGCTCACCCGAGCGGGCTTTGGTGCTGATCACCCATTACGAGCGGCTGCTGGAAGTCATCGTCCCCGACCGCGTGCATGTGCTGTGGCAAGGCCGCATCGTCGCCTCGGGCGGGGCCGAATTGGCGCGGCGCATCGAGCGCGAGGGCTATGCCTGGCTGCAGCAGGGCGCGGCTCTGGCGAGTACGCAGGAGGTCTGAGCATGGGAGCGCTCGAAACATTCGTCCGGGCGTTCGACGTGATCGGCGTCGATGCTGCGGGCGAGCCCGAACGGGTGGCGCAGGCGCGCCGTCAGGCTCTGGAGGACTTGCTGCGCAGCGGCTTGCCCACGCGCCACACCGAAGACTGGAAATACACCAGCCTGCGTGCGCTGGACGCAATGGATCTCGCCGCCACCGCGCCCAGCGCACGATTGAACCAGGAGGCGCTGCGCGATGCGGGCGCCTTGCTGGTGAGCGGCGGCCCGCGTCTGGTGTTCGTCGATGGCGCCGTTGACGCCGAACTTTCCCATTTGAATGACCTGCCGCCGGGGGTGCGCCTCGCGCCCTGGGGGGCGCGCCTGTCGCACAGAGTCACAGGGGCGTTGGAGGTGCTGGATGCCGTCGCGCCTGGCGGCGCCTTCGACGCGATCAACCGCATGTTCGCACGCGACGGTATGGTGCTCGAATTAGGCGCGGGCGTCTGTCTTGATGCGCCCATCATCGTCATCATGGTGCAAACACGCGCGGGCGCCAGCCATGTGCGCCATGTGCTGCGCCTGGGGCAGGGATCTTCGGCGCGGGTGATCGAGCAGCATGTCGGCTTGGCGCAGGCCGGCCCCTATCTGGCAAGCTGTGTGACGCGTGCCGTACTGGCGCGCGGGGCGAAGCTGCAGCATGTGCGCCTGCAGGACGAATCCGACGCCGCGGTGCATGTGTCGCACCTGCATGCGGCTCAGGGTGAGGACAGCGTTCTCGATGCGCAAATCCTGGTGCTGGGGTCGAGACTATCGCGCCAGGAATTTCACATCGCGCACGCAGCGCCGGGCTGCCATACCGATCTGCGCGGGGTCAGCGTGCTCGCAGGCGAGCAGCATGGCGATGTGCACATGGGCATCGACCACCGACACCCGCGCGGCACCAGCCGCACCGTGGTGTGCGGCGTGTTCGACGACGCTGCGCACGGCGTTTTCACCGGCCGTGTGACCGTGCATCCGGGCGCGCAGAAAACCGACGCGGGCATGATCAACCGCAACCTGCTGCTGTCGCCGCGCGCCGAGGCCGATACCCGTCCGCAACTGCAGATCGATGCGGACGACGTGCTTTGCAGCCACGGCGCCACGGTCGGTCAGCTCGACGCCGAGGCGCTTTTTTATCTGCAGTCGCGCGGCATCGCTGCGCCGCTCGCTCGCGCCCTGCTGGTGCAGGCCTTCGTGGCGCAAGCCCTGCCCGACATCGGCTGGGAGCCCTTGCGCGCACAGATGCGCGCACGGCTTGCCGCGCGGCGCGGTCTGGAAATCGAAGCCTCGGAGGTCTGGGCATGAATGCGCCTGTCACGCCAGCGCGTCTGGCACCGCAACTTTCGGCGATCCGCGAGCAATTCCCCATCCTCGCCCAGACGGTGCACGGCAAGCCGCTGGTGTATCTGGACAATGCGGCGACGACGCAAAAGCCGCTGGCCGTGCTCGACGCGATGCGCGCCTTCGAACTGCGCGATTACGCCAACATCCACCGCGGCGTCCATGCGCTGTCGCAGCGCGCCACCGACGCCTTCGAGGCCGCGCGGGAGAAGGTTGCGGCCTTTGTCCACGCCCGCAGCGCCGACGAGATCGTGTTCGTGCGTGGCGCCACCGAAGCGATCAATCTGGTCGCACAAAGCTACACACGGCCGCGCCTGCAGCCCGGCGACGAGTTGCTGGTGACGGCGATGGAGCACCATGCCGATATCGTGCCCTGGCAGATGGTGTGCGATGCCACCGGTGCCAAATTGCGCGTGGCGCCGATCCGCGACGACGGCGCGCTCGATCTGCAGGCCTTGCCGGAGCTACTCGGGCCGCGCACGCGCATGCTGGCCGTCACCCATGTCTCGAACGTACTGGGCACCGTCAACGATGTGGCGAGCGTGGCGCAGCTTGCCCATGCCCGCGGCGTGCCGGTGCTGGTCGATGGCGCGCAAGCCGTGGCGCATCTGCCGGTGGACGTGCAGGCGCTGGGTTGCGACTTCTATGTCTTCTCCGGTCACAAGCTCTACGGCCCCACCGGCATCGGTGTGCTGTGGGGCCGCGCCGAGATGCTGGCCGCGATGCCGCCGTATCAGGGCGGCGGCGACATGATCCGCAGCGTCAGCTTCGAACGCACCACCTACGCCGATCCGCCAACCCGTTTCGAGGCCGGCACTCCGCACATCACTGGCGCGGTGGGCCTGGCCGCTGCGATCGACTTCGTGCAGGGCCTCGGCTGGGACGCCATCGCGCAGCACGAGCGCACGCTGTTGGAGCGGGCGCAAAGCGCGCTTTCCCGCATCCCCGGGCTTCGCATCTACGGCACGGTTCCGGACAAGATCGGCGTCATCTCCTTCAACATCGACGGTCTTCACGCCCACGACCTCGGCACCATCGCCGATGCCGAGGGAGTCGCCATCCGCGCCGGCCACCACTGCGCGATGCCGCTGATGAAACGCTACGGCGTCGCGGCCATGGCGCGGTCCTCGCTCGGCGTGTACAACAAAGAAGACGACATCGACGCACTGGTACGCGCGGTGCGCAAGGCGCAGGTGATGTTTGCCGCCTGAACACGGAGCCCACGACCCATGCCTGACAGCCCATCCGACGACGCCCCTCCCGACCTGCGCGACCTCTACCAGGAGGTGATCTTCGATCATTACCGCAGGCCCAGACACTTCGGCCATTTGCCGCAGCCCAACCGCTGCGCGCAGGGTGACAACCCGCTGTGCGGCGACCGCCTTGAACTCGAATTGCAGGTGGACGGCGCGGGCTGCATCCAGGACGTGGCCTTCACCGGCGAGGGGTGCGCGATATCCACCGCGTCGGCCTCGCTGCTGACCGAAGCGGTCAAGGGCAAGCGCGTGGACGAGGCGCTGACCTTGTTCGCGCAGATGCACGACATCCTGGTCGATGGCGACACCGGCGCCGAGGTCGGTCTGGGCAAACTCGCCGTGCTCGCAGGCGTCAGGCAGTTTCCCGCGCGGGTGAAGTGCGCCATGCTCGCCTGGCATACCCTGCGCAACGCGCTCACCCAAACCGCCCAGGTGGCGCGCACCGAAGATTTGTCCACGCCGGAGGGTTGACCATGGACGACCCCATCGACTCTGGCCCCATCATCCTGCAGCGCGACGTCCCCGCGACCCTGGTGCCGCTGGGCACTGCCGGAACCTTGCTGCAGGGCACCGAGGTGCGCATCACCCAACGGCTGGGCAGCCACGTCACCGTGGTGTCCGAGGGCCGCATGTACCGCATCGACGGCCGCTATGCCGATGCGCTTGGGCTGAATGACGGGCAGCGGCAAGATATTCCCGCGCCAACGACGCGCGAGGAAGCCGAAAATGCCGTGCTGGAACAACTCGCCACCTGCTACGACCCGGAAATTCCGGTCAATATCGTGGAGCTAGGTCTAATCTATCGCCTGGACGTGCAACCGACCGACGCCAGCGGCGCCGCTTGGGCGGTGGACATCGACATGACGCTGACCGCACCCGGCTGCGGCATGGGAAACATCCTCACCGCTGAGGTCGAGGACAAGGTGCGTCGCATTCCAGGAATCGCGCGAGTGAACGTGGAACTCGTCTGGGACCCGCCGTGGAGCCTGGAGCGCATGTCCGAGGCGGCACGGCTGCAGGCGGGGCTGTGGTGAGTGAGTGATCCGGCGTGGCCAGGCGGGGCCGCTCAGCTTCGCCGCTCAGCCGCCGTCGGTTCGATCCTTCGCCTCAGGCGCCGGCTTGCACGTCTTGCACGTGAAAGTCGATTTGCACCCCTTCGGGCGAGCGGCTGACGTATTCGATGCGCACCCTGTCACCGAAATGCTGCGCGATCTGTGCCAGCAGCGGCAGGGGATCATGGTCGTTGAAAAACGCCATGGTCTCTCCCGGCTCCAGCGCACTCAGCGCGCCGAAGATGGCAGCATGGCGAAAGCGCTTGGCGATGCCGCTGGCGTCGAAGGCGTAGCGCCGATCAGCGCGGCGGTGGGAATGCGGTTGGTTGACGACGGTGAGGGGTTCCATGGCGGGTTCCTTGGGTTGAAGTGAGTCGGGGTTGAAAGAGGAGGGCAGCGCAGCAGGCTTCACGCCTGTTCTTCGAACTGCGGGAACAGGATGTTGTTTTCGGTGTGGACGTGCTGCATGAAATCGGCGGTGAACTTGTCCAGACCTGCATACAGCGCGCGCCAGGTGTTGCACGCCTCGGCGGGCAGCCTCAGATCGCGGGTGAGATCCTGCACGCGTTGCAGCATCCGGCCGTGGTCATCATGCTCGGCGCGCATGCGCGCGATCGGCGGGGTGAGAACCGCACCGGGATTGCGGCGCATCATCGGGAACAGGATCTGTTCTTCCTTTTGCATATGCTCCTGCAGTTCGTCGAGCATCTCCTGAAGCAGGGCCGCCAGACCGGCCGGCACCTCGGCATGATCCTTGTGCACGCGCTCGACCTTGACGGCCAGAGTGATCAATTCCGGAAGCTCGCGTCGGTGCGCGTCGTGGAAGCGGCTGACGATGAGGTCGATCAGGGCATCGGGGTCGTGCAGCGTGTCGGTGGGCGTGTCATCCAGCGCTTGCGGGCTCAACTCCGAGAGTTCGCGCTCAATAGTCGCCAGATCAAGCTGGCGCGCCTGCGCGGCCGCTTCCAGGGTCGTGTCGCCACCGCAGCAGAAGTCCAACCGGTGGCGTCGGAACACGGCGGTGGAACCAGGCAGATCGCGCGCCAGTTGGCCCAGGGGGAGGGCGGCGAACGGTGAGGAGGAGCTTGCTGGGGGGTCTTGGGTGTGCATGGCGGAAGGTCCTGTGCAATCAATGATGTGGAGCTGTAAAAAGGTAGAATGAATCCCACTATAAAATTCTTGAGTGGTATTTGCAATACCTCTTCTGAAGGATTCCACCATGCGGCTGACCTCTTTTTCCGATTTTGGCCTACGCGCCCTGCTCGTGCTGGCCGGCAGCGAACGCGAGACCTGGTCGAGCGTCGAACTTGCGACCAAGCTCGATATTTCGCGTGATCACCTCATCAAGGTGCTGCAACGCCTTGCCGCCGGGGGCTATGTGCAGACCACGCGCGGCGCCGGCGGTGGCGTCAGGCTCACCAGGCGCGCCACAGCCATTCGCATCGGTGAGGTGTTGCAATGGCTGGAAGACGACGCCCCGCTGACTGAGTGTTTCCGCGACGATGGCGGCCAGTGCCTGCTCACCGGCTTTTGCGCCTTGCGGCCCAAACTCGAACGCGCCCGCCGCGCGTTCTATGCCGCACTCAACGAAACCACCTTGGCAGACTGCCTCAATCCTGCGCTGCGCAAGTTCGTCGCCGTGCCGCTGTCCACAGCTTGAGCGCGGCTCAGCGCCGGGTTTCGATCAACAAGCCCTTTTCTTCACGCTCGAAATGATGTTCGAGCAGATGCTGCAAAGGCGCGGAGGCGTCGAGCAGCGTTAGACGTTGTTCGGGCGGATCGATTCGGTCAGGTTGTCGTGCCAAGATCTCGCGCCATTCGCCGAGCATCGCGCTCAGCTTGGCATGCTCGGCCAGATAGACCTTTGCCGACCAGCGTGCGCTGGCCGGCAGCTTCGGAATCAGCGCGGTTTCTTCGAGCGCGATATGGGCTGCGTGCAAGCCTTGCAGCACATCGCGTGCGGCGCGCGCCTCAATCAGGTTGCCGACGAGCAAGCCCAAGCGCATGCGTTGCACTGTCGCCAGCATCGCCACATGCTGCGCGGGGATGTCCTCAGCCGGGTTCGAGGCCATGTTCAGGTTTCTCCTGTAGCTGCGGACTGTGAGATGCGTTGGTCAGCGCAACCGAGCTGCCTGAGCAGACAGTGGAAATTCAGCATCTGGGCATCGGGCGGCCAGCGCGCCGCCGACGTCTGCGATCTGCTTCGCCGGTCGATACAGCACACTGACGCGACTACGCGGAATCGGCTTTGGCATCCTCCTCGCGCATCGTATCCAGCGCCAAAAGCGAATGCGCATAGGCGGCGCCCGCTCGCATTTCGGCGGCAACCCAAACGGCCTCCATGATTTGCTCACGGCTAGCGCCCGCCTTGAGAGCCGCCTTGGTGTGGCCTCGGATGCAATAGGGACACTGGGTCACATGCGCCACGGCGACCGCGATCAATTGTTTGGTCCGCACGTCCAGCGCGCCCTTGGCGAAGGCCTGCTGGCTGAATTGCTGAAAGGCAGCAAACTGACTCGGGGCATGGCTTTGACGCATTTGCGTCAACTCACGATCAGCCTGCGGATAGACGGGGGACGTTGACATGAAAAGACTCCTGTATGTGGCACAAGCCGTCATCATGGCCATTTCGCAAAACCCTGTCGATTAAACATGCATTGCGTTTACCTGTTTCAAGCCATAGACTGGTTACAGTGTTTGGGCTTGCGACCGCGGGCTGCGTGTATTGCGTGTGCGTACCAAGTTTTTTGCGAGATTCGATATGGAAATCAATCTTCTTTCCTCGACGTCCGCTGCCGCGGGATTCGACGCGCCGCTGGACATGCTTTCGGCCTGCCACGCGCGCATCGAAAAACAATGCGCGACGCTGCGCCGCCTGGTGCGGCATCTCGACGAGCACGGAGTCGATCAGGACGCCAGGCAAGCCGCCGCGAACGTGATGCGCTATTTCGACACCGCGGGGCGTGATCATCACGCCGATGAAGAGCACGATCTGTTTCCCGCGCTGCTGGAATCGATGGCAGGCTCAGACCCCGTCTGCTTGCGCGATATCACCCAGGCGCTGAGCCACGACCATCGTGAACTCGCTGCCGTCTGGCAGGCGTTGCGCCCGCAACTGGAGCGCGTGGCGCTCGGCGAAGCGGGCGCGCTTGACTCTTCCGCGGTGGATGAATTCGTCGATCACCATACGCGCCACATTGCGCGCGAAGAAAGCGAGCTACTTCCCATGGCCAAACGGCTCTTGAGCGAGGAACAACTCCAAGAGATTGGCAAGGCCATGCAAGCGCGGCGCGGCGTGTGAAACATCCTTCAACGGCAAGAAGCAGCGTTACTCAGCAGTCGAGAATATAGGCGACAGAAGGCGCCTTGAAGAATGAGTGGATGAGGTGGGGCATTTGCTGCAGTTTGGCGAGTTGCTCTTCAATCTTGTCGCGGAGTTTTTCGCCCCTACGCAAGGGGCGCCGTGCCGTGCCCGTGCGCTTGACATGGCTCCAGACCAGCTCGTCGGGATTGAGCTCGGGGGCGTAGCCGGGCAAGACGTGCAGCGTGAGACGGCCCTGCGTGGAGGTGACATACTGTTTGACCAGCGCCGTCTTGTGCGCAGGCAAGCCATCGACGACCAGATGCACCGGTCTTTGTTGATCGCGCATCATGCGCTCGAGCAGCTCGACGAACAGCGCGGCGCTGAGCGCGCCTTCATAGGTGCAGAACCAGAAGGCACCCCGGGCGTTGACCGCAGACGCGGCACTGATGGACTGGCGCTGTCCCGGGCGTTGCACCACCGGGGTGTGGCCGCGCAGTCCCCAGGTCTTGCCATGCACGGTGTCGGCGCGAAAGCCCGACTCGTCCCAGAAGAAGAGGTCGGCCCCGTCCTGGCGTGCCTGCCGGGCGATGCCGGGGAAGACCTCGCGCTGCCAGCGTCGGGTGGCTTCGGGGTCGCGCTGGTAGGCGCGTTGCAGGGGTTTCTGCGGAGTCAGTCCCAACCGGGCCAGTAAGGCGCCGATGGCGCTCAGCCCCAAGGTGAGGCCGAACTTCTGCTCGATGAGTTCGCCCACCACGGCGCGGGTCCACAAGCCAAAGTCCAGGCCGTATTGCCGCGGATCGCGCCCGTTGACCCAGCGCAACACCTGACTCTCCTGCCTGGGCGTCAAGGTGCGCGGCCGCCCCGTGGCGGGCGTGGAGCGCAGGGCGCGAATGCCAGGGCCGGGCTGCATCGCCGCCCGCAGCCATTTGTAGATCGTGGTGCGGTTGAACCCATAGGCTTCAATCACCTTCGCAGCAGGTTCGCCTTCACGCACGCGCTCGACCGCCATCAGCCGGATGGCTTCGAGCGTTTTGTGGTCCAAAGTCCGTCCATCTCGTTTCATGTCCATAATGATGCACTTACCCTCCATGAGTTCCCCTTTTTGTCGACTTATTTATCGACTGGTGAGTAATACAGACATTCTTCCTTTTGATCGGGTAGAAAACCGTTGCGTGATTCGATGTACTCCACAAACTTCATCGTTATAAGGATAACGGGGGTAGATCAAAGCAAACGGTGGACATTGCGTTAGTGGTCTTGCAGATTGGAAACGTTTAGCGATCTGTTGGCCAAAGCAACCTAGCGCCAAGTGGATCAAAAATCGCTCCAAGCCTTGCAAGTTCTGGAGTTGGGCAATTCTTATGACTTTGTGCATATGGCAGCAGCCTTCGAACAGATCCGGTGCGGGGCTATGCGGTGATGAAGACCTTTGCCGAACCGATGTCGGCCGACTGCAGGCCGCGCGAGCCCGGATGATGGAGGCCTGGGCGCCTGCCAGCTGGGCCAGAACCCTTCGGGGGGTGGCGAAGGCAGTCCTCAGTGCCAGCGGGTTGGCAGATACGGTGTCGGATCGATCCAGCCACGCTCGTCGGCCGCCATCTCGGCGAGCAGGCGGCCGGCCACCGGGCCGAGGGTGAATCCCTGGTGGGCGTGCCCGAAGTTGAACCACAGCCCGGAATGCCGCGGTGCGGGGCCGGTCACCGGCAGCATGTCGGCAGTGCAGGGACGGGCTCCGTGCCACGGTGGTTCCGGCAGCGCGCTGCCCAGATCGACCAGCTCGCGCGCCAGGGCTTCGGCCTTCGCGAGCTGGATCGGTGTGGGGGCCGCGTCGATGGGGGCGAATTCGGCGCCCGTCGTGAGGCGTAGGCCGCGCCGCATCGGCGCGAGAACGTAGCCGCGCTCGGCATCGAGCAGTGGCAGGTCCACCGCCGCCGATGGATAGTGTTGGTGATAGCCACGCTTGAGGAATAGCGGGTAGCGGTAGCCGAGCTTGCGGATCAGGCCGTCGGCCCACGGGCCAGTCGCCAACACGGCTTGTCCGGCATCGATGCGACCGGCTTCGCACAGAACCGACCAGCCGGCGCCGGCGGGCTGGAGCGTCGCGGCATCGCCCAGCAGGATGCGGCCGCCACGGGCGACAAACAGCGCCGCATAACGCTGCACCAGTGCGCCCGGATCGCGGATCGCCCAGGGGTCGAGCCAATGCACGGCCCCGGCCAGCCGCAGGCGCAGCGCCGGTTCGGTGCGGGCGAGCGCGGCGCCATCCTCGGGTGCGTGCCGCACACCGAACCGGGCCTGCAGGTCGCGGGCGCGGATTAGCGCGTCGTCGAAGGCCCGGGCCGAGCGGAAGACGAAGCGGAAGCCGTCGCGGCGAACCAGATCCTCGGCGCCAGCAGCCTCGATCAGCGGCGCGTGCTCCTCAGTGGCGTGGGCAATCAGTTGGCTGTAGGCCAGGGTCGCACGGGCATGCGACTGCGCACGGGAGTTGTGAAAATACTTCAGCAGCGGCACCGCCATCTGCTGCAGCCCGCGCAGATGCCAGTGAACTTCCGCGCCGCGGCCGAGCGCGGCGTTGAGCATGAAGCCGACGTCGCGCGGAAAGGCGTAGGGTTCGACCGCGGTCTGCTGTCTCTGGACAACATCGAGGAGCTGCGCCGCATCACCCTGCCCGACGGCCAGCCGCTGGAGTTCATCCTGGCCGTGCCGGGGCGCCGCTACGGGGAGTTCACCGACATCCTGCAGGCCTTCCAGTCCACGGCCGAGGGCGCCAGCAGCGAGGTCGTTGACGAGGCCCGCTGGCAGGACCTGCGCCTGGTCGTGGCGCACAACCCGGCTCAGGCCGCCGAGCAGACGGCACGGCGGCGCGAGCGCATCAAGGAACTGGGGGTGCGTGCCGCCCAGCTCGCGGGCAAGCTCGACGGACAGGACACCGGCGTCAAGAGCCGCGGCTGCCAGCTCTCCGACGGTGGCGCCACGGCGCGCTTCTATCACGAGGTCAGCGAGTCGCACCTGCTGCGCATCGTGCGTGTCGATCTCAAGAGCCCGCAGGTCGTCTACAGTCTCGACGACAAGGCGCTGGCGCGTGCCGAGTTGATGGACGGCAAGCTGCTGCTGGTGACCAACGTGGCCGACCTCGCGCCCAAGGAGGTCGTGGCCAGCTACAAGGCCCTGGCCGACATCGAGCGCGGCTTCCGGGCCCTCAAATCCGAAATCGAGATCGCGCCGGTGTTCCACCGTCTGCCCGATCGCATCCGCGCCCACGCGATGCTGTGCTTCATCGCCCTAATCCTGTACAGGGTCATGCGCAGCCGCCTCAAGCTCGCAGGCGCCAAGGTCTCCCCGGAACGCGCGCTCGAACAACTGCGCGCCATCCAGCGGCACCGTGTGCGTATCAACGGCGCCGACTCGATCGACGGCATCTCCAGCATCGACGCCAACCAGGCGCTTCTCTTCCAGGCCCTCAAGCTGCCCAGACCGACCCGCGACGCCCAGATGCCCCTGCTGTAGTGGCAATTTTTTAGCCGACACCAATGAAAACAAAGACTTGGCGCTGTTGGTGTCGAACTCGGGTGACAGGGGGAAAAAAGCCGGGGTCAAGTCTGCACCTTCCCGCTCTTGTGCTGCGCTGTGTTGCTTGTTTTTGTCTCTGAGTGCCCCACCAGTGCCCCAGGAAGCAAAAAGCCCACCGGTGAAGGTGGGCTAAGTGCATGATTTTATTGGTGGGTTGTGACAGGCTCGAACTGTCGACCTACGGATTAAGAGTCCGCTTTGATGCAAAATCGATCACGCTTTCCAACGCACAAGCACGGACATCAACGGACGCTGATGTTTTCATAAGTTATTGAAATGTCAAGAGAAAAATAGTCATTTCCGCGTATTCCAGTTGTCGCTATAGTCCATCTGTGTGCGTTGCCATCTTACCGAAAAGGTGGAAACGAAGTGGAAACGGAGGCGGCTATGAGTTGGATCGACAACGTGCGTGCGAAGCCTGGTGCATTCGTCACGGTGGAAAAACTCGCGCAAGGTGGAACCCTGCAAGCGCGCGTGGACCGTGCGGGTGCCTGCACGCTTTATTACAGGGCCAAGCGCGATGGGCAAGAGGTGCGAGAGCGCATTGGCCTGTTCGATGCCACACATCCCCCGCGGTCCCTGGACGTCAGTGCCAAGGGTGGGTACTCCCTTGCGGGCGCACAAGCGAAAGCCGTGCAACTGGCCGTAGAGCACAGGACGATCGCGGGAGGATTGGCCGCGAGAAAGCGCGAGCAAACGGCCCAGCGCAAGCATGCTGACGCTGAGCGGGTGGCGATCCAAGACATGACCGTGCAGGCCCTGTTCGATGACTACGCGGCCTTGCAGGCGCAGCGCGGAAAACTTGACCACCAAGACGCCAAGACGACACTTCGACGGTTCATCACGGCCAATCCCGACCTTGGAAGCAAGGTGGCGAGCGAGGCGACGGCCCAAGATTTTGTACCGGGCTTGCGGGCGCTGAACGAGGCCGGCAAGGTGCGCGAACCCGGCAAGGTACGGAGCTACGCACATGCTGCCTATCAAGTCGCCTTGTTTGCTGCCACGGATCCCGCCATCCCTGGGCGGTTCGAGCACTATCGCATCGGCATCAATCCCCTGACTGCAATTCGTGCCACCCCGGCGCGTGCGGACAAGCGGCCACTCACGGTGGACGAAATGCGGACCTACTGGCGCATCGCTCAAGAGACGCCCGGGCATCGCGGTGCGCTGATGCGATTGCATCTGTTGCTTGGCGGCCAGCGCTCCGCGCAGTTGCTGCGCTTGCGCCGCGACGATGTGCGCGAGGACCACATCGTCTTGGACGATGGCAAGGGCAGGCGGCCAGAACCCCGCAGGCACGTCGTGCCTCTATTGCCCACCGCGGCTGCCGATCTCGGGCTGTTCAGTGGCAGCGGTTTCGTGTTCGCTGTCGACGGCGATACGCCGATTCGTCCAGAGACTGTGCATGACTGGGAGGCGGACGCGGTAGGCGAGAGGATCAAAGACTTTCAACCCAAGCGGCTACGCAGTGGTGTCGAGACTGCGCTGTCTGCAATGGGCGTCAGCAGCAAAGTCCGAGGGCATTTGCAAAGCCATGGGCTGGGTGGAGTGCAAGATCGGCACTACGACGCTCACGAGTACTTCGAGGAGAAGCTCAGCGCCTTGCACATGCTGTTCGACTTGCTCAGCAGCGAGGCAAGGACGAATGTGCTGCCGCTACGCAGGACGGGTTGAGGGGAACGCAGCGGGGCGCGTCGCCAGCAAGTGCAAAGGCCGTTGCACCGACCGCGGAGAATGAGCCAGCCCACCGGCACATCGGTGAGCTAAACCAATCATTGCGGAGCGCGCATCAAGCTTCGGTCTAGTCTAGAGGCAAGTGGCTCAGTGATCCGGCTGTTGGCTCCAGCGCCATATTGAGCCAGTTCAGGGTAATGTGTCGGCTGGGGCATGAACCGACAGAATCAGTAAGAGTCCATGCAGTCGCTTACCGGGGTGGGGTAGCAAGCGGTTCCGCACAAAGTCGACAAGTTGGCTCACGGCGGACTCGGCGCCAACAAGCTTGGCATAATTAGTCACATATCGATCCAGCGCCGCTACCATACGTGCCGAACTTATGTGTAACACATTGCGAATTGTGCTGTTTTGCTGTCATTCCTTAAGATAATTGGCTCTCTTGATTCTTCTGCATTGCCAGTTGGCCTATCGATTGAAGAGAGGTTCCGATGAAAAAGACGTTTCTGACCCCTTTTGCAGTGCTGGCTGCCGCGCTTCCGTCCGGTCAAGCGTCAGCCTCCCCCTCTCCAAAACCATCAGCCACTGATGCTCTCTCACCGGCTCAGCCCGTTGTCGGTGCACCGCGCCAAGATGGCAGCGTATCTGTGAAGTCCAACAGAGATCTCTTCAACTTCGTGCTCAAACGCAATGAACTGGGGCAGATGATGGCCTATCACGAATCCCACGCCAGCCATGCGTCGCACGCATCTCATCGGTCGCATTACTCCTCGTCCTAATGCAGATGCTGACTCTGTCATTCGATGCGAAGCTCTACGAGGCCGAGTCGATCCAAAAGGCTGCGTATCGCTTTATCGACCGCTTGGCCGCCCAAATCGCGCTGGTGAATTCTCAGATAATCTGCGAGTTGCGTTCTGACAAACCACTGTCACAGGATCAAGCGGACCGATTACGACAGGACTTTAACAAGGAGGTCCTGGATCAGCAGTTGCGTTTGCGTATCAAGAGGGAGACCGAGCAGGAGCGAAACCTGATTCTCAGTCTTGCGTTTTCCCGCACCGAGTTCCAGTCGCTTGAGTAGATTTCATCCGATCACATTATTCCGGAAGCAGGCACCGAATTACAAGCTGCTGCCGTTTCGCTTTGCTAGGTGGGATAGCGAAACGGTTTTTCTATCGAATATGGTCGGCGAAATGGCGTTCCTGTCTAACGAAAAGTTGGCCGCATTTGTTGCTCACCGACTCAACCCAGACGACCTCGAATACGCAGACCTTCGCGCGCGCCATTTTCTCCGGCAGGAGGATGAAGAAGCCCCCGTCGAGCTGCTCAGCCTAAAGCTGCGCACACGTTTTCAAGGCTTGCGAGATTTCACCTGCCTGCACATTTTCGTAGTCACCCTGCGCTGCGACCACAGTTGCCCTTACTGCCAAGTTTCGCGCCAATCAGAAAACCGCGCCCAATTCGACATGACTCGGGAAACAGCTGACCGGGCACTAGATTTGGTATTTCGTTCGCCGGCGCCGGCGCTCAAAATCGAGTTTCAAGGCGGTGAGCCTCTGCTTAATTTCCCGATCGTCCGCTACATCGTTGAACAGGCGAAGCTGCGCAATATACAGAGTCGGCCCCTGGAGTTCGTCATCGCGACGACCCTTTCACTCATCACGTTCGAGATGCTGGAGTTTTGCCGACAACACGACATCCTGCTATCTACTTCGCTGGACGGCCCTCAGGAATTACATGACGGGAACCGGCCGCGCCCAGGGCACGACAGCCACAGTCGCTTCGAAAGCGGTTTGCATCTGGCTCGTGAAGTGCTGGGATTCGACCGGGTTTCTGCCCTGATGACGACGACCTTGGCGAGTCTGGATCGACCGCGCGAGATTGTGGATGAGTATTTGCGGCTTGGCTTCCAGAGCATTTTTCTGCGCCCGCTGTCGCCCTACGGATTCGCTCTGAAGACGAAACGCTACGCCGCGTACGGCACCCAGCGGTGGTTGGAGTTCTACAAGGCTGCGCTTGCATACATCCTGGAGCTCAACAAGCAGGGAGTCCATTTTGTCGAGCAATACTCCACGATCTTGTTGACCAAAATGCTGACATCGAGTGACCCAGGATTCGTAGACATGCGCAATCCGTCTGGCGCCGGGATCGAGGCAGTGGTCTACAACTATGACGGCGACGTTTATGCGTCCGACGAATCGCGCATGCTGCGCGAAATGGGAGACGACACATTCAAGCTCGGCAACGTGCATCGAAACAGCTATGAAGAAATTTTCACCGCGCCAGTGCTGCTGGATGCGCTGGAGGACTCCTTCACGCTTTCTGCGCCGGGCTGTTCGGACTGTGCGTTCGAGCCATATTGCGGCGCAGATCCGGTGTACCACCATGCCGTATTCGGCGACGTTCTGGGCCGCAAGCCGGAGTCAGCGTACTGCCAACGCAACATGGGCATGTTCAAACACCTTATCGATTTGATGCATGGTGACAAAGTGACATCCCAAATCTTCCGGCGCTGGGTTCATCGATGCTGAAGTTGCACGGCAGAGTTGCGGAGTTACGTAGCCCGAGCGGTCTGTTCAGCTTGGAAACTCGTGCTGATCTGCCAACAGTGCTTCGGACTAGCAAGGCATTTTTGGTGCGCAATTCACAGCAGCCAATACCAATTGGTTTCGCTTTGTACGTATTTGTGGGCCCTGATGGCCACTTCAAATTCCCCCATCTGTGGCCACCCAAACTCCCCCAGTGCAGGACGGGTTAATTATGCGTCGGCGGTGGTGTTGAGGGCGATGCGAGCGGCGGCCTCCTTGAGCCTGTAGCTCTTGCCGTCGAACTCGAGCATGGCGGCGCGGTGCATGAGGCGGTCGAGGATGGTGGTGGCCATGGTGGCGTCGCCGAGGTATTTGCCCCAGTCCTGCACGACGCGGTTGGAGGTGACGACGATGGAGCGACGATGCTTGTAGCGCTGGTGCACGACGGTCTGCAGCAGTTCGGCTGCAGCGTCGCCGATGCGGCGTGCCAGGAACAGGTCGTCGAGGACGAGCAGATCGGGCGCGACGTAGCCGCGCAGCAGTGCGGCCTGCTCGGCGGCGCTGCCCAGTGCGAACTTGGCGAACTCGGTGTCGGCCTCGACGTAGCGCACATCAAAGCCCTGCAGCGTGGCCTGATAGGCCACGGCCTTCGCGACATGGCTTTTTCCGGTGCCGGGCCTGCCGATGATCATGGCGTTGGCTCCCTCGCTGATGAACTTCAGGGTGTGCAACTCGAAGCAGGCCTGGCGCGGCAGCTTGGGGTTGAAGCGCCAATCGAAGTCGGCCAGACTCAGGCGCTCGTCGAGTCGCGAGTGCTTGAAGCGGCGCTCGGTCAGGCGCGAGCGGCGCCGGTCGAGTTCGTCCTGCAGCATCGAGGCGAAGGTTTCCAGGAACGGTTCCTGGGTGCTCTGGGCCTGCATGAGGCGGGTGCTCAGCGTGTCGGCAATGCCCGACAGACGCAACTCGCGCAGCGCGCGATCGATCTCATTCATGGTCATGCGTGAATCTCCTCGGGGTGGTGGGTTCGGGTGCCTGCGCGGCGCTGCGCGCGAACAGTTCGGCGTAGTCGTCACCGGGGCGAATCAGGGCGTGTTCCTGGGTCAGGGCCAGTTCGGCCTGCGGCGGCACGTCCAGCGCCGCCAGCGCGTCGGCGACGAGTTTCTCGGTCAGCGCCTTGACGTGGCGGTAGCTGTGCAGGCCGTCGCTGATGGCGGTCGCGCATGCGGTGTCGATGAGGCGCCGGGGATAGCGCTGCGCCAGACCGACGATGCCCCAGAGCTTGCGCTGGCCAACGCGGCCTTCGATGGCGAACAGCATCTCGCACAGCCGCGACGTGTCGGGGCCGATGTCCTTGGCCTGCGCCAGGATGCGGCGTGTCTCGCGCGAGGGGTTGAACACGCGCTCGTCCTGCGGCAGCACAACGGTGCCTGGGCGTTCGGCCTTGGTGTGGCTGCGCAGCAGCGCCTGGGTGGCGAGGTCGCGGATCTCGATGCGCCGGGCAAAGATGCGCACCAGAACCTTGGAGCCGATCGGCGCCGGGCGCGCGGCGTAGCTGCAGTGCTCGACGCGCACGCAGGAGTCGTCATAGACGGTGCGCTCCTCGTCCTTGAAGGACTGCATGCCCAGGACCGGCAGCGGCTGCAGCAGCGGGCGTTCCTCCTCGAACATGGCCTTCACCTGGCGGCGCTCGGTGCCGTGGATGCGCGTGGCCGCCCACTTGCGCTCCCAGTGGTCGAGGAAGGTGTTCTGCTCCTCGATCGAGGCGAAGCGGCGCCCCTTGAGCGCGGTGGCCTGGGTGTGTTGAATAGCGTTCTCCACCGTGCCCTTGCGGTTCGGGTCACGGACCCGCGCCGGGTCGGCGACGACGCCGTAATGGGCGAGCGTGGCCGCGTACACCGGGTTGAGCCGGGGCTCGTACAGGTCGGGCTTGAGCACCCCCTCCTTCAGGTTGTCGAGCACGACGTAATGGCACGATCCGCCAAAGTACCTCCACGCCTGCTCGTGCAGTTCGGCCCAGACCTGCTGGCTGGACTTCCACACCACGCGCCGGAAGCTGGCCCGCGAGTAGCGCAGGGTGGCCACGAACAGCCTTGGCTTGCGATAGCGGTCGGTGCCGGGCACGAGCGTCAACGCGCCCTCGCCGTAGTCGACCTGCATCTCCTCGCCCGGCACGAAACTCAGACGGTCGAACTGCTCGGGCTGCTTCTTCCTGAGGCGGGCGACGAAGCGCTTGACCGAGTTGTAGGCGCCGGTGAACGCGTACTGGTCGACCAGATCCTGATAGATCGCCATGGCGTTGCGCTGCAGCCGCAACTGCGCCTCGACGAACGCGCGGTGCGGCTCGCACGCCGACACCGAGGTGGTCGTCGGAGTCGGTGGCCGGGGTGGAGCAGTTTGCGCTGGCGAGTCGGTGGCCACCCCGGGGGAGTTTGCCGGTTCGGCGGCGGCAAAACGCTTCGCGTAGGCGCGGATCGTCTTGCGATCGATCCCCGTCACGCGTGCGATCTCGTGCTGGCTGGTGTCGTTCCTCAGCAGCGTCCAGATCGTTGTTTGCAAATGCGGCTTCAAGACGTTCACTCCTTGCCCCCCTGCGGTGAGAGGGAGAAAGTAACGTCCTGCCAGACCTCAGGCCGCCGGCGAAATCGCCGGCTTCAGCACCTCATCGCGCCGTGGCCAGGGTGGGGGAGTTTGAGGTGGCCACAGATGGGGGAATTAGGGTGGCCATCGGGGTTTGTGGGCACGCAGGAGCCCACCGGATCGGTCTGCGCGGAACCGCACATTGTCTTGCCAGCCGACTTTCGCTACCTGGGGCAGGATGATGTCATCCGGCTCACCGATGATGGTCACATCCGGGTGCTGTTTCGAGCTAACTCGCCACACAACAGTATCCTGGTAACCGAGCAATGTAATCACTACTGTCTCATGTGCTCGCAACCTCCGAAGAGCGGTGACGATAGCTGGCTCTTGCGGGAGATAAAGCAGCTTCTACCGATGATTCCGCGGACGACCAAACAACTCGGATTCACCGGTGGGGAGCCCACCCTCTTCGGGGAGGATTTTCTAGATATCTTGCGATTGGCCAAGGCGTACCTACCGCACACGTCGCTCCACGTCCTATCGAACGGGAGGCGTTTCGCCGATTCGGCCTTTGCCAAAAGCTACGCCGGAATTGCACACCCTGATCTCATGGTTGGAATCCCCGTGTATTCGGATGATCCGGCGCGTCACGACTATGTCGTGCAAGCATCTGGCGCCTTCGACGAGACAATTCGCGGCATTTTGAACCTTAAACGACTTGAGCAGAAAGTAGAGATCCGCGTCGTGTTGCATCGGCAAACGATCGAGCGCCTGCCAAAACTAGCTGAGTACATTGCCCGCAACTTGCTGTTCGTCGATCAGGTCGCCCTGATGGGCCTGGAAATCACGGGATTCACGAGGGCGAATCTCCAGTCCCTATGGATTGATCCAGGCGACTACCGTGACGTACTCAGTGAAACTGTCGGTATTCTCGAAGCCTACGGAATGCGATGCGCCGTCTACAACCATCCACTTTGCCTCGTGAACCAAGATGTCGAGCATGCATATGTCAAGTCAATCAGCGACTGGAAGAATGAGTATGCGCCGGAATGCAAGCCTTGCGCCCGACAGCAAGAGTGCGGTGGATTCTTTAGTTCAGGAATCAAACACGCCTACAGCCAGCAACTGCGACCGTTTCTAACATCGACAACCACCGTTCTCTAGAGTGTTTGATTTGAGAGGCGCCAAGGTCATGAATCAAGGGCTTGGCGTTTTCACAATCGTATCTCGTTTGGAGATGCCTGCCAGTTTCAATGCAGAGCGAGTCTCGAGAAGCTATGCCGCTTACTTCGGCCGAGGTGTAGTCCGCGACCGAACCCAGTTGGTGCCCGCATGCAATTCCTGTAAGTAAAAGCCCGAGCTACCCGATCTCCCACCAGCCCTAGATGCACGCATCCTGACCGCGCGATCGACGCGGGCTGATTGCAATCGCGACAGGACCCGGGCACCGCGGCGCACCCGGAAATGGCCCTTTCTTTTGGCCTATTCCCAGGAAATGGCCCTTTCTTTTGGCCCATTCCTGAGAAATGGCCCTTTCTTTTGGCCTATTTCGCTGCCCCGAGTCGTCCATCGGTCGGGCGGCGGATGTTCGCACCCCTTGCATCGACGTCGGAGCGTCCGTTACTGGATTGCATCTAATGCGCCGCGACCTTAGATTGCCAGCATGCAGTCCCACCACCACCCTTGCTGTCATCGGCATCCAACACCGTCGTGCCAGCCCGCGCACGAGAGCGACGTTCGACGGTTGCTGGTGGCGGGATGCATCTTGCTGTTGGCGATTGCTCTCGGTCGCCTCCTGGACGTGTATGGCACTCCGGGGACGTCCTCGGCGCTCGATCTGCTCATTCCCGTGCTCATCGCGCCGATCTGCGCGTTGGCAGGGGTCATCGTCGCTTTCGACGAAGCGCGCCGGTCCGTCCTGGTTCGCCTGCGTGCGCGGCATGCCTGCACGCGCTGGTTGCTGCGGGCTTGGCGTGCGCTGCTGCGCACTGCCGCGGGGGTGTTGTCTCGCGCACTGAACCGGCTGAGGCAGGTGCAGGCGGCTGTGCTTCCGCCGCAGACACGGGTTGGGGGACGCGCCGTGCCCACGCATGCACTTTGCAGGCGCCTGCAGCGTGGGCAACGCCCGCGCGTCCCCGCCGCAGGCGGGTTGGGTTGGGATCGTTGCTGAGTTCCTGATTCACCCGCCGCGGCAGTGGCGGGGTGCGGTGCTGCTTGGCACCTGTAAATCCCCTGCCGGCCCCCGAGCCGCAGCGGCTTCATTCTCTTGCCGGCATTTCCTTTTGGCTTTTGGAGATGCTGATGACCTCCCTCGTAGATATCCCTGCACACCTTCCGGTGGCGTTGTTTGGGCAGTCCCATGCCCTGCCCATGATTCACCCAAAGATGAACACCGCGTGCCTTGGCATGTGCTGTCCTGCTGAATCCCAGTCAGGCTTCGCGGCAAACCCGTGTTGGCAAATTGGCCACCCCAGTCACAAGTCAGTCGTTTTGCAAAGCGATGAACAAGCGAGCCGTCGTGTTCCCTACGGGAACACTAGCTCGCAAGGGGAGAGCCTCCCCTTGACCCCTCTGATGACCATCGCGGAGGGTTCATGATGAGCGATGCAAATGAACGTTCTTCTACAAAACGCAAGCCGACGCCGGGTTGGGTCAATCGCAGCCATACATCGCGTGGTCGCAAGTCGCTGAATATCACCTTGCCCGATCTGATTTACGCACGAGTGCAGCGGCTGGCCAGTGAGTTGCATGTCAGCCGCTCCCGGGTCGTCGAACTGGCGCTGAGTCGCGACGTGTTTTCTGTCGAGCAGGTGCAACTGCTGCAAAGCTATCACCACCACCTGCCACGCATCGGTTCCAACCTCAATCAGATCGCGCGGCTGGGCAATACCTGCGGCACCTTGCCGGACGAAGCGCAGGCCGTTCTGGTGGAGGTCGACCGCCTGGTGCGGGAGATTGGGAGGCTACTGCCATGACCACTTTGAAGGCGACCATCCACAGCGGCTATGACAACCTGGGTCGGCATCTCATCAAAACCGAGGACAACGAATCGGTGGAGATCGCGGCACTCGGTGTGTCCCCGGACTCCATCACGGGCGTGGCCGAACTCCATGCGCTGTCCAAGGCCCGTTCCCGGCGCGGCACCCGGCGCACCCTGCTGCACATCAGCATCAATCCGACGCGCGAGCTCAGCGCAGTCCAATGGCAGCATGCCTGGGACGTGTATGAGGCGCAATTCGGCCTGGTGGGGCGGGAGTATGTGCAGGCTCGGCACGTCAAAGCGCGGGCCGATGGGTCCAAGATCACCCATTGCCACCGCGTGTACGCGACCATCGATCCGGTCAAACGGACGGTGGTGAACCTGGACAACCAGTTTGCGCGCAACGAGGCGGTGGCCCGGGCAGTGGAATATGACTGCTATGGCCCGACCGTGCCGATGACCAAAGGGCGGCACAACCGCCATGCGGCCTTGATCCTCCAGGCGCAGGGGAGGAGTGACGTGGTGCAGGCCATGCTGGCACAGGGTCTGTGTGAGGGACCACCTGCCTTCGCCAGTGAGAATTCTGAACCGACGAAATCGGAAATCGAGCAACAACGGCGGACGGGCGTGGACGTCGGCAAACTAGCCCTGCAGGTCCTCAACCTGTATGGCCGGTTTGCCGACAAGCCCATTGCCTTCCTCGCCGCCCTCTACGGGGCAGGCTATACGGTGAAGCGTGGCGACCGGGGCTGGTCGCTGATCGACAAGACCGGTGCGGTGCATGGTCTGGGGCGACTGATTAACCGCGCGGCCAAAGCCCAGGGCCAGGACCTTCGGTTGCGTCAGGCGGATGTGGAGCGCTTCTTCCAAGGCATTGATGTGGAGCGGCTAGCACGCGCCCGTACGCCAAAACGCACGCGGCAGCGGGAGGAGGCGAAGCAGGTGCTCGGGGTGGCGACCAATCTTGCGTCGGCCGGACAGAACCACCCAAGTCCAGATCCCGCGCAAGCTGTAGCGGCGGTGGTGCGATTCGCTGAAAAGCAGCCGACGCATCCGGTCAGTCAGAAACTGTTGCGGCACCTGTCATTGGTTGCGGTGGTGCCGGTTGCTGCTGTCATCGTGCTGGCAAGTTGGGTGCTACAGAAGCTGCGGAAGCAGCGTGCGGCGGATCCGGTGATGCCGACCTCTTTGCAGGAGGCGTACTCGAGCGACGAAGCGCCGCAAATCGTGGTGGAGCAGGTCGGGTCCACGTCTGTGGGTCCAGAAGTGGCGGACTCGGAGCACTTGGAGGATGCGGCACCGTCCTGACGTGGGCAAGGCCCGTTCCCCACGTCGTGTTCGGTGAGGTCCGTCGGCATCGTCGGTGTCCGACGGGCATTCCGATTCAAACCCACCACTGGCTCCGCTCCACCCCATGTGCGATCAGGCCCGGGTGTTTGCGTCAGGCACGGAATGACTGATCATCGGCCAAAGCGGTCACTGGCTCACGCTTGTGGGAACGACAGCCATGGTGTGCTTAGCGGTCGCTGAGGTCGTCAGCGTCCTGAGCGGCTGCTTCCAGCGCTGGCGAGTTGGTGCTTTCGACCCTTTGCAGCCGCTTGGCGTCGCCACCACTCGGTGGCCGGTGTCAGCGTAGACCAGTCGTTCGACGGGACCGGAGCGCGCGACTCATTTCCTGAGCCAACGCAACCATACCTCTGCGCCCGACGCACAGATTCCCCGCCCTCGCCTTAGGCGGCCTTAGGCTTCTTGTGTGCCGCCGAAGCGCCCGGCTATCGGCGCATCGCGGCAGCCGTTCGCAGGTTGCCTTGTTCCGTGAATCCGAGAGTCGAGAATCACGGACTGCAGGCGGCGCCCGGGACCGCCAGTAAGCACACCTGCAGCATCGCGCGCATGAACTTCTCCGGCGCGATGCTCGGGCGACCGCCCTTGACGTCAGCCTCGTACATCGCCTAGAACTTCGCGTCCATCTTCGACAGCGCCTCATTCATCCACTTGCGAATCGGGCGCAGTGGATGCGTCTGAGGCACAAATTCCTCCAGCTTCACCGTGCTGAACAGTGCCTCGTTGCAGCTATCGGCTCCTCGCATCCTTCTTCTCTCACTGCTGGTCATCGTTGTCTGACATCCTCGCTGATCCTGGTGCGGCGCGTCAGTATTTCAACGGCTTGTTAACAAATACGTGCGAAGGCTTCTTAACGATAATTCGCTCCACAATGATGCAAAAATGAAAAATGTTCAATATTGGTGCTTTGCGCCCTATAGCTGCACACCACGGGTGAGTGCTCCATCAACCACCAGATTGGCGCCACTAATAAAACTTGCTGCAGGGCTGGAAATGAAAGCAACCGCTCGACCGATTTCGTCTGGACGACCCATTCTCCCAGTTGGATTGAGTGCCAAGGACGTTGCATAAAGTTCTGGATTATTTTTCTCGATGCTTTCCCAGACGCCCCCTTGGAAATAAATGTTTCCGGGAGAGACCGTATTGGCCCGAATGCTCTTTGCCGCAAGCTGAAAGGCCAGACCCTGGATATAGTGGACAATCGCCGCCTTGAATGCCCCATAGGGACCGGCAGCAAAATCAATTTCACGCCCAGAAACACTGGAAATCGCCACGATCGAGGCTGCCGCGCTCGCCTCGAGGAAAGGCATCGCGGCATCGACAAGATTTACCGTACCCATCAGGTCGGTTTCGAATTCACTGCGCCAGGACTGCTCATCCTGCCCGATCGCCAGGGCGCTGACATTTGCTACGACGATATCGAGCCCGCCCCATTGGGCAGCAACGTCGCGCACCCACTCCTGCAGCGCATCACGATCCGCCACATCGAGAGTGCCGCCAAGTGCGTCAACGCCATATTCTTTAAGCATTGCCACGGTCTGCACCACAGCTTCAGAGTCTCGGGCGCAGATGGCGACGTGCGCTCCTTCCTGTGCAAAAGTTTCCGCAATGGCCCTGCCAATCCCCTTGGTGGCGCCGGTCACGATGACTTTCAATCCCTGCAGTTTCAGGTCCATTTCTTAAACCCTCGATAGGTACCGTCAAATAGATTTGAGATATTTCTTGCTGACCGCCGCGCCGACCGTGTATTTCGGATCGACGAAATTACCAAGTCGAACCTGCCCACACTGGCTGAGCATCATGTAGGCGTCCCAAAGATCGAAGCCATATTCCTTTGCCATCCATTGCACCAATTCGTGATACGCGATGCGTGTTGCGTCCTCCAGTGGGCGGGCGCTACCGATGGCCATGATCAACTGGTCAGTCTCGAGGCGCGGCCAGCCGATGTCCCAGTTCTTGATCAAATCGACACGGATGGTCGTCGTGCTCGCGAATTCAACGGCGGTGCCGCAGACCTCTCCATCCCCCTGGCATGCATGAGCATCGCCGATGAACAACCGCGCCCCGGCCGAACGCACAGGCAGGTAAGTGATGCTGCCAGGTCCCATGTCCGGCACGTCCATATTTCCGCCGTGATTATCCGGTGTCAGCGAATTGATCGAATCGATTTCTGGAGAAAGGCTGAGCGTCCCAATATGCGGGTGGTAGGGGAGCATCACGCGCTTGCTCCAATAAACGCCCTCTTCATCGAGATCGATTTTTCGAGTGATCTCGGGCAGGGGATCACTCAGCATTGCCGTGTACTCGGTTCCGGTCAACGCACCAAATCGAGGAATCAGGCAGCAAGTGCCCCGCGGATTGTCGCCACGCGGCCTGATGGATTCGATATGAATCGCAACCACGTCCCCTTTTTCGGCGCCGGAAATCATGATCGGCCCGTTTTGCGGATTCAGAAATGGGACTTCCAGCTTCTGGCTTGGCAAATCCTGCTCGGTCTTGATCTTTCCCTCGAAGGCGTCACGCGTCTCGACGATCACCCGGTCACCTGGTTTGATTTCCATCACAGGTTCCGAATACGGCCCGATCGTGTAATGAAATTTGCCCTGCCGTTCTTCCGTGAGTTCATGCGTCTCACCCAATTTTCCGCCTGCAACGCCGCGGTTATGCATGATCGAATCTTCGAGCCAATTCATGTTCACTCCCTCATAAAAATTCATGAAAACAAGGCCGGACTGGCCTCACAAAACATCAAATTCAAAAAACGTTCAAACTGCGATCAAACTGCGTACATCATTCCGGTCCATGTCTTCACGCTTGCCAGACGAGACGACCTGCCCCCGAACCAGAACGACATAATCATCGGCAACCGACTGCGCAAAATCGAAGTACTGCTCGACGAGCAGGATCGAGAGCTGCCCCTTGAGCGACTTGATGACCGTCTCGATCTCCTGAACGATCGATGGTTGGATGCCCTCGGTCGGCTCATCCAGGACCAGAATCGACGGGTTTGTCAGTAGCGCTCTGCCGATCGCCAACTGCTGTTGCTGGCCACCGGAGAGATTGCCTGCAAGCCTGCCGCGCATCTGCTTCAACACCGGAAAAATCTGAAACACGTCCGTAAATCCGAACCGCGCCGTGGCACTCTTTTCGCCGCCATAGGCACCGACCTTCAAGTTCTCTTCGACCGAGAGTTCGGGAAAGATGTCACGCCCCTGCGGCACGTAGCCAAGGCCGGCAGCCACCCGCCTGTGCGTCGGCAGCGCGGACAGACTTCGGCCAGCGAGCGTGATCTCCCCAGCCTCGGTGGGCAGCAGGCCCATGAGGCATTTGAGGAGCGTCGTCTTGCCTACGCCATTTCTCCCGAGCACCACGGTACAGGCGCCCTCTTCGACGGCAACGGATACGTTGCGCAGCGTGTGGCTGCTGCCGTAGTACTGGTTGATTCCCTGCATGTGCAACGTCATGATCAGCGTCCCAAATAAACCTGAATCACACGGGGATCGTTACGGATCTTGTCCATCGAACCCTCGCCGAGAACATGACCTTCGTGCAGCACCGTGACCAGATCGGCAACCTGCCCGACGAAGTCCATGTCGTGTTCGATCACCACAACGGCGCGCTCCGGAGACTTCAGGCGGGTGATGAGTTCCGCGGTGCGCTGGGTCTCGTGGTCGCTCATGCCGGCAACGGGCTCGTCGAGCAGAAGAACCTGCGGATTGGCCACGAGCATCATGCCGATTTCCAGCCACTGTTTCTGGCCGTGCGACAGGGTTCCGGCGAGCTGGCCCGGGAACTCTGCCAAGCCGATCAGTTCCATCACATCGCCAATCTGTCTGTGCTGCTCGCTGCTCAGACTGGAGCGCAACATGTCCATGTAGCCCCGCCCACGGCGTATGGCGAGTTCGAGGTTCTGCTCAATATTGAGCGCATCGAAAATGCTGGGCTTCTGAAATTTCCGGCTGATGCCATAGCGGGAAATCGATGCCTCATCGTGACGCGAAAGGTCGATCGTCTTGTTGAGATAGACCTCTCCACTCGTCGGACGCGTCTTTCCGGTGATGACATCAAGCAAGGTCGTCTTCCCGGCACCGTTCGGGCCGATGATGGCGCGGACTTCCCCATAGCGAATGTCCATGGTGAGGTTTGTGATGGCCGCGAATCCTGAAAAATTGACGTGCAGGCCGTCCACGTAGATTGCAGTGAGTTGTTTCATCGTCAGTCGTTTCTGGGCTAGATCTGCGTTCCCGGTTAGCGTCCGGCCTCAGCGCGAGAAGCGCATCAGCGCGACGCGTGTTTCGCCCCAAAGTCCTCGTCCCATCGCAATGGTGATCAGCAGGGTGACGCCAGCGAGAATGAAGGGCCAGATACTTGGTGCCGCGGCGGTCAACCAGAACTTCAGACCGTTGACGAGGATTGCACCGATGATGGCGCCGATCAGGGTGCCACGGCCGCCAATGGCAACCCACACCGCGATTTCAATCGACAAAGTCGGCGACACGATCGTGGGATTCACGATGCCGATCTGCGGGACGTAGAGCATTCCCGCCAAGGCTGCCAACACTGCGGAAAGGCCCCACGCCAGAAGCTTGAGCACATGCGTCTTGTAGCCAAGGAAACGCATGCGTGCTTCATCATCGCGAATGGCGACCAAGGCCCGCCCCAAGCCCGATGCTGCCAGGAAGCGCAGCAGCAGATAGGCGGCGGCGAGCACCAGGCAGGCCACCACTGCAAGCCCGATCTGCGTCGACACATTCGACAGGGGAAAACCCAGAATGCGAGTGAATCCCGTCAAGCCATTGTTTCCGCCCAAACCGACATCATTGATGAACAGCAGCAGCATCAGAGCATAGGTCAGCGCCTGTGTGATGATGGAGAAATAGACACCATTGATGCGTGACCGGAACGTGACGAAACCAAACAGAGTCGCGACTGCGACCACGAGCGCGACGCAAAGCACCAGCATGGCGCCGAAGCTTGACACGAGGTTCCACAATGGCGGGAAAGTGCTCCATCCCATGTACTGCATGAAGTCGGGCAGGACATGTGTCTGGGAATACGAGGCATCCAGCAGATACATGCCCATCATGTACCCGCCGATACCGAAGAAGATGCCGTGTCCGAGGCTCAGCATTCCGGCCATTCCCCAGACGAGGTCAAGCGCCAGGGCGAGCAGGGCAAAGCTCATGATCTGGCCGATCAGATTGATGCTGAACAGCGACAGGGAAAACACGCTCCCCTGCGGAAACAGGTAATGCGAAACCGGCATATAGACCGCCAGCATGACAATTAGCCCGGCAAATCCGAATTCGACCTTCTGCTCAAGACGTTTCTTAATCAACATGATCTATATCGCTCCATCGATTCGGCGTCAGCCGCGCGTCTTCACCGTGAAGAGCCCGTTTGGGCGTTTCTGAATGATCAAGACGATGATCAGCAGCACGGCCACCTTGGCCGCAACAGCCCCGTAGAAAGGTTCGATGAACTGATTGATCTCGCCAAGCGCCAGGGATGAAACTGCAGTACCCACCAAGCTTCCGGCACCCCCGAGCACGACGACCATGAACGCGTCGATGACGAAGCCGGCGCCCATGAAAGGGTTCACCGAAGCGATCTGGGTCAGCACCACGCCAGCCAATCCAGCCAGCCCCGCACCCATGGCGAAAGCCAGTCTGTCGATACGCTGTGCCGGCACGCCAAGACACTTCGCCATGTCGCGGTTCTGCGTCGTCGCGCGCATCAGAAGGCCGATGCGTGTGGTGCGGATGACTGCATAAGTCGCCAGGAACACAACCAATGAAAAGCCGATGGCGAAGAGCCGGTTGTAGGTGACGAAGAAGCCGCCGACGACCTGTGCGCCACCGTTCAGGAAGGCCGGCGTGATGAACTCGACGTTCTGAGACCCGAAGGTGAGTTGCACAAGTTTGATGATCGCGATGCTCACCGCCCAAGTCGCCAGCAATGTCTCCAGCGGCCTGCGATAGAGATGGCGGATCACGAAGTATTCAAGCAGCACACCAATCAGCCCGCATGCCACGAATGCCACCGGAATCGCAACAAAGAGATAGACATCGAACATGCCGGGCAGATAGACACGCATGAGGTGCTCGACCAGATAGGTGGCATAGGCCCCAAGCATGATGAATTCCCCGTGGGCCAGATTGATCACACCCATCAGTCCGAAAATGATGGAAAGGCCGATGGCGGTCAGAAGCAGAATGCCTGCGTAACTCAGTCCGCTGAACAACATCGACAACGCCTTGCCGATGGAGAGCCACTTGTCGATGTTGCGCAAGGCCGCCCTGGCCGCATCGGCAAGCTGCGGAACCGCACGCACCTGATCGTTGGTCAGGTAGTCGGTGAGCAGGGTGCGCGAAGTCTCGCTGGGAGCGCTGCCGAGAGCTTCGATTGCATCCAGTTGTTCCTTCTGGTCGCTGGAATACAGACCACGTTTGGCCATGGCAAGTTCCAGCGTGGCCTTGATGTCGGCATCGCCCTGGCGCTTGATGGCAAGCTTGAGGATGTCCGGATCGAGCAACATGAAGAATTTGCTGATCTGAGCGGCCCCTCTCTCGCGTAAATCCCTCTGCTTGCTAAACAGGTCCATCTCGGCCTTCGCCACCGCGAGCTTGCGCATCATCACAATGGTCGGAACATAGGGGTCCCCGCTCGAAGCACTCTGCGTGGGTGCGAGCGTTACAGCATCCAGGCTGCCCGACGGATGCAGGATGACTGCGCTGCCACTGGAGTCGCAAGCCAATTGCCCATCGCGTATCGCCAGTACCAGAGTGTTGGACCACTCGCGGTTCGATGTGTCAGTTTGCGTGCCAAGGCCAACCAATTTGGCAAGCGCATCCATCTGATTGCCTGCGACGCAAAAATCATGAACCACAGCAGCGCGCTGGTCGATCGCCGACACGGCATTCGATGCGAACGACACTTGGCCACCCAGGCCGCAGAGGCAGAGCGCCATGGCGGCAAACCCGACCTTGAGCGACAACCGTTTCCAATCCATCATGAGACTTCCGTGAAAGTTTCGGCTGCATTGCTCCGTGCATCCCGCGACCACTCGGGGGATGCACGGGCCATGCGCGGGAGATCAGGCTTTGACAAATGGGCTGAACGGAATGGGCTTGACAACGTCCTTCGACTTCCACAGGATGTCGAAGCCTTGATTCGCGTTGATCGAGCCGATCATGTCGCCACGCCAGAGGTACTGGTTAGACATATCCATCTTGTCAACGTAGCCTGCCGGATCCTCAATCGTCAGCCCCGCGAGCGCCTTGCGCACCGCGGCCGTCTTGGTGGACTTGGCTTTCTCGACGGCCATGGCCCAGAGGTTGAGGCCGAGGTACGTGGAGACCATGGGGTCGATGACCATATCCGGGCGGTGCTTCAGCTTGTTGGTTTCGACATAGCTCTTCCAGTCGGACTTCAGCTTGGTGTTCAGAGGCGTATTGACGTTCTGGAAGTAATCCCAGCAGCTCAGGTGCCCAACCAGCGGCTTGGTGTCGAGACCCTGGAGGTCGCTATCCACGACATCCAGGCCGAGGATGGGAATATCGGTCGCGCGAATGCCCTGGTTGATTGCCTCCTTGAACAGCGCCGGGATGGAGTCACCGACGACCGTCATCACCACGATGGCCTGGCCACCGGGCTGGGCGGCAAACTCCTTGATTTCGCGGACGATGGTCTGGAAATTTGACTGTCCGAACGGAACGTAGTGCTCGCGCCAAGCGGACTCTGGGATGCCCTTGGTCTTCCAGTAACCCTTCAGGATCTTGTTGATCGTGCGCGGCCAAACATAGTCGCTCCCGATCATGTAGAAACGCTTGGCACCGCCGCCGCTCGGACTCATCAGATACTCCACCGCAGGCAGCACGGAGCTACTGGGCGGTGAATTCAGGTAAACCACGTTTTTCGATTGCTCCTCGCCCTCGAAGTGCAGCGGATAGAACAGCAGACTATCTTGCGCCTCCACCACCGGGAGGACGGACTTGCGGGACACGGAGGTCCAGCAGCCAAAGATGGCGGCAACCTTGTCGCTGAGTATCAGCCGCTTGGAAAGCTGGGCATACATCGGCCAATCGGAGCCCGGATCGACGACGACACCCTCGACCTTGCGTCCCAGGACCCCGCCGCGAGCGTTGATCTGGTCGATGGTCATCAGGGAGATGTCCTTGAGGAGCGACTCGTTGTTCGCCATGGTTCCGGACTGTGAAAACAGCAGGCCAAGCTTGATCGGTTCCTTGCTCCCGGCGGCAAGCACCGATTGCGGCAGCGAGGTGCCCGCAACAGCAGCCACGCTTGAGCCGAGGGCGGAAAGGAATACGCGTCTTTTCATGACATAGCTCCAAAATAAGTGGTCTGAAAAACACAAATAAAAAAAGCCCGAAACCAGACACGCTGGTTTTCGGGCTTCTATGGCCGGTGCCGCTCGAGACGCCTTTGTCACGAACGACTGAATCAAGTCGGATGGATCGGGGCTTCAAGGTTCATCCCGATGCCGACGCTTAACCCATGCAAGTGCCGTGCCAGCGCACCACGACTGGGGTGTTTGTGATCATCATGACTCGGGCAGCAGGGGGAGAGGACTTGCATCACCGCCGCTGAGCACGGTTCTTGCTAAAAACGCATGTCCATCTCAGCGCGGAAGTGCCCCGATATGACGCACAACGCACGTTAATCGTGCAACAAGACGAAGGTCCACCTCAAATTGGTGCGCATTCTTCCCGCCTAGCCAACTCTGTCCACACCATGTCGCATTCGAAAGACGGTCCGATCAAGATCGGGGTTCTTTATTCCACCACCGGCGTGACCTCGACGGTCGAACAAACTCAGCAGCGCGCCGTCATCATGGCTGCCGAGGAGGTGAACCGCGCAGGCGGCATCCTTGGCCGCGAGATCGAGCTGGTCTGCGTGAACCCTGAGAGCAATCCGCGCCGTTATGCGGGGCTTACCGAGGAGCTCATCCTTGAGCACGACGTACACCTCATCTTCGGTTGCTATATGTCCAGTACGCGCAAGGCGGTGATTCCCATCGTCGAGCGCCACAACGCACTGCTCTTCTACGCAACGCCGTATGAAGGCTTCGAATACAGCCGTAACGTGTTCTACGGGGGGGCGGCTCCGAACCAGAACTCCCTGCCCCTGGCCGGGTTCATGCTGTCGCACTTCGGGTCACGAGTATGGATGGTGGGGTCGGACTACATCTGCCCCTACGAGTCCAACCGCGTCATGAGCGACCTCATTCTCGAACGTGGAGGCGAGAAAGTCTCCGAAACCTATCTTTCGCTCGATGCGCCCTGGGAGAGTTATCTGGAGGTCGCGCAAAAGATCAAGAACGCCATGCCCGACTTCATCTTTTCCACCGTCGTCGGCGAGGGCACGCCGCTACTTCACCGTGCCTTCGCCGCTGTCGGACTGGACCCCTATGCCATGCCGATCGCCAGTCACATGACCAGCGAGGCCGAAGTCTCCATCATGGGGGCCGATCTGGCCGAAGGCCATATCACCTGTGCCGCCTACTTCCAGTCCGTCGACACGCCGGAGAATCGGCAGGCCATCGCGCGCTACCGCGAACGATTCGGCGATCACCTCGTCACAAATATGTGCTGGGAGGCGGCGTACTTTCAGATGCACATGCTGGCCGATGCCATCCGGCGTGTCGGAAGCGAAGACACTGAACATCTGCTGCGTGTTCTGCCAGGTCTGGAACTTGACGCCCCCCAGGGCAGGGTACGCATCGACGGACACAACCATCACACATACCTTCTGCCGAGAATCGGGCGCGTCAACGCGCAGGGCCAATTCGACATTCTGGCGAGCGCCCCGGAACGCGTGAAGGCCGATCCCTATGTCATATCGCACTCGACACCGGACTGGCTCGGCCTGGGGAATTGGAGAACCGCGGCGGCGGAGGAGCGCAAATGACACGCGCATCCGAACCCGCTTCGGTTCTGCGGCAGATTCGGTCGCTCCAAGTGGTCGTGATCCATCCGCAGGATCAGGACGGCGAGGAGTTGTCGGCTCAACTGCACCGCATCGGTTGCAAGGTCCTGACCTACTGGCCCGAGCTGAAGGTCCTCCCACCGGACGCTGGACTCATTCTGCTGGCGGTTCGTCCTGAGACCCTGGGCATCGAGTATCCCTGGATCGGCCAGCCATCGACTCCGCCAGTCATCCCGGTGGTCACCTACGAAAGCCCCATCACCATCGAGGCCGTCCTGCAACTCAACGCCTTCACAACGATCGCGTCGCCGGTGCGCTCGTTCGGCCTGCTGACGGCCATCGCCGTGGCGCTCATGCAGCACAAGGCACGCGACAGTCGCGAACATTACATCCAACGGCTAGAGCAAAAGTCAGCCAAGCAACGCGTCGTCCAACAGGCGAAGCAGATCATCATGGAGGGTCGCGGCTTGTCCGAGGATGAGGCCTACTCCCTGCTGCGCGACCAATCCATGCTCAAACGCGCCAACATCGAGGACATCGCCCACAACATTGTCGAGGCCCACAAAACGCTAGGGTTCTAGGATCGTCGCTTCAGCCAACCGTGCGCGACGGCGAAGTCTGGCCGACCGACGGCCAAATCGCATTACCTCACTGCGCGGCAGGTGTCGGACCGGCAGTTTCATGTGAAGGGAATGTCGGTGATTCCAGCCATGAATGCAGGCGCCGTATTGGCAACCGGGGGCCGAGCATTCCAGAACTGTGTGTGGCGACGCGAAGCCCGGCGTGAGTCACCTTGCCGACCTTGTGTCGAACCTCATGACCCATGTGTATCCATGACGGCGGCCGGATTTGGATCATGGCCCAGCCACCGTAGCTCGAGGCGCCGAAACCGCGCTCGGCCAGTCGCCGGCCCGACTCTTTGCGGTCCCGAGGGGCAATCGAGCTGGCGACAGTGCGCCGCGCCCTCGATGGGCCGTTTGGTGATGCAAGTCAAGCAATCTCATCGCCCGGCTGTTATAAGTGGTTACATGCGCTCGTCCGGGCCTGTTGGCGGTTGCATCGGAGTCTATGATGACACCAACAATGGCTCGAAATCGCTTAACCGCCTCTGCTTGCGCCCTTGTGGTGTCCACACGAATGCCAAGTTCACTGGCGCGCCTTGTGTGTTACGAGGGAATTGCTTGTCGATAGCGCTTTGTCACAACGCTACCCGCATGTTGCTCAAGTCCATCTCGGTACGCACGTCCAGAGACATTTTGGAGATCCAGCCATGTATTCCATATTCGCGAAAACGTTGCTCGCCGCGGCACTACTACTGACCTCGCTCGCCAGCGGTGCGGCCAGCCCTGCTGCTTCACCCACGCATCCTGACCTTACCCAGATCAAGGGCGCCATTCAGCATGTCTTGACGGGAAATGACCAGTATGTCAAAGGCAGGGCGGCATCTTCCTTTGCGGCACGGATCGCCGGACAGCATCCGACTGCTACTGTGGTGAGTTGCTCGGATTCCCGTGTGCAGGCCGAGGCAATCGACGAGGATCCAGAGGGCGACCTGTTCATGGTGCGCGAGATTGGCAACCAGATGGTGAGCGGCGAAGGCTCGGTCGAATATGGCGTACGCCATCTACACACGCCGCTGTTACTCATCGTTGGGCATTCGTCGTGCGGGGCGGTGAAGGCCGCGATGGGCAATTACGCGGATCTTGAGCCTGCCATCAAAAGCGAACTCGACACACTGAAAGTGACCAAGGGAAATACCGATGATGCGCAGGCGGTGAAGCGCAACGTCGAACAGAACGTCAATGAACAGGTAAAGGTCGCGCTCAAGAAATTCGCCGCCGAGGTGAAGGATGGCAAGCTTGCCGTGATAGGCGCCGTGTACGATTTTCGTAATGACTACGGGCAGGGGCATGGCCGCCTCGTGTTTGTCAACGTCAATGGCACGACCGACCCCGCGCAGATCAAAACGTTGCTGCAGAGCTATCGCCGCTAGTGAAACGCCCCGGATTTTGAGGTGGCTTGTTGACCATCGTGACCTGGCTGCCTAACAGACGACTGTCTGCAACGGCCGAGTTGCCGCCACTGGCCGGTTCTCGGCCGAAGCAGGCGTTGGGCACGGCTTGTGCTGACGACCGCTATGCCGCAGCCAGCGGTCGCAGGAAAAGTCGGCTTCCTGAACGTCCGCCTCCTGCGCCCGCGAACTCGCGCCCTCGCCACGGATTCCCCCGTTCGTCTTGCCCGGGCTACGATGGCCGATTACGGAGAGGGTCAGTTACACAGCACATCTACCCGCGCAAATGGCCTCATCCCTTGCTGCCTCAGGCGCCGCGTGATACGGAGCAGGCCACGCACAAACCTTGGTCGAAAACCGCTGAGGCTGGCATGATGGAGTTCCAGTATGCTCCTTTGACCACGGACTGACTACGGAAGTGGATCGCGGCAGACGGAGAACAGTCTTCAGTGCACGCCACAAGACTCTTCCATACGAACAGTTTGATAGCCGACATACTCCAACCGATGCGCCGATTCTCACTTCAAGACGGGATTTTTGGCAAGCCACGTCGGCAAGCGCAAGGGAGGCCGACATAACAAATCGAGACGATTTTCCCGCTGGCGTCCGCGAACACCTCGCACGCCGCGCGGCTCAGCATTGTTCAAATCCGAGTTGTGGCATCCCCACAAGTGGCCCCCATCAGGACGAACATCGTTCAGTTAGCATCGGAGTGGCGGCCCATATTACTGCGGCCGCTGCCGGCGGCCCTCGATACAACTCGATTTTGACCGCGCCAGAGCGCTCGTCGATAATCAATGGAATTTGGCTTTGCTCGAATTGCGCAAGATTGATCGACGTAGATCTAAAAGAATACACAGAGGAATTACTTCGAATCTGGAAAAGAAACCAAGAAAACCGGATTAAACAACACATGGCTGGCGTCTCAATTCCAATCGGTAGGCGCCACCCCGGCATACTAGAAATCTCAAGAATTGGAGTAAATTGGACCGAAAATCGAAAAGCGTGCATACTCGACATTAGAGCTTCCAATGGGGGAGATTCCGACGTGCTGATCAATTCGGTCGAATTTCAGGTGCTTGAATCTATGATGCGTATGCCGCTAGGTCAGGCTTCTTATTCTGCAACGTACGACGTCGATTTTAGCGATCTAAAAGAATATTCGGACTCGGTCGAATGCGATGTTGCGCAGTTGTTGCACCCAGGCGAATCTGATAGATTTGCAATAGTTATTTCGGCCCCGAACTTACATTATTTTGGAGGGTGGCGCCTAGAATCCCATTTTCGCACGAATATAGGAAAGGTGGCTGGCCCGATCATAGAAGTGTGGCTCCCAAGGCCCGGAGATATTACACCTTTTTCCGAACTTGCAAAGACTCTTGCAGAGAAAGTGCAGGAACATATAGATCGAGGGACTCCGGGGATATATGGGGGGCGCGTCGCTATCGCCGAAGCAGGAAAAATCGGAGGATTTAAGACGTCGATAAACATTGGAACGGCGGTGATTGATTACTACGGAGCGCTTTCTCTTGCACGTTTTTGAAATGCCGTTTTGAAGGGTGCTCACAGATGCATTGCGACTATCGAAACGACGTCTCAGCACTACCGAGAAATGGCTTCTCCTGGGGAAGGCGCCTACCGCGGGATTCTAAGATGGCCAACATTCATTCGCCGAATGGCAGAGGGCGGCATTCCAACGGCCTGCTAGAGTAACTAAAGGCACACGGTCTATCCTGCGTGCAGTGCCACTCGGTGCGCGCCGGGGATTCGGCTTCCCTTTCGCGCCCGTCGCGAAATACTACGCTGGCCACTTTCTGACGTTGGCTCGGTCAGAAATTATCTTGGCCACAAAAGGACGAAGTTATGCGACTGCACTCAACTCCCACATCCGCTCACGATGGAGAGATAACTTTCCTTGCCATTGGCGAGTGCATCGCCGCGGTTTGTCTCTATACAGCGATAGGTGTTTATCTGCACACGGTACTTTTCTACTGCATTGCGATTGTTCTCGCTCCTTTGACACTACTTCGAACAGAACTATCGAGCAGTTTTGCGATGGCCGGTGGGTATACGATAAGACTCCTCCTCACTGGGAAAAAAACGCTACCGAAGATTATTCTAATATGGTTAATCGGCGGACCTTTATTGCGTGTGATCACCACGATCAATGGATTCTTCCATCAGCCAATTGTCGCGATTCGATCTATGCCCGGAAATTGGATTCGACAAGCTCTCTGTACTGATATTTACCACCCCCCTGAGATTTTTCAATCCGAGAATATATTGGCCGACAATTTCAGGAGCAGGTTGCCAACATTCCCTGAAATGCTGCGCAACGCGCGGAAGGTGAAGCTAATTGTTGCCGGGCACGGAAGATCGCAGATCTGGTATTATTTTTTTCTTTTTTTTATGTTTTTTCCCTACATTCCTTCTATCATTTACAGGATTTCATTCAAAGCAACGTCAATCGTTTACATGCCCTTGGTTTGGGCGTCTCAGATAACGCTCCGAAATTCGAATCCGTGGCCGTACACGGCCGAAAGAATTTCGAAGGGAAAATTCGAGGCCGATGTTCGCAAGGTGTCTCTTATCGTGCTTGTCTTTTTTGTTTACAAGATCGGTTTGAACGCCGGTCTCATCACTGAGAAAGCAGCTATAGATAAATACGTCAGCAAGGAGTTCGTCGATTCATTTCTTGAGCTTCGAAATTGGCCGTGGTGGGAATTTGCATTGGCAGCAAACGTGATTCTTACGTACATTATTTACTACGTAGCGGATTGGGCGATATCGATGAACGATTTCTTGTCGGACCGGAAAAAAAATGTTCTGTCCGGTTTTTTCTCATTTGCACTGTTTGTCCGAGCTGCACTTTCGATCGCGTCTGTCACGTACTTGGTCTGTCTCGCATTTCTCTATGTCTTTTGGTCGATATATATGAAGGACGCCTCTTACTCATACCATTTGTTGACAACTTGACGGGGAAGGGCAGCTTCCGGTGCATTACTGGCATTGCGACGATCCTCCGCTAATGTCAGCAGTGGCCGAGGACCGGCCAGTGGCAGCAACTCGGCCGAAGCGGGCACTGAGCGAGCCGAACCAGGCTGCCGCCTTGCAGCGGTAGCAGTCGCTCGGACCCAATATCTCTGGTGACTGCTCACGAGAACACCGGCCACCAAAGAGCCATCGAGACCCATCAACACCCAAGCCTTAACATCTCGCTCAAACTGGTCAACCAAGTGTGATGGTGGGTGCGGCTGCACGCCGAATTGCAGGACCAAGAAGCAAGGAGATCGCCCATGCGCCTGAAGTCGTTCCAAGTTCGTCTGTTCCGCAACGTCATCGACTCAGGGCCGATCAAGGTGGCCGACAGCACCTGCATCGTTGGTAAGAACGAGGCCGGCAAGACATCCATCATTGAGGCGCTGCATCGCCTGAACCCGGCGAAGCCGTGTCCGCTCGTCCTGCTGGATGACTACCCGCGATGGCTGAAGAAGCAGCACGAGATCTCTGGTGAGATCGACAATGCGGTCCCGATCACTGCCGATTTCACGCTTTCGGCTGACGAGATGGCCATGTTGGACGGACAGTTCGGGCAGGGGGTGCTGAGCGCACCGACGCTTACCGCATTTCGCAAGTACGGCGGCGATTTGCAGTTACATTTACCCATCGACAATGGCCGGTTCGTCAAGTGGTTCAGCGATCAGCACATTGATGCTGGTCTGCTCGGCCCGAAGGTCGCCGGGGCCGGCAACGCGTCGGAACTGTTGGAGAAATTGACGGCGGCAACTGCAGAGAAGAGCGAAAGCGGCGAGCCCACGCCGGAAGCCCAGGCGGCAAAGCAGGCCAAGACCGAGCTTGAATCATTGCTGGACGGATCCAAGGGGCTCACCGCGGCGCTGGAAAAGATACTGTGCCCCCTGATCCCGAAAACGTTCTACTTCAGCCAGTATTCCCAACTGCGCGGACGCTACAACCTCGGCACTGAAGTGTTGCAGGCGTTGAGCACGCCCTCCGCGGACGAGGAGATTCAGGCCGCGGCCGATTTCCTTACACTGGCCAAAGTGGCGCCGACAAACGTCGAGACTTGGGATTTCGAGCAGTCGAACGCCGAATTGGAGGCAATCTCTAGCCTGCTTACGCGGATGGTGAAAGCCAACTGGAAGCAGAACCAGCATCTGAGGCTCGTGGTGAAGATCGAGCCCGAACTGCGGCCGAATGGGCAGACTGAGCGCTATCTGCAGTTCCGCGTCGAGGACACGCGGCATGATTTCAGCAACCGCCTCGACCGTCGGTCTACGGGGTTCAGATGGTTCGTCTCCTTCATCGCATCGTTCTTCGAGTTCCAAAAGGACAAGAACCTGATCCTGCTGTTGGACGAGCCGGGGCTCAGCCTGCACGCGCGGGCGCAGAAAGACTTGCTAGACGCTATCGACACAAACCTCACAGACGGTAGGCAGGTGGTGTATACGACGCACTCGCCTTTCATGGTGCGGACGGAATCGCTGGGCCGTGTGCGCATCGTCGAAGACAAGGGGCCGGATCTCGGCGCCGTGGCAACCAACGATGCCGGCACCACGTCCGACCCCGACACGCTGTTCCCGCTGCAGGCCGCGCTCGGCTATGACATTGCGCAGAACCTGTTCATCGGGAACCGGAACATCCTGCTGGAAGGCACGTCGGATTTCATCTACTTGGTTGCTTTCTCGTCGCACTTAGGCTCGCTCGGGCGCGCGGCGTTCCCAACGAACTGCCGCCTGCTTCCGGCAGGCGGTGCCACGAACATTCCGACTTTCATCGCGCTGCTCGGCGGCAAACTGGACATCGTGGTTCTGCTCGATGGCAAGGCCCAGCGCCAGCGCATCGACGCCGCTATCGCGCAGGGCCGGCTCAAGGCCGGCAACATTCTCAGCGTCGAGCAGTTTTGCCCAGTCAAGGGCGCGGACATTGAAGACCTTTTCGAGGCGGATGAGTATCTGTCCATATACAACGGTGCGACGAAGCAATCGCTCAAGATGGAAGACCTCAAGGGTCAGGATCGCATCGTCAAGCGTATCGAGCGCGTTGCCGGGGAGTTCGATCACGGTCGCGTGGCAGGGTACTTCCTAACGCACCAGCATGAGATTGTGCCGAAACTTTCTGCTGACACGTTGCAACGCTTCGAGGACGCGATTGCCGCACTGGTGAAGGCCCTGCCGCCAGTGCCGTAACGCCTCTGCGCAGCGCAGCGGGAACGCTGGTGCTTGCTTTGCCGGGCTATGTCGTCTAAACCATCAGAGCGCTGCTGCGCAGAGGAGAAGGTTTCGTGGTCATCGTGTTGATTCGCCGCTCCGTACGGCCAGAGAGGGAAGCGGAGTTTCTAGTGTAGTGTTTGATTCTTGAGTGAACTTAATTGAGTTGCTTGTCTCCAATGTTTTACTACGGTTTGCATTGGAGAGAGCAAGTGCGCGTTGCCCCGGCGATTGAATTGACCACCGAGCAGGAAAGCGAGCTGACGCGGCTGGCGCGTTCCAAGCGCACCAGCGTGCGACTGGCGCAGCGCGCGCGCATCGTGCTGCTGGCCGCCAAGGGCGTTCAGAACAAGGAGATCGCCGAGCAGCTTGGTATCGGTCGCGTGCAGGTCGCGCGCTGGCGCGAGCGCTATCTGCAAGCGGGGCTGCAAGGCATCGAGCGCGACCTGCCACGTGGCGCGCCGCCGGTCAAGGTGGACGCAGCCAAGCTGGTGGAGCTGACCACGCAAAGCACGCCCGAGACCGCCACGCACTGGAGCACACGCAAGATGGGTGAGGTTCTGGGCGTCAGTGCGAGCACTGTCATGCGGCATTGGCAGGCGCACGGTCTGAAGCCTCATATCGTGCGTGGCTTCAAGGTCTCGCGCGATCCGAAATTCGTCGAGAAGCTCGAAGACATCGTGGGGCTGTACATGTCCCCGCCCGAGCATGCGCTGGTGCTGTGCTGTGACGAGAAGAGCCAGGTCCAGGCGCTGGACCGCACGCAGCCGGGCTTGCCCATGAAGAGGGGCCGTGCGGCCACCATGACGCACGACTACAAGCGCAATGGCACGACCACGCTGTTTGCCGCACTCAACGTGCTTGACGGCCAGGTCATCGGCCAGTGCCAGCAGCACCATACCCACGTTGAATGGTTGAAGTTCTTGCGCCAGATCGACCGCGAGACGCCCAAGGACAAGACGCTGCATCTGATCGCCGACAACTACGCCACACACAAGCACCCGGCTGTGCAGGAGTGGCTGGCCAAGCACCCCAGGTTCAACATGCACTTCACGCCCACCTCTGCGTCGTGGCTGAACATGGTCGAGAGATTCTTCCGCGACATCACCACCGAGCGGCTGCGCCGCGGGGTGTTCACCAGCGTGCCCGAACTCGTGGCTGCCATCGACGAATACGTCGCACATCACAACGTCAACCCCAAGCCGTTCATCTGGACCAAGAGCGCTCGCGACATCCTGCAGAAGGTCATTCGCGCGAATAGACGCTTAAGTTCCAAACAGAATGGAACACTACACTAGCGGCCTAGGCCCGCGAGAAACCAGATCACCCAGACTTTGTCTCAGAGACACTGACGAAGGTCGGCAATTCGAGCGAGTTGCCTGATTCGATGAGAAGCCTGCCCATCGGCGGTGAAGGCGTCACTTACGTCAACGTGGCGATGTGGAAGTCAGCCAAGTCGTTCGAAGAGCAATTCAACCCGCAGACAACGCATGACCCCGAGATCGAATGTGGAGATCGGGCGCGTGTGGTGCTGGAAGTGTGCTGAGAAGAACCGCCACCGTCGCCGATGCGATTGACAGCCTTGGGCTTCGTCAAACACTGCCTGATAAGGCAGGTTGTTAGCTAAGAGCGCCGCGAATGAGACGCAAGGTGTGCGACGCCGGCATTCACGTCAATGTCTCCCTTGTGCGCACTAGCCGTCACACGATCCACTAGGAGGCTGTCGGACTTTCCAGGCTTTCGCCTGATGGATGAATCCGAGACAATGGCGACAGTCCATTGAGGAGTTCCCCGCGATGAGCCGCTTCGTTTGTGTCGACCGAGACACAGCCTACCTTTTACCGCCGTCGGTGGACGAGTGGTTGCCCAGTGATCACCTCGCGCGCTTTGTGGTCGAAGTGATTGATCGGCTTGATCTGGATGATCTGGTCAAGCAGTACGCGGGCCGGGGCTCGGCCGCGCATCACCCTGCGGTGCTGCTGGGACTGCTGATTTACGGGTATGCCAATGGAGTGCATTCGAGCCGCAAGATTGAGCGCGCGACCTACGACTCGGTGGCGTTCCGCTATGTGGCGGCCAATACGCACCCCGACCACGACACGCTGGCGTCGTTCCGGCGGCGCTTTCTGAAGGACATTGAGGCGCTGTTTGTGCAGGTGCTGGTGCTGGCGCGCGAGATGAAGCTGCTCAAGCTTGGGCACATTGCGCTGGACGGCACGAAGATCCGAGCCAACGCGAGCAAGCACAAGGCGCTGTCGTGGGCGCATGCCCACAAGATTGAGGCGCAATTGCGCCAGGAAGTCCAGACCCTGCTGGCCTTGGCTGAGCAGAGCGACCGTCTCAGCGCGCCCGATGGCATGGATGTGCCCGCCGAGATTGCCCGCCGCGAGGACCGTCTGCGCGCCATCGCGCAGGCCAAGGCCAAGATTGCGCAACGCGCCGCCGAACGATTCAAGGCGGAGCAGCAGGAGTTTGAGGCCAAAGAGGCCAAGCGCCGGGCCCAGCGCGAGGCTGGCAAGAAGCCGCGCGGGAGGGATCCCGAGCCGCCCCAGGCTGGCCCCAAGGACAGCGACCAGATCAACCTGACGGACGAGGAGTCGCGCATCATGCCGGTGTCCGGCGGCGGCTTCGAGCAGAGCGACAACGCCCAGGCCGGCGTGGATGAGTATTCCGGCCCAACGTGACCGGTGATTCCGACGAACGTGACCGCTGCAAACGGCCACGCCAATCGGCGCGGCGGTATACGCCGCCAGTGCGGTGTTGCGCATAAGCCCAACCGCGGGTCGGGTAGTTTCTTGCCTTTTTAGACAAGGAGCCCCATGCCTGCTTTAAGGATCAATATGCGCAAACTCAAAGACGCCCTGCGTCTCAAATTCGAAAGTGGGCTGTCTCACCAGCAAATCGCTTCTGCCCTGGGCATCTCCAAAGGTGTGGTCACCAAGTACGTGGGCCTGGCCGTCGCGGCTGGATTGAACGGGCAATCCATCGCCGCCATGGATGAGGCCACGCTGGAGCGCCGCCTGCTGGCCTCACCGCGCCCCAGCGACACCTACGCCCAGCCCGACTACGGGCGCATCCACCAGGAACTTGCCCGCAAGGGCGTCACCCTCACGCTGCTGTGGGAGGAATACTGCGCCCAAGTTGGCGACGAGCACAGTGCAGACCACCCCGTCAAGCCGTGGCGCTATTCGCAGTTCTGCGAGAACTACCGCCGATTTGCCAGGCTTCTCAAGCGCTCCATGCGTCAGGTACATCGTGCAGGAGAGAAGCTGTTCATCGACTATGCGGGCCCCACCATTGCCCTGATCGATGGGGGCCAGGAAGTGGGGCGGGCCAATCTCTTCGTGGCCGCCCTGGGGGTGTCGGGCTACTGCTTCTGCACGGCCACGCCGGCACAAGCGGCCAAGGACTGGCTGGATGCGACGGCACAGGCACTGCGCTTTTATGGCGGCGTGCCCCAGCTCATCGTCCCCGACAACCCGCGCGCCCTGGTCACCCAGGCCGATCGCTACGAGCCGGTGCTCACCGAAACGGTGCGCGACTTCGCCCGCCACTACGGCTGCTCAGTGCTGCCCGCGCGCGCCTACCACCCGCAGGACAAGCCCAAGGTCGAATTGAGCGTACTGCTGGTGGAGCGCTGGATCCTGGCGCGCCTGCGCAAATTCCAGTTCGCCAGCGTGCAGGAGGTCAACGACGCCATTGCCCCCCTGCTGCAATGGCTTAACCAGCGTGCCTTTCAAAAGCTCCCTGGAAGCCGTGCCAGTGTGTTTGCCCAAATCGACGCCCCGGCGCTGATGGCCTTACCGGTTCAGCCCTGGGAGTGGTCGGTCTTCAAAACGGTGCGCGTGCACATCGACAGCCATGTCGAATTTGAAGGCCACCGCTACAGCGTGCCCACCGCCTTGGTGGGGCGAACGCTGGAGTTGCGGGTGACGGCCCATGCGCTCGAAGCCCTGCACCGTGGAGAGCGGGTGGCCAGCCACATGCGCTGCGCGCACAAGGGCGGCTTCACTACCGTGACCGAACACCTGCCCGAGCGCCACCAACACCAGGCGCAATGGACACCCGAGCGGCTCATCGCCTGGGGCCAGCGTATCGGCGTGGCCTGTGCGGCCACGGTGCAAAAGATGCTGGAGCGTCAACCCCACCCCGAGCATGCCTACCGCGCCTGCTTGGGCCTGCTGTCGCTCTCCAAGCGCTATAGCCCGGCCCGGCTGGAGGCGGCCTGCACCATGGCTCTGGGCCTGGGCACCAGCAAATACACCCACATCCGCGACATCTTGCTCAACCGGCGCGACCTGTTGCAAGCTAGCGCCACTCCTGAGTGGACTTCTCCCGCACACGCCCATGTGCGGGGCGCGAGCTACTACCAATGAAACCTAGCGTGAACAAGCCCCGTACGGAGAACTCCAAAATGATGATGAACACCACCTTGAACCAATTGCGCAGCCTACGCCTGGAAACCATGGCCCAGGCGCTGGAGCAGCAGCTCATACAAAGCGGCATCAGCGCCATGAGCTTTGAAGAGCGGCTGGCCCTGTTGGTGGACCGCGAGGTGCATGGCAGGCAAGACCGGCGCTGTGCGCGTTTGCTGAAGTCGGCCAAGCTCAAATACCCGCAAGCGGCCATTGAAGACCTGGACAGCCGCGCCACGCGGGGCCTGGAGCGCAGCGCGGTGATGAGCCTGGCACTGGGAGAATGGGTCAAGTGCGGGCACGCCGTGCTGATCACCGGAGCCACCGGCGCGGGCAAGTCGTGGCTGGCGTGCGCGCTGGCCCAGCATGCCTGCCGACGTGGCCACAGCGCGCTGTACCAAAGGGTTCCACGCCTGGGTGAAGAGTTACGTATTCGCCACGCCAACGGCACATTTACGCGTTGGCTCGATACGCTCAAAAACACCGACGTCTTGCTGCTTGACGACTGGGGCATGGCTGGCATGGATAGCCAAACCCGGGCGGACCTGCTGGAGATCATTGACGACCGGGCCAGCCAGCGTGCCACCATCATCACCAGCCAGTTGCCGATTGAGCACTGGCACGAGTGGATCGGTGACCCGACCATGGCGGATGCCATGCTGGACCGGCTGATGCAAAACCACCACCGCTTCACGCTCACGGGGGAATCGCTGCGCAAGAAAAATCGCCCCGCAAAAGAGGAGAGCACCGAAAGCTAATCCAGCCCGTTCAAGGAGGGCCTCCGGCGGCCTGCCGGGGGCCTATTGATTTAAAAACGAACCCCTTAAAGACAAGGAAAAACAGCCGGAAATGCAAGCCGGCATAAACTCAAAACGCGCAATACCGACCCTCGGTCACGTTCACCGCAATGCCGGTCACGTTGCCAGAATCAGCGGTCACGTTCGCCGGAATACGCATTGAGCCAGGAGCTGTACGTCGGGATGAAGTGCATGGTCCAGCGCGGATGTGCAGCCAGCCAGGCCTTGACCTTCGGGTGGTTGTGCGTGGCGTAGTTGTCCGCGATGCAGTGGATTTCGAGCGCGGCCGGTACAGCTCGCTCGATCTCCCGCAAGAAGGACAGGTACTCCTGATGACGATGCCGCGGTTTGCAACTGGCCAGCACCGCGCCGTTGAGCACGTTCAACGCGGCGAACAACGTGGTTGTGCCGTGACGCTTGTAGTCGTGGGTGACGCCCTCGACGTAGCCGAAGCCCATGGGCAGCATGGGCTGTGTTCGCTCCAGGGCTTGGCACTGGCTCTTCTCGTCCACGCAGATGACCAGCGCGTTGTCGGGCGGGCTCAGGTACAGGCCAACGACGTCGCGCAGCTTCTCGATGAAGAACGGGTCGTTGGACAGCTTGAAGCCTTCGGTGCGATGGGGTTGCAAGCCGAAGAGCTGGAAGTAGCGCGCCACGCTGCTCTTGGAGATGCCAGTCTCGGCGGCCACCGAGCGCACGCTCCAGTGCGTCGAGCCGTCGACCGGCTTGGTATGCAGGGTGGTCTTGATCAACTGCGCCACGCGTTCGTCGTCGATGGTTCGCGGCTTGCCCGGGCGCATGTCGTCGTACAGGCCGGCAATGCGGCGATCGACAAAGCGCGATCGCCACTTGCCCACCGTGGCCATGCTCAGCTTGAGCCGCTCGGCGATGTCCTTGTTTTGTTCACCGCTCGCACTGTCCAGAATGATGCGCGCACGCATGCTCAGCGCCGCCGGCAGCGAGCGGCTGCGAGCGAAGGATTGAAGCTGCGAACGCTCCGCGTCCGTCAGCAAAAGTTCGGCCTTCGGCCTGCCTGTTTTCATCGCGGTATCTCGGGTTCAAAGATACCGCACTGGCATGCAAGATTAATGCCAGTTATTTACGGGACAGGACACTAGCGAGGATGCTGACCGACCGTGCATCGGAACTCAAGTTGGACCTTGGCGTTACTCAAGCCGAAGTCATCGAACGAGCCTGTAGCGGACCATTTGCAGACGACTCAGGGCGTGATGCCAAAGAGGCTGGGCGGGTGGTGCAGGGCGCACCGAGTCGCTGGGCCGGGCGGCCCAGCACGACTGTCCGCGGTCGATGAGGAATTGAATGAGGAAGCGCCGTTCAATATGCGAATAATTATTATTTTGCTGATGCCGCTGCTTTTGAGCGCATGTGCAGCTGGCGGTGCCCCGGGAGATTTCGGCGGCAATCAGACCTCTGGGGCAACCGGAAATTCCGGCTTGGTGATACATGGTGAGATTGACCAGGGAGTCGTTATGCATCCGTGAACATCGTGCGTCAGCGGTTGCACCTTACGGATGCAGTCAATGGGAACATGCTGGGCGGGAGTGCGGTGGACAGACGTCAGATACGTCGTTACGAATACCCAATCACCCGCCTGACAAGCAGGAGGATGTCTCCGAGTCGGCGGTTCGGCCGGCAGAGATGTTGCCGACGGGGTGGGTGGACTGAACCTGCTAGCTGCCGATGCGCTCTCGATTCATTTCTAGCCAACTGCCGGTGCGCACAGCCCAAGCAACGCGCGGGACGTTCGAGCCTGCAGAGAAACCATCGAAAATTTGCTAGTCGGTGCGCTCGTTAACGGATTAGTCTCCATCTGATTCGGTGCGAGGAACCAAGGCCGCTCTCAATTCCTCGAACTGTTCGAGCGTGAGGGGCTTATTCGGTGCCGTTGAGGTGCCGTCATCTGGCTGCAGCCGATTCTCCCGCTCCACTTTTCTTGCCGGATTTTCATGAAAATACACGGCCCCGTGGCGACGTTCAAATTCCTGTCTGGTTTTGAGCTCTTGTTGCATCTTTTTGGGATTGATGCGCCGCTCGAGGGGCGGGTTGATGGGGACGAGCATCTCACCTGGGGCGAGTTCCCGAGATGTGTGTTTTCCGGGGCTAATGGCGGCATCTACAGCGTTATGAATCAGGCTGTCCAGCGCGTTCAGGACGCCACGAGAATGCTCGGCCCTGAGGTGCTTGTAACGCCATAGTGCTTGAGCGGTGCGATGGCCGGAGACTGCCGCGATTTGTCCGTCGGACAAGGTAGTCCTCTCAAAGAGACGTGAAACACCCTCGTGTCGTGCGACATGCGGGACGATGCCCATCTCTTTGAGGTTCAAGTCGCGAGCGACGACAGCCCAGATACTTGCGTAGTTGAACGGCTTCCATGTTCCTTTTTTGCGTGCTGCAGTGGTAAAGATGTAGGGTGAATTTGTGTCGTCGGAGTCGATGTAGCGTTCGAAACTGAGAGCTATTGAGTTGGGGATGATGATGGCCCGTTCATCCTCGTTCTTCGTCCGTGGAATGTGAATTTGTGGAGGGTTGCGTCGATACCAATCTTTTTTTGCGGTTGCAAGTTCGCCAGGTCTGCAGACCGACGAGAAAAGCAGCCGAAAGAAGACATAGGCACGCGTGTCTCCCCGCACCTTTGGATGGGACAGGATTTGGCCGATTAGCTCGTCGTTGATGCGCGCAGTCCGCCGATTTGAAGTGGGGCGCTTGACGTCACGAGTCGGATTTGACTCCATCCAGTGCTGGCTGATAGCGAAATTGCACATCGCGGAGAGGGCCGCGACTTCGAGCCTGATTTGGTCTGGGCTCAGGCGCGCATCCGGGTCACTCTGTTTGACTCGGGCGGGACGCGTTTTTCGCCGCATCGCGATGTAGTTGCGCACGTCGTCTTGCGACAACTCACTGAGGCGTTTCGAACCGAGTTCCTTGATGACTGGAAGTTGCTTCGCGAGTTCGACCCGTCGTGTCACCTCAGCCTTGCTCAGCCAGTCCTCAGATTCAACATAGGCAGCGAAGCCTTCTTTGACGGTCTTGCGAACGTCCTGGCGTTTGACGGTTGGCGCAACCCATCTGCCAGCCCGCATCCGTTTTTCGGTCGCGTTTGCCCAAACTTCGGCTTCATCTCGGCGGTCGAAGGACTGAACGGCCTTCATCTCTTTGACGCGAGCGAATGCTCGAAACCGCCCGCTGGGCATTTGCACTACGGATGCCATGTCCACTCCTTTTTGCTCACGTTTGCTCACGCCCGGTCGGGTGTGAGCAAATTTTGAGGCAAATAGGCGCTGTCTTGCAAGCGGAATTTTCTCTAACTTCTTGTATTGACTTGGAAAAAATTGGTAGGCCGTGCTGGGCTCGAACCAGCGACCAAAGGATTATGAGTCCTCTGCTCTAACCAACTGAGCTAACGGCCCAACTTGTTGGATTGCGCGGGAACGTCTCGCGCAAAAGGCGACATCTTAGCGGGCGAAGGTGGGTGATGTGGGTAAGCGAGACACCCTCCATCACATCTGGAACGAGCCGCGCGGCTACGCTTGCGCTTTGGTACTTTCCGCAGCCCATAAAACCCTCTGGAAATGCAGTATGAAAGGCGATGCCAGGGCCATTCAATATCTGAACAAGGCGCTGAAGGGTTTGTGCCAGAGCATGGGTTTGCAGAACGATCTGCAGACCGTGTGCGGCCTGCAAGATCGGCGGCGATTAGCGTTCACGGGCTAAGCTTGCATTGCGGCCCGACTGGGCCGCGCGTTGTTTTGAGGGATGCTCTGCATGTCGCAAACTGCTGTTTCTTCTCCCGCCACAGAGTCGGATGATGCTGTCGTCAGCCGAGCCGCATTTGTGCGCTTGTTCGCTGCGGTCATGCTGCCAATTTTTTTGGCCGCCGTCGATCAGACCTTGCTGGCGGCCGCCACACCGGCCATCGCGCGTGATCTGGGCGACTTTGCCGATAGCGCCTGGATCGCCGTGGGCTATTTGCTGGCCTCCACCATCATGGCGCCGCTGTACGGACGTCTCGGAGATCGCTATGGCCGCCGCGATGCGCTCATGGCGGCGCTGGGCCTGTTTGCGCTGGGTTCGCTGGCCTGTGCTGCAGCGCAGGGCATGTGGTGGTTGATTGGCGCGCGGCTGCTGCAGGGTCTGGGCGGTGGCGGTTTGATGGTGATGAGTCAGGCACTCATCGGCGAAGTGGTGCCGCCGCGCCAAAGGCCGCGCTTTCAGGCGTATTTCGGCGTGGTGTTCGTGCTGGCCAGCGTGACGGGGCCGGTTTTGGGCGGCTTGGTCGTCAGTCACTTTAGCTGGCGCTGGCTATTCATCGGCAATCTGCCGCTGGCTGCGCTGGCGGTGTGGCGGGTGTCGCGCCTGCCGGCCAGCGCGCGCTATGCGCAACCGGGGCAGTCGCACGATGCCCTGGGCGTGTTGTTGTTCGCCGCCTCGGCTTCCACCCTGCTGTTGTGGCTCACCCTGGCGGGGCACCGTTTCGCCTGGGCTTCGCTGCCCAGCGCGCTCATGGCGGGGACGGCATTGGTGCTGGGCATAGTGCTGTTCTGGCGCGAGCGGCGGCATCCCCACCCGTTTCTTCCCCTTGAGTTGCTTCATCTGCCCGCCATCGGATGGACGGCCGCCACCATGGTGCTGTTTGCGGCGGGCTTGTTCGCTCTGGTGTTCTTTCTGCCGGTTTATCTGCAGGTGGGACACGCCACCGGCGCGGCGCACGCGGGCCTGCTGCTGTTGCCGCTCACCGCCGGGCTGGTGCTCGGCTCCAACGCCACAGGCCGCGTGGTGGCGCGCACGGGCCGTCCCGATGTGCCGGCCCGCTGGGGGTTGAGCGTTGCGGCGATGGCGCTGGGCTTGCTGGGCGTGGTGCCTGCGGCGCCGTGGGTCATCGGTGCGCTGGGGGTTGCGGCGGGGCTGGGATTCGGCACGGTGATGCCGACGGCGCAACTGGTGGTGCAGACGGTGGCGGGGCGTAGCCGCTTGGGCGCCGCGGCGGCCACGGTGTCTCTGGCGCGCTCCACCGGGGCGGCGGTGGGCACCGCGGTGTTTGGTTCGCTGGTGTTCGGCCTGACGTCGAGCGCCGACTTACAGGCCGCTTTGCACACGGCAGACCCCGCCGCGGCTCAATCGGTGATTCGCGCTTTCCATCTGGCGTTTTTCTGTGCCGGCGGGCTGACGCTGCTCGCCGCCTGGACCTCCACCCGGGTGCCGCGCGTGGCGATTTGACGACGCGCGCCCGGGTCGGTGGAAAATGTCATTTCCCTTCCCACTCGCAAGCTCCACCGCCATGCACAGCCTCGACTCGCTCAGCCGTTTTTCCATCCCCGGCCAACTTCGGTTCCATGCCCATCCAACCGGGCTGATTTTCGCTGAAATCGACCATGCCGCAGGCGTGGCCAGCCTCTGTCTGCAGGGCGCTCACCTCACCAGCTTTCGCCCCAAGTCGCAGCCGGAGCCGGTGGTGTGGGTGTCTGAGGCGGCGCGCTATTTGCCGGGCAAGTCCATTCGTGGCGGCGTGCCAGTGTGCTGGCCCTGGTTCGGGCCGCACGCCAGCGAGAGCAGTTTTCCGGCGCACGGCTTTGCCCGCACCGTGCCCTGGGCGGTGGTGTACAGCGGGGTATCGCAAGGCGCGACGCACCTCACGCTGCAACTGCAGCCTTCAGACGCCACCCGCGCGCAATGGCCGCATGACACGCCGGTTTCCCTGCGCATCCGCGTGTCGGAGGTGTTGGAGATGGACCTGATCACGCACAACGCCACCGCGCAGCCGCTGCCACTCAGCGAGGCGCTGCACACTTATTTCCAGGTCGGCGATATTGCCGAGGTGCAATTGCTGGGGCTCGATGGCTGCAGCTACCTCGACAAGACCGAGGCCTTCGCCCGCAAGCAGCAACAAGGCGCGGTGCGCTTCGCCGCCGAAACCGACCGGGTGTATGTGGATACAGCTGCGGAATGCGTCATCGTCGATCCGCTGCTGCAGCGGCGCATTCGCATTGCCAAGCAGGGGTCGGCGTCCACCGTGGTCTGGACGCCGTGGGAGCAGAAAGCCGCCGCCATGGGCGACTTCACCGCGCAGGGCTGGTGCAACATGCTGTGCGTGGAGTCGGCCAACGCGGCAGACAACGCGCTTACCTTGCAGCCCGGCGAAACCCACACCCTGAGCGTGCGCTACAGCGCCGAAGCGCTGTGATCAGCTCGGGGTTTGCGCATCGGCGCGGATCCAGCGTGCGGCTTTCTCGGCGATCATCAGCGTCGGGCTGTTGATGTTGCCGCTGGGAATCCGGGGCATCACCCCGGCGTCGACCACGCGCAGCCCGGCCACCACGCCGCCGCGGCCATCGCGAAGGCGCAGCCGCGTATCCACCACCGCACCGGGGTCGTCGGCACGGCCCATGGCCGTCGTTCCCGCCGGGTGGAAGATGGTGGTGGCGATGTCTCCAGCCAGTCGGGCGAGTTCGGCATCGGTCTGAAACTGCGGACCCGGTTTGAACTCTTCCGGCGCGTAGCGCGCCAGCGCCGGTTGCGCCACGATGCGGCGGGTCAGGCGCAGACTGTCGGCCGCCACCTGACGATCCTCGTCGGTGCTGAGATAGTGGGGCGAAATGGCCGGTGCATCGGCAAAGCGCGGGCTTTTGATCCGCACCGTTCCGCGGCTGCCGGGGTTGAGATTACAGACGCTGGCGGTGAAGGCATCGAAGCTGTGCAGCGGTTCGCCGAAAGCGTCCAGGCTGAGCGGCTGCACGTGGTACTGAATATTGGGGTGGTCGTACTGCGCGCTGCTGCGGGTGAACACGCCGAGCTGGCTGGGCGCCATGCTCATCGGGCCGGTACGCCTGAGAGCGTATTCCAGACCGATCATCGCCTTGCCCCAGTTTGACGCCGCCCGCGTGTTGAGCGTGCGCGCGCCCTTCACCTTGAACACGGCGCGGATCTGCAGATGATCCTGCAGATTGGCGCCCACGCCCGGCAGATCGATCAGCGGGGTGATGCCGTGTTGCTGCAGCAGCGCCGCAGGCCCCACGCCCGAGAGCTGCAGGATTTGCGGCGAACCGATGGCGCCCGCGCTGAGCAGCACCTCGCGGGTAGCGTGCGCCGTGATTTTTTCCTGGCCCGTCCACACTTCGACGCCAGTGCAGCGTTGGCTGCCGTCAGGCGCGGTGTCGAACAGCAGGCGAGTGACATGGGCGCCATTCCAGAGTTCGAAGTTCGGGCGGCCATAGCAGGTCGGGCGCAAAAAGGCCTTGGCCGTGTTCCAGCGCCAGCCGCCTTTCTGGTTGACCTCGAAATAGCTCACGCCCTCGTTGCTGCCGCGGTTGAAGTCGTCGGTGGCGGGAATGCCAGTCTGTTGCGCCGCCTGCGCGAAGGCATCGAGGATGTCCCAGCGGAGACGTTGCTTTTCCACTCGCCATTCGCCGCCGTGGCCGTGCAGCGCGGCGAAGGACGGATCGGTCGCGCGGTCGGCGCTGGCATCGCGGCGCCAGTGGTTTTCGTGAGCGATGAAGTCCGGCAGGCAGGCGTCCCAGCGCCAGGCCTCGTCGCCGGTCAGGGCGGCCCAGGCGTCGTAGTCACGGGACTGGCCGCGCATATAGATCATGCCGTTGATGCTGCTGCACCCGCCCAGCACTTTGCCGCGCGGGTAGCGCAGGGTGCGGCCGTTGAGCCCGGGATCGGCTTCTGTCTGGTAGAGCCAGTCGGTGCGCGGGTTGCCGATGCAGTACAGATAGCCCACCGGAATGTGAATCCAGGGGTAGTCGTCTTTGCGCCCGGCCTCGATCAGCAGCACGCGCTTGTCGGCATCGGCGCTCAGGCGGTTGGCCAGCAGGCTGCCCGCGGTGCCCGCGCCGATGATGATGTAGTCGAAGGGGGTATCGGCCACGCTGCGCTTACTTGGACGTGGGCATCACGAACTCGGCGCCCTTGGGCGTGCTTTCCGGCCAGCGCTGCATGATGCTCTTTTGCTTGGTGTAGAAGCGCACGCCTTCTTCGCCATAGGCATGCATGTCGCCAAACAGGCTGGCTTTCCAGCCGCCGAAGCCATGCCAGGCCATGGGCACCGGGATGGGCACGTTGATGCCCACCATGCCGGCCTGCACACGGCGGCCGAACTCGCGCGCCACGTGGCCGTCGCGCGTGAAGCACGCCACGCCGTTGCCGTAGGCATGCGCGTTCACGAGCTCGAGCGCCGAGGCGAAGTCGGGCACGCGCACGCAGGAGAGCACCGGGCCGAAGATTTCTTCCTGATAGATGCGCATGTCGGGGGTGACCTGATCGAACACCGTGCCGCCGATCCAGAAACCTTTTTCATGTCCGGGCACTGCAAGACCGCGACCGTCCACCAGCAGCTTCGCGCCTTGCTGCACGCCGGAGTCGATCAGGCCGGTGATGCGCTCGCGCGCCGCCTCGGTGACGATGGGGCCCATTTCGGCATCGAGCTCCATGCCGTTCTTCACCTTCAGCGCCTGCGTACGCTCGACCAGCCGGGGCAGAATTTTTTCGGCCACATCGCCCACCAGCACACCCACCGAGATGGCCATGCAGCGTTCGCCCGCCGAGCCGAAGGCGCTGCCGATGAGCGCGTCCACGACTTGGTCGAGGTCGGCGTCGGGCATCACCACCATGTGGTTCTTGGCGCCACCCAGCGCCTGCACGCGCTTGCCCCGGCGCGCGGCCTTTTGCGCAATGTGATGCGCCACCGGGGTCGAGCCGACAAAGCTGATGGCCTTGACGTCCGGGTTCGCCAGCAGCGCGTCGACCGCCACCTTGTCGCCCTGCACGACGTTGAACACGCCGTCGGGCAGGCCGGCTAGTCTGAGCAATTCGGCCATGAGCAGGCTGGGAGACGGATCGAGCGGGCTGGGCTTGAGCACGAAGGTATTGCCCGCCGCGATGGCCACCGGGAACATCCACATCGGCACCATGCAGGGGAAGTTGAACGGGGTGACGCCGGCCACCACGCCCAGCGGCTGGCGCATGGTCCAGTTGTCGATGCCGGTGGACACCTGCTCGGTGTAGTCGCCCTTGAGCAGTTGGGGAATGCCGCAGGCGAACTCCACGATTTCGATACCCCGCGTGACCTCGCCCTGCGCGTCGGTGAACACCTTGCCGTGCTCGGCAGTGATCATGGCGGCCAGGGTGTCGCGGTGCTGGTTGAGCAGATCGAGAAACTTGAACATCACCCGGGCGCGGCGCACAGGCGGCATATCGGCCCATTTCGGAAACGCGGCGTGTGCGGCGGCGACGGCGGCATCCACCTGGGCCGCGTCGGCCAGTTCCACCTGTCGCGATACCGCACCCGTGGCCGGGTTGAATATGGCCTGCTTGCGCGCGCCTTCGGCCGAGACGATGCGGCCCGCGATGAAATGCGCCACATCGGCGGCGCCAGTGAACGGGTGAGGTGCGCCCATGAGCGAGTCTCCTGTGAACGGAAGAATGTGCAATGGCGACAAGTCTATGAGCCGCCTGCGCGTTTGCATAGCGATCTAAACTGACAACATTGTTTTGAAAAACGAACAATTAGACCGGAGGAGATCGCCATGTCCACCGTTTCGCCCCCGCGTGACGACTTGCTCTGGCAGCAAGTGCACTGGCTGGGCGCCATTGCCGCTCAGGGCAGCCTGACGGCTGCCGCACAGCGACTCGGGGTCTCCAAGGCGGCGGTGAGTCAGCAGCTTGCCGCACTGGAGCGCCGTATCGGCGTGCCGCTGGTGCGCCGCACCACGCGCACCCTGCGTCTGACCGAGGCCGGGCAGCGACTGGTGGACGAGACGGCCCCCGCATTCGCCCACATCGTGCGCAGCGTGGGGGCGGTGCACGATCTGGCGGAAACGCCGCGGGGTCTGGTGCGCGTGACCGCGCCCGTTGCCTTGGGACGCCAGCATGTAGCGCCGCACTTGTTGAGCTTTCTGCGCAAGTATTCCGATATTCAGGTGGAGCTGGAGTTGTCGGACCGGTTGAGCAATCTGCCGCAGGAAGGCTTCGATCTGGCCGTGCGCCATGTGGCCGCGCCGCCCGAAAACCATGTGGCCTGGAAACTGTGCGACACGCGCTCGCTGCTGGTGGCCAGTGCCGCGTATCTGCGTCGGCATGGTCAGCCGCAACATCCTGCAGAACTCGCGCAGCATGCCTGTCTGACCTATTTGCGGCCCGGAGCGGCGGTGTGGATGTTCGAGCAGCCAAACGCCAAAGACGCGGAGCCCCAGCGCGTGCGCGTCACCGTGCAGGGGCCGCTGCGCGCCAATACCAGCGAAGTGCTGCGCGAGGCGGCACGCGCCGGCCTGGGCATCGCCCTGGCGCCCGACTTCAGCCTCGACTTGGGCGGGCGCTCATCCACGCTGCGTGCGGTATTGCCTCAATGGCGGGCCGTGGGGTTTTTCGGGCAGGCGATCTACGCGATCCGCCCCTGGAGTCCCAATACGCCCCGCGCGATCCAACTGCTGGTCGAGCACTTGCGGCAGGCGTTGGCAACGGGGTTTTGACTGCTGGTGTTTAGTCGTGAAGGTGCAGGTCGCCGCAGACCGCACATTGCGGGTTGCGCGGCAGGTTGATGGTCTGGAAATCAGTGTCCAGTGCATCGATCAACAACAGCTTGCCGCGCAAGGTTTTGCCGGTTTGACTGAGGACTTTCAGCGCTTCAACGGCCTGCAGACTGCCCACTAGACCGACCAGAGGGGCGAGCACGCCCATGGTGGCGCACTGCACTTCTTCCACCGGCGCATCCGGCGGAAACAGGCAGGCATAACAGGGCCCGCGCTCACCCTGCGCATCGCGGCGGGTGTCGAACACGCTGACCTGGCCCGCAAAGCGGATGGCCGCACCGCTGACCAGAGGCACGCTGCGCGCGACGCAGGCGCGGTTCAGCGCCTGACGGGTGGCGAAGTTGTCGCTGCAATCCAGGGCAACGTCTGCGGCCGAGACGAGGTCGTCGAGCAAGGCTGCGTCGGCGCGGCGGGCGATTACATCGACTTCGATAGACGGGTTGATCTGTCGCATCGCCTCGCGCGCGGAATCGACCTTGCGCTGTCCGATGCGCGCCTCGGTATGGGCGATCTGCCGTTGCAGGTTGGTCAGGTCGACCGTATCGTCGTCGACCAGGGTGATACGGCCGACCCCCGCACTGGCCAGGTAGAGCGCTGCGGGTGAACCCAGACCGCCGGCGCCGAGAATGAGGGCGCGGCCCGCGCAGATGCGCTCCTGGCCTTCGATGCCGATTTCGTCGAGCAGGATGTGCCGTGAATAACGCAGCAGTTGGCGATCGTCGAGAGACATGCCGGGTGCCATCGCCCTCTCGGACGATGGCTCGTCCTTACTTGCTCTTGGTGGCGCCGCTGGCGTCCGCCTTCGGGCCGCTGGCTGCAGCCGACGTGGCCGGAGTTTTCGCCTTGGCGGTGCTGGCCAGCTGCTTGGCCGTGATGACCGGCTTGCCTTCCAGATAATTCATCGCCTGCGTCACCTGCCAGTCTTCCTTGCTGCCGTACTCGGGCAATTTCGGCAACTTGTTCGGGTCTTTCTGGAGTTCGGCTTCGAGCAGGCGCCGGGCTTCTTCCTGCTTGCGCACATCTTCTTCGACCCGCTTGGAGTCGGCCGACTCGTTGCCGGTGCCGATCTGGTTCTTGTAGTCGATCTCGCGCATGCGCAGCGCGGCGTAGGGGTCGCCGCTTTCCAACGGATCAACCTCGTAATTCGGGGTGATGCCCTTGCCCTGGATCGACTGGCCGTTGGGGGTGTAGTAGCGCGCCGTGGTGAGCTTGAGCGCGGTGTCGGGCCCGAGCGGCAGCACGGTCTGCACCGAGCCCTTGCCGAAGGACAGCGTGCCCATGACCACTGCACGCTTGTAGTCTTGCAAGGCGCCGGTCACGATTTCGGAGGCCGATGCCGATCCGCCGTTGATGAGCACCACCAGCTTCACCGTCTTCACGCCCGCGGGCAGGGTGTCGAGCGGGTTGTCGCCCGGGCGGCTCATGTAGTCACTCGGGGTGTTGCGGTAGGTGGAGTTGGCCTCGGGCATCTGCCCCTTGGTGCTGACGATCACGGCGTCGTTCGGCAGGAACACCGAAGCCACGCCCACGGCACTTTCGAGCAGACCGCCCGGATCGTTGCGCAGATCGAGGATCAGGCCCTTCATGTTCGGGTCTTCCTTGTACAGCGCGTCGATTTTTTTGACGAAGCTGCTCAGCGTGTCCGCCTGGAACTGGGTGATACGAATCCAGCCAAAGCCCGGGGCGATCATCTTGCCCTTGACGCTCTGCACCTGAATCAGCTCGCGGGTCACGGTGAAAGTGAGGGTGCGGTTTTCCGACTTGCGCAGCACGGTGAGGGTGACCTTGGTGCCCGGCTTGCCGCGCATGAGCTTGACCGCGTCACTCAGGCTCAGACCCTTGACGGCGGTATTGTCGATGCGGGTAATCAGGTCGCCCGCATGAATGCCAGCCCGGGCAGCAGGCGAGCCCTCGATGGGCGAAACCACTTTCACCAATCCATCTTCGGCGGCGATTTCGATGCCCACGCCGACGAATTTGCCGCTGGTGCTTTCCTTGAAGTCCTTGAAGTTCTTCTTGTCCAGATATTCCGAGTGTGGATCGAGGTTGTTCACCATGCCGTTGATGGCGTTTTCGATCAGTTTCTTGCCCTCGACCGGCTCAAAGAAGTCGGCCTTGATCAGTCCGTACACCGCGGCGAACTGCTGCAGTTCTTCCAGCGGTAGCGGCGAAACGGTGTTGCGCGCCAGCGCCTGGACTTGCAGGGTCGCCATGATGCCGGTGATGGCACCAACGACAACCCAGGCTGCGACTCGAAATTTACTGGCCATGGTGGATCAAACGGAGTGTCTGCTAAAGGAGCGGGCAGTATAGGGGTAGCGCTATTTTTGTGACGCGAGCACTGCACATCCCGCAGGGCGTCTGCGGAATAACGTCAACAGATACTGATTAGACACAAGGCACGCGGGCCTAACTCAGACCTTGCCTCAGACCTTGCCGCCCGCAGCGTTGAGGTAATAGCGCTGCAGCGGCTTGAGATCGGCGTCGAGCTCGTACACCAGCGGAATGCCGTTGGGGATGTTCAGCCCGGTGATGTCTTCGTCCGAGATGTTTTCCAGGTACTTCATGATGGCGCGCATGGAGTTGCCGTGCGACACCACCAGCGTGCGCTTGCCCGCCTTGATGGCCGGAGCCAGCGACTCGTGCCAGAACGGCAGAACCCGCGCGATGGTGTCTTTCAGGCACTCGGTCAGCGGCAGCTCTTCGGGTTTGAGGCGGGCATAGCGCGGATCGGCGGCCAGTTCCAGACGGTGGGTTTCGTCGAGCGGCGGGGGCGGTGTGTCGTAGCTGCGGCGCCAGATGTGCACCTGTTCGTCGCCGTACTTGGCGGCGGTTTCCGCCTTGTTCAAACCTTGCAGCGCGCCGTAGTGGCGCTCGTTGAGCCGCCAAGTGTGCACCACGGGCAGCCACATGGCGTCGAGCTCGTCGAGCGTGAGCCACAGGGTGCGCACGGCGCGCTTGAGCACCGAGGTATAGGTCAGGTCGAAGCTGTAACCCAGTTCCTTGAGCAGGCGCCCGGCGGCGCGGGCTTCGCGGATGCCCTGCTCGGTCAGATCGACATCGGTCCAGCCGGTAAAGCGGTTTTGCTGATTCCAGGTGGATTCACCGTGGCGCAGCATGACGAGTTTGTACATGGGAGGTCTCGAAGTGCGAAGGAGTGAAACAATGCGGAGCACAGGACAATAGTAGTCCAGCTGCAGAATGTCGCTGCACTGCAGCAATCGGTGCCCTACGCACGCCATGCGGCAGATGGAACAAAACCATACATCAGCGCAAGCAGATTTGATTTTTTAGAATTTCACCCTCTCAAGGAGAAAACCGAAGTGCAGTTCCTCATCGAAAACTGGGCGCTCGTGCTCATTGCCCTGACTTCCGGCGGCATGCTGCTGTGGAGTTCCTACGGCGGCGCGTCCGGGTCGGATGGCGTCAGTGCGGCTCAGGCCGTGCTCAAGGTCAACCGCGAAAAGGGCGTGATCATCGACGTCTGCGAGCCCAATGAATTTCAGGCCGGCCATGCCGTGGGCAGCAAGAGCATTCCGCTGGGCCAGCTCGATAAGCGCTTGAGTGATCTCCCCAAAGACAAAAACACGCCGGTGCTGATCATGTGCGCATCGGGCATGCGGGCCAAGCGCGCCGCGGCCCAACTTCGCAAGCAGGGTTTTGTTAACGCTGCGGCGGTGTCGGGCGGGATGCGCTCTTGGCGCGAAGCCGGGCTGCCGGTTGAAAAAGGATGACTTTCGTATGAACAAGGTTCGCATGTACACCTCTGCCGTCTGTCCCTATTGCATCCGCGCCAAGGCGCTGTTGCAAAAACGCGGCGTGGTGGACATTGAAGAAATCCGCATCGATCTCGATCCGGGTCAGCGCCAGCACATGATGGCGTCCACCGGGCGCCGCACCGTGCCGCAGATTTTCATTGGCGACATCCATGTGGGCGGCTGCGACGATCTCTACGCCCTCGACGCCCGGGGCGGCCTGATGCCCCTGCTGCGCGACGCCGCCTGAAGCCCGCTCGGCTCATCCAGCAGCCCGGCTTGCCAATGGGTCTGGCGGGGCTGTCATGAGGCGGGCCTAGAATCAGCCACAAGCAATCGACGCCCGCATCCTGCGGGCTTTTTTCCATGGAGAATTTTTGATGAGCGCCACCCCCGAGAACACGCAGTCTGCCGATCCGGTTTTCATGCTGCAGCGTTGCTATCTGAAAGACCTGTCGCTGGAGCAGCCTAATTCGCCGCAAATCCTGCTGGAGCAGCAGCAGCCCAATGTGGACGTGCAAATGAGCGTGGAAGCGCAGCCCGTGGTCGAGGGGCTGTTCGAAATTACCGTGGCGGCGACCATCACGGCCCGCATGCAAGACCGCGTGCTGTTTCTGGTGGAAGGCAAGCAGGCCGGCATTTTCGAACTACGCAACATTCCGCAGGAACATGCCGACATGCTGCTTGGCATTGCCTGTCCGCAGACCGTCTATCCGTATCTGCGCGCCAATCTGGCCGACGCCATCACCCGAGCGGGCTTTCCGCCGGTGCATCTGGCCGAAATCAACTTCCAGGCCATGTACGAGCAGCAACAGGCGCAACAGCAGGCCGCCAATGACGCGCCTTCCATCATCACCCCCGACCGCCTGAACTGATTTGTTCTGATCGTTTTAACGGCTGATGTCGTCACAACCGCCTCGCTCGCTGACTGTGCTCGGCGCCGGTGCCTGGGGCACGGGCATCGCCTGTCAGATCGCGGCGCATCAGGCCGTCTTGCTCTGGGGACGCGACGCGGCCCAGATGCAGCGCTTGCAGGCGGAGCGGGTCAACGCCGCCTATTTGCCGGATGTGCCCTTGCCGCCGACTTTGACCGTCACGGCCGACCTCGACGCGGCGCTGCGCCACGCAGCCGGCCCCCACGGTCTGCTGTTGCTGGCGGTGCCGGTCTCCGGCCTGCGGGCCGCCGCGCAGGCGGTGCGGATTTTCAACGCCGACAAGCCGCAAGGCGCGCGCGTGCAGCAACTGGTCTGGCTGTGCAAGGGCTTTGAGCAGGGCAGCGGGCTGTTGCCGCATGCGGTGATCGACGCCGTATTCGCTGGCATGGATGCGCCTCCGGCGACCGGTGCGCTCTCCGGCCCGAGTTTTGCGCTGGAGGTCGCTCGCGGTCTGCCCGTGGCGCTTACTCTTGCTAGCACCGACGCCGCGCTGCGTCAGTCGGCCGTGGCGGCCCTGCATCACGGAGCGATGCGCATCTACGCCACGCCCGATGTCGTGGGCGTGGAGGTGGGCGGCGCGGTGAAGAATGTGCTGGCCATCGCCACCGGGGTGAGTGACGGCATGGGCCTGGGCCACAACGCGCGCGCGGCGCTCATCACCCGAGGGCTGGCCGAGCTTTCGCGGCTGGGCGTGGCGCTGGGCGGGCAGGTCGATACTTTTATGGGCCTGAGCGGTCTGGGCGATCTGGTGCTGACCGCCACCGGCGATCTGTCGCGCAACCGCCGCGTCGGCCTGGCGCTGGCGCAGGGGCAGCGGCTCGACCATATCGTGGCCACGCTGGGGCATGTGGCCGAGGGCGTGCATACCGCGCAGACGGCCTTGCAACTCGCCCGCGCGCACCGCGTGTCCATGCCGATCACCGAAGCGGTGAGCCGTTTGCTCGACGGCAAACTCACGCCGCAGGCCGCGCTCAGTGGTCTGCTCCAGCGCCAGCCGCGCGGAGAATGAGTCCCTCTCCATCTCTGTGGATTTCGCATGATTCAGCTTCTCGTCGGCCTAGGCAATCCCGGGCCGGAACATGCCCTCGATCGCCACAACGCCGGCTTCTGGCTGGTCGATCAGATCGCCACCGCCGCGGGCGTCAGCCTCAAGCCCGAGCGCAGTTTTTTCGGCGATGTCGCCCGGGTGCGTCTGCAGGGGCATGAGCTTTGGCTGCTCGAGCCCAGCACCTATATGAACCGATCCGGCCAGTCCGTTGGCGCGTTCGCTCGCTTCTACAAAATCGCGCCGGAGAACATTCTGGTGGCGCATGACGAACTCGATCTGCCACCGGGCCAGGCCAAGCTCAAACTGGGCGGCGGTCACGCCGGGCACAACGGCCTGCGCGATCTCATCGCTCATCTGGGCACGCCCAACTTCTGGCGTCTGCGCCTGGGCATCGGCCATCCGGGCGACCGGGACGCGGTGATCGGTTTCGTGCTGGGCAAGCCGCCGCAATCCGAGCTGAAGCTGATCGAGCAGGGCATGGAGCAATCGCAGGCGGTGCTGCCGCAACTGCTCAAAGGCGAGTTCGAAGCGGCGATGATGCAGCTTCATCGCAGCAACCGCAGCGACGGCGGCAAGTCGGCCGCCGCGGCCCAGCCGGGGAGGGGATGAAGCCATGCGCAATCTGGTGCGGTTCGGCGTGGGCGTGCTGATGGCGTTGGGCGCCGTATCCGCCGGGGCCCAAACCGCCGAACCTTCAGCCGAAAGCCCCACCGCACCCGTCTGGCGTTGCGGCAATACCTACTCGCACCAGCCTTGCGGATCGGGCCAGACCGTTCCTACTCAGGACGCCCGCACCCCCGAACAACGCGAAAAAGCCCAAGTGCAACAGCAGCGGCTGAATGCGCTGCTCGATGCCCGCGACCAGGAACGCGCTGCGCAGGCGGCGCAAGAGCAGCAGAGAGCGGCAGCGGTCTATCGCGAGCAAAAGCGCCTACTGGCCTTGCAGCAGCGCGAGGCAAAAAAAGCAAAAAGGGCGGCTGAGAAAGCGCACGCAGTGCGCCACAAACACCGCTTTCCACAAACACGGGAACGCCGCGTAGTCATTCCGCCGAGCCCCGACGCGGCGCCCTGACGCAGCAACGGTTCTTTCAGGAAACGGGCGCCTTCGCCGCGGTCAGCCGACGATACTTTTCCATCAACTGATCTTTGCTTTCCACACGGTCAGGCCGCACCGGAATGCAGTTCACCGGGCAGATCTGCACGCATTGCGGCGTGTCGAAATGCCCCACGCACTCGGTGCAGCGGTCGGGGTTGATTTCATAAATTTCCGGGCCCATGAAAATCGCCTCGTTCGGGCATTCGGGCTCGCACACATCGCAGTTGATGCAGTCGTCGGTGATCCACAGGGCCATGATGATTTTCAGGTCGGGGCGGTGCGCCGCTGGGCCACCTTGGCCTGCAGCCGCTCCATGACCAAGGGAACTACGAATTTGCTCACGTCGCCGCCGAGCATGGCGATTTCCCGCACGAACGTCCCGGAAATGAACTGGTACTGATCGGCCGGGGTGAGAAACAGGGTTTCGACATCGGGCATGAGCTGGCGGTTCATGCCGGCCATCTGGAATTCGTACTCGAAGTCGCTGACCGCACGCAGCCCGCGCACCACTACCTGGGCGCCGCGCGCCACGACGAAATCGCGCAACAGTCCGGTAAAGCCGCTGACTTCAACGTTGGGATAGGGCGAGAGCACCTCGCGCGCGATGTCCAGCCGCTCTTCCAGGGTGAACATGGCGTTCTTGTGGTGACCGGCGGCGATGGCGACCAACAACCTGTCGCACAACTTGCTGGCGCGACGCACCAGGTCTTCATGGCCGCGCGTGAGCGGGTCGAAGGTGCCGGGGTAGATGGCGAGCAGCATGGCAACGGGTTGTAAGCGTGGAAAGGAAGTGCAGTTTAGGGGTTTTGCGGCGCCAGCGCGTCGACAGTGTTGCGTCGCAGCAAAGCAAAGTGCACCTGACCGGCCCGACCCCGTCGCCAGACAGCCCAGCCCTCGGTTTCCAGCGTATCGAATAGCTCGGCCGTATCGGTCTCCACATAAACCAGACCTTGTGAGGCGACCAGCGGCTGCACCGCCTGCAGCGCGGCGAGTTGTTGCGCGCTGACATAGGGCGGATCGATGAACACGATGTCGAAGCGTTCGCCAGCACGCGCCAGGCTGTGCGCGCAGGAGAGCGCATCGGCGCCTCGCACCTGCACCTGGGTCGCGCCGAGGCGCTGCGCGGCGGCGGCAATCGCGGCCACACAGCGGGGATGCTGTTCGATCAGCAACACCGAGGCCGCGCCGCGCGAGGCCGCCTCCAGCCCGAGGGCGCCGCTGCCTGCGTAGAGATCGAGCACGCGCAGACCGGCGAGCGTCTGGCCGAGCCAGTTGAACACGGTCTCGCGCACCCGGTCTGGCGTGGGGCGCAGGCCCGGCAGATCGGGCACGGCGAGCTTGCTGCGTTTCCACAGCCCGCCAATGATGCGGACTTCGCCGCTGTGCGCGCGGCGGGGGCGGACGGAAGGGCTTAGGGCGCGATGGCCTGGAGACTGGGTATTCATGGGCAGGTAAATTGTAGGAGTCTGTCGTGCATCATCTTGTTCTCTTTTCTTCGATCGGTTGTCCATGTTCCGCTTTTTCAAACGCAAATCCGCTCCCGAAACCGCCGTGCCCGAGGCGACGGCCGAGGTTGCGCCTGAGGCGATCACCGCGCTTGCCGCACTGCAACTGGACGCGCCCGCTGAAGCCGCACCGGCCGTGGATCCCGCCGTTGCGACGAGGTCTGAGGCCGAGACATCGCAGGCTGCCGTGCTCGTCGCCGAAGAGCAGCCGACTTCCGGCTGGTTCAGCCGCCTGCGCTCCGGCCTGCGAAAGACCGGATCGGGCATCAGCGGCCTGTTCGGCGGCAGCAAGATCGACGAAGCGCTGTACGAAGAACTCGAATCGGCCCTCATCATGGCCGACGCCGGCATGCCCGCCACCACCGCGCTGCTGGCTGATCTGCGTCGGCGCGTGAAATCGGCCCGCGCCGAAACCCCCGCCCAAGTTCGCGGCCTGCTCGCCGACGCGCTGGCCGATTTGCTCAGTCCCCTGCAAAAGCCGCTCGACATCGGTCGCCAGAACCCCACCGTGCTGATGATGGTGGGCGTGAACGGCGCGGGCAAAACCACCACCATCGGCAAGCTCACCCAGCACCTGCTACGCGCCGATGAAAAAGTGCTCCTGGCCGCAGGCGACACCTTCCGCGCCGCGGCGCGTGAGCAACTCGTCGCGTGGGGGCAGCGCAATCAGGTGCAAGTCATCTCGCAAGACGGCGGCGACCCGGCCGCCGTGGCCTTCGACGCCGTGAGCGCAGGCAAGGCGCGCGAGATGGACGTGGTCATCGTCGATACCGCCGGGCGCCTGCCCACCCAGCTTCACCTCATGGAAGAGCTGAAAAAAGTCAAACGCGTGACGGCCAAGGCCATGGACGGCGCGCCGCACGAAATCCTGCTGGTGATCGACGCCAACAACGGCCAGAACGCCCTGGCGCAGGTGCGCGCTTTCGACGATGCGCTGGGACTTACCGGCCTGGTCATCACCAAGCTCGACGGCAGCGCCAAGGGCGGAGTGATCGCGGCCATCGCCCGCGAGCGGCCGGTGCCGGTGTATTTCATCGGCGTGGGCGAAAGCCTGGACGATCTGCAAACCTTCGACGCGAAGGCGTTCGCACGGGCGCTGGTAGGGCAGGAGTCGGGCTTGGCTTGAGGGCTCACGCCCAGCCCGCAATCGCGGTGACTACCGCACCGCCGACCACCACCGCCCACGGCGCAACCTTCCAGACTTGCAGCAGCAACAGCGCGGCCAGCGCCAGGGCGAAGTCGCGCGGGGAGTGAATGGCGGCCGTCCAGACCGGGTCGTAGAACGCGGCCAGCAACAGGCCGACGACAGCGGCGTTGATGCCCATCAGGACGCTGCGCATGGCGGGGTGGCGGCGCAGGCCGCTCCACAGCGGCAAGGCGCCGGCGACGAGCAGAAAGCTGGGCAGGAAAATACCCAGCAACGCCACGCCCGCGCCCAGCCAGCCACCCGGCCCCTGCGCCGAAGCGGCGCCCAGAAACGCGGCGAAGGTGAACAGCGGCCCCGGCACGGCTTGCGCCGCGCCGTAGCCTGCGAGGAAGGTGGAGTTGTCCATGCCTGCCGGAACGACCTGGGCCTGCAGCAGCGGCAGCACCACATGGCCGCCGCCAAACACCAGCGCGCCGGATTGATAGAAGCTGGAAAACAGCGCCAGCGCGGATTGATGCAAGCTGGCCGCGAGCAGCGGCAAGCCGACCAGCAGCGCGCCGAACGCCGCGAGCAGCACCACGGCGCTGCGATGACGCAGCGGCACGTACAGCTGCGCATGCACCGCTTCCACCGGGGGGCGCAGCAGCCAGCGCCCGACCACCGCGCCGAGAAGAATGACGGCGAGTTGGCCGCTGACGCCGGGCATCAGCGCGGCCAGCACCGCAGCCGCCACCGCCAGACTAGCGCGCTCCCGATCCGGGCACAGGCTGCGGCCCATGCCCCACAGCGCCTGCGCCACCACGGCGACGGCGACCAGTTTGAGCCCGTGCAGCCAGGTGCCGTGGGCCAGCGCGCCGACATGCGTGAGCAGCAGAGCGAAGGCGGTCATCGCCAGTGCCGAAGGCAGGGTGAAGCCCAGCCAGGCGGCCAGCGCGCCGCGCAAACCGCCGCGCATCAGCCCCAGCCCGATGCCGGTTTGCGAACTCGCCGGGCCGGGCAGGAACTGGCACAGCGCCACCAGATCGCCATACGCCTGCGCCGACAGCCAGCCGCGCCGCTCGACGAACTCGCGGCGGAAGTATTCCAGATGCGCAATCGGTCCGCCGAACGCCGTGAGCCCCAGCCGCAGGAATGCGAGGAAGATCGCCGCCGTTGCCTCCGGCGGTGGTGTGCGAGGGGGTTGATCGTCTGGCATGGGGAATGTCCTTGTTGCGACGTTGCGGCGGTGCGCCTAATTTGAACGGCTCTACAGGAGCTTGCCATGCGCAGACCGTTCATCAGAACCGCGATTCTCACCTTGCTCGTCTGGCCATGCTGCGTGTTGGCGGCCACGGTGCAGATTCAGATCAAGGGCATGAACTTTCATCCCGACACGGTGACGGTCGCGCCGGGAACCACGGTGACCTGGACCAACGACGATGCCTTCGGCCACACCACGACCAGCGACACCAAGCTGTGGGACTCGGGCGTGCTGGCACCGGGCAAATCGTTCAGCCACACCTTCGACAAGCCCGGTAGCTTTCCCTACCACTGCGCGGTGCACACCTTCATGACCGGGACGGTGACGGTGAAGTAAGTCGCGGGTGAGTTTCCTGCGCGCGCAGCAGCACCCAAAACCCTGATGCAGTTAGCAGCGCCGCGGTGAACCAGAACGCCGGGGCGATCAGCCCGGCAACCTGCGCAATGCCGCCCAACACCAGCGCGCCCAGGGCGTAGCCGGTATCGCGCCAGTAGCGGTAGGCGCCCAGCGAGGAACTGCGCCAGTTCGGGTGTGAAATGTCGGCCACTGCGGCGATGAGGTTGGGATAGAGCAACGCCATGCCCACGCCCATCACCACAGCGGCAGCCAGCCAGGCGACTGTGCCCGCGACCAGCGTGACGGAAGCCACGCCCGCCGCCAGCAGCCACAGTCCGAAAACGATGGTGGGCTTGCGGCCGATGCGGTCCGACAGCGGCCCGGTCCACAGTTGAGACGCGCCCCATGTCAGGCCATAGACCCCCGTGACCCAACCGATGTCCACCACGCTCAGGCCGTGGCCGTGCAGATACAGCGGAAACAGCACCCACAGCAGGGTGTCGGCCACCTTGTTGGCCACCCCGGCCTGACAGAGCGCAGAAAACGTGGCGTGGCGGAAGGAGACGAAGGCAAAAACCTGCAGCGAAGATGGATGCGCGGGCAGCCCCTCAGCGAACCTGGGCTTGAGGCCCTGATGTTTGCCGTCGGCATGGCGCTGGCTCTCGGCGCGCGCCCAGGGCAGGGTCTCGCGCACGAACAGCAGCGCGGTTCCGAGTCCTGCGGCAATCACCACCAGGGCGAAGCCCAGCAGGGCAGGGCGCGGCCCATAAAGCGTGGCGAGGTAGCCGGTGACGATGCCCGCCAGCCCTACTGCGGCATAGCCCGCGAACTCGTTGATGCCGGTGGCTAAACCGCGCTGCTCGGCGCGGGTGATGTCCACCTTGCTGGTCACCGTCATGCTCCAGGCGAAACCCTGGTTCACGCCGAGGAACAGATTGGCCGCGACCACCCACCACCAGTTGGGTGCGAAATAAATGAGCAGCGGGATGGGGATGGCCGCAAGCCAGCCCATCACCAGCACCGGCTTGCGCCCGATGCGCTCGGACAGCCGCCCGGCGACGAAATTGAGCATGCCCTTCACCAGTCCGAACGAAATGATGAAGCTCATCAGGTAGAGAAAGGACGATTTGGGCACGCCAAAGTCTTGCTGCGCCACCACCGGCAGCACATTGCGCTCCATGCCGATGACCAGGCCGACGAAAGCCACCTGCACCGCCTGCCAGATGAATTGGTGCAGGTTGATGCGGATGCCCTGCAGGTAGGGTTCGGGCGAGGCGGACGCGTTAAGGTCGGCTGTGCCCAAGCGGCTTGCGGACGGAGGGGACATCGCGCGGCGCATCGCTGTCAGGGCGCGAAGTCCTGCTCCAGCGGCAGCCCTGCGGCCTGCCATTCCGGCACGCCCTCGGCGATCTTGCGGGCGCGAAAACCGCGTTCGACCAGCAGCTTCACCGCCGCGTCGGACATCACGCAGAACGGCCCGCGGCAATAGGCCACGATCTCCTTGCTGCGCGGCAGTTCGCGCAGCCGCGCCTCCAGCTCGGGCAGCGGCAGCGAGCGCGCCTCGGGCAGATGCGCGGTGCGGTATTCGGCCTCCGGGCGCACGTCGATCAGTACCGCATCGCCCTTGCGCACCTTGTCCAGCAGGGTCTGGCTGCTCTCCAGCGTGAGACGCTCGGGGCCGGAGAACAAGCGCTGCATCACCACCTGCAGATCGGCCACATGCGCCTCGGCGACGCTGCGCAGCGCCACCCAAAGCGCGGCCACGTCGGCGCCGCTCAGGCGATAGATGCGGCTCTTGCCGTCTTGGCGCACCTGCACCAGCTGCGCGCCCTTGAGCACGCGCAGATGCGCGCTGGCGAGCTTGATGTCGATCGCGGCTTCGCGCGCCAGCGCCTCCACCGGCTTTTCGCCCTGCGCCAGAATTTCCAGCAACTCCAGCCTCTTGGGGCTGGACACGGCCGCGCCGATGCGGGCGACTTGTTCATACAGATTGTTTTTGAGTTCGCGTGAGTTCATGGAGAACAATCTAACGAACGCGCGAATGTTTGTCCATCAAGAGTTTCCATGAGGGCCCGCGTGCCAGGCTTCGGGTTCCTCCGCTACGTCGCGCTTGGCGAGACTTTTATGATCAGCCCATGCGCATGCGCTCAATGCGTTGAATTTCACAAACACGATGACCTACCCGCACCAGACCGAAGTCGCCGCCCTGCGCGAGCAACTCAGCACCGACATCGTCGGCCAGACGGCGCTGCTCGACCGTCTGGTCATCGGCCTGCTCACCGGCGGCCATCTGCTGCTCGAAGGGCTGCCCGGGCTGGCCAAGACCACGGCGGTCAAGGCGCTGAGCAGCCGGGTGCATGCCAGTTTTCAGCGCGTGCAGTTCACCCCCGATCTGCTGCCGGGCGATCTCACCGGCACCGAGGTGTTCAACCCCGCCGAAGGCACGGTGCGCTTTGTGCGCGGGCCGCTGTTTCACGACATCGTGCTGGCCGACGAGATCAACCGCGCGCCGGCCAAGGTGCAGTCGGCGCTGCTCGAAGCCATGCAGGAGCGGCAGATCACCGTGGGCGGCGTGAGCTACGCGCTGCCGCCGCTGTTCTTCGTGCTGGCCACGCAGAATCCGCTCGAACAGGCGGGCACCTATGCACTGCCCGAAGCCCAGCTCGACCGCTTTTTGCTGCATGTGCGGCTGGACTATCCGGCAGCCGATGAGGAGCTGCGCATTTTGCAGATGCATCTGCAGGCGAGCGACCCGGCGCGCAGCCTGGGCGGGGGCCCGGCGCAGGCGGTGGACGTGCCCACCGTGCTCGCGGCACGCCAAGAGGTCTTGCAAGTGCACGTGGCCGAGAGCCTGCAGCGCGCCATCGTCGATCTGGTGCGCGCCACCCGCGCGCCGCAGCAGCGCCTGCCGGGTATGGAAGGCGTGGTGGCTGCGGGCGCCTCGCCGCGTGCGGTGCTGGCGCTGGCGCATGCGGCGCGGGCGCTGGCCTATCTGCGCGGGCGCGATTTCGTGCTGGCCGACGACGTCATGGCGCTGGCGCCCGACGTGTTGCGCCACCGCATCGTGCTCTCGCTCGACGCCGGGCTGCGCGCGGTGAGCTGCGACGCGCTGATCGCCGATCTGCTGGCCGCCACCCAGTGGCCTTGAGCGCTGGACTGACGTGAAGGCGATGTCCGCAATTTGGCGGGGCGAAGCGGAAGACCGCCACGCACCGCAGGCTTCGCGTCCCTTGCTGCTGGCGGCGGACGCCGCAGCCCTGATCGCCCGGGCGCGCGGGCTGCGTCTGGCCGCGGCCTCTCAGCCGGTATCGCAGCGCGCAGCGGGCGACAGCCTCTCCCGCTGGACGGGGCGCGGGCTCGACTATGCCGAAAGCCGCGTCTATCAACCCGGTGACGATCTGCGCGACCTGCACTGGCGCCTGCTCGCGCGCACCGGCAGGCCGTATGTGAAGGTGCATCGCGAAGAGCACGCACCGGCGCTGCATCTGCTGCTCGACCTGCGTCCGGGCATGGTCTTCGGCACCCGCGTGCGCACCAAGGCCGAGCAGGCGGCGCGCATGCTGCTGCTGGCCTGCGCCGCGCAAGCTCTCGCGGCCGAAGGCGCCGCCGGTGCTGTGGGCCTGAGCCTTTGGCGCGGGCCGGTGCGCAGTGTTGAACTCGGGCGCGGTCTGTTGGCGGTGCAGCGCCTGGCGCAGCGCTTGCAGCAGGAACGCATCGAAGCGCTACAGGCCGATCACCTCGCCGAAGCGCCTGAAACCTCAGCCGGTGTTTTCGCCGCATGGGCGCTGCGTCTGGCGCGCACCCTGCCCGAAGGCGCACGCGTGCTGCTCGCCAGTGACGGTGCGGGGTAGGACGCCCCCGACATCGACGCCGCGCTCTGGACGCTGCGCAGCCGCGTCGAGGTACTGCTGCTGCGCGTGACCGATCCGGTCGAGGCGGGCCTGCCTGCAGACGCTGCGCTGGACGGTGCCATCTTCGTCGATCTGGCGCGCCAGCAATCCGGCCCCTGGCCCGATGCGGCAGCCCGCGCCGCTTTTTCGCGGCGCGCTGCGCAGCACCGAACCGCCCTGTTGGCCCGCTGGCGCGCCCGCGGCCTGCGCTGCATAGCCGCCGGAGTCGATCAAAGCGATGTCGCCGTGCTGCGGGCGCTGCGCGTGGCGGGGATGTGATGGATCGTCTGGCCGCGCTCGCCGACATTCTTCCGCCCCTTCCGCCAGCGCCGCTGCCGCCCGCGCCGTGGTGGCAGACGCCGCAGCCGTGGCTGGCGCTGGTCTTTGCGCTGGCGCTGTGCGTCTGGGTCGTGCTGGGCTGGGGGCGCGGGCGGACATGGCGGCTGCTGCGGGCGCAGGCTCGCGCGGTTTTGCAACGCGAAACGCAAGGGCCGCAGACCACGCAGCTGGCGACGGAACTGGCAACGCAGTTGGCGACCCATCTGGCCGCGCAATTACGCCTCGCCTTGCCGGAGGCTGACTGGCCGCAGCCCCTGCGCACCGCCTTCGATGCCCTGCGCTTTGCCCCGGCCAGCGCAGAAACGTCGATTGACCTGAAAGCCGCCGCGCAGACGCTCGAATCCGCCGCCACCCAAGCCCTGCGCGCCGCCTGGTGGGGCAGAGCGCGCGCCCACGCGGCCTTCGTCCACAGTTTGCAGCACGCTGCGTTGAAGGCCGTCCAATGAGCGCCTGGGCCGATCTCACCTCGGGCCTGGCCGTTTTGCAATGGGCGCAGCCGCTGGCCTTATCGCTGCTGCCACTGTCGGTCTTGCCGCTGCTGGCGGCGCGGCGCGCGCATCTGAGCGAGGCAGCGCCAGCGCCCCAACTGCTGCACCCTGATCTGCACGGCCTGCTGCAGGCGTCGCCGCCGCACCGCAAGCCCCGGATCGCGCCAGTGCTGCGCGCGCTGGCGCTGCTGGCTTTCGTACTGGCGCTCGCGCAACCGCAGCGCGAAGGCGCATGGATCGCCGCCGCGCCCGAAGGCCGCGACATTGTGGTGCTGCTCGACACCTCGCTCACCATGAGCCTGCACGACCTCACCTGGGCGGGCAAGCCGGCCTCGCGCTTGGCCGTGGCCCAGCGCGTGTTTGCCGACTTCGCCCGCGCGCGCCAGGGCGACCGCTTCGCGCTGGTGGCCTTCGGCAGCCATGCTGCCACCCTTCTGCCGCCCACCTTCGACGCCCGCGCCGCGGGCCAGATGGCCGGGCTGCTCGCCGTGGGACAGCTTGGCCCCGATACCGCTTTAGGCGACGCCATCGCTCTGGGGCTGCGGCAGGTGCGTCTGCAGCTCGACCTGAAGCCTATTCTCATCCTCTACACCGACGGCGGGCAGAGCAATACCGGCGCCATCAGCCCGGCCGACGCGGTGGCGCTGGCGCGGCATCTGGGCGTGCGCACCTACACCGTGGAAGTCGGCACCACCCCCGACCCCGGGCGCCCCTACACCGTGCCGGCCTACGGCGGGCCGCAGCCCGATCTGCGCCTCATCGCCGAAGCCACTGGCGGGCGGTTCTACTTCGCCGCCAGCGCCGGGGCGCAACAGGCGGCGGTGCGCGACATCGGTGCGCTCAATCCCCGGCTGCATCCCCCGCCCACGCGTCGCGCCGTGCAGCCGCTGTTCCTCTGGCCTTTGCTTGCCGGAGCGGCGTTGTGGTTGCTGGCGATGTGGGCTGAAAGCGCCGCACCCAGGAGCCGCAAATGACGACTTGGGATGTGCTCCTCACCCAGCCCTGGTTCTGGGCGCGGCCCTGGGCCTTTGCCCTGCTGGCCGTGCCGTTGCTGCTGGCCGCGCTGCGGCTGTGGCGCGCGCGCAGTGTGCGCGCCGGGGCGCTGGCCTATGCCGACGCCGCGCTACTGCCCTTCGCCACCCGCCTGCCGTCGCCGCAGCGCTTGCGGCGCGCGCTGGCGCTCGACCTGCTGCTGTGGGCGCTGCTCGCTGCCGCCGCAGCCGGGCCGCGCCAGCCGGTGAGCGGCGGCGAGGCGGGCGGGCTGCACCGCATCGCCGTGATGGTGCTGATGGATGCCAGCGCCGACGCCGCAGCGGCGACCGCAGCGCCTATTTCCGCGCTGGAGCAGCAGCGCCTGCTGCTGGCTGCGCTGTGGCCGCAACTGCGCGGCGAACGACTCGGACTAATCGCTTATGGCGCAGCGCGTCCGGGCGGACCGGTGGGCGCAGCGCAATTGCTGCCGCCGACGAATGACCCCGCCCTGTTCGCGCACGCCGCGCAGCAGGCCCGCCCCGAAGTGTTCGCCGACACGCCCGCTTCCACCGCGCTGCCCGGCCTGCTCGCCCTCGCGCGCCAGCGCTTGAAACAACAAGCCGAGGGCGAAAGCGGCGCTGTGCTGCTGCTGGCTGGTGCAGGCGTTCCAGTGCCCGCAGACTTCGACGCCAGCGCGGTGGGCGAGTCTTTACACCGCGCCCGGCTGCCGCTATTCGTCCTCGCCCTGCCGGGTCTGCCGCCCGAGAGCGCGGCGCTTTTGCGCGCAGTGACGCAGATCAGCGGCGGCGGTTTTGCTTCCGTGACCGCAGGCCAGACCGGCGCGGACAACTGGAACGCGCTCTATGCGCGCGGCATCGCCCGCCTGCCGGTCGGGGCAACTGGTCGGGTGCAGCAAATCACCGCTTGGCGCGAGCTTTACGGCCTGTTCCTGCTGCCCGCATTGGCGCTACTGTTCTGGCGCGAGCGCCCGCGCCGCGTGTCGCCCGCCGTGGCCCTGCTGGGCTTGGCGCTGGTGCTCGGTCTGCCCCTTGCACCGCCCGCGCAGGCGCAGCCGCCCGCCTTGGTTTCGAGACCGGACACACTGCGCGCCGAACACGCAGCCTGGCAGGCCTGGCAGCAGGGCGACTTCGCGCGCGCGCAGGCGCTATATGCCGCCTTGCCCGGCTACGCGGCCCGCATGGGCGAAGGCGCAGCGGCCTATCGGCTGCGGCAATTTCAGGTTGCGGCGCAGGCCTTCCACCGCGCCTTGCTGCAGGCCGACACGCCCGAGCAGCGCTTCGCTGCGTTCTACAACCTGGGTGATGCCAGCCTGCACCTGCCCGGACGCACGCTGGAAGCGGTGCAGGCGTTCGACGCCGCGCTGCGCATCCGCCCCGGCTATGCCAACGCCCTGCGCAACGCCCGGCTGGCGCAACGGCAGTACGAAATCGAGCATCCGCCGAGCGATCTGGTGGGCATCGCCAAACGCGCGCCGCCCATCCACCACTCGCGCTTCGGCCAGCAGGGCTCGAACACGCCTTCGCAACTGCGCCGCAAGCCGCCCAAGCAGGCTTCGGCGCCGCTGCAGCAAACCGCGCCATTGGCGCCCGGCGGGCAGCTCGCCACGGCAGGGGCAACCGCCGCCGTCCCCGCGCCTTGGCAACCGCCTACGCTCGACTGGGCCGGGGCCGACAAGCGTTTGCAGCTGCTGCGCGACGCCAGCGCCGAACTGCTCGCCCAGCGCGCCGCCATCGACACCCGCGCGGCCGCGCAGGAGGGCGCACGATGACCCTGGCCCGCCCCCTCGCCGCGCTGGCCCTGAGCCTCGGCCTGCTCGCCGCCGCGCGCCCCGCCGCCGCGCAAGCCAGCCTGCAATGCCGCACTGAGCCCGCTGCCGCCGTGCTCGGCCACCCGTTGCATTGGACGCTCATCGCGCGCGACCTCGCCGCGCCGCTGCCCAGCTTCACCTCCGCGCAGTTCGCGCCCGACTGGCTACTGACCGACCAGCAAGGCGCCAGCGGCAGCACGGACGGGCACAGCGAGCAGACCGCCACCCTCACGCTCTACCCCCTGCGCAGCGGGCGTTTGCCCCTGCCCGCCGTGCAAGCGGGCGGCGGGCGCTGCCCAGCGCAAACGCTCGATGTCGCCGCAGCCGCCAACGGCGAAGCCCCGCTGCAATGGCGCACCCGCATGACGCCCGCCCGTCCCTACGCGCTGCAAGCGCTGCGCGTGGAACTGTGGACCATCGGCGGCGGCAATCTGGCGTGGACGACGCCGCAGCCGCGCAGCGCGCAGGCGCAGATCGCGCCGCTGGCCGACTCGGTGCGCAGCGAAGTCATCGACGGCGCGCCTCAACTCGTGCAAGTGTTCGCCTGGCGTGTGCTGCCCTTGCAGGCTGGCGAGGTGACTATGGATTTTGGGCTGCTGCGCGCCCATGCCTTCGGCAGCCTGCGCGTTTACGCCCCGCCGCCGCTGCGCTTTACCGCGCGGGCGTTGCCGCAGTGGTGGCCGGCCGACGGCCTGATCGGCGCGCCGCAGTTGCAGGTGCTCTCGGCCCCGGCCCAACTGCCCTTGGGCGACACCACCGCGTGGCGGCTGCGCTTGTCCGCCCCCGGCCTCGACCGGGCGCAGGTGCTGCGCGTGGCAAACCGCTGGAACGCCGCGCTGCCCGCCCGTTTCGGCCCTGCTGGCGTGCAGGTAACCCGCACCCAAGAACCCTCCGCTGAAGCAGGCGACACCTGGGACATTACCCTTTACCTGCGCCCGCAAACCGCGGGCCGGCTGCAAGCGCCGGCCCTGCGGCTCGACTATTTCGATCCCCGCACCGAACTACCCGCCACCGCGCGCTGGGTGCCGCCACTGCTCACCGTGGTCGATGCCCGCTCGCTGCATATCGCCATCGGCCTGGGCGGCGCCGCGGCGCTGCTCTTGCTGTTGTTTGCGCTGCGTGCAGTGGGCTGCTGGGCTTGCCGTAGCTGGCGTGAGCGCCGCGCGCTGCAAGCTGTGTGGCAAGCCACCGATGCAGCAGCGCTCAAGCAAGCCTGGCTGGCATTGCCTCCCCGGCGCGGCCTGCCGCGCGCCGCTACCCTCGCGCAATGGCTAAGCGATGCAGCCCTGCCGCCGCCACATCCCCTGCACCCTCTTGCCGAGCGCCTGCAGCGCCATCTCTACGGGCTGCACGCAATGCCCGACTTCCCCGCGCTGCGCCGCGCTGTGCACGCTGCGTTGGCGGCGAGGCGGCGAAGCGATTGACGCCGCTACAGCACTATCTTCACCATCGGATGACTGGTGAGCGCGCGGTAGAGATCGTCGAGCTGCGCGCGGCTGGTGGCGCGGATGGTGCAGGTGCAGCTCAGATAGTTGCGCCCGCTGGAAGGGCGCAACTCCATCGTCGCCGGATCGAAGTCGGGCGCGTGTTGCAGCACCACGGCGGCAATCGCATCGGCCAGGCCGTCCACATTGGCGCCCATGATTTTGATGGGGAAGTCGGACGGATATTTGATAAGACTCTCATCGCCGGGCGGGGTGGAAATCGGATTCATGGCAACCTCAACAGAAATACGTCTGGCCGTGAATTATCCGGGCTGACGCGGCGCGTATCCGAGACCTTCAGTAATGCGGCGGCAACTCGTCCCACAAACTTGTGGGCGCTGAAGGCTGATCGTCCGCACGCTGGCGCTGCAACTGCGCGACCTCCCGCAACAACTGCGCGATCTGATCTTGCTGCTTGGCCACCAAAGCGTTGAGCGCGTCGAGCAGGTCTTCCGCATAACCGAATTTTTCTTCCAGCCGGGTCAGGCGGGCGTTGGTTTCAGCATCGGTGGGGGAAGGATTCATGGGAGTTCTTATTCAATTCGGCGCAGGAGCGAGCAAGACATTTGAGCAAATTCCCGCACGCGGCGATAAGCGCTCATGCCTCGCTCGGGATCGATGAGCTCGCGTAAAACGACCGACATCATTTCCGCGCCGAACGCCGTGGGTGCGAAGATAGGCTCAAAGCGCCTCGGCGCAGATGGTGGTCGGCGTGACGATGCGTGTGCGCCCGATGCGGCCATGTTGCAGCAGCCCGGCCCGCCGGTCGCACGTCACCAGGTAATCGGCCTCAGCGGGACATTACCTCAATCACACGCCCGGCTTTACCGAGTCGGCCCTGACGAGAGTCAGCAAGCCGAGTTCTAGCCCTACAGCGTTTGCTGACTTTCGTCTCAAATTTTTTTGATTCAGTGCTGCCGAAACCAACCGCCGCTGCCGATCGCCTTTCTTGGCCTGTAGTAAGGTAGAAAGCTCATCGGCTCCTCTGCCCTGCTCTCCCATGCTGACCATCCAATCAAAACACCTCGCCTCTCTTTTCGCCGCCTTTTTGCTGGCCCTGAGTACCGCGCAGGCGGCTACGCTCGATCAGGCGTCTGCCTTGCTGGATGCGGGGCATTTGACGCAGGCTGACCACGTCTTCGCGCAGGTGCTGGCGGATCAGCCGCATTCGGCGCAGGCGCACTATCTGGACGCGCGGCTGCTGGCCGCAGAGGGCAAGTGGCCGCTGGCGGAGCAGGAGCTGGAACTGGCGCGTCGCCTCGATCCGACCTTGAGCTTCGGGCCGCAGGAGCAGGTGCAGGCGCTGGCCAACGAGGTGCTCAAGCACCAGTGGAAGAACCCGTCCGGGTTCGCGGGTTACGGACAGGCCGCGCTGGCGGCGCTGTTCGTGCTGATTTCGGGCTATCTGGTCTTCGGGGTGATGCGCCACCGGCGCCAGCCGCCCAAGGTCTGAGCGGCGGCGCCCTGCGCGGCCAGGCGACAGCGGGCGGCCGGGCGATTTCTCCCCATCAAGGTTTGCGTTTCAGGGTGAGGACGGTGTAGGCGCCGTCGATCTGCTGCGCACTGAATTCCACCGTGTCGCCGACCTTGAGGCCATCGAGCAGGGCTTTGTCGCGCACCCGGTAGTTCATGGTCATCGCGCCCATGCCCAGCGCGGGGATGGGGCCGTGGCGCAGGGTGATCTTGCCGCTTGCGGCGTCGATTTTGCGCACTACACCTTCGGTCTGGTGTTCGCCTTGCGCGCCGGATGCAGCGGGCTGCATCATCTGCATGTGTTGCGCCATGCCTTCGGGGGTGGAATGGTCGTGGTCAGCGTGGCTTGGCGCGGCCAGGGCGGGCGTGCAGAGTGCTGCGGCCAGGGCGAGAAGGGAGCAGGTTTTCAGTGACTTGTTCATGGTGGGTTCCTTTGCAGGGGTTGAAGAAACAAAAAGGGGATAGGGGCAGGGCGAGGGCGGTCAATGCGCATGCTGCTGGGGCTTGCGCACTTGCAGCGTGTCTTGGGTGGCTTGGGGTTCGGTGGGGTCGGTGCGCGCGGGCGGCAGATCGGCGGTGGGCACGGCGTGGGCTTGGGTGCCGGGCGGCATGCGGTACCAGCCAGGGTCGCGGTAGTCGCCGTGGGCGAGGTCGTCGCGCACTTTGAGCACGCTGAACATGCCGCCCATTTCCACCGAGCCGTAAGGGCCGCGCCCGGTCATCATGGGCAGGGTGTTGTCGGGCAGGGGCATGTCCATCTCGGCCATTTCGGCCATGCCCTGGCTGCCCATGGCCATGTAGTCGGGCAGCAGCTTTTGCAACGCGGGGGTGAGGTCGTCCTGCTGCACGCCGATCATCGTCGGCACGCTGTGGCCCATGGCGTTCATGGTGTGGTGCGATTTGTGGCAGTGGAAGGCCCAGTCGCCAGGGTTGTCGGCGATGAACTCGATGGCGCGCATCTGCCCCACGGCAATGTCCACCGTCACTTCGGGCCAGCGCGCGCTCTTGGGCACCCAGCCGCCATCGGTGCCCGCCACTTCGAACACATGGCCGTGCAGGTGGATGGGGTGGTTGGTCATGGTGAGGTTGCCCATGCGGATGCGCACGCGCTCGCCGGTGCGCGCCACCAGCGGGGCGATGCCGGGAAAGGCGCGGCTGTTCCAGGTCCAGAGGTTGAAGTCGAGCATGGTGTTGACCTTGGGCACGCTCGACCCGGGATCGATGTCGTAGGCGTTGATGAGAAAGGCGTAGTCGCGATCGACCGCCATCTGCCGCGGGTTTTTGGGGTGGACGATGAACAGGCCCATCGCGCCCATGGCCATCTGCACCATTTCGTCGGCGTGCGGGTGGTACATGAAGGTGCCGCTTTTGCGCAGCTCGAATTCATAGACGAAGGTCTGGCCGGGTTTGATCTGCGGCTGCGTCAGCCCGCCCACGCCGTCCATGCCGTTGGGCAGGATGAGGCCGTGCCAGTGCACCGTGGTGTGCTCGGGCAGCTTGTTGGTAACGAACAGGCGCACGCGGTCGCCTTCCACCGCTTCGATGGTGGGGCCGGGGCTGGAGCCGTTGTAGCCCCAGAGCTTGGCCGTCATGCCGGGCGAGATTTCGCGCACCACGGGTTCGGCGACGAGGTGAAATTCCTTCACGCCGTCTTTCATGCGAAAGGGCAGGCTCCAGCCGTTGAGGGTGACGACCGGGTTGTAGGGCCGGCCGGCGTGGGGATGCAGCGGGGCTGCGGTATCGGCGCTGCTGTATTGATGGGGTTCGGGTGCGGCGGCCAGGGCGTTGCGGCTGGCGGCGCCTGCGGCGACGAGGGCCGCGGCAGCGCCGAGAAAATGGCGTCGGGTATTCATGCTGTGAAAGTCCTGTGGGTCAGTGGCTGGAGACGGCCGGGGCGGCGTTGGAAGAAGTGGAGTCGGGCAGGGCGCCCGGGCCTGCGTCCACGCCAAGCTGGGCGGCTTGCCAGGCGGCGTCGGCCAGCCAGTAATTGCGCTGCGCGGAGATGGCCTCTCGCACCGCCTGCACCTGCGTCTGCGCGGCGGCGACGAGCTGAAAGGTGCCGATGAGCATGCCGTTGTAGCGAAGCTGGCTCTCATCGAGCACGGTCAGCGCCAGGGGCACGATCTGCTCGCGGCTGAGGCGCTGCTGTTGCCAGGCGCTGCCGCGCAGGGCGTCGGCCTCGCGCAGTTGCGAGGCGGCGCGGCGCGCGGTGGCGATGGCGCGGTTGCGCGCCGCGAGCACGCGGTCGGCGGCGGCGCTGCGGCGGGCGTCGCCCAGATCGAACAGCGGCAGCGGCAGGCTGAGGTCGAAGCCGTTTTGCGGCGGCGCGTCGCTATAGGTCTTGCGCACGCCGCCGAGTTCGACATGCTCGATCAGGCTGGTAGCGCGCGCCAGCCCTGCAGCTTGCGCGGTGGCCGTGTAGTCGGCGCGGGCGAGCTGCACGTCCAGACGCTGGTCGAGCGCGGTTTGCAGCGCCATCGGCGCGGCTGCGCTCGGCTGCTTCGGCACCTCCGGCAGTTGCGTCGGCAAAGCGAGGCGGGCGGCTTGTTCTGCCGACAACCCCAGCGCCTGCACCAGCGCTTCGCGGCTTTGCGTGGCGGCCAGTTCGGCGCGGCTCAGGCGTAGCTGGCTGTCGGCGGCGAACAGGCCTTGCTGCGCCGCGTCGAGCTTGGTGAAGTTGCCTGCCTGCCGCATGCGGTCAGCCAGAATGGCGGTGGCCTTGGCCGCTTCCACCACATCGCGGTCGTAGGCGGCAGTTTGCTGTGCCGCCACGGCGCGAACCCAACTCAGCCGCGCCTGCGCCGCCGTGCGCAGCACCGCGCGGGCGAGGCTGAGCCGAAGTTGCGTCTGCTGCGTGTCGTTCAGGCGCGAACGCGTGGGCAAGGTGAGCAGATCGAGCAGACCGAAGCTGAGACTACGGGTGATTTCCACCCCGCCACCGATGAGCAGGCGCTCGAAGCCGAAAACCGGGTTGGTCAACCGGGCGCTTTGCGTGGAGTCGGCCGAGTCGGCCTGCGTCTGCGCGATCAGCCCCTGCAATGCGGGGCTGCCGAGCAGCGCGATGCGCACGGCGTCATCGGCAGACAGGGGTTTGGACAGCAGCGCGTCGATCTGGGCTTGCGCGTCTTGCTGCTGCGCGGGGTCGCGCAGCAAGTGCAGCGGCGTGCCGGTGTGGGGCAGGGTAATGACATTGACGGCCTGTAGCGACTGCCGGGTTTGCAAGGGCGCGCAGGCTGCCAGAAGCGCGGCTGCGGCCAGGGGGGCGAGCCGCAGCGCCCGCAGGCGCACCTGCGGTCTGGGTGGGTTCCACATGAATTGACACCTCATTCGAGCCGCGACAGCGCGCGGCGACACGATGCGCAGCGCAAGTCTGGCGACCCGCGCTGCAACCGGGACTCAAACGGGGTTCAGGCTCTGGGAGGACGCTGCAGGGTGCGCAGATCGGCGCTGTGCCACGCGGTGTTGGCGGCGGAGGGGCACGAGTGCTGCGCGGCGTCGGTCAGCAGCAGGGTGAAGGCCGGGGGCTGAGCCACAGCCAGATGGCAGATCACGCAATGCTGGTGATCGTGAGAGCCGCAATCGGCTGGGGTGTTGGCGTCGACGTGGCAGCCCGGCATGGCTTCCGACGTGTCTTGATCTGCCGCCAGCGAGTGCAGATCCGCCATTGAGGCCATGTCATTTGAGGTCATCTCATGCGCCTGCGCCTGCGCCTGCGCCGTGGTCTGGGCCGGGGTTTGCACTCCGTCGCCCAAATTCATGCTGACCTGCGCCCAGCCGCGCAGAGGCAGCAAGACGAGCAGCAAGACCAGAATGGGACGCAGCAAGCGAGACATGCAGCAAAGTCTAACCTAAGAATTCGCAGGCACACTGCCGTCATCAAACCCCCCATAGAACGTGCGGAAAATGGGTTTTCGCCCCGGCCCGGCAGGGAACTATTGGTCTTTAGCACTCTCTCACTGTGAGTGCTAATATCAAACACAAACAGGAGGATTCCATCCATGACCCACACTCAGTCAGCCGCAATCGTTCTGCGCCCGGCCCAGGTCGATGGCGCGTTTCCGCTCGCCTTGCCCAGTCTGGGCAATCTGGACGCCTACATCAGCGCCGTCAACCGCCTGCCCATGCTCAGCGCGGAAGAAGAGGCGCGGCTGGCTCGCACCTGGCGCGAGCAGGGGGACAAAGACGCGGCGGGCAAACTGGTGCTGTCGCACCTGCGGCTGGTGGTTTCCACCGCACGGCAATATCTGGGCTACGGCCTGCCGCATGCCGACCTCATTCAAGAAGGCAATATCGGCTTGATGAAGGCGGTCAAGCGTTTCGACCCGGCGCATGGCGTGCGGCTGGTGAGTTACGCCCTGCACTGGATCAAGGCCGAAATTCACGAATACATCCTGCGCAACTGGCGGTTGGTGAAAGTGGCCACGACCAAATCGCAGCGCAAGCTGTTTTTCAATCTGCGCTCGATGAAAACGGCCAACGCCGGCATGAACGAGGCGCAGATCGACGACATGGCGCAGGCGCTTAACGTCAAGCGCGAAGACGTGATCGAGATGGAAAGCCGCATGGGCGGCGCCGACATCGCGCTCGATCCCACGGTGGAAGATGGCGAAGAGAGCTACGCGCCCATTTCCTATCTGGCCGACAACACGCAGGAGCCGATGGCCGTGCTCGAAGCGCGCAGCCACGACCGGCTGCAGGTCGAAGGGCTGGAAAACGCGCTGGAACTGCTCGACGCCCGCAGCCGCGCCATTGTCGAGCAGCGCTGGCTGCAGGTGAATGATGACGGCAGCGGCGGCAAGACCCTGCACGAACTGGCCGCCGAATACGGCGTGTCGGCCGAACGCATCCGCCAGATCGAGGTGGCGGCGATGAAAAAAATGCGCAAGTCGCTGGCGGAATTTGCCTGATTCGTTTGCTTGGTTCGTTTGCCTGAATCTGTCGTCGCACCGTCTAAAATAGCCCGTCGATGACGGGCTTTTTTGATGTTTGTCGCACGCGCATCAGCGCCAGCGGCGCACGGCCTGCCGCAGCGCGGCCCATTGCGTTTTGCGCTGGCGGGCATCAACTGGCGGGGCGTAGCGCCAGCGTTCGAGTTGCAGCAGGAGCGCAATGGCGGCGTGCGCGGATTGGGGCGGGAGGCTGTCAGCGCCCAGTCGGGCAGGGTCGATGCGGCCCGCCAGAGTGCGCGGCGGGGTAGAGGGTTCACTGTCGATGCCGACCTGCTCCAGCTTGCCGCGCAGCAGGGCGTAGGTCTGCGTCCAAGCGTCGTGCCTGCGGCGCTCCAGCGCCAGAAACGCGCCGCCGATGGCGGTGGCCACCAGCAGGGTGGCGATGGCCAGCGCGGCCAGGGTGGCCATGTCGGGTTGGTGCAGGCCGAGCTTGTTCAGCAGGTCGAGCTGGCGCTGGCTGCCGTAGTGCAGCACCCACTGGTTCCAGGTGTTGTTGAGCGCGTCCCATTGGTTGCGCAGTTGCAGCAGCAGCGCGGCGTCGCGCGGGCCGAGCGCGGCCACGCCCAACAGGGGCTCGCGCGCGGCCAGGGTGGCGCCGCTGCGGTCGATGCGCGCCGGGTCAACGGCGGCGGTGGGGTCGGCGCGCACCCAGCCGCGTTCGGGCAGCCAGTATTCGGCCCAGGCGTGGGCGTCGCTTTGGCGCACCACCCAGGTGTCGTCTACCGGGTTGAAGCGGCCGCCCTGGTAGCCGGTGACGATGCGCGCGGGAATGCCTGCGGCCCGCATCACCACGACGAACGCCTGCGCGTAGTGTTCGCAAAAACCGGCGCGGCGGTCGAACAGAAATTGGTCCACGCCGTCGCGCCGGCCGTAGGTGCCGGGGTTGAGGGTGTAGCGGAAGGGTTGGTTGCGAAACATCTGCAGCAGGGCTTGCGCGACGAAGGCGCCGCCCTGTCCGGCCGCCTTGGCTTGCGCGGCGAGTTGCCTTCCCAGCGCCACGCTGCGCGGATCGAAGCCCGCAGGCAGGGCTTCGTCGGCACGCAGGGCGGGGCTGAATTGCGTGGGGCCGTAGCGAAACTGCGGTGACGACTCGACGGTGTAGCGCGAGAGATGGTCGAGCGGCCGCCCGGTGACCAGTTGCAGGTCGGGCAGCCACTGCACCCGATATCCCTCGATCTCGGGCGCGGCCGCCGGGGCGTCGAGCGCGAAGACGAAGGTCTGCTGCGTGGGCTGCAGGGTGACGGTGTAGCGCACGGGTGGGCCGCTCAGGTGCAGATCGGCGGGCGGGCTGAGGGTGGCGCGGTCGCGCTGGCGCGGGTCGGGCAGCCACACGCCGTTGTCGAACACGCTCAGCACCGGGCCGCGCCAGTAAAGCTCGCGGTCGGGCGGCCGCTGGCCGTGGAACACCACGCGGAAGGCGACCGAGTCGTCTCGCGCCAGCTCGGCGATCTGCCCCGGTGACATACTGGCCGACAGCCCGGTGATGGCCTGCGCGCCGCTTTGCGGCAAGGCCCACAGCGGCGCGCTCAGGCGCGGAAACACCATGAACAGCACGACCATCGCGGGCGCGCCCAGCGCCATCATCTTGAGCGCGGTGAGCAGCGACTGCCGCAGCGGCGGCCGCCCGGCGGGCAGATTGGCGTTGACCAGCGCGGCCAGCATGCCCCAGGTGGCCAGCACCATGACCAGGGCGGTGCCCAGCGATTGCGAGAACAGAAAGTTGGCCGCGATGGTGAAAAAACCGAGGAAGAACAGCACATGGGCATCGCGGCGCGAGCGCATCTCCAGGGTCTTGAGGCCGAGCAGCACGCACAGCAGCGCGACTCCGGCATCGCGCCCGAGTACGGTGTGGAAATCCCACAGGGTGATGACGACGGAGAACAGCAAAATGAGCACCAGCACGCCGCGCCGGGGCAGCGGCGCACTGCGCCAGGCCAGCGCCGCACGCCAGGCCAGCAGGCCGAGCACCAGCGCGCTCGTCCACCAAGGCAGATGGACGAACAGCGGCAGCATCAGCAGCAGCGACACGCCGAGCAGAAACAAGGTGTCGCGCGCATCGCGCGGCAGGGCGTTGGTGCGGTGGGTCCAGCGGGCCAGCAGCGTCTGGCTGGGGTTGGACTGCATCACGACTTGGCTCGCGGGGCGGCGCCCGAACGGGGCTGCAACAGGGGGCCGGGATGCAGCGCGAGCAGGCGCAGGCAGGCGGCTCGGTGCGCGGCGCCGGTGGCTGGCCTGATTTGCTGGCCGCCGAGCTGCAGGCCGTAGGGCGTGCCGGTGCGGTCGGCCGCCAGCACCCAGGCGCACAGCCGCGACAGCCGGGCTTCGATATCGAGCTGCGCGGGCAGCGTGGCGAAGTCGAGCCAGAGTTCGGCGCAGGCCTGGGGCTGGGCGGTGTCGCGGCTGATGAGTTCGTCGCTGCGGGCGAATTTTTTCCACAGCACATGCCGTAGCGAATCGCCGGTGCGGTAGGCGCGCACGCCATCGGTTTCGCCGCCGCCGCGCGCAAGCGCCGGGCCGTTGCCTGGCGTGGGGCGGGCGGGCGGCAGGGGCGGGGCGGGATGCTCGGCGGCGGGCAGCACGAGCAGTTCGATCTGCGGCTGCCAGCGGCTCCAGGCCGTCCAGACGCCCAGCGGGTAATAGCTTTCGACGGTGAGCAGGGGCCAGGCCAGCAGGCCGCGGCGCGGCGGCGTCCAGCTCAGGGTGAGGGCGGTTTCACTGTTGCGGGCGCAGTCGGCGTAGGCCCAGGGGTAGGGCGGGCTGGACGCCTTGCGGCGGGCCTTCTTCTGGGGCGCGGGCGGCGTAGCTTGGGTGCCTGCCGGGCGCAGGGCCAGCCCCCAGCGGTCGCGTGCGCCGCCTTGCAGCAGCAGGCCGAGACGGGCGCTCTGGCCCTGGTGCAGCAGGCCTTCGGGCGGCCGCGCGGTGAGCTGCAAGCCGCGAAGATTGTTGTGGGTGACATGCATGGCCATCATCGCGCTGCCCGCCAGCAGGAAGGTGAGCAGATAGCCGAGATTGAGCTGGTAGTTGATGCTCAGCACCAGCAAGACCAGCAGCAGCAGGGCGAAAAACCAGCCGGTGCGGGTGGGCAGGATGTAGACGTTGCGGTGGGTCAGCCGCGTGCTGCCGCCGGCCGGATGGCGCGCTAGTGTAGTGTTCCATTCTGTTTGGAACTTAAGCGTCTATTCGCGCGAATGACCTTCTGCAGGATGTCGCGAGCGCTCTTGGTCCAGATGAACGGCTTGGGGTTGACGTTGTGATGTGCGACGTATTCGTCGATGGCAGCCACGAGTTCGGGCACGCTGGTGAACACCCCGCGGCGCAGCCGCTCGGTGGTGATGTCGCGGAAGAATCTCTCGACCATGTTCAGCCACGACGCAGAGGTGGGCGTGAAGTGCATGTTGAACCTGGGGTGCTTGGCCAGCCACTCCTGCACAGCCGGGTGCTTGTGTGTGGCGTAGTTGTCGGCGATCAGATGCAGCGTCTTGTCCTTGGGCGTCTCGCGGTCGATCTGGCGCAAGAACTTCAACCATTCAACGTGGGTATGGTGCTGCTGGCACTGGCCGATGACCTGGCCGTCAAGCACGTTGAGTGCGGCAAACAGCGTGGTCGTGCCATTGCGCTTGTAGTCGTGCGTCATGGTGGCCGCACGGCCCCTCTTCATGGGCAAGCCCGGCTGCGTGCGGTCCAGCGCCTGGACCTGGCTCTTCTCGTCACAGCACAGCACCAGCGCATGCTCGGGCGGGGACATGTACAGCCCCACGATGTCTTCGAGCTTCTCGACGAATTTCGGATCGCGCGAGACCTTGAAGCCACGCACGATATGAGGCTTCAGACCGTGCGCCTGCCAATGCCGCATGACAGTGCTCGCACTGACGCCCAGAACCTCACCCATCTTGCGTGTGCTCCAGTGCGTGGCGGTCTCGGGCGTGCTTTGCGTGGTCAGCTCCACCAGCTTGGCTGCGTCCACCTTGACCGGCGGCGCGCCACGTGGCAGGTCGCGCTCGATGCCTTGCAGCCCCGCTTGCAGATAGCGCTCGCGCCAGCGCGCGACCTGCACGCGACCGATACCAAGCTGCTCGGCGATCTCCTTGTTCTGAACGCCCTTGGCGGCCAGCAGCACGATGCGCGCGCGCTGCGCCAGTCGCACGCTGGTGCGCTTGGAACGCGCCAGCCGCGTCAGCTCGCTTTCCTGCTCGGTGGTCAATTCAATCGCCGGGGCAACGCGCACTTGCTCTCTCCAATGCAAACCGTAGTAAAACATTGGAGACAAGCAACTCAATTAAGTTCACTCAAGAATCAAACACTACACTAGCGCCCAGGCATCGAAGCGCTGCGCGAAGGCGTCGCGCAGGGTGTTCGACGCGGCGGGCTGAGGCAGGGCGGTATCGGCGGAGGGTGGCATGATCACTGCTTGGCGCGCGGGCCTTCGGGCCTTGTTACACCGGGACGTGTTCCAGCAGCGATTGCACTGCCTGCAACGAGGCGGCGCGGTTGACCGTGGGGCTGTCGAGGGTGCGCAAGCGGTGCCCGGCAACGAATGGCAGGACTTGCTGCACGTCGTCGGGAATGAGGTAGTCGCGGCCCTGCAGCAGCGCCCAGGCCCGGGCAGCGCGCAGCAGGCCCAGACCGGCGCGCGGGCTGAGCCCCTCGATGAACCAGCGCCCGTTGCGCGTCTGCGTGAGCAGCTCCTGCACATAGTCGAGCAGGGCGGGAGCGGCATGCACGGCCTGCGCCTGTCGCTGCAGCTCGATCAAGCGCTCGGGGGTCAGCACCGGCTGCAGCTCCGCGATCAGCTCGCGCCGGTCGCGGCCTTCGAGCAGGGCGCGCTCGGCGGCGCGGCTGGGGTAGCCCAGCGAGATGCACAGCAGAAAGCGGTCGAGCTGCGACTCGGGCAGGGCATAGGTGCCGAGCTGGTCGAACGGGTTTTGCGTGGCGATGACGAAAAATGGCTCGGGCAGGCGGCGCGTCTGTCCGTCCACACTCACCTGGCGCTCTTCCATCGCTTCGAGCAGGGCGCTTTGCACCTTCGGCCCGGCGCGGTTGATTTCGTCGGCCAGCAGCACCTGCGAAAACACCGGGCCGGGGTGAAACACGAACTCGCTGCGGTTGCGGTCGAACACCGAAATGCCCAGCAGATCGCCCGGCATGAGGTCGGAGGTGAACTGCGCGCGGGCGTACTGCAGCCCCAGCGTGGCGGCCAGGGCATGGGCCAGCGTGGTCTTGCCCACCCCGGGCAGATCTTCGATGAGCAAATGACCGCTGGCCAAGAGGCAGCACACGGCGAGTTCCACCTGCGGGCGCTTGCCTTTGATAATGGTTTCGAGCTGGTCGAGCAGACTGGGCAGGGCTGGGGTTTTCACGAGCGGCGGAGTGGGAGGCGACAGCGCACTATGCTACGAGGACGACGTGCATGCCCCGAATCTGGGGATATGCCGCAGGAGACAAGAACCATGACGACCGGCTTCTACACCCATGCCGACTGCACCCTGCACGAAATGGGGGCAGACCATCCCGAATGCCCGCAGCGCCTCGCCGCCATTGAAGACCGGTTGATCGCCGCGCAGATTGCGCCCTGGCTCGAACGCCACGACGACGCGCCGCCCGCCAGCCTGGAGGACGTTGAGCGCGCGCATTCGGCGCTGTATGTCGCCGATCTCAAAAAGCGCGGTGATTTCGAGCAGGGGCATGAGTGGATCGACGCGGACACGATGATGAATCCGCATACCTGGCAAGCCGCGCTGCGGGCTGCCGGTGCGGCCATCAGCGCGACCGATGCCGTCATCGACGGTCATCTGCACAACGCCTTTTGCTCCGTCCGCCCGCCCGGCCATCATGCCACCCGCGATCAGGCCATGGGGTTCTGTTTTCTCGGCAATGTCGCCATTGCCGCACGCCACGCGCTCGATGTGCGCGGGATGGAGCGCGTGGCCATCGTCGATTTCGATGTGCACCACGGCAACGGCACCGAAGACATATTCCGGGGCGATGAACGGGTGCTGATGGTGAGCTTCTTCCAGCACCCCTTCTACCCCTACAGCGGCGCGGAAGGCGAGCAGCCGAATATGGTCAACGTCCCCGTTCCGGCCTACACCAAGGGCGACGGGGTGCGTCACATCGTCACCGAGCAGTGGCTACCCCGACTGCGGGCATTTGCGCCGCAGATGCTGTTCATCAGCGCCGGCTTCGACGCCCACCGCGAAGACGATATGGGTCAGATGGGCCTGGTGGAAGCCGACTACGCCTGGATCACCCGCCAACTGGTGGACTTTGCCGAGGCGCAGTGCGAAGGCCGCATCGTCTCCTGCCTGGAAGGCGGCTACAACCTTAGCGCCCTCGGCCGCAGCGTGGCCGAGCACGTGCGGGTGCTGGCGGGGCTCGATTGAAGCGCTGGCCGGGCGCTACTTGTTTAAATCACCCAGGCAGAGATATTTCATTTCGACATATTCGTCAATGCCGTGATGTGAACCTTCGCGGCCCAGGCCGGACTGTTTCACACCGCCGAAAGGCGCGACTTCGTTGGACATCAGGCCGGTGTTGATGCCCACCATGCCGTATTCGAGTTCCTCGGCCACGCGGAAGATGCGACCGACGTCGCGGCTGAAGAAGTAGGCAGCCAGGCCGAATTCGGTGGCGTTGGCCGCGGCGATGGCCTCCTGCTCGGTCTTGAAGCGGAACACCGGCGCCACCGGGCCGAAGGTTTCCTCTCTGGCGCAGAGCATGTCGCTCGTCACATCGGCCAGTACGGTGGCTTGGAAGAAGCGTCCGGCATTGGGGCCGGTCTCCACCCGCTTGCCGCCCACCACCATGCGCGCGCCCTTGGAGGTGGCGTCGCTGATGTGCTTCTCGACCTTGGCCAGCGCCTGATCGTCGATCAGCGGGCCCAGATTCACGCCTTCATCGAAGCCGCTGCCGATTTTCAGGCTGCCCACGGCGTGCGCCAAGCGCTCGACGAATCGGTCGTAGATGCCGTCCTGCACATACAGCCGGTTGGCGCAGACGCAGGTCTGGCCGGCGTTGCGGTACTTGCTCGCCATGGCGCCTTCGATGGCCGAGTCGAGATCGGCGTCGTCGAACACGATGAAGGGTGCGTTGCCGCCGAGTTCGAGCGACAGCTTCTTGATGCTGGGCGCCGACTGCGCCATGAGGATGCGGCCGACCTCGGTGGAGCCGGTGAACGACAGATGACGCACCACCTTTGATGCGCACAGCAGCTTGCCGATGGCGATCGACCCTTCGGCGTCGGCGGTGAGCACGTTGAGCACGCCGCGCGGAATACCGGCGCGGTGGGCCAGTTCGGCTGCGGCCAGCGCGGTCAGCGGCGTCTGTTCGGCGGGCTTGATGACCACGGGGCAACCGGCGGCCAGTGCGGGCGCGACCTTGCGGGTGATCATGGCCAGGGGGAAATTCCACGGCGTGATCGCGGCGCAGACGCCGACGGGCTGCTTGAGGACGAGCAGGCGCTTGGTGGCGTCGGGGCTGGGAATGGTTTCGCCGTAAACCCGCTTGGCTTCTTCGGCGAACCATTCCACGAAGCTGGCGCCGTAGAGTACTTCGCCCTTGGCCTCGGCCAGCGGCTTGCCTTGTTCGGCGGTCATCAGGCGGGCCAGGTCGTCGGCGTTGGCCACCAGCAGATCGAACCACTTGCGCAGGATGGCGGCGCGCTGCTTGGCCGGCAGGGCGCGCCAGGCGGGCCAGGCTGCATCTGCGGCGTCGATGGCGAGCTGCGCATGCATGGGCTCCAGCGCGGGCACCTGCGCCAGTTCGGCATTGGTGGCTGGGTCGGTGACTGCGAAGCGGCGGGCGGAATCGATCCACTGGCCATCGATATAGGCCTGGGTCTTGAACAGCGTGGGGTCTTTGAGCAGGGACAGCGGATTGGCGGGCCGGTTCATGGGCAGCTCCGGTTGGGGTGAACGGGATCAGGTTGTAAGCCCTAAAATCTAACCTTTTGCATGATCGTGCGCCAGAGCCAGTTCCGCGCCCGTGCCACAGCCACTTACCCGCCCCATGAACGTCTCCGACATCCGCGAAAAATTTCTGGCCTATTACGAATCGCAGGGTTCCACCCGCGTGGCGTCTTCCTCGCTCGTGCCGGGCAACGACCCCACGCTGCTGTTCACCAACTCGGGCATGGTGCAGTTCAAGGACGTGTTCCTCGGTCAGGACCAGCGTCCCTACAAGCGCGCCACCACGGCGCAGCGTTGCGTGCGCGCCGGCGGCAAGCACAACGATCTGGAGAACGTGGGCTACACCGCGCGGCATCACACCTTCTTCGAGATGCTGGGCAACTTCAGCTTCGGCGACTACTTCAAGCGCGAAGCCATCCGCTACGCCTGGGAGTTGCTCACCACGGTCTATAAGCTCCCGGCCGAGAAGCTGTGGGTGACGGTGTACGCCGAAGACGACGAGGCGCACGACATCTGGGCCAAGGAAGTCGGCGTGCCGGTCGAGCGCATCATCCGCATTGGCGACAACAAGGGCGCCCGCTACGCCTCAGACAACTTCTGGCAGATGGCCGATACCGGCCCCTGCGGGCCCTGCAGCGAGATTTTCTACGACCACGGCCCCGAGATCTGGGGTGGCCCACCCGGCTCGGCCGAAGAAGACGGCGACCGTTACATCGAGATCTGGAACCTGGTGTTCATGCAGTTCGAGCGCTATGCCGCTGGCGAGGAGCGCTTCGAGACCGAACATCAGGCCACCGCGCGCAAACAGGCCGTCGAGGCCGAGGGCGGCATCGGTCTGGTGAGCAAGGATGGCGAAGGCTACAAGCTGGCCGTCTTCCGCCAGAAGCCCCTGCCCAAGCCCTGCGTGGATACCGGCATGGGCCTGGAGCGCATTGCCGCGGTGCTGCAGCATGTGCACAGCAATTACGAGATCGACCTGTTTCAGGCGCTCATCAAGGCCGCTGCGCGCGAGACCGCGACCGCCGATCTGGGCCATGCCTCGCTCAAGGTCATCGCCGACCACATCCGCGCCTGTGCTTTTCTCATCGTCGATGGCGTGATTCCGGGCAACGAAGGGCGCGGTTATGTGCTGCGTCGTATCGTGCGTCGCGCCATCCGCCACGGCTACAAGCTGGGCGTGCGCCAGCCGTTTTTCTACAAACTGGTGCCCGATCTGGTGGAGCAGATGGGGGCGGCCTATCCCGAGCTGGCCGAGAATCAAGATAAGGTTTCCGCAGTATTGAAACAGGAAGAGGCTCGGTTTTTCGAGACGGTCGGGTCAGGAATGCAACTTCTTGAGGCTGGGTTAGATGCCCAACAAGCTGGCCGGGAGTTTTCTCGCAAATGGAGATTGAATGGCTTTAGCCCATTCAGGGAAGGCATCACTCTCTGCCATTTCTCGGAACATAGCCCTTTACTCCCCCTTACTCACAGCGTCTTGGTGTATGACCCGAGTGTGATTCCTGATGGGATGATCAAAAAGATATCTGACGATTTACGTAGGCGCGGGGAGAATAGCGTCGAGTCGTTGAAACGGGCTTGGAATGATCTAAAAGTTCCTGGCGAACTGGCTTTCAAACTGCACGACACCTTCGGCTTCCCGCTCGACCTCACGCAGGACGTGTGCCGCGAACATGGGGTGAATGTGGATGAAGCCGCTTTCGACGTCGCCATGGCCCGCCAGCGCGAGCAAGCACGTGCAGCGGGCAAGTTCAAGATGCAGGCCGCGCTCGACTACGTCGGCGACAAGACCCGCTTCGACGGTTACGAGCATCTGCTGGTGAAGGAGGCGCGCGTGGTCGCGCTCTACAAGGATGGCACTTCGGTGCCAACCTTGCAGGCCGGCGACCCAGGCGTGGTCGTGCTCGACCGCACGCCGTTCTACGCCGAATCCGGCGGGCAGGTGGGCGACAGCGGTGTGCTGTTCGAGGGCGACTCCTGCGATCTGCGCTTTGTCGTGCACGATACGCAAAAGCTGCAGGCGGACGTGTTCGGCCACCACGGCACGCTCGAGTCGGGCAGCCTCAAAGTGGGCGAAATCGTGGCCGCGCAGGTGGACGGCGAGCGCCGTCTGGCGGTCATGCGCAACCACAGTGTGACCCACCTGATGCACAAGGCGCTGCGTCTGGTGCTGGGCGATCATGTGCAGCAAAAGGGTTCGCTGGTCGATGCCGACAAGACCCGCTTCGACTTCGCCCACGACGCGCCGATGAGCGACGACGAGATCGCCCGAGTCGAACGCCTGGTGAATGAGGAAATTCTGGCTAATGCCGCAACGCAAGCCCGCGTGATGCCCATCGACGAGGCCAAGGGGCTGGGCGCGATGATGCTGTTCGGCGAGAAGTACGGCGACACCGTGCGGGTGCTCGACATCGGCACTTCGCGCGAGCTGTGTGGCGGCACCCACGTGGCGCGCACCGGCGACATCGGGCTGTTCAAGATCGTGTTCGAAGGCGGTGTGGCCGCGGGCATCCGCCGGGTGGAGGCCATCACCGGCCTGAACGCGCTGGCCTTTGTGCAGAAGCAGAATGCGCTGGTCGCGCGGCTGTCGCGCACCCTGAAGGCGCCGGCCGAGGAGTCTGCGGCCAAGGTCGAGCAACTGTTAGAGCAGCAGCGCCAGCTCGAAAAAGACCTGGCCCAGCTCAAGGCGCAGCAGGCCGCCGCCCAGGGCGACGCCCTGGTGTCGCAGGCCATCACCATCGGCGGCACCTCGGTGCTGCTGGCGCGCATGGACGGGCTGGACGCCAAGGGCTTGCGCGAAGCGGTGGACCGCATCAAGTCCAAACTCAAGACGGCCGTGGTGCTGCTGGCAAGCGCCGAGGGCGACAAGGTGCAGCTCGCCGCAGGAGTGAGCGCTGACCGCGTGGGTCAGATCAAGGCCGGCGATCTGGTTAGTGCCGCGGCGCAGGCCGTGGGCGGCAAGGGTGGCGGTCGGCCTGACTTCGCCATGGCCGGCGGTACTCAGCCCGAGCAGATCGACGCCGCGCTGGCCCAGGCCATGAGCCTGCTGCAACAGCGTCTCGGCGCCTGAATGCGCGCAGTGGCCATGGACTTGCAGGGCAAACACATCGTTCTCGGCGTCACCGGCGGAGTCGCGGCCTACAAGGCGGCCGAGTTGACGCGGCTGCTGGTCAAGGCGGGGGCGACGGTGCAGGTCGTACTGACGGCTGCGGGTGCGCGCTTTGTCGGCGCCGCGACCTTCCAGGCGCTCACCGGTCGGCCGGTTTTCGATGACCTGTGGGATACCCGCGTGGGCAACGGCATGGCGCATATCGAGCTGACGCGCGCCGCCGATCTCGTGGTCGTCGCGCCAGCCACGGCGAATGTGCTCGCGCAGGCGGCGGGCGGCTTGTCGGACGATCTGCTCTCCACCCTGCTGCTGGCGTCCAACAAGCCCGTGCTGTTCGCCCCGGCGATGAACCGCGAGATGTGGGGCCATCCGGCCACGCAGCGCAACGTCGCCCGGCTGCGCGAAGACGGTGCGCTGATCAGCGGCCCGGCCGCGGGCGAGCAGGCCTGCGGCGAGGTCGGCGAAGGCCGCATGGTCGAACCCGAAGATTTGTTGCAAGACATCGTCGCCGCGTTTCAGCCCAAATTGTTCAAAGGCCGCACCGTGCTGGTCACCGCCGGCCCCACCTTCGAGGCCATCGACCCAGTACGCGGTCTCACCAACCGCTCCAGCGGCAAGATGGGCTACGCCGTGGCCCGCGCGGCGCGTGAGGCCGGGGCCCGCGTGGTGCTGGTCAGCGGCCCGACCGCGCTGCCCGCGCCGCATGGCGTGCAGCGGGTGGACGTGACCAGCGCGCAGGAGATGTTCGACGCGGTGATGGCGCAGGTTGACGCCGCGCAGGTGTTCATCGCCACCGCGGCCGTGGCCGACTGGCGGCCTTCACAGGTTCATGCGCAGAAACAGAAAAAGCGCGAAGGCGAGGGCGCTCCGACCATTGCCTTGCAGGCCAACCCGGACATTCTCGCCACGGTAGCCGCTTTGCCGCAGCCGCCGTTCTGCGTGGGCTTTGCCGCCGAGAGCGAAAAATTGGCGGAACACGCCGCAGCCAAGCGCCAGCGCAAAAACGTGCCGCTGCTGGTGGGCAACCTCGGGCCGGACACTTTCGGCCGCGACGACAACCGGCTGGAACTGTTCGACGCTGCCGGTCATCACCCTCTGGGCAGTGGCGACAAGCTCGTGCTGGCGCGCAAGCTCATCAATGAGATCGCGGCCCGGCTTGAACGTGCTGGTCTCTGAGCGGTGTGTGCCGCCGCCAGCGATTGAATCGCTTCATCCACCGAGGAATCCTCTTGTCTCATCCCCGCATCGCCGTCCGCCTTCTCGATGACCGTCTGCGCGAGCAGCTTCCCGCCTACGCTAGCCCGGGCAGCGCGGGCATGGATCTGCGCGCCTGCATCGACGCCCCGCTGACCCTGCAACCGGGGCAGGCCGAGCTCATTCCCACCGGCCTGGCCATGCACATCGACGACTGCGGCCTGTGCGCCATGCTGCTGCCGCGCTCCGGCCTGGGACACAAGCATGGCGTGGTGCTGGGCAATCTGGTCGGGCTGATCGATTCCGACTATCAAGGCCCGCTGATGGTGAGCTGCTGGAACCGCGGCAGCGCGGCCTACACCGTGCAACCGATGGAACGCATCGCGCAGATGGTCATCGTGCCGGTGGTGCAGGCGCAGTGGGAGGTGGTGGAGCACTTCGACGCCACCGAGCGCGGCGCCGGGGGCTTTGGCTCCACCGGCGCGCACTGATCCGCGCAAACCCATAGGGCTGTGACATGGCGCGTCGCTGGGCCAAGCTGCTGGTACGCAAGTTCGAGGTGATGCAAAGCAGCCCGTGGCTGCGTCCCTTCGCCAAATACATTGCGCACCCGGCGCTGTGGAGCCTGAACCGCCGCAGCGTGGCGCTGGCGGTGGCGGCGGGCATGATCGGCGGCTTGATTCCTGGCCCGTTCCAGATGCTCACCGCGGGCATTCTGGCTGTGATGGTGCGCTGCAACTTTCCCATCGCTCTGGTGGTGACGCTCTACAGCAATCCGCTCACCATCGTGCCGCTCTACCTCGTGGCCTACAAGCTCGGCGTGCTGGTCAGCCCCGCGCATGCTGCGCACAGGCTCACCGCGCCGCCCGATTTCGACTGGCTGCACCTCTGGGATTCGACCGTCGCGCTGGCGCACTGGGCCTGGAATCTGGGCACGCCGCTGTTCGTCGGCGTGCCGCTGCTGGCGCTCATTCTGGCCGTTGCCGGTTATTTCATCACCCTGTTCGGTTGGAGTTTGCACCTGCGGCTGGAATGGCGCGCGCGCAAAAAAGCGCGGCTGGCGCGCGAAGCGGCCAGCGCGCAGCAGAAAAACCGAGAATGAATTGAATACCGGCGGGGTTTACCGCGAGGTTTATTTCTCGCCGGGGAGAAACAGCCCTGCATCAGCCGAATCGAGCAGCGCGCTCTGCACCTCGATTTCGTCGGGATCGGCTTCGCGCACGTCGAGCACGGTGTATTCGATGCGCAGCGCCATACCTGCCAGCGGATGGTTGCCGTCGAGCAGCACCTTTTCGTCGTGAATTTCGGTCACGGTGTAGAAGGCATCGGCATCGCCCGGCGAGCAGCCCTCGGGCAGTTGCTCGAACATCATGCCCTCTTCGAGTTCGGCGGGAAACAGCTTGCGGTCTTCGACCAGCAGCAAGTCGGCGTCGTAGTCGCCGAACGCATCTTCGGGCTGCAGATAGATGTCGCCCTTGTCGCCCACGCCCATGCCCAGCATCTGCTCGGCCATGCGCGGCAGCAGATCGTCGCCGCCGACATAGAAGTCGTCGCCTTCGGCGTTTTCGTCGATCAACTCGCCTTGCGAGTCTGTCATGCGCCAGGACAGGGTGGCGACAAGGCCTTCGGTAATTTTCATGGTTATGCTCGCTGGAGTTTGAATATGGAAACGGGGAACGACCAAAAGTTCGCCCGCATTGGAACATGACAAAGATGTCAACTGCGACGCTTCATTGGGGGGCCTTCACCGAAGCCCGCTTCCTGCGCGAAATCTGGCAGCGTAAACCGCTGCTGCTGCGCCAGGCCTTTCCGGGCTTCAAGCCCCTGCTCAGCCGGGCGCAACTGTTCGCTCTGGCTGGGCATGACGATGTCGAATCGCGCCTATTGCAGCGCGCGGGCCGCCGCTGGCAGCTCGATCACGGGCCTTTTTCGCGCAAGCAGCTTCCGCCCGTCGAACAGCGCAACTGGACGCTGCTGGTTCAGGGGGTGAACCTGCACGTCGATGCCGCAGGCGATTTGCTGCGGCAATTCCGCTTCATTCCCGACGCGCGGCTCGACGACCTGATGATTTCGTGGGCCAGCGAGGGCGGCGGCGTTGGGCCGCACCAAGATGCTTACGACGTATTCCTGCTGCAAGCCGCCGGACGGCGGCGCTGGCGCATCGGTCCGGTGGAAGACGCCACGCTACAACCCGGCAAACCGGTCAAGCTGCTGGCGAAATTCACGCCCGAGGAAGACCTGATCCTCGAACCCGGCGACATGCTTTATCTGCCCCCTGGCTGGGGCCACGACGGCATCGCGGCCAGCGGTGATTGCATGACTTACTCGGTGGGCTTTCGCGCGCCGCCGCAGGGCGAGTTGCTCAAGGAAGTGCTGTGGCAACTGGCGGAAGCGCAGCAAAGCGGCGCGATCTACCGCGATCCGCCGCTGCGCTCTGGGGCGTCTCCCGCGCTGCTTCCTGAGGCCATGGTGAAGTTTGCCCGCGAGGCTTTCAGCCGCCTCAAACCCGACGCTGCGATGTTCGAGAACGTGCTCGGTCTCTACCTCACCACTCCCAAGCCTCAGGTCTGGTTCGAAAGCGTCGAAACCCCTGCAGCCACATTGCGCCACGCGTGTCGGCAGACGGGTTGTCGGCTCGATCGCCGCAGCAAAATGCTCTACACCGCGCAGGCGCTGTTCCTCAATGGAGAGGCGGTGGATGCTGCATTGGCCTCCTCCGCGTTGCTGCGCCAACTGGCCGATCAGCAAAACCTGAGCGCTGCGCAGGTTCAGACGGCGACTTCGGCAGAACAGGCCGCCTTGACCGACTGGTGCTCTATCGGCTGGTTGCAACCGGGCCATGAGCGTTCAGCCGAGAGTTCGCCCGCATAGCAAACTCGAGTGACATCCAGATGACGCCGATCGGCCAAGACCTGCCCTTCGAGACGCGCACTCAAGCCTATGCGGCCCTCGGCGCGCTTGTGGCCGATCATGGAGCGAGTCTTTACTGTTTCAGCGCCGACTATCGCGCCTGGCCGTTGAATCAGCCCGCGTTCATCCAGCAACTGGAGCAATGGGCGCTGCGCGATGCCAGACGTCTCGATGCCCTGCGGTTTTTGGCGCTGGACTGGAGCCAGGTGAGAGGCCGTTTTCCGCGCTTCGCCGCGTTCCGCCGCGACTTTGCTCACCTGGTGAGTTGTCGCCAGATTGCCGAAACGGGCGCTCGCGGATTGGTCGAAATGGCAGGATCGCCTCGTTGCGCCGTCTATGCACATACCGCGACATGGATGTCGGGCGAGACCTTGCAGACGGCTGCGCGTGTGCACGCCTTGCGCATGCGTTTCGACGAGGTCTGGGAGCAGGCCACCCCGGCATTTCCTGCGGTGATTCTGGGTTTGTGACAATTTTGCAACACGGCAATTCGGAACCTTGAAATTGCAACACGGGGATAACCCGAAGTCCCACTATACTTATGCGCTGAACTTGATATGCAAACCGGTTCTGGTTGCGATTGGGTTCAATCAGGACGGTAAAGAATTTTTTCGGGCCAACCCCCATTTTGACTGACGCTTAGAGGAAAGTAATGAAAAAGTCCCTTCTGCTGGCATCCATGATCGCCGCTCTCGCCCTGGCCGCTTGCGGTAAAAAAGAAGAGGCCGCTCCGGCTGCTTCGGCTCCCGCTGCTGCCTCTGCGCCCGCTGCTGCCTCGGCTCCGGCCTCGGCACCTGCTGCTGCTTCGGCTCCCGCTGCTGCTTCGGCTCCCGCCGCTGCTTCGGCCCCGGCTGCTGCTGCATCTGGCGCCAGCGCTGCCAAGTAATTTCTTTGCAGACGCAAAAAAGCCGGCGCAAGTCGGCTTTTTTGTGGTCTAAATTTTGGCCGACCATAGCCCTCTAGTGGGCCATGGTCTTGGGTGACTTACGACTTACTGAATCTGCTGTTGCAGGATTTGCAGGATCTTGCGCGCGTCGTCGGTCTGCAGCGGCTTGCCCTCAAGTGTCTGCACGGTCACCACGGTTTGCGTCCCGGCGTTTTGCAGGGCAATGCGGTAGTCGGCCGGTTTGGGCTCGCTTTCCTTTTTGCCGAACAGCTTGCCGAAAAATCCCGTGCTGTCCTGCGAGGCCTTGAGCGCGGCTTCAGCACTGATGTAGCGCACATCGAAGCGGCCTTCTGCGCGGTTGCGTTCAATCACGGTGAAGCCTGCAGTATTGATCGCCAGGCTGACCTTACGCCAAGCGGTTTCGAAGCCGTCTTGTAATTGCAGCGCCAGGCCGTCGTCCACGAGTTTTGAGGCCACGGGTTGGGCCAGTTGCACCGGATTTTCGATGCGTTGTTTCGCCGCCTCCTCGCTCAGACCCAGGGTGACCATGAGTTTGCGCAAAAAGATGGTGTTGAGCCCTGGATCGGGTGTTGCGGGCTCCCAGGCCGTGGTCGATTTGTCGTTGGAGTTGTAGACCTCTTTCATCGTCTGGTGGGTGATGTAGATCTGCGTGCCCTTGCCGTCGGGTGTGCGCTCGAACACCGTGCGGAAGCGGTCGCGCGTGCCGGTGTCGTACAGACTGTCGAACACCTTGCCGAGATACTTACGAATGAAGTCCTGCGGCAGTTTGGCCCGGTTTTCCGCCCAGTCGGTCTCCATCACGCCGTTTGTGGCATCAGCCTGGGTGAGATAGAAGCCGTTTTCCTGCCAGAAACCTTTGACTTTTTCCCAGAGTTGATCGGGGCTGGAGTCGACCACCAGCCAGCGTTGACCGCCCGCCTGGTCGATGCGCATGCCAGGGTATTGCGGCAAAACGGTGTTGGTCTTGGCGACTTGCTCGGCGGTTTGCACTCCCTTGTCGTAAGCGAGCGCGCTCACCGGGGCATTGGGGCTGCCCGGAACGACGTATTGCTCTTGTCGCGCAAGTTGGGTGAGGTCGGGCGGCACTTCGAGCGGATTGCCCTGTTTGGCGCTTTCGTAGTCCACTCCCTTGCCCTGAACAACGGTGTTCAGGGATGAGCAGCCGCTGAGGAAGGCGCCGGCGCTCAGGGCAATGGCCAAGGCGCTCAACCGCCAGTGATTGGATAGGTTCATACGCAAGAAGGTCTCGGAGATGCGAAGGGGTGAATGGGGAAAATCAGTGAACGAAATCAGTGAACCACCGGCAGGCCCAGTGCCTGCAAGGCCGCACGCAACGGGGCGTGAAAGGTCGATTGCAAGGGGGTCAGGGGTAGTCGCAGGCCCGAGTCGATGCGACCCATGAGGCGCAGTGCTTCCTTGACGGGTATGGGGTTGGGCTCACAGAACAGTAGCTGATTGAGCTCGATGAGCTCGAAATGCAGTTTGCTGGCCAGCGCGGCGTTGCCCGCCATCGCGGCCGTGCACAGTTGGTGCATGCGGCGTGGAACGACGTTGGCCGACACGCTGATGTTGCCATGCCCGCCCAGCAGCATCAGCGCCACGGCGGTCGGGTCGTCGCCGGAATAAATGGCAAACGAAGACGGAGCGCGCCGAATGAGCTGTGCGGCGCGGTCGATGTTGCCTGAGGCCTCTTTGATGCCGATGATGCCGGGCACCTGGGCGAGACGCAGGGCAGTGTCCACCTGCATATCGGCCACGGTGCGGCCCGGCACGTTGTAGAGCACCACGGGGATGTCGATCGCCTCGGCGATGGCGGTGAAATGCGCCACCATGCCGTCTTGCGTGGGACGGTTGTAGTAAGGCACGACGCTGAGCACACAATCGGCCCCGACTTCCTGGCAGCGCTTGGAGAGTTCGATGGCTTCGCTGGTGGAGTTGGCACCGGCGCCGGCCATCACGGGCACGCGGCCAGCCGCCTGTTGGACTACCGTGCGCACGATTTCGATGTGCTCGTCCACCGGCAGGGTGGGAGATTCGCCCGTGGTGCCGCAGGGGCTGATGCAGTCGGTGCCTTGTTCGATGTGCCAGTCGACCAGCTTGCGCAGCGCGGGGTAGTCCACGCTGCCATCGGAGTGCATGGGGGTCACCAGGGCGACGATGCTGCCGCGGATGACCAGAGGTTGGGAGGACATTGGTCTGCGTGTGCTGCTTGTGAGCTGCCTGTCAAATGGAAAGATTGTATCGGTCTGCCGCGCTGGCGTTGGGCGCTTCGCGCACGGCGGCGATGCGCTGCACATACGCGGGGTGAGGCGCTTGGACAAAGCCGTCTTCGAAGGCCAGTACGCGCAGCGCCGGGCGCACCGCGTCGAGCAACTCGCCAGGCCGCAGCAAGAAATCAGGATTCGACGGCTTGCCCACGCTGGCTTGACCGAGGGCGAAGGTTTCGTAGAGCAGAAAGCCGCCGGGGGCGACCGCTTCCACGATGCGCGGCAGCAAAGGGCGCCAGAGATAGTTGGTCACGACCACCGCATCGAAAGTTTGTTCGCCGTAGGGCCAGGGACCGGCTTCCAGGTCGCCCACCAGCACCTGCGCCAGATCGCGCAGCCCGGCGAGGGCTTCAGCGTTGCGGTCCACCGCAAACACCGTATGGCCGCGTTGCTGCAGCCAGCGCACATGGCGACCTCCGCCGCAGGCCACATCGAGCACGTTGCCGCCCGCGCGCAGCAGCGAGGCATGGCGGACTATCCAGGGGGAAGGCGGGGCGTCGTTGCGGGCTTCTGGGGTCATGGCGCAGCATCGTAACGGGGCGCCCGTGTGAAAGATGTTTGTGCCTCATGTTGACAAGGCAGAATAGGGGAAACCCTTCTCCCATCCATTCCTCGACTTTCACCGCAAAACGACATGACCACAGCCACCATCCTCGTCACCGGCGGCGCCGGCTACATCGGCTCGCACACCTGCGTCGCTCTCATCGAAGCGGGTTACCTCCCGGTGGTGTACGACAACCTGTGCAACAGCAGTGCCGAGTCGCTGGCGCGGGTGGAGCGCATCACCGGCAAGCGCCCTGCATTCATGCAGGCCGACATCCGCGATGCGGCGCGGCTCGACGCCGTGTTCGCGCAGCACAAGATCGACGCCGTGATCCACTTCGCCGGACTGAAGGCGGTGGGTGAGTCGGTGGAAAAACCGCTGATCTACTACGACAACAACGTCGGCGGCACGGTGGTTCTGCTCGAGGCGATGCAACGCGCCAAGGTGCACAACCTCATCTTCTCGTCGTCGGCCACGGTCTATGGCGATCCCGCTTCGACGCCCATCCGTGAAGACTTTCCGCTCAGCGCGACCAATGCCTACGGCCGCAGCAAACTGATGATCGAAGAAATTCTCGGCGATCTGCACCGGGCCGAACCGCATTGGCGCATCGCCCGTCTGCGCTACTTCAACCCGGTGGGTGCGCACGAAAGCGGGCTCATCGGCGAAGACCCGCGCGGCATTCCCAACAACCTCATGCCCTACATCACCCAGGTGGCGGTGGGCCGCCTGCAGAAGCTGCGGGTGTTCGGCGGCGACTGGCCTACGGTGGACGGCAGCGGCGTGCGCGACTACATCCATGTCATGGATCTGGCCGAGGGGCACGTGGCGGCGCTGCGTTATCTGTTGGGCCATGAGGGCATGTTCACCGTCAACCTCGGCACCGGCCAAGGTTACTCGGTGCTGCAGATGGTGCAGGCCTTCGGCAAGAGCATCGGCCGCGATCTGCCGTATGAGATCGTGGCGCGCCGTCCGGGCGACATCGCCGAATGCTGGGCCGATCCGGCGGCGGCGAAAGCCCTTCTGGGCTGGAGCGCCAAACGCGGGCTCGACACCATTTGCGCCGACGCCTGGCGCTGGCAGCAGGGCAACCCGGAAGGCTATGGCGCTTGAGCGCTGCGACTGACAGGCCGATCTCTCGTTTTATTGATGCCCCGTGCTTGCGCCGGTTTGCCGCCGGGCGCTATGGTTAGCCTTGATCTAACAGACTGAAAGGAACATCATGAGCAAAAGCACCCTGCATGCCTCATCGACCCCGATTCACATCGGCATTTCGGATGACGACCGCGCCAAAGTGGCCGAGCAGCTCTCGCATCTGCTGGCCGATACCTACACGCTCTATCTCACCACGCACAACTTCCACTGGAACGTGACCGGGCCGATGTTCAACACCCTTCATCTGATGTTTATGGATCAGTACACCGAGCTGTGGAATGCGGTCGATCCGATTGCCGAGCGCATCCGCGCACTCGGCTTCTCCGTGCCCGGCTCCTATCACGGTTTCAGTTCGCGCTCCAGCCTGGCCGACGTGCCGGCGCAGCCGCCCAAGGCTCAGGAGATGATCGGCATTCTGGTCAAGGGCCACGAGGCTGTGGCCAAGACGGCGCGCGCGGTGTTCACCGTGGCCGACGAGGTCAACGATCAGCCCACCGCCGACCTAATGACCCAGCGCCTGGACATTCACGAAAAAACCGCCTGGATGCTGCGCTCGCTGCTCGAAGGCTGATCGGCGTTCAGTCGTTTCCCCCGTCATCCGTTTCATCGACGTTCCCTGCGTGGCGATAATTCACGCATGGAACGTTTGCGCTTATGGCTGGCCTTGATCCGTTGGGACAAGCCGGTCGGTTCTCTTCTCTTGTTGTGGCCGAGTCTGTCGGCTTTGTGGATCGCCAGCGACGGGCGACCGAGTTGGTGGCTGGTCGTCGTGTTCATCGCGGGTACGTTTCTCATGCGTTCGGCTGGTTGTGCGGTGAACGATGTGGCCGACCAAGACTTCGACCGCGCCGTGCGCCGCACCGCGCAGCGTCCGGTCACCTCGGGCAAGGTGTCCAGCCGGGAGGCGCTGCTGGTCGGCGCGGCGCTCGCACTCGCGGCCTTCGGCCTGGTGCTCACCACCAACCTGCTCACCATCCAGATGTCGGTCGCGGCGTTGCTGATCGCCATCGCCTATCCCTACACCAAGCGCTGGCTCGCGCTGCCGCAGGCCTATCTCGGCGTGGCCTTCAGCTTCGGCATTCCCATGGCCTTTGCCGCAGCGCGCGGCGACGTGCCGCTGCTGGCCTGGGTGCTGCTGCTGGGCAATCTGTTTTGGGTGCTGGCCTACGACACCGAATACGCCATGGTCGACCGCGAAGACGATCTCAAGGTCGGCATCAAGACCTCGGCCATCACCTTCGGCCGCGCCGACGTGGCGGCGGTCATGGCGAGCTATTGCGCCTACATCGCGCTATGGGCTGCCGTGGGGTGGGCGCTGCAACTGAGCTGGCCTTACTTCCTGGGCGTGGCCGCCGCCGCAGCGCAGGCCGGGTATCACTACACCCTCATCCGCGAGCGCGATCCGGCGCAATGCTTTCGCGCCTTCCGGCTCAACCACTATCTGGGTTTGGCGATGTTTGTCGGGGTCGTCTGCGCTTACGCCATCAAGCCGTGAGCCGTTCCAGTGCCTCACGGTAGCGGGCCAGGGTGTGCTCAATGACGTCGGCGGGAAGGGTGGGGGGCGGCGGTTGTTTGTTCCAGCCGGGCACGCCCTCGAGCCAGTCGCGCAGAAACTGTTTGTCGAAGCTCGGCGGCGAGCTGCCCTCCAACCAAGTGTCGGCGGGCCAGAAGCGCGAGGAATCCGGGGTGAGCACTTCGTCCATCAGGGTGAGGGTGCCGTTGTCATCGAGGCCGAATTCGAACTTGGTGTCGGCGATCAGGATGCCGCGCGCGGCGGCGTAGTCGGCAGCGCGTTGATAGAGGGTGATGCTGATGTCGCGCACTTGCGCGGCGAGTTCGGCACCGATGGCCTGCTCCATTTGCGCGAAGGAAATGTTCTCGTCATGTTCGCCCAGTTCGGCCTTGGTGGCGGGGGTGAAAATGGGCGCGGGCAGCTTGCTGGCGAGCTTTAAGCCTTTTGGTAGGGCGACGCCGCAGACCGCGCCGGTGGCTTGATAGTCTTTCCAGCCCGAACCCGCGAGATAGCCGCGCACCACGGCTTCCACCGGCAGGGGTTTGAGGCGTTTGACCACCATGGCGCGACCGCGCACCTGACTGCGCTCGTCTGCGGCCACCACGGCCTCGGGATCGATGTCGAGCAAATGGTTGGGCGCCACGTCGTGCAGCAGGCCGAACCAGAACCGCGCCATGCGGTTGAGAATTTCGCCCTTGCCGGGAATGGGCTCGGCCATGATGACGTCAAACGCCGAGATGCGGTCTGTGGCCACCATCAGCAGGCGGTCGGCGCCCACAGCATAGTTTTCGCGCACCTTGCCGCGCGACAGCAAGGGCAGGGAATGCAGGGAGGATTGCAGCAGGGCAGAGGTCATGGGCGGGCTTTCGTGAGGAATGGAGCGATTGTAGAAATTCGCAGGGTTGAGTTTTTCACCCGCCGCGTTTCACAATAGGCGGGCCGCATGTGCGGCCTACTCTCGATGGAGACTCGATATGGCTGCAAAACGCATTCTGTTGTTGGCGGGTGATTACGCCGAAGACTACGAAACCATGGTGCCGTTCCAGACCCTGCTGGCCGTGGGCCACACGGTGCACGCGGTCTGCCCCGACAAGAAGGCGGGCGATCAGGTGAAAACCGCGATTCACGACTTCGAGGGCGCGCAGACCTATTCCGAAAAGCCCGGCCACAACTTCACCCTCAACGCCACTTTCGCCGAAGTGAAGGCCGAGGACTACGACGCGCTGGTCATCCCCGGCGGACGCGCCCCCGAGTACCTGCGGCTCAACCCCAAGGTGCTCGATCTGGTGCGGCATTTTTTCAGCGCCGACAAGCCGGTGGCGGCGGTATGCCACGGCGCGCAGATTCTGGCGGCGGCGGGCGTGCTGCAAGGTCGCAAGTGCTCGGCCTATCCGGCCTGCGGCCCGGAAGTGCGTGAGGCCGGCGGCGACTATGCCGATATTCCAGTCGATCAGGCGGTGACGCAGGGCAATCTGGTGACCGCCCCGGCCTGGCCCGCGCATCCGGCGTGGATGGGACAGTTTCTCAAGCTGCTGGGGACGCAGATCACGCTGTAACGCGTGTGCAAACGCCATGAAAAACGCCGACTTCTAGTCGGCGTTTTTGTGGGCGGCCAGGAGTTCAGCTCAGTACCGTCATGCTCAGGCGGCGGCGGTAGCTCTCCACCGTGGGATCGGTGACCGGGGGCTGGCCGGGCGCGGGCTTGGGGGCATCTGCAGGCGTCATCAGCTCCAGAATGTTGACAAAGGTCTTGCGCGCGCGGTCTTCGCTCCAGCTTTTGTCGCGCATGAGAATGTCGAGCAGTTCGTCCAGCGCCGCGGTCCACTGCTGCGCGGCCATGTGTTGCTGCGCCAGGGCGTAGCGGGCGTCGAAGTCGCGCTTGTTGGCGGCGATGCTGGCCTGCAGCGCGGCAACAGGGGGCAGGCCGGGCGCGGCCTGCGCGGCGGAAAGCCAGTCGGCCAGCGCCTGGATGCGGGCGTCGGCCAGCGCCTTGCCGGCAATGGGCTCGAACGCCAACTTGGCGTCGGCGGTGCGGCCGTCCTTCAGCAGCAGTTCGACATACGCCTTGCGCGCGTTGTCGTTGGCCGGATTGGTGGCCAAGTCTTGCTGCAGCTTTTCCAGCGGCGGCAGCGCAGGTGCAGACTCGGCTTTGGCATCGCTCGGTTCGGCCTCGTCCGTCTGCTCCGGCGCGGTGTCGGGAACGTGCTTGTCGAGAAATTCGCGGATCTGGCCTTCGGGCAGAGCGCCGACGAAACCGTCCACCGGCTGGCCGTCTTTGAGCAGCATGACCATGGGGATGCTGCGCACGCCGAACGCAGCGGCCAGTTCCTGCTCTTCTTCGGTGTTGATTTTCACCAGCTTGAAACGGCCTTCGTAAGCCACTTCCAGCTTTTCGAGAATGGGGCCAAGCGCGCGGCAGGGGCCGCACCACGGGGCCCACAGATCGACCAACACCGGGACGGTATGGGAGGCTTCGACGACTTCGGTTTCAAAATTGGCAACGGTGGCATCAATCATGTTCGACTCCTGAATGAGCAGGGCAAATGGGGGCGGTCGGCGCCATACCAAGGGGTGTATGCAGGCGCACGATCTGCGTTTGGATGGAGCATAGCGGGGCGCGATTTCAAGGGCTTGATCCACTGCTTCTTAAAATCACTCGTTTACAGGCGTTGCACAGGAGAGAGCAGATGGCCGCAATCGGCGTGGTGATGGGGTCGCAAAGCGACTGGGAGGTGATGCGCCATGCGGCGGACATCCTCGTCCGCTTCGGGGTGGCGCACGACTGCCAGGTGGTCTCGGCCCACCGCATGCCCGACGATCTGTTTGCCTATGCCGACAGTGCGCAGCAGCGCGGCCTGCGCGCCATCATCGCCGGTGCGGGCGGCGCGGCGCATCTGCCGGGCATGCTCGCGGCCAAGACCACGGTGCCGGTGCTCGGCGTGCCGGTGCCGAGCAAGTATTTGCGCGGCGAAGATTCGCTGCTATCGATTGTGCAGATGCCCAAGGGTGTGCCGGTGGCCACTTTTGCCATCGGCGAGGCCGGGGCGGCGAATGCCGCGCTGTTTGCCGTGGCGATGCTGGCGGCGCATGACGCGGGCCTGCGCGATCAGCTCGACGCCTTCCGCGCGGAGCAAACCGCCGCAGCGCGGGCCATGCATGTGGGTAGCCCGGCATGAGCAAGTCTGCCGCATTCATTCCCCCCGGCGCCACGCTGGGCGTGCTCGGCGGCGGGCAGTTGGGCCGCATGTTTACCCAGGCGGCGCAGAGCGCGGGCTATGGCGTGGCCGTGCTCGAAGCCGACGAAGCCGCGCCGGCAGCGCAGGTCACCGGCATCCATTTGGCAGCCCGCTATGACGACCCGTTGGCGCTCGACCAACTCGCCCGTGACTGCGCTGCGGTGACGGTGGAGTTCGAGAATATTCCGGCGTACTCGATGCAGTGGCTGGAGTCGCGCGTGCCGCTGGCGCCCGCGCCGCAGGCCGTGGCTGTGTGCCAGGACCGGGCGCAGGAAAAGGCCTTGTTTGCGCGGCTTGGCGTGCCTTGCGCGCCGCACGCGGTGCTGACCGCGAGCGGCGGCCTTGGTGCGGTGAGCACTGAGCTGTTTCCCGGCATTCTCAAAACATCCCGGCTGGGCTACGACGGCAAAGGGCAGATCGCGGTGCAAACAGCCACCGACCTGCCTACGGCATGGACTGCCTTGGGCGGTGTGGACTGCGTGCTGGAGAAAAAGCTCGATCTGGCCTATGAACTGTCGGTGGTGATGGCACGCGGCCGCGACGGTTGCTCCGTGCTGTACGAGCCGCAGCAAAACCTGCACCGCGACGGCATTCTGTTCGCCAGCTTTTCGCCCGGCGCGCCCATCACCCCCGACATCGCCGAGGCCGCGCAGAACGCCGCAGCCACCGTAGCGGAGGGGCTGGACTATGTCGGCGTGCTCTGCGTGGAATTTTTCGTGCTGCGCGATGGTCGCCTGCTGGCCAACGAAATCGCGCCGCGCCCGCACAACTCCGGCCACCACACCATCGACTCCTGCACCGTGTCGCAGTTCGAACTGCAGTGGCGCACCCTGGTGAACGCGCCGTTGCTAGTGCCCAGGCAGCACAGCGCCACCGTCATGCTCAACCTGCTGGGCGATCTCTGGTTCGACGCCACCGGCCAGCAGCGCGAGCCCGACTGGGCCACCGTGCTGGCGCAACCCGGCGCGCACCTTCATCTCTACGGCAAGCACGCGCCGCGCAAGGGCCGCAAGATGGGCCACCTCACCTGCACGGCGGCCACCCCTGCCGAAGCGCGCCAAACCGCGCTGCACGCCTGCACCGTTCTCGGTCTGGAGCCGTTCTGAGGTGAGCGAGGTGAACACCGACGCCCAAGTGCGTCCGCGCGAGATCATTGAGGCCGTGCGGCGTCTGGAGGCGGGCGAACTGGTCGGCCTGCCGACTGAAACCGTTTACGGCCTGGCCGCCGACGCCGAGAACGCGCAGGCCGTCGCCAAAATATATGCCGCGAAAGGGCGGCCTGCCGACCACCCCGTGATCGTGCATATCCACCGCGCCGCCGACCTGGGGCATTGGGCGTCCGATGTGCCTGAACCCGCGCGCAAGCTTGCCGCCGCCTTCTGGCCCGGGCCGCTCACCTTGATCCTGCCGCGCAAACCCGGCGTGGCCGACGCCTGCGCCGGTGGACAGAACACCATCGGCCTGCGCTGCCCCTCCCATCCCGTCGCCCAGGCCGTGCTGGCGATTTTCAAAGGTGGGCAGGGCGGGCTGGCGGCGCCTTCGGCCAACCGTTTTGGCCGCATCAGCCCTACCACGGCGGCGCATGTGCATGCAGAACTCGGTGACGACCTGCTGGTGCTCGACGGCGGCGCCTGCGCCGTGGGCATCGAGAGCACCATCGTCGATTGCACCGTGCAACCCCCGCGCATCCTGCGCCCGGGGCAGTTGCAGGCGGCTGACATCGCGCAAACCCTGGGCGTGGCCGAGGCCGACTTGCTGCGCTCGGCAGACTCTGCCCCGCGTGTGGCGGGTGTGCTGCCGGCGCATTACGCCCCGCGCACACCGCTGCAGTGGTGTTCACGCGAGCAAATCAATGCACGCTGGGAGATAGACGCAGACGCAGACGCAGACGCAGACGCAGACGCAGACGCAGACGCAGACGCAGACGCAGACGCAGACGCAGACGCAGACGCAGACGCAGACGCAGACGCAGACGCAGACGCAGACGCAGACGCGGGCGCGGGCGCGAGGCGGCGCATCGGTGTGCTGGCATTCCCGCCGCAGCCACATGCACCCCATCCCTCATGGGTCACGCTGCCAGCCGATCCGGCTGCCTATGCGCAACAGCTTTACGCTGTTTTACGCAAACTGGATGCGGCAGGGCTCGAGGAGATTTGCGTTGAAGTCTTGCCGCCATCACCTGTCTGGCTGGCGCTGCGCGACCGGCTGACGCGCGCAGTGCATGGCTCGGGTCGCTGACGTCCTGCAAGAGCGGGTGGTTCGCCACAAAAGGCGAACATGTATCCTTTTGTTGCAAATCGGCAAACCTGTGGCAAATGCGCAGTACCACTCTTGCGACGCCATTTTCCTTCGGCTACGCTAAAGCGAACGGTCGTTCTTTTTTTGACCCGCCCGCCTGCAGGCCAGCAGGCATACAACAATGTTTGAGGAGATGTTCATGCGGAATCGTGTCTGGATTGCGCTGGCCCTGGCCAGTGCCTTGGGCTTGGCAGGTTGCGGCGGTGGCGGAAATCCTTCTGCTCCGACGCTGGCAACAGTGGCCAGTGTGAATGCGGCCAGCACGGCGCCGACATCGCCGCCGAGTGGCGGGTTCAAGGCTGTAGTGTCATTCGGAGATAGTCTCTCTGATGTTGGAACCTATACCTTGGCGGCATACAGCACTTACGCAAATCCAGCGTCACCTTTATACGACGCTAGTATTCCGGCATGGAATCCTCCTGCTGCTTATGCCGGAGGCGGCCAATTCACTGTCAACGGACTTGCAACAGGAAATTGGGTGAGTGATCTCGCAACTTCTCTGGGTTTGCCAATCACCCCTAATGTGATCGGTTATGCAGGTCAGTATTTTAATCCATCGAATCCGAAGACACCTAGTGCTACGCCTATTTACTGCCCGTTCACGGCGCAGACAAACTGCTATGGGTTTGCGCAAGGCGGTTCAATGATCAGTACTCCTGCGGGGATTGGAAACAGTACTGGAGCGCTGACATATCCGTTAACTCAGCAGGTGCAAAATTATCTGACTCAATTTGGAGCTTTCAACAGCAATCAGTTGATCACCGTGCTTGCGGGCAACAATGATATTTTCACGGCGCTCTCGAATGTGAGCACGCAGGTCACAGCAGCGGTGACTCAAGCGGCCACACAAGCAGCGCAGGCGGGGACACCACTGACAGCTGATCAACTGGCTACAGTGAAATCGCAGGCGACCTCGCAAGCCGCTGCAGTTGCTCAGGCTACGGTTGCCGCTGCGGCCGACCAGCTTGCGGGGCAGGTTCAGTTGATGCTGAAGAATAATGCCAAGTACGTTCTTGTTTACACATTGCCAGATTCGTCGTTGACGCCTTTTGGTCAATCACTTTCTGGCGGCACCACATGTGATAACACCGACATCCATACACCTTGTTATCTGCTCTCCAACTTAGTCCAGGTTTTTAATCAGCGCTTGTTGAACGATCTTCAAGGTCAGCCCGTAAAAATGATGGACGGTTTCGGATTGTTGAACAAAGAAATTGCCACCCCTGGTCAATTTGGTTTGACGAATGTTGCAGCTCCGGTTTGTGATATTAATGGCCCGGTGCTTTCGAAACTTGGAAATTCATCGCTATTCTGCAATACTAGCACGCTGGTGAGCGGGCTTGATCCGAATACGTCTCTTTTTGCCGATGCGGTTCATCCCACACCCGCTGGCTACAAAATTATTGCCAGTACGACCCTGCAGTCGATGAAGAGTTTTGGTTGGACACAATAAACACCGCAGCACTCATATCACTATTGAGGAGAACTCATGATGCGTCAATCGCGATTCAATGTTTTGCGCGGTGCTTTGATGGCTGCGGGGCTGATGGCCGGGGCGGTGTTTGCACCGGCCGCCATGGCTGACGATGCCGGGCCGCAAAACACCGTGTTTGTTGGACTGGCTTATTTGCAGAACCATTCCAAATCGGCCAACCTGAGCGGGTACAACACGCCACCCAATCTCAATCTGGATGTGGGCGATGCCACCACGCTGGGGCTGGTGTATGTGCGCGACCTGCCGGGGCCGTTCAGCTTCGAACTGGTGCTGGGCTACCCGCCGCGGGTACGCACCGATGCCGCGGGATCGGGCTGGGGCGCGCTGCGGGGGGCGGGCGTGACGGATGTGGATGTCTACTCTCCGACGGCATTCATCAACTATCACTTCTTCGGCGACTATGCCAAGTGGGATCCCTTTGTCGGCGTGGGTCTGAACTACACCAAGTTCACCAATACCAAGGCCTTGCCGCCGCTGACGGGTGCGCAAGGCCCGACAAAGATCAACCTCTCGGATTCCTGGGGGGCGGCGGCGCACGTCGGCCTGATCTACCGCTTCAATTCCAAGTGGTCGGTGGTGGGTACCGTGGCCGTTGCAGACGTGCAGAGCAATCTGACTTCCACGTCCTATTCACCCGTCAACCCTTCGGTCATCACCTCGCAGGCGAAGACGCATATCAACTTCCATCCCATCATCTACACCCTGGCGGTGGGCTATAGTTTTTAAAAGCTTGCTCACGCTGCAAGTTGTGGAAAGAGGGGGCTTCGGCCCTCTTTTTTTGGGCGCCGCAAGCAGAAAAAATCTGTCTTTATATACAGCTGTGCTACATTGAGGCGCAGTGCTATTCAGACTTGAGGACCATGCCATGGAACAGGGAAAATCCGCAGTGAATCCAGAAAAAGCCAAGGCGCTTGCCGCAGCGCTGTCGCAGATCGAAAAGCAGTTCGGCAAGGGCACCATCATGCGCATGGATGATGGCGAGGCGCAGCGCGACATTCAGGTGGTGTCCACCGGCTCGCTGGGCCTGGACATCGCCCTGGGCGTAGGCGGCTTGCCGCGCGGCCGGGTGGTAGAAATCTACGGGCCAGAGTCCTCGGGCAAGACCACGCTCACCCTGCAGGTCATTGCCGAAATGCAGAAGCTCGGCGGCACTTGCGCCTTCATCGATGCCGAGCATGCGCTCGACGTGCAATACGCCTCCAAACTCGGAGTGCAACTACCTGATTTGCTGATTTCTCAGCCCGATACCGGCGAGCAGGCGCTTGAAATCGTCGACGCGCTGGTGCGCTCCGGCTCGGTGGACATGATCGTGATCGACTCGGTGGCTGCGCTCACGCCCAAGGCCGAAATCGAGGGCGAGATGGGCGATTCGCTGCCGGGTCTGCAGGCCCGGCTGATGAGCCAGGCGCTACGCAAGCTCACCGCCAACATCAAGCGCACCAACTGCCTGGTCATTTTCATCAACCAGATCCGCATGAAAATCGGCGTGATGTTCGGCAATCCCGAAACGACGACCGGCGGCAACGCGCTCAAGTTCTACTCCTCTGTGCGCCTGGACATCCGCCGCATCGGCGCCATCAAGAAGGGCGAAGAAGTCGTCGGCTCTGAAACCCGCGTCAAGGTGGTGAAGAACAAGGTGGCGCCGCCGTTCAAACAGGCGGAGTTCGACATCCTCTATGGCGAAGGTATTTCGCGCGAAGGCGAAATCGTTGACCTGGGGGTGCTGGCCAAACTGGTGGAGAAGTCCGGCTCCTGGTATGCCTACAACGGCGAGAAAATCGGCCAGGGCAAGGACAACGCGCGCGAATTTCTCAAGTCAAATCCCGACATCGCCCGCGAGATCGAGAACAAGGTCCGCGCCAGCCTCGGCGTGCCTGAGGCCAATGCGCTGATGACGGCCGATATGTCCGAGGAAGAGCAAGACTGAGTCCGTTGCCATGAGTTTGCCTCGCGCCCAGCCTTCTTTGCGTGCGCGGGCCGTGCGCTATCTCTCGCAACGGGAGCACAGCCCGTTGGAACTGCGGCGCAAGCTGCTGCGCTATTGCGAGGCGCCCGAAGAGATCGATGCCCTGCTCGCCAGTCTGGAGCAGGCGGGTTTGCTCAGCAGTGAGCGTTTTGCCCAGTCGCTCATTCATCGGCGACAGCAGCGTTGCGGCAATTTGCGCATCGCACAAGAACTCGACGCTCACGGCCTATCGTCCGATACTACGGCAAATCTGCGTCAGTCCCTGAAAGACAGCGAACTGACTCGCGCCCATGCCGCTTGGGCGCGAAAATTCCAGGCGCTTCCGCAAGACGCTGCCGAGCGGGCCAAACAGGCTCGGTTTTTGACTCAACGTGGCTTCAGCGGGGACGCCGTCCGCGCGGTTTTGCGCGGCGAGGGCACGGAAGACGTCGACTGACTTGCTGCGCCGCAGCAGGCTGCTACACTGATTCTTGCGCTTCATCAAAAATTGATCCACCATGCGCGACACTCCTGCCGCCCCGTCTTCGCCCAATCGCCGTCTGGTTCACCGCCGCAGTCTCAGTATCGAGGTCTATGCGCGAGAGGATGGCTTGTGGGATCTGCAGGCCGAATTGCGGGACGTGAAAACGCGCGATCTCACCCTGTCCGAACGCACCCGACCGGCGGGCATTCCGGTGCATGACATGTTGCTCATCGTCACCATCGACGACGCGCTCGACATCGTCGATGCCCGCTCGCACACTCTGTTCAGCCCTTACGACACCTGCGGCGATCACGATGACGCCTACCGGCGGCTGATCGGCCTCAATCTGCTGCGCGGATTTCGTTTCGCTGTGCGCGAGCGCCTGGGGGGCGTGCTGGGCTGCACCCACCTCACCGAATTGACGCAAGTGCTGCCAACCGCAGCCATTCAAGGGCTGGCCGGGTTGACGACGATTACCTTGCCGGAGCCTCAAGAAGGCGCAGGGCCGCCCCAAGCTTTCTTGATCCCCTCGGGGGGCGGGTCGGCGAGCCGACCCAGGGGGCGTTTAGACACGGAGCGTGCCGCCAGTATGCCTTTTCAGCTCAACCGCTGCCACGCCCTGCGGCTGGACAGCCCAGCAGTCGCCGAGTTTTATCCCCGTTGGGCGCAACAAACTGCGCCACAACGCACCGAAGGCACAATGCCTGCACCACAAGTCGAGGACGAGACGCCATGAAAATTCATGAATATCAGGCCAAGCAACTATTGAGAGAACACGGTGTGCCGGTACCAAACGGCAAGCCCGCGTTTTCCGTCGATGAGGCCATCGCCGCAGCGCAGGAGTTGGGCGGCCCGGTCTGGGTGGTGAAGGCGCAGATTCACGCTGGCGGGCGGGGCAAGGGCGGCGGTGTCAAGCTGGCGCGAACGCTGGACGAAGTCCGGCAACTATCCCTGCAAATCCTGGGCATGCAGCTCGTCACCCATCAAACCGGGCCTGCGGGGCAGAAAGTGCGACGGCTGCTGATCGAGGAGGGCGCCGATATCCAAAAAGAGTATTACGTCGCCGTGCTTACCGACCGTGCCACGCAAAAAGTGGTGGTCATGGCGTCGAGCGAAGGCGGCATGGATATCGAGGAAGTGGCCGCCAAGACGCCGGAGAAAATTCTCAAGGTGTTTGTCGATCCGCTGGTTGGCTTGCAGGACGCGCAAGGTCTGGAACTGGTCGCGGGCATCGGTATTCCCGCCGCGTCGCAGCCGCAGGCTGTTGCCGTGCTCAAGCAGCTCTACCAGTGCTATATGGACACCGACGCCTCGCTGGTGGAAATCAACCCGCTGATTCTCGAAGGCAACGGCCAGATCAAGGCGCTCGATGCCAAGTTCAACATCGACGACAACGCCCTGTTCCGCCACCCCGAAATCGAGGCGCTGCGCGATCTCGATGAGGAAGACCCGGCCGAGGTGCAGGCGCACAAATTCGACCTCGCCTACATCCAGCTTGACGGCAATATCGGCTGCCTGGTCAACGGCGCCGGGCTGGCGATGGCGACGATGGACACCATCAAGCTGTTCGGCGGCTCGCCCGCCAACTTTCTCGATGTGGGCGGCGGCGCCACCACTGAAAAGGTGACCGAGGCGTTCAAGATCATGCTGCACAACCCCCATGTCAAGGCGATTCTGGTCAACATCTTCGGCGGCATCATGCGCTGCGACACCATTGCCGAGGGCGTCATTGCCGCCTCGCGCACGGTGGGCCTGAGCGTGCCCCTGGTGGTGCGCATGAAGGGCACCAACGAAGAGATCGGGCGCAAGATGCTGGCCGACTCCGGCCTGCCCATCATCAGCGCCAACACCATGGGCGAGGCGGCGCAAGCCGCCGTTCACGCCGCGCAGGCCTGAGCCGCACCCCACAGAACAAGAGGACAACATGGCTATCCTGATCAATCAAGACATCAAGGTCATCACCCAGGGCATCACCGGCAAAACAGGGCAGTTTCATACCCGCATGTGCCGCGACTATGCCAATGGCAAGAACTGCTTTGTCGCTGGCGTCAACCCTAAAAAGGCCGGCGAAGATTTCGAGGGCATTCCCATTTACGGCACCGTGGCCGACGCCAAGGCAGCCACGGGCGCCACGGTTTCCGTCATCTATGTGCCCCCGGCAGGCGCGGCTGCCGCCATCTGGGAGGCGGTGGAGGCCGATCTCGATCTGGCGATCTGCATCACCGAGGGCATTCCCGTGAAGGACATGCTGCTGGTGCGCAACCGCATGAAGGCCAAGGAGGCGGCCGGTGGCAAGAAGACCCTGTTGCTCGGGCCGAACTGTCCCGGCCTGATTACGCCCGATGAAATCAAGATCGGCATCATGCCCGGACACATTCACCGCAAGGGTCGCATCGGCATCGTCTCGCGCTCGGGCACGCTCACTTACGAGGCGGTGGCGCAGGTCACCGAACTCGGGCTGGGCCAGAGCAGCGCGGTGGGCATCGGTGGCGACCCGATCAACGGTCTCAAGCACATCGACATCATGCGGGCGTTCAACGACGACCCCGATACCGATGCCGTCATCATGATCGGCGAGATCGGCGGCTCTGACGAAGCCGAAGCCGCGCGCTGGTGCAAAGCCCACATGAAAAAGCCGGTGGTCGGCTTCATCGCGGGCGTCACCGCGCCCCCGGGCAAGCGCATGGGCCATGCCGGGGCACTGATCTCCGGCGGGGCCGACACGGCCGATGCCAAGCTCGCCATCATGGAGGAATGTGGCTTTACCGTGACGCGCAATCCGTCTGAAATGGGCAAACTTCTCAAGCAAGTCCTGCGCTGATCCATGCGAACGCCGGGGCTGCCCCCGGTTACAAACGGTATGATGCAAGACAAGTCCCGATGGGACTGCATCGATACCTCCTGGGGCAGCCATCGGCATGGAACACTATCTCACCGTCGAGTTCTTGACGGCCATCGGTCAGATCGTTCTGATCGACATTCTTCTGGGCGGAGACAACGCCGTGGTCATTGCATTGGCCACGCGCAAGCTCCCGCCGCATCAACGCAAGCTCGGCATTCTGTGGGGTACCGCGGGCGCCATCGTGCTGCGTGTGGTGTTGATTTTTTTCGCGCTGACCCTGCTCAAGCTGCCTTTGCTCAAGATTGTCGGTGCGTTGCTGCTGTTTTGGATCGGCATCAAGCTGCTCGCTCCGCAAGAGGAAGAGGGGCACGGCGATGTGCAGGCGGCGGACAAGCTGTGGGCTGCGGTCAAGACCGTGATCATCGCCGACTTCGTGATGAGCCTGGACAACGTGATCGCCATTGCCGGAGCCGCGCAAAACGCCGGGGAGCAGCACAGCATGCTGCTGGTGGTGTTTGGTCTGCTGCTGAGCGTGCCCATCATCGTCTGGGGCAGCCAGTTGGTCATCCGCCTGATGCAGCGCTTTCCGGTGGTGATCACCCTCGGGGCCATGCTGCTGGGCTGGATTGCCGGTGGCCTGCTGGTCACCGATCCCGCAGTGGAGCACTGGGTTGAAGCGCTGCCCTGGGCGGCCTACGCAGAAAAAATTGCCGGGCTGATCGGCGCCATCGTGGTGTGGGCCGTGGCAAAGCTGATTTATCGCCGCCCCTCGGCATCTGCGGCATGAGCACCATCATGGCCAAAACGCCCAGTTCCAGCCCCGCCCTGCAGTATGAAATGATCAGCCTCACCCATACGGGGCGGGTGCGCGAGCACAACGAAGACGCGGTGGCGTTCGATGCCCTGGCGCAGGTTGCCGTGCTGGCCGATGGCATGGGGGGCTACGCTGCTGGAGAGGTAGCCAGCGGCATGGCGACGGCGCAGATTTGCGCGCGCATTGCCCGCCTGAAGGCCGAATATCCGAAGGTGACCGCGCTCGATCTGTCCACCGAACTTCGTTTTGCGGTGCGCCATGTGAACGCCGAGATTCTGCGGGCCGCGCGCAGCAATGCGCAGTATGCCGGGATGGGCGCCACGCTGGTTGCCGTGGCGTTTACTGGAAATGTGGCGGTGATCGCCCATGCAGGGGATTCTCGCGCTTATCTGCTGCGGCAGAATCAACTGCGCCTGCTCACGCACGACCACTCGGCCCTGCAGGAGCAGATCGACATGGGGCTGATTCTGCCCGAGGACGCGGAAACGATAGGCGGCAAAAATCTGGTGACGCGGGCGCTAGGCGTGGATGCCCGACTCGACCCGGATGTCGCAATGCATCCCATGATGACGGGGGATTTGTTGCTTCTGTGTTCGGATGGCTTGAACGATATGTTGACAGATGCCAAAATTGAAAACATATTGCGGCAATATGCTGAACATCCTGCGGCGGCTGCGCGCCAGCTGGTGGATGACGCTAATGTGGCTGGTGGGCGCGACAATGTTTCCGTCATTCTGGTGACTGTGCGCTGACTCAGCCGATGCGTTTTTCTATTCTGATCTGACTCATTAAACGGACTTCAAATCGTGGCCAAACTCGTGATTACCCTGGATGGCAAAGTTTTGAAAGAGGTCGTGCTCAGCAAAGACCGCACGACGCTCGGGCGTCGTCCGTACAACGATGTGGTCATCGACAACCTGGCGGTCAGCGGTGAGCACGCCGTGTTACTGCGCGATAGCGGAACGGATGCCGAGAGCTACACCATTCAAGACCTAGGCAGCACCAACGGCACCTATCTGAACGGCGCGCCCATCAAGTCCAGCCCCTTCCGCGAAGGCGACACGGTCGATATCGGCAAGTACAGCCTGCGGCTGTTGTCCGATACGCGGCAGACCACCTTCGGCCCGTCACGTTTTGGCGCCACTACCGGGTTTGGCAATTCCCGTTTCGGTAATTCGGGTTTTTCGGATTCGCGCACCCGGGCGGGAGATGCCGAGCGCAGCTACAAGATCAGGGTGCTCAGCGGGGATGCGGCGGGGCGGGAAATTCTGCTCAGCAAGGAGCAGACCACCTTCGGCCAGCGCGGCACCTTGGTGGTCAGCGTGATGCACAAACCGCGCGGCTACGAACTGGTGCAGGTCGAAGGCGAAAAGCGGGCGCAGGTCAATGGCGTCTCGCTCGGCCTCATGCCGGTGGTGCTGCGCTCCGGCGATGTGATCAACCTCACCGGCATTCAGTTGCAGTTTCTGCAGGTCTGAGCGCCCCCTGGGCCGGAGCCCCGGAGTTCGACAGCTTGAGCCAAAAATTGACTGAAAACGCCTACCCTGGGTTTGACAGAACAAGGGGTTAGCGCTGTTTTTCGCAAAGTGCCTGTGGTGGCACGTTTTTCCACATGGTGAGGCCGCTTGCCATTTGTGAATGGCTTGATATATTGTGGCGGCATGTTCATCAAAGTCACCACCTCCGGCGGCCGCCGCTACATCCAGCTCGTCGAGTCTTATCGGGATGAGAGCGGACGGGTGAAGAAACGCACGGTGGCCACCCTGGGGCGCGCCGACCAAGCCGGCGGCCAGCTTGAGAGCGTGATCCGCGGCCTGCAACGACTTCGGGGCGACACGCCCCCAGACGCCGGGGCGGTGGCGACCGTGGCCGACGTGAGGTTTGAGTCCAGCCGCGCCCTGGGCGATGTGTGGGTGCTGACTGAGCTTTGGGACGAACTGGGGTTCGGTGAACTGCGGCGGGTTTTTGGTCGAACGCGCAGCCGCATCGACGTCGAGGCGCTGGTGCGCCTGATGGTGCTCAACCGCCTGTGCGATCCGACGTCCAAGCTCGGGGTGCTGCGCTGGCTGCAGACGGTGGCGCTGCCGCGCTTTGCGCCCAAGGCCGTGACCCACCAGCAGTTGCTGCGGGCGATGGACGCGCTGGTCGCGCACCAGGACCGCGTGCAAGCGGCGTTGGCCGGGTTGCTGCGCCCGCTGATCGACCAGGACCTGTCCGTGGTGTTCTACGACATGACCACCATCGGCGTGGAGGGCGAGACCGAGTTGGCCGGCGACCTGCGCCAGTTCGGCATGTCCAAGGACGGGGGGATTCGTCGCCAGTTCATGCTCGGGGTGGTGCAGACGGCCGAGGGACTGCCGCTGACGCATCGGGTCTGGGAAGGGAACACGGCCGAGGCACCCACGCTCAGCGCCGTGGTCCAGGAGGTTCTGGCGCTGTACCCGGTCAAGCGCGTGGTGCTGGTGGCCGATCGCGGGCTGCTCAGCCTGGACAATCTGGAGTGGCTGCGCGAGCAACGCGTGGGCGGCACCGAGCAGCCCCTGGAGTTCATCCTGGCCGTGCCGGGGCGGCGTTATGCGGAGTTCGCGGAGATTCTGGAGCCGATCCACGCGCAGCGCTGCGCAACGGCCAACCGCGAGGTCCTCGGCGAGACCCGCTGGCAGGACATGCGCCTGGTCTGGGCCCACGATCCACGCCGCGCCCAGGAACAAACCGCAGCGCGCCGCCAGCATATCGAAGAGCTCACGCAGGAGGCCCAGCGGCGCGCTGGCAAGCTCGATGCGCAAGAAGGCGGCACCGCCTTCAGAGGCCGGCGCTTGAGCGACTCCGGTGCCAAGGCCTGGTTGTTCCGCTCGGTCTCCGAGGCGCACCTGGGTTCGATCATCAAGGTCGATCTGCAATCGGACCTGTTCACCTACGCTATCGACGACAAGGCGCTGGCCCGTGCCGAGCTCAACGACGGCAAGCTGCTGTTGGTGACCAATGTGCCCGAGTTGTCGGCGCTCGAGGTGCTGCGGCGCTACAAGAGCCTGGCCGACATCGAGCGCGGCTTCAAGATCCTCAAATCCGAGATCGAGATCGCCCCGGTGTTCCACCGCCTGCCCGATCGCATCCGTGCCCATGCGCTGATCTGCTTCATCGCCCTGGTGCTGTACCGCGTCATGCGCATGCGCCTCAAGGATGCCGACTCCAAGCTGTCACCCGAACGTGCCCTGGAGCAACTGCGGCGCATCCAGTACCACCAGGTTCACCTCGGCGGCGAGCGCCGCGACGGCACGTCCTCGCTCAGCGACGCCGACCACGCCATCCTTCAAGGACTCAAGCTCCCGAAACCCTCGATCGACGACCAACTCGCACTCCTGTAGGGGCACGTTTCGACGCTCACCCTAACGATATCGCGGACTTACGAGCGTAACTGTCGAACTCCGGGGAGCCGAATCCGAGCGGCTTGCAAGCCGTGAGGTGGACAAGGAAACTTGGGACGGCCCTGCGTTTCCTTGAGAGGAGCGCTCAAAGCAAAACGCCCGCGTCGAGCATAGTCCTTGCGGGCGTTTTTCTGCAGCGGGCTGTTTAGCGGGGCACGCGCATGACCTTGAGCATATTGGTGCCACCCGCCGTGCCGATCGGCTCGCCGCAGGTGATGGCGTAGCTGTCGCCGGAGGCCACGGCGTTTTTCTCGATCAGCCGGGCTTCGGCCTGGTTGAGCAGGGCGTCGCGGTCGGTGGTGCTGAAGCTCAGCAGCATCGGGCGCACATTGCGATACAGCGACATGCGCCGCACCGAAGTTTCGCTGCGCGACAGCGCATAAATCGGCACATTGACACGGTGGCGGCTCATCCACAGCGCGGTGGAGCCTGATTCGGTCAGCGCCACAATGGCCTTGCAGCCGAGGTGGTGCGCGGTGAACAGCGCGGCCATGGCGATCGACTGGTCGATGCGAGTGAACTGCTTGTTGACGAAGTCGTGTTCGAGCTTGACCTCTTCGTAGGTTTCCGCCGCCTCGCAGATGCTGGCCATCGCCTCGACCGTCTCCACCGGGTACTTGCCGGCCGCCGTTTCCGCCGACAGCATGACCGCGTCGGTGCCGTCGAGCACCGCATTGGCGACGTCGGACACTTCGGCGCGGGTGGGTACAGCGTTGACGATCATCGACTCCATCATCTGCGTGGCGGTGATCACCACACGATCCATTTCGCGCGCCATGCGGATCATGCGTTTTTGCAGCGCGGGCACGGCGGGATTGCCGACTTCCACTGCGAGGTCGCCCCGCGCCACCATGATGCCGTCGGAGGCTCGCAGAATTTCCGCCAACGCCGGAATCGCCTCGACCCGCTCGATCTTGGCGATGAGCGCGGGCTTGTGGTGGTAGGGCTCGCCAGCGACGTTGGCGAGTTGCCGCGCCAGCTCCATGTCGGTGGCGTTTTTGGGAAAGGACACGGCCAGATAGTCGGCCTGGAAGGACATCGCGGTACGAATGTCCTCCATGTCCTTGGCGGTGAGGGCCGGGGCCGACAGACCGCCGCCCTGCTTGTTGATGCCCTTGTTGTTCGATAGTTCGCCGCCGATGGTGATGACGGTGTGGATTTGTTCCCCGCTCACTCTCTCGACGGTAAGCACGATGAGACCGTCGTTGAGCAGCAGACGGTCGCCCGCGTGCACGTCGCGCGGCAGGTCTTTGTAGTCCAGGCCGCAGCGGGTTTCATCGCCGACTTCGCAGGTGGCGTCGAGCGTGAATTTCTGTCCGGGTTGCAGCATGACCTTGCCGTCCTTGAACCGGCCGACCCGAATTTTCGGGCCTTGCAGATCGGCCATGATGGCAACGGACTTGCCCAGGCGGGTGGCCGTTTCGCGGATGAGTTGGGCGCGGTCGATATGGTCTTGCGCCTTGCCATGAGAAAAGTTGAGCCGAACGACATCGACCCCGGCCGCGAGCATGCGTTCGAGGATGTCTGGCGAGGAGCTTGCAGGGCCGATGGTGGCAACGATTTTGGTGGCGCGGGACATGGGTAGCGGGATATTGGGGATGGGCAAAATAATGCGATCAGCGAAAATGTGGAATCCCTCACAGGAAACCGGGGTGTAGTGTAGAGCGTGCTCTTGACGACTTCGCGCCAGCCGTCAGAATCTCGTCAGCCTGGTTGACCTGGCTCACCCGGCGCACTCCGAAAATCCCGACACCTCACTTGTCTTCCTCCATGAGCGACCCCTTTCAGCCCGAGCCCAACCCGGCCCCGATGCCCGAGGTAGAGCTTTTGCCCGGACTGGCCGCCGTGCCGGAAGTTAGAAGTCTGCTCGAAGCGGTCGATCTGCCCATAGGCCGCTGGGACGCCGACGGGCGGCTGACCTTTTTCAATCCGCCCTATGTGAGCTGGGCGCGGCGAAATCCTGACCAACTGCGCGGCAGAACGCTCAAAGAGCTTTACGGCGATGAGGCCTGGGCTGCGGCGCAGCCCGCGTTCGAGCGGGGTTTCGCGGGCCAGCAGGCCGATTATCTGCGCCTGCTGCGACACCTCGATCCGCCACGCTGGGCGCGCATCCAGGTGTTTCCCGAGCGTGGCGTGGGCGGGCGCATCGAGGCCATTTACACCATTGCGCACGATGTGCACGACGACGTCACCGCGGCGATGGCGCTCAAACGCTCGAACTGGTTGCTCGAACAGGCGCTGGACAATCTGCCCTGGGGGGTGATCGAGAGCAACGCCGAACTCATCGTCACGCGCTGGTCGCGTTCGGCCGAGGCCATTCTGGGCTACTCCGAGGCCGAACGCCTGGGCACGCATCGCCTGGCCATGGGGGTGCCCGAGGAGGAGCGCGCGCGCACCCTGGCGGTTTACGAGCGTTTGCTGCGCGGAGAGATCGACAACTGGGTAGAACAGGCGCAATACATTCGCAAGGACCGGCGGCGGATCTGGGTGGAATGGACGTTGTCGGCGCTGCGCGACGAGGAAGGGCGCGTGGTTTCGCTACTGACCTTCGTGCGCGACATCACCCACCAGATCGACACCCACGCCCGGCTGCTGCACCGCGCCGAACGCGACGCGCTGACAGGGGTGCTCACCCGCCGCGCCATTATGGAGCGTCTCGATACCGCGCTGGCGCGACGCACCCGCGACGACATGCTCGCTCTGTGCTTCATCGATCTCGACGGCTTCAAGCAGATCAACGACCGCCTCGGTCATGTGCGCGGCGACCGTTTGCTGGTGCAGGTGGCGCACGCCATGCAGGACGTGCTGCGGCGCGACGACGCCATAGGCCGCATCGGCGGCGATGAATTTGTGGCGCTTAGCGCCGTGGCCGATCTGTCGGCCGCGCAGTCGCTCGCGGCCAAGCTCGTCGAGGTTTGCGCGGCGGCGGGCTACGACCTGCTCTCGGGCATGCGGGTGACGGCCAGTATCGGTGTGGCGGCCGCTCCCACGCATGCGCGCAGCAGCTTCGAGTTGCTGCAACGCGCCGATGACGCCATGTATGTGGCAAAACAGCAGGGTAAAAATCGCTGGAACCTGTGTCACCGACACATCGGTGGAGCCGACCTCGCACCGCATTACCCGTAATACGACGCGCGAGTAAATTTTGCCCGCCGTTGTTCTCAAGCCCAAGTGTGGCTGATCCAGCTCAAGGCCCAATAGGCGACCATGCCGCTGAGTATGGTGCCCAGAATGCCCCGGCGTGCGAAAAAATAGCCCGCCGCAATGACGGCGGCGCCCAGTTTCACCCAGGGCGGCCCGAGCGGGGTGAGTAAAAACAACTCGGGCGCCACCACGGCGGCCAGCGCTGCCGCGGGTGCGAAGCGCAGGGCGATCTTGACGCGCGCGGGCAAGGGCATGGCTTTGCGCGAGAGCAAAAACAGATTGCGGCTCAGCACCGTGACGGCCGTCATGCCGACCACGAGGGCGATCTGCTGGAACAAGGTCATGGCCGCTCGATTCTCAAGGTTTGGTGCCGTCGAGTACAGCGCTCGCGGTGAGCTGGCGGCTGCTCCAGACTTCCCACGCCATGCCCACGATCAGCGCGCCGACGATGGCTGCCACCAGATTGAGCCGTAGCGGCAGCCAGAACAACAGCGCACTCAAGGCCGAGGCGACGATGATCACCCCGGCTATCGTGCGGTCGGCCAGCAGCGAGAGCACGATGCCCAGCAGCGCCAACGTGCCGGCAAACGCCAGCCCCCAACTGCCGGGAATGTGCTGCGCCATTGCAATACCGAGCAGCGAGGGAATCTGCCAGGCGACCCAGTTGGTCAGCGACACGCCGAGAAAGTATTGCGCCTGCTGCGGATCGTGGGTGGGGTGGGGATGGCGCCGGATCATCAGCACCTGGTTCAGGTCGCCGATCAGGTAGCCGTAGGCCAGACGGCGCCACCGCGGCACCTGCTCGAAATAGGGGCGCATTTGCGCGCTGAAGACGACAAAACGCAGATTGACGCAAAACGCGGTGCCCAGAATTAGCCAGAGCGGTGCTCCGGCTGCGATCAGCGGCAGCGCGGCGAGCTGGGCGCTGCCCGCAAACACGAACAGGCTGATGGCCAGCGCCAGTTGCACGCTGAGCCCCGACTTCACCATGGCGACGCCCGTTACCAATCCCCAGGCGGCGATGCCTAGAGACACGGCGCGCATATCGCGCACCCCCTCCCGAAAGGCGGGTTGGGTCAACATCGACTGTACGCGGGCGAGGGAAGGCATGGGAAATCGTCAGAGTAAGTGTCTATTTTGCGCCGCATCAAAAGACCTCGACAAGCGGCGCGATGATCGTTGTGACAAATCCTGCACACCTCCCGCGTGCAGCGGGAGGTGAGTTCAGTGATTGGCCGGTACGACAACCCGTCGCAGCACGGGGGCTTGCTTCAAGGCTGCGAGCAAAGGTGCGGTTTGCGCTGCAGACAGACCGGCCTGCGCGGCTTGCGCGGGGAACTGCTTGACCAGTCCGGGGGCATACAGCCAGAACGAACTGGCGGTGTAGCGCGCCAGCGCCAGCGCCTGCTGCGCGTGGCCGAGGCGGCTGAGCAACAGAATGCGCCGGATCAGCAGATTGGGATCGCCATAGGCATGGCTGACGCGATCGATCTCGGCCTGCTCGCGCAGCAGCTCGGCGTGAGAGTCGGCGGCGCGCACCTGAAGGCTGCTGGCCACGGCAAAGCCGATCAGCGGCCGGAAGAACAGATCGCTGCGCTGAGCCTGCCGGATGGCCGCAGCGGCCTCAACGCGATCTGCGGAGTACGCCGTGTTGGTGAGGTTGTAGTCGTAGCCCGCCTTGGCGACCAGTGCAACGGCCAGCGCGCCCACGGCGAGTGCCGCAGGGCGGGGCAGCGTCAGCGCGACCGGGGCGGCCTCACCGCGGCCGAACCCGTCCATCCAGCCTGCAAGAAAAGCAAACACCCAGAGGAAATAGAGATACCACAGGGGATATTCGACCAAGCTGTGCAGGCCCAGAAACGCCACGCCCATCCAGGCGGTGAGGGCGATCGGCGAGGCGTCGTTCGGCGCGGCGCGGCCCTGTTGCATCCAGCCCCGGGCCGAGCGCCACAGCCAGGCCAGGGCGACGATCACAATCGGCAGGGTGCCTACCAGCCCGGTTTCCGCCAGCAGTTGCAGAATGAGATCGTGGGCGTTGTCGATATTGTCCAGCGGCAGTGGGTGCAGGGCATGATGAATGGCCGCGTGTTGCAGCCCCCAGCCCAATTGCCCCCAGCCCGCGCCGAACCAGGGCAGATGCTCGAACACCTGCCAGGCGTTGCGCCAGATCAGCGCGCGGGCATTGACGGGCTGGTCGAGCTGGCGCGTCACGGCATCGAGAAAGCTGATCCAGCCGAGGTGATCGGCTTCGCGCAACGCCAGCCACCACAGCGCATACAGTACCGGCACCGCCACCAGCGCCGCCCAGCGTGGGTCGCGCCAGGCTCCGCGCACCGCGATCAGCACCAGAATGGCGGCGACGACCGCCTGCACCATGCCCGTGCGCGAGCCGCAGACCACCAGCGCCCAGCTCATGCCGATGACGGCGGCCCAGACCACGCTTACGCGCACTCGCGGCGCCCACCAGGCCAGCCCGGCCAGGCCGAGCGCGACGGCGGTGGCGTAATGATTGGGTTGCCGCAGATTGCCGAACACCCGCCCGGTCGAGGGGTAGCTGATGAGGTCGGCGTACAGCGGTGCATGCGCCGCCAGCCAGGAGGCCAGCGACGGCATCTGCCAGAGGGCGAACTGCACCAGTCCGAACACCACCTGAATCACCCCTTGCAGCAGCAGTCCGGCCGCGGCCACGTCGAGCCAGGGGTGTGGGTCCATACCCGCGCCTGCACGACTGGTGCGCCGCACGGCGGCGTTGCCCAGCCCAGCGATCAGCGCCGCGCTCAACAACACCGCCACGGTGATCGCGCCCTGGCTGGCGTAGGCGAGCTGCCCGCTGAGCGTCTGCAGGCCGACCACGGCAGCGGCCACGCCAAAGCCGAGCGCCGCCAGGCCGAAGCGCGGCGTGAGGCCGCTCCAGGCTGCGGCGAGAAACACGGCGGCCCAGAGCGCGGCGGCAACCAGCGTGGTGCCCATCTTGGCCACCACGCCCGGATCGAAAGGCCAGATCAGCGGCAGCGACATGGCCAGCCCCAGCAGGCCAAGGGCAAGCGATTGCGATAGCGGGAATCGGTCAGACACGGAGGTCGGGGCAGGGGATGTCGGTGAAGGCGCAGCCATGCGCGGCATTATCCTTGCGCGGCAGATTCGATTGCTCCGGCGCAGCGTTCACTGCGGCAGCGTCTTGTCGATCTGCACCTGCTGCGCGTGCGCTTGTTCGAGGGCGCGCAGACGGGCGTTGATGATCGACGCCTCGAAGTAATCCGCCCCCGGCGTGCGCTGCGCAATGTGCAGTTGTTCGATGGCCGCTTCGGTCTTTCCTTGCAGGGCGTAAGCCTCGGCCGTGGCGCGATGTTGCGCCGCAAAGGCGCCCAGGGCGGCCTCGGCGCGGGCCTGGTCTTGCCACAGCACGATGTCTTGTGGATGCGCCACGGTCTGCTGGCGCAGAAACTCGCGCGCCAATTTTTTATCGGGCAAAGCCAGCAGGCAGCGCGCCAGCAGATGCCGGGCGGCGGTGGACTGCGGAAACTGGCGGTAAAGCGCACGCGCTGCATCGGCGGCCTGCGCGGGTTGATGCTCCAGCAGCAATTCGGCCTGCAGCAGATCGAGGGGCAGACGCTCGGCGGCTGGGGCGCTGGCGGCCGCGGCTTGCGCCCGCGTGAGCGCCGCCGCGGCGGCGTCGAACCGGCCCAGCCTTTGCAGCAACACGGCCTGCCCGTAGGCGATGGCGGCCTGCTGGGCGGGGAAGGCGGCTTTGTCGGCGCTGAAACGCTTTTCCTCGCGCTGCATGGCGTCGCGCTTGGTTGGGGTGAGCGCGCGGGCGCGGGCGTGCATGAGCCAGAACATCAGATCGTGGTCGGGTGGCAGGGGATGGTTGCCGCCGCGTGCCTGGGCGTCGGCGATGCGCTCGCTGGTCAGCGGGTGCGTTTGCAGGAAGGCCAGCACATCGGAGTCGTCGAGCCGGGAGAGGTTTTGCAGCCGCAGCAGCATGCTGGCCATGGCCTGCGGTGGATAGCCCGATTCCGCCAGCACCTCTTCGCCGGTGCGGTCGGCGTCGCGCTCGTTGCTGCGCGAAAAACGCAGAGCTCTGTCGATGGCTGCGGCCTGCCCGCCCATCGCCAGACCTTGCGCGGCCTGGTCCTGCCCCGCGCTCGCGGCGGCGACGGCCAGCAGCAGCGAGCCGATGCTCAGCAGCCTGTCGCGGCCCATCTGCGCCAGCCGCTGGGCGATGTGTCGCTGGGTAATGTGCGACATTTCATGGGCGAACACGGCCGCCACTTGATCGTGCGATTGCGCGTCGATGATCAGCCCGGTGTGCACCCCGATCCAGCCACCGGGCAGGGCAAAGGCGTTGAAGCTGCGGTCGCGCAGCAGAAACACGCGAAAGTGCGCGGGTGCCTCCATCTCGGCGGTGCGCCGGGCAGCGGGCGTGAGGCGGTCGACGATGGCCTGGAGGTAGTCGCGCAGCAGGCTGTCGTGCAGGTAGTCGGGCTCCTGCCGCATTTCTCGCATGATGATTTCGCCCAGACGTTTTTCCTGTACCGAAGACAGGCTGCCCTGCGCGGGGTCTCCCAAGGTCGGCAGGCTGCTGGCGTAGCCGGGGGCGCGGGTGTCAGCGCCTTGCGCCCAAACCGGCGCGCCAGATAGCGCGGCGCCGAGCAGGCAGAGGGTGGCTTGCTGGCTGATGCGGCGCAGGCGGCGTAGGCGGAAATGAGGCGAGGCGAAGCGCACGGATCGGTCGGAGAAAAGGGCGTCAGGAGGTCTGCAGGTGAAGACTGGCCCTGGCTCGACAGGTTCCCGCCAGGTTCAACCCAACGCCGCGAGCGCCGCCTGCAGTTCTTCGGGCTCGAAGCTCGACAGCACGGTCTGTACCAGCGGCGCGAGCTTGTCGGGGTCGGCGCGCAGCACTTCTTGTTTGACCGCGAGGATCTGCGACGGATGCATGGAAAAACTGCGCAGGCCCATGCCCAGCAGCAGGCGGGTCATGCTCGGGTCGCCGGCCATTTCGCCGCACACGCTCACTTCCACCGGCCGGCCCTTCCAGGCGGCCGCAGCACGGGTCTGGCTGATGATCTGCGCCAGCAGGTTGAGCACTGCGGGATGCAGCGGGTCGTAGAGGTTGGAGACGCTCTCATCCGCGCGGTCGATCGCCAGGGTGTATTGCACCAGGTCGTTGGTGCCGACCGACAGGAAGTCGAAATGCCGCAGGAACAAGGGCAGCGCCAAGGCGGCGCCCGGCACTTCGATCATCGCGCCCAGTTCCACCGGGCCGTATGAAACGCCCTTGGCATCGAGTTCGGCGCGGGCCTTGTTGAGTTCGGCAAGGGTCTGGCGGATTTCGCTGGCGTGGGCCACCATGGGGATGAGCACCTTCAGCGGCCCGAGCCGGGCGGCGCGCAGCAAGGCGCGCAACTGCATGCGGAACATCGCCGGGTCGGACAGGCTGTAGCGAATGGCGCGCAGCCCTAGCGCCGGGTTGAGGTGGGTGAACTCGCCGTCGCGATAGTCTTCGGCGTCGAGCGGTTTGTCCGAGCCGATATCGATGGTGCGGATGGTGACCGGCTTGCCCTGCATGGCCTGCATCACGCGGCTGTACGCGGCGTACTGCTCGTCTTCGCCGGGCAGATGGTCGCCACGATTCATGAACAGGAATTCCGTGCGGAACAGGCCCACCCCCATCGCACCGGCTTCAAGCGCGGGCGCGCAGTCTTCGGGCTGCTCGATGTTGGCGAGCAACTCCACCGGCTCGGCGTTGAGGGTGCGCGCCGGGGTGAATTTCAGGCGCTTGAGCCGTTCGCGGGCGAGCTGCGATTCCTGCTGGCGCAGGCGGTAGTCTTCGAGGATGACGGGTGACGGATCGACGATGAGCAGCCCGCTGTCGCCGTCGATGATGACCAGATCGTCCTGGCGGATCAGGCTGCCGGCCGAGCGCGCGCCGACTACCGCGGGAATATCCAGACTGCGGGCGACGATGGCGGTATGCGAAGTTTTGCCGCCCACATCGGTGACGAAGCCGCGGAACACCCCGGTCTTGAACTGCAGCATGTCGGCCGGGGCGATGTCGTGGGCGATGAGCACCAGATCGCCATTGCCGCTGGCCGAGCGGGCCAGCCCCGCGCTGCCGCGAAGGGCGCGCAGCACGCGTTCGACCACCTGCTCGACGTCGGCGATGCGTTCGCGCAGATAGGTGTCGTCCATTTCCTCGAAATTGCGCGAAATGACGTCGAGCTGGGCGGTGAGCGCCCACTCGGCGTTGTAGCGGCGCTGGCGTATCCAGGTGATGGTGTCGAGCGCCATCTGCCGATCATCGAGCAGCATTTTGTGCACATCGATGAAGGCGGCCATTTCGGCCGGGGCATCGGGGGGCAGATCCGCCTTGAGGGTGTCGAGTTCGGCGCGCACGGCGCGGCGCGCGGCGCGCAGGCGCTCAATTTCCGCCTCTTCCGTGCCGGGGTCGACGAAGTAATGCGCCACGTCCAGCCGGGCCGAAGCGAGGATGACGGCACGCCCGATGGCCATGCCGCGAGAAACCGGAATTCCGAACAGTTGAAGAGCCATGCGGCGATGGTAACGGCGGCGCGGCGGCGCAAAACACCCTGCGCCACGCAATACCAGACGGGCCAGCATGGAGATGCGCGGCTCATTAAGCTTCGTAAAGCACTTTTGCGCCGCAGAGCGCGCGGTGTTTTCCCTGATCAATGCCCTTTTCCCTGGAGTTCACCATGCACAAACTTGCACTCTCCCTGGCCCTGCTCGGCTTTGCTGCCGCACCGGCCTTTGCCTCCACCATGCCGCACGAACTGAAGATCGAGCTTGCCGCCCAGAACAATTCCGGCGAAACCGGCTACGCCCTGATCAAGCCCATGGGCAAGGGCATCGAAGTCACCGTCCATATCAAGGGCGGACCCAAAGGCGTGGCGCAGCCCGACCATATCCACCCCGGCACCTGCGCCAACCTCAACCCGGTTCCCAAGTATCCGCTGGAAAACGTGGTGGACGGCAAGTCGGTCACCAAGCTGCCGTCCGTGAGCATGGACGATCTGTTCAAGGAGCCCATGGCCATCAACGTGCATGAAAGCGCGCAGGACCTGAAGAAATACGTGGCTTGCGGCGACATCAAAAAATAAGCTGAACCGGCCTCGCGCTACCATTTCTGCCAACACGGGGCGTCGCGAAGGCGCCCCGTTTTCATTGGAGATGTGCAGCGTGATCACCCTTGTCGATGTCGATTTGTCCCTTCCTGAGCATGCCCGCGCGCTGCTGGAACTCATTTCCCGCTACGCCCGCGATCCGATGGGAGGCGGCGAAGACCTCGCTCCCGAGGTCAAGGCCGTGCTGGTGCAGCGCCTGCGCGAGCGTTCTGACTATTTTGGCGTCCTTGCCCTGGACGGTGCCACACCCGCCGCGCTGATCAACTGCTTCGAAGGATTCTCCACCTTCATGGCGCTACCGCTGATGAACGTGCACGACGTTTACGTCGAGCCCGACTACCGCGGCCAGGGCCTGTCGCACCGCCTGCTGCAGCGGGTGGAAGACGTGGCGCGCCTTCGGGGCTGCGGCAAGCTCACCCTGGAAGTGCTCGACGGCAACGCGTCAGCCATTGCGAGTTATCGGCGCTTCGGCTTCGAGACCTATGCGCTCGACCCGGCCTTTGGCCGGGCTCTGTTCTGGCAGAAAAAGCTTTGATCTTTCAGGTCGCCGCGTGTGCGGCCAGTCCGCGTGCGCGCAGGCCATGCCAGAGCAGCACGATGGCCGCCAAGGCGAACCCGGCCTCGTCGGTCATCGGCAGCGCAGTGATCAGCAAGGCGGCAGCGCAGAACGCCAGCAGGCGTTCAAGCACCGACATCGGTCCGCGCAGATAACCCACGGCCACCGCGCCCCACAGCACAATGGCCAAAATGGCCTTGGCCGTCACAAAGGCCACACCCAGCCAGGTCCAGTCGCCTTGCAGCATGAGCTGCGGGTCGTACACCGCCATATACGGCACAACGAAGCCCGCCAACGCGATCTGCGTGGCCTTGAAGCCAATGCGCATCGGCGAAGCCTTGGCCACAGAGGCTGCGGCGAACGCGGCCAGCGCCACGGGCGGCGTGAGGTCGGCCATGATGCCGAAATAGAACACGAACATGTGGCTGACGATGAGCGGCACGCCCAGCTTAAGCAGGGCGGGCGCGGCGATCGAACTGGTGATGATGTAGTTCGGGATGGTGGGAATGCCCATGCCCAAAACCAGACAGACCGCCATGGTGAGCAGCAGCGAGAGGAGCAGGCTGTGCGCGCCGATGTCCACGATGAACCCGGCAAAGCTCGTGGCAGCGCCGGTGAGGGTGAGCACACCGACGATCACGCCGACGATGGCGCAGGCGATGCCCACGGGCAGGGCCTGCCGGGCGCCGTCGATCAGGCTGTCGCGCAAAACGCGCAGCGTCTGACGTCCGCCCTTGACCACCAAGTTGATGGCGACCAGCGCCGCAATGACCCCCAACACCGGCAAGATGCCGAACTGCAGAAACGCCGCCGCGCCCAGACCGCAGGCAAACCAGAACACCATGCGGAACGCCGTATGCGAAATTCGCGCGGCGATGGCTGCGCCCAGCAGCAAAATGGCGGTGAGCGACAGCCCCATCATGCCGGCGAACATCGGGGTGAAGCCGTGGAACAGCATCCACACCAACGCGGCCAGCGGCAGGGCCAGATGCCAGTTTTCCTTCAGCGCCTTCCAGGAGTTGGGAATCTGGTCGGCAGGCAGGCCGAGCAATTTCTTGCGCCCCGCCTCCAGATGCACCATCCAGAACGCGGTGAGGTAGTAGAGCACGGCCGGAATGACGGCGGCCTTGACGATGTCGGCATACGGCACATTGAGGGTTTCGGCCATGATGAAGGCCACCGCGCCCATGACCGGCGGCATGATCTGCCCGCCCATGCTGGCCGTAGCTTCCACCGCCCCGGCGAACACCGGCGAGTAGCCGAAGCGCTTCATCAGCGGAATGGTGAACTGGCCTACTGTGAGCACATTGGCCACGCCGGAGCCGGAGATGGTGCCCATCAATCCGGAAGAGATGACGGCCACCTTGGCCGGGCCGCCGCGCGCCTTGCCCACCAGCCCCAGCGCCAGGGCGTTGAACAGCCGAATCATGCCGGCATGTTCGAGAAACGCGCCGAACAGAATGAACAGAAAGATGTAGGTCGCCGACACCAGGGTGGGAATGCCGTAAATGCCCTCGGTGCCGAGATAGAGCTGACCGATGATCTGGTCGAGCCCGTAGCCGCGGTGGCTGATGGCATCAGGCAGGTACTGGCCGAACAGGCCGTAAAGCAGAAAGGCCGCGCACACCAGCGGCAGCGCCAAGCCCAGGCTGCGCCGGGCCGCCTCGAACAGCAACACCACCACCGCGGCGCCGACCCAGAGGTCTGACAGCGTCGGGTCGCCGCTGCGCTGAATCAGGTCGGCTTCGAAAAACCAGTGATACAGCCCGAGCCCGAAGGCGGCTGCGCCCAGCAACCAGTCGAACCACGGAATGCGGTGCATCCAGCTCCCGCGCTTGAACGCCGGCACGACCCAGAACACCAGCAACATCAGAAAGCCCACATGCAGCGAGCGCATCACCAGGCTCGACAGCGGGTGGAAGGCGGCTACGACGAGCTGATAGGCCGAAAACGCCAGCGCCGCCGCCATGACGCTGCGCTGGGCAAGGCCGGATAAGCTGCGCTGGTGGCCGCTGTCGGCGTGCGGCTCGGAGGAAGTGTGGATCAAGTCGTCGGCGGTGGTGCTCATGGCTGGAATCCGAGGCGGGTGAAGGCCGCTCGTGGCGGCGCCACACGATGGATGAGACGGCCCATGCAGGCGGGCCGAGGCGAAAAAGCCTTGCTGGGGTTTACTTCAGCACACCCGCTTCGCGGTAGTACTTGGCCGCGCCGGGGTGCAGCGGCACGGGCGAGTTCAGCGGCGCGTCCTTGAGGCTGATGCCTTTGGCCGCGGCATGCGCCGCCACGAGTTCGGGCAGGTGGGTGAACATCGCCTTGGTCATCTGATAGACCATCTCTTCGCTCAGCCCTTCGCGGGTGACGAGGAAATTCTGGATGCGCGCTGTCGGCACGGCGGCGGTCTGGCCTTCATAAGTGTTCGCTGGAATGACCCCGCTTTGATACGCCGGATCGCCCACCTTGGCGATGATGTCAGCAGGCACGGGAACCACCACGATTTTTTGCGACGCAGCCAGATCACGCAACGAAGACACGCCCAGCCCGGCCGATTGCAGCGTGGCGTCGAGCTGACGGTTTTTCATCAGTTCCACCGACTCACCGAAAGGCAGGTATTCCACCTTGGAAAAATCTTTGTAGCTCAGCCCGGCAGCCTTGATCAAGGCGCGAGCGTTGAGTTCGGTGCCGCTCTTGGGGGCACCCACCGATATGCTCTTGCCTTTCAGATCGGCCAAGGTTTTGATGCCCGAATCTGCGCGCGCCACGATCTGTACATAGTTGGAATAGATCGCTGCCATGGTGCGCAGTTTTTTCAGCGGGACTTTGAACCCGGCGTCGGCCTCGCCTTTCCAGGCGTCCGACAACGAATCGCCCAGCGAGAAACCCAGCTCGGCGCGGCCTGCTTCAAGCAGATTGAGGTTTTCCACCGATCCCTTGGTCGCCTGGACTGAACTCTTGGCCGCAGGTATGGCCTTGGTGTAGATCTGTGAGAGCGCAACGCCTAGTGGGTAGTACACGCCGCTGGTGCCGCCGGTGGCGATGGTGAGGTACTCGGCCGCAAACGCAGGGCGCAGAGCAAGAGGGGAGAGCAAAGCGGCGCCGCCAGCGAGCGCAAGAACGCGGCGGCGAGCGGGGGAGGTGGGGCTGCGAGTCATGATCGATCTCCGTGGCTGTGTTGTTACAAACGGAAACGATGCTAATGCCTCTGGGGCCAAATGCAATTGGGCAATGACCTCAGAGAATCTTGGACAGGAACTGCCGCGTGCGCTCGTGCTGCGGCGCGCCGAAAAACTGCTCCGGCGGCGCGGATTCGATGATTTTTCCCTGGTGCATCATCACCACGCGGTCGGCCACTTCGCGGGCAAAGCCCATTTCGTGGGTGACGACCACCATGGTCATGCCGTCGCGCGCGAGCGACTTCATGACGTCGAGCACTTCGCCGACCAGTTCGGGGTCGAGCGCAGAGGTCGGTTCGTCGAACAGCATGAGCTTGGGGCTCATGGCCAGTGCGCGGGCGATGGCGACGCGCTGCTGCTGCCCGCCCGAGAGCTGGTTGGGATAGGCGCTGCCGCGATCGGCCAGCCCGACGCGGGCGAGCAGCTCGCGGGCACGCTCGGTGGCTTGCGCCTTGGGCATTTTGCGCACCAGCATGGGCGCTTCGATGATGTTCTCCAGCGCGGTCATGTGGCCGAACAGATTGAAGCGCTGAAACACCATGCCGACTTCGGCGCGGTGGCGGCAGATGTCGCGGTCGTGCAACTCGTGCAGCCGTTCGCCGATCTGGCGATAGCCGACCAACTCGCCATCGACCAGCAGACGGCCGGCATCGATTTTTTCTAGGTGGTTGATGCAGCGCAGAAAGGTGGATTTGCCCGAGCCCGATGCACCCAACAGGCAGACCACTTCGCCACGCGCGACCTCCATCGAAATGCCCTTGAGCACCTCGACGGAGCCGAAGCGTTTGTGCACGCCTTCGGCCTTGACCATGGGCTGGTTCATTGGGCGCCCTCGTTGTTTGCGCCCCGTCCGAAGGCGAGCTGGCGCAGACGCTGCAATGGCGTGGGGGCCAGTTGACGGGTGGCGCTGCGGCCGAAATGGCGTTCGATGTAGAACTGCCCGATCGACAGCAACGTGGTCACGATCAGGTACCAGATGCTGGCCACCAGCAGCAGCGGAATGGTGCGGTAGTTCACGGAGTAGATGAGTTGCGCCGAATACAGCAAATCGCTTACGGCGATCACGCTGACCAGCGAGGTGGTCTTGAGCATCGAGATCGCCTCGTTGCCGGTGGGCGGCACGATGACCCGCATGGCTTGCGGCAGCACCACGCGTCGCATGATCTGCAACCGCGACATGCCCAGGGCGGCCCCGGCCTCGCTCTGGCCTTCGTCCACCGACAGAATGCCCGCGCGCACGATCTCGGCCATGTAAGCGCCTTCGTTGAGGCCCAGCGCCAGAATGGCGGCGACGAAGGGGGTGATCAGGTTGTTGGCATCGAAACTCCAGGAGCCAAAGCCGATATTGGGGTAGAGCGCGGTGATGTTGAACCAGAACAGAATCTGCACCAGCACCGGGGTACCGCGGAACAGCCAGATGTAGAACCAGCTCGCCTTCGAGACCATCGGGTTGTGCGAAAGCCGCATGACCGCCAGCAGCACGCCCAGCGCCACGCCGATGACCATCGAAATCACGGTGAGTTCGAGCGTGAGCAGCAAACCGTGCAGGATGCGCACAGAGAAGAAATATTCACCGACGACCGACCACTCGAAGCGCGGGTTGGTCGTCAATGAGTAGGCCGTGGCTAGGAGAAGCACAAAAACAGCGGCAGCGGCCACCCAGCGGCCGGGATGTCGGGCCGGGATGGCTTGAATATCGTCAGGTCGCATGGAATGGAACCGATCAGGCGACCCGCTGTGGCGCGCGGTCACAGCGGGGGATTGAACTTACTGCACGGCAGGGTTGATTTCAGGCGTGGTGATCGCACCCTGCTCAGCGCCCCACTTTTTCAGGATTTTGGTGTACTCGCCATCGGCCATGACCGCCTTGACCGCCTGCAGCACCGGCTCGGCCAGGCCGCTGTTCTTGGGAATGACAATGCCGTAGGGCGCGGAGTTGTAGGGCACACCCGAAAGCTTGAACTTGCCGCGCGATTCCTTAACGATCCACGCCGCCACCGGAGAGTCGGCCATGCACACTTGCGCGCGGCCGCTGTCCATAGCCAGGCTGGCGGCGTTTTGGTCGGGATAGAACTGCACGTCCACGCCTTTCTTGCCCGCAGCCTTGCATTCCTGGTTCTGCTTGGTGGCGTCTTCGGATTGAATCGTGCCCTTGGTCACAGCCACACTCAGGCCGCACAAATCTCCCAACGAGGCAACCGCGGGGCCACCCTTGGCCTTGACGTAAAAGGAGGTGCCAGCAGTGAAGTAGCTGACGAAGTCCATCACCTCCTCGCGCTTTTTGGTGATGGTGAAAGACGACATGCTCAAGTCATACCTGTCCGATTGCAGCCCAGGAATGATGGTGTCAAAACCAGCTTGGACAAACTTGGCCTTGACGCCAAGCTTTTTTGCAATGGCGTTGGCCAGATCGATGTCGAGGCCGATCATGGTCTTGCCGTCATTGGCGATGAACTCCATGGGCGCGTAGGCGGCATTGAAAGCAAAGGTCAATTCGCCTTGCTGCTTGTACTTGGCGGGCAGGGCGATCGTGGCCGCCGCAGCCGAAGAGGCCAGGGTCATGCCGATTGCGATTGCGCTAAGGGCGGCCAAGCCGCAGCGGAGAGAGGCGAAGCCTCGGAGAACGCGAATCATCATTCGATTCCTAAACTGATGGGGATAAGAGAGGAAGACCCAGGACGAGCAAGCGCCGATACGGTTGCAGCCCTGCCCCAGGTTGGCTTCTTTTGCCGCCCGGGCGCAGGGCACCAAGTCTTATCAGGTCGACTACATAGCTTGGCTGCGAGGGTGCTTACTGCACGGCCGGGTTGATGGCGGGGTCTTTGATGCCGCCCTGGGTGATGCCCCATTTGTGCAGGATCTTGGCGTATTCGCCGCTGGCGATCACTTCCTTGAGGGCTTGCAATACCGGCTCGGCCAGGCCGCTGTTCTTCGGAATCGCAATGCCATAGGGCGCGGAGTTGTAGGACTCGCCGGTCAGCTTGAACTGACCGCGAGACTCTTCAACGATCCAGGCCGCCACCGGCGAGTCGGCCATGCCCACTTGTGCGCGGCCGCTGACGATGGCGAGGTTGGCGCCGTTCTGGTCGGGGAACACCGACACCGTCACGGCCTTCTTGCCGGCGGCCACGCATTCTTGGCTCTGCTTGGCGGCGTCTGCGGCCTGGGTCGTGCCTTTTTCCACGGCCACGGACATGCCGCACAGATCGGCCAGCCCATTGACCTTGGGGCCGCCCTTGGCCTTGACGTAGAACGAGGTGCCCGCCGTCATATAGCTGACGAAGTCGACGACTTCTTCACGCTTTTTGGTGATGGTGAACGACGACATGCTCATGTCGTACTTGCCCGACTGCAGCGCCGGAATGATGCTGTCGAAACTGGCGTTGATGAAATCGGCCTTCACGCCGAGCTTTTTGGCGATGGCCTTGCCCAGATCGACGTCGGCGCCGACGACGGTCTTGCCGTCCTTGGCGATGAATTCCATCGGCGCATAGGTGGCGTCGGCAGCGATGGTCAGGTGGCCTTGTTGCTTGTATTTCTGCGGCAGGTCGATGGAGGCTGCAGATGCGCTGGCGCAGAAAACCGCGCAAAGCGCCACGGAACCCGTCAACGCACCCAGACGGAGCGGCGATGCGAGCTTGCGAAGAGTGAACGTCATGATTTTTTCCTTAAGAGGTGTGAACTGCGATGTTTTGATGTTCGCCAGCGATGGCAGGCTGCCCAGGATGCTCTCGAAGCAGAACGAATAGCCCCTGTTTTGCTGCGACTTTCCGCGTCCGGTCACGCATGGTATTAAAAAAACCGGAGCTTTCGGTCGCTCCAATGGGAGGTTCTGAAAGCAGGCACGGGCCAAGCAAGTATTGCGCCAGTCTTGCGCGCGGCGGCAACGGCGGCGCCGCGCTCAGGGCTTGCGTCCGAGCCAGATTTCGAAGCAGGTGCCGCCGCCCGCGCGGGGCAGGCAGCGGGCTTCGCCGCCATGCTGGCGGGCGATGCGGCGCACCAGGGCCAGGCCCAGCCCGGTGCCTTCTCCGCGCCCGGACAGGCGCTCGAAAGGCTCGAAAATGCGCTGCGCATCGGCCGGGGGAATGCCCGGCCCCTGGTCGCAGACGCGGATGATGCCGCCGCCCTGCACCGCGGTCAGGCTGACTTGCGGCGCGGCGCCCGGCGCGTGGCGCTGGGCGTTGTCGAGCAGGTTGCGCACGGCGCGGCGCAGCAGGCGTTCGTCGCCTTGCAGGGTGATCCAGTCGCCGTGCACTTCAACGTCGAAACGTGCGGCTTCTTCGGCCAGTAGGGCGAGCAGGTCCAGTTCTTCGAGCTGCAGGGTTTGTCCGGTCGCGGCATCGAGTCGGCTGGAGAGCAGGATGTCGTCGATCAGCGCATCGAGCTCGGCGAGATCGTGCTTGGCAGCCCGCGCGGCGACATCGCGCGCAGCGGCGGGCACGGGGGTGGACAGCGTTTCCAGGCTGAGACGCAGCCGCGTGAGCGGGGTGCGCAGTTCGTGCGAGGTGTAGGCCAGCAGCGATTTGTGGCTCTGCATCAGCGATTCAATTCGCCCGGCGGCGGTGTTGAAGCTCTGCGCGAGTTGCGCCACTTCGTCGCGGCCTTGCACGGGCACGCGCGCGCTCAGGTCGCCGCCGCCCCAGGCTCGCACGCCCTGCTGGAGATTTTCCAGCCGTCGGGTCAGCCGCCGCATGATGGGGTAAGTGACCAGGCTGAGCAGAATGGCGGTGACCACGGTGCCGAAGAAGGGCGACATCAGCAGATGTCGCCAGGGCGAGGGCGGGCCGATGCCGTGTTGCAGCATGAAGGCGCGGAAGACTTCGCGCCGGAACTGAGCCCGCTGCGGATCCATCTCGAACACCCAATGAAACACCAGGGCGGAAACGAGCGCCTGCACCAGCAGCGCCAGAATCAGGGCGACCCACAGCCGCTTCCAGAGTTTGGCCTGCTTGTCTACGCCGGGCTCCGTCGCTGCGGGCGGGGTCGGCACGGCGCCGGGCGGCATGGGCGAAGCCATGTTCAGATGCCGTCCTGCGATTTGGTGAACACATAACCCGCGCCGCGCAGGGTGAGAATGCGGCGGGGGTGGCGCGGATCGTCTTCGATCGCGGCGCGGATGCGGCTGATATGCACGTCGATGGAGCGGTCGAAGGCTTCGAGCGATTCCCCCTTGACGGCGCCCAGCAGGAACTCGCGCGTCAGCACCCGGCCCGGATGGCGCGCGAGCACTTGCAGCAGATCGAACTGGTAGGCCGTCATCGGCCGGTCTTCCCCATCGATGCGCGCCTGACGGGCGGCAGGGTCGATATCGAGGCGCCCGAAGCGCAGGATTTGTTCGGCCTGCGGATCGCGCGGCGACAGGCTGCCCGCGCGGCGGCGGGTAATGGCGCGCAGCCGCGCCAGCAACTCGCGCGGCTCGAACGGTTTGGTGAGATAGTCGTCGGCGCCGATCTCCAGCCCGACCACGCGGTCGAACGGGTCGCCGCGGGCCGTCAGCATGAGCACGGGCAGATCGCTGTGGGTGCGCAGGCGGCGGCAGATGTCGAGGCCGTCGCCGTCGGGCAGCATGAGGTCGAGTACGAGCGCGTCGAAACCCAGGGCGTCGCCGCGCCGCGGGTTGAGTTCGCCCTCGGCCTGCGCAGCATTGGCCGCATGCGTCACCTGCCAGCCGGCGCTCTGCAGGAAGTCGCTGACCTGTTGGGCCAGCCGGAGGTCGTCTTCAACCAGCAGCAGCTGGCTGGGGGAGGTGCGGGTTTGCGGGGTCATGGGAAATCCCGTTGAGCAAAACAAAGTTTCAGTAAAAACAGACAGGCCGCGACAAGCGGCCTGCGTCCCTCTGTGAAGAAACCTTATTGCATCATGCCAGGGCCCATGCCGTGGCCGTGACGATGTTCCATGCGCTCCATGCGGTGCTCCATCATGGCGTAGAGCTTGGCGCGTTGCTCGGGGGTGAGGATTTGCGCCATTTCGTACTGCGTCTGTGTGCGGTTGCGCGAGAGCTGGTTGGCCAGGGCCATCTGCTTGTCGCGCAAGGCCTCGAGTGCACCGCGATCGATCTGCGGCGCGGCCAGCAGCTTCATGCGCTGCTGCATCAGACCGCGCATTTGCTCCATTTCCGGGCGAGCTTTTTCCCAGGATTGTTTTTGCAGCGCGCGCATTTTGTCACGTTGCTCCGGGCTGACGCCAGCTTTGGAAAGCATGCGCTCCATGCCGCGTTCGCCGTGTTTGCCGGGGCCACAATGGCCCATCTTGCCCCCCATGGCGCCGTGCTGCATGGGGGCATCTGGCGGCGGGGTTTGCGCGCTGGCCAGCGCGGCGTGGCTGGCCACGGCGACGACGACTGCGGCGCTGACCATGCCCAGAGTGCGGCGCAGCCGCGACACCTTGGCGGACGTGGAAGGAGAAGAGGTTTGAGGATTCATGGCAGTCCTTGAAAAGGAAGTGACGATGAATCCATTTTGCGAGGCGGCGATTGCCCGCAAGTCTCGCGGGGGTGAAGATATGTAAAGCTGCGAGGCCTTGCGCCGCGCTTACTCGCCTTCGCCGAACTTGTCGTCGAACAGCGCCTGCACTGCGTCGAGGGCGATATCGGCCTGATCGCCTTCGGCTTCGACGGTGACGGTGGAGCCGATGCCCGCCGCCAGCATCATCACCCCCATGATGCTTTTGGCGTTGACGCGGCGCGCGCCCTTGGAAATGAAAATGTCGCAGGGAAACTGTCCCGCGAGCTTGGTGAGCTTGGCCGACGCGCGGGCGTGCAAACCCAGCTTATTGCTGACTTGAATGATGCGTTGCGGCATGAGAAGGACTGCGGAGGGACTGTTGTTGTGGGGCGTCGGCGGAAACCTGAACCACGCCCTGAACGGCGCCAGCCGTCGCGCGGGCGGCCAGACCGTCGAGCGACTCAGCCTGATAGCACACCGACCGCAGCAGCATGGGCAGGTTCACCCCGGCCACGATCTTGAGCTTGAGGTCGCCCGCCAGCTCGGACAGTCGCAGCGCGATATTGCTCGGCGTGGCGCCGAAAACGTCGACCAGCACCAGGGCGCTGCCATCTGCCGCGGACTGGCGCAGCGCGGGCAGGGCGGCCTGCGCGGTGTCTTCAACCACGGCGTCGGGCGCCACGTCGAAAGCCAGCAACTTTTGCGGACATCCGGCGTACACGTGGCTGGCGCATTCTTTCAAGGCGCTGGCGAGCGGGGCGTGGGCAATGATGAATAGACCGGGCATACGAACCTTACCGGCGAGTGAACCTGCTTTGCATGATAGGTCGCTGGTTTTCAGGGGGAGGGGGATAAATTCACAGATCCGGCGAAAGTTTGCGCCGCTTCATCCTTGAAGTCGTCTGTGGGGGCAAACGCGGTGACCTGGTAGACGTTATTGCCCTGAGAAAACAGCAAAACCCGCTCTCGCACCGGCTTGCCGTCAGGCGTCTGACCGTCGATGCGAAGATCCAGGCCGTCTGGCAGACCCGGTGTGGCATTTTTGGGAATGTCAGGCGACGAGAAGGTGACCTTGCCATGCACATTGTCCACCGCGGCCTGATGCAACTGAGCCAGCGCCCGGGCGGCCAGCGCGGGGTTGGGCAGCTGGGCGTGGGCGAGCGCAAAGGTCATTTTGTCGGCCACGCAGCCGGTCATACTCATTTTTATTTTCTGGTCGGCCAGCTCCACGTCCTGCGCGATCTGCTCCGGTTTGCAGGGATAGGTCAGCAGAATGTTGATGTCTTTCGGTCGCACATCGCGCCAGTCGAGTGCGGGAGAGCAGGCGCTGAGAAGCGCCGCAGCGGTAAGCAGCAGGGTGGAAAAACGGATCACCGACGCTGCCGCTGGGTATCGGGCTGTGGATAACATACCCCCATTATCCCGTGACTTCGGAGTCGAGGTGTCAGTATGTCGAAGGTGAAGGTGTTTTCTCTCAAGGAAACGCAGGGCCGCCCCAAGTTTCCTTGCCCCCCACGGGGGGCGGGCTGGGTGCAGCCCAGCCCTGGGGGCGCTCAGTGCGATCTTCGCGAGGGCTTCGTCGCAATAAACCAACAGTGGCGACAGTTTCTGCGCTTTGTTTCACTGCTTTTGCTGAGCCTGACGGCAGGCGCGGCTTGGGCGGAAACGCCGCTGCCGCCGGTGCAGAACCTGCAGCAGAGTGCACTTCAGGCCGCGGCAAAGGATCAGCCTCTCATCGTCATGTTCAGTCTGCCCAATTGCCCGTTCTGCGAAAAGCTGCGGCGCACTCAGTATCAGTTCATGGCCAAAGAAGGCTATGTGGTGCAGCAGATCGAGATCACCAGTCGCACCCCGGTCACCGGATTCGATGGCAAGCCGACGACGGGCGTCCAACTGGCTCGGCAGTTCGGCATCCGGCTTGCGCCGACAGTGTTGTTTTTCGGGCCCGGCGGTAAAGAGATTGGCGAGCGCATCACCGGGGCGCCGACGGCGGATTTTTACGGCGCCTTCATCGACCGCGCGCTGAAAGAAAGTGCGCAGGCGCTCAAGGCCAAACCGGGCGCGGCCTGAGCGCGGATAGGTCGGAAAGGTCGGAAAGAGGTTTGTCGCGACTTGGCGACAAATCGCCCCTCTGCAAAACGGGAAATCATATACCCCCATGAGTATTGATATACTCCGGCCTGTATATATCGCGTGACCTCGCCCAGCAGGGCGGCTATTCTCGGCAGCAGTTTGCCCCGCGTGGGGGCTATACACCTGAGGGTGTGGTGCTTCAGGGGCGGTTACACGCATTCCTTGGTTAGATTTCCTCTTTCTGGCGGAGCTGGATGATGACGGATTCCATACCTCGACGCGTGCGCGTCGGGTTGTTGGCAGGTGCTTGTCTTTACGTTCTGGGGAGTTTGGCGTCGGCGCAGGCTGAAACGCTGGATTTCCGCCAGGCGGTGGATGTGGCGCTGAAGCAAAACCCCGATCTGATGGGGGTACAAGCGCAGATGGCGCAGGCGCGTGCCGGCATCAATCAGGCCGAGGGCGCCAAAATGCCCAAGATTACCGTGTCGGCAGGGGTGACCCGCACTAACGACGCGCTCAATGCCTTCGGCATCAAGCTGTCGCAGCGGCAAGCGACGTTCAACGATTTCGGCGCTGGGCAGTTCGACCCGACCAACCCCAATGTGCTGAGCGTGGCGCCCAACTCGCTCAATTACCCCGGTTCGGTCAACAATTTCAACACCCGCATCCAGGCCGAGCTGCCGATTTATACCGGTGGCAAGCTGCAGGGGTATCTGCAACAGGCCCGCTCCATGTTGATGGCGGCGCAGGCCGGTGATCAGGCGGCCAGGCAGCAGATCATCTACCACGCCCTGCAGGCGTATGACGGCGTGTACACCGCGCGTGCCTTCAAGGGCGTCGCGGCGAAGGCGCTGGAGGCGGCGCAAAGCCAGGTGAAAACGGTGGACAGCCTGTTCAAGCAAGGCGTGGTGATCAAGAGCGATTTGCTTTCCGCGCAGGTGCGTCAGGAAGACGTGAAGCTGCAACAGGATCAGGCCGCCGATATGGAAGCGCAGGCGATGGACGCGCTGCATGTGGTGCTCGGTGTGCCGCTGAATCAGCCCATCACCCTGGGGCCGGAAGTCATGGTGACCATGCCCGAGGGCGACCCGAATGCGTGGGTCGGACAGGCGATGGAGCGCAATCCGAAAATTCAGGCGCTGCAGCACCAAATCGCCGCGGCGGGCGGCAAGATCGAGGTGGCGCGCGCTGACCGTTATCCGCAAGTCGGCGCCATGGCGCGCTTCGATACCAATGATCCCAACCTCGGCTTCGAATCGCGCAGCTACACCGTGGGGGCACAGCTCAACTGGACGATTTTCGACGGCGGCGTGACGCGCAACGCGGTCGATCAGGCCGTGGCCCAGCGTATGGAACTGCAGGCCAAACTGCAGAGCGAACAGAACCAGCTCGGCATGCAGGTGCAAGACAGTTATCGCAAGGCGGTCGATGCCGCCAATCAGGTCAAGACTCGCGAGCTGGCGGTGAAGCAGTCGGAAGAAGCCGCGCGCATTGTCAGCAAGCGCTATGCCGATGGCGTGGGCACGCTGGTGGAAGTGCAGGGCGCACAGGCACAGCTCGACAAGGCCCGTGCGGATCTCATCATGGCCAAGCAGCAGGTCAATCTGCAGCGCGCCGCATTGCGGCTAGCCATCGGCGATCTGACGCTCGACGCCACGCAGCCGATCAAGCCGGTGGCGCAGCTCGCGACGGCGCAGGCTGTTGCGGCTGTCTCCCCTTCCAACCCTTGAGCGCGACCGTCTGGGTGCTGTTCCCGTTCGCAGCCTGTCGTTTTCCGAAGTGCATCCGAATCTGATCTTTCTCTCATGACCGCCATGAATCATTCTGTCCTGCCTTTGCTGCGCCGCGCGCCGCTGGCCCTCGCGCTGTCCACGGCCCTGTTGTCGGCCTGCGGCCATCCCACCGAGACTGCGCAAACCGCCGCCGCACCCCGCGTGGTGGCGGCGCAAACCCTCAAGCTCGCTTCGAGCGATCAGCAAAACCTCACCCTGCTGTCGGGCACGGTGATGTCGAGCAATCAGGTGCAGGTCGCCTCGCGGTTGATGGGCTATATCCGCACCCTCAATGTCAAAGAAGGGCAGACGGTGAAGGCCGGGCAGTTGCTGTTCCAGGTCGATCCCACCGACATTCAGGGCCAGGTGGCGCAGGCCCGCGCCGGGCTGGCGCAGGCGCAGGCCAATCTGGCCAACGCCAAGGGTGATTTCGAGCGCTTTGGCAATCTTTACAAGGAGCAGGCGATCCCGAAGCAGCAATGGGATCAGGTGCAGCTGCGCTATCAGGTGGCGCAGGAGCAGGTGGCTGCGGCCCAGGCCGGTTACAACACCGCTGCCGCGCAGATGCGGTATTCCTCCGTGACCTCGCCGATTACCGGTGTGGTGGTGCAGAAGATGGCCAACCAGGGTGACCTGGCCGCGCCGGGCCGCCCGGTGCTGGTGATTGAAGGGCAGGGCAAGCTGCAGGTGACGACGCAGGTGCCGGGTGAGGTGTTCGCCAAGATCAAGGTGGGCGACAAGGTGCAGGTGCTGGCAAACGGCAAATCGCTGCAGGGCACCATCGCCCAGACCGTGCCGGTGGCTGATCCGATGAGCCATACCCACACGGTGAAGATCGACCTGCCGGCCAACGCCGGGCTGGACAGCGGCAGCTTCGTGCGCGTGGGCTTTGCCGTCGGCAGCTCGCCGCAGTTGCGCGTGCCGCAAAGCGCCGTGGTCGATCGCGCCGGAATGACCGGGGTGTTCGTCGTCGATAAGGACGGCATTGCTCACTTCCGTCTGGTGCGTCTGGGCGCGGAGATGGGCGCCGATGTCGAAATTCAGGCCGGGCTGAACGCGGACGACACCATTGTCACCAGCAATCTGCCTGCAGTGGAAAACGGCGTGAAGATCGGCGGAGGCAACCGTGGCTGAACATGCGGCTCCCATGAACAGCGCGGGCAAGCTGGCCCGCACGTTTATCGAATCAAAAATCACCGCCCTGATCATGGTCGGCCTCACCCTCGCCGGGGTGTTGGCGCTGCTGGTCACGCCGCGCGAATACAACCCGCAGATCGTGGTGCCGGCGGCGAACATCATCGTCGCCAAGCCGGGGGCCGGGCCGCAGGAGATTCAGAATCTGGTAGTCAAGCCGCTTGAAGCCATCATGGCCTCGATGTCCGGCGTCGATCACACCTATGGCTATGCGACCAACGATTTCGGCGTGGTCACAGTGCAGTTCAAAGTGGGCGAAGACCAGGAAAAAAGCCTGGTCAAGATGTACAACCAGTTGATGCAGAACCTCGACCGCATTCCCCCCGGGGCGATGCAGCCGGTGATCAAGCCGATCAATGTGGACGACGTGCCCATCCTCACCCTCACGCTGTCGTCCGCGACGATGAATGGCATGCAATTGCGCGACGTGGGCGAAAAAGTGCTGGCCCATCTGCGCAACGTGCCCGGGGTGTCGTTCACCGAAGTGGTGGGGGGCGCGCCGCGTGCGGTGAACGTGGCGATTTCGCCGAGCAAGCTGGCGGCCGCCGGCATTCCGCTCGAACAGCTCGACAAGATTCTGCAAGGCAGCAACGCGGCGGCGCCCATCGGTAATCTGGTCGATGGCAACAAGGTCACCCCGGTACGCATCGACAGCTTCCTCGGCAACGCACAGCAGGTGGGCGACATCCTGATCGGCGCGCCAAACGGCAAGCCGGTTTATCTGAGGGATGTGGCCAAGGTCACCGAAGGGCCGGAACAGGTGGACGATCTGTCGCACTTCGCTTGGGGCCTGGCCGCCAAGGGCAAGCCGCATGGTCAGGAGATGAGCGCGGTCACCCTGGCCATCGCCAAAAAATCGGGCACCAATGCGGTGGTCGTGGTGCACGATGTGCTCGCCAAGCTCAGCGAGATCGAGAGCTATGCGCTGCCGCAGGGCGTGCATGTCACCGTGACCCGCGACGACGGCCACAAGGCCAACGAGGCGGTGAACACGCTGGTGGAGCATCTGGGCATCGCCATTGTCAGCGTGTCGCTGCTGCTGTGGTTTTTCCTCGGCTGGCGCGAGGCCGGCATCGTGACGCTCACCGTGCCGCTGACGCTGTTTGCCGTGCTCACGGTCGATCTGATCGTCGGCCAGAGCATCAACCGCATCACCCTGTTCGCGCTCATTCTTTCGCTGGGTCTGCTGGTCGATGGCGCCATTGTGGTGATCGAGAACATCCACCGACACCTGCATGGCGGACCGGTCAAGAACTTCAATCGAACGGTGATTCAGGCGACCAACGAGATCGGCAATCCCACCAATATGGCCACGCTGGCGGTGATTTTGGCCTTCGTGCCGATGGCCTTTGTCAGCGGCATGATGGGGCCCTTCATGCGGCCCATTCCGATCAACGTACCGGTGGCCATGATCGCTTCGCTCATCCTGGCCTATACCGTGGTGCCCTGGGCGGCGCGCGTCTGGCTGAGCAAAAAAGCGATGCGCGAGGCGCTGGCGCACAGCAGCAGCCTAGAAGAAGAAGGCGCGCACAAGCAGGACAAGTTGCACACGGCCTATCTGAAACTGATCGAGCCGCTGTTGCGCAACCGTGTTCAACGCAACCTGATGTTCCTCTCCGTGCTGCTGCTGCTCATCGTGGCCATGCTGATGCCGGCCTGGCAGTTCATCCGCCCCTCGGGCATGAACGGCCCCTTGTCGGCTCTGGGCGTCGAACTCAAGATGCTGCCCAACGACAACACCAATACCTTCCTGGTGCAGATCGACACCCCGGCGGGCTCGACGCTCGAGCGCACCGATCAGGTGGCGCGTGCGGTGGGCGATGTGCTGGCGACCAATCCTTATGTGGTCGATTACCAGACCTTTGTTGGGCAGGCGGCGCCGATCGACTTCGCCTCGCTGGTGCGCGGCGACATGCTCAAGCGCGGCGACAACTTTGCGCAGATTCGCGTCAATCTGGTGGGCAAGGACGAGCGCTCGGTGGAGTCGCATGCCATTGTGCAGAAGCTCTACGAGCAGCTCGCCCCGGTGCGTGCGCGTTTCCCATCGACCTTCATCAAACTGTTCGAAACCCCGCCGGGCCCGCCGGTGCGTGCGCAGGTCATGGCCGAGCTGTATGGCCCGAGCTACGCGACTCTGCGCTCCTCCGCAAAAGACGTGCTGGGCGATTTCGACAAAACCTACGGCCTGATGAACCAGGACGACTCGGTGACGTCCACGACGTCGGAATACCGCATCAAGATCGACCGCCAGAAAGCGGCGATGTCGGGCATCGTGCCCGGGCAGATCATCCAGCTGCTGCACAACTATGTATCCGGGCTGAAGGTCGGTGCGGTGCATGACAGCAACGCGCTGGAGCCGGTCAACATCATCGTGCGCGTGCCGCGCGCCGATCGCCAGAGCCCGCAGCAACTGCTCGACGTGCCGATCCAGAATGCGCAAGGCAAGGTCATTCCGCTCTCGAGCATCGCCACGGTGGAGAAGACCACGTTGGCCAAACCCATCTACAGCCGTGACCAGCATCCCGTGGTTTACGTGGGCGGCGAAATGATTCATTCCAGCCCGGTCTATGCCACCCTGAGCCTGAACTCCATGCTCGACGGCAAGAAGCTGGCCAACGGCACCACCTTCACCACCGGCAACCTCGGCTTCACCGAAACTCCCGCGAGCGACCTCAAGGGCTATCAACTGCTGTGGGGCGGCGAAATGCGCCTCACGCTCGACGTGTTCCGTGATCTGGGCGCGGCCTTTATGGTGGCGCTGGTGTTCATCTACCTGCTGCTGGTGGCGTATTACAAGTCCTTCCTGCTGCCGGTCATTGTGATGGGGGCCATTCCGCTGACGCTCATCGGCGTGTTCCCCGGTCACTGGATCACGCATCAGTCGTTCACCGCCACCTCGATGATCGGGGTCATCGCGCTCGCGGGCGTGGTGGTGCGCAACTCGCTGCTGCTCATCGACTTCATCCTCGATTACCGGGCTCGCGGCTACAGCCTGCAAGAGTCGGTCGCGCAGGCAGGGGCAGTGCGCCTGCGGCCGATTCTGCTCACGGCATTGGCCATCATGTTCGGCTCGGCCATCATGGTGTCCGATCCGGTGTTTGGCGGCCTGGCCGTATCGCTGATCTTCGGCACCTTGCTGTCCACCATCCTCACCCTGCTCGTCATCCCTCTGCTCTACTACGTCTGGCAGATCCGGGTGAAGCCCAAAGTTCCGCCCAAGGCTCCGGCCGCACCGGCTGAACCTGTGCTGACGACCTGAATCTGACGATTCAACAACACAACCTTGGAGATTTTCAAATGACTGTCGAACGCTATATCCGTGTCATTGCCGGCACATTCATCCTGATCTCAGTACTGTTGGGCGCACCCGCGAGCCCGATCTTCGTCTCGCAGTGGTTCCTGCTGTTCACCGGTTTCGTGGGCGCCAATCTGCTGCAGTTCGGTTTCACCAATCTGTGCCCGCTGGGCTTTTTCCTGCGCAAGCTGGGTGTGCCCGATTCCAAAGCCAACTGCTGCGGCTGATCGGGCAGGGTGATGGCACGTTCGGCTCATCCCCGCCTCAAGTTCCTCGCGCCCGGCTGGTTTGCCGTGGTGCTGGGCTGGGGCGGCCTCGCTTTGGCTTGGCATCAGGCCACGGCCCTGCTCGGCGAACCTGCGGCCATGATCTCGCAAGTGCTGGGCTGGGCCGCCATCGGCGCGCTGGGCTTGCTCGCGCTGCTTACCGGGCTGAGATTGCAGCGGCATGCATCCGACTGGCTGGCCGATGTGCGCCACCCTGTGCGACATCCCGTGCTGGCCCTGGTGCCCATGGCGATGCTGGTGATAGCCGGGTTTGTCGTGCAGGTGCTGGGCGCCAACAACGTCTGGATGGCTGGATTCTGGATGTTCGGCGCCTTGGCTCAGTTGGCTGCGACGGTCTGGGTCTTTCATCGCCTGCGGCAGAGCGCAGCGACTGACAAAGGCCCCAACTGGGCGGGCATTACCCCTGCGCTCTTTCTGGCTGCGGCGGGCAATGTGGTCGTGCCCTTTGCCGGCGTCGCTCTCGGTTTTCAGATCTGGTCTGTAGCGCAATGGACCATCGGTGCACTGTTTTTTGTCGTGGTGCAGGTGCTGTTCATGGTGCGCGTTACGGCCTTCGGCATGCTGCCGCGCAAGCTCTTGCCCATGCTGTTCATCACAGTAGCGCCTCCGGCGGCCGGCGGCCTGGGCCTTGCCCAGTTGGGCGCACCCGTCGAGGCACTGGAAGGGGCGTGGGGCATTGCGTTGTTTTTCGTCATTCTGAGCTTTCTATCCTTCAAGCCGATGATGCAGGAGGCCTTCACCATCGGCCACTGGGCGCTGTCCTTTCCCTTGGCTGCGTTTGCCGGACTGTCGATGCACCTCGCCCTCATGACGCAAAACGGCGCGATGCAGACCTTTGCCATTCTGGCGCTGGCGCTGGCCTCGGTGATCATCGGCTGGTTGACCCTGGCGACGGCGCGCGGCCTGCGCGATGGCAGCTTGCTCGCACCCGAGCCGGTGGCGTTGATTCATGCGGCTTAAATGGGCTTGGGGAGCGCGGCCGACGGATTCGAGCCGCTCGCCTATGATGGAGAAGATTGGATGAAACGCAGTACCAAGCCCATACAGATTCCCGGAGCCATCACCATGTCAGTTCTGACCAACGAAGCCTCTCGCACGGACATTCTCAACCGCCTCAAGCGTGCCGAAGGGCAGATGCGCGGCGTGCAGCGAATGATCGAAGAGGGCGAACCCTGCCTGAAGGTGGCTCAGCAGCTCTCAGCCGTTCGCAAGGCGCTCGACAGCACTTTTGTGCGCATGACCGTGTGCTTTCTGGAGCAGGAACTCGACGGGCGTCTGGAGCCCACCGAGGGCGGCGAGCAGCCCAGGCTCAGCGCCATGCTCGACGAAGTTGAAACCCTGCTGGCCCGGATGAACTGAGGGTTTTCAGTCGTTCCTCGATGCGGCCTCGATGATGCCGCCGCCCAGGCAGACCTCGCCGTCATACAGCACCGCAGACTGTCCTGGTGTCACCGCCCATTGCGGTGCGTCGAACTTCAAGGTGAAGCGCTCAGGGCCCTGGCCCTGAAAACGGCAAGCGGCGTCCACCTGACGATAGCGGGTCTTCGCACCGTAGCCACAGGCCCCTTCAGCGGGCGCCGTACCCGACACCCAACTGGCCGACAGCGCCTGCAGCGTGTGGCTTAGCAGCAGCGGATGATCGTGGCCTTGTGCCACGATGAGTTGGTTGCGTTCCAGATCTTTTCCGGCCACGAACCAGGGCTCGCCGTTGCCGCTCTTGCTTCCCCCCAGGCCGATGCCCTTGCGTTGCCCGAGGGTGTAGAACGCCAGTCCCAGATGCTGGCCCACGGTCTTGCCCTCCGGGGTTTTCATCGGGCCGGGTTGCGTGGGCAGGTAGCGGCTGAGAAAGTCGCGAAACGGGCGCTCGCCGATGAAGCAGATGCCGGTGGAGTCTTTTTTGCGGGCGTTGTGCAGGCCTATCGCTTCGGCCACATTGCGCACTTCGGTCTTGTTCAGCTCGCCCACCGGAAACAGTGTGCGCGCGAGCTGCGCCTGATTGAGTCGGTGCAGAAAGTAGCTCTGGTCTTTCGAGGCGTCCAGCCCGCGCAGCAGCTCGAAGCCGTGGTCGGTCTCACGTACCCGCGCGTAATGTCCGGTGGCGATGCGGTCTGCGCCCAGGCGCATGGCATGGTCGAGAAAGGCCTTGAACTTGATCTCGGCGTTGCACAGCACGTCCGGGTTGGGCGTGCGTCCGGCGGCATATTCGCGCAGAAATTCGGCAAACACCCGCTCTTTGTATTCCGCGGCGAAATTCACCGCCTCGATATCGATGCCGATGCGGTCGGCCACGCTCGCGGCGTCGAGCCAGTCTTGACGCGTGGAGCAGTATTCGCTGTCATCGTCGTCTTCCCAGTTTTTCATGAACAGGCCAACGACCGTGTAGCCCTGCTGTTTGAGCAGCCAGGCGGAAACGGAGGAATCGACCCCGCCGGAAAGCCCGACCACAACGGTGCCGCGAGAAGAAGATGTCATGCGCAAATTGTAGAAAGAAGGCTGGGCTCAACCGAACACACTCGGGTCGGTGGCGATCAGTTCCAGGGGGTAGCGCTGCCCCCGCAAGTAATCCTCGACGCAGCGCAAAACCAGCGGGCTGCGATGACGGCTGGCACTGGCGCGCAGGGCGTCGAAGTCCATCCACAACGTGCGCACAATGCCCTCGTCCAGCGCGCGCCCAGGGTCTGCAGCAGAGACTTCGCCGCAGAACGCGAGTCGCAGATAGCTCACGTCCTGATGACCGCTGGCCGTTTGACGCTGGGAGCGCGACAGATACACGCCCACCAGGCCGGTGGGGACGAACACCCGGCCGGTTTCTTCCAGTGCTTCACGTACCGCGCCCTGTAGCGGGCTTTCACCCACTTCCAGATGGCCTGCGGGCTGGTTCAGGCGCAAGCCACCCGCCGTCTGCTCTTCGACGAGCAGAAAACGACCGTCCTGTTCGACGATGGCGGCAACGGTGACGCGAGGACGCGCAGAGGGATCAAATCGCATGTCGGCAAGAATGCAAGAAATAGAAATAGGGCTTGATGCAAAATATTAAAAAAAGCAAAAGAGATTTCCTGATGTACGTAATTTGCGCTGCAGCAATCTTAGGGAAAACGCGGGATAATGCTGCGCTTGGATCTATTGCTTAGGCAAACAGATTTGTTCCGACTGAGTGGGGCTGAAACGATCTCGTGTTCGTGCTGCGTTCAGACCCCGATAAAGCAGACTTCAAAGGAGAGACTCCATGCGTATCGGCATTCCGGCGGAAACTTTGGCCGGCGAAGCCCGTGTTGCAGCAACACCGGAAACAGTCAAAAAATTGATTGCCCAGGGGCACACCGTGGTGATGCAAGCCGATGCTGGCCTGCGCGCTGACGCCCCCGACGCAGATTACATCGCCGTGGGCGCCACCATCGGTGATCGCACCGAGGCCTTTGCGGCCGAAATGGTGCTCAAGGTCAGGCCCCCCACAGCCGAGGAACTCGGGCTGATGAAGCCCGGCACTGTGTTGGTCGGCATGCTCGACCCGTTCAACGCTGAAGGCTTGCAGGCCATGACCGACGCGGGCCTGACAGCGTTTGCGCTCGAAGCGGCGCCGCGTACCTCGCGCGCGCAGAGCATGGACGTATTGTCCAGCCAGGCCAATATCGGCGGTTACAAGGCCGTCATATTGGCGGCCAATCTTTACCAGCGTTTCATGCCCATGCTGATGACGGCTGCGGGCACGGTCAAGGCCGCGCGCGTGGTGATTCTGGGCGCCGGGGTGGCGGGTTTGCAGGCCATTGCCACGGCAAAACGTTTGGGCGCGGTGATCGAGGCTTCGGACGTGCGCCCTGCGGTCAAAGAGCAGATCGAGTCGCTGGGCGCGAAGTTCATCGACGTGCCCTTCGAGACCGATGAAGAGCGCGATATTGCCCAAGGCGTCGGCGGTTATGCCCGTCCGATGCCCGCCAGTTGGATGCAGCGGCAATCCGCCCTTGTTGCCGAGCGGGTCAAGCAGGCTAATGTGGTCATTTCCACAGCGCTGATTCCGGGCCGCCGGGCGCCGGTGCTGATTACCGAGGAAATGGTCAAGTCGATGAAACCGGGTTCGGTGATTATCGACATGGCCGCAGCGCAGGGCGGCAACTGCCCTTTGACCGAAGCTGGCAAAACCGTGGTCAAGCATGGCGTGACCCTGGTGGGCGAAACCAATCTCCCCGCTCTCGTGGCCGCCGATGCATCGGCTCTATACGCGCGCAACGTGCTCGATTTTCTGAAACTGGTGTTCGACAAGGAAAAGGGCTTTGTGGTGAATATGGAAGACGACATCGTCGCCGCGTGCCTGATGTGCCGCGATGGACAGTTGCTGCGCAAGACGGCCTGATTTTCCACTCTGTCAATGATTTTCATCCTGAAAAAGGACTGAGCCATGCATGAAATCTCTCCTCTGGTGATCAATTTCACTATTTTTGTTTTGGCAATTTATGTGGGCTACCACGTGGTCTGGAATGTCACCCCGGCTTTGCATACCCCGCTGATGGCGGTGACCAACGCCATATCCGCCATCATCATCGTGGGCGCCATGCTGGCCGCCGCGTTGACCGTGACGCCTCTGGGCAAAATCATGGGAACCCTCGCGGTTGCGCTGGCCGCGGTCAATGTATTCGGCGGCTTTCTCGTGACGCGGCGCATGCTGGCCATGTTCAAAAAGAAAACAGCCGGCAAGAGCTAAATTACACCCCAATAGATACCTGACGTTACCGCTTCGCCAACAGATGTCGCACCGATCTGTTTCGAACCGCGGCCGGTGACGCGCAGCATCAAGGACTCAATTTATGACACTCAGCATGAATCTCGTGACCCTGCTGTATTTGCTCGCAGCGGTCTTTTTCATTCAAGCGCTCAAAGGCTTGTCGCACCCAACGACCAGCCGGCGCGGAAATGTGTTCGGCATGACAGGTATGGTCATCGCCGTCTTCACCACAGTCGCCTTGATTATCAAGGTGGGCGGCGATGCCGGGGCGCTTGGTCTCGGATATGTGCTACTCGGGCTGGTGGTCGGCGGCGGCGTTGGCGCTTTTATGGCCAACCGCGTCGAAATGACCAAAATGCCCGAGCTGGTGGCTTTCATGCACAGCATGATCGGTCTGGCCGCAGTGTGTATCGCCGTGGCCGAAGTCGCCGAGCCTCACGCCTTCGGCATCGTTCAAGCTGCAGGTGACCCGCTGCCTCCGGGGAACCGTATCGAGCTTTTCATCGGCACGGTCGTGGGCGCCATTACCTTCAGCGGTTCGGTCATCGCCTTTGGCAAACTCGCTGGGCGCTACAAATTCCGCCTGTTCCAGGGCGCGCCCGTGCGGTTTGCCGGGCAGCATTGGCTCAACCTGATTATTTTTCTGGCGGCTATCGCTTTTGGTCTTTGGTTCTGGGCTACGGCGGCTTGGACGCCCTTTCTCATCATGATGGCGTTGGCCTTCGTGTTGGGCGTACTGATGATTATTCCCATCGGCGGCGCCGATATGCCCGTGGTCGTGTCGATGCTCAACAGCTATTCCGGTTGGGCTGCGGCTGGCATTGGTTTTTCGCTCGAAAACAATATGCTCATCATCGCCGGTTCATTGGTCGGATCTTCCGGTGCGATTCTGAGCTACATCATGTGCAAGGCGATGAACCGGTCTTTCATCAGCGTGATTCTGGGCGGGTTTGGCGCCGAGTCTTCCACAACCGCCGCAGCGGTGCAGCAACGCCCGGTGAAATCGGGCAGCCCGGATGATGCCGCGTTTCTCTTGTCCAATGCCGAAACAGTCATCATCGTGCCCGGTTACGGTTTGGCCGTGGCCCGAGCGCAGCATGCGGTCAAGGAACTGGCGCAGAAACTCACCGAGCACGGCGTGAATGTGAAATATGCGATTCATCCTGTGGCTGGCCGCATGCCGGGCCATATGAATGTGCTGCTTGCCGAGGCGGAGGTGCCCTACGACCAGGTTTTCGAAATGGACGATATCAACCCAGAGTTCGGGCAAGCTGATGTCGCCGTGATTCTTGGCGCCAATGACGTGGTCAATCCTTCGGCGAAGACCGATCCAAAATCACCGATTGCCGGTATGCCGATTCTTGAGGCTTACAAGGCAAAAACCGTGATCGTGAACAAACGTTCGATGGCTGCAGGGTATGCGGGCCTGGATAACGAACTGTTTTACATGGACAAAACCATGATGGTCTTCGGCGATGCTAAGAAGGTCGTGGAAGATATCACCAAGGCCATCGAATGATGGATTGAAGCATTCCAGTGCATATGAATGAGCCCGCCTTGTGCGGGCTTTTTTATTTTTTGTTTTGTCGTATGATGATTCTGGTTTTAACTTTCAACACAGGAGAAGGTGCTCATGGCAACGTATAAAGAATTGCAGTCACAGATTGAAGCCCTCAAACAGCAGGCTGAAATGCAACGCAAGGCAGAGATTGCTGCCGTGGTGAGCGATATTCGCGCCAAAATGGATGAATACGGTATTACCTTGGCCGATCTCGGTTCGCGTCGTGGCGGGGCGTCTTCCAAGGGATCGACGGTCGCGCCGAAATATCGCAACGCGCAGACGGGCGAAACTTGGACTGGCCGCGGAAAAATGCCGCGCTGGCTTCAAAGCGCGGTGGACGGCGGCAAAAGCAAGGAATCTTTCCTGATCTGAATACAGTACGGCGCTTTGTCTGCATGTTGCGAGTGAGGCTCGTAACATAAAAACCGGGGATGCCCCGGTTTTTTTATGGGGGACGCTCATGAGAAAACGCCGGGCCGCCCCAGTTTTCTCATCCCCCTCGGGGGGCTGACGCGAACGCGGCAGGTCTGGGGGCGCTCTCAACGATGCATTGCGTTAAGTCATGATATTTACACGCAGTCATACGAGTGACGGCAAAAAATCGCGAGCATAGAGCCTGAGCCAGGAAACATGTGCATGAACGACTCTAAAACGCCAATCTGGGCAGCCCGCAGCGGCTGGTGGGAGCGTTTGCAGCCAGTAGAAAAGGCCCGTGTGGCTTCGGAAGTGGGCTACCAGAGCGTGCCAGCAGGGCAGGCGCTGCAGCCTCTGGGCGAAACGGCCCAGCATTGGATCGGCTTGATGTCGGGGCTTGCGAAATTTACCGTGACAACGACCAGCGGCAAACCGTTGGTTTATTCCGGCGTGGGGGCTGGCGGTTGGTTCGGCGAAGGAACGCTGATGCGACTGGGGGTGTGGCGCTATCAGGCCCAAGCCATACGCACTTGCGAATTGGCGCTGGTGCCGCGCGAAACTTTTCTCTGGTTGCTGGAGCGCAATATTGCCTTCAACCATTATTTGCTGCAGCAACTCAACGACCGCCTCGAACTGATGACCTTGCAGGCGCTGGACGATCAGCAAAGCGGTGCTGAATCGATTGTCGCCCGAACCCTGCGGCATTTGTTTCACCCGCTTGCCGGCGCGAATGGCGACGCGCTGAAAGTCACCCAGTCAGAAATCGGCCAGCTTTGTCATTTGTCGCGCCAGCGGGTGAATCAGGCCTTTCAGCGCCTGGAGGCGGACGGTGTGCTGCATCTGCGGTATGGCGGGGTGGAAATTCTCGATGCGGACAAACTGCGGGCTTGGGAGTTTCGTTGTTTGAACGCCAAAACGTCGGAAAAATCGCTGCTCAAGCGGCGACCTGCCGCGCTGCCCAGATCGAACGGCATGGCCGATTATTTCCGCGCGTCTGATACGACTGGGGAGAGCACGAGCGCCAGTTCGGCCGAACCGCCGGGGTGCGGAACGCGCGGGTAGGGCGGCTTGGGCCACTGCCATCGTGTGGAAGGAAATACTGCGCGCATGGCCAGAATGTCGCAGTGATAGGGCGGGCCCTGTATCCACCCTTCCTCTGCGCCGGGTTTTGCGGTCTGCATGAACAGGGCGAAGAGCCGCCCATATGGTGCCAGCCAGTGATGCAGCCGATTGGCGTAAACCATCCAATCGTCCGGGTAAAGCGCGCACAGGCAGGTTTGCTCCCAGATGGCGTCAAACGGTTGTGGGGCGTTCCATTGCCGCACGTCGGCTTGCAAAACGGTCGCGCTCAAACCCTGTTTCTGCAAGCGCTCGGTCACCAGGGCGACGGCCTGCTCCGCGTAGTCCAACGCGGTGACTTCAAACCCTGCGGCCGCCAGATGCAAAACCTCATGCCCCGCGCCACAGCCCGGCACCAGAATGCGACAGGGTTCGAGCGCACCCTCGGCGATCCAGTGCAGAAGTTGTGGATGCACCGCGCCGCGATCCCATCCAGTCGTGTGGGTGCGAAAGCGTTCGTTCCAAAATTCAGCGGTCGGTCCGGGCATGATGGGGTTGTCGCCTCAACCATCGGCCTGAGCTTGGCTTAAAGGTCTGGGGCGAAGGTCTGAAATGGTAGGTGCATTCTGCAGCCAATTTTCGCTGGACTGCCAGGTGACTTCGGCGCGCAGTTTTGTGAGGTCGCGCATCGTTTGTTGCAGGGCTTGGGCCAGGTTGGGCGATGCCACTTCCGAGACGCAGATCAGTTGCATTTGATCTTCTCCGTCGCGCTGCGACACTTCCAGTCGTGCCCAGCGGACTTCTGGATGGCGTTTCAGAACATCCTGAACCTGATGCGGGTGAACGAAAAGGCCTCTTACTTTGGTGGCCTGATCAGCTCGGCCCATCCAGCCTGCGATGCGCAATTGCGTGCGGCCGCAAGATAGCGGAGTGTGACGCGATTCGGGAACGATAGAGGACAGATCACCTGTGCCGAAACGAATCAGCGGGTATGCCGAGTTGAGTACGGTGACAACCACTTCACCGACCTCGCCATCAGGGACGGGACGATTGTTTGGATCCAAAATTTCGATCAGCACGGATTCATCGATAAGCAATCCGTTTCGTTCTCGGGTTTCAAAGGCGATCAGACCCACATCTGCGGAGGCATAGCATTGCAATGCGGTAATGTTTGCGGCATCCAGCCGCTCGCGCAGCGCACTGTTCAATGCTTCTCCAGAGACGAGTGCCTTGGTCAGTCTTGGCAGCGCGATGCCCAACGCTTGGGCGCGATCGACCAGGATGCCGAGAAATGAGGGGGTTCCGCCATAACAATGCGCGCCCAAATCGGCGAGGGCCTGCACTTGCAACTCGGTCTGTCCGATTCCAGCGGGAAAAACCGTACATCCGAGCCGATGCGCGCCTCCTTCGAGCATGGCCCCTGCCGGGGTGAAGTGGTACGAGAAGCTGTTGTGCAGCAATTCCCCAGGGCGCAACCCAGCTGCGTGCAGGGCGCGCGCCATGCGCCAGGGATCGATGCCGCTGCCTTGAGGTTCATAGATGGGGCCAGGGGAGCTGAATACGCGGAGTGCGGTGGCCCGACGTGGCTGCTGCGTGGTCCAACCAACGGTGGCATGGCCAGCAAACACATCGCCACCGCGCTCGCAACTTGCTCTTTGCAATGCCAGCAGCTCGCTCTTTCTCAAGACTGGAATGCGTGCGAGTGCGTCGCGCCCAGTAAGTTCTTCAGGTTCTATCTCGCGCAGCCTATCTGCCCAGGCTGATGCATTGGCTTTGGCATGCGCGGCGGTGAGCTTCAGGGCCTTCCAGAACTCGGCTTCTCGCTGATCTCCGGACCGAGTCTCAAGGGCGTCATAGGGGGTATCGTGGCATTCCATGACTACGGTTACTCCTCGGTATCTGTTGACGGTTTCCGCCGGGTCAACTCAGCCAGCGTTTTCGACGGCGATAGCTTCGCGCCTCCCGGAATGACTTCTGGCCCCGGTCGGCCAGACCGAGATAGAACTCCCGTACGTCATCGTTGGCGGCCAGATCCGCCGCAGCGCCATCGAGGACCACACGGCCGTTCTCCAGGATGTAGCCGTGATCGGCATAGCGCAAGGCCATGGCCGTGTTCTGCTCGGCCAGCAGGAAAGTCGTACCTTCGCGTTGGTTGAGCTCGCGAACGATCGCGAACACTTCGTCGACGACCTGCGGCGCAAGGCCCATCGAAGGTTCGTCGAGGAGGATGAGCTTGGGACTCGCCATGAGCGCACGGCCGATGGCGCACATTTGCTGTTCGCCGCCTGAGGTATAGGCGGCCTGGCTGTGACGACGCTCTTTCAGGCGTGGAAAATAGCTGTAGACCTTATCGAGGGTCGCTTGCACCGCACCCTTGCCATCGCGGCGGCTGTAGGCGCCGGCAAGCAGGTTGTCCTCAATGGTCAGGTGGGCAAAGCAGTGTCGTCCCTCCATGACCTGCACCACACCTTGGCGAACCAAAGCGGGCGCGTCCTCCATGTCGATCCGGTGGCCTTCATAGTGAATGGAACCCTTGGTGACCTCGCCACGCTCGGCACGAAGCAGGCACGACACTGCGCGCAAGGTCGTGGTTTTCCCTGCCCCGTTGCCTCCGAGCAGCGCTGCAATGCGTCCCTTGTCGACGCGAATGGACACCCCCTTGAGGACGAGGATGACATGGTTGTAAATCACCTCAATGCCCTGCACGTCGAGCATGGGTGGGACAGCCTGCGCAGTGGTGTGGGTAGTCATGGGTCGCCTAGAAAATCGGGTGGGCGCCCGACCTGCAGTGAGCTTGGCCGGGCAGGGTGGATCATCAGGAGCCCGAGGTCATTTCCTTTGCGCAGTCGCGCGGCGTAATGTTGTGCTCCTTGGCGTATTTGGCTGCGGCCTCGCGGACCATGGGCTTGATGATCTGCATGTCGGCCTCATACCAGGCGTCGTGCATCACCCACTTTTTCCCGTCCCACGTCTGCATGCGCGCCCAGCTTGATCCCATGTGGTCATCGCAGGTGGTTCGCAGGGGTCGAAGCTGTCCTTCGATGCCCAGTCTTTTCAGCGCAGCGTCATTGAAGTTCAGATTCTCCAGGCCCCAGCGCACCTGCTCCCCAGTCATGGGTTTCTTGCCATATTGTTCTTGGGAGCGGCGCACGCCTTCGACTGCGAGCATGGCGGAATACAGACCGCGGTTGTAGAGCACTTGGCCGACCAGATCCCGTGCGCCAGTGCCGTTGTTCTTGTCATAGACGTATTTCAAGATGTCTTGCTGCACCTTGCCGACTCCAGCGCCGTACTGCATGGCAAGCGCGTTGTAGCCTTTGGCGGATTCGTCAACATCCTTCACATCCGGCTCAGCGCCAGACCACCACACGCCATACATCCGATCCAGTGGATAGGCTGTGGCTACGGCCTCTTTCAGCGCGGTTGCATTCATCACGCCCCATCCCCACAGCAGCACATAATCGGGCCGTTCCCGGCGGACCTGCAGCCAAGTCGCCTTCTGCTCGACGCCAGGGTGGGTGACCGGCAACTTGATGAACTTGAAACCGTGCATCTTGGAGCGGGCCTCAAGCATCGCGATGGGCTCTTTCCCGTAGGGAGAGTCGTGATAGACGAGTGCGATCGTCTTTCCCTTGAGCTTTCCGGCCCCGCCCTCACGCTTGATGAGCGCCTGCACGATGATGTCCGCAGCGGTCCAATAGGTGCCGAGCATCGGGAAGTTCCACTTGAAGACTGCGCCGTCGGCGGATTCAGACCGTCCGTAGCCTGCGGTGATCAGCGGAATCTTGTCCTTTGGGGCTTTTTCCGTGAGAGCAAACGTCACCCCGGTGGATAGTGGTTGCACTACGGTGGCCCCAGTCGGGCCTTTCCCTTTGAGGCGCTCGTAGCATTCAACGCCGCGGTCTGTTGCGTAGGCCGTCTCGCACTCCTCCCAGGTGAGCTTTACGCCATTGACGCCACCATCTCGTGCATTGATCATTTTGAGATAGTCGACGTACCCATTGGCCCACGGTACGCCGTTCGGGCCGTAGGGGCCGGTACGGTAGACAAGCACTGGGAAGAACTGTTCATTTGCCGCAGCCTGCGCCAGCGGGCCAGCGAGCGAGGCTGCCAGCGCGACCATGGCGGTCGCGCCCAATAGGGTTTTTCGCATGTTCATGAGGGTCTCCTTCATCGTTTTGGTGAGGTCAGGCAAGGTGCGGCGATTACGCCGCTTGGAAAACTCAGTGCGGAAAAGGCCATAGCCGCAGTTTGTTCTTGGCCGTGCTCCATAGCTTTGCCATGCCATGCGGCTCAGCGATCAGGAACAGCACGATCAACACCCCAAAGGTCATCAACTCCAGGTGCGAAATAAAACTAGTGGACGCTTGCAGCCCGAGAAAGCTGAGCAGGCGGTTGAGAAAAATGGGAAGCAGCACGATGAAGGCCGCGCCGAACAGACTGCCCATCACCGAGCCTAGGCCGCCGATGATGATCATGAACAGCAGCTTGAGCGAGAGATCAATATTGAACGCGGCAGGCTCCCAGGATCCGAGATGAACGAAGGCCCAGAGTGCGCCCGCGATGCCGACAATGAAGCTGCTCACGGCGAACGCGGACAACTTGGCACGCACCGGAGAAATTCCGATCACGCTGGCCGCCACATCCATGTCGCGCGTGGCCATCCATTCGCGACCCTTACGGCCACGCACCAGGTTTTTGACGAGTAGGGCGAGAACGCTCAGTATGACTAGACAGAACAGATATTTGCGGGTGGGGCTGTCAATCACGAAGCCAAAGACCTGCAACTGAGGGGCAGTAACAGACCCAGACGATGACCCATTGGTCAACCACGGCACATGAGCGAATACCCAGTCGGAAAAGAACTGCGCGGCTAGTGTGGCTACGGCCAGATATAGCCCTCGGATGCGCAAACTCGGTAGACCGAACACCATGCCAGCCAGGGCAGCAATCAGTCCGGCCAGTACCAGCGCGATCAGTAGCGGCATGCCGGGCAGACGCACCATCAAGTTGAAGGCCGCGTAGGCGCCTACTGCCATAAAAGCGCCCGTGGCAAGCGAAATCTGGCCACAGTAGCCGACCAATACATTGAGACCAATAGCGGCCAGCGCCAGTATGAGAAACGGCACCAATAAAGCGCGAAGCAGGTAATCCGAGCCCAGCAAGGGCACGGCGACAAAGGCGATCAACAACACGGCGCCGATGAACAAGCGATCCTGACGGATCGGGAAGATCTGGGCGTCATCGACGTAGCGGGTCTTGAACTGGCCATTTTCACGATAGAGCATCGAGTTGCCTCCTATCAAACGCGGTCGATGATGCGTTCGCCAAAAAGCCCTTGCGGCCGCGCGAGAAGTACCAGTAGGGCAAGCAGGTAGGCAAACCAGCTTTCAATTCCGCCACCGAGCAATGGGCCGAGGTAGACCTCGGCAAGCTTCTCGCCGAGGCCGACGATGAGGCCACCGACGATAGCTCCCGGCACCGAGGTGAGCCCGCCAAGAATGACCACCGGCAGACCCTTGAGGGCAATAAGCGATAGCGAAAATTGCACCCCCAGCTTGGAGCCCCAGATCATTCCGGTCACCAAAGCGACCAAGCCGGCGATGGACCACACAATCACCCACATGCGTGACAGCGGGATGCCGATGGACTGCGCTGCTTGGTGGTCGTCGGCGACGGCACGCAATGCCCGACCAACGCCCGATTTCTGGAAGAATAGGGTGAGCAGAGCAACTAGGGCCGCTGCCGAACCTGCGGCGATGAGGTCTTCGTTGCTCACCAGGATGCCGCCCGGTATCAATGACTCCAACATGATGGTGGGCTGCTTGGGCATGCCGAGATCAATGGGGTAAATGTCGTCACCCCAGACCATTTGTCCCAGCCCTTCGAGGAAGTAAGCCACGCCAAGGGTCGCCATCAACAAGGTGACGCCTTCCTGATTGATCAAATGGCGTAGCACCAGCCTTTCAATCAACCAGGCAAGCACCACCATGATGGCGAAAGCCAGCAGAAAGGCCAGCGGCCAGGGCATGTGTTCCTGGAGTCGCGCCATGGCCAGCGCGGCGAATAGCACCATTGCACCCTGGGCAAAGTTGAACACCCCGGAGGCTTTGTAGATCAACACGAAGCCCAGCGCGATCAGGGCGTAGAGCACGCCGGACATGAGGCCGGCGATGATGGTTTCGATGAAAAATCCCATGGTTTCTCACCCTTCCTGTGTGGCGGATCCGAGGTAGGCGCGGATCACCTCCGGGTTCGCGCGTACCGCATCAGGGGTGTCATCGGCAATCTGGCTGCCATAGTCCAGCACAACGACTCGGTCTGACAGATCCATCACCACCCCCATGTCGTGTTCGATCAATACGATCGTTGTGCCGAACTCCTCGCGCGCTTCGAGGATGAAGCGGCTCATGTCTTCCTTTTCTTCCAGATTCATGCCGGCCATAGGCTCATCGAGCAGTAGTAGCTTGGGCTCCATCGCCAAGGCGCGGCCCAGGTCTACCCGTTTCTGCAGACCGTAAGGCAGACGTCCCACAGGCACTTTGCGCCAAGCCTGGATTTCGAGGAAATCGATGATGCGTTCGACCACCAAGCGGTGCGTGACCTCCTCGCGCACGGCTGGTCTGAGCCGCAAGGCCTGAGAGAGCAGGCCGCAGCGCATGTGCAGATTGCGACCCGCCATGATGTTGTCGAGCACGCTCATGCCCGAGAACAGCGCCAGATTTTGGAAGGTACGTGCAATGCCCAATTTTGCCGCGAGAACGGGGCGCATCAAACCCAGCGTTTGGCCGGCAAAAGTCAAGCGTCCCTGCTGGGGCTGATAGACGCCATTGATCACATTGAGCAGTGAACTCTTTCCGGCGCCGTTGGGTCCGATGATCGCCCGGATTTCGCCTGGCTGAACATCGAAGCCGATACTCTGCAGCGCCTTGATGCCACCGAATTGCAGGTGGATATCTTCCAGCCGCAACACCGGCATTTGGGGTGCGGCGAGCGCTTGCGCCGACGAAGGTTGTGTGAAGGCTGATGCGGTGTCGAACAGGGCGGCCATGGTGGGTCTCACGAGATCAGGCAGCCGAGCGCAGTGCCGGGTAAACCTGGGCATTGCGCAGTCTCAAGTCAGACTGAACGGTGCCCGTGCGGCCATCGTCAAAGCGCACCTGCACGCTCAGATGGTGATGAGTCTGAGCGGGGTCATACAACGCAGCGACAAGACTGCCGTATTTTTCTGCCACGAAACGGCGGCGTACCTTTCGAGTCCGTGTGAGTTCGTCGTCGTCCGGATCGAGCTCCTTGTGGAGTACGGCAAAGCGGTGGATCTGCAAGGCGGCCGTGTGTGGGTCTGCGGCAAGATCGGCGTTGACCTTGGCTACGCACTCAGCCACGAGATCGGCGACTTCTGACTTGCCTGAAAGATCGGCGTAACCGGTGTACGGCAGACCGAACTTTTCGGCCCAACTCCCTACCGCTGGAAAGTCGATATTGATCATTGCGACCACATGGTCGCGTCCTGCCCCAAAGGCCACCGCCTCTTTGATTGCCGGGAAAAACTTCAGCCTGTTTTCAATCAGTTTGGGGGCAAACAACGCTCCGCCCGAGAGTGCCGACACATCCTTGGCGCGATCGATAATGCGCAGCTGACCATCCGGTTCCAGCCAACCGGCGTCTCCGGTGTGGTACCAACCGTCGGCATCAAGCACTTCGGAAGTGGCCTCCGGGTTCTTGTAGTACTCGCGCAGCAGACCAGCGCTGCGAAGCAGAATTTCTCCGTGCTCAGCGACCCGCAGTTCCACGCCCGGCGCTGGAAGACCGACGCTGTCGCTGCGCACGCCGTTATCGGGTTGCATGCAGACGAAGACGGCGGTTTCAGTGGAGCCATAGAGCTGTTTGAGGTTGATGCCAATAGACCGATAGAAACGGAATAGTTCCGGCCCGATTGCCTCTCCCGCGGTATAGGCCACGCGGATTCGGCTCATTCCCAGCACGTTGCGCAGCGGCGCCAGTATCAATAGGTCGGCTATGGGCAACAACAAGAGATCAAGCTTGCGGGGCGGCTTGCCATTGTCTTTCGCCGCGTGCACCCTTTGGGCGATGGCCAGACTGGCGTCGAACAAGCGGCGCTTGGGGGTTGCGGCATCGTCCATGCGCACGCGCACGTCGGTGAGCAGCGCTTCGAATACCCGGGGCGGGGCGAAGTAATAAGTCGGGCCGATTTCGTGCAGGTCGATCGCCACGGTCGAAGGCGATTCCGGGCAGTTCACCGTGTATCCGCAGACCAGATGCTGGGCGTAGGAAAAGATGTTCTGTCCGATCCAAGCCGGTGGCAGGTAGGCGAGTACCTCTTCCTGTGGCCCAAGTCGGTCAAAGGCAGCACCGGCACGAGCGCGGTCGATCAAACTACCGTGCGTGTGCACAACCCCTTTGGGTTTGCCGGTGGTGCCAGAAGTGAAGAAGAGTGCAGCCACGTCGTCTGTCTCGATGGACTGCACGACGGCATCGAAGCCGCCAGAATGGTGGGTCCACCAGTCAGCGCCCTCGGTTTCAATCTGATCAAGACTGAGGAGACAGGCCGCCTCGGCCTTTCTGAGCCCGCGCGGATCGTGATAAAGAATGTGCTGCAGAAATGGAAGCTGATCGCGGATGTCCAGCAGCTTGTCGACCTGCTCCTCGTTCTCCGCCACCGCGAGTTTCACCTCGGCGATTTGCAGTGGGTAGACCAACTCGGCTGCGACGGCGTCTTGGTAAAGCGGTGAGGGGATTGCGCCCAAACATTGAGCGGCCAGCATGGTGGCATAAAGGCGCGGCCGGTTCTCGCCGATGATTGCAATATGGTCGCCTCGGCTGACCCCCAATTTGGCAAGACCACCTGCAAGCTGCTGTACCCAGTCGAGTGCCCGATCCCAGGTGGTTTCCTGCCAGATGCCCAACTCCTTTTCGCGCCACGCGATTCCCTTGGGACGGATTCTGGCCTGCTCGCAAAGAAGCTGGGGGAATGTCCTCCCAGCGGAATGCGCATACTCCATGTCTCCTCCTTTGGCTACCGGGTAGACGGTTACAACCGAATGACAAAAACCCAGGTGAAATTACATTTTGAAACGGAGTGTATGCAGTTGTTTGGTGCATATTTGTCTTCCAGCTGACAATTCATCCAGAAAATGACTAGGGATTACACGGAGAGTGAAGGGTCGTGCGCTTGGATGCATGTCCTGACCGAGCACGAGCGAGAGCGGGTGCGTGGCTCCTTGCATCGGCAAAATGTTGATGCGGGTGCGATGATTTGTCACCGTGGCGATGAGGCGCGGTACTGGGTAGGTGTGCTGGACGGGCTGGTCAAGATTTCCTCGGTCTCGGTCAGCGGAAAATCTCTGACTTACACGGGCGTGGCACCGGGCGGATGGTTCGGTGAGGGCACTCTGCTAAAAAGCGAGCATTGGCGCTATGACGTCATTGCGTTGCGCAATAGCCATATCGGTCTGTTGCCGGCCGAGTGCTTTTTCTGGCTGTTGGACCGTAGTCTCGAGTTCAATCGGGTCATCGTCAACCAACTCAACGAGCGGCTCGGGCAGTTCATAGGCCAACTCCAAATTGACCGACTTTCAGGTGCAGATGAACGGGTTGCCCGTACGGTTGCCGCTATGTTTCATCCCATCCTTTATCCCGGCGTGGATAGGTGGCTGCGCATCTCTCAGGAAGAGCTTGGATATCTCTGCGGTCTATCGCGTCAACGGGTGAACAAGGCGTTGAGTCATCTCTGCAGTCTGGGATTACTGCAGCTACGCTATGGCGGAATTGAAGTGCCCGATCTCAATGCGCTGCGGGCATACGAATCCGACGGGGCCGAGGGCGAAGCATCGGTTCTGCGAGGTCTAGGGTAAGTCCTTAGAATGCGCCAGTTGCCCTGCGGTGCGGGGCATTTTCCGAAGAGAAGACTGAATCGTCTCGTCTGTCTTTCCCGCCCAACATCCCTCCAAACATGCAAGACACTTTTGCTCGGCCCATTGTCCAGATCGACGCGCTCGATTTTGGGTATGGCGAGCGGCCGATTCTGCGTCACATCGACATGACCATTCAGCGGGGTCAGGTGGTCGCGGTGATGGGCGCATCGGGCGGGGGGAAGACCACGCTGCTGCGGCTGATCGGCGGGCAGGTCAGGCCCCAGCGGGGTTCGGTGCGGTTCGAGGGACAAGACCTGGCCGGTGCGTCGCAGGATCAGATTTTCGCCATGCGGCGGCGCATGGGCATGTTGTTTCAGTTCGGCGCCCTGTTTACCGATATGAGCGTGTTCGACAACGTGGCGTTTCCCTTGCGCGAGCACACGGATTTGCCGGATTCGATGATTCGCGATCTGGTGCTGATGAAGCTCAACGCCGTCGGGCTGCGTGGAGCGCGCGATCTTTATCCCGCAGAGCTTTCGGGCGGGATGGCGCGACGGGTGGCGATGGCGCGGGCCATTGCGCTCGATCCGGCGCTGGTGATGTATGACGAGCCGTTTGCCGGGCTCGACCCCATTTCGCTGGGCATCTCGGCGCGGTTGATCCGCAGCCTCAACGACGCGCTGGGCCTGAGCAGCATTGTGGTGTCGCACGATGTCGAGGTGACTTTCGACATCGCCGATTATGTTTATATCCTGGGCAATGGCAGCTTGATCGCCCACGGCACGCCGCAGCAGATGCGCGAGAGCACCGATCCCCTGGTGCATCAGTTCGTGCGCGGCGAGCCCGACGGCCCGGTGCATTTTCATTACCCGGCCGCGGCGATTGGCGATGATTTTTTGCGGCCTGACAGCGTGCGCAAGGAGCGGGCATGACGGTGGCTGACAGACTGGTTTCCATCGGCGTTGGCACGCGGCAACTGCTGTCCAGCCTGGGTTATGCGGCGCGCTTGTTCGTGCGGCTGCTGTGGCTGGTCGGCCGGGTGTTCATGCGTCCCAGCCTGCTGATTCAGCAGATGTATTTTCTCGGCAATCTGTCGCTGGTCATCATTGCGGTGTCAGGCCTGTTCGTCGGCTTCGTGCTCGGGCTGCAGGGCTACTACACCTTGTCGCGCTACGGTTCGTCGAGCGCGCTGGGGGTGCTGGTGGCGCTGTCGCTGGTGCGCGAGCTCGGGCCCGTCGTCACCGCCTTGCTGTTTGCCGGTCGCGCGGGCACCTCGCTGACTGCCGAAATCGGTCTGATGAAGGCCGGCGAGCAGATTGCGGCGATGGAGATGATGGCCGTCGATCCGGTGGTGCGGGTGCTTGCTCCGCGGTTCTGGGCTGGTGTGATTGTCATGCCCCTGCTGGCGGCTGTGTTCAGCGCGGTGGGCATCATGGGCGGCTATGTGGTGGGGGTGGTGATGATCGGCGTCGATGCCGGGCAGTTCTGGTCGCAGATGCAAAGCGGCGTCGATGTGTTCAAGGATGTGGGTAATGGGGTGATCAAAAGCGTGGTGTTCGGCCTGGCCGTCACCTTCGTCGCGCTGTTGCAGGGCTGGCGCAGTCAGCCGACGCCCGAGGGCGTGTCGCGGGCCACCACGCGCACCGTGGTCATTGCTTCGCTGGCGGTACTGGCACTGGACTTTGTGCTGACCGCCATGATGTTCAGCACCTGAGGGCATGAGGCCCTGGAGTTGTCGCAAATGAATCAACGAAAAATCGATCTGTGGGTGGGCATACTCGTTGTGCTGGGAGCTGCCGCCTTGCTGTTTCTGGCGCTCAAGGCGGGCAATCTGCTGCAGATCAACTGGGGGCCAACCTATACGGTGACGGCCCGGTTTGACAATATTGGCGGCCTCAAGGCAGACGCGCCGGTGAAGAGCGCGGGCGTGGTCGTGGGGCGGGTGACGTCCATCACCTTTGACAATCAGACCTTCCAGGCCGATGTGCACATGGCCATCGATCAGCGTTTCAAATTCCCGGTGGATACTTCGGCCAAGATTCTGACGGCCGGTTTGCTGGGCGATCAATACATTGATTTCAGCCCCGGTGGCAGTGAAAAGAATCTGGCCAACGGCTCAGTGATTCGCAATACTCAGTCGGCCGTGGTGCTCGAAAATCTGATCGGTCAATTCCTCTACAACAAAGCCGCTTCGAGCGGGGCGGGAGACGGCAAATGAAACCGATGGCGCGATTCATTCCGTTGTTGGCGCTGGCTGCCCTGGGCGGCTGTGCCACGCACAACCCGCAAGACCCGCTAGAGCCTTACAACCGGGCGATGTTCACCATCAATGACAAGGTCGACAAGGCCGTGCTCAAACCAGTTGCCACCGGCTATAAAGCCGTCACACCCACGCCGATTCGCCACGGTGTGACCAATTTCTTCGGCAATTTTGGCGATGTGTGGTCGATGACCAATGACTTTCTGCAGGGCAATGTGCACGATGGTTTGAGTACCTTTATGCGCGTGGGGGTCAACTCGGTGTTCGGTCTGTTTGGCACCCTCGACATCGCTACCGAGATGGGCATTTACAAACATCCCAACGACTTCGGGCTCACGCTGGCGCGCTGGGGCGTGGGTTCCGGGCCGTATGTGGTGCTGCCGTTCTACGGACCGAGCACGGTGCGCGACGCCGCTGGCACCGGGGTGTTTCTCGCTTATGGCCCAACGGCGCAGATCAGCCCGCCCAGCGCCAGCTATGGCGCACTGGCGCTCAATCTGGTGAATACCCGCGCCAATCTGTTGAGCGCCTCCAATCTGTTCGACCAGATTGCGCTCGATCCCTACGTCTTTACACGCAGCGCCTACGAACAGCGCCGCAAATCCCAGGTTGAAGAGGTGCGCGACCGGCCCATCATCGATCTGGGCGAGCCCAATCCGCTGGCTAAGTACAGCTACGACGACGCGAACGGGGGCCTGATGAGTTTTGCCTCCCCGACGCCAACTGCCGCGGCCAGTGCGGCGAACTCGGCTGCCAAGGCAGACGCCAAGCCAGACGCCCCCTCGCACTGAACCGACTGCCGCTGTCATCCTCAGGGGCGGCCGCGCGTTAATCGACACAACACAAGAACTGGAGAACCTCCCATGCTTCGACGCCACTTCATGGCTTTATCCCTGTCCTCCGCGGTGATGCTGGCCGGGGTTCCGGTGCTCGCTCAGGCCGCAGACACGCTCTCGCCGCCGCAATTGATCGAGACCATGTCGAACGAGATCATTCGCGATGTGCAGCAGGATCCAAAACTACGCTCGGGCAATCCCGAGGTGGTCATGCAGTTCGTGGAGCAGAAAATCCTGCCCAATGTGGACTTCCAGAAAATCACTCAGAGCGCCTTGGGGCGCTACTGGCGCGAAGCCACTCCGGCACAGCGCACCGCGCTGGAGCAGCAGTTCAAACAACTGCTGGTCTATACCTACGCCGGCGCCGTCAAGCAGATCAAGGATCAGAAGGTCAAGATGCTGCCTTACCGTGAACCCGCGAATGCGCAGGATGTGACGGTGCGCACTCGCGTGATCAACAACGGCGAACCGCTGCAACTCGACTACCGCCTGGAGAACACCCCGGTTGGCTGGAAGATCACCGATGTCAACGTCATGGGCATCTGGCTGGTCGACAACTACCGCAGCGTGTTCGCCCAGGAGATCGGGCAAAAAGGCATCGATGGCCTGATCGCCACGCTGAAGGAAAAAAACCAGAACCTCGCCCAGGCCAAGGGCTGATCTGGATTGCACCATGCCGGTTTACGCCCTGCCCGCCGACCTGACCCTCGATACCGCCTCGGCCGTGCGGCGCCAAGCGCTGGCGACTTTAGGTGAGGCTTCGGGTGCGCAGTCAACGCCTTGGGTGGTCGATGCGGGCGCCTTGCACACCTTCGATTCCGCCGCGCTGGCCCTCTTGCTCGAATTGCGCCGTGTCGCCCCTCAGCAAGCCCTAGAGGTAAAGGCCATTCCTGCCCGATTACGTGATCTGGCGAAGGCTTACGGGCTTGAGTTTCTGTTCGGCCCGGCAGCCGAGCATCCCTGATTTTTCTCGCCCGAGCGGAGCGGCGCGTCGCGCCCGGTCTGCGCGGGCGCTGTTCATCGTCCATGTCATCAAATCCTCCTGCTGTTTCCTTTGATCGCGTCGTCAAGCAGTACGGCCAGAACCTGGCCGTCGATGGCGTCGTGCTCGACATTGCCGACGGCGAGTTCTTCGGTCTGCTCGGCCCCAACGGCGCGGGAAAAACCACGCTCATCAGCATGCTGGCCGGCCTCACGCGCCCGACTTCGGGTCATGTGCGAGTGGCCGGCTTTGATGTGCAGCGCGACGCCGCTGCGGCCCGCCGTCTGCTGGGCGTCGTCCCGCAGGAACTGGTGTTCGACCCGTTTTTCACCGTGCGCCAGGTGCTGCGCATTCAATCGGGCTATTTCGGCTTCAGGCAGAACGATCCGTGGATCGACGAATTGCTGCACAACCTCGGGCTAACCGCGCAGGCCGACAAGAACATGAGGGCTTTGTCCGGCGGCATGAAACGCCGGGTGATGGTGGCGCAGGCGCTGGTGCACCGGCCGCAGGTCATCGTGCTCGACGAGCCCACTGCGGGAGTCGATGTCGAACTGAGGCAATCACTGTGGGAGTTCATCGCCCGGCTCAACGCCGAAGGCCATACCGTGCTGCTCACCACGCACTATCTCGAAGAAGCCGAGGCGCTGTGCAAACGCATCGCGGTGATCAAGGGCGGCAAGGTGGTCGCGCTCGATCGCACCGAGGCGCTGCTGCAGCGGTTTGCGTCGTCGGTGCTGTACTTCCGCCTGCTCAAGGGACGCTTGCCCGAAGGGCTGGGCGCCGAGCAGGGCGGGCGCGTCGCGCTGGCGGTGCGGGGCGCGCAGGATGTGGAGGCCAAGCTCGCCGCGCTGCGCCAGGCGGGCTGTGAGATCGATGAACTGGAGCTGCGCCGCGCCGACCTCGAAGACGTGTTTCTCGAATTGATCGGAGCCGCGCGATGACCGGGCTGTACACCCTGCTGCAGAAGGAACTGCAGCGCTTTATCAAAGTGGGCTTCCAGACTGTCGCGGCTCCCGTGGTCACGGCGCTGCTCTATCTGTTGATTTTCTCCCACGCCTTCACGGCGCACCTGCAGGTGTTTGGGCATGTGCCGTACACCGCCTTCCTCATCCCCGGTCTGATGATGATGAGCGTGTTGCAGAACGCGTTCGCCAACACCTCGTCTTCGCTCATCCAGTCCAAGATCACCGGCAATCTGGTGTTCGTGCTGCTGTCGCCGCTCAAACCTTGGGAACTGTTCGTGGCCTACGTGGGCGCTTCGGTGCTGCGGGGGCTGATGGTCGGCGCCGGGGTGCTGCTGGTGACGATGTGGTTCGTGCCGCTGACCTTTGTGTATCCGCTATGGATTCTTATTTTTGCCATTCTGGGGGCGAGCATGCTGGGTGCGCTCGGCCTGATTGCCGGTATCTGGGCGGAGAAGTTCGATCAGATGGCCGCCTTCCAGAACTTCATCATCACCCCCGCGACGTTTCTGTCGGGCGTGTTCTACTCGGTTCACAGCCTGCCGGGTTTCTGGAAACTGGCCTCGCACCTCAACCCGTTTTTCTACCTGATCGACGGCTTCCGCTACGGCTTTTTCGGCTCGGGCGACGTTTCGCCCTGGGTCAGTCTGCTGGCGGCGCTGCTGGGTAACCTGCTTTGCGGCGGCATCGCCCTGGCCATGCTGGTGCGCGGCACCAAACTTCGGAACTGAACCCCATGTCTTTGCCCACCCCCCAAGACCTCCACCGCTACATCGCCGCCGGGCTGGAATGCAGCCATCTGCACGTCGAAGGCGACGGCCAGCATTTTTACGCCACCATCGTCAGCGCGGCTTTCGAGGGGCGCAACCGGGTGCAGCGGCATCAACTGGTCTACGGCGCACTCGGCGAGCGCATGCGCGCGGAAATTCACGCGCTGTCCATGAAAACGCTCACCCCGCAGGAGTTCGCGGCAATGCCTAACGCCTAAAATCCCGTCCTTTTTCGCGCGCGACGACGCGTGCTGCTGGGTAGCGCAAGACTGCCGAGCTGAAGGTCATCATGGACAAACTCAGAATCACCGGGCAGCGCACGCTGCAAGGCGTGGTGCAGGCCAGCGGGGCGAAGAACGCCGCGCTGCCGTTGATCGCCGCCGCGCTGCTCACCGCCGAGACGGTGCAGTTGAGCAACGCGCCGCAGCTCATGGATGTGCGCACCCTGGCCAAACTGCTGCGCAGCCTGGGCGCTCAGGTCGAACAGGACGGCGGGCAGATCCGCCTCAGTGCCGCAGCGGTGAATCACTACGAAGCGTCGTATGAGCTGGTCAAGACCATGCGCGCCTCGGTGCTGGTGCTCGGCCCCTTGCTGGCGCGATTCGGGCAGGCGCGGGTGAGCCTGCCCGGAGGTTGCGCCATCGGCGCACGCCCGGTTGATCAGCACATCAAGGGCTTGCAGGCGCTGGGGGCGGACATCGCGGTGGAACATGGCTATATCGTGGCCCGCGTGGCGACGCCTTCGGGCCGGTTGCGCGGCGCGCGCATCACCACCGACATGGTCACCGTGACGGGCACCGAAAACCTGATGATGGCCGCCACGCTGGCCGAGGGCGAGACCCTGATCGACAACGCGGCGCGCGAGCCCGAGATTGTCGATCTCGCCAATTTGCTTCGTGCCATGGGCGCGCAGATCCGCGGCGACGGCACCTCGCAGATTCGTATTCAGGGCGTGGACGCTTTGCACGGCGCGTCGCACCGCATCATTCCCGACCGCATCGAAGTCGGCACTTTTCTGTGCGCCGCATTGGCCGTGCGCGGCGATGTGACGGTGCAGGCAGCCGAGCCTGCACACCAGGACGCCTTGCTCGACAAGCTTCGCGAAGCCGGAGCCCAGATCGACACCGGCGCCGATTGGATTCGCCTGCGGGCCGATGCGCTGCCCGGCGGTCGTCCGCGCGCCGTCTCTGTGCGCACGACCGAATACCCCGGTTTTGCCACCGATATGCAGGCGCAGTTTATGGCGGTCAACTGCCTGGCAGAAGGCGCCGCGCGCATGACCGAGACCATTTTCGAGAATCGCTTCATGCATGTGCAGGAGCTCATGCGGCTGGGTGCGCAGATCGATATCGACGGTCACACCTGCGTGGTGCATGGCGTGCCGCAGCTCTCTGGCGCCACCGTCATGGCGACCGACCTTCGCGCCTCGGCGGGCCTGGTGGTGGCGGCGCTGGCGGCTGAAGGCGAAACCGTGATCGACCGCATCTATCACCTCGACCGCGGCTATGACGCCATGGAGGTCAAGCTGCGCGGCCTGGGCGCGCAGATCGAACGTATCAGCGACCGCATCAGCGGCAAGTAAGGAAACCGACATGCTGACCCTCGCACTGTCCAAGGGACGAATTTTCGAAGACACCCTGCCCATGCTGGCGCGGGCGGGCATCACGGTGTCGGGCGATCCCGAGTCCACGCGCAAACTCATCCTGCCGACCAATCGGCCCGATGTGCGCGTGGTGCTGGTGCGGGCCAGCGATGTGCCCACCTATGTGCGCTATGGCGGCGCCGACATCGGCGTGGCCGGGCTGGACGTGCTGCGCGAATACTTCGCCGGCAGCGGGGCGGACGGCTTGTATCTGCCGGTCGATCTGGGCATTGCCCGCTGCCGCCTGAGCGTGGCGGTACGGCATGATTTCGACTACGCAGGCCAGGTCAAACAGGGCGCGCGTCTGCGGGTGGCCACCAAATACCTGCACATGGCACGCGAGCACTTCGCCACCAAGGGCGTGCACGTCGATCTGGTCAAGCTCTATGGTTCGATGGAACTGGCGCCGCTCACCGGGCTGGCCGATGCCATCGTCGATCTGGTGTCCACTGGCGGCACGCTCAAGGCCAATGGCCTGGTTGAGGTGGAACACATCATGGACATTTCTGCGCGTCTCATCGTCAACCAGGCCGCGCTCAAAACCCGCACGGCTTTGCTCAAACCTCTGATCGACCAACTGCGCCAAGCCGCGCAAACCACCGAGGAGGCCGCTGCATGAACGCCCCGCTCAATGCTCCGGTCCATGCCCTGCAACTGCGACGGCTGGACGCCACCGGCCCCGATTTCGAGACGCAATACCGCGCCCTGTTCGCCCGCATGGCCGATGAAAACGCCGAGATCGATGCCCGCGCGGCCGACATCCTGCGCGATGTGCAACAGCGCGGTGATGCCGCCGTGCTCGACTACACGCGCCGATTCGACCGCCTGGACGCGCCCGACATGGCCGCGCTCGAAATCAGTCAGGCCGAGCTACAGGCCGCGCTTGCCGCCATCACTGCGGAGCAGCGCAGCGCGCTGGAGGCGGCCGCCATCCGGGTGCGCCGCTACCACGAGCGCCAGTTGCAACAAGTCGGCCAGAGCTGGGAGTACCGCGATGAAGACGGCACTCTGCTCGGCCAGAAGGTCACGCCGCTCGACCGCGTGGGCATTTACGTGCCCGGCGGCAAGGCGGCCTATCCCTCTTCGGTACTGATGAATGCCATTCCGGCGCATGTGGCGGGTGTGCAAGAGATCATCATGGTCGTGCCCACGCCGGGCGGCGAGCGCAATCCGCTGGTGCTGGCCGCTGCGGCCGTGGCCGGCGTGAGCCGCGCCTTCGCCATCGGCGGGGCGCAGGCGGTGGGCGCTCTGGCTTACGGCACGGCCACCGTGCCCGCGGTGGACAAAATCGTCGGCCCTGGCAACGCCTATGTGGCCGCGGCCAAGCGGCGGGTGTTCGGCGTTTGCGGCATCGACATGATCGCCGGGCCGTCCGAGATTCTGGTGCTCGCCGACGGCAGCACGCCGCCCGACTGGGTGGCGATGGATCTGTTCAGCCAGGCCGAGCATGACGAGCTGGCGCAGAGCATCCTGCTCTGTCCCGATTCGGCCTATATCGACGCCGTGGCCGAGGCCATCCACCGGCTGCTGCCCGACATGCCGCGCAGAGACATCATCACCGCCTCGCTGAACGGCCGCGGCGCGCTCACCCGCGTGCGTGACATGGCGCAGGCCTGTGAGCTGGCCAACCGCATCGCGCCAGAGCACCTGGAGATTTCCGCGCAGAACCCGCATCAATATGTGCCCGCGCTCAAGCACGCTGGCGCGCTGTTTCTCGGCGCCTACACCTCCGAGTCGCTCGGCGACTACTGCGCCGGGCCCAACCATGTCTTGCCCACTTCGGGCACGGCCCGGTTCTCCTCGCCGCTGGGGGTGTACGACTTTATCAAGCGCTCCAGCATCATCGAGGTCAGCGCCGAGGGCGCGCAGCAACTCGGCCGTATCGCCAGCGTGCTGGCCCACGGCGAGCGGCTGACCGCGCACGCCCGCGCCGCCGAAATGCGGCTGCGCTGAAACGGAGCTGCCATGAGCCGATTCTGGAGCGAAGTCGTTCACGGTCTGACCCCTTATGTGCCGGGCGAACAGCCGCGCATCGATGGGCTGATCAAGCTCAACACCAACGAATGCCCCTATCCGCCCAGCGACAAGGTGCTGCAGGCTATCGCGGCGCAGACCACGGGCGATTTGCGTCTGTACCCAGATCCGCAGGCCACCGGGCTTAAGGCCGCGATTGCACACCATCACGGACTGAAGGCCGAGCAGGTCTTCGTCGGCAACGGCTCGGACGAAGTGCTGGCCCATGCCTTCATGGCCTTGCTGCGTCATCCGGCGCCGTTGTTGCATCCCGACATTTCCTACAGCTTCTATCCCGTTTACGCCCGCCTGTATGGCATCGAGACTCGCGAGATCGCGCTGCGTGCCGACTTCTCGATTGCCGTCGATGACTATCTGCAGGCCGGGCCGAATGGCGGCATCATCTTTCCCAATCCCAATGCCCCAACCGGCATGGCGCTGCCCCTGGCGGAAGTGGAACGTCTGCTGGCGGGTAATCCCGATTCCGTGGTGGTGGTCGATGAGGCGTATGTCGATTTCGGTGCGCAGACCGCTGCACCCTTGATCGACCGCTATCCGCAATTGCTGGTGATCCGTACCCTGTCCAAGGCCTGGGCGCTGGCCGGCTTGCGCGTGGGCTATGCGCTGGGCCACCCCGATCTGATCGAAGCACTCAGTCGGGTGAAAGACAGCTTCAATTCCTATCCCCTAGACCGTCTCGCGCTCGCTGGTGCCACAGCCGCCCTGTCGGATGCCGCCTGGCTGGCGCAGACCAGCGCACGCATTCAAGCCAGCCGTGAGGCCTTGAGCGAAGGCCTGCGCGCGCGTGGGTTCGAGGTGCTGCCTTCGCAGGCGAATTTCGTGTTCGCGCGCCACCCCGCACACGAGGGCGCAAGCCTGGCGGCGCAGTTGCGCAAGCAGCGCATTCTGGTGCGGCAATTCGCCCGCCCGCAGCGCATTGCCGACTTTCTGCGCATCACCATCGGCACCCCGCAGCAGTGCGAAGCCTTGCTGAACGCTTACGACGCCGTTGCGCAGCAGGCGGCGGCGTCGCGCTGACGTTAGGATTGCGCCTATTTACCGCCGTATTGGCTACCGTATTGACCGCCGTTTTTGACGCCACTTTCCCATGCGCACTGCCCAGGTTTCCCGCAACACCGCCGAGACGCAAATCACCGTGTCCCTCAACCTCGACGGCACCGGCGTCTCCAAACTGTCCACCGGTGTGGGCTTCTTTGATCACATGCTCGACCAGATCGCCCGGCACGGGCTGATCGACCTCGACATCCAGGCCAAGGGCGATTTGCATATCGACGCGCATCACACGGTCGAAGACGTGGGCATCACGCTGGGCCAGGCGCTGGCGCGGGCCATCGGCGACAAGAAGGGCATCCGCCGTTACGGCCATGCCTATGTGCCGCTCGATGAAGCCCTGAGCCGCGTGGTCATCGATTTTTCAGGCCGCCCCGGTCTGGAATGGCATGTGCCGTTCACCCGTGCGATGATTGGCGAATTCGACGTCGATCTGGCCCACGAGTTTTTTCAGGGGCTGGTCAACCACGCCGCCATCACCGTGCATGTCGACAATCTGCGCGGCGACAACGCTCATCACCAGTGCGAAACCGTGTTCAAGGCTTTCGGTCGCGCCCTGCGTGCGGCCGCCGAGCGCGATCCTCGCATGGGCGAGGTGATTCCCTCGACCAAAGGTTCGCTGTAAATTGGCATTACAGGTCCGCTCTTGTCTTTCTGTCTTTCGCGCTGCTTTGCTGAAGTCAAACCGCCTCCTTTCCTGAATCGATGAAACGCGTTGCCGTTGTGGACTATGGCATGGGCAATCTGCGCTCGGTGTCGCAAGCCGTGGCGCATGTCGCCGCAGGCTCCGAGTTCGACGTGGTCGTGACCTCCGACCCCGCCGTGGTGCGCGCAGCCGACCGCGTAGTGCTGCCCGGCCAGGGCGCCATGCCCGACTGCATGCGTGAGCTGCGCGAGTCTGGCCTGCAAGAGGCCGTGCTGCAAGCGGCCGCCAGCAAACCTCTGTTCGGCGTGTGCGTGGGCATGCAGATGCTGCTCGATCACAGCACCGAAGGTCATGTCGATGGTCTCGGCCTGATTCCCGGCCAGGTGCAGCGCTTCGAGCTCGACGGCCAGTTGCAGCCCGATGGCAGCCGCTACAAAGTGCCGCATATGGGTTGGAACGCGGTGTGGCAGGGCCGCGATGCGCGTGGGGCGCTGCATCCGCTATGGGCGCAGGTGCCTGATGGTGCGGCGTTCTACTTCGTGCACAGTTTTTACGCCGCGCCGCAAGACGGCAACCACAGTGCTGGCGAGACCGAGTATGGCGTGCGGTTTGCCAGCGCGGTGGCGCGCGACAATCTTTTCGCCACCCAGTTTCACCCCGAAAAAAGCGCCGACGCGGGGCTGATGCTGTATCGCAATTTTCTGCACTGGTCGCCCTGACGGTGCGGTTTCCTCAACTTTCTTCGAGCCACTCTTTTCATTTGCCCTGACATCATGCTGCTCATTCCGGCAATCGACCTCAAGGACGGCCAGTGCGTTCGCCTCGAACAAGGTGAAATGCAAGGCGCCACGGTGTTCTCCAAAGATCCCGCCGCCATGGCCCGGCACTGGATCGACCAGGGTGCTGAACGCCTGCATCTGGTCGATCTCAACGGCGCCTTCGCGGGCAAGCCGCGCAATGCCGAGGCCATTGCCGCGATTCTCGACGAGGTGGGCGATGAGATTCCGGTGCAGCTCGGCGGCGGCATCCGCGATCTCGACACCATCGAGGCCTATCTCGATCAGGGACTGAGCTTTGTCATCATCGGCACGGCCGCGGTGAAAAGCCCCGGCTTCCTGCGCGATGCCTGCAGCGCCTTTGGCGGGCACATCATCGTCGGCCTCGATGCCCGCGACGGCAAAGTCGCCACCGATGGCTGGAGCAAACTCACCGGCCACGAAGTCGCCGATCTGGCACGTAAGTTCCAAGACTATGGCATCGAAGGCGTGATCTACACCGACATCGGCCGCGACGGCATGCTCACCGGCATCAATATCGAGGCCACCGTGCGACTGGCCGAAGTGCTCGATGTGCCGGTCATCGCCTCCGGCGGCCTGTCGGGCATGGACGACATCGAAAAGCTCTGCGCGGTGGAAAGCAGCGGCGTCGAAGGCGTGATCTGCGGCCGCTCCATCTACACCGGCACGCTCGATTTCGCCGCCGCCCAACGCTACGTCACCAGCCGCTGACGCGGCCTGACGCACTCTAGGCGACCCCATCATGCTGTTCAAACGCATCATCCCCTGTCTCGACGTGAACGGCGGCCGCGTGGTCAAAGGCGTCAATTTCGTCGGACTGCGTGATGCCGGCGATCCGGTGGAAATCGCCGCTCGCTACAACGCCCAGGGCGCGGACGAACTCACCTTTCTCGACATCACCGCCACCAGCGACGCCCGCGATCTGCTGCTGCACCAGATCGAGGCGGTCGCGTCGCAGGTCTTCATTCCGCTCACCGTGGGCGGCGGCGTGCGCACCGTGGACGACGTGCGCCGCCTGCTCAACGCCGGGGCCGACAAGGTCAGCTTCAACTCCGCCGCAGTGGCCAACCCGCAAGTCATCGCCGATGCTTCGGCCAAATATGGCGCGCAATGCATCGTCGTGGCCATCGACGCCAAGCGCCGCGCCGACGGCGAGGGCTGGGAGGTCTATACCCACGGCGGCCGCAAGGCGACCGGGCTCGACGCCGCGCAGTGGGCGGTGCGCATGGCGCAGGCGGGGGCGGGTGAAATCCTGCTCACCAGCATGGACCGCGACGGCACCAAGATCGGCTTCGATCTGGCGCTCACCCGCGCCGTGTCAGACGCGGTGAGCGTGCCCGTCATCGCCTCGGGCGGCGTGGGCAGTCTCGACCACCTTGCTGCGGGCTTTCTCGAAGGCCACGCCGACGCCGTGCTCGCCGCCAGCATCTTCCACTATGGTGAATACACCGTGGGGCAGGCCAAGCAGTACCTGGCCGCGCGCGGCATCGCCATGCGGCCCGATCTGGCGCTGTGAGCGTCCTGCGCAAACTGCTGGGTCAGGGCGGGGGTGGAACGCCTAAAATCCATTCCATGAACTGGCTCGATCAAGTCAAATGGGATGCCCGCGGGCTCGTGCCCGCCATCGCGCAAGACGCGCATACTGGGCGCGTGCTCATGTTCGCCTGGATGAACCGCGAGGCGCTGGAGCTGACGCACCAACGCGGCGAAGCGGTGTATTGGTCGCGCTCGCGCCACAAGCTGTGGCACAAGGGCGAAGAGTCCGGCCATGTGCAGACCGTGCGCGATATCCGCCTCGATTGCGACGGCGACGTGGTGCTGCTGCAAGTGGAGCAGGCGGGCGGCATTGCCTGCCACACCGGGCGCGAGTCCTGTTTTTTCAACAGCCTCGATCACGGCCATTGGAAGGTGGCTGATCCGGTACTGAAAGACCCGGCACAGATCTATGACGGCGCGTCCGCGCATGGCCAGGTTGACGCGGCCGGGGCCGCCGATTCCAGCGCGGCGCTCGCGCGCATCTACGCCACTATCGTCAGCCGCAAAGGGGCCGACCCGAGCGCGTCTTATGTGGCGCGGCTGTTTCACAAGGGCGAAGACGCCATTCTGAAAAAAATCGGCGAAGAAGCTACCGAGCTCGTCATGGCGGCCAAGGATGGCGAGGCGGAGAAAATTCTGTACGAGACCGCCGACCTGTGGTTCCACAGCCTGATCGCCCTGGCCCAGCATGGCCTCACGCCGCAGCAAGTGCTTGCCGAACTGGAGCGCCGCGAAGGCAGGTCGGGTCTGGCCGAGTTTGCCGCGCGCGCGGTCAACCCCTGAGCTCGGCGCCATGAACGATCCAAGAACCCTCATCGATCAACCCGGCCCTCAAGACGTCGAGGGTCTCAAAACGATTGCGCTGGTCGTCTATGTGTTGCAGGCGCTGAGTTTTTTCTGGGGCATCACGGCGGTCATCGGCGTAATCATCGACTATGTGAAGCTCGATGACGCCCGCGGCACCTGGGTGGAGAATCACCTGCGCTGGCAGATTCGCACCTTCTGGTGGGCGCTGTTCTGGTCGGTGATCGGCTTTGCCCTGATCTGGGTTTTTGGTCTAGGTTTTCTGGTGCTGGCCGTGGTGTATTTCTGGACCATTTACCGTGTGGTCAAAGGCTGGCTCAAACTCACCGAGCGCAAGCAGGTGCGTCCTTCTCTCTGAATCTTTTCCCTCGCTATTGCCGTCCCGCCATGACTGATTCCCAATGCATTTTCTGCAAAATCGCCGCGGGTGAACTGCCCGCCAAAGTGCTGTACCAGGACGAGGATGTGGTCGCATTTCACGACATTCACCCGGCGGCGCCCGTCCATTTCCTGATCATTCCCCGACTGCATCTATCGTCTTTGTTCGATGTGGGTACGGAGCATCAGGCTTTACTCGGTAAAATGTTGCAGCTTGTACCCCGACTGGCGCGTGAGCAGGGTTGTGATGACGGGTTTCGTACCGTCATCAACACCGGCCAGAATGGAGGGCAGGAAGTGTTTCACCTGCACTTGCACGTTATGGGCGGTCCCCGTCCGTGGAAAAAACAGGCCCCTTAATTTTTTTGCGGCGAAGGAGTAAATCATGGGCTCATTTAGCATTTGGCACTGGCTGATCGTGCTGGTGATTGTGATGATGGTGTTCGGCACCAAGAAGCTGAAGAACATGGGTTCCGACCTCGGTTCTGCGGTGAAAGGCTTCAAGGACGGCATGCGCGATGCCAGCGCAGATGACAAACCTGCCGAGGCCGACAAGCAGCTTGCCGCTGAAGCTAGCGCCAAGAAAGAAGCCATTGACGTGCAAGCCAAAGAGAAGTCGTCTTCCTGAAATTGGCCCTCACCGCGAGCCGGCAGCGATGCCGGTTTTTTGTCTTGCCCCGATTTTTTTGTATATCGTATTTCGTATCTTTTTTCCTGCTCGGCTTGCCTGCTGAGCCATTGCTTCCACTGACCGCCCATGTTTGACATCGGAATGTCCGAAATCGGCCTGATCGGCGTGGTGGCCCTTGTTGTACTCGGGCCGGAGAAGCTGCCGCGCGTGGCTCGCACTGCGGGCAACCTGCTGGGCCGCGCGCAGCGCTACTTGGCTGAAGTGAAGGCCGAGGTCAATCGCCAAATCGATCTTGAAGAGCTGCGCAACGTGAAATCGTCCCTTGAGACCGCAGCGCAGGATATGAAAAAGTCGGTGAGCGACAACCTGGCCGAGGTTCAGGGCAGCTTTGACGATGCCTGGAAGGAAGCCACGGCGGGTCTGAGCGGCGAGGCCGAGCCTTCCATGGCCGATGGTTTTTCGTCCCCCAGTCTGCCCAGCCCGGACTATCCGACCAAGAAACGCAAAAAACTCTCGGGCAATACGGTTCCTCAGTGGTACCGGCGGCAGGCGCGCGTGCGCACCCAGGCCTTGTCGGGTGCGGCGCGTATGGCGCGTTACCGCGTCAAACGCTGATCGCCGTGGTGATCAGTGTGCCGATGCGGCGCCCCTTCTGCTTGTTCCATCCTCTCTTTGCAATCGAGTGCATCGCCCGTGTCTGACCCCAAGAAAACAGTGACACCGGACAGCCCCGAGGCCGAGCAGCCGTTCATCTCGCATCTGATCGAGCTGCGCAATCGACTCATCCGCGCCATTGCGGCCATCGGTGTGGTGTTCCTTGTGCTGTCGATCTACCCCGGCCCCTCGGGTCTGTTCGATCTGCTGTCCCAACCGCTCATCGCGCATCTGCCCAAGGGCTCGACGATGATCGCCATTGGCGTGATCTCACCTTTTGTGGTGCCCATCAAGGTCACGCTGCTGGTGGCGTTCATGATCGCCTTGCCTGCAGTGCTCTATCAGGTCTGGGCCTTTGTTGCGCCTGGTCTCTACACCCATGAAAAGCGGTTGGTCATGCCGCTGATCATCAGCAGCACGCTGTTGTTTTACATGGGGGTGGCGTTTTGCTACTTCTTCGTGTTCGGGCGGTTGTTCACCTTCATTCAGGGGTTCGCCCCGAAAGTGATCACCGCTGCCCCGGACATCGAGGCGTACTTGAGTTTCATGCTGACCATGTTCATGGCGTTCGGCACCGCGTTCGAGGTGCCGGTGGTGCTCATGGTGCTGGTGCGCTTCGGTCTGGTGACGGTTGAGCAGCTCAAATCCTGGCGCAGCTATTTCATCGTGGTGGCGTTCATCGTGGCGGCCATCGTCACGCCGCCGGATGTGGTGTCGCAGACTTCATTGGCGCTGTCGATGATTCTGCTGTTCGAGGTCGGCATTCTCGCGGCGAAGTATCTGGTCAAGTACTCGGCGCCGCCTTCCGACGAAGAGAAAGACGCGCAGTCGCCAGCAGCCTGAGCGCTACGCTAAACAAGCTCAGGGCAGCACGCCTTCTCCGTTTTCAGCGGGCGGCATCTGGCCGATGTTCTGCGGACGGGTGCCGATGCGGACCTGCAGCGTGGTGGCCTTGCCGCCGCGCAGCACCTTAATCGCGGCTTCGCTTCCGGGCGTGAGCGCCGCCACGGCGTTAAGCAGTTGGCCGGTATTGACCACCGGCTTGCCCGCCACATCGAGCACCACATCGCCGGGGCGCACGCCCGCCTCGTCAGCCGGGCCTTTGCGCAGCACGCCGATGATCACCACGCCTTCCGGATGCGGCAGATTCAGGGTGCGCGCGAGCTGATCGGTCACGTCCTGCGGTTCGACGCCGATCCAGCCGCGAACCACCTGTCCGGTGCTGATGAGTTGCTGCATGACATTGCGCGCCGTCGAGACCGGAACGGCGAAGCCGATGCCCAGCGAGCCGCCGCTGCGCGAGAAGATGGCGGTGTTGATGCCAATGAGGTTGCCGTTCGCGTCCACCAGCGCGCCGCCGGAGTTGCCGGGGTTGATGGCGGCATCGGTCTGGATGAAATTCTCGAAGGTGTTGATGCCCAGCTGGGTGCGGCCCAGGGCGCTGATGATGCCCTGCGTGACCGTCTGGCCCACGCCGAACGGATAGCCGATGGCCAGCACCACATCGCCCACATGCGCGTTGGCATCGCTGCCGAATGTGATGACCGGTAGCTTGTTCAGCCCGATGCGCAGCACCGCGAGATCGGTATCGGGATCGCGCCCGACCAGGGTGGCCCGGGCTTCGCGTCCATCGGACAGCTTGACTTCGATCTGGTCCGCGCCTTCGATGACGTGGTTGTTGGTGAGGATGTAGCCATCCGGGCTGACGATCACGCCCGAGCCGAGGCCGACGGTCGGCTGGCGGCTGCCCTGAAACTGGCGCAGCCAAGGGTCACGGCCCGGCAGACGGCGCGGAGCCTTCGAGGTGGTGATGGAGACGACGGCCGGCATGGCCTTGAGCGCTGCGGCGCTATAGCTTCCCGCAGCGGGCGCAGCGGTAGGCGCGGCCGGGGCGTCCTGAATGGTGACGACAGCCGGCGCGTTTGCCAGCGTGGAATCCGGAGTGCCGAAACGCACCCATTCCGGCTTGAGTGTGGAGACGACGAACAGCGCGGCTAGCGCAATCGTCACAGTCTGGGAAAATAGCAGCCAGAGGCGTCGCATACAGGGACCGAGTGAGGAGATGTCTCCCCACATGGCGGCGCGTCATCACGCTTCAAGGCCACCATGCGCAGAGACCATTTGCAGGGCGAAATCGACACTTATCTCGATTGCGCGCGTTTTACCGATTATTGCCCAAACGGCCTGCAGGTCGAGGGTCGGGAAGAGATTGCGCGCATTGTCACCGGCGTTACGGCAAGCCTGGCGCTGATCGAGCGCGCCATCGCGCTGCGGGCCGATGCGCTGCTGGTGCATCATGGCTATTTCTGGCGCGGAGAAGATCCACGCATCATCCGCCAGAAGCGCAAGCGCCTGGGGCTGCTGCTCGCCGCCGATCTCAACCTGTTCGCCTATCACCTGCCGCTCGACGCGCATGGCGAAGTCGGCAACAACGTCATGCTGGCGCGGCGGCTGGGCTGGTCGGTACAGGGCCGCTTCGGCAAACAGCAACTGGGCTGTCTGGGCAGCGCGCCGCAAGCGACCATCGGCCAACTCGCGCAGGCCGTTGCGCGCGATCTGGGGCGCACGCCCCTGGTAGTGGGCGAGGGCGATGCGCCTGTCGGGACATTGGCCTGGTGCACCGGCGGCGCGCAGGACTGGATCGAAGACGCCTGGGCCGCGGGGGCACGCACCTTTGTCAGCGGCGAAATTTCCGAACCCACGGCGCATTTCGCGCGTGAAATGGGCATCACTTATCTGGCCTGCGGCCACCATGCCACCGAGCGCGACGGCATTCGTGCACTCGGCGACCATCTGGCCGCTCACTACGGACTCGACCATGTCTTCATCGACCTCGACAACCCCGCCTGAATCCGCGCCCAGCCGCCCGATCGCCCTGACTATGGGCGATCCCTGCGGCATCGGCCCCGAAACCCTCGTGCGGGCTTTTGCGCAAGGCGAGGCGAATGGGTGCGTGGTTTACGGCGACGCGGCTTGGCTGGCCCGTACGGCGCGCACCCTGCGGTTTTCACCCGACAGCAGCCGTCCGGCCATCGTGGAACTCGACGAACTGGCCGAGTGGAAGAAGGTTCCGCGCGGGGCCATTCCCGTGCTGCCCATCGTCGCGCTGCCTGCCGATCTCGTCATCGGGCAGGTGGACGCCCGCGCGGGTGCAGCGGCCTACGCGTGCATCGAAGCCGCGGCCCGAGACGCCCTCGCGGGTCGGGTGGCCGCCGTGGTGACGGCGCCCATCCACAAAGCGGCGCTGCATGCCGCGGGCGTGAACTTTCCCGGGCATACCGAAATCCTGCAGCACATGGCTGGCGGCGTACCCGTGCGCATGATGCTCGCCAACGAGCAACTCAAGACCGTGCTGGTGACTGTGCACATGGCCTTGCGGCAAGCCATCGATGCGGTGACGACCGAAGCCGTTTTGCAGACTTTGCGCATCGCTCATCAGGCTGCCCGTGGCTGGGGGCTGGAGCAGCCGCGCATCGCCGTTGCCGGGCTGAACCCGCATGCGGGCGAGTCAGGTCTGTTCGGCGACGAGGAAGAGCGGATCATCGCCCCGGCGATCGCTCAGGCGCGCAGCGAGGGCATTGCCGCCAGCGGGCCTTACCCGCCTGATACCGTGTTCATGCGCGCGCGTCACGCACCGCCCGAGCACCCGGGCGCCTTCGACATCGTGGTGGCGATGTATCACGATCAGGGACTGATTCCGGTGAAGTATCTTGGCGTGGAGCAGGGCGTAAACGTCACGCTGGGACTGCCCTTTGTGCGGACCAGCCCCGATCACGGTACGGCGTTCGACATCGTCGGCCGCGACCAAGCCGACCCCTCCAGCCTGATTGCGGCCATTCGCATGGCCCGCGATCTTGCCGTACTGCACTGAGAGCGCCCCCAGCCCTGCCGCGTTCACGTCTGGCTCCCGAGAGGGGGATGAGGCCCGCGGCTTCAAGCTGCCCTGCGGCAGCTTGAAAGGAGCCTGTCGGCCCGAGCGAGAATTGACTCGGGTGTTCCACCTGCCCTGCTGCTTTTTTAGGCGCTGGCGCAGGAGTGATCACCATGGACATGATTGGCAAGGTCCGGCGGTTGCATTTCCGCCAGCACAACGCTCTGTGCCGCGCCCGACGCAGCTTGCCTCAAGGAGTCTGTCGGGCTTGGGGCGCGGATGGCGAAAAATGGCGATGGGGATGCCCTGTGGCGGCGGATTTGCCGCCCCATAGCCGCAGCTATGGGGCAAAAAGCCGCTGGCGTAGGGCGCCGCAGCGCCATTTTGCAGCCCGCGATCCTCAAGTCCGACAGATTCCTAGGATCCAAACCCGCCCACCAAAAGCCAACCCTGAGCAAAAACCGTAGACTTATTGCCATCCGGCTGCCCAGCAGTCGCCCTCAGACCCCGGGTCAAAATTGAATCGGCACGGTGGCTCAAAATTCCATCGGCACGAACAACTCGGCACCCCTCCATCAGTTTGACCATGTCCCAAGCTCTCGATTCTGCGGTTCAGGCCGCGCTGCAAACCCTTCAAGACCCGCAAACCGGCGCTTCGCTGGTCGCGGAAAAAGCCATCAAAAACTTGCGCGTGGACGGCGGCGACGTGTCGCTCGAAGTTGAACTCGGCTACCCAGCGCGCAGCCTGCATGCCGATCTGCAAAAGCAAGTCATCGCCGCGCTGCGCGCCGTGCCGGGGGTGCAGAACGTCTCGGTGGCGGTGCGCAGCCGGGTGGTGTCGCACGCGGTGCAGCGCGGGCTCAAACCCCTGCCGGAAGTGAAGAACATCATCGCGGTGGCCTCGGGCAAAGGCGGGGTGGGCAAGAGCACCACCGCGGCCAACCTCGCGCTCGCGCTGGCGGCGGAGGGTGCCCGTGTCGGCCTGCTTGACGCTGACATCTACGGCCCGTCCCAGCCCATGATGATGGGCGTCTCCGGCCAGCCACAAAGCCGCGACGGCCAGAACATGGAGCCGCTGGAAAACTACGGCGTGCAGATCATGTCCATCGGCTTTCTGATCGAAGCCGACAACCCCATGATCTGGCGCGGCCCCATGGCCACGCAGGCCCTCGAACAACTGCTGCGCCAGACCGCGTGGCAAGACCTCGACTACCTCATCGTGGACATGCCGCCGGGCACCGGCGACATTCAACTGACCCTGAGCCAGCGCGTGCCGCTGACCGGCGCCATCATCGTCACCACGCCGCAAGACATCGCTCTGCTCGATGCGCGCAAAGGCCTGAAGATGTTCGAGAAGGTGGGCGTGCCCATTCTCGGCATCGTCGAGAACATGGCGATGCATGTGTGCTCCAACTGCGGTCATGTCGAGCACATCTTCGGCGCGGGTGGCGGCGAAAAGATGAGCCTTGATTTCAAGGTGGACTATCTTGGCGGCCTCCCGCTCGATATCCGCATCCGCGAACAGGCCGACAGCGGCCGTCCCACCGTGGTGGCCGACCCGGAGGGCGCCATCGCCCAGAGCTACAAATCCATCGCCCGCGCCGTAGCGGTGAAAGTGGCGCAGCAAGGCCGCGACTACACCGCCAAGTTCCCGACCATCAGCGTACAGAACAGCTGAACCTCTGCCATGCTTGCCCCGACCGATCGCTGGCAATTCTGGATCGACCGCGGAGGCACGTTTACCGATATCGTCGCGCGTCGGCCCGATGGAAGTTTGGTGGCGCACAAGCTGCTGTCGGAAAACCCGGAGCAGTACCGCGACGCGGCGGTGGCGGGCATCCGCCAACTGCTGGGGTTGCCGCAGGGGGCTTTGATCACGCCGGGGCAGGTGGAGAGCGTGCGCATGGGCACGACGGTGGCGACCAATGCGCTGCTGGAGCGCAAGGGCGAGCCGCTGGTACTGGTGACCACGCGCGGCTTTCGCGATGCGCTGCGCATTGCGTACCAAAACCGTCCCAGACTATTTGACCGCCGCATCGTGTTGCCCGAGCTGCTTTACAGCCGGGTGATCGAGGCGCAGGAACGCGTGGGCGCGGACGGCGCGGTGTTGCAGCCGCTCGACGCCGAGGCCTTGCGGCGCGATTTGCAAGATGCCTTTGATGCTGGGCTGCGTGCGGCGTCGATTGTGTTCATGCACGGCTGGCGCGAGTCCGCGCATGAGCTTGCTGCGGCGCGCATTGCTCGCGAAGTCGGCTTCACGCAAGTGAGCACCTCTCACCAGACCAGCCCGCTGATGAAGTTTGTCTCGCGGGGCGACACCACGGTGGTCGACGCCTATCTCTCGCCCATTCTGCGGCGCTATGTCGATCAGGTGGCCGCCGAAATGCCGGGGGTGCGGCTGCTGTTCATGCAGTCCAGCGGCGGGCTGACCGAGGCGCATGCTTTTCATGGGAAGGACGCGATTCTGTCTGGCCCGGCAGGCGGCATCGTCGGTATGGCGCGCACCGCGCAGCAGGCGGGTCATGCCAAGGTCATCGGCTTCGACATGGGGGGCACCTCGACCGATGTGTCGCATTACGCGGGCGAGTTCGAGCGGGTGTTCGATACCCAGGTGGCCGGGGTGCGGGTGCGCGCGCCGATGTTGCACATCCATACCGTGGCGGCGGGGGGCAGTTCCGTTCTGCATTTCGACGGCGCCCGGCTGCGCGTGGGGCCCGATTCGGCCGGGGCGAACCCCGGCCCGGCCAGCTACCGTCGCGGTGGGCCGCTGACCATCACCGATGCGAATGTGATGCTCGGCCGCATTCGCCCCGAGCATTTTCCATCCGTGTTCGGGCCGCGGGGCGACGCCCCGCTGGACGCCGACGGGGTGCGCGAGCGCTTCACCGAACTGACCGCGCGCATCGCCCGCGACACCGGCCAGCCACAAACCCCGGAGGATGTAGCCGAGGGCTATCTCGCCGTTGCGGTGCAGGCCATGGCCGGGGCGATCAAACGCATTTCGCTGGCGCGCGGCTATGACGTGGCGCCCTACGCCCTGCAATGTTTTGGCGGCGCCGGGGCGCAGCACGCCTGCAGCGTGGCCGATGCGCTGGGCATGGTGCGGGTGTTCATCCATCGCTACGCCGGGGTGCTCTCCGCCTACGGCATGGGGCTGGCCGAGCAGACCGCCATGCAGCAGCGCAGTGTGGAAGCGCCGCTGCACGACGATCTGCTGCCGCGCCTGCACGATGTGCGCGACGCGCTGGCGGCGCAGGCTAGGCAGGAACTGCAGGCGCAGGGCGTGGACGCGGGCAGCATCCGTCTGCGGGTCAGCGTGCTGTTGCGCTATGCGGGCAGCGACACCGCGCTGCCGGTGGCGTTGCAAGACGCGGCGGCGATGCGGGCCGAATTCGAGCGCATCTATCTGCAGCGCTATGCCCACCACATGCCCGAACGCGGCCTAGTGGTCGAGGCGTTGTCGGTGGAGGCCGCGGGCGGCGGCGCACCGCTGCACCACGAGGCGCTGCAGACGGAAGTGACGGGCGCCATGCCGCCGCACGCCCGGCTGCCCGTGTTCATCGACGGCCGCTGGCAAGACACCGTGCTGGTGCGGCGCGCCGAGTGCCAGCCGGGCCAGCATGTCGAGGGCCCCGCGTTGCTCGCTGATGCCCACACCACCCTGCTCGTCGAGCCCGGCTGGAGTGCCCGCATCACCGCGGCCGGTCATGTGGAATTGCACCGGCAGGCTACCCAGACCCGCGCGCGCGATGAAGACACCGCGGTCAACCCGGTGCGGCTGGAACTGTTCAACAACCAGTTCATGCACATCGCCGAGCAGATGGGGGTGCAACTGCAAAACACCGCCGTGTCGGTCAACATCAAGGAGCGACTGGACTTCTCTTGCGCGCTCTTCGACGCGCAGGGCCAGCTCATCGCCAATGCGCCGCATGTGCCGGTGCATCTCGGGTCGATGGGCGAGAGCATCCAGACGGTCATTCGCGAAAACCGCGCCAGCATGCAGCCCGGCGATGTGTTCATGCTCAACGACCCCTATCACGGCGGCACGCATCTGCCCGATGTCACCGTGGTCACGCCGGTGTTCGACGCCGCAGGGAGCGAGGTGCTGTTCTACGTGGGTTCTCGCGGCCACCATGCCGACATCGGCGGCATCACGCCGGGCTCCATGCCGCCGTTCTCGTGCAGCATTCTTGAAGAAGGCGTGGTGATCGACAACTTCAAGCTGGTGGACGCAGGCCGCCTGCGCGAGGCCGAGGTGCTGGCGCTGCTGTCTGGCGGACGCTGGCCAGCGCGCAATCCGCAGCAGAACCTGGCCGACCTCAAGGCGCAGATCGCGGCCAACCAGACCGGCGCATACGAATTGCGCAAGCTCGTGGCCGACTATGGGCTGAACGTGGTGCGCGCCTATATGCAGCATGTGCAGGACAACGCCGAGGCCGCGGTGCGCCGGGTGATCGGCGCGCTGCATGACGGCGCGTTCAGCCTGGAGCTCGATAGCGGCGCACGCATCTGCGTGAGCATCCGTGTCAACCGCGAGCGGCGCGAAGCCGAGATCGACTTCACCGGCACCTCGCCGCAACAGCCCGACAATTTCAACGCGCCCAAGGCTGTTACCGTGGCGGCGGTGCTGTACGTGTTTCGCTGCCTGGTGGACGACGACATTCCGCTCAACGCCGGTTGCCTCAAGCCCCTGCACCTCATCGTGCCCGAGGGCTCGATGCTGGCGCCGCGGCCGCCCGCCGCCGTAGTCGCAGGCAATGTGGAGGTCAGCATGTGCGTGACCAACGCGCTGTTCGGCGCACTGGGCGTGCAGGCCGCGAGCCAGTGCACCATGAACAACTTCACCTTCGGCAACGCGCAGCATCAGTATTACGAGACCATCGCGGGCGGCTCCTGCGCGGGAGGCGTGTTCGATGCCCAGGGCCAGCAGACCGGCGGCTTCGACGGCGCCTCCGTGGTGCAGACCCATATGACCAACTCCCGCCTGACCGATCCCGAAGTGCTGGAATGGCGCTATCCCGTCCGCTTGGAGAGCTTCGCCATCCGCACCGGTTCGGGCGGCGCCGGGCGCTGGCGCGGTGGCGACGGCGGGGTGCGGTGCATCCGCTTTCTAGAGCCGATGACCGCGGGCATTCTCTCCAATGGCCGCCGCGTGCCCGCCTTCGGCATGGCGGGCGGCGCCCCTGGCGCCGTGGGCGTCAACCAGATCGAGCGCGCCGATGGCCGCGTCGAGCCGCTGCCCGCTTGCGCCAGCGCAGAAATGCAGCCGGGAGATGTGTTCGTCATCCAAACGCCCGGCGGCGGCGGTTATGGTTGAGGGCATCGCAAAGAGGAAACCGCATGACCCCCGTTCAAGCCGACATGCCGCCCATCGTTACCCTCACGCTCAACCCCTGCGTGGACGTGAGCTACGACATCCCGCAACTGATCGAAGACCAGAAAGTCCACGCCACCGCCACGCGGCTTGATCCCGGCGGCAACGGTATCAACGTGGCGCGCGCGCTCAAGAGGCTGCGCATTCCGGCATGGGCCTGCGCCACCGTGGCGGGCGAAATCGGCATGCTGTTCGAGCGACTGATCGGCGGGCAGATCGACCATCCTCATCTGGTGCGCATCGACGGCGAAACCCGTATCAACACCACCTTGCAGCAGCGCCAGCCGCGTGCCCAGTTCGAGGTCAGCGCCACCGGGCCGGTGATCGACGCCGCGACGCTGGACCGCATCAGCGCCGAAGTGCTCGAACTCGCCCGCAATGGCTACGCTGTGCTCACCGGCTCGCGTTCTCCTGGCGTTCCGCCCGGCTACTACGCCGAGTTGTGCGCCGCCCTGCGCGCCCAAGGCGCAAAGCCCGTGGTGGACGCGCAGGGCGAGGCTCTGGCGCAGGCCGTGGCCGCCCGGCCCTTTCTCATCAAGCCCAATCGCTTCGAACTCGAACGGCTCGTCGGCCACCCCCTGCCCACGCGGGATGAGGTCATCCGCGAGGCCCGCGTGCTGCACGCGCAAGGCGTGGAGTGGGTCTGTGTCTCTCTGGGCGGCGAAGGCGCGGTGCTGGTGGGCGCCGAGACCTATATCGGCCACGCGCCCGAGGTGGTGGTGGTGTCCACCGTCGGCGCGGGCGATTCGATGGTCGGCGGTTTGGTCGCCGCGCTTTCACGCCATGCAACACCCGCCGATGCCCTGCGTCTCGCCCTGGCCTGCGGCAGCGGCACTTCTCAGCAACCCGGCACCGAATTGTTCGATCCGGCCGCTTTGCCCGGCTTGCAGGCGCAGGTCAACGTTCAGCTTATCGCTTGATGGCCCGCCAGCCGATGTCGCGGCGGCATTGCATGCCGTCGAAGTGAATCGTGTGGATGGCCTCGTAAGCGCGCTGCTGCGCGATGCGCGGCGAATCGCCCAGCGCGGTGACCGCCAGCACCCGACCGCCCGAGGTGCGCAGCACGCCCTGCGGGTCAAGCGTGGTACCTGCGTGGAAGGTGATGCAGTCGGCCGCCTCGGGCGGGATGCCGGTGATCGCATCGCCTTTGCGCGGGCTTTCAGGGTAGCCATGTGCGGCGAGCACCACGCCCAGGGCGGTGCGGCGGTCCCACTCCAGTTCCACCTGATCGAGCTGCCCGGCGATGGCCTTCTCGAACACCACCGAGAGGTCGCTCTTGAGGCGGGCCATGATGGGCTGGGTTTCCGGGTCGCCCATGCGGCAGTTGAATTCCAGCGTCTTGGCGCGGCCCTGGGCGTCGATCATCAGCCCGGCGTAGAGAAAGCCGGTGAACGGAATGCCGTCGGCCGCCATGCCCTTGACGGTGGGCAGGATGATTTCGCGCATCACCCGCGCGTGCACTTCGGGTGTGACTACGGGCGCTGGTGAGTAGGCGCCCATGCCGCCGGTGTTGGGGCCGTTGTCGCCATCGAGCAGGCGTTTGTGATCCTGGCTGGAGGCCAGTGCGAGCACATGCAGGCCGTCGACCATGACGATGAAACTGGCTTCCTCACCCTGCAAAAACTCTTCGATGACCACGCGTGCGCGGCCCGCGTTGTGCTGCACGCCGTAGCGGTTGGCCTGCAGCATGTCGTCGATGGCGGCATGGGCTTCGTCGGCAGTCTGCGCCACCACCACGCCCTTGCCTGCGGCCAGGCCATCAGCCTTGACGACGATGGGCGCGCCGTGCTCGTCCACATAGGCATGGGCCGCCGCGGCGTCTTCAAAAGTGGCGTAGGCGGCGGTAGGAATGTGGTGCCGCGCCATGAAGTGCTTGGAGAAGGCTTTGGAGCTTTCGAGCTGCGCGGCGGCGCGCGTCGGACCGAAAATTTTCAGCCCGCGGGCGCGAAAGCCATCGACGATGCCTGCGGCCAGCGGCGCTTCGGGCCCGACCACGGTGTAGGCGATTTTTTCGCGCACGCAGAACGCGGCCAGCTCTTCGGCGTTGGCCACCTGCAGGTTCTCCAGCCGGGAGTCGAGCGCGGTGCCGCCGTTGCCGGGAGAGACATAGACCTTCTGTATCCGCGGCGCCTGCGCCAGCTTCCAGGCGATGGCGTGTTCACGTCCGCCGGAGCCGATGACGAGGAGTTTCATGGTGAATGCGGTGGTTTAGGCAAAGGCGGCGTTGTGATAGACCTCTTGCACATCGTCAAGGTCTTCCAGGGCGTCGATGAGTTTTTGCATCTTTTCGGCGTCGTCGCCCGCCAGCTCGACCGTGTTGTCGGCGCGCATGGTGATGACGGCGAGTTCCGGCTGCAGCGCGGCGGCTTCGAGCGCGGCGCGCACCGCCTCGAACTGGGCCGGCGGAGTGAGCACTTCGATCGCGCCGTCGTCATCCGTGATCACGTCGTCCGCTCCAGCCTCCAGCGCCACTTCCATCACCTTGTCTTCCGAGGTGCCCGGCGCGAACACGAGTTGGCCGCAATGCCTGAACTGGAAGGCCACGGAGCCCTCGGTGCCCAGATTGCCGCCGTTCTTGGACAGCGCATGGCGCACTTCGGCCACGGTGCGCACGCGGTTGTCGGTCAGGCAGTCGATGATGATCGCCGCACCGCCCACGCCATAGCCTTCGTAGCGAATTTCTTCGTAATGCACGCCTTCGAGCGCGCCGGTGGCCTTGTCGATGTTTTTCTTCACCGTATCGGCGGGCATATTCGCCGCCTTGGCCTTGTCGACCGCCAGGCGCAGTCGGGGATTGGCGTTGGGGTCGCCGCCGCCCAGACGGGCTGCGGCCGAGATTTCACGAATGATCTTGGTCCAGACCTTGCCGCGTTTTTCGTCCTGACGGCCTTTGCGGTGCTGGATATTGGCCCATTTGGAATGTCCGGCCATGGTGGTGCGATGCTCCTGAGGATGCCCTGCGGCAGGGTGACAGCGTGCAGCGAGGGCGTTGATAGACTGCGAATTCTACTTTCGCGCCGTACGCCCGATTCCCGCCCGACCCCCTTCACACCCAGGCTACCGCCATGTCCGACCCCATCCTCATCGCCCAGCACGGCAAGGGGCAATGCCACTTGTTGCCGCGCCTGTCCAATCGCCACGGCCTCATCACCGGCGCGACCGGCACCGGCAAGACCGTGAGTCTGCAGGTGCTGGCCGAGGCGTTTTCGCGCATCGGCACGCCGGTGTTCATGGCCGATGTGAAGGGCGACCTGACCGGAATTTCACAAGCGGGCAGTCTGAGCCCCAAGCTGGCCGAACGCCTCAAGACCCTCGGCCTGCCCGAGCCGACTTTCGGCGCCTGCCCGGTGACGCTGTGGGACGTGTTCGGCGAGCAGGGCCATCCCATCCGCGCCACCATTTCCGACATGGGGCCGCTGCTGCTGGCGCGGTTGCTGCAACTCAACGAGACGCAGACCGGCGTGCTCAATCTGGTGTTCAAAATCGCCGACGACAACGGCCTGCTGCTGCTCGACATGAAAGACCTGCGCGCCATGCTGCAGGAGGTGGGCGACAACGCGGCGAGCTTCACAACCGAGTACGGCAATATCAGCGCGGCCAGCGTGGGGGCCATTCAGCGCGGGTTGCTGCAGCTTGAAACCCAGGGCGCCGACAAGTTCTTCGGCGAGCCCATGCTCAACATCGACGACCTGATGCAGACCGACGGCAATGGGCGCGGCATGGTCAACATCCTCGCCGCCGACAAGCTCTATCAGGCGCCGCGTCTGTATGCGACCTTTCTGCTGTGGTTGTTGTCCGAGTTGTTCGAGCGTCTGCCCGAAATTGGCGACCCCGATCAACCCAAGCTGGTGTTCTTTTTCGACGAGGCGCATCTGCTGTTCAACGATGCGCCCAAACCGCTGCTGGAAAAAATCGAGCAGGTCGTGCGGCTCATCCGCTCCAAGGGCGTGGGCGTGTTCTTCGTCACGCAGAACCCGTTGGACATTCCCGACACCGTGCTCGGCCAGCTGGGCAACCGCATTCAGCACGCGCTGCGCGCGTTTACCCCGCGTGACCAGAAGGCAGTGAAAACCGCGGCCGACACCATGCGTCCCAACCCGGGTCTGGACGTGGCCCAGGCCATCACCGAACTCGCGGTGGGCGAGGCGCTGGTGTCGCTGCTCGACGAAAAGGGTCGCCCTACACCGACCGAGCGGGTGTGGATGCTGGCGCCGGGCAGCCGTATCGGGCCGATCAGCCCCGAGGAACGCAAGGCGCTGATGCAGGGTTCGCTGGTGGCGGGGGTGTATGAAAAAACGGTAGACCGCGAATCGGCCTACGAACTGCTCAAAGGTCGGGTGCAAGCCGCGCCAGAAGCCACCGCGCCCGCGCCAACTGCCGGAGCGCCAACCGGTTCAGGCGGCGGTCTGCTCGATTCGCTGGGGCAGGGCCTGGGCGGTCTGGCCAGAGGTTCGGGCCGCAAGGATTCCATGCTCGAAACCCTGGCCAAGTCGGCTGCGCGCAGCATCGGCAGCACCGTGGGCCGAGAAATCATCCGCGGCGTGCTGGGCAGCCTGCTGGGGAGCAGTAAGCGCCGCTGAGCATGGAGTCATCAGCGGCGATCCCAATCGCCGCGGTCGTGGTCGCGATGACCCCAGCCGTGTCCGCGGTCATGCCGCCAATGATCGCGGTCCCAGCGGCGCACCGGAGCGCCGTAGTAGTAGGGCGGCGCGACTGCCACCGGGGTGTAAACCTGACCATAGCCGTAGTACACCGGGCGCGGCGGGGGCGGAGGTGGGGCGAAATAGACCGGCGGCATGGGCGGCGGCGGTGCATACACCACCGGCGGCGCCTGATACACCGGGTAAGCATTCGAAAAATTGGTCACCACCCCGGGAACGCCGACGTTGACCGACCAAAACACCCGGTCAGCATGCGCCGCCGGTGCGGCAATGAGTGCGGCGCTGCCCGCAAGGGCCAGAACGATGTGACGGAACATGATGGAAACCTCCTGAACATCTTGTGGTTGGTGCTTGAGTAACGAGAGCCATTCCGGCTTGCCGACAGCACGTGTGAAGTTTTTTCCCGCGCTTCAATCGGGGCAGATTTTTGCCTTTCAGCCCGGCGCAGGACAGGGCCGCCTGTTTGCACTGCAACACAGCCGCGTCCTGCCTTTTCCAGACCTGTTCAAATAGCGGGGCTATGGAAACTGTTGACAAACCTTCGAACTTCCTGCGTCAGATTATCGAGCGCGATCTGGCGCAAGGCACTTATGCGAACCGGCGCTTTGCCGGTCATCCGGCCGACGCTGCCGGACATGCTGCGGGGCAGACCGATCCGGCGCGCATCCGCACCCGCTTTCCGCCCGAGCCCAACGGCTATTTGCACATCGGCCACGCCAAGAGCATCTGCCTGAACTTCGGTCTGGCGCAGGATTTCGGCGGGGTCTGCCATTTGCGTTTCGACGACACCAATCCCGAAAAAGAAGACCAGGAGTACGTCGATGCCATTCTCGATGCGGTGCATTGGCTGGGCTTCGACTGGAATGCGGGCGGTGTCTCGCATCTGTTCTATGCCAGCGACGACTTCGATTTCATGTACCGCTGCGCCTGCGCGCTGACCGAACACGGTCTGGCTTACGTGGATGAGCAGAACGCCGACGACATGCGCCGCAACCGCGGTACGCTCACCGAGCCGGGTGTGGACAGCCCCTGGCGCAACCGTACGCCCGAGGAAAACCTGCGGCGTTTCGAGGAAATGCGCGCGGGCCAGCACCCGGAGGGCAGCATGGTGTTGCGCGCAAAGATCGACATGGCCGCGCCCAATATCAATCTGCGCGATCCGGCGATTTACCGCATCCGCTTCGCTCACCATCACCGTACGGGCGACACCTGGTGCATTTACCCGATGTACACCTTCGCGCATCCGATCGAAGACGCGATGGAATGCATCAGCCACAGCCTGTGCACCCTGGAGTTCGAGGATCAACGGCCGTTCTACGACTGGCTGCTCGATCATCTCGTGCGGCTGGGCTTGGTCGCCAGTCCGCGGCCGCACCAGTACGAATTCGCCCGCCTGAATCTCACCTATGTGGTGACGAGCAAGCGCAAGCTCGCGCAACTCGTGGCCGAGCGCCATGTGGGCGGCTGGGACGACCCGCGCATGCCCACGCTGGTGGGCTTGCGTCGGCGCGGTTACACGCCTGAGAGCCTGCGTCTGTTCACCGACCGCATCGGCGTGAGCAAGGCCGATTCCTGGATCGACTACAGCGTGCTCGAACAGGCTTTGCGCGATGACCTCGATGCGCGCGCTCCGCGTGCGATGGCCGTGCTCGATCCCCTCAAGCTCGAACTCACCAACTGGGCCGAGGTGTTCGGCAATGCGGCGCACGCCGAGCCCTGCAGCGCGCCCGTCCATCCCGGCCACTCCGAGATGGGGCGGCGGCAGTTCGACCTCACCGCGCAGGTCTGGATCGAGCGTGAAGACTTCATGGAGGTTCCGCCCAAGGGCTATCACCGCCTCACGCCCGGCGGCCTCGCACGGCTGAAATACGGCTACGTGATTCGTTGCACCGGCTGTGAAAAAGATGCCGATGGGCGGGTCACCAAGGTGCTGGCCGAACTGTTGCCCGACACCAAAAGCGGCACGCCGGGGGCGGACGCGGTGAAGGTCAAAGGCGTGATCACCTGGGTGAGCGCCAGTCTGGGTGTGGCCGCGCAGGTGCGGCTGTTCGACCGCCTGTTCACCGAGGCGCATCCCGACGCGGGTGGCCGCGATTTTCTCGCTGTGCTCAATCCGCAAAGCAAGCAGACGGTGCAGGCCTATATCGAGCCCGCGCTGGCCATAGCTCCTGCCGGAGCCTCGTTTCAGTTCGAGCGGCACGGCTATTTTGTCGCCGACCGGGTCGATCATTCCTCGGCGCAGCCGGTGTTCAACCGCACCACGACGCTCAGAGACAGTTGGGGTAAGTGATGCAGGCGCCCGATGACACCCTGAGTTTTGGCGCGCCCATGCCCGCGGGCAGCAGCGCGCTGGCGCGCTTGCAGCAGCAAGGTTTTTGTGTGCTGGGCGCCGCCGATCTGGCCGCCATGGCGGGTTATGACCTGGCGAGCTGTGCGCCGGCCCTCGGTTTGTGGAACGACCTGCCGCCCGACGATTACCTCAAAGACGGCGGGCACTATCGCTTTCGGCGTCACGGCAGCTTCATTCAGACCCGGCAGCCGGCCGCAGGGCAGGCGGAGCTTCAGACCGCGCCGCACCGTGCGCATTGGCAGCCGACCTCTTATAACGCGCTGCACGGCGGCATGTTGCGCTGGTTCGCACCCTTGACCGACGAGCTGCAGCGGGCACCGTTCTGGCAGCCCTTGCTGCTCGGTCTGGGGCGGCTGTTCGCACAGGTGCGCCCGGCGCCGCAATGGTTCATCGAAGCGCACCAGTTCCGCATCGATACCCGCGAAGGTGTGGGCCGCCCGACGCCGGAAGGGGCGCACCGCGACGGCGTGGATTTTGTGGCCGTGGTGCTGATCTCGCGGCACGACATTCGCGGTGGCGAAACCCGGGTGTTCGAGCTCGCCGGACAACGCGGCGTGCGCTTCACTCTGGCCGAGCCGTGCAGCGTGCTGCTGATGGACGACACCCGCGTGATTCACGAAAGTACCCCCGTCCTGCCCGCAGGCGAAACCAGAGGCGGCTGGCGCGATACCTTGGTGCTGACTTATCGCGCGGGGGGCTTCCTCGATCCGCAGACCTGAGTTTGGGACTGCAAAAAAGTGCGACATGTCGCCGCTGTCAGACGGTCGTCTGTCGCGAGTTTGATTTCGATCAATATGAAGCTCAAGCTCGCGAACTAGGGCAGACTTGAAACACAATTAGTTACATAATCTCGCCAAGGTGTCCGGCAAGTCGTCAGGACGCGATTTTCTGGAGAGATGCTCATGCGTCATTTGACTCGTCATTTGCCACCCTTGATGGCTGCGCTGGCCGTTGCAGCTGTGCCGGTTTCCGCTCTTGCGCAACAGGCCGCAAGCCCCGAACAGATGCAGGCCACTCGCGCCGTCACCGGCGAGCTGCTCAAAACCCTGAGCGGCAAGCTGCAGGCCAGCATGAAGGAAAACGGCCCGGCGGGCTCGATCACGGTTTGCAAAACCATCGCCCCCGAAATTGCCATGGGTCTGGCCGACAAGACCGGTTGGAAGATCACCCGCGTGGGCACCCGAGTGCGCAATATCGACATGGGCACACCCAACGTCTGGCAGCACAAGGCGCTGGGCCACCTGAACGCCGATCTGAAATCCGGCGTCAAGCCCGAAACCCTGGAATGGAGCGAAGTGGTGACTGAGAACGGCAAGCCCACCCTGCATTACGCCAAGGCCATCGTGCTGCAAACGCAATGCCTGGCTTGCCACGGCAACACCGCGCAACTCGCACCCGGCGTAGCCGACAAACTCAAGACCGACTACCCGCACGATGCGGCCACTGGCTACGCGCCGGGACAGCTGCGCGGCGCCGTAGTCATCAGCCGCCCGCTGTAATCAACCGCAGAAGCAGGGCACAACGGCACAACGCCTGCCCGCGCCTCACCAGCGCAGGTAGGCGTTTTTGTTTCCGGTCTGCATCTCGATTTTGCGTTCCTGCTGTTTGTGCAGCCCGACGATGGTGTACCGACCCGCAGGCGCTTTGAGATAGCACAAAGGGCCGCCAGCGGTGAACTGGGCCACGGTCTTGCCGTGCTGCATGACATGGATCGGCACATCGGCCAGATAGGCCCCTTGCGGCCCTTCCACCATCCAGAAGCCGAGATTGAATTCGGGCGCTCGCGCCTGCAGCGCTTTCAGGCTGCCTTGGCCCACGCCGCCGCAGAGGTAAGAGATATCTCCCGCGTGGTGAACCTCCGCAGCCTGGCTCAGAGTGGGGCTGAGCAAGCCAGCCGCCGACACGCCCACTAAAGCGCCGATCAGTGCGCCCCGGCGCAGGGCTTGATACGAGATGGACATGATGATGATCCTTTCAAGACTTGCGTGAACACCCCCTGAAATAGACCTTGCCCGGTGGGCCGGGTTCGCCCGTGGGCGGCAGCCCTTCAGCCTCGTTTCATTTTTCTGCGGCCATGAAAAAACCCCGCCGGGGCGGGGTTTGGCCCCGGGTTTGGCTGAAACGCCGTCAGGCGGCTGCGGGTTTGGGCGGCGCTGCCTTGGGTTGATGCAGATTGGGCAGAAACACGGCCAAGAGTCCGATAAGCGGCAGGAAGGAGCAGATTTTGTACACCGCGTCGATGCCCCACATATCGGCCAACTGACCCAGCACCGCCGCGCCGATGCCGCCCAAGCCAAACGCCAAGCCGAAGAACAGCCCGGCCACGGTGCCGACCTTGCCGGGAATGAGCTCCTGCGCATAGACCACCATCGACGGAAATGCCGAGGCCAGCATGAAACCGATGATGGCGCTGAGCACCGCCGACATCTCCAGACTGGCGTAAGGCAGCATTAGGGTGAAGGGCGCCACGCCGAGGATGGACACCCAGATCACCGCCTTGCGGCCGACCCGGTCGCCGATCGGGCCGCCCATCAGCGTTCCCGCAGCGACCGAGGCGAGGAAAACAAACAGGTGGTACTGTCCGATTTCCGTGCTGACGTGGAATTTGTGCATCAGATAAAAAATGAGATAACTGTTGATGCTCGCCAAATAGAAAAACTTGGAGAAGATCAGCGCCAGCAGCACCGCCAGCGTGCGGCGCACCAGATACGGCGGAACCGGTGAATGCTTGATGGCGAAGGGCTTCTTCGGCAGGCGGTGCTGGTGGCTGTACCAGCGACCCACGCCGATGAGCACGACGATGGCCAGCAGGGCGGCCAGCGAAAACCAGGCCACGCTTTTTTGCCCATGCGGCAGCACGATCCACGCGGCCAGCAGCGGCCCGGTGGCGGTGCCCGCATTGCCCCCCACCTGGAAGATGGACTGCGCCAGACCGTGGCGTCCGCCCGAGGCCATGCGGGCCACGCGCGACGACTCCGGGTGGAAGATCGAGGAGCCGGTGCCCACCATGGCCGCGGCCAGCAGCAGGATGGGGAAGGTGGGCGCCACCGACAGCGTCAGCAGCCCGGCCAGGGTGCAGCCCATGCCCACAGCCAGCGAGTAGGGCTTGGGATATTTGTCGGTGTAGTAGCCCACCAGCGGCTGCAGCAGCGAGGCGGTGAATTGATAGGTGAGGGTGATCAGACCGATCTGGGCGAAATTCAGATGGAAATCGGTTTTGAACAGCGGATAGATCGCCAGAATCAACGACTGGATCATGTCGTTGAGGAAATGCGAAAAGCTGATCGCGCCGAGGATGCGAAAGCGGGTCTGCTCCGCCGGGGCGTTGTCAGCCGGGGCGAGTGCAGCGGTGGTGGGGGTGGAACTCACGGTCTGGATCTTTGTGGGAGTGCGGGAAAACACAAAAATAGCCTTAATTTGCGTGAGCGCAAGGATAGTGCGGCAGGGAGATATTTGCACAGGCAGGGAATTTTCCAGGAGCCTGTCGGGTGCGCGAATTCAGGGAGCGGCTTAATATTTGCTGCATGGCACAAATCGCAACTGAACGCGCAACCGAGGGCGCAACCGACATCGCCGCTCTGCGATCGCAGAGTCTGGGCGAAGAGATCGCCAACAGCATCAGCCACGGGCTCGGGCTGTTGCTGTCCATTGCTGCGCTGCCCGTGCTCATCGTTCATGCGGTTGAGCACCAGCCGGTGGCCAGCGTGGTGGGGACAACGATTTTCGGCGCCAGCGCCATCCTGCTCTATCTCGCCTCCACTCTGTACCACGCCCTGCCGCAGCCGCGGCTCAAGGCAGTGTTTCAGCGACTGGACCATGCGGCCATTTACCTGTTGATCGCCGGCACCTACACCCCATTCACCCTGGGCGTATTGCGCGGGGGATGGGGGTGGACCTTGTTCGGCGTGGTCTGGGGGCTGGCGGCGATGGGGCTGCTGCTCAAGGCGTTTGCCGGGGTGCGCTTTCCGCACCTGTCCACAGCACTCTATCTGGGCATGGGTTGGGTGGTACTGATCGCCATAGTGCCGCTGGCCGAGCGCATCGCGCCGATGGGGCTGTTCTGGCTGGTGGCGGGCGGCGTGTCTTACACCCTGGGGGTGGTGTTTTTTGTGTTCGACGAACGTTGGCGCTACGCGCACTTCGTCTGGCACCTGTTCGTGCTCGCCGGGACCGTTTGTCATTTTTTCGCGGTGCTCTATTACGCTGTCTGAAATGCCGTCGTCATAAAATAGAACGACCGTTCTTTTTTTGTGGCGCCGTGCCTAAAATGCTGCTCAAAACAGCCTGACCGTGGAGACCGCGATGACCCCGCATCAACTCTTGGAAAAATTCGGCCCGCGCGAGGCCATGGATTACGACGTCGTCGTCGTCGGGGCCGGCCCTGGCGGACTGGCTACGGCCATCCATCTCAAACAGTTGGCGCAGCAGGCCGGGCGCGAGATCTCGGTCTGCGTGCTGGAAAAAGGTTCCGAGCCGGGGGCGCACATTCTGTCCGGGGCCATCATGGATCCCGGCGCGCTGACCGAACTGTTCCCTGACTGGAAGGCGATGGGCGCGCCGCTGAATCAGCCGGTCACGGCGGATCAGTTTTTGTTCCTGAGCGACGCCAACGCCAAGCCCGCGCCCGCGGCTTTTCTGCCCGACTGTTTCAAGAATCACGGCAACTACGTCATCAGCCTGGGCAATCTGGTGCGCTGGATGGCGCAGCAGGCTGAAGCGTTGGGCGTGGAGATTTTCCCCGGCTTCGCCGCGGCCGAGGTGCTCTATGACGAGCAGGGCCGTGTTTGCGGCGTGGCCACAGGCAACCAGGGGCTGGGCAAGGACGGCGAGCCGACCGATCATTTCGCGCTGGGCATGGAATTGCGGGCCAAGTACACGGTGTTCGCCGAAGGCTCGCGCGGTCAGCTGGGCCGCGAGTTGATCGCGCATTTCAAGCTCGACGCCGGGCGCGATCCGCAAAGCTACGGCATTGGCATCAAGGAGCTGTGGGAAGTCGCCGCCGACAAACACCAGCCTGGGCTAGTGCTGCACACCGCGGGCTGGCCGCTCGATCCCAAGACTTACGGCGGCGGGTTTATCTACCACCTCGAAGACCGCAAGGTGGCCATCGGCTTTGTGGTCGGGCTGGACTACACCAATCCGTGGATGAGTCCGTTCGAGGAATTTCAGCGGCTCAAGACCCATCCGGCAATTCGCGGCTTGTTCGACGGCGCCAAGCGTCTGGGCTACGGCGCACGCACCATCACGGCCGGCGGGCTGCTGAGCTTGCCCAAGCTGGTGTTTCCCGGCGGCTGCCTGGTGGGGTGCGAAGCGGGGTTTCTCAACGCCTCGCGCATCAAGGGCAGTCATGCGGCGATCAAGACCGGCATGATGGCGGCGCAGGCCATCGCCGATGCGCTGGCTGCAGGACGCGCGCAGGACGAACTCAGCGCCTATCCCGCGGCGTTCGAGCAGTCATGGCTGCATGCCGAACTCAAGACCGCGCGCAACTTCAAGCAGTGGTTCAAGAAGGGCCGACTGGTGGGCACGCTGATGACCGGCATCGAGCGCTGGTTTCTGCCGCGCATCGGCATCAAGTCGCCGCCGTGGACGGTGCATCACCATGTGCCCGACCACGCCATGCTCAAGCCGGCCGCCGACTGCCCGCGTATCGACTATCCGAAGCCCGACGGCGTGCTCACTTTCGACCGGCTGAGTTCGGTCTATTTGAGCAACACCAATCACGAGGAGAATCAGCCGCCCCATCTGACTATCAAGGACGTGTCGGTGCCGGTGCAGGTCAACCTCAAGACCTATGCCGGGCCGGAGACCCGCTACTGCCCGGCCGGGGTGTACGAATTCGTCAAGGGCCCGGACGGCTGCGACAAATTGCAGATCAACGCGCAGAACTGCGTGCACTGCAAGACCTGCGACATCAAAGACCCGACGCAGAACATCGTCTGGGTTGCGCCCGAAGGCGGGGGCGGGCCGAACTACGTGGGCATGTAGGGCCTGTCAACGCTGCAGATCGCTATCGGTGCACCCGGGCTCGATCTGCCGACGCAGGGCGCAGCGGCCAGATGGATCACGCGCGGATCACGCGCGTTCGCGGGGGTGGCCGCCAAAGTGTGAAGTAATCGACGGGCTCTTCAGACAAGGCGCATTTACACTGCGCCCAACTTAAAAAAAACCGGCGCAGATCGCACAGCATCGTGCGGGATACCGGTACGAGATTTTTTGCTGCATGCCTGGTTCCGCCCCGCTGTTTTCCCCCGCCCAGACGCTTGCGCCGCAAGGCGCCGCGGCCATGCCGCGCCGACTGCGTCGCGGCTATTGGGGTCTGGTCGGGCTCACCTTGGTTTTCGCGGCCTGGCTGGCCTGGATCAACTGGCAGCGACAGGACGACACGCTGCGCAGCACCCTGCGGGTGGAAACGGCGTTTCTCGCGGACGCCACCTCGGCCTATCTCGACCGCTATGAATCGGTCATGTCCGCGCTGGGCAACGATCTGCTGACGCGTCCTGAATTGCTGGCCGCACCCGATCAGCTCCAGCCGCTGTTGCAGCGCTATCGCGCCCTGCTCGGGCCGGATCAGGCCTTGTCGATCAATTTGTCCATGGCCGATGGCCAGATGTTTGCCACGACCCTGCCCGGACAGAGGCGCTTGCCCAATTTCCGCAACATGCCCGACATCTGGCCGGGCATCCAGCAGGCGGGGCGCACAGGGGGCCTGGAGGTGGGCAAGGCGGTGTATGGCCCCATGCTGCATCGCTGGGTGATTCCTCTGCGCCTGATCGTGAAAAACGCCGCGGGGCAGCCGCAGTTGCTGATTGCGGTGCCCGTGGAGCTCAATGACTTTCTCGAGCGCTGGCGGCGTTCCGTAGCGGCTGCGGAATATGCCATGCCGGGCATGTCGATCGCGCTGATGCGCGTAGATGGCTACCTGCTCGCGCGCTGGCCCGCGCCCAAGACGGACGATTTGCCGCGCTTTTACAGCGCCAAGCGGCAGGGAGAACTGGCCCGTGCCGCGCGGCATGCGCCGGATGGCGCCACCTCCGGCGTGTTCAGCGGCCGGGTGGACTCGGACGACATTCCCCGCCTGGGCGCCTGGGTGCGCCTGCCGCACTACGACGTGCTGGTGAACATGACCGTGCCGCGCGCTTTGATCTGGCGTGATTTCTGGCGCGCCTACTGGCCTGCGCTGACTATTCTGGCGCTGTGGTTGGCGGTGCTCACGCTGGCCTATCGGCTGGTGCGCAAACAAGCCGAGCGCGACAGCGCGCAACTGCGCGATCGGTCCGAAATCATGTACCGCCTGGCCAATCAGGACAGCCTCACCGGGCTGCTCAACCGCCGCGGCATGGGCGAATACCTGCAGCGCGCCCATGATCGCGCTAGTGTAGTGTTTGATTCTTGAGTGAACTTAATTGAGTTGCTTGTCTCCAATGTTTTACTACGGTTTGCATTGGAGAGAGCAAGTGCGCGTTGCCCCGGCGATTGAATTGACCACCGAGCAGGAAAGCGAGCTGACGCGGCTGGCGCGTTCCAAGCGCACCAGCGTGCGACTGGCGCAGCGCGCGCGCATCGTGCTGCTGGCCGCCAAGGGCGTTCAGAACAAGGAGATCGCCGAGCAGCTTGGTATCGGTCGCGTGCAGGTCGCGCGCTGGCGCGAGCGCTATCTGCAAGCGGGGCTGCAAGGCATCGAGCGCGACCTGCCACGTGGCGCGCCGCCGGTCAAGGTGGACGCAGCCAAGCTGGTGGAGCTGACCACGCAAAGCACGCCCGAGACCGCCACGCACTGGAGCACACGCAAGATGGGTGAGGTTCTGGGCGTCAGTGCGAGCACTGTCATGCGGCATTGGCAGGCGCACGGTCTGAAGCCTCATATCGTGCGTGGCTTCAAGGTCTCGCGCGATCCGAAATTCGTCGAGAAGCTCGAAGACATCGTGGGGCTGTACATGTCCCCGCCCGAGCATGCGCTGGTGCTGTGCTGTGACGAGAAGAGCCAGGTCCAGGCGCTGGACCGCACGCAGCCGGGCTTGCCCATGAAGAGGGGCCGTGCGGCCACCATGACGCACGACTACAAGCGCAATGGCACGACCACGCTGTTTGCCGCACTCAACGTGCTTGACGGCCAGGTCATCGGCCAGTGCCAGCAGCACCATACCCACGTTGAATGGTTGAAGTTCTTGCGCCAGATCGACCGCGAGACGCCCAAGGACAAGACGCTGCATCTGATCGCCGACAACTACGCCACACACAAGCACCCGGCTGTGCAGGAGTGGCTGGCCAAGCACCCCAGGTTCAACATGCACTTCACGCCCACCTCTGCGTCGTGGCTGAACATGGTCGAGAGATTCTTCCGCGACATCACCACCGAGCGGCTGCGCCGCGGGGTGTTCACCAGCGTGCCCGAACTCGTGGCTGCCATCGACGAATACGTCGCACATCACAACGTCAACCCCAAGCCGTTCATCTGGACCAAGAGCGCTCGCGACATCCTGCAGAAGGTCATTCGCGCGAATAGACGCTTAAGTTCCAAACAGAATGGAACACTACACTAGAGACCATGGCATCGGTTACGCGTTGGTGCTGTTCGACCTCGATCACTTCAAGCTGATCAACGACGGCTTCGGCCACGCCGCGGGCGACGCCGTGCTGCAGCAGGTCGCGCACCTGCTGCAAACCAGGGTGCGCAAGGAAGACCAGGTGGCGCGCTGGGGCGGCGAGGAGTTTCTGGTGCTGCTGCCCGATTCGTCGCTCGAGACCGCGCACGCCACGGCGGAGAAGCTGCGCGAGCTGATCTCGCATACCCGCATGTCCGTGGGCGGCGCGGAATTGCGGCTGACGGCGAGTTTCGGGGTATCCGCTTGGGAGCATGACAGCCAGCTGACCGTGGCCGAGTTGCTGGGGCAGTGCGACTCCGCGCTCTACAACGCCAAGGCCGGCGGGCGCAACCGGGTCAAGCAGTTCGAGGGCAAGTCGGCGCAGGACTACCTGCAGGGCTTCACCCTCAAGCGCGCCATTGAGGACGACCGCATCCGCGTGGCCTATCAGCCGCTGGTATCCCTGGCCGACGGGCAGATCATGGGGTTTGAAGCCCTCGCGCGGCTGGTTGCGGAGAACGGCGATGTGATTGCGGCCGGGCAGTTCATCGACGTGGCCAACCGTCTGCGCCTGGAGCACCGCATCGATTCGCGTGTGTCCAAGCAGGTCATGGCGCGCTGCAGCCAGCGCATGGAGCAGACCGGCACGCCGATGAAGTACATGATCAACTGCTCTGCCGACTTCCTGAGTCGACCGGAAGATGTGCAACAACTGCTCGACCGGGCGCAGCATTTCTGCAGCACTTGCGCGGTGGATATGACCGGCAAGGCCAAGCCCATGGTCATCGAGATCACCGAACGTCAACTCATCGGAGATGCCGAGGCCGTGCGCCAACTGGTGCAGCCGCTGATCGATTTTGGTTTCCAGCTCGCGGTGGACGATTTCGGCAGCGGCTACTCGTCGTATCTCTATGTGCTCAAGCTGCCGGTGAGCTACCTCAAGATCGAGGCCGAGCTGGTGCGCGAAGCCGCGCACAGCGCGCGGGCGCAGGCCATGGTGCGATCGATCAACAGCATGGCGCACGAGCTGGGCATCCTGACCATCGCCGAAGGCATCGAAGACGAGGCCACCGCCGAAGTCATGCGCCGCATCGGCGTGGACTGGGCACAGGGCTACTACTGGGGACGGCCGGAGATCGAGGCGTAGCAGCCGCAACCCTAGTCCGTGGCGATGCGGTTTGCCAGATCTGACGGTGCGCTGTTGACCTGATTCAGGAAGCCGATGACCTGGGGCATTTGCTCGAGAAAAGCGTCCATCGAATCATGCCCGCCAGGGCCGATGTGCAGTTGCACGCTGTCGCGCGCTGCGGCAGCGGCCTGCAGTCGGTGCGCATCTTCCACCGGCACCGTGGTGTCGTGCTCGCCGTGCATCAGCAGCACGGGGCAGCGCAGTTGCGGCAGGGTGGTGAGCGGGGCGATGGCGTCGAAGCGATAGCCGATGGTGCGCTGCACATACTGCAGGATGTAGGGGCCGATGACGGCATCTGGCAGGTTTTGTTCGGCCATCCAGCGCTGCATCATGTCGGCGGGGTGGGCAAAGGCGGCCAGGCTGACGACGGCGGCGATTTGCGGCCGCCAGGTGGCCGCCAAAAGCACCGCGCCCGCGCCGACGGAATGGCCGAGCAGGGCGATGCGGCTTGGGTCGATGTCGGGTTGGGCGGCCAACCAGTCCACCGCGTGCACCGTGTCTTCGGCGAAGCGCGGCAGCGAGGTGAAGGGCTCGTCATCGCTGGCGCCGTGGCAGCGGGTGTCGATGAACAGCAGCGCAAGCCCGGCGGCATGCAGCGCGGGGGCCAGTGGCAGCATGAGGTCGGCATTGCTGCCCCAGCCATGCACGATGACGAGGGCGGGCGAGGGCCGCGGCGCGGCTTGCGGTGCGGGCAGATGCCAGGCATGCAGGGTTTTGCCGATGGCGGTGGGGATGCGCACGGTGGCAAACGCCAGGCCGAAGTCGGCCGGGCTGCGGGTGTGCGCCAGGCGCGGCGCACGCAGGCTGCGGCGCAGCCCCCAGTTGAGCAGCGGCCGCAGCGGCGGCGTGGTCATCCACGGCAGCACCGTGGGCAGGAGAGCAGAGACGAGTTTGGAGCGCGACATGGACTGCGCAGTGTAGGGGCGGGGTGGGCCGCTGCGGCATCGGTTCCAATAGTGTTTTGACTCTCGACACGAACCCATGCAATTCGTTCTGCGCCAACCCGATCCCCGCGCTCAGCACCTGCTGCAAGCGGCCGGCACGCATCCCTTGCTGGCGCAGTTGTTCGCTGCGCGCGGGGTGAAAGAGGCGGACGAGCTGGAACTGGCCTTGCCGCATTTGCTGCCGCCTGCGCTGCTCAAGGGGGCGGAAACCGCTGCGGTGGTGCTGGCCGATGCCATTGCGCGCGGCGAGCGCCTGCTCATCGTCGCAGATTACGACTGCGACGGCGCCACCGCCTGCGCCGTGGGGCTGCGCGGCCTGCGGGCGATGGGGGCGGCGGTTTCCTACCTCGTGCCCAACCGCTTCACCACGGGCTATGGCTTGTCGCCCGCGGTGGTGGAGTTGGCGCTGAAGCACGCCGATGGCAAGCCCGACTGGATCGTCACCGTGGACAACGGCATCGCCAGTGTGGAGGGCGTGGCGCGGGCGCGCGAGCAGGGCATCCGCGTGCTCGTCACCGACCACCACCTGCCGGGCGACACGCTGCCCGAGGCCGAGGTCATCGTCAACCCGAATCAGCCGGGCTGCGACTTTCCGAGCAAGTCCATTGCCGGGGTGGGGGTGATGTTTTATGTACTGCTGGCGCTGCGGTCTGAACTGCGCCAGCGCGGGGTGTTCGACGCCGCCAGCCAGCCGCGCCTCGACGCCTTGCTCGACCTCGTGGCGCTGGGCACTGTGGCCGACGTGGTGCGGCTCGATGCCAACAACCGGCTGCTGGTGGCGCAGGGGCTCAAGCGCATCCGCGACGGGCGCATGCAGCCGGGTGTTGCAGCGCTGCTGCAGGTGGCGGGGCGCGAGGCGGCGCGGGTGAACAGCGCCGATCTGGGTTTCGCGCTGGGGCCGCGTATCAACGCCGCGGGGCGCTTGGCCGATATGACCGTAGGCATCGAGTGCCTCGCCACAGACGACCCCGCCCGCGCGCTGCAACTCGCGCAACTGCTCGACACCTTCAACCGCGAGCGGCGCAGCATCGAAGACGGCATCAAGGCCGAGGCGCTGGCCATGCTGGAGGGGCTGGATCTCGGTGCGGAAGGCAGCGCCCCCGCCATCAGCCTGTTCGCGCCCAACTGGCACGAAGGCGTGATCGGCATCGTTGCCGGGCGCATCAAAGACCGTGAGCACCGTCCTACCTTTGTGTTCGCCCCGGCTGAAGACGGCACGCTGCGCGGCTCGGGCCGCTCGATTGCCGGTTTTCATCTGCGCGATGCGCTCGATCTGGTGTCCAAGCGCGAGCCGGGTCTGTTGCTGCGCTTCGGCGGCCACGCCATGGCGGCGGGTTGTTCCTTGGTGGACGATGGCTTCGAGCGCTTTCGTGCCGCGTTTGCGCAAGTGGCCGCCGAATGGCTGGCGCCGGTGCAGTTGCAGCGCCGAATCGAGGTGGACGGGCCGCTACCCGCGCAATGGCTGCTGCCCGAAATGGCGTCGCTGCTTGCTGCGCAGGTGTGGGGGCAGGGCTTCGCCGCGCCCCTTTTCAGCGCCCGGGTGCAGGTGCGGCAGCAGCGGCTGCTCGGCGAACGGCATCTCAAAGCCAAGGTGCGGCTGCTCGACAGCGAGGGCGCGCCCGGCAACGCGCAATTCGACCTCGTGGCTTGGGGCCGCACCGATTTTCTGCCCGATGAGGCGCGTATCGCCTACCGGCTGGAGAGCAATACCTGGCAAGGACTCACCCAGGTGCAACTGGTGCTCGAAGCCGTCGAAGGCTGAAGACGCGCGTCCGAAAACCTCGCTGCGCCCGGTTCTCGCCCAAAGGGATCTCAGCGCCGCGTTGCGCGGCGTTGCACGCAGTCCACATAGGCGGCGCCATCCGGGGGCAGACCGCTGCGCTGCGCCGTCCACAACATCTCGCCCAGGCATTCCATGATGGCATGGTGTGCTTCGTGCTCGCCCAGCTTGCTGCGCAGCAGCTCGAAGGCCTGGCGGATGCCCGGCGGCTGGTCGATGGACACCTGCTCGGCGATCGTCAGATGCATCGACAGATGCAGAAACGGGTTTGTGCGGCACTGCTCCACGGCGTAGTCGCGGCTGGCGCTTTGCGGGTCGGTGAGCTCGGCGTGATATTCGGGGTGCAGTTCCATCCAGTCTGCCGCGATGAGTTCCAGCGGCGTGAGCACGCCGCCAGCACGATGCCGCTGCCAGGCGGAAAGAAAAAACTGCCGAACCTCGTCTTTGCTGGGATTGAACATGGTGGGCGTATTGTCCCGCAGCCGATCCGCCCGTGATTCGCATGCACTTACAAATCGGTTTTGAGCGACCATTTCAGCTTGTTCTCAGGAGACTCACCATGCCCATGATCGACGCCAGCGCCCTGCGCCAACTGTTTGACCAAGCCCGCACGCACAACGCCTGGCTGGACCAGCCCGTGCCCGAGCACCTGCTGCACCAGCTCTACGACCTGATGAAATGGGGGCCAACCTCGGCCAACTGCTCCCCGGCGCGCATCGTGTTTGTGCAGTCGCAGGAGGCCAAGGCCCGCCTTGCGCCCTGCATGAGCGAGGGCAACCGGGCCAAGACGCTCAAAGCGCCGGTGACCGCCATCATCGGCATGGATATGGCGTTTTACGAACAGCTGCCGAAGCTGTTTCCGCACAATCTCGACGCGCGCAACTGGTTTGCGGGCAAGCCGGATTTCATCGCCTCCTCGGCGATGCGCAACTCCAGCCTGCAAGGCGGCTACTTTATTCTCGCGGCCCGCGCGCTGGGCCTGGACTGCGGCCCGATGAGCGGTTTCGATGCCGATGCGGTGAACGCCACATTTTTCGCGGGCACCGAAGTCAAGGTGAACTTTCTGTGCAATCTCGGCTATGGCGACGCCAGCGCGTTGTTCCCCCGCAGCCCGCGTCTGAGCTTCGAGCAGGCTTGTCGCATCGCATAGGGCGCGCGTGCGCGGCGTGGAGTTTGTGCGTCGGTTCTGGTAATTTCGTACCCATCACCAGAACACAAAGCAGAAAGGACGCCTCATGCCGGTCATCGTTGTCGCCAATCCCAAGGGCGGGGTGGGCAAATCCACCCTGTCCACGCAGGTTGCCGGATTTTTCGCCAGTCAAGGCCATGGGGTCATGCTGGGCGACTCCGACCGGCAGGAATCGGCCCGCCTCTGGCTGTCGCTGCGCGCTTCAGCGCTGCCGCGCATCGACACCTGGGAGATGAGCTTTGATTACATCGCCAAACCGCCCAAGGGCACGACCCACGCGGTGATCGACACCTCCGCCGGGCTGCATGGCTGGCGGCTGAACGATGTGATGAAACAGGCCGACAAAGTGCTGGTGCCGCTGTCGGCGTCGATTTTCGACATCTACGCCACGCAGGAATTCCTGGAAAAACTGCGCGAGGCGCGCGAAAAACACGGCTTCGATGTCGGCCTAGTGGGCGTGCGCATCGACCCGCGCACCCATGCCGCCGAGCAATTACAAGCCTTCGTGACGCAAAGCGGCCTGCCGATGCTGAGCAATCTGCGCCAGACCACGCTGTACCCGCAGATGGCCGCGCATGGCCTCACCCTGTGGGACCTGCCGCCCAGCCAGGCGGCCAAAGACCTGGAGCAATGGCAGCCCATCACTCGCTGGCTGCAGCAGCCGTCAGGGCGCGGGTAAAAAAATAGGCACATCCTGCAAACATTGCGTCGGATGTGCCCAAGCTGCAAGGAAGCTGGCGGCTGCGGTTTTTAGGGACTTTCGCTCTGCCGTTTTGTCGAAGGGATGGTTTCGGCCCGCCTCAGGCGGCGCGTTCGGGTTGCGCGACGAGACCGAGCGCAGGGCGGTTGACGCGGAACAAGCGCGGGCCGACATGTTCGAGCAGCTTGTCGCGCTCGAACTGGGCGATCACGCGGCTGGCCGTTTCGAGCGCCACGCCGAGCATGGCGCCGAGGTCGCTGCGCTTGGGTAGGGTGATGGTGTCGTTGAGTTCCGGGTCGGCCAGTTTGAGCAGCAGACGAGCCATGCGCGCGGGTATCGCGCCCGAGCCGAGCAGCAGCGCCCATTCGTCGGTGTCGCGCAGCGCGCGGTGCCAGCGCTCCAGAAACTCCTGGCGCAGATTGGGCACCTGCTCTTCCATTTTGCGAATCACTTCCACCGGAATGCGGCACACCCGCACCGCGCCGATGGCCGAAGCGTGATGCATATAAGGCTCTTGAATGAAGCACTCCAGCCCGATCAGATCGCCGCGCCGCGCCACGCGGGTGATGCGGCGGGTGCCGTCGGGCAGCACGCGTTCCAGCTTCACATAGCCGGTCTTGATGGTGTAGAGCCAGTCGCCCCGCTGCCCTTCGCTGAACAGCTGCTGTCCGGGGGCAAATTGCATGTCGTCGATGACCTGATGGAAGGTGTCGAAGTCTTCCATGCGCAGCGCGCCGAACAGCGCAATACGGCGCACGCCGCAGCTGCGGCAGTCGGAAGCGCCGCGCCAGGCGTTGACCACCTCGGTATGCGCCAGGCGGTTAGCTTCCGGCTGCTTGCTGCGCGGCAAGGTTTTGCGCAGGGTCGCGAGCGGAATCGCCGTGGTTGTCTGCGGATTGGCAAAAGTGGTTTCCATAACTCGCTTTCATTGATTTAGCGCAATATTAGCGAGTACTGATATGGCCTTGTCAATATAGGGAATTCACCGTGATAACTAGGACTAACCCTGATTTTTGGCGCGCTTCATTGCGGAATATCGATTTTTGCAGCGCACAAAACTGCGGCAATCTGTCGCGGGTGCGGTAGCCCTTTGTGCCCAATCCGCGACAACCTGACACACCCGCGCCGCCCGGGACGGTTTGCCGATCCGCCTACACTGCAACGCTTTTCAGCCTGTAAAGACGAAAGGCGCGATCACCATGATGGATGTGCACACTCTGGCCGCACGCGATGTGCGGCGGGCTTTGGAGGAGGATCTGGGCAGCGGCGACCTCACCGCTGCGCTCATCGACCCGCAGGCCGTGGCGCGTGCCACGGTGCGCAGCCGTGAGGCCGCGCGGTTGTGCGGCACGCCGTGGGCCAATGCCTGCGTGCGCGCGCTCGACCCGGCGGCGCATTTGGAGTGGTTAGCGCCTGAAGGCGCTACGTTGCAAGCAGATGCTGTGTTTTTGGAGATTAGAGGCAACGCACGTGCGCTGCTCAGCGCCGAGCGGACGATGCTCAATTTCCTGCAATTGCTCAGCGCGGTGGCCACGCGTACCGCGCAGTATGTGGACGTGGTGCGCGGCACACGGGCGCAAATTGTCGATACCCGAAAAACCCTGCCGGGCTTGCGTCTGGCGCAGAAATACGCCGTACGTGTGGGCGGTGGAATGAATCACCGCATCGGCCTGTTCGACGCTGTGCTGATCAAGGAAAACCATATCGCCGCCGCAGGTGGGGTGGCACTGGCGCTGCAAAGGGCGCAGGCGGTGGCGGCGCAGGCGCAGTTCATCCAGATCGAGGTGGAAACCCTGGCCCAGCTCGACGAGGCTCTGCGCGCAGGCGCGCGCATGGTGCTGCTGGACAATATGTCGCTCGATCAACTGCGCGAGGCGGTCTGCCTCACCGGCCAGCGCGCCGTGCTGGAAGTGTCTGGCGGGGTGGATCTGCAAACCGTGCGCGCCATTGCAGAAACCGGCGTGGACCGCATCTCCGTGGGCAAGCTGACCAAGGATGTGCAGGCCGTCGATCTGTCGATGCGTTTTACGGCGCTTTGATTTGTTGCGCATTCATTCGAGAGGAAGTCCGCATGTCCGCCACTTTTTCGATCGCCTTTGATAGCCCGGTCAGCGGCACCGCGCAGGCCTGGGCGCGCATGCCCGTGGAGCCCAGCCCCGCCGAGCGTGACGCGCTGATGGCGCGCTGCGCCCAACTGCTGCGCACGCAGGACGCCGTCTTGGTGGCGCATTACTACACCCATCCCGATCTGCAGGATCTGGCGCAGGCCACGGGGGGGCTGGTGGCCGATTCGCTGGAAATGGCGCGTTTCGGCGCCCGTCATCCAGCGCGCACCCTGGTCGTCGCCGGGGTGCGTTTCATGGGCGAGACCGCCAAGATGTTGTCGATGGACAAGCGCGTGCTCATGCCCGACCTCGACGCCAACTGCTCGCTCGATCTGGGCTGCCCCGCACGGCAGTTCAGCGCCTTCTGCGATGCCCATCCCGACCGTACCGTGGTGGTTTATGCCAACACTAGCGCGGCGGTGAAGGCGCGCGCCGACTGGGTCGTGACTTCGAGCTGCGCGCTCGACATCGTGGCGCATCTGCATGTGCGCGGCGAAAAAATCCTCTGGGCGCCAGACCGTCATCTGGGCGGCTATATCGAGCAGCAAACCGGCGCCGACATGCTGCTGTGGCAGGGCACATGCATCGTGCACGACGAATTCAAGGCGCTCGAACTCGAACTGCTCAAGGCCGAGCATCCCAGCGCGCGCGTGCTGGTGCATCCCGAAAGCCCGGCGGCAGTGGTGGCGCTGGCCGATGTGGTGGGCTCGACCTCGCAGATTCTCAAGGCTGCGCGCGAGCTCGACGCGCCTGAATTCATCGTCGCCACCGATGCCGGCATGTTCCACGCGCTTGAGCAGCAAAATCCCGGCAAGACCTTCATCGCCGCGCCCACCGCGGGCAATGCCGCCACCTGCAAGAGCTGCGCGCATTGCCCGTGGATGGCGATGAACAGCCTGGCTGGCCTGGCGCGTGTGTTAGAGACCGGGGCGAATGCCATCGAACTCGACGCCGCTCTGGCCGCCCGCGCCCGTGTGGCGGTGCAGCGTATGCTCGACTTCACAGCAGCGCAAAAGACTGCAGCGATGGCGGGCAGTCTGGTTCCGGGCGTCGGCGCGGCGTAGCGGGCGCCGACGCACCAACCTGGCGCACCATGGCGTTTTTCGAAACGCTATCGCGTCTTCATGATGCGCGCCTTTTCCCGTTGCCAGTCGCGCTTGGCTTCGGTGTCGCGTTTGTCGTGGTCTTTCTTGCCCTTGCCCAGCGCCAGATCGAGCTTCACCCGGCCGCCCTTGTAATGCAGGTTGATGGGCACCAGGGTGTAGCCGCGTTGCTCGACCTTGCCGATGAGCTTGCGGATTTCATCCTTGTGCATCAGCAGTTTGCGCGTACGCGACGCATCCGGCCGCACATGAGTGGAGGCGCTGTTGAGTGCGGTGACGTTCATGCCGATCAGAAACAGCTCGCCGTCGCGGATGACCACATAGCCGTCGGTGAGTTGCACCTGCCCGGCGCGCACGGATTTGACCTCCCAGCCTTCGAGCACGATGCCCGCTTCGAAACGGTCTTCGAGGAAGTAATTGAAATGGGCCTTGCGGTTTTCGGCGATGCTCATGCGGGGAATATGGGGCGTTCGGCCCTCAATACAATCATCTCATTCTAAGAAGCCTTGATCCGCCCACGTTCGCCCATGCCCCAGGTTCACAAATCCGTCCTCATCTGGTACAGCCCGCAAGAGATGTACGACCTGGTCACCGATGTGGCCGCCTATCCGCAGTTTCTGCCCTGGTGCGGGGGCGCCTCGGTGCAGTCGGAAGACGGCGATACGGTGCGCGCCAGTGTGACCATCGACTTCAAGGGCATCCGTCAGAGCTTCACCACGCAAAACACCAACGTGCCCGGTCAGGAAGTGCGCATGCGGCTGGTGGACGGGCCCTTTTCCGCCCTGCACGGGCGCTGGGTATTCAACCCCCTTGCCGACGGCAAGGCATGCAAGGTCGAGTTTCTGCTGGACTACAAGTTCTCCAACTTTCTGGTGGAGAAGGTCATCGGCCCGGTGTTCAACCATATCGCCAGCAGCTTTGTCGATGCCTTCGTGCAGCGCGCCAAGCAGGTTTATGGGCCGCGTTGAAGCCGTGGTTGGCAGGGTGAACATTGCGGTGTTCTACGCGCCCGAACGCGGCGAACCCGACTTGAGGCGGCTTGCGCTGCCAACAGGCGCCACGGTTGGTCAGGCCCTGCAGGCCAGCGGCATGCTCAGCGCCCATCCCGAATTGACCTGGATCGACATCCTCTACGGCATCGACGGCCAGCGCGTCACGCTGCAGCAGGTGCTTCAGGACGGCGACCGCATCGATCTGTGCCGTCCCTTGCAGGTCGATCCCATGACCGCGCGGCGCTTGCGGGCTGCCGCCTCAAAGCCACGCCGCTGAGATCTCGGGCGGTATGTCGGCGGGCGGGCCTTCGAACTGCGTGAGGCCGTCACCGAGCACGATGACGCGACCCGCCAGCTCGCGCGCCCACGGTTTTTGCTCGACCATGAGCACGCCCAGCCCCTGCTCCTGCAGTTGCTGGATGAGCGTGGCCGTCGCGGCCACCCGCTGGGGCGCCAGACCTTCGGTCGGCTCGTCGAGCAGGAGCACATCGGGGTTGCCCATCAGCGCGCGGGCGATGGCGAGCATTTGCTGTTCGCCGCCGGAAAGTGCCTGGGCGGGCGCGTGCAGGCGTGGCGCCAGTGCCGGAAACAAGGACAGCACCGCTGCCTCGTTCCAGCGCGACGGGACTATTCGCGCGGGCTTGGCGCCCAAAAGCAGGTTCTGCCGCACGCTCAGACGCGGAAAAATCTCCCGCTGCTCCGGCACGTAGCCCAGCCCCAGCCGGGCGCGGCGGTGCGCGGGCAGGCCGAGTAGTTCTTGTCCGGCAAGACTCGCGTAGCCCGTTGCGGGAATGAGGCCCATCAGCGACTTGAGCAGGGTGCTGCGCCCGCTGCCATTGCGCCCGAGAACAAGCAGCAATTCCCCCGCGCGCAGTTGCAGATGCACGCCGCGCAGCACCTGCACAGGTCCGTAGCCCGCCTGCAGCGAGCGAACATCGAGCAGCGCGGTTTTCTCGGGCGGGAGCTTCATGGCGCCGTGCCCAGATAGACCGCCTGCACCTGTGCGTCGTGGCGAATGGCCTCAGGCGCGCCGTCGGCCAGCACGCGGCCCTGATGCAGCACCACCACTCGTGTGGCCAGGCGGAACACGGCGTCTGGGTCGTGCTCGATCAGCAGCAGGGTGCGGTCGCCGCAGAGCTGCTCGATCAGGTCGAGCATGTGCGCGGCCTGCGCCCGGTTCATGCCGGCAGTGGGCTCGTCGAGCAGCAGCAAAGGCGCGCGGTTGATCAGCCCGAGGCCGAGTTCCAGCGCGCGCAGGCGGGCATAGTCGATGCTTTGCGCCGGCGTATCAGCGCAGTCTTGCAGTTGCAGCGCCTGCAGCCAGTGTGCGACCTGCTGCTGCAGTTCGGCATCGCGTCGGTACGGCAGCCACCAGCGCCGGGCCGGTTGTGCCGCAAGCAGGCAGGTGCGCAGATTGTCCGCCACGCTCAAGCGGGAAAAAACCTGCGGTGACTGGAAGCTGCGGCCGATTCCCGCCTGGGCGATCTGCGCGGGGTTCATGCGGTCGATCCGTCGGCCCGCCAGCCACACGCTCCCGGCGCGCAAGGGGCGCAGGCCGCTGATCACCTGAAACAAGGTGGACTTGCCCGCACCGTTGGGGCCGATGAGGGCCACCCGTTCGCCAGCCTCGATCTGCAGATGCAGATCGGTGAGGATGGGCTGGCCGCCGAGCACGCAGTGCACACCGCGCACGTCGAGCAGGGGCGGGCGCGCAGTGGCGTTGAATGCGGCGTTGGCGGTGACGTTGGATGTGGCATTCATTCGCGGGCTCCGCCTGCGCGCAGCTGCGGCACCAGTGCCTGCCACACCAGGGCGCACAGCCCCGCGCCCGTGGCGGCCAGCAGCGCCGCGCCAACCCAGACATCGGCGCTGCCGATCGGCAGCGGCACGCCATACAGCCGCAGAGTGCTGCCCACCTGCAGTTGTTGACGCACGGCGTAGAGCAGTTCGATCAGGCTGCTTGCGCCGATGAGCGACAAGCCGCCGCAGATCAATAGCGCTGCCAGGCCCCACAGCAGATCGGGATTGCGGCGGGCGCGAAGCCCTTGCGCCAAATCGCACAAGACCCCGCTCAAACCCTGCGGCGCCCAGATCACGATGGCGAGAAAGCCGAGCCCGACATACAGCATCCAGGCCTGCGAAACCGAGGCCAGAACCGACTCGCTGCCCACCATCAAGCCCGCGCCCAGCAAGGCGCCCCAGGCCGTGCCGCTGCCTGCGGCCAGGCTGAACAGCAGGGCCATGCTCGATTGCGGCAGCCCGAGTGATCCGGCGCTCACCTGTTCGAGCCGCAGGGTTTGCAAGGCGCCGGACAGGCCCGCGAGAAAGGCGCTCACCAGCACCAGTTGCAGCCGAACCCGTCGCGGTGTGGCGCCGCTGACCGCAACGCGCAAGGGGTTGTCGCGCACTGCGCGCGCCAGCAGGTCGAGCCGGGTGCCGTCGAGCCCACGCATCAAGGCCGCGCCCAGCAGCACATAAGCGGCGCTCACGCCATAGAGCTGTCGCTGCGACAGAAAATCGAGCCCCAGCCAGACCGGGCCGGCAGTGCGGTCGGTGGAAACACCGCCCTCTCCGCCGAAAAACCCCTGCAGCATGGGCGCGGCCAACGCCACCAGCAGGCCCAGACCCAGCGTGATCATGGCAAAGCTCAAACCGCCTCGCCGCACGCTGATCGGGCCGAACACCAGCGCCACGGCCACGGCAAACATGCCGCCATACAAGGGCGCCAGGGCAAAGGGCAGCGGCCAGCCGGAGGCGGCAATCGTGTTCATCGCATGGGCTGCGGCATAGGCGGCCAACCCCGCATACATCGCCTGCCCGAAGCTGAGCAGCCCGGCGCGGGTGACCAACAGCCCCACCGACAGCAGCAGCAGCCAGGCGCTGGCCAGTTGCGACAGCAGGCTGAAACCGGCGCTGCTCAGCGGCAAGGCCAGCGGCAGCGCGACCAGCAGCGAAAACAGCGCAGCGCGGCCGCGCGCCGGGGCGGGCACGGCGGCGTTCACAGCGCGTCGTCCCGAGACAGCGCGCGCGTCAGCCCCTGCGGGCGCAGCGCCAGCACCCCGACCAACATCACATAGGGCAGCAGCGGTGCGGCGCGGGCCAGGTCGAGGTGCAGCAGGCTGGGGAGAATGCCGTCGCTCGCAGGCCAGGCGGCCGGGGCGTTCCAGCCCAGACGTTGCAGGCCGTCGGCCAAGGAGCCGTTGACGGCCACGGCGAGGGTCTGCACCTCGCCCACCAGCAGCGCACCCAGCAGCGCGCCGCGCAACGACCCCAGACCGCCGATGATGATGACGGCAAACAGCAGCGCGCCCATTTGCGCGGCCATGTCCGGCTCGGTGACGAGCAGCGGCCCTCCCACCGCACCGGCCAGCCCGGCCAGTGCGCCGCCCACGGCAAACACCCCGGTCTGCACCGCGCGTACATCGTGCCCCAGAGCCGAAGTCATGGGCGCGTGCGTCAGCGCGGCCTGCACGATCAGCCCGGCGCGTGTGCGCCACAGCAGCAGCCAGGCCAGCGCCAGCGCGGCCAGCGCCGTCGCCATGACAAAGCCGCGGTACACCGGAAAGTCCACCCCGCTCAAGGCGAACAGCGCGCCCTGCAGCGATGCGGGTATGGCATAGGGCACCGGGCCGCTGCCCCACAACAGCCGGGCCGCTTCCACCAGCACCACGCCGAAGGCGAAAGTGGCGAGCAACTCCGGCAGATGCCCCTGCGAGCGCAGACGTCGCAACACGCCGACTTCAAACCCGGTGGCCACCACGGCCACGCCCAGCGGCGCAAGCAGCAGTCCGCCCCAGAATCCCAGCCACTGGCTGCTTTGCCAGGCCAGATAGGCGCCGAGCATGTAGAAACCGCCGTGGGCGAAATTGAGTACGCCCAGCAGCGAAAAGATCAGCGTCAGCCCTGAGGCGAGCAGGAACAGCAGCAGGCTGTAGCTCAGGCCATTGAGGGCGGAGAGTGCGAGCGCCTCCATGCAGCAGCCGTGGCCAGGGATCAGACTCCCGGATTTAGCGCGACGGCGTGCCCTGGCTGGCGCCGGGCACCGCGCTGGCCGTCACCTTGGGCGGTTTGACCGGATAGACCTCGGTCATCAGCGGCCGCTGCATGGTGCATTGCGCGGGCAGGGTGGTCTGCGCGGGGCGGTAGGTGTGCTCCAGCGCAAAGGTGTAGCCGGTGTTTTCCACGTCGTAAGGGTTGGCGGGCGAGACCGGCTGCCAGTCGCTGACATAGATGGGCTGCAGCAATTGGTGATCGGCCGCGCGCAGGGTGACCTCGCCGTTGAAGGTGTGGAACTTGAGCCCTTCCATCGCGCGGGCGACCTTCAGCGGCTCGGTGCTGTGCGCCTTGGTCATGGCGGCAGTAAGCAGCGCCAGTCCGGTGTAGGTGGCGGGTACCGAGAAGTCTTGCTTGTACTTGTCGCGGAAACCTTTTTGCAGGCTTTGCAGCACGCCGGGGAGATTGGGGTTGCTGTAATAGACCAGCTTGACGCGCCCGGCGTCGTGCGGGCCGATTTCGCTGGGCGCGCCCAGACTGCTGGCGTAGAAGGTGTAGAGATCGGCCTTGAGCCCGCCTTGCTGCGCCGCCTTGATGAGCAGGGTGAGGTCGGGGCCCCAGTTGGCGGTGATGATGCAGTCTGCCTTGGCGGCCTGCACCTTGGCGATATAGGGCGAAAAGTCTTTGACCTGCCCGAGGGGCACGAAGTCTTCGCCCACGATCTGGATGTCGGGCCGTTTGAGCGCCAGCATTTCGCGGGCGTACTTCGCCACCTGATGGCCGAAGGAATAGTCTTGCTCGATGAGATAGACGCGCTTGATCTCCGGCCGGCTGCGGATGTCGTCGGTCATCGCCTGCAGGGTCATGGGCACGCTGGGCTGCAGCGCAAAGTGCCAGAAACTGCAGTCACTGCCCGTCAGTGCGGAATCGACCGCGGCGTAGTTGAGATAGAGCACTTCCTTGCCGGGATGGCGGGTGTTGTGACGGCTCACCGCTTTAGAGAGCGCAATCGCCGCGCCCGATCCGTCGCCCTGCAACACATAGCGGATGCCCTGATCCACCGCGGCCTGCAGTGCATTGACCGTGTCTTGCACCGCGCCCTTGTTGTCGAAGGGCACGATCTCGAAGCGCACCCCGGCGGTGTTGCCGCGGTTGACCCGGTCGGCCACGAACTGCCAACTCTGCAACTGGTTCTGCCCCACTGCGGCGAAGGGGCCGGTGAGCGGGTCGATGAAAGCGAGCTTGACGGTGGGAATCTGCCGCGCATGCACTGGCGCGGCGCCGAGCAACAAGCCACCGGCCAGGGTGGAAATAAAACTTCTGCGGGTGGTGTGCATGCGAGCAAAGCCTTGTGAGGGAACAGTCGCCCCGGTTTTCAGGGGCGGCGCAAAAAGGCAATGCTATTTCAACCCGGATTTCCCATTCGGCGGGGCTTTGCCCCTACACGGGCGCTGGCGGACGGCTTGAGGCGTCTTCGCCCCCGCGCTTCGCGCCCATAGCTCGGGCTATGGGCTTGTCGCGCAGGGCCGAATCCATCCCCAATCCGCCGCGCCATCATCCCGTGTCCTCATGGAAAATCCGGGTTCAACGCCATCCGGGCAGCTTAGAACTTCACCCCCACCCGCGCGTACACCGAGCGTCCCGGCCCCGGCACGGCAATGCCCCAGGGCAGGCCGTTGATCGACATGGTCGTGCCCTGGCCGACGTAGGCACCGCCGGTAGGCAGGGCGTAAAACTTGTCGAGCAGGTTGTCGATGCCGAAATCGACCCGCGCTTGCTTGAAGCTGTAGCTGGTGCGCAGGTTGAGCAGGCCGTAGCCGCCGGTCGGGATTTCATTGCGCACGGCGGAAACCTGCGTCTTGGCCTTGACCAGCACCCATTCCAGCGTGTTGTTCCATCCGCCCAACTGCTGGGTGAGACTGAACCGGGCGTTGAGCGGCATGATGGCGTAGAGGTTGTCTCCCGTGGTGGTGTTTTCCCCTCGGGTGTAGTTCACCACGCCTTGCAGCCCCAGCCGGCCGAGCGCGCCATCGCCCAAAGGCATCTTGCCCGAGAGATTCAGCCCATACAGCCGCGCGGTCTGGTTGACGTATTTGAGGACGACGAACTGGTTTTTCAGCGGCGTGGCTTGCGGCGCGTTGGCCATTGCGTTCCACTGCACCGCGTCGATGTAATCGCTGACATGGGTGTAGAACGGTTGCGCGGTGAACGTCCAAGCGCGGTCGGCGCTGTGCAGATCGAAGCTGGCCGACAGGGTGGTGGCTTTTTCCGGCTTGAGATTGGGGTTGCCGATGTAGCCGTTGCCGTCGCCGACGAAGTTGTTCATCACTGCAGCCATCGACCAGGTGCTCCAGGGATCGCGCTGGTAGAGGTTGGGCGAGCGGGTGGTGTGGCTCAGGCCCACCGAGAGGTCCTGCTCGGGCGAGAGCGTCCAGCGCGACAGCAGCGAAGCATCGACATGGGTGTCGGTGCGCGCGCGGTCGATGGTGTTGAACGCCGTGGCGTCGCGCAACTGGTAGTTCATCATCGTGCCCATGCCATTGCTGTTGGCATAGCCGTGCACCGGCCCGGCATCGGTGCGCACGCGCTCCACCCGCAGCCCCGCCAGGGTTTGCCACTGTGCGCTGAGCTGCTTTTGCCATTCGCCCCACACGCCGATGCGGTCGCGCTTGCCGTCGTTGACGTTGAGGAAGGTGCCGGGCCACATCATCCCGCCCGAAGGCGTCCAGTAGTCGTCGAGGTGATAGCGCTGCAGATCGACTCCGGTGCGCAACACGTCTTGCGCCGACAGATCGATGCTCGCCTGCAGCTTCACCCCGGTGGTGCGGCTTTGGCTATACATCGGCATGCCGGCGGCGCAGGTGGGCGAGATCGGGCTGCAGGGATAGCCGCCCACGCTGCCCTGCATGGTCTGGCTGCCGTACCAGAAGCGTTTGTCTGCGCCGAAGTCCATGAAGTGATCGACGGTTTCATGGTAGGCGCGCGCATCGAGCGAGCCCCAGCCGAACTGCTTGAGCCAGTGCAGATTGATGCGTTTTTCGGTATTGCCCAGCATGTCCATGCGCTGGTTGGGATAGAGCTGATACGGCACGTCCTGATAGCCCAGACCGATTTCGAACAATTGATCGCTGCCCTTCCACGCCAGCCCCAAGGTGTGGTTGCGCACGTCGTAGGCGGTGGAGCCGACGACGTCGCGCGCGAGGCTCTGCCCCGGGCGGCCGGTGGCGGTGAGGGTTTTGAAGTCGCCCCCGGCGGAGTAGTCGTCGGCCTTGGTCAGTGCGCCGTCATAGGCGATGGCGAACGACGGCGTGCCGTAATAAGCGTTCAGCCCGAGGCTGCGCGCATCGCTGTTGCTGGCATAGCCCGCGCTGACCTCGCCGCCTGTGATCGACGCATGCCCCGCCGGGGCGAACTGCGGCGCGCGGGTTTTCACCTCGATGGCGCCGCCGATGGCGTCGCCACCGACCGACACCGGCACCATGCCCGCCGGATACACGGTGATGCTCTGCACCTGCGACGGCGAGGCGTAAGACAGCACCGGGTTCATATGGTTGGGGCAGCTGGCGATCAGCCCCATGCCGTCGAGCTGGATGTTGAGGTTGTCGTCCGACAGGCCGTTGTACTGCGGCAGCCCGGAGACGCCGCCCGCCGCGTTGACCGACAGGCCGGGAATGCCCAGCAGCAGGCTGGCGGTGTCATTCGTTGCGGCGCGGCGCTGGGCCAGATCGATGGCGCTTTGCCATTGCGCCCAGGACTGCGCACCAGCGGCCGCGCCCGAGACGACGACTTCGGGCAAGGCGGTCTCGGCGGCCTGGACGTTGCTGGCGCACAGGGCAGCCAGTGCAGCACTCAGGGCGATTGAAAGGGCGGTGCGCGACAAACGCGAGCTTGACGGAGGACAGAAAGATGTTTGCATGGACAATTGAAAGCGATGGATTCAAACCGTTGCCAAAAATGACGGTCTCACTGTAGGAATGCCTGTTGCGCCCCGAGCGCGACAAAACGTCGCATTTGTCGCCCTCCTGTCACAGGGGTTTCCCCGAATTCGCCTCACCGCCATGCAAGACTTTGTGTTGTTCGACGACGCGCTGGAGCCGTCGCAGCCGCTGACCCGCCTGTACCAGCAGCCGGTGGCGCACTGGCAGGCGTGGCAGGCAGAGCAAGTCGAGAGTGCTTTTCAGCAGCTCGAACACGCATTGAACGCTGGGCGTCAGGTCGCCTTGTTCGTCCATTACGAAGCCGCGCAGGCGCTGGCTGGCTTGCCCGTGCATGCTCCCCTGGCCACCCCTCTGGTCGAGGCGCTGGCGTTCGATGCGGCCACGCGCATGACCGCCGCCGAGACGCAGCAGTGGCTCCAAGCGCAAAGCGCCAGCCTCGATGATGGCCAGCCCTGCGGCGTGGCCGCTCTGCAGCCCGGCATCACGCAGGCGGACTACACCACGGCGCTGGCGCGCATAGCCGAGCATCTGCGCGCGGGTGATAGCTACCAGATCAACTTCACCTGGCCGCTGCGCGGGCAGGCGTTCGGCCATCCGTTGGCGCTATATGCCGCGCTGCGGCAGGCGCAGCCCACGCGCTATTCCTGCCTGGCCAAACTCGGCGGGCGCTGGGTGCTCAGTTTTTCGCCCGAACTCTTTTTCTCGCGTGAGGGGGCCACGCTGCGCGCACGGCCGATGAAGGGCACCGCTGCGCGCAGCGCCGACGCAGAAGCCGACGCGCAGGCCGCGCTGGCGCTGGCTGCCGATCCCAAGAACCGCGCCGAGAACCTGATGATCCTGGACCTCTTACGCAACGATCTGGGGCGGCTGGCCGTGCCGGGTTCGGTGTGCGTGCCTGAGAGCTTCACCGTCGAGCGCTATCCCACTGTGTGGCAGATGACCTCCAGCGTGCAGGCCGTGCTCGACGAGCGCGGCGGGCCACGGCGCTGGGCGGAGATTTTTGCCGCGCTGTTTCCCTGCGGCTCGGTAACGGGCGCGCCCAAGCGCAAAAGCATGGAGACCATTCGCGCGCTGGAGGGCGGGCCGCGCGGGCTTTATACCGGCGCGCTGGGCTTCATCGACCCGCGCGACGCCGGGCAAGGGCCGCTGGCGGTGTTCAGCGTGCCGATTCGCACCTTGCAGGTCGAAGACCACGTGCAGACCACAGGGGAGGCCGCCGGAGCCCGCGCTTTTCAACTGGGCGTGGGCAGCGGCGTGGTGATCGACTCCGACCCCGCCGCCGAGTGGCAGGAATGCTGGGACAAGCTGCGCTTTGTCACCGCGCACGATCCGGGCTTCGGTCTGATCGAAACCTTCGCCGCCGTGTGGCCCGCGCAGACCGGGCGCATCGAGCGGCATCTGGCCCGGCTGGCGCGCTCGGCAGCGTTTTTCGGCTTTGCCTGTGATCTGCCCGCGTTCCGGCAAGCCTTGGCCGAGGCGCATCGCGGCCTCGTTGCGCTTTCGGCGCCCGCACTGGCCGATGGCTGTGAGGCGTGGCAGGCCGCCAGCGCGGCTCTGGCTCCCGCGCCCTGGCGCACGCGGTTGGTGCTGCGCAAATCGGGCGCGGTCGAGATCGACGTGCAGCCCATGCCGCCCGCGCCGCAGCAACCGGTGCGGCTGCTGCGGGCCGCCGAAGCGCTCGATTCGGCCGACCTGTTCCTGCGCCACAAGACCACCCACCGTGCGCGCTACGACGCCGCCTGGCGCGCCGCCGAGGCGCAGGGAGCGTTCGACCAGATCTTCTGCAACGAACGCGGCGAACTGTGCGAAGGCGGGCGCAGCTCGCTGCTGCTGCGCTTGGGCGGCGCGTGGTGCACTCCGGCGCTGACAAGCGGCCTGTTGCCCGGAGTCGGGCGGCAATGGCTGATCGACCACGGCGGGGTGCGCGAGTGTGTGCTCCAAGCCGATGCCCTGCTGCGCGCGCAGCAAATCGCCGTGGTCAATAGTTTGCGTGGGGTTTTGGCGGCCGCGTTGTGAAGTGGCGGAAATTTCCGTAGGCGCCGTCATGGCACTCGACGGCGCGCAGCGGCGTGCCACGGGGACATGGCATCATCGAATCATGTCAACTCTTGCGCTTGTTTGGTTCAAACGCGACCTGCGTGTGCAGGATCACGCCGCGTTGCACGCCGCCGCGCAATGCGATGCGGCGCTGGCGCTTTATGTGGTGGAACCGGAGTGGATCGCCAGCCCGGAGTGCGATGCGCAGCATGTGCAGTTCGCGGCGGATTGCGTGTCCGCGCTGAGGGAGTCGCTGATGCAAGCCGGTCTCAGGCTGTTGGTGCGCGTGGGCGATGTGCCTCAGGTGTTCGAGGACATTCGCCGCGAGGTGCGTTTCACCCATCTGTTCAGCCACGAAGAAACCGGTCCAGGCTGGACCTATGCGCGCGACAAACGGGTGGCGCATTGGTGCCGAGAGCAAGGCGTGATCTGGCAGGAATGGCCGCAAAACGGCGTGGTGCGCCGTCTGCGTGATCGTGCGGGCTGGACGGCCCGCTGGCAAAGGCGCATGGATGCGCCGCAAGTGCCTGTGCCGCAGGGCCTGCGCGACGCATCCAAGCCGCTGGCAGCGGGCGACTTTCCGGCCCTGCGCGATCTGCGCTTGCCCGCGGCCCGCCCCACGCCCGCTGCGGGCACGGCGGCGGCCCTCTCCACTCTGCACAGCTTTCTGGACACGCGGGGCGCGCAGTACCGGCGCGATCTGTCCAGCCCGCTCACGGCAGCGCAGGGCTGCTCGCACCTGAGCGCGCATCTGGCCTTCGGCACGCTCTCCATGCGGCAGGTGCATCAGGCCACCGAGCAGCGCATTCGCGCCTTGCAGGCCAGCGGCGAGCCGTCGGCGCGCAACATGGCGTATCACCTGCGCGGTTTTGCCGGGCGGCTGCGCTGGCATTGCCACTTCATGCAAAAGCTCGAAGATGAACCGGGCATCGAGTTCCACAACTTTGCGCGCGCCTACGACGGCTTGCGCGAACCCGAATTCAACGCCGCGTATTTCGAGGCTTGGCGTAGTGGCAACACCGGCTTCCCGATGGTGGACGCCTGCATGCGCTGCCTCAACGCAACCGGCTGGATCAACTTTCGCATGCGTGCCATGCTGGTGAGTTTCGCCGCCTATCACCTCTGGTTGCATTGGCGCGAGCCGGGGCTGCATCTGGCGCGGCAGTTTCTCGATTTCGAGCCGGGCATTCACTGGAGCCAGATGCAAATGCAATCGGGCACCACCGGCATCAACACCCTGCGCGTGTATTCCCCGTCCAAGCAGCAAGCTGACCATGATCCGCAGGGCGCGTTCATCCGCCAGTGGGTGCCGGAGTGGGGCACATCGTCTTACCCACCCCCCATCGTCGATGAGCGCAGCGCCGTCAAGCGGGCCAAAGACCGCATCTATGCCATCCGCCTAAGCCCGCAGGCGAGTGACGAGGCGCGGGCGGTGCAGCAGCGGCACGGCTCGCGCAAGAGCGGCCTGCCGCCCAGCGGCTCCCGCTCGCGCAAGCCGCCGGTCGCGCCACCCGCGCCACCGCGACAGCAGGAGTTGTTCGAATGAGCGCAGCGGCAAGCGGTCACAAGGGGAACAAGGCGGCTCTGGCCAGCAAACCCTGCGCGGTGTGCGGTCGCCCCATGAGTTGGCGTCGCGCCTGGGCGAAAAACTGGGAGGCGGTGCGCTACTGCTCGCAAGCCTGCCGCAAAAATCGGAACAAGGCCAAGAGCCAGGTTGGAGCGTGGCATGACGAGCCCTGATCCTGCGAGGCCGCTGCGCCATTTGGTGCTGGTGCTGGGTGATCAGCTCGACCCGCAGGCCAGCGCGTTCGACGGGTTCGACCCCGTGCAAGATGCGGTGTGGATGGCCGAAGTGGCGGAAGAGTCCACCCATGTCTGGTCTTCCAAGCCGCGCATCGCCTTGTTTCTGGCGGCAATGCGCCACTTCGCGGCAGACTTGCGTGCCGCCGGCCTCACAGTGCATTACACCGAGCTTGACGACGCCGCTAACGCGGGCAGTTTGGCTGCCGAACTGCAGCGCGCTGTGCAGCGCCTGCGCCCTACTCAGTTGGTCATGACCCAGCCCGGCGACTGGCGGGTGATGCAGTCGATCAAGGCTGCCGCTGCTGCGCTCGGCGTGCCGCTGGAAGTGCGCGAAGACCGGCACTTCTACGCTTCGTCCAGCGACTTTGCCGCGCACGCCCGAGGCCGCAAGCAGTTGCGCATGGAGTTTTTCTACCGCGCCATGCGCCAGCGACACGATGTGTTGATGGAGGGTGATCAGCCCTCTGGCGGACAGTGGAATTTCGATGCCGACAACCGCGAGGCGTTTCCCAAGTCCGGCCCCAGCCATGTGCCCAGCCCCGCGCAGTTTGCGCCAGACGCCATCACGCGCGAGGTCATCGCTTTGGTGAATCAGCGCTTCGCCAGCCACCCGGGCACGCTGGCCGATTTCGCCTGGCCGGTGACGCGGTCGCAGGCCTTGCAGGCGCTGGAGCGCTTCATGCGCGAGCGCCTGCCCCAATTCGGCCAGTGGCAAGACGCACTCTGGCCCAACGAGCCCTGGCTCTGGCATGCCCACCTTTCTGCCGCGCTCAACCTCAAGCTCCTGAATCCGCGCGAAGTGGTCGAGGCGGCGCAGACCGCTTGGCGTCAGGGCAAAGCGCCGCTGCACAGCGCCGAGGGCTTCATCCGCCAGATTCTGGGCTGGCGCGAATATGTGCGCGGCATTTACTGGACGCAGATGCCCGGCTACGCCGAGCGCAACGCGCTGGGCGCGCAGGCGCCGTTGCCCGCCTGGTTCTGGACCGGCCAGACCGACATGGCCTGCCTGCGCGACGCCCTGGCGCAAACCCTGCGCTACGGTTACGCCCATCACATCCAGCGGCTGATGGTCATCGGCCTGTATGCCTTGCTGCACGGGGTGCAGCCGCAGCAGGTGCACCAGTGGTTTTTGGCCGTTTATGTCGATGCGGTGGAGTGGGTGGAACTGCCCAACACCCTGGGGATGAGCCAGGCGGCGGACGACGGCCTGATGGCCAGCAAGCCCTACATCGCCAGCGGCAAATACATTCAGCGCATGAGCGGCGGCAGCCTGTGCGCGGCCTGCCGGTTCGATCCGGCGCAGCGCACCGGCGCGCGGGCTTGCCCCTACACCACGCTGTATTGGGACTTTTTGCTGCGGCACGAGGCGCGTCTTGCGGCCAATCCGCGCACGGTGATGCAGGTGCGCAATCTGGCGCGGTTGTCGGCCGACGAGCGCGCGCGTATCCAGGCGCAAGCCCAGTCGATCCGGGACGCGGCATGACTCTGGCAACCGAACCAGCAACGCTTTTCGAGCCGACCCTTGCGGCAGCGCAGCGCCGCCTCGCTGCGGTGCGTCCTGCAGACTACGCCCGCAGCCGCAACCATTTGGAAGGGCACGTCACCCGGCTCTCACCGTATTTGACGCATGGCTTTCTCGGTCTGCGCGACGTGGTGCAGCACCTGTCGATGCGCCACGGCCTCGGGCTGCAGGACAAGCTGTTGCAGGAACTCGGTTGGCGCGCTTTTTTTCAGCAGGTTTGGCGTCACGAGGGCAGCGGCATTCTGCAATCGCAGCACCCCGGCCCGCTGCCAGACCGTGCTTACGCCCCCGCCTTGCCCGCGGACCTGCGCGAAGGCCGCACCGGCGTGCCGGTGATCGACCAGGCGGTGCGCGCGCTCTATGCCACGGGCTATTTGCACAACCACGCGCGCATGTGGCTGGCTTCCTACACCGTGCATCTGCGCAAGGTGCACTGGCGCGCCGGGGCCGACTGGATGGTTGCGCACCTGCTCGATGGCGATCTCGCCAGCAACCACCTGTCTTGGCAATGGGTGGCGGGCACGGGCAGCTCCAAGCCCTATTTGTTCAATGCCGACAACGTGGCGAAGTACGCGCCTGCCGCCTGGCATAGCCCGGGCACCGTGATCGATGCGTCTTACGAAAGACTGGATGCGCTTGCGCGTCAACCACGAGACCTCGGCCCTGAACCCGGCGAATTTTTCGGCGTGGCAAAACCCGCCTTGTTCTCCGAGCCGCCCGCAGGCGGGTTTTCGCAAGCGGATGCGCGGGCCGTGGCCGCACAAGATGTCTGGCTGGTTCACCCCTGGGCGCTGGGGCCGGTTCCAGAAGGCAGGCTGCCGGTCGCGGTTTGCGATACCGATTGGCACGCGCGCTGGCCCTGGTCTGCCGCGCGTTGGCAGTTTGTGGCCGCGCGCATGCAGGCGCTTGCGCCCGTGCGCTGGTTTGGGACGACGGCCTCTTTGCTGGAGGCGCTCAAGGCGGCGCGCTCGGTGCAAGGCTGGCATAACCCGCATCTTTCCGCAGCCTGGAACGATCTTGCTCTGGCCATGCCGCCGCTGGCTTTTGCCGAGCCGACGCAGCGTTGCCGTTCGTTTTCTGCGTATTGGTCGCGCGTGCAAATCCTTTCACCGTCATCGTCTATTCAAGGAGACCTGTTTCATGAGTGAGCAACCCATTGTTTTGATTACCGGTGCGCGCGGCGGCATGGGCCGGGCGCTGAGTGCGCAGTTGCATGCGCAGGGCTGGCGCGTGGCCGCCGTTGGGCGAGACGCAGCGGCGCTGGCCGATGTGCCGTCCAGCGTGCGCATTACTGCGGATGTCACCACGCCCGAGGGCGCGGCGCAGGCCATCGCGCAGTGCGCGGAGCAACTGGGCCAGACGCCGTCGCATCTGGCGCATTGCGTGGGCAGCACCCTGATCGCACCGTTGCACCGCACCAGCGCCCAGCAATGGCGCGAGGTGCTGCGCGTCAACCTCGATAGCGCCCTTTGCGTGCTCGGCGCGTGGATCGAGGCGCGCCGCGCAGCGCAACAACTGGGCGCGGCGGTGCTGGTGAGTTCTGTCGTCGCGCAGATCGGGGTAGCCAACCACGAAGCCATTGCTGCGGCCAAAGCGGGCGTGGAAGGACTGGTGCGCAGCGCGGCGGCGACCTACGCGCCGATCGGTCTGCGCGTCAACGCCGTGGCGCCCGGCATGACCGACACGCCTTTGACCGCGGGCATGCTCAAAGTGGCCGCCATGCGAGAGGGCGCGGGCAAGCAATATCCGCTGGGCGGGGTGCAGACGGCCGAGCAAATCGCCGAAGTCATGGCCTTTCTGCTGTCAGAGTCCGCCAGCCGCATCACCGGCCAGTGCATCGCGGTGGATGGGGGCTTCACAACCATCAGGCCACTGGTGAAATAGTGTGTCCTAGACAAAACCGTTTATTTGTCGAGGTTATTCGCTTTCCAGCAACATTCGTTTCGGCGTGTTACCGCCGATTTTCCAACCCCCGGATGCAAAGGAGAGTGTGATGAACAGATGGATCAAATGGTTTGCCGCGCTGGGTGCAGCACTCAGCCTTGCGGCTTGTGGAGGTGATGGCGGCAGTTCGCCAGGCACCCTTGCGCAGGTCGCGCAGCAACAGGGTTTTACTGCTTTGGTGGCAGCCGCCTCCAAAGCAGGGTTGGTTGATACCCTGAATGCGCCCGGTGCCAACCTGACCGTATTCGCACCCACCAATCAGGCCTTTACGAACCTGGCGACCGAGTTGGGTTTTGCCAGTGCGACCGCGATGGTCGATGTCTTGCCTGCGGCCACTCTGAAGGATATTTTGCTCTATCACGTGCTCTCTGGAGTGAAAAATTCGCAGAACTTGGCCGCTGGAGGGCCGACACAGCAGACGCTCTACAGCTATAACGGTCAGCCCACCACGCTGGCGATCAGTACCGCGAGCGGGGTTCAAATCACCGATGCGGCGCTGACCAAAGCGAACGTGACGCAGCCGAACGTTGGCGCTTCAAACGGCGTGATCCACGTCATCGACAAGGTGCTGATTCCGCCCGGCGTGCTCAATGTGGTGCAGATGGCGCAGGTCAATCCACTTTTCTCAAGCCTCGTCAAGGCCGTAGTGGCGACCAATCTGCAAGGTGCGCTGAGCGGACCGGGGCCGTTTACCGTGTTTGCGCCGACGAATGACGCATTTGCCGCCGCGCCCACGGGTTTGAAAACCGATCAGCTCAAGACCGTGCTGCTCTACCATGTCTTGGACAAAGAAGTGTTGGCGTCGCAAATTCCTTTCGGTACCCCCATTGCTACGCTGGCAGGACAGGACATCACCATTAACCAAGGTACGCCGCCGACGATTACCGATACCACCAGCACACCAGCCGACATCATTGCCACCAATGTGCTGGCAAGCAATGGGGTGATTCATGTGATCAACAAGGTGCTGATTCCAACTCTCTGATCAAGTTTGCACTCATTCACGCGCCCTGACGGGCGCGTTTTTTGTTCTCTCAAGGAAACGCCGGGCCGTCCCAAGTTTCCTTGCCCCCGGGCGCTCATAAAGCTGAGTATTTGTGGCCTTTGGCCGCATACATCGCTTTGTCGGCCAGTCGCATCAGGGTGTCGGCATCCTGCGCGTCGAATGGGAAGGCGGAGATGCCGATGCTCATGTCGATGGGTAGTTGCACATTCGGCGCAATGTCGAACGGGGCGGCTACGGCTTGTCGCAGGCGCTGCACGCTGTTGGCATAGCCGGTCTGGACTTCGAGCGGGTTGAGGTCTTCCATCACCACGACGAATTCGTCTCCGCCCAGTCGCACCAGAAAATCGGTCTGGCGCTGCACGGCCTGCAGGCGACGGGTGAGTTCGCGCAGCACCCGGTCGCCCGCGCTGTGGCCCCAGGTGTCGTTGATCAGCTTGAAGCCGTCGAGATCGATCATGCCCACGGCGAACAGGCTGCCTTGCCGACGCGCGCGGGCGATGGCTTCGGGCAGGTATTGTTCGAGGGCATAGCGGTTGGGCAGGCCGGTGAGGGTGTCGTGGCGTGCGCGATGAGCTTCGACGCGCTGCAGATGGCTCAGGCGCTCTTTCACGTCGAGTTCATCGAGCCCATAGCCCAGCAGGGCCGCGACCTGCTCGCACAGGGCGATGGTCTGCTCGTCGAAGGCCTGCGCCTGTGGCGAGGTGAACACCAGCACCCCCCACAGCGCGCCACCGCGCCATACGGGGGTGGCCAGGGCGGCATGCCAGCGATAGCGCGACAGTGTGGAGTTCCAGGGCTGCATGTCCGGGTCGCGGAGCAGATCGTTGCAGACCTGCAGGGTCTGGGTATCCCAGACGCGCAGCACCAGGGGCACGCGGTTGGGGTCGTTCAGATGCACGCGAAAGTGATCGAGCTGCAGGGCGCCTTCGCCTGCGCGCGCCAGCACGCGAAAGGCGCCGCTGTCGTCCGGCCGCGCCAGCCAGGCGGCATGGAACTGGGTGTCGGTGGCGAGGGTGTCGCAGGTGCGCTGCAGCATCTCTTCTGCGCTGCGCGACTGCAGCACCACTTCGCCTTCGCTGATCAGGGCGCGGTAGAGGTTTTGCAGCCGGTCGATGCGCTCGCGCTGGCTGATGGCTTGCAGCCCGCGATCCACGCTGGCGGCGAGGTTGAGCAGCCAGTCGCGCAGGCTGTCGTCCATTTCGCAAGGGAGCCGCTCAGCCGCGTTGGCGCAGACCACGCGCAGCAAGGCGCACACCTGCCCTTGCGCATGCAGCGGGATGCAGGCGTCCAGCGTGCGGCCATCGCCCTGGAACTGCGGGCGATTCTGGCCCCAGGCGGTGTCGAGCAGCGAGGTGTCCAGCACGTCCAGTGGCGCCGGGCCGGACTGCGCGGCGATCTCGAAATCTCCTGTGATGGGGTCGCGCTGCACGATGCTTAGCGGCGCTTGGCCGTCCAGCGCTGCGTAGGTGCGGCAGATCGCGGCATAGAGCGCTGCGGCATTGGGCGCACTGGTGCCAAGCTGGTTGGCTTCGGCCAGCAGGGCGTTGAGCTGGGCTTGCCGCGCGGTGCGCGCGCGCGCGGTTTCGGCCCGCGTGCGCCAATCGAGCAGTTGCAGGAACTGGAGCTGCCCGCGGCGTATCGCCACGCCGAGGTAGAGCAGATAGATGCAAACCATGGCCGCCATCGCCGTGGACAAAGAGGTCTGCACCCCCATCAGGCGCAGCGCCAGCGGCACGATGACCGAGACGACGAACAGCCCGGAAGCCCAGGCGTCGAACGCCAGACCCGCCACCGCAGCCCCGCTCACCCCAGCCAAGAAGAAGGCGACGAACGATTGCTCGATGGGGCTCGCGGGAAAGAGGGCGGCGGGAATCGCGCCCCAACTCATCCCCGTGGCCCAGGACGCGGCCCGCAGCACGCGCAGTCGCAGCGAGCGCTGCACCGGACGAAGGTTTTCCGCCGACGCCCCGCGCCAGATCAGCCAGACCAACAGCCGAATCGCCTGCAGGCCGATCATCACGCCACCCCAGACCGCATAAAAGCCGGCGGGTGCGCCGCCGTGCAGAAACGCCATGGCGATGAGCGCCACCGAGGCATTGGTCACGGCAGAAACCGGCACCGTGGCGAGCAACAGCCGCACGCGTGCCGCAGCAATGGCGTGCGGTGCAGTCGTGATCTGGGCTTCGTGCGGCATGGGGGCGGGGTCAGTGCGCATCAATGCCAAGAAATGTAAACGGACATCCCCCTCAATTGAAGGGGCGAAGGCGACCTGCACCGGGCGAATTGCCAACTATTGCCGCCGTAGGTGGCCTTTGATTCAGGCGGGGCGAACCTGCGCTGCAGCGTAAGGAGCAGTCGGGTGACTCGCTACTTGGTTGCGCCCTTGGTGCTTGGCCGAGTAAAGCGCAGCTTCGGCGACTTGCATCCAGGCTTGCAGGTTGCTGAATGCCGGGGCGGCAGCGGCTACGCCGATACTGCTGCTCAGCCGCACATCGGGGTGATGCGGCAGCCGCAGCGTCAGCAACTCGGTGCGGATGCGCTCGGCGATGCCCAGCGCGTCGGGCTGGCCGGTGTTCTGGCACAGCACTGCAAACTCGTCGCCGCCGTAGCGACCGGCGCAGTCTTCTTCGCGGATGCAGTCGCGGATGAGTTGGCCGACTGCGCGGATGGCGTCGTCTCCGGCCGTGTGGCCGTAGGTATCGTTCACCTGCTTGAAGTGATCCACATCGATCATCAGCAGACAGGCCGGCTGCCCCACGGCCTGAAAAAGCTGCAGCGCGGCGTCGGCCTGCTGCTGCCAGTGGTCGCGGGCGAACAGACCGGTTTGCGCATCGGTGCGGCGCAGTTGTTCCAGCAGCTTGTTCTGCCGCGACACGGTGCGAATGAGCCGGTAGCTGCCGATGCTGCTCGACAGGGTGTGCACCACCAGCAGCGGCAAGGTGCAGGCAACGACCAGCAGCGAGCTTTCAAGTTGAACCGGCGGGCGCAGAATCAACGCGGTAAGCACTGCCGCGCCAAACAGCCCCGGCAGCGAGATCAGCCACAGGCGGCGCATGCCGCTGCTGAGTTTGTCGAAGGTGGTGACGGTGACCAGCACCACGCTGGGCAGCAGGTTGAAATGCATCAACGCCACCCACATGCCGGCGATGGCCGAGTCGATCAGCAGGTTGTGTTTTTCAGCGCGGTAGCTGTCGGTGCTCAGCCGCGCTCGCAGCAGGGCGATCTGCGGTCACAGCAGGCAGCTTGCGATCATCAGCGCCCAGCGCCACGGGTGCGCGTGCTGTTCGATCAGCACCCCGGCTATCGCCAGCCCGCCCAGCCCCATGCCGACCACGCGCAGCGGGTAGATGCGGCGATAGGTGCTCTGTTTGAAGGCGTCTTGTTGGGAGGTGGAGTAGGGCATGGCGGCAACACGCGACAACATGCCGCATCGTTGCCGCCGAGTTTACAGCCCGAAGTAAGTCTCGCGAACCGCGTCGCTGGCTTCGAGTTCGGCCCGCGTGCCCGAGAGACGCACCTTGCCGTGATCGACCAGATAGCCGCGGTCGGCCAGTTCCAGGAAGGCCACGTTCTGCTCGGCGATGAGCAGGGCGGTGCCCGCGCCGATGCTGGTCTTGAGCACTTCGATGACCTGCTTGACGAACACCGGCGCCAGGCCCGAGGACGGCTCGTCCATCAGCAGCAGCTTGGGCTCGGAGATCAGCACCTTGGCGATGCCCAGCATCTTGCGCTGCCCGCCCGACAGCGTGCCCGCCGCGTCGCGTCGCTTGGCGGCGAGATCGGGGAATAGCGCGAACAACTGCTCCTTGCGTTTGCGAATCTGCACATCGCTCAGAAAGTAGCCGCCCAGGGCGATGTTCTCGTCGATCGACAGGGTGGGAAACACCCCGAGTTCCGACATATAGGCCATGCCGCGGCGAATGCGCTGATCGGGTGCGAGACGGTCGATGCGTTCGCCCTCGAAGGCAATCTCGCCCCGCCAGCACGGCAGCAGCCCAATGAGGGTGCGCAGCAGGGTGGACTTGCCCGCGCTATTGGCGCCGAGCAGCAGCACCGTCTCGCCGGGCATCACCTCCAGATCGACGCCCCAGAGCACTTGCAGCGCGCCATAGCCGGTCTGCACATCGCGTAGCGAGAGCAGGGCGGCGGCGTTCGTCTCTGCTGCGCTCATGCTTGTCCCCCGAAGAATGCGGCCACGACTTCCGGGTGGCGCGAGGCGGCGTCGAGCGAGCCCTCGAACAACATGCGCCCGGCCCCGAGCACGATGACGCGCTGGGTGATGCTGCCGAGAAACGCCATCAGATGTTCCACCACGATGAGGGCGATGCCGCGCTGCGACAGCTTGCGCAGCAGCTCGGCAATGCCGCCCAGCTCGGCCGGGTTGAGCCCTGCGCCGATTTCATCGACCAGCAGCAACTTCGGCCCCGTGGCCAGCGCGCGCCCGAGATCGAGCAGCTTTTGCTGGTTGACCGTGAGCGAGCCCGCCAGCTTGTCGGCCTGCTTGTCCAACTCGATGTCGTGAAGGATGGCGTTGATGTCCACCGCGCCCGCGGCATGGCCGAAGTGCGCGGCCACTTCAATGTTCTCGCGCACCGTCATATCGCGAAAGGTCTTGGGCACCTGAAAAGTGCGGTTGATGCCGAGCTGCGCCAGCTTGTGCATCGGCACCTTGTGCACCGGCTTGCCGTCGAACGCAATACTGCCACTGTCGGCGCGATACAGGCCCGAGATGACATTGATGGTCGTGGTCTTGCCCGAGCCGTTTGGCCCGACCAGGCCGACGATCTCTCCCGGTGCGAGGCTGAAGCTCACGTCGTTGAGCACCACATGACCGCCGAAGCGCTTGTTCACGCCCTGAAGCTGAAGGAGGGTTTCAGAAGACACGCACGCCCCTCCGCGTCAACAGCGACAGCACGCCGCCGGGCATGAACAACACCAGCAGCACGATGAGCCCGCCGTAGATCAACTGGAAATACTGCGGCTCTGAAATGCCGATCGCCGAATACAAGCTGTAAAGCACTCCCGCGCCGATGATGGGGCCGATGACCGTGCCCACCCCGCCAAACAACGAGAACACGATGGCGAACACCGAAATCTGCAAGGTGAACACCGCTTCGGGATAGAACACCGACAGATTCCACGCATAGGCCCCGCCGGCCAAGCCGGCCACGCCAGCCGAAATCAGCCAGGTAATGAGCCGGGCGCGCACGATGTTGATGCCGACCATGGACGCGCTCACCGGGTCTTGCTTCATGGCGCGCAGCCCCATGCCGAAGGCCGAGACGCGAAAGTAGGCGGCCAGCGCGGTGGCCAGCACCAGCACCGCCAGCATGGTGTGATAGCTCGCGCTAGGCGCGTACACCTGTTCGATTTTCAGCCCGTAAGGCCCGCCGGTGATGTCGGCCAGATTGGTGTTGGAGACGACGAAATACAGGATTTGCGACGCCGCCAGGCTGGCGATGGAAAAGTAAGCGCCCGAGAGCCGCAGCAGCGGCCCGAGAATCAGCCCCATCACCACCGCAGCGAGCCCGCCTCCCACCACGCACAGCAGCACCGGCAGACCGCTGTGCAGCACCAGCAGCGAGGTGGCATAAGCGCCGCAGCCGAAAAAGCCCACATAGCCGAAGGGCAAGTAGCCGGTAAAGCCATAGAGCAGATTCAGGCCCTGCGCGAGCACGATGAAAGTCATCAGCGTGAACAGCAGCGACTCGTTGCCGTAGACATGCGGCAGAAACAGGAACACCGCAATCAGCAAGGCCAGCACGATGAGCCCCGGTCGCCAGCGTTGTAGCAAAGAATGTTCAGACACTGCGCACCGCCTTTCCGAGCAGGCCCGTGGGGCGGATGAGCACGATCACCAGCAAGAGCACATACGGCACGAGGTTGGACCAGGAGGAGTAATAGGTCTGCATCAACATCGTGCCCAGCCCGAACACCAGGCCGCCGATGATGGTGCCCAGCGGGTTGCCCAGCGAGCCGATGATGACAATGGCGAACGAGGTGGTGGTGAGACTGTCGCCCAGATCGGGCGAAACCGAGCCGAGTAGGTAGGGCAGAAACACCCCGGCGATGCCCGCCAGCGCCAGCCCGGCCACGAAGGCCAGCGCCGAGACCTTGTTCACGTTGATGCCGGTCGCCAGCGCTTCTTCGCGGCTGGCCATGATGGCGCGGGTGGCGTAGCCCAGCCGGGTGCGGGTGAAATACAGCCACAGCGCCACGATGGCGGCGATGCTCACTCCGGCAGCCCACCACCAACTATCCGGAAACTCCTGCCCAAATACCCCAAGATTGCCCGAGCCCAGCGCCTCGCTGGGCAGCGAACGCTGATCGGCGCCGAAGCCCAGCCCGGTGAGCGCTTCGAGCATCTGCCCCACGCCGAAAAACAGAATGAACGACAGCATCTCCGGGTCGCCGCTGCGCTGCAGTCGGGGCACCACGGCGTAATAGAGCGGATAGCCGATGACGATGGCGGCCACGATCACCGTCGGCACGCCCCACAGCGGGTTGAAACCGAAGTGGCGCGACACCAGCCAGGCGGCATACGCGCCCAGCACGATGAACTGCCCATGCGCCAGATTGATGATGCGCATGACGCCAAAGATCAGGTTCAGTCCGATGCCGATCAGGCTGAAATAAATGCCATACAGAATGCCGCCGATGATGGCGTATTCAAGCAGTTCCACGCGCCCTCCCTGAGCTGCTTTTGGTGGATTAGTCGAATGAAACGGCGCACAGGCCGCACCTGCCGCGCCGCTTTGTCACCCGCCTTGTCGCGCTTACGGCTTGGGCGCGGGATACACCGCTTTGCCGGTCGCCTTGTCTTGCGGATAGACCACAACCACGTCGAGCTTGCCGTCCTTGGGCTGTAGTTGCGCCACCGGGAAGGGCTGGCCGAGCTGGGCGCCGTTGGCGTTGACGTCGAAGGGGCCGAGCAGGGTGGTGGTCTTGCCCGACATATCCATGACGGCCTGATGGAAGGCGAGCTGGTCGAACTTGGGCGCGGTGTCGAGCATGTGCTGCACGATCAGCCCGGTGTTGTAGCCCGAGCAATCGAGGAAGTTGGGCTCTTTTTTCATGGCCGCCTTGAAGGCATCGACGAACTGCTGGGTGTTCATGCCGTAGCTCACCTTGTCGTACTTCACCAGCGGCGGAGTCGGGTAGGTGTAGGTATAGGCCAGCGCTTTTTCACCCACGTTCTTGGTCAGCAGCGACAGCAGCTGGCCCGGAAAGATGGTGAAGGTCATGGGGAAATGCAGCCCGCTCTGGTGCAGCGCCTTGAGGAAGGCGATGTCGTTGGGCGCATAGCCGAACTCCAGCACCGCCTCGGGCTGGGTGGCGGCGATGGTGTGCAGCAGGATGGTGTAGTTCGACTCACTGGTGGGCACGCCGTGGTCATACACCGGCTTGATGCCGGCCTTGGCCAGCACGTCCTTGAGGGTGGCGGCCTGCGAGGCGTCGAAATCGTTGGCGCTATAGACGATGGCCACGCGTTTGATCTTCTGCTGCACCAGATAGTTGGCCAGCGGCACCGGCCACACCGTGCTCGACGGAATGCTCACATCGGCGAGGTAGTTGGTGGGCTTGGTAAAGAAGTTGGCGCCCGAGCCGGTCGGGTCGATCAGCAGCATGTGGTGCTCGGCGGCCAGCGGCACGGCCACCGAGGTGAGCACCGAGCCGAAGTCGGCCACGAGCACATCCACCTTGTCTTGCGTGATGAGCTGGTTGTAGAGCGTGGTCGCGGTGGAGGTAGAGCTTTGGTCGTCGTAGGCGACGAGCTTGACGGGAATCTTTTTGTTGAACGCCTTGACGAACACGCCGCCCTCTTTGTTGATGGCGTCGGCCCAATACTTCAGGCCTTCATACTGGCCTTGCGAGGCGACGGCGAAGGGGCCGCTGCTGGCGTAGAGCGTGCCGATCTTGATCTGCGACGGAGCCGCCGCGGCGTGGGCGGCAACGGCCGTGGCACTCAAAGCCAGACCGGCTGCGAGGTGACGCAGAATTTTTTTGGATGCGCGAATGGACATGAGAGTCTCCAGAGGATGAAACTGAACCGACGCGTGCTTGGCGCGTCTTCGAAATGTCATGATTCATTCTCGGTCTGGACTTTGCGCAAAGCGGTGAACAAGTGCGTTGATTTGAAACTGGACGTGTCTTTGGCGCCCGGGCGTTTTCTTGAGGGCGCAAAAAAACCCGGCTGGGCCGGGCCTGGAAGGGCTGCTTGGATTATTTCGCCGCGACGAGTTTGCGGATTTTCGCCACCTCGTCCGCGCTGACGTTCGGCGCGTCGTTGCCCCAGCTGCTGCGCACATAGCTGGCGATTTCGGCCACTTGCGTGTCGTTGAGCGTGGCGCCCAGATCGGGCATGGCCATGGGCGTGGGGTTGCCTTTGGTCTCGACCGTATGTCCGCCGTGCAGCATCATGCGAATGGTGTTGATCGGGTCGGGCGTATTGACCGTGGGGTTGAGCGCCAGAGCGGGGAACACATTGGGAATGCCCTGGCCCTGCGCCTGATGGCACATGGCGCAATGCGCCGCGTACAGCGGATCGCCAGCTTTGGCGCTGGCGGTCATCACCGGGGTCTGCGGCCGGTTGATCGCCGCATTCGGGTGGATGGGCGACAACGACTTGAGGAACACGGCAATCGCTTCCAGATCGCCGTCATTCAGATGCTGGGTGCTGTCGTGGATCACATCGGTCATGCTGCCGACAATGGTGAAGTTGGCGGTGCGCCCGGTTTTGAGCAGTTGCACCAGTTCGGCTGGAGTCCAGCGGCCCAGACCGTCGGACTGGTCGCCGCGCAGATTGGCCGCGTACCAGTTGTCAATGCGCGCGCCAGAGAGATACAGGCTGCCATCCGCCCCGCCGGGCGCCAGAGCTTTTTCTTGCAGAAACGGGCCGCGCGGGGTATGGCAGGCGCCGCAATGCCCCAGTCCTTCAACGAGATAAGCGCCGCGGTTCCATTGCGCGGTCTGCTTGGGGTCGGGTTTGTAAACGCCGTCGCGGGCGAACATCCAGTCCCACACCGCCAGCGGCCAGCGCATGTTCAGCGGCCAGGGAATGTATTCGGGCTTGTTGGCCTGCGCCACTGGCTGCACGCCGTGCATGAAATAGGCGTAGAGCGCACGCATGTCCTGCGGTTCGATGCGGGCATACGAGGGGTAAGGCATGGCCGGGTAGAGGTAGCCCAGGCGCGGCGACTTGCCGTGGCGCACGGCTTCGTCGAATTGCGCGAAGGTCCAGTTGCCGATGCCGTCCTTTTTATCTGGCGTGATGTTGGGCGAGTACACCTTGCCGATGCCCATGGGCAGATTCATCGGCAGGCCGCCGGCAAAGGGCTTGCCTTTCGGCGCGGTGTGGCAGGCGATGCAATCGCCGGCACGGGCCAGATAGGCGCCGCGCATCACTTCGGGGTCGTTCGGGGTGGGATGCGCGGCAAAGGCGGCCTGGGCCTGCAGGCCCAGCGCGCAGCCCGCAAGCAGGGTCAAAAGGGGTAAACGCATTGAGAGTCTCCTGGTTGGAATGGGGGCGGTGCGAATCGCATCTCTTTTTTCTGTTGCACTGCAGTATGGTTCAACAAACGCCTCAGTGCAAACCCGTAGCATCCGATTCCCGGCAGTTTGCACACCAACGGTTGCGGCTGTAGCAGGTGGGTACAGCGGGATGACGCAAAATTGCCGTTCTTACTCCAACGTCACAATTCCAAAAAGAGCCCGCCATGAATGATTCCCAGGTCCACGTCGTCTCGCATCCGCTGGTGCAGCACAAGCTCACGCTGGCGCGCAGCCAGGACACCACCACCGACAACTTCCGCCGACTGGTGCGCGAAATCGCCGCCATGCTGGCATATGAAGCCACCCGCGATCTGCCCACGGAACTGGTCGAGGTGACCACGCCGGTGGCGCAGTGCCGCATGCCCATCCTCGCGGGCAAGAAGCTGTGTCTGGTGTCCATCCTGCGGGCGGGCAACGGCATGCTCGACGGCATGATCGACCTGCTGCCCAACGCCCGCGTCGGCCACATCGGCCTGTACCGCGACCCGGCCACGCTGGAGCCGGTGGAGTATTACTTCAAGGTGCCCGAAGACATGGCCGAACGCCTGGTGATCGTGGTTGATCCCATGCTCGCCACCGGCAACTCGGCCGCCGCCGCGCTCACCCATCTCAAGCGCGCCGGAGCGACCTCGCTCAAGCTGGTGAACCTGCTGGCCGCGCCCGAAGGGGTGCGCACCGTGCGCGCCGCCCACCCGGACGTGCCCATCACCCTGGCCGCCATCGACGAGCGGCTCAACGATCACGGCTACATCGTGCCGGGTCTGGGCGACGCGGGCGACCGCATTTTCGGCACCAAGTAAAAACCGGGGCAGCGGTCGGCATACGCCGGAGCTCAAGCCCGATCCCACCCACTCTCAATCCAAGGCGGAGCGCAATATGGCCGATGGCTACTTTCCTAAATGGCAACTCAAGACCAGCGGGGTGATCGCCCCGGATGAACGCCTGCCCGGGCCGCAGACCCTGGTGATGGGGCTGCAGCATGTGGTGGCCATGTTCGGCTCGACGGTGTTCGCGCCGCTGCTCATGGGTTTCAGTCCCAATATCGCCATTTTGATGAGCGGCATCGGCACGCTGATTTTCTTTCTGGTCGTCGGCGGCCGGGTGCCGAGTTATCTCGGCTCGTCGTTCTCGTTCATCGGCGTGGTCATTGCGGCCAGTGGCTATTCCGGTAGCGGGGCGAACCCGAATATCGGTGTTGCGCTGGGCGGCATCATCGCCTGCGGCGTGGTGTATGCGGTGATCGGCCTCATCGTCATGGGCGTGGGGGTGAAATGGATCGAGCGGCTCATGCCGCCGGTGGTGACCGGCTCGGTGGTCGCGGTGATCGGGCTGAATCTGGCACCCATCGCCATCAAGAGTCACGGCGCGAGCAACTTCGACGACTGGATGGCGCTGATCTCCTTCGTCAGCATCGGTCTGGTGGCGGTTTACACTCGCGGCATGGTGCAGCGGCTGCTCATTCTGGTGGGTTTGCTGATCGCCAGCGTGATTTACGCCGTGCTCACCAATGGCCTGGGCCTGGGCACGCCGATGGACTTCTCCGGCTTGACCAATGCCGCCTGGTTCGGCATGCCGACGTTCGCCACGCCCGTGTTCCAGCCCAAGGCGATGACGCTGATCGTGCCCGTCGTGGTCATTCTGGTGGCGGAGAACCTGGGCCACATCAAGGCCGTCACCGCCATGACCGGCCGCAACCTCGATCGCTACATGGGCCGCGCCTTTCTCGGCGACGGTCTCGCCACGATTGTTTCGGGCTCGGCCGGGGGCACGGGGGTGACGACCTATGCCGAGAACATCGGCGTGATGGCCGCGACCAAGATCTACTCTACGTTGATTTTCGCCACCGCCGCGGTGATTGCCATTGTGTTCGGCTTCAGCCCCAAATTCGGCGCGCTCATTCACCTCATTCCGCTGCCGGTGCTGCGCGGCGTGGCCATTGTCATTTTTGGCTTAATCGCGGTTTCCGGCGCGCGCATCTGGGTGGACAACAAGGTGGACTTCTCCGACAGCCGCAACCTCATCATCGTGGCCATCACCCTGATGCTCGGCACTGCGGACTTCACCCTCAAGTTCGGCGACTTCGCACTGGGCGGCATCGGCACGGCAACCTTCGGCGCCATCCTGCTCTACGCCTTGCTGGGCCGCGGGCAGCCGAAACACGATGAGCGGGACAAACTGATGGACGCGCTTGAATGAATTGTTGCCACTTTGACATCCATTGACCCGCAAGGCGCTGGCGCTGCGGTGCAATAGAGGTCTTTGAACAACCCGGAGGCTTCCGCATGGATATTCAGACCATCGATCAGCAGTATCAGCAATTGCAGAGCGAGGCGCAGCAGGTCGGGCAGCAGTTGCAGGCGCTGGCCGCCAAGCTGCAGACGGCGGCCCAGGGCGGTAACCAGGACGCACGCGAATGGTTGCTCGATCTGCGCGAAGTTGCGCTGGGCGTGCAGGCCGAGCAGCAACAGATGGGGCAAGTGCTGCAGGCCATCCACGGCATGTGGCAAAACCAGGCGCAGCAGATGCAGGCGATGCCGGCCGCCATGCAGCCCGGCTATATGCCTCAGGGCATGATGGCGCAGAACTCGGCCATGCCCATGCAGCAGCAGCAGGGCGGCGGCATCATGGGCGCGCTCGACGGTTTTCTCAACTCCGGCTTTGGCCGCGCGATGGAAATGGGCGCGGGTATGGGGCTGGGCGACGATCTGATCAACAAGATTTTCTGAGCGACCCAAACAGAACGCTCAAACCAGCCCGTCGAACAGCAGCACGTCCACCAAATCGCCAACCTGTGCGGTGCTCTGCTCATGGTGCAGCACGATCAGACCGTGCGCTTGCGACATGGAGCTGAGCACGCCCGATCCCTGATTGCCGATGGCGCTCACCTGCCAGCGACCATCGGGCAAAGGGGTGAGCAGGCCGCGCTGGTATTCGGTGCGGCCGGGTTTTTTGCGCAGGGTTTGCGCGCTGACGGCGCGCAGCATCGGCTGCGGCTGCGGGCTGGCGCCCATGCAGTGCAGCAGCGCTGGGCGGACGAAGGCGTAGAACGTCACCATCACCGCCACCGGATTGCCCGGCAAGCCGAACAGCCAGGCGCTGTGCGCACCCGCGCGCAACTGGCCGAAAGCCAGCGGACGGCCCGGCCGCATGGCGATGCGCCAGAACACCACTTCGCCCATATTCGCCAGGGTGCTGCGCAGGTAGTCGGCCTCACCCACGCTCACGCCGCCCGAGGTGATGACCACATCGGCGCATTCGGTCGCGGTGCGCAGCGCGGCTTCCACTGCCTGCGGATTGTCGGCCACCACGCCGAGGTCGATGACTTCGCAGCCCAGACGTTCCAGCATGCCCCACAGGGTGTAGCGATTGCTGTCGTAAACGCAGCCGGGATCGAGCGGCTGGCCGACCGAGCGCAGCTCGTCTCCGCTGGAGAAGAAGGCCACGCGCAGCTTGCGGCGCACCGAGACTTCGGCCATGCCCAGCGAGGCCATCAGGCCCAGATCGGCCGGGCGCAGCAGCTTGCCTGCGGGCAGGGCCGCCTTGCCGCGCGCCAGGTCTTCGCCTCGCAGGCGGCGGTTGTCGCCGGGCCGCACCAGGCCGGGCGGGAAAATGACCTGATCGCCTTCGACGCGGCAAAACTCCTGCGGCACCACGGTGTCGCAGCCCGCGGGCATCACCGCGCCGGTCATGATGCGCACGGCGCTGCCCGCGGGCGCTTCGCCGCTGAAGGCATGACCGGCGAGCCCGCGTCCGGCGATCGAAAGCACGGTGTCGCCTTGCGCTGCGAGATCGGCGCCGCGCAGGGCGTAGCCGTCCATCGCCGAGTTGTCGTGGGCGGGCACGTCGATGGGCGAAATGATGTCCTGCGCCAGCACCCGGCCGAGTGCCGCGCGCACCGCCAGGCGCTCGTTGGCCTGTACCGGCTGCATGCTGGCCTGAATGACCGCCAGCGCCGCGTCCACCCGAAGCGCGTTGGGGTCATAGCCGCTGACGCAGGAGATGATGTGCTGCAGATCGAATGAAGGGGTCATGGTGAAACGTCGGCGTCCAGCCGCTGCAGGTCGTCCGGGGTGTTGATGTTTTCGAAGGCTCGGGTGTCGTCGAAGTCGACGATGGCCGTGGGGTGCTGCGCGGTCCAATGCTCGATCTTGCGGCCGCCGGATTGAAGGAAGGCGCCCAGATCGTCGCGCAGACTGGCCTCCATCAGGCAGAACACGGGCTGCAGCCGCCCTCCCGCGCGGGGCAGCGCGATGCGCGCAGAAGACTCCAGCAGCGCCGTTCCCAGACGCGCGGCCAGATCGGTGGGCAACAGCGGTGAATCGCAGGGGGCGGTGAGCAGATACGGCGTGACACACGCTTGCAGTCCGGCAAGAAAGCCGGCCAGCGGCCCCGAAAATTCGTCCGGCGCGGCATCGGTCAACACCGGCAGGCCCCAGCCGCGATAGACCTCGAGGTGGCGGTTGGCGTTGAGCAGCACCGTGCCCACCTGGGGCCTGAGCCGCTGCAGCACTTGCCGTGCCAGCGGCTGGCCGCGCCAGGGCTGTAGGCCTTTGTCCACCCCGCCCATGCGGCTGCCGCGGCCCCCGGCGAGAATCAGACCGGTGATGTCGGCGACGGCGATGGCGTGAGGCATCTCAAAACCTCTCGCGCTCGCCCGGTTCGCGCACCTGTTGTGTGGCGTAAGAGGCGTCGGCCCAGCGCACCGGGCCTTTCATGATGGACACCACCAGGCAGCCGATGCCCACGGTGAACACCAGAGTGGCGTCGAACAGGCTCATGCCGATGCAAAAAATATCGATCAGATCGCGGGTGGGCTGCGGGTCGCCGTTCACCAGACCGGGCTGATAGCCGGTCTTGATCCACGCGCCAATGATCCAGGGCAGACTCACGCCGATCACGTAGGCCGGAATCAGCCAGCGGGTGAGCACCCGCTCAAGGCCGGGTGCGCCGAGCGGGGTGCGGGGAGGAGTGACGGGGCTTGCAGACATGCCCCGGATGCTACAGCCGCGCGCCGCCGGGCGTGTGATGCTGATGCTCGAAACGCTGCTGGCAGGCGGTGCAACGCAGCACGGTGGGCTCGGCCAGCAGCCGGGCGGGCTCAATCTCCGCGCCGCAGTCGATGCAGATGCCGAAGTCAGGCGTATCCAGACGCTGTAGCGCGCTGTCGATGGCGGCAAGCTCGGTGGCGTCGCGCGCGGTCGAGGCGATTTCCACCGCGTCCATCGATTCGACCACGGCCTCATCGTCGGTTTCGCCGCGGTGGCTGCGCACCGCGAGCGTGCCCTCGTCGCTGATGGACTCGTCCCTCAGGTCGGCCAGCATCTGGACGCGGCGTTGCTGCAGTTTGTCGCGCAGGGTGTTGCGCAGGTCAGTGGCGAGGCTCATGTCGTTCTCCTTGTTGTGCTGATGCAGCAGATGATGCGCCCATTGTGGAAGGTCTGAGCGGGCACCGGCTTGCGTTGGCGCAACACATCATTCACTGTGCATGAATTGCCGCAGACGGAAACCGAGCAGTCGCAGCGTAGCGAAATACAGCACGGCGGCCACGGCCAGCAGGCCCAGCCCCATGCCCAGCCGCAGCAGGTCGCCATGCGCCCGGTCCCACGGCAGGGCGACGGCGCCCCACAACATCACCCCGCCCAGCGGCAGTTGTGCCAGAGCCACCTTGAGCGCATACCGCCCCCAGCCCGGTTGCGGCTGAAACATGCCGCGTCGGCGCAGCCCGCGAAACAGCAGGCTGGCATTGAGCAGCGCGCCCACGGAGATGGCCAGCGCTAGTCCAGCGTGCCCCAGCCACGGCACGAAAAGCAGGTTCATCAGCTGGGTGCACACCAGCACCACCAGGGCGATTTTCACCGGGGTGCGCAAATCTTGCCGGGCGTAGAAGCCGGGGGCGAGAATCTTGACGCCAATCAACGCGATCAGGCCGATGCCATAAGCCCGCAGTGCGCTCGTCGTGGCCAGCACATCCGCATGGTCGAAGCGGCCGTAGTTGTAAAGCATCGATACCAGCGGCTGGGCGAAGATCAACAGCGCGATGGCGCTGGGCAGCGCCAGTACCAGGGTGAGGCGCAGCCCCCAGTCGAGCAGGGTGCTGTACTTGGCCACGTCTTGCGTGGCGCTGGCGCGCGACAGGCTGGGCAACAGCACCGAGCCCAGCGCCACACCGAGAATAGCGGTGGGGAATTCCATCAGCCGGTCTGCATACGCCAGCCAGGAGACGCTGCCCGCATGCAGGTGCGACGCGATCTGCGTGTTGATGACGATGGACACCTGCGCCACCGAAACCGACAGGCTCGCGGGCAGCATCTGCTTGACCACGCGGTGCACGCCCTCAGAGCGCCAGGCCTTGAGAAAGCTCAGCCGAAAGCGTGGCACCACGGCATATTTGCGCAGCGCCGGCCATTGCACCGCCAACTGCGCCACCCCGCCGATCATCACCCCGATCGCCAGGGCGAAAATGGGCGGATGCACCAGTTTGTGAAACGCCACCGCGGCGCCGATGATGGCCAGGTTGAGCAGCGCCGGGGTGACCGCGGGCACCGCGAAGTGCTTCCAGGTATTGAGAATGCCTGCGCTGAGCGCCACCAGTGAAATCAGCCCCGCGTAGGGAAACATCAGCCGTGTCATCCAGACGGCCGCGTCAAACGCTTCGGGATGCAGGCCGGACGCTGTGAGCCACACCAGCACGGGCGCGAGTAGCACGCCGACAAGGCTGATCGCCGCGAGTATCCACAACAGCGCGGTGGACACCTGATCGATCAGCTCCTGCGTTTGTTCTTCCGTCTGGGTCTGCCGCGTCTGCGACAACAGCGGCACGAAGGCCTGCGAAAACGCGCCCTCGGCAAACATGCGGCGCAGCAGATTGGGCAGGCGAAACGCCACGTTGAACGCATCGGTCCAGGCGCTGGCGCCGAAATAAGTCGCCACCATGATTTCCCGCACCAGGCCGGTGATGCGCGAGGTCAGGGTGAGAAGCGAGATGGTGGAGGCGGCCTTGAGCAGATTCACCGGGCAGCATTATAGGAATGTGCAGGCCTCGGCCTCGAAAGAGGCTGGCGCCCCGCCATTTTTTGTCTATAATGACCGGTTTCCCGAGCAGGCAATACAGAAGGATTTCAACTATGGCAACCAAAGCCGCAGCCAAAAAGAAGAGCGTTCGCACCCCGTCGGGTCGCAAACGCGCGCGTCAATCCGTCAAGGCCAACGCCGCCAACACCGCGCTGCGTTCGCGTTTTCGCACGGCTGTGAAGTCGGTTCGCAAGGCCATCGCCGCTGGCGATCACGCCAAGGCGATGGAAGTGTTCAAGGCCAACGCCCCGGTGCTGGACTCGATCGCCGACAAAAAGATTTTCCACAAGAACACCGCAGCGCGTCATAAGAGCCGCCTGAACGCGGCGATCAAGGCGCTGGCCTCATCTGCCGCTACCGGCGTCGCGGCCTGATTTGCCTTGCCTGCTCTGGTCGGCCTCTGGGTTGACCAAAAGATTGACCACAAAAAAGCCCGCATCTGCGGGCTTTTTTGTGTGCGCCTATGTCTTCAAGTCAGCGCGGGGGCGGGAAGTACTCAAGCGGTTTGAAACACGCGCTGCAGCGTTTCGCGCGCCGTTTGCAGGTCCTCTACCTCGGCATCCATTTCAGCGTCAATTGCGGCGACTTGCGTCAGGCAGGCTTCAACCACGTCGAGCTGGTTGTCGCGGGCGAAGTTGAGCAGAAAATCAAACGCCATGGGCTCGATATCACGCAGCGACTCGCTCACCACCAAGCAACGCACGCCGTCCACCAAGGTGGGCACGCAATAGGGCGAGTAACCGAGGTGGGCTTCTTTGCGGCACAGACCGACGGGACGAAAGCGGGCCATCAGGCCTGCCAGGCGTTCTGCCCAGTCGCTCGGGCGGAAGGTGCGTCCCTCGGTGGTGACGCCGCGAATGAAAATTTCTCTGGGTTTGACCAGTTCTAGGGAGTGTGGAAAGGCGCTCATGGCTGTGAATCCTTGAAGAGGCAGTTTTGCTGCGGTGCCGCAATTATGCTGCAATGCAGTATTACCGGGTAAACCCGAACGGTGATTCTGTGTTGCAGTTGCAACAAATGCTCTGGGCTGCCTGAGTTCAGCTGTCATGCGCCGATCTCTATAATTTCACTTTGCCCCCGGAGGCGCAGTGCTTTTTTATGCCTTGCCCGCCGGGTTTGCTTTTTTTGCAAAGGAGAAATGACCATGCCCTCTCATGTGATGAACACCTATGCGCGGCTCCCCATTGCCCTGGCGCATGGCGAGGGGGCGTGGGTGTGGGATACGCAGGGCAAACGCTATCTGGACGCGCTTTCGGGCATCGCAGTCAACACGCTGGGGCATGCGCATCCGAGGTTGGTCGCCGCACTGACCGATCAGGTGGGCAAGCTGATCCACACGTCCAATCTGTATCAGATTCCCCTGCAGGAGCAGTTGGCCGACCGTTTATGCGCCTTGGGCGGCATGGACACGGCGTTTTTCTGCAACTCGGGGCTGGAAGCCAACGAAGCGGCGATCAAGCTGGCGCGTTTGCACGGTCACAACAAAGGGATCGACCGTCCGGAAATCGTGGTGTTCGAGCGGGCGTTTCATGGGCGCTCGCTGGCCACGCTCTCGGCCACAGGCAATCCCAAAGTGCAAAAAGGCTTCGAGCCGCTGGTCGAAGGTTTCGTGCGCGTGCCGCTGAACGACGCCTCGGCCTTGCAAAGCGTGGCCGAGACGCACCCCAATGTCGTGGCGGTATTCATCGAGGCGATTCAGGGCGAAGGCGGCATTCAACCAGCGCACGCTGATTTCTTGCGCGCTGCGCGCACGCTGTGCGATCGTCACGGTTGGTTGCTGATGATCGACGAAGTGCAATGCGGCACGGGGCGGACCGGCAAATGGTTCGCCCATCAGTGGGCCGGGGTGAGCCCCGACGTGATCGCCATGGCCAAGGGGCTGGCTTCGGGCGTGCCCATCGGCGCCATTCTGGCGCGCGGGGCGGCCGCGACCACTTTCGGCCCCGGACAGCATGGCACCACGTTTGGCGGCAATCCGCTGGCCTGCCGTGCCGCGCTGGAAACCCTCGCCGTGATCGAAGACGATGGCCTTTTGGCCAACGCGCAGGCGCGCGGTGAGCAGATTCAGCATGCGCTGCGTCATGCGTTTGCCGGCCACGCCGGCGTGGTGGAGGTGCGCGGTCAGGGTCTGATGATCGGCATCGAGCTCGACCGGCCGGCCGGTGCGCTGGTGGGGCGGATGCTGGAGCGCGGGGTGTTGCTCAACGTCACGCAGGAGCGGGTTATCCGCCTGTTGCCACCGCTGATCTTCACCCAGGAGCAAGCCGACGCGCTGGTGCAGGCGCTGGTTCCCGCGGTGCTTGATTTTTTGCAGGACGCGCCCGCGAAATAAGACACGCAAAAGACATCCAAGGAGGCTGTGATGAAAACCACGCTGCGGCACTATCTGCAATTTTCTGACCTGAACCGCGAGGAGTACGACTACGTTTTCGCCCGCGCTGCGCTGATCAAGGCCAAGTTCAAGCGCTACGAGCCGCACCAGCCCTTGGTCGATCGCACCCTGGCGATGATTTTCGAGAAGCACTCCACCCGCACCCGGCTGAGCTTCGAGGCCGGCATGCACCAGCTCGGCGGCGCGGCCATTTACATCAATACCCGCGATAGCCAGTTGGGCCGTGGTGAGCCCATCGAAGATGCGGCGCAGGTGTTTTCGCGCATGGTCGATCTGGTGATGATTCGCACCTATGGTCAGGAGATCGTCGAGCGTTTCGCCGCGCATTCGCGCGTGCCGGTGATCAACGGCCTGACCAACGAGTTTCATCCCTGCCAGATCCTCGCCGATGTCATGACCTACATCGAGCATCGCGGCCCGATTCAAGGCAAGACCGTGGCCTGGATCGGCGACGCCAACAATATGTTCTACACCTGGCTGCAGGCCGCGGAGGTGCTCGGTTTCACCCTGCACTTCGCCGGGCCGAAAGGCTATGGCGTCGAAAAGAACCGCCCGGGCTATCCCCTGAGCGCGGCGCAGATCGCGCACCTGCGCGAGTTCGACGATCCGCGGCAAGCCTGCGAGGGCGCGCATCTCATCACCACCGATGTGTGGACGAGCATGGGCTATGAGGCGGAAAAACTGGCGCGCGAGCAGGCGTTCAAGGGCTTCATGGTGGATGGCGAGATGATGGCCCGCGCCCATTCCGATGCGCTGTTCATGCACTGCCTACCGGCGCACCGCGGCGAGGAAGTGGCGGCCGAAGTCATCGACGGGCCGCAGAGCGTGGTGTGGGACGAGGCGGAAAATCGCCTGCACGGCCAGAAGGCGCTGATGGAATTCCTGCTTTTGGGGCGCCTGGATTGACACTGTTCTCCTAGGCGAGGTCGGGTGGCCGTAACGCCCGCCCTAAGTCGCATTTAAGTCGGCCTGAGCAAAATCTTGTTGCGGTGCATCGTCAGGCGATGCATCGTTCGGGAGTTCAGGCATGGCGTTCACACAACAAAATTCTTCTGCGCCGCAGCACGGCCATGGCGTTCCTCACGTCAGGCTGCCGCTTGTTCAGGCCGACGCCGAGAAGACTGGGCCGCCGGGTGTGGCCGATCAGACTGCGATGCGGGCGCTGCGTTGGCTGCGCCTCGTGTTCGGGGTGTGCTTCGCCATCAACCTCGGGCTGCACTTGCACCCGCAATATGCCGCACAGTTCGCGCGTCAAGCCGCTGATGTGGCGGCTCAACCGCACTGGCTTGCCGTGTGGGACGGTGCGGTTTGGCGCGTTTTGTCTGCTGCCGGGGTGAGCAAGGGCCTGGCGCTGCTGTTTGGCATCGAGGCCCTGCTCACCGTCGGGCTGTTGACGGGCTGGGGATTTCCGGCAATGGGATGGCTGGGGCTGGCCTACGAACTGCTGGTGTGGAGCGCTCTCGGCGGCGGCGCTGGCACGGTGGCCCTGGTCTATGCGCTGGGTTTTGCGCTATCGCTGTTGCTGCGGGCATGGCAGGGTTCGGCGTGGTCTGACGCGGCGCTGCGCAGGCCCGGTCTGTCGCAGGTGCGCTGGGCCTTCTGGCTGGTCGGACTGCTTTGGGTCGCTATCGTCTGGACGGTCTGGCAGCCGGGCCTCGGGCTGCGCCTGTCGGACGCTTTGATTCAGGCGCAGGCCCACGCGCCAAACGGGCAGGCGGAGTGGATTGCGGCCTGGGCCGGTCTCGCACAAGCGCTCGGCATGGGTGCGTTCGCCGTGCTGATCGCGCTGGTCGACACCTTGATCGCCGCGGGTTTGCTGCTGGCGCCGTGGCTGTCGCGCGGGTCGCGCCGCTGGCTGCTGTGGAGCGGGCTGATCTTCAGCCTGCTGGCCTGGAGCCTGAGCGGGGCGCTGGGTTTTTTTCCCCGCAGTCAGGCAGACACGCTCGGTGCCGCGGCGATAGGGGCGTGGCTTTTCGGGCTTCTTTTGGCGGCGCACCCTTGGCTCGACGCGGCGCCTCCTGGGGTTGCGACTGCGCCGCCTGAAATGCGCCGGGATGGCGATGCGGCCTGATCAGAACGAGGGCGAATCCGGGCGGCTGTGGCCGCATTTCCAGCACTGGGCGAATTGCGGGCCGTGACGTTCGCCGCAGTCGGGGCAGGTCCAGAACGCGCCGCGCAGGGGGGTGCGCAATTCCTGCAGCAACTGTTTGGCGCGCGCCAGATCGCCGTCGTCGAGCACCCAGACCGCTGGGTTGCATTGATCGGGCGGAATCTCGCCCGCGATGCTGGTGAGGTAGCGCGAGAACACTTCGGCGCGCAGGCCTGCGGCGTTGAGCGCATCAGCCCAAAGCGTGGCGATGACCAGATTGGGCGCGATGTCCACCCGCTTCATCGCGGTGCAGCCGAGGTGAGTTCAGCGTAGAGCGTGCGGTAGAGCGCCAGCCGCGACGCAGAGATGGCTTGCGGGTCGGTGGTGAACACGCAGCCCGGTTCGTCGCGATGGGTGCAGTTCTGAAAACGGCACTGCCCGTTGCGCGCGCGGATTTCCGGAAAGCCGTGCTGCAACTGCGACACCGAGAGATGATGCAGACCGAAGGATTGAAAGCCCGGCGAATCCATCAGCACGCTTCCCGACGGAAAGCCGGGTAGGTCGTATAGCCGTGTCGCGGTCGTGGTGTGCTTGCCGGCTGACAGTGCCTCGGAAATTTCCCGCGTAGGCGCCTGCGCCTGCGGCGCCAGCAGATTCGTCAGGCTGGACTTGCCCACGCCGGAGGCGCCCAGCAGCAGCGTGGTCTGGCCGCTGAGCAAGGGGGTCAGCGCAGCCAGCGCGGCTTGCGGCTCGGTGCGCACCGAGAGTTCGAGCACTTCATAGCCCAAATCGCGATACAGCCGCATTTCGGCCCGCGCCGCTTCGGCTTGCGGCAGGTCGCATTTGTTCAGCAGCAGGGTTGCGGGAATGTCGGCCGCGTCTGCCGCGATGAGCGCGCGGCCGATCAGGCCGTGCTGGATGCCGGGATAGGTGGCGGTGACCAGCATCACCCGGTCGAGGTTGGCAGCAAACATCTTGCTGCGCCAGAGATCTTCGCGCCACAACGCATTGCGTCGCGCATGCACCTGTTCGATGGCCAGCGGCGCGTCACCCGGGGCGAGGGTGACACGGTCGCCGCAGACCACCTCGGCGCGCTTGCCGCGGGGCACGCAGGCGAGCACCGAGCCATCGTCAAGCTGCGCCAGATAGTGCCGCCCAAATGCGCCGACGATGCGTGCGGTCAAACCGTGGGAGGTGGACGGTGCGGATTTGGTGCTGCGCTTGCCCTTGGGGCGTTGGGGGTTGTGGCGCTCTAGGTCGTCCATGCCGGCCGTTTGGCGGTTTAGCGCGCGGCGCCCTGGGCAAACATCGCGTCGGCTTTGGCCGCGCAGATGAAGTCTTTTCGGGTAATACCGCCGGCCGAATGGGTGTTGAACGCAACGCTGCAGCGGTTGTATTGCACCAGCAAGTCGGGGTGATGGTCTTCGCGGTGCACCACCCACGCCAGCGCATTCACGAAGGCTAGGGTCTGGTAGTAGTTGCCGAAGGCGTAGGTCTTGCGGATGCTGCCGTCTTCAAACTGCCAGCCGTCCAGCAGTTGCAGGTAGGGCGTCATGGCCGCGGTATCCAGGCGCTGGCTGGCGTCTAGCGGCATGCAGTGGCTGTCGAGCAAATCCTGGAGTGTCATGGCTGTTCAGGCTGTCGCCGGAGTGTGGGCCGAAGAGGGCGCGATGGATGAGGGCAATGCGCCCAGCCGTTCCAGTCGCTGCAGGGCGGGCGGGTGGCTGTAATAAAAGCGCACATAGACGGGGTCGGGCGTGAGCGTGCTGGCATTGTCGCGGTAGAGGGTGACGAGGGCTTCGCCTAGCGCGCGGGCGTCGCTGTGCTGGGCCGCGTAGGCGTCGGCCTCGAATTCATGTTTGCGCGAAGTGGCCGCACCCAGCGGGCTGAAAAACACGCCAAACACCGGCAGCGCCAGACTGAGCAGAATGAGCGCGAGCGCATGGTTGGGGGCGAACAGATTGGGCATGACGCCCAGGCCGACGTAGAACCACACTTGGTTGGACAGCCAGCCCAGCAGCGCAAAGCCCGCCAGACTGACGCCGAACATCACCCCCATGCGCTTGAGAATGTGGCGCCGCTTGTAGTGCCCGACCTCGTGCGCCAGTACGCCTTCGATCTGCGCCGGGCTGAGCTGGTCGAGCAGGGTGTCGAACAGCACCACGCGCCGCGCCGCGCCCATGCCGGTGAAGTAGGCGTTGGCGTGAGCGCTGCGACGCGAACCGTCCATGACGAACAGGCCGGATAACGCAAAGTCACAACGCTGCATGAGCGCCTGCGCGCGGGTTTTCACCTCGCCGTCGGGCAGCGGCTGAAACTTGTTGAACAACGGGGCGATCACTAGCGGATACGCCACCATCATCAGCAGGCTGAAGGCGGTAAGCCCCGCCCAGGCCCACAGCCACCACCAACCCCCGGCCACCTGCATGATCCAGAGCACCAGCAGGGCCAGCGGCAGTATGAGTACCGCGCCGACCAGCGCGTTTTTGAGCAGATCGACCACGAACATGCGCGGGGTGAGCCGGTTGAAACCGAAGCGCGATTCCAGCCCGAAAGTTCGCGCCACTTCCCAGGGCAGATCGAGCAGCGAACCGATCACGGCGAAGGCCGCCAGCAGCGCAAGCTGCCCGCCCAAGGCGGTGCCGAAAGTGGCGCTCACCCAGCCGTTGAGCAACTGCAGCCCGCCTTCGAGCGTCCACACCAGCACGATCATGGCGGAAAACAGCGTCGTCCACAGACCAAAGCGCAGTTTCGCCACGGTGTAGTCAGCGGCCTTTTGGTGGGCTTCGAGCGAAATGCTGGCGCGGAATGGCGCGGGCACGGCATCACGGTGCGCGAGCACATGGCGCTGCTGCCGCTGGGCCAGCCAGAGCTTCAGCGCCGTGCCGCCTATCAGCGCGGCGGCGAACAGCGCGCTCCAGGCGAGGGCAAGATGTTGCGGGCTCATGCGAAAATCCTTGTCAGTCTTTAGGTTCAGTCAGATTATCCCACCCGGCCTGTCCTCGCGACCCGCCGTCGCCATTCCCCTACTTGAATGCATTTCATGTCCGATTCCGCCACGTCCGCCGCTTCCATCCTCACCTGTCACGACGACAACCTCATCTGGGTCGACATGGAGATGACGGGGCTGAATCCCGACACCGATCGCATCATCGAAGTGGCCGTGGTCGTGACCGACCCGCAGCTCACCGTGCGCGTGGAAGGGCCGGTGCTGGCCATCCATCAAAGCGACGCGGTGCTGGCCGGCATGGACGCCTGGAACCAGAACACCCACGGCAAATCCGGCCTCACCGACCGGGTGCGCGCCAGCACCGTGGACGAAGCGCAGGCCAGCAAGGCGATCATCGCTTTCCTCAAAAAATACGTGCCCGCTGGCAAGTCGCCGATGTGCGGCAACACCATTTGCCAGGATCGCCGTTTCATGGCCCGGGGCATGCCCGAGCTGGAGACCTATTTCCACTACCGCAACCTCGACGTGAGCACCCTCAAGGAACTGGCGCGGCGCTGGCGCCCCGAGCTGGTGAGCGCCTTCAAAAAGCAGCAGGCCCACACCGCGCTGGCCGACATTCAGGAATCCATCGACGAGTTGCGCCACTACCGCGAGCACTTCCTGCGCGTGCCGGTGGCGGGCGTCGATCCGGAAGTGGCGGGGTGAATCAAGCCGCTTGCTTTTGCAGTAGCCGGACGTGTATCGGGCGGGTGAAGTGCGCGCCGTCGGCGCCGCAATGCGGGTCGAAGGCGGCCTTGACGCGCTGCCGCAAATCGTCGGTGATCTGATGATCGGCGAAGCTGGGGTAGAGCATGCGCTGCTCGAAAGACTCCCAGTTGGGGAAGTGCGCGGGCATGTCGAAGCGGCGCTCGGCGGTCTGCTGCCATTGCCCGGTTGACAGGGCTTGGTTGAGCGCGGCCTGCGCTGCGGCGCGCACCGGGCCTTCGTCGTTGTAGAGCTTGACGATGTCGTTGAGCGCGCCGTCGTAGACGGGCTCCGAGACGTAGAGCCAGCCGCCCGGGCGCAGCACGCGCCAGGTTTCCGCCAGTGCGGTTTGCATGGCGTGCAGCGGAATGTGGTGCAGCGACTTGAGCATCAGCGCCAGATCGAAGCCGCAGTCCGCGGCCGGTATGGCCGTGGCGCTCTCCTGCACGAAGCGCAGCCGCGGCGCAAGCATTTCGGGCAGACGCGCCAGATTCTTGGCGTGCTGCACCGCATCGACTTCCAGCGCCAGCGCTTCGCAGGCCGGGCAGCGCTGCAGCAGCTCGGTGAGCAGCCGGGCACTACCGCAACCCAGTTCGATGACCTTCAGGCCGTTGCCCAGCGGGACCAGTTCGGTCAGGACGTCGAGTTCGTTGTGGATCATGGGGGGCCTTGGGGGTGGGCAAGGCCGCGATTTTAGAGACGGAGCGCGGCGCTTTCAGCCCGGGAGATCGTCCTCGTAAAACTCTAGTTCGCCGCGCACCCCTGCCGCACGGTCGATTTCGATTTTGCGCAACTCAACCCGGCGAATCTTGCCCGAGATGGTCTTGGGCAGGTCGAAGAACTCGATGCGGCGGATGCGCTTGTAGGGCGCGGCGCGTTCGCGCACGAACAGCAGAATGTCCCGGGCCAGTTCGGCGCTGGGCGTAAAGCCGACGCGGCATGACACGAAGGCCTTGGGGATGGTCAGGCGCAGCGCATCAGGGCAGGGCACCACGGCGGCCTCGGCCACGGCGGGATGTTCGATCAGCAGGCTTTCCAGCTCGAACGGGCTGATGCGGTAGTCGGACGACTTGAACACGTCGTCGGTGCGGCCGACGAAGGTGTAATAACCGTCGGCGTCGCGTTGCGCCACGTCGCCGGTGTGGTAGAGGCCGTCGTGCATGACCTGCGCGGTTTTCTCGGCGTCGCCCGCATATTCGACGAGCAGACCGGTGGGGCGCGGCTCGGTCTCGACGCAGACTTCGCCTTCTTCCGCTGAGTTGCCGTCCACATCGACCAGGCGGATGCGGTAGCCCGGCATGGGGCGGCCCATGGCGCCGGGTTTGAGCGGCTGGCCGGGGCTGTTGCCGATGAGCGCGCAGGTCTCGGTCTGGCCGTAGCCGTCGCGGATGGTGATGCCCCAGGCGGCGCGCACCCGCTCGATCACTTCCGGGTTGAGCGGCTCACCAGCGCCGACCAGTTCGCGCAGTTTGACCGGATAGCGCTTCAGGTCTTCCTGAATGAGCATGCGCCACACCGTGGGCGGCGCGCACAGCGTGGTGACGCCGCAGCGAGACAGGGTTTGCAGCGTGGCCGCGGCGTTGAAGCGGCTTTGGTTGAAGGCGAAGATCGCCGCACCGGCGTTCCATGGGGCGAAAAAACTGCTCCATGCGTGCTTGGCCCAACCGGGGGAGCTGATGTTCCAGTGCACATCGCCGGGCTGCAGGCCGATCCAGTACATCGTGGCCAGCGTACCCACGGGGTAGCTTTGATGGGTGTGCAGCACCAGCTTGGGCTTGGAGGTGGTGCCGGAGGTGAAGTAGAGCAGCAGGGGATCGGTGGCGCGGGTGTCGGCCTCGGGCGCGAAGTCGGCGGCCGCTGTTTGCGCCCCGGCAAGCGCTGTCCACCCGATGGGCGCGCTGCCTGCGGTGAAACGGCCTTGCACCTGCGTCCAGACGGTTTGCGGCAGGTCGTGGAATTTGGCGGTGTCGGCCGGCAGGCAGATCACATGCCGCACGCCGCCGCGGACGATGCGGTCTTGGAGGTCGGTGGGGGTGAGCAGGGTGGTGGCGGGAATCATCACCGCGCCGAGTTTGATGCAGGCGAGCATGGCGTCCCACAGCTCGATGCAGTTGGGCAGCATGAGCAGCACGCGGTCGCCGCGCGCCACGCCGCCCGCGCGCAGGAAGTTGGCCATGCGCGCCGAGCGCTGCGCCATGTCGGCAAAGCTGTAGCGCGCCTCGCTGCCGTCTTCTTCCACGATCCACAGCGCAATCGCGTCATTGCCTTGGGCCATGGGATCGAAATAATCGAGCGCCCAGTTGAAGCGGTCGAGCGCGGGCCAGCGGAAATCGGCGTAGGCGCGGGCGTAATCGGTGCGGTGGCGCTGCAGCAAGTCGCGCGCCTGCACGAAACTGGCATGGGCGCCGGGGTGGCTGATGGGGTGGCTGATCTGCATCGAAGTCTCCTGATGTTGTTATGCGCCCACTTTAGCCCGCACCGCTGAGGCGGGCCAGCGGGAAAGCACAGAGGTCGACAGTCAGGTCGATGTCAGTTATCCCCCTCGGGGCGGCTTGCGCAGCAAGCCAGGGGCCTTGCAGCTCAGTCCGGCATGGGCTCCAGGCTGCGGGTGCAGGGGATCTGGGTGAATTCCAGCCAAGGCTGACCCGCGGGCGGCAGCTTTAATGCGCTGAGCGCGCCGCCCCACAGGCAGCCGCTGTCCAGGCATAGCGCGTTGTGTTCCCAGCGCAGGCCCAGGGTGGACCAATGGCCGAAGGCGATGGGAGTCTGCGCGGTCTCGCGCTGCGGCAGGGCGAACCAGGGCAGGAGTTCGGAGGAGGCGCCGTTGGCGCTGGCCTGCTTGTTGTGAAAATCCAGCCGTCCCCGATTCGGGCCGCTGGCCTGCAGAAAACGGGCGCGGGTGAGGGTGTTGACCACGATGCGCAGACGGTCGAACCCCGCCAGACTCTCGCTCCATTCGTCGGGCTGGTTGCCGAACATCACACGCAGGAAATCGACGTAATCGGGCGCGCGCAGGCGGCGTTCCACCTCGGCGGCGAGTTGCAGGGTTTTGTCGGCCGACCATTGCGGCAGCACCCCGGCGTGCACCAGCAGCCAGCCACGCTCCATCAGCGCCAGCGGGCGGCGGCGCACCCAGTCGATCAGCTCAGTGCGCCGTGGTGATTGCAGGATGTCGTCGAGCGTGTCGCTGCGGTGTGCCTTGCGCACGCCATGCGCCACGGCCAGCAGATGCAGGTCGTGATTGCCCAGCAGACATTGCGCGCTGTCGCCCAGCGCCATCAGCCGCTCCATGCTGGCGAGCGACTGCGGGCCGCGATTGACCAGATCGCCCAGCACGATGAGCCGGTCGTGCGCCGGGTCGAACTGCAGCGCGTCGAGCAGGGCGTCAAAGGCGTCGGCGCAGCCTTGCACATCGCCGATCAGGTACGTTGCCAAAGCCTCTCCCTAAAATGCGTGGTTTACCAAACGCATCATCGTAATGACGCAAGTTGACGCTTGCGTGCTCTTCTCGACAATCCATCCCACCGGAGCCCCGCATGGCGCAGCTTGATCCCACGATTTTCAAGGCCTACGACATTCGCGGCATCGTTGGCAAAACGCTGACCGAGGACGCCTGCCACGCGATCGGTCAGGCCTTCGCCACGCTGGCGCGGCGCAATGGCGAGACGGCGGTGAATATCAGCCGCGACGGGCGTCTGTCCGGCCCGGCGCTGGCGCAGGCGCTCAGCGAAGGCTTGCGCGCCGGGGGCGTGGACGTGATCGATCTGGGCATGAACGCCACGCCCATGCTGTATTACGCCTGCGCCACCACGCCGGTGGTCAGCGGCATTCAGATCACCGGCAGCCACAATCCGCCCGAGTACAACGGTCTGAAAATGGTGCTCGGCGGCAATGCCCTGTTCGGTGAGCAGATTCAGGAATTGCTGGCGCTGACCCGCAGCGAAGCCTTCGCACAAGGACAGGGCAGCACGCGGCAGGCCTCCATCGTCGAGGACTATCTGGGCCGCATCGAAGGCGACATCAAGCTGGCGCGGCCGATGAAAGTGGTGGTCGATTGCGGCAACGGCGTATCCGGCGCTTTTGCGCCGCGCTTGCTGCGCAGCCTGGGCTGCGAGGTGGTGGAGTTGTTCTGCGAAGTCGATGGCACCTTTCCCAACCATCATCCCGATCCCGCCGATCCGCACAACCTCGAAGATCTCATCCGCACCGTGCGCGACACCGGCGCCGAACTGGGGCTGGCGTTCGACGGCGACGGCGACCGTCTCGGCGTGGTCACGCCCAGTGGGGCCGTCATCTGGCCCGATCGCCAGCTCATGCTCTACGCCGCCGATGTGCTGGAGCGCCATCCCGGCGCGCCCATTCTGTTCGACGTGAAATGCACCGCGCAGCTGCCCGCCTGGGTGCGGCGTCACGGCGGCGAGCCGGTGATGGGCCGCACCGGGCATTCGCTGGTCAAGGCCAAGATGAAAGAAATCGACGCACCGCTGGCTGGCGAGATGAGCGGCCACATCTTTTTCAAGGATCGCTGGTACGGCTTCGACGACGCGCAGTATGGCGCGGCGCGGCTGCTGGAAATTCTTTCTCGTGCCGAGAATGCGGGGGCCGTGCTCGAAGCCCTGCCCGATTCCGTCTCCACCCCGGAGCTGAAGCTGGAGACGGCCGAGGGCGCCAACTTCACGCTGTGCGAGCGTTTGCAGCGCGAAGGCCGCTTTCCCGGCGCTTTGAATATTTCCACCATCGACGGCGTGCGTGCCGACTACGCCGATGGTTTCGGCCTGGCGCGGCCCTCCAACACGACGCCCTGCGTGGTGCTGCGATTCGAGGGCGCCGATGCGGCGGCGCTGGCGCGGGTGCAGGCCGAGTTCCGCGCCGCGTTGCTGGCGCTCGATGCTTCGTTGAAACTGCCATTTTGACCACGGTATTGAATCCGTCCACACCGCCCTTGCGCGTGCTGATCGTCAAGACCAGCTCGATGGGCGACGTGGTGCACGCGCTGCCGGTGGTGCACGACATCCTGGCCGCGCATCCGGGGGCGAGAATCGACTGGTTGGTCGAGGAGGCCTACGCCGACATCGTGCGCGCCCATCCCGGGGTCAGGCGAGTGATTCCGCTGGCGCTGCGGCGCTGGCGCAAGCAGTTCTGGCGCCCAGAAATTCGGCAGGAATGGCGGGAGTGGAAGGCTGGTTTGCGCGCCGAGACCTATGACGCCGTGATCGACCTGCAAGGGCTGGTGAAAAGCGCCCTCATCGCCCGATTGGCGCGCGGTCCGCTCTATGGCCTGTCGTGGGGCAACGCACGCGAGGCGCTCGCGCCCTTGTTCTACGCCCATCGTCAGAAGACCGACTTGCATCGCACTGAAGCTGCCGTGCCGCGCTACCGGGCGCTGGTCGCCTGGGCCTTGCGCTATGCCCCGCAAGGCAAGCCGCAATACGGTCTGAGCCTGCAGGCCGAGCGTCCCGCATGGCTGGCTGGCGATGCACCCTATGCCTTGCTGCTGAGCGCCACCGCCAAAGACCGCAAGCTGTGGGAGGAAGCGCGCTGGGTCGCTCTTGGGCAAGCGCTTGCAGCGCAAGGTCGTATCGGGGTGTTCGCCTGGGGCAATGCAGCCGAGCGTGCCCGCGCTGAGCGTCTGGCCGAGGCGGTGAATGCCGCCGCGTCGGACGGCACGACGACACGCGCTTGTGTTGCCCCCGCTGCCTTCGGCCTGGCAGAATGGATGCGGGTGTTGCGTGCGGCCAGCGTGGTGGTTGGAGTCGATACCGGTCTGCTCTATCTCGCTGCCGCAGTGGGCACGCCCGCGGTGGCTGTTTACACCGGCTCGTCGCCGCACAGTGTGGATTTCGAGTCGGCGGGGCCCTGGCGCAGTCTGGGTGACACCGGCCAGCAGCCTGCTGTGGCCGAGGTGCTGAATGCCACGCGGGACGTACTGGCGGCTTCGGCGGATCGCCGCTCCCCGGCATGAAACTGACCTTGCGGGTTTATGGCCTGCTCTGGCGGCTGGTTTTGCCCTTTGCCTTGCTGCGGCTGTGGTGGCGCGGCCGCGCCGAGCCGCTGTATCGGCAGTATTGGGCAGAGCGGCTGGGGTGGTTCAGCGGCAAGTCGGCTTCTGCGACAACTGCGGGGCCGCGGGTCTGGGTGCATGCGGTGTCTTTGGGCGAAACCCGCGCCGCTGCGCCGTTGATCGAGGCGCTGCGCGAGAAGTTGCCGCAGATGCGCCTTTTGCTGACGCAAATGACCGCCACTGGCCGCGCCGCCGGGGCTGAGCTGCTGCAGCCTGGCGATGTGCAGGTCTGGCTGCCGTATGACTTGCCGGGGCCGATGCGGCGTTTTCTGCGCCGGTTTCAGCCGCGTGTGGCGGTGCTGATGGAAACCGAGGTGTGGCCGAATCTGGCCGAGCAATGTCGCGCAGCCGGGGTGCCGGTGCTGCTGGCCAATGCGCGGCTGAGCGCGCGCAGTGCGAGCCGCTGGCAACGCTGGCCGTCTTTGGCGCGCGTGGCCTGGGGCGGCTTGTTCGCTGCGGCGCAAACACCTGAAGATGCACGGCGCATTCAGGCGCTGGGAGCGGCGCAGGCGACGAGTCTGGGCAATCTGAAGTTCGACATGCGACCCGACCCCGCGCTGATGCAACTCGGCGAGCAGTGGAAAGCGGCTGCTGCGCGCCCGGTGTTGCTGCTGGCGTCCACCCGCGAGCAGGGCGGGCAGAGCGAGGAGGCGTTGCTGCTGGCCGCGCTGCCTTTGGCGCTGGCGCAGCGGGCACTGCTGGTTTGGGTGCCGCGCCATCCGCAGCGCTTCGATGCGGTCGCGCAACTTCTCGCGGGTCAAGGCCACGCCGTGCAGCGCCGCAGCATGGGGGCCCCGACGGCCGAGACTGCCGTGTGGCTGGGCGACTCACTGGGCGAGATGGCGGCTTACTACTCCATGGCCGATGCGGCGTTCATCGGCGGCAGCCTGCTGCCTTTGGGCGGGCAGAACCTGATCGAAGCCTGCGCTTGCGGCTGCCCCGTGGTGCTGGGGCCGTCGCAGTTCAACTTCGCTGCAGCGGCTCAGGCAGCGATCGACGGCGGGGCCGCACTGCGGGCGGCGGATGCGGCGCAGGTGTGGGCGGCTTTTGCGCGTTGGCTCGACGACCCGCCTTTGCGGCAACAGGCGAGCCAGAGCGCCCGCGCCTTCGCCGCGGCGCATCAGGGCGCGGCGCAGCGCCAGGCGGATTGGATTGTGGAGAACGCGGGGAAGGCGCTTTCGCAGCGCCCGCAAGCGGATCAGTAAATTGGCACCGAGGGGTCGATTTCGCGCGACCAGGCGGTCATGCCGCCGTTGAGGTTGTACAACTCGCCGAAGCCGTTTTGCTCCAGAAAGCGGGCGATCATCATGCTGCGGTTGCCGCTGCGGCAGATGACGACCAGCGGCTTGCTCTGATCGAGCTCGTTTTGCCGCAGGGGTACGATGCTCATGGGGATGTGAGTGACGGGGCAGTGCGGATGCTTGATCGCCGCCATCTGAAATTCCCAGGGCTCGCGCACGTCGAGGAATTGCCAATCGGTGATGGGGGCGGTGGCGGCTTCGATCTTGTCGGCCAGTTCGCGCACGCTGAGTTGCTTGATCATCAGGGAGTCCTTGTTTTGTCAGAGGGTGTGAATGAGTCCGGCGTGACAGAGCAGCGCACCCAGAGGGTTCCAATCAAGGCGCAAAGCACAGCCGTGCCCGTAGGCACGGCGCGCATTTGCAACGCCGAGTTGGGACGCTTTGGGCGCGATGAGCGGGCATGGCGGAGTCATTCACACCCTCTCTGTTCAGAATTGGAAGCGCGAGGGCTCGGGGAAATGCTCCAGCCGCGTGGCCACGGTATCGAACAGATCGCGGGTGCGGAAGTCGGTGGCGGTGGCGCGGGTGACGATCTGCGCGCGCATCACGGGTTCGTCGCCGACGATGGCCGCCAGCCGCCCGCCCGGTTTGAGGCGTTGCAGCAGGTATTGCGGAATTTGCGCGACCGAGCCGGAGAGCACGATCACATCGAATTCGGCGCTTTTGGCGTAGTGCGCGCCATCGGCCTGCTCGACGGTGACGTTGTTCATGCCGGCGCGCTGCAGGTTGGCGCGCGCCATGGTCACCAGTTCTTCATGAATTTCCAGGGTCTGCACCGCAGCGGCGCGGTGACCGAGCAGGGCGGCCATGAAGCCGCTGCCCGCGCCGATTTCGAGCACCCATTCATCCTTGCGCACCGCGAGTTCTTGCAGGATGCGCGCCTCTACCTTGGGGGCGAGCATGTTCTGGCCGCAGGGCAGGGGAATTTCGGTGTCCATGAAGGCCAGACCGCGATAGGCCGCGGGCACGAAGTCTTCGCGGCGCACGCTGCCCAGCAGTTCGAGGATGCCGGCGTCCAGCACATTCCAGGGACGGATCTGCTGCTCGATCATGTTGAAACGGGCTTGCTCGATGCTCATGGGTTCTCCGCAACGCAGGGTGAAAGTGCCACAGTTTAATTTGTGATGCAAAACCGGCGGGCGGTGCGGTGTCTGCCGAAGAGCAAATTTCGCGCCGGTTGCCGCATTGTTCCGCGCTAAGACTGCCATATTCAAATCCAATTAGAAAGTTACGGTAATTGACATAAATTATCGAAAAGACGTTCAGCAGGGAGAAGGTCATGTCGTATGCCTCCACACTCGATCAACGCACCGCTCAGGCCGCGCATGTCGCCCTGAGCGGAGACCCAAAAAGCGTGCAGGGGCTGCGGCGAATCTTGCCTTTTATTGGCCCGGCGGTGGTGGCCTCGGTGGCGTATGTCGATCCGGGCAACTTCGCCACCAACATTCAGGCGGGCGCGCAGCATGGCTACACCCTGCTGTGGGTGGTGCTCTGGGCCAATCTGGCGGCGATTCTGGTGCAGGGTCTGTCGGCCAAGCTGGGCATCGCCACCGGACGCAATTTGCCCGAACTCATCCGCGAGCGTTTTCCGCGCAAGCTGGTGTGGTTTTACTGGGTGCAGGCCGAGATCGTGGCGATGATGACCGATCTGGCGGAGTTTCTCGGCGCGGCGCTGGCGCTGCATCTGCTGTTCGGCCTGCCCATGGGGGCTTCGGTGCTGGCGGCGTTTGTCGTGGTGATGAGCATTCTGACGCTGGAGCGCAAGGGTTTTCGTCCGCTGGAACTGGTGGTGGCCGCGCTGGTGGGAGTGATTGCGCTTGGCTACGGCCTGCAACTGGCGCTGAGCCATCCTGCTTTGCTTCCCATCCTCCAAGGCACGCTGAGGCCGAGTTTCGGCGGCAGCTCCGATGCGGTGTATTTGGCGGTGGGCATTCTGGGCGCCACCGTCATGCCGCATGTCATCTATCTGCATTCCAGCCTGACACAGCGGCGCATTCAGGTGCCGGTTCAGCGCAGGGCACTGCTGATGCGCTTCGCCTGGAAGGACGTGATGCTGGCGATGGGGCTGGCCGGTCTGATCAATATGGCCATGCTGGCGGTGGCTGCTGCCACCTTTCATCAGCAGGGCCTCGCGGCCAATGATCTGAGCGAGGCCTATCGCACTCTCACGCCGATGCTGGGCGCTGGGGCGGCCACGGTGTTCGCCCTGGCGCTGCTGGCCAGCGGCATTTCGAGCAGTGTGGTGGGCACGATGGCGGGGCAGGTGGTGATGCAGGGGCTGGTGGGTTTCACCGTGCCGCTGTGGGTGCGCCGTCTGGTCACCAGCTTGCCGGCTGTCGGGGTGGTGATGTTGGGCATCGATCCGACACGCACGCTGGTGTTTTCGCAGGTGGTGCTGTCGTTTGGCATTCCCTTCGCACTCGTGCCCTTGCTGCTGTTCACCTCCAACCGGGGTTTGATGGGCGAATTGGTCAATCGGCCGACGGTGCGCTGGGTTGGCTGGGCGGTGACGGCGCTGATCATCGCACTGAATGCGCTATTGCTGTGCAAGCTGATTTGATGGTTGGCGAAGAACGAAAGAAGTGTGAGCAGGAGTAAATGCGATTGAATTACAAATAAAAGTGAATAGCATTTGCTGCATAAGCCTACGCGCCAGCGTGGGCAGATGAGAGGCAAATGCCATGTCCGCAAGTTCCACCCTGCCACAGCCCGGCCCGCGGGCGCTGTCCCGACTGGCCATTTTTCTGGCCGTGCTCGGCCCGGGGCTGGTGGTCATGCTGGCCGATACCGATGTCGGCAGCGTGATTACCGCGGCGCAAAGCGGGGCGCAATGGGGCTACCAGTTGCTCAGCTTGCAGCTGGTGCTCATCCCCATTCTGTATGTGGTGCAAGAGCTCACCGTGCGGCTGGGCATTTTCACCGGCAAGGGGCATGGCGAGTTGATTCGCGAAACCTTCGGTGCGCGCTGGGCCTGGGTGTCGGTGGCGGGCCTGGCGGTGGCTTCGGTCGGGGCCATCATCACCGAGTTTTCGGGGGTGGCCGGGGTCGGGGCGCTGTTCGGCGTGCCGCGCGGCTGGAGCCTCGGCCTGGCGGCGTTCTTTCTGCTGGCGGTGGTGTGGACGGGGTCTTACCGCCGGGTGGAGCGCATTGCCATCGCGCTCGGGTTGTTCGAACTGGTGTTCGTCTGGGTGGCGTTTCGCGCGCCCATCGATGGCGCGCAGGTGTTGCAGGGGCTGGGCCATGTGCCGGTGCAGCATCCGGCGTACTGGTATTTGGTGGCGGCCAATATCGGCGCGGTGATCATGCCGTGGATGGTGTTCTATCAACAGTCCGCCGTGGCCGACAAGGGGCTCAAGCCGGAGCAATACACCGCCGCCCGCTGGGACACGGCGGTGGGCGCCGTGCTTACCCAGCTCATCATGGCGGCGGTGCTGATGGTGACCGCAGCGGTGCTTTGGAGCGGGCACAGCACCGCGCCGCTCAACACCGTGGGGCAAATAGCGCAGGCGCTCACCCCGACGCTTGGCGAGACGCTGGGGCGCACCGTATTTGGCCTGGGCATTCTGGGTGCAGCCATGGTGGCCGCCATCGTGGTGGCGCTGGCGGCGGCTTGGGGGTTTGGCGAAGTCACCGGCTACAAGCATTCGCTGGAACTGCATCCGAGGCAAGCGCCGTGGTTCTACACCGTGTTCAGCGCGGGGGTGATCGGCGGGGCGCTGGTGGTGGCCTTCGTGCCTGATCTGGTCGCCCTGTCCATCGGGGTGGAAGTGATGAACGCCTTGATGCTGCCGCTGGTGCTGGGGTTTCTGGTGGCGCTGGCCACCAAGGCACTGCCCCCGGAACATCGCCTGCGCGGCGCGTACTTCTGGGTGGTCGTCGCCGTGGTGGTGCTGACCGCTGGTTTAGGGGTGTATGGGGGGCTGAGCAGCCTGGTGTGAGCCCTTTTGACGCAAAGTTTGCGCATAATCGCAACCTTTTGTCACAAGGGTCAGCATGGACGCGCATTCCGCCATCGTGGTGGTGATTCTCGGCTTGGTCGAGGGCATCACCGAATTTCTGCCGATTTCTTCCACCGGCCACCTCATTCTCGCCGCCAGCTTGCTGGGCTGGGTGAGCGACAAGGCCAAGGTGTTTGAAATCGCGATTCAAAGCGGCGCCATTCTGGCGGTGATGTGGCATTACCGCGTGCGTATTGGCGAAGTGCTCACCGGACTGGCCGCAGCCGAACCCGCGCGGCGCAGCACCGCCTGGCGCTTTGCCATCAATGTGCTCATCGGCTTCATCCCGGCGGCCATTCTGGGCTTGCTGTTTGCCAGCGCTATCAAACGCTGGCTGTTCGCACCCGTGCCGGTGGCGCTGGCTTTTATCGTTGGCGCCTTGGTGATCTTCTGGGCAGAAGCCTGGCAGAAGCGGTCGACGCAGCATGTGCGCATTCACCATGTCGATGACATGCGTGCGAGCGACGCGCTGAAGGTTGGCATCGCGCAGGCGTTTGCGCTTATTCCCGGCACCAGCCGCTCGGGTGCTTCGATTATTGGCGGCATGTTGTTCGGCCTCAGCCGCGCGGCCGCCACCGAGTTCTCCTTCTTTCTCGCCATTCCCACTCTGCTGGCCGCCACGGTGTACGAGCTTTACAAAAATCGCGCTCTGCTCAGCCTGAGCGATGTGCCTACCTTCGGCCTCGGCATGGCGGTGGCATTTGTCTCGGCGCTGATGGTGGTGCGCTGGTTGCTGCGCTATGTGGGCGGGCACAGCTTCGTGCCCTTCGCCTGGTACCGGGTGGTGTTCGGCGCGCTGGTGCTGGTCACCGCCTGGGGCGGCTGGGTGAACTGGTCTGGATGAAGTCTGGCGGGTTCACCGGGTGGTGAACACTAGATCCCAGACGCCGTGGCCGAGATTCAGGCCGCGGCGCTCGAATTTGCTCACCGGGCGCCAGTCCGGACGCGGGGCGTAATCGGCGGCCGTGTTGACAAGTCCCGGCTCGGCGCGCAACACCTCCAGCATGTGCTCGGCGTAGGGCTGCCAGTCGGTGGCGCAGTGCAGATAGCCGCCCGGGCGCAGACGGCTGATGGCCAGCCGCACGAATTCCGGCTGGATCAGGCGCCGCTTGTGGTGCCGCTTTTTCGGCCACGGATCGGGAAAGTAGATGTGCAGTCCGTCCAGGCTGTGCAACGCGATCATGTGCTGCAGCACCTGCACCACGTCATGCTGCACGATGCGCAAATTGGTGAGCTTCGCGGCGTCGATGCGCTGCAGCAGCGCGCCCACGCCGGGCGGGTGCACTTCCACGCCGATGAAATCTATCTCGGGCTTTGCTGCGGCGATCTGCGCCGTGGCGTCGCCCATGCCGAAGCCGATTTCGAGCACCCGCGGCGCGGCGCGGCCGAATACGGCGGACCAATCGGTGACGGCGTCGGCATAAGGCACGATCCAGCGCGGCCCCAGTTCCGCCAGTGCGCGCGTCTGCGCCTCGGTGGTACGCCCGGCGCGCAGCACAAAGCTGCGGATGCCGCGTTGCCGGAGCGCGTCGGCGTCGTCTGTTGCGGGGTTTGGGTCAGCCGTCATGGCGAAAAAAATCCGGCTCAAGCCGGAGATGATTTGGAGCGGGTGAAGGGAATCGAACCCTCGTATGCAGCTTGGGAAGCTGCCGTTCTGCCATTGAACTACACCCGCAGCGCGATAAAGCTGGCGATTATAGGCAGGTGCTTGGTGGTGGACATGGCGGCAGCGACGACAATGACGGCATGGCTCGTTCGTCCGCTTCCGCCCTTGCTCCTGTTGCGCCTTCCGCGCCGATGCTGCGGGGGCTGGCGCCTGCGGTGCGGGGCGATTGCCGCCTGTTGGTGCTGGGCAGCTTCCCGAGCGTCGCCTCGTTGCAGGCGCAGCAGTATTACGCGCATCCGCGCAATCAGTTCTGGCCCATCGTGGGCGATTTGTTCGGGCTGGATCTGATGCAGCGGCCCTACGCGCAGCGCATCGAGGCGGTGTGCGAGCGCGGGCTGGGCATCTGGGATGTGTACGCCCACTGCCGCCGCGAGGGCAGTCTGGACAGTGCCATTGCGGATGCGCTGCCCAATGATCTTCCTGCGCTCGTGGCGGGCCTGCCTTTGCTGCAACTCATCGCGCACAACGGGGGCGAATCGGCCCGCGCCATGCGCATCACCCGCAGCCTCGGCCCCGAGGTGCGCCGTCTGCCCTCCACCAGCCCAGCGAATGCGAGCTGGAGTCTGGAGCGCAAGCGTGCCGCCTGGCGGGAGGCATTCATCGCTGCAAAACTCATTTGATATGGCCCGTAAACCCACCTTTCCCCAACCCACCCTTTCCGAAGAAGACGGCGTGCGCCATTTGCATCTGGGCACGCCCTGGATTCAGGGCAGCATGCGCATCGCCCGTCCCAACGATCTCGAACTGGAGTATGTGCAGCGCATGATGGCCTGGATGCTGCTGTTGCCCGACAAAGCCTGGCGCGGCGGCACGGCGGTGCAGCTGGGCCTGGGCGCCGCGGCGATCACCAAATTCATGCTCAAGCGCTTGCGGCTGCCCTGCGTGGCGGTGGAGCTGAATCCGGGCGTCATCCTGGCCGCGCATCGCTGGTTTGCGCTGCCAGAGCCGGGCGGCAAGTTGCAAGTGCTGTGCGCGGATGCCGGCGCGTATGCGGCCGACCCCGCCCATGCGGGCAGTGCGGCGGTATTGCATGTGGACATGTACGACGAGCAAGCCGCAGCCCCCGCGCTGGAGTCTGCCGAGTTTTATGCCGCATGCCGCCAACTGCTGGGCGAGCAGGGGGTGATAGTGGTCAATCTGTTCAGCGGGCCGGGCCATGTGCGCGTGTTGGAGCGCAATCTGCAGCGCATCGTCGCGGCGTTCAACCAGCCGGGCGACAGCGTGTGGCAGCTGCCGCCCAACCGCGACGGTAACCTCATCGCCATCGCCCTGCGCGACGCCACGCAGAGCCCGCTGCCGACGCGCGCGCAACTGCTGGAGCGCGCCGATGCCGTGGCGCAGCGCACTGGCGGCCTGCCGGCGCGGCGCTGGGCGCGCTTGCTCAAGCGCCTGCATCCGGCGCGTTAACACGGCGTCACAAGGGGCTGTCCTACACTCGGTTTTATGGACGCCCCCCGCACTCCCACTCGCTCGGCCGACCCTTCCGCCCCGCCCAAGGCGCAATCTGCACCGGGTGCGCCGCCTGCGGCGCAGGGTCGACTCGATTGGCGCGAACTGCTGCAGTGGCTGGAGGCCGACGGCCTGATTGACGCGGCTGCTGGCCGCTACGGCTGGGAGCGCTGCGCCCACGCCAGCGGCAAGCTGCATGCGCTGCAGCGCGTGGCGCTGGCCGGGCTCAAGCGTCTGAGCGACGGCCGCACACTCGATCTGGATGTGTTGACCGAATGGCTGGCGCAGCGTGCCAATCTGCCCTATTTGCGCGTCGATCCGCTGAAGGTCGAGATCAGCAAAATCGGCGATCTCATGTCCACCAGCTACGCCGAGCGCCACCGCATTCTGCCCGTGGCGGCCTCGACCGAGGCGGTCACCATCGCCACCTGCGAGCCGTTCGACCGCGGCTGGGTGCCCGAGATGGAGCGCATGCTGCGCCGCCCCATCGAGCTGCAGGTCGCCAGCCCCGCCGACATCACCCGCTACACGGTGGAGTTTTTCAACCTCGCGCGCTCGGTCAAACATGCGCAGAAAAACGGCAGCACCGGCGGGGTCAACCAGTTCGAGCAGTTGGTGGAACTGGGCCGCAGCGGCAAGGCGCTCGACGCCAACGACGCCGGCGTGGTGCAGGTGGTCGACTGGCTGTGGCAATACGCCTTCGAGCAGCGCGCCTCTGACATCCACCTCGAGCCGCGGCGCGACATGGGAGTCATCCGTTTTCGCATCGACGGTGTGCTGCACACGGTTTATCAGGTGCCCGGTTCGGTGATGGGCGCGATGACCAGCCGGGTCAAGCTGCTCGGCCGCATGGACGTGGTCGAAAAGCGCCGTCCGCAAGATGGCCGCATCAAGACCCGTCGACCTTCGGGCGACGAGGTGGAGCTGCGCCTAGCCACCATGCCCACGGCGTTTGGCGAGAAGCTGGTGATGCGCATCTTCGATCCCGACGTGGTCGTGCGCGACATGCCCGCCCTCGGCTTTCCGGCGCACGAAGCGCGCGACTGGCAGCGCCTGACCCATCAGCCCAACGGCGTCATCCTCGTCACCGGGCCCACGGGCAGCGGCAAGACCACCACGCTATATTCCACCCTCAAGCGCCTAGCCACCGAGGAGGTGAACGTCTGCACCGTGGAAGACCCGATCGAGATGGTCGAACCCGCGTTCAACCAGATGCAGGTGCAGCCCGCCATCGACCTCAGCTTTGCCGAAGGCCTGCGCGCGCTGATGCGGCAAGATCCCGACATCATCATGGTCGGCGAAATCCGCGACCGCGAGACTGCCGACATGGCGGTGCAGGCGGCGCTCACCGGGCATCTGGTGCTCTCCACCCTGCACACCAACGACGCACCGTCGAGCATCACCCGCCTGCTCGAACTCGGCGTGCCGTCCTACCTCGCTAGTGCCACCTTGCTCGGCGTGCTCGCGCAGCGTCTGGTGCGCACCCTCTGCCCGCATTGCAAGCAGCCCGACGACGCCTTCGACCAAGAGGCCTTTCGCGCGGCCGTGGCGCCGTGGAAAACGCAATCTGAGGTGCGCCCCTACAAACCCGTGGGCTGCGTGGAATGCCGCAACACCGGCTATCTCGGCCGCATCGGCCTGTATGAGCTGCTGAGTTGCAGCGAGGCGCTGCGGGCGCTGCTGGTGCGCAGCCCGGAACTCGGGCCGCTGCGCGCGCAGGCCATCAAAGACGGCATGAAGCCGCTGCGCCTGGCTGGCGCCATCAAGGTGGCCGAAGGCGTCACCACCCTCGACGAAGTGCTGCGCGCCACCCCCGATCCACAACGCTGACCCACCGGAGAGCACGATGAAAACACGTCCCCTTGCCTTGCCCGTTGCCCTTGCCGCCGTGCTGGCGCTCGCTGCGCCACTGCCCGCGATGGCCTTCGATCTCGGCAACCTGACCAACCAGCTCAGCGGCGCGCTGGGCACGGCGCAAGCGCCTGCGCAGCCAGCCGCGCAGCCGAACTCGGCCGGGCAGAGCGACGGGGCGTCTTCGGGCGCGGTGAATGCCGCGGTGGCGGCGTTGAGCAACGGCGAAGTCGATCAGGGGCTGAAGACCGCACTATCGCGCGGCGCAGAGATCGCGGTGAAAGAACTGGGCCGCGAAAACGGCTTCTATGGCAACGCCAAGTGGCGCATTCCCCTTCCGCCCGCCATCGAGAAGGCTAGCGGCCTGATGCGTATGGCCGGAATGGGCGCTCAGGCCGACCAGCTCGATCTGGCCATCAACCGCGCCGCCGAAGCCGCCGTGCCCGAAGCCAAAACCTTGCTGGTGGATGCGGTGAAAAGCATGTCAGTGCAAGACGCCAAGGGCATTCTCACCGGGGGCGACGAGGCCGCGACTGATTACTTCAAACGCAAGACCGAAGCAACCCTGACGCAAAAATTCCTGCCCATCGTCGCCAAGGCCACTGACAAGGTCGGCCTCGCCCAGATCTACAACCGCTTCGCCGGGCAGGCCGCGCAGTTCGGCCTCGTCAAGGCCGATCAGGCCAGCATTCAGCAGTACGTCACCCAAGAGGCGCTCAAGCGCCTATACCAGGCCATCGGCGAACAAGAAAAAGCCATCCGTACCGACCCGGTGGGCACCGGCAGCAAGCTCCTAAGCAAAGTCTTCGGCGCGGCGCTGGGGCGGTGAAAAGCGGGCACATGATTGATCGGATGTTGGAAGGCTAGATCCTGATTGTTCTGACCCCGGTTGTCCCCATCAACTCGCGTTTCGGCACGGGTTGTACAGACCTTCCTTAACCAGGGAAACGCTCAATGTGTGTTTCACCCCGGCGGCCCAAATAAACCACGTGTCGGCCTGCAATCCAGACCGTGTAGGCCACACAACCTGCGCGTTGTGACAGCGTCTTGAACTCGGGGTACATCACCTTACCCTGCTGCGCACCCAAGATGGCTGCGCGTACAGCGTCGCCATCAAAAGCATCGGCAATACGGTGCTGAGGACGCTCGAAGCTGAAGTCGGCGGTGCTACCGTCTGGCAGGTAATAGGTTGTGCGACCACTGCGGTAGTCCACGTAGTACGACTCCACCCCGGCTTCTACTAACTGGCTGATCACTTGGCCGAAGTGGATGGTGCCCTGGTTGGAGGCTTCAAAAGTTGCGCAAATTTTTGAAAGAGTTGTTTCGTTCATGGTTTGTCCTCTGTTGAAGTAATGCCCTTTGGATCAGGCCGTGGGAATTTCTTTGAGCTGGTGGCGCTGCACCAGAGCCTTCATGGATTGGGTCAGCGCATCACGCTCTGCGGCGGGCAGGTGGCCAAAGAAGTGGGCGTCGTTGGCATCAGCCAGCGCTGCTAACTGTGGCACCAAGTCCTTCCCTGCAGCGGTGAGACTCAAGCTCTGCTCGCGGGCGCGGCCATCAGCCAGCTGCCGCCCGGCCAGCCCTTTTTCTTCCAGCCGCGAAACGACCTTGGACGCAGCGCCTTTGGTCATACCCAAGGCGCAGATCAGCTCGGCATGCGTGGTTTCGTCTTGCGACCAGAGTGTGCGTAGCGCCACCCATTCGGTCACCGTGACGCCCTTGTCCTCAAGCAGCTGCTGGAAGCGACTAGACACGTGGTTGGATACGAAACGCAACCAGAAGCCCAGGTGGGCTTCCAGCGGAGAGAGGGCAGTTTGTTTTTTTCGATTAACCATTAGGTTTCCTTGGAAACTATCTGAAATGTAGTTTCTAAGGAAACCTATGTCAAGACTGCCGGATTGCTTACACGAAGAGCAAGCCAGATCAGTTCATCGAGGGGCGCCGTCGTTTGCGGCCAGCCAGTGAGTCCATTGGGCGAACAGTTCTGCATCGCCTGCGCACACGGCCGAGCGTTTTTCCAGGGTGTTGTTGAACACGGCGTCGCCTGCCAAGGTTTGCTCACGCCCGCCGGCCTCGCTGAGGATGAGGCTGCCTGCGGCGTAGTCCCATAGGCCTTGGCTGCCGTGCAGGTAGAGGTGGAAGCGACCGGCGGCGACCCAGCACCAGTCGAGCGCTACTGAGCCGATGGAGCGTTGCGAGCTGTAGGGTGGGCGCATCGCCAACTGCGTGGCCAGGGGGGCTGAAAGCCGCTTGAAGTCGATGCAGGCAATGGTTTTGGATAGCGGTACCTGTGTTGCGGGTACGCGCAAGGGCTGGCCGTTGAGAAATGCGCCGGCGCCCAGGGCGGCGCTAAAGACTTCGTCGCGCATCACATCGACGACGACACCCAGCCGAACCTGGCCGCCCTGTATCCACGCCAGCGAGGGGCCGAACACCGGCAGGCCGGCGGAGAAGTTGCTGGTGCCGTCCAGCGGGTCGAGCACCCACAGGCCGGGGCCGTCTGGCGAGGCGGCTTCTTTCGCCATGAGTTGCTGTTGCGCTTCGGCGGACATTTCTTCGCCCAGTAAAGGGATGTGCGGCCAGAGGGCGGCGAGTTCGTGTTGCACACGGGTTTGCATGGCCAGATCGGCGTCGGTGACCCAGGTGCCGTCGGCCTTCAGGCGCGGGTCGGGCGACTGCGCGCGGGGCAGAATTTCGGCGCGTGCGGCGTTCCGCAGCAAGGCGCTGACCAGGGCGAGATCGGGGAGGGCGTGCGGTGTGGGCATGGGCATTCAGGGCACGAGAATGGTGGGCGCTGCGGGCGCGGCGGTCTGCGGCCAGTCGAGGCTGTAGTGCAGGCCGCGGCTTTCGTGCCGCAACTGCGCCGAGCGCACGATGAGGGCGGCGACTTGCAGCAGGTTGCGCAGCTCCAGCAGGTCGCGGGTGACGCGGAAGTTGGCGTAGAACTCGTCCACCTCGGCTTGCAGCAGGGCGATGCGGTGGGCGGCGCGCTCCAGCCGCTTGTCGGTGCGCACAATGCCGACGTAGTTCCACATCATGCGACGCAGCTCGTCCCAGTTGTGGCTGATGACCACGAGTTCGTCGGCGTCGCTCACGCGGCTTTCGTCCCAGCGGCGGGGCGTGGGCACGGCGGGGGGCGCGGCTTCCAGGATGGCGAGCGCAGCGGCCTTGCCGAACACCGCGCATTCCAGCAGGGAGTTGCTCGCCAGCCGGTTGGCGCCGTGCAGGCCGGTGTAGGCCACTTCGCCCGCGGCGTAGAGGCCGGGCAGATCGGTGCGGCCCGAAAGGTCGGTGAGCACGCCGCCGCAGGTGAAGTGCACTGCGGGCACCACGGGTATGGGCTCGCGGGCCATGTCGATGCCGAGTTCGAGCAGGCGGGCGTGGATGGTGGGGAAGTGCTGGCGGATGAAGGCTTCGCCTTTGTGGGTGATGTCGAGGTAGACGCAGTCGAGGCCGCGCTTTTTCATCTCGAAGTCGATGGCGCGGGCCACCACGTCGCGCGGGGCCAGTTCGGCGCGCGGGTCGTGCGCGGGCATGAAGCGGGTGCCGTCGGGCAACACGAGTTTGCCGCCTTCACCGCGCACCGCTTCGGTGATGAGGAAGCTCTTGGCTTTGGGGTGATACAGGCAGGTGGGGTGGAACTGGATGAATTCCATATTCGCCACGCGGCAGCCCGCGCGCCAGGCCATGGCGATGCCGTCGCCGCTGGCGGTGTCGGGGTTGGTGGTGTAGCGATACACCTTGCCGGCGCCGCCAGTGGCCAGCACGGTGTGTGCTGCGGCGAACGTCTCGACCCGGCCACTGGCGGTGTCGAGGGCATATGCGCCCCAGCAGCGCGGGCTGGCCTTGCCGTCCACATGACGGTCGGTGATGAGATCGACGGCGACATGGTTTTCCAGCAGGGTGATGTTGGGATGGGCCTTGGCGCGGGCGAGCAGCGTGGTCTGGATGGCCGCGCCTGTGGCGTCCACCACATGGGCGATGCGGCGTTGGCTGTGGCCGCCCTCGCGGGTGAGGTGCAGCGCGGCGCCTTCGGTGTCGAAGGGCACGCCTTGTTCGCGCAGCCAGGCGATGGCGTCCGGCCCGTGCTCGATGACAAAGCGCGTGGCCGGCAGATCGCCCAGCATCGCACCGGCGACCAGGGTGTCGTGCACGTGCTCCTCGAAGCTGTCGCCCTCGGCCAGCACCGCGGCAATGCCGCCCTGCGCCCATTGGCTGGACGAGACGTCAAGCGTGCGTTTGGCTAGGACCGTCACCTTGAAGCGCTCGGCAAGATGCAGTGCGGTGGACAGGCCGGCCAGACCGGCACCGAGGATCAGAACATCACTTTGGGGCATGGTGGGTCAACGCGTGGGTCAGCGCTTGCAGGAGGGGCGTCAGTGAAGGGGTGATGAAAAGGTGATTGTCCCTTGTTCGCGCGGCCAGCGCCTTGTTCGCTGACAAGGCGCGCAAATGGGCCGAAAATCAGCTTCCATAAAAACGAAGGAGACAAACATGAACATACCGAACCTGGAACACGCGGTGGACCCGCAGGAATGGGCGCTGCGCTGCGATCTGGCGGCTTGTTATCGGCTGGTGGCCTTGCACGGCTGGAGCGATCGGGTGTTCACTCACATCAGCGCCAAGCTGCCGCTTTCGCTGACCGGTGGCGACCACCAATTTCTCATCAATCCCTATGGCCTGATGTTCGAGGAGATCACGGCGTCGAGTCTGGTGAAGGTGGACGCCGAGTGCAACAAGCTGAGCGAGAGCCCCTATCCGGTCAATCCCGCAGGTTTCGTCATCCACAGTGCGGTGCACGAGGCAAGGCCGGACGCGGGCTGCGTGCTGCACACCCATACCCGCGCCGGAGTGGCGGTGAGCGCGCAGGAGCACGGCGTGTTGCCCATCAGTCAGCAGAGCACTTTCGTGCTGGCGTCGGTGGCCTATCACGACTATGAGGGCGTGGCGTTCCGCCCCGACGAAAAACCGCGTCTGCAGGATGATCTCGGGGACGCCAACTTCCTCATTCTGCGCAATCACGGCCTGCTGACCGTGGGCGCGAGCATCGCCGATGCCTTTCTGGGCATGTATGTGCTGGAGAGCGCCTGTCAGATCCAGATCGCCGCGCTGGCGGGTCAGCAGGGGGCGGAAGGGCTGCGCCAGGTGCATCCGCGCATTCTCAGCGGCGTGGCAGAGGCCATGCGAGTGCAGACCGGTGGCATGGGGGGCGCCTTTGTCTGGCCTGCGCTGCTGCGCAAGCTCGAACGCACCGATCCCGGATACCGGGCTTGAGGGCGCCGTCTCAAGGTTGCCGGGGGGCGTTCAGCACTCCAGGTTGTCGATCAGCCGGGTGCGGCCCAGGCGGGCGGCGGCCAGCGCGACGCAGGGCGTTCCGCGGTGCAGGTCTTGCGCGGTAGGCGGCTGCAGGTCGGCGCGGCGGCGCAGGGTCAGGTAGTCGGGCGTCCAGCCGAGATGGTCGAGGCGGGTCATGGCCTGTTGTTCGAGCAGGTGAATCTGCTCGGGGTCGGTCGCGCTGCGGGCGTCTTCGGCCAGGGCGCGCAGGGCGGCCTGGAGTTGCGGCGCCTGCACGCGTTCTTCGGGCGTGAGGTAGCCGTTGCGCGAAGACAGTGCCAGTCCGTCGTCGGCGCGCACCGTGTCGAGGCCGATGATGGTGATGGGCAGGGCGAACTGCTCGACCATGCGACGGATGAGGAGCAACTGCTGATAGTCCTTCTTGCCGAACACGGCATGGCGCGGCTGCACCATCTGGAACAGCTTCATCACCACGGTGGCCACGCCTTCGAAATGACCAGGGCGAGCGGCGCCGTCGAGAATGCCGGCGATGGCCGGATCGGGCAGCACGCGGAAGGTCTGCGGCTGCGGGTACATCTCGGCTTCGTCAGGGGCGAACAGCAGGTCGCAGCCGGCGTCGGCCAGCAGCGTTGCGTCGTGCGGAAGGGTGCGCGGGTAGCGGTCGAAGTCTTCGTTCGGCCCGAACTGCAGGCGGTTGACGAAAATGCTCGCCACCACCGGAACGTTCTCCTGCCGCGCGCGGGCGATCAGCCCCAGATGCCCGGCGTGGAGATTGCCCATGGTGGGCACCAGGGTCCAATCGGGGTGCGGTTTGAGCGCGGCGCGCAGGTCGGCGACGGTGTGGACGGTCAGCATGGGCAAGGGCGGGAGGAAGAATCAGGCGGCATAGCCGTGCAGGGCTTCGTCGGGGAACGTGCCTTGCTTGACGGCGTCGACATAGCCGCGCACGGCGTCGAGAAGGCTGGGCGCGCCCTGCATGAAGTTGCGCACGAAGCGCGGTTTGGGGCCGCGGGTGATGTCGAGCATGTCGTGCAGCACCAGCACTTGGCCATGGGTGCGCGCGCCCGCGCCGATGCCGATGGTGATGCCGGGATAGGCCGCGCTGATTTGCGCTGCCACATCGGAGGGCACGAGTTCGAGCACCAGCATGGCCGCGCCCGCAGCGCCGACTTCGGCCGCATGACGGCGCAGGGTGTCGGCCGATTGCGCGTCGCGGCCCTGAATGCGGTACCCGCCGAGTGCGTGCACGCTCTGCGGCGTGAGGCCGAGGTGGGCGCAGACGGGAATGCCGCGTTCCACGAGGGCGGCGATGACGGGCGCGGTCCAGCCGCCGCCTTCGAGCTTGACCATCTGCGCACCGGCCTGCATCAGTGCCACGCTGCTGGCCACGGCCTGCTCGACTCCGGCCTGGTAGCTGCCGAAGGGCAGATCGGCAATGAGCCAGGCGCTGCGATTGCCGCGCGCCACGCACTGCGTGTGATAGACCATTTGTTCGAGCGTGACGGGCAGGGTGGAGCCGTGGCCCTGCATCACCATGCCCAGCGAGTCGCCCACCAGCAGGCAATCGACCCCGGCGGCGTCGAGCAGGCTGGCGCTGGCCGCGTCGTAAGCGGTGAGCATGGCGATTTTTTCGTCGGCCTCACGCATGGCGCGCAGGCGGTGCAGGGTGAGCGGTTTGCGCGGAGCGCTATCACTGCGGGGCGCAGCGCCGTAGGGCGCGGGAGAGTCTGCTGACATGGCTTGAGCTCAGGTGGAAACCGGCGAATTATGCCCGCGCTACGCTTGTTTTTGCGAACGAGCGTTCGATTCCCAGCCTGGCGACATCAGCTCGGGGTGTAAGCCAGCCGCACATACAGAGGGGCGAAGGCTTCGGCCTGGGTGATTTCCACCAGCGCTTCCCGGGTGAGTTCGAGTAGCGCCACCAGCGTGACTACGGCGACGGGCACGCCCTGTGCGGGGTCGAACAGTTCGTGAAATTCGAGGAAGCGCTTGCCTTGCAACTGGCGCAGCACGCGGCTCATGTAGTCGCGCACAGAAAGCTGCTCGCGGGTGATCTTGTGGTGGGTATGCAGCTTGGCGCGCTTGAGAATGTCGCTCCACGCCTGTTGCAGTTCGTCGGCCGTCACCTCGGGCAGGCGCGGTGCGGCGTCGCGGTCGAACAGCGCTTGCGCACGCCAGAAGTCGCGTCCGAGCACGGGCAGGGCGTCGAGCTGCTGCGCGGCGAGCTTGAAGCGTTCGTATTCCAAGAGCCGGCGCACGAGTTCGGCACGGGGGTCTTCGGGCTCGGCGCCGGGCTCGGTGGGCGGCCGCGGCAGCAACATGCGCGACTTGATCTCGATGAGCATGGCCGCCATCAGCAAATACTCGGCGGCCAGCTCCAGATTGTGTCGGCGGATTTGCTCGACATAGCTCAGATACTGCGCCGTGACCTGCGCCAGCGGAATGTCGAGGATGTTGAAGTTCTGCTTGCGGATGAGGTAGAGCAGCAGATCCATCGGCCCTTCGAAGGCTTCGAGAAAGACTTCGAGCGCATCGGGCGGGATGTAGAGGTCTTGCGGCAGCTCGAACAGCGGCTCGCCGTACAGCCGCGCCACCGCCATGCCGTCGACCGTGGCCGGGGTGCTGTCCACCTCCGGAGACATCAGCGCGGCGTCGCCGGGCGCGGCGGTCATGGAATGGCCTGCAGCGAAGCTCGCCACGCTCGGGGCGACTTCAGTGACTGCCGTAAACGTAGGCTTTCTGCGGCACGCGGGCCGCCTGGAATTCCCGGGTCAGCTCGGGGTTTTGCGGTTTGTCCCAAAGCCGGGCACGCCCTTCTTTTTGCTTGGCCTCAAGCTGCGGATCGCTGTGCTTCAGATCCTGGATGAAATGCGTCACTTCAGAAACGTAAGGTTTGACTTTGAAAGGCATGGGCGTTCTCGAATGGAAACCGCAGGAGGAACAACGAGCTCGTCATTCTAAGCAAGCGGCTGCTCTGATCAATGCGCCCGAATACGGTGCGCAACGCCTTGATATGGTGCGAACCAAGCCCTGTCATGCACCGAAAATGCGCAGTTTGTGAGCGGTTGTGAACCCAACAGGGGCACCGTGCGCCATTTATGGGCACGAAGTTTGCTCTCTCTATCTCACTCTGATCAGGAACCCCAACCATGCAAGACGCCTCCAGTGGAAATGTGTTGTTCATCCTTCTCGGCGCCATTCTGGTGCTCGCCATGCACGCCGGGTTCGCCTTTCTTGAGCTGGGCACGGTGCGCAAGAAAAACCAGGTCAACGCGCTCTCCAAAATCATCACCGACTTTTCCGTCTCGGCGATTGCCTACTTTCTGATCGGCTACGGCATCGCCTACGGTCATCATTTTCTCGTGGGCGATGACGTGCTCACCCGCGATCATGGCTATGAGCTGACCCGATTTTTCTTTTTGCTGACCTTCGCCGCGGCCATTCCCGCCATCATTTCCGGCGGCATTGCCGAGCGCGCCAAGTTCTGGCCCCAGCTCATTGCCACCTTCACCATCGTCGCCTTCATCTACCCGTTTTTCGAGGGCATTGTGTGGCACGGCAATCTGGGCATTCAGGCATGGTTGCAGTCCACTTTCGGCGCGCCCTTTCACGACTTCGCCGGCTCGGTGGTAGTGCATGCGATGGGCGGCTGGATCGCGCTGCCCGCCGTGCTCTTGCTCGGGCCGCGTCGCGGCCGCTATCACGCCAACGGGCAGATATCGGCGCATCCGCCCTCGTCCATCCCATTCCTGGCGCTGGGTTCGTGGATACTGATCGTGGGCTGGTTCGGCTTCAACGTGATGAGCGCGCAAAAGCTCGACCAGATCAGCGGTCTGGTGGCGGTGAACTCGCTCATGGCGATGGTGGGCGGCACCCTGGCGGCGCTGGCCGCGGGCAAAAACGACCCTGGCTTTCTGCACAACGGGCCGCTGGCCGGTTTGGTGGCGGTGTGCGCGGGTTCAGACGTGATGCACCCGCTGGGCGCGCTGGTGGTCGGCGCGGTGGCCGGGGCGCTGTTCGTCTGGATGTTCACCCTGACGCAAAACCGCTGGAAGATCGACGACGTGCTGGGGGTGTGGCCGCTGCACGGCCTGTGTGGCACCTGGGGCGGCATTGCCGCGGGCATTTTTGGCATGAAGGCGCTGGGCGGGCTGGGCGGGGTGTCGCTGGCCTCGCAGATCGTCGGCACGCTGATGGGCATCACAGTGGCCCTGATCGGCGGCTTCGTGGTCTACGGCGTGCTGAAAAAGACCCTCGGCATCCGCCTCGACGCCGAAGAGGAATTCAACGGCGCCGACCTCTCCATCCACCGCATCAGCGCCACCCCGGAGCGCGAGGCGTCGTGGTGAGGCGTCGGTGGGCAGCGAATGTGCGCTCTAGCTCCAGCCCAGGTCGGCCAGCGCCAGGGTGTGCGACCACAGCAGCTTGCCGTCGACGTTCTTGGCTTGCAGCTCCAGCCGCCGCTCCTTGCCCTCGCCGCTGAATTTGAGCACGCCGTAGTTGCGCTCAGCGACTAGCGTGCCGGGTACGCGGTTGGGATTGCCGTCGCCTTTGGCCGGCCCGGAATTCAGCGGCGAGCAGGTGAACTCCACCAGCGGATAGTCGCGCTTGCCGCCGTAGGCCGGACGCGGATACCGGATCAGCTCGGTGATGTGCCGGTCTCCCGAGAGAAACAGCAAGCCGGGGATGCGGTATTGCTGCAGCCAGCCGAGAAATGCGGCGCGTTCTTCGGGAAACTGGTTCCAGCCCTCGTAAGCGTCGTCGTCGTTGAAAAACTGGCCGCCGGCGGCGACGATCTTGAAGCGGGCGCGCGAGGACAGCAAGGCGTTGCGCAGCCAGCGCATCTGCGCCGGGCCGAACATCACCTTGCCGCGGTCACCTGGGCTGGTGGCGTCTGCGCTGCGCCACCAACGATCATCGAGCAGAAAAATATCGGCATCGGCGATGCTGGTCTTGGTGAACACTCCGGCGACGTCGCCAACGCCATACGTCGGGTTGGCCCAGTAGGTTTTGAACAGATCGAGCGAGGCGTTCTTGAACTCGAAACTCGCATCGCTGTCGTTCGGGCCGTAATCATGGTCGTCCCAGATCGCCACTTGCGGGGTTGAGCGTAAAAACGCATCCAGCGGAGCGAAGCCGCGCTGTTGGCGGTAGCGCAGCGCCATACCTTGCGGGCTCTGACAATCCACCTCGCGGTAATAGAGGTTGTCGCCCAGCCACACCATCAGATCGGCGCCTTCCTGCGTCATTGGCTCATAGATTTCGTAGCCGCCGCCATAAGGCTGGCCCGGCCGGTCGAACAGCGGGTCGTTCAGATACGCGCAAGAACCCGTCAGGAGGGTGACATCGGGCGGCGGTGAACGAAACTGCCAGATGGGCTGCGTGCGCACGACGAGGGTGCGATTCGCAGCCGGTTTGCCATTGACCCAGGCCACAGTACGGTAGCGCGTGCCGGGAGAGAGATCGTCCATGACCAGATGAGCGCAGAACTGCCCTGCCGCATCGGTGCGAACCGACGCGGAGCGCTTTTTCTCGCCGGGCTGATTCTCTGGGGCATACTCCAACGCCACTTCGGCTGCGCCGGGCGTCTGCACCCAGATGAGGGCAGAGCGTGCAGCCACATAGCCCTGCATCGGCCCGGCGTAGAGCACGCCGGGGGCGGCTGGTTCAGCCCAGGCTGCAGGAAAGGGCCATTGCCCAGTGGCCAGCAGCGCGGAAGTCACCAGACCGCCCCGCAGGAACGCGCGGCGGGTCGGAGGGATCAACGCGGTTTTCGGTGCCGCGCCCATCAGAACTGCGCCTCCAGGCTGAGGTAGTAGCTGCGTGGCAGGTTGTATTTGATGAGCGGGTCTTTGGCGCTGCCCGGAAAGCCGGTGCTGTATTTGGTGATGTAGCGCTTGTCGAACAGATTGTTCACATTGAAGCCCACGCTGACTTTTTGCAGACCCAAGCCGCGCACCGTGTCGCCGCCCTTCCAGGTGTAGCGCAGCGAGGCATCGGCGATCCGGAGTTCGACAGCTTGAGCCAAAAATTGACTGAAAACGCCTACCCTGGGTTTGACAGAACAAGGGGTTAGCGCTGTTTTTCGCAAAGTGCCTGTGGTGGCACGTTTTTCCACATGGTGAGGCCGCTTGCCATTTGTGAATGGCTTGATATATTGTGGCGGCATGTTCATCAAAGTCACCACCTCCGGCGGCCGCCGCTACATCCAGCTCGTCGAGTCTTATCGGGATGAGAGCGGACGGGTGAAGAAACGCACGGTGGCCACCCTGGGGCGCGCCGACCAAGCCGGCGGCCAGCTTGAGAGCGTGATCCGCGGCCTGCAACGACTTCGGGGCGACACGCCCCCAGACGCCGGGGCGGTGGCGACCGTGGCCGACGTGAGGTTTGAGTCCAGCCGCGCCCTGGGCGATGTGTGGGTGCTGACTGAGCTTTGGGACGAACTGGGGTTCGGTGAACTGCGGCGGGTTTTTGGTCGAACGCGCAGCCGCATCGACGTCGAGGCGCTGGTGCGCCTGATGGTGCTCAACCGCCTGTGCGATCCGACGTCCAAGCTCGGGGTGCTGCGCTGGCTGCAGACGGTGGCGCTGCCGCGCTTTGCGCCCAAGGCCGTGACCCACCAGCAGTTGCTGCGGGCGATGGACGCGCTGGTCGCGCACCAGGACCGCGTGCAAGCGGCGTTGGCCGGGTTGCTGCGCCCGCTGATCGACCAGGACCTGTCCGTGGTGTTCTACGACATGACCACCATCGGCGTGGAGGGCGAGACCGAGTTGGCCGGCGACCTGCGCCAGTTCGGCATGTCCAAGGACGGGGGGATTCGTCGCCAGTTCATGCTCGGGGTGGTGCAGACGGCCGAGGGACTGCCGCTGACGCATCGGGTCTGGGAAGGGAACACGGCCGAGGCACCCACGCTCAGCGCCGTGGTCCAGGAGGTTCTGGCGCTGTACCCGGTCAAGCGCGTGGTGCTGGTGGCCGATCGCGGGCTGCTCAGCCTGGACAATCTGGAGTGGCTGCGCGAGCAACGCGTGGGCGGCACCGAGCAGCCCCTGGAGTTCATCCTGGCCGTGCCGGGGCGGCGTTATGCGGAGTTCGCGGAGATTCTGGAGCCGATCCACGCGCAGCGCTGCGCAACGGCCAACCGCGAGGTCCTCGGCGAGACCCGCTGGCAGGACATGCGCCTGGTCTGGGCCCACGATCCACGCCGCGCCCAGGAACAAACCGCAGCGCGCCGCCAGCATATCGAAGAGCTCACGCAGGAGGCCCAGCGGCGCGCTGGCAAGCTCGATGCGCAAGAAGGCGGCACCGCCTTCAGAGGCCGGCGCTTGAGCGACTCCGGTGCCAAGGCCTGGTTGTTCCGCTCGGTCTCCGAGGCGCACCTGGGTTCGATCATCAAGGTCGATCTGCAATCGGACCTGTTCACCTACGCTATCGACGACAAGGCGCTGGCCCGTGCCGAGCTCAACGACGGCAAGCTGCTGTTGGTGACCAATGTGCCCGAGTTGTCGGCGCTCGAGGTGCTGCGGCGCTACAAGAGCCTGGCCGACATCGAGCGCGGCTTCAAGATCCTCAAATCCGAGATCGAGATCGCCCCGGTGTTCCACCGCCTGCCCGATCGCATCCGTGCCCATGCGCTGATCTGCTTCATCGCCCTGGTGCTGTACCGCGTCATGCGCATGCGCCTCAAGGATGCCGACTCCAAGCTGTCACCCGAACGTGCCCTGGAGCAACTGCGGCGCATCCAGTACCACCAGGTTCACCTCGGCGGCGAGCGCCGCGACGGCACGTCCTCGCTCAGCGACGCCGACCACGCCATCCTCCAAGGACTCAAGCTTCCGAAACCCGCCATCGACGACCAACTCGCACTCCTGTAGGGGCACGTTTCGACGCTCACCCTAACGATATCGCGGACTTACGAGCGTAACTGTCGAACTCCGGGGCGATGGTGTGCGCCGGAATGGGGGACTTGAAGTCCGTCCAGTAGGCCTCGCTGGTGTGGCGCACGCCCAGTTTGGCTCGCCACGGGCCGACGGTGTAGATGCCGCCCAGCGCCATTGTGGAGTGCGGCGAATACGGCATGGGCACCTTGGCCGAGGTGAACTGCGCGTTGAGCAGCCCCAGGTTGGCGTAGGCCGACCAGTTTTTGTCGATCTGGAAATTGTTCTGCCAGGCGATGCCCTCATTCACAGCCTTGCCCACGTTGGCCAGAATGGAGACTGACTGGGTGGCGCCGGGCGGCGTGTAACTGAAACTCTGGATGTAGTCGTCGAAGTTGACGCGGAATACATCCACGCCGCCGCTCCACATGCCGAAGTCGTAGATCACGCCAGCGTCGTAGGTCGTGGCCTTCTGCGGGGCGAGATCAGGGTTGTAGGTGCCGGTGTAGTACTGGTTGTATTGCGGCGGATTGCTGTTGCGGGTGTAGTTGGCGTAGACGTTGATGCCCTGCGCCAGCTTGTAGTTCACGCCGAGAGAGGGCATGGTGGTCGAGAAGCTGGAGCTGTACTGCCCCGCAGCGCCCTTGGATTTGGCGACTGCCGCATAGTCGATGAAGTCGCGCTCAGTCTTGAGATATTTCAGTCCGGCCTGCAGGGTCAGGCGGTCGGTGGGCTTGAAGGTAAAGTTGAAATAGGGCTCGTAGAGTTTGGTCGAGACCGGTTCTTCGTACACCGAACCCAGATACTGGCCCGTGGTGCTGCTGATGAACTGCTGGTCGTGCGTGGTGTCGTTCTTGTTGAACCAAATGCCAGCTTCCAGCCCCAGGTTGTCGGTAATGGGCGTGGTCAGCTTGAAAATATTGCCCCAGCGCCGGGTGTCGTTGATGCCATGCGACATGAACAGGCCGCCCACTGGCGCCTTGACCGAGCCATACACCCCATTGGGCTGCAGCAGGTTGTAGGTGCTGTTGGTGTAAGCGCCGCCGCTGTAGCCGTTGCCCCGGTAGTAATAAAGCTGGTTGGAGACGGTGACCTTGCCGAAGGTGGCTTCGTATTTGGCATAGGTCAGCCAGTTTTGATATTGGTTGTAGTTGTAGGTGGGCGAGAGACCGTTTTGTTTGCCATTGACGACCGGGTCGCCGCGGTAGACGTTGCAGGTGTCGCCATATTTGGCGTAGTCGGCCTTGGTGCAACCGCCGTAGTAATTGAACTTCTGGTTGTTCTGGGTGTAGAACAGGGTCAGCGCGCCGGTGCCGAGTTGGGTCACGCTCTTGAACAGGTATTGCTTCTGGTCGCTGGGCGTGTTGTCGAAATAGCCGTCGCTGTGGGTTTTGTTCGCGTAGAACCACAGCGAAGTCGGGGCGCCGCTATTGGCGCCGAGCAGCCCGGAGTTGACCAGGGTGCCGAAGTTGTATTTGCCGAAGGAGCCGTATCCGCCGAGCAGGGAAACGGAAGGTTTGGCGCTCGGGTTCAGCGAATAGGTCTCGACCGAGCCGCCAAATGCGGCCAGGCCCGGAATGGCGGCTGAAGCGGCTCCCGGAAAATAACGCGTCCCCGCGATCAGGCGCGTGGGGATGAACTCGTTGGTGTAGAAGGCGTAGCTGTCGTTGTCGTTCAGCGGTATGCCGTCGAGTGTCCAGTTGATGAGATTCTGTCCGAAGCCGTTGATGTACACCGTGTCGCCGTTCATGCTGTCGCCATCGCTGCTGACGACCACATTGGGCATGTTTTCCAGCCCGCGGGTGAACGAGTCGGTGGGGTCGAGCGACTGAAACTGGCCGGCAGTGATTTCGGTTTGGGCCTGTGTGGCCTCAGGGTTGAACTGCTGGATGGTGTTGAGCTGGCTTTCGGGGATGGAGGTTACCGTGCCCGATGGCGCTTTGAGGAAAAAGCTGTCCCCCGGCTTTGTGGCGCTGGTCTGTCCTTGCGCCTGCACTTCGCCCAGACTGGTTTGCGCGTGGGCTTGCGCTGCGGCGCCAAAAGCCAGCGCGAGGGCGACGGTGAGCTTGAGGTTTGATCGCTTGAGTGGGTTTTGTGATGGGCAATGCACAGCGGGTTTCATGGTGGTTGCAGAAGGGGGAAAAGAACTCGTTATTTTTGAGACACGATGTGAAGATCTGTTGAATTCATGTGTCAGAACGATGACGTTGTTTTTCTGCAGACGCGGGATTTCTTGCCATGAAAAAGGCCCCTTTCGGGGCCTGGTGAGATGGGTTTGAAAGCCTTTTTGGGGTGAATCGATTTCAGTCGTCGTCTTGACCGGCAATCAGGCTGGAGGCAGGTCGCCGCTGGGCTTTGGCCAGGGCTTGCACATGCGCAAGCATGGCGGCGTAGGCCGCTGGGCCTCGGCTGGCCAGCCATTCCTGCCGCATCTGCTCGGGGCCGGAAACCTTGAGCAGAGCGGTCGGGGTATAGCGGTGAGCGGGGGGCGGTGCGCTTTGGGCCACCTGGCCGACACCCGGCACCACGACTTCAGGCAGTGCGCGAAAAGGGGCGTCGACTGGGCAGACGCCAGGGTTGCGCTGCATCGGCACTAGAGACGGCAGCACGGGGTAGGGCGCGGCATCGGGCGTGCTGCGCCAGATGCCGGAAAGCACATGGGCGTTGGCGTCCCATTGCGACATCGGCGGAATGTCGGCCACGGTTTCGATGGTGCGCAGCAGATCGACCTGCGAGAGATGCTGCGTGACCCGCACGCCAGGCTTGACCCACGGCCCGGCGGCGACGGCGAAGGTGCGGTGGGCGTCGATGTGATCGGCGCCCGACTGCGCGTCGTCCTCGGTCAGCAGCACCAGGGTGTGCTTCCAACCCGGCAGTTTGGACAGGCTGTGGATGACCTGCGCGGTGGCTTCATCGTTGTTGGCCACATAGCTGTCCGGGCTGGGCAGGCAGGGGTGGCGGCCGGCGGTGTGGTCGTCGGGCAGCCAGATATAGAGCGCGCGCGGCAGGGGGTGATGGCGCAGCCAGTTGTCCACGACTTTGGCGCGGTCGGTGTCGAGGATGAGGCGATCCCAGGCCGGGTAGTCCATGGCCAGATGGGCGCGCAGTGCAGGCGAGATGTCGCCGATTTTGTTGCGCGAGGCAAACTCCCCAAAGTCTTCGAAACTCACCTTGTGCGCGAGCAGATCGTTGAACAGAAACAGCCGCGCCGGGTAGGTGATCCAGGGGTTGCTCCAATGCCCGAGCGCGGAGAGATTTTTGTAGATCGCATAAGGGTTGCGCGCATCGCTGGCGCCGGGTGCGAGCGACTGCGTCCAACCCGAATTGGCGATGTAGCCGCGGTCGGAGTAGTACAACGGCCAGGTGCGCTGAAGGAAGTCGGAGTCTGATCCGGCGGTCGTCCATTGATGGCCTTGCGAGGTCACTTCGCCATCGGCGTAGAAATTGACGAACAGCGCGCCCAGGTCGGCCATGCGGTAGAGGTTGGGCAGTTCGCGCGGGCCGTAGAGGTTGAGCGCGGGGTCGGCCCAATGACCCGCCGCAGCGTACTTGCCGAAGTCTTCATCAAAGGTCTTGTTCTCGCGCAGGATGAACACGACATGCTGGATGTGGCCGTGCAACCAGGCTGCGGCTTTGGCGTTGTCGGACGCCAGTTGCCGACGCTGCGCGGCGCTGAAGCCGTTGTTCGACAAGGCAGCTTGCGTCCAGGCCGGGGCGTGTATGGGCAGCTCGCGCAGGTCGATGCGTTGCAGCACGCCCTGCATGAAATTGCCCACCCATTGATGGTGGATATTCGGCCCGCCACCCATGCCCTTGGCGCTGGCAACGTACAGGGCGTTGCCCTGTACCGTCACCGCTGTGGGATACCAAGCCGTCGGAATGAGGGCGAGGCGTTTGCCACTGGCGAGGTCGTACACCGCGACATCGTTGTTGCCGGCGTTGGCCACGAACAACTTGCCTTGCGACACCGCCAGTGCGTCCGGGTAAGAGCCGGGCGGCGCGCCGGGGTAGGGGCTGTCGTCGATCACCCGCACGACTTTGAGGGTCTGTGTGTTCACCGCGACGAGGCGGTCGAGGTTGGCGTCGGCCACCCAGACGTTCGGTGAGTCGGGCTGCGCCGCCAGCGCGGTGGGATGGGCGCCGGCTGCGCCGCTGCGCGGGCCGAGCACCGGGCCTGTGGGCACTGCGCCCAGCACCTTCCAGGCTCCGCGGTCGATGATGGTGACGCCATTGCCGCCCCAGTTGCTCACCACCAGCCGTTTGCTGCCATCGGCCAGAGTGACGGCGAAGGGGTAGCTGCCCACGTTGAGATAGTGGGTCACCCCAGTCTGCAGGTCGATGCGCGCCAGACTGTTGGCCAGCATCCCGGTCACATAGGCGTGCCGCCCGTGCGGGCCGATGACCACGCTGTCGGGATAGAAGTGACGGGTCTGCTGCCAGTCGCCGGCATATTGATAGGGGTATTGATCCTGAGGGAAGGGCTGCCACTGCAAGCGATAACGGCGAAGCAGATGCAGCGGGCCGTTGCCAGACGAGCCGAGGGCCAGAAGGTCGTCGCTATTGCCGCCCGTGGCGTAGAGCGTGCCGTCAGGCCCCGCGGCCAGCCCCTGAAACAGGCTTTGGCCCTTGATGATTTGCTCGCCGTCATCGGCTTTGCCGCCATTCTGATCGCCCTGTGCCACCGTCGCTCCGGGTGCTGCATGCTTTTTGTCCTTGGCAAAAAGGGCACCCACCCGGCCCTCGGGCTGCAGGGTCTCGGCAGCGAAACGCAGCACGTTTTGTTGTTTGCTCGCCCCTCCCGTGAGCACGGCCACATGGCCGTCGCTGAGGGCGATCTGGGTGGGGAAGTTCGGGGTTTCAACGATTTGTCCTGCCGGGGTGAGCAGGCGGCCGCTGGGCAGGAGCGCGCTTGGCGCTTGAACCGCGAGGACGCTCTGGGACAGGCTAAGGGCGCCGAACACAAGGAGGGATGGGTAAGGGGGGTAAAGGCGAGTCATCGTGGAGACCTCTGGTCATTGAATTTGGCGTTGAACAAGTAGCTGTTGAACATAGGCAGGAACAGCGTCACGGGCATGTCAAGATCAAAAAAAGAGGTGACCATTTGTGTCAGACAAGAGGCATCGCCTGCGCGAAATTGCGGTGTTGGAAAAACGGTATAAACTGTTTATTCGATTTTCATTGAAGGAGGCCACCATGCCTGTTGCCAAATCCAACCCGTCCGCCAAAGTCACTAAATCCGCCGTCGTGCCCGCACGAGCGCCCGCTTCCGGGCCACGCAAAACCGCCAAGCCCGCCACGCCGCAAAAGACCGCAGCGAAGCGGGCGACCCCTCATGCGGTAGCCAAGACACCTGCCAAGGGGGCGACTAAACCCACCGTCAAGGCGCCCGCACGCAAGGCGGCAGTCGCCAAGGCAGAGAAATCAACGTCCGCGCCTGCCGCATTGAGCAAGCCGCCCAAGATCAAACTGGTGCGCGACAGTTTCACCATTCCTCGCGCTGAGTACGAGATGCTCGATGCGATCAAGGATCGTCTGGTCAAGCTGACGCGTCCTGCGAAAAAAAGCGAAGTGCTGCGCGCCGGCATTGCCGTGCTGGCCGCGCTCAACGATGCCGCCTTGCTGGCCGCGTTGGAGGCCGTGCCCGCCATCAAGACCGGCAGGCCGAAAAAGGCGAAGTAAGACCTTGCATCGGGGCTGAGTCCGCTCAGACTGCCTGCCAGAACGTCGCAGCGATCAGTGCGGCTACTAGCACCCAGCCGCTGGCTGCAGGCTGCCATTGCGCGGCGCCCCAGGCCAGCGCCACGGCCACGGCCACCGAGGCCACATTGCGGGCGTCGCCGAAGATGAGTTGCAAGACTTTTTTCATGCGCGGGCTCCTTGGGGGGTGAGTTGCGGTACGCGCAGCTTGAATGCAGACAGGCGGCCCGCGACGACATAAACGGCGAACAGCAAGAGCAGCGTGGCATCGCCCAGCGGCCACACTTTGGCTTCGTCGAGCAGGCCGCCAAGGCTCCAGAAGGTGCCGAAGGCGAGCAGGGCGCAGGCCACGGTGAACTTGAGGGTGTTCTCAGGCACTTTGGTCAGCGGTGCGCGCAGCACTAGGCCCACTGCGATGACGGCGAGCAAGGCGGCCACCGCGCTGCCCGCCGCCTGTCCGTAGCTGATGGAGCGGCCCAGCGCCACCACCAGCAGCCAGACTTCCAGCCCTTCGAGCAGCACGCCCTTGAAGGCCACGGCCCAGGCGACGCGGGCTTCGGCGTGGTCGATTTTGTGGCGGGTTTCGGCAAATTCCTTGGCTTCGTCGTGCAGCTTGGTGCGCCCGGCGTAGCGGCGGATGGCTTTGACGTACCAGCGCAGACCGAACAGCAGCAGAAACAGGCCGATGGCGGCGCGGATGAGGTCGATGTCGGCCTGCACCACATTCAGCGCCGTGCCGGTGACGGCGATGAGCGCGGCCACCACCGCCAATGCGGCGGCGGCTGCTCCGGCGGCGCGGGCCCAGCCGATGGTCAGTGCCACGGCGAGCACGATGGTGAAGGCTTCCACCCACTCGACGGCGGAGGCCAGGAAAATGGCGGTCATACCGCCCCATTGGGTTGCGTTCATCAGGTGAGTTCCTCTGTCGTTGTTTTGCGTGTGGGAGTCATGGTGGGGTAGAACAGGGTTTGCTCGGCGGCGATGCGTAAGGAGACGGTGCTGCCCGCAGCAGGCGCAAGGTCATCGGGCACAGGCAGGCGCAGGGTCACGCCGTGCAGGTCGATGCGCAATTCGGTGTGCTCGCCCACGGTGAGGCGACTGAGCACCCGGGCCTGCACCGGCCAGAGCAGAGCGTCCTGGTTGACGCGGACATGGGGGAGGTGCAGCGCCGTGGTGCGCAAATACAGGCAGAGCGGCCCATCGGCCAGCGCCTTGCATTGCGGCGGTGCACACACCTCACCCCAAGGCGCATGCAAGCGCCCAGCACGCAGCTGCGCCGGCCACGGTCCATGCGCCCCGGTGAAGCGGGCGACGAACTCGGTTGACGGCTGGCGCAACAGGGCGCGCGGGCTGCTGAGCTGCAGCAGGCGGCCTTGCGCCATCACGCCGACGCGGTCGGCCAGGGCCAGGGCTTCGCGGTGGTCGTGGGTGATGTAGAGCGCGCTGATGCCGTGCTCGCGCACCACGCTGCCGATGAGATCGCGCAGTTCTTCGCGCAGCCCGGCGTCGAGGTTGGACAGCGGCTCGTCGCACAACAGCAGCCGAGGCCGCACCGCGAGCGCGCGGGCCAGCGCCACGCGCTGCTGCTGCCCGCCGGAGAGCGCATGCGGATGGCGCTCGGCCAGATCGGCCAGGCCCACATCGGCCAGCATGGCGCGGGCTTGTTCGCGCGACTTGTCGCGGCCCAGGCGGTGCAGCGGCAGGGCGACGTTGTCGAGCGCGCTCAAGTGCGGCCACAGCGCATAGTCCTGGAACACCATGCCGAGCTGGCGCTGCTCTGGCGGCAGAAAGGGGCCGCCTGCGGCATCGATCACGGTGGCGCCCAGGCGCATGCTGCCGCCATCGAGCCGCTCCAGTCCGGCCACCAGGCGCAGCAGCGTGGTTTTGCCCGAGCCGGAGGGGCCGAGCAGACAAAGGATCTCGCCTTCCTGCAGTTGCAGGCTGAGGTCGTGCAGCGCGGTGGTGCCGCCGAAGCGCTTGCGCGCCGAATCGATGTGGAGCAGGGTCATGGTTCAGTGGGCGCCGAGTTGGCGCCAGGCCACGGGGGTGAAACGCTGATAGACCCAGCGCGCCAGCAAGGCAAAAGCCAGCAGCACGGCCATGCCCAGCACCTGCAGCCGCGCCTGCTGATGCAACTGGAAACCTCCGGCGTATTGCAGCAGCGCCACGGCCAGCGGCGGATGCCCGGCGGGGTAGAGCAACTCAGAGGCCGGCAGCTCGAAGGCAATCGACAGCACCGCCAGCAGCCAGCCATAGAACAGAGCGCCGGACAACAGCGGCAAATGAATATGGCGCAGGGTTTGCCAGCGCGACAGCCCATGCACCCGCGCCGCATCGGCCAGTGAACGGTGCAACTGCGCCACCGGCCCCATGAGCACGCGGCTGGTAACGGGCACGGCCAGCGCCACATAGGCCATGCCCAGCAGCAGACTGCCGCCATACAGCGGCGCGTAAGGCTGGTTGTAGGCCTGCAGATAGGCGGCGGCCAGCACGATGAGCGGCAACGCCATCATCGCCAGCAAGGCCACGTCGAGTAGGCGGCCCACGCGACCGGGGCGGGCAATCAGCCAGGCAATCGGCAGGGCGATGCCCACCGTCAGGCTGGCGGCCACCAGCGCCAGTTGCAGCGAATAGCCGATGGCGGCAAGCAGCGGCGGCAGTGACGCGGCAATCTGCATCCAGCCCGCCTTGGGCCAGGCCACGCCCAGTGCGGCGAAGCTGGGCAGCGCCAGGGCGAACAGGCCCAGCGCGATCAGCAAAACGCCGTGCAGCAACTGATGGCTGGCCCGCAGCCGCACCCGCGCGGCGGGGCGGTGCTTGGCGCCCAGGGTCTGGTGCTGGCTGGCGCGTTGCCCCACGCGGTGCTGCAGGATGAGCGCGGGAATCACCAGCCCGAGCAGCAGCCAGGACGTGGCCGCGGCCAGCGGAAAGTTCAGCGGCATGCCGTTGACCGCCTGATAGATGGCATACGTGCCCATGGTGAAGCCGCTACTCGCACCCAGCGTGGCCACCACCGCGAAGTTGCGCAGCGATTCGGCGTAGGCGATGGCAAACCCGGCTGCCAGTGCGGGCAGCAGGGCGTTGAGCCCGAGCCGCAGCCGCCACAGCCTGGACAGGCCATGCACGCGCGCTGCCTCCTGCTGTGCCGCGCTGGTGTGGCGCAGGCTGCCTTGCGCTACCAGAAACACATAGGGCACGACCTTGAGCGCCAGAGTGATGACGATGCCCACCGGCCCGAGCAGCCATTGCGCCGCATGCAGCGCCGCAGGCCATGCGGCCAGCGGGCCGATGGGCGCGGCCAGCAGCATCCAGCCCGAGGCGAGGAAGAAATCCGGAAAGATCAGCAGCAGCCACACCCCAGCTTCAATCCAGCCGCGTCCGTGCAGATCGGTGCGTTCGCGCAGCCAGGCCAGCCACAGACCGAACGGCAGCGACAGAGCGCCCACGGTAAGCGCCACCCACAGCGAGTTGAACAGGGCATGGAGTTCATAGCCCTGCACGGCGTGCCGCAGCGGAGCAAGCGTCGGTCGCAGGTCACCCTGCAGCAGATGTGGCACCCAGGCCGAGAGCAGAAAGCCCAGCAGCGGATAGGCCCAGAGTGCGATGAATACGGCGGTAGCCAGCAGCAGGCCGAGACGCAGCGCCCAGCGGCGCTGGCTTAGTTCCTTGCGCCCGGCCGCGGGCGAGACCTTGGCGCCGGGCAGCCAGTTCATGGCTTGAAGCAGGGCGATCATGGTGCGTGGCTGTTCAATCTCAGCGGGCGATGTGCGCGGTGAACCAGTCGATCACCTGCGGCTCTTTCGGCCCCCAGACCGCGGGGTCGATCACCAGCGGCTGCACCGTGCCCAGTTGCTTGAGGCTGGGCAGCGGGGCGACGCCCTCGACCAGGGGCAGGTAGTTGGAATCTGCATTGGCATCACCCTGCTGCATCGCGGCCTGTCCCGCTGGCGACAACACCCATTGCACAAAGCGCTGCGCCTGCTGCTTGAGCGGGCCGGAAACCTGTTTGCCGATGGCCAGATCGGACGGCAGCACCGTGGCCGGAGTCGGGGTGGCGATGCGCAGACCGGGCATTTCGTGCAGGAAGCCGATAGCCGCCGAACTCTGCACCACGGCGGCGTCGATCTGGCCGTATTGCAGCGCGCGCAGGGTCACGCTATTGGTGGGGAAGACCTTGAGGCCGTTGGCCTTGAGGCGCGCGAAAAACGCCTTTCCAGGCGCATCGCCCAGGTGTTGCAGCAGACCAGCGACCAGCGGATAAGTCGGCCCGGAGATGGCCGGGTTGTCCATGCCCACCTTGCCGCGCAGCGCGGGCTTGGCCAGATCGTTCCAGGTCTTGGGCCAGTCGGCCGGTGCGATGGCCTTGGGGTTGTAGAGGATGACGCCGGCATAGGTCACGCCTACCGGCTGCCAGCAATGGCTGGGCGGCTCGAGTTGCTGGCCCAGCGCGGTGTAGCGCACCCCGGGCGTCCAGCCGCACTGCAGCAGGCCCTGCGCGGCAAAGGTCTGCATGGCCTGGTTGCCGTCGAGCCAGAGCACGTCCCACTGCGGGTTGCGGCTCTCGGCCTGCACCCGCGCCAGCAGCGGACCGGTGCTCAGGTGAATGAGGTTGACCGGAATGCCGGTGGCCTGGGTGAAGGCCTGCGCCACATGCTGGTCATAGCCCATGGCGCCATAAACGGTCAGGGTGGCGGCGTGTGCCGTGCCAAGGGCGGCGGCGCAAAGCGCGGTGCTGCCCAGCAGGCGCGCCAGCTTGTTGACGAAAGAACGGAAGGAGACTGGCATCAGGAATCGCTCAGGTGAAACCGCACCCAGATGGTGAAGGCCATGTTCTTGCCTTGCAGTTCCTTGGGTGTTGCGGGGTAGGGGGCGTTGCGCACGGCTTCCAGCGCAGCATGGTCAAGCAGGTCGGCGCCGCTGGAGGTGACGACGTGCAGATGGCTGACGGCGCCGTCGCGGAAGTCGAAGCCCACCAGCGTCTTGCCGGTGAGCTGCATCATGCGGGCGGCCTGCGGATAGCGCACCGCGGCCTGGATGGCGCTGCGCAACTCGGCCTCGAAAGTGGCCTTGATCGAGGCCACATCCGGCGCTGGGGGAGCAGGGGGCTGCGGCGGTGCGGGCGGCGTGGGCGCGGCCACCGGCATGGCGGGCCGGGTGTCGGGCGCGGGTGCGGGCGGCGCCTGCACCTTGGGTGTGGGTTCAGGCGCGGGCTGTGGAGCAGGCTGCGGCGGCGGTGGCTGCACCGGCTTGGGTTGCACCTTGTGGACGATAGGTTTGGGCAGTGGCTTGACCACCGGCTTGGGCAAGGGTTTGGGCTCCGGCGGTTTCGGCGTGGGCGGGGTCACGGTCTTGGGGGCGGGCTTGGGCGCTTCGAGCACGATCTGCACGGGCGGCGGCGGGGGTGGTGGCGCAGGGTGGCTGCTCCACCACACGATGGCGGCGATCAGTGCCGCTTCGAGCAACAGCGCCGCCAGCGCAGCCAGGGGCCAGCGTTTGCCGTCCTGGTCTTCGCGCCACGGGGCGGGGGGGTGATGCAGCACGGCGCTCATTGCCCGCCGTCCCCGGCTTGCCGGGCTGCCAGCCCGATTTTTGTGACCCCGGCAACGCGGCAGGCGTCCATGACCGTCATGAGTTGCTGCAGAGAAACGTCTTCTTCCCCGGCGATGGTGACCTGCATCGCATCGGTGTCCGGCTTGCTCTTGAGCAGGGCGGTGAGTTGCTCCGGCGACAACACCTTGCTGTCATAGTGAATGGCGCCGGACTTGTCCACCGCCAGGGTGATCTGCGGCTTGGGCATGCTTTGCGCGGTGGAACTGGTGGGCAGGCGCGAGGCGATGCCAGCGTCTGGAATCATGTGCAGCGTGACCATGATGAAAAACACCAGCAGGAAAAACATGATGTCGATCATCGGAATGATCTCGATGCGCGCTTTTTTCGCTTCAAAATATTTCATGGCGGATCAAACAAAAATGCCGCGGAGATTGCGCCGCAGCCCAAGCGTGCGAACTCCAGCGCACGCGACCTGGAGAAGTTGTGCGAACGGCGTCAGGCCATCTTTTGCTGCAGAGTTGCGGCTGGCTGTGCCGCCGGGCGCACGGCCTGCCCGTTCTGCGCCACGACCACCGGGCGCACGCCGCCCTCGCGGTAATGCGGGTACATGCGGTTGGACAGCATGAGCTTGATGCGCTCGAGCTGATGCATCACCAGGCGCACGCGCTGGTTGAGCGCGTTGAAGGCCACCAACCCGAGCACGGCGATGAACAGCCCCGCAGCCGTGGCCAGCAGCGCTTCGCCCACGCCGCCGGTGACCGCTTGCGTGGCCGCCCCCGGGTTGGACAGCGCCGAGAAGGTGTTGAACATGCCGATGATGGTGCCCAGCAGACCGAGCAGCGGCGCCAGGGTGACGATGGTGTCGAGCATCCACAGCCCGCGGTCGATGCGCGGGGCCTGATCCATCACCGCTTCTTCCAGCCGGTCGGTGAAGTGATCGAGCGGGTCGGCCAGGTCGTGCTGCAGCGCCACGGCGACCACCTGTGCCGCGGGCGAATCGGCGTCATCCTCCACCTTGGCTTTGAGCTGCTTCACATCCACATGCGCGTGGCTCTTGAGCTCGCGGATCCAGCCTTTGGCCGAAGCCAGCATGCGCGAAATCGCCCAGAAGCGCTCCACGCTGACGGCCAGCGCGACAAACAACAGCAAGGCCATGATGTAAAGAATCCCGCCCGAGGTCTGGGCCAGGTGGGTGAGGGTGTCGAGAGACATGATCTAACTCCAGATGTTCAAGGAACCAGTGTGCAGTTTGACCGGCCCAGGTGAAGAGCCGATGACGGATTGCGAGCAACCGGATTAACGTCAAAAACTTGCACTTAGACTGGCGTAAAGCGTGCGCGGCGCACCCGGAAGCCCCAGAATCTGCCCTTGCGAATTGCCGCCTAGCAGGCCACCGCTGGTCACTTCCTCAAACGGGTTGTATTGTTTGTTCAGCACGTTAAGAATATTCACGCTGAAACGTACGTCGTGCACTGCTGCATGGCTGAAGGGTACTTCGCCATCGAGCCCGACATTCAGCAGACCATAGGCAGGGATGGTTTTCTGGCTTGGGGCCCCGAGATTATTGTCGAACATATGCTGTTTGCCGACATATTGATACCATATGCGAGGTGTTAACAATATTCCAGAGATGTAGTCTTCGTAGGCAAATCCGACATTGAAAGTCTTGTTGGGTACGTTTGAGACGGGAAGTCCTGCATAACTCACGCCGCCTGTTGTGTAGTTATTGAAATCGGCGCTCTCAAAATTCATGTTGGCAAACGCGTGCAGGTTGTACAGTATGTCGTCCGCTACCGCGATGTTGAAGCCCTTGTAAACCGAATCGCCATTGGCATCGCCGAGGAAATTACCGTTTGCGTCACTCAGCGTGATGTACTGGTTCGTATAGTGCAGGTGGTAATACGACACACTCAGCAAGAAGTTGCGCAGCATGCCATCGTTTTTCACATGCATCTTGAACCCGAGGTTGTAGTCCGTGCTCTTTTCCAGGTTGTAAACCGGGGGCGTGGACTGATAAATACCCCCGCCGCCGCCGACCTGTGGCTCTTTGTACGCCACTGCATAGTTTCCAAACAGCGCCAGCGTCGGTGTGATGCGCCAGTTGGCGGCGATCGACGGTTCGGTCTCATGATGTGCCACGTTCGCCGCAGGCAATTTGCCTTGGTCGTGCTGCGGATACAGTGCGTAGGCTTGGCTGAAATCGCTCTGCCCAGCAGGGTAGTAATTTGTTTGATAGTTGATGAACCGGATACCTGGAGTGATGTCGAAGTTCGCAATTGGACTGATCTTATCTTGCATGAACAGCGCTAGATCGGTCTGATCCCAATAATCGCTGCGATATTTTGCGTTTGGCACGCTCTGGCTGCCGTTATAAGGCGGATTTGTATTGTAGAATGCGTTTCTGGAATTGTAATGGCTTTTCAGGAAAAAACCACCTAGACTCACAAGATTATGAGGTAATGAAATATCTGCCCAGGCTTTGTCGCCATAAACCTGCGTGCTTGGGTTGTTGTATTCGTAAAGATTTGCAGGATTGCTCAGGCCATAATTATTGTAGTGATAATGCAGGCGTTCACCCATTCGATACCATACTAGATTGTGCAGTGACAAGGTGTCGTCCACCTGAATATTGGCCTTGCCATAAATGATGCGCGTCTTGTTGGTGTCGTCTTTGAACCAGACGTTGGCAGGGATTGAACTGTAATAGCCGGATGTGGATTGGCTGTACAAGGGTGTGTTCGGAGTGCCATCCAGTGTGACGCCACTGATCGGCTGCAAAGGGATCGGCACTGGGCGATATCCCTGACCTTCAGCCTGATAAAAGCCCAAGGAAAAATCGCCTTTTTCGAATGTCTTGCGTGTTTTCAGGAACCAGGCGTAGTTATGGCTATGGTTTTTGAAGCCGTCGCTGCTGGTGCGATAACTGTCGGAGGAACCTACTCCTCCGGCGAGAACTGTGGCCCAGCCGTCGTGCATGCCGCTTTGCAGACTCAACGACAGATTGCGTGCGCCGTAGCTGCCGACACTCAGACCGACCGTGCCGCCCGCCTTGGCTGTGGGCTGCAGCGGCACGAAAGCAATTTCGCCGCCGATGTTGTTGTACCAACGATCTTTGGCGCTGCCTGGGCCATAGGTGATGCCGATTCCCTGTAGGAGGCCAAGCTGCGGCACTTGCGGCGATTCCCACAATCCGGTCGATGGATTCGACATGGGGACGCCATCGAAGGTCACGGCAATGCTGCCGTTGTCGATTTGGCCGCCTGAAAACCCGCCCCAACCCTGTTTGATGCCATTGATACTGATGGAGGTTTTGGTCGATCCCGTCGCTCCATAGCCCGTTACGCCAACTCCGGGGGCCAGCGAGAGGGCTTGCGCGCTGCCGCCGACGGGGCCTGCTGCTTGTAACTCCCGCTTACTGAGTACTTTGATCGATTGGTCCGACTTGAACACATGGGTTTGTTCAAGCTTGGTTGCGTCGTGACTTTTCGCCGGCTGAGGTTTCTGACCTTCCTGCCCGCCCGCCTGCACCGTGCCCAGACTCTCGGGAGAGGTCTGCGCGTGGGCTGCGGCAAACGGCATGACGAGCAGGGCGGCCAGGACGGACTGGGTGAGTCGCGATGGCTTGAAGGTGGGTCGATGGCGAGACATGACTGATTGCTCCCTTGGGCGGTGGCGGGTGGGTTGACGAAAGCTGTCATTCCATTCCTGCGATATGTCCGCGGGGTTGCAAGAACCTGTCTGAATCCTGTCCAGCCGTGCCAAAGATGTAAACAAATCTTGACAGTGCGAATGCTTCGCTTCACTGCATCGACTTTTCCGTGGCCCAGCGATACCCCGCGCCATGCACGGTTTGCACACGCTGATGCAGATCATGCGGACGAAGGTGCCGACGCAGGCGAGCCACCGCGGTGTGTACGGTATCGGCGTGCGCGCGTGCGGGAATGTCCATGGCCAATCGCAGCTCTTGCGGGCTCAGGATGTCGCCCGGACGTGCGCCCAGAGCCCACAACAGCAGAAACTGCTGCGAGGGCAGACTGAGGCAATGATCCTGAATGCGGAGCGTCCGCGTTTGTCCGTCGAGCTCCAGAAGGGGTTCCAGCTGGACGCGGTCTCCAGTCTGCGGTGCGAGGCGTTCACGCAGGCGAGCGAGCTGGGCGCGTATGAGCTGCGGCGGGCTGTCGATCGGCAGCAGGGCATCGGCGCCCGCGTTTAGCGCAGCCATGGCGCCGGGTGAGGCGCAGTCTGGCAAAAAGGCGATGACTCGGGACGTTTGGCCTCCGAGTGGATGTCGCAGTCGCATCAGCCAGTTGGTCAGTTCATGCACGTCCTCGCCGCTGACAGCCAGTACGGCCCAGGCATCACCGACTTTCAGCCGCCGTAGGGCCTCATCGGCATCGACAGGCTGGCTGTTACTGTCCTGGCAGGGTGTGGGGGCTGAGGCGAATTGAAGCGATAGAACAGAATGTTTGATCGGCACGATCTGGGCAGGTGGTCCGCTGATGAGAGCCAAGTGTGCGTAACCGTTTTGACAAAAGCGTGACAGGTCGGCCCACTACCATGCGCAGCGATGAAACTCAGCACCCAAGCCAATCTCTACGCCCTCGGCGCCATTGCCCTATGGGCAACGCTCGCTACCCTAGGGGTGGCGCTTTCTCAGGTGCCGGCCTTCGCGCTGACCGGGTTGGCACTGATCATCGGCAGCGTGCCGACGTGGGGCCATTGGCGGCAGTGGCGCGTGTCTCGCGCGGCGTTGGCGTTGGGCGTGTATGGCCTGTTCGGATTCCATTTTCTGTTGTTCATCGCCTTGCGCCACGCGCCGCCGGTGCAGGCTAATCTGGTGAATTACCTCTGGCCCTTGTTGATCGTGGTACTGGCGCCGCTGCTCTTGCCCGGGGTACGCTTGCGGTCGGCGCATGTGCTGGCGGCCGGCCTGGGTTTTCTGGGGGCGGGGCTGGCGATTCTGGGCGGTCACTCGTTAGAGGCGGCCTGGGCCTGGGGCTACCTTCCGGCCCTGGGGTCGGCGCTGATCTGGGCTACGTTCTCGCTGGGCAGCCGCCGCATGGCGCAGTCGGGCAAAGGGTTTCCCACGGCGGCGCTGGGCTTGTTCGGCCTGATTTCGGGCCTGCTCGCGCTGGCCTGTCATGTCTGGCTGGAGCCGCCTTTGCACCTCGGCCTGCGCGATGGCTTGCTGATCGGGGTGATGGGGCTGGGGCCTCTGGGCGGCGCCTTTTTGTTGTGGGACCGGGCGCTGAAACTGGGGGATCCGCGCACCATCGGGGTGTTGAGCTACCTCACGCCTTTGGCGTCGACCCTGCTGCTGATTGCCGTGACCGGGCGCGCGCTGACCATCTGGATCGGTCTGGCAACGGTGCTGATCGTCGGCGCTGCGTTGTTGGCCATGCGGGTGAAAGACTGAGTTTTTTCATCAGGTAGCGTGATTTTGGCGGGCCACACAGGCCGACTTCGATGCGCTCACCGTAGATCGGCAACTACAGGCAACTACCTCACGCGCAAGCTGGGGTTGCTGGGAGTCAGACAAGCCCTATAGAGACTTGCCCTGATTGGCCAGGGTTTGCGCTTGCTGCAAGTCCGCGGCTCGCCGGCCCAGAGTGCGCCCCGTGGCGCTATTCAGCCAGTGGGTTTGCGGTGTGACCAATATATCGCTCGGTGTTCTGGTGGCCGGAGCAGGGGCACGGCCAGACGCACCGACATGGCGGCCGCATAAGCACCGCATCATCAACGCGGGATGCGAGTGTAGGTCAGCGCAATTCTTCGACCGCTTGCCAGGCGGCGTCAATGCTCGGCGTAATGCCATCGCCGCCAAGGGTGCGGGCCAGGTGGGGTGATGTGGGGGTGAACAGCTCGGGCCCGGTGCTGACGAACAGCCCCACCACCGGGCGACGCAGCGCCGCGGCGAGATGGGTGAAGCCGGTATCGACGCCCACCACCAGCCGACTCTGCGCAATGACGGGCAGCATGTCGAGCAGGCTGCGGCGGTCGAGAATCTGCGCACTGCCCGGCGGAAGCGCGGCGATGATGCGCTGCGCACGCTCCTGCTCGGCGGCGTTTCCCCAGGTCAGTTGCAGCCGCAGGCCAGCCTGCACCAGGCGGGCGGATAGCGCCTGCCAGTGGTCGAGCGGCCAGAGCTTTTCCGGCTTGGAAGCGCCATGCGCGAGGAAGACCGTATCGGCCTCGGTCGCCCTTGGCTTGCGGGCGTAGCGCTGATCGATCGCATAGTCCACCGGGCGGTGCAGGTCGGTGTCGAGCACGGCCTGCGCAAACACCCGCCGCCCCTCGGTGCCATGCAAGCCGACGGGTCGGGCGAAATGGAAGTGGTAGGCGCGGGCGGCGAGCGGCTCGCCGCCGCAGTCTTGCGCGCGATAGCCGACGCGCAGCGCGCCACGCGCCAGACGGGAGATGATGGCGCTTTTGAGCACGCTGTGCGGGTCCCAGATCAGGTCGTAGCGCTCGGCGCGCAAGGCGCGTAGAACAGCGCGCAACTCGCGCCATGCGGCGAGGCTGCGCTGCTGCTGCACTGCCTTGAGCGGCAGGGAAAAGACGTGACGCACGGCGGGGTGCAGCCGCGGAATGTCGGCGAAGCGGGCATCGACCGCCCAATCGATTTCGATGCCGGGCCAGCGTGCGGCGATGTCGGAAACGGCGGGCAGGGTCTGCACCTGATCGCCCATGGCGGACAACTGCACCAGCAGCATGCGCTGCGGGGCTGACGGCAGGGCGCCCTGACCCCACCGCAGTGGGAGCTGCGCTCGCGTCATGCGGCGGGCAGCAAGGCTTTGCCCATCAGGTCTTCGAGCAACTTGAGCGGCGCGGTGTGCGGATAGAGCTGGTGCCGAGGTTCGAGGTAGAAGGTTTGCTCCATCATGTATTGCCCGCCCATGACGGCGTGCAGCACCTGATCGGAAAACACCACCCAGGTCGTGCCCGGCGCGAAGTCCACACTGCGCTGCGGCGCGTCTTTCTGATAGGCCAGATCGGCCTTCATTTTGTCGTGCAACTGCAGCATGTAGTGGTCGTAGTCGGTGCGGTGCGATTTGGTGATTTTGAGCGCGCGCAACACCGCCGCCGAGCCTGGCACGGGAGGGGTGAGCCGTGGTGCAAAACGCTGCAGAAATTCGGGGAAGGGCTCGCCCACCCGCCACTGACGCGGCCGCCCTTCGGGATTGAGATTGGTGAATACGCGCAAAAGCCGCACGCCATGAATCGGGTTGGAGGGGAAGGCATCGACGTGCAGCCGGGTATCGTCTTTGCGCCAGCTCGTCTCGCGACCCTCGACCTGAATTGGGCGATACGAGGCCTTGGCCGCGCGCAGCTTGCCCCGATAGTGCGGAAACAGCCGGTCGACCAGGGACTGGGCCTGATGGGAGAATCGCTGAATCATGTCGCGCAATTCGGCCTGGTCTTGGGGGCTGCCCGACGCGCCGCGAATGCTGCCGTCATCGCGCAAGCTGATATTTTTGGCTTTGCCGTCGCTGATGGACGGGGTGAGAAAGCGGCGCTCGCTTGCGCTCAGTTCGAAGTGCAGCTGCGGGAAGCACAGCACATGGCCACCTTCGAGCAGGTGCTCCACTCCTGCGGTAGGTGCGCGCTCGGTAGGGCTGGCATCCCAGGCGGTATCGGGAAAGTTGCGGATGGTGTCGTCGAGTGCGGCCATATGACCTCCTGCAAAAAATAGACTGCCTACGGTGCACAGAATAGGGTGCTCAGTGATTGTCCGCCTTGATGCCCGACAGCCGGTCCATGAGCGCAAACATCACGCCGGAAAACACCAGCACCAGATGGATGGCGATGGCCCACGCCATGTCGTCACGGCTGGCTTGGCGCACATTGATGAAATATTTGAGCAGTTCGACCCCCGAGATTGCCACGATGGAGCCGATGAGCTTGAGCTTCAGATCGGAAAAGGTGACGTGGCCCATCCAGCTGGGGCGGTCTTCGTGGCCGCCGGTGTCGATCTTGGAGACGAAGTTCTCGTAGCCGGCAAAAATGATGATGATCAGCAGATTGGCCACCAGGGCGATGTCCACCAAAGACAGAATGGCCAGCATGGCCTCGCCGCCCGTGCCGGAAAACACCACGGACACCGCGCCCACGAAGGTTTTGACAAACTTCACCAGCAGCAAAACGATGCCCAGCACCAGGCCGATATAGAACGGCGCCAGCAGCCAGCGGCTGCCGAAAATCAGAACTTCCAGAGCATGTTCGACGCGTTTCATGAGGGCTTTGCGAAAAGGAGAGACGGAGATGCGCGCGACTGTAACGAGGCTGCGTTACCGCACCCGCATGCCGGGCTGCGCTCCCGTATGCGGTTCGAGAATGTAGAGGCCGGGCTGCGCCTTTTCGTCGGCGGCGCTGGCGGCCAGCACCATGCCTTCGCTCAGGCCGAACTTCATTTTGCGCGGCGCGAGGTTGGCCACCAGTACGGTGAGCTTGCCGATCAGGTCTTCAGGTTTGTAGGCGCTGGAGATGCCGGAGAACACATTGCGGGTGCGCGGCTGGCCGTCGGGCGTGGTTTCGCCCACGTCGAGGGTGAGGCGCAGCAGCTTGGTCGAGCCTTCCACGGCTTCGGCATGGGCGATGCGAGCAATGCGCAGATCGATCTTGGCGAAGTCGTCGATGGTGATGAAGGGGTCTTGCGTGGCGTCGGCAGTCGGTGCTGTGGGCGTCATGGCTTGGGCGGCGGGCTTGGCAACAGGCTTGGCAAGGACGGGCGCTGCGGGCGGATCGGTCTCGAACAGGGCGTCGAGGCGCTTGGGGTCGATGCGGTGCATCAGGTGCTGATAGGGCGCGGCGTGTTGCGGCAGTTCGGTGGCGTCGCTCCAGACGAAATCGCGCTCCAGCCCGAACAGCTCGCGCGCCACGCGAGCGGTGAGCGCGGGCAGCACCGGGTTGAGCATGACCGACAGCAGCCAGAACCCGGCCAAGGCCTGCGAGCAGGCGTCTTGCAGTTCGGCGCGGCGGCCTTCGTCTTTCGCCAGAATCCAGGGCTGGGCAGCGTCGAACGCGGTGTTGATGCGGTCGGCGTAGGCCATGATTTCGCGCAGCGCACGGGCGTATTCGCGCGCTTCAAAAGCCGCGGCCACGTCGTCGGCCAGCGCCTTTGCGGCGTCGCGCAAATCGCCGGTGTTGTGGGCATAACCCAGCTTGCCGTCGAAGTATTGGCTGATGAATTTGGCGGCGCGGCTGGCGATGTTGACGTATTTGCCGATCAGGTCGCTGTTGACCCGGGCGACGAAATCTTCCGGCGTGAAGTCCACGTCTTCCACCCGAGCGGTCAGCTTGGCGGCGAGGTAATAGCGCAGCCACTCGGGGTTGAGGCCGATGTCGAGGTATTTCAACGGCGAGATGCCGGTGCCCCGGCTTTTACTCATCTTCTCGCCGCCGACAGTGACAAAGCCATGCACATTGATCTGGCTGGGCGTCTTGCGGCCCGAGAAGTGCAGCATGGCCGGCCAGAACAGGGTGTGGAAATAGACGATGTCCTTGCCGATGAAATGCACCTGCTCCACCGCCGGATCGGCGACGAAGGCGTCGAAACTCTGCGCGGTGCGCGAAGGCGCGTGCCAGTGCTGCGCGGCTTGACCTTTGTCGAAATGGTTTTTCAGGCTGGCGAGGTAGCCGATGGGGGCGTCGAGCCAGACGTAGAAGTATTTGCCCGGCGCGTCGGGAATTTCGATGCCGAAGTAGGGGGCGTCGCGCGAGATGTCCCAGTCGGCCAGGCCGCCGTGGCCGTTTTCGTTGGTGGTGAACCACTCGCGCACCTTGTTGAGCACTTCGGTTTGCAGATGCGGCTGACCGTGGGCGTTGGCGGCCTGCGTCCAGTCGCGCAAATAGTCGGCGCAGCGGTCGGACGAAAGCTGAAAGAAGTAGTGCTCGCTCTTGCGCAGCTCGGGCGTGGCGCCGGAAAGTGTGGAATAAGGGTGCTTGAGTTCGGTGGGCGCGTACACCGCCCCGCATACCTCGCAGGCGTCGCCGTACTGATCGGCCGCGCCGCACTTGGGGCACTGCCCTTTGATGTAGCGGTCGGGCAGGAACATGCCCTTGACCGGATCGAAAAACTGCTCGATGTCGCGCATCGCAATCAGGCCGTTCTTGCGCAGCGCGCGGTAGATGTCCTGCGCGAGTTGATGGTTTTCCGGCGCGTCGGTGTTGTGCCAGTTGTCGAAGCGGATGTGAAAGCCGTCGAGGTATTGCGCCCGCCCGGCGGCGATGTCGGCGACGAACTGCTGCGGCGTCTTGCCCGCCTTGTCGGCGGCGATCATGATGGGCGCGCCGTGGGCATCGTCGGCGCCGACGAAGTGCACCTCGTGGCCCTGCATGCGCTGAAAGCGCACCCAGGTGTCGGCCTGGATGTATTCCATGATGTGGCCGATGTGGAACGGGCCGTTGGCGTAGGGCAGGGCGGTGGTGACGAAGAATCGGCGCTTGGAAGTCATGGTGAACGGGGTGGAGTGCGCCCGGCCGGGAGTGCCGGGGCGTGCGGGCGTTGCCGCGCAAACGACTATTTTAGGTGCCGACGGGCGAAAGGATTTGACGCGACAACTGGGCGATCGTGCGCCCTTCCGCTTCCACCTCGCGCAGGCGGCGCTCGATCGGGGTGTCGATGGCGCCGGTTTCGGCCGCTTCGATGCACGTCGCCTGCCCGTCTAGACCGAGACAGCCTTGCAACAGGGCTAGGGTGTGGCGCAGGCGGGCCTGCTCGGCGGCAGACAGCACCCGGTCGCCGCGCTGCGCCCTGAGCACGCGCAAGGTGGCGAGGTGGGCGCTGAGCAGATCGCTGTGGGCGATGAACGCGGCGAGTTCGCGCCGCATGAGCTGATGCTGACGCGGCTCTTCCAGCATGCGGGCGTGCAGGCCGCCCACGGCGGCGAGCGCGTCTTGAATGCGCTTGCGCTCGCGGCGGTAGTTCAGGTCGCTGACCTGCTGCGGGTCGAGCACGGCCCGCGCATAGCCCAGCGCGGCGCGCTGCAGGGCATCGACCTGGCGGCGCAGATCGTTGGCCTCCCACCTGGGCAGCACAAAGCTGAAAGCCCAGGCCAGCGCCGCACCAATCAGCGTGTCTTGCAGGCGCTGGGTGACCAGAAACTGGGTGCCCGGCTCCAGCAAGGCCACGAGCAGCAGGGCGTTGACGCTGGCGAACAGGGCGGTGAAGCGGTAGTTGAGAGTGATGAAGGTGCGCGCAAAGGCCAGGGAGACAAACACCCCCAGCGTCATCACCCCCAACGACGGGTGGGTGGAGAGCAGGGCCGCAACCAGGATGCAGCCCAGAAGCGTGCCCAGCACACGGTCTTTGATGCGCTGGCGGGTGACGCTGTAATTCGGCCGCAGAATCACGCCGATGGTCAGCAACACCCAGTAGTCATGCGGGTGATAGGGCAGGGCGCGCAGCACCAACTCGCCTGCGAACAAGGCCAGCGCTAGACGGATGGCATAACGCAGGATAGGTGATTCAAAGCGGATGGATTGCCACAGCGCGTTCGGGTCGTAGCGCAGCGGGCTGAGAAAGGCCTGCAGATCCATACCCTGCAGTGGATCGGGCTGAGTCGGCGACCCGACGGGTTTTTCTTGAGCGAGCAGATCGCTGATGCGCTGAAACTTGTCGGCACTGGCGCGCAAGGCCATGCGGGCCTGCTCGAATTCGGCGCTGGGCTGGCTGGGCTGCAGGGTGGCGAGTGCATGCTCGATGGTTTGCGCGCAGGGCAGGTGGGCCGGCAGGGTGTTGGCCGGCCTGCCGCGCAACAAGGCGTCGGCGCGCTGGTCGAGGGCATTGCCGATGCGCTGCGCCCAGTCGCGCAGCGCATCGGGCACGGGCGTGGCGTCGAACTGCTTGAGAATCAGGTCGCCATCGGTCTGGCCGGCCAGCAGGGCTTCGTTGACCTCCAGCAGCAGAATCAGCCGCGCCGCCAGGGCGCGATCCGCCGCGGTGCGCACATCCCGCAGCACGATGTCGCGCGTGTTCTGCAAGGTGTCGTTGATCGCGGTGAGTTGCGCTACCGCGCCGCTCAATCCAGAAGACTGCCCGCCGAAGTGATTCGCCAGCCAATGCGCAAACTGTCCCAACTGCGCCAGCAACTCGGCCAACGCCTGCTCTTTGGTTCGCCGACGCAGCCAGCGCGCCAGCAGCAGGGCATAGGCGGTGTAGAGCAATGCGCCGATGAAAAACAGCGCCACGGCCGCCGCCAGTTGCACCGGGCCTTGCAATGGCGGAGAACCCACGGTGATGACCGAAATGAACAGCACGCTGAAACTCATCGCCAGCGCCCGCTTGCCCCACACGGCGATCAACCCGCTGATAAAACCCAGCACGGGAATGAGCACGATCTGCACCGCAGGCCACCACAGGCTGGCGCCGACCAGCGCGAAGGCAACCGTGCTCGCCACGCTGGTAAACAACAACTCCACACGCTTGACCCGGGTGGGCGCCGGGTTGTCGGCGAAGCAGACGGTGAGCGCGCCGCTGCCCAGGGCGATCGCAGGGCCCAAGCCCGCGATTGCGTAAGTCACCAAGCCGAACAGGGCGACGCCCACGGCCGACACCAGCCCGCTAGTGAAGTAGCGGCCGTGGAGCAATACGAGGACTTGTCGCGGTGTCAGCATGGGAGGAGTTTTTTGCGTGCTATTGTCGTTGGAGAGTTGTCTATTTGCGCACGGCTGAACGTGCTACGAGGAGCAAGAGCATGGCATCCCCCTGGAAAATTCTGGTTGTTGGCGCAGGCGCCGTGGGCGGTACGCTGGCCGTTCGGCTTGCGGCAGCCGGACACACGGTCAGCGTGCTGGCGCGTGGTGCGCATCTGCAGGCGATTCAGCGCGCCGGGCTGTGTCTGGAAGACCCGCAAGAGCGGGTTTGTGTCGAGGTGCAGGCCAGCGACGATCTGGCCGATTTCGCGCCGCAAGATCTCGTGATTCTGGGCCTGAAGGCGCATCAACTCGGCCCCGTTCTGCCGCAGCTTCGCCCTTTGCTGCATGCCGATACGGTTGTGCTGCCCGCCATCAACGGCGTGCCCTGGTGGTATTTCCACGCCGACACCAGCCCGCAGGCGCGCACGGCGCAGGGGCGCACCGCGCATCTGGAAAGCATCGACCCCGGTGGCCGCTTGCTGGGCGCCATCGACCCGGCGCATCTCGTGGGCTGCGTCGTGCACGCCAGCGCCGAGGTGGCCAGCCCCGGCGTGATACGCGGCAATGGGCAATACCGCTATGTGATCGGCGAACCCACACACACGCGCAGCCCACGCGTGCAGGCGCTGGCCGACCTCTTGCGTGCGGCGGGCTGCGAGCCGGAAGTCACCGACCGCATCCGCGACGCTATCTGGATGAAACTCGTCGGCAATGCCACCTTCAACCCGGTGGCCGCGCTGACGCGAGCGCGCATGAACGCCATCTGCGACAACCCCGAACTCGTCGCCCTCATCCGCGACGGCATGGCCGAGATCATGGGCCTGGCGCGGGCCTATGGCTGCGATCCGCTGGTCAGCATCGAGCAGCGCATGGAGATCGCCCGCGGCATCGGCCCGGTGAAAACGTCCACCCTGCAAGACCTGGAGCGCGGCCGCGCACTGGAGATCGCCGCCTTGCTGCACGCTCCGCTGGAAATGGCCCGCCTCGCCCACCATCCCATGACCACCCTGCAAACGCTGAGCGCTCTGTTGGGTGAGCTTGATCGGCAGGTTTGCAAGGCTTGAAGATTGGCAAAAAAAAGCCGGTCAGAGACCGGCTGGAAGGGTACCTTTGGGGTACCGAGGAGACAACTGTTTGGGCGATAGGCGGCGCTTTTTGAATCGGCCGCTCAGCCACATGAGCCATCAACGCAGCGTGGGAGCAAAAGTTGACAAGCCACCACACCGCGAAATAACGGCTGAACGATCAGGCTGCGGCGCGCTTGGCGGCGGTGCGGCTGGTGGTTTGCGCCGCTTTCATTGCGGTGCTGGTTACGGCGTTCATATTGGCTTCCACTGCTTCGGCGGCCTGCTTGGTGACTTTCTGCACCGAGTCATAGGCGTTGTTGGCAGCGTTCATGGCGCTTTTCATCATGGCCACGGCGGTTTCCGAACCGGCCGGGGCATTCTTGGCGGCGGATTCGGCCAGGTCCATGAACTTCTTGTGGGTTTCAGAAATTTGCGACTCGGCGGTCTTGGCCAATTCGGCCTGGGCGCCAGAGGCAATTTCGTAGGCATGACGTGAGTAGGACAGAACCTTCTCGGCCATCGGCTGCATCCAGCCCGATTGCAGGGTCGACAGTTCTTGCAGGTCTTTGACCGACAGAAGCGCCATGGTGTGATCGGCGCTTTCTTGCAGCGAGGTCTTGACGGCTTGCATGTTCAGGTCAACCAGTTTTTCCATGTTGTCCATGGACTTGGCGGCCAGACCGAAAAAGGTTTCGAACTGGGCTTTTTGTGCTGCGGCGAATTGCTCGGGGGTCATCATGATGTCTCTCCTGGGTTGAGGGCGTTGGCTGCGGTTGAACTGCTAAAGGGGGCGGCAGCCAACACATTTTGAACCCGCAACGGTGTCACGAAGATGACGGCCTTCTCAGGTTCATTTGTGCACTGCACAATCCATATTGTAGAGATGACTTCTTGAATTGCAAGAAAAATTTGTGCGTTGCAGCAAAATTATTGAAATCTCAATAATTTCAATGAGTTGCCGATCTATTCCTTAGGGCGTTTGGGCTTGTAGACGGAAGGGGGAAGCGACTTTTCGGTTTGCCGCGGCTGGGCAACGTCGCTGGCTTTGATGCGGCGCGGTGCCGCCTTCACCCGTTTGCTTTCGGGTACGGCCAGAGTGCCCGATTTTTTGTCGGCCGCAGCAGTCATCAGCTCGACTTGAGCGGCGGTCATAGAGGAATCGGGCTCCGCGCGGCGCCCCGATTCTGATTCTGCTGGGGAGACTTTGGAAAACCGCTGCAACAGGCTGACGATCTGACCATAGACGCGGGGCGTGGCGGCGAGCACTTCACCGGTGAAAAGGAAGTCGCCATCGCCGGCAAAATTGCCCACCAGGCCACCGGCCTCGGTGATCAGCAGACTGCCGGCGGCAATGTCCCAGGGTTTGAGCCCTGTTTCGAAAAATCCGTCGTAGCGCCCCGCAGCCACGTAGGCCAGGTCGATGGCGGCAGCGCCCGGGCGGCGCAGGCCGACGCAGCGCTGCGCCACGAGCTTGAACATTTCGAGATAGGTGTCGATGTCGTCGTTCTTGCGAAACGGAAACCCGGTGCCGATGAGACTGTCTTCCAGCCGCACGCGGTTGGAAACGCGGATGCGGCGGCTGTTGAGAAACGCCCCGGCGCCGCGCGTGGCGGTGAAGAGTTCGTCGCGGGTCGGGTCGTAAACCACGGCCTGTTGCACCACGCCGCGATGGGCCAGTGCGATGGAGACGGCGTACACCGGCATGCCGTGTATGAAGTTGGTGGTGCCATCGAGTGGGTCGATGATCCACTGATATTCCGACGAGGCATCGCCGAAGGCGCTACCAGTCTCTTCTCCCAGAATGCCATGCTGCGGATAGGCCTTGAGCAGCACGTCGATGATGGCTTGCTCGGCGGCGCGATCGACTTCGGTGACGAAATCGTTGGCGGCTTTTTGCGCGACGCGCAGCAGGTCAATATCGAGACTCGCGCGGTTGATGATTTTGCCGGCTTCGCGCGCTGCGCGAACGGCCACATTGAGCATGGGGTGCATGGTGTCCTGAGCGCCAGCAACGACAATGGCGCGAGAAATTTCGGGAAGTGACAAAGAACAGATGAAAGACGCGCATTTTATCGACGCCGAGGCGGCCGCGTGTGCACCGTCGCTGGATGACACGGTCTTCGTGCTCGTGGGCACCAGTCATCCGGGCAATGTGGGCGCCGCGGCGCGCGCCCTCAAGAACATGGGTTTCGCCAACCTGCGGCTGGTCGCTCCGCGCTTTGCCGATGTGCTCACACAGCCCGAAACCCTGGCTTTCGCCAGCGGCGCGGAAGATGTGCTGAAGACTGCGCAAGTGCACGGAGAACTGGGTGACGCCGTGGCGGACTGCGGCGTGGTCGTGGCGCTGTCGGCGCGGGTGCGCGATTTCGGCCCTCCGCTGCACACGCCGGAGTGGTTGCCCCAACTGGCGCAGCGAAGTGCGGAGCAGGGGCGGCGCGTGGCGTTTGTTTTCGGTAGCGAACGCTTCGGGCTGAGCAACGCCGACGTGTATCGCTGCGATGCCCTGCTGAGCATTCCCGCCAATCCGGCCTACACCTCGCTCAATCTCGCGCAGGCGGTGCAGGTCATCGCGTGGGAGTGGCGTAAAGAGGTCGGGCTGCATGCGGTGCAGCCTGCGCAGACCGAAAGCGTGGCGGCGACGGCGGGAGAGGTGCAGGGGATGCTGGCGCATGTCGAGCAGGCTTTGCTGGCCTTGGAGGTGCTCGACCCCAACGCGCCGCGCAAACTGCTGCCGAGGTTGCAGCGTCTGGCTTCGCGAGCAGAACTCACGCGCGACGAAGTGCAGATTTTGCGCGGGGTGTGCACCGCCGTACTGCGCAAAGTGCCGAAGGGCTGATGCCGCGGCATGGAAAATCAGGGTTCAATACACTGACCTTTCCCTTCACTAGCTGTAAAGCGACCGATCCATGCTGCAACGATTGCGTGAGACCATCCAGATCATCTTGGAGCGCGACCCTGCCGCGCGTTCGACCTGGGAGGTTGTCACCTGTTATCCGGGCCTGCACGCCTTGCTGTTTCACAGCATGGCGCATGCCTGCTGGAAGCGCGGCTGGCACTGGCTCGGGCGGTGGATTTCGCACTGGGGGCGCTGGCTCACCGGCATCGAGATTCATCCCGGCGCCACCATTGGTCGGCGCGTGTTCATCGACCACGGCATGGGCGTGGTCATCGGTGAAACGGCGGAAATCGGCGACGACTGCACCATCTACCAAGGCGTGACGCTGGGCGGCACCTCGCTCTATAAGGGCGCCAAACGGCACCCCACTCTGGAAGCGGGCGTGGTGGTCGGCGCCGGGGCGCAAGTGCTCGGCGGCTTCACCGTGGGCGAGGGCGCGCGCATCGGCTCGAACGCGGTGGTCGTCAAGGCGGTTCCAGCCGGGGCGACCGCTGTGGGCAACCCCGCGCGCATCCTCCAGAAAGAAGTGGATCAGCAGCGCGAGGCCACGGCAGCGCGCATGGGGTTTTCCGCCTATGCCGTCACTCAGAACGGCGACGACCCGCAATCACGCGCGGTGCTCGGGTTGATCGACCATGCCGCGCAGCTCGAACATCAGGTCGCGCTGCTCTGGCAAGCGCTTGAGCGTCACGGCGTTTGCCCGGCCGAGACCTGTCCGCCCGAGGCGCTGCGCACCGAGCATTTCGATAAAGCCAAGCTGGAAAAACTGGTGGAGTGAAGGCGCAGGGGTGCGCCTTGCGCGCAGGATGATCGCCGCGTCAATGCCGATGAAGAGCGCGACGGTCGCGCAGCATGTGCTCCAGCTCATTCAGGCTGGTTGTACGCACGGCAAAAAGTCGGATCGTTTCGGCAGAGCTGCCGTTTGAGCCGAAGAAGAAATTGAGAATTTGTTTCACTATGCCCATGATGGCACCGATGTAAGTCTAGGGTTAACCCGCATTCTAAGGGGCGCCAGGTTTTTTTTGCTCGGCTGCCCCCTCGAGGGGGAGACCGCTCCGTGCGCAATGGGCGATGAAAAGGAACCGACTCATGAGACTTTTGATCTGGCTCACGCTGGCCTGTCTTTGTCTGAGCGCTTGCGCTGCGCCTGGGGCGTCGGCTGATCATCATTCCGGCGTGATCCTTTACGGTGAACTGGACGAGGGCATCCAAATCCATCCTTAGAACCGACCACAGCATTATGTTAGGCCGATGAGCGGCTGCCTGATTGGCATGATCTAGATCAAACTATTGTGCGATGCGCCTCAAGCGCGAGCCTTGGGGGCCGTTATCTAGATATTCGAATATGCCGCGTGTCATGCAGAAAAAGTTCTCCAGCATGCGGCTTTGAGGAGTCATGCGCAACAACCAGCCCGTCACCCAGACCGAGCGCCTGTTTGGGAAAAATGAATACATCGTCTCCAAGACCGACCTCAAAGGGCGGCTCACCTATGTGAATCGGCCTTTTCTGGAGATCAGCGGATTTTCCGAGGACGAATTGCTGGGTTCCGCCCACAACATCGTGCGCCACCCGGACATGCCGCCTGAGGCGTTTGATGACATGTGGCGCCATCTTCAAGCCGGCAAACCGTGGCAGGGCATGGTGAAGAATCGTTGCAAGAACGGCGATTTCTACTGGGTTCAGGCCAATGCCAATCCCATCTGGGAAGAGGGCCGGATGGTGGGCTATATGTCACTGCGGGTGCTCCCCAGCCGCGAGCAGGTGAGGGCGGCGCAAGAGTTCTACGCTTCGCTGCGAGAAGGGCGCGCGCAGGGCTGGACGGTGCGGCATGGAAAGCCAGCGCGCACCGGCTTGCGCGGATGGTTGAGCGAGGGTGCGCAGGTGTTGCAACAGCGGGCCGTTTCCTTTTTCAGCGCGGGTTTGCTGCTCATCGCCCTGTTGATGCTGGCGCTTGGCGGAGCCGAGCAAGCTGGCTATCTGCAAATTGCAGGCTTGGCGATCAGCACACTGCAGATGGGGCTGTCGGTGGTGCTGATGGGCGGACTGGCATCGCTCGTCTGGACCGTGCGGCGTCAACTGTTGCAGCCCATCGATGCGCTGCAAAAAGAGATGGAAGCCGTATCGGCGGGCAATCTGATCTTGGGCGAAGTGTCCACCGACACGCGTGGCGCAAACCGTTTGCGCCAGACGCTGGACACCATGCGCGGCAACCTCAGCAGCATGGTGCAGGACATTCGCGCCGCCGCCGCGCAGATCACGACAGGTTCGCAGGAAATCGCCTCGGCCTCGCAGGGGCTGGCACAGGCCGCGTCGGAGCAGGCCGCCTCGGTCGAAGAGACGTCGGCCACGCTGGAGCAGACGGGTGCCTCCATCGAACAAAATGCCGAGAGCGCCCGGCAGACCAACACCCTTGCGCAGGCCGCTGCGCATCAGGCGAGCGAAGGCGGCACCGCGGTGGCGCAAACGGTGCAGGCGATGCAAAGCATCGCCGAGCGGATTTCCATCATCGACGACATCGCCTACCAGACCAATATGCTGGCGCTCAACGCCGCGATTGAAGCCGCGCGGGCCGGAGAGCAAGGCAAGGGATTTGCGGTGGTTGCGGCCGAAGTGCGCAAGCTGGCCGAAAAGAGTCAGGCGGCCGCGCGCGAAATCAGCGAACTGGCGACCTCCACGCTTCACCAAGCCGATCGGGCGGGTGATCTGCTCCAGGAGATCGTGCCCGCCATCGCCAAGACTTCGCAGCTCGTGGATGAAATCAGCGCGGCGTCAAGCGAGCAGGCCACGGGGGTTCAGCAAATCTCTCAGGCCGTCGCGCAACTCAACACGGTGACCCAGCACAACGCCTCGGCATCAGAAGAACTGGCCGCGACGGCGGAAGACTTGAGCGAGCAGGCGAAGTTTCTCGAAAAGGCCATGGTGCAGTTCCGCCTGAATGGTGAGCGCGTTCCCGTCGTGCTGTCGCGTGCAGAGCGCAAGCGGCAAGGCGCACAGGACATGCCGGGCACGGGTTCGCTGGCCAGCGAAGGAGGATTCACCGCGTTCTGATGGGAAGAGTACTGCGGGAAGGGTGCAGTGATGCTGCAACGCAACATGCAATAGCCCTGATCGCGCAGCTTGTTGGCAAGCAGGCTAATATTAGGGTTATCCCTTATTCTTTTGCGGCTGTTCCCACAAGGAATCACCCGCACCTCATCATGAATCACTTCAAGCATTTTCTCGACAAACTCCTGTCCAGCATCGAGACGCACCAGGGCGCGGACGAGCACTATCTTGCCCAATCCGTCGACGCCTGTGACTTTGAACGCCGCGTGCGCGAGTTGGAAATGCGCGGCTCTCATACCCAAGATTGGACCTGGGTCGATGTGGCGCGAAATCAAACGGAGCGCCATTCATGGTGACGTCGTTTGCTGCAGCGCAGCACGGCCCGGTGTGCGCGTCTGCAGCGTCTGCGCCGTGGCTGGCTCTGTCCGAAGGCTGGGTAGGATCGGTCCATGCGGTCAGTCGGCAGGTGCTTTACTGGCCGTTCGACGCGCTGCGAGATCAGTACGCTACTGCCGTGCGTGCGGGGCTGATCGAGCGCTCGCTCATTGCGTCGTCCCAGTTCGAGCGCAAAACCGCGGCACTGGAGCAGGCCTTGCTCGGCAGCTATGCCCGGCGGGTCTGATTGCTGAGAGCGCCCCCAGACCTGCCGCGTTCGCGTCAGGCCCCCCGAGGGGGATGAGAAAACTTGGGGCGGCCCTGCGTTTTCTCATGAGCGGCTCACGTAGACGATCAGACTGAAATGCCGGTGAAGGGTTTGACCTCGGTGAGCACGAAGCTGGATTTCACGTCTTCGACGCTTTCGTGTTTGAGCAGGGTTTCGAGCACGAAGTGGGCGTAGTGCTCCATGTCTTGCACATGCACGCGCAGCAAGTAGTCCATCTCGCCGGTCATCGCCAGGCATTCCACCACTTCGGGCCAGCCTTGAACGGCGGCGCGAAAAAGGTCTTGCGGCGAACGCTGGTTGCTGGCACGGTGTTTTTCCAGGCGGACACTGAGCAGGGCGCTCAGGCTGAGGCCGAGTGCGCGCGGGCTGACGATGGCGCGATAGCCCTCGATGACCCCGATCTGCTCCAGCCGCCGGATGCGTCGCTGAACGGCCGAGGCGGAAAGCCCGATCTGCTCGGCCAGCTTTTCCTGCGTCAGTCGTGCATCGGTCTGCAGCAGGGCCAGCAGCTTGCGGTCGATGCGGTCGATGTCTTCAGTCGGGGGTTTGCGCATGGCGGGCGGGCTCACAGATCGGTGCGCAGAGTCCACAACTCGGGAAACAGCACGGTGTCGAGCATCTTGCGCAAATAAGGCACGCCGCCGGTGCCGCCGGTGCCGCGCTTGAAACCGATGACGCGCTCGACGGTGGTGACGTGGCGGAAGCGCCAGAGGCGAAACGCATCTTCGAGATCAACCAGTTCTTCGCCGAGCTGGTAAAGGTCCCAGTGATCTTCGGGCGAGCGGTATACCGTCAGCCAAGCTTGCTCCACTTCTGCGTGGGCGGCATACGGTTGCGCCCAGTCGCGATCGAGGTGGGTCTGGGGAATGGGCAGGCCGCGGCGGGCGAGCAGGCGCAGGGCTTCGTCGTATAGGCTGGGCGCGCGCCAGGCGGCCTCTACCGTGGCGAGGTGGTCCGGCCGGTGGGCATGCGGGCGCAGCATGGCCGCATTTTTGTTGCCCAGCCGGAATTCAATGCATCGATATTGCCAGCTTTGAAAACCGCTGGAACTGGCCAGATACGGCCGCAGCGCGGTGTATTCGCTGGGCGTCATGGTGGCGAGAACGTCCCAGGCGTGGACGAGTTGCTCCATGATGCGTGACACGCGCGACAGCATCTTGAACGCCGGCTGCAGCGCGTCGGCGCGCACGCAATCGAGCGCGGCGTGCAACTCATGCAGCATCAGCTTCAACCAGAGTTCGCTGGTCTGGTGCTGAATGATGAACAGCATCTCGTTGTGCGTGGGCGAGAGCGGATGCTGCGCGCCGAGTAGCTCGTCGAGATGCAGGTAGTCGCCATAGCTCATCGACTGCGAAAAATCGAGTTGCGCGCCTTCCTCGCGCACGATCTCCTCGCCTCTGGCTGCTGGCTGAGCGGCGCTCATGTCACTGCTCCCTTGCGGGCGAATCGCGCCTCTCGCCAGACGCCGCTGTCGAGTACGTCGCGCAGCGTCTGCACGGCGTCGAACACATCGACATAACGCAGGTAAAGGGGAGTGAAGCCAAAGCGCAGCAGGTCGGCATCGCCGCGGGTTTTGTCTCCGGCGCGGAAGTCGCCGATCACCCTGCGGGCGATCAGGGCCTGCATCACGGCGTAGCCGTCGCCGTCGAAGGTCAGCGAGACTTGGCTGCCGCGCCGGGCGGCGTCGAGCGGGGTGGCGAAGGTGAGCGGATACGCGCTCAGTTGCTCGTGAACGAGGCGGATGAACAGGTCGCTGAGCGCCACAGACTTGCGACGTAGCGCCTGCATGCCGCCCATGGGCTCGGCGGCGAGCAGCGTGTCCACGCCGCAATCGAGCGCGGCCAGCGAAAGCAAGGTCGACGTGCCGCAGAGGTAGCGCGCAATGCCCTGAGCGGGCTGGTAGTCGCGGGTGAAAACGAAGGGCGCCGCGTGGCCGTGCCAGCCTGACAGCGGCTGCTCCACCCGGTTGACATGGCGCGCATGCACCCAGACAAAGGCGGGCGCACCCGGGCCGCCGTTGAGGTATTTATAGCCGCAGCCGATGGCGAAATCGGCTTGCGCGCCGTTGAGATCGACCGGCACCGCCCCGGCGGAATGCGCCAGATCCCACACCGTCAGTGCACCCGCCGCGTGGGCCGCTGCGGTGACAGCGGCCATGTCGTACAGCGCACCGCTGCGATAGTTCACCTGCGTGAGCAGGAGCACGGCCACGTCGTCGTGCAGGCGGCCGAGGGCCTGGCCCTGCTCCACGAGTTCAAGCTGCATGCCGTGCTGCGCGGCGAGCGACTGGGCCATATAGAGATCGGTCGGGAAATTTTCCCGCTCGGAAACGATGACGCGGCGCTGCGGCGCATCGGCGCGGGCGATGGACAGCGCGGCGCTGAGCACTTTGTAGAGGTTGATGGAGGTGGAGTCGGTCACCACCAGTTCGTCGGGCGCGGCGCCCACGAGGCGGGCGATCTTGTTGCCCACGCGCCGGGGCAGATCGATCCAGCCCGCCGTGTTCCAGCTGCGAATCAGGCCTTCGCCCCATTCCTCGGTGAGCACGGTTTGCACGCGCGCGGCGGTTGCCCGGGGCAGGGCGCCGAGCGAATTGCCGTCGAGGTAGATGACGCCGTCGGGCAGGGTGAACTGTTCGCGCAGCGGGGCGAGGGGATCGGCGGCGTCGAGCGCGAGGCCGTCTTGGCGTTGTAGCGTTGGCATAGGAAGAAGGAGGAGGTCAAAGTTCGCGCAGCACCGCGCGCACCGGCGAGGCGCAGGCGCCTTGCAGCTTCAGGGGGAGGGCAATCAGCTCATAGTCGCCTTCGGGAACGTCATCGAGCACGAGGTTTTCGAGCACGCGCAGCTCATGCTGCAAGAGTTGCGCGTGGCTGTCGAGTGTCTTGCTGCTTGCGGGATCGATCGACGGGGTGTCGAGCCCGATGAGGGTCACGCCTTGCACGGCCAGCCAGCTCACCGTCGTGGGGGCGAACGCAGCAAAGTCCTCCGTCCAGACCGTCAGCGCGCGGTGGCGGGTACGCACCAACACGCGCGGGGGCAGGTTTGCTGCGGCATGTTGCAGATGGGCGATGTCGATCAGGGCGCCGCAATCCAGGGCGTGAATCACCCGGCATGGGCCCAGATACGGCGCAAGGCCTACCGCGTCGATGCTCGCGCCGTCGTTCGCGTAGTGCAGCGGCGCGTCCGCATGCGCGCCAACGTGGGGCGAAAACCGCACGGCGCTGAGATTGACCGGGCAGCCGGGGCCGAGCCGCGCCGTCCACTCCAGAGAAAACGGCTCGTCGCCCGGAAACACCGGGGCGGAGGGCGAGACAGTCGGGGAGATGTCCCATACGCGGCTCCTGGGCGGGCGGTTCATGGGCGGGCCTTCGCTCGGATTGGATAGTGGGTTGCGGATGTGTGCAGCTTATCGGATCGTACGGGATAATGCGCGCAGGATTTTCCCGCAATACGCCAAAATGGCGCGAGTTTTGCTGAAACCCTGCGCGAGTGCTGGCCTACAGTTTGTGTATTCCAAAAAAAGGAGACAGCCGCATGAATACCTTGAATACCTCCTCCGCCTCGAACCCCATGGGCACCGACGGCTTCGAGTTTGTCGAGTATGCCGCGCCGGAGCCCGAAAAGCTCGGCGCTCTGTTCGCCCAACTCGGCTTTCGCGCGGTGGCCCGCCATCGTCACAAGAACGTGACCTTGTGGCGCCAGGGCGGCATCAACTTCATCGTCAACGCCGAGCCAGACTCGTTCGCGCAGCGCTTCGCCCGGCTGCACGGCCCCAGCATCTGCGCCATTGCCTTCCGTGTGCACGACGCCAACGCCGCCTACAAGCGCGCGCTGGAACTGGGCGCCTGGGGCTTCGACAGCCGCAGCGGCCCGATGGAGCTGAACATCCCGGCGATCAAGGGTATCGGCGACAGCCTGATCTACTTCGTCGATCGCTGGCGCGGCAAGGATGGGCGCAACGGCGGCATCGGCGACATCTCGATTTACGACGTGGACTTCGAGCCAGTGAACGATGCTGCGGCGGAGCACGTGGGCGCCGGCCTGACCACCATCGATCACCTCACCCACAACGTGCACCGCGGCCGCATGGGCGAATGGGCGGATTTCTATACCCGGCTGTTCAACTTCCGCGAGATCCGCTACTTCGACATCGAAGGCCAGGTGACCGGGGTGAAGAGCAAGGCCATGACCAGCCCCTGCGGCAAGATCCGCATCCCCATCAACGAGGAGGGGCAGGAGAAAGCGGGACAAATTCAGGAGTATCTCGACCGCTATCACGGCGAGGGTATTCAGCACATTGCGCTGGCCACCGACGACATCTACGCCACGGTGGAAGGCCTTCGACGCGCCGGGGTGGAGTTTCTCGGCACCCCCGACACCTATTACGAACTGCTCCACAAACGCCTGCCTGGCCACGGTGAAGCGGTGGAGCGCCTGCGCGCCGATCGCATCCTGCTCGACGGCACGACGCAACCTGAAAAACGCCTGCTGCTGCAGATCTTCACCCAGACCGTCATCGGCCCGATCTTTTTCGAGATCATCCAGCGCAAGGGCGACCAGGGCTTTGGCGAGGGCAACTTCAAGGCGCTGTTCGAAAGCATCGAACTCGACCAGATGCGCCGCGGCGTGCTGGAAACGCAGAACGCCTGAGCATAGGAGGGCGATCATGTCCAGCGTTCCGGTGACTTACGGCGAAGCCAGTATCACCCCGCGCGGTGACTACGCGCATTGCGATGCCGACTACACCTGCGCGCAGCAATGGGCGCGCTACACCCCGCAAGAGCACGAGTTGTTCGCGCGGCTCTATGCGCGGCAGATGGCGCTGTTGCCGGGGCGGGCTTGCGAGGAGTTTGTGCGGGCTTTGCCGCATCTGCAGGCGCGCAGCAGCATTCCGCGGTTTGACGACATCAACGTCCGCCTGAAAGCGGCGACGGACTGGGAAATCGTGGCCGTGCCGGGGCTGATTCCCGAAGCGGCGTTTTTCAGCCTGCTGGCGGCGAGGCGTTTTCCGGTGACGGTGTGGCTGCGCAAGCCAGAGGAGTTCGACTACATCGTCGAGCCCGATCTGTTTCACGATCTGTTCGGCCATGTGCCGCTGTTGTTCGAGCCCCGGTTTGCCGACTATATGCAGGCGTTCGGTGCGGGCGGGCTCAAGGCGCAAGGGCAGCATGCGCTGCAGTTTCTGGCGCGGCTGTACTGGTACACGGTGGAGTTCGGACTGATTCGTACCCCGCAAGGTTTGCGGATTTATGGTGCGGGCATTCTGTCATCGGGCGGCGAGGTGGAACACAGCCTCCACAGCCCGCAAGCGCGGCGCGTGCGCTTTGATCTGCTTCGGCTGCTGCGCAGCCGCTATCGCATCGACTCATATCAGGCAACCTATTTCATCATCGACAACTTCCAGCAATTGTTCGATGCGACGGCGCCCGACTTCACCCCGTTCTACGACCAAGCCGCCATGCTTCCGGAGATCGAGGCCGGGGCGCTGCTGCCCGACGAGGTGGACGAAATGGTTAGCGCCGAAACGGACTGAGGCGGTCGGGCAGGAGGGTCTATTCGGCGTCGGGCTGACGCGCAGGCGCGGCGCGCGCGAAGGCGTCCAACTCGTCGCATTCCGCGCAGATGCGCTCCACGGTGGTCAGCCCCGCCAGGCTGCAGCCAAAGCGGCGGGCATTGAACACCTGCGGAACGAGGCAACAGTCGGCCAGGGTGGGCGTGTCGCCGTGGCAGAAGCGGCCGGTGCGCGGGTCGCTTGCGAGCATTTTCTCCACGGTCTGTAGCCCGCGTTCGACCCAGTGGCAATACCACTCGGCTTTCTGTGCCTCTCTCAGATCGAAGGTACGGGTGAGGTGCTGCAGCACGCGCAGATTGTTGATGGGATGAATGTCGCAGGCGATGATCTGAGCGATGGCGCGAATACGCGCGCGGTCTGCCGCCGATCCCGGCAGCAGCGGCGGGTTCGGGTGGGTCTCGTCCAGGTACTCGATGATGGCCAGGGACTGGTTCAGGATCTGGCCGTTGTCGTCCAGAGTGGGCACGGTTTCGTTGGGGTTGATCGCGGCATAGCCAGCGGCGTGTTGCTGGCCGCCGTCACGCAGCAGATGCACAGGCACCGATTCGAAAGCCAGCCCCTTGAGGTGCAGCGCGATGCGAACCCGATAGGCGGCAGAACTGCGGAAGTAGGTGTAGAGCTTCATCGGTCTCATTCCGGCAGCGCCTGCACGCGGTTGCGGATGCTGCCGAACAGGCTCAAACCCCGGTCATCGTGCATGCTGATCTCTACCCCGTCGCCGTCGCGCAGAAAGGGCGTGGTGGCCTCGCCCTGTTCGATCGTTTCGTAGGTGCGCACCTCGGCGATGCAGGCATAGCCCACGCCGCCGTGCTCGACCTTGGAGCCCCACAGCCCGCCCTGCTTGTTCGACACCGTGCCCGAGCCGATGATTGTGCCCGCAGCCAACCGGCGGGTCTTGGCCGCATGCGCGATGAGTTGGGCGAAGTCGAAGGTCATGTCCACCCCGGCATTGGGTTGACCGAACAGGCGGCCGTTGACCTCCACCCGCAGGGGCAGATGCAGCTTGTTGTCGTGCCACGCCGCGCCGAGTTCGTCGGGCGTGAGTGCCACCGGGCTGAACGCTGACGCGGGTTTGCTCTGGAAGAAGCCAAAGCCCTTGGCCAGTTCCGCCGGAATGAGATGGCGCAGCGAGACGTCGTTGACCAGCAGCACCAGACGGATGGCCTGCGCCGCCTGCGCGGGCGTGGCGCCCAGCGGCACCTCCCCGGTGATGACGGCCACCTCGGCCTCGAAGTCGATGCCCCAGCTCTCCTTGGCCACGATGGGGTCGCAGGGAGCGATGAAGCTGTCGGAGCCGCCCTGATACATCAGCGGGTCGGTGTAGAAGGTGGCGGGCACTTCGGCTTTGCGTGCCTTGCGTACCAGCTCGACATGGTTGATGTAGGCCGAACCGTCGGCCCATTGGAAGGCGCGCGGCAGGGGCGAGTGGCAGGCGGCGGCGTCGAAGGGCTGGGTGTGCCGTGCTGTTCCGGCTTGCAGGGCCAGCGCCGCATCGCGCAGCAGCGGGGCGCAGCGCGCCCAGTCGTCGAGCGCGGCCTGCAGGGTCGGGGCGATGTCGGGCACCGGCTGGCACAGGGTCAGGGTGTCGTTGACCACGACCAGTCGGCCGTCCGGGGCCGCGGTTTTCAGCGTGGCCAGCCTCACTGGAACATCTCCTTGTAGCGGCCGTCATGCATCCAGGCGGCATGCTTCGGGGCTTTGCGGGTCTGGCTCCATTCTTCGAGCATGTCCCACTTCACGGCGTCGAGCGCGGCGAGCATCTTGGGACTGGAGGTATTGCACGCTAATTCCAGGCGGTGGCCGTTGGGGTCGAAGAAGTAGATGGACTGAAACAGCGCATGGTCGGTCGGGCCGATGACGTCGATGCCGGCGTTCTGCAGGCGCTGCTTGGCGGCGAGGAGTTCGTCCATGGAGCCGACCTCCAGCGCGAGGTGCTGGGTCCAGACGGGGGTGTTGGGGTCGCGTCCCATCTCGGGCTGCGTGGGCAGCTCGAAGAAGGCCAGGATATTGCCCTGGCCCGCGTCGATAAAGATGTGCATGTAGGGATCGGCTTCGCCTGTGGAGGGCACGGTGTCTTCGGCGATGCACAGCACCAGTTTCATGTCCAGATGCTGCTCGTACCAGCGCGCGGTCTGCAGCGCGTCTTTGCAGCGGTAGGCAACATGATGGATCTTTTGGACCAGCATGATGAGTCTCCTGTTTTGTTAACTTTGAAACTCTAGTCCCAAAACAGTCGGTTTGCAGGCCCGCGGGAGACTACTGCAGCATGAAGGTCTGATACTCCAGCTTGCGGAACAGGCGCTGCAGCAACATCATGCCCAGCATCAGCGTGAGGAGCAGGGCCACGCCGAAGCCGTAGCCGAAGAAGGCCGGGCCAAGGTGGATGGAGAGCATGCTCAGCGCAAAATTCAGCACCGTCAACGTGGCCGTGATGACCACCACATCGCGTCTGCGGTCGAGGTAATAGAACACGTTGAGCACGGCCAGCAACATCACCTGGAAGCTCGCCGCTACGGCCTGCACCAGAAACAGCGGGATGTAGAGGCTGCTGATGCCGATCCACGAAAACAGCGCCGGCACGAAGGTGTAGACCGCCAACAACGTGAGCGCCTGCACCTTCAGAATTTGATAAAGCCCCTCGCGCACCACGCCCTGCATGCCGTCGTGATAGCGGGCGATGTCTTGCAGCGCGCCGCCTTCGCGCACGGCGGTGTAGAACTTGTCGTACCACTCGACGAAGTCGGTCTCGAACTTCACCAGAAAAATGCCCATGCCCGGGATGACGCACAGATAGGCGAGAAACACCGGCAGGTCGTAAATGGTGGAAGCGCGCAGCGGCCCGATGACCGGGGTGGACGTGCCGGTGGTGAACCAGAAGGTGAGCTTGTCCGCCCACACGCCCAAGTTGTAGAGCATGCCGCCCGCGATGAGCGAGAGATACATCTGCCGCGGGCGGAAGCAGGCCAGCGTGATGGGGCGAACCACGGGAAAGTTGCGTAGCACCAGCCACAGCATCAGCACCCACATGACAAACTGCCCGCCGATAAACCCGAGCAGCAAGCCGTCGAGCCCCCAGCGGCGGGCGAAGTATGACAGCAGCACCGAGATGCCGTAGCCCAGCGCATACAGGCCGACGATGGCGCGGTACTGCTTCAGGCCCGAGAGGAACACGGTGGTGATCCACAGGTTCGACAGCAGCGTGAGCCCGACCACGATGAGCACCCGGTATAGATTGCCCACGCCGTCAAACCCCAGCAGCGCCACCAGCCAACCCAAGGCGCCGCTCACTGCCGTGGTCACGAGCACCACACCGAAATAGGCCGGAGCGATGTCGTCCTTGCGCTTCTCGAACAGTCGGTCGGCCACCCACCGGGTGAAACCCAGTTGCAGCCCGCCGGTGAGAATGAGCGAGGCCATGATGAGATAGGTCACCGTCACCTGGAACTGGGTGATGAGCGCGTCGGGCGTGACCACGCCGAGCGACAGCACGCCCACCGCGATGAGGCCGATGATGGAAAACACCCACGGCCCGGAGCTGATGATGGACGCATAGGTGTAGGCGCGCAGCAGCCCGAGGTAGGACTCGGAGCGCAACAGCTTGCGCAGTTCGAAGCCGATGCCGGCCATTTATGCCAAGTCCTTTTCGTCTGCCTTCGAATCGACTGCGAGGGGCGGCTCGTCCAGCGGCGGCTCGCCGCGCAGCCAGGTGGCGACTGCGCCGACTTCATCGCTCAGGCCGACGTCGCGGGCGGCGCTGCGTTGCAGGGCGTCGTCGTACACCGCGCGGTAGTTGTCGAACATCATGGGTTGGGTGTAGTAGCGCTCGACCCGGGCGATGCCTGCGGCGCTGGCGGCTTGCCAGCGGGCCGTGTCGCCTAGCAGTTCGGCGCAGGCTTCGCCCAGCGCCTGCGCGTCGGCGATGCCGACCACGGCGCCTGAGGCGCCCAGCGCTTCGTCTTCCGCGCCCAGTCCGTAGATGAGCTGACGGCACGAGCCCACGTCGGTAGTGACCGAGGGCACGCCCCCGGCATAGCCTTCGAGCATGACCAGCGGCAGCGCCTCGCTGATGGACGACAGCACCACCAGCCCGATCTTGGGCATGAGCTCGGTGAGCTTCTGGAAGCCGAGGAACTTGAGGGTGTCGCCCAGTTGCAGACTCTCGGCGAGATCGTGGCACTCGCGGGCATATTCCGGGTGCTCGTCCTCCGGCCCGGCGATCCAGCCTTCGAGCCCGGGCAGGCGGTTGCTGGCCACGCGTACCGCGCGGATGAAGGTCTTGATGTCCTTGATCGGCACCACCCGGCCGATGAGGCACATCACCAGCGGGGGCGAAGCAGGGCGCAAGGCGCGGGTCGCGGCGAAGGGCGGCACGTTGATGCCGTTGGCGATGCAGCAGGTGGTGATGGGGTTGGCGCCGTCGGCGATCTGCCGCAGGCGGTTGGTTTCGTACAGCGCAATGACGGGATCGGCGGCGTCGTAGCACATGCGGCCCAGCGACTCGAACAGACGTATCCAGAGCTGGCGGAAATAGCCGGCCTCGCCCGCGGTACGTTCGAGCACCGGGGTGTTGTCGCTGATCCAATTGGCCGAAAACAGGTCGATGCGCCGCTCCTTGGTGTAGATGCCGTGCTCCGACAGCACCAGCGGCTTGTTGTAGAGCCGCGCGAGAACCGCGCCCAGATACCCGGCGTAGCCGGTGGAGACGGTGTGATAGATGCGGGCGCGTGGCAGTTCGCGGGCCAGCGTCGCCAGCGTCCAGATGGGGGTGTGCATGGTGCGCACTGTCCAGAAGTAATCGACGAAGGACGGATCGGTGCAGCGAAGTTGGTACTGGGCGGTGAGGTAGCCCCACGATTGATGCGAGTGCAGAAAGTAGTGCAGATCAAGCTTGTCCTGCATGGCTTGCAGGCTGGCGCGCAGCACTTCGGCGCGGCTGGCGGCGTCTTGGCCATCGCGAATCAGGGTGTGCAGGTTTTCCACCAGTTCGGCGGTCGCGGCGTCGCCGCGTTCTTCGCGCGCGGCGGGCAGCACCGCGTCGCTGAACAGATAGTGATGGGTGAGCCCGACCACATTGGGCGGCATCTGGTAGCGCGGCTTGCCATAGTCTTCCTCGCGCGAGCCGAGAAACACCAGATGAAAGCGCAGGTGCGGAAATCCGCTCACGATCTGGTGCACCCAGCTCGACACGCCGCCCGAGACATAGGGGTAAGTGCCTTCGAGTAGCAGCATGACGTCGATCTCAAAGGGGGCTTCGCGGCCCTCGGGTTGCGTGTCGGTGAAGTCGGGTTGCGTCATGGGCAGGGAGAAGATCAGCTCAGCAGCAGGCGGTCGGCATCGCTCAGCGGGCCGGGCGCCGGGGTGGGCTCGGCAGGGCGCGGCGCACTGCCTGGGCGCTGCAAGGCGGGTGTGTCGGAGATGACCGGCTCGCTTCGAGTCGGGGTTTCGGTCTGCCAGACCCGCACCACGGGACGCAGCCGGGGGGCCACCTGCCGAGTGCCCAGCGGTTGCAGCACGCCGGTGATGCGGCCGAATCGCCGCTCAATCCATTCCAGCTCCGCGGCGTAAGGGCGCCACAACGTCGGGCTGGCGCCTTCCGAGGCGAGATGTTCGAGCACCTCGCGTGCCGCATCGGTCTTGCCCGCGGCCAGAGACAGGCGCAGGAACATCATCTGCAGGCCGGTGTCTTGCGGCAGCGCGTCGCGGGCGATCGTGCAGTAGTGCAACGCCTGCTGCAAGGCGAAGTCGCGCAGATCGCCCTGGGCCAGGCCCTGATAGATGAACTCCATCTGCAACTCGGCGACGCGCTGCGCAGCACGCGCCAGTGCCGCTCCGCTGGGCGCGGTGTGGCGTAAGACTTCGACTTCGCGCAGGGCGTCCTGCAGACTGTCGGTCAGTCGCTGCTCCCAGGTGTTGCTGATGCCGTAGGCCAGCAGGCGGATTTCTTCATCGGGGTCGGACAGCAGCTTGCGCAGCACCGGCAGGGTCATGCGCGGCGACATTTCGCGCAGCGCCAGCACGGCGCGAATGCGCTGGGCCTGCGGCTGGCTCTGGTCGCGGGCAATGCGCGCGGTTTGGCCGGCGGGCAAGTCGCGGCGCTGGTCGTCGTCGATATGCGAGACGGAGAACACCTGCAGCGACGGCGCTTCGCGCAGGTGCTCGGTGGCCTGGTGGCGCATGGGCAGCCATTGCGCCAGCCGCGCGGCGATCAGCAGGCCGAACACGCCGACGACCGGAAAGAAAAACGCCAGCAAGGTCAAAAGGGTGAGTGACAGCCGCTTGGGTTTGCGCAGTTCGGCGGGCAGCAGCGTCCACAGCAGCAGCCCGACCAGCACGGCCGCCGCACCATGCACCGCCCAGAACAGCAGCAGGTCCGTGTCGTCGCGGCTGACCAGCAGCCAGGCCGCCACCGTCTCCAGCAGGACGATGAGCGAGCCGAGCTTGTAGAACAGGGGATTCATGAGGTCTTGGTTTCCGCGGCGGCGCTGCTCAGCAGGCGGCGCAACTCCAGGAAGCTGGGGGCGCCCGAGACTTCTAGAAAGTCCAGATCGAAGGCCTGATCGGGGCGCTGGTTGCTGCGGCTGAGAATCTGCACGAGCTGGCTCGCCATGTCGCGGCGGTAATTCGCCAGCCCGCCGGAACTCAACAAGGGCAGCAGCACGATCAGCGCGGGTTTGCCGCCCCGGCCCTTGAGCGTCCAGGTGGAGCTCTCCACCGGCTGCAGACCGGCGAACTCGGCCAGCACGTCGTCGCTCACACGGCCTTGCCCGCTCCACACTGCGCAGTAGCTGCGCAGCTTGAAGTTCTGCCCCAGTTCGCTGAGCTGCGCCCACTCTTGCTGCAGGCCGATGGGCGCCTGCACCCAGGCCGAGCGCACATCTTCCACGCTGAGTTCGAGCTGGCTGAAATCGAGATAGGACGCGCACAGAACCTGCAGGCGCTGCAGATTGTTTTCCTCGAACGACATGAAGGGCATGGTATGCACCGCCAGCAGGGCATCGACCTCGTCGTATTCGTCGAGCCGCAGCGGGGCGGCGAAGACCCAGGGGTTGCTGCCGTCGGTTTCGTTCAGGTGCGCTTGGGCGATGTGCACCGACTGATGCGTTTCCAGAATGCGGTTGATCAGCACCTCGCCGGGATCGAGCGGGGGCAGGGTTTGGCCCAGCGAGGCGGCCAGCCGCCATTGCAGCCCCTGCGGGCCGATTTCACGCACAAAGATGCCCGCCTCGACCAGGCGGCACGATTGGCTGAGCAGCTGCAGAAAGGCGCGCGGGTCGGGCAGGGGCGCGGGCGTCGGCAGGCCGGGTGTGGCTGCAGGGGCGGCCAGCGCCGGACGGTTGCCCTGGAAGGTGAAGGTGCGGCGCAGGTCGAGCAGGGCGTCGCGCAGGGTCATGGGACGGTCGGTGAGCTCCTGCTCCAGGGTGGACAGTGCTTCCTTGATGACGAACAGGCGGCGCTTGGTGCGCTCCAGCCGCGCCGTCAGGTCTTTGGTGACTTCGCGGTGCAGCACCTGCCGGTTGCGGAAGGCCGCGCCGAACTCGCCCAGAATCAGGGTCATCAGCATGCCGCCGAGAAAGAACTCGGCCGGAAATTCCACGGCGGGGGCGCTATGGAACAGCGTGGGGGAGAACTTCCAGAACGCCGCGTAAAACCCCACGCCGAACAGCCCATACCCGGCGCCGTAGCGCACCGCGATCAGCCAGGGGCCGAACCAGGCCCAGGGAAAACCGGCGTGAGCGCCCAGCGGATCATCCGGCCTGAGCTTGGCGCCCAGCCACAGCACCAGCACCGGCAGCAGCACGGCTTCGAACATCGCCATCAGCCGCCCCGACTGCGTATTCGGCCGCCAATAGCGCAGCCATTGCCAGCGCATGCGCGCCGACTCGCTGCGCATGCGGCGGCTGACGCGGGTGGAGAGATTGTCGAGTTTCATGCAGCGGTGGGGAAGGCGTTGTGCGCTGAGCGCTTCAGGGCTTGGCGGCGGGTTTTTCGACAGAGGCTGTCACGCGAATACCGCGCAGCAGCGATTCGATCTGCGACTGCCCGACCGCGGCCAGCGCCTGATAGCCCCAGCCCGAGCGGCCGCCGCTGGCGCTCCAGACCACCTGGCCTGTCGGCACATCGGTGACCTGCAGCGTGATGCCCACGGCGGGCTCGCTGTCCACCCCGGTTTTGTAGCGCCATTCGGTGACCGTGCCGGAGAGCGCATAGCGTGCGCCTTGCTGCTTGGCCCAGGCCAGCGCCTGGATGGCACTGGCGGCGGGCTCGGCCTCGAGCGGGTTGTCGGTGGATTTCTGCGGATAGACCACCACCTCGCGCAAGCCCTTTTGCTGCAGCAGCGAGACGGTGATGGCCTGCGCCCTGCGCTCGACCAGCGGCACATCGGTGGCGTTGCTCAGCGGCAGCACGGCGAACTTGGCATCGGCCGGCACCGAGAGCGACTGGCCGGGCAGGGCGGTGACGGCGCAGCCCGCGAGCAGCATCACGGCGGCGCCGGCCAGGCCGAGCGCGGCGCGGCGGGCGGGGGAGTGTGGAGTGGGGGATGGGGACATGGAACTCTCCTGCTTCATCGGGGTGAAAAGAACGCGGTCATCGACCGAACCACAAACGGTACTGCAGACTCCACTGCCGGTTCAGGCCTGAGGTGTTCTGCTGGCGCTGGTAACTCAAAGACAGTTGATCGGGCCCGAACACCGGGCCGTGCAGCCCCAGGTTCAGGTTATTGGTCAGCCCCAACCGGCGTGATTGCAGCACATCGACCTCGGCATAGGGCATCCAGCGGCGGGTGTAGGTGTCGCTGTGCGCCATATTGAAGCCGAAACCCAGGCCGTACACATCGTCACCGGCCGGGATGAAAAACGCGGCATTGGGCGCGGCGCCGCCCGGCACCAGCGGCGCGTAGTCGGGCAGCGGCGGCCCGGCGTTGGCGCTGAATTGATTGGAATAGCCCAGCAGCTTCACACTGAGGTCGGGCTCGCTGCGGCGAAACCAAAAGCCCAATTCGAATTGCGTGCTCGCGCCATGCCCCAGCGGATTGCCGCGGCGGGTGTCATACGACATCACCGCCGTGCTCACATTAGCCCACACCCGCCCGAAATCGCGCGACAGTCGCAGCGCCAACCGGTCGCGCGCGCCTGCGATCTGCAGCGGGCCGGATTCATCGGCCACGGCGTGGTGTTCCGCTTCAAGCTGCGCCCGTACCTGACCCGGAAGCTGCGTGCCGCCCTCGATGCGCCAGCCACTCAAGCGACCCACGGCGGTGTTGTGGGTGAGCGTGCCGCCGAGTTGCGAACGCTCGCCCTGCCACTGCAGGCCGAGCTCCGCGTCGCTCCAGGTGGACGGCACGCCGACCAGCGCCGCGGTGTTGTTGCTGTGCATGGACTGGCGGCTGGCTTGCGCCTGCAGCCGCCACTGCCCGCCGAGTTGCAGCGACAACCGCAGCACCGGCCCCTGGCGGATCACGTTATCGATCTGGCGATGTTCCAGCGTAACGGTGGCGCGGTGCGCCAGCGCCAGTTGATGCTCGGCGGTCTGCCGGGCCAGGGCTTGCAGCGCGGGGTTGTCCTGGCCGCGCTCGGCGGCCGTCTCCAGCACTTTTTCGGCGGTCGCCAGGGCCTGCAGCGGCCGACCGGCAACGCGCTCGGCCTCCGCCCGGTCTTGCGGCAGCAGAGGGCGGGCCGCGCCTTGTTGCAACAGCCGATTGACAGCCTCGCGGTCGCCCGCGCGCAGCGCCATTTGCAGCTCGATGGATTGCCGCGCCGCCGGGGTGAGCACGCGCCGCGCCAGCCACCAGCGGGCGGCCGAATTCGTGTCCAGGCGCAGCAGCCAGTCGGCAATCGCGGCGTTGGCCTGCAGGGTTTGCGGGCCGGTCAGATCGCCGCTGCGCAGCTTGTCGCGCAACTGTCCGAGCAACGCTTGTTGACCCGCGCCATCGAGCCGGGCGTGACTCAGGCGCAGGCGGGCGAGCAGTGCGTTCAGTTCCTGGTCGGTGGTTTTGCCGACAGATTTTTTCCCGCTAGCGGCGGCTTTTTGCAGCAGCGCCCACGATTGGTTGTAGGCCGCCTGCGCGCGGCGGCTGTCACCGGCCTGCGCCAGCAGATCGCCGTAGTTGAGCAGCCAGAGTGCATCGGTCTTTTTGCGGGGGTAGAGCTGCTGCCCGTAGCGCACGGCGGCGGCGTTATCGCCCAGGGTTTGCGCCGCGGCGGAGAGCACGTCGAGGCCATTGGGCAGGCCTTGCAGGCTGCGGCTGTAGAGTGCCACGTCTTGCCGCAGGGCGTCGAGCTGGTTGGCATCGATCAGCATCCACAGCAGGGCGATCTGGTTATCGGTATTGCCGGGTGAAAGACGCAGGGCCTCGTGCAGGTCGGCCAGCGCCCGGTCGGTACGGCCCAGCGCGCGCCAGACCTGCGCGCGTGCGGCGTACATCTGCGGCTGCTGGCGCAGCGGCGCGCCCGCGGCACTGCCCAGCACGACGCGTTCCCACTCGGCGATGCCTTGGGCGCTGGGCTGACGCACCAGCGATTGCAGCCACAACAGCGCCAGCGCCTCCGACGGGGCCTTGGCCCAGGCCTGCGGCAGCAGACGCAGCGCGGCGGCGTCGCCCTGCGATTTTTGCGTGAGCATGATGAAGCGTTGCAGCTGATAGGGCTTGATGCGGTCGCGCAGTTGCGGGTTGTTCCAGATGCTGCCGTAGGCGCTTTGCGCGCTGCGCTGTTCGCCCATGTCCCAGGCGATGTCGCCCAGCAAACCCTGGTGCGCAGCGAGCAAATCGACATCGTTGCAAGGCGGGGTTTGGGCGGCGGCGCTGCCATCGGTGATGACTGCAGCAGCGGGCGCGTTGTGGCAGGGCGTGTCATCCGAGAGGTGCTGGGTTTGCTCAAGCGTCTGCTGCGCCTGCTCGAACTGGCCGTTTTGCAGCAGGGCGATGGCGTAGTCGATACTGCCGCGCAGACTGAGCGTGCCGCGCGCGAGCGCCTCGGCGTACGTCGCCAGCGAAGCGTCCACCTCGCCCATATTGCCCAGCAGCCAAGCCAGGGAGGTGAGCACCTCGGGCTGCTTGACCGCAGCCTGGCGCAGAATGCTCACCGCTTTTTCAGGATGGCCGCGTACCTCCAGCGCCTGGGCGTATTGCAGCCACTCATCTGTGGTGAGCGCGGTGTGCGCGGCGCGTTGTTCCCAATAGGCGTCCAGGCCGCTGCTCGAATGCAGCGCGAGCGCCAGCCGACGTAGTTCGTCGAGGGCGTGGCGGGTGAACTGGGCGCGCAGCAGGGCGATCCACTGTTGCATGGCGGCGTCGGGCTGGCCGCTCCACTCCAGCACCTGGGCGCGGCGTTCGGCCCAAGTGCGACTGCCCGGCTGCTGCGCCAGCGCGGCATCGCCGATGTGCACCGCGCCGCGCAGATCGCCCCCGGCCAGCAGCACTTGCCAGGCCAGTTCGCGCTGCGCCGCAGTGAGGGCCTTGCCCAGCGCGGCGGCGGGCAGGTCGAGATCGACGGCTTTGCGCAGCCAGTCACCCGCCTCGGCGGGCTGGTTGGCGCCCAGTGCCAGCTTCACCATGAACCACGCCATCTGCGGCGCAACCGCGCCTTTGCCCAGCGCTGCAGCGGTCTGGCGATAGGCCTGCGTCGGATCGCCTAAGGCCAGCAGAGCGCGGGCGGCCTGCTCGATGAGTTGCTCACGCTCGGCCTCAGTCACCCGGGTCTTGGCGGTGGCGAACAAGACCTGCGCAGCCAGTGGCTCGGCGTGCACGCCCACCAGCAGACGCGCAGCCTGCAGTGCGGCGGCGGGCGGCAGCGGCAGAAATCGGGTCAACATACCGGTGAGCCGCTGCACGGCTTGCGGCTCGTCGAGGCCTTGCAGCAGCATCAGGGTGTCGCGCCATTCGTTGAAGTTGGCGGGTTGGGTGCGCTGCAGCAGCGCGGAGAGGGCCTGCCGGGCCTGCGCTTCTTCTTTTGTCTTCCCCAGGGCGCGGGCATCGAACCAGCGGGCCTTCCAGATTTGCAGCCGAAGGGCGTCGGCCTGCGGGGTGTGCACCGAACGCAGGGTGTCAAGGGCTTGTTGCGATTTGCCGATGTGCATATAGCGCTGCGCCAGCATCAGGCGCAGGTCGATATTGCCGCCGCGCAGATCGACGAGATGGCGCAGGTAGTCGATGGCCAGCCCGTCGTCGGCGCTGGTGCTCAGCAGCCGCATCAGGTTCTGCCCCGGATAGACCAGCGCGAGCGTTGCGGCGCACAACAGGCCCAGCCCTAGCAAGGCGCCACGCGGAAATAGACGACTGCGCTGCGGATCGTCTGGAGAGATGTGCAGCGGGTCGCGGGTGGCGGGGCGGGTTTTTTCCAGCATTGAGGCGGATTGTCGGTCAGCGCTCGGTCGGTCAGGCCCGCTTCAGCGTGAGATCGACGGTGCCGCCGCTGCTGCTGACCCGCACCGCTGCGGCCGCCTGCTCGACTTTCGCCCCTTTGGCCGCCTGCACGCTCCAGCCGGAGGGCAGTTGAAACAGGGCTTCGACGGGCAGATGTCCTTGCAGGCTGATTTGTACGCTGCGGTCGTTTTGCACGGCCCAGCGGGTGACGTCGGCATTGGCCTCGATCAGACGCGGGACAGTCGCGGCCGGGGACTGGCCCGCGGCTTGGCTACGCAGCACGGCCTGTCCAGCCGTCGCGTGCAGATAACGCTGCTGTTCATGCTCGTTCCAGCCGACGAGGTTCTGGCAATTGGCCAGTGCGGGCGTGGCGGCGGTGACAGGCTGGGTCCACTGGCGCATTTCTGCCCCGCTGCGCAGACGCCAGCCACCGGCCAGCAGCCGGGCCACCGTGGCTTGCCGCCAGTCGTTGACGCTGCGGAAGTATTGGTGGCCGAAGATGGCGTGCGTGGGTTGCTTGAGCGCCCATTGGTAAACGAAATGCAGGCTCTTGGCGCCCGCGGCCTTGGTGACGATGTAAGGGTGGTAATACAGGTCAATGGGCTTGATGCGGCGCGGAGAGTCGGTAATCTGATAGCTCTCGACCACGCGCTCGAAGCCGAAAAACGGGCCGGTCCAGTTGTGAGTAAAGTCTTCCTCATTCGACTGCGCGGCATACACCTGAAAATACTTGCCCTTGGGAATGCCCATGGGCCAGATGTTCGACAGGGTGGGGCTGGTCTTGCTGATGGGTGCGCCGCCGCCGTTGATATTGCCCAGGCCGGTTTGATAGGCCATGGCCACGGCCTCGTCAGGCGGATTGCAGTCGCCAGGCCAGAGAATCATGTTGCATTTCTTGCCGGGCGGGCAGAGCTTCTGGTCGATGAAGTCTGCGGCGCCGACCACATTGCTCTTGGTGCTGAAGGTGTAGTTGGGCAGCGGCAGGTAAAAACCGTAGGGATATTCCTTGCTCGGCTTGCCCAGGCTGTGGGTCTTGCTTGCCTCCACCCAGTTGAACGGGTGCGACCAGGTGTGACTGCCGACTTCCACCCAAGGCAGGGCGTACATGCGTTTGGCCCATTTCTGCGACTGATCGGCCAGTTTGGGATACAGCCCTTCGTGGCTGATTTCGCCGATGATCACCGAGCCCAGCGTGGGTACCTTGTATTTTTCGAGGAATTCGGTGATCAGCACTTCGCAGGCCAGCGGCGAGCCGGGCTGGTCACAGGCGTTGGGCCAACCGTCGCCGTCGAAGTGCACGAAAAACGCCCGTCGCCCGGTGCGGGTGGTGATGTCGGGCATGGGGTCTGCGCCCACGCGCAGCGCCGCGCGGAAAAACTCGATCGGCTCGACCGACCAGCGCGTGCCGGTGTTGCCCGGTAGATTGAACACGCCGAACCCGCCCAGCGCATATCCGCCCCAAAGCGTGATGGCGGCGCCGTCCATGCTCCGGCCATCGGCGCCGGTGGCGCGCAGCCAGACCTGCGATCCGGCACTGGCAGTCAGCGGCACCGTGTCTTGCGGGCTGATGAGTGGTATGACTTCACCATTGGGCGTGCCGGGCTGGCGCTGTACCTTGATCGGCGCGGAGAGTGAGTTGTCGCCGATGTGCTCGCCGAGATCGTCGAGCACACCGAGATCGGCATACCCCAGCACAGCCACGGGCACACCTTCAGCCTTGGCGCGCTTGAGCAGAGTGCGGATGTCCGGTGGAATCTTGCCGTCATCGGGGTAGAGCACCACGGCGGCATAGCGGCCCGCCAGCGGTTCGGTGATGGCGGGGGCGCCGACAAAACGGTATTCCGGAACCAGGCCGAGATATTCCAGCGGCATGGCGCCGTAAAGGTGCGCGCTCTGCGCCTGCAGCTCCGGGCTGTCGCCCTGTTCGCAGGAATGCAGCAACAGCACGCGGCGCGGCACCAGCTCGACTGTGCCCACGCCCAGGCTTTCCAGCGTGGGGTCGGCCACCCAGGGAATGAGCCCTTGCGCGGCGATTTGCTGCGCCGTCTGCCGGGCAGCAGCGCGGTCTTGCGGGGCGCAATAGTCGATGGCGATGCACGGCAGCTTGAACCGGCTGCGCATCTCGCCAAAGCGGGCGAGCAGCCATTCGCGGTCGTCGGCCTTCACTTCGACATAGGTGGTTTCGGCTTGATTCCAGCCGCGATAGAGCGATTCGGCGGCCACGGCCAGAATGCTCGGCGCCAGGGTGGCGTCGACCAGCTCGAAGCCGCGGTTGAGCATCAGGCGGATGCCCGGATAGGCGGCAACCAGGCCGCGCAGGGTTTCCGCCAGCGCCTTGGCCTGTTGTTGCTGCGCCTGCGGGCTTTTAGCCAGCAGTTGATAGGAGTCGAGGGTGTCGAGGAAAAAGGCGCGAAAGCCCGCGTCCCACAGCGGTTTGACGATGCGCTCGCGCAGGAATTGCGGCCAGCCGGCGGCGGTCTGGTCGATCACCCTCGAACCCCAGGCGGCGTTCGACGTCGGCAGCCAAGCCTTGGGCATGTCGGCGTAGTAGGGCCGATCCGCAGTGACTTCGCCCACCGAGACATAGGCCAGCGCCAGGGTGTCCTGCCCCAGCGCGGAGACCATTTTTGTATCTTGCGCCAGGGCATGCTGCGGTTCGAGCACCACCCAGTCGAAGGCGCGCAGATCGTCCACCGGAATGCGGGCGCCGTAGTAAAAAGCGACTGCGGGCGGCGTGGTGTTGCCGCCCTGCAGGCAGTCGGGGCAATTTCCGCAAGTGCAGGCGGCGGACTGGGCCAGGGCTCGGCCGGCAGTGGCGCCGAGCAAGCCCAAGCCCAACAGGCCTCTGCGGCCCAAAGGGTTGGCAAGCAGGCGGCTCTGCGCAAGAGATTGGAGAAATTGGCGGCGTTGCATGAGGAATTTCAGGGTGGACGACACACGTTCAAAGCGCGCCTTGAAGTGAACCGTTCTGTGATCTACACGGACTATGTCCGCAATTTTCCATGAGTTTTGGGAGCGCTTATAGGGTTTGCCTGGGGATTTGGCCTGGAACTGTGATTTTTTACGCTTAGGGCATAGTTTGGAGGAGTTTTGATGGCGGCGTTCCCCATGCAGACGATGGGCTGGATCGATACCCACGCCCATCTCGATGCCGCCGAGTTTGGCGGACGGGCGCGGGAGGTGGCTGCTCATGCCCGGCAGGCGGGGGTGGTGGGCGGGGTGATTCCGGCCGTCGAGCGCAGCAATTTCGACACGGTGCGTGAGCTTGCCCAGACCTGCGGGTGGGCCTACGCCCTGGGCATTCATCCGCTCTATGTCGACCGGGCGCAAGAGGCCGATCTGGAGGCGCTGCGGCACAGCGTGGGCGAGGCGTTGGTCGATCCGCGTTTTGTCGGTTTGGGCGAGATCGGGCTGGATTTTTTCGTCCCCGGACTCGATCTCGAAAAACAGCAGCGTTTCTATCAGGCGCAGTTGCACATCGCCCGCGACTTTGATTTGCCGGTGATTCTGCATGTGCGCAAATCGCAAGACGCCTTGCTCGCCGGACTGCGCCGCGCGGGCTTCGGGCCAGGACGGCCCGCAGGCATCGCCCATGCCTTCAACGGCAGCCTGCAGCAGGCGCAGGGCTTCATCAATCTGGGTTTTTCTCTGGGATTCGGCGGCGCCATGACCTTCGAGCGCGCGCTCAATATCCGCCGACTGGCGGCCGAGGTTGCCGAGACCGCGCCGGTGCTCGAAACCGATGCGCCCGATATCCCGCCGGTCTGGCTTTACCGTCCGCGCGAGGCGCGCGACGACTCGCCCCCGACCCCCAACTCGTCCGAACAGTTGCCCCGCATCGCGCAAACCCTGGCCATGCTGCGCGGCTGGTCGCCGGAACAAACGGCCCGGCAGACCACGGCCAATGCCCTGCGCGCCTTGCCGCGCTTAGGCGGTGCGTTGAACCTCGGGATCGAATCTGGGGCTTGATTTTTGAAGTCTTGACCGTATCTGCCTGTAGGTTTTTTCTTTTCTTTTTCCGCACGCACCATGAGCACTGAACAAACTACTCCTGCCCCTGCCGCCGCGCATACCCACGCCTTTCAGGCTGAAGTGCGGCAACTGCTGCACCTCGTCACCCATTCGCTCTATTCCAACCGCGACATCTTTTTGCGTGAGCTGATTTCCAACGCCTCCGACGCCTGCGACAAACTGCGCTTTCAGGCCATCGACGACGCCTCGTTGATGGAGGGCGATGCCGATCTGCGTATCCGCATTGCGGTGGACGCCGAGAAGCGCACGCTCACCATCAGCGACAACGGCATCGGCCTGAGCCTAGAAGAGGCGGTCGAGCATCTGGGCACCATCGCCAAGTCGGGCACGCGCGAGTTCATGCAAAAACTCGGCGACAAACAAAAGCCCGATGCGGCGCTGATCGGACAGTTCGGCGTGGGCTTCTACTCCGGCTTCATGGTGGCCGAGCGCATCACCGTCGAGTCGCGCCGGGCCGGCATGACGCAGGCCGAGGGCGTGCGCTGGGAGTCCGACGGCACGGGCGAGTTCACGGTGGAAACCATCACCCGCGCCAAGCGGGGCACCGATGTCATCCTGCACCTGCGCGCCGATGCCGACGACACGCCGCACGAGGACAAGATCGACAAATACCTGCGGGTGTGGACGCTCAAAGACCTCATCGGCAAATACTCCGACCATATCTCCCTGCCCATCGAAATGCGCAAGGAGAAGTGGGACGCCGAGCAGAGCAAATACGTCGCCACCGACGAGTGGGAGCAAATCAACAGCGCTGCGGCGCTGTGGACGCGCAGCAAGTCCGAGATCACCGAAGAACAATATCTCGAGTTCTACAAACAACTCAGCGGCGACAGTCAGCCGCCGCTGCGCTGGACGCACAACCGCGTCGAAGGCCGCAGCGAATACACCCAGTTGCTCTACATCCCGGCCAAGGCGCCGATGGACTTGTGGGACCGGCAGCAGAAAGCCGGGGTCAAGCTGTATGTCAAGCGCGTATTCATTACCGATGACGCCGAAAGCCTGATGCCCACCTATCTGCGCTTCGTGCGCGGGGTGATCGACAGCGCCGATCTGCCGCTGAATGTGTCGCGTGAAATGCTGCAGGAAAGCCGCGATGTGCGCGCCATCCGTGAAGGCTCGGTCAAGCGCGTGTTGTCCATGCTCGAGGACCTGGCGGGCAGCGAAGACCAGGCCGAGCGCGACAAGTACGCCGCGTTCTGGGCCGAGTTCGGCGCGGTGCTCAAGGAAGGCTTCGGCGAAGATTTCAGCAACCGCGAGCGCCTGGCCAAGCTGTTGCGCGCGGCCTCCACGCTCAGCGAGGATGATGCGCCGAGCGTGTCACTGGCCGACTATGTCGCGCGGATGAAAGAGGGCCAGAAAGCCATCTACTACATCACCGCTGAGACGCCGAAAATCGCCCGCTCCAGCCCGCAGCTCGAAATCTTCCGCAAGAAGGGCATCGAGGTGCTGCTGCTCACCGACCGGGTAGACGAATGGATGTTGGGCTTCCTCAATGAGTTCGACGGTAAGCCGCTGCAATCGGTGGCGCGCGGGGCGGTCGATCTCAGCGACATCAAAGGCGCGGAGGACAAGGCCGACGAGGCCAAGGACGACAAAGAGCCGTCTGCCGATCATCAGGCCCTGATCGAGCGCTTCAAGCAGGCTTTGGGCGAGCGGGTGAAAGAGGTGCGCATTTCCAAGCGGCTGGTCGATTCTCCGGCCTGTCTGGTCGCCGCCGACGATGGCATGAGCGCGCATCTGGCGCGCTTGCTCAAGCAGGCCGGGCGCGACGAAATACCCTCGACCCAACCGGTGCTGGAGATCAATCCGGCGCATGTGCTGGTCAAGCGCGTGGCGACTGACGATGCCCATGCCGACGATCTGGCTCAGGTGGTGTTCGATCAGGCCTTGCTGGCCGAAGGGGGCCAACTCGACGATCCGGCGGCTTATGTTCGCCGGGTCAACGCTTTGCTGGCGGGCTGAGCCGGGGTATCCCGGGCTGAACACTTCTCCCGGGTTGGCTTTGGCCCGACCGGGGGTTCTCAGCTTGGTTTCAGCTCACCCAGCTGACCACGCTGAGCATGGCCAGCAGCAGCATCCACAGCAGCACCGAGCGCCACACCAGCCCCACCACATTGCGTAAATGCGCGGGCTGGGGGATGGCGCCGGGCATCGTGGCTGCAAGGCCGCTCATGCCCAGATCGCCGTTCTCGCCTTCCTGGGTCCAGCCGGGCTCTGTCGGGGCGGCGGGCGTGGCAGCGGCTGTTGCTCCGAGCCGAATGCCTACTGCGCCCGCGGCAGAGGCCAGCATCACCCCGGTATTGCGGTTGGCCCAGAGCTGCGAATAGCCGCGCCAGACATCGACGGCATCCTCGAAATTGCCGACGATGGCGTAACCGCTGGCGGTCAGGCGGGCGGGCGCCCAGTCGAGCAGGTCGAAGGCTTTTTGCGAAAAGCTCTGCAGCGCGGGGCTGGCTTCGCTGTCGGTCTGATTCCATTTGCCCGCCACATAGTCGCTGAGGCGATATAGCACGGCGCCCGCCGGGCCGATGGGCAGAATGAACCAGAAGAACACGCCCAGCACATAGCGCTGCACCGACACCAGGGCATGTTCGATGGTCTGCTGGGTGACATCACTGGTGCTCATGTCCACGGTATCGAGCGCTTTCCACTGTTTGAGCAGGCTGCGCGCGGTGGCTGCATCGTTGTGATTGAGCGCGTCCTGGATATCAGTGAAGTAGTGGCTGAACTGGCGAAAACCGAGGGTGAAATACAGCACCGCCACATTCCACGCCAGGGCCAGCAGCAGGCTGTAGTGCAGCGCGACGAGATAAATCGCCAGTGTGATCAAGGCGGGCAGCAACACGGCGATGAACCAGGCCGCGACGCCGTGATGCGGCCGTCCCGCATCGAAGTTGCGCGCGGCAACATCGGCCAGACTCTGGCGCAGCCGATACACGGCGCTGCCGCGGCCCAGGGGTTTGAGTTGCTCGACAAGCAGGGCGATCAGAACGGAGAGAAAAGCCATGCATCTATCCTAAGGCAACCCTGAACAAGCCTTTTGCGCCTCGCAGCTTCGTTGGGCCGTGTCGTTGGGCTGTGCGGGAAGGGCTGGGCTTGGCCTTACGCAACCAGCAAGCGGTACAAATTGCGCAGCATGGCGGCCGTCGCGCCCCAGATGACGTAGCGCTGCCCGTTTGCGACATAGGGCATGACCAGAAAGCGGCGCCGCACGGCAACAGGGTTGGGCGCAACATCGTTGCCCGGCCTCCACTCCCTAAGCTCGTGATGCCGGGGGTTCATCAGGAAAGCCAGCGGTACTTCGAAGACCTCGCTGACCTCGTCGGGTTGAGGCTGCAGGTTTTCAGCGGCGGGAATGAGCGCCACCACGGGGGTGACGGCGTAACGCGATGCAGTGCAATACAGCGGCAGCGTGCCGAGCACTTCGGCCCCCGCCGGGCGCAGGCCGATTTCCTCATGGGCCTCGCGTAGTGCGGTTGCGGCAGGATGTATGTCCTGGCGGTCGCAGCGCCCGCCGGGGAAACTGATCTGGCCGGCATGTTCGTGCAGGTGGAGATTGCGGCGGGTGAGCAGCACCTGCAGGCCTTCGGCGCGCGGTACCAATGGAATGAGAACGGCGGCGCCTCGCAGCGCTTGGGAACTCAGGCGTAGTGAATCTTCAAACAGCTCCGGTGTCCACGCGGTGGGTGAGGCAAAGCGGCGCCGCAGCCAATCCGGCTCAAACCGCTCCGGGGCGACGGCGGGCAGACCGTCATCGCGGCCGATCAGGTCAGCGCTTTCGGGGTCGATGGGCGTGAGGCGAAGAATGGACACGTTTGATGTAGAAAACAAAAAAGCCGACGTGCAGTGCAAGTCGGCTTCGGCGGTGATCCGGCTGGGCCGGTATGACCAGGGACAAACGCTGATTAGGCCTCTGCAGTTGCGTTTGCCTGAGCCGCGGCGGCAGACTTGAGCACCAGTTTTTCCTTGATGCGTGCGGACTTGCCGGAGCGGCTGCGCAGGTAGTACAGCTTGGCGCGGCGCACATCACCACGACGCTTGACTTCGATCGACGCGATCTGCGGCGAATACAGCTGGAACGTACGCTCCACGCCTTCGCCGGCCGAGATTTTGCGCACGATGAAGCTGGAATTCAGCCCACGATTACGCTTGGCGATCACCACGCCCTCGTAGGCCTGGTTACGTTTGCGGTTGCCTTCAACCACCTTGACGGACACGATGACAGTGTCACCCGGGTTGAACTGCGGAAAAGTTTTGCCAGCGCTGACGCGGGCGATTTCTTCCTGCTCCAGAGTTGCGATCAGATTCATTTCATGCTCTCCAATGATCTTGCCGTGCCGGTGTGGGTCAGTTGTGGTTGCCGCAGCGCTGATGATGCACTAACAAGTGCAGTTAGCCTAGCGGCTAGGCCAGCAGAGGATCAAACCTGAAGAGTATACCCCAGAGCAGCCAGAAATCGCAGATCTTTCTGGCTCAACTGGTTGGCAGCCTGCATCTGCGCGATCAGGTCAGGGCGCCGCTGCAAGGTCAGGCGCAAAGACTGTTCCCTGCGCCATTGAGCGATGCGGGCATGATCGCCGCTGAGCAGGGCTTCGGGCACGCCGTGGCCCTGATAGTGCTCGGGCCGCGTGTAATGCGGACAGTCGAGCAGACCGTTGGAAAAGCTGTCCTGCTGGGCTGAATCGGCGCTGCCCAGCACGCCTGGCAGCAATCGGCAGACGGCATCGAGCAGCGCCAGGGCCGGAATCTCACCGCCCGAGAGCACGAAGTCGCCCAAGCTGATCTCCGCGTCCACCCGGCGGTCGATCAGGCGTTGATCCACACCTTCGTAGCGGGCGCAAAGCAAGGTCACGCCACCGGATTGGGCCAGGTCTTCCACGAGTCGCTGGTCGAAGCGCCGTCCGGTCGGCGAAAACAGCCAAACCGGGGCTTGCGGGTGCGATGCAAGACGCCGGTCGTCGGCGATGGCGTCTAGCGCTTGTTCCAGCGGCTCGGCCAGCATGACCATGCCGGGGCCGCCGCCGTAGGGACGGTCATCGATGGTTCGGTGCGCATCGGTGGTGAAATCGCGCGGATTCCAGCATTGCAGTTGCAACTGTCCCGAGTCGAAGGCGCGGCGCGATACGCCGTGGTACTTCAGCGGCTCGAAATAGGCGGGAAACAGGCTGATGACATCAAAGCGCAGCATGGGGCGGGTCAGTCGTAACTGGCGTCCCACAGGGCGATGATGGTCTTCGCGGGCAGATCGACCGAGACGATGTAAGCCTCGACGAAGGGAATCAGCCGTTCGCGCGGTTTGGCGTCCGCGCTGGCCTGCGGAATCTGCACGCGCAAAACGGCGTGGGCGGCGCTTTCCATCAAGCCAATGACCCGGCCGAGATCGGCCCCTTCCGGGCTGCGCACCTCGCAGCCGATCAGGTCGGCCCAATAGAACTCGCCCTCGTCAGGTGGGGGAAAGTCGGCACGTCGCACGGCGATCTGACGCCCGCGCAGCGCTTCGGCGCCGCTACGGTCTTCCGGTCCTTCGAGCAGTGCGACCAGGGCGCTGCCGTGACGCCGAACCAGACGTACCGCAATCGGCGTGGGCTCGTTTTCAAAGCCTGGACGGCTGAGCCACCAGGTCTTGGATTTGAGCAACGCGGTCGCTTGCGGGGCGTCCGGGGCGACCTTCACCCAGCCGCGCACGCCCCAGGCGTCGAGGATATGCCCCACGAGGTAAAGATCGTCTGGAATGGCCACTTACAAGCCGGTGCGCGGATGAAAAAAGCAAGTAAAAAGCGGGACGACTTTTCAGCCGACCCGCTGCAGGCAAAACCCGTCAGGCTGACCGATCAAGCAGACTTCTGCGCGGTTTTTACCAGGCGCTGCACGGTCGGGGAGACCTGTGCGCCCACGCTGGTCCAGTGGTTCAGACGCTCGGTCGCAATGTGCAGGGGCACTTCGGCGCCACGGGCAACCGGGTTGTAATAACCCAGGCGCTCGATGTAGCGACCATCACGACGGCTACGTGAATCGGTGGCGACGATGTGGTAGAAGGGGTGTGCCTTGGCACCGGCACGGGTCAGACGGATCACAACCATTTTGCTTCCTTGTCAAAAAAATGAGAGCCAACGAGGGGGTCGTGGGCCATGTGTTTGGGCATCGCTTGGGTCAAGCGCTGGCAACCAACCGCGTGGAACCAGGCTTTCTGGGTAGGTGCCTTGCAGCAAATACCGGTGTTGTAGGGCAGCCGTCCGTCGGACGAGTATTGCCTTCAAAAACTTGGGGCGCGGCGCTCGAATAAACTCGCCATTATAAACATGCTCATCTCCCGTAATGCACTTCATGCCTGAATTCACCATTCGCGCCGCCGCTGCGGCAGATGTACCCGCTGTCACCGCCATTTATGGTCATCATGTTATGCATGGCACAGGCACCTTCGAAACCCTGGCGCCTGACGAGGCCGAGATGCTGCGCCGTCTGCAGGAAGTGCAGTCGCGCGGGCTGCCTTGGTTGGTCGCCGTGCGCGGCCAGGAGATCATCGGCTACGCCTATGCCAACTGGTTTCGAGCGCGCGAGGCTTTCCGGTTTACGGTCGAAGACTCCATCTACATTGCCCCGAACGGCTTGCGTCAAGGGGTTGGCGGCCAGTTGCTTGATGCCTTGATCGACACATGTACCCGAAGCGGGATGCGGCAGATGCTGGCTGTCATCGGAGATTCCGCAAACGCCGGTTCAATCGGTCTGCACCAGGCGCGTGGGTTCGAGGAACTGGGGCGTATGCCGGCAGTCGGCTGGAAATTTGATCGCTGGCTCGATGTCGTGTTCATGCAACGCGCGCTGGGCGCGGGCGCCGAAACCTCTCCGATTTGACGGCCCGCCATGACTGCTCAGACCGGATTCAAAAATAAATTCACCGCCGCTTTACTGGCTCTGCTGACCGGCGTGCTTGGCGGTCACCGATTTTACCTGCGCGGCTTGCGAGATCCTTTGGCCTGGCTGCACGGCCCCTTGTTTCTGTTGGGTTTGCTTGGGGTTTGGCGCTTTGTCGCCCATCATCAAGATGACCCGCTGACTTGGGCCTTGCTGGCGGTTTTTGTCGCCGTGGTGATCGCTGTGGTGGTGCAGACTCTGGTGATCGGCCTCACTCCGGACGCCAAATGGGATGCGCGCTGGAACACGGCGGCTGACCGTCGCAGTCAGAACGGCTGGGGCCCGGTGCTGATCGTGATCTTTGCGCTGTTCATGAGCGTGGGTTCGCTCACCGGTGGGCTCGCCTATGTGCTGCAGCGATTTTTTGGCGGTAGTTGAGCGAGAGATGAGGGGCTCAAGTCACAGCGGCCCGAGTTTTTCGATCGCCTGCCCTTCGGCGACGCGCTGTTCGGCCAGTTCGGCGACGCGCGTGCCGTCGATGCGGCCTTCCAGCCAGATTTCGGCCAGCGGGGCCAGCACGAAGGCGCGCTGTGCCATACGCGGATGGGGCAGGGTCAGCCGTTCGCTTTGGCGTTGCAGACTGCCGTAGAGCAGAAGGTCGAGATCGAGGGTGCGCGGGGCGTTGATTTCGCCGCTGGGGCGCTGGCGGCCGAGGTCGGATTCGATGCGCAGCAGCGCGTCGAGCAAGGCGTCGGGCGATAGGGCGGTGCGCACCAGAATGACGGCGTTCCAATAATCGGGGCCGCTGGCGTGTTGCGGTGCGGTGCGGTAGAGGCTGGAGCGGGCGGCGACGCGCGTCAGCGGCAGGGCATCGATGGCTTGCACCGCAGCACGCAGGGTGGCTGCGCCGTCGCCCAGATTGGCGCCAAGGGCGACGAACGCTTCGACGTCATCGGCGCAGGACATCGCGTTTCACTCGGAACTGTCGTTGCTGGCGCCGTCGGCAGGGTTCGCTTCAGACGGTTTTTTGCGCCGCCGCCTCCGCCGGGGTTTGCTGGCTGCGCTGGGCTGCGGCGCGGTGGCGAGCATGTCGGCACGGCCCTCGGCGTCGGCGAACTGGAAAGCCTCCCACCATTGCACCAACTCCGGCTCGGCCTGGCCGCTGCGCGCGCGCAGGCTGAGAAAGTCGTAGGCAGCGCGAAACCGTGGGTGTTCGACCAGACTGTTGGCATAGCGCGGGGTGCGGCGTTCGAAGCGCGATTGCAGCGACCAGATTTCGCGCATGTCGGTGGCGATGCGCCGCTGGATGGCCAGGCGCTCGGCCTGCGCGGCCAGCACTTCGTCAGCGGCCTGATCGAGCGCCATGAGGGGGGCGATGCCTTCGGCCAGCAACGCGTTCCAGCGTTGCTCCACGTCATGCCAAAGCAGGCAGGCGAAGAGGAAACTGGGGCTGGCGGTCTTGCCTTGGGCGATGCGCTCGTCGGTGTCTTGCAGCGCATTGGTGATAAAGCGCTCGCCCTCGGGTTTTTCCAGTACGGGATCGAGCAGCGGCAGCAGGCCGTGATGCAGGCCCAGGCGGCGCAGTTGTTGCAGCGAGGCGACCGCATGGCCGGTCTGCAGCAGCTTGATGGTTTCGTCGAACAGGCGAGCGGCCGGCACATTGGCGAGCAGATCGGCGCTGGGGCCGATGGGCGCGAGCGTGGCCGGGTCGATATCGAAGCCGAGTTTGGCGGCGAAGCGGGCGATGCGCAGCATGCGCACCGGGTCTTCGCGGTAGCGGGCGGCGGGGTCGCCGATCATGCGCAGGCGCCGCTCTTTGAGGTCTTTCATGCCTCGGTGGTAGTCGACCACCACGTCGCGGATCGGGTCGTAATAGAGCGCGTTGATGGTGAAGTCGCGGCGCTCGGCATCGTCGTCGAGCGTGCCCCAGACGTTGTCGCGCAGCACGCGGCCGCTGCTGTCCACCGCCAGGGTCTTGTCGGCCAGGGCGCGGCGCGAGGTGCGCTCGTTGCCGTCCACAGACTCGGCGGCTTGCGCATCGTGCAGGGCGCGGTAGGTGGAGACCTCGATGATGTCGCGGCCATACATGACGTGCACGATGCGAAAGCGTCGGCCGATGATGAAAGCGCGCTTGAACAGCGGCTTGACCTGCTCGGGCGTGGCATTGGTGGCGACGTCGAAGTCTTTGGGCTTGAGGCCCAGCAGCAGGTCACGCACCGCGCCGCCGACGATGTAGGCCTCGAAACCCGCCTGTTGCAGGGTCTGCACGGTGTTGCGGGCGTTCTGCGAAAGGCGGCTGGCGTCGATTTGGTGCTGGGAGCGGGGCAGGTCGCGGCGTTGGCCACGGTTTTGCGGGTTGGTTTCGGCTTTGTTCGAGGTGAACAGGCGACTGATGAATTTGCGGATCATGTCAACAACTGAAGTGTGGGCCAGCCTTTTTCCTGGGCGACGGCGGCCAGCAAGGGGTCGGGATGGACGACCACGGGGTGGGTGGCGTGTTCGAGCAGGGGGCGATCATTGATGGAGTCGCTGTAGAACCAGATCTGGTCGAAGTCGTCCCAGCCCAGTCCTTGCGCGGCTAGCCATTGTTCGGTGCGAACGATCTTGCCTTCGCGGAACGAGGGAATGCCCACCCAGTTGCCGGTGTAGCGGCCCTGCGCGTCGCGTTCGAGTTCGACGCCGATGAGGTGCTCGACGCCGAAGGCGTCGGCGATGGGGCGGGTGACGAAGGTATTGGTCGCAGTCACGATGCAGCACAGATCGCCTGCGGCTTTGTGACGGTCGACCAGTTGCTGCGCGGCCGGTTGCATTTGCGGCTGCACGACGTCGCGCATGAAACCGGCATGCGCGGCGTGCAGTTCGTCGAGGTCGCGCCCGGCAATCGGCTGCAGGGCGAAACGCAGATAGGCGGCGAGATCGAGGGTGCCGGCCTTGTACTGCCGATAGAACGCCTCGTTCTGCTGGCGGTGTTGCTCGGCATCGACCCAGCCCAGCTCGGCAACGTACTGCCCGAAGGCGTGGTCGGAGTCGAAAGGAATCAGCGTGTTGTCGAGATCGAAGAGGGCGAGCTTGCGCATGGAGTGTGAAGGCTGGGTCTGTAGGGATCAGCCTGAAACGGATTCGGGCGACGCCGCGTGCAGCAATTGCGGCTGTGCGGCCAGCAGCGATTTGAGCAGAGGCACGGTGGCCGGTCGCTGCGCGGCCAAAGCATAGCGGTCAAACGCGGCCATCAGTACGCCCAGTTGCGACAGGTCGCGGCTGAGGTGGGTCAGCATGTAGTGCAGCAATTCGGGACTGAGTGAGTAGCCGCGTTCGTGCGCCAGGCGCTGAAGCACGCGGGCGCGCACGGCGTCGTCGGGCGCTTGCAGGCGCAGCGCCAGTCCCCAGCTCAGGCGGGTGCGCAGGTCGGTGCGCAGGGGCAACGCGGCTGGGGCGGCGTTGCCGCAGGCGAGAAAGGCGAGCTCGGCCGAGCGGGCGGCGTTGTATAGACCGAACAGCCAGTCCTGCTGCCAGTCGGAAAGCTGCTGCGCGTCGTCCACCGCCAGCAGGCCGCCGGCTTGTTGGGCGAGCAGATCGGTGACATCCGGCCAGGCCGATGCGGGGGTTTGCGGGGTGAGCAGCAGCGCCCAACGTCCTTGTTTTTGGAGCTCGTGGCAGGCGGCCCACAGCAGGTGGCTTTTGCCGCTGCCGGTCTCGCCCCAGAGATACAGCGCATTGTGGCGGCGCTGTTGCAGCAGATCATGCAGCGCTTGCAGCGCTAGCGCATTTTCGGGCTGAACGCCGGGATCGAAATTGTCGAAGCTGCGCTCATCCTGCCATTCCAGCGGCAGAATCTGCTGGCGCGTAGTTTGCAGCATGGGTCAGACGAACAGCGCGCTCTGCCGGTACCAGGCCAGCAGGCGGCGCACCACGACCAGCAGCACGGCGCCCGCGGGCAGGGCCAGCAAAATGCCCCAGAAGCCGAAAAGGGTGCCGAAGGCCAGCAGAATGAAAATGACCAGCAGGGGATGCAGACCAATGCTCTCGCCGACGAACTTCGGGGTGATGTACATGCTTTCGATCAACTGGCCGATGCCATACACGATGGCCACGGCAATCACGCCGTACCAGCTCAGAAATTGCAGCGCCCCGGCCAGCAGTGCTAGCAGCAGGCCCAGGCCGAAGCCTACATAAGGGACGAATACCGCCAGCCCGGTGAAGATGCCCACGGGCAGGGCCAGATTGAACCCGGCAATCACCAGGCCGAGGGAGTAATAGAACGCCAGAATCAGCATGACCAGCAACTGTCCGCGCAGATACTGGCCGAGGATGACGTCGCAGTCATGAAAAAAACTCAGCACGGCGTCGCGGTGTTTGGGGGGGATAAGACCGCGAATTCGCACCAGCGTTGGCGTCCAGTCGAGCAGCAGATAAAAGGCCACGACCGGAATCAGCGTCAGATTGCCCAACAGAACCAGCAGGCTTATGCCGCCAGTGCTGGCTGAGCGCAGCAGCAGTCCGGCCCAGTCTTCTCCGTGCGCGGACAGGTATTTGGACAGAGTCTGCTGCACGCTGGCGGTATCGAACTTCACATGAATGTCGAATCGCGCCAGCAGCGGGGTGCCCCAGTTGATGATGGTCTGGAGCAGCAGCGGGAATTTTTCGCGGATCAAGGGCACGATTTCAGTGACCACAGGCACCAGCAAGAGAAACAGGCCGACGAAAAGACCGATGGCCACGATGATCGCCACCGCAGCGCCGAGTGCGCGCGGAATGCGTCGCCGCTTGAGTCGCTCGACCAGCGGATGCAGCACGTAGGCCAGCGTCAGCCCGACGAGAAAGGGCATCAGGATGCTGCCGAGCAGCCAGATCAGCCAAAGCGCGACAAGGCCGATGACCAGCCAGATGAGGGCATTCTTGACGGGAGGGGTCAGGAGCATGGGGGCGGTCGGGGCGTCGGGGAAAAAGGCTTGCGCAACGGCGCCAGCGTCGGAGCGAAGCAGCAGGCGCGTGCGCGCTCTCGATAAAATCTTCGCCTTGGCATTTTATGCGGGGCGGGTGCTGCGCTCCCGTTCCTCTTCCTCTGCTGCCCATCATGCAAAAAACTCCCCTGACTTATCGCGACGCCGGTGTGGATATCGACGCTGGAGATGCGCTGGTCGATGCGATCAAGCCCCTGGCCCGGCGCACGCTGCGCGACGGCGTGCTGGCGGGTATCGGCGGCTTCGGGGCGCTGTTCGAGGTGCCCAAGCGCTATCGCGAGCCGGTGCTGGTGTCCGGGACGGATGGCGTGGGCACCAAGCTCAAACTCGCGTTCGAGTGGAACCGACACGACACGGTGGGCATCGATCTGGTGGCGATGAGCGTCAACGATGTGCTGGTTCAAGGGGCCGAGCCGCTGTTCTTTCTCGACTATTTCGCCTGCGGCAAGCTGGCGGTGCAGACCGCCACGCAAGTGATCGGCGGCGTGGCGCAAGGGTGCGAGCAGGCCGGTTGCGCGCTCATCGGCGGCGAGACTGCGGAAATGCCCGGAATGTATCCGGCGGGCGAATATGACCTGGCGGGTTTTGCCGTGGGCGCGGTGGAGAAAAGCGGCATCATCGACGGCCGCACCATTGGCGCGGGCGACCGGGTCATCGGCCTAGCGTCGAGCGGCGCGCATTCCAACGGCTATTCGCTGGTGCGCAAGATCATCGCTCGCATCGGGCCGGACGAGCTGCCTACAACGCTGGACGGACAGGATTTCCGCAGCGCGGTGATGGCGCCGACGCGCATTTACTGCAAACCCGTGCTGAAGGCGCTGGCGCAGCACACCATCAAGGGCATGGCCCATATCACCGGCGGGGGTTTGAGCGAAAACATTCCGCGCGTGCTGCCCGAAAATGTGCAGTGCGTGCTCGACCCTTCCACCTGGGGCCAGACCGGGTTGTTTGCCTGGCTGCAACGCGAAGGCGGCGTGGATGACGCCGAAATGCGCCGCACCTTCAATTGCGGCGTGGGCTTCGTGCTCGTGGTGGCCGCGGCCGAGGCCGAGGCCGTACTCGCCACCCTGCGTGCCGAAGGTGAGACCGGCTGGATCATCGGGGATATTCAGCCGCGTCCTCAAGCCGATGCGCATCAGGTGCGCTACACCGGCTGAGCCCGGTTTTACTGAAACGCCACTTCGTCGAAGCTGCGCAGCTTGCGGCTGTGCAGACGCCCCATGGTCTGCTGACGCAGCCGCGCGATGGCGCGCAGGCCGATGCGCAGATGCTGCTCGACTTGCTGGCGATAGAACTGGTCGGCCATGCCCGGAAGCTTGAGCTCGCCATGCAGCGGCTTGTCGCTCACACACAGCAAGGTGCCGTAGGGCACGCGGAAGCGAAAGCCGTTGGCGGCCACCGTGGCGCTTTCCATGTCGAGCGCAATCGCCCGGCTCTGGCTGAAGCGCCGATCGGGGCCGGGGTAGGGCAGTAGTTCCCAGTTGCGGTTGTCGGTGCTGGCCACCGTCCCGGTGCGCAGCACGCGCTTGAGTTCGTAGCCGTGCAACTGGGTGATGTCGGCCACGGCGCCTTCGAGCGCCTGTTGCACCTCGGCGAGCGGCGGAATGGGCACCCACAGCGGCAGTTCCTCGTCGAGCACATGGTCTTCGCGCACATAGCCGTGCGCCAGCACGTAGTCGCCTAGGCGCTGCGAGTTACGCAGCCCGGCGCAGTGGCCGAGCATGATCCAGGCGTGCGGCCGCAGCACGGCGATGTGGTCGGTGATGTTTTTCGCATTGGCCGGGCCGACGCCGATATTGACCAGGGTGATGCCGCCGTGACCCGGCAGGATGAGGTGATACGCCGACATCTGCGGCAGTCGGGTGGAGGCCTGTCCCTCGGTTCGCGCCGCGCCCTGGGCGGTGGCCCGGTGGGTGATGACGTTGCCGGGTTCGACGAAGGCGGTGTAGGGCGCATCGTCGTCGGTCGCAGACGCGGCGGGCTGGCTCATCAGAGCATGCGCCATGCGCACGAATTCATCGACGTAGAACTGGTAGTTGGTGAACAGCACGAAGTTCTGGAAGTGTTCGGGCGCGGTGCCGGTGTAGTGCTGCAGGCGGTGCAGCGAGTAGTCGATGCGCGGAGCGGTAAACAAGGCCAGCGGCATGGGCTGGTCGTTTGGCGTGTCGTGGGTGCCGTTGGCAATGCCGTCGTCCATCGCGGCCAAATCGGGCAGATCGAAAATATCGCGCAGTTGCTGGCGCTGCTCGACGCTGAGATGGCCTTCGACATGCGCCTGACCGGCAAAGCCGAAATGCAGCGGAACTGGCTGTTCACCCACCCCGATTTCCAGCGCAACGCCGTGGTTGGTCAGCAGCAACTGGAACTGGGCGAGCAGATAGTCGGCGAACAGATCCGGCCGGGTGAGGGTGGTTTCGTAAACGCCGGGAGCGGCGACGAAGCCGTAGGCCAGACGCGAGTCGGGGTGCGCCACGCTGTCGATGCGCACCCGAACCACCGGATAGCAGGCCCGCACGCGGCCGGGCGGCAGAGTGCCCGCGATGAACTCGGCCAGCTTGTCGCGCAGATGGGTGACGGCGGCGGCATAGAGGGCCTGCACCTGATCGAGCGCGGCTTGCGCGTCGGTGAAGATGGCGCTGGCGGTCGGGGCGGGGCAATGCAGGGCGTGAGGGCGGTGCGACATGTTGCAGGCTGATGGCGAGAAGTGGCGGAACGATGGCCGGTATTGTCCACCCGGAGTTTTTCACATCACCAGGAGTCTGTCGGGCTTGGGGCGCCGCAGCGCCGTTTTGCAGCCCGCGATCCTCAAGTCCGACGGATTCCTAGAGCGCGCGGCGGCGAATGCAATATGCTTGCTCGGTTGCCCCTATCTTCCCTGTTTCGGTTTTATTTCCATGCGCATCCTGAGCTGGTTTTTGCGGTTGGTGGTCTTCCTGCTTTTGTTCGGTCTGGCACTGAACAATCTGGAGACCGTCACCCTGCACTTGCTGTTCGGCACCGAGTGGCGCACGCCCATGATCGTGCTGCTGCTCGTGGTGTTCGCCCTGGGCGCGGTGCTGGGCGCGCTGGCGCTGCTGCCTTCGTGGATGCGGCACCGCAAGCAGGGCCGGGTGGCGCGCGACAGTGAGCCCGCGCTCAAGCCGTCTGCTGCCACCGGCGTCGGTCCGGTCGATTTCCCGCAGCATCCAATCGACAGGCCGATCGATGGAGTTTGATCTTTGGTGGCTGCTTATCCTGCCCTTGATGTTCGCGCTGGGGTGGCTGGCGGCGCGCGTGGATCTGCGGCAGGTGGGCAAGGAGCGCGCCCTGCGGCGTGATGCCCCGCAGGCCTACTACCGGGGTCTCAACCACTTGCTCAACGAGCAGCAGGACAAGGCCATCGACGCCTTCATCGAAGCCATGACTGCCGATCCCGATACCGTCGATCTGCACTTTGCGCTGGGCAATCTGTTTCGCCGCCGCGGCGAGTATGAGCGCGCGGTGCGGGTACACCAGAACCTGCTCGCCCGCGCCGACCTGCCGCGCGAAGCGCGTGAACGCGCGCAACTTGCCCTGGCGCAGGATTTTTTCAAGGCCGGGCTGCTCGACCGCGCCGAATCCGCCTACGAAGATCTGCGCCGCAGCGTCTATGCCTCGCAGGCGCTGACGGCGCTGCTGCAGATCAGCGAGCGCACCCAAGATTGGAACAAGGCCATTACGCGTGCCGGCGAACTGGAGCTGCGCGCCACCGGCGCCTATCAGCGGCAGATTGCGCAGTATTGGTGCGAGCTGGCCGTGCAACATCACGCGGCAGGGCGGCTGCAGGAAGCCCAGCAGTCGCTCGACGCCGCGTTGCAGGCGGCGCCTCAGGGCGTGCGGCCGCGCTTGCTACGCGCACAGTGGGCGCAGCAGCACGGTGAACTGGAATCGGCTTTGCGCATACTGGAATCCATCGATCTGGTGCAGCCTGAATTCATTGCGCTGGCGGCGGTGCAGATCGCCCAACTGCGCCAGCAGCTCGGTCAGGTGGCCGAGGGGCTGATGTGGCTGCGTCAGCGTTTGCAGCAGACACCCGCCATCGACCTGCTCGACGCCGTGCTGCTGCTCGACCCCGATCCCACCTCGCAAGCCCGATGCGCGCAGGACTATCTGCAGTCGCATCGCAGCCTGCTGGCGCTCAAGCGCGTGCTCGAACACCCCATGCCCGGCGCCACCGTGCCCGAAGCGGCAGCCGCCATGCAGGGCGCGGTGGACAATGCCTTGCGCAGTCGCCAGCGCTACCGCTGTGCGGCCTGCGGCTTCGAGGCGCGGCAATATTTCTGGCACTGTCCAGGCTGTCAGGGGTGGGAGACTTACCCGCCCCGTCGCCTGGAAGAACTCTCCCTTCTTGGATCATGAACGCAGAACAACTCGCCCAATCCCGTGTGCTCATCGTCGGTGACGTCATGCTCGACCGTTACTGGTTCGGTTCGACCGATCGCATTTCTCCCGAGGCGCCGGTGCCCGTGGTGCGTGTGCAGCGCGACGAAGACCGCGTGGGCGGCGCGGCCAACGTGGCGCTCAACGCCGCCGTGCTGGGGGCGCAGGCCACGCTACTGTCGGTGGTCGGGGCGGACGAGCCGGGCCGCAAGCTGGTCACGCTGCTGGTCGATACCCCCATCCGCAACGCCATGCGGCAAGACCCCACGCTCAAGACCACGGTCAAGTTGCGGGTGGTGTCGCGCCAGCAGCAGCTTATCCGTCTGGATTTCGAGCACAAGCCCGATCACGAAGTGCTCGCCGCGATGATGGAGCGCTACGAGCAGGAACTGGCCTTCCACGACGTGGTGCTGCTGTCGGACTATGGCAAAGGCGGCCTCGAACACCTCGACCAGATGATGAATCTGGCGCGCACCCAGGGCAAGACCATTCTGGTCGATCCCAAGGGCCGCGACTACAGCCGTTACGCCGGCGCCACCCTGCTGACGCCCAACCGCGCCGAGCTGGCGCAAGTGGTGGGCGACTGGAGCAGCGAGCAAGACCTCACCGCGCGTGCGCAGGGCCTGCGCAAAAAGCTCAGCCTCAAGGCGCTGTTGCTGACGCGCTCGGAAGAAGGCATGAGTCTGTATACCGAGACCGGTGAACTGCATATTCCCACCGAGGCCAAAGAGGTGTATGACGTTTCAGGCGCGGGCGACACGGTGATTGCCACGGTGGCCGTGATGCTCGGCGCCGGGCTTTCCATGGAAGACGCGGTGCGCACGGCCAACCGGGCGGCGGGCATTGTGGTCGGCAAGTTGGGCACCGCCAGCGTGACGCCGAAGGAACTTTGGGGAACGACATGAGAGTCATCGTCACCGGTGCGGCCGGTTTCATCGGCAGCAATCTCGTCAAAGGGCTCAATGCCCGCGGCATTACAGAAGTGATCGCGGTGGACAACCTTACCCGCGGCGACAAGTTTCACAATCTGGTGGACTTGCAGATCTGCGACTACATCGACAAGACGGTGTTTTTCGAGCAGTTCGCCAGCGGCCACTACGGCAAGGTCGAGGCCGTGTTTCACCAGGGCGCCTGTTCCGACACCATGGAACACGATGGCCGCTACATGCTCGACAACAACTACCGCAGCAGCCGCATGCTGCTCGACGCCGGTCAGAAGCAGGGCGTGCGCCTGCTCTATGCGTCCAGCGCCGCCACCTACGGCGCCAGCAGCGTGTTTCGTGAGTCGCCCGAGTTCGAGCGCCCGCTCAACGTCTATGGCTACTCCAAGATGTTGTTCGATCAGATCGTGCGGCGCGTGCTGCCGCATGCCACAACGCAGATCGCGGGCTTTCGCTATTTCAACGTGTACGGCCCGCGCGAACAGCACAAGGGACGCATGGCGTCGGTGGCGTTTCATCACTTCAACCAATACCGCGAACACGGCCAGGTCAAGCTGTTTGGCGAATATCAGGGCTACGGCCCCGGGTTGCAGGAACGCGATTTCGTCTGGATCGACGATGTGGTGGCCGTCAATCTCTGGTTTTTCGATCATCCGGGCAAAAGCGGCATTTTCAACCTCGGCTCAGGTCGTGCGCAGCCGTTCAACGATGTGGCGCAAACCGTGGTCAACACCCTGCGGCAGGAGGCGGGGCAACCGGCCTTGAGTCTGGCGGAATTGGTGGATTGCGGCGAGATTGCCTACATTCCTTTTCCCGATGCGCTGGTCGGCAAGTACCAATGCCACACCCAGGCCGACCTTAGCCATTTGCGCGCGGCGGGCTGCACCCATCACTTCGCCACGGTGGAAGAAGGCACCGCGCAATACATGCGCGCGCTGCTTGCCGCGGCCTGATCAATTCGGCTGCGCTTGCCGTGCGGTGTCGCGCAGCATCACCAGTAAAAGCCCCATGCCCGCGAGCATCACCACCGCAGTGATGACCAGCGCGCTGCGGTAGCTCCCTGTTTGCGCGGCAATCGAACCGGCCATCGCCGGGGCGACAATTTGCGCCACGCCGTAGCTCAAAGTCAGCCGGGCCATGGCCTTGGCGGGGTTGTCGGGAAAGCTGCGGCCGATCAGCGTGAGCGTGAGACTGACGATGCCCACGAACGTGCCGCCATACAGCAGGGCGCTGAGCAGATTCAGCGGCAGATTGAGCGTCATCGCGGGCAGGATGATGGAGACGGTCTGCAGCCCGAACGCCAGCAGCAAGGCCTGGAGGTCGCCCATGCTGCGCGCCAGCCGATCCCATACAAAGCTCGACGGCGCCGCGGCAAGCCCCACGATCACCCAGACCCAGCCGCCCTTGTCCGCCAGCGCCGGCAGTTTGTCGAGAATGGCGACGATGAAGGTCGCGCTGATCACATAGCCGAAACCGGCGCAGAAATAGACGGCGATGAACAAAACCATCCAGCGCCTCGGGGGCGGAACGACAGCGGTTTTTACACCAGCGCCCCCCAAGGGCCCGGACGCTGCGGGCGAGGGCAGCCATAGCCAGGCGGGTACGAAAAACACCAGACCGAGCAAGCCCAGCCCCACCCATTGCTGCGCCCAGCCGAGCCGATCCATCATGGCGCCAACGGCCAGGCCCGAAACCACGATGCCCAGCCCCAGCCCGGTGAAATGCAGACCCAGCTCGGGCCGGTGACCGTGGCGGATCAGCCAGTTCAACGCCAGGCCCGAGGCCAGCAGCAGCCCCGCCGTACTCGACAGCCCGGAGACAAACCGCAGCACCGCCCAGACAGCGGTGTTGTCGGTGAAGCCCAGTGCGGCGGTCGTCACCACGGCCAGCACCAGCCCGATGCGATACATCACGAACTTCTGCCGCAAATTGCCCACCGCCGCGGCAATGAGTGCGCCGGTGATGTAACCGGCGTAATTGAAGGTCGCCAGCCAGCCCGCTGCCAGGGTGGTGAGACCGGCCTCGCGGTGCATCACCGGCAGCATGGGGGTGTAGGCAAAGCGCGCGAGCCCCACCGTGAGGATGAGGGCGCAGATGCCTGCAAACAGCACACGCAGGCGCGCGCCGTTGCTAGCGATCGGGAGGGGGGATTGGCGGGTTGGCATGAAGGGGCGCAGAGCTTGCGGCGCTCGTAGCGCTCGCAGCAGATGCTATTCCCAGCCCCCTGCAAGCGGCTTACATCAGCACATGTTCGCCAGCATTGTTCTGGCCGAGGATGATGTAGTTGACCTTGCGTATGTCGGCGAGTTGCGTGCCCCCGGCATAGGAAATGGAGCTTTGCAGGTCTTCCTCCATTTCGCGCAGGGTGTCGGCCAGGCGGCCCTTGAGCGGCTCCAGAATGCGTTTGCCCTCGACGTTGCGGTAGGCGCCCTTGTTGTATTCGGAGGCGCTGCCGTAGTACTCCTTGAACAACTGGCCATCGACTTCCACAATCTTGCCCGGCGACTCTTCGTGGCCGGCCAGCATGGAGCCGATCATCACCATGCTGGCGCCGAAGCGCACGCTCTTGGCGATGTCGCCATGTTCGCGGATGCCACCGTCGGCGATGATGGGTTTGGTCGCCACTCGCGCGCACCACTTCAGCGCCGAGAGCTGCCATCCGCCGGTGCCGAAGCCGGTTTTCATGCGTGTGATGCACACCTTGCCCGGGCCGATGCCCACCTTGGTCGCATCGGCGCCCCAGGCTTCGAGATCGATCACCGCCTCGGGGGTGCCGATATTTCCGGCAATGACGAAGGCTTGCGGCAGCTTGTGTTTGATGTGCGCGATCATGCGCCGCACGCTGTCGGCATGACCGTGGGCGATGTCGATGGTGATGTAGTCGGCGCCCGTGCCCTCGGCGGCGAGTTGGTCGATGAGCGCCTTGTCGTCTTCCTTGACGCCCAGCGAGATCGAGATGAACAAATCGGCATCGCGCATCTGGCGGGCGAAGGCCGCGACATCCACATCGAAGCGGTGCATCACATAAAAGTAGCCATTGGCCGCCAGCCAGCGACAGACGTTGGCGTCGACCACGGTTTTCATATTGGCCGGCACCACCGGCAGGCGAAAGCGCCGCCCGCCAAACTCGGTCGACGGGTCGCACTGGCTGCGGCTCTCCACCCGGCACTTGCGCGGCAACAGCAGAATGTTGTCGTAGTCGAAGATGTCCATCACAGTCTCCAGAAGCGGCGCACGTTGGCAGCGCGCACAAAAAACCGGGCGGCAAGAAATTTGCGGCCCGGTGACTCATTCTAGGCCGATGCACATCGCTTCGGCACCCTAGAATTCCGCAATGTCTGCCCTCATCCAACAACTCAATCCCGAGCAGCACGCCGCTGTCACCCTGCCTGCTGAAAATGCCCTGATCCTCGCCGGCGCCGGGAGCGGCAAAACGCGGGTGCTCACCACGCGCATTGCCTGGCTGATTTCCACCGGGCAAGTCACGCCCGCAGGCATTCTGGCCGTGACCTTCACCAACAAGGCGGCGAAGGAAATGATGGCGCGGTTGTCGGCGCAACTGCCCATTCCGGTGCGGGGTATGTGGATCGGCACTTTTCACGGTCTGTGCAACCGCTTTCTGCGGGCGCACTGGCGCGGGGCCGGGTTGCCGCAGACTTTTCAGATTCTCGACATCCAGGATCAGCTCGCCAGCATCAAACGGCTGCTCAAGGCGCTGAATGTGGACGATGAACGCCACCCGCCCAAGCAGGTGCAATGGTTCATCAACGGCGCCAAAGATCAGGGTCTGCGTCCGGGCGATGTGCAAGCGCGCGATCCGCAAAGCCGACAACTGGCCGAGATCTACCTGGCCTACGAGGCCCAATGCACGCGCGACGGCGTGGCCGATTTTGCCGAGCTGTTGCTGCGTTCCTACGAGATTCTGCGCGACAACGCCGCCATCCGTTCGCATTACCGCCAGCGCTTCCGGCACATCCTGGTGGACGAGTTTCAGGACACCAACCGCCTGCAATACCAGTGGCTCAAACTGCTCTCCGGACCGGAGGACGCGCAGGGCGCTTGCGTGTTTGCCGTGGGCGACGACGATCAGAGCATCTATGCCTTTCGCGGGGCGCACGCTGGCAATATGGAAGATTACCAGCGCGAGTTTCGTGTGCGTCACCTCATCAAACTGGAGCGTAATTACCGCTCGCACGGCCACATTCTCGATAGCGCCAACACCCTGATCGCCAACAACGCGCGCCGCCTGGGCAAGAACCTGCGCACCGAGGCCGGTGCGGGCGAACGGGTACGCGTGTTCGAGGCGCCGAGCGACTATGCCGAAGCCCAGTGGCTGATCGAGGAAATCCGGCAATTGCTGCGCGAGGGGCTCGTGCACAGCGAGATCGCCGTGCTGTATCGCGCCAACGCGCTGTCGCGGGTCATCGAAGGGGCGCTGTTCAATGCCGGGTTGCCTTACCGCGTGTATGGCGGTCTGCGGTTTTTCGAGCGAGCGGAGGTCAAGCATGCGCTGGCCTACCTGCGCCTGCTCGACAACCCGCAGGACGACACCGCCTTCCTGCGCGTGGTCAACTTCCCCGCGCGCGGCATCGGCGCGCGCACTCTGGAGCAGTTGCAAGACGCCGCCCGTCTGCGCGCCACGCCGCTGAGCGAAGCCGTGGACGCCCTCGGGGGGCGTGGTGCAGCCAGCCTGCAGGCCTTTCTCGATCTGGTCGCGCAGATGCGCTTTCAGACCGCCGCGATGAGCCTGCCCGAACTGGTGCGCCATGTGCTCGAAGCCAGCGGCCTCAACGCCCACTACCGCGAGGAACGCGAGGGTCAGGAGCGGCTGGAAAACTTGGAGGAACTGGTCAACGCCGCTGCCGCCTTCGTCACCCAGGAAGGCTTTGGCCTACAGGCGACGGCTCAGCAGCGTCAGGCCCTTGGAGCCGCGCCCGACAGCTTCGCCGCTACAGACGGCATCGACCCCGCCACTGGCGAAACCTTCTCGCCGCTGACCGCCTTTCTCACCCACGCGGCGCTCGAAGCCGGCGACAACCAGGCGCAGAACGGACAGGACGCCATTCAGATGATGACCGTCCACGCCGCCAAGGGACTGGAGTTCGACGCCGTGTTCATTACCGGGCTGGAAGAAGGCTTGTTCCCGCACGAAAACGCGCTGAGCGAAACCGATGGCGTGGAAGAAGAGCGTCGGCTGATGTATGTGGCCATCACCCGCGCGCGCAAGCGTCTCTACCTCAGTCTGGCCCAGACCCGCATGCTCCACGGCCAGACGCGCTACAACCTGCGCAGCCGGTTCTTTGACGAACTTCCGACCGAATCGCTCAAGTGGCTCAGCGCCAAACAGCCGGGGTTCGGCGGCGGTTTCGGTACCGATCAGCACAGCAGTTGGAGTTACACCCCGAAAGTGTCGGTGCCGTCATTCACGCCCGCGACTTCCAACGCCGGATCACCCTTAAGCACTGGGTTTTCTCCGGCAGGCGTTAGGGGGGCGAGTCAGCCCGGAGCGCGTTCGCATGGCCTGCGAATTGGGCAAGCCGTGTTTCACAACAAATTCGGTGAGGGCGTCGTGCTCAGCTTGGAAGGCAACGGCGAAGACGCCAGAGCCCAAGTCAAGTTCAACCGTCACGGCGCCAAGTGGCTCGCGCTGAACATCGCCAAACTCACGCCAGTGAATTAGGGACAGTCTGCACAGCTGCTTGCATGAGGCGGCTGAACCAGCCGTCTCATGCAAGGTTTTCGACCGCTAAGCGCTGACATGCCCTGTTTTCGGCTTGAAAAATAAAAAAGGCCTCACAGCAAAAGCTGTAAGGCCTTGATTTTTCTCTGTATTCTGTGGCTCCTCGACCTGGGCTCGAACCAGGGACCTACGGATTAACAGTCCGGCGCTCTACCGACTGAGCTATCGAGGAACGGCAAAGCACAAAACTATACCGCGCAATCAATCTGACGTCAATAGATTTCGCAGTGATGCGCGAAGACGCTCAGTCGAACACTGGCGTTTCCACCCCGAGAACCTTGTGCAGTTTCGGGCTGGTGGTTGTGTATTGCAGGTGGATTTTTTTCTCCGGGAAGATGAAGGGCGCTGCGCCGAATGCGGCGAGGGCGGCTTCGTGGAAACCGGAGAGGATGAGTTTCTTTTTGCCGGGATAGGTGTTGATATCCCCCACTGCGAAAATGCCGGGTATGCTGGTCTGGAATTTTTCGGTGTCGACGACGAGTTGCTTGCGCTCGATTTCCAGCCCCCATTCCGCGATGGGGCCCAGTTTGGGAGACAGGCCGAAAAAGACGAGCAACATATCGAGCGGCAGGCGGCGAGTGATGCCGTCGTTGCCTGTGACCTTGATCATGTGCAGCTGACCCTCAGCGTTTTCTTCGTAGCCGCTGACTTGGCCGACGAGGAATTGCATCTCGTGCTGTTCGCAAAGGGCGTGCATTTGCGCGACGGATGCGGGGGCGGCGCGAAAGCCGTCGCGGCGATGAATGAGCGTGACGCTTTCCGGCTTGTTTTCGCTGGACTGAACGAAGTGCAGCGCCCAGTCGAGTGCCGAGTCGCCGCCGCCCACGATGACCAGGTTTTTGTTGGCGAACTGCGCCGGGTTGCGAACCCGGTAGAACAACTGGCTGCCTTCGAATTTATCGAGTCCGTCCACCTTGAGGGTGCGGGGCTGAAAAGAGCCCACCCCGGCGGCGATGAACACGGTTTTGGTAAGCAGCCGGGTGGATTTGGTGGTTTCCACGAGGAAGCGGCCATCGGCCTGGCGTTCCAGCACAGTGACTTCCTGCCCGAGGTGGAGGGTGGCGCCGAAGGGTTCGATCTGCTTGAGCAGGTTGTCGGTCAGCTCCTGCCCGGTACATACCGGCACGGCGGGAATGTCGTAAATCGGTTTGTCGGGGTAGAGCTCGACACATTGCCCGCCCGGGTGAGCCAGGGTGTCGATGACGTGGGCCTTGATCTCCAGCAAGCCGAGCTCGAACACCTGGAACAGGCCGACTGGGCCCGCGCCGATGATGACGGCGTCCGTTTCAATGATGTCGGCCGCGACTGAAACGGGAGAGGCGTTGGATAGGTCCATGCGAGAGGGTCTTGAGAAATAGATCAAGGCGGCAACACGGCCGCCGATGGAGTTAGAACGTGCGGTGAGCAGATCAGCGCTGCAGGTATTGCAGCTTGTCGGGCTTGTCTTTCCACTCGTCCGCGTCATCGGGCGCGGCTTTGCGCTTGGTGATGCTGGGCCACTGGCGAGACAGTTCTGCGTTGAGCTTGATGAAAGCCTGCTGGTCGCCCGGCACATCTTCTTCGGCGTAGATGGCGTTGGCCGGACACTCAGGCACGCACACGGCGCAGTCAATGCATTCGTCGGGGTCGATGGTGAGGAAGTTGGGGCCTTCACGGAAGCAGTCCACCGGGCAGACGTCAACGCAGTCGGTGTATTTGCAGCGGATGCAGTTTTCAGTAACGACGAAAGTCATTTGCGGAACCGGATGTATCAAAGGGTCAAAATTTTAACTGGCGCGGCCAGGTCGGCTCTGCATCAGATCAAAACCCGGCTATCGCAGGGGTGAGGCCATGAAAAAACCACCGCGCCCGGCAGGCAGGCAACGGTGGTCGAGTGGTGGCAACGCGCTCAGGTTTTGCGCGAAGTCGCTGCGACCAGCGGCGCGGCCGACGCACTGCGCGTGCGTTGGCCCATGCGCTGCCACAACTCGAAGCCGATCATGCCCGCGACCATGCTGCTGAAAAACACCCACTCCTGCCAGGTCGAGGCGGCCAACGATGCGAGCGAGGGCCCCGGGCACAGGCCGGTCATGCCCCAGCCGATGCCGAAAATGGCACTGCCCAGAATGAGCTTTCCGGTGATGCCCCGGGTCGATGGAAAGGCGATTTTTTCGCCGACGAGCGATCGGGCGCGTCGTTGCGCCAGTTGCATGGGCACCAGTGCGACGACCACGGCGGTGACCATGACGAGAATCAGGCTCGGGTCCCAAGGCCCGGCGATGTCGAGAAAGGCAATGACCTTGGCGGGATCGGTCATGCCTGAAACGAGAAGGCCGATACCGAACACGATGCCGCTGAGAAAGGCGAGGGTTTTCATGGCTCAGGCCCCTCCGAGGATGTGGCGCATGACGAACGTGGTCGCCATGCCCATGCCGATGAAGGTGCCCACTGCCGCCATCGAGCGCGGCGAAAACCGGGATAGCCCGCAGACGCCATGGCCGCTGGCGCAGCCCGAGCCCAGCCGGGTGCCGAAGCCTACAATCAATCCGCCGATCGCAATCACCGGCCACGACTCGCCGTAATGTGCGCCGGGCACCGGGCGGAACATTACCCAGATGAACGAAGCAGCGATCAGTCCGCCGAGAAACCACAGCCGCCATGGCGTGGGGCGTTTGGCCTGCAGGGCTTCGTTGATGGCGCCGCCGAAAATGCCGCTGATCCCGGCGATCTTGCCGCCGCCCAGCGCCATGGCGCCCGCTGCCGCGCCAATCAGCGCCCCGCCGAGAATGGCCGTGCCGGGCGTGAAATGCGCCCAATCGATGCTGAACATTTGTCTCTCCTTCGTGACATGGGCATGTTTGTCTCTGGTTTTATTGACGCCAGCCAGTATTCTGGTCAGGCCGTTTGCCGTACCGCGCCGACATGCGAGCGTCGCGGTACCAACTCATTTGCCAGGCGGTTCGTTGCCGCCGTGGCAGTAAATCTTATAGAGGGTCATCAGCACCGCGCTGGCTGCCGGGCTGGCCAGGCTGTAATACACCCGCTTGCCCTCCCGACGGGTTTTCACCAGGCCTTGCGCACGCAGCACGGTGAGCTGCTGCGAGAGCGTGGGCTGGCTGACGTCGCAGGCCACCTCCAGGTCGCTGACGCAGATCTCCCCGCGGTTGATCTGACACAAAATAAGCAAACGGTCAGGATTGCCCAGGGTTTTCAACAAGGCGCCCGCCTGTTCCGAGTTGCGCCGCATGAGCTCGACGCTGGGAATCTCAAAATCTTGCGTGCTTGACATTGATATGGCTCACTCAATCAGGTAACTCCTAATGGAAAAACAATATATTCTTTTCTATAGTGTTTCTGCAACGCATTCCGCCTAGGAGATACCCGTATGAGTACGCAGACCCCCACCGTTCAGAGCTGGTTTCACGCGCCCACCTTTACGGCGACCCATTGCATCATCGACCCCGAAACTCGCCACTGCGCAATTCTCGACAGCGTGCTCGACTTCGATTACGCCTCGGGTCGCACCAAAACCGACTTTGCCGACCAGATCGCCGCCTACGTGCGCGAGCAGGGGCTCACGGTGGACTGGCTGCTGGAAAGCCATGCCCATGCCGACCACCTCTCCGCCGCGCCCTATCTCAAAAAGCTGTTCGGCGGCCAGATCGCGATTGGCGAACACATTCAGGACGTGCAAAAGGTGTTCAGCCAGGTGTTCAACGACAGCACCATGCCCACCGACGGTTCGCCCTTCGATCATCTGTTCAAGGACGGTGAGACCTTTGCCATTGGCAAGCTGCAAGCCCGGGTGATGCATACCCCCGGCCACACGCCCGCCTGCGTCACTTATCTGGTGGGCGACAGCGCCTTTGTCGGCGATACTCTGTTCATGCCCGACTACGGCACGGCGCGCTGCGACTTTCCGGGCGGCGACGCGCATGTGCTTTACCAATCGGTGCACAAGCTCTACAGCCTGCCGCCGCAGACCAAGCTCTACCTTTGCCACGACTACATGCCCGGCGGACGCGACCCCATCTGGCAGACCACGGTGCAGGCCGAGCGTGAGGGCAATGTCCAGCTCAATGCCCAGACCACCGAGGAGGAGTTCGTCGCTTTCCGCAAAAAGCGCGACGCCACGCTGAGCATGCCCGCGCTCATCCTGCCCTCGGTGCAGGTCAATGTGCGCGCCGGTGAAATGCCCAAACCCGAAGCCAATGGGGTCAGCTATCTCAAGCTGCCGGTGAACGCGCTGTAAACCATGTCGGAGCCGGTCCGGGCTGGTTAGACTGCTGGGCTTTTGCCTGTCTTCTGATCCGCCATGACCGCTGCCGATACCGCTTCCCAGAATCCGTATGCCAACCCGCAGGCCGCCGCTCGGCGGGTGCTGCAGGCGCTCAGCGCCGAACTGCAGCTCCCGGCGCAGCAGATTCAGTCGGCCATCGAACTGATGGATGGCGGGGCCACGGTGCCCTTCATTGCTCGCTACCGCAAAGAGGTGACGGGCGGCATGAGCGACGACCATCTGCGCACGCTGGAAGAGCGCCTGCTCTATCTGCGCGAACTCGAAGACCGCCGCGCCGTGGTGCTGCAGTCCATCGCCGAGCAGGGCAAGCTCACGCCCGAACTGCAGGCCGCCATCAGCGCGACTGGGCAAAAGCAGGAACTCGAAGACCTTTACCTGCCCTACAAGCCGCGCCGCGTCACTCGGGCGCAAAAGGCCCGCGAGGCCGGGCTGGAGCCGCTGGCCGATCTGATTTGGCTGCAGCCGCAGACCGATCCGCTGCAGGCGGCGGCGGGTTTCGTCCGCCCGCAGGACAGCACCGAGGCGGCAGATACGTCCTCCCCGCAGGCCTGCCTCGACGGCGCCCGCGACATTCTGAGTGAACGCTGGGCCGAAGCCCCGGCGGTGGTCGCCCCGATGCGCGAATGGCTGTGGCAGACCGGCCACCTGATCAGCCAGTTGCGCGCCGGAAAAGAGCAAGAAGGCGCCAAATTCCGCGACTATTTCGACTACGCCGAGCCGCTGGATAAAGTGCCTTCGCACCGCGCCCTGGCCGTGTTGCGCGGGCGGGCGCAAGAGATGCTCGATGTCCGCATCGACCTGCCGCCAATGCCCGAAGGCACGGTCGCACCGACGCTGGCTGCCCTGGCCGAGGGGCGTCTTGCCGTGCTGCTGGGCTGGAGCCATCAGGGCCGCGCCGCAGACGACTGGTTGCGCCGCGCGATACAGTGGACCTGGAAGGTCAAACTCTCCCTCACGCTGGAGCGCGAGTTGCTGTCGCGCCTGCGCGAACAATCCGAGGCGGTGGCCATCGATGTATTCGGTGCCAATTTGCGCGACCTGCTGCTGGCCGCCCCTGCCGGGCCGAAGGTGGTCATGGGACTCGACCCCGGCATTCGTACCGGGGTGAAAGTCGCCGTGGTCGACGCTACCGGCAAACTGCTCGATACCGCCACGGTTTACCCCTTCGAGCCGCGGCGCGACGTGCAAGGCGCACTCGCCACCCTGGCGGCGCTGGTGCAACGCCACGACGTGCAACTCATCTCCATTGGCAACGGCACCGCCAGCCGCGAAACCGATCTGCTCGCCGCCGAACTGCTGCGCAACGCCAACCAGCCTGGCTTGACCAAGCTCACGGTGAGCGAGGCCGGCGCCTCGGTGTATTCGGCCAGCAGTCTGGCCAGCCGCGAGTTTCCCGATCTGGACGTGAGCCTGCGCGGCGCGGTGTCCATCGCCCGCCGGGTGCAAGACCCGCTGGCCGAACTGGTGAAGATCGACCCCAAGAGCATCGGCGTCGGCCAGTATCAACATGATGTGAACCAGACCGCGCTGTCGCGCAAGCTCGACGCCATCGTCGAAGACTGCGTGAACGCCGTCGGCGTCGACCTGAACACCGCCTCGGCGCCGCTGCTGGCCCGCGTGGCGGGCCTGAGTGCGCGCATTGCCGAGCAGATCGTGCTGCACCGCGACCAGACCGGCGCTTTCGCCAACCGCGAGGCACTCAGGGCGGTGCGCGGCCTGGGCGACAAAACCTTCGAGCAGGCCGCGGGTTTTCTGCGCATCAACGGCGGTGACAATCCGCTGGACCGCACCGGCGTGCATCCTGAGAGCTATCCGTTGGTGGAAAAGGTGCTGGCTGCGGCAGGCCAGCCGATCAGCCTGTTGATGGGCAACCGGGATGCGCTGCAGCGCCTGCGCCCCGAGCAGTTCGTGGACGACCGCTTCGGCGCGTTCACCGTGCGCGATGTGTTGGCCGAGCTGGAAAAACCCGGCCGCGATCCGCGCCCCGAATTCCGCACGGCCAAGCTGCTCGATGGCGTGCACGATATCAAGCAACTCGAAGCAGGCATGCAGCTCGAAGGCACGGTTACCAATGTCACCGCGTTTGGCGCGTTCGTCGATCTGGGCGTGCATCAGGACGGGCTGGTGCATGTCTCACAAATGGCGCAGCGCTTCGTGAACGACGCCCGCGAGGTGGTCAAGACGGGCGACATCGTCAAGGTGCGTGTGGTTGAGGTGGATGTGGCGCGCAAGCGCATTGCGCTGTCGATGCGGCCGGCCGACCCGGCGCGCGATGCGGCGCGCCCGCAGGGCGGGCAGGGCCAGTCCCGTCCGCGTGAACGCCAGGAGGGCGGCCGCACGGGCAGCCATCGCGCGGGCGCTGCACCGTCCCCACAGAACACCGCCATGGCGGCCGCCTTCGCCAAACTCAAGCGCTGAGGATGCGCCTGTTTGCCGTGTCAGATCAACTGCCCTGACACCGTCGCGCTTGAAAATATCCTCCTGACGCCGTATCTACAGGGCAGTTCAAGACGGAGGATTCCATGCGGATCGAAAAACTCACCACCCAGTTTCAGGAGGCACTGGCCGAGGCGCAATCGCTTGCGGTCAATCACGGCAACGCCTATATCGAGCCGGTGCATTTGCTGCACGCCTTGCTCGGCCAGGACGGCCCCAAAGCGCTGCTCGCACGCGCCGGGGTGAATGTGCCGGGGTTGACGGCAGCCACCGCGCAGGCCATCGATCGTCTGCCCGAAGTCGAAGGCACCGATGGCAATGTGCAGGTCAGCCGCGAACTCAATGGCCTTCTCAACATCACCGAGAAAGAAGCCACCAAGCGCAACGATCAGTTCGTCGCCAGCGAATTGTTTTTGCTCGCTGTGGCCGACGACAAGGGTGAGGCCGGACGCATCGCGCGTGAAAACGGCCTCTCCCGCAAGTCGCTGGAGTCGGCCATCGAGGCGGTGCGCGGCGGGCAGAACGTCAACAGCGCCGAGGCCGAAGGTGCGCGCGAATCGCTGAAAAAATACACCATCGACCTCACCGAGCGCGCGCGCCAGGGCAAGCTCGATCCGGTGATCGGCCGAGACGACGAAATTCGCCGTGCCATCCAGGTGCTGCAGCGCCGCACCAAAAACAACCCGGTGCTGATCGGCGAGCCGGGCGTGGGCAAGACGGCCATTGTCGAAGGGCTGGCGCAGCGCATCGTCAACGACGAGGTGCCCGACAGCCTGCGCGGCAAACGCTTGCTGGTGCTCGATATCGCCTTGCTGTTGGCCGGGGCCAAGTTTCGCGGCGAGTTCGAGGAGCGGCTGAAAAACGTGCTCAAGGAGTTGTCGCAAGACGCCGGGCAGACCATTGTGTTCATCGACGAGATTCACACCATGGTCGGCGCGGGCAAGGGCGAGGGCGCGATGGACGCGGGCAATATGCTCAAGCCGGCGCTGGCACGCGGCGAACTGCACTGCATCGGCGCGACCACGCTCGACGAATACCGCAAATACATCGAGAAGGACGCCGCGCTGGAGCGCCGCTTCCAGAAGGTGATGGTCGATGAGCCCAGCGTGGAAGACACCATCGCCATCCTGCGCGGCCTGCAGGAGAAGTACGAGGTGCACCACGGGGTGGAAATCACCGACCCGGCCATCGTCGCCGCGGCGGAGCTGAGCCACCGCTACATCACCGACCGCTTTCTGCCCGACAAGGCCATCGACTTGATCGACGAGGCCGCGGCCAAGATCAAGATCGAGATCGACTCCAAGCCGGAGGCGATGGACAAGCTCGATCGCCGGCGCATTCAGCTCAAGATCGAGCGCGAAGCGGTGAAGCGCGAGAAGGATGAGGCTTCGCAAAAGCGCCTGGCACTGATCGAGGAAGAACTCGCCAAGCTCGACCGCGAGTACGCCGATCTGGACGAAATCTGGAAGGCCGAAAAGGCCGCGGTGCAGGGTTCGGCCGCGATCAAGGAAGAGATCGACAAAATCCGTTTCGAGATCGAGGAACTCAAGCGCAAGGGCGATTTCAACAAGGTGGCCGAGCTGCAATACGGCCGCCTGCCGGAGTTGGAGCGCAAGCTGCATGAGGCGCAGGCCAAGGAAACCGCGGACGGCGACCAGCCGCAGGCGCGGCGCCTGCTGCGCACCCAGGTGGGCGCGGAGGAAATCGCCGAGGTCGTGTCACGCGCGACCGGCATTCCGGTGTCCAAGCTGGTGCAGGGCGAGCGCGACAAGCTGGTCCATATGGAAGAGCGCCTGCACCGCCGCGTGGTGGGGCAGGACGAGGCGATTCGCGCGGTGTCCGACGCCATTCGCCGCTCGCGCGCCGGGCTGTCCGATCCGCGCAGGCCGTATGGTTCTTTCCTCTTCCTCGGCCCGACGGGCGTGGGCAAGACCGAACTGACCAAGGGACTGGCCGAGTTCCTGTTCGACACCGACGAGCACATCGTGCGCCTCGATATGAGCGAGTTCATGGAGAAGCATTCGGTCGCCCGACTCATCGGCGCGCCGCCCGGCTATGTGGGCTATGACGAAGGCGGTTATCTCACCGAAGCCGTGCGCCGCAAGCCCTACAGCGTGGTGCTGTTCGACGAGGTGGAGAAAGCGCATCCGGACGTGTTCAACGTGCTGCTGCAGGTGCTCGACGACGGGCGGCTCACCGACGGTCAGGGCCGCACCGTGGACTTCAAGAACACGGTGATTGTGATGACCAGCAATCTGGGCTCGCATCAGATCATGGCGATGAGCGGCCAACCGCAGCAGGCCATCCGCGATGCGGTGTGGGAGGAGGTGAAGGCGCATTTCCGTCCGGAGTTTCTCAACCGCATCGACGAGGTGGTGGTGTTCCACGCTCTGGGTGAGAAAGAGATCGCGGATATCGCGCGCATCCAGTTGCGCGGTCTGGAAGGGCGACTGGCGCAGCTCGATATGCGGCTGGATGTCAGCAGCGAAGCACTGGCCGAGATTGCCCGAGAAGGCTTCGATCCGGTGTTCGGCGCACGGCCGCTCAAGCGGGCGATTCAGCAGCGCATCGAGAACCCGCTGGCCAAGCTGATTCTCGAAGGCCGCTTCGGTCCGAAGGATGTGATTCCGGTCAACCTCAAAAACGGTCAGATCGTGTTCGAACGGGGCTGAACACCGGCCAGGGTGACCGGCTGAAGGGCGGAGCGTTCAGCTTTTCAGCCACTTGAGGAAGTCGGCATAGGCCTTCGGGCTGCCGACTTCCCATCCGGTGAGGCCCAGGGCTTTGTTGGCCCGCTCCGAAGCCGCGCCGAGCAAATCGGCGCGCACTTTGGCCACCGAGTCCTCCGGCACGCTTGGGGCGGCCAGTACCGCCCACATGGGCATGGGCTGATGCTGCAACAATACGCCGCCCTCGGCCAGCCACTGCTTAGAGACCACGGGGGTCACCACCCCGATGGCCGCAACATGCATGTCGCGCATCAGACCTGTGACCGCATTCTGCGTTTTGACGTGGACAACTTTGGGCAGCTGCTTGGCATGCCCCAGCCACAGCTTTTGCGCAATCATGTCCACCAGGCTGCCCTTTTGCGGCGCAAGCAACACCGCCGACGGCGAATTCCACACCGCGTCGGGTGAGATGCAGGTCTCCGGCACAGCGGTGCTGAGCCCGAGCACGCTCAGACTGCCGCCGCCAACGAGAATTTTCCCGGCCTGATTGGGACATTGCCGGGCGATCAGATCGGTGCCGAAGTGCATCGTGTCTTTGCCCACGGCAACCAGCTGCCAGCCCTTGGCCAGCAGGGCGGCAGTCAGGTTGGGCGGTTTGACAAAGGCAAAGCTGTAGCTGCTCGCCTCGGAACTCGCCTGCGCGGTCTTGAGGTCGAAGTTCGGTAACCACAATACCTTGCGGCTGACAGCGTTGCTGACGACATCGCTGAGTGTCTGCCCGATGACATTCAGGGCTTGTTGGTTTTCAGCGGCCAGTCCAAACTGAAAGCCCATGAGCAAGGGCGCTGCGGATGCGGCCGCAGGCGTTGGCGCGGCCTCGGCCTGGCGGGTCGCCAGGCCACCACAGAACAAGCTGACCAGCAGCACGCCCACGGCGGCAAATGAGAGGATGGGGCGCGTTTGCCCTGGATCTGTGTGCAGATGGGAAGAGAACATGATGTGGTGGGGCCCCGTGGACAGTCAGGCGACTTGTGAGCGTTGAATTGCACCGGGAAGTGGCGCAACGGGTCGGCTTCGATTTCAGTGCGCTGCTGTAATACATTGAATGAGACGCCTCACTTTACAGTTGGGCTGAGTTTGGCCGATCAGGAGTTTCCCTGGGGCTGACAGAATGTGAAGTCTGTGCGTGCATGTGTTTGCGCCGAACTCGCACGTTGTCGGCAGACTCCACCACAGCACAGAAACAAAGATCGGGAGCCTGGGGGAATGGTTGCTTTCAAATGGATGTTGATGAGCGCGCTGGTTCTGGCGTTCTCAGGTTGTGCCCAGCAGCCGCATGAACAGAAATGGGCGATGGACTACATCGGTCCGAAAATCATGCAGCCGCTGCAATTCACCGATATGGCTTCGAGCAGCGGCAAGCTGGAGTCGTCCAAGGACTTTCTCGGCAAGGTGGTGGTGCTGTATTTCGGCTACACCCACTGCCCGGACGTCTGCCCGACCACCATGGCGCACCTCGCCCGCGCCGAGCAACTGCTCGGGCCGCAGGGCAAGGACGTGCAGGTGATCTTCGTCACGGTCGATCCCAAGCGCGATACGCCGAAGGTGCTCGATGCCTATGTCCAGGCCTTCATGTCCAGCGCCATCGGTCTGAGCGGCACCGTGGCGCAGACCAAAACGCTGGCGGGTCGCTATCACGTCAGCTATTCCTACGGCAAGCCCGATGCGCATGGCAACTATGTGGTCAATCACAGCGCAGCAATCTATGTGTTCGGCCCCCACGGCAATGGCCGCTTGATCGGCACCGAACTCACGCCGCCCGAAGGCATCGCCCACGACGTGCACCAGCTTCTCGCCGACGCCCACAAAAGCTGGTGGCAAAAGCTGGTTTGACGGCGATTAAGCGCTGCCGCCGCGTGCGAAGCCCTTGACCTGCAAGGGACGATGCGTGTCGTTGACCACGATCACACGTTGCCCCGGCGGCAGGGCGGTGAGGGGCAATGCGTGATGATCGAGCGGGGCGATATGCAGCACATTGATCGCCATCAACGGCGCTTGAGGCGCGCTGGCCGCAACCGTGAGTGCCGCGGTGGCCAGGGTGGTTAGCCCACCGGCCAGCAGGGCTTTGAGAAGGGCGCGCTTGGACATGGCACACTCCAGATGCAGTCAGAACGCTTTGGAGTGGCTGGGTGACGTTTGGTTGCGTCTTGCCCGGTAAAGAGTTGTGACGCGAGTTGTGACGCTCAGCCGAGCCCGGACACGGCACAATGCGAGCCTGTTTGAAAACGAAAGTTTTTTGCGAAATTCACCATGACGTTGCCTCCCATCTTGTCTCAATCTCGATCCCTGTCGCGCCGCCTCGTTTTGCTGGGAGCGCTGGCCTTGCCGCTGGCGGGCTGCGGGCACCACAACAACCAGACCTGGCAGCTCAGCAACATCACCGGAGTGATGCCCAATCTCGAATTCAATCTCACCAACGATCTGGGGCAGAAGGTCACCGCGGAGAACTACAAGGGCAAGGTTGTTTTGCTCTACTTCGGCTACACCCATTGCCCCGATGTTTGTCCGACCACCATGCAGCTCATGTCGAATGTGGTGCAGCAGCTTGGCCCGCAGGGCAAGGATGTCCGTATCCTGTTCGTCAGCGTGGACCCCAAGCGCGACTCCAACACCATACTCAAGGCGTACACCGCAGCATTCAGCCCCAACGCCGTCGGCCTGACCGGCACCATCAAACAGATCGATGATTTGACTCGGCGCTACCGCGTGGCCTTCAGCTATGGCAAGCCCGATGCGCAGGGGAACTATGTGGTGGATCACAGCGCGGGGGTTTACATTTTTGGTCGCAGTGGACGCATTCATCTGCTGGGTTCTGACACCAATCCTCCCGCCGCGTTTGTGCACGACCTCAAGCAACTGATCGCCGACGAGGGCTGACGCAACCGTGCGTTGATGCCAGGAATGAAAAAGGCCCGGAATTCCGGGCCTTTTTCATGGGCGACAACCGCGCTATTTCGCTGCCCCACTCGCCGATGGCTCGGCCTGCAGCGAGCGCATCACCGCAGCGGCGGGGTCTTCCTCTACAGCGGCTGGTGCACTGCCACCTTCGGCCGGGGCAGCCTCTGATGCACCAAAGCTCGGTGGGGCGATGGACTCATAGCTGTTGTCATCAGACGGCCCAATGATCTGCACCTTGTTGATATCGACTTCAGCATGATGGTCCAGGCCGCTGGTGACCAGACCCGGGAAGGCAATGACCAAGCCAACCATGATGATCTGAATCAGCACGAAAGGCACCGCACCCCAGTAGATCTGCCCGGTGGTCACGCGGGCGATGCGCTTGCCGGTCTCCTTGTCGGTGTAGTCGTCCTTGGCCGCGACGCTGCGCAGGTAGAACAGCGCAAACCCGAAGGGCGGGTGCATGAACGAGGTCTGCATATTCACCGCCAGCAGCACGCCGAACCAGATCAGGTCGATGCCCAGCTTCTCCGCGACAGGGCCAAGCAGCGGAATGATGATGAACGACAGCTCGAAAAAGTCGAGGAAGAAGGCCAATACGAACACCAGAATGTTCACGACGATGAGGAAGCCCAGCACACCGCCTGGCAGGCTGGTGAGCAGATGCTCCACCCAGACGCGGCCATCGAGTCCCTGGAACACCAGGTTGAACACCGTGGAGCCGATGAGGATGAACAACACGAAGGTGGAGAGCTTGGTCGTGGTGTTGAGCGCCTGCTTGAGCAGATCGATATTGAGCCGTTTGCGACTAAGCGCCATGATCAGCGCGCCCACGGCGCCCATCGCGCCGCCTTCGGTGGGCGTGGCCACGCCCAGGAAAATGGTGCCCAGCACGAGGAAGATCAGTGTGAGGGGCGGCACCAGAGCGAATGTCACGCGCTCGGCCATCTGCGACAACAGATTGAGTCGGAAGGCTCGGTTGAGCAGCGACAGCACCAGCGAAAGAATCACGCCGAAGGTCATGGCCACGACGATGGTTTCATCCGTCGCAGCAATCACTTCGTGCCCCGCGCGCCAGCTCAGCAGCGCGCTGTAGTTGCGGGCCAGCACGATGCTGGAAATCAACACCACACCAAACAGAATGCCCAGCGAACGCAGGCCGCTATCGCCGTTGGGCTCGCGAATGGTGCGGGCCTCGGGTGGCAGCGCCGGGGCCCATTGCGGTTTAATCAAGGTCACGCCCACGACGTAAGCGAGGTATAAACCCGTGAGCGCGAATCCGGGGATGAACGCACCCTTGTACATATCGCCCACGCTGCGGCCGAGCTGGTCGGCCATGACGATGAGCACCAGCGACGGCGGGATGATCTGCGCCAGCGTGCCTGAAGCGGCGATCACCCCCGAGGCCAGACGGCGGTCATAGCCGTAGCGCAGCATGATGGGCAGCGAGATCAGGCCCATCGAAATCACCGAAGCCGCCACCACGCCTGTGGTTGCCGCCAGCAGCGCACCGACAAAAATCACCGCGATCGCCAGGCCGCCGCGAATCGGGCCGAACAACTGGCCGATGGTTTCCAGCAGGTCTTCGGCCATGCCGCTGCGCTCGAGCAGCAGGCCCATGAAGGTGAAGAAGGGAATGGCCAGCAGGGTGTCGTTCTGCATGATGCCGATGATGCGCAGCGGAATGGCTTCGAGCAGCGCCTGCGGCATCAGCTCGAGTTCCACGCCGATAAAACCGAACAGCAGGCCGCAGGCTGCCAGGCTGAACGCCACCGGAAAGCCGACCAGCAAAAACAGCACCAGCGCCGCGAACATGATGGGCGCGATATTCGCAATGAGAAAGGCGGTCATTTATTGGGCCTCGTTTTTTTTCTGCGCCAACATAAATTCGGCCAGTTCTTCTTCTGCCGTTTTTTCGTTTTTCTTCACCAGCGGGTCGTCGATCAGCCCGCGCAAAAATGCCACGCGCTTGATCAACTCGGACACGCCCTGCAGCCCGAGCAGCGAGAAGCCAATGGGCACGAGGATGTAAACCGGCCAGCGGATCAGCCCGCCGGCATTGCTCGACATCTCGCCCGAGGCGATGGCGTTGATCACCGTGGGCAGCGACAGCCGCACGGTTTCAACCACGAAGGGAAACAGAAAGAACACGATGCCGATGATGTCGATCCAGTTGCGCCCACGCGGCGAGAGCTTGCTGGAGAGCACGTCGATGCGCACATGCTCGTTGTGCAAAAACGTGTAGCCGGCCGCCAGGAGAAACACTGCGGCGAAGAAGTACCACTGAATTTCCAGAAAGGCGTTCGAGCTGTAGTCGAAGGCTTTGCGTACGACCGCATTGAGTGCGCTGATGATGGCCGAAGCAAGAATGAGCCAGAGGGCAAAGCGGCCCACGCGCTCGTTGAGCCAGTCAATCCCGCGGGATAGGGCAAGTAAGGCGTTCAAGACATCTCCCGATTGTTTTGTGAACGAGTCGTTGACGGCTGTTTGTTCAGAGAAGTGTCATGGCAAGGCTTTATTGCATGACAGAGATGAAACAGTCCGCGCCCGAAGTATAAAGATGTAACAGACGCGAACTGAAATTTCCGGGCTCGGGTTTGCCCGCAGGGGAGGGGGTGAAGCAGTCTTGCGCGCGGCGGCGGTAATCGCCGCCGCCGCGCGCAAGAAGGGGGACGCGCGATAACGGTGCTCAGGCGCGCACGTCAATGCCCGGAGTGCCCGCTTTCAATAGGCCGATGGCGGCGGCTTGGGCAAAGCCTTCGTCGCGGAAGGCGCGCAGCACCTCGTCAACCTGATCCGGCGCGCAGCTCACGAGCAGGCCGCCGGAGGTCTGCGGATCGGTGAGCAGCGTTTGAGCCAGCGGCGGCAGATCGGCGGCAAGCGCGACTTCGCCGCCATAGCTGGCCCAGTTGCGGCGCGATGCGCCTGTGATGTGGCCGGCGCTCGCCAGCTCCGCCACGCCTTCGATGAGGGGCACATCGGCGAAGCGCACTTCCGCCCGCAGTCCCGAGCCGCGGCAGACTTCCAGCAGATGGCCGAGCAGGCCGAAACCAGTGACGTCGGTCAGGGCATGCACGCCGGGCAGCAGGGCCAGTTGCTTGCCGGGGGTGTTGAGCTGCGTGGTGTTGGCAATCATGCGCGCGTAGCCCGCGGCATCGAGCGCTTCGCTTTTGAGCGCAGCCGACTGAATGCCCACGCCCAGCGGTTTGCCCAGCACTATCACGTCGCCGGGTCGGGCGCTGTCGTTGCGGCGGATGTGGCTGGGGTGCGCCAGACCCATGACCACCAGTCCGTAAATGGCCTCGACCGAATCGATGCTGTGCCCCCCTGCAATGGGAATGCCGGCCTGCGCGCAAACGGTTTCGCCGCCCCGCAAAATGTCCCCCACGATATCCAGCGGCACCACGCCGATGGGCATGCCCACGAGCGCCAGCGCCATGATGGGCGTGCCGCCCATGGCGTAGATGTCGGAAATGGCGTTGGTCGCGGCGATCCGTCCGAAGTCGAAGGGATCGTCCACGATGGGCATGAAGAAATCGGTCGTGGCAATCAGCGCCTGTTCGGGGTTGAGCAGATACACCGCCGCATCATCCGCAGACTCGTTGCCGACCAGCAGGGCCTCAGGCCTGGGCAGTAGCGGCGCGTGCTTTTTCAGGATTTCGGACAGGACGCCCGGCGCAATCTTGCAGCCGCAACCGCCGCCATGCGACAGCGAGGTGAGGCGGGGGGCGGCGGTTGCGGCAGGGGTGTTGGGAGCTGAGTTCATGGGACAAGGCTTTGTGAATCAGCCAGGAGTAGAAACAAAAGAATCGTCCTGCCAGTTCTGGCAGAACTGCAAAAAGCGTTGCAGCGGCTGGGAGAAGGTCTTTTTCTGATGATGCACGATGTAGAGCGTGCGGTGCATGGGCGGCAGCGGGCTGCGCACGGTGACGAGGTGGCCGTGATCCAGCGCATCGCGCACCAATCGGCGGGGAATACAGGTCAGCCCCAGGCCGGCGATGGCCGCGCCGCGTATGGCCTCCGAACTACCCAGCACCATGGCCCGCTCGAAGCCGTGCAAATGTTCGAGCAGCAGGGTTTCGACGGTTTCGCGGGTGCCCGAACCCGGCTCACGCAGCAGCCAGCGGGCTGCGCGCAACTCCTCCAGACTGACCTCGCGGCCCGCCAGAGGACTGTCTGGGGCGCAAACCACGACCAGCGCATCGCGCAGCCACGGTGCAATGGCCAGGTCGTCGCGGTGACAGGCGCCTTCGACGAGCCCGAGATCGACCTCGAACTGCGCCACGGCCTCGGCGATGGCCTGGGTGTTGCCCACACGCAGACAGAACTGCGCAGCGGGAAACTCACGGCAGAACTCCGCCATGATGCCCGGCAGAATGGCGTTGCCCACGGTGCTGCTCGCGCCGATGCGCAGCGCCGCGGCGCCCGCGCTGAACAGCGCTTCGATGCCGCGGGTCTGGTCGAGGATGGCCATGGCGCGGGGCAACAGCAGGCGGCCGGAGTCATTGAGCACCAGCCGTTTGCCGACCCGGTCGAAGACGCGTTCACCGAGCTGCGCTTCCAGTTCCGCCAGCGCCGCACTGACGGCGGACTGCGACATCGACAGGGTGTCGCCTGCGGCGGTGGCACTGCGGCTGTGCGCAATCTCCACCAGCACTTCCATTTGCCGCAGGGTCAGTCGCATGAGTTTGATCTATTCGTTGGATTGATTTCAAGCCAAGCATAAACCAGACGGCTTGAATACCCACGCAGCCATCACAGAAAAAATTGCCTTCCGTGTCGGAACTTTGGGGCTGGGGAAAAGTCTGAGATGTTGACGAAAAAGATCGGGATTTGTAGAATTAGCCCACTAGTTTCGTCGGGTATTTTCCATTCCGGCACTGTGTAATGTCTGCTGCAAGCCTGCCCAAGGCGGTCGCCCTGACGTTGCAACTGGCCATCATTCATGTTGAGGAGAGCCGCCATGCGACTGACCACCAAAGGACGTTTTGCCGTAACCGCGATGATCGACGTGGCCATGCGTCAACATCTCGGCCCCGTAACTCTGGCCGGCATCAGCCAGCGCCAGCATATTTCCCTTTCTTATCTGGAGCAGCTGTTCGGCAAACTGCGCCGTCATGAGCTGGTGGATTCCGTGCGCGGCCCTGGTGGCGGCTACACGCTCTCGCGCAAATCTGAAGAAATCAGCATTGCCGACATAATCATCGCAGTGGACGAGCCGCTTGACGCCACTCAGTGCGGCGGCAAAGAAAATTGCAACGGGGAAGACAACGGCCCTTGCATGACGCACGACCTCTGGGCGCAGCTCAATGCCAAGATGGTGGAGTTTCTCGATTCGGTCAACCTCAAAGGGTTGGTCGAGCAGAACCTCGCCAAGGGGGTCACGGTGGAAGAAGTGGCCATCACCCGTAAACCCGTGTCTCCGTTGCCGGTGACGGCCAAGCCGATCAAGGTCAAGGCGCCGAACTCGGTGTTCAACCTCGCGCAGACTTTGAATTAAGCCTGGTTTCAAGAGATTTGAGCCCGGCGCTGCGCGCCGGGTACGTGTCGGGTGCATTTCGCGATGAATTTTCGCCGATAACGAGCACACATCCTGAGCATTTCCACTGAGCATTCCCACCATGTCCACCACGCCTCATCTTCCGATTTACATGGACTACGCAGCAACCACGCCCGTGGACCCGCGGGTGGTCGATGCCATGATTCCCTGGCTGCGCGAGCATTTCGGCAACCCGGCGTCTCGTAGTCATGCCTGGGGCTGGGAGGCGGAGGCTGCGGTGGAAAAGGCTCGCGAGCAAGTGGCCGCGCTGATCAACGCCGACGCCAAGGAAATCATCTGGACGTCCGGTGCCACCGAGTCGAACAACCTCGCCATCAAGGGCGCTGCGGAGTTCTATCAAGGCAAGGGCAAGCACATCGTCACCGTCAAGACAGAGCACAAGGCGGTGCTCGATACCGTGCGCGAAATGGAGCGCCGGGGTTTTGAGGCCACCTATCTCGACGTGCAGCCCAACGGTCTGCTCGACCTCGACGTATTCAAGGCGGCGCTGCGGCCCGACACCATTCTGGTTTCGGTCATGCTGGTCAACAACGAGATCGGCGTGATTCAGGACATTCCGGAAATCGGCCGCATCTGCCGCGAGCGCGGCATCATTTTTCATGTCGACGCGGCGCAGGCCACCGGCAAGATGGTGATCGATCTGCAAACTTGGCCCGTCGATCTGATGAGCTTGGCTTCGCACAAGACTTATGGCCCCAAGGGCATCGGCGCGCTGTATGTGCGGCGCAAGCCGCGGGTGCGGCTGATTCCGCAAATGCACGGTGGCGGACACGAGCGCGGCCTGCGCTCGGGCACCCTGCCCACGCATCAGATCGTGGGCATGGGTGAGGCGTTTCGCATCGCCAAGGCCGAACTCGGGGCCAGCATCGAGCGCGCCCGCATGCTGCAGCAGCGCCTGCTCGACGGCCTCAAAGACATCGAAGAGGTTTATGTGAACGGCGACCTCGAGCGCCGCGTGCCGCACAACCTCAACATCAGTTTCAACTATGTCGAGGGCGAATCGCTGATCATGGCGATCAAGGGTATTGCAGTATCCAGCGGCTCGGCCTGCACTTCCGCCAGCCTGGAGCCCTCGTATGTGTTGCGCGCCCTGGGCCGCAGCGATGAGCTGGCGCATTCCTCGCTGCGCATGACCATCGGTCGCTACACCACCGAAGAGGAAATCGACTCCGCCGTGCGTCAGCTGCGCGAGAGTGTGGCCAAGCTGCGTGATCTCTCGCCCCTCTGGGACATGTACAAGGAAGGCATCGATATCAGCACCATCCAGTGGGCGGCGCACTGAGCTCCTTGCGGCTAAGCGCCTATCTGCATCAGGGTTGTGCAAATAGCCGACAATAGAGATCGGAATTATTGGATGTGTCGTTCGCCGCTTCCGGCGAGCGCTTCGAGGAGGACAAGATCATGGCTTACAGTGACAAAGTGGTGGACCATTATGAAAACCCGCGTAACGTGGGCTCTTTTTCCAAGGACGACCCGCAGGTCGGCACCGGCATGGTGGGCGCTCCGGCGTGTGGCGATGTGATGAAGCTGCAGATCCGCGTCAACGATCAAGGCGTGATCGAAGATGCCCGCTTCAAAACCTACGGCTGCGGTTCGGCCATAGCCTCGTCTTCGCTGGTGACCGAGTGGGTCAAGGGCAAGACGCTCGATCAAGCGCTTGAAATTCGCAACAGCCAGATCGCCGAAGAACTGGCGCTGCCGCCGGTCAAGATTCATTGCTCCATCCTGGCCGAGGACGCCATCAAGGCCGCAGTGAGCGATTACCAGCAGCGTCATGGTCGTACTGCCGGGCAAGCGCTAGCCACTGAGCAGGCCCAGGCAGCCTGAGCGCGCTCAATTAGACGTAGACCAAGGGAATCGAGGGAACTGAAGATGTCAGTCACATTGACCGAGCGCGCGGCCGAGCAGGTGCAGCGCCATCTCGCCAAGCGGGGTGCGGGGCTGGGAGTGCGCCTGGGCATCAAGACCACCGGCTGCTCCGGCATGGCCTATAAGCTCGAATTCGTCGATCAAGCGTCTGAGGAAGATCAGGTGTTCGACAGCCACGGTGTCAAGATTCTGGTCGATCCCAAGAGCCTGGCCTACGTGGACGGCACCGAGCTTGATTTCGTGCGCCAGGGCTTGAACGAAGGCTTCCAGTTCAACAACCCCAACGAAAAAGATCGCTGCGGCTGCGGCGAGTCGTTCCGGGTTTGAGCGGCTTCGGCGCCTTGCTCATGGACGTCGCTCGGCGCCTTTGATCTGATGGATCTCGCTCAGTCTTATTTCGCCCTGTTCGGCCTTCCCGAAACCTTTTCCCTCGACGCAGCGCAGTTGGAACGGGCGCGGCTCGCGGTGCAGTCGCAAGTGCATCCCGACCGATTCGCCTCCGGGTCGGATCGCGACAAGCGCTTGGCCATGCAGATGGCGGCGCAAGCCAACGCGGCCTTCCTCACCCTCAAGAACCCGGTTCAGCGCGCGTCCTACCTGTGCGAGCGGCGTGGCGTGGCGGTGCAGGCAGAGAACAACACCGCCATGCCGACCGAATTTCTGATGCAGCAGATGCAATGGCGCGAAGCGCTCGATGAGTTGCGGGAAGCGGCCGATGCAAGCGGGCTTGAGACCTTGCGGGCCGAGGTGCAGGCGCAGCGCGCTCAGCGCATCGAAGCCATTCGTCAGGCGCTCGATGAACAGAACGCCCCTCAAGCGGCCGCCGAGCAGGTGCGCGCCCTGTTGTTTCTCGACCGTTTTGTCGAAGAGCTGCGGCGCACGGCCGATTCCTTGCCGCAGCCCTCCGCTTGATGCCCGTTTGATACTCGATTGATTTCATTTCCTCGCTCCGGCACCTCGATTCAACACTGGCCGAGCTGAGCGATTACCTCCCTTTTGCCATGGCCCTGTTGCAAATCTCCGAACCCGGACAATCGCCCGACCCGCACCAGCACCGACGTGCCGTGGGCATTGATCTGGGCACCACGCATTCGCTCGTCGCCGCCGTGCTCAGCGGCTCACCGCAATGTCTGCCTGATGCGCAGGGAGAGGTGCTGCTGCCCTCCGTGGTGCACTACCACGCTGATGGCCGCGCCGAAGTGGGCCTGCGCGCGCGTGAAGAGCAGGCGCTCGATCCGGCCAATACCCTCGTTTCGGTCAAACGCTATATGGGTCGCAGCCCGAGCGATCTGCCGCCGACGGCGCTCGCGCATTACCGCATCAATCACGATGCGCGCATGGTCCGATTCCAGACCGCCGCTGGCGAGATGACGCCGGTTCAAGTCTCGGCCGACATCCTGCGCGTGCTGCGCTGGCGTGCTGAAGACACGCTGGGCGGCGAGCTGGTCGGTGCGGTGATCACCGTGCCCGCCTACTTCGACGATGCCCAGCGTCAGGCGACCAAAGACGCCGCGCAACTCGCGGGTTTGCATGTGCTGCGCCTTATCAACGAACCCACGGCCGCGGCGCTGGCCTACGGCCTCGATCATGGCGCCGAAGGTCTGTATGTCATTTACGACCTGGGCGGAGGTACCTTCGATCTTTCCGTGCTGCGGCTGAGCAAAGGAGTGTTCGAAGTGGTCGCCACCAGCGGCGACACAGCGCTGGGCGGTGACGATTTCGACCAGCGCATCGAGGCGCTGATGCGGCAGCAGGCCGGCAATCCCGAGCTGTCAGCCAGCCTGCAACGGCGGTGGCGCATGGCCGCACGCCAAGCCAAAGAACCGCTGAGCGCGGCCAGCTCGGTGGAATACACCGTGGCACTGGCCGATGGGGCCTCTCACACCGGCACTTTGCAGCGCGACGATTTCGAGCAGGCCAGCGCCGATCTGGTGAAACGCACCCTTGCGCTGTTGCGCCGCGCTTTGAGCGATGCGCAGGTCAGTGCCTCAGACGTGCAGGGCGTGGTGCTCGTGGGCGGCGCCACGCGCATGCCCATGATTCGCCAGGCGGTTGCGCGCGTCATGGGCAAGGCGCCGCTCACCGATCTCAATCCTGACGAAGTGGTGGCGCTGGGCGCAGCCATTCAGGCCAACGCGCTGGCGGGCAATGCCGGGGCCGACGATGTATTGCTGCTCGATGTCATTCCCCTGTCGCTGGGCGTCGAAACCATGGGCGGGCTGGTCGAGCACATTCTGCCGCGCAACAGCACCATTCCTCAGGCGCGAGCGCAAGACTTCACCACCTTCCGCGACGGGCAGACCGCCATGGCCATTCATGTGGTGCAGGGCGAGCGCGAACTGGTGAGCGACTGTCGTTCGCTGGCGCGCTTCGAGCTGCGCGGCATTCCGCCCATGGTGGCGGGCGCCGCGCGTATCCGCGTGACCTTCGCCGTCGACGCCGACGGTCTGCTCGAAGTCAGCGCGCAAGAGCTGACCACCGGCGTGCAGGCCCAGGTGCAGGTCAAACCGGCTTACGGCCTGGACGACGCGCAAATAGCGCAGATGCTGCACGACAGCGTGGCCCACGCCCAAGATGACCGCGACGCCCGCATGCTGCAGGAAGCGCGGGTGGACGCTCAGGCCCTGCTGGCCGCCACACGCAACGCCATGCAGCTCGACCGCGATCTGCTGAGCGAGCAGGAAGTCGCGCAGATTCACACGGACATGGCCGCGCTGGCGCAGGCCGAACAAGGCGGCGACATCGATCAGATCCGCCTCGCCACCGAGGCGCTGACGCGGCAGACCGATGCGTTTGCCGAGCGGCGCATGAACCGCAGCATTCAACGCGCGCTGGCGGGTCAATCCGTCGATCAGATCGCGCAGCTCACCGACACGCCGTCCAGCACGGCGTCCTGAGACTTTTCTCGATTCTCACCATGCCCATCATCACGGTTCTGCCGCATCCCGAATACTGCCCGCAAGGCAAACAAGTCAGCGCCGGGCGCGGCACCTCGATTTGCGAGGCCCTGCTGGAAAACGGCGTGCCCATCGAACACGCCTGCGACATGCAATGCGCCTGCACCACCTGTCATGTGGTGGTGCGCAAGGGCTATGACAGCCTGGGTGAACTCGACGAAAGCGAAGAAGATCTGCTCGACCGCGCCTGGGGACTGGAGCCCACCTCGCGTCTATCCTGCCAGGCCATTCTGGCTGACGAAGACGTGACCATCGAGATTCCGAAATACTCGATCAACCACGCCAAGGAACACGGCTGAGCCGTCGCGGTTCACCGCAGGCGGATCAGATCGGGCGGCGGGCCCTTGGCGCCCGCTAAACGGCTCAGCAGCAGACGATAGATGTCCAGGTCGAAGCCGCCGCTGTCGGCCTCGCGTCGGCCCTCCATCAACTCGGCCAGATCGTTTTCGCAACGCGCCGTGCCCAGATGCCGCCATTGGTCGAATACATGCACCTCGGTGCGATCCTGCTCAGGGCTGTGCTCGCGCAGCCCGACGGGCCCGTCGTAAGGCCAGGCGCGCAGGCGTTTCGCAGCCAGCGCCAGCAGCAGGCGGGCGTGATGCCGCTCGGCTGATTCGAGGCCACAGCACACCCCCTTGCACTGACCGATTTGCTGCGCGAAGCAGCGGCCCTTGCCCGATTCAAGCCCCAGCGCCTGCGGGCACAGCGCGTGGCGCTGGGCGAGGGCGCGTAAGGCCTCGACGGCCTGTCGCTTGCTCCGGTAACAGCCATACAACTGCGGGAAAAATCGCGGATCGAGTGCGTCACCGCGCACCAGCGTGAGCAGCGGCCGCGCCACGGGATCTTCCGCCAGCCGCCAGGCGCAAAGCTGTCGCTCGCGGCGCAGTTGCCGGTTGAGCAGGGGCTGCAGTTCCTTGATGAGCCGCATCTCCAGCAGCAGGGCGCCAAACTCACCCGCCGTCTCGCGCCATTCGACCCGCCGCACCTCCTGCGCCAGGCGCAATTCCCGCGCGTCGCGGTGATCCGCCTGAAAGTGCGACAGCACCCGGGCGCGCAGACGCACGCTCTTGCCGATGTAGAGCGGCACTTCACCTTCGCCGTAGAACAGATAGACCCCGGACGCTTCGGGAATGTCGTCCACCGGGGTTTCCAGATGCGGCGGCAGGCTCGCACTGCCGCGCAACAACTCCAGAGCCGCAGTCTGCACCGAGGCAGGGCCAAGTTCCGTCTGGGCGATATGTAGCCATTGATGCAGTAGCTCAACATCGCCCATCGCCCGGTGGCGCGCCGTGGTGTGCAGCCCGTGGCGGCGCATGATGGCGTCCAGCCCATGCCCGCGGGCCTGCGGGTAGAGCTTGCGCGACAGGCGTACGGTGCATAAGGTTTTCACCCGCAGATCCACTCCTTCGCGCGCCGCGGCCTGCTTCAGAAAACCGTGGTCGAAGCGCACGTTATGCGCCACGAGCACGGCGCCGTCCAACGCGGCGAGTAGTTCGGGCAGCACCTCGCCAAACGCCGGAGCTCCCGCCACCATGGCGTCGTCGATGCCAGTGAGCTGCTGGATGAAAGGCGGAATGCGCTGCCCCGGATTGACCAGCCGACTCCACTTCGCGACCACTTCCCCCTGCTCAACCCGCATGACCGCCACTTCGGTGATGCGATTGAGCACCGGATTAGAGCCGGTGGTTTCGAGATCGAGCAGAACGTAGCAGGGCAGCATGGCTGGAATTGTCGGGGAAACGGGAATAAAAAAACCGCAGCCGAGGCCGCGGTTTTCTGGGTTGGGGCGAATCAGAACTTCCAGCCCACCGACACGCCCAGAGTGTTCTGGGACATGGACAGGTCCTCGGTGCCACCGGGGCCATAAGGCGGCGGTGCGAGATTGCCAGTCACGTCGCTCTTGAAGGCGTGGATGTAATCGGCCGAGACTTCCATCGTGTTGCTCACAGCGTAGGTCATGCCCAGCGTGAGGTGATCCTTGATCACCCCAGGAGCAATGGTGTTGAAGAACACATTCTGCGAGGTGACCGGATTGTCGCTGTGGTTCCACCCGGCGCGCACCGTCAAAGCCTGGTCGATCGCATAAGCCACGCCGAGTTTGACAACGGTGATGTTTTTCCAGCCGAAGCCAGGGCCATTCGGGGCGCCAAGGGGGTTCTGCAGAAAGGTGGTCGATGTGTTGCCGATCGCGCTGACGTCGCTGTAGAGAATGCGTTCAACATCACCAGCAACCGTCAGCGGGCCAGTTTTCCAGGCAAAGCCGATACCGTAATTCGCCGGAATATCAAAGCTGCCGCTGTCAGCAAACAGACCGCTGTATTTGCTGAATTTGCTCATGTGCGTCTTGGGCTGATAGGTGGCGCCAAGCGAGAAACCGGGTGCCAGTTCGCCAATCCAGCCGATGCGCACGCCGACGCCATTGGAGGAATCGTGTCCGTTATCCGTCAGATTCGAGTGGGATTGCGATGCCATAGAAAAAGCACCCAGGCCATTTGCTCGGAAGGTTTGATGCACCAAATTCACTGCCACGCCGATGGTTTGAGTCGGCGTTACGCGCCAGGCGAAACTGGGCGAAATGAACATCTGTTGCAGATCGACGCCGGCGCCATTGGCCAGACCCGTCATGGATCCGCCGATGTTGCTGTAGCCCGAGTTCATCCCGCCGTTGCCATACAAGCTCACGCCAGCCGACATGGTCGGGTTGATCATGTAGTTGGCGCCGATTTCCGGGATGATGAAGTTCTGCTGATCATTGCCGCTGTAGGTCGTGCCGTTGATTTTGGCCTCACGGTTCGGGCGGAACAGACTGAGCCCACCGTCAACACGATTACCAATCAGGGCCATGCCAGCCGGGTTGGTAGCGGCGGCCAGCGCGTCTTGTGGCAGGGCGATGCCCACGCCGCCCATGCCGTTGGCCTTCACGCTGAAGCCGGGCTGGAAGTACCCGTCGGTCGCGTGCGCTGCGGGAAGTGCGATGCCGGCCAGGGCCAGCGAGAGTGCCAGTTTTTTCAGATGCATTCTTTTGTCTCCTACCGAGCGAGCAGCCCGGCCTCCATAGGTGGTTGATGGCGCCGCTCCAACACGGCGATGACTCGAAATACTGATTTGAGTATTTGAGGCTGAGGTGATGTTAGGAGGGCATGCGCATACACCACATTGTGTTTAGTGTTGATTGCGCGACTGTGTGAATTGTTGTAGGAATCCGGAAAAGCCGCACAAAATACTGCATAGAGTATTCGTGCGGTGAGTGTGCGGTATCTGTATTGCGTCCAGCTTCAGGCTGCTCAGTTCACTCAGGCTGTGGGCGGCACATAGCCTTGCGGCATTTCGGCGCCTTCGCCGAAAAAGTATTTTTCCATCTGCCGCGCCAGGTATTGGCGGGCGCGGGCATCGGCGAGGTTGAGGCGGTTTTCATTCACCAGCATGGTCTGGTGTTTGAGCCAGGCGGCCCAGGCCTCTTTGGAGACGTTGTTGTAGATGCGTGCGCCGAGTTCGCCGGGGTAGGGGGCGAAATCGAGGCCTTCAGCCTCGCGGCCGAGTTTGATGCAGTGAATCGTGCGTGCCATGAAAGTGTCCTTTATTGAGGTTTCAACCGAGATGTTTGACCAGCACACGCGAGCGTCGCTGGTCGTCGTAGCGCAGGCGGCGCTCGGGCGGCAGCCATTCGCGCTCGACCAGCACAAAGCCCCGCTTGAGAAACCAGTGCATGGTGCGGGTGGTGAGCACAAAAATGCTGTGCAGTCCCAGCGCCCGAGCGCGTTGTTCGATGTGTTTGAGGATGCGCTCGCCATCGCCCTGACCTTGGGCGGACGGGTGAACGGTGAGCGCGGCCATTTCGCCGGTTTTCTGCTCGGCGAAGGGGTAGAGCGCGGCGCAGCCGAAGATGATGCCGTCGTGCTCCAGTACCGTGTAGTAGCTGATGTCGCGTTCGATTTCGGTGCGGCTACGCTTGACCAGCACGCCTTGTTCTTCCAGCGGCTCGATGAGTTGCAGGATGCCGCCCACGTCGTCGGCCGTGGCTTGCCGCAGATGTTCGAGATGCTCGTCGGCGATCATGGTGCCCACGCCGTCGTGGGTGAAGAGTTCGAGCAGCAGCGAGCCGTCGATGGCAAACGGCACGATGTGCGCACGCGTCACGCCGCCGCGCACGGCGCGTACCGCGTGGCGCAAATAAAACGCGGTGTCGGTGGGCTGTTGCGGATCGGGCAGGCGCGACAGCAGGCTCTCGGCCTGCGCCACGGTCAGTTCGGGGATGAGGTTGTGCGCGTCGTCGATCACGCCGTCCACCTCGGTGATCAGCACGAGCTTTTCCGCCTTGATGGCCGCGCCCACGCTGCTGGCCACGTCTTCCATGCTGAGGTTGAAGGCTTCACCCGTGGGCGAGTAGCCGAAGGGCGACATGAGCACGACCGCGCCATATTCAAGCGCGCGCTGAATGGTGGGCGCATCGACCTTGCGGACCAGCCCGGTGTGCTGGAAATCAAGGCCGTCGATCACGCCCACGGGGCGGGCGATGATGAAATTGCCGGAGACCACGCGCACGGTGGCGCCGGCCATCGGCGTGTTGGGCAGGCCTTGCGAGAACGTAGCTTCAATCTCGAAGCGCAACTGGCCCGCGGCTTCCTGCGCGGCATCGAGCGCGACTTCATCGGTCACCCGCATGCCGTGCGAGTAGCGCGCGCCGACGCCTTTTTCGCGCAACTGCGCTTCGACCTGCGGACGAAAGCCGTGCACGAGCACGATGCGCACGCCCATCGCGGTGAGCAGCGCAACGTCCTGCACCAGCGCGTTGAGGCGTCCGGCCGCGATCAGTTCGCCGGCGATGGCGACCACAAAGGTCTTGCCGCGATGGGCATGGATGTAAGGCGCGACGGAGCGCAGCCAATCGACGAATTGTTCTTGCTGGGCGATCATGGCCCGATTATCCGAAAATGTCGGGTTGCTTTTGTTTTTGATGTCTTCCATGCCCGAATCCACCGCCGCCCGACCCCCTCGCCAGCGCCATGCTGCCGCGCCGCGCAAGCCTGTGGCGGCCACGCCCGTGGGCGAAGTGCGCTTTCCTGAAGATCTGCCGGTTTCGCTGCGGCGCGAAGACATCGCGCGTGCGCTGCGCGAGCATCAGGTGGTGATCGTCTGCGGCGAAACCGGATCGGGCAAGACCACACAGTTGCCCAAGATCGCGCTGTCCATCGGCCGCGGGCTAGGAGCGGGCGGAACGGGGCTGATCGGCCACACCCAGCCGCGGCGGCTGGCGGCCACCAGTATCGCAAAGCGCGTGGCGCAGGAACTCGGCAGCGAGCTGGGCGCGATTGCCGGATACAAGGTGCGGTTCAACGACCGGCTGCAGCCCGGGGCGTCGATCAAGCTGATGACCGACGGCATCTTGCTGGCGGAAACCCAGACCGACCCGCTGCTGCGCGCCTACGACACCCTGATCATCGACGAGGCGCACGAGCGCAGCCTGAACATCGACGTGCTGCTGGGCTACCTCAAACAGTTGCTGCCGCGCCGTCCTGACCTGAAGGTGATCGTGACTTCGGCCACCATCGATGCGCAGCGGTTTGCGGAGCACTTTGCCGATGTTTCGGGCAGCCTTGCTCCAGTCATCGAAGTTTCGGGGCGGCTGTATCCGGTGGAAGTGCGCTGGCGGCCTTTTGGCATCGACAAGGGCGACGACCGCGACCAGTCTGCGGCGATCTGCGATGCGGTGGACGAGCTTTGGCGGCTCGGCTCCGGCGACATTCTGGTGTTTCTGCCTGGCGAGCGCGAAATCCGCGAAGCCGAGGCGGCGCTGCGCAAACACCATCTCGACACCAAGCGTGTCGGCGTGGAAATCCTACCGCTTTACGCCCGCCTGTCGCAGGCCGAGCAAGACCGGGTGTTTGCCTCGGGCGGTGCGCGGCGCATCGTGCTGGCAACCAATGTGGCCGAAACCTCGCTGACCGTGCCTGGCATCCGCTACGTCATCGACGCTGGTCTGGCGCGGGTGAAACGCTACAGCTACCGTAACAAGGTGGAGATGCTGCAGGTCGAGCCCATCAGCCAGGCGGCGGCGCAGCAACGCGCGGGCCGTTGCGGCCGGGTGGCCAACGGCGTGTGCATCCGGCTGTACGGCGAAGCCGAGTTCGCCGAGCGGCCGCGCTTCACCACGCCGGAAATCCAGCGGTCTTCGCTGGCCGCGGTCATTCTGCGCATGAAGGCGCTGGGGCTGGATTCCATCGAGCAGTTTCCCTTCATCGAGCCGCCGCCGGGCAAGGCGATTGCCGACGGCTACCAGCTGCTCACCGAACTGGGCGCGGTGGACGACCGCAATGCGCTCACCCCTCTGGGCCGCGAGCTTGCCCGACTGCCGCTGGACCCGCGCATCGGCCGCATGATTCTGGAGGCGCGCAACCGCGAGGCACTGACCGAAGTGCTGATCATCGCCGCGGCGCTGTCGGTGCAAGACCCGCGCGAACGCCCCGCCGAGGCGCAGCAGGCGGCCGATGAAGCGCATCGCAAGTTCAGCGACGAGCGCTCCGAATTTCTCGGCTTGCTCAAGCTCTGGGCGCATTACCACGCGGCCATTGCCCACAAAAAGTCGCAGCGCAAATTGTGGGGCGAACTGCGTGGCCAGTATCTGTCGCCGCTGCGCCTGCGCGAATGGCATGACGTGCACAGCCAGCTTCACACCCTGGTAGCCGAGCAGGGCTGGCGGCTCAACACGACCGAAGCCACTTATGAGCAGATTCATTGCGCTTTGCTCAGCGGCCTGCTCGGCAACGTGGGCTACAAGGGCGAAGACAATGCCCAGTACCTAGGCGCGAGAGGCATTCGCTTTGCCATCCATCCGTCGTCGCCGCTGGGGCGCAAGGCCGGGCGGTGGATCATGGCGGCGGAGCTGGTGGAAACCACGCGGCTGTATGCCCGCGGCGTGGCGCGCATCGAGCCGCAGTGGCTGGAGCGCGTAGGCGCGCACCTGCTCAAGACCAGCCTGCTCGATCCGCATTGGGAAAAGAAGCCAGCGCAAGTCACTGCCTTCGAGCGCGCGACGCTGTACGGACTGGTGGTTTACAACCAGCGACGGGTGGATTTTGGTCGTTTCGACCCCAAGCAGGCGCGCGAGATCTTTCTGCGCGAGGCCCTGGTGGCGGGCGAGTGGGACTGCCGCTGGCCGTTTTTCCAGCACAACCAGGCGCTGATCGCCGACATCGAACGTCTCGAACACAAGGCGCGGCGGCTCGACGTGCTGGTGGACGAAGAACTGATCTACGCCTTCTACGACCAGCAAGTGCCCGACGAAGTGCACGGCGGCGCCAGTTTCGACCGCTGGTATCGCGATGCGGTGCGGGCCAAGCCGAAGCTGCTGTTCCTGCAGCGCGACGAGTTGATGCGCCACGAAGCGGCCGGCATCACCACCGAGACGTTTCCCAATCGCCTCAAACTCGGCGCGCTCGAGCTGCAGCTCGACTACACCTTCGACCCCGGCGGCGTGCGCGACGGCGTCACGGTGCAGGCGCCGCTGGCAGCGCTCAACCAGATACCGGCGCAGCGGCTGCAATGGCTGGTGCCGGGGCTGCTCAAGGAAAAGATTCTGGCGCTGCTCAAAAGTCTGCCGCAGCGCCCGCGTTCACGCCTCGTGCCGCTGCCGCAAACCGCCGAGGCGTTCGCCGCGCAGCTCACGACGGCCGAGCGATTCGGCCAGGGCGATCTGCTCGACGCCTTGCGCGATCTGGTGCGCGAGCACACCGGGCTGGCGCTGCAGCGCACCGACTTCAAGCTCGAAACCCTCGGGCCCCATCTGTTTTTCAACGTGCAGGTGATCGACGCCCACGGACGGCGCATCGACGTCGGGCGAGACATCGACAAACTGCGCGCCGATCACGGTCAGGCTTCACGCAGCGCGTTTGCCGAACTGGCCAAACTGCGCACCGGGCTGTCTCCGCAAAAAGACGCCAAGGCCCCGTCCGAAGCCCCGGCACCTCCCCGCGCTGCGGCCGGCGCGGCGGCCGCAGCGCCGAGCGAGGCGCCCATCAATGTGCCCACCGATGCGCTGCAAGGACTGACCGACTGGACTTGCGACGCCCTGCCGGAACTACTGGAACTACGCCGGGGCGCGCACACCCTGATCGGCTTTCCCGCCCTGGTGGACAAGGGCGGCGCGGTCGATGTGGAGGTGTTCGACACCGCCGAGGAAGCCGCGCGGTTGCACCGTAGCGGCCTGCGGCGTCTGTTCGCCCTGCAACTGCGCGATCAGATCAAGCACGCGGAAAAAAATCTGCCCGGATTCCAGCAGGCGGCGATGCAGTTCATGTCGCTGGGCACCGCCGAACTGCTGCGCGCGCAGATTGTGGATGCGGCGCTCGACCGGGCCTTTCTCGCCGAGCCGCTGCCTGCCGACAAATCTGCCTTCGCCCAACGCTTGAGCGAGGGCAAGCCCCGCTTTCAACTGCTGGCCGCCGAAATGGCGCGGCTGGCGGCGCAGATTCTGGACGAATACGCGCAAGTGCAGAAAAAACTCGCCGCGTTCAAGAACCAGCCCGCGCTGCACGCCGACATCCGCGCCCAGCTGCAGGCCTTGTTGCCCCCGCGTTTCATCGCCGAAACGCCGCCCGCGCAAATCGCGCACTTTCCCCGCTATCTGCAGGCCATCGGGCGGCGGCTGGATAAATTTCGCACCGATCCGGCCCGCGATGCGCAACTCGGCACCCAGCTCGCCCCTTGGCTCACCCGCTGGCAGCGCGAGGCGGCGAGTTATCACGGGCACTTGCCGCCACGCCTGCAAGAGCTGCGTTGGCTGCTCGAAGAACTGCGGGTGTCGCTGTTCGCCCAAGAGCTGCGCACGCCCATGCCGGTATCGCTCAAGCGTCTGGAAAAAGTCTGGGCGCAGTGGCAGGGCTGATCCCAGACTGTCCATTAGGCGGGGCTTTGCCCCTACACGGGCGCTGGCGGGCGGTTTGGGGCCAATCCATCCCCAAGCCGCCGTGCCATCATCCCGTGTCCTAATGAACAATCTGGGCTGATCCGGGAATACCCTCGACAATGTATAGATACTTCTTGATACATCTCAAGGCGGGGTGAGGGCGCAGTTTCTAGCATGGTCATCATGTCGAGTTCCATCCTTCCCCTGTCCGGCGCCCCCAATCAGATGCCGAAGCACCCTGCTGAAGCGACCGGCTGCTATCACTGCAGCCTGCCTTTGGGCGACGCGCCGGTGCGCATGGAGCTGGACGGGCAGTGGCGCAGCTTTTGTTGTCAGGGCTGCGCGGCGGCCGCCGAGATCATCGTGCAGGGCGGGTTGTGCGCCTATTACGACCGCCGCACCGCAGGCGAAGGCGCGCTGGCCGCGCTGCCGCGCGAAGAGATCGACAAACTCCATCAACAGTGGATGGCGCTGGCCGACCCGGCGTTTCTCTCTGCCTATGCCAGGTCGCTGGGCGAGGGCCGGTGGAGCACTCAGATTGCGGTCGATGGCATTCATTGCGGCGCCTGCGTCTGGCTGATCGAGCAGCGGCTGCGGGCCATTCCGGGCGTGCTCGCCGCCACGGTGAACTACTCCACCCGCCGCGTGGCGTTGCAGTGGGACGCCAACACCGTACAACTGGCGCAGGTGTTTCAGGCGCTGGCCGAGGTGGGGTATCGCCCGCTGCCCAACGCGCGTCACCAAAGCGAGCTCAACCACCGCCGCGCCCGTCGTCTGGCCATATTGCGCACCCTCGTGGCCTGGCTGGCGATGATGCAGGTGATGATGTTCGCCTGGCCGGGCTACCTCGATGCCGAGGGGCTCAACGCGGCAGAGCAGGGCATTTTCCAGTGGGGCAGCCTGGCGCTCACCTTGCCTGCCTTGCTGTTTTCCGGCTGGCCTTTCCTCATGGGGGCGCTGCGCGACGTGCGCAACCGTCGCCTGGGGATGGACGTGCCCGTCACTCTCGGTCTGTGGAGCGCGTTTGCCGCCAGTGTGTGGAGCGTGCTGCACGGCCAGAGCCATGTGTATTTCGATTCGGTGGTGATGTTTCTTGCTCTGTTGCTCACCGCGCGCCTGATCGAAGACGGCCTGCGCCAGCGCAGCCTGAACGCGGCCGAAGAACTGATGGAACAACTGCCCGCCGCCGTGCGGGTGCGAGCCAGCGGCGAAGAAGATTGGCGCAGTGTGGCCATCACCCAGGTGCGTGCGGGCGATGAGGTGGAGTTGCCCAGCGGCAGCGCAGCCGCGGTGGACGGTGTGGTGATCTCGGGCGCGTCATTGGTGGACGAAGCCCTGCTCACCGGCGAGAGCCATGCCGTGCCCAAACAGGCGGGCGACGCCATTCTGGCGGGCAGCATGAACCGGCAATCGCCGCTGATCGTGCGGGCCACGCAAACCGGCGCGGGCACGCGCATCGCGCAGATGGTCGAGCTGATGCAGCATGCGCTGGCCAGCAAGCCGCGCTCGGCCCAGTTGGCCGACATCGCCGCGCAATGGTTCACGCTGGGTTTGCTGGCGGTGGCTGCGCTTACCGTGCTGCTGTGGTGGTGGCTCGATCCGGCGCGCATCGTGCCGACACTGGTGGCCGTGCTGGTGGTGAGCTGCCCCTGTGCCTTGTCGCTGGCGGTGCCTGCAGCGCTGGCGGCGTCCACCGCGCAACTCTCGCGGCACGGCGTGCTGCTCGCACGCGGGCACGCGCTCGACCGTGCGCCGCAGGTCGATCTCTGGTTGTTCGACAAGACCGGCACGCTGACCACGGCCGAACCCGTTGTCTCGGCCGTGCGCCTGCTCGATCCGTCCTACAGCCGTGAGCAGGTGCTGGCGCTGGCGCGCGCGCTGGAGCAGGGGGTGCAGCATCCGCTCGCGCGGGCGTTCATGGCGTCCGCCGGGCAGGGCGATGCCGTAGAAGCGGTGCAGGATTTGCGCGCCGTCCCTCATGGCGGCATGCAGGGCGTGTGGCAGGGACAGACGCTGCGGCTGGGGCATGCAGCCTTCTCGGGTGTGGCGCAAGCGCAGCCACCCGAAGCCAGCGATATTCCGCTCACCCGTCTTGGCCTGAGCCTCGATGGACGGGCGCTGGCCGTGTTCGATATCGCCGAAACGCTGCGCCCCGGTGCGCAGGAGGCCTTGCTGTCGCTGCAAGCCGCTGACGCCGAGGTTGCGGTGTTGTCGGGCGATGCTGTGCGCACAGTTCAGGCCTGGGCCGCGCGGCTCGGTATCGCGCGCGCCGAGGGCGGCCTGAGCCCGGAAGACAAGCTCGAACGCATGCGCCAATGGCGCGCGCAGGGGCGGGTGGTGGCGATGGTGGGCGACGGGGTGAACGATGCCCCGGTGCTGGCGGCAGCCGATCTCTCGGTGAGCTTTGCCGGCGCCGCGCCGATTGCCCGGGCCGGGGCCGATGTCATCTTGCATCACCCGGACATGCGCGCCTTGCCTCGGCTGGTCGCCACCGGACGGCGCACGGTGGGCGTGATGCGGCAGAACCTGATATGGGCCGTGGTCTACAACCTGCTGGCGATTCCGCTGGCGGTGGCGGGTTTCATCACCCCGGTCTGGGCGGCGGTTGGCATGAGTACATCCTCGCTGCTGGTGGTGCTCAATGCAGCTCGCCTGGCGCGCCGCGATCGTGTTGCGCCCACTCCTTGAAAGCGCGCCATGGAAGGCTCTCTGCTCATTCTCATCCCCATCAGTGTGCTGCTGGTGCTGCTCATCGTGGGGGTGCTTTGGTGGGCGGCGCGCAGCGGTCAGTTCGACGATATGGAAGGCCCGGCCCACGCCATTCTGATGGACGACGATAAACCCAAACCTGAGTCGCTAACCGACAAAGACGCCGACAAGTCTGCCGACGCTGAAGGGCCGCAACAACGGACTTGATCTGCACATTGCGGCAAGGTGTCGCATTGACAGCGCAGCGACCCCGGCCTCTTCCTAGTGCTTACCCTTACGAAATGAAATGTGTTGATACATGTCAATTCAGTGTGTCCATAAGTAAATGACCATACTCTACATTACGGTTCGTTACTTCTTATCAACAGGTGGAGCAGATGAGCGATCTGACGCTTAAACAGACTTACAACTATGCGCTGGTGCGCAAATTCACCGTCATGACCCTGGTTTGGGCCGTGGTGGGCATGCTGGTTGGCGTGTTCATTGCGGTGCAACTGGTCTTTCCCGACATGACCTACGGCATGGAGTGGCTGAGCTGGGGGCGTTTGCGTCCGCTGCACACCAATGCGGTGATTTTCGGTTTTGGCGGTACGGCGCTGTTCGCGACCTCTTACTACATCGTGCAGCGCACTTGTCAGGTGCCGCTGTTCGCGCCCAAGCTGGCTGAGTTCACCTTCTGGGGATGGACGGCGGTCATCGTGCTGTGCGCCATCACCTATCCGCTGGGCATCACCAGCGGCAAGGAATACGCCGAACAGGAATGGCCGATCAGCCTGCTGATCGTCGTGACCTGGGTGGCGTATGCCGTGGTGTTTTTCGGCACCATCATGAAGCGCAAGACACCGCACATCTATGTGGCGAATTGGTTCTTCGGCGCCTACATCATCACCATTGCGCTGCTCTACATCGTCAACAACATCAAGCTGCCCATCAGCCTGCTGTCGTGGAAGAGCTACTCGGTGTACGGCGGTGCGCAGGACGCGATGATCCAGTGGTGGTACGGCCACAACGCCGTGGGCTTTTTCCTCACCACCTCCTTCCTGGGCATGATGTACTACTTCATCCCCAAGCAGGCCGAGCGCCCGATCTATTCGTACCGCCTGTCCATCGTGCACTTCTGGGCGCTGATCTTCACTTATATGTGGGCCGGCCCGCACCACCTGCTCTACACCGCGCTGCCCGACTGGACGCAGTCGCTGGGCATGGTGTTCTCGCTCATCCTGTTGGCGCCGAGCTGGGGTGGCATGATCAACGGCATGATGACCCTGTCGGGCGCCTGGTACAAGCTGCGCGAAGATCCCATCCTCAAGTTCCTGATCACCGCGCTGTCGTTCTACGGCATGTCCACCTTCGAAGGGCCGATGCTCTCCGTCAAGACGGTGAGCGCACTGGGTCACTACACCGACTGGATCATCGGCCATGTGCATTCCGGCGCCATGGGCTGGGTGGGCATGATCACCATGGGCAGCCTGTACTACCTGATTCCGCGCCTGTGGGGCCAGACTCAGATGTGGAGCAAGCGCCTCATCGAAGTCCACTTCTGGACGGCGACCATCGGCGTGGTGCTCTACATCGCCTCGCTGTGGGTGGCTGGTGTGACCGAAGGGCTGATGTGGCGCGCCATGCAGGCTGACGGTTCGCTGACCTACAGCTTCATCGAGAGCGTCAAGGCGGTCATTCCTCTCTACGTCATTCGTGCCATCGGCGGCTCGATCTATCTCTTCGGCATGTGCCTGATGGTCTACAACGCCTATCGCACCATCCGCCAGGGCAAGCCCGTCGACGCGCCGGTGCCCGCACTGAGCGTGGCCCACGCCTGATCACGATTCGGAGATATTCATGGCAACTTTTAATCACGAGACCATCGAGAAGAACGTGGGTCTGATGATCGTGCTGGTAGCAATCGTCGTCAGCATCGCCGGGCTGGTTCAGCTCGTGCCCCTGTTTTTCGACAAGAGCACGACCCAGCCCATTCCCGGCGTCAAGCCCTACACCGCCTTGCAGCTCGAAGGTCGCGATGTGTATCTGGCCGAGGGCTGCTACCTCTGCCACTCGCAGATGATCCGCCCGCTGCGTGCAGAGGTCGAGCGCTATGGCCACTACTCGGTGGCGGGTGAGTCGGTTTACGACCATCCCTTCCAGTGGGGCAGCAAGCGTACCGGCCCCGATCTGGCCCGCGTCGGCGGCAAGTATTCCGACGAGTGGCAGCGCCTGCATCTGCGTCAACCGCGCGATCTGGTGCCCGAGAGCATCATGCCGGCTTACACCTGGCTGCAGCACCAGCCTGCCGAGGCCAATCAGATCCAGGCCAAGATGCGCGCCATGAAAACTCTGGGCGTGCCTTACACCGAAGCCGAGATCGCTGCGGCGCCGCAAGAGCTCGAAGGCAAGACCAAGGAAGACGCGCTGATCGCCTACCTGCAGGGTTTGGGCACGGCGCTGAGCAACTACAAGTCCAAGGCCAACTACATCAACTACTGAGGAAGCGCCATGTCCTTCGGTTCGATCGTTCTCGTGCTCTCCATGGTGGTCTTCGCCGGCATCGTGTGGTGGGCGTTTTCGCCCCGGTTCAAAAAGACGCATGAAAAGGACGGAATGATCCCTTTCCTCGATTCCAAGAATCACCCGCCCGAGTCTTTCGACAAGGGCGATGAGTCCAAGACCTCCGACAAGACCAAATCATGAACCAGTTCTATTCCCCCGGGTGGGCCTTCTGGATCGGCGGCGTCACCATTGTTTCCATCGTTGCCCTGTTCCTTTTTCTGCGCGGTACAGCACGGCAAACCGTGTTTCGCGACAAGGCGGGCAATCCCATCGCTACGACCGGCCATGTCTGGGACGGTGATCTGCAGGAGTTCAACAACCCCTTGCCGCGCTGGTGGATGGGGCTGTTCATCCTGACACTGATTTTTGCAGTGATCTACCTGTCGCTCTACGGCGGCCTGGCGTTTTACAAGGGCATCCTCGGGTATTCCAGCGACAAGATGTACCAGCAGGAATCGGCCGCGTTCGATGCGCGCATTGAGCCCCTGTATGCGGCCTACATGAAAACGCCGATTCCCGAACTCGCCGCCAACCCCACGGCCATGGCCACCGGTCAGCGCATGTTTCTGACCTATTGCTCTCAGTGTCATGGATCAGACGCGGGGGGCACCAAGGGCTTTCCCAACTTGACCGTCCACAACGCCAATGCCTGGCTGTACGGCAACAGCCCCGAGGTTTTGGTGGAAACCCTTACCAACGGCCGCTTGGGCATGATGCCGCCGATGGAGGCCGCGGTTGGCGGCAAACCCGGCGTGCTCGCCGTGGCTAATTATGTGCGCAGCCTCAGCGGTATGAAGCACGACGCTCAACTGGCGGCTCAGGGCAAGCCCTTGTTCGCCACGGCCTGCGCGGCTTGCCACGGCGCCGACGGCACAGGCAACAAGGCTCTGGGCGCCCCCGATCTGGCCGACCCCAAGCGGCAGTGGCTGTTCGGGTCGAGCATCGAAACCATTTCGCACACCATTGAGAAGGGTCGTGCTGGCCAAATGCCTGCGCAGAAAGACTTTCTCTCGCCCGAAAAGATTCACTTGCTTGCGGCCTACGTTTACAGCATCAGTCATGGTGCGCAAGCGGCGAAGTAAGTCCAGTCCTCGATTCTTTTCATTCTCTGACCCACATCGGGGCGCAAGATCAAATGCGCCCCGATGCCGCTTGAGTCAGTCCCGTATTTATCAGCCCGGAACGTGCGATGAACGCCAAGGCGCCAGAACCCAGCGACGACGATATTTCAGCCTCTGAAGAGTGGCTGTACGAGGTTCGCAAAAAAATCTACTCCCGCTCCGTCACTGGCTGGTTCAATAACTGGCGGGTGTTCATGGTGGTGTTCACCCAGGCGCTGTTCTACGGCTTGCCCTGGTTGCAGTGGGATGGCCGTCAGGCCGTGCTGCTCGATCTGTCCACCCGGAAGTTCTACTTTTTCGGCATGATTCTGTGGCCGCAGGACGTGATCTTCCTCGCTCTGCTGCTGATCATCTCGGCCTACGGTTTGTTTTTGTTCACGGCCATCGCTGGGCGACTGTTTTGCGGCTATGCCTGCCCGCAAACGGTGTACACCGAAATTTTCATGTGGATCGAGCGTAAGGTCGAGGGCGACCGGCTGGCGCGCATCCGCCTCGACGGCTCCGATTGGAATGCTCGCAAGATCGGCAAAAAAGCGCTCAAGCACGGGTTGTGGATTGCAGTGGCCTTGTGGACGGGCTTCACCTTCGTGGGCTACTTCACGCCCATTCTGACCTTGGCCGGTCAGGTCATCAGCGCAAACCTAGGCCCCTGGCAGACGTTCTGGATTTTGTTCTACGGCTTCGCCACCTATGGCAACGCCGGGTTTATGCGCGAGCAGGTCTGCAAGTACATGTGCCCTTATGCCCGCTTTCAGTCGGTGATGATCGACAAGGACACGCTCATCGTCACTTACGACACCGAACGGGGCGAGCCGCGCGGCAAACGGGGCAAGCATGTCGACCCGCGCGCGCAAGGCAAGGGAGATTGCGTGGACTGCAGCATCTGCGTGCAAGTCTGCCCGACGGGCATCGATATCCGCGATGGCCTGCAATACATGTGCATCGGCTGCGGCGCCTGTGTCGATGCCTGCGATCAGGTCATGGACAAGGTGGGTTATCCGCGCGGGCTGATTCGCTACTCCAGCGAAAACGCCATGAAGAACAAGTGGAGCAAGCGCCAGCAATGGGCGCATCTACTGCGACCGCGCATTCTCATTTACTCGGCGTTGCTGCTCATCATGGTGGGGCTGTTTGTCGGCGGGCTGGCTACGCGCGATCCCTTAAAGATGAATGTGATGCGTGATCGTGGCGTGCTGTCGCGCGAGATTCCCGGTGGTCTGGTCGAGAACGTCTATCAGATCCAGCTGATGAACACCACGGAAAAGGCGCGAAAGATTCGCGTCGAGGTCAAGGGCCTGGAGGGCGTGGCGGTGCATGATCGAAATGCTTACGAGTTGCCCGCATCGACCAATATTCTCGAGCCGCTGGAAGTGACTATTCCGGTCGACAATGCGAAGAAGGGCGTTTACAAAATCGAGATCATTGCCACATCGGAAGGCGAAAAGCCGATCTCTGCGTCGAGCAAGACCACCTTCATCGTCCCTTGAACACCCGAACCGCAGGAGAAGTTTCCATGCAAACCGCCGCTTCCCGCCCCTGGTACCGTGAGCCATGGCCCTGGTTTTTGATCGCGCTTCCCCTGATCGCGGTTTTGGCCAGTGTCTACACCATCTATCTGGCCAGCCGCACCCCCGACAGCCTGGTGACCGACCACTACTACAAAAAGGGGCTCGCTGTAGGCGGCGACATTCAGCGCGAGCGACATGCCCAGGCCCTGCATCTTTCGGGACAGATCTCGATCTCAGCCGGGCGCATTGACCTCAAGCTCAACCAGCAGATCGCTCCCGACACCCTGCACTTGATGTTGCGTCATCCTTTTTCCAAGCAGAAAGACGTGCAGATCGACTTGCACCGCGGCGCCTCAGGTACTTACAGCGCCTTCTCCCCACCCCTTGAGCCCGTGCGTTACCGCGTGCATGTGGAAACGGCAGACTGGCGCCTCGCGGGTGTCTGGATTCCGGGGACGACGCTGACGCTCGAACCGGGTGTCTGAACAAAACAAAGGGGCCCCTCTCGGAGCCCCTAAATTCACTGGCTATCACTCAGAGTGATCAGGTTTGCGGCATCAACAATTCAGCGAGGGCGCGGCGATCCGTGATGCGAATCTGGCGCTGCGCCACATGAATCAACCCCGCGGAGTGAAACTTGGACATCAGACGGCTGACCGTCTCCAGTTTCAAGCCGAGATAACTGCCAATCTCTTCGCGGCTCATGCGCAAGACGAATTCATCGGGCGACAGGCCACGGGCCTTGAAGCGTTCGGACAAGTCGAGCAGAAAGCGGGCCAGCCGCTCATCTGCATGCATGCTGCCCAGAGAAAACTGATCTTGCTGCGCCCGCACCAACTTGCCGCCGACGATGCAATGCAGCTGATGCTGCAGTGCGGGCAGGTCGCGCGTGGTGGTTTCCAGCGCACGCAGATCGATTTCGCAGGCCTCGCTATCTTCGAGCGCGACCGTGTCGGTGAAATAGGTGTGCTGCCCCAGACCCTCCAGGCCCATCAACTCACCGGGAATGTGGAAACCGACAATCTGCTCGCGTCCGTCGGAACTGGTGACATACGATTTGAAAGATCCTGCATGCACCGAATACACCTTGGTCATGGCCTGGCCGGTGCTGAAAAGCGCTTCGCCCTTCTGCACCCGCACGGTTGCCTGAATCACGTCTCGGATACGCCCCATCTCCGACGGCTGCAGCGCGATCGGCAGGCAGAACTTACTTTGAAAGCACACATCGCAAGGATGGGGTTTTTCCATCTGCGTGGCGGTGGGGGTAGGGGTCGATTTCATAGATTTGGATGTCGCGATATTTGCTTCAGTTGATGTTTACAGAATACAGCAGAACACCATGAATACAACCATTCCACTGACCCTGTTGTTGATGGGCCTCACAGGCGGGCTGCACTGCGCCGCCATGTGCGGGGGACTGGTGGTGGCCTCCGAGCGCGCATCCACTGAGCATGTGCTCCTTCCGGCGCGTCAGTTGTTTCAAAATCAGCTGCAATTACAGGGCGCACGGGTGTTGTCCTACACCATTTTGGGGGGAATCGCCGGTTTGATCGGGGCTGGGGTGTGGGCCGCAAGCGCGCGGCCGGTGCAACTGAGCCTTTTTACCCTTGGCAACCTGGTGCTCGTTGCGGTGGGCCTATGGATGATCCTGCAACAGGTGCTTTCACCGCGCTGGCTGGCCTGGCAGCAGAAGTGGCTCGGCGGCAGTTGGGTTGGGCGCGGATTGACCCGGTTGACTCAGCCCTTGCTATCGCGGCTGCTGCCCTTCAACACCTTTCCCAAACGGCTGGGCGCCGGGCTACTCTGGGGTTTGCTGCCTTGTGGACTGGTGTATTCCGCGCTTTCTCTGGCGTTTCTCAGCGCTACGGCTTGGGAGGGTGCCCTGGCCATGCTGGCCTTCGGCCTGGGCACTCTGCCGCATATGCTGTTTGCCGGTCACACGCTGCGTTGGGTAAGTCAGCGCACCAATCAGCGCTGGTTTCACCTGGCTGCCGGTACGTTGCTCTTGTTGTTTGCCGCCTATGGCTTCTGGAAACTGTTCCATGCGGGCAGCGAATTGCCGATGGGCGGCTGCGCCTGAGCGAGCCCCAGCTTTTAGGCGATGTCGAAGGTGTGAATCTGGAAGTGCCCGGCGCGCAGGTCTGCGAAGTAGCGCTGCAATGTTTGCGCCACGCTGCGAAAGGCGATCTGCTCCCAGGGAATGTCCGCTTCGTGAAAAAGCTGGACATCGAGACTCTCTTCTCCCGCTTGCCATTGGGGCTGGGTGAGTTGCCCCCGGTAAAAGAAATAGACCTGATTCGCGGGCAGCACATTGATGACCGCGTAAAGCCCCTTCAACGCCACTTCGGCACCGGCTTCTTCACGGGTCTCGCGAAGGGCGCCCACTTCGGTGCTTTCGCCAATTTCCATGAAGCCCGCGGGCAAGGTCCACAAACCATAGCGCGGCTCGATCGCCCGCTTGCACAACAAAACCTGTTGCCCCCAAGCCGGTATGACGCCGACGATGTTGCGCGGATTTTCGTACTGGATGTGCCCGCAGGCCGGGCAAACCGCGCGCGGACGGGAATCGCCTTCAGGCACGCGGTAGATCACCGGGGAGCCGCAGGCGGTGCAATGGCGTATGGGAGGATTGTGCATGGGGGCTTGGCTGTGTGCAGAAGGGCAGTTTATTTTCAAACCCAATGCAGTGCCAACCCGGTGCCGTCATCGCACAGAAGCCCTAAACGCATTGATGGCTTTAGGGCTTTTGCACTTCTGTGCACCGCCGAAAACGATTAGATGGTGCGGGAGCGGGACTCGAAAATCGCATGCAACACATTGAAATAAAAAAGAATGCCGTCGTAGCGTCGGCTGGTCGCTACTGGAAAATCTACTGGTAAGGCGCCCTATTGCAAAAAGTTTGCTAGCGCGCATACAATACAAAAACGGTTAGTTTTTTACTTTAGCTATCTATTTCTGGCAACAGACAGGAAAATACAATCAGCAAATCGACTTGCGAAGGCGAACGGCTGGCCTAAGATGGAAGCTAGAGAAACAAGCTATGCAGCACACCCACACCCCCCACACTGAACAGCCCATTGGATTCGGACGGCACGATTGTCTGCCGTTCCCGCCTCTGGGTTGCCTGGACGAAGCTGAGCGCGCCGGTGGCTACTGGGAGGGTGAATATTTTGCGGTACAAATTGGCGATGCGGTTGTGCTGTACGACGCCGACGGGAACCCAACCGACCTCACTCCAGCGGAGGCGATTGCGCTTGAGCGGCTGGAAAACGCGGGCAGCACGCATTCGCAAGTAAACGAATTCTTGGCGCAGATGCGACATGCTCTCAGCGGCGGGGAGCGAGCACGAGATGCGATGGAGCAAGCGCCCCTGACGCCTCGAACTATCGAGCAGCGCGCCGCGTGGGCGTGGCACATCCATTTGCTGAAGCTTCAGGGCGACGCGCTCGCCGCGCTGCTGGCGCGCATCGCCGAGACTGTAAAAGCGAGTTTCAGCGGAGCATCAGACAAGATCGAGGCATCTACTGCCGCACCACCGCCTCGCGCAGCGGCACGGGTTGGCGCGCGAGCTATCGCGTCCATCACCCTCGTCCCACGCATCCTCGCCCAACGACCCATCGACGGCCCGCGCCACGCGGGCCGGGCCTGCTGACCTCCTGATCGAGGTTAGTCCAGCGCAACCGCCCCGCGCATCCCGCGCCGGGCGGTTTTTTATTGCACGCGGGAATTACCAAAACCCGGCGCGGTGCGCATAGCAGTGAACAGCGTGACTTTGATTTTGGAAGTCACAACATGTTTACACCAGAGTCTTTTTACACAGCAAGCGAAGTTTGCGCAGCGCTGCGCATCTCTCGACAAACCCTTTGGCGCATGGAGCGCCGCGGCGAACTCACCCCGCGGCGATTGACGGGGCGCACGCTGCGCTACCTGGGTTCTGACCTGCTGATCCTGCTGGCCGGGGGTGTGCAATGAACGCCGCCGCCGGAATCGAAATTCGGATCATCGATCGCAATTTGCTGCGGATCGCGGCAGCGCTGAAACTGCGCGACTGGCCGGACTATCTGAGTCTTGAGCAGATCGCGGCGGTCGCGCGGTTCACCGAAATCGCGAAGCTAAAAGACGCACACGCGCTCTCGTCGAGCGTCGAACGAGGCGTCCGGCGCGGCGATAAGCGCTGGCTCGCGTACCGGGCGGTGATCAGGAAAGGTGCCCACCGCGTCCCCGCTACCGACGTCGCACGCTGGATGGCGATCGCCGCGGGCCGACTCGCCATGCCACCGGCCACAGATCTGGACGACCGCGCAGGCGCGGGGCGTGCAGCCACGACGACTAATAGCATGTTGAACAGCGTGTGGAGCGGACCTGCCCACGTCCATCGCTGCCTTGGTGGGGGGTGATCAGCATGCCCACCGCCCAAGTGGCGGGCGTGGCTGTTGCCGCGCCTGCCGTGCCGCCCCAATCCATATCCATTCACCAGCAACAGCAGGTGGATGGCATGACAACCCCAACCCCAACACAAATCGCCCGGCGCATTGCCGAGCTGCAACCCGTGCGCGCCGTGATGGCTGCTGCGATGGCCGCTTATTTTCAGGCGCACACTAAAAAGATTGAGGAAATCGACGCCACGCGCGAGGCAAACCGCAAAGCGCGTGCGGAAGGTGGCAAGACCATGCCCGTGCCTGCCCCACTGCCCCCGCTTGGCGTGGCTGCGACCGTCGGTCTTGGCAAAAGCAATGCGGTGACAGGCATAGCGCAGGCCGCGCAGGATGCGGGGTTGCCGATCACGATTCTTGTCCCAAATCACGAAATCGCCGAAGAGTATCAACAGCGACTGGCGAACATGGGCGCCGTTGTGTATCACGGTCGCCGCGAACCCGCAGTCGGCACGCCCAATGGTGCGCCGGTTGACCCCGGCGCACATGCTTGCTACCGCATTGTCCCTATCGCGGTAGCTGGCGAGCGGAACCAGCGGCCTGCGCAAGGGCTGTGCTCGACATGCCCGAATGGAATGGCCGCGACGCTGAAATACGTCAGCGACCCGGCGCGGATCGAGCGCGCACAACAGTTCTTCCAGCGGCACGGCATCGACGCCGAAGGCGTGCCGCCGTGTCAGTTTTTGTTCAAAGGCTTGCCCGATCAGCTCGCCGCGCCCATCCTGATTGCCCCCGTGCAGGCGTTTTCTGAAGCGATCGGTGTATGGCGTGAAGCTGACATCGAGTCGGGCCTGACGATCAGGCAAGTCCAACGCCTGATCGTTGTCGACGAGCACATCGACCTAGCGCATGACGTGGCCATCGGTGCTGGCGATATTGCGGTTTGGCGCAACAGACTGGACGGGCTGTCCGAGCGGCTTGAACGACGGATCGAGTTCCTGCAAGCCAAGGACGCGACAACCTTAACCAAGCCAGAGACCGAAGAGATCGAACAGGCGTGCACTATGCGCGATCTGATCCCCGAAATCGACGCGACATTCCGCGCCCTCGCGTCGAAAATCGCTGGTGACATCTCCATCGGCGCGGACACCGTCCGCATCATCGATTTGCAAAAAAAGGTCAGCAAAGCGGGCGGCTCGACGGCCGGCACAGCAACATGGGAAAAGGTCATCTACGACAGAGAAGAGGACGGCTTTTTCATCCCACTGCGTGCGCTGGCGACGCTGGCGCGCAACTGTGCCGCGGGGTCTATGCGGCAGGAAAAGAGCGTCTTGTTTGCCTATGAAACCAGCCCGGTGATTGAGTGGGCACGGGATCATGGAGGCGTCATGTTTTTGGACGCCACGATGAGCCAGTCAATGCGGCGGTTCATCGAGGCCAAGGGCGGCGCCATCCACCACGCCTCAGCCGACCAGAACATGTGGGTGACGCGGGTCACCGGGCGGTTGTACTCGCGTGGTGACGTGAAGAAGCCAGACTACCCCGCGAAAGCCAAGGCGCGGATGCAAGAAATCCGCGACTGCATCGCACCGCAGATGGACAAGCCAGCGGCGATCATCACGCACAAGGCGTCCCTCAAATACTCGCAAGAAGCCTACTTATCCGACGACGCCGCAGAAATCGCGGCACAGGTTTTCCAGGCCGAAACCGGTGTGCCAATTGGATGGTTCGGAAAGCACGACCGGGGGCTGGACGCATGGGGCGGGCGCAACATTGCGCTTGTGGGCATGCCTCTGTTGAGCAAGGAATCCATCGCCGGCGCCTATGCCTGTGTGCGCGCGGCCATGATCGACTGTGGCATCCCGATGCCCGAGTGGGATCGGGTCATGGACAAGGACAAGGCCGACGCAGACGGCCCGCCGATGCCTGTCATGCCGGATGTAAGGGCATGGCTGGTGGACGAGTATGCGCAAGGGCTCGCCCAGGCCGTTGGGCGCAACCGGGCGGTGAACCATCCACGCGGTTGCAAGCCGCTGCAGGTCCACCTGTGGGGTGGTCTGCAGACGGCGGAGATGGATGCGGCGCTGCGAAGGTACGGCGTCAGCGTGCATGACCGAGTGGGCAACCCAAGCAGCGTCTCTGGTCCAAAAGTTGACGTTGGGGCCGTTGATGAGGCGATCAGCATGGTGCTGGCAGCGGGCGGCAGCGTCAGCGTCCGCAGCGTGCGCGCAGCACTTGTCGGCCTGCGCCGCAGCGCATCGACTGATGCGATCTCGGAGCGCATTCGCGAGCTTCGCGCCACTGGCGTAATCCCGGCAGCAACCCGTGTGCGGCGAGATGGGGCAGCCGACACGACGGAATCGGTTTGTGCCGCCCCCGCCAATATCCATGTAGAAGTCGTTGCGCAACTGACAGCGACGACCGTTGCGGTTGAGGTTGCGGTCGAGCGCCATGATGTGTTCGCCGAACCGCAACCCCAAAGGCAGGGGCAAGGAAAGACAGTGGGTTTCCCATCATTCGGCGCGGGTATTGCGACGGCTGAGCAGACCAAAACGACCGAAACGACTGTACCGAATTCCTATAAAGATACTAATAGTGGGAATTCGGTACAGTGCACAAGCGCCGGTGAGATCACGAACCAGGAATGCTTACTTACCCCCGCCCTCAACCCTTTCTTTGCCCCTGCCTCTACGCCGCCGAAGGCGGGTGCCTTTGACTTTGCCTCTGACGATGCGCAGAACACATCAACTCTCTCAGCGCACCTGCCGACCGACGACGAGATCGAAGCCATGCTCGCCGAAGTCGCAGCCGAGATCGAGGCCGACCTGGCGCGCGAAGAGGGCGACCCCGAACCGGACGACCCCGGCCCGCAGGGGCCGCCAGGCGGTCGGCGGGCGCAGCGCGCAGACAACCTGCTGACAACCCCGCACGCCGGGCCTGCCGCCCTTACACATATCCCTTACAACAACCCAGGCGGCGGAGCCTCGCTGTGAGCAAGCCTGTACCGACACACGAACAACCGGAGATTCGACATGCCTGTTTCTACATTTGCCCAAGACGCTACAGCAGCGCCCGTCACCCCACGCAAAGCGCAAAACGCTGTCGTGCGCGACGAGGGTTTGCGCATGATCGGTGAGAAGAAGTGGCTCGACCCGGAGACCGCCAAAGCTTGCCAGGAAATGCGCAAGGAAATGATGGACGCGAAGGAGCCGACCGCCCAGGAGATGGGCCTGTTTTTTTATATGCGCGAGCCCATGTTGAAAGACCCGGCCCACCTGGTTGCCTGCTGGGAACGTGGACGCGAGAAACCCATCTTGTTCCAGCGTTGCGGCACCATCGCCGAAGCGCTCAGCGCTATGCAGCAGGCATTTCGTCGGGCGCTGGTTAACTACAACGCGACGCCGTGGTCAGAGCTGCACGGAGACGACGAGGCGTGGCGCTACGAAACACGCTCCGCGGTTATAGCCGGGTTTCTTGGGCCTCAGTTTTACTAAAATCTACCTCATGGGGCGGGATCATCTATGAAGTCGGACAGGGATGCGGCGTTAGTTCTTCGGCGAGAAGCCATCGCTGAAAAAACTGCGGTCGATGCGCGTTTGTTTGACATCCATCGCATCGCTTGCGATCAATTCGCCTTGCCGGAAGCGCGCGAAGCCGTTCGTCGTCGCGCGCAGTTGCAGGTCGATCGGTGGGAGCGGGGCCATCTTTGCAGCCCCCGTTACATCGCGGCATGGAAGCGAATTCTTGGGTTGGAACCCAAAGATTTCCAAGCTGAAGTGCTGCGCACGGATGCCGAGGGCGTTGCCTTGCGGCAGAACACGCCCTTTGGCTTTCTTGCCAGGTGATGAGCCGGGCGGCGAAGCAACTTCAACCCGGCATCAAGCGCTAACTCCGATTCACCGCCGTCACCACAGCAGCCCCCATGAGCCTTGCCCAAGCCGCGGTCGTTTCCGCCTCGACACGCGGCGCTACAGCCCCGGCAGGCTCGTACCAGTAGTTGGACACCTGCAGCACCACGGCAGGCCACTGCACGAGCGCCTGGAGCCACGGCCAGGCCAAGCCTTGGTCATAGCAGATCGACGCCCAGGTGCGCACTCCGGCGATCGTCTGCACGGGTTCCCACCAGTGCGACGCCGTGTACGACTTCTCACCTTCCCACGGCTTCCACATACCGCCAGGCACGGGCACCGGCGAAGCGAACAACACCGCGTCGCCGCGCCGTCCAAGCCCAACCACCGCATCCAGATAGCGCCCATCCCAATGCGGACGGTCTGCCAGCACCGAAGCGCCGGCCAGCCACACATCGCCGGGACGCATGGCCGCGCGAACCTGCGCCGCCGTGCCGGGCCCCCACGTGCCCGCGACATCCTCTGGCAGCACCACGACCCTGCTCTTTGCCCCTGCCTTTGCCTCTTGCGCGACCGCCGCAGCGGCCTGGTCGATCCATCGTTGATTGCGCACCACCTCGGCCATCACATCGTCTGATTCCTGCCCGACATGTGTATTCACCCCGATCCAGCCCGCAGGCGGCTCGGGTGACGTATAAGCGGCGTTCGCCCAGATGGACGTACCGGAAAGCACGACGGACGCCACCATGGATAGTGTGAGGGCGCTGAGGGTCGAGGTAGGTCGGGCCAGCACTGCCAGCACCCACAAGAGCCCAAGCCCAAGCGTGAAGCCCGCCAGCCCCAACCCCGGATAAAGCACCCCCGCCGACGCGATGGGCGACATCCAGCCGAAGAACCCGATGGGCGGCACCGCCTCAATGATCAGCACGGCCACAACGGGCCAGCCGCGCGATGCCCAGGCCCAAGGCGCGGCCAGGATCACACTGGACAGCGCCCACAAGCCGATGCCGATGACCCAGCCCGAACCAAAGAAGCTCTGCACTTCGGCAGGCAGGGCCGAGCCGCCAATGCCGAAATAGGCCAGCGCCGCGACAAAACGGCCCAGCGGCCCATCAGCCAGCAGGACGCCGACGATGAGCAGTGGCGACAGCGCTGGGCCAGCCAGCACAGGGCCTGGAAGCACCCAGGCCAGTGCAGCCAGGGCGGGAAAGAAAATCGATAAGGCCAGGCGTAGTCGGCGAAGCCAGGCGGCGGGCGTCATAGCGGAGCCACCAGTTGCAGACCGACGAATCCCGAGCTGGCCGCGATGTTCGGCACCGCCACAAGGTTGATGCCCCACCCCTGCGGATTGCGCACTGCAAGCAGCGCAGCGGCAGCAAATGGAGCGAACGGGTTGACGCGGGAATAACCGCTGACCACACCACCAGCCACTCCAATCCGGGCCGTCAACCCGGCTGGAAGAGCCAGGTGCAACGGCGTCCATGTGGCGAGCGCGTAAACACTGGCTCGCCGGAAACTGTTGCGGTAGAACCCGCCAGACAGTCCGACATCAGGCGTGAACTGGTATTCGACGCCCAGGCCCGGGTTGACTTGGTTCAGGCTGCGCCTCGCCTCGGCTCTGTTGTGGATGCAGGTCGTGGACAGATCAAGGCTGAGCATGCCTGCAAGCGTCACAGGCGACGCAATGACCAGCGACAGGGCCGAGAGGATCAAGAAGGGGGCAAGGGAAGTGTTTGGCCGCATGGCGATGTCCGGTGTGTGTACACAGGGATATGCGGCAAAGCGGCACGCTTTGTGATAGCAAATTCACTTGTGCATGCAATCTTTATTTGCTATCATTGTTAGATGAACAGCAAGCACAAAAAGACGCTTGAGGCGATCTTCTCCAACCCTGTCAACGGCAATCTGGAGTGGGCGCGCATCGAAGCGTTGCTTGTGGCGACAGGGTGCCGCGTCATCGAGGGAAGCGGATCATCCGTGACGTTCGAGAAAGACGGGTTGCGCGCCTACTTCCACCGGCCCCACCCCGAAAAAGAAGCACTGAGATACCGCGTCAGACTGGTGCGGGAGTACCTGGAAAAGATTGGAGCGACCCCATGAACAACGTCATGACCTACAAAGGCTACACCGCCAGCATGAGCTATGACCCGGACGACAAAATCCTGGTCGGGCGTGTGCTGGACATCGCCGACATCATCGCTTTTCACGGGGAGTCCGTGGCCGAGTTCGAGGCGGCATTCCACGAGGCGATCGACGACTACATGGCCGCTTGCGCGAAGCTCAATCAGCCCGCGGAGAAACCGGCGTCCGGCAAATTGATGCTGCGGATCGACCCCAGCATTCATGCGGCGGCAGCCAAAGCGGCAGCGCGTGAGGGGCAGAGCATGAACAAGTGGGTGGCGAAAGTGCTGGCAGACGCCACATCGCATCGCTGAACCGGAGAACCATCATGTGGCAAACCATCAAGCTGTACTGGTCTTACTTCCGAAACGCCTTGGGCGCGATTCTCCTGCTGTGGCCCCTCGCGTTGGCCGCCTGGGTGTTCCACATGGCGCTGGGTCTTGGTGATGCTGGCGGACTCTGGCTTGCCATCCTGGGCGCTGGGGCCGTGCTGGTGTTCTTCCGTTCGTACTGGCGGTACTGGGCCATTCTCTTTCCTGCTGCATGGCAATGGGCCAGCCCGCACGCAGGCGACTTGTTGCTCAGGGCCAACCGCAGGATTCAGGCAGGCATCTGGCGCATCCGCACGGACTGGAACGACCTGCGCCGGGCGCTCAAATAAAGCATCATTCGCCCGCGTGGGCGAGATCGTCAAGGTACCGATCGAACCGGTCTTGCGCCGCGTCCCGTGCCAGTTCCTCATCGGTCAGCGCGGGCTTGATCTCGGCGGTTTGCGGGTCGATGCCCAGCTTCTGCGCCAGGTCAAGGGCATCGAGCTTGTCGCCGTCGCCGTAGTGCAGGAACCGGCGCTGCGCGGCGTCCGCCCCTTTCATGGCAAGCTCGTGCAGCGCGCGCGTTTCGCGGCGGTCAAGGTTCATCGCAACGTCGATCGCCGGCACTTGCCCCAGCGCGACGAACAACCTACCCCATTGCGCTTCAGTCATACAGTTCATGGTTGCGTTCATTGCTCTTGCCCATCACAGTTTCTTGATAAGTTGTTCCGTCAGTTCGACGGACTCGTAAATTTGCATGACCTGCTGGTGAACATCTGGCGGCAAAACCTCACGGTTCAGCATTCCCAGTTCAATCTGCTCATCAAGCCAGTCAGCGTCCTCGTCGCTCATCGGGACGTCATTGCCGCATGACCATGCGGCGAGGAGTTCGAGCACCTGACGATGCCGTAGTGCGCCTCATCGTCGATCTGGTCTGGTCTGATCTTTTGTTGCGTCATGTCAGCTTCCCGAAATCGCCGTGGGCGCGGCCACGGCGATGGGTTGAATAAGGGATCACGGCATCCTGGCGGCTCACGGCGGAGGTCTGACGCCGCGCCGCCTGCTGGGGTTATCAGGGCGTGAACAACACCCTCGCGGTCACCACACCCAGCTAGGCCCCCGCATAGAGATATTGCAAGGGGCGGCAAATTCTCAGCGCCGGCCTCTGGCCTGCTCAGCCCGCAATTGCTGGATCTGGCTTTGCATCTGCTGCATCACCGGCTGGTCGCGCCATTCCACTTGCTTGCCGCCCCACCAATACCCCGCAATCGCCACCAACAACGCGGCAGCGACCGCGGCGGCGACCTGCCACGAAAACAAGGTGTCGGAGACCGCGCCGCGGATCGCTTCGTGGGCTTCCTTGGCATCCATCTTGACCACCCGGTCCGCCAGGGCGGCCTCGAAAGCAGGCAGGGTTGCTTTGGCGATCGCCTGAGCGATCTTGGCTGCGTTGATCTCCGGCACAGGGACGTTGATTTCGCTGGCGTCGATATGCGGGCCAATGAGCTTGCCCAGCTTTTCCGCGTCAATGCCGCCCGTGGTGATGTTCTGGACGGCCCTTAGCAGGGCTTCCTGATCAACGCGCGCCTGCTCGCGACGGTTGGACAGGAAATACATCGGCAGGATCACGCCCCACTGGCTATCGTTGTCGTCGAACTGGGTCGCCAGACGGATAGAGTCGATTTCGGCTTGCTGCTGTGAAGACAACCCGTCCGGCGCGAAGCGTTCGATCAAATCGGAATAAATGCTCATGGGCGCGCTCCTTAAATGTCTGCCGTATCGGGGCGGACGGTAAAGCTGCCGGACGAAGGGACTTCATCATCCATGGCTCCATCATCCAGGCTTTCCTCGCTGACGGTTTCCCGCTCCATCTCGGCTAATCGCTGACCGGCGATCCCGCGGAAAGTCTTGACCGCGATCAGGGAACCCAGGCCGAGACGCTTGCCGCCGTTGACCGCCTTGTTGATCTCGGCGTGATGAAGCGGCGTGCGCGACAACTCTGCCGCGACGAATGGCGTGAGCACTGGCAGTTCAATTTCCTGCCAGCCACTCGCAAGGGCCTGCGTGCGCGTCCCACTCTTGTCCCAGTGCGCAAACTTGTCGCGAGTGCCGTGACGCATGTTGAGGACGACGAACCCGCGTTCGTAGAACTTGGGGAACTGGTTGAAACGATCCTGCAACTGCCGCACCGATTCATAATCGGTTCCGATCACCCAGACATGCACGGCGTTCAGCGCCTTCATGACCTCAGTGACTTCACCTGCCGACGCAATCGCGAGCCCCGCGCCAGCAGGCAGAGAAAACACAATGCGGCTGTCCTCGTCTTCCGGCCAGTCCTGAATCAGGTCGAAGACTTCATTCCCGACGGACACCCACTGCTCGGGCGTTTCGATGCCGCGCATCAGAATGGAAACATCGCAATCACCGACGCGCTCCGGGATGAACCCGCCATCGCCGCACACATCCTGATTCGACGCATCCGCGTCAACGACAAACAGGCGCTTGACCGGGCGCGGCAATTTGAAACGTGCGGACTGCATCAGCATGTCGGCGAGGGCGCGCGCGGTGCAGCTCTTGCCGACGCCGCCCTTGTCGCCGTCCACGAAATAGGTTTTGATCATCACGATCTCCAGTTGGTAGGGACACAACTGGATATAGGCGGGGGCGGCAAATGACATCCCCCGGCCCTCGGCCCTCGGGCCGGGATTCCTACCGTGTCCAGAATGGACGTAGCGCACCACCTCACGACCGCGCCGAACTCCAAAGTGGAACCATCGACACCCCAAAAATCGACGGCTTGATGGAACTGGTACCGTCTATAGCTATAAGACTATCTATAGCTATAGACGGTACCAGTCTCCTGAACCCAAAAAACAAAAAGCAGGGGCAACCTTTCGCCTGCAAATTAGTAGTGGATGCCGTTCTTTCGTCTTTCCTCGATCCCCTGTGCCACCTCGCGCACCGACCTGATCAGGCAAGCCGCGTCATCTTGCCCGAACCCGCCGACGCAATATCTGCCGTTTTTGTCCCTGATCTCCATTAGCCGCTCACTGGTGGCAATGAGGCGCAGCCCATACCTCTTGAGGGTCTCCCGCGTGGCCGCGTCGTGTACCGGGTGATACCCGCTTTTGCTGTTTTCCATCGAAACCGCTTCCGGTGGCCACCACGGTTCGTCGTAGGTGAGCCGCCCATCCGGGGTGAACCGCTTGAACGCATACGGCTGGCCGGTCTTCGGGTTGACCGGCGCGGGCCTGTCCCACAGCTTTTCCAGCCATTCTTGCGCGGCGGGTGTCAGCTCATCGGGCTTGACCTGTGTCGGATGCCGGTCACCAAACTGCGAGGCTAACCACTTCTTGGCAAGCTCAGAGCGCTCTGTGTGGGTCAACTCACCGCGCGGGATTTCCGGGAACGGGGCGGGCGAGGACGGGGCGGCGGGCATGGCGGGCCGGGGTGACGCGGGCGGGGTGGGCCGGGTCTGTGGCTGAGCCAGGGCGGGCGCGGGCGCGGCAGGCTGCACTTCGGGGTGCGGGCCGTCGGCATTTTTCTTTGCCCCTTGGGGTTGGAGCGCGGCTTTCACGCCTCGTTGCAGCGGCGGCAGCCCATTTTCAGCGCGAATGATGCCCAGATGCCGAACCAGATGGGTCCTTTTGATGGCGAAACCATCATCCCGCAAGGCTGCAGCGATGTCTTCCAGCGTCAGTCCAGCCGCTAGATGCTTCTCGATGACGGGGAAAAGGACACGCACGAGCGAGCCCGGCGACAGGCGTTGCGGGTCTTGCAGTCGCCGCGTCAATGTAGCGTCCGCGCGCTGGCGGATGCGCTCGGCAGGGTCTTCAATGAAATTTTCCGTGTTCGCTGTATCCATATCACGCTCCGCAGCCCCTGTGGGTTGATGCGCGGATATAGCGACAGGCGGCAGACTCGATTCGACAGGCGGCGTGACAGGAATCGAAATGCGAGCGACAGGAATTAAAAATCACCCTGACAGGATTCAAAAACGATCTGACAGGCGCAACAATTCCATCTGACAGCCGCGCAGATCGTTCCGACAGGAATTCAAAAGCACACTGACAGGTTTCAGAAACGATTTGACAGGTTTCAAAAGTGATCTGACAGGCGCATCGACAGGCGTACTGACAGGATTCAAAAACGATCTGACAGGCGTAACAATTCAAGCCAACCGTCAATAAACAAGTACAGGGTAGGGGGCCGTGGTCACAAGCCTCGAAAACCTGCGCGCTGGCGCGCTTGGTTTCCTGCGTTTGTGTCCCGTCCCCACCTGCTCAGGCTTCGCCCGAGACCCGAAAGGCAGCGTTCTCGGCTGCGCCTTGAACGCCAAAACATAGGCTCCCGAGCGAGCGTAGCGGAAGTAGGCCGCTTCACTGGGGAGATGATCCAGTGCGAGAACCGCTGCCGCAGCGCGCGGTGGACAGATCAAACACGCCCGATCCACTGTATCTTTTGAGTTGATTCTCCGCCTGCTCGATCGTATCGAGCGTTTGCCCTGCGGCATCTCGGGACGGCTTGCGCCCCAGGCGCGCCATCGCGATCACGCGCTGTGCTGCTTCGAGAAGTGAGATCAGCGCGGAGTCGTCAAGATAGGGAGGCATCGCCGGACCTGCCGCCTCTCAGGGGCGCCGCGCATGCAAGCTCTGCGCACACGGTGGCACGATATACCGCTTGCGCGTCCAAATGAAGCAGAACATAGCCGTCACGCCCAACGGCAGGACGAAATCGAAGAGGAACAGCTCTTGCGGATCATGTGCGGACACCCAGTGAATCAGGAACATGATTCCCACGAGGATACACAGCGCCAATCCGACTTGGACGCGCGGCAAGCTCGCAAAAGCCTGCTTCATGGCCACCACCCAGAGGATGGACAGCAGCGCGCTCAAGCTCTCCAGGATGGAGACGTGCTGCCATTCGACGGCCACCGTTAGTTCGCCCACGACCGCGACGAACGCGGCCCAGACTATCCAGCGGGGCGTTCGACGAAACACTGGCCACTCAGGCAGGGCGGGACGCATGTGCTGGCGGACCCTTATTCAGTTCGCAGAGTTTGCCGCAGTCAGGGCATCGCGCAGAGCGGTGACATGGTGTAAGAGGCGCTGGGAGACCTGCGCAAAGTCGCCATACCGAACTGATTGCAGGGCGCTTTCTGCTGCGCCGGCCTGAATCAATGCAACCACGACAGCGGCCTTGGCGTGGAAATCAGCGTGCTCTTGCAGGAGGTGATCCAGATCCTGCACATGCGCCATATGAGCGATCGCCATCGGGCGCTGGCAGAGCAGCCAATGGCCTAACGCACAGTGGTTGGGATGACAAGCGGCTTCTGCGTCTAGTCGCTCGCCCAGCTCACCCATACCGTACCGGCGTAGACGGGCGGTCCATTGCTGGTGATCTGCTATCACGGTCTGCAAATCCAGCACGGCCGATTGCATGGCGCAGGGAATTGAGCAAATCCCATGGGCATCAGTGGGTTCGTGTGGTCGCGGCGGCTGCAACCACGCGCGAGTTTGCTGCGCGCGTCGAAATCCTTGTAGCAGGTGAGCGGCGACACGTCGTAAACGGGGCCGGAAGATGTCCTGGCCTGCTTGCGGCAGTCGAATCAAGTGTGGGCTGTCAGCGTTCATCTTGTGCGGACCATGACATCCGATCCTGTAGCTACATTTTTACGAGACAGGCAGCGCCGGTGTTTGCTTTAGATCGAATTTCTGGAGGAAGCGCCAGCAAAAAATGCGCACCTCGCCCTAGCTCTCCTCCTTTAGGCGCTCCCATCTCGATCAGGCATGACCGGCTCATTGCGCATGAGATGCAGCATTTGGAACAGCGCTTATTGGTGCCGATGCCGACCGATGGCCGAGCCATGGCAAACGAACTGCGCACATCGCCAGGCTTGAATTTTGGCGCGTTCCAACCGGCCCGCAGCAAACCCGGCGGATGACTCAAATCGGCATCGGCATCACACAAAGCTGAACACGGCTTCGAACACGCTCGTTTTCCAGGCATGCATCAGACCGTCCTGTGAGATGCGGTTCGGAGTTGTTTGTGATGCGTCATTTATTTATATAAATATATATATGTATATATATAAATTCAAATTACAAGTTGAAGCAATATTTTTATAAAGCATTTTTAATCTGTGCCGATATAAAGGGCATGCAAGTTCTAGATAGTGTCGTCACAAGATTTGCAGCCAGAGGGCAAGGCAGCGAATTTGCACGGCGGCAACGAATGAGGCGACGTTTTTCGCGTAGCGCGTGGCGATGCCCCGCCACCGCTTGAGATGCAGGAAGGCGTTCTCGACCAGGTGACGTAGTTTGTAGAGTGCTTTGTCATACGTGCGGGGTTGCTTGCGGTTCTTGCGTGGCGGAATCACGGCTTGCGCGCCTTGCGCTTGGGCATGCGCCACGATGGCGTCACTGTCGTAGCCTTTGTCGGCAAGCAGGTAGTCCATCTTGAACCCGTCCATCAACCGCTCAGCCTCTGCACAATCCGCTCGGGTACCTTCTGTAATAACCGCTCGGAGCGGCAGACCATGCGCATCCACGGCCAGATGTATCTTGGTGTTGAGCCCCCTTTTGTGCGGCTCATCGCCTGATTGCCACCCCGCGCACCCGCTGCGTGCGGATGAACCTTGCAGTGACTGGCATCGATCATGATCCACTCGAAATCGGGCTCATCAATGCACTGCTCCAGGAGCGACTCCCAAATGCCCTTGTCGCGCCAGCGGCAAAAACGCCGATGGGTGTTTTTCCAGCCGCCATATGAGGCGGGCAGGTCTCGCCACGGCGCACCGGTGCGAAGAATCCAGAACACGGCGTTGATGAATTGGCGGTTGTCCCGCGCAACCCCGCCCCAAACTCCCGCTCGTCCAGGCAAGTGGGGTTCGAGCAATTCCCAGTGCCGATCTGATAGATCGTGTCGATGAAGCGTCTCGGGCATCTCAATAGCGCGGTTGGTATGAACAGCGCCATCATGCCACAACTCGTGACGACTCTATCTAAGCAGTTGGAAACGTACAGAAGGAGATTGAGTTGAAGTTTCTCGTCGTCGACGACTTCCCCACGATGCGTCGCATTGTCAAAGGCCTTTTGATGCAGACCGGCCATGTCACCGGTGCGATTGATGAGGCGGAAGACGGAGTGCATGCGTTGAAACGGCTAGAGGCTGGAGGCATCGAGTTTGTCGTCACTGACTGGAACATGCCCAACATGCAGGGAATCGATCTGCTCCGACACATTCGCGCTTCAGATAACCCCGCCATTCGCGCCCTCCCTGTGCTCATGGTCACAGCCGAAGCCAAAAAAGAAAACATCATCGAAGCGGCGCAGGCTGGCGTGAACGGCTACATCGTCAAGCCATTCACGGCCGACACGCTTAAGACCAAATTGGACAGCATTCTTGCCCGTTTGAGCCACCCGTCAACCTGACCAGCCATCCGCATCATGACAGATCTCCTTGAAACCCCTGACGCCTTGCGCAAACTTCGCGAAGCCGATGCCCTTCTCGCCGAAGGTGTCCAGCGCATCATGGGCGTGGCCACTGACCTCCCCGGCACCAGCCAGCCGCTGCAAGAAGCATTGCGGCTGAGCGAAGAACAAGCCATGGTCACCATGGATGCCGCTGAATCGGCACAACGGCAAATCCAGGCCATCGAAGAGACAGCCATCGCAGGGGGCTTTATCGATGGGCAACTGGATGCGATCAAGAACAACCTCCAGACCATTCTCACCAGCCAGCAAGGCCAGGATCTCGCTGGGCAGCGCCTGAAAAAAACCATCACCTTGCTGCAGGCCGTCGAAACCCGCATCCAGGAAGCGCTTGAGCAACTCGGCTGCCTGCGGGATCAATCTGCAAGGGCGGAAGACACTTTCACCGGCCAGCGCCTGGATCAGGCCAACGTCGATGATTTGCTCGCTCAACTCGGCATTTGAACCGTTCAACCCTTCGCCATGGACAACGACCTCCTACAGGAATTCATCGCCGAATCGCGCGAGTTGCTGACCGACGCACAGAGCCAATTGTTGCGCTTGGAAGCTACGCCCACCGACGCTGCCGCGCTTAGCGCCATCTTCCGCGCCTTCCACACCCTCAAAGGAGGAGCAGGCTTTCTCGAAGCCCAGAACATGGTGGACTGGTGCCACCATCTCGAAGACCTGCTGGATAAGCTGCGCGCCCAAAAACTCACGGCTGATAGCAGCATGATCGACGCCATCCTTCGCGCAAGTGATGTCGTTGGGCGCATGCTTGATGAAATGGCTTCAGGCGAGAACCCCACCCCTGGGCCTGCTGAACTCGGCGCTCTGGTGCAGGCGTATGCGCGAGGCGACGCGCCTGTCAAAGGCCAGGTGTCGTCCTCGCATCCGGAGCCAGCGGCAGGTTCAAAGCCACAGCGAGACCCGCTTACCGCGCAACAGACCGACAAGACTTGGATCGAGGCTCGCTTTAGCGAGAGCGGGCAGACCGTTCTTCATGTCGAAAACCGCAGAGCATCCGAGGGCAGTCGCCTGGACGTACCCTCATTGAAGCAGGTGGGTTCTGGTGAAGACGATCTCGAGGCGCTGTTTAACCAGACGCTTGACCGCCTATACGGCAAAGATAATGCCCCCGGTGCCAGCTTGTCTGCAGCGATGGCGCCGTCAGCGAGCCATCCTCCAAGCCCGGTCACGGCCCCCGCTGCGCAGGCGAGCGCTGTGTCCTCCGCTTCTGGAGGCCATGAGGCAACGGCAGACACCACCATGCGGGTGGATTCCACCCGGCTCGACCAGGCGATGAACCAGGTCGGCGAACTGGTGTTGCTGCGTAACCGGCTGTCCGCGGCCGTTGCCCGGATGGATACTGAAGATGAGTCACTCGTCCGGATGGCGCGCGAAACCGACTTGGCGGTCAACGATCTGCAGAACACCGTGATGCGTTTGCGCATGCAGCCCTGCAAGCGCTTGTTTCAGAGTCTGCCCCGTGTGGTGCGAGATGCCAGTCGTGCCCTTGGCAAGAAGGTGCGGTTGGATCTGCGCGGCGAAGACGTGGAAATCGACAAGACCGTGATTGACGCGCTTTCAGGCCCGTTGATCCACTTGGTGCGCAACGCGCTGGATCACGGACTGGAGCCCCCAGCCGAGCGCATGGACAGCGGCAAGTCCGAAGAGGGCGTGCTGGAGGTCGCCGCCATCCATCTCGGCGACAAAGTACAGATTCGCATTCACGACGACGGCCGGGGGATGAACCCCCAAAAAATCCTGCAATCGGCGCTTGCAAAAGGCGTGATCAGCGCGGCCGATGCCGCGCACCTCTCCGAGCGCGAAATGCTCGATCTGATTTTCTTGCCGGGCTTTTCCACCAAGGAACAGGTCAGTGAACTCTCTGGCCGCGGTGTGGGCATGGATGTGGTGCGCTCTGCGGTACAGGCGCTGCGAGGACGGGTGGACATTGACACCCAACCCAACCAAGGGACGACGTTGACATTGGAGCTCCCGCTGACCCTGGCGGTGCTGCCCGTGCTGTATTTTCGGTTGCGGCGCGAGACCTATGCACTTCCGGTGGCTGTGGTGGATAGCCTGATGGAGGTCGATCCCGCCCAAATCCACAGCATCTCAGGGCGCCTGATGGCGCACGTTGGCAAAGATCGCATCGTGCCTTATCTCGACCTGGGTCTGCATCTCCAAGGCCGCACCCTTCAACTTGGCAAGGATGACGTGGAAGGCATTCTCACCGAGCAGGGTCTGCTCATCGTTTCAGAGGCTATCGGCACCGAAGATTCAGTGGTCAAGCCGCTGGATATCTCGGCCCAGGCCTCCTGGTATCAGGGGGCCACGATCTCGGGTGACGGTGCTGTCGTCCTCATTGTGGACCCCCAAGCGCTTACGCGTGCCATTCGGACTCAACAAGACGGAGCCAGGATGAGTGCGACCGAAGCGCTGGCTTACCCCTGATCTTCTAGGAACTGTCCATGACCTCCAACACGCTCGATATTTTGCGCACACGATTCATCGGCGTGGCCGATGCGACCTTCGCCTTCGAAATTGATCTGCGCCGCCGATTGAGAGAAATCGATCGCAAGGCCCTGAACGCCCAAGTCCTTGTCAAGCGTCACGGCAAGGAACTGATCGGTTATGGCGTGGTGGCACAGTCGTTCCGCGAAGGGGCGCAGCAATTACAAAACGCCAGTGCCACGGTGCAGCAAACGATTCAGCCGCTGATGCTCGGTTTCATGCAAACACTGCGTGACACCCAGCAAATCGACAAACTTGTAGGGCTCCCCGAAGACATCCGGAAACAAGCGCCGCAGATAGATAGCACTATTACAGATTATCAACGCGCACTTGAGCGGGGAGCGACACAAACTCAGCATTCTGCGCAGCGTTTGAATCAAGCACTTGGGCGTTTCGAGTCGATCGTCGCTGAGATCGAATACGTGGTGATCAACGGACGGATCGAGGCTGCCCTGAAGGGCAGTGCCCAAGCCACGCTCGCCCAGGTTTCTTCCGAGATGGACAAAGCCGTTGCCCAAGTCCGCAAGATCCTTCGCACCTATCGCGAGTGTGTCGACGGTCTTCTTTGAACGCGAGCTCGCACTGCAAGACCACCAACTTCCTCCCCAGGATCTCCCATGAAAGCCGAAAAAGTCTACTCCGAAGGTTCCCATCAGTGGTTCACGATTTACGACCAGGACGAGCAGCGCGTGATTGACTCCAATGTCTATGCGCTGCAAGTTGATGGCCAGACGCTGCTGTGCGATCCCGGAGGATTCGAGATTTTTCCACAGGTCTTTTCGGCGCTGGTCAGTGTGCTCCCGCCTTCGTCGATCAAACAAGCCTTCATCAGCCACCAGGATCCTGACATTGCATCAAGCCTGCCCCTGTGGAACGCCTGCGAATCCACCATCAAATGGCATGTCTCGGAACTTTGGGTGGGTTTCATCCGGCACTACGGTGCACTGGACGCTGATCTTCAGGGCATCCCAGACGGGGGAGGCGAGCTGGCCGTGGGCTCGGCCCGTCTGCAGATCATCCCCGCGCACTATCTGCATGCCTCGGCGAATTTTCATCTTTACGACCCCAAGGCGAAGGTGTTTTTCTCCGGGGATGTTGGCGCGGCTTTGCTGCCACATGGACATTCAGCGTTTGTTGAACGGCGGGAGGTCGATTCTGCCGCGGCATTCGATGCACACATCAAACACGCGGAGTATTTCCACAAACGCTGGATGCCAAGCAACGCGGCCAAGCGCCACTGGTGCGAACGCGTGAGCAAGCTCGACATTGAATTCCTGTGCCCGCAGCACGGGGCGATTTATACCGGCGACAACGTCAAACGTTTCATCGATTGGTTTGACGCGCTCGATGTGGGGAATGCCATTGCATGACCCCCAGATGCACCCTTTGATCCCACAGTCCGATTGCGCGACACAACTCCCACTTGAATCGAGGACACAACGATGAACACCGAACAACTCACTTTTTGGGCGGATGCGTTTCTGGGACAGTTTGACACCCTGGAAATGCTGGCCAGCGCCGATGACGCCTTTGAGAACAAAATTTTCTACATGAATCGCACCGCTCTTGACACCATGGCGCGGTTTCATCACGGGCTGAATTCCGCGCTGCGTGGTGCGGATGTGCGCAATGCATTCAACAAATCCATCCACCAGTATCACAAGGATCCTGAACGTATTAAAAACATCTTTCGGGAGATGCTGGCCGGTAAGACCAAATTGCATGCCACGGTGATGACCGTCGGCACGGTGACGTTTTCCTTGCGTTTCATGCCCATCCACGATGAAGATGGAAAAGTTGTTGCCTTTCATGCCTCGTGGCGGGACGTTACATTGAATAAAACAGCCGAAGAAATGTCCGTACGCACCCGTACAGTGATCTCTGAACTAGAGGAATCCAGTACCGCCATCGAAACATCAATGGATCGTGCCAAGCGCGCTGTTCACCACGTCGGAACGGCCGTTGATGGGAATGGAAAGGCTATCTCTGACCTGCAAATGCAGGTCAAGTCGATCAACCGCATTGTGGCCACCATCCGCGAGATTTCCTATCAAACCAATCTCTTGGCCCTCAATGCCGCGATTGAAGCAGCACGCGCCGGTGAGGCAGGGCGCGGATTCGCTGTCGTGGCAGACGAAGTTCGCAATCTGGCAAAACGCGTGCAATCGGCCACCATCGAGGTGGAATCCAGCACACAGACGATCAGCCTTCAGGCTCAGACGATCGCCCAAACGAGTGAAAGCGCTGCCAAGGAAGTTCACTCGGTCGAAGAAGTGACCCAGAACCTGCAATCTCAAGTTCATCGCCAGAAACAATTGGCGCTGAGTATTCTGTTTCATGGCGTCCAGGACGACCACCGCATCTTCGTTGCCAAAATCCTCGACGAATCAGGCAAGGGCGAACGCTGTATGGCAGCAGGCGATGCGCCGGATCACCATCAATGTCGCTTGGGAAAGTGGTACGACACGACGGGAAAACAGGCCTATGGAGGGCTTGCTGCGTTTCGGGAACTGGAGCCTGTGCATGCCAAGGTTCATGCCGTCGCGAGGCAGCTTCTCGAAGCAACACATGCTGGGCGTGGGGATGACGCCACGCGTTTAGGGGCTGAACTCGTCGAACAGGAAGCTCAGATTCTTCGGCAATTGCAATCCTTGGCGCAAGCCGTTCAGGACTGAGGCGAAGTGATGCCTCGGCGGCAGCCAGTTGATGGGCTCGAAGCAAGGCAACTGCAATCGAGAACGGCAGGGCACGTTGAGCATGTCGCATCGCCCCGCGCATAGTGTGGAGACAACAAGTGGAATCCATCCGTCCCGAAGTTGAAACGACTGCACCGATTCTGCAGGGCGATATACAAAACGCTTTGACTGTAAGTGCACAGCAGACTTCCCCTCAGGCCGGCCTGCTTGAACGCGTGCGCGAAGACCGCGAGCGCGTGTTACAAGCTGTGCTCGACTTGATCAGCGGCAAGGGCGAAGCCGCGCTGCGCGATATCGACCTGATCGACGCCGACGATTGGGCGCAGAAGCTCGGCGGCGTGCGGCAGATGTTGCTGCACGGCGTGGACGCGCTGCGCACCACCACGCAGTCGCTCGCGTTCGCCGAAAGCCGCACCGCCGGCTTCGATCACGACATCCACGGCCTGTCGCAGCGGGTGGGCGATATGGCGGCACGGCTGCAAAGCGCCGCACTGCAAACCCACACCGCGCAAACCCAGCTCGACGATCTGCAGAGCGGCGTGGAAGCCACCCATACCTCAGTCGAGCACAGCGAAAAGGCCATCACCACCACGCTTGAAGAAGTGGCCGATGTGTCGCGTTTCATTTCCAACACCGAAACCAAGCTCACCGGCTTTGTCGATGCCGTTCGCTCAGTGGAAGCATTGACTGCGGGCATCAGCGAAATCGCCTCGCAGACCAATCTGCTGGCGCTCAACGCCGCCATCGAGGCCGCTCGCGCTGGCGAACACGGGCGCGGCTTTGCCGTGGTCGCCGACGAGGTGCGCAATCTGGCGCGCAAGACCGCGCGCATCACCCACGAGATCGAAGACCTCACCCACAGTCTGCGCGACCAGTCGTCCGACGTCGGCACTGATATGGCCCGCTCGGTGCAACGGGTGCAGCGTGTCGGCGCTCTGGTCACCAATACCGGCGAAACGCTGGTTGAGGTCAAGAGCATGCTCGGCAAGGTACGCACCGTCACGACCGAGCAGACCGCTCTGATGCGCCAACTGGTCAGCGACGCCGACCGCCAGCGCCTGGATGCCGAACAGGCCGCCGCGCTGATGCAGGTGCTGGTGCAACGCTTCGAGGCCATGATGACTGTTGATTTCCATCCAGAACTGACCCAGTAACCCCCAGGATTTCCATCTAAATCTGACCCACGTACTAACCCTAACCTGCTGCTTTGTTAAGCAGCAGGAGACCAGGAGTGATAGACGTGGCAACACTGAGTGTTATCAGACGCTGGGCCCTGCGCGAGCAGATGTCCATCCGCGAGATCTCCCGCCGCACCGGTCTTTCTCGCAACACCATCCGCAAGTACCTGCGCGCAGGCGAGTCCGAACCGCACTACGCCAAGCGGGTCAGCCCCAGCAAGCTCGATCCTTTCGCTGGCAAACTCGCTGGCTGGCTCAAGGCCGAGGCTGGCCGATCACGCAAGCAGCGGCGCACCGTCAAGCAGATGCACGCGGATCTACAGACCCTGGGCTACCCGGGCTCCTACAACCGCGTCGCGGCCTTCGTCCGGCTTTGGCACGAGGAGCGCCTGGTGGCCCAGCAGACTACGGGCCGTGGCACCTTCGTGCCCCTGACCTTCGGCCCAGGTGAGGCCTTTCAGTTTGACTGGAGTGAGGACTGGGCGGTTATTGCCGGAGTGCGCACCAAGCTGCAGGTGGCGCACTTCAAGCTCAGCCACAGCCGGGCGTTCTACCTGCGCGCCTATCTGCTGCAGACCCACGAGATGCTGTTTGACGCGCACAACCACGCCTTTGCGGTGTTCGGTGGCGTGCCGCGCCGGGGTATCTATGACAACATGCGCACCGCTGTGGATCGGGTTCGCAGGGGTAAGGAACGGGATGTCAACGCACGCTTTGCGGCCATGGCCAGCCACTTCTTGTTCGAGGCCGAGTTCTGCAACCCCGCCTCCGGCTGGGAGAAGGGCCAGGTGGAGAAGAATGTGCGTGATGCGCGCCACCGGCTGTGGCAAGTCGTGCCGGCCTTCCCGGCCCTCGACGAGCTCAACGTCTGGCTGGAACAACGCTGCCAGGCGCTATGGCGCGAGATTGCGCATGGCAAGCTGCCGGGTACCGTAGCTCACGTCTGGGCCCAGGAGCGGGCCGCCTTGATGCCGGTGCCACGGCCCTTCGATGGCTTTGTGGAACACACCAAGCGGGTCTCGCCCACCTGCCTGATCCACTTCGAGCGCAACCGCTACAGCGTGCCAGCGCCGTATGCCAATCGGCCTGTGAGCCTGCGGGTCTACGCGGATCGCCTGGTTGTCGCGGCCGAGGGCCAGATCGTCTGTGAGCATCAGCGCCTGATCGAGCGCAACCACCATGGCGCTGGCCAGACCGTCTACGACTGGCGCCACTACCTGGCGGTGCTGCAGCGCAAGCCCGGGGCCCTGCGCAACGGTGCTCCGTTCCTGGAGCTGCCTGGAGCCTTCAAGCGACTGCAGGCTGCACTCGTGAAACAGCCGGGTGGAGATAGGGAGATGGTGGAGGTTATGGCGCTGGTGCTGCACCACGACGAGCAGGCTGTGCTGGCGGCGGTGGAACTGGCCTTGGAGGCCGGAGCCGCCAGCAAGACCCACATCCTGAATGTCTTGCACCGCTTGCTCGATGGCAAGCCGGCCCCGGCGCCTGTCACCTCTCCCCAGGCACTCAAGCTGTCTGTGGAACCCCAGGCCAACGTGCTTCGCTATGACCAACTGAGGGAGGTCCGCTATGCGTCATGACCCTGCCATCGCTTCCATCGTGATCATGCTGCGCGAGCTCAAGATGCACGGCATGGCCCAGGCGGTCACTGAACTGGCCGAGCAAGGTGCTCCCGCTTTCGAGGCAGCCCAGCCGATCCTGTCGCAGTTACTCAAAGCGGAGACCGCCGAGCGAGAAGTGCGCTCGGTGGCCTACCAGTTGAAGGGGGCAAGATTCCCGGCGTATCGGGACCTGGCAGGCTTTGACTTCTCGCACAGCGAAGTGAACGAAGCCCTGGTGCGCCAGTTGCATCGGTGCGCGTTCCTGGAGGATGCCAACAACGTGGTCCTCGTGGGCGGGCCCGGCACTGGCAAGACCCACATTGCCACAGCCCTCGGTGTGCAGGCCATTGAGCACCATCACCGCAGGGTTCGGTTCTTGTCCACGGTGGAGCTGGTCAATGCATTGGAGCAGGAGAAGGCCAACGGCAAGTCCGGACAGTTGGCCCACCGGCTGGCCTATGCCGATCTGGTGATTCTCGATGAGCTGGGTTACCTGCCGTTCAGCGCTTCAGGCGGTGCCTTGCTGTTTCACCTGCTGTCCAAGCTGTACGAGCGCACCAGTGTCGTGATCACCACCAACCTGAGCTTCAGCGAATGGGCCGGCGTGTTCGGGGATGCCAAAATGACCACGGCACTGCTAGACCGGCTAACGCATCACTGCCATATTCTGGAAACCGGTAACGACAGCTTCCGGTTCAAAAACAGCTCTGCACAGCAACCCCCACAGACGACCAAGAAGGAGAAGATACCCAAGAACTTATCCACAACGTGAGCTTCAAGTTCACAAACAAGGGTGGGTCAGATCGAGATGGAAATAGTGGGTCAGGTTTGCATGGAAATCAACGGGCGGGCCAGATAAGCGTTGTAGGCGTTCTGTACGACCAGCATGGCATCGAGCTGGCTCTGCAGGTCGATTTGGATGCGGGCATCAAAGATCCGCTGCAATCGGCCGCGCTCCCGCGCACCTCTGTCGCTGGCGTCCAAGTGCCAATGCAGCAGGTCGCGATAGAGCTGCATCGAAACACTCAACCAAGACGATGCAACGCCAACCAACGCATGGACAGTGCCGAGATGCCTTCCGCGCTCCTGAATCTGCGCAGCCGTCGTCGCTGAGTCCAGCAGGAAACGCAAGTGTGCCGCCTGCCGGGACTTCAGCCGCGCCAACTCTTGGTCGTTCAGCGCGGAAAAAATGGCCGCCGTCTCGGCGCGTTGCGCGAGTTCGACATAGAAAGTCTCCACAAACTCTCGCTCGACCAACTCCAGCAGATCGTGGATCGGGTCAAGCAGCATCTGCGCGTCGGAGCCAAAGGGGTCAAATGGCGGCTCCGGCGCTTCATCCAAATGCTCCAGACTCACAAGTCCCCACCACTGGGTGCGCGAGGATTTGCGGGCTTTGATGCGATACATCGCAGCGTCCGCCAGGCGCAGGAGCGAGTCGGCGTTGCCACTGTCTTTTGGCGCCAGGGCCACCCCCATACTCATACCGACACTGGCAGAGCGTTCCTCCCCAAGGTCGAATGGCGTCTCGACGGTTTGATGGAGTCGCCCAAAAATGACGCTCAACTGCATCATGGCGTCTTCAGGATCGATATCTTCGATCACGAGCACAAACTCGTCGCCGCCCAGCCGGGCAATCAAGTCCGAACCCCGCGTGCACGCCAGAAGGCGCTCGCCGAGTTGTTTGAGCAGAACATCCCCCGTCTCATGACCATAGCGGTCGTTGACGGCCTTGAAGTCATCCAAATCGATCAGGCCGACCGCAACGGCACAGCCCAATCGCGACGCGCGGTCGATCGCGCGATCCAGATGTTGTTCCAGCGCTCGCCGGTTGGGCAAGCCGGTTAGCGGATCTGCGCGACTGAGTTGTTCCAGTTGCCGCACCAGGTGCTGGCGTTCTGTGACATCAACCACCGTCCAAACCACCAGGGTTGAGCCCCCAGGGTCCGATTCAAGTCGCCGACCGGAGATTGCAATGCAAGCCTGCTGACCATCGAGCCGCAAAATATCGAGCGCATCCAGGGTGACTTGCCCCTCCTTGAGTGCCACCCTTGTCGCCTGAACCATGCGGTCGTCCAGCAAAGAGGGGACGACATCCCCCACTTTGCGCCCCAATAGCTCTCGAACACTGGGGGCGCCGAAAATGCGGGCGACGGCCTCGTTCGCCTCGGCAATGATGGCCCCCGGATAACGGACCATCACCACACCCGCGACCGTATTGCCCAGCAGACAGGCGTGTTGCCGCTGCAGCCTGATCTGGCTATCGCGCAGATCAAGTCGATCGAGACCGTTAGACAGATCGTCGGCCAAATCCAGCAAGATCCGCTGCAGATCGGGAGTGACTGCCGCGGAATCCACGAAGTAAAGGTGCAACACCGCCCATACGGTTTTGCTGCGGCGCAAGGGCAGCTTGGCTCCGGCATTCAGGCCGAAGCGTTGCAGACGTTCCCGCCAAGGGCTCAGAGAAGCCGCGTGCTGTGCATCACTCGTGAAGATCGCCCGATCTTCGCGCCAGGCCACACCCGCACTCCCCTGCCCCTCCGGCACCGAGGCATCGGAGCTGAGAATGAGATCGTTAACGTAATCAACTGCCGCACCGGCCTTGGCCAAAAAAACGAAGTGGCCCTGTGAATCGGGACGACCAATCCAGGCCAGTGCAATGCCAGCATCGCGTACCGCGAGACGACAGGCTCTTTCCAGCAGATCGGGCACATCACTGGCCTGTGCGATTGCTTGATTGACATGCGCCAATAGGGCGTTGAACCTCGCGAAGCGAGCGTTCTTCTCCAAAAGACGCTCTCTGCTGCGCAACAGGCGACTGATGCTAAGCGCCGCAAGAACGAAAAGGCCGAGAACAATGAAGCGCCCTAACAAACGCAACGCCAGCCCTTGGCGATAGAGTTGCCAGACCTTTGCTCTGGGCCATGCCACCCTCACTGAAAGGGGCAACCCGTTGATGGGCTCCACGACGCTGTGATCGCTCGAGTAGGCTGACTGCGGTACAGGCCCTGCCGTCGGACTTTTCATCAGACGACCATCGCGCTGATCCAGCACGCTCATCGTCCAGCCCTGGGGGGATAACTCAGCGAGCAGGGCATCCATGCGATAGGGCGTGCCAATGAAATACAAGGTCTGGCCGTGCGCATCTCGCATGCGATAGCGCATCGACACCACGTCGGCATGAAAGCGCTTGGCATAATGGTCTTGTCCCAGAAACTCATCGGGCCGACCAGGCAATGCCGTGAAATCCTCCGGGCGAAAGATCGGCTTAGTGGATTGCGTGTAACTCGACCAGGCGATACGTTCGCCATCGGGTGTCAGAACATTGATCGCGAGGATCTCAGGGTGATTTGCAACATAGCGTCGAAGCAGAGCCTGCGCCCGGGAGTCCAGCGCTTCGGGCGCTTGTTCGCCCACAATGGCCTTGGCGACAAAGGCCAATTGTTGAAATTGCTGCATCAGCCGCAGTTGGATCACCTGTCCCTCGGCCAAAGCGGCATGCCGGGCTTGCTCGCTCACCACCTCACGCGCTTCCTCGAAATCCAGCCGCTCCTGGTTGATAAACCAGATCACCGTGAATACGACGGGCAGCCAGAGCAGCACGCGAACCGCGGTTTTGCGCAGGGAAGCGTTCATCGGGGGTTGCTGCACGTGATCCCCGCGCTGAATGAATGCAGGCCAGTTCGTCGGCCGGAAATGAGAATGCGCTGCATGGATGAAATGAAGGAATGCCCTGCAGGGGCTACCGAGTTGTCTTGACGGGAGGTACGCCGAAGTTTGTAAAGTCGATCACACAATCCTACACAGGCCGTGATCTTGAAGATGTCACTCTTGTGATGAATTTGCGGTGGCGCCGTCTTTGGGGCGATGCTCCTTGACCCGGCAACCACCGTCATTTCATCTTGGAAGCGCCCGCATGACCAATTCGGCCTGAGCAACCAGGCTGCTAAAGCCCTCAAAACCCTCGGGAGTCAGGGGACGGCCAGAAGGTTTTCGGTCGGCATAAAAAAAGCCAACCGCTTTCTGGTCAATGGAGAACGTCCCTGTGAAACAGTCCAGGGTTTCACTGGCACGGGTCAAAAAATCCGGACTTGGCGTGTTGACGTCATGCCAGATAACCATCTGGGGTTTCAGCCAGGATTCCATCTCAGCCCCCCATTCCCATTGGAAGCGCTGCCGCAGGCTGTCTGTTGCGGGTCCAGTGGCCATCCTGGCTTGAAGTCGGGTCCGATCTGGAGACAAGAGGCAAAACACGCAGCGATCGAGACCGACCGCCCGGTACAACCCTTCCAGACAGGTTTCCAGCAATATGGGAAGGTCCTTTCGCGACGTGGCGACATGGCCCATTTCGGTGAGTACCCGCAACTGTTGGTGGATGACGGGCATGTGGAAATAGCCTTTCTCATCTGGGGCGAGTGTGTCCAGAATCTCCTCGCTGTGCTGTAGCTCTGCAGGAATCACTTGAGCCGCTTGGCGAGCTCCGAGTGCGGTCGCCAACGCGGCGGCTTCCGTCGCATTGGCTTGCAGGAATTCCAGCATTTCGGCGTCCGGGGTTTTGAGCAGCACAGCGATGTCGCGCGTTGTTTGCCGCGTCGCTGAGATCAACCAGCCCTGAGGAGAAACCAGGCTGAGTTGGCGTGCCAAAGCGACTTCGGGGGAATCCTGAAGCACCGATGCCAGGCTCCAGTTTTGCAAAAGCTCGCGCCCCAATTGCGTCAGGGTGATCCCCAAAACCTTCGATTCGGCTTTGGCCGGTGCTGTGCCTGATTGCAGTTCACGCTCGAGCTGATCGGCCATCTCGTTTCCGAAACACCAGAACGCCATTTCACCAATGCCGCTCAGCAAGGCTTCGACGAACAAACGCTCGACGGCGTCCTTGTTCATCTGCTGGCGTCTGCCCAGGTCGCGTGCCTGCACCGCGGCATGCAGTGATCGGCCCAGCGCCTCTTGAACCCGGTGTCCGTACTGCGTTGCAGCGGAGAGTGTTTCAACCGTCAATGCAGAAATGCAGAGTGAGCGAATCGCATTGACCCCCAGAATGACGACCGCCCGGCTGACCGTGACGACCTTGGCATGGCCGCTATGGCCAAGGTGCGCTGCGTTGGCGGCGCGCAGCACCCGCGAGGTCAATGCTGGATCACGCAGAATCACCTCGGCCATCTGGTGGCCTGACAAGACATCGCTGTCTGCTGCCGTCAATACTTCTTGCAAGGTCAAACCAAAAGCAGGAAGATTTTTTTCCGCGATGAATCGGATCAGGCGCTGACTGGGTAAGGTTGGAGCTGCGGGCATGGAAAGCTAATTTGAGCCGTGATAGGGAAGAAGTGGCATCTCGGTTGATCTGAACAGATTTCCCCGAGAGATAAGTGGACGCCTGGCAGGTTGGGACGGTGCAGAGTTGTCCACGGCGGCGGGTGTGAAGTCATTCACTGGATGACTTCACCTTGCGACGAACGGCCGACGCGGTGGGCAACTCGGGGCGCACCTGGGAATCATTTTAGGCAGCCTCCGGCAGGATAGGCAGGCCAGCCAGATACGCTTGTTCGGGCGTGTTGCCGTCCTGGCTGGAATGCGGCCGATCGCGGTTGTACCAGTCAATGTACTGGCCGATGTCGGCCCGCGCTTCGCACACACTGGCGTAGGCCCATAGGTACACCCGCTCGTATTTGACCGAGCGCCAGATCCGCTCGACGAACACGTTATCCCGCCAGGCGCTGCGGCGGTCTGCCATATGGCCCTGGCGGTCAACAAGATGGACCTGCTGGACTTCCGGTACGAGGCGTTCGAGGCGATCTGCCTGGCCTTCGCGGACTTCGCGGCCCCGCTTGGGTTTGCCTCGGTGACGGCGGTCCCCCTCAGCGCCCTGCACGGTGACAACGTGACCTCGCGCTCGACCTCGACCCCTTGGTACACCGAGCCAACGTTGATGGGGTGGTTGGAAGCGGTCGAGGTGGTGCCGCGGGCGATCGAGCGCCTGGTGTTCCCGGTGCAGTGGGTCAACCGGCCGAATGCCGAGTTCCGGGGGTTTTGCGGGACGGTGGCCGACGGCAGTGTGCGCCCGGGCGACGAGATCCGCGTCACCGCCTCGGGGCAGACGGCCGGCGTGAGCGGCATCGTCACCATGGACGGCCTGCTCAGCGTGGCACCGGTCGGCCGCGCGGTGACCCTGACCCTGGACCGGGAGATCAACGTCTCGCGTGGCGACGTGATTTCGCTGGCAGCGCAACCGCACATTCGGAGATGCCGAAATGTTCAGCAGTCGCCCGCCCATCGCCGCACGCACGAAAGTGCCGTCGCCACAAAACAAGGCCGTGCATCACTTTGCGCGCAGTCTTCGCCAACCCTCAGAACTCGGCTGGACTGTCGGCCTGGAATTGCAGCGCGCCTGGGGCATTCGCCCAGCGTGCTCACGCCGTGCCGCCCCTGCGTATATCCCTACGAACAGTCCTCATTCCTGAACCGGAGAACGCAACATGGCTCAAGCCAACCCTTACCTGAACGCCCGCCGCGAGTGGGATGAGCGCTACGGCGACCAGATCGCCCGTGCGAAGTCCTGGCGCATTGCCGCCATTGCCGCACTTGCCGTCGCGACAGTCGCTGTGGCGGGCGTGGCCTACATCGGCGCGCAGAGCAAGATCAAGCCCTTCGTCGTTGCCATCGACAAGATGGGCAGCCCGATTGCCGTGGCGCAACCCAGCAACGGCTCGGGCGTGACCCAGCGCATCATCGAAGCCCAGCTTGCCAACTGGATCGTCAACACCCGCATGGTGTTGCCCGACCAGACCGCGCAGCAAACGCTGCTCAACCGCAGCTACGCCATGCTGTCCAGCAATGCCGCCAGCACGGTCAGCGACTGGTTCAAGGCCAACAGCCCGTTCGGTGCGGCCTACACCGTCAACCCGCAGGTCAACAGCGTGTTGCCGACGGGCGCCAACACCTACCAGGTGAACTGGACCGAAGTCAAAGCCATCCCTGGCCAGAACAGCACGACGACGCACTGGAAAGCGCAGATCACCGTCGGCGTGGACGCCAAGCTGGCCGACAAGCCGCAAGTCATGCTCGATAACCCGCTGGGCATCTTCATTCAGTCCCTGAACTGGACGCAGAGCGTGTCCTGATCCACCCCGATTCCATCCCACGGAGAAACCCCCATGAAACGCACCCTGATCGCCGCTGCCCTGTCGGCCTCTTTCTTTGCCCCTGCCTTTGCCGCCAACACGATCCGGCAGGTCGGCACGCCGGACAACGGGCTCACGAGCCACGAGCTTGTGAACCAGACCCCGCCCGTGCCGCTGTCGTACCGGGCGACCGACGCCGCCGCACAGCAATGGCTGCAAACCGGCGTCGCCAATGACATCATCGGCACGAACGGGCAAGTGATGTACGCCTACGGCCAGAGCCGCCCCACCATGACCTGCGCGCCACTGCATGTGTGCGTCATCAACCTGGTGCAGGGCGAGCACATCACCAGCCTGAGCATTGGAGACAGCGTGCGCTGGCTGGTTCAACCGACCAACGCCGGAGATCGCCCCGTCGTCATCGTCAAGCCGACGCAAGCCGGGCTGGTGACCAACCTGGTCGTGACGACCGATGCCGGACGGGTCTATTACATGACCCTGGAAAGTGATGCGCACGACTATGTGCCACTGGTCGGCTTCTACGACCCGCAGGCGCTGGTGATCAACATGCAGCAGCAGGCCGCGCAGGCCCGCGCCGCGGAGCAAGCCAAAGCTGAAGCCAAAAAGCAGGCCGTGGTTGCGCCGCTGGGCGACATCGACCCGGCCAAGCTGGACTTTGACTTCACCTGCAAGGCGGACAACGGCAATGACGACACCAGCATGCTGCCCGTGCGCGTGTTCGCCGGTGGCGGCCACACCTATTTGCAGATGCCGCAGTCGATGAAGTACACCGATGCGCCCGCTGTGTTCAACACCAGCAATGGCAGCACCGAACTGATGAACAGCCGCCTGGTGCATGGCTATTACGTCATCGACGGCCTGCCGAGCAAGTTCAACCTGACGCTGGGTGTTGGCAAGGCTGCGCAGACCGTGGTGTGCCAGCACGGCGGGCAAGGCAACGCCGGCTTCTTCGGCTGGGCGCGCTGAGCCATTCACGGCAGAACCCACAACACAGGGGCAAGAAACATGAACGACGACAAAGAACCCGCAGGCGCGATCGAAGGGGCGGCGCTGCCCGCTCCCACTGCGCCCGCAGAACTTCCCCCGATCGCTGACGTGATCGGGCCGGGCAAAACCAAGGGCGGAAAAGATGGGGGCAAAGGCGACGGAAAGGGCAAGGGCATGAAGCTCAAGGCCGACCCGAAGCAAGGCAAGCGCCTGTCCAAGAAAAGCAAGACGCTGATGTTCGGCGGACTGACCGTGCTCAGCGCGCTGATCATCCTGGGCGTCGCCACGTCGGGCAACAAATCCGCACCCGCTGATAGCGCATCGGCGAGCAGCACAGATCAGGTCGGCATGAGCGCTCCGCCCGCACCCAGCGCGATGCAGGAAGCGGCCCAGTCCAGCGCGTTTACCGTGCGCGGGCAAGTCGCGCCTGCGGGATCAACCCCCGCCGCGACAGCCAGCGGTGCCGGGGATGCCTTGGCGCATCCGCAGGGCGCCACGCTGCAGCCGGGCCAACCCACGGCCTTGACACCCGCGCAGAAATATCACCAATGGCTCGTTGACCAGCATTACAAGCATCTCGAAGGGCTTGTGCTGGCAGACCAAAGCGCGCACCTCTCTGAAACCGGGGTCGGCGGCAAGGGCTTGATGCAGACTGCCACGACGAACCAGACCAGCCCGCAAGACTTACTGGCGTTGCAGCATCAACTGGCGCAAGCTATGGCACAGAACCCGCAGGCCGCGAACGACCCCAATGCGCAGAGTCTGATGGCCGCTTTGAGCCGGATGAACGGTGCGGGCATGGGCGGAGCCGGGGCGCAATCGGGCAATCAAGGCAACCAAGGGTTCCTTGACGCGCAGCAGAACAAGGATGGCAACGGCTACCTGCAAGCCGCCGTGCAGCCCAAGGCGTCCAACCACGAACTGTTTGCCGGCTCGGTCATTCCTGCCGTGTTGCAAACCGGCATCGACAGCGATCTGCCCGGCACCATCACCGGCATGGTTCGTCAGACCGTGTACGACAGCCTGAATCCGAGTGTCGTGCTGATCCCGCAAGGCACCAAGATCATCGGAGCGTACAGCAGCGACGTGGCCTACGGCCAGAGCCGCGTGCTGGTGGCCTGGAACCGCCTGATTTTTCCGAACGGCGCGATGATCGATCTGAAAGGCATGAGCGGTACGGACGGCATCGGACAGGCCGGATTGCATGACCAGACGGACAACCACTACGCCCGCATCTTCGGCAGCGCCATCCTGATGAGCCTGCTGGGTGTCGGTGCGCAGTTGAGCCAACCTCAGACCGGCAATGCGCTCACCACACCGAGCGCCAGCCAGCAGGCTGCAGGCGCCTTGTCGCAGCAGATCGATACCGTCGGGACGAACCTGCTGAACAAGAACCTGAACATTCAGCCGACGCTCAACATCCGGCCGGGCTACACGTTCAACGTGCTGGTGAAGCGGACGATGATTCTGCCGCCGTATTTGGGGAGATGAACCGGATACGGCAAGCCGGACTCAGCCAAATTTCTGTGTGACGTGAGGATCAGCCGCTGGTTAGCAACGGCGGCCGCTTGAGATCACGCAGAACCAACACATAAAGGCCGTCATCTCCGACTCTTACTCCGCGGCAGCAAGAGAGCACCTCTGCATAAACGAGGTTCTCTCTTTGCGGTTCAGAGGCCTGCGCGACTTTGGCCAGATACGGATCGCGGGGATATGCCATCTTCAGATCGCGAGGCGCGGCCAATTCGGCGGGGTTTGCCACGCTTGCGGCACCGGCGTGGCAGCGTAAAACGCTGACGACGATTTCCTCCGCTTTGGTTGACGTTGGAGAACTGCAGATCATCAATCGGCAGAGGCAAGTCATCCAAGTCTGCGCTTTGGAGTGCTGAAAACAGAGCGATGTTGCGTACCGCGCACCCTTGGCAGCGAGAGCCGCTGCGAGCAGATCTTTCCGCGCAGTCGGTTTCGTGCAGAGCCGCACCGCTGACTCGGCCTGACGACGTAATCATGCGGGATCATTCTCCCTCAATTGGGAAATCGTCCAACCCAACACGCGGACTGCGCCGATACAGGTCGCTTCATTGGGGAGATGATCCAGCGCGAGGACCGCTGCCGCAGCGCGAGCGGCGGATAGATCGAACACGCCCGATCCGCTGTGACGTTTGAGTTGATTTTCCGCCAGATCGATCATATCGAGCGTTTGCCTTGCCGCATCTCGGGTCGGCTTGCGCCCCAGGCGCGCCATCGCGATCACGCGCTGCGCGGCTTCGAGACGTGAGATCAGTACGGATGCGTCAAGATAGGGTGGCATTGCTGAAAAGGCCCTCTCAGGGGCGCCGTGCGCGCAAGCGTTGCGCACATGGCGGCACGATATACCGCTTGCGCGTCCAGATAGAGCAAAAAACAGCCGTCACCGCCAAAGGCAAGATGAAGTCAAAGAGGAACAGCGCTTGCGGATCTTGTGCAGCCCCCCAGTGAATCAGGAACATCGTCCCTACAAGCACACACAGAGCTAATCCGACCTGGATACGCGGCAAGCGCGCAAAAACCTGTTTCATGCCCGCCACCCAGAGGATGGACAGCAGCGGGATCAAAGTCTCCAGGATGGAAACATGCTGCCACACTACGGCGGCAGTCAGTTCACCCACGACCAGGCCGAACGCGGCGCCGACAGCCCAGCGGGGCATTCGACGAGGTGCTGGCCACTCAGGCAGGGTGGGACGCATGGACAGGCGGACCGTCGTCAGTCCGAAGAATTTGACCCAGCCAAGGCATCGCGTAGGGCGGTGAGATGGCGCAGGAGGCGTTGGGAGATCTGTGCAAAGTCCCCATGCTGAACGGATTGCAGGGCGCTCTCTGCTGCGCCTGCTTGAATCAAGGCAACCACGACGGCGGCCTTGGTGTGGAAATCGGCGTGTTCTTGCAGGAGGCGATCCAGATCGTGCGCATGCACAGCAGCCAACGGGCGGTGGCGGTTCAGCCATTGGCCTAAGGCACAACGGTTGGGATGGCAGGCGGTTTCTGCGTCTAGTCGCTCGCCCAGATCCCCCAACCCGCATCGACGCAGACGGGCGCTCCATTGCTGGTGGTCTGCGATCACGTCCTGCAAATCCATCTCGGCCGATTGCGGGGTGCAGGGGAGGGCGCGAATTCTGTGGGGATTGGCGGGTTCGGGCGGTCGCGGCGAAGACCCAATATGGATATTCTGCGCGCGTCGAATACTGTGCAGCAGGTGCGTGGCGAAGCGTCGCAAACGCAGCGGGACGATCTCCTGGTCTGCTCGCGGCAGCCGAATCGAGTGCGAGGTGTGAGCATTCATCGTGTGCGGCGTCTAATTCTCAAATCCATCAATTGGATTCTGACGGCGCAGGCCGCGCCGGTCTTTGCGCCAGATCGAATTTTGGAGGAGAGTCTCACAAAAATGCGCACCCCACTTTTAGTGCGCGCGATCTGGTTCCGGCAGGGGCTGCACACGGCGTATCAAGCATGACAGGCTGCATTTGGAGCGGCGTTGGCCTCGGCGCGGGCTATGGCCTTGCCGCCAGCACGGGAGGGCGAATGATGAGGCGCAGCGTCACGACGAACAGGCCTTCGTCACCGACGCGTTGCCCCTGGCGGCAAGAGGACACCTCGGCGTAAATCCAGTCGGGTTCGTCAGCGCCCGGTTTGCGTCGATCGAGCATGATGGGTTCCCCGGGCTCCAGCGCAAAGGTGGTGAGCAGGACGCGCTGCGCCGCGTCGGGGCCGAGATCGACCCAGATGGCAGCCTGCGCTGGCGCGCTGGTATGCCAACCCTGCCGCAGCAAGACGGGGCGCTTGTTGACCGGGTAGCGGTTGTCCAGATGCAAATGCGCCGTTTTGCGCAGCAACTCCTGCAGCTCGGGTTTGTTCCAGTCAACATCGACGAGGCGCTGCGTGGGATCAAGGTCTTTGTGGCTCATGCTCGGCTTTCATCAACAAGTCGACCATGCGGTCGGTAGTCGCGCGGTATTGCGGCGAATGAATGTCTTGTTCGCGGGCGAGGACGTGCAATTGCGCGTGCAGACGACCAATCTCGCTGTCCACGAGACCTTTGCGGCGCAGATAGCCGCCCAGGAGGCATTGCTCATGCGCTGGTGCGGCGACGGTGATATGGGCGTCGCGTTCTCCGTATTCCCAGCGCCAATGCGCCGCCAAAGCGCCCAGCACGGTCTGCGGCTGGAACGGGTCGATGGACAGCGCGAAGGTCTTGCTCCACTCCGCCAGACCATCAGCGGGCATGGGATGGGCCAAGGCGAAGCCCTGACCCTGGTCCGCCCCGAGGATGGCAGCCACCTCGATCAGCCCGGGTGATTCCAGCCCCTCGACCACCACATCGAGTTCAAGCGTATGCGCCAGACGGATGAGCGAGCCGATGAAGCCGATCACGCGACGCGGTTCTTTTTCCGCTTCGCGCACCAGTCCCTGGTCGATTTTCACGGTCTGGAAGGGCAGACTCCTCAGGCGCAGCAGGCTGGAGTATCCCGACCCGAGATCGTCCATTTCCAGATGCACGCCAAGGTCAGACAGGGCGCGCACCGCCGCGTCCCGCGCCTGTGGATCGGGGAAGTCCGCGCTCTCCAGAAGTTCAAGATGGAGCCGATCCGGTTGCACTGCTGCGCGCTCGAGGGCCTGGGTGATCCAGCGCGCGCAGTCTGGCTGCAGCAGCACTTCGGGCGGAAGATTGATCGACAGCGCAGTGCGCCTGCCTTGCGCTTCCCAGGCGCGCAGATGTTGCAGCGCCTTGTCCAGGCCGAGGGTGAACAGCCGGATGATTTCGCTCGCGCCAAACCAGGGCAGGAACGCTGCCGGACTGGCCCACTGTCCATCGGCTGCACGCAGCCGCGCCAGCGCCTCGACGCGGATGAGACGTCCAAGACGCAAATCGATGACCGGCTGCACCCACATGTGCAAGCCCTCGGGCGTCAGCCGAGCGCGCCATTGTCGGCGCTGCTGATCGGACAGCACCTGGCGCGGCGCTTGCCGCATTCCGGCCAAGGCCTGCCCGACCGCTTGCCCGAGTAGCGTGAGATGGCGCTGAATCCAGTGCGATTCGAACTGATTGGGATAAGCGCCATACACGCTGAGAATGGCGACCATGCGGTCTTCGCCATCGCGCAGGGGTATCGACGCGGCGCTACGAAACCCGACCTCCTGCGCCGCCGCCCGCCAGGGTTCGGCGCGCGCATCGCGGGCAAAGCTGAACACGGTTTCGATGCGCTCGCTGCGCCAGGCGCGACTCTGACTGGCTTGCGCCAAGCGATCGCTGTCCGCGACCCCGGGCAGGTAGTCTTGCTGATGGCGCCGGAAATGCGTCACATAGGTCTCGAAGCGCGGCGTGGAGAATTCCACCACCATGCGCCCTTGTTCATCCGGACGCCCAAAGGCTGCGGCCACCATGCCGGGCAGATGCGTGAGTTCGTCGAGCAGCCAGCGCAGGAAGTCGATGCGGTTAGTGAAGCCTTGGGGCGACCGCCAGAGAGACTGGACCGAAGTCGCGTAGTGTTCCTGCACGGTCTGCTCGCCTTGCGCCTGCGCCCGCAGCTCGACGCGCAAGCGGCTAGTGGCGATGCGTTGCAGCGCCAGGCGATCGGCCTCGCGCAGCGGGCTGTGCTGGATGAGCGTCATCGCCTGTTGCAGATACATCTCGAAGGCGTCGACTAGCGCCGTGGTGGACACTCCCGTCAAGGCATGCACGCGCCCCAGTTTGCGGGCGTCTTCGCGGTGCGACGCTTCCTCCAGATCCGCAGAGAAAAAGCTCAGCAGATGCGTTTGCTGCATCTGCTGCAGATGCGCCAGCTCCGGCTCGCTGAGAGTTTGCAAAACGGCCTGCATGTCGGGCTGCCGCGCCATGTCGGCATAGAACCGTTGCACAAAACCTGCGGCAAAGGCGCCGACTTGCGGCTGCAGCAAACCCAATAGACGCCCAGCCTCGGGGCCATAGGGCGGCACGGCGCCGGATGCGACCTCAGTCCAGATCGCATCGGCAGGCGCCTGCCCGGGGTGTTGCCCAAGCTCGCCATAAAGTAGCCACCAACGCGCTCGCCCGCTCTTGTTGGACTTGCTGGCATAGAGCGCGGCGTCTGCGGCGCGAATCAGCGCATCGGCGTCGGCGGCATCTTGGGGATAGAGCGCCAGTCCCAGGCTCAGACCGACGCTGGCGCGTTGACCGTCGGGCAAGTCGAACGGCGCCTGCACCACCTCGCGCAGACGCGACAGCACGGTCTCCAGATCGGCTTGTTGCGTCAAATTTTCCAGTACGAGAACGAATTCATCACCACCCAGGCGGCCGATGAAATCGGTATCGCGCAGAGCCTGCTGGATGCGCTGGGCAAAGTCGCGCAACAAGGCGTCGCCTGCAGCGTGCCCCCAGCGATCGTTCACGGGTTTGAAATCGTCCAGATCGAGCATGCCCACGGCCAGAATCTGTTGCTGGCGCCGCGCCCGGCTGATGGCGCGCGACAGATGCAGTTCCAGGGCGGCGCGGTTGGGCAGTTGGGTAAGCACATCGCGGGTGGCGCGCTGGCGCAACTTGCGTTCCAGGCGTTCTCGCCGCAGCGCGCCTGCCATCAAATCGGCAAGCAGCCGGACGTTCTCGGCCTGCTGTGCATCGGGTGCGTATGCCGGGTGGCGAGAAAACCAGGCCAGCGCCAGAATGGCCAGCGTTTGGCTCCCAGCGCGCACCGGAACGAGGTAATTGGCTTTGAGGCCGCTGTCCACGAAATCCGGCAGGGCTTGGGGGTCCGAGGCGTAGTCCGGCTGGAAAATCTCGCGGCCTTCGCGGATCGCCTGTCCTGCTGATCCGGCCTCAACGGGGAAACGATAGGCGGCGAATCGTTGCTGGTAAGCGTCGGGCAGGCCGTGAAAAAAGCGATAGCTCAGCGAGTCGTCGTCGCGCTCGATGAAGGCCGCGCCATCGGCGCCGACCAGATGCGCGGCGGCCTGCGCAGCGCGTTCGAAGAATCGGCCGAAATGCACTTCGCGCGCCAGCGAGCGCAACAAGGAGAGCGGCAGCAAAGCCTGTGCGTTTGCGCGCGGGACGCCGTGGCGCGGGGCTGCAGGCGCGGCATCCGTCGTCGGCAGAGGGCCATCGAATAGAACGCAGCGGTTTTTTCCTTGGGCTTTGGCTGCGTACAGCGCCGTGTCGGCGCAGTCCATCAGCACGGCGAGCCGGGTCTCGTCATCGACGCCCTGCAGCGCCGCGGCGGGACACCACGCCACGCCGATGCTGCTTGTTGGCAGCGGCAGCGCTTGGCCATCGGGGCATTGGGTCACCTGGCCGTCAATCTCCAGGCGCATCTCTTCGGCGCGTTGCAGCGCCTGGTTGGCGTCAAGGTCAGTCAGTAGCAGGCAGAACTCCTCTCCGCCCAGGCGCGCGAACACGTCCTGTGACCGGACCTTGGCCTGCAGCAGACTGGCCACTTGCTGCAACACCTGATCGCCGCAGGCATGCCCGCGGGTGTCATTGACGAGTTTGAAGTCGTCCAGATCGAACAGTACCCAGGCCGCCGCTTTTTGTTGCGCGACCAGTTCGCGCAGCCGCACGGCGGCCTGCGCCATGAAGTGACGCCGGTTGGGCACGCCGGTGAGCGCGTCGGTCAGTGCCTGCGCCTGCAGCAGCACCTCACGCTGTATCCGCTCGGAAATGTCCTTGAATGCGAACAGCAGCGCGCCCGCTTCGTCGAACTGGGTTTGAATCACCGAGGCGAGCACCCACACCACCGTGCCATCGCAGCGGCGAAAGGCAATTTCACGGTTTTGTGCGGCATGGTGTTGCCGCACTTCGCCCAGCAGGAGCTGGCGTATGTCGGGGTCGAGCCATTGCGCCAAGGCGGACAGGTCGTCCTTATCGGACTGGTCGGTCTGACCGTGGGCAAACAGTTCGCGCGCCGCCGGATTGGCATAGAGCACCTGCGCGGCGTCCGGGCTGGTCATCACGATGGGCGCGGGCAGGCGCTCGATCATGTCGCGGAAATTGTGCTCTTTGCGCAACAAGGCCTGGGCACGTTCCTGCGCCCGGCTTTCCAGCTCCCTATTGAGCGCACGCAGTGCGGTCATGGCCTCCTGTCTTTGGCTTTGCAGGGCGCCGGCGAACAAAATGGCCGCTGACATCGCCATGCCGAGGAGTTCCACGCCGATGACGGCCTCGGTCATGGGCAAGCCCGCATAAGGGCCATAGCCTGCCATCGTCGCGCCGAGAACCAGAATAAAGGCGACGGCCAGATGCAAGAGCGTGAGCCACTGATCCAATCGAAACACTGACCAGATGGGCGGCAGTAGCAGCATACCCAGGACGCCAAGGCGCGCGGGCAGGCTCAGGCTCGGCGCAAAAAACGCAACGCCCCAAACCATCAGGCTGAAGGCCAGCGCGGCCAGCCCTTCCGCATGCAACAGCAAACGCCACCAGCCCGTGCGTGTGCCGCGGCGCAGCCATAGCAAATGCGCCACGGGCGCCAGCATCAGCGCTGCGGAAGCATCGCCGATGGCCCATCCCAAACAGGTTGGAAGGAGTCGCTCCATCCCCTGTCCTTCGAACGCGACCAGTCCGACCGCGCCGATCAAGCCCGACAGCAGCCCCTGGACAGCGCCCATCCAGAGCAAAAACCAGATGACGGCTGCAGGCGAGTTCCAAAACTGCGGCTTCACCTCGGTGCTGCGTCGCAGACCCCAGTTTGCGACCATCGGCGCGAGCACATTGCCCAAGGACACCCAAAGCGCGCCCGCCAGACTCCAGTCGAACAATGTGACGTTTACCCATAGCGATCCCAGAAAAATCGCTGGCATCGCGCGCCAGCCCCACACCAGGGCGGCAAACACGGCCAGCGCCGCAGGCGGCCAGAAGGGCGAGACCCCGCTGAAAATCAGCGCGGGCAGCGTGCCCAGCAAGGCATAGCCCAGGAACAGCGCGCCGTTCAGCAGCGCCCAGCGCAGGGTTTGACGGGGCTGAGCAAGCGTCATGCGCGACTCCGCGGAGGGAAATCGCTGCGGCGCGTGATGTTCTGCGGGCAATGGGCCGTTTGGATCGCGGTAGATGTCTTGAGGCCTGCGCGCGGACAACGCTCAAACACTCAGTTCTCCCGATGGAATCTGATACTGCCCCGGCCCCATGAGATCAATGCCGCAAGACAGGCCGTCGAGCCAGTCGAGCAACTGGCCGATGGCCGCGCCGACCAGCGGCGCGCCATGCTGGGGCGCGATCATGGCGATGTCGAGCTGGCGCACCATGCGCACCCAGAGCTTGAGGATTTTGTTGCTCACCATATATCGCCGGTGAAAGGCCTCCATGCCCGGCGGAAAGGGGTCAAGACTGGTGAGGGCGTGCCCGGCTTTCTCCCCGCTGAGCAGCGACACGCCCAGATCGCCGGAGAACAGGATTTTGCTCACCGGGTCATAGAACTGGAAGTTGCCCTCGGAATGCATGAAGTGCGCCGGCAGCAGCCACAGGCTGGTCTGGCCGTAGCGCAATCTGCCACCCGCGTCGGGGACGGCGATGACGCGGTTATCGGTCTTGCCCAGTTTGCAGAAGTGCGGGGCAAACCGGGCCCAGAGGGAGGAAATCACCAGCTTGGCCTGGGTGGAGGTCATCCAGCGGTCGAGCGAGGCGATGATGTCGGGGTCGGCATGCGAGGCCAGGATGTAGTCGAGCTTGCTCGGCGCGATGTATTTGCGCATGGTCAAGCTGAGCTCGTTGTAGGTCATGTTTCCGCCCGGATCGAGGATGACTCCTTCCCCGTGATCAACGATCAGGAACTGGTTGGCCTGCACCGCTTCTTCGTCGGGGACGAGATCGGTGAACAGCACGCAAGCGTGGTTGGCGTCTTTATAGAGTTCGATGGACATGGGACGCAGTCAAGAGAAGAAAAACAAACAGGAAAACGAAGGCGAGGGCTTGGATCAGGCCTGCACCTGCAGACCGACCGATTGCAAAAAGGGCACGAGCAGGGTATGCGCGCCACGCAGCTCAATGGATTTGCCAAGGTGTGTCTGCGCTTCCACCCAATTGAGCAAATCAGTCGCCGCCGCAAAATCGACGCGCTGCACGGCCTGCAGGTCCACAGAGACTGTATCGGCTCGCAAGGACTGCGCTCTCAGATTGCGTAGGAAGGTAGCGTCTTTGCCGGAGAGTTTTCCGCTCAGGCGCACGCTGGTCTGGATCGATCCGGCGTCCAGGGCGCCCGCCTGGGTGCCCATGCGGGAAGGTTGGTGCGCGCTGTGCAAGGTGGTGAGGCCGCGCTCGGATGCGCCGACGCGCTTGAAGCGCGGGGCAACCCAGTCCACCGGGGAGCAAGCACAGGCGATGGACAACTCCACGGCAAGATCGGCAAATCCGGCTTCATCGCCGACCAGCCGCAGGGCTTGCAGGCGCAGCGCACTCTGCGCCGCAGTCGCCGGGCTGGACTGCAGCCGGGTCGCGGCCAACAGCATGTCCTCGCCGTGCAGCTCGAGTTCGACCGGTCGATCATTGAGGACTTGCAGCGCTTGGCCCAACTCCGCCTGCAGCGGCTCGGCAATGCCGATCAGCGCGCTCCAGTCCAGCACCAGATGCCGGGCGGGATCCGCCACGAAACGCTCGAAGGCGTGCCACTGCAGGATGTCGAACTGCTCGGCAGCGAGAAAGCTCGCGGTTTGCAGGGGCGCGGCGGCCACAGCGTCCAGTTCGGGCCGAGGCAGGGGCGTCTGACCATACCGCTGCACATAATCGAGCGAACGCGATTGCAGTTTGTCCTGTTGGCCGGTGGCCCAGTAAAAATCGAGCAAAGCTTGGAAAAGCTGCTGCACAGTAAACAGTTCCTGCTCAGTCTGCAAGCTGGTCAGGAGATGCGATTCCACTTGCGCATCTCGCCCCTCGGCGAAATCGAAGGCGGCCAGCTCGATCACGGCGGGGATGGGCAGCACGGTTTGTCCCCACAACCCTTGCGGTCGTGTGGCAGGCGCCGAAGACGTTTTCAGCCGGGAGGCAGGCAGGAGTTGGCTTTGCGCCCAACGCGGCGTCTGACTGCGGCGCAACGAACCCGGACGCAGCGTGGAGGCGGCAAACCCCACATGCGCCAGACCGCTGTGTTCAATCATGCCGCCTAGCAAGGTGGAACGACTCTCCCGCCTTTGTTCATTCTTCATCTGCCGTTCGATGGCATCGATCTTGTGCAGGGTGTGCTGCCGGGTCGCGGCAGGCGCGGGCGGCGGAAGCGTGGACGGCAAAGACAGTCCTTCGAGCCGCTCGCTCTTGAGGGCATGCCGATTGCGCATTTCGCGGCGCAGGATGTCAAACTCACGATTGCGAACCAGGATGGCCGCCTGCGCCGCCCATTGCGCCTCGCGTTGTTGCGCTTTTTGTTTTGCTTTGTCGAGAACCTCACCCTGCTCGTGTCGCGTTTGCGCCCAGTCCGTGGTCGGATGACGCACGAATCGGGCGATACGCGACAGAAAACTGGTATGTGGCTGGGGTTTGGTCCGCTTGTTCATGTCACATGTAGCATCAAATCGACCGCATCAAATCGGTCGGCCCGAAATCAGCGGGCACGGTGAGCGCTTCATGGAACTGATCGCTGCTTTCCCGCGAGGGTTTGTCGGAGTTTTCGCGGGCGGAGGGCAGCAGACGCAGCGTGCAGCCGCCGATGCGCAGCGTGTCTTGCGGAAGCAGGATCGAGGCGTTGATGCGCTTGCCATTGAGCCAGGTGCCGTTGGTGCTGCCGAGGTCTTCGATCCACCAGTCACCGTCGGTCTGCTGCAGAACCGCATGGACGCCGCTGACGTGCGGATCGGGCAGCGCAATGGTGTTGTGGCGGTGTCGGCCGATATGCAGGCGGGGCTGGCGCAGCGCGATGGCATGGCTGACTGCGTCTGGCAAGAAGATCAGGATTTTGCTCATGATTCAACGGCAAGGTGGCGGGGCATACTTAGACGGCAGGGTGGGGGTCGCATTGGTGGTCACGCCGTCTTTGCTGGTCTGCCCCCCGGAAAAACACACCCAGCGCAAGCTGCCTTCACCGGGCGCTGGTTGCAACACCAGCGTGTATCCAGTGGCTTGGTTGGGGTTGAGAAGCTGGTTGTAGGTGATGATGATGGTGCCGCCATAGCCCACGAGCACGCTGATGCTGTAGGTGCCCGACGGCGGTTCGGCGCCGTAGGCGCGAGTGCAAGCCGCGGTGGCGCCGGTGCACACGGGATCGGTACTGGGCCAGTCGGAAATGAAGCTGCCGTGCGTGGCCCAATACTCGGCCACTGCGGTTTTGATGCCGGAGGCCAGGTTGATGCCTTCGGTTACTCGGGCGCGCACCATGTAGTCGCGATACTGGGGTATGGCCACGGCGGCGAGTATGCCAATGATGGCCACGACGATCATCAATTCGATCAGCGTGAAGCCGTGATCTCGCTGAACGCTTGGCCTGCGGCCCTTGCACATAGCCTTCATGGGGTTGTTATTCATGGCAGCCGCTCCAAGCTCAGGCGGGTTGCAATTGCGGCGCGTGCAGCACCCAGTCCCAGAACGCGGCATGCACTTCATCGCTGCACTGGCTGAGCTGCATGTCGGCATCGACATCGACATCGGTCTTGACGATAGCGGCACTCAAGCTCTGGTGGAACTGCGCATGCGCTTGCACCAGCCGTTGAAACTGCGGCTGCTGCGCATACAGATCGGTCTGCGACGCCAGCCAGCGCCCTAGATAGCAGCGCTGCGTGGCTTGTGGATGCCGCAGTTCTGCCATCTCCGCGTCATCCAGGGTATGAGAGAGCAGTTTGCGTGCGCGCATGCGGTGGGACACGAGCGCCTGAACCGCTCGCTCGGCATCAAGCACCTGCGGTCTGGCCAGGACGCCCAGCCAGGACAGTTCGGTTTCAAAAGAGTCGAGCCAGCCCATCACCTGTTCCGCAGGCATGGGTCGTGCAAACGCGTAGCCTTGCAGGTGCCGGAAACCGATCAGGCACAACGCTGCGCACTGCGCGCGCGTTTCCACCCCTTCAGCAATGGCGTTGATACCCAGCATGCGCGCCAGGCGCAGCATGCCATAGCTCAGACTCAGATCGATGCCGTCCTGCAGCAGATCGCGCACAAAACTGCGATCGATTTTGACGACCGAGACATCGAACTGTTGCAGATGCGCCAGACTCGCGTTGCCGGTGCCGAAGTCATCCAGGCTGATGGACAGGCCGAGCCGCCGCAATTCAAGAATGGTGGCATTCACCACGCGCGAACTCAGTGAGGGGCCGTGCTCGGTGATTTCCAGGCTGAGTTCTTGCGGCCTCACCTCGGGGTAGGCCTGAAGGCGCTCGCGCACCGTGCCCACGAAGTCTGGATGCGAAAAATGATGCGGAGAAATGTTGATGGCAAGACGCAGCGGCGAGCCTTGCCGCTTCCAGAAGGTCAACTGTTGCAGCGCTGCGTCGAGCACATATCGGTCAACTTCGATGCCCAACTGCGGATCGGCCAGCGCGGTTTCGAATTCTTCCGCGCGCCGCAACTGGTCCTGCTCATCGTGTAGCCGCAGCAGCGCCTCGAATTTGTGGACAAAAAATCCGTTGTGCTCCGGTTCCAGCGTGAGAATGGGCTGGTAAAAGAGTTGCAGTCGGCCTTGTTGCAAAGCGTCGCGCAACATCTCTCTTTGATGATGCAGGGTGTCATGCTGGTGTTTGAGCCGCTGCGAAAACAGCTTGAACCGATTGCGGCCGGCGGTTTTGGCGTCGTAAAGCGCCAGATCGGCGCGTTGAAACATCGGCGTCGAACTGCGCCCCGAGCCCCGTTGCACCGCCAGGCCGATGGAGCAGGACTGCCAGAGTTCGACTCCGGCGATCTGCATGGGCTTTGCCATCACGCGCAGCAGGCGTTCGCCAATCTGAACGGCCTGCTCTTCCGTGCGGCATTCCGGCATGAGGAGCGCGAACTCGTCTCCGCCGATGCGCGCGGGCATGTCGGTCAGGCGCACCAGCGCCTTGAGCCGGTCTGCCACCTCGGCCAGCACCGCATCTCCGGCAGGATGCCCCAGCGTGTCGTTGACCCGCTTGAAATCATCCAGATCAATCAAGGCCAGAGTGAAGCCATGTTGCCCCAATGGATGACGCTCCAGCATGGTGAGCCGACGGTCAAAGCCGCGTCGATTCAGCAGCCCGGTTAGCGGATCGCGTTCAGTGAGATATTCAAGCTGCTTTTGCTGCTCCTGGATGGCAGTCACGTCCTGCAATTGCCACAGCGCGCCTTGAATCTCGCCCTCATGCACAAAAGGGACGTAGTGGCGTAAGACAATCCGCCCGTCGCGCAGGCGGAGTTCCGCCTGGTCTGGGGCGTCCTGCTGGATCAGTGTCTTGATGCGGGCCAATTCCGCTTCAGAATCCTCAAAAGCCGGCGCCAGATGATCAAAAAAGGACCGCCACCCCAGGCCGATCAGTTCTGCCGGATGCCGGCGCAGGCTAAACAGCTCCAGGCAGGCGGGATTGATTTGCGCCACCTGGCCTGCCGCATCAAACGCCACTACGGCGCTGGGCAGATGGCGCAGCAGGTCTTCCATCTGCACTGCAATCGAGAAGGGGCTGGAGGTTGTCATAGGCGTGCCATGGGCGTGTCATGAACGTGAATCGGGCTTATGAAACTCGCTCAGCTCAAAATAGATTTGGCTCAGCAGCTTGGTGACGCGATGCGAGCAGCGGTTATAGGGGGCGTCGGTGCGCAAGGCATCGAGCGCTTGCTGGTGCAGCCCCTGATCAGACAGGCGGATGACCTCTGCCGCGAGCTTGTGAAAGTGCGCGTGTTCCTCTTTGAGGCGGGTCATCAGCTCAGGCGCGATGCGCAGGTCGCCCTCCTGCGTGGTCAGCCATTGGCCGAGGGTACAGACATCGCACCGTCCCACCACGGCGGGGTCCAGGGTTTCTTGCGATTGCCCTCTGACCACATCTTTGAGACGATTTTTCCAGCGCTGATGCGTGGCGATGGCTGAATAGAAATCCAAACCGGCCAGTTCTGACGGCACGTCGCCTTCTTCGGGCGTGGGCAGGTCGGATGGATGATCCTCTGCCGCAGACGATGCCGTGGCGGTTGTTGGGTGGGGCGTCTGGCGACCCAGATCGTTCGCGGTCGCTTGTTTGCGCAGCCAGTCAAGCCAGCTCATCATTTTCTCCGGGGTAGGGTTGGGTCAACCGGTAACGCAGTGCTGCGCGACTGGCATCGAGCCAAGCGTGTTATCCCGATGCAAGAACTTGACGCAAAAGTGCCTCAAGTGGCGAGACTGAGCCGGCGCAGGGGCAAGGCGCAAAGGAACAAACGCAGGGAAAAACATGGATGGGAGGTCGGTGAAATGTAAATTTCAGACTTTACAAACGACATCCTAAGCAGGTTTCAGGCAGAAATTTCCATCCCCTTATTGCAGGGGCGCACGGAAAACTTAATTCTGTGATTTATTTCTCATAAATGACAAAGTTTTCTGTTTTTTGCTACTAGTTATAAATAATATTAGTATTGACTATGATCAAATCCTAATAAAACGATGTGTATTCGATGTAGCGAATTGTGTGAAAGTGCTGTGCATGGTTTGGCCGGAATTCCGACGCACGATGCCCGCGACCCTCTAGTCAAACCCCCGATCATTTCGCGCAGGCCGTTGATCGCGAAGCAGGTCTACCCCTTAATTGCGCGAGCATGGTCCGGATTGGCGGGTCTGAACTTTTTAGAACGACGTCGCAATGGGCGACGCACTCGCCGCATCAAGGGCAACAGGACTCAGGGCTGTTTGCTTCAGGGCAATCGGCTCCAGCGCCTGCAACGGTTTGCCAGCCCTGAACTTTGGAAACCGGGCGGAGGCCTTCGGCACCGGCTTGCCGGTCTTCGGATTGCGCGCCAGGTGAGCCTTGCGAAGCGAAGCGCTGAAAACGCCGAAATTGCGAATTCCCACCCGCTTTCCCTCGGCCACCGCCCCCATGATGGCGTTCAAAATGACTTCTACAGCCTCTTCGGCATCCTTGCGCGCAAGGTGAGGGTGGCTCTCCAGCAGTCTGTCGATCAGTTCGGATCGGGTCATATCGCCACCTCGCGCCGATCCTGCTTTTTCGGGGGCGGCAGCAGGCTGGTCAGCCGCTGATACAGGCTGAACAAAAACGCCACGCGCGGGGCGTCCGCGCGGTCGCCTTTGTAGCCGTAGGCGGCGTCCACCGCGCGGTCGTTCGCCTGATGGGCGCGGCGCAGTTCGGCGGGCATGGTCAGCGGGTCGTAAAGGTCGGCCAGGGTGGCGTCGGGATAGCGGGCGCGGGCGTCGAGGATGGCCTGGCCTGCGGCCTCGATGGCCTCGCGCTGCGCCGCGGTCGGCTCGGGCCAGGGGAAGTTGTTGTACACGATACTGGCGGAATAGCGGTAGCGGCTTTCGAGCCTGCCGCCCACGGCGCGCAGCCAGGCGTTGTGCAGGGTGCTGTTGAGGAGGGCGAAGTGGTAGAGCGTGGCGCCGGGGATCGTGAGCACCAGATTGCTGGCGATGACTTCGGGCGGCATGAAACCAATCGGCACGAACTCGCGGCGCTCTGACGACACACTGGGCACTAAAAGGTAGGGAGTGTCTGGTTGCCGGTTTTCTCCGAAAAGATAAGGAGTGGCGGCAAGCTCCTGTGTCGTCGGTCTGGTACTTTTCAACCGCACCGCCTTGACCGCCTGCACCCGGCGATAGACCTCGGGCATGGCGCGTAGTTCCGCCGGTGAAATGCCGACCATCCACAGACAGTATCGCGGGAGCTTGTTAATGAACTCATCGGCACCAAGGTACTGGTGAATCCACTTTTCGGCTTGCGGTTCTGTATCGAGTAGTGCGGCGCGCTCTTCTGGCGTGAGCAGCAAATACCCGCCATCATTGGGCATGCTTCCAAATGCCATCTCCGGCACGTTCTGTATCGGCGTTCTGCGGCTGGTCATCACCACATCCGGCGCATCGACCAGATAGGGATTGATGCACTTGGCCGTGATGCGCTGGCCGTCGCCCTTGATGTCGTCGCCGTAATCGAACAGGGTGCAGTGCTGCGGCTCGCGCAGGCCGAAGCCGATGATGACGCAATGCACCGCGGCGATGCCCTTGCCTTCATTGCTCCACTGAAAGGTGCGGTGGGCGAAGCGAATCTTCACCCTGGCCTGCAGCAGCGTGGGCCAGAGCGCGGCGACCTGCTCGCCCTGGGTGATGGAGTTGGTGGAGACGAAGGCCACGTCGATCGCCGGGTTGCGCTGGATGTAGGCGGCGGCCTTGACATACCAGGCGGCGACGAAATCGAGCACGCCTGCGCCTTTGACCTTGGCGAACACCCGCGCCATGTCGGCCTTCTGCTCGGCGTTCTGGTTGCTCTTGCCGACGAACGGCGGATTGCCCAGCACATAGCTGCACTGCTCGGGCGGCAGCACTTCGGCCCAGTCAGTGCGCAGGGCGTTGGCGTGGTGGATGTGCGGGCTATCGACCAGCGGCACGGTGGGGCGGGTGGTGCCGAAGCGCTCAGCCGCTTCGAGGTTCATCTGATGGTCGGTGATCCACAGCGCGACGCGGGCGATGTGCGCGGCGGATTCGTCGATCTCGATGCCGTGGAACTGGCTCACCCGCAGGCGCGACAGGGTGGAGACGTCGAGCAGGCCGCGCGTCTGCCCGCCTTTGCTGAACAGCAGCTCGATGACTTCGTTCTCCAGGCGGCGCAGCTCGCGGTAGGCGATGACCAGAAAGTTGCCGCAGCCGCAGGCGGGGTCGATAAAGGTGAGCGTGGGCAGCTTGTCGTACAGGGCTTGCAGCCGGGGTTTGCTGTGGCGGGCGGCGGCGAATTCGTCGCGCAGATCGTCCATGCACAGGGGCCCGAGCACGCGCAGGATGTTGCGCTCGCTGGTGTAGTGCGCGCCGAGTTCGCGGCGGGTGCCCTTGGCGCTGTTCAGCGCCGATGCGGCGGCTGCGACGTTCAGCGCCGTGCCCAGTACCGGGGCTGCGGCGACGTTGGCGGCATAAGCGCCGTTGGCAATGTTCTGCTCAACCGCATTGGCGGCCATCCAGCCCGCAGCACACCACGGATTGCCGCAGGACGCGGCGTTTTGCGCGTCCTGGTAGGCGGCTTTGTTCGCGGTGAAGCCGGTAGTCGTCAAGCCGTTCATCGCGGCCTGCGTTGCTGCCCCGGCGATCAGGTATTCGCCCGTGTTATTCGTCACCGTGGGTTGACCTTGCTGGACGCCGGTGCTCTGCGTGATGCTGGCCGTTGATTGTGCGGCGCCGGACGACGCAGCGGACTGCGCGGCGGAGTTGTTGGACTGTGCGACGGCGGGTGCAGCGGACACCTCGGCGTTATATGACGCGCTTTGAGACGTGGCCGCCTGCTGCTGCACAGGAATCTGGGCGCCAGCTTGTGCCTGGTTGTCGTTGGCGACCGATTGCGCCTGATCAGCGGCTTGCTGCCAGGCGTCGCTGGTGCCGATGCCGTCGTATCCGCTCCCTGAATTGGACGCATCCTGATTCGAGATGTCCTGCGCCGTGTTCGACGCAGCCTGGTACGCCTGCTGGTTGTAGTAAGACATCCCGCCGTTGTAGGCGCTGGTCGAGTTTTGATTCGCAGACGCGCCCAGGCTCTGCTGGGCAGTCGGATCGGGCGTGGGCGCCGGGGCTGGATAGGTCTGCGCGGACGCCAGCAACGGCAAAGCCGCCAATGCGGCGGCGAGGGTGAATTTTTTGAGGTTCACGGCGAATTCCTTTCTTGCCCCTGTTTTTGGGCTCGTGTCTGGTTATGCCGTGACCACGGCAAAGCGTTCAACCCACCGGGATGACCCGCGCCTTGCCGCCATAAAAGTTGCCGACGACTTCAACGCGCTGACCGACTGCAAGCTGCACATCAGCGGCTTGCGTGATCGCAACCGCCTGGCCGTCGTCCAGCCGGATCGTGATCTGCAGGCCCTGTTCGCGGGTTGCCGCGCCTTCCGCCGCACTTCCGGCGATGCCGCCAGCGACTGCGCCGATGATGGCCAGGGCTGTAGAGCCATTGCCGTTGCCGATGCGCGAGCCGAGATAACCCCCGGCAGCAGCGCCGCCCAGCGTGCCGATGCCGGTAGAGTTCGGCGCGATCAGCACGAGCTGAATCGCCATCACCGTGCCGAACTGGACGGCCTGCGCCTGTTGCGATCCCTGGACGGTGTAGTTCAAGGCGGACGCGTCAGGCACGCCCGGATTGGCGCACGCAGACAGAAAAGCAGGGGCAAAAAGAATGGGGATCAGGAGTTTGTGCATGATGGACTCGTGTGTTGAGTGCTGATGCCTGGATATACGAGGGGGCGGCACGAGGCAGAGTCGGCTGATGAAACCACTTTCTTTGCCCCTGCCTGTGCGCCGCCGTAGGCGGGTGCAGTTGCACCGCGCGCAGCGTCCGGTCAGTACCCCTCCCAGGTCTGGGCAGCATCAAACTGCCCACGTTCGCGCAGCCACTGCGCAGGCCAGGCATCGCCAAGCGTGTCGCGCAGTTCTCGAATGCGCGCGATGTCTTCCTTGCCTGACACCCCGACAAAAGCGAGTTCGGGCGCGGACAGCCCCAGTTCGAACAACCGGCGACCGTCCGGGTGAATGACGTAATACTGGCGCTTGGGTGTGGCCATCGCCAGAATCTCGATCTGGCGATGATTCAGCCCGACACCCTCATAGAGGGGCCGGATGTTCTCGGTCATCGCCTCGGGGTTGGGTAGCAGAATCTTGGTCGGGCAGGACTCGAAGATCACATCGGCGATGCCCGACTTGGTCAGATCGGTCAGCGATTGCGTGGCGAACACCACCGCGACGTTGGCCTTGCGCAGCACCTTGAGCCATTCCCGAATCTTGGCCTTGAACGCCGGGTGGCCGAGCATGATCCAGGCTTCGTCCAGCACGAGCAAGGTCGGCTGGCCCTTGAAGCGCTGCTCGATGCGGTGAAACAGGTAGGACAGCACCGGCAAGACGATCTTGTCACCCTTGTTCATCAGGTGTTCCATCTCAAACACCTGGAACGGGTCTTCGGCCAGCGCATCGGTCTCGGCATCGAGTAAGTGCCCGGCTGCGCCGCTGATCGTGTAATAGCTCAGCGCGTCGCGCAGTTCCGCATCCTGCAACTGAATCAGGAAGTTGGTCAGCGTGCGCTGGCTCATCGCGTCGGTGGACTGACCGAGTTGCACAACAGCGCGATAGATCTTCTGGCGATGCTCGGGCGTGACGCGCACGTTCTGCAGTTCGCACAGTTGCTCGATCCACTCTGCGACCCAGGCCTGCTCGTGGGGTTCATCGCAGCGGCCCAGCGGACAAAAGGCCAGATCGCCATGTTCGCCGCCGATGTCGTAATGCTGGCCGCCTGCGCCCCAACACAGGGGCAACATGGAATAGCCTTTGTCGAAGGCGAACACCTGCGCTTTTTTGTAGCGAAACTGCTGTGCGACCAGCGTGGACAGCAGGGTGGACTTGCCCGAGCCGGGCGGTCCGAGAATCACGGTATGCCCCAGATCGCCCGCGTGCAGACTCAGGCGGAACGGGGTTGCCCCGTCGGTCTTGGCGTACAGCAGGGGAGGGCTGGCGGGTGGGTAGAACGGGCAGGGGTTGGTGTCCGGGCCAGCCCAAACCGCCGTGAACGGCAGCATGTGCGCCAGATTCAGCGTGTTGATCAGCGGACGGCGCACGTTGGCGTGCGTGTTGCCTGGCATCGTGCCCAGGTAAGCCTCAACCGCATTGACGGTTTCGATGCGCGCGCCAAAGCCAGCGTTTTCGATGATCTTGCGCACTTCGCGGGCGATTTCATCCAGCGCCGTGCTGTCGTCATGCGCCAGCAGAATGACGCTCGTGTAGTAGCCGAAGCGCACCGCGCCGGATTGGTTTTCGCTGATCGCGGCCACCGCGTCTTCGGTCTGCTCCACGGCGTGCATGTTCAGATGCGTCGCTGCGCCACCCGATGCCTCACGCACCAGGTTCATCATGCTCTTGCGCTTCTGCGCCCACTTGCTGCGGTAGGAATTCAGCACCTTGTCGGCCTGCGCTTGCGACAAGTAAATGAAGCGGTTGCTCCAGCGGTAGGCCACCGGCAGGCGGGAGAGGAAATCGAGAATGCCAGGGGCAGAAAAAGCCGGGAAGCCTTCAACGGCCAGGCAGATCATGGGGCGGCCATCCAGTCGCGGCTCAAACCCAGTCGTGAAGTCGTGCTGGCCGATCACCGCGTCCAGGTACATCGGGACTTCGGGCATGCGCACCCGGCGCGGCGCTTGCAGCGTGATGCACGAGTCCAGATAGCCCAGCAGTTCGCTGGTGACAGCGCCGGTGTGCTCTTCCACGGTGTCCACCATGCGCTTGATCTTGACGACCGTGGACAGGCGCGATTCAACTTCGCGGATGCCGTCCTTGAATCGCTGCAGATTGCGGGCGGCGACGCCGGTTTTTTCACCGCCGTCGATGAACATCGACGCGGCTTTGTCCGCGGCGTCGGGATCGGGGAACCAGGAAATCGTCAGCGCAAAGCGGCTCTCGAATCCAGCATGCTGGCCCTCGTGCCGCGCGCGGCGCAGGTCATCGATCAGGCGTGTGGTGCGGTCGGGGAACGCCCCGGTTGCAGCGTAGCCGGGAGCCTGTTGGCGGATCGCGTCGCAGTTCACAACCCAGCCATCGTCGAGCGACAGCGCGTTGTTGATGCGCGCGGCCATGGCGCCGAGTTCGCCTTTCGTGGCAGAGTCGAGATCGGGGCCTTGATACCACCAGCCCGCAAGCAGAGCGCCAGCCTTGGTCAGCACAATGCCATCATCGACCAAGGCCGCCCAGGGCAGCAGGTCGGGCAGACCGGCGGCGCGGTCACGGAATTCTTTCAGAGCAAGCATGGGTGTTCCTTTGTTGGTTGCTTCCGGGGTCACTTCCGGGGGTTACTTCCACTCGCGCGACTTGCCAAACGGCGTGGCGCGACCGGAGTAAAAGCGTTTGAATGCAAGGGAGCGGCGTCCGGTCTTGGAAAGTTGTGGATCAAACGACGCAGCGCGGGACAGCGCCCAAGTGCCGAGCACCCAGAGGCCGACCCCGAGACCCGCCGCCCACAGCTTGGCCAGCGAAAACACGAACACCCCGGCGAGAGTCATCAGACCGAGAACCAGGGTGCGCTCACCGCCCAGCATGAGCAGCGGGCGGTTGAGCGAACCGTGGATTGGCGCGGAAATGTCCTGATCGTCCACGGCCGCCACCTCAGATCACAGCGCCGGACAAGCCAAGGGCGGACAAGAACTTGTTGCCCATAACGATCATGGCCACGCCCAGCACGACGTACAGGGCCTTCTTGGCGATTCCGCCCAGCTCTTCGCCGAACACCAGGGCAGCGCCTGCGGCGAGGAAGGCGATGACGCTGATGCCGGTGGCAACCGGGCCAGTCAAGTCGTTCTGCAGGGTCTGGATTGGGGTGTCCCACGGCAGGCCTCCAGAGGTGGAAGCGAACGCTTCCATGGTGGTCGCCGCAAACACAGCGGCAGCGAGGGTGAGGCGACGCACGACGGCGGCGCGCAGATTGCGGATGGTGGAAAACTTCATGACTGATCCTTTCGTGATCGAGTGCAGCGGACGGCCCGCTTGATGGGATATGCCCAGGGGCGGCACGGCGCGATTCAGCGCAGGGGCGGATCACGTTGCCGGTCAGGACGCAGAGGCCGGGACGGCGTGCGCTCGACCGCGATCTGCGCGCGTTCCTGCTCGACGACCTGCTGCAGGTCGGCATCCTTGACGCCAACACCCAGGCGAGCGGCCTGTCGTGCAGCCTGCTCGCGGAATGCGGCATCGCCGGTGATGTAAACCTCGCCGCCGAACTTTTGCGCGGCAAGTTGCAGGCCAGCCTGAATCGTGTCGGCATCCGCAATGTGGACATCGACGCGCGGGCCAGAATCGGTCATGCGCACACGCCCAGCCTGGTCGCTGTACTCGATGCGCTGGTGGCGGCGGTCGATCTCGATGCGGGCGTCTTCCAGCGCAAATGCTTCCAGCGCATGCTCTTCGCCGCCCTCGCGGAAGATGTATTGCACGCCGTGGTGCGCGGAGACCCGCCCGCCGCGGGCGTTGTGCAGCTTGATGACCTTGGCGAGCATTCAAGCGCCCTCGTGCTCGTCGCCTTCACCCTTGCCGCCCGCGAGTCGGTCAGCGTGCTCCAGCACCGACTTCATGGCCGACCAGTAGTGGCGTTTTTCTTCGTTTGTCCAGTTCGCTTCTCTGGGGTACAGGCCCTTGAGCATCGCGCCTAGGCGGCGTAACTCAAACACCGCGCTTTCATCTACACGGGAGACGATGCGCAGCTTGCCGCCAGACAGAGCGAGGTCGCGCACGAAAACGCCGGGACGCATGCCCGCTTGCGCGGCATGGGCGTTGATGGCGTCGATTTCCGTGCGTGTGCAGCGGAAATGAAAAAAAAGTTCGCGCGGATCGCGCTTGGGTTTGTTCTTGTAGTTGGCCAAGTCGGGCATGGGAATCTCCGTAAGGTGTGCTTACGGAGATATGCATGATGGCGGCAAACAGAACCCGCGCGCTGCGCGTGGAGTCAAGGCAAAGGCAGGGGCAAAGAAAGGATCAACGACCGCGCCCGATACTTTGGTCTTGCCTGTGTTTTTCAGACTTGTGCGCTGTTGCGGACTGCCGCGCGATCGAAGCTATTGTTCAGATGCGGCGAAGGGCCCCAACCATTGCTGATTGCGGACAAACAGATCACATCAACGAGCCTTCGGTCCAAAGATCCTCATAAACAAGGTGTGCTTCGCCTCGAGCCATGTTTTTGGCATGTCGTTGTTCGCCTCCAGGGCATCGAATATTTCTCTGATCAGCGGCGCATCAACGGCCTTGGCGGACCGAAGTTTGTCCAACAATTCGAAGCCGTGCCAAACGGTGATGCTGAAGTCATTCGCCAGCGCATGCATGCCGAGGTCATCCGTCACAACGATAGCTGGTTTGACTTGCCCAAGAGCAAGCAGCCAGCAGTCAGTTGGTCCAGGCGGAGAACGCCCACCAGAGGTGTAGGAATCGGGATCCGCCAACACCCATCCATGCAGCACGCTTTGGGCCGCATCAATACTGGTTTTTTCGTCCGCAGTTAGTCGGATCTGCTTGGCGAGGCGCTCGCTGGCGAATTCCGGCCCATCGAACCATGGATAGTTCGCGCGGAGCCTCGGGTTACGACGGACCTCATCCTCAACGAAGCGGTGGATCGTGAGAACGTAGCCCTTCTGCCCAAACTTGATCCCTATAACGGGCCTGACACGCTTTGCCAGTCGGAGATAGGCATTCGTGTCAAGCAGAACCAGCATCAGCGGCTCATCTCCGCATGAAGCATCGCGGCATCTTGCATTGGGATATCCATGATCTGTTGGATGTAGCCAGGACCGGTTCCCTTGCACTTGAGCATTCTCCGAAGCGCGGGGAAAAAGGCACTACGGAACACGCTCTGCGACGCTGTGATGTAGGCGGCAGGATCGGGCGGCATTGGCTCGAACAAACTCTCGCTGACCAACTGACCTCGCCGCCCGTTACGCGCCGCATGAATATCGGCTTCTGTGCAGCGCAACGCCGACTGTCCTTGCGCACTAGCGTACCGGTTGACTTCAAGGAACACACTAAACAACGAGATGCTGTGCGCGTCGGCGTGCCGCTGCAGGACCTGGAGTTCGCGCGAGGCGGTATGTTGCTTGGACGCCTCGCGGTATGCATCCTCTGCGCATGACATTGGAAACAGTAGTGCGCCTGCCAACGCATCCGCGAAGTCTTCTCCCTCGTCAGTACCGGCGAGATCGGGCGTGTAAACATGCGCGAGTTCGTGGGCCATCCAGAACTTGAAGTCCTCTAGGTGGGTGTCCAAATTCAGGAAGATGAAGGTCACCTGCTCTTGACGCAGCAGGATGTGGAGCGCGTTCTTGTGGTTGCGCTTTTCGCCCCACAGCACCGGCACGATGACGGCCCCATTGGACAGAAACTGGTCAATTAGATGCTCGTAGGGCAGCACCGCCTGCGCACCCATTCCAATAGCCCTGCGCACCTCTGCCGCAGTAGCCTGCAGATCCTCGTAGCGAGTAGACGGGGAGGGAATCTGTGTCCGAAGCGAGCGTGCAGCGCCGAGAAAGGGGGCCAAAGGTTTGAGCAAGGCGGCCATGGCCATGGCCTTCAGGATGTGCTCGTCGGTTGTCTTTGCCGCGCCCTTCTTGCGGAAAGCAATGACGGGCTGATTCGCTTGGGCGTTCGGGTCCAGAACCAGATCCCCGAAACCAAGATGCAGTTCGCTGGCCAGTTTAAGCAGCTTGTCTGGGCGCGGGAAGTCCGCACCCTTGAGCCAGTTCGTCACCGCCTGAGCCGTCACATTCAACGCACTCGCAAGGTCTTTCTGAGTCCACCCGCGATCTTGCAGTGCCTGCTTGACTCGGTTGCTGTGTATAACTTTTTGCATAGCAGGTCTATTCTCGTCCACGAGCATCCATAAATCAAGTTTGATCAAGTTATACGTGGGTTTTCGTGCACATTCAGTGCTCGCACCTTTCAGGCCAGCCGCTCGACGTGAAACCCGCCGCTGGACGACCAGCCGCGCACGGCTGCCACTTCCTCGACTCGGCGCCCATCGGCGGTGCGCTTGATGGAAACGACCACATTCACCGCTTCGGCGATGAGTTCGGGGTTGGGTGGTACACCCGCTTCCTGAATGAGTTGGCCGATGCGGATCAGCGCAGCGCTGGCGTCATTCGCATGCACCGTGCCAACGCCGCCGGGGTGACCCGTATTCCAGGCTTTGAGCAAGGCCAGGGCGCTGCCGTCACGCACTTCGCCCACAACGATACGGTCTGGCCGCAGCCGCATGGTGGCGCGCAGCAGCCGGGTCATGTCGGTGTTGTCGCTGGTGCGCAGGAAGACGACGTTTTCAGCATTGACCTGCAGCTCGCGCGTGTCTTCGATCACCACAATGCGGTGGTCGCCGTCGAGCCGGGCTACGGCGTCGAGGATGGCGTTAGACAGCGTCGTCTTCCCCGTGCCTGTTCCCCCACTTACCAAAACATTCAACCGCCCGGCGACCGCCTCTTCGAGCGCTTGGCGCTGGGCGTGCGTCATGATGCCCTTGGAGACGTAGTCATCAAGCGTAAAGACCAGCGTCGCCTTCTTCCGCAGAGCAAAGCTGGCGCGTTCGACCAGCGGCGGGATCAAGGCTTCGAAGCGGCTGCCATCCAGGGGCAGCTCGCATTCGAGGATGGGTTGTTGTGGCGTCACAACGGCGTCCAGCATGGCCGCCACAGTGTTGACGATGGTCAGCGCCCGCACGGCGTCGATGCGGCCGGTCTGTTGCATGCCCTCGCCCAGGCGATCAACCCAGAGCGTGCCATCCGGGTTGAGCATGATTTCAACCACCTTGGGGTCGTCGAGCGGGGTGAGGATTTCAGGCCCCATGGCCCGCCGCAGCGCCTCGGTCTGCCGCGCGCGCGATGTTTGGTGGTGTTCTCCGCTCATTTCTTGCCCCTGTGGTTGATACAGGGATATGCCGCGAGGCGGCAAGTGGCGGGCGGCAGGCTCAGCCCAGCGCAGTGGCTGCGCGAATTTGTTGATTATTCTTGGATTATTAGTGGATATTCGACATGGATGCGCCGCGCCAAGAAAATTGTGGTCACTGGAACATAAGGGTGACCAAAATGAGCAAGACCGCCTCAGAACGAGCACAAGACATTATTAACAGCGTGCCCCAAAAAAAATCTGGGTTTGTATGGCTGGAGTTCTGTAACTCGCCAACAGCATTCATAAAAACCTGGGAACTTGGCCGCGCTGGACGGCGGCTGGCAATGCTCGCGGCGCAAAATAGTAAGACCGCAGCGCGCGGCGCGCCGGAGTTCGACAGCTTGAGCCAAAAATTGACTGAAAACGCCTACCCTGGGTTTGACAGAACAAGGGGTTAGCGCTGTTTTTCGCAAAGTGCCTGTGGTGGCACGTTTTTCCACATGGTGAGGCCGCTTGCCATTTGTGAATGGCTTGATATATTGTGGCGGCATGTTCATCAAAGTCACCACCTCCGGCGGCCGCCGCTACATCCAGCTCGTCGAGTCTTATCGGGATGAGAGCGGACGGGTGAAGAAACGCACGGTGGCCACCCTGGGGCGCGCCGACCAAGCCGGCGGCCAGCTTGAGAGCGTGATCCGCGGCCTGCAACGACTTCGGGGCGACACGCCCCCAGACGCCGGGGCGGTGGCGACCGTGGCCGACGTGAGGTTTGAGTCCAGCCGCGCCCTGGGCGATGTGTGGGTGCTGACTGAGCTTTGGGACGAACTGGGGTTCGGTGAACTGCGGCGGGTTTTTGGTCGAACGCGCAGCCGCATCGACGTCGAGGCGCTGGTGCGCCTGATGGTGCTCAACCGCCTGTGCGATCCGACGTCCAAGCTCGGGGTGCTGCGCTGGCTGCAGACGGTGGCGCTGCCGCGCTTTGCGCCCAAGGCCGTGACCCACCAGCAGTTGCTGCGGGCGATGGACGCGCTGGTCGCGCACCAGGACCGCGTGCAAGCGGCGTTGGCCGGGTTGCTGCGCCCGCTGATCGACCAGGACCTGTCCGTGGTGTTCTACGACATGACCACCATCGGCGTGGAGGGCGAGACCGAGTTGGCCGGCGACCTGCGCCAGTTCGGCATGTCCAAGGACGGGGGGATTCGTCGCCAGTTCATGCTCGGGGTGGTGCAGACGGCCGAGGGACTGCCGCTGACGCATCGGGTCTGGGAAGGGAACACGGCCGAGGCACCCACGCTCAGCGCCGTGGTCCAGGAGGTTCTGGCGCTGTACCCGGTCAAGCGCGTGGTGCTGGTGGCCGATCGCGGGCTGCTCAGCCTGGACAATCTGGAGTGGCTGCGCGAGCAACGCGTGGGCGGCACCGAGCAGCCCCTGGAGTTCATCCTGGCCGTGCCGGGGCGGCGTTATGCGGAGTTCGCGGAGATTCTGGAGCCGATCCACGCGCAGCGCTGCGCAACGGCCAACCGCGAGGTCCTCGGCGAGACCCGCTGGCAGGACATGCGCCTGGTCTGGGCCCACGATCCACGCCGCGCCCAGGAACAAACCGCAGCGCGCCGCCAGCATATCGAAGAGCTCACGCAGGAGGCCCAGCGGCGCGCTGGCAAGCTCGATGCGCAAGAAGGCGGCACCGCCTTCAGAGGCCGGCGCTTGAGCGACTCCGGTGCCAAGGCCTGGTTGTTCCGCTCGGTCTCCGAGGCGCACCTGGGTTCGATCATCAAGGTCGATCTGCAATCGGACCTGTTCACCTACGCTATCGACGACAAGGCGCTGGCCCGTGCCGAGCTCAACGACGGCAAGCTGCTGTTGGTGACCAATGTGCCCGAGTTGTCGGCGCTCGAGGTGCTGCGGCGCTACAAGAGCCTGGCCGACATCGAGCGCGGCTTCAAGATCCTCAAATCCGAGATCGAGATCGCCCCGGTGTTCCACCGCCTGCCCGATCGCATCCGTGCCCATGCGCTGATCTGCTTCATCGCCCTGGTGCTGTACCGCGTCATGCGCATGCGCCTCAAGGATGCCGACTCCAAGCTGTCACCCGAACGTGCCCTGGAGCAACTGCGGCGCATCCAGTACCACCAGGTTCACCTCGGCGGCGAGCGCCGCGACGGCACGTCCTCGCTCAGCGACGCCGACCACGCCATCCTTCAAGGACTCAAGCTCCCGAAACCCTCGATCGACGACCAACTCGCACTCCTGTAGGGGCACGTTTCGACGCTCACCCTAACGATATCGCGGACTTACGAGCGTAACTGTCGAACTCCGGGGCGCGGCGCGGGGTTACGTCGTCGCGCGACACGCAATCCTGGCGCTCGAAAAATTGGCGAGAAAAGCAAAAGCCGCAGGCAGCCAGGTCGTCGCCGACTTTCTCCATTTTGTATTTTTTCTCGGCCTGTGGGCGGTGCGAGCCGTGGCCCCGGTGCTTGATATTCGGCCTCCGCGAAACAAAAAAAGCAATAGCGGGCAAATGGAATTGGCCCTCTCGATTTTCTCGAACTGATTAACCACGCCATCAAATGGATCCGATCATGAACACCAAAAAAAATATCAACCCACAGCTTTCTGTTACGCCGCTCCACGCATGGCCGCCAGAGGCCCTGATGCGCGAGGCAAAGCGCGCGGCGCTGTTTTGGCGCAATAACCCGGCCTTCCGCGAAAACTACGGGAGCATGCAGTCCGGGGGGCTATATGCAAACCAGGAAGAGCGCACGGCAGAAATTATCGTTCGCGTGCTTGCTCGGCTCAAAAAAGAGCCGCCAAAACCCAATCTTGATCAGATTACATTTTTTCACCAGGTTGCTAGATACTGTTTTTTCGGCATTGCTAATGCAAACCATGCGCCCATGAGTGTGTCCGATGTGGAGGGCGATGACATTGGTGAAATCTACGACCAATTTTTCGATGTCGCCAGCAACGAGCAGGACGAAGCGGATCACGCCGAGGCGATCCAGGAACTGTTCAAAAAAATTGGGGTGGGCGAAAAAGATTTCGCTTTGTTTGGTACCACAGAAGACGAGTGGAAGGAAGCGACCGGGCTGTCAGGACGACTTCTTCGCGTCAAAAAAGACCAGCGGAAAAAAGAAATTCTCTCAACAATAAAAGCCAAAAAACTCGGCGATGAGGTTGCGCGTTTGATGCCCCGTTTGCGCGACGTGCTGTTCGTTGAGTCTTGATTTTTAACCTCATCAACGCAGCGCCACTTCGAGTCCGCCGCCCTGGGGCGCCAGCGGGCTCGCCTGCGGCGTCCAAGCGAGGACAGGGCGAACCGGCCGCAGCGCGGCGGCTGCGCTACCGCCATTGGCGGCCCACCGCGCCATCTGGCCACCCGGGATGGCGGGCACGACAACGCCAGCTTTCCCGAACACCTTCTCCCCATAAGCCATTCCCACAGGGCTGCGGAGCTTGCCCGTGTTGTACTCAGACAAGGTGGCGCGTAGATCGCCCGAGCGCTTCCACCCCTCCATCAAAACCGTCTGCGCGGCGTGCAGATTCGCGCAAGGATCGAGAGCCTGATAGACATCCAGCCCCAGCCCGTGCAGGTTCTTGCTGTTGATCTGCGCCAGTCCGATGTCCACCGAGTGCCCCCGGTCGATCAACTCCCTCGTCAGGCGCGCAGCTTCCGCCACGCTCGCAGGCCGATAGCTCTTTCCGCTGGTGTTGTCATGCAGCGCCAGCGGATTGCCGCCGCTTTCTTGCTGAACGATCGCCGCCAGAGTCACGGGCGCGATCTGAGGTGCGCATTGCTCAAGCATTACGACGGGCGTCATTTCGCGGCTCCACCCAGCATACCGAACCAGACGCTTGCCACCAGCGCCGCGGACGCGATGATGGCAACGGCAGCAAGCGTGCCGAGAAACCAGCCGGAATCCTCAAACTCTCCACAGAGACCGGAATCTCCGTTACTCTCGTCGTTACTCATTTCATAGGCCCCACTTCGTGCCGAGCTTTCCTTCATCCTTACGATCCGGCCACCAGGCGCCCTTGCACCCGCCGCAGCGGTAGTACACCTTGCCGGTCTTGGTTTCGTTTTTGAACGTCGGCTTCTTGCAGGTCGGGCACTTCGGGCCGGTGGCGGCAGCGCTCGACGCGCTCGATGTTTTCTGTGCGCCATCGCCCTGAGGTCTATCCTCGAACCGCTTGCCCGGCTTGCCGCCGTCATCGCCGAAGGCAGCCTGGCAGTCCATGCAGCGGTGATAGGCGTTCCCGGCCTTGCTTTTGAGTTTTGCGCAGCGACTGCCGCCACAGGCCGGGCAGGCATGCATGACCATTTGGCTGTCCGTCAACTTGCCGTCCAGCAGCGTCCGCGAAAACTCCCGCGTGGCATCCACCTGCGCCTGCATGAACGCAGCCAGAGGCGCGCGGTCTGCCGCGATGTCCGCCAAAGCATCCTCTTGCAGTGCTGTATAGCCAGGGTCGGCCAGATCAGGCGCCACCTTGCGCAGCATGTCGATCAACTGCACGCCGCGAGGTGTCGGCCTGATCTCTTTCTTGCTGCGCTCGGCGTACTCGCGGGTGATGAGCACCTCGATCATCGATGCCCGGGTCGCCTCAGTGCCCAGCCCCGAAGTCTCCTTCAGGCGCGCCTTGAGTTTCGGGTCGGTGACCAGCTTATGCACGCCCGTCATGACGGCAATCAGCGTGCCGTCGGTGTAGGGCTTGGGCTGCGTGGTGCGCTTGGCGACGACCTCGCCGCGCTCACAGGTACGGGCCTCGCCCTCTCGCAGATCGGGCAGCGTGCCTTGAGCCTCGCCTTCCTCTTGCCCCTCGTCTTCATCCTTGCTGCCCAGCTTCGTCCAGCCGGGATCGAGCGCCATGCGTGCCGCAGCGCGGAACGTCAGCCCGTCAATGTCGAAAATCGCTTCCCGCGTCTCAAATTTCTCGGGCGGCATGAACAGGCGGATGTAGGACTCGCGGATCAGACCGAACACGCGTTTGGCATTGGCCGACAGGCTGGCCGCATCGGGGTTCTGCCCGGTCGGGATGAGGCCGTGATGCGCCTCGACCTTGGCGGTGTTCCAGGCCGCATGCTTGCGCGCGGGGTCGATCCCCGCAATGTCCGAGCCGCCAATGGCGTTCAGAACGCCAGCCGCATCGCCGTGCATTTCCAGCGGCAAATAGGGGCAGTCGGTGCGCGGGTAGGTCGTGATCTTGGCTTCGTAGAGTTCCTGCGCCGCGGCCAACGTGTCCTTGGCGGACAGGCCCAGACGGCTGCTGGCGGCCTTCTGCAGCCCGCCCAGCGTGTAGGGCAAGGGTGCCGCGCGTTCGCCGGTCTTGCGGGTGTATCGGGTGACCCTCGCAGCCTTGCCGGTGATCTGATGCGAGGTTGCATCAGCGCGAGCCTTGTCAAGCAGGCGCCCATCTTCATCCACCAGATCGTCCGGCGTCTGCCATGCAGCCCTGATGTCGCCGTCCAGATGCGCAACCACTTGATAAAAGTCGCGCGGTTTGAAGTTCTGAATCTCGCGCTGGCGATCCACCAGCAGCGCCAGGGTCGGGGTCTGCACCCGACCGACACTCCATGCGCCCGGCACGCCGCAGGCTTGCAGATTGCGGCTCAGCGCAATCGAGCAGTTCATGCCCATGAGCCAGTCGGCCCGCTGACGCGCCAGGGCGGATTCGAAGATCGGGCGCATGGACGTGTTGTCTTTGATGCCAGCAAGCGCTTTGCGCACACTGGCATCATCCAGGCTGGACAGCCACAGGCGCGAGGTCTTGCCCTTCCAGTTCAGGAACAGCAAGACCTCATCGACCAGCAGTTGACCTTCGCGGTCGGCGTCACCTGCGTTGACGACCTCGGCGGCTTCTTTTAGCAGATCGCGGATCACCTTGACTTGCTTGCTTGCTTGCGCCGCCATCGCGTGGCGAGAGTTTCCAGTCCGTGGGGATGACAGGCAAGTGCGACGCCAGCACCTTGCCGCCCGCAACATAGTCTTCGGGCTTGGCCTGCTCAAGTAGATGGCCGAAGCACCAGGTGACGCGGGTCTTGGCCTGCGGGCAATCGATGTAACCGTCACTGCGTTTGGCTCCACCGATGACACCGGCGATGGCTTGGGCGACTGAGGGTTTTTCGGCAATGATGAGGCGCATCTTCGGCTCCAAAAAAGGAGCCGGGTGCGTCGGCACCACCCGCAGATCGCGGCAAAGGAGCAACGCAGGAAATCCGCGAACCGCACCCGGCATATAGATATGCGCCGGGGCGGCACGAGGCGCGGGTGTCGCGGAAGAACGAAAAGCCAAGGCATGCCGCTGGCGCGGCACCAACCAAGGCAATGGCAGGGGCAAAGGAAAGACTTGGCTGTGTGGAGTTTTTTCGTTCCCGCTTTTTGGGTTCAAGAGACTGGTACCGTCTATAGCTATAAGAGTATCTATAGCTATAGACGGTACCAGTTCCATCAAATCGTCTGTTTTTGAGTCGTCGATGGAACCACTTCGGAATTCGTCGCAGTCGCGCGCAGCCTGCGATTTCCTGCCGCAACTGTGGCAGCGGCAGCGGAACGGGTTCCATCTATTTCCTTGCCCCTGCCTTTTTGCACTGTGTGCGCGAGATACCCTCGATCAACGCGATATTGCGGAATCGGCCTTGAGCTTGTCCAGGTAGTCAGCCCAAGCCTGCATCATGTCCTTGCGTTCTTCCAGGTACTTGGTGCGGTTGTAGGCCCGACCCAGCGGGTCGCGCACCGCGTGCGCAAGCTGCATTTCGATGACTTCGACCCGGTAGCGCAGATGCTCATCGAGGATGGTGCGGGCAGTGGCGCGGAAGCCGTGGCCTGTCACGGTGTCTCTGTCGAAACCCAAAGCCCGTAGGGCGACGTTCACCGCGTTCTCACTCATGGGGCGATCCTTGCTGCGCGGCGACGGGAAGACATACCGGCTGCGGCTGGAGAACGGCCGCAAGTCCTTGAGCAGAGCAACGGCCTGCTGGGGTAGCGGCACGATATGCGGTTCGCGCATCTTCATCTTCTCGCCCGGTATGCGCCACTGCGCGCCGTCCAGATCGAGTTCCGCCCATTCCATGCGCCGCAACTCACCAGGCCGAACGAACAGCATGACCTGCAACTGCACAGCAGTTCGTACCACCACGCCGCCCGAGTAGCCCTCGAAGGCCCGCAGCATGGCCCCAAGCTCAACCGGCTCGATGACCGCAGCATGGTGCCGAACCATGACGGGCTTGAGCGCTCCCCGTAGGGCGGGAGTAGGGTCTGCGTCCGCGCGCCCCGTGGCGACGGCATAGCGCATCACCTGGGCAATAAGTTGATGCACCCGCCTGGCCGTTTCACCCAGCCCACGCGCTTCGATGCGACGCAGCACGTCCAGCACATCCGGCGCGCGTAGTTCACGCACGGACTTCTGGCCGATGTAGGGGAACGCGTTGTTTTGCAGCCGCAGCAGGATATTTTTTGAGGTGTTACCGGACAACGTAGGCGCCCGTCCAGCATGCCATTCTCGGGCGATGATCTCGAAGGAATCGGAGACTTCGCCAGTAACCACGCCAGTAACCACGCCAGTAACTTTGGCCTTGCGTGCGACGCTGGGATCGATGCCGTCAAGTAACTGTTGACGTATTTCATCCGCGCGCTGACGAGCCCGCGCCAGCGTCACATCAGGATAGACCCCCACGCTGAGCGTCTTGTCCTTGCCACCGCAGCGGTAGTCAAAGCGCCACCAGCGCTTGCCATCCGGTCTCAGCAGGAGATACAGCCCATCGCCATCGCGCAGGCGCTGAAGCTTGTCTGTGGGCTTTGCACGGCGCAGGGCCGCGTCTGACAGTAAGTTGGAAGCCATTTCCAGTAACCAGTAACTCGCATGCTGCGCTTACTGGCAAGGTTACTGGAAGACCACTTGAGAATGCAAGGAATGACCTGCAACATCAGGCAACGTGTTTGCGTTGCAAGTTGATGATTTTATAGGCTGTTTTTGCTTTCGCTGAGACGTTGCGGAAACGCCTGAAACGTGCCTCTGGTGCCGGGAGCGGGACTCGAACCCGCACGCTTTTAAGGGCGCTGGATTTTGAATCCAGTGCGTCTACCGATTCCGCCATCCCGGCTGGGAGATCAGGCATTCTTGCATTTGTGCCTGACGGAAAGCAAAACGGGGAATCGAAATCCCCCGTCTGTACTTTCTGCAATTTTGGTGCCCAGAAGAGGACTCGAACCTCCACGCCTCGCAGCGCTAGTACCTGAAACTAGTGCGTCTACCAATTCCGCCATCTGGGCAACGAAGCGACACATCTTAGCATAAAGTTCGTGCTTGTAAAGACTGGGCCGCGCTTTTGAGGTTGATCGGGGTCCGCGGTGATAATGCACTAGTCAGAACAATGTTTGGCTTCATTTCCATGCGGCGCCAAGGCCGCGACTCTGCAGTGGTCTGCAGTCAAAAAAAGGATTCTCCGTGATTGTTGAAGGTATCGTGCGCGGTCATCGCGATGGTCATGGCTTTGTCACGCCCGATGATGGCGGCCCCGATGTTTATCTTCCGCCGCAGCAGATGCGTACTGTGCTGCACCTGGACAGGGTGCGAGTACGTGTGGGCAAGCCCGATCGGCGGGGGCGGACTGAAGGACAGATCATCGGCATTCTGGAACGGAGCACGCGACCCATCATCGGGCGTTTGTTGCAAGAGGGCGGAACGTGGTTGCTGGCGCCCGAGGACAAGCGCTATGTGCAGGACATTCTGATATCGCCCGATGCCATTGGCAAGGCGCGTGCTGGTCAGGTGGTGAGCGCTGAAATCACCCAGCCGCCGCTGCCCAACGTGCAGCCGGTCGGGCGGGTGCTGGAGGTGTTGGGGGAACTCGATGACCCCGGCATGGAGATTGAAATTGCGGTGCGCAAATACGGCGTACCGCATTTGTTTTCGAGCGGCGCGCTGCGCGAAAGTGCGGCTTTGCCTGACGCGGTGCGTGATGCCGACTCGGCCGGGCGCATCGATTTGCGCGATGTGGCGCTGGTGACCATCGACGGCGAGGACGCGCGGGATTTCGACGATGCGGTGTATTGCGAGCCCGCGAAAATCGGTCGCGCCAAGGGCTGGCGTTTGCTGGTGGCGATTGCCGATGTCTCGCATTACGTGCGCGAAGGGACGGAGCTCGACGCGGATGCGCTGGAGCGTGCGACCTCGGTGTATTTTCCGCGGCGCGTGATTCCCATGCTGCCGGAAAAGCTGAGCAACGGCCTGTGCTCGCTGAACCCTCAGGTGGATCGTCTGTGCATGGTGTGCGACGTGCTGATCTCCGCGCAGGGTGAGCTCAAGGCCTATCAGTTTTATCCGGCGGTGATGCGTTCGCAGGCGCGACTGACCTACACGGAGGTTGCAGACATCTTGTCGAACACGGCAGGAAAGCTAGCGCGCGAACGTGCGCCGCTGGTGCCACATCTGCTCAATCTGCGTGCCGTGTTTCACGCCTTGCTCAAGTCGCGGCAGGTTCGGGGCGCGCTCGATCTCGATATTCCCGAAACGCAGATTGTGGTGAATGCCGCGGGCAAGATCGAGGCCATCGTGCCGCGACATCGCAACGACGCGCACCGGCTGATCGAGGAATGCATGCTGGCAGCCAATGTGTGTGCCGCCGATTTTCTGGAACGCAACAAACAGCTTGCGCTCTATCGCGTTCACGAAGGCCCCACGCCCGAAAAGCTCGAAACGCTGCGCACCCTGCTGGGCAATCTCGGGCTCACGCTAGGCAGCAAAGGGGCGCCCGAACCCGCTGACTATCAGGCGCTGGCGCAGTCCATCGAGGAGCGGCCGGACGCCCTACAGATTCAGACGCTTCTGCTGCGTTCCATGCAGCAGGCTATTTATACGCCGCACAACAGCGGGCATTTCGGCCTGGCCTATCCCGCCTATACCCATTTCACCAGCCCGATTCGTCGCTATCCCGATCTGCTCACCCATCGCGGCATCAAGGCCATTCTGCACGGCACGCATTACACCCCGAAGTTCAGCGAACGCATCGAACTCAATCGTGGCGAGCAGAACGCGCGCCGCGCGCCGCAGCGTCAGCTTGCAAGCGTGGCTCCGGCAGCTCCGGTATCCAAGGAGCAGGCTAAGGACATGCCGATCTGGGAGGCGGCCGGGGTACATTGCTCGTCCAATGAGCGTCGGGCCGACGAGGCCAGCCGCGATGTCGAGAGTTGGCTGAAGTGCTGGTATATGCGCGACAAGCTCGGCGAGGAGTATGCGGGCACGATCACCGCAGTGACCGGCTTTGGCCTTTTTGTGCAACTCGATGCCCTGTTTGTCGAAGGCCTGGTGCACGTCTCGGAAATTGGCGCCGATTACTTTCGCTACGACGAAGCGCGCGGCGAGTTGCGCGGTGAACGTACCGGTATTCGTTACGCCTTGGGCGGGCGTCTGCTCGTGCAGGTCAGCCGGGTCGATCTGGATGGCCGCAAGATTGACTTCCGTCTGGTGCGCGAAGGCGGCAAGTCCAGCCCGTCGAACAAGCCTTTACCGACTTCCGGAGAGATCAAGGGAGTCGACGAAGACGTGTTTGCGCTGAATCCGCAAATGTCGGCCGGTGTGCGCAAATCCCGGACGTCGTCAAACGGGGTGGGCAAAGGAGTGGCCAAATCGGGCGGCAAGGGCCAGCGGGGCCCCGTGGAGGCCGCGATTAAAACCGCGGCCGCGTCAAGTGCCAACGGCAAGGCGGCGAATGGAAAATCGTCCGCAGATCGCAAGACTGGCAAGTCGACCAGCCCGCGCAAACGGGCCCGCTGAGCCGCTTGCAGCCTGCGCCGTTCGAACTCGACAGGTGCAAAGTCTCAAACGACGGGTGGTACGGCGGGCGTAGCCGAAGCAACGGTGCGCTTATTAGGCCGCGTTTTGAGTCGGCCTCGGTCTGAAAGCCGCATCCAACTGCGCAACGCGATCATGCTGGCCAGGATCATGGGGAAAGAGCCCGGAATCCACAGGATCAGGCCGCCAAGGTGTTGGTCAGTCAATGGGTCGAGGCTCAGCGCGCGTCCGCAAATTTCATAAATCGGGTAGTAGTCGGTCATGCTCAGAGCGAGGATCGCGCCCCATACCATGGTCGGTAGCATGCTCAGCAGAGGTAGAAAAACCCGCTTTCCCGGCGAGAGATGGGCAGGCGGATTGGGACGGGTATCGAGAACCAGCCACCAGAACAAAAGACCATCAAGCGCCATACTCCAGTTCATCAACCGGTAGGTCGGCGCATTGAGCATGACAAAGGGGTGAAAAGACGGAATCAGCCAGAGCAATGCCATACCGCCAAACAATAACGCGGCGAAGTAAGGGTTGAACAGCACGAGCTTGGTCGCCCGTACAACTGCGTTGCGCTGAAAAGGCTTCAGCCAGCGCACCCTGATGCTCACGGGAATGCCGGCTCGCAGCACAGCGAGCGGATAGCTCCACATCATGAGCAGCGGCGCGAAATCATGCAGCGAAATTTGCTGCGAGATATGCACGAAAAACTGATGTTCGGCGTAGTAGTCCCAGCGGGTTTGGAAGGCTTGCCACATCAGCACCCATCCCAGCCAGAACCGAACCTGGCGCGAGACTGAAATCTTCCGTCTGCGGCAGCCGCGCACATAGAGAACAGCCGCAGTCGCCAACAGGACGAGGGCCGTTGGAGACAGTTCCCAGGGTATGAACCAACGCAGCAGGGAGTCCATGTGTGGAGGGGAAAAAAGAAAGGAAAGTGGAATTCGCGATAAGACACGCACTTTAACGCGCGGCGACAGTCTCGAGGTCGAGAGGCCGACAAGACATGAAAAACCCGGCGCGAGGCCGGGTTGACAAAGGGGGCGAACCGTTCAGTCGATGGTGCGCAGAACGTCCCGAAGGGTCGACATGATCTGATCGATCTGGCCGCGCTCGATGATGAGCGGCGGCGACAGCGCAAGGGTGTCGCCCGTGTACCGCACCAGCAGGCCGCGTGCGTAGCAGCCGACAAACGCTTCAAAGGCCCGTTTGCCCACGCCGGCAGGCCGCGACTCCAGCTCGATGGCGCCGATCAGCCCGATATTGCGCAGGTCTTTGACGTGTCGCACGTCTCGCAGGGCGTGCAGCGCTTCCTGCCAGTAGTGTGCAATGCCGTCGTCCTGCACGCGGGTGAGCAGCTGGTCGCGCTTGTAAATCTTTTGCGCCGCGACGGCAGCGGCCATGGCCAGAGGATGGCCCGAATAGGTGTAACCGTGGAAAAATTCGACGGTGCCGTCCGGAGATTCGTTCACGACCGCGTCGTAAATGCCATTACGCACGAACACTGCGCCCAGCGGCACCGCCGCATTGTTCACCGCCTTGGCGGTGGTGATGATGTCGGGCGTGACCTTGAAATACTGTGCGGCAAACGGCGTGCCCAGCCGACCATAGCCGGTGATGACCTCATCGAAAATCAACAGAATGCCGTATTTGTCGCATATCGCGCGCAGCCGTTCCAGATACCCCTTGGGCGGCACAAGCACACCGGTTGACCCAGCGACGGGCTCGACGATCACGGCGGCGATATTGCTCGCATCATGCAGCGCCACAATGCGTTCGAGCTCATCGGCAAGGTGTCCGCCCCATTCCGGTACGCCCCGCGAAAAAGCCTGATGGTCAGGCGCGTAAGTGTGGGGCAGATGATCCACATTGGGCAGCAGCGAACCGCGGAAGGTCTTGCGATTCGCCACCATACCGCCCACGGAGATGCCCCCGAATCCCACGCCGTGATAGCCGCGCTCACGCCCGATGAACAGGGTGCGCGTTCCGTCACCGCGCGCCCGGTGATAGGCCAGGGCGATCTTCAGGGCCGAGTCCACCGACTCTGAGCCGGAGTTGGTGAAAAACACCTTTTTCAGATCAGCGGGGGCGATTTCGGCCAGCAGATTGGCCGCCTCGAACTGCACAGGGTGGCCCATCTGGAATGGGGGGGCATAGTCCATCTCCTGCGCCTGATGGGCAATGGCCGCGCTGATCTCCGGTCGGCCGTGGCCCGCGTTGACGCACCACAGGCCCGATGTGCCGTCCAGAATTTGACGTCCGTCGTGAGAGCGGTAATACATGCCTTGCGCACTGACGAGCAATCGGGGGGCGGCCTTGAACTGCCGGTTGGCGGTGAACGGCATCCAGAGCTGGTCCATCGACGGTAGCTCGGTCATTGCGCCAGAACGCTGAAGTTCGGCTTGATCCATGAAACTCTCCTGTGAACGGGAATGTGTGTGGCTCCGATGTTTCGGTCTGTGCCCCCTCAAATATAGCGAAGGCGTTGTCAAGCAGCGGCACCGCGCCAAAAAGAAAAAGCCCCGCAGGGCGGGGCTTTTTCGGTGAAGCAGTCAGCTCTAAGTCGGCAGCTTTCTTGAAACAGCTTACTTAGTGACCATGTGGGTACCGACAACCTCAACCACCGTGCGGCGGTTGGGGGCTTGGCATTCCACTTGTTGTTTGAACGTGCCCTTGCAGCTCTTGGGATCGACGCGGAAGTCGGTCTTGCCCTTGCCTTCGACGTAGATCTTGTCAGCCGGGACACCCTGGCTCACCAGATAAGCCTTCACGGCTTCAGCACGGCGAACGGAGAGCTTCTGGTTATAAGCCACGCTGCCGAAGCTGTCGGTGTAGCCGGTGGCGATCACGACTTCCAGATTGATGGCCTTGATCTTGCCAGCCAGATCATCGAGCTTTTCCTTGCCAGCGGGCAGCAGAACAGCCTTGTTGAACTGGAAGAAGGCGTCGGCGTTGTAGGTGACCTTTTCGCTCACAGGCACAGGGGCCGGAGCGGGGGCGGGGGCGGGCGCAGGCGCGGCGGCAGGTGCGGGGGCAGGCGCCGGAGCAGGTTCAGCCTTGGCCACGACAGGCAGGCCACAAGCTTCGCTGGAGGCGGTTGCCGGCGTCCAGAAGTTGTCTTGCCAGCACAGCTTGTTGTCGCCGTTCATCCAGGTCAGACCGTACGGGTCTTGCCAGTTGTTGATGCTGCGAGCCTCACCGGCATGGGCAGCCGCCAGCGAAGATGTTGCGAGAACCGCAGCTGCGAACAATTTTGCGATTTTTTTGGGGTGGATCATGTTATTTCCTCTCGGTCGTTGATCGTTCATCGCAGCCAGAACTGCGTGTTGCCATAATAAGCGCCAGGATGCTTTGGGGTGTGAGCAATTGCCGCTTGAACTCGTTCACTGCCCGAGAACCCGACACCTGACGCATTCACTACTAGTAAACCCGAAGACATTGTGCCACAGCGTCTGTGACGTTCAATTGCTGAAACGATTCGTTTACGTTATGCCCCGAGGTGCGCATACCGACGTTGCTGTTTCGCAACATTAGCGTGATTTTTCTGCTCCACATTCCGTCATCCATTTCGCTGCTGCGCTGAAACCGGACCACGAAATACGGGCTGCTAACATCGTTCGCTTGACTGGGGGCGTGTCTGCTAGACGGGCGACGCCCGGTTTGTCGGGCCCGGTCTGGTCGCTCCGACGTCTGATCTATTGCTGCGAAGCACTCACTCATGTCCGTTTTTGCCAAAGAAACCCTGCCAATCAGCCTAGAGACGGAAATGCGCCGCTCCTACCTCGATTACGCGATGAGCGTGATCGTGGGTCGTGCACTTCCCGATGTGCGAGATGGCCTCAAGCCGGTGCATCGGCGCGTGCTGTATGCGATGCACGAATTGAGCAATGCCTGGAATCGGCCTTATAAGAAGTCGGCGCGCATCGTGGGTGACGTGATCGGTAAATACCACCCGCACGGTGACCAGTCGGTGTACGACACCATCGTGCGCATGGCGCAGGATTTTTCCTTGCGCTACATGCTGGTGGACGGACAGGGCAACTTTGGCTCGGTGGACGGCGACAACGCCGCGGCCATGCGCTACACCGAAATCCGGCTGTCGAAGATCGCGCACGAAATGCTGGCTGATATCGACAAGGAAACCGTCGATTTCGGCCCCAACTATGACGGCTCCGAGCAGGAGCCCCTTCTTTTGCCTGCGCGTCTGCCCAATTTGCTGATCAATGGCTCGTCGGGCATTGCGGTGGGCATGGCCACCAATATTCCGCCGCACAACCTGGGCGAGGTGCTCGACGCCTGTTTGCATTTGCTGCGCAACCCTGGGGCGACGATCGAGGAGTTGATGGAGCGCGTGCCTGCGCCCGACTTCCCGACGGCGGGCATCATCTATGGCACTTCGGGTGTGCGCGACGCTTACCGCACCGGACGCGGTCGGGTGGTGATGCGGGCGCGTTGCCACTTTGAAGATCTTGAAAAGGGCCAGCGTCAGGCCATCATCGTCGACGAGTTGCCGTACCAGGTCAACAAACGCACCTTGCTTGAGCGCATCGCCGAGCTGGTGCAAGAGAAAAAGATCGAAGGCATCAGCCACATCCAGGACGAGTCCGACAAGTCGGGCATGCGCGTGGTCATCGAACTCAAGCGCGGCGAAGTGCCTGAAGTGGTGCTCAATAATCTGTACAAGCAGACCCAGCTGCAAGACACCTTTGGCGTCAACATGGTGGCGCTGGTGGATGGTCAGCCGCGTTTGCTCAACCTGCAGCAGATGATCGCGGCCTTTTTGTCGCACCGCCGCGAGATCATCACCCGCCGCACGGTGTTCGACCTGCGCAAAGCGCGTGAACGTGGGCATGTGCTCGAAGGTCTGGCTGTGGCGCTGGCCAATGTCGATCGCATGATCGAACTCATCAAGGCCGCGCCCACGCCGCCGGTGGCGAAAGAGCGTCTGCTGGCGCAGGCCTGGGAGCCGGGCGAGGCGCGCGCCATGCTGTCGCGCGTGGAGGGTGACATCACCCAGTTCCAACCCGACGATCTCGACGCGCGTTACGGCCTCAAACCCGACGGTTATTACCTCAGCGAGACGCAGGCGCAGGAAATCCTGCAGATGCGGCTGCAGCGCCTGACCGGCCTGGAGCAGGACAAGATCGTGAGCGAATACAAGGACGTCATGGAACAGATCGCCGATCTGCTCGACATCCTTGGCAAGCCTGAGCGCATGACCGAAATCATCACCACCGAAATGAGCGCCCTGCGTGCCGAGTTCGGCGATGCGCGTCGCTCGCACATCGAGGTCAATGCCTACGACATCGACGTCGAAGACCTCATCACCCCGCAAGACCTGGTAGTCACCATCTCGCACTCGGGCTACGTCAAGAGCCAGCCTCTGGCGGAATACCGTGCGCAGCGCCGCGGCGGCCGCGGCAAGCTGGCCACGGGCACCAAGGAAGACGACTGGGTCGAGCAACTGTTCGTGGCCAACACCCACGACATGCTGCTGTGCTTCTCCAACCGGGGCCGGGTGTACTGGATGAAGGTGTACGAGTCTCCGATGGGCGGACGCGGCTCGCGCGGCAAACCTCTGGTCAATCTGTTTCCGTTGCAGGCCGGTGAGAAGATCACCACCGTACTGCCGGTCAAGGCCTTCGACGAGCAGCACTATGTGTTCATGGCGACCGCGCGCGGCACGGTGAAAAAGACGCCGCTGACGGCGTTCGCCAACCGTCGTACCGCGGGCATCATCGCGGTCGGGCTCGATGACGACGACTACCTCATCGGTGCGGCCATCACCGATGGTCAGCACGACGTCATGTTGTTTTCGGATGCGGGCAAGGCGGTGCGTTTCGACGAGGCCGACGTACGCCCGATGGGCCGCGAGGCGCGCGGGGTGCGCGGCATGCAGCTTGAAGCCGATCAGTCCGTCATCGCCTTGCTGGTGGCCGAAGACGAAACCCAGAGCGTGCTGACCGCCACGGAAAACGGCTTCGGCAAGCGCACGTCCATCACCGAATACACCCGTCATGGGCGCGGTACCAAGGGCATGATCGCCATCCAGACTTCGGAGCGCAACGGCAAGGTGGTGGCGGCCTGCCTGGTGCGGACCAGCGATGAAATCATGCTCATCACCGATACCGGTGTACTGGTGCGCACGCGGGTGGAAGAGATTCGTGAAATGGGCCGGGCGACGCAGGGCGTCACCCTGATCGCGCTTGACGCCAAGGCGCATCTCATCCAGGTGCAGCCGGTGGTGGAGGCGGACGACGACGAGCTGCCCCCGACCGAGCCGCCCCCGGCGGAAGACAGCGGCGCCGACACGGCCGCGGAGTGAGCCGAGATGGTCAAGCAACGCCCCTACAACTTCTCTGCCGGACCGGCCGCCATTCCTGAAGAGGTGCTGGAACAGGCCGCGGCCGAGATGCTCGACTGGCACGGCTGCGGCATGAGCGTGATGGAAATGAGCCACCGCGGGCCGCAGTTCGAGTCCATCATCGCGCAGGCCGAGGCCGATCTGCGCGAGTTGCTGCAGATCCCTGACGACTACGCCGTGCTGTTCATGCAAGGCGGGGCGATTGCGGAGAACGCTATTGTTCCGCTGAATCTATCGCGCGGGGCCAAGGCCGACTATGTGGTGACCGGAAGCTGGTCGCAAAAAAGCCAGCAAGAGGCCCGCAAATACTGTGATGTGCACCTGAGCGCCAGCGCCCACGACGATCAAGGCTACGGCAGTATTCCCGACAACGCCGCCTGGAGCATTCGCCCCGACGCGCAATATCTGCACGTCTGCACCAACGAAACCATCGACGGGGTGGAGTTTCACTTCGTGCCCGACAGCCGCGGCGTGCCGCTGGTGGCCGATATGTCCTCGCACCTGTTGTCGCGTGCAGTGGAGGTGTCGCGCTACGCCTGCATCTATGGCGGTGCGCAAAAGAACATCGGCCCCGCCGGGCTGACATTGGTCATCGTTCGCCGCGATCTGCTGGGCCATGCCCTGCCGCATTGCCCCAGCGCCTTCGACTACGCCGTGGTGGCGGCCAACCATTCCATGTTCAACACGCCGCCCACTTACGCGATCTACATCGCCGGACTGGTGTTGCAGTGGATCAAGCGCCAGCGTTTCGATGGACTTGAAGGGTTGGCCGCGGTGGAAGCGCGCAATATTGCCAAGGCGCATCTGCTGTACGACGCGCTCGATGCCTCGCAGCTTTACGAAACCCGCGTGGCCCGCGATTGCCGCTCGCGCATGAATCTGCCGTTTCATCTGCGTGATACCGCTTTGAACACCGCTTTCCTGCAAGGCGCCGAGGCGGCTGGGCTGCTGCAACTCAAGGGGCACAAGTCGGTGGGCGGCATGCGGGCCTCGATCTACAACGCCATGCCGCTCGAAGGCGTGCAGGCGCTGGTGAACTACTTGCAAGACTTTGAAAAACGCCACGGCTGAAATCCGATGAGCCAAGATTCCCAAGATGACCTGAGCCCCTGGCGTGACCAGATCGACGCCCTCGACAAACAGATTCTGGCGCTGCTCAACCAGCGGGCCGAAGCCGCGCAGCAGATCGGCCATATCAAGCAGCGCTTGAATATGCCCGTGTTCCGTCCCGAGCGTGAACGCCAGGTGATCGAAAAGCTACATGAGCACAATGCCGGGCCGCTGCGCAATGCCGGCGTGAGCGCCATCTGGCGCGAAGTCATGTCGGCCTGCCGCGCGCTGGAGGCGCCGCAGCGCGTGGCGTATCTGGGCCCTGCGGGCACGTTCAGCGAGCAGGCGGCGCGGCGGTTCTTCGGCGCCAGTGCGCAAGGCTTTCCCTGCGCGACCATCGACGATGTGTTTCGCAGCTATCTAAGTGGTGAGAGCGAGTTCGCCATCGTGCCGGTGGAAAACAGTACCGAAGGTGCGGTGGCGCGCAGCATGGATCTGCTGCTGGCGCATCCGGTGCATCTGTGCGGCGAGGTCAGTTTGCCGGTGCGGCATTTTCTGATGCGGCAGGAGCCTGATCTACAGGGCATCCAGACGGTCGCTGCGCATCCTCAAGCTTTGGCCCAGTGCGCAGGCTGGCTGCGTACGCATCTGCCCAATGCCGAAATTCGTCCCGTATCGAGCAATGCCGAGGGCGCCCGGCTGGCTGCGGAAGACGCCAGCATCGCCGGGATCGCCGCCGAGGCGACCGCGGTGCTTTACGGCCTGCACATCGCCGCGCGCGCCATTCAGGACGAGGCGCAGAACACCACGCGCTTTGTCGTGCTCGGCGCGGCGCAGCCCGAACCCACCGGGTCCGACCGCACCAGCCTCATTCTCTCCGTGCCCAATCGCGCCGGTGCGGTGTACGACCTGCTCAAACCGCTGGCCGCGCACGGGGTGAGCATGACCCGGTTCGAGTCGCGCCCGGCGCGCTCGGGCGAATGGGAATACGCTTTTTATATCGACGTCGAAGGGCACCAAGACGAACCCCGTGTGGCAACCGCGTTGCGCGAGCTGCAAGGAGTATGCGCGATGTACAAGTGCCTGGGCTCCTACCCCATCGATAAAAAACCACGCGACAACTGAGCTGAGCACGGCTCGCATCTCCCGAGAGTTTGAACATGTCAGAACAACACGCCACCCAAGCCCGCTGGGGCGCCGATTACGTCCAGGCCATTTCACCTTACGTCGGGGGCAAGCCCATCGCCGAAGTCGCGCGGCAGTTTGGTTTGCAGCCCGAGCGCATCGTCAAGCTGGCCTCGAATGAAAACCCGCTGGGCATGTCGCCCAAGGCGCGTGAGGCCATCATGGCCGCGATGGCCGACAGCACCCGCTACCCCGACAACGACGGCTACGCGCTGAAACAGGCGCTGGCCAGCAAGCTGAGTGTGCCGGCGGAGTGGATCACCCTCGGCCATGGTTCGAGCGACCTGCTGGAAATGGCCGCGCGTGCCTTGCTGACCGACGCCGATGCCGGCATGTATTCGCGCTACAGCTTCATCGTTTACACGCAAGCGGTGCAGGGCGTAGGGGCAACGCATCAGGTCGTGCCCGACCGCGATTTTGGTCACGACCTGCCCGCCATGCTGGCCGCCATCACCCCGCAGACCAAGTTGATCTTCGTGGCGAACCCCAACAATCCAACCGGCACGTTTTTGCCGGCTGACGAGTTGCACGACTTTCTGCGCAAGGTGCCGTCGCACATCGCCGTGGTGCTCGACGAAGCCTATGTGGAATACATCGAACCCGCGCTGCGTTACGACAGCATGGCTTGGGTGCGCGAATTTCCCAATCTGATTGTTTCGCGCACCTTTTCCAAGGCTTACGGCCTGGCGGGCCTGCGCATGGGCTACGGCGTGTCGCAGCCGGCGCTGACCGATGTGCTCAACCGGGTGCGCTCGGCCTTCAACACCAGCACGCTAGGACAGGCCGCGGCGCTTGCCGCGCTGGACGATCTGGCTTTCATCGATCAGGCCTATGCGGTCAACCGGGCTGGTCAGGCGCAGCTGGCTGCGGCGTTCGATGCGCTGGGCCTGCGCTACATCCCCTCGCAAGGCAACTTCATTCTGGTGAAGGTGGGCGATGATGCAAAGGCTGGCGCGCGATTGAATCTGGCGCTGTTGCAGCGCGGCGTGATCGCCCGTCCGGTGGACAACTACGGACTGCCCCAATGGCTGCGCATTTCGGTGGGTACCGAGGCGGAAAACGCCACCTGCATCGTCGCACTGCGCGACCACTATGCCGCAAGCTGAGGCCATGGACACTGTGATCGGCGACGAAGCCTCTGTACAGTTCGAGCGTCTGGCCATTCTCGGGGTCGGCCTGCTCGGCGGCTCGTTCGCCTTGGCTGCGCGTCGTGCCAAGCTGGCGCGGCGCGTCGTGGGCTACAGCAAGTCGCCCACGACCACCCGCACCGCGCTGGAACGCGGCATCATCGACGAAGAGGCCGATTCGGCGCTGCGTGCGGTGCATGGCGCCGATCTCGTGCTGCTGGCCGTGCCGGTGGTGTCCACCGGCGATCTGCTCAAGCAGTTGCGGCACGGGCTCGAACCCCACGCCCTGGTGATGGACGTCGGCAGCACCAAGGGCAATGTGGTGGCGGCGGCGCAGTCGCAACTCGGCGCGCGGCAAAGCCAGTTCGTGCCCTGCCATCCAATAGCGGGTAAGGAAAAGAGCGGGGTGCTGCATGCCGAAGCCGGTTTGTTCGACGGCAAGCGCGTGGTCATCACGCCGCTTGCGGCCAACAGCGACAGCTTTGTGGACATCGCCACCCAGGCGTGGGAGTCGATCGGCGGCGTGGTTTCGGTGATGTCGCCCGAAGAGCACGATGCGGCCTTTGCCGCCGTCAGCCACCTGCCGCATCTGCTGGCGTTCAGCTATGTGTATGCGCTCTCCAGCCAGCCGCAGGGCAGCGCCTTTTTGCAACTGGCCGGACCGGGGTTTCGCGACTTCAGCCGCATCGCCGGGGGCGATCCGCACATGTGGCGCGACGTGCTGCAGGCCAATCGCGACGAAGTGCTGCGGCAACTGCAACTCTACAAACAGGCGCTGGCGGGTTTTGAAGCGCAGATTCAGCAGGGCAACTGGAGCGCGGTCGAGGCGCTGATTCGCCGCGCCAGCCAGGTGCGGCAGGGCTGGGACGCTCCGGCGTCGTCCGATGATGACGTCTGAGGCGCGCGATCTGCCGCCGCTCATCGGCGCGGGCGGACGGGTGAAGCTGCCCGGTTCCAAGAGCATTTCCAATCGCGTCCTGCTGCTTGCGGCGCTGGCAGAGGGGCAGACCGAGATCACCGGCCTGCTCGATTCCGACGATACCCGCGTGATGCTCGCTGCGCTGCAAGCGCTGGGCATTGCCGTGCGGCGCGAGGGCCAGACGGCTCATGTGCAGGGCGGGGCAGGGCGCTTTCCGGCAGCGCAGGCCGATCTGTTCATGGGCAACGCGGGCACCGCGATCCGGCCGCTGACCGCCGCGCTGGCGCTGCTGGGAGGCGACTATGCGCTGCACGGCGTGCCCCGCATGCATGAGCGCCCGATCGGCGATCTGGTCGATGCGCTGCGGCAGTTCGGTTGCGACATCCGCTACACCGGGCAGGAAGGCTATCCGCCGCTGCACATCGGGGCCAGCCATTTCCGCCTGAATGGCGACGTGGCCGTGCGCGGCGATGTCTCCAGCCAGTTTCTCACCGCCCTGTTGCTGGCGCTGCCGCTCAAGGCGAGCGATCACGACATCGCCATTGCGGTGCAGGGCGAGCTGATTTCCAAACCCTATATCGAGATCACCCTCAACCTGCTGCGGCGCTTTGGCGTGCAGGTGCAGCGCACCGGGTGGGAACGGTTTGTCATTCCTGCGGGCAGCCGCTTGCGCAGCCCTGGCCGCATCGCCGTGGAGGGCGATGCGTCGTCGGCCTCCTACTTTCTGGCGGCGGGCGTACTGGGTCAATGGCACGGCAGGGGCGCGCCGGTGCGGGTGGAGGGCGTGGGGCGCGACAGCATTCAGGGCGACGTGGCGTTTGCGCGTGTGCTCGAAGACCTCGGCGCCCAAGTGCGCTGGGGCGACGACTTTATCGAAACCGACGGCCTGCAAGCCGGATTGACCGCGCTGCGCGGTGGCGACATCGACTGTCTGGCCATTCCCGACGCTGCCATGACCCTGGCGATGACCGCGCTGTTCGCCGACGCGCCCACCACGCTGACCGCCATCGGCAGTTGGCGCGTGAAAGAAACCGACCGCATCCACGCCATGGCCACCGAGTTGACCAAGCTCGGGGCGCAGGTCGAATCCGGCCCCGACTGGCTGCGTGTGCATCCCTTGCCCGCAGCGCAGTGGCGCAGTGCGGCTATCGCCACTTACGACGATCACCGCATAGCCATGTGTTTTTCGCTCGCCAGCTTCGGCCATGCCGACATCCGCATTCTCGATCCGGGCTGTGTGGCAAAGACCTACCCCGGCTATTTCGACGACTTTGCCCGCATCGCCCGGCCCGTGCCGGTCATCGCCATCGACGGCCCCACCGCCTCCGGCAAAGGCAGTATCGCCACCGCCGTGGCCGAGGCGCTGGGCTTCGATTGCCTCGACTCGGGCGTGCTCTACCGCCTCACCGCCTGGGAGGCATTGCAGCAGGGCGTGCCGCTGGACGACAGCGACGCGCTGGCCCGGCTCGCGGCCGATCTGCCCGTGACCTTTACTGCGGGCGGCATCGATCTGAACGGACAAGTTTTCGACGCGGCACAACTTCGCACTGAAGCCGTGGGGCAAGCCGCTTCGACCATCGCCGCCATTCCCTCCGTGCGCGAAGCCTTGTTTGCCTTGCAGCGCAGCTTTCGGCGCGCGCCGGGGCTCGTGGCCGATGGTCGAGACATGGGCACTGTCGTCTTTCCAGACGCGCCCCTCAAGGTCTTCCTCACCGCCAGTGCCCACAGTCGCGCCGAGCGCCGGTATAAGCAATTGATTTCACAAGGGATTCCCGCTATACTTGCAGACGTTTTTGCGGAGCTTGAGCTGCGCGACGCACGCGATACCCAGCGTGACGTGGCTGCGCTGAAGCCCGCACCAGACGCCCAACTGCTGGACAGCACCGATCTGAGCCTTGAGCAAACGGTTGAAGCTGTGTTGGCTTTGTGGCGTCAATCCGTCTGAACGCGCGCCCTGCGCGTCTCAGTTTTTTCTCTCTCCAACCCCACGGTCTTTCGTGGTTTGAAGGTCTTAACTCAATGTCCTCTGTCTCCCCAAGTGCTGCTTCCACCGAGTCGTTTGCCGCACTGTTTGAAGAATCCCTGCAATCACGCGACATGCGCACCGGCGAAGTCATTACCGCCGAAGTCGTTGCGGTCGATCAGAACTTTGTCGTGGTCAACGCCGGGCTGAAGTCCGACGCCTACATCCCCATCGAAGAGTTCCACAACGATCAGGGTGAAGCCGACGTTCACGTTGGCGATTTCGTCTCGGTTGCCATCGACGCGCTGGAAAACGGCCGCGGCGACACCGTGCTGTCGCGCGACAAGGCCAAGCGCCTGGCCTCCTGGCTGTCGCTGGAGAAGGCACTGGAAACCGGCGAATTCGTCGAAGGCACCACGACCGGCAAGGTCAAGGGCGGCCTGACCGTCATGGTCAACGGCATTCGCGCCTTCCTGCCCGGCTCGCTGCTCGACACGCGGCCGGTGAAGGACACCACGCCGTACGAGAACAAGACCATGGAGTTCAAGGTCATCAAGCTCGACCGCAAACGCAACAACGTGGTGCTGTCGCGCCGCGCCGTGGTCGAAGCCAGCCAAGGCGAAGAACGCGCCAAGCTGCTCGAAACCCTGCAAGAAGGCTCGCTGGTCACCGGCGTGGTCAAGAACATCACCGACTACGGCGCCTTCGTCGACCTCGGCGGCATCGACGGCCTGCTGCACATCACCGATCTGGCCTGGCGTCGTGTGCGTCACCCCAGCGAAGTGGTCACCCCCGGTCAGGAAGTCACGGCCAAAGTGCTCAAGTTCGACGCCGAGAAGGGCCGCGTTTCCCTGGGCCTCAAGCAGATGGGCGACGACCCGTGGCATGGCGTTTCGCGCCGTTACCCCGCGGGCACGCGTCTGTTCGGCAAGATCACCAACATCGCCGAGTACGGTGCGTTCGTCGAGATCGAGCCGGGCATCGAAGGCCTGGTTCACGTCTCCGAAATGGACTGGACCAACAAAAACGTCGCTCCGAGCAAAGTGGTGCAACTGGGCGACGAGGTCGAAGTGCAAGTGCTGGAAATCGACGAAGACCGTCGCCGCATCAGCCTGGGCATGAAGCAGTGCCGCGCCAACCCCTGGGACGAATTCGCCGCCAACCACAAGCGTGGTGACAAGGTTGCCGGCCCGGTCAAGTCGATCACCGATTTTGGCGTGTTCATCGGCCTGCCCGGTGGCATCGACGGCCTCATCCACCTGTCCGACCTGTCCTGGAACGACACCGGCGAGTCTGAAGTGCGCAACTACAAGAAGGGCCAGGACGTCGAAGCCGTGGTGCTGGCCATCGACATCGAGCGCGAGCGCATTTCGCTGGGTATCAAGCAGATGCTCGACGATCCGTTCATGTCCTTCGCTGCGCTGAATGACAAGGGCAAGATCGTCGAAGGCACCGTGAAAGCGGTGGACCCCAAGGGCGCCACCATCGATCTGGGCAGCGACATCGAAGGCTATTTGCGTGCTTCCGAGATCTCGCGCGAGCGCGTCGAAGACGCCCGCAACGTGCTCAAGGAAGGCGATCAAGTCTCTGCGGTCGTCGTCAACATCGACCGCAAAACCCGCAACATCCAGTTGTCGGTCAAGGCGAAAGACGCCGCCGAACAGCAGGAAGCCATGGACCGTCTGGCGGGCGACACCCGCGAAGCCGGCACCACTAACCTCGGTGCGCTGCTGCGCGCCAAGATGGACAAAGGCTCTTGATCAGTTGCGTTGCTCGTTTGCATTGATCGACTCGCCCGTGCGGGCTGCTGTGTTGGGTAGCGTCGAACTTGGCGCAAACCCAACGCGGTCCTGATGTGCGGCGGCCTACGGTGTTCACCGGGGCCGCCGTTTTCACCTGTACCCCTTATGACTCGCTCTGATCTCGTTGAAATCCTGGCCGCTCAGTTTCCCCAACTGACCCACCGCGACGCTGAACTGTCTGTGAAGACCATTCTCGACGCGCTGGCGCAGGCCCTCGATGACGGGCATCGTGTCGAAATCCGAGGCTTCGGCAGCTTCAGTGTCAGCCATCGTTCGGCCCGCATCGGGCGCAATCCACGCTCGGGTGAGCAGGTGGCCGTGCCCGAGAAGCGCATCCCGCATTTCAAGCCGGGCAAGACTCTGCGTGAACTGGTGGATTACCAGACCGAAGAGCGCAAGGTGGATGGGCGAAATCAGACCGAGAACGTGGTCGATTGAGCGTGCTTTAGCGGTCGATTCTGGCGACTGAACCCTAGGAGTCTGTCGGACTTGAGGATCGCGGGCTGCAAAATGGCGCTGCGGCGCCCTGCGCCAGCGGTTTTTTGCTCCATAGCGACGGCTATGGAGCGGCAAATCCGCCGCCACAGGGCATCCACACCGCCATTTTTCGCCATCCACGCCCCAAGCCCGACAGACTCCTAGTCCCGTGCCCTGCGAAGGGCACGGGACTTTTTTATGGGGCAGTCGGCAAACGCGCGATCTGCTCTTTCACCTTGAGCAGCAGCGCCTGGAAATCGCGTAGACGTTCCTGCTCCTGCGCCACCACGGCGGCCGGGGCGCGGTCAACGAAACTGGCGTTGGAGAGCTTGCCTTGCGCCTTGGCGATTTCGGCTTGCAGCCGCTGCACTTCCTTGCCCAGGCGCGCGTGCTCCGCTGCGGCGTCCACCTCGACGAACAGGGCGAACTGCGTGGCGCCCAGCGCGGTGGTGGGTGCGGATTGCGTGGCGGCTTTCCAGGCGGCCTCGTCGGCGAACACCTTGACCTCCGACACCTTGGCCAGGGCTTGCAGGGCGGGGCGGTGGCGCTCGATCAGGCTCACGTCGCCGCAGGCCAGCAGCGGCAGACGCTGCGCTGGCGAGACGCCCAGTTCGCCGCGTAGATTGCGGCAGGCGTCGACCAGTTGCTTGAAGGCGGCAATTTCCGCTTCGGCCGCCGCGTCTATTTTCTCGGGCTGCGCCAGCGGGTAGGGCGCCACGGCCAGGCTGGCGCCGCTGCGCCCGGCCAGCGGCGCGACGGTCTGCCATAGTTCTTCGGTGATGAAGGGCATGATGGGGTGGGCCAGACGCAGCACGGCCTCCAGCGTGCGCACCAGGGTGCGGCGGGCGGCGCGCTGTTGCTGCGGTGTGCCGTGGGCGATCTGGGTCTTGGCGATTTCCAGATACCAGTCGCAATACTCGTCCCAGACGAATTGATAGATGGCCTGGGCGGCGAAGTCCAGGCGGTAGTCGGCAAAGCCCTGCGCCACCTGCTGTTCGGTGCGCTGCAATTGCGAGACGATCCAGCGGTCGGCGGCGCTGAAGTGCATATAGCCTTCGGGGCCGCAGTCGCCGCCACATTGATCCATGCCACGGTCGAACGCCGACAACTCGCTCACCTGCATCAGCACAAAGCGCGTGGCGTTCCACAGCTTGTTGCAGAAATTGCGGTAGCCCTCGCAGCGCTTGGTGTCGAAGTTGATGTTGCGGCCCAGCGTGGCCATCGAGGCGAATGTGAAGCGCAGCGCGTCAGCGCCGTAGGCGGGAATGCCGCCCGGGAATTCTTTCTCGGTGGCCTTGCGCACCGCGGGTGCGGTTTCGGGTTTGCGCAGGCCAGTGGTGCGTTTGTCGAGCAGGGGGGCGAGATCGATGCCGTCGATCAGATCGACCGGGTCGAGCACATTGCCCTCGCTCTTGCTCATTTTTTTGCCGTGCGCGTCCAGCGCCAGGCCGTGGATGTAAACGTGCTTGAACGGCACCTTGCCGGTGAAGTGCGTGGTCATCATGATCATCCGGGCCACCCAGAAGAAAATGATGTCGAAGCCCGTGACCAGCACCGAGGAGGGCAGGAACAGATCCATCTCCTTCGTCGGCTCGGGCCAGCCCAGGGTGGCGAAGGGCACCAGCGCGGAGGAATACCAGGTGTCGAGCACGTCCGGATCGCGGGTGAGCGTGCGGTTGTAGCCCGCGGCGGACGCCTTGTCGCGCGCCTCGGCTTCGCTGCGGGCCACAAAAATTTCGCCGTTCTCGCCATACCACGCCGGGATCTGGTGGCCCCACCAAAGCTGGCGCGAAATGCACCAATCCTGAATATTGGCCATCCACTGGTTGTAGGTGTTCACCCAGTTTTCGGGGACGAACTTCACCTCGCCGTCGGCCACCGCGTCGATGGCCTTTTGCGCAATGCTCTTGCCGTCCGGGCCGGGCTTGGTGGTGGCGACGAACCATTGATCGGTGAGCATGGGCTCGACGATCTGGCCGGTGCGCGCACAGACCGGCACCATGTTTTTGTGCGGCACCGCTTTTTCGAGAAAGCCCTGCGCTTCCAGGTCTTTGAGCAGCGCCTTGCGCGCGGCGTAGCGGTCGAGCCCCTGGTACGCGGCAGGGCCGTTTTCGTTGATGCGCGCGTCTTCGGTGAAGATGGTGATCAGCGGAATGTCGTGGCGCAGCGCGCAGGCGTAGTCGTTGAAGTCGTGCGCGCCGGTGATTTTCACGCAGCCCGAGCCGAAATCGCGCTCGACGAAGCCATCGGCGATGATGGGAATCTTGCGGTTGCACAGCGGCAAGTCGACATACTTGCCGATGAACTTGGCGTAGCGTTCATCTTCTGGATGCACCGCCAGCGCGCCGTCGGCCATCATGGTTTCGGGCCGGGTGGTGGCGATGTGCATGCCGCGCACGCCGTCGATGGGCCCGTCGCTGAACGGGTAGAGGATGTGCCACATGAAGCCGTCGTGCTCCTGGCTTTCCACCTCCAGATCGCTCACCGCGCTCTTGAGCACCGGGTCCCAGTTCACCAGCCGATTGCCGCGGTAGATCAGGCCTTGTTCGTAAAGCTGCACGAAGGTCTCCACCACGGCCTTGGACAGCTTGTCGTCCATGGTGAAGTACTCGTGCTCCCAGCTCACCGAGTCGCCCATGCGGCGCATCTGGCTGGTGATGGTGTTGCCCGACTGCTGCTTCCATTCCCACACTTTTTCGACGAATTTGGCGCGCCCCAGGTCGTGGCGGCTCAGTCCCGCAGCCTGCAATTGCCGCTCCACCACAATCTGCGTGGCAATACCCGCGTGGTCCATGCCCGGCACCCACAGGGTGTTGTCGCCGCGCATGCGGTGGTAGCGCACCAGGGTATCCATCACCGTCTGGTTGAACGCATGGCCCATGTGCAGCGTGCCCGTGACGTTGGGCGGCGGCAGTTGCACGCAGAACGACGGTTTGGCGGCGTCCAGCGTGGGGGCGAACACGCCCAGTTCCTCCCAGCGCTGAGTCCAGCGGGCTTCGATGTTGTGGGGCTCAAACGATTTGGCAAGTTCGGTCATGGGAATGTGCGGGTGCGCGGCGGCTTGTCGCGGTTCGGATGAAATGCGCTGGGCGCGGCAAATGACGCGACGCCCAAGCAAGGCGCCCGATTTTACGGGCGCGCGTCGCGCCGTTCTACACTCAATAAATGTCTTGTCCTGATTCCAGCCGTTCCGCAAGGTATTCGCTCTGGCGAGGCCTCCTCGCCGCGGTATCTGGTCTGTATCTGGCCGGAGCGCTCAGCGGTTGCGCCGCATTGCTGCCGCGCGGCGAGGCGCAGACCAGCAAGCCCTGGAGCAACTTCTCCCAGGCGCATGCCGCGTATGAACGGATTACGCCTTACCGCACCACAACCGCCCAGTTGCGTCAGGAGGGCATCGACCCGTTGACCACGCCCAATATCACCATCCTGAACTACGCCGATATCGTGCGGCGGCTGCTGCCGCCCTCGGGCAATGACTTGGCCCTCGATCCCGGCATCCGCGACTGCATGCAGGCGCAAACCGCCTGTCGCGGTTTTGAGATCGACCAGCGCCATATCGACCGCAAGCGGGTGGGCAATTTCTGGCTCGACTTTCTCGACTTCCGTCGCGAAACCATCACTACCGGCTGGCGTTTCAACATGCTCTTGCTCGTGGTGGATGATCGTGTGGTCTATAAGCTCTGGGGCGGGCAGCCTGAAATCTCGGAAGTGGAAACCACGCGCAATCCACTGGGGCCGCTGCAGGGCTTCGGTCAATCGGTGCTCGGGCGATACTGAGCGCCAACGCGGGCGGCAAGCCAACTTCGGACGGCCTTGGGTTGCCTGCGAGCGGCGCGCGGCGAGCACACGACGCTGTGGTTTAAAATTGCGTTTTTTCACAACTAGGCTGCGCGATAGAGCGCCAGCCGCCGGTGGTTCCCTTACCCACCGTCCAAGCAAAAAGGTCGTCCATGTTGTTCACGCTTGACTTGAGCGCCGCTCGCCAGCGCGCCGTCGTAGCCGCTCTGGCCGCGCTGCACATCGCCATCATCATCGCCAGCAACTACCTGGTGCAGTTGCCCATCACCCTGTTCGGCCTGCACACCACCTGGGCGGCGTTCAGCTTCCCGCTGGTTTACGTCGCCACCGATCTCACCGCCCGGCTGCTCGGGGCGGGCCCGGCGCGGCGCGTGGTGCGCTGGGTGATGCTGCCCGCGCTGGTGCTGTCCTACGCCATCTCGGTGCTGTTTCACGACGGCGCGTTTGCCGGGTGGGCGGCGCTGAGCGGGTTCAACCTGTTCGTTTTCCGCATCGCCCTGGGCAGCTTCATCGCCTACGCCGTGGGGCAGATGCTCGATATTTTCGTGTTCTCGCGCCTGCGCGCCACGCTGGCCGGTAGCCGCCATTGGTGGCTGGCGCCCTCGGTGTCGAGTGTGTTCGGCAATCTGGTGGACAGCGTGCTGTTCTTCTCCATCGCCTTCTACGCCAGCAGCGACCCCTTCATGGCCGCACACTGGGTCGAGATCGCGCTGGTGGATTACGCGGTCAAGCTGGCAATGGCCGTGCTCGGCGTGCTGCCGCTCTATGGCCTGCTGCTGGCCGGGCTGCAGCGCTGGCTGGCGCGTAGCGCGGTGCAGGCTGTGGCGGCTTGAAGGGATGTGAACGGGCGCTCCCGAAGGAACGCTCCCGAATGAACGCTCACAAATGAACGCTCACAATAGGCCAAGCCGAACCGCCGTGGCCTACGCAGAAGCCGCGCGCGCGTAGCTCTCGGTCTCGGTCAGCGCCCAATCGATCGACTCGCCCAGCGCGGGCTTGTCGGGGGCGCGAATCGCCTCCCACGCGACCGCCGCAGCGTTTGACGTCTTCATGGCCAGCAGCGCCTCCCGAATCGCCGCCAGACGGTCGCCTGAAAGAAGTCCGGCCATCCGCTTGCCCATAGGCCCGGTCGGGCTGTGCCGACGAGTCACCGCCCGCCAGTCAAACAGATCGCGTGGCGTCAATGCCCAGCCCCGATAGAACAATTTTTTGGCGAGAACTTCTTCTATCGGCTCAAGCGCAAAAGACACCTCGGCCGCGAACTCGTCGGGCAGACCCAGCAGCGACATGCTCACGATGAAATCGATCTCCCCCGCCGGACATCGCAGTTTCAGCGCGTTGGCCGATTCTTCATAGCCCGTCACGACCGATTCGAAACGATCATTCAGCCGTGGCGAGAGATAGCCGATCCACTGTGGATCGCGGATGAACAGATCGATGTCGTCACTGATCCGGTGATCAAGGGCCAGCATCAGCCTGGTGCCGCCGCCCAGCCTGGGGTGCATGGCAACCCCCGCGTGTTGTTCGGCATCCGTCACCAAATCAACCGCGATGCGGGCAAGCTCAAGCCAAGAACCGCTGGTTTTGAAGCGCAGCACGTCGTGGTGTGTGGTCATGTTCGAGGTCATGTCCGCTGCGCGACCAGTTGCTCCCAGGCCTTGACGCGCGGCAGGCCTTCTGCCAGGGATTCGGTGTAAAGCTGATGAGCGTGCTGCCAGTCTGACTGCGCCTCGCGGGCGCAGCTCAAGATGAGCGCTGGATCGATCTCGACGAACACGCTGTGCAGCAGCCCGCGAACCAGCGGCGCCTCTGGGCCGCTCGCCAAATTCGCCACGCTGCCCTCGCGCAACGCCCGCGCGAGATCCTCGGCGCGAACCACCGTGCCGACAGCCGCATTCAGGTGTCCGACCGCGAGATCGAGTTTGCTGTGCATGCGGCCATTTTGCCGCAAATCGCCATGCCGAACGCCAGCCCGAAGGGCAGCGCGCGCGGTCGCCCTACCATCGCGCCAAACGCCGCCCACGCCATGACCGCCCATCCTTCCACGTCACCCTCCGCCGTCCCACAGCCCGACGCCGCCCGCGCCGCCGACTTCATCGCCCGCTGGAGCGGCGTTGCCGCCTCCGAACTCTCCACCGCGCAGAGCTTCGTGCGCGAGTTGTGCGAGCTGCTCGGCGTGCCTGTGCCGCACCCCACGCCCGGGCTCGACTACATGTTCGAGCGGCCCATCACCTTTCGCCACGGCGACGGCAGCAGCAGCCCCGGCCGCATCGACTGCTACCGGCGCGGCGCCTTCGTGCTCGAAGCCAAAAAGCTGCGTGCCAGCGCCGACACCCGCCGCTTCGACGACGCTCTGCTGCGCGCCCGCGCCCAGGCGGAGGGCTACGCCCGCGCGCTCGAACCCGCCGAACTCGCCGCGGGCGGCCGTCCGCCCTTTCTGCTCGTGGTCGATGTTGGCCAGGTGATCGAGCTTTACGCCGAATTCACCCGCAGCGGCGCCACCTACACCCCATTCCCCGATCCGCGCAGCCACCGCATCGCGCTCGCCGACCTCGCCCGCGCCGAGGTGCGCGACACTCTGCGACGTATCTGGCTCGACCCGCTCGGCCTCGACCCCGCCCGCGCCAGCGCCCGCGTCACCCGCGAAGTCGCCGCGCAACTGGCCGAACTCGCCCGCTCGCTCGAAGCCAGCGGCCACGCGCCGCAGCTTGTCGCCGCCTACCTCACCCGCTGCCTGTTCTCCATGTTCGCCGAAGACGTCGGCCTGCTGCCCGGCGCGGGCGAAGGCGGGCAGGGTGGCCAAAGTGCACAGGGCGGGCAGGGCGACCAAGGCGGCTTCGTCACCCTGCTCAAGCGCCACCGCGACGACCCCGTCACCCTGCAGCGCATGCTCGCCGCGCTCTGGGCCGACATGGACCGCGGCGGCTTCTCCGTCGCCCTGGCGCAGACCGTGCTGCGCTTCAACGGCAAGTTGTTCAAGGGCGCGGCCGACGACGCCTACTCCCTGCCGCTCACCCGCGCGCAGGTCGATCTGCTGCTCGCCGCCGCCCGCGCCAACTGGCGCGAAGTCGAGCCCGCCATCTTCGGCGCCCTGCTCGAACGCGCGCTCGACCCCGCCGAACGCCACGCCCTCGGCGCCCACTACACCCCGCGCGCCTACGTCGAACGCCTCGTGCTGCCCACCGTGATGGAACCCCTGCGCCGCGAATGGGCCGACGCCCAGGCCGCCGCGCTGCTGCTCGCCCACGAAGCCGCCGAACTCGACGGCCGCCCGCGCGACGCCAAGATGGACGCCGCCCGCGCCGAACTCCGCCGCTTTCATCACCGCCTGTGCACCCTGCGCGTGCTCGACCCCGCCTGCGGCAGCGGCAACTTCCTCTACGTCACCCTCGAACACCTCAAGCGCCTCGAAGGCGAAGTGCTCAACCAGCTCGGCGCCCTTGGCGAAACCCAGAACAAACTCGCGTTAGAGGGCGAAACCGTCACCCCGCAGCAGCTTCTCGGCCTCGAAGTCAACGCCCGCGCCGCCGCGCTGGCCGAACTCGTGCTGTGGATCGGCTACCTGCAATGGCACATCCGCACCCGCGGCGACCGCGCCGTGGCCGAACCCGTCGTGCACGACTACGGCAACATCGTCTGCCGCGACGCCGTGCTCGCCTGGAGCGCCCAGCGCCCCCTGCTCGACGCCCAGGGCCAGCCCCGCACCCGCTGGGACGGCCGCACCTACACCGCCCACCCCGCCACCTTTGAACCCGTCCCCGACCCCGCCGCCCAAGTGCCGCAATGGGCCTACGACCAACCCCGCGCCGCCGACTGGCCGCAGGCCGACTACATCGTCGGCAACCCGCCCTTCATCGGCGACAAGCGGCTGCGCGAAGCGCTCGGCGAGGGCTATGTGGATGCCCTGCGCGCCGCCTGGCCCGACATGCCTGAGAGCGCCGACTTCGTCATGTACTGGTGGCACGCCGCCGCGCGCAAAGTGGCGGCGGGCCAAGCGCAGCGCTTCGGCTTCATCACCACCAACAGCCTGCGCCAGACCTTCAACCGCCGCGTGGTGCAAAGCGCCCTCAACGGAGATTTACACCTCGTTTACGCCATCCCCGACCACCCCTGGGTGGACAGCGCCAGCGGCGCCGCCGTGCGCATCGCCATGACCGTGGCCGAACCCGGCGCCGGCGAAGGCCGCCTGCAAACCGTCATCACTGAGACCCCCGGCGAATACGGCGAAATGACCGTGCAACTGCGCGAACAGACCGGGCTGATCCATGCAGACCTCAAAGTCGGCCCCAACTTGGCGGCGGCGCCCGCGCTGCTCGCGATGCAGAACATCAGCAGCAATGGCGTCATGCGAGCGGGCGATGGCTTTCTCGTGACCTCCGAGCAGGCAGTGGACATGGGCATGGGCCGTGTGCCTGGATTGGATGCTCACATTCACGCTTACCGCAGCGGCCGCGATCTCACTGGGGGCAACCGCGGCTTACTGATCATCGATTTTTACGGGCTGACAGCCGAACAGGTGCGTCTGCGCTTCCCCGCTGCTTATCAATGGCTACTGGAGCGAGTGAAACCCGAACGCGATCTCAACAACCGGCCCAAACTGAAACGCGATTGGTGGATCTTCGGCGAGCCTCGCCGTTTGCTCCGATCTGCTCTGGTAGGACTATCACGCTATATCGCCACGGTTGAAACCGCCAAGCATCGGATTTTTCAGTTCCTTGATGTCGGCATTTTTCCCGATCACAAGCTGGTCGCCATCGCTCTTGACGATGCCTTCCATCTCGGCGTGCTGTCCAGCAGCGCGCATGTCGCCTGGGCGCTGGGAACAGGAAGTTGGTTGGGAGTTGGTAACGATCCGGTCTACGTCAAAACCCGCTGCTTCGAAACCTTCCCCTTCCCCGACGCCGACACCGGCCTCACCCCCGCGCTGCGCCAGCGCATCGCCGAACGCGCCGAAGCCATCGACGCCCACCGCAAACAAGTGCTCGCCGCGCACCCCGGCGCGCTCACCCTCACCGCGCTCTACAACGTGCTCGACGCCCTGCGCGCAGGCCGCGCCCTCACTCCCAAAGAGCGCACGGTGCATCAGCTCGGCCTGGTCGCCGTGCTCGCCGAACTGCACGCCGAACTCGACGCCGCCGTGCTGGCCGCCTACGGCTGGAGCGACCTCGCTGCGCCGCTTGCTGCGCCAACAGCCGCCGAGGACGGCGATTCGACAGCCAAAACCGTCTTGCTCACCCGCCTGCTCGCCCTCAACCACGCCCGCGCGGCCGAAGAAGCCGCAGGCGCCGTGCGCTGGCTGCGCCCGGCGTTCCAGCACCCGCAACCCAGCGCCGCGCCACCCACCCAAGCCACGCTTGGCATGGAGGGTGAGGGGGAGCAGCCCGTGGCCGCCACCCCCGCGCGCATCCCCGAGCCACCCGCCCAGCCCTGGCCGTCCACCCTGCCCGAACAGATGCGCGCCGTGGCCGACCTGCTCGCCGCCAGCGCGCAGCCGCTCGACCTCGAAGCGCTCACCTCGCGCTTCAAAGGCCGCGGCCCCTGGAAAAAAAGCCTGCCCCGCATCCTCGAAACCCTCGAAGCCCTGGGCCGCGCCCGGCGCGAGGGGCAGGGCTGGCGGGGGTGAGCTTGGCGATCTGGCATGCGCTTAGACTTTGAACACCGAAACCCGGCCGCCAACAAGGCGACACCCTCTCAGGACCACCCGCGATGAGCTTCCCGCAGCAGACTTTGCAACTCGACGAATCCGCTATCCGCATCTATTTGTTCGATGAGGTGTACCCGGCCCGCGCCGCTGAGGAACAGGCGGAGAAGAAAAAGCTCTCGGCGTTCGGCATGCTGGCCAAGTTCAACCCGCTCAATCGTCCGCGCGATGACACGGTGCGCCTGAGCCGCAAGGAGTTCCGGCTGGAGCCGTTCTGGCATGTGACCTCCACGCGCAGCGTGGACTACACCACGCAGATGACCTACCCGGTGCCGGTGCACAACCCCTATGCGCACAAAGTTGAACTCAACGGCGAGCAGTACGAGGTCACGCGGCAGGGCGACAAGGCGCGCATCGATCTTGCGGTGACCGAGATGTGTCACCGCAAGATGGCTTTCGACCAGTTTTCCGATGGTCTTGGGCGCGACATCAAGCCGGGCACGCTCGATGGCTATCGCACCAAATACAAGTTTTCCGAGGTCGAGCAGATCGAGCGCGCGGAACTGATCAAGCCCACGGTGCCGCAGCAAGCGGCGCTGCTGGCCGCCAGCACCGCGCTCAACGGCAACAGCATCAACGCGCATCACATCCAGTCGGACGCCATTGTGGTGGAGCGCCTGCACCTTTACTGGCGACCGGTGTTCGCATTCGAGTTCATCTGGTCGACCGCCGACAAGCGCGGGGTCATCGAGGTGAACGGGCTGACTGGCGAGGTCAGCGAGAACGGTCAGTGGTTCAAGGACAAGCTGAGCAAGGTGATGACCCGCGAGATGCTGCTCGACGCGGGTTGCGAATTGGCCGGTGCGGTGGTGCCGGGCGGGGGTATTGCGGTGAAGATCATCGGCAAGCTCACTGAATAGCGGGGCGGCCAGGCTGAGCGCGGCCGCGAGCTTGGGCTGCGGGTCGCGAGGACTCGGGTGAGGGTGGGCATGAGCGGTCTCCCAACCGCCCGCGGGTGCGGATGGAAGACAACTTTGGGTGCTCCGCCAGCACGGCGCAAGGCCGTCGATCAGGGGGTGGCTTGGGTGGCCGCAAGAGCTGCCGTGCTCGGCTGGGGCGCGTGGTGCACGAAATCCACCACGTCGTCGAGCACGGGCGACATCCAGCGCAGCGGGGTGGCGAACGAGCCGATGAGGGTTTCGTGGTTGACGCCTGGGTAGAGGTCGAGCGTGACCTGGGCGCCGTCGGCCTTCAGGGCTTGGGCGAGTTGCACGGTGTTGCGCTGCGGGTTGACCAGGCTGTCGACGCGCGCTGCGCCGAGGAAGGTGCGCGGCACGCGGGCGTCGTGAACGTAGTCGATGGGCATGCAGCCGGCGGGGTAGTCGGGGAAGTGAAAGACGGGCTGGACTTCTCGGTCGGTGATGGGCAGAAAGTCGTAGGGCCCGGCCAGCCCGATCCACCCGGCCAGATCGGCGCGGCGCAGACCGACGGCGTGCAGCCAGCGCGGGTCGAGCGCCAGCATGGCGGCGTTGTAGGCCCCGGCGCTGTGGCCCATGAGGTAGATCTGGTGCGGGTTGCCGCCCCACTGGGCGATGTGCTGCGCCGTCCAGGCGACGGCACGGGCGTTGTCGCGCAGGAAGTCGGGGTAGCGCACTTCGGGATAGAGGCGGTAGTCGGCAATGACGGTGACGATGCCGCGCGCGGCCAGCGCCTCGCCGACGAAACGGTACATGGCGCGGTTGCCGCTGGTCCAGCTGCCGCCGTAGAAAAACACGACCACCGGGGCACCGCCGGGCTGGGGCTTGCGCAGCGTGGCAGCGTTGGGCCGGTAGATGTCCAGCGCTTCGCGCGGGGCGGGGCCGTAGGCGATGTCGCCACTGAAGCTGTAGGTGTCGGTCGGGGTGAGCCGGTTGATCAGGGTGACCGGCGAACAGGCGACCATGAGCGGGGCGAGGCAGGCCAGGGCGAGACGCTGGCAGAGTCGGGTCAGGGTCGGCAAGGAAGGGCGCATGGGGCGTGGAGCAAGGTGTCAGCGGGCGGCAGGTCTGCTTGGATTGGGGTTTGTTCTCTCTACGGCGCCACGACGGTTTTGGATTCAGCCAGAGGGGATGATGCAGGCTCCCAGGAGCCTGTCGGACTTGGGAATCGCGGGCTGCAAAAAGGCTGTACGGCGTCCTGCGGCAGCGGCTTCTTGCTCCATAGCTTCGGCTATGGAGCGGCAAATCCGCCGCCACAGGCCATCCCTACACCCTTTTTTCGCTCTACGCGACCCAAGCCCGACAGGCTCCTAGAATCCGGCCCATGACTTCCGTCGCGCTGGCGCGCAAGTGGCGCCCTAAATCATTCGCCTCCCTCGTGGGACAAGACCATGTGGTGCGGGCGCTCACGCATGCGCTCGACCACGACCGTCTGCATCACGCCTATTTGTTTACCGGCACGCGCGGGGTGGGCAAGACCACGGTGTCGCGCATTCTGGCCAAGGCGCTCAATTGCACCGGGCCGGACGGGCAGGGCGGCGTCACCAGCCAGCCGTGCGGCGTGTGCCCGGCCTGCACCGAGATCGACGCCGGGCGTTTTGTCGATTACATCGAGCTCGACGCCGCCTCCAATCGCGGCGTCGAAGACATGACCACGCTGCTGGAGCAGGCGGTCTACAAGCCCACGGCGGGGCGCTTCAAGGTGTACATGATCGACGAGGTGCACATGCTCTCGAACCACGCCTTCAACGCCATGCTTAAGACGCTGGAAGAGCCGCCCGACTATGTGAAGTTCGTGCTCGCCACCACCGACCCGCAGAAAGTGCCGGTCACGGTGCTGTCGCGCTGCCTGCAGTTCAACCTCAAACAGATGATGCCGGGCGCCATCGTCGGCCATTTGCAGCAGGTGCTGCAGGCCGAGAACGTGCCGGCAGACGACGCCGCGCTGCGGCTCATCGCCCGCGCCGCGCACGGTTCGATGCGCGATGCGCTCTCGCTCACCGACCAGGCGCTGGCTTACTGCGCCGGGCGGGTGGAGACCGAGGCGGTGCAGCAGATGCTGGGCACGGTCGATCGCAGCGATCTGCTCCTTATTTTGCAGGCGCTGGCCTCGCAGGACGGTGTGGCGCTCATCCATCAGGCCGATGCGCTGGAAGCGCGCGGTCTGTCTTTCGGCGCGGCGCTGGAAGAGCTGGCCGCGCTGCTGCAAACCATCGCCCTGCTGCAACTCGTGCCGCAGGCCGCCGATGCCGACGACCCGCAACATGAAGCGCTGGTCGCCCTGGCCGCACAACTCAGCCCGGAGCTGGTGCAACTGGCCTACACCACGGTGCTGCATGGCCGCAACGAGCTGTCGCTCGCCCCGGACGACCGCACCGGCTTCACCATGACCCTGCTGCGCCTGCTGGCCTTCGCCCCGGTCATCGCGGGCAGCGTGCCCAGCTTGCCGCCAGGCGGGCTGGCGCTGCCCAAGGCGGCGGCTCCGGCTTCGCCACCGTCGCAGTCGGCCGCGGCGCAGGTCGCAGCACAGCGCGAGCAACCGGCCACCAAATCCGCGCCCCCGGTGCAAACCGCAGCCAAGGCCATGCCGCGTACCGCAGCGACCTTGAGCGCCCCATTGGCGCCCGCCGCCCCCGTGCTCGCCGCGGAGGAAGCGCCGGCGACTAACTATGCGGCTAAGCCCGAACCGCAAACCCAGCCGCAGCCCACGCCACCCCGCCCCGCCGACATCAAGCCGCCCCTGCAGATCACGCCCCACATCGCGTCTGATACCGACTGGCCCACGCTGGTGCAGCGGCTCGACGTGCCCGCGGGCCTGCCGCGCGCGCTGGCGCAGCAAAGCGAACTGGTGGCCATGCAAGGCACGGAGTGGCTGCTGCGCGTGCCCAACGAACAGCTCACCCGCGCCGGGTCGCTCGACAAGCTGCAGACTGCCGTGCGTCAGGCCTTGGGACAAGACATCGTGCTGCGCGCCGAAGCCGGCGAAGTGACTGACAGCGTGATGCAGCGCGACGCGCGCGCCAAGGCCCAGGCGCAGGCCGATGCCGAGGCTGCGATACGCAACGATCCGCTGGTGCTGCAGCTCATGCACGATCTGGGCGCGCAAATCGTGCCCGGCAGCCTCAAACCCATGCCCCCGTCAGCGCAGCCGACACCCGCCTGACCGACAATGCCGCGTTGCTGCAAGCGCGGCGATTTCATTTCTCAATCGAAGGACACCCCATGTTCAACAAAGGACAACTTTCCGGCCTGATGAAGCAGGCGCAGCAGATGCAAGACAACCTCAAGCGCGTCCAGGACGAGCTTGGCCAGATCGAGGTCGAAGGTCAGTCTGGCGCGGGCTTGGTGAAGGTGACGATGACCTGCAAATACGGCGTCAAGCGCGTGAACATCGACCCCAGTCTGGTGGCCGAAGACCGCGACATGCTCGAAGACCTGGTGGCCGCCGCCTTCAACGACGCGGTGCGCAAGGCCGAGGCCACATCGCAGGAAAAAATGAGCGCCGCCACCGCAGGCATGCCCCTGCCGCCCGGCATGAAACTGCCGTTCTGAGCGACGGGCGAAGTTGAACTGAAGTGGCCCCGAACTTGACCTCGACACGTCATGCATGAGGCCGCGCCCGGCCATGTGCCCGCGCTCGACGCGCTGATCGACGCCCTGCGGCATTTGCCCGGCGTCGGGCCGAAGTCGGCGTCGCGTATGGCCTATCACCTGCTCGAACACGACCGCGAGGCCGCGCAGCACATCGCCCGCGCGCTCGACGCGGCGCTGGGCGCGGTGCAGCGCTGCGCGCGCTGCAACACCCTCACCGAAGACGCGGTCTGCAGCATCTGCGCTGACCCCAGGCGCGACGCCCGCCAGCTTTGCGTGGTGGAAAGCCCCGCCGATCTCGCCGCGGTAGAGCAGACGCTGACCTACCACGGCCTGTATTTCGTGCTCATGGGCCGCATCAGCCCACTCGATGGCCTGGGGCCGAAGGAAATCGGCCTCGACCGGCTGATGACCCGCGCGCTCGACGGCGCAGTGGAAGAGGTGATTCTGGCGACCAACTTCACCAACGAAGGCGAGGCGACGGCACATGTCATCGCCGAAACCCTGCGTCCGCGCGGCCTGCGCGTTACCCGCCTGGCGCGCGGCGTGCCCGCCGGGGCCGAGCTGGAGTATGTCGATCTCGGCACGATCGCCCGCGCACTGGTCGACCGGCGCGGCACTTGAGTGGCACACCTGCAAGTAAAAATCTGCTGACATAAGCTTGAGCCTGAACCGCGCAACCGTCGCGGGCACTTCCCCTGAACTCTCATGCAGCGACGACACTTCATTCAATCGGCCGGAGCCCTGGCGCTGGGCACGGCCTTGTCCCCTTTGATCAGCCAAACCGCTTTTGCTGCGCCGCAGGCCGCAGGCACGCTGGAGGTCTTTGCAGGCGCCATTGGCCCTGGCATGTACAACGGCGGCGACTTCGCCCAGGCGCGGTTTCACGACCCGCGCGGCATGGCGCTGGACGCGCAGGGCAACATCTTTGTGGCCGACTACGTCAACAGCGTGGTGCGCAAGCTGGGCACTGACGGCCAGGTCAGCATTGTCGCCGGGCAGGTGGAGCAGCGCGACGCCCGCAACGGCCCGGCGCTGCAGGCGCGGTTTTATTCGCCCGAATGTGTGGCGGTGGCCACCGATGGCACGCTGTTTGTGAGCGATTCCGGTAGCAACACGGTGCGCCGCATCAGCCGGGAGGGCAGGGTCAGCACCCTAGCGGGCAAGCTGGAGGTCGAAGGCTTTGCCGATGGGCCGGGCCAGCAGGCGCGATTTAATCACCCCGTCGGGCTGGGCGTGAACGCAAAAGGCGTGGTGTATGTGGCCGATGCCTACAACAGCACGGTGCGCCGCATCAGCGCGCAAGGGGTGGTCAGCACCCTGGCCGGTTCACCCGGCGATACCGGCTGGCGCGATGGGCGGGGAGCGCAGGCACGCTTCAACACCCCGGTCGGGCTGACGCTGGACGCGCAAGGGCAGATTTACGTGAGCGAATACTTCAACAACGTCATTCGCAGAATCACGCCCGATGGCACGGTAACGACCTTTGCGGGCAAACCCGGCAAGGGCGGTTTTGCCGATGGCAAGGTGGAGGAGGCGCTATTTTTACACCCACAAACCCTGTCGTTCGCGCCCGATGGCAGCCTGATCGTGGCCGATACCGGCAATAACCGGGTGCGCCGCATATCGCCGCAAGGCGAAGTTTCCACCTTGGCCGGAACCGGCGCGGGCGAGAAGGTGACCACGGGCGCCTTGCCCGCCGAGTTGCATCTGCCCTACGGTGTGCTCGCCTTGGCCGACGGCTCGGTGCTGGTGACGGGGCTGAACGCCATTTTGCGCATTCAGCCGTCAAAACTGCTCAAGGCTTGAGCAAGTTTCGTTAAGTCGTCTTAATTCGCTGCGGGTTCGGCGGCGTCGAACTGCGTCAGATCGACGCGCGGCGTTGGTTTCCACCCACGCTTGCGGTGCTCGACCACCACATTGGTGTAAATGCCGCCGCGCACATACCAGCGCGCCGTCACGCGCAGGAAGCGTGGCGACATGGCCTTTACCAGATCGTCGAGGATGGCGTTGGTGACCTTTTCGTGAAAGGCGCCTTCGTCGCGATAGCTCCACATATAGAGCTTGAGGCTTTTGAGCTCGACGCACTTCTTGTCGGGAATGAAGTCGATGTCGAATCGGGCAAAATCCGGCTGGCCGGTGAGCGGGCACAGGCAGGTGAATTCAGGCACCTGCATGTGGATGTGATAGTCGCGCTCAGGGGCGGGGTTCGGGAAGGTTTGTAGCGATTTACTGGGCTTTGTGGTCATTTTCTTGCGATTTGGCTGAAATTCAGAATTCAAGGAGCACTGCGCTGGCGCTGCCGGGCGCGCTCCAGAGCCGCTTGCAGCAGGGCGGTCTTGTGGTCTGCCGCAGGAGCCGGTGTGGCGGGTGGCTCAGTCCGCGCCAGTGGGCGAGGGTGACGTTCGAGGTGCCGAGCATAGCGCTGGCGGGCTTCGTCGGCCTGCGCCGGGCTCCAGGCATTCCAGCTGCTGCGGGTGGCCATAGCGGGGTCGGTCAGCGCTTCCATGCGGATGCAATCGACCGGGCAGGGCGGCAGGCACAGGGCGCAGCCGGTGCACCAGTCGTCGATGACGGTGTGCATGCGTTTGGAAACACCGGCGATCGCGTCCACCGGGCAGGCTTGAATGCATAAGGTGCAGCCGATGCACAGGGCCGGGTCGATCACGGCGCGCTCGCGCGGGCCTTCCGTTCCGCAGGATGGGTCGAGCGCGGTAGCCGGGCGCTGCAGCAGATGAGCGAGTTTTTCAATGCCCTGCGCGCCGCCGGGCGGGCAGCGGTTGATGTCGGCCTGGCCTTCGGCGATGGCCTGCGCGTAGGCGGCACAGTCGGGGTAGCCGCAGCGGGTGCACTGCGTTTGCGGCAGCAGGGCGTCGATTTGCGCGGCCAGGGCGGCGGTCGCAACGGGCATGAGTCAACAGGTTCAGGCGGAGGCGCGGGATCGTGCCGGTTTGCGCGGCGGATCGCCCGCAGCCCCTTGAGGATGCGCGGCGATGAAGTCGCGCACCACCGGATAGACCTTTTCGCGCCAACGCCGTCCTGCAAAAATGCCGTAATGCCCGGCGCCTTCGGCCACGTAATGTTGACGGCTGACCGAAGCGATGCCAGTGCACAGGTCGTGCGCCGCCTCGGTCTGCCCCGCGCCGGAAATGTCGTCGAGTTCGCCTTCGATGGTGAGCAGCGCCGTGCGGTGGATGTCTTGCGGGCGCACCGCCTCGCCTTCTACTGTCCAGGTGCCGTTGACCAATCCGAAGTCCTGGAACACCAGCTTGATGGTGTCGAGGTAGTAATCAGCGTCCATGTCGAGCACGGCGTTGTACTCGTCGTAAAAACGGCGATGCGACTCGGCATCATCGTTGTCGCCGCGGATGAGGTCGAGAAAGTAGTCGTAGTGCGAGGTGAGGTGGCGGTCGGGGTTCATCGCCACGAAACCGCTGTGCTGTAAAAAGCCGGGATAGACGCGCCGACCCGCGCCGGGGTAGTTGGCGGGCACGCGGTAGATCACATTGTTCTCGAACCACTCGTAGCTCTTGTTCATCGCCAGGTTGTTCACCGCCGTGGGCGACTTGCGCGCGTCGATGGGGCCGCCCATCATGATCATGCTGCGCGGCGCGATCTCGCCCGCACTGGCCATGAGCGAAATGGCGCCCAGCACCGGCACCGTGGGCTGGCAGACCGACATCACATGCACATCGGGGCCGATGGCAGCAATGAACTCGCGGATGTAAGCCACGTAGTCGTCCAGGCTGAAACGGCCCTGCTCGGTGGGCACCATGCGGGCGTCGGTCCAGTCGGTGATGAACACCTTGTGATCTTGCAGCATGGTTTTCACCGTGTCGCGCAACAAGGTGGAATGATGGCCCGACAGCGGCGCCACGATAAGCACGGTCGGATCATCCTTGAGTTTGCCCAGCAGGCTGACGTCGTCAGAAAACCGCTTGAACCGCAGCAGACGACAGAAAGGCTTTTCCAGCACGACCCGTTGCTGCACTGCGACAGTCTTGCCCTCGATCTGCACGCTATTGATGCCGAACTCGGGTTTTTCGTAGTCTTTGAGCAACCGGTGCATAAGGTCGTAGCTGGCCGAGACACGCTGGGTGACGTTGTGCGGCACCGCAGGCCACACCGGATTGGCGTAAAACTTGGCGGCAGCCTCGGCAAAATCAGCCAGCGGCCGCATCAGCGAGCGCTGGGTTTCATACAGGTCATACACCATGATGGACTCCGACCTTTTCTTGTTGCGATGCACAAATTTTACTCGCGTAGAGCTGCCAGCGCAGCAGGGGTTTTGCTACCCCGTCTTCTCGGCGGGAAAGAGCAAACAGCATGCGCTGCAAACCGAAACAAGTGCTACGAGGCCAGACCTGACCACGTGCTGCAAAGTTTCAGCAGCCTGCTAACGCCGGAGTTAGGCACCAATCTGCGGCACCTCATAGCTTCCCCTTGATGTACAACGCGGTCTTCTCGATTTCAGGGAACATGGTGCTGTCGTTCACAGCCATTCGATCCAACTCATCGCGAATGATCGATTTCTTGTTCCCATTGATTTTGATTCTCTCGATAGTGATTCCGCCTGGTGGCGCGCCCTCAAGGTCAACAGATAGGCCACACAGGAGGAAGGCGCCCGATTGAGCAATGATGCGTTTGTTGTTCAGCTTCGGCTTTACCACAATCGCGGAGCGAAGGTGCTGTGGGTCGATTCCGCTTCGAAAGTGCGGTTTCTCAACTCGGATGAACTGAATGAGTCGGTCTATCGGCTTTTGTGCATTGAACTCATCGTCGGCCAGGCCGAAATCAATGGCATTCTTTTCTTCGATGCTCAGGTGCGCGAGGTTCGCGATACAGCTGGCTGTATCGCTATCGTAGAACTTGATCAGTTCGGCCTTAACCCGAAAGATGACTACTTCTGCTGGAGGGCCGTTGCCGCTCTTCACAGCGAAATAGAGACCAACGAGCGGGTTCCAAGTCACATCGAGTAGGCGCGTAGGAAGGGAATAGTGCTGAACCCGCACAAGCTGTTCTAGAGTTGTGCGATCTGCTTCGAACTCTCCAGGGTGGGTTGCCACAAGCTCCCGAAGGATCGTGTGCTCTGCGTGCCGGTACTTATCCTCTCGCAATAGGGATGGAATCAGCTTGTATTCACGACGATTTGAGTGGCCTCGATAGATCAGCACCTCGTCATCCGCCGCCTGGACATTGCGGATCTTTCGAACGTACCCCTCGAGGCTAGCAATGGTCTGGGTCATTGGTGCCTAACTCGTTATAGAGCGACAGGCTCTTGTTTCCCTAATAATCGCCGCTGTTGCCCTAACGCGGCAGCAAAGGCGTCTCGTAACAGCGCTTGAACGCTGGCGTTTTGTCATTGCACTAATCTAATGATCAGTGTTAACGGGGCCAGAAATTCCAGCACGCCAGAGTTCAAGTCCATCCGATTGTTGGATCTGGGTCGCGAGCTGAGAAGTGTGCGCTACTTCGTTTTTGTTACTGCATCACCGCCGCGATGGACTTGGCGACGTAGTCCACGTTGTGCAGATTGATCGCGGCCACGCAGATGCGGCCGGTGGATACGCCGTAGACGCCGAATTCGGTGCGCAGGCGCTCCATTTGGGCGGCGGAGAGGCCTGAGTAGCTGAACATGCCTTTCTGGCGCGTGATGTAGGACAGGTCGCCCTTCACACCGGCGGCGGCGAGTTTTTCCACCAGGGTGCTGCGCATGGCGCGGATGCGCTCGCGCATGCCGGCAAGCTCTTGCTCCCACTGGGCGCGCAGTTCAGGCGAGCCCAGCACGGTAGCGACGATTTGCGCGCCGTGGGTGGGCGGGTTGGAGTAGTTGCTGCGGATGACGCGCTTGATCTGCGACAGCACGCGGCCGGCTTCTTCTTTGCTGGCGCACACCACGCTGAGCGCCCCGACGCGCTCGCCGTAGAGTGAGAAGCTCTTGGAGAAGGAGGTGGCGACGAAAAAATCGAGACCGGCGGCGAGGAACTGCTGGATGACCGCGCCGTCTTCGGCAATGCCTTCGCCGAAGCCTTGGTAGGCCATGTCGAGGAAGGGCACGAGCTTGCGCGCCTTGAGGGCGGCAATCACCTGTTCCCACTGCGCCGGGCTGATGTCGTAGCCGGTGGGGTTGTGGCAGCAGGCGTGCAGCACGACGATGGTGCCCGCGGCGGCAGCGTTGAGCGCAGCGAGCATGGCGTCGAAGTTCACGCCCTGCTTGGCGGCGTCGTAATAGGGATAAGTGCCCACGTTGAAGCCTGCGGCTTCAAACAGCGCGCGGTGGTTTTCCCAGCTGGGGTCGGAGATCAGCACTTGCGCGTTGGGGTTGAGGCGCTTGAGAAAGTCTGCGCCCACTTTCAGCCCGCCGGTGCCGCCCAGGCCTTGCACCGTGGCGATGCGGCCGGAGGTCACGGCCTCGTGGTCGGCGCCGAACACCAGTCCTTGCACCGCTTTGTCGTAGGCGGCGATGCCGTCGATGGGCAGATAGCCGCGCGGCTTGGGCGCCTGCATGAGCTGCGCTTCTCCCGCTTTCACGCAGGCCAGCAGCGGCAGCTTGCCGTCGGCGTCGGTATAGACGCCGATGCCCAGGTTGACCTTGTTGGGGTTGGGGTCAGCAGCAAATTGTTCGTTCAGGCCGAGGATGGGATCGCGCGGGGCCATTTCCACGCGGGAAAAAAGCGACTGGGTCATGGGAGATGGGAGGTGAGGTGACGGGAAAACCGGGCTTGCGGGACAATGAGTGCCGCAAAAAACCGCAATTTTACGCCCCGCGTCGCCCTTTGAAGGCGCGCTGTGACGCCGTGCAGACGGCATTTCCGATTCCCACCTTCCGCCCATGTCCGCACCGCAACCCGTTCCCTCGCTCGACCCGGACAAGTTCGTCAGCTATCCCGACTCGCCCTTCCGCCTGTATCAGCCCTACCCGCCGGCGGGTGACCAGCCCACCGCGATTGCGCAATTGGCCGAGGGGCTGGGCGACGGTTTGAGCTACCAGACTTTGCTGGGCGTGACCGGCTCGGGCAAGACCTACACCATGGCCAATGTGATTGCCCGCATGGGGCGCCCGGCCATTGTGTTTGCGCCCAACAAAACGCTGGCCGCGCAGCTCTACAGCGAATTCCGCGAATTTTTTCCAAAGAACGCGGTGGAGTATTTCGTCAGCTATTACGACTACTACCAGCCCGAGGCCTATGTTCCGCAGCGCGACCTGTTCATCGAAAAAGACAGCGCGATCAACGAGCACATCGAGCAGATGCGCCTGTCGGCCACCAAAAGTCTGCTGGAGCGGCGCGACGTGGTGATTGTGGCGAGCGTGAGCGCGATTTACGGCATCGGCAATCCGTCGGACTATCACGCCATGATTCTCACGGTGCGCACCGGCGACCGCATGGGCCAGCGCGACGTGATCGCACAACTGGTGCGCATGCAGTACCAGCGCAACGAGGTCGATTTCACCCGCGGCACCTTCCGCGTGCGCGGTGACCGCATCGACGTCTTTCCGGCCGAGCACGCCGAGCTGGCGGTGCGCATCGAACTGTTCGACGACGAGATCGAGTCGCTCTCCCTGTTCGACCCGCTCACCGGCGTGGTGCGGCAGAAGATTCCGCGCTTCACCATCTACCCCAGTTCGCATTACGTCACCCCGCGAGAAAAGGTGCTCGAAGCGGCGGAGGGCATCAAGCAGGAGTTGCGCGAGCGGGTGAAAGAGCTCACCGGCATGGGCAAGCTGGTGGAGGCGCAGCGGCTGGAGCAGCGCACCCGCTTCGATCTGGAGATGCTCACCGAGATCGGCCACTGCAAGGGCATCGAAAACTATTCAAGGCATCTGTCGGGCGCCGCGCCGGGCGAGCCGCCGCCTACCTTGGTGGACTATCTGCCGCCAGATGCCATCATGTTTCTCGACGAAAGCCATGTGCTCATCGGCCAGTTCAACGGCATGTACAACGGTGACCGCGCGCGCAAGCAAACCCTGGTGGACTATGGCTTTCGGCTGCCTTCGGCGCTGGACAACCGGCCGCTTAAGTTTGCCGAATTCGAGCGCAAGATGCGGCAGACCGTGTTTGTCTCCGCCACCCCGGCGGACTATGAAAGCCAGCACGCGGATCAGGTGGTGGAGCAGGTAGTGCGGCCCACCGGGCTGGTGGACCCGCTCATCGAGGTGCGCTCGGCAAGCAGCCAGGTGGACGACGTGCTGGGCGAAATTCGCCTGCGGGTAAACAAGGGCGAGCGCGTGCTGATCACGACGCTCACCAAGCGCATGGCCGAGCAGCTCACCGACTATCTCGACGAAAACGGCGTGAAGGTGCGCTATCTGCACTCCGACATCGACACGGTTGAACGCGTGGAAATTCTGCGCGACCTGCGGCTGGGCGTGTTCGACGTGCTGGTGGGCATCAACCTGCTGCGCGAGGGGCTGGACATTCCCGAGGTGTCGCTGGTGGCCATTCTGGATGCGGACAAGGAGGGCTTTCTGCGTTCCACCCGTTCGCTCATCCAAACCATCGGCCGCGCGGCGCGCAATGTGAGCGGCATGGCCATTTTGTACGGCGACCGCATCACCGACTCCATGCGTCGCGCCATCGACGAAACCGAGCGCCGCCGCGCCAAGCAGATTGCGTTCAACACCGAACATGGCATTACGCCCACAGCGCTCAACAAATCGGTGCGCGATCTGATCGATGGCGTGGTGCAGACGCCGGGCAAGGGCTTGCGCGCGGGCAGCGTGGAGCGTGAAATTGCTGAACTGCAGATCGACAACGCGCAGGACGTGGCGCGTGAGATCAAGCGTCTGGAAAAGCGCATGATCGAGCACGCCCGCAATCTCGAATTCGAGCAGGCCGCACGGGTGCGCGACCAGCTCGGGCTGCTGCGGCAGCGGGTGTTCGGCGGCGGCGACGATCACGACACCGACGCCCAGCAAAGCGCCTGAATCTGTTTTTGCTTCGCATCCCCATCACGATCCCAGGATCCCAGGAGGCTGACCATGCAAACGCCATCGCATCCGACTTTGCCCACCCGCCGCCACACCCTGCGCTGGCTGGGCGCAGGGCTGGGCAGCACCGTGCTGGGCGCTTGCTGCGGCGGGGCGGTGCTGGTGTGGGGCGAAACCCCGGCCTCGGCGGCGTCCAGTCCGTTGCCGGGCGATACGCAGCCCGCGGTCAAAGCGGCTGCGGTGATTGTGGCCAGCGGTCTGTCGCGGCCGTGGGCGCTGACCTTTCTGCCCGATGGCCGCATGCTGGTGACCGAGCGCACCGGCGCGCTGCGCATCGTCGGTCTGGACGGCAAGGTGGCGGCGCCGATTGCCGGTGTGCCCGCAGTGGACGCGCGCGGGCAGGGCGGCTTGCTCGACGTGGCGCTCGATCCCGCCTTTGCCGCCAATCGCCGCGTGTATTTGAGCTATGCCGAAGCGGGCACGGGAGCCGAGGCCGGGCGCAACGGCACCGCGGTGGCGCGTGGGGTGCTCTCAAACGACGGCACGCGGCTGAGCGACGTGCAGGTGATTTTCCGCCAGACGCCCAAAATCGACAGCACCGCGCACTTCGGCTCGCGGCTGGTGTTCGCGCCTGACGGCACGCTGTTTATCACTTTGGGCGACCGCTTCAGCCAGCGCGATGCGGCGCAGGATTTGTCCAACACCCTGGGCAAGGTGGTGCGCATTCACTCGGATGGCAGCGTGCCGAAAGACAACCCTTTCGCCGGCCGCGCCGGGGTGCGCGAGGAGATCTGGAGTTACGGCCACCGCAATGTGCAGGGCGCGGCGATCCATCCGGTAACGGGCGAGTTGTGGACGAGCGAGCACGGCCCGCAGGGTGGTGACGAAGTCAACATCACCCGCGCCGGGCGCAACTACGGCTGGCCGAAAATTTCCTACGGCTGCGAATATGGCGCCCCGGTGGGCAACTGCCCGCCCGTGGGCGGCGCCACCAGCGCGCCCGGTATGGAGCAGCCGGTGACCTATTGGGTGCCCACATCCATCGCGCCCTGCGGCATGACGTTCTACACCGCCAGTGTTTTTCCGCAATGGCGCGGCAACCTTTTCATCGGCGCGCTGGCCGGGCAGGCGCTGTGGCGGCTGCAACTCGGCGGCAACAAGGTGGTCGCGCGCGAGGCGCTGCTGGCCGATCTGGGCGAGCGCATCCGCGACGTGCGCCAGGGGCCGGATGGCGCGATCTACCTGATTTCAGACGGCGCGTCGGCCAAGATTTACCGGCTGCAGCCGATGTGAAAGCGGCTTTGAAGCGGGTTTAAGATTGCATTCACCCTAGGAGCGAACCATGTCCCGAGCCTACGCATTCGACCCGCCGCACTACACCTACGACGACTACAAATTGTGGGAAGGGCGTTGGGAGCTGATTGGCGGCACGGCCTACGCCATGTCGCCCGCGCCGTCGCTTGCGCATCAGGAGGTGAGCAACAAGATCGCCTGGCTGCTGGAAACCGCGTTGCAGAATTGCGCCGATTGCCGCGCGCTGCTTCCCGTGGACTGGCGCATCAGCGACGATACCGTGGTGCAGCCCGACAATCTGGTGATCTGCCATCCGGTCGAGGGTGCCTACATCACCCGCGCGCCGGAATTAGTGTTTGAAATTCTCTCCAAGTCCACCGCGAGCAAAGACCAGCACGCCAAGTTCACCATCTATGAGACCGAAGGCGTGCGGTACTACGTCCTGGTGAATGTGGACGATCGTGTCTGCAAAGTCTTTCACCTGCAGCAGGGGCGCTACCTCAAGCTGGCGGACGTGGCGGACGAAACCCTGGAGTTCGACCTCGGCAAGTGCCGCATCGCCTTCGACTTCAGCCGGATCTGGCCGAAGTGAGGCGCTGGCTGTAGCGCAGGATCAGTCCGCCTTCTGCGGCGTTTTGCAGCGTCACCTCGCCGCCCAGGCGCTGCGCAATCTGGCGGATGATGGACAGGCCCAGCCCGCTGCCTTCGCTTTGCGCGCCCGGCAGGCGCACGAAGGGGTCGAATACGCGCTGCAACTGCTCGGGCGCAATGCCGGGGCCGCTGTCCTGCACTTCGATGACCGCGCGTTCGCCCTCGGCCCGCACCCGCAGATCGACCCGTCCGCCTTCCGGGGTGTAGCGCAGCGCGTTGTCCACCGCGTTGCGCAGCAGGGTGTAGAGCTGGGCGGGATCGGTGTCGATCTCCACCTTATCGGCGCGGTCGATGCCCAGGTCGATGCCGCGGCTCTCGGCCAGCGGCAGCAGATCGGTGATCACTTCGCGCATCACCCCGCTCGGGTCGAGCGTCTGCCGCAGCGTCGTCTGCTCGCCTTGTGAACGGGCGAGGCTGAGCAACTGTTCCACCACGGTGCGGGCGCGGCGCAGGCCGTCTTGCAGCGCGCCGATGCGCTGCCGCGCCTGCGGTTCGAGCTGCAGCGGTTTGAGGTTGTCCACCTGCATGCTGAGCACGGCGATGGGCGTGCGCAGTTCGTGCGCGGCGTCGGCGACGAAGCGGCGCTGCTGTTCCATCGAGGCATTCAACCGTTGCAGCAGGCGGTTGATGGAGTGCACGAAGGGCAGGATTTCCTGCGGCACATCGGTTTGCGGCAGGGGCTGCAGATCGGCTTCGCTGCGCGCGTCCACGCCCTGCGCCATTTGCCGCAGCGGCCGCAGCGCCCGCTGCACCACCCAAGCAGACAGCAGGGCCAGCAGCGGAATGAGCGCCAGCAGCGGAAACAGGGTGCGCTGCGCGCTGTCGATGGCGGCGTCGGTGCGCACATCGGTGCGCTGCGCCACGGCGATGCGGCCTTTGTCGCCCTGCTGCACGAACACGCGCCAGGCATGGTCGCCGCTTTGCACCACATGCATGCCGTCGCTCAGGTCTTTGGAGAGCTGCAGGCCGTGCGCTCCGACAGGTGCTCCGAGCTTCTGCACCACGATGCGGGCGTCTTTATCGACATCGGCCCCGGCGGGGTTGAGTGCGCTGTCAGGAAGATGGCCCCAGCGGTGCACCAGGCTGGCGATCTGGCGCAGTTGCGCGTCCTGCAGTTCGTTGGCTTCCTGATAGCCGAAAAAGTACGACAGCGCCGCCGTGCCCAGACCGACGACAACCACACTCACCGTCATCCACAGCCACAGCCGACGCAGCAGCGATTGCGCGCCCCAATGGCGCAGTGCGGCCAGGGGATTCATGGCGCCTTGTCCGTATCGCCGCGCGGCGCCAGCCAGCCCACCCCGCGCACGTTTTTGATGACTTCTGGCGCGAGTTTTTTGCGCAGGCTGTGGATGAGAAACTCCACCGCGTTGCTTTCCACTTCTTCGTTCCAGCCGTAGATGCGGTCTTCAAGCTCGCTGCGCGACAGAATGGCGCCGGGGCGCAGCAATAGCGCGTGGAGCAGGGCGTATTCGCGCGCGGTCAGACGCTGCGTCTGCCCCTGAAACCGCACCTCGCGGGAGACGGGGTCGAGTTCGAGCACACCGTTGGACAGCACTGGCTGCGCCTGTCCGCCCTGGCGCCGCGCCACCGCGCGGATGCGCGCCAGCAGCTCGGCGCTCTCGAAGGGTTTGACCAGATAGTCGTCTGCGCCCAGGTCGAGGCCGCGCACCCGGTCTTCGAGCGCGTCGCGCGCAGTGAGGATGAGGATGGGCAGGTTGCTGCCTGACTGCCGCAGCGCCTGCAGCACCGAAAGGCCATCGCGCTTGGGCAGGCCGAGATCGAGCAGCATCAGCTCGTATTCGCCGCCTTGCGCCGCGCTCAGCGCCGAAGCGCCGTCGAGTACCCAGTCCACCGCGTGGGTGGCGTCGCGCAGGGCTTCGCGCGTGGCGGCGCCCAGCATGTGATCGTCTTCAACCAGGAGAATGCGCATGGTTCACTCGGTAGGGGGAGAGACTGCAGACAGCGGCAGATTGTCGTCGGCCTCGGCGTCGTCCAGCCGGCCTCGCATCAGCTTGAACAGCACGGGCATGACCAGCAGCACCAGCGGCATCTGTACCGCCAGCCCCGCGATGATGGCCACGGCCAGCGGCTGTTGCATGGCAGAGCCTTGCCCCAGCGCGAGGGCCAGCGGCGCAAGCGTCAGCATGGCCGCCAGCGTGGTCATGGCGATTGGGCGCATGCGGTTCTGCCCGGCGGCCACCAGCGCCGCGTCCAGGCCCTGCTCAGGGTGCTCGCGCAGCAAGGACTGCACTTCGCTGAAGTAGAAAATCGCGACCTCGGTGACGATGCCCACGATCATGGTCATGCCCATCATCGCCGAGATGTTGAGCTCGATGCCTGCCGCCCACAGGCCAATGAACACCGCGGGCAGCGCAAGCAGCGGCATGGCCAGGATGCTGATCGCCACCTTGAAGCGCTCGTACAAAAAAAGCAGCAGCAAAAACACCAGCAGCACCGCCGCGCCGAGCACGCTGATCAGGCCTTGAAACGCGATTTGCTGCTGCTTGTACAGCCCGCCGAGCTGGGCATAGACGCCGGGCGGAAAGTAGCCGGGCGCATCGATGATTTTTTTGACGTCGGCAATGGTCGAGCCCAGATCGCGCCCGCTGATGCGCGCGGTGACCGCGGCCATCGCCTTGAGGTTTTCGCGGTGGATTTCCGGCTGGCCGGTGAGCACCTTGAGGCTGGCGATGCGACCCAGGGTGAACACATGGCCGTCGGGCGCACGCAGCGGCAGGCGGGCGATGTCGTCTGTAGTTTGACGCAGCGCCAGCGGCGCCCACAGCCGCACACCGACCATCTTCGGACCTTGCTGGATTTGCGTCACCACGCTGCCGCCGATCAAGGTTTGCAACTGCTGCTGCACTTGCTGCGGATCGACGCCTTCGAGCGCGGCGCGGGTGGGGTCGATATGGATGTCGAGCGCGTCGCCCGCGGGCTTGATGCCGCTGCGCACATCGACGATGCCGGCAATCTTGCCGATGGCCGCCGCCGTATGGTGCGCAAGCTCGGCGAGCTGCTGCGGGTTGTCGTCGAAGATTTTGATCTCCACGGGCTGCGGCACGGCGGTGAGGTCGCCGATCAGGTCTTCCATCAACTGCGCCAGTTCGATTTTCACACCGGGCACCTGGGTTTCGATGCGCTGGCGCACCTCCTCCATCACCACGTCGATGGACTTGCGCGGCGGGGGTTTGAGACGCACAAAAAAGTCGCCTTCGTTGGCTTCGGTCACGCCGCCGCCGAGCTGCGCCCCGGTGCGGCGCGACCAGGTTTGCACCTCGGGCGTGGTGCGCAGAATCTGCTCCACTTGCGCGAGGATGCGGTCGGTCTCGGTCAGCGAGGTACCGGGCGGGGTGCGGTAGTCGAGAATAAAACCGCCTTCGTCCATATGTGGCATGAAGCCGCTGCCCACTTGCCCGTAAGCCAGCCAGCCCGCGAGCAGCAGTGGCGCCAGTCCCAGCGCGGCCAGCCACGGGCGGCGCAGGCTGGCGCCCAGCACCCGCGCATAGCCGCGTTGCACGGCAGAGAGCCAGCGGCCGTTTTCACGCTGTGCTTCACGCGCGATGTCCTTGGGTGAGAGCAGCTTGTCGGCCAGCAGCGGCACGGCCAGCCAGGCGACGAAAAAGGAGATGACCAGGGCGGCGGCCATGGTCAGCGACAGCGCCTTGAAAAAAGCGCCGGTGACGCCGGAGAGGAAGGCCAGCGGCAGGAAGATGACCACGGTGGACGCACTCGACCCGGCCAGCGGCCGCAAATACTCCATCGCCGCATGCAGGATGCCGCTGTGCCGCGCTTGCGCTTCGCCGCGATGACGTGCTTCGCTCTCAAGGAAACGCCGGGCCGCCCCAAGTTTCCTTGACCCCCACGGGGGGCGGGCTGGGCGTAGCCCGGCCCTGGGGGCACTCAATCGCCGCACGATGTGCTCGCTCATCACGATGGCGTCGTCGATCACCAGGCCCACAGCGGCCGCCATGCCGCCCAGGGTCATGATGTTAAAACTCATCCCCAGGGCGTAGAGCAGCACCACGGTGGCGGCCAGCACGGCGGGCACGGTGATCATGGCGATGAGGGTGATTTTCAGGCTGCGCAAAAACAGCAGCAGCACCAGCCCGGCCAGCGCCACGCCGATCAGAATGGCGTCGCGCACGCTGGCGGCGCTGTCCACCACCAGGGTGCTCTGGTCGTACCAACTGGCCAGATGCGCGCCGGGCGGCAGCGGGGTTTTGGCGAGCAGTTCGCGCACATGGCGGGCGATCTGCACGGTGTTGCCGCCGGGCTGCTGGTAGATGTTGAGCAGCACGGCGTCTTGCCCGTTCGCGGTGATGCGCACCCATTGCGGCACGGTGCTGCGCGAGATGCGCGCCACGTCTTTGAGGCGAATGACGCCGTCCGGCCCGGCCCGCAGCACGATGTCGCCGATCTGCGCGGCATCATGCAGGCGCGAGTCGGCCAGGGCGAGCAGGAGCTTGTAGCGGTCTTGCAGATGGCCCACGGCCTGCACGCCGTTGGCGGCGCTGACGGCGTTGCTCACATCCTGCAGCGCCAGCCCCAGCGCCTGCAGTTTCAGCGGGTCGAGGGTGACGTGATATTCCTCCTGCGCACCCCCCTGTATCTGCACCCGCGCCACCCCGCCGATGCTGGACAGCAGCGGCCGCAACTGGAATTCGGCCAGGTCGTAGAGCTGAGTTGGGGTGAGCGTTTTGGAGGTCAGGCTGTAGGCGATGACCGGGTCGACCGTGGGGTCCATGCGCTTGCTCGACACCTGGGTGCCGGGCGGCAGTTGCGGCAGCATCTGCGTGACCGCTTCGTTGACCTGTACCGCGGCCAGCGCCATGGGCGTGCCCCAGTTGAAGCTCACCGAAATATCGGCGGTGCCGCGGCTGGTGGTCGAGCGCACATCCACCACGCCGGGAACGCGGCGTACCGCCTGCTCCAGCGGCTGCGTGACTTGCAACATCATCTGGCTGGCGGGGCGGTCGCCCGCATCGGCGCTGACCACCACGCGCGGGAAGTCCACATTGGGAAACAGCCCCACCGGCAGCTTGAACGCGGCAAACACCCCGCCGACTGCCAGCAGCGCGAGCAGAAATAAGACGGAGCGTCGATGGCGTTGCAGCCAGACCGAGGCGCTGCTCATCGCTGGGCTCCCATCACGCGCAGCGCCATGCCGGGGCGAAGTTCATAGTTGCCGGCGACGACCAGCGGCATGGCCGGATTCAAAGCGCCGGTGATGCCGGTTTGCAGGCCGCTTTCAATGGCGATCTGCACGGGGATGCGTAGCGCCTTGCCGTGGTCGTCCTGAAACACGAAGGCGCCGCGCTCGTCCTGCAGCACGGCGTCGCGCGGCACCACCCAGCCGCGCCAGCGGCCGAGCACCATGTCGGCCTGCACGCTGGCTCCAGCCGGAGGAAGACCGGCCTGAGCAGGCAGGGCGATCTGCACGTCCAGGCGCTGGGTCTTGGGGTTGATGGCCGCGCCAACGCTGCGGATGGTGCCCTGCCAGTGCTGCGCCGGGTCGAACACCGAGGTCAGCCGCACGGCTTGGCCGGGCTGCAGGCGCGGCGCGTCTTCCGGAGGCACGCCGGCCAGCGCTTGCAGGCTGCCGCTGCGCCCGAGTTGCAGCAACGGGCTGCCTGTCGCGAGCAGATCACCCGGCGCGGCGCTTACCGCCAGCACGATGCCGTCTTGCGGCGCCAGCACCCGCGTTGCCGCCTGTCCCGCGCCTTGTTGCTGCAGGCTGTGCAGTTGCGCCTGCGCGTCGGTCAGGGCCTTGCGCGCCGCATCGACCTGCGCCTGCGTCGCGAGTTGTTGCGCCTTGAGCGCGGTCATGCGGCCCAGCTCGCCCTGTGCAAACGAAACGGCGGTCTGCGCCTGGCTGTAGGCCAGCGCGGTGCTGGCGTCGCTGTGCAGCGTGGCCAGCACCGCGCCCTTGCGCACGGCCTGGCCGACATGCACGGCCACGGTTTGCACCTGCATGGCATGCTGGAAGGTGATGGCCTGAGTCTGGCTGGCAGGCACCTGCACCACGGCATAGGCGCGCAGGGTATGCAGCAGCTCGCCGCGTTGCAGCGGCGCGGTCTGTACCTGTGCGGAGATGGGGCTGTCTGCGGCGAACGCACTCGGCAGGCTGCCAAGGGTCAGGAAAAGCGAGGGCAGACTCAGCACGGCGAGAAGGGCGAGGCGGGCACGAGTGGGCAGGGTCATAGCGGTGCGGCGTTGGATTTGGACGGGGTAACTTGGGCGGCGGTCTGACGGTAGGGGCCAAGACCGGTGAGCAGTTGCAAGGCCAGAATTTGCTCGGCGCGCTGTTGCGCGTTGGCCTGCAGCGCCAGACGCTGGTCGAGCAGGGCGGTGCGCTGGTTGATGAATTCCAGCAGACTCATGCCGCCCTGCTGCAGCGCCTGCTGTGCGGCGGCATCGGCCGATTCCAGCGCGGGCAGGGCGTCCTGCAGAGTCTGACGCTGCTGCTGCAGGAGCGCGATGTCGGCCTGCGCCTGCCGTACATCGGCGTCAGCCTGATCGAGCCGGGCCTGATAGTCGGCCAGCAGTTGCGCGCGGGTCGCGCGCTGCGTGGCGATCACGCCCTGATTGCGGTTGAACAGCGGCAGGCTGATGCTCACGCCGAAGCCCACGGTGTTCACCCCGGCGGTGTCGCGCGCGCGGGTGAAGCCCAGATTGAAGGCCGGAAACTGCCCGAGCACGGCTTGCCAGACCTTCTGCTCCTGCGCGGCATAGCCAGCTTGCAGCGCCATCAGATCGGGGCGGATGCGCGGCAGCTGCTCGAGCGCTGCGGCCACCTGCGCGGCAGTGGGCGCGGCTTGTTCAGAGGGCGCGGCCAGTGGCAGCGGTACATCGGCCTGCAGCCCGAGCAGGGCATGGAGCTGAGATTGCAGGCCGAGTTGCTGGCGTTCGATCTGTTGGATGGTTTGCGTCAGGGCTTGCAGCGGGACGAGCTGGGCGTCCACGTCGAGCCGGGTGACATTGCCCTGCGCCAGCGCGGCCTGGCTGCGCTGCAGGCGCTGCGCGAACAAGGCGCGTTCCTGCTCCAGCAGTTTCAGCCGCGCCGCGTTGCCGGTGATCTGGGTGTAGAGCAGGCGGGCTTGCGCCACGGTCTGCCATTCGGCCCACAGCACTTGCAGGTTGACCTGGGTTGCGGCTTGTTGTGCGGCGCTTTGCGCGGCGTGGTGGGTGATGAGCGCGGCAATGTCGTAAGACAGCCCGAGGTTGTACGCCGAAGTCGTTGCTCCCGCGCTGTTGCCGGGGAAGTCTTGCGACAGGCCGAGTTGCGGATCGGGCAGCAGCCCGGCGTCGAAGGCTTGCGCGCGGGCCACGCCCAGCCTTGCGCGCTCGGCCTTGAGCTGCGGGTTGTTGAGCACGGCGAGGATGGCCAGCCCGGTGGCGTCCAGCGGCTTGGCGGTATCGAAGTTGTAGCGGGTCAGCGCGGGCAGCGCGATTTTGCTGCGCGCCACATCCAGGTGGTTCGCCGATGCGGCCAGATCGGCGGAAGTCGGCAGCGGCTCGGGGTGATAGCTGGCGCAACCGCCTAGAAGCAGAGCGGCGAGCAAAACGCTGCGAGATAAATGGGGAACCGTCATGGCAGTGGGCTGTGGGGTGACAATTTGCTTCATCGTAAAACCCAGCCTTGACGAATGGCCGGTGCGAACAGTTTGCGATAGAGGCCCGTGAGCAAGGGCATGGCGGGCTCCAGCAGACGATGCCGCGCCAGATGGACGACGAGCGCGGCCATCAATCCCACCAGCGCGGCGCCCGCCATGTCGAGCGGCCAATGCACGCCGAGATACACCCGCGCCCAGGCCACCGGCAGGCCCAGCAGTGCCAGCAGCAGACCGGCCCGGCGCCATGTCGGCGTGAGGAGCAGGCTCGTCGCGACCGAGGCGATCACGGTGAGGTGATCGCTGGGAAAGCCGCTGTCCGGCGCATGCTCCAGCAGCGCAGGGCCGAGGCCGAGGGCGAAGGGGCGCGGCTCGAACACCACCAGCCCGATGAGTTGATTGATGCCCAGCGCCACGAGGGCCGCCACCGCGGCTTGCAGCAGCGGGGGGCGCAGCGCGTCCGGGTGGCGCAGCCAGCCCCAGATCAACAGCAGGGGCGCGGCGTAGATGGCGTATTCGGCGAAGAACAGCGCCACGTCGATGCTGGCTTGTGACGCCGTGCCGTGAGCGGCCCAATGGGTGTAGAGCCCCAGATTGAGGGCGTTCCAGAAAGCAGGAAAATGCAGCATGGCGTGGCGGTGTTTTTGTGAGTTGACAAAACTACACCGCCTCCACGACACCCGGAGGGCTTCCGGATGAAAGGAGGCGGTTGCAGCGATCAGTCCTGCTGATCGTGGTCGTCGTGATCGTTGCGGTCTTGGGTCGAGGCGATCACCGTGCCTTGATCCGGGCTGATTTTCACGTCGAACACCTGCGCGCCTTTGACCACTTCCACGTCATACACCGCCTTGCCCGCGTGCTGCTCGACTTCGGCCTTGGAGGCCGTGCCACCCACATGCTGCTCGGCTGCGGTGACGGCCTGGCTCAGGCTGATCTTGGCGTTGGGGATGATGCGGGCGTCGTTGCCCGCGTCATTCGAGGCAAAAGCGCTGACCCCGGCTGCGGCCGAAGCGAGTGCGAGCGCGGCGATGAGGATGGATTGGCGAATTTTCATGATGAAGCTCCCTGAAGAAGTTGAACAAACGCCGACTTGGCGTGAAAAGAACTCTAGGGAGCGAGTCTTAGCGCATCCATAGCGCTGGACTTATGCTTTCGCCATGCAAACAGCGCCTGTCTCCATGCCTTCGACCTCAGCGCCAAGACCCCGGCTCGGCTTGGCGCTGGGCGGCGGCGCCGCGCGCGGCATGGCACACCTGGGTGTGCTGCGGGCCTTGGCCGATGCCGGACTGCGCATCGATTTCATCGCCGGGTGCAGCATCGGCGCGCTGGTTGGCGCCATTGCCGCAGCGGGGCGCACCGACGGGCTGGAGGCCACGTTCAAGACCTTCGACTGGCGCAAGACCCTGTCGTTTTTCGACGTGGTGTTTCCTCGTTCGGGGCTGATCGACGGCGCCAAGGTCACCGAACTGGTGCGCGAGCATTTGCCGGCGACGCAGATCGAGGCGCTGTCGATCCCGTTTGCCGCGATTGCCACCGATCTGCACAGCGGCGCCGAGGTGGTGCTGCGCTCAGGCGATGTGATCGAGGCGGTGCGCGCCAGCATTGCGGTGCCGGGAGTGTTCACCCCGGTGCGAGTGAATGGCCGGGTGTTGGTGGACGGGGGCTTGAGCAACCCGGTGCCGGTCAGCGTGGTGCGTGCAATGGGGGCGGACCAGGTGATTGCGGTCGATCTCAATCATGGCGTGGTGGACGGTCGGCTCAAGCGACGGCTGCGGCCCAAACCCCGGCGCAGCGAAACTTCGGTGGAAGAACCGGCAGGCCGCTGGGTGGCCGACTATCGGCGGGTGATGGCCGATCTCAAGCAGCGCCTGCAAGCCCCGAGCGCCCCGGCCAAGGATCAGTTCGAGCGCTGGGCCGACCGCGAGGAGCCGCTGCCCAATGTGTTCGAGGTGCTGCTGGCTTCGGTGAATGTGATGGAAATGCACATCACCGAAAGCCGTCTGCGCATCGAGCCGCCCGACTTGCTCATTCGGCCGCCGCTGGGCGACATCCGCTTTCTCGAATTCGGCCGCGCCGAAGAATCGATCGAAATCGGCTACGACGCGGCGATGCAGGCGCTGCGCGACTGGAACCCGTAACTGCCCTCAGCCGGTATTGCGCAGCCCCGCGGCGATGCCGTTGATGCTCAGGTGAATGCCGCGCTTGGTGCGCTCGTCGGTCTGCCCTTCGCGGAAGCGGTGGAGGAGTTCGATCTGCAGGTGGTTCAGCGGGTCGATATACGGAAAGCGGGCGCGGATCGAACGCTTGAGCGTGGGGTTGTCGGCCAGGCGCTCGGTGTTGCCGGTGATCGCGGTGAGCATATCGGTGGTGAGCTGCCATTCGCGCTGCAGCGCCTTGAGCACTTTCTGGCGCGTCTTGGGGTCGGCCACCAGTTCGGCATAACGCTGCGCCACGCGCAGATCGGTCTTGGCCAGCACCATGTCGATGTTCGACAGCAGGGTGGCGAAGAAGGGCCACTGCTTGGCCATGCGCTGCAGCAGCTTGAGGCCGTCGGGATTGGCGTCGAGGAAGGCCTGCACCCCGCTGCCGAAGCCATACCAGCCGGGCAGCGCCACGCGGCACTGGCCCCACGAAAAGCCCCAGGGAATGGCGCGCAGGTCGGCAATGGCGCGGGTGGCCTTGCGCGAGGACGGACGGCTGCCGATATTGAGCTCGGCGATCTCGGAAATGGGGGTGGCGCTATAGAAGTAATCGGTGAATTCCGGGGTTTCGTACACCAGCTTGCGGTAGGCCGCCATGGAGGCTTCGGACAGGGCGGCAGCCGCGTCGAGGAAGCGCGCCGGGGGTTTGCTCGCGGTCTTGGTTTGCGGCAGCAGCGTGGCCTGCAGCGTGGCGGCCACCAGGGTTTCGAGGTTGCGCAGCCCGATTTCGGGATTGCCGTATTTGCTGGTGATGACCTCGCCCTGTTCGGTCAGGCGGATCTGGCCATTCACCGTGCCCGGCGGCTGGGCGAGGATGGCGTCGAAGCTCGGCCCGCCGCCACGTCCCACCGTGCCGCCACGGCCGTGGAACAGCCGCAGGGTGATGCCATGCTCGGCCTTGAGCTGCTCGAACTGCTCGGCCAGCGCGACCTCGGCGCAGTACAGCTCCCAGTTGGAGGTGAAGAAGCCGCCGTCCTTGTTGCTGTCGGAATAGCCCAGCATGATCTCCTGCTCGCCGCCGGAGCGCTGCACCAGCCCCGCGATGCCGGGCAGGGCATAGAAGTCGCGCATGATGGCCGGGGCGTTGCGCAGGTCTTCGATGGTCTCGAACAGCGGCGCCACCAGCAGCTCGGCGTAGCTGTCGTGGCTGCCCAGTGTGCCGTGGAACAGCCCGGCTTCCTTTTGCAGCAACAGCAGTTCAAGCAAGTCGCTGACGGTCTCGGAGTGCGAGATGATGTACTGTCGGATGGCGCGCGGGCCGAAGTCTCGCCGGGCGCTGTAGGCGCGGTCGAACACGGCCAGCTCGCTGCGCGCCCAGTCGGAGTAGACGTGGTGCGGCAGACGCAGCGGACGCGGGTCGTTGAGGCAGCGGATGAGCAGCGCCTGCTTGGCGGCTTCGTCCAGATGACTGTAATCGGGGCACAGGCCAGCGGCGGCGAGCAGTTCGCGCAGCACGGCTTCGTGCTGATCGGAGCTTTGCCGCAGGTCGATGGTGGCCAGGCGAAAGCCGAACACCCCGGCGGCGCGGATCAGCGGGTCGAGCCGAGTCTGCGCCAGCGGCCCGGCATGATGCCGGTGCAGCGAGTCGTGGATGATGCGCAGATCGGCGATGAACTCGTCGGCATTGGCATAAGGCTCGGCGCTGCCCACTTCGGGCAGCAGGGCCTGCACCCCGGCGAGCTTGCGCAGGTTGGCGGCTAGGCGCGCGTACATGCCGATGAGCGCACGCCGGTAGGGCTCGTCGCTGCGGTGTTCCGACAGATCGGGCGACTGTTCGGCCAGGGCCATCAGTTCCGGGCTGGCGCTGGCCAGCAGCGCCGAGATCGACAGCTCGCCGCCGATGGCGTGCACTTCGGCCATGTAGAACTCGATGGCGGTGCGCGACTGCATGCGCAAGGCGTAGCTCAGGGTGTCGGCGGTGACGAAGGGGTTGCCGTCGCGGTCGCCGCCGATCCAGTGGCCCATGCGGAAAAAGGCCGGCAGATCGGTCTTGGCAAGGTCTTGCCCGCCTGCGGGAAAGAGCGCCTCGATGTCGCGCTCCAGGTTGCGATACAGGCGCGGGAATTGCGAAAAAAACGTGGCGCCATAAAACGACAGCGCGTTCTTGATTTCGTCCGACACTTTCAGCTTGACGTAGCGCAGCAGCCGCGTCTGCCAGAGCTGCACCACGCGGGCGCGCATGGCGTCCTCGATGTCGGCGCGCTTTTGCGGCAGACGGGTCGCGTCGCGTTCGACCAGCAGTCGCGCCAGCGCCCGTTCGGCGTCGAGCACGCTCTTGCGCTGCACCTCGGTGGGGTGGGCGGTGAGCACCGGGGAAATGAGCGCCTGGTCGAAAAACTGCAGGAGTTGTTGCCGATCCACGCCGGAGTCCTTGAGCGTCTCCAGGGCGGCGCGCACGCTGTCGCGCTGCGGCGGGGCGCCACGCTCGGCATCCTGCTCGGCGCGGCGCAGCACATGGTGATCTTCGGCGATATTGGCCAGAATGGAAAAGTAGCTGAAGGCGCGTATCACGCTGACCGCCTGGTCGCGGCTGAGGCTGCTGAGCAGCTTGTCGAGGGCGCGGCGGTCTTTGGCGTCGCCGTCGCGGTGAAACTTTACCGAGAGCTGGCGCACGGTTTCGACGATGTCGAACATCTCCTGCCCCTCCTGCTCACGGATCAGGTCGCCCAGCAGACGCCCGAGCAGGCGGATGTCGTCGAACAGAGGTGCGTCGGGATCGGAGGCGTTGCGTGCGGCTGATGGGCGTGTCGACATGGCGAAGAGGGGTTGAATGGGCACGAAATTGGGGCGCAGTGATGCTATCAGCGCCCAGACAAAACGAAGCAAGATGCGCGCCCGCACCGACTCCGGAATTGCGCTGCCGCAGGCCGATCGAACCGCAATGCCCCGATCTGTGGCCTTCCGGCAGCGAATTCAGCCACGGCCCGAACCGGCTCTTTAGAATCATTCGATGACTTCCACTTTCACTCCCCCACCGTCCCTCGTCATTGCCACCCGCGAAAGCCGTCTGGCGCTTTGGCAGGCCGAGCATGTGCGCGATCTGCTCAAGGGGCTGTATCCGCAATGCGATGTGCGGATTTTCGGCATGACCACGCAGGGCGACCAGATTCTCGACAAATCGCTGGCCAAGATCGGCGGCAAGGGGCTGTTCGTCAAGGAACTCGAAGTGGCCATGGAGCAGGGCCATGCCGACCTCGCGGTGCATTCGCTCAAGGACGTGCCCATGGTGCTGCCGACCGGATTTGCGCTCACCGCGGTGATGGAGCGTGAAGACCCGCGAGACGCCTGGGTCAGCCCGCATTACGCCAATCTGGCCGATCTGCCCGCGGGCGCGGTGGTCGGCACCTCCAGTTTGCGGCGCGAATCGCAACTGCGCGCACGCTATCCGCATCTGAAAGTGCAGGCGCTGCGCGGCAACCTAGACACCCGGCTGCGCAAGCTCGACGAAGGGCAGTATGCCGGCATCCTGCTGGCGGCAGCGGGTCTCAAGCGGCTGGGCTTGGGCGAGCGCGTGCGCGCTGTCATCGAACCGGAAGACATGCTCCCGGCCGTCGGGCAGGCGGCGCTGGGCATCGAAATCCGCGCCGACCGGCCCGATCTGGCGCAGGCGCTGGCTGCGCTCAACCATCCGCCCACGGCCTTGTGCACCCATGCGGAGCGCGCGGTATCGCGGGGGCTGGGCGGTAGTTGCACCACGCCGATGGGCGCCTATGCCACATTGGAGGGCGAGGCAATGCATCTGCGCGCCGTGTTGGGGCTGCCCGATGGCAGCCAGGCGCTGCACGCGCAGCAGCGTGGGCGCGTCACCGATCTGGCGCAGGCTGAGGCGCTGGGGCAGCAGGTGGCGCGGCAGTTGCGCGAACAGGGCGCCGACGCGCTGCTGGCGCAACTCGGTTCGCATTGAGTTTTCCCGGTTGATGGCTCCAGGCAAAGCGGGGTAACGATGCTCAACACCACGCTGATCTCTACCCGGGCGTCCTCGCAGTCTGGAGGGGCGCACGAGCTTTTGGCCGCAGCTGGTGTGCAGATGCTCGACTTTCCGCTGCAACACATCGGCCCGCCGGGCGATCTGCCCCGTTTTCACGCTGCCTTGGCCGCTTTGCCACAGACCGATCTGGCCATTCCCGTCAGCCCTACGGCGGTGGCTGCGGTGTTCGCGGCGCTGCGCCAGCCCTGGCCCGCACGTTGCGCCATCGGCGTCGTCGGCGAGGGCAGCTTGCGCGCGGTGCGCCGGGCTTTGACCGCGCAGCCTGACGACGCGCCATGGCCGCGGCTCATCGCGCCGGGCGCGGCGCCCCCAGGGCCGGGCTTCGCCCAGCCCGCCCCCCGAGGGGGTCAAGAAAATTTGGGGCGGCCCGGCGTTTTCTTGAGAGCGCCCCAGGGCCGGGCTTCGCCCAGCCCGCCCCCCGAGGGGGTCAAGGAAACTTGGGGGCGGCCCTGCGTTTCCTTGAGAGGCGATGAGCCGGGCGGCGAGGGCGACTCCGAGGCCTTGTGGAACGCGCTTCAACTCGCTTTCGCCCCGGGGCCAGTGGCGTCTTTTCCGTGGGCCGGGCGCCATGCGCTGATCTTCCGGGGCGGGCCGGGCCGCGACCTGCTGCAACGCATGCTCGAAGCGGCGGGCGCCAAGGTCAAAGTCATCGAGGCCTACAGTCGGCTGGCGCCCGAATACAACGCGCAGACCGCGGCGTTGCTGCAGTCTGCGCTGGGTAGTGGCGGCTGGTGGCTGTTTTCCTCGACTGAGGCCGTGCATAACCTGCAGCGCTTGCTCGAACCCGCCGGGCTGGACGCCGCCGTGCTGCACCCGCAGCGAGCGCTGGCCATCCACCCGCGTATCGCCAGCGCCTTGAGCGAAGCAGGCTTCGGGCGGGTGGAACTGACCCGCGCGCCGCTTGAAGAGGTGCTGTCCACTTTGCATCGTCTGGCCGCAGCCCCGAGCCTGACAGACTCCTAGAATGCCCGCATGACTGAGCCCAGCACCCTTCCCGAGGCAGAGCCTTCTCCGGCGCAAGCGCCTGCGGCTGCGCAGGTTGCTGCTTCTCCTGAGCCTGCGGCCCTGCCACCATCGGCGGAACTGTCCCAACCAGCGCCTGTCGGCCTGCCGGGCGCCCGCTGGGTCTGGCCGGTTCTCGTTGCCCTCGTCGTCGCTCTGGTGGCGATGGCTTGGTGGCTGAACAACCGCCTGTATGCCACCCAGGCGGAAATTGCGCACCGCCTGCAAACCGCAACGACCGATGCCATCGAGGCCAAGACCCTGACCAAGCAGGCCAGCGATTCGGTGCGCGATCTCACGACACGGCTCGCCGTGCTCGAATCGCGCCAGCAAGACTTCGCGGCGCAGCGTCAGGCGCTGGAGACGTTGTATGCAGACTTTGCCAAGACCCGCGATCAGGCCCGCCTGTCCGAAACCGGTCAGCTCATCGCCCTGGCGCAGCAGCAGGCCCAGCTGCTCGGCAATGTGCAGCCGCTCATCGCCACCCTGCAAAGCGCCGATGCGCGACTGGCGCGCTCGCCCAATCCCAAGGCGCAAATCCTGCGCCGCGCGGTGCAGTCCGACCTGACGCGGCTGCGCAGCGCCGTCACGCCCGACATCGCCGCAGCCGCGCACAAACTCAACGATCTGGCCGCGCTGGTGGATAGTTTGCGGCTGGTTTCGGCGGCGGGACCGGCCCACGGCGCCAGCGCACCGGGCACGCCGCCTGTGGCCTCGGCGTCGGCCGCAGGCCCGCGCTGGGCGCCGTGGCTGGGCGACTGGTTCGAGCGCTTTCGCGCCTCGCTGGTGCAGTTGTTCGGCATCACCCGCGTGGGCTCGCGCGACGCTTTGCTGGCTTCGCCGCAGCAGGGCGAATTCCTGCGCGAGAACCTCAAACTGCGCATCCTCAATGCCCGTCTCGATCTGCTTTCGCGCAACGCAGTGGCGTATCGCAGCGATATGCGAGGCATCGATGAAGCGCTGAAAACCTATTTCGACAAGCGCCAGCCGCGCATGGTGCAGGCGCTGTCGCTCGCCCGTCAGGCCGCCCAGCTCGACCTCTCGGCCAATCCCGCAGCCAATCTGGAGTCGCTGGCCGTGCTCTCCACGCTGGATAGCGGAGCCCCCTGATGCGCTGGCTCATCTGGGTGCTGATTCTGGCCGCGGCCGCTGTGCTGCTGGCCCTGGGCACGACCCTCAATACCGGCAACGTCGCCGTGCTGCTGCCCCCCTGGCGGGTGGATGTGTCGCTCAACTTCGCGGTCTTGTTGCTGCTGCTGGCTTTCGTGGTGTTCTACCTGGTGCTGCGCGGTCTGTCGCTGCTGCTGGGCATGCCGCAGGCGGCGGCAGAGTTCCGGGCGCGGCGGCGGATGCGGCTGGCCGCGCAGGCCTTGCACAACGGCATGTTCGACTATTTCGGCGGCCGCTTTCGCAGGGCCGAGCGCGCGGCGCAGCGCGCGGCCGAGTTCACCGATTTCGCTCCCGCCGCGCTGATGACCGCGGCGCAGTCGGCGCAGCAACTCCAGGCCTACGACCGGCGCGACGCCTACCTGGAGCAACTGCCGCAACCCGCCCGCGATGCCGGTGCGTTGCTGAAGGCGCAGTGGCAGCTCGACGCCAAGCAGCCGCGCGAAGCGCTGGCCCAACTGCGCTCGCTGCCCGCCGGGGTGCAGCGGCGCACCCACGCGCTGCGCATCGAGCTGCAGGCCGCGCGCAAAGTGGGCGATCACGCTGCCGTGCTGCGGCTGGCGCGCACCCTGCTCAAACATGGCGCCCTGCATCCCGCAGCCGCGCAGGCCATGCTGCATACCGCAGCCACCGGGCTGTTGCGACAGGCAGGCGACGACCCGCAGGCCCTGCGCACGACCTGGCACCGGCTGACCGCGCAGGAGCGCACCGACCCCACCCTCGTGATTGCGGCCGCCCGAGGCTTCGCCGCAGCCGGTGAAGTCGGCGAAGCGCGGCAACTGCTGATCGACGCGCTCAACCGCGCGCAGGCCGAGCCGGGCCTGTTCATGCCCAGCCTGCGCGCCATGCTGACGGGCATTGACGCTGGTTTTGTCGCCCAGACCGAGCAGTGGCTGGGCCGCTGGCCGCAAGAGGCGCAGGCGTATTTCACCGCGGGCGCGGCCTGTGCCGAAATGCAGCTCTGGGGCAAGGCGCAGCAGCATCTGCAAAAGGCCATCCAGTCTTGCAGTGATGACGAAAGGCGTTTGCGCGGGCAGATTCATGCCGCGCTGGCGCAACTGCTCGAAGGCATCGAGCGCGAAGACCAGGCACAGCGCCATTGGCGCGAGGCGGCGATGGACCTCTCCGCCCTCGATCTGCCCGGCAAGGCCGGCCTGAACTGAGGCGGTCCAAGCTGCCAGCAAACCGCCTGCCCGCCGCTGATTTCCGCTGACACTTTCAGGAGACTTCCATGTCCTACCTCACCATCGACCAGGTGATCGGCAACACCCCGCTGGTGCAGTTGCAGCGCATCCCCGGCGCCGACAATGCGCGGCGCGGCAACGTGATCCTGGGCAAGCTCGAAGGCAACAACCCGGCCGGATCGGTGAAAGACCGGGCGGCGATTTCCATGATTCGCCATGCGCAGGAGCGCGGCGCCATCAAACCCGGCGACACGTTGATCGAGGCTACCTCGGGCAATACCGGCATCGCCCTGGCGATGGCCGCCGCCATTCTGGGTTATCGCATGGTGCTCATCATGCCCGAAGACCTCAGCATCGAGCGCGCCCAGACCATGAAAGCCTTCGGCGCCGAGCTGCTGCTCACCCCCAAGAGCGGCGGCATGGAATACGCCCGCGATCTGGCCGAGCAGATGCAGCGCGATGGCAAGGGTCTGATGCTCGATCAGTTCGCCAATGCCGACAATCCGCGGGCGCACTTCGAGACCACCGGCCCCGAGATCTGGCGCGACACAGAAGGGCGCATCACCCACTTCGTCAGCGCCATGGGCACGACTGGCACGATCACCGGGGTGTCGCACTTTCTCAAGGAGCAGAACCCGGCGGTGCAGATCATCGGCGCGCAGCCGGAGGAAGGTTCGCGCATTCCCGGCATCCGCAAATGGCCGCAGGAATACCTGCCCAAAATCTACGAACCGCAGCGGGTGGACCGGCTGGAATATGTCAGCCAGGCCGCGGCGGAGAACATGGCGCGCAAGCTGGCCCGCGAGGAGGGGCTTTTCTGTGGCATCAGCGCGGCTGGCGCTTGCGAAGTGGCGCTTCGCATCGCCCGCGAAGTGGAAAACGCCACCATCGTGTTCATCGTCTGTGATCGCGGCGACCGCTATCTGAGCACCGGGGTGTTTCCGGTTTGACGATCAGCTTTGAGGTGCGGCGTGGCTCGCCGCGCTGATCGGGCTTGGGGGAACCTGTGCGATGCCCTGATCGGGCACGCTGTTGGCCCCGGGTGCGAAGACATGGCTGTAGCCCATGTAAAAGCCGACGGACAAGCAGACAATGAGCAGAATTCCAAGTCCGGTCAGATAGATTTTGGTTCCCATGATGCGTCAGAAAGAAGAGAGGTCTGGCGGGTCCATGCGGACATTCGCACAGACTGATTTTGTTTTGAACATTAGCCAGCCAATCGCCGCAGGCAAGCCGGGTTCACCAAACGTCACAAGCCATACGTCCTGACAGGGCGGCGTACCTTTCGTAAGCCTCTCACGCCCTCTTATGCCATCTTCTCTCACACCCCCTTCGCAGAACGCTTCGCTCCATCAGGGCATCACCCTGGCGCTCGTCGCCGCCCTGTTGTTTGGCGCGAGCGCGCCGCTGGCCAAGTTGCTGCTGGCCGACACCAGCCCGTGGTTGCTGGCGGCCTTGTTGTATCTGGGCTCGGGGATCGGCCTGGCCGCCTGGCGGGCGCTGCGTGCCGTGCGCAGCGGCGAAGCGGCTACATCTCATTTGCAAGCCGGTGAGTGGCCCTGGCTGGCCGCCGCGATATGCAGCGGCGGTGTGGCGGCACCGGTGCTGCTGATGTTCGGCCTCTCGCGCATGCCGGCCGCGGGGGCTTCGCTGCTGCTCAATCTGGAGAGCGTGTTGACGGCCTTGTTGGCCTGGTTTGTGTTCCGCGAAAACTTCGATCGCCGCATCGCCTTGGGCATGGGGGCCATTGTTCTGGGCAGTGTGGTGCTGAACTGGCCCGGCCAGGGAGTGAGGCTGGACTGGAGCAGTCTGTGGCCGGGGCTGGCGGTGATCGGCGCCTGCCTGGGCTGGGCGCTCGACAACAACTTCACGCGCAAAGTCGCCTTGGCCGATGCCAGTTTTGTCGCCATGAGCAAGGGGCTCATCGCCGGGGCGGCCAACCTGCTGCTGGCGATGCTGGTCGGCGCGCAATGGCCGACTTGGCCCATCGTGCTGGCGGCAGGCGCGCTCGGCTTTGCCAGCTACGGCGTCAGCCTGGTGCTGTTCGTGCTGGCGCTGCGGCATCTGGGTACGGCGCGCACAAGCGCGTATTTCGCCGTGGCGCCGTTTTTCGGCGCCGCGCTGGCTGTGCTTTTGCTCGGCGAAACCCTCACCCTGGGGCTGGTGCTGGCGGGTGGACTGATGGCGCTGGGCGTCTGGCTGCACGTCAGCGAACGCCATGCGCATGCGCACGACCACGAGGCGATGCACCATAGTCACCGCCATGTCCACGGCGGCCCGAAAGACGACGGCCATCACGATCATGTGCATGAGCCGCCGGTGCCGGTGGGCACGCAGCACATCCACCCGCACGACCATGCGCCGCTGCGGCATACGCACGCGCACTTTCCCGACGCGCACCATCGACATCGTCACGGGTGATGCGCCTGCGGCGCGATTGCTTCGTGCTTTGATAAATCGCTAAACTCAGCCACTTTTGCTGCGCAGCGAGGTCGCTCGGCAAAGCGCACGGCAAAGCGCGCGTCAGGTCATCCCGGGCCTGCGCAATGCAACTGTCCGGGATGTCTTGGCTGGGCGATACATCATGGCGTTTGCGGAGCAAGGCGGCCTGCCGTCGCTGGAGGTTTTGTTTGGGCACATGGCCGATGCGGTGTATCTGCTCGACCCGGTGACGTCCAACATCCTCTGGTGCAACCGCGCGGCCTATGCCGATCTCGGGCTGCAAGCCAGCGAAGTGCTGCATCACTCGGTGCTCAGCCTGCAGAAGGACGTGCAGGGCTTGCCGCAGTGGGCCGACATCGCCCAAGTCATCCGCACGGCCGACTGCTACACCTTCGTCGGGCGCCATCGTCACCAGGACGGGGGCGAAATTCCGGTCGAGGTCAACACCACGCACTTTAACCAACAGGGGCGCGACTACTTTCTGTCCGTCGCCCGCAATATCAGCAAGCGGCTGAGCCTGGATGAGGCAAGCAGCACGCGCGACGAGCGCCTGCGTTTTGCTCTCGAACAGGCCATGGACGGGCTGTGGGACTGGAACCTGCTCACCGACGCGGTCTATTTCAGCCCGCAGCTCAAGCGCATGCTGGGATACGGCCCGGATGAAATGACGCCGCATGTCGAGACCTGGAAACATAACGTCCATCCCGACGACCGCGATCAGGTCATGTCCTTGATCGATCAGCATTTGCGCGGACGGCTGATGCGCTTCGAGGCGGAATACCGTTTGCGCAACCGCAACGGTCATGACATTTGGGTGCATGATCGCGGGCAGGTCTGCGAGCGCGACGCCCAGGGCCGTCCGACCCGTATGGTCGGCATGGTGCAGAACATCACCGACCGCAAGCTCCTGGAGTTGCGGCTGGAAAAAATGGCCAGCATCGACGATCTCACTCAGATTCCCAATCGCCGCGCGGGCATGGCAGCGCTGGCCCAGCAGATCGCCTTGAGCGAGCGCAGCGGTGGCGCGCTGAGCGTCGGCGTGCTCGATATCGACGCCTTCAAATCGGTCAACGACCGCTTCGGCCATGCCGTGGGAGATGAAGTGCTCCATCAGGTGGCCAGGCTGTTGCGCCAGACCTTGCGCCCAGGTGATTTGGTGTACCGCTCCGGTGGCGAAGAGTTCGTGCTGGTCTTGCCCGCAGCCGGGCGCGAGACCGCTGACGCGATCGCTGCCGATATTCACGCGGCCTTCGAGGCCAAAGACTGGGAAGGGGATCTCGGCGTACCCGGCGTGACCGTCAGCATCGGGCTGGCGAGCTATCCGCAGGATCAGCCGCTGTTGCACAAGCTGCTCGACCAGGCCGATCTGGCGCTGTATCGGGCCAAGGAAAGCGGTCGCAATCGCACCTGCCGCGCCGGCGATCTGCTCGCCGCCCCAGCGCCTTCGGCCTCGATGATCGACTGATCCCTTCGCGGACGGCGATCACTCGCCCAGCAACAGCTTGAGGGTCAGCGCGCCCATCGTCAATCCGATCAGCACGTCGAGCACTTTCCAGGTGAAAGGGCGCGCAAACACCGGCCGCAACAGTCGCGCGCCATAGCCCAGGGCGAAAAAGAATACGAATGAGGCCGACGCCGCACCCGCGCCGAACGCCGCCGTACGCCCGGGAAACTGGGTGGACACCGAGCCGAGCAAGACCACGGTGTCGAGATAGACATGCGGGTTCAGAAAAGTGAACGCCAGCACGGTGGCCAGCGTCTTGCCGAGCGGGCTGGCGCCACCACCGGCCGGCGCCAGCACCGCCGCCGAGCGCAGGGCCGCCCGGAAGCTGCGCGCCCCATACCAGAGCAGGAACGCGGCTCCCGCGTAACGGCTGAGCGTGGTCAGCCAGGGCGCCCGCGCCACCAGCACATGAAACCCGGACACGCCGACGCCGATGAGCAGCGCATCGGACAGCGCGCACACCAGCACCACCCAGAAAATGTGTTCCCCCTTCAGCCCCTGCTTGAGGACGAAGGCGTTCTGCGCGCCGATGGCGACAATGAGCGACAGACCGAGGGCGAAACCGGAGAGGTAGGCGTGCATAGAAAAATCAGGGGGAGGGCGCAGGATGAAGGCGCGCATTTTGCTTGCAAGCGGCGAAGGAGACTCGTAATAGGCTGCGCTGTTCTTCGGTCTGTCGCAGCAGTCTCTTAAGGAAACGCCGAGCCGCCTCTGCGGGCTCTCCGTAGACTCAGATTCGGCTTTCAATCCCCCGCGGGGCAGGCATTCCGGAGAAATTGATCAGCACAATTCATTGGATAGGCGGGGGATAGACGGAGAAAAGGCGGGGTCGGCAAATCGCCGATGGCCCGTTTGCAGGCCCAGTATGACATCGACCACGAACTGCCTTTTGACGTGTTCGTTCCCGCCACGCGCTGGCCGGACTTGGCCGTCGCTGCGGTCGGGGCCGCGCGCGCAATCAGCGGGGGGCCTAGGTGATGCGTCTTGCGCGGGCGGAATTGCGCCTCGCTGCCGCACCAGTCCGCAGCCCCCGAGCTACGGCGCTGGCCGACACCTCCGATCTGCGCGGCTGATGTTGGCGCGTCTCGTGGTTCAAGCTTGCGGGGAGTCGAGCAGAAACAACGGCTCCATGTCTGCGGGCATCTGCGCCAGTTCAGCATCGGTAAGCCGGGCATAGACCTCCAGCAGATAGCCGCTGGGGTCGCGCAGCCACAGTTCGTGCAGCGGCGTGCCGCGCCAGGTGGTGCGCGGGGGCTTGACGATCTCGGCCCCCGCAGCCACGGCGGCACGGTAGGCGGCGATGACTTCGGCCTTGCCCGCCACACCCAGTCCGAGGTGGTAGAGGCTGTAGGTGTCGAGTGCCTCACCGCGGTCGTTGACCAGCAGCACCAGGTTGAGGCGCAGCTGCGGCACGATGAAGGTGCTGTAGCGGGCGGTGCGGTCTTTGGGCGGCAGGCCGAAAAACGCGGTGTAGAACGCTGTGCTGCGCGCCAGATCGGCCACACGCAGGCTCATGTGGAACTCATGGGCGGCAGGGAATGCGGGTGAGGAAGTCATGGTGGTTTTTCAATTTTGACCAAAATGTTTGCGCGGCGCCAAAGGCAAACCCTGGGGCAAGCCCGGCACTCAGGATCAGTCGAAACGGCTCAAAACGCCAGATCGCCCTCGATGGCACTCAGCCCGGCTTTGGCGCAGAGGTCATCGTTGGCGCCGCCCGGCGCGCCCGATACCCCGATGGCGCCCACCATCTGTCCGGCCGCATCGATCGGCATGCCGCCGCCGATCATCACCACGCCGGGCAGGTTCTTGATGGCTTGCTCGGCAGAGCCGGGTTTGTTCACCCGCTCCGCCACCGAGCTGGTGGACTCCCGCCAGCTCGCCGCCGTGCGCGCCTTGCCTTCCGCCGCTGCCACGGTGTGCCAGCCGGCGAAGCGGTCGCGCAGCATCACCAACGGCAGCCCCGACGGGTCGGTCACGGCCACCGCCACCTGCCAGCCGCGCTTGACGCATTCGGCCTTGGCGGCTTCGGCGGCCTTGAGCGCAGTTTCCGGGGTGAGGATCTTCTGCGTCCAGGTGGCCGATTCGGCCTGGGCGTTGGCGGCAAGCGTGCTGGCCGCGGCCAGAGTCAAAGCAATGAGGGTCTTGTTCATGGGATTGTGGGTCTGTGAAAAGAGAAAGGTTGAAAAAGGCTCAGGCGCTGATCCAGCTCTCGACCATCGTGCAGCTGTTGGCACACAAAACCACGCACTTCGGCCTCGGCGAACTGCCAGGCTTGCAGCATGCAGGGGGCGGCTTGGGTGTCGGTCATGGTCAGCCCAAACGCCAGGCCAGCGCCAGCAAGGTGATCAGCAACACCGGTGTGGTCAGCGCCAGCCCGATGCGCATGTAATAACCCCAGCCGATGTGCACGCCCTTGCGGTCGAGCACGTGCAGCCACAGCAGCGTGGCCAGGCTGCCGATGGGCGTGAACTTGGGGCCGAGATCGCAGCCGATGACGTGGGCGTAGATCATGGCTTCGCGCACCGCCGGGGCTATGCCCTGCGCGTGGTGGATGCCCAGGGCGCCCACCAGGGTCATGGGCATGTTGTTCATCACCGAGGACAGCACCGCGCTGATGAAGCCCGTGCCCACCACCGCGACCACGGTGCCGTGGCGGGCCAGCGCTTCGAGCGCCAGCGCCAGGTAGTCGGTCAGCCCGGCATTGCGCAAGCCATAGACCACGAGGTACATGCCCAGCGAGAACAGCACGATCTGCCACGGCGCGCCCTTGATGACGTGGCGCAGATCGATGACCGCGCCGCGGCCGCCGCGCCACCAGCGCCCGGCCAGAGCCAGCAGCAGCAGCGCGGCGATGCCGGTGACTAGCGACACAGGCACCTGCCACGCGGCGGTGACGAAATACGCCACCAGCAGCACGGCCATCACCGGCCAGGTCCAGCGGAAGACCAGCGCGTCCTTGATGGCGCTGGATGGCGCGTCGAGCCGGGCGAGGTCATAGCCTGCGGGAATGTCGCGGCGGAAAAACAGCATCAGCACGACCAGCGTCGCGGCCAGCGCGGCTAGATCGACCGGCACCATCACCGCGGCGTAGCGGTCGAAGGGAATGTTGAAATAGCCCGCGGTGACGATGTTGACCAGATTGGAAATCACCAGCGGCATCGAGGTCGTGTCTGCGACGAAACCACAGGCCATGACGAACGCCAGCGCCGCTGCCGGACCGAAGCCCAGCGCCAGCAGCATGGCCAGCACGATGGGCGTGAGGATGAGCGCCGCACCATCGTTGGCGAAGAACGCCGAAATCACCGCACCCAGCACCACGATGAGCGGAAACAGCCGCCGTCCGCGTCCGCCGCCCCAGCGCGCCACATGCAGCGCGGCCCAGTGAAACACCCCGGCGTCGTCGAGGATGAGAGAGATGATGATCAGCCCGACGAAGGTGAAGGTGGCATCCCAGACGATGTGCCACACCACAGGAATGTCGCCCCAGTTGATCACGCCGAATATCAGCGCGATCGCCGCGCCGCCCAGGGCGCTGTAGCCGATGCCCAGACCGCGCGGCTGCCAGATGACGAACACCAGGGTGAGGATGAAAATGAGCAGGGCGGCAATCATGGGCGTGGAATTTTTGTTGGGAAACGGACGCAATCGAGGACGCAATCGAAACGCAAACGGCAGGCCGTTCTGCCTGCCGTTGGGCGCGGGGAGAGCGATTATTGAACGACCGGGTCGAGATCGTCTTTGGCGCAGGACTCCGGCAAAGGCATGACCTGGGTCTTGCCGATGTCCACGATTTCCCGCTTGATCGCGGCTGCGTCCAGCCGATCCAGCGGCAGGCTGACGAAGGCGCGCACCCGGCACATGATCTGGCGGAAGATGGTCTGGAAGGCGCGGCGCTTCTCTTCGTCGCTGCCCTCCACGGCGGCTGGGTCTTCAAAGCCCCAGTGCGCAGTCATCGGGTGTCCGGGCCAGATGGGGCAGGTCTCGCCCGCGGCCTTGTCGCAGACGGTGAAAACAAAGTCCATCTGCGGCGCATCGGGCGTGGCGAACTCATCCCAGCTTTTGCTGCGCAAGGTGTCCGTCGGGTAGCCGATGCTTTTGAGCTGCTCGATGGCGTAGGGGTTGACCACCCCGCCCGGATGGCTGCCCGCGCTATAGGCCTTGAAGCGGCCCTTGCCCAGGGTGTTGATCAGTCCCTCGCCCATGATCGAGCGGGCGGAATTGCCGGTGCACAGCACCAATACGTTGTAAACCTTGTCCATGAACATCTCCAAGTGGGTAAAAGATCAGCAGCAGGATGATTTGGAAGCGGAGGCGCCGCCGCAGCATGCCGTCGCCGGGCGTGGCGCCGGTGACGGCACGGCAACCGCCGCAGCAGGCACGCAGCAAGCGCTGTCATCGGGCGACTCATTGAACATGGGAATCGTGTCCAGGGTGTGATAGGTCTCCCAGGCGATGCCGACCGGGTCGTTGGCCCAGTATTTGTCGGAGCGGGCATAGCAGCAGGCGGCGCCGGTTTCTTCGATGAAGCCAGCCTCGGTGGATTCGAGCCGTTGCTGCATTTCCGCGAGCTCCGCATCGCTTTCCACCTGAATGCCCAGATGGTTCAAACCGGGCGCGGCGCCGCGCTGCGAAATGGCGAAGTTCACCCGCGGGTCGTCGAGCATCCACTTGGCGTAGTCGGCCTTGCGCACCGTGGGCTCGGCGGCGAACAGGCTGGAGTAGAAGCGAATGGCGTCGTCCAGCGCGGGCACGCTGACGTGAACATGGAAGCGTTTCATGGGTGAGTCTCCTCAACAGTTGAGCGTACGGGTGGGGGGCAGTTCGCCTCGACCGGGCCGCAGGGATTGCCGCCGCAGCAGTTGTCGGTGAGGTAGCCGATCAGTTCATTCATGGTGGAAAAGCGCGCGGTGTAGATCACAAAGCGCCCTGACTGGCGAGACTCGACCAGGTCGGCGTGGGCGAGCTCTTTCAGATGAAACGAGAGCGAGGAGGGCGCAATGGCGGTGAGCTCGGCAATTTTGCCCGCAGCCAGCCCTTCGGGGCCCGCCTGCACCAAGACGCGAAACACGCGCAGACGCGAGTCTTGCGACAGGGCGGCGAGAACAAGCAGCGCGGCTTTTGTTTCCATATTTCAAAGTTTATGGAAGCATGGAAATTAAGGCAAGTGCTTTTTGGGGTCATGCCAGTTTGGCGGGCTGCTGTCTCTGTGCAGTGTGCGCTGCAGCAAAATCTGCTTACAGGTATGGCAAATCGGGTCGCACCAACATGATGCAAGTCAAGCTCCCGCTGCTGTGCTGTAGCACACTGCAAACTCACATTCACATTGGGGAGTTGCCATGAATCCGACCGAATCGCTGAAAGACTTGCAGAAGGCCGAGCTGGAAGCCGCCGTCGCGTTGAATCAAGTGCTTTTTCGCGGCTATGAGCAACTGACCCAGTTGCAGATGCAAACCATGCGTCTGATGGCGCAGCAGGCGGCGCAGACGCTGCAATCGGCAGTCGGCAAGGGCGAGGCGCAGTCTGCGCCCGGCGCTGACTGGGCGGATGCCGCGCGCGCAGGGGGCGAAAACGTCATGAGCTACGTCGAGAAATTCGGGCAGATCGCCTCTGCGACCCAGGCCGAAATGACCGAGATCCTGCAGTCCAGGCTTGAGCGCCTGCAAAACAGCCTGCACGACAGCCTTGGGCAGAACGCGAGCGCAGCAGCGCCCGCCGGGGTTGAGCCGATGCAGGCCTTGCTGCAGAGCACCATGAACTGGACCACCCAGGCGCTCAACACCCTGCAAGACACGCAGCAGCAGGCGGTCAGGCTGATGAGCGCCCAAACACCCAAGCCGGCCGCCGCAGCCAGCCGGACGTCGGCTTCATCGGCTGCGCGCCGCAAGTGAGTGTCACTCCATTGAAACCATTGAAACGAAGGAAGAACCATGACGGAATCCCCGATGCGCGAGCGTCTGCATGAAGTCGAGTCCTTGCTGTCCACGCTCGGCAAAAGCCATCCCAACGAAGTGCAGGCCTTCATGAACTTCATGGGCAAGGCCGAATCCGGCCCTGCGCTGTCGGGCAAGCAGAAAGAACTGGTCAATGTGGCGCTGTCGGTCGCGGCGCAGTGCGAGTGGTGCATCGCGTTTCACGTCAAGCAGGCAGCGCATGCCGGGGCGAAACGCGACGAACTGATCGAGGCCGGGTTCCTGGCGGTGCTCATGCACGGCGGCCCGGCGATGATGTACATGACGCCATTGCTCAATGCGCTCGATGAATTCGGTCTGCCTGCTGCGGTTCAGGTGTAGTGCATGAAACAAGCGCCGTTGTCGCCCGAGAAGATGCGGGCGTTTGAAGAGTTCATCTGGCGTGCCATGGGACGGCTGGATGGCACCCAATCGCGCGATCTGCTCGACCCCAAGAGCGAACTCGGCCAGATCGCGCGGGCCTACTATGAAGAATTGGCCGAAGGCAAACCTTGGGAGGAGATGGCCGATTACCTCACCCCCGTCGGCAGCGATGCGCTGCCGGAACATTTGCCTGCCGATCCGCCGCTGCAATCCGACCTGGGTTTAGGAGACTGAAATGGCAAAAAACAGCACGCGAAAACAATCCGCATCCCACCCCGATCACGGTTATGGCAAAACCCTCGAAGCCCTGCAGATCGAGTTGGTGAAGTTCCAGAAACACCTCATCGCAAAGGGCGACCGCATTCTCATCCTGCTCGAAGGGCGCGACAGCGCGGGCAAGGACGGCACCATCAAGCGCGTCATCGAGCACCTCTCGCCCCGCGATACCCGCGTGGTGGCGCTGAACAAACCCTCCACCCGCGACGAGTCGGAGTGGTACTTCCAGCGCTATGTGCCTTATCTGCCGGCGGCCGCCGAATTCGTGCTGTTCAACCGCAGTTGGTACAACCGCGCCGGGGTGGAGTGGGTGATGGGTTTTTGCACCGAGGCGCAGTACGAGGAATTCATGGAGACGGTGCCGACGTTCGAGCAGATGCTGGTGCGCTCGGGTATTCAACTGTTCAAGTACTACCTCGACATCGACAAGGCCGAACAGAAACAGCGCCTCAAGGATCGGCTCACCAATCCGCTCAAGCAGTGGAAGATGAGTCCGATCGACGCCGCCGCGCAAAAGCACTGGAAAGACTACAGCACCGCGCGCAACGCCATGTTCGCTCGCACGCACACGCCCACTGCGCCCTGGACCATCGTGCGCGCCAACGACAAAAAACAGGCGCGGCTCAACCTCATCATGGATCTGCTCACCCGGCTGGATTACAAGGACAAGGATCACGCCTTGCTCTGCCCCGATCCCGACGCGGTGTTCAACTACACCCACGACGCGGTGGAGCAAGGCCGCGTGGCGGCCTGAAGGCCGGGCGCATGGCAACCGCCGTCCAGGCCGCGTCGCAGGGCGCTGCCGTTCACCCCGATCATGCGCAGATCATCGCCTTGCTCGATGCGGCGCCCATGCGCTTGCCGCACTATCTGGCCTGGGCGCTGGCCAGCGGGGGCACGCTGATCGACGGTCTCTCGGTGTTCATGCTGGGCATGGCCATTCCGCTGCTGGCGGTGGGCTTGGGTCTTTCGGCGCTGCAAACCGGGCTGCTTGGCGCAGCGCTGGTGGCCGGGGCCATCGGCGGTGCGGCGTGGGGCGGGCGGCTAGCCGACCGCTATGGCCGCAAATCGGTGTTTCTGATCGACATGGTCATTCTGGCCGTCGCTGCGGGCTTTAGCGCGCTGACCTGGAATGCCTGGGGGCTGATTACCGCGCAATTCGTGGTGGGGGTGGGCATCGGCATGGATTTTCCGGTGAGCGGCAGCTATGTCGCTGAATGCATGCCGCACGAGAAGCGCAGCCGCATGATGGTGGCCACCATCGCCTGCCAGTCCGTCGGGCTCATTGTGGCGGCGCTGCTGTCCCTGGCGCTGTTGCATCTTGTGCCCGAGCCCAGCGTGTGGCGCTGGTTCTTTGCCACGGAAATGCTGTTTGCGCTGCTGTTTTTGCTGGGGCGGTTGAATCTGCCGGAAAGCCCGCGCTGGCTGATCGGGCAGGGCCGCAACCGGGAAGCGGTGCACATGCTCGAACGCTTCGTGCCCTCGGACCGTCGCCAGCTCGAACGCATGGCCTCGCGCCTGGGCGATACGGTGCACTTCGTTGCCCGTGTGCCGCAGTCGGCCAAGCCGCAGGGCTACAGCCTGCTGTTTCACCCGGCTTATCTGCGCAGCACGCTGCTGAGCACCGTGCCGTGGTTTTTGATGGATATTGCGACTTACGGCGTGGGGCTGTTCACCGCTGTGCTGCTGGCGCAGATGCATGTGGCGGGCGAGGGGCTTTCTCTGGTGCCGCATGTGGCGGCGTTGGCGCGCGGTACGGGGCTGATCGATGTGTTCTTGCTGCTCGGCTTTGTCATCGGCCTGTGGGCGGTGGCGAAGTTCGGGCGCATTCGCATGCAGCTCATCGGCTTTGGCGGCATGGTGTTCGGCATGGCGGCGTTGTGGTTGAGCACGGTGCTCGCGGGCGGCGATGCGGCGCATGCGGGGCTGGTGTTCTTCGGCTTCGTGGTGTTCAACCTGTTCATGAATATGGGGCCGAACAGCACCACCTACATCCTGCCCACCGAGCTGTACCCCACACAGTTGCGTGCCACGGGCGCGGGCTTTGCTGCTTCGGTCGCCAAGGTGGGCGCCACGCTCGGGGTGTTTGCCTTGCCGCTGATCAAGTCTTCTCTGGGCGTGCCGACGGTGCTGGCGATGATGGCGGGAGTGAGCCTGCTCGGGCTGCTCAGCACCTGGGCGTTCAGCATGTACGGCCACGGCCTCACGCTCGAACAACATCAAACGCAAACCCTGCCGAGGCGCCGCCCCAAGGCTGCACTGCTCGCATCCCCAACGGGGGGGAGAACATGAATCCGGCCAACCCAACGCTCGATGCCAAGGCCGTTGCCGCGACGCCTGCCGATGCGCTGCTGCAATCTCTGCACAGCACGGCGGACGGCCTCACCCAGGCCGAAGCTGCGCAGCGTCTGGCGCAGGGCGGCCCCAACAGCCTGCCGGAGCAGCATGTCAGCCTGCTCATGCGTCTGCTGCGCTATTTCTGGGGGCCGATTCCGTGGATGATCGAGGTCGCCGCGCTGCTCTCGGCGCTGGTGCGGCACTGGCCGGATTTCATCATCATCGTGCTGTTGCTGCTGTTCAACGCGGGCATCGGTTTCTGGCAGGAGTTCAAGGCCAGCAGCGCGCTCGATGCGCTGAAAAAGCAGCTCGCGCTCAAGTGCCGCGTCAAGCGCGACGGCCAGTGGACGCAGATCGACACCGCGCAGCTCGTGCCCGGCGATGTGGTGCGCGTGCGTCTGGGCGACATTCTTCCGGCCGACCTCAAGCTGATCGAGGGCGATTACCTCAGCGTCGATCAGTCGGCACTCACCGGCGAGTCGTTGCCGGTCAGCCGCAAGCTGGGCGAGGTGGTGTATTCCGGCTCCATTGCCAAGCAGGGCGAGATGGTCGGCGTGGTCTATGCCGCCGGGGTCAATACCTATCTGGGCAAGACCGCGCAACTGGTGCAGAAGGCCGGAGCGGTGTCGCACTTCCAGAAGGCCGTGCTCAATATCGGCGACTACCTCATCTACGTCAGCCTTGGGCTGGTGGCGATTCTGGTGCTGGTCGAGCTGCAGCGCGGTTTGCCTTGGATCGATCTGCTGCAATTCGCCCTCATCCTCACCGTGGCCTCGATTCCGGTGGCCATGCCTGCGGTGCTGTCGGTGACCATGGCGCTGGGCGCGCTGGCGCTGTCGAAAGAAAAGGCCATCGTCTCGCGGCTGGAATCCATCGAGGAACTGGCCGCTGTGGATGTGCTGTGCTCCGACAAAACCGGCACCCTGACGCAGAACAAGCTCACCCTGGGCGAGCCGCTGCTGCTGGCCGCACCCGATGCCGCCACGCTGAACCTGCACGCGGCGCTCGCCAGCCAGCCTGACAACGGCGACGCCATCGATCAGGCGGTGTACGCCGCGCAGCCCGTGCAAACCGCCACGCCCGCCGGTTTCACCGCCGCGGGTTTCACCCCCTTCGATCCGGTGGGTAAGCGCAGCGAAGGCCGCTGGACCGACGCGCAGGGCGCGCCGCTGGCCGCTACCAAGGGCGCGCCGCAGGTCATTCTCGATCTGTGCAAGTTGGATGACGCCACCCGCAGCAAGGCCGACGCCTGGATCGACGCGCAGGCCGCCAAAGGGCTGCGCACCCTCGGCGTGGCGAGCAAGACTGGTGACGGCGCGTGGCAACTCGATGGCCTGCTCTCGCTGTTCGACCCGCCGCGCAGCGACTCCAGACAAACCATCGCCGACGCCCGCAGCCACGGTCTGGCGGTGAAGATGGTCACCGGCGACAACGTGGCGATTGCCCGCGAAATCGGCGGGCAGCTCGGTATCGGCACGCACATCGTGGCCGCGGGCGATGTGTTCGATGCCGACAAGCAGCAGCCGGGCGTGAGCCTGGCCGACCAGATCGATGCCGCCGACGGCTTCGCCCAGGTCTTCCCCGAACACAAATACGGCATCGTCAAGGCGCTGCAGGACGCGGGGCACCGCGTGGCCATGACCGGCGACGGCGTCAACGATGCCCCCGCGCTGAAACAGGCCGATGTGGGCATCGCCGTATCCGGCGCCACCGACGCGGCGCGCGCGGCCGCCGCGCTCATCCTCACCGCGCCGGGGCTGTCCACCATCGTCAAGGCGGTGGAAGAGGCGCGGCGCATTTTCGAGCGCATGAACAGCTACGCCATCTACCGCATCACCGAAACCATTCGCATCATGGTGTTCGTGGTGGCGGCCATGCTGGCCTACAACTTCTACCCTATCACCGCGGTGATGATCATTTTGTTGGCCTTCTTCAACGATGTGCCCATCATGACCATCGCCTACGACCGCACTGCGGTCGATCCGCAACCGGTGCGCTGGGACATGCGGCGCGTCATCACCGTGTCCACGGTGCTGGGGCTGATCGGCGTGGGCGAAACCCTGCTGCTGCTGTGGTTCGCGCATGATGTGATGAAGCTCGACATGGGCAGCATTCAGACCTTCATCTTCCTCAAACTGGCGGTCTCCGGGCACCTCACCCTGTTTGTCGCGCGCAGCAGAAAAGCTTTCTGGAAAAAGCCCTGGCCGTCACCCGCTTTGCTGTGGTCGGCCATTCTCACCAAGGCGCTGGCGACGCTGTTCGTGGTGTTTCCCCTGGGGCTGATTGCGCCCATCAGCTGGTCGGCGGTCGGGTTGATCTGGGTCTATTGCGTGTTCTGGGCTTTCGTCGAAGATCAGGCCAAGCTGGCGGTCTATCGCCACTTCGATCGCAACACGCCGCGGCACCTTAGTTTTTTGCATCTGCTCAAACAGCGCACATTCAAGCCAGGTCAATGAAATGGCGGGTGAGCGCTGCTAATGTTGTTCTTGTGTATTCACTTTCAAAGGGAGTTTCATCATGGCACATCGTCATGCAGTTGTTTGGGTCGATCATGCTCAGGCCCGCGTGCTGTTCATCGACCCGGCGGATATCGAAAAATCCATCATCATGCCCAAGGAGCATCCGCATCTGCACGTCATGAGCGGCACGATCGGCAGCGGCAAGGCGCCGGAAGACCAGCACTTCTATCACAAGGTGGCGCAAGCCCTGGTCGGCGTTCCCGAGGTGCTCATCACCGGCCCTGGGCAGGCCAAGCTGGCTTTGTTCAAGCATCTGCAGCACCATGACCCCGCTGTGGCCGAGCATGTGCTGGGTCTGGAGTCGGCCGATCATCCCACCGACGCTCAGCTCGTCGCTCACGCCCGGCATTACTTCAAAGCCAAAGACCAGATGCTCGGCATTTGATGGGGTTTCCCCTCTTTTTGTGTTCCTGTTCTATTCACCCGACGAGGCATTATGTCCACCTACAAAAAAATCCTGGTTCCCATAGACGCCAGCCAGACCGCGCAATCGGCCGCCGCCCAGGCCTCTGCGCTGGCGCGCGACCAGCAGGCCGCCATTCGCTTCGTGGTGGTGGTGGAGGCGAACGGACTGCTGAGTTCCTCCCCGGAATTTCTCAATGTGCTGGGCAACGATGCCCGGCTATTGCTCGACCGCTGGGTGAATGAAGCCCGCGCTCCGGGTATGGACGTTAGCTCCGCCGTGGTGGAAACCACGCAGGCCTTGCCGCGCGTGGCCGACGCCATCCTGGCGGAAGGGCATCGTTGGGGCGCCGATCTGATCGTCATCGGCAGCCATGGTCGCAGCGGCGTGCGCCGCATGATTCTGGGCAGCGTGGCCGAGGGCGTGTCGCAGCGCAGCACGGTTCCGGTATTGATCGTGCATGCGGGCGAACCCAAGGTTTGATTTGCCAGCGCGCGGCGCACCTTTGGTCACATTGTTCTGGAAAGGGCTTGTTAGGATGCGCGAATTCTCTGGATTCGCACATGAAACGGCATCCCATTCCCGCTCAGTTCCGCTCGCATCATCCGCATCCCTGTGACGGCAATCTGCCTGCAGACCTGAATGCGGTCTTGCGGCAGCGCGTGACCGAAGCCGCCGAGGCGACGCTGGAATTGAGCAGGGGTGAAACCCTGGTGCACAGCGGCATGCCCTTCAAACATCTCTACCTGGTGGTGAGCGGGGGTTTCAAGGCGGTAGAGATTGGCGAAAACGGCCAGTCGCAGATCGTCAGCTTTCACTACGCACGCGAACTGATGGGTTTGAGCGGGTTTGCACAGCAACGCTACACGACCGACCTGATCGCGCTGGCGCCCTCGTTGATCTGTGAGTTTTCGATGGCTGCGGTGGAGTCCATCGTTGGCGCTGACCGCAGCTTGCTCAATCATCTGCTGGCCTATGCGTCCGAGAGCCTCGCGCGGGCCGAGCATGACCAGTTCAGGCTCGGCAGCATGAGTGCCACGCAAAAAATCGCCAGCTTTCTGCTGCACAGGCAGGAGCAATTGCGTCAAGCCGGAGAAAAGTGCGATCAGTTCGAGTTGCTGATGACCCGAGAAGAACTCGGCAGCTACCTTGGCCTGAGCATGGAAACCATCAGCCGCCTTCTTTCGCACTTGCAAGAGCTGGGTGTGGTGCGGGTGGACAAGCGATTGATCGAGATTCTGAGTGAAGACCCATTGCGCGCCTGGCTCGACGGGGCAGTGACTCTGCCCGCATCGTCTTGCCACAAGCCCGCAGCCAAACGTGCTGCGCTCAAGTTGGCTTGATTTCGATCAACCCCTGTTTTATTCGCTCGCTGGTTCGAGCAGGGCGCTCAGGGTGTCGATGTCCCGGCGGTCGAGCTCACCTGCCGCGTTTTTCAGGCGCAGGGTGTTGACCAGTACGTCATAACGTGCCTTGTCGGCCTGACGCTGGGTTTCGTAGAGCTGAGACAGCGCGTTGAGCACGTCGATGTTGACCCGCATCCCCACTTTGAACCCGGTTTCATTCGCCTGCAGCGAACTGCGGCTGGAGGCAATGGCCGCGTCGAGCGCCTTCACCTGCGCCAGCCCGGATTGCACGCTGAGGTAAGCAGCGCGCGCTTGCTGCGCGGCAGCGAGGCGGGCCGAATCCAGATCGGATTGCGATTTTTCGAGCAGATGCGCGGTCTGTTCGACATCGCTTTGCACCGCATAGCCGGTGAACAACGGCCAGCGCATCTGCACGCCCACGCTGGCGACATTGGCGCGGTTGCTGAAGGGAAACAGCGGGCTGCCGCCCGTCGTCGCGTTGTGGTCGAGGCGGGCATAGGCGGAGACGGTGGGCCGATAACCCGTGTCGGCCTTTTTCGCGCTGAGTTGCGCCAGTTTCACGCCCAATAGCGCCTCATCGACGCCGAGGTTGTGCTCTTCGGCCTTGCGGCTCCACGCGTGCATGTCGCCGAGCGGCGCCTGCAGTGCCGTGCTGCTGGGCAGCGGCGCCAGCGTTTGCGTGGTGGTGCCCACTAACTGTTGCAGGCTGTTGCGCGTGAGTTCAAGCTGATTCTCAGCCGCCAGCACTTGTGCGGCGGTGAGATCGACGCGCGCCTGAGCATCGCGCACATCGACAATGGTGCCGTTGCCCGCGTCGAAATTGGCCTGTGCCGATTTGACCTGTTGCGTCACCGCTTTTTGCTGTTCTTCGAGCGAATGCAGGCTGTCTTGCGCGGCCAGTACGTCGAAGTAGCGCGCAGCGACTTGCAGCATCAGATCCTGGTCTTGCTGCACGAATTTCAGGTAGGCGATGCGTGCGGCGACATCCGCCTGTTCGACGCCGAGATGATCGGCGGGTTGATAGAGCGCCTGCGTGGCCACCAGATTGACATCGCGGGAGGTGTAGTTCCACTGAGTGGGCATGCCGAATTTCTGCAGCAGCGGGTTGTCGCTGTTGTCCTGCGCATTGGCGCTCAAATTGGCGCCCGCCACCAGTTGCGGCAGCAGCTTCGACCGCGCCAGCGGCACGCCGGACAAGGCGGCCTGATAGTTCGCCTGCGCGCTGCGCAGCGCCGGGTTGTGCTGTTGCGCCAGCGTGAAGACCTGCGCCAGAGTTTCTGCGCTGGACGTTCCCGCAAAGGCCAAGCCGCCGCCGACCACGCCGCCGATAAAACAGACGGCGCGCAGGAGCCAAACGTGACGCAGGCCACGCGCGCAGCGGCGGGCAGAGGAAACTGACGTTGCCATCGGGAATATTGAGGTGTGGAGTGTTGCGGTTGATGCTACGCCCCACAGCACAGGCATGATTGATGTAAGTCATGCCCGGGCGGCAAGCTGGCGCGACAATGAAACATCTGACCGCTCGCTCGTCGTCTCTACCCAGTCATTCGCACTCCCATGAAAAACAAAAAGCGGCCCTTGATCATTGTGGTATTGCTCCTCGTCGTGCTCGTCGCCGGTGGCGCTTACTGGTGGACCCAGCGGGCGAAACCGGTCTCGAACACGCTCACCCTCTACGGCAACATCGACATTCGGCAGGTGCAGCTCGCGTTCAACGATGCCGGGCGGGTGTCTGAACTTCTGGTGCAGGAAGGTGATGCCGTGCGCAAGGGGCAAGTGGTGGCCCGCATCGACGCGGTGCGCTACCAAGACGCGGTCAACCGGGCGCAGGCGGCATTGCTCGCGCAGCAGAATGTGCTGGCCAAGCTCAAGGCGGGCAGCCGTCCGCAGGAAATTGCCGAGGCGCGAGCCGGGGTGGACGCGGCGCTGGCGGCGCAGGCCAACGCCAAGGCTACTTATGCTCGGCAAAAGACGCTGGTGGAATCGGGCTTCCTGCCCCGGCAAAGTCTGGACAACGTCACCCAGCAGCTCGATACGGCAGCCGCCGGTGTGCAGCGCGCGCGCCAGGCGCTGAGCCTGGCGGTGCAAGGCCCGCGCAAGGAAGACATCGCTGCGGCTGAGGCGATGGTCAAGGCCGATGAATCTGCGCTCGCACTGGCCCAGCGCCAACTGACCGATGCGGTGTTGTATTCGCCCGAGAATGGCGTGGTGGAAAACCGCATTCTGGAGGTGGGCGACATGGCCGCACCGCAAACCCCGGTGATGACCATCGCGGTGAACAACCCGGTCTGGGTGCGCGCCTATGTGCCGGAAACCGAGCTGGGCAAAATCGCTCCGGGCATGCGCGCCGACATTCTGACCGACAGCTTTCCTGGCCAGCCGTTTAAGGGCTGGGTCGGCAATATCTCCCCCACGGCGGAGTTCACGCCCAAGTCGGTGCAGACCACCGAGTTGCGTGCGCAACTGGTGTATCGGGTGCGGGTGTATGCCTGCAATCCCGATCAGAAACTGCGCCTGGGCATGCCGGTTACCGTGCAGGTGCCTTTGTTGAACAACGCGCCGCAATCGGTACCCGAGCATGTCTGCCAACACTGAGACTTCGGCCCGGTCTGAGCAGGTCGCAGTGCCGTCCGACGCGGCGCTTGAATTCGCGGCGGTGCACAAGCAGTTCAGGCAGGGCAACAGTGTGATTGATGCGCTCAAGGGCGTCGATGTGCGCATTCAGCAGGGCCGCATCACCGGCTTGCTCGGGCCGGACGGCGCGGGCAAGACCACGCTGATCCGCCTTGCCGCCGCCTTGCTCCTGCCCAGTTCTGGAGAGGTTCGGGTGCTGGGCTTGGACGTGCGGCAATCGGCCTCGGCCATTCAACAGATGATCGGCTATATGCCGCAGCGCTTCGGTCTTTATGAAGATCTCACCGTTCAGGAAAACCTCGACCTCTATGCCGATCTGCAGGGCTTGAAAGCCACCGAGCGGCAATCGCGCTTCGACGATTTGCTCAAGCTCACCGCGCTCGGCCCGTTTTCGCATCGACGGGCGGGGGCGCTTTCCGGCGGCATGAAGCAAAAGCTGGGGCTGGCCTGCACCCTGCTGCGCGCGCCGCGGCTGCTGCTGCTCGATGAGCCGACTGTCGGGGTCGATCCCATTTCACGGCGTGAGCTCTGGAGCATCATCAAACTCTTGCGCAGCCAGAATGTCGCCGTGCTGGTGAGCACCGCCTATCTCGACGAGGCCGAGCAGTGCGACGACATCGTGCTGCTGCATGAGGGCAATGTGCTGGCGCATCAGCCGCCCCTGGCTTTTCGGGCACCACTGAAAGGTCATGTGTTTCTGGTGTGGCATGCGCAATGGCATCGCCGCACGTTGCAGGAATCGCTGCATGCGCGCGCCGGAGTGGTCGATGCGCTGGTGCAGGCCGAAGGGGTGCGGGTGGTGTTGCAGGACACCCAGCCCCTGCAGCAAGCCGGAGAAGACTGGCAGGCCGTCGAGCCGCGTTTCGAGGATGCCTTTGTCAGTTTGTTGCACACGGGTCTGCCTGCCCCGCAGACGCAGGCTGCGCCCAAGGTTGAGGCGGCCGTTGCTACTGTCGCCATCGCGGCCAAGCCCGATGATGCGGCGTCCACCGTGATCGAAGTGAAAGAGTTGCGCCGCTTTTTCGGGGCGTTCCAGGCGGTCAAGGGCATCAGCTTCAACGTGGGGAAGGGCGAGATCTTCGGTTTGCTCGGTGCCAATGGCGCGGGCAAGAGCACGACTTTTCGCATGCTCTGCGGCCTGCTGCCAGCGTCTTCCGGCACGCTGCGCGTTGCGGGCGCCGATCTGCGCACGGCCAGCGCAGACGCGCGCGAGCGCATCGGCTATGTGTCGCAGAAATTTGCGCTCTACGGCAATCTCACTGCACGGCAGAACCTGAATTTTTTCGCCTCGGCCTATGGCCTGCGCGGCGCACGGCGCAAACAGCGGCTGGCCTGGGCCTTTGATGAGTTCGACCTGAGCGAGTATGCCGATGCCGAGGCCATGGAACTGCCGCTGGGCTACAAGCAGCGGCTCGCGCTGGCTTGTGCGTTGATGCATGAGCCGTCCATTCTGTTTCTCGATGAGCCGACCTCCGGCGTCGATCCGCTGGCGCGGCGCGAGTTCTGGCAACGCATCAACCATCTGGCCGAATCGGGGGTGACCGTCATGATCACCACCCATTTCATGGACGAGGCCGAGTATTGCGATCATCTGGTGCTGATGTCGCTGGGCGAGATTCTGGCCTTTGGCACGCCCCGTGAGATTCGCGGGCGCATTCGCACCGACGCGCTGCCCGATCCGACGATGGAAGACGCCTTCATCGCCCTGATTCAGTCGCACGAGGCGCAGATTCGCCGCGCGGCATGAGGAGACAGGCCCGATGAACCGGCAACGTCTGCGCGGACTGGTGCGCAAGGAGTTTTTGCAGATCATCCGCGACCCCTCCGCCATCGCCATCGCTTTTGTCTTGCCGGTGCTGCTGCTGCTGCTGTTCGGCTACGGCGTGTCGCTCAACGCCCGTGGCGTTCCGTTGGCGGTGGTGGTCGATCAGCCCAGTGCGCAGACCAGCAGTTTTGTCGGCGGGCTAGAGCAATCGGCGTACTTCGCACCGACGACCTACCCCGACATCGCCGCTGCTCGTCATGCGCTGATGTCCCGCCAGGTGGACGGCATCGTCTGGCTGCGGGGCGACTTCACCCGGCTGGCGCTCACCGGCCGCTCGGCTCCCGTGGCAGTGTGGATGAACGGCGTGGACGCCAACAACGCCCGCATCATGGAGGGCTATCTGCAAGGCGTCTGGCAAAACTGGCTGCAGCTCGAAGCCGAGCGGCAGGGCAAGCCCTTGCTCCTGCCCGTCAGCGTGCAGGCGCGCATCTGGTTCAACCCGGCGGTGCGCAGCCGCGACTTTCTGGTGCCGGGGCTGATTGCGGTCATCATGACCTTGATCGGCGCCTTGCTCACTGCGCTGGTCATCGCGCGAGAACGCGAGCGCGGCACCATGGAAGCGCTCATGGCCAGCCCGGTGACCATGGCGGAAATTCTGCTGGGCAAACTGATTCCTTATTTCGTGCTCGGCATGGGGGGCATGGCGCTGTCGGTGGCCATGGCGGTGTGGCTGTTCGCCGTGCCGCTGGTCGGCAGTCTGTGGCTGCTGGTGCTGTGCTCGGCGCTGTTCCTGCTGGTGGCGCTGGCGATGGGGCTGCTGATTTCCACCCTGGCCAACAGCCAGTTCGTCGCCGCGCTGGTGGCGGTCATCGTCACCTTCCTGCCGGCCTTCATTCTGTCGGGGTTCATTTTCGACATCGACTCCATGCCGACGGTGGTGCAGTTTCTCACGCATCTGGTCGCCGCGCGCTATTACGTCGCCATTTTGCAGACCGTGTTTTTGGCGGGTAATGTCTGGCCGGTGATTCTGGGCAACAGCGCCGCGCTCATGGTGATGTGGGCGATATTCATGGGCATTGCCTGGCGCAAATCGCACAAGAGACTGGACTGAACCATGTGGGGCCGCGTCGTTGCACTCGTCATCAAGGAACTGCTCATGCTGCTGCGCGACACGGCCAGCCGCACGGTGCTGATCGGCCCGCCGCTCATTCAGCTGCTGGTGTTCGGCTATGCCGCCAGCTTCGACCTCAACCACATTCCTTATGCGGTTTACAACGAAGACCCGGGCTACGCCTCGCGCGAACTGATCGCGCGCTTTTCCGGCACGGACACCTTTCGCCAAGTGGCCAACATCACCCACGATGCGCAGATCGCCCCGCTGATCGACAACAAGGATGCGCTGCTGGTGCTGCACATCGGCCCGCACTTCACCCGCGATTTGCTGCGGCATCAACCGGCCACGGTGCAACTGCTGGTCGATGGCCGAGACTCCAACACCGCATCGCTGGCGCTGAACGATGCCAATAGTGTGCTGTTCGCTTTCAATGAGCAATGGGCTGCGCAACACGGCTGGCGCGGCCCGCCGGCGAGGCTGGAAATTCGCTCCTGGTTCAACCCCAATCTGCTGTCGCGCTGGTTCATTCTTCCGGGCATCGTGGCTCTGCTCACTCTCGTGGTCACCTTGCTGGTCACCGGGCTGTCGGTGGCGCGCGAACGCGAGATGGGCACCTTCGATCAGTTGTTGGTCACGCCCCTGCGTCCGGTGGAAATTCTGCTGGGCAAGGCGTTGCCAGGTTTCATCATCGGTGGGCTGGAGGCCGCTTTTATCGCCATCGTCACCATACTCTGGTTCGGCGTGCCGTTTGTGGGCAGCGTGCTGGCGCTGGGAGTCGGGCTGTTTTTTTTCCTGCTCGCCGCCACCGGCATCGGGCTGATGATCTCGTCCATCGCCGTGACCCAGCAGCAGGGTTTGCTGGGCGTGTTCATGTTCCTGGTGCCGTCCATCATTCTGTCCGGCTTTGCCACGCCCATTGCCAATATGCCCGAGGCGGTGCAGTTGCTCACCTACATCAACCCCATGCGGTATTTCCTCATCATCACCCGCGGGGTCTATCTCGAAGGCTATGGGGTGAGCGACCTGATGTCGCAATACTGGCCGCTGGCGCTGATCGGCGTCGTCAGCATGGCGTTTGCCGCCTGGCTGTTCCGTCACCGCATGGACTGATGGGGTGATTCCCAAGGAGACCTCATCATGTTGCGCGTGCTGATCATCGAGTGCCTGTTGTTTGCCCTATTGGGCGCGGTGGCGTTTCGCCTGCTGTATGCCTTTATCGCCCGAACCTGGGCCGTGTGGGGCATCAGCCTGCTGCTGATTGCACTGATCAGCGCGCTGACCTCGGGCGCGGTCGATCCACGCTGGGTTCAGGAATTCGGGGGCGACTCGCTGACCGGGTTTTCGCCGGGCATGCTGCTGGCCGCGCGCGCCGTGGCGTGGATCGTTGGCTGCGTGCTGGCTTGGCTGGCGTTGCGCCGACGCGCTGCATTGGGTTTGGAACAACCTGAAAACATGCCGCCGGGCAACGATTAGGGCCTGCTCACGCTATCGGTGCTCGCGTTGCATTTTGGAGCGTGTCTGACATTCGCAGGTCTGGCGAGCTTGATGCAAGTCAAACGCCATGTTGCGCCGCCGCAATCCAATGCTTTGCATTCTGCATAGAGTCTGGAGGATGGAATGGCACTCGAATTTTCAACCCCGCTGACCGCCCTGAGCGACGACGTGGATGTGCTCGTGCTCGGCGCCGGTGGCGCAGGGTATCCAGGGGCCTTTTTTCTCGCCCAGGCCGGGCGGTCGGTGCTGATGGTCGATCCGATCGGCAATCTCGGCGGCGACTGTCTGGCCGAAGGTTGCGTGCCTTCGAAGGCGGTGCGCGAGGCGGCGCTGGTGCGCAGTCTGGCAGACAAATTCGACGGCTTCGGTCTGCGCGGCGGCAAGCCCGCGGTGGACTGGGGCGCGGTGCTGGCGCACAAGGATCGCGTGCAGAACACCCGCTACGAGCAACATGCGCGCGAGATCGCCGCGGGCGGCGTCGCCTTCGTGCAGGGGCGCGGCGTGATCGTCGCGCCGGGTCGCGCGCGCATCGATGCTGGCGATGGCAGCGGTTCGCGCGAAGTCCGCTTTCGCCAATTGATCCTCGGCACCGGCTCGACGCCCGCGCGCCTGCCCATACTCGGGGCTGATCTGGCGCTGACTTCGCACGATCTGTTCCGCCTCGGCGCCGATCTGCCGCTGCCGCAACACCTCGTCATCATCGGCGGCGGCTACATCGGGGTGGAGACGGCGTCGATGCTGCAGGCCCTCGGCGCCCAGTGCAGCATTCTCGAATATGCGCCTCAGGTGCTGCCAGGGTTCGATGCCGAACTGGCGTCTTTTCTGCATGCCAGTCTGTCGCAGCGCGTGCGCATCGAATGCTCCGCGCAGGTGCTGAGCATCGCGCGCGATGGCGATGGCTATCACGTGCGCTACAAGCAGGGCGGCGGCGAGCGCAGCCTGCAGGGCGACGCCGTGCTCATGGCCACCGGCCGCGTGGCCGTGCTGCCTGAAGGTGTGGAGCACCTCGGTCTGGCGATGGAGCGCGGGCATGTCAAAGTGGACGACACCCTGCGCACGTCCAACCCGCAGGTATGGGCGCCGGGAGATATCAATGGACGCAGCATGTTGTTCCATTCCGCCGTGCGGCAAAGCCTAGTGGCCGCGCACTGCATCGCTGCGGGCGAGCAGGCGGTGGATCGCATGCCGTTCCACGCCGTGCCCATGACGGTGTTCACCGAGCCCGAACTGGCTCATGCAGGACAGACCGCAGCGCAGGCCGAAGCGGCGCTGGGCGCCGACGCCGTGGCCGTGATGCGCTACGACTATGCCGAAGATTCGCGGGCGCAGATCTATGCCGAAACGCAAGGGTTCATCAAACTGGTGTTCAATCGCCATGACGCCCGCTTGCTGGGGGCGCAGATCGCCGGCATGGACGCCGCGCAGCTGATCGCCCCGCTGGCGCTGGCACTCGAACAAGGGCTCGGCGCCAAGGCCCTGGCCGATACGGTGTTTCCGCATCCCATGCTCAGCGAAGGCATCAACAAGGCCGCACGCGCCTTCAAGTTATAGGAACCCACGATGGCCGCAAAGACCCCTGCCCAAGCTGAAGCCGAGCCCGTGCAGTCGGGCGACTGGCCAGAGACAGATCCAAGCAAGGGGCTGAGCGCGAGCGAGGCCGCCGCACGGCTGGCCCGTGTCGGGCCCAATGCCATTGCCGAACAGACCGTCCCGGCGTGGCGGCAACTGCTGGCGAAGTTCTGGGCGCCGGTGCCTTGGATGCTCGAAGCCGTCATCGTGCTGCAGGTGCTGCTCGGGCGCGGGCTGGAATCGCTGGTCATCGCCGTGCTGCTGGTGTTCAACGCGGTGGTGGCGTTCGTGCAGGAACAGCGCGCCAAGGATGCGCTGGCGCTGCTGCGCAAGCAGTTGCACGTCAACGCGCGCGTGCGGCGCGACGCGCAGTGGCAGCAGATTGCCGCCGAGCAGGTGGTGCCGGGCGATGTGGTGCACATCCGCGCTGGCGATATCGTGCCGGCCGATCTGCGGCTGCTCGATGGCGCCGTGTCGCTCGATGAGTCGGCGCTCACCGGCGAATCGCTGCCGGTGGACGCGGGTGCGGGCAAACCGGCCTACACCGGCGCCATCGTGCGACAGGGCGAGGCCACGGGCGTCGTCACCGCGACCGGCGCACGCACCTTCTTCGGCCACACCGCCGAACTGGTGCGTACCTCCAACGCGCCCAGCCACATGCAAAGCACCATCTTCGCCATCGTCAAACGGCTGGTGGTGTTCGACCTCGTGCTCGTGGCCATCGTCATCGGCTTCGCGCTGTGGCATCACCTGCCCTTGCTCGACACGGCAGTATTCGCGCTCATGCTGCTGGTGGCCTCGGTGCCGGTGGCGCTGCCTGCCACCTACACCCTGGCGACAGCCGTGAGCAGCCAGTTGCTGGCGCATCAGGGCGTGCTGGTCACGCGGCTGCCCGCAGTGGAGGAGGCTGCGGCGATGGACACGCTGGTGTCCGACAAGACCGGTACGCTCACGCAGAACAGCTTGCGCTATGCGGGCGCCACGGCGCTCGTGCAGGGTACGGATGAAGACGCCGTGCTGCGCGCCGCCGCGCTGGCCAGCGACGATGCCACGCAAGACCCGCTCGATCTGGCCCTCCTTGCCCCCGCGCGCGAACGCAGGCTGCTGGCCGATGCGCCTGTACGCAGTGCCTTTCACCCCTTCGATCCCGCGACGCGGCGCAGCGAAGGGCTCTACACCGTGGACGGTCAGCCCTGGCGCGCGATGAAGGGCGCCGCCACGGTCATTGGTCCGCTGTGTCATCTCGACGCCGCGCAGCAGGCTGCGCTGGACGCGGCGGAGAAACAGCTCGCCGCCAGCGGCGCGCGCGTGCTCGCGGTGGCGGCGGGCGCGAATGATGCGTTGCAGTTGCTGGGCGTGGTGGGCTTGTCCGATCCACCCCGGCCAGACGCCGCCAACCTCATCGCCCAGATCAAGCAGCTCGGCGTGCGCGTGTGCATGGCCACCGGAGATGCCGAAGAAACCGCGCGCGCCGTCGGCGGCGAGCTGGGCCTGGGTACGCGCGTGTGCCACATCCAGAAAGACGTGGCGCTCGACTCCTCGCAATGCGACCTCTACGCGCGCGTGCTGCCCGAGGACAAGCACCACATCGTCGCCGCGCTGCAAAAGGCCGGGCATGTCACCGGCATGACCGGCGATGGCGTCAACGACGCCCCCGCGCTGCGCCAGGCCGAGATGGGTATCGCCGTGGCCAGCGCCACCGATGTGGCCAAGGCGGCCGCCGGAGTGGTGCTCACCGACCCGGGGCTGGGCGGGGTGCTCACCGTGGTGCGCGCCGGGCGGCAGGTGCACCGGCGCATGCTCACCTACACCCTCAACAAGGTGCTGCGCACGCTGGAAATCGTGGTGTTCCTCACTTTCGGCCTGCTGCTGACCGGGCATTTCGTCATCTCGCCGCTGCTCATCGTGCTGATGCTGTTCGCCAACGATTTCGCCACCATGAGTATCGCCACCGACCGCGTCCACCCCTCGGCCCAGCCGCAGCACTGGCAGGTGCGCCGACTCATGGGCGCGTCTATCGTGCTCGCGGTCTTGAGCCTGCTGTTCGCCTGGGGCGTGTATGTCTGGGCGCAGGCGCAGGGGCTGAGCCTGGCGCAGTTGCAGACCGTGGTGTTCCTGATTCTGGTGTTCGGCAATCAGGCTGGCATCTATCTGCTGCGCAGCAACGGCCCGCTATGGTCGCTCGCTCCGTCGCGCTGGATGGCGGCGGCCAGTATCGGCGACGTGATCATCGTTTGTCTGCTGGCGGCTTTCGGCGTGTTGATGGCCGCTTTGCCCGGATTCGTCGTGGGCATGGTTTTACTGGCGACGGTCGTTTTCACCCTATTGCTGGATTTGTTGATCAAGCGAGCCCTGTTCCGCCGCTTTGCCATTGCCTGAAGGAGGTTTTCCATGTCTGACCCCAAGCCCAAGCCCGCCAAACCCAATCTCAACGTGCCTTTTTTCTGGCCGCTGCAACTCGCGACCGATATGGCCGAGCAGGGTATGGAGCTGGCGGCGCGTAATGTGAAGTTTCTCGACGAGGAGTTGCTTCTGCACGGGGGCATCAAACCCAAGCTCGCCACCGAGCACACGGTGCGGCTGAAGCTGCGCACCCTCGATCTGTGCGACTACTCCGCGCCCGGTGCCAAAGGCATTCCCACCCTGGTCAATGCGCCCTATGCCGGGCACACCTCGATGATCGCCGACTATCACGAGGGCCAGAGCCTGATGCAGACGTTGACAAACAGCGGAGTCGGCCCGCTATTCCTCACCGATTGGCACAGCGCCACGCCGGACATGAAAGACCTCGAAGTCGATCAATACCTCGGCGACTTTCTCGCCTGTATCGACGACCTTGGCGGCCGCGTCAACCTCGTCGGCTTGTGCCAGGGCGGCTGGATGGCGGCGATGCTGGCCGCGCGCTTTCCCGACAAGGTCGCCAGCCTGGTGCTGGCGGGCTCTCCCATCGACACCCACGCCGGTCACGGCCCCTTGCTGAAAATGGTCAAGCAAACGCCGATGAGCTTCTATGAAGAACTGGTGGAAAGCGGCGGCGGGCTGATGTTGGGCAAATACATGCTGGCCGGCTGGAAGAACATGCACCCCGAGCAGCACTATGTGCAGGAGCACATCGACCTGTACGAGCACATCGACGATCCGGTCTGGCTGAGCAAGACCGAAGCCTTCGAGCGCTGGTATGAAAACCCGCTGAACCTGCCCGGTCGCTGGTATCTACAAGTCATCGACCAGCTGTTCCGACGCAATCTGCTGGCCAAAGGCCAGTTCATCGGCCAGGGCCGTGCGCTGCACCTCAAAGACATCACCTGCCCGCTGTATCTGCTTGCGGGCGAGAGCGACGACATTACGCCGCACGAGCAGGTCTTCGCCGCTGAAAGCCTCTGCGGTACACCCGCCAGCCAGATCGAGAAGCGCATCGTGCCTGGCGGGCATGTAGGCCTGTTCATGGGCAAGCGCACGCTCGACGAGGCGTGGCCGCAAATCGGCGCGTGGATCAAGACCAATGGCGTTACCAGGTCCTAAACGCCGGCTGTGATTACGCGCTGCCGATCAGGATGCCCGTGGCAAAAACCAGCAAACCGCCGACAACCACCTGTAGCACCGCCAAGCCGAAGGGCGAATCCATATAGCGCTTGCGAATCCAGGCAATCACGATCAACTCCACGCCGACCACGAGGAAGGCCAGCGTGGTGGCGAGGTGGAAGTTCGGGATCAGGTAGGGCAGGGTGTGGCCCAGGCCGCCCAAAGCGGTCATCAGACCGGTGATGCCGCCGCGTAGCCAAGGGCTGCCACGCCCGGTGAGCGAACCATCGTCTGACATGGCTTCGGCGAACGCCATGCTGATGCCAGCGCCCAGCGCGGCTGCGAGGCCGACCAGAAAGGTGGCCCAGGTGTCATGCGTGGCGAAGGCTGCGGCGAACAGCGGCGCTAGGGTAGAGACGGAACCGTCCATCAACCCCGCCAGGCCAGGTTGAACGAAGCGCAGCACAAAGGCGCGGCGCTGGGTTTCGCGCTCGGAGCGTATGGCTTGCGGCGTGATGAACTGGTTGCCGAGCGCTTCGGCTTTCTGCTCGTGCGCAGCTTCAGCGGCGGCGAGATCGCCGAGCAACTGGCGAATGCCGGTATCGGTCGCGTGCCGCGCGGCCTTGGCGTAGAACATGCGCGACTCGGCTTCCATCAACTCGGCCTGGGCGCGAAACTTGTCCAGATCGATCGGCTGCACCAGCCACAGCGGCTTGCGCTCGATAAAGCCGCGCACGTCCTGGCGGCGAATGAGCGGAATGCGATCGCCAAACCGTTTGCGGTAGAGATCGAGCAGACGATGCCGGTGTGTGTTTTCTTCGGCCGCCATGCCGCGGAACAGCGCGGCCGTGTCGGGATAATCGGCGTTCAACGCCTGCGCGTATTGGCTGTAGATGCGCGCGTCGTCCTCTTCGAGCGAAATGGCCAGGGCGAGCAACTGCTGCTCGTTCAAGCTGGAGAAGTCCAGCGTGGCGGTGTTGCCGGGCATGGAGAACAGCGAGCTCAGGTTCATTTTTGGGGCATTAAAAACAGTGCGATTGCCCCCATTGTCGGCAGGCGCGTGCGGCCGTGCAATGCGCCCCTAAAATGCACTCATCGCGCCAAAACCTGGAGATTCGTGTGGAGCAACCTGTGATTGATGTCGACCTGGATACGCGCGGACTGAACTGCCCGCTGCCCATCCTCAAGGCCAAGAAAGCACTCGCCCAGATGCAAAGCGGCCAGGTGCTGCGCATCGTCTCCACCGACGTCGGTTCGGTGAAAGACTTTCAGGCCTTCGCTCGTCAGACCGGCAACGCCCTAGTCGATCAGAAGACCGAGGGCGGCGAATACCACCACCTGCTGCGGCGGCGCTGAAGGTGCCGCACACACCCACGAAGGGCGCTTCCCGTATTCGATAGGGCATCGAAGGGCCTTGGTCCGCCCACCGGCCAGGGTGCGGCAGCGCCATTTTTACCCAAGCCCCGAGCCCGACTCCTAGGCAAGCTTTAGCTTGCTGCGTGGCCTGCGCACAAATTGTTGATATAGGCGCTGAATTCCGGTCCGGTCTCGGGGTGAGACATGCCCAGTTGCACCGTGGCTTCGAGATAGCCGAGCTTGCTGCCGCAGTCGAAACGGCGGCCGCTGTAGCGATAGGCGTACACCGCTTCTTCGTGCAGCAGCGCGGAGATGCCGTCGGTGAGCTGAATTTCGCCTCCGGCGCCGGGCTTGCCGTTGCGCAGATGATGAAACACGCGGGGGCTGAGGATGTAGCGACCCACGACCGCCTGGGTGCTGGGCGCGACGTCTGGAGCGGGTTTTTCGACGATGCCCGACAGCGAGGTCAGCCCGGGTGTGATTTCCTGCCCGCTGACGATGCCGTAGCGTTTGGTGTGCTCGCGCGGCACTTCTTCGGTGGCGAGGACGCTGCGGCCATGGCGGCTGTGAATCTCGACCATTTGCGCCATGACGGGCGGCTCGCCGACGAGCAAGTCATCGGCGAGGATGACGGCAAACGGCTCGTCGCCCACCAGACGCTCGGCGCACAGCACCGCCGCGCCCAGGCCGTTGGCCACGGGCTGGCGCACGAACACGCATTGCACGTTGTCGGGTTTGACGCTGCGCACCACGTCGAGCATGGCCTGTTTGCCCGCTTCTTCAAGTTGATGCTCCAGTTCGTAGGCGGTGTCGAAATGATCCTCGATGGCGCGCTTGTGGCGGCCGGTGACAAAAATCATTTCGGTGATGCCCGCCGCATAGGCCTCTTCGACCGCATATTGAATGAGCGGCTTGTCGACCACGGGCATCATCTCTTTCGGAGTGGCTTTGGTCGCGGGCAGAAAACGCGTGCCGAGACCGGCAACGGGGAAGACGGCTTTGGTGATGGTCGGGGGCATGGAGAGTATGACGGTGGGGTCGAAAATGAGATCGATACTAACAAGGGAATGATTGATGCTGCGGCGCAGTCATCCACCGGGAATGCGGTGTTGGACTCCATCTGGCGGGAGAACTCAATCACGCCGTCGCGGGACATAGCCCTCGGCCAGAATGCGCGCCCAGACCGCGCGCTTTTCTGCCGGGCTCATCTCCACCCAGCGACCGACCTCCGCCGCGGTGCGCAGACAGCCGCGGCAAACATCGTCGAACCCGGTGGAGCACACGCCGACGCAGGGGGTGTCGGGCTCGCTCGTATCGTCGGGTTGACCCTCTGAAGCGACCGAAGTGCGCGTCATACGGCGGCACCTTGCAAGGCGAGGGTGCCGCTGCGCCCGGCAATGCTGCCCAGGCGGACCGCATGGTGTGGCAATGAGGCCAGGTTCAGCGAGTCGGCATAACCGCGCATCGAGGTGCAATGCAAGCCAGCCGCCTTCCAGCCTTGCAGCAGACGGTCGAACACGGGAGCAAGACGGCCGCCTTCCAGCTCGGCGTGCAGGGTGTAGACATGGTCGCGCCCGTCGGTGCTCAGGCGCAGAAGGTGATCGGCCACATTGTGTTCATTCAAGCCGTCCACGCCGATCAGCTCGTCAAGCGTCGGCAGGGTGGTTGGCAACTGGGGAACGGAAAGTGTGCGCCCCTGCACCACCGGCAGAAAGGGACGGGTGCCCCGACCGTCCGAAGCCAGGGTGAAGCCGAGTTCCTGCTCCAGCAAATAGGCCGCGTCGTTCATCTGCCAGCCGGCGGCGCCGTGCACTTGCGGGGGGCGGCCGAAGATGTCGCCATAGCGGTTGGCAGCGAGCTGCAGCTGACGGCGGGTCCAGTCGGCATTTTTGCGCACCACGTAGTCTTGCCAGAGGATGTGATCCCAGGTGTGCACGCCGGTTTCATGGCCGGCGCGGTCGGCGTCTCGCATGGGATCTGCGGCGCGTCGGCCGATGTCCGGGCCGGGCAGCAGTGTGCCGTACAGCAAGGTTTTCAGGCCATAGTGGCTGGTCACCGATGTGCGCTGAACCTTGGCGAGGAAGCCGGGGCGAAACACCCGCTTGAGCGCGCGCCCGGTGTGATCTGGCCCGAGGCTGAATAAAAAGGTGGCGCGGAGTTGATGTTTGTCGAGTAGGCGCAGCAGGGCAGGTACGCCTTCGAGCGTGCCCCGCAGGGTATCGACATCGATTTTGAGCGCAAGAATGGGCATGGAATCAGACAGAAACAGGGCGGGCCTTTGAGAGCCACATCGTAGAGGACTTGACCTGACACAGCCTTCGCGCAAAGCGGGTCTGCTTCAATGCTTGCAGACAATGAGAATGCATCTGGAGGAATGGACATGCACGCCTTGTTTTCAACCTGTGATCTGTGCGATGCGCACCGCGACGCCCTGCACACCGATGCGCTGCGGGTGCTGCCGCCGGTTTTCCGCTCCTTCGGCAAGATCAGCCGTTTTCGCGGCAAGATCGCCACGGTGCAGTGTCACGACGACAACGCCCTGGTGCGCGCCACCCTGGAGTCGGCCGGCATGGCCCGGGTGCTGGTGGTGGATGGCGCCGCTTCGATGAAGCGCGCGCTGCTGGGCGGCAACCTCGCTGCGCTGGCCAGCCAGAACGGCTGGGCCGGGGTGCTGGTCAATGGTTGCGTGCGCGATGTGCATGAAATTCTGCAGGTACCTATCGGCGTGCTGGCACTGGCGCCCATGCCCGCTCCACCGGAGAAACACGGTAAAGGCAGGGTCGATGTCGCGGTGACGATTCAGGACGTGATCGTGCGCCCCGGCGAATGGCTTTACGCCGATGAAGACGGCGTGATCATCAGCCGCGAGCAGCTCGGGCTGGCGCTCTGAAATCACGGGCGCCGTGGAGCAGCTTCAGGTCAGAATGCGACGGCGGGCCAGGGGCGGATTGGTGTCGAGGTAGGCGCGCAGGCCTTCAAAAATAGCGCGCGCGATTTGCTTGCGATAGGCCGGGGTCTGTAGCCGCGCCTCTTCTTCCGGGTTGCTGATGAAGGCGGTTTCCACCAGCATCGAGGGAATGGTGGGCGACTTCAGCACGGCGAACCCTGCCTGCTGCACTTGCTTGGAATGCAGATGCACCAGCTCTCCCATTTTGCCCAGCGTGGGTCGGGCCATTTTCAGGCTGGCGTTGATCTTGGCGGTAGTGGACATGTCGAGCAGCACCTTGGCCACTTGATAGCTGCGCGAGTTGATGTCGATGCCGCCAATGGCGTCGGCCGCGTTCTCGCGTTGCGCCATCAGCCGCGCCTCCACGCTGGACGCGCCGCCATCGGACAGGCAATACACCGAAGCGCCGCGCGCCTCGGGCGTGAACCAGCCGTCGGCATGGATGGAGGTGAACAGGTCGGCATTGGCCGATTGCGCCTTCTCCACCCGCGTCCACAGCGGCACGAAGTAGTCGCTGTCGCGCGTCATCATCACTTGCATGTGCGGCGTGTTCATGGCCAGGTCGCGCAGGTGGCGGGCGATGAGCAGCACCACATCCTTCTCGTGCACCCCGCTGGGGCCCGTGGCGCCAGGGTCTTCGCCGCCATGACCGGGGTCGATCGCCAGCAGCACGCTGCGAAAGTTGCGGCGGTCGCGGCGCACGGGGTCGGGGCGCTGTGGCGGGGGCGGCGTATCGGCGCGGGCGAACTGCTGCGGTTGCCCGGCTTGCGGGCTGTCGAGTTCACTGCGGTGCTGGCGGATCCAGTCGCCAAGCGAATCGGACTGTTGCGGCTGGGCCTGAGCGAGGGTTTGCGGCGGCGTATTGGAACCGGCGCCAAGCTGGCGTTCGCGGTCGAGCGCTTCTTGCTGCTGCATGAACGCCATCAGCCGGTCACTTGAATGGGCGGGATAAAGATCGAAGACCAGCCGGTTTTGATAGGCCGCAACCGGCAGCAGGCTGAAGACCTGCGGTTTGACCGCCTGCTTCAAATCGATGACCAAGCGCACCACGTCGGGCTTGAACTGGCCCACGCGCACGTCTTTGATGAAGGGATCGTCCGCCTTCACTTTGCCCGCCAGATCGCGCAACTGGTTGTCGAGCTGCAGGCCCTGAATGTCCACCACGAGTCGCGGCGGATCGCTCAAGACCTGATGGGTTGCGCTCAGGGGGCCGTCCGACTCCAGCGTCAGCCGGGTGTATTCGGGCGCCGGCCAGACGCGGATGGACATCAAGGTGGCGCCCCGCGCAATCATGGGGGCCGTCAGCAGCAGCACGAGGCTGGACGATTGCACGAGAAAACGCCGACGCGGTGGGGTCATCATGTTCAGGCTCCTGCTCAAAAACCGGGGGAGCAGCAGCCCACCCACGGCATCAACCGGACTTCAAACCCTCCGGCAAGGCGCGAAACAAACGCTGTCCCAGTTCAGTCTCGGCTTGCAACGTGCACTGGCGCTGCTCTCCCAGCGGTTCGAGGTGCACGCTCAAGTCGGCAGCGGGCAACAAATCCTGCGCGCGCTGCGGCCACTCGACCAGACTGACCCCCGGCCCGCCCACGACATCGCGCAGTCCAGAATCGTCCCACTCTTGCGGGTCTGAAAAGCGATAAAGATCAATGTGATAGGCCGAGGTCCGAAGAGTTCCCTTGAATTGTAGGTCCGGAATGTCGAGGGTGTACTCTTCCAGCAGGCTGAAACTGGGACTTTTGATGCGCCCTTGCACGCCCAATGCACGCAAAAAAGCGCGTGCAAAGGTGGTTTTCCCTGCGCCGAGATCGCCGTCGAGGGTGATCAGCAGGCGGGGCGTCGGGTGTTGCGCCCACGCCAAAGCCACGGCTTGCGCCAGCGCTTCGGTGTCGTGTTCATTGGCAAGCAGCAGGGGCAGGGCGGCAGGGGGCATGGATAGATTTCTAGAATGGCGCGGATGGAGCAACTCAGCACATCGCCCGAGCGCCTGCGCGCGCTGGCGCAAGACATCAAACAGCAGGGGCGTGCGCTGGGATTTTCGCAAATCGGCATCACCGGGGTCGATCTGCGCTCGGCCGAGGCGCCCCTGCTCGACTGGCTGGCCGCAGGACACCACGGCAGCATGGACTACATGCAGCGACACGGCCTCAAGCGCGCCCGCCCAGCGGAACTGGTGCCCGGCACGCTACGCGTCATCACTGCCCGCCTGGACTATCTCCCGAGCGCAAGCCCGGCCGACTGGCGCGATGCGGAATGGCAAAGGTTGGCGCAACCCGAAGCGGCCACGATCTCCGTCTATGCCCGAGGACGCGACTATCACAAGGTGCTCAGGCGCAAGCTGCAACAACTGGCCGATTACATCGCCGCCCAGATCGCCCCGGGCGTGGTGCGCGTGTTCACCGACTCCGCCCCCGTGCTGGAAGTGGAGCTGGCGGCACGCGCCGGGCTCGGCTGGCGCGGCAAACACACCCTGCTGCTGCAGCGCGATAGCGGATCGATGTTTTTTCTGGGAGAAATATTCATCGGTCTGCCCCTCCCGGTAGATGCCCCCGCAAGTGCCCACTGCGGCACCTGCCGCAAATGCATCGACATCTGCCCGACGCAGGCCATTCTTGGCCCGGAACAACTCGACGCGCGGCGCTGCATTTCCTACCTGACCATCGAACACGCAGGGCCGATTCCCCTGGAACTGCGTCCGCTGATCGGCAACCGCATCTACGGATGCGACGACTGCCAGCTGATCTGCCCCTGGAATCGTTATGCCCAGCGCAGCTCCTTGCCCGATTTCGATCCCCGCCACGGTTTTGACCAGGCCCAGCTGCTCGACCTGTGGAATTGGAGCGAAGCGCAGTTCGAGCAGCGCACCGAGGGCAGCCCGATTCGCCGCATCGGCTTCGAGCGCTGGCAGCGCAACCTCGCCGTTGCCTTGGGCAACGGCCTTCGAGGCAATCACGAGACGGCCTGGCGCCAAGCAGCTATCCAAGCACTGCAGAGCGCACTCCCGCATGCCAGAGCGCTGCTGCAAGAGCATGTCCGCTGGGCTTTGGCCCAGGCTGAAACCGACCCGAGGGAAATCACCCGGTAGAATGGCGAGCTTCGTCGGGGCGTAGCGCAGTCTGGTAGCGCATCTGCTTTGGGAGCAGAGGGTCGGAGGTTCGAATCCTCTCGCCCCGACCAAAAAACACCTAGTAAATGAATAAGTTGCAGAACAAGCCCACACTAATGCTGTGGGTTTTTTTCGTCCAAAACGGGCATTTTTTGGGGTGCATTCCCCCTAAGTTCCCCCAAAATTATCCCAAACTTCCCCGGAACGTCCCCTTGATGGGCACCCCTGGTGTCCCCCCGTTGGCATTTCCGCTCGCGCCTTGGCGTATCAGCCGTCACACTCACCTTCCCATGCTGTGCTGACGCTTGCTTCGTTCGTGCGGCAACTTGGGTAGCGCCCCCGCGTCGCCCCCGGCAGTCACATAGCGCTCGACCAGCCCGGCCCACTCGCCGCACTTGGCGTGGTAGATGTTGCGTGATTTGTGCAGCCACTCGATACCGCCGCCGCGCTCGATGGCAGTCCATTGCCTGCGCATCGCCTCATACAGTTTGTCCAGATCGGCCCGTATGCCCGCCTCGGCGTGCAGCGCGTTTAGGATGACCGGCACGGTGTGATCTGCTCCTGCCAGTCGCGGAACATGGCGCGTCATTTGCGCCCGCATACGCCGCTGTTCATCCTGCACCACGGCTTGCAGATCGGCGTCCACCACCTCGATGCCTAGCCGCACCGCCTGCCGGGCGGCACGCTCCCTGAATTTCGCGCTGCCCGTGATGTCCACCTTGCCACCGTACTTCTGCCCTGCCATGCGCAGGGCGGCTTCCAGACTGTCATCGGCCTTGTCGTGCAGGACGATGCGCGGGCCGGTGTCGGTGAACTTCTCCCGTCCATCCGCGCCACGGTACAGCACGAGCTGGCGCTTGGGGTCGATCTGCGCCGCAAGGCCAGCCAGGGTGAGCTTGCGCAGCGGGTCGAGTTCCTCGCCCTCGATGCCATCCTGAGACTTGTTCCTGTTGCGCTGCTCGCGGTAGCGGATGCCGCGCAGCGCCGCCTGTGCCGCTTCATCGCCCTGTCCCGCTTCGCGCTCCAGCCACTTGCGCCAGACTTCGGCCTTCGGCTGCCTGGCCGACAGCGCCCGGCGTTCTGCGGCCTGGCGCTTTTGCAAGGCTTCGCGCTGCTGCGCCGCGTGCATGGCCCACAGCGACTGCACCACGAGCAGCGGCTGGCCCCGCTGCCGCGCCTGCTCCGGCAGGGCCTTGCGTTCCTCGCGCAGCCCCGCAGCAAGCCCCGCCCGCTCGGCGCGATGCTGCTGCACCAGCGCCGCCCGCTGCGCAGGCCGCACCCGTCTGGCCGCATCCTGCTCCGCCTTGAATCGCGCGGCCAGCGCTTTGCGTGCCGCCGCCCGTTCGGCCCGACGCGCAAAGCGCAGGTCATCCGCCTCCACCCCGCGCCGCGCCCCCTGGCCGTTGCCATACACCTTGTCCGCATCGAGCGCCTTCTGATACGTCGCTGCCGGCGCAGGCAGCGCTCCCTGTGGCGGCTGGTACGGCCCCAGGCGCTTCTCCAGCGCCGCCTTGCTCGCCCAGCGTCCCAGTTGCGACGCCTTGGCCGCCAGCACGCGCCCATCGTCCATCGTCGTCGTCACCACCATGCCCGAACCCTTCGGCTCGATGCGCAGCCCATAGCGCGCCGCCTGCTGATGCACGCGCTCCCAGCTCGCCCCCGGTGTGTCGATGACGGCCTTGATCGCCTTCGCCGGACCGCCTGCGACCCATTCCTGGAACGAGGCCGCGCCGCCCTCGCGGTGCGACGTTTGTGCCGCCGCTGGCGAGGGCTGCGGCCCGTCCTGGCCCATGCCCCGCCGCGCCCGCTCGGGCCGGCTCAGGCGCACCACGTCCGGCCCCGCAGTCGTATCCACGGTGACATATGGGCCGGGGCTGTGTCGCCAGCCCTGCGCAAGCTCGATCTCGCGCATGGCTTTGTCCAGGAGCAGCCAGTCCAACCTGGGCACCTTGGCGGTATGGCCGTCGGCATGCACCCGGTTGACGATCAGATGCACATGATCGTGGCCGGTGTCGCGGTGCAGCGCCCACAGTGCATCGTGCCCCTCGAAGCCCAGCGTTTTCAGGACGTGCGCGCACGCTGCGTCGATCTGCTGGCGCTCGGGATGCTCGGCCTCCTGCCAGGCCAGGGTGACGTGGTAGACGGGGGAGCGTACCGTCTTGTGGCGCGCCGCCGCAGCCGTGGCGTCGAGGATGTCGATGGCGCTTTGGCGATCTTCTGGACTGTCCAGCGGACAGTCGAGGTTGAGCGCACCCATCCCGGGCCTGGGTTCTGCGACCTGGTCGGGGTTGTCGCGGGCGATGTAGCACACGGCTTCGCCAAAGCCCCGCGCCGTGGAGTTACGGACGATGACCTTGGCGAGCATGGTCCATCTCCTCGCAGACGCGCCGCACCGCGGCCCGCCAGTCGGCCAGTGCCTGTTCCGGGGCGCTGCGGCCGAGCTGGCCTTGCGCGGCCAGATGCTTGAGCAGCCCGCCTTGTCGCCGCAACTCGGCGTGCAGGGTTTGCAGCCGGGCCACCCGCGCATCGCCGCGCAGCGCCATGGTGCGCAAGTAAGCGCTGGTCGTCAGCAGAGCCGCATTGGCCAGATGGCGGATCAGCGCAGCCTCGGCTGGCGTGGCGCGCAAAGTCAGGTGGGTGGTGCGCTCACGCATGGCCGTCGCCCGTCATGCGTGAGCGCAGCGTGCTTGGGTAGAGCTTGCCTCCCGGCGGCAAGGCCTTGCGCTCGCTGTCGATGCGCCGCTCCACGGCATCAGCGCCGCAGCGCTCGATGAGCGCGATGACGATCTTGCGGTCGCTCTCGGTCACACCCGCAGCCCCAAAGTCCAGGGCTTTGAGCAGCGCATCGGCGCGTTCCGCGGGTGATTCGCCAATGGCCTTGAATCCGGCGGCTGGCGGCCCCTCGATGTGCTTGCGCAGGATGTAGTCCGCCTCGGATTCGTCAGCCATCCGGTCCGACCCGTCCGCCCAGTCGGGCAACTCCAGACCGGGCACGCCAGCACTTGCGGGGACGGATGACGCTGCAGGTCTTGCCGCACGCCGCCGCTCGACTGCGGGCGCGGCAGGTGTGGCGGCCGCTCCGGACACGCTTGCCAATGCTGTAGCGGCAAAACCCGCCCGGCGCAGTGCGTCCCGCAGCGCAGACGGACGCACGCCAAGTACGGGGGCGACGAGTCGCGCATAACGCGCCAGCGACACGCCGCTTTGGTGCAGCTCCTTGATGTCAGCGATACGCTCGGTCACGAACGCATCGCAGACGGTGCGCGCTGCGGCTTTGCCCGTGAGCTGACGGGAGAGTTTCGCCGCTTGGTCGAGGCGGTCAAAGAGGGTGGATGGTTGGTTCATGTTCGTACTCCAAAAACGTGTGAGAAACGCAGTGCCGAACGCGGCGCAAACTGGGTGTCGGGCGCAGCCTGACCAAGCGCCGGTTTCGCCTGAAGCGCGAGCGCCAGGTGAAACCTAGGCTTACCTTGCCCCCAGCTGAACACGGTTGCCAGAGCGTCCGGGTTCAGTCCTTTGGTGGACTGCTCCGATTTGCAGGGGGCGCGCGATCTGGGCACGCTCCGGTCGGGTCGCGCGCTCGGCTGGGCGTGGTGCGTCGTCCTGGATGGATGACGCGCCACACCAACGCATGTCCTTGGGCGCAGGCTGGTGTGCGGTCATTCAATCGCGCCAGCGTGGCCAGGTGACGGCAGGCCCAGCAGCTCTGCATGGCGCGAGCGATGGTGTCGACGGCAGATTGCTCTGCGCTCACTGGTGCAGCATCGGCCATAGGCTCCGGTGTGAGAGAGCGGGCAGGCCAGGCGGCGGCATAGCTCAAGGGCGTGCGGATCGGCATTGTCGTTGCCAGCACCGTCAGACCGCGTGGGGCGAGGACGACCCACAGGGTCGATGCAGTGGCGTCGGTCAACTCCAGTGTGTCCCATCGCACACCATGCGCGCTGGCATCGCCATGCCGCGCCAGCAGATCGGGCAGGGCAGAGTGGTTTTGTGGAGTCGGTGTGCCTGCGACCGTTGCGACAGATGCGACAACGTGGTGCGATGTTCGATCCGCAGCGTCTTGCGACAACTGCGACAGTTGCGACACAACGCCCCTTGTCGCAGTTGTCGCAACGGTCGCAAGGGGTGGGGCACCCCAGATGCGTTTGACCAGATCAGTGGCGCGCATGGTCAACTCCTGCAGCTTTGACGGCGGCGCCGTCGACCTCCACCAGCCCCAGCGCTTCCAACCGGTCGAGTGCTGTGTCGCGCCGGTCGGCGGCACGCACACTGTTGGGGCCGAGACGGGAGATGTCCCGCAGTCCGACCCAGCCCACACGCTCCACGAGCCAGCGGTAAAGCGTCAACGCCCGTTCTGGCCCTGGGTCAGCCTTGCCGGACAGCGCAGCTTGCCAGTTGTCCAGGCTGTGCGCGGCCAGAGCGGCGCCATAGGCGGCGGTCGGGTCGTCAATCACATCCTGACCGGCGTAGCAGGCCAGTACCCCAGCGATGCGGCAAGCCTGCTCCGTGGCGCGCAACGCGAAGGGCTGCACGTCGCGCAGCCCGCCTTGCCGCCCCTCGCGTTCCATGCCCTCAAAAAACGTGGCCATGCGCTCGGTGGCTTGCGCATTCAGTTCGATCACCGGCAGGCTGTCGCAATCGTCAGGCAGAGGCAGGGACAGCAGGCGCTTGCAGTCTGCCCAGTAGCGCAGAATTGCCGGGCTGGCGTCGGGTCGCCAGGGTCTGAACACACGCGGGGCCAGCGGCGCAGGCCAGGCCAGTAGAAAGCGCGGCCAGAAACCCATGCCCGACAGGGTTTCGTCGGTGAGCACATCCCCCAGGGCGGCTGGCTGAATCAGCAGGTGTGCAGACAGGCGAACCCCGTAGCGCTCGGTGCGGCCCCCTCCAGCGCGAACGACAGACAGATGTCCACGGTCCCACAGGCCGCACAGGTTCGCGGCAGTCTTGGTGCGCTGCTCGGGTGTCATAGCATGCCCGGCCAGCACGGCACCGGCCTCTGTGCTGAAGAGTCCTTGTGTGGAGACGCCTTCGGCAAAACTACGGCGCATGCCTTCGATGGTCAGATCAGCGGCGATGCGATACGGGGCGGGACCGGGAGGCTCAGGCGGCGGGTCGCCTTTCTTGCGGGCGGCCCGGGCATCCTCGAATGCGGCCATGCTTTCGGTGTAGCGCTTGCCTTGCTCTCGCTGCGCGTCATGGATCGGGCTCATCGCGGGGCGGTCTGCCGAGTCTTTCCCGTCGCCACTGGCCGCAATCGTCAAGCAGTACAGACTCAGCGGTGCAACGGCTCCCGCGAGTGTGCGCACATTCGCCACGCCTTGCGCCAGCAACGCGGCGGCGGCCAGCAGCGATTGCCCGGCCATGGCGGGAGAAACTTGCGCGCCTCCGGCTAATGCGCGCGCAGCATCGGCCAGCGGCCCCAGGGCCTCGATGGGATAGGGCGTGTCGCTGCCTTCGGCTTGCGGCATCAACAGGTCGCGGGCGCGCCCCTGGGCCTGCGGAACGGGCAGCGGCGGCAGTTGCGGTGTCGCAGATGTCGCAACGGTCGCAGGGATGGGCGCAGACAAAACCGGCAACCCAAGCACATCGGCGGCGGTGGCGTCGGGATGCGCGGCCAGCCATTCAACTGCATCGCCCTTCGGCGGCAAGTTCAGCACGACGACGTCAACGATGCGCACGTTGCACTCCATCGCCTGCAGCCTGTGGGCAACATCGCGGCCATACTGCGCGCCGGATTTGTCATGGTCAGGCCAGATCAGCACATCGCGGCCCTGCAGCGGTGTCCAATCGGCGGCTGCAGCGCTCGATGCGCTCCCGCTGGTGGTGGCGATCAGCCCAAGCTGCGCCAGCGCGTCCGCAGCCCTCTCGCCTTCGCAAACGATCACCTGCGCCTCTGGGTTGCGCGCCAGGTCGTGCAGACGATACAGCCACTTCCCGGATACTGGGGCGGGGGGCTCGCCCAGCTCGAAGCCACCATCGGGTAAGGCGTGCATCGGCCTGATCAGCTTTTCACCATTGACCTGCCTACCCCGAATGCGCCAGTAAATCGGGTGTCCCTGCGGATCGGTGTAGGCATGCAAGGCTTCGAGCTGCGCGCCTGGTGCCATCATCCCAGCGACCAGGCGGCGTGCAGCGTGCTGGGGTGTTTCTTGAATGACATCTGCGTCAAGCATGACGACGTCCTCCTGTCCAGCAACCGAGTGCGATGCACGCGGTCTTGAAATCCACGTTGCGGCGTTGCATGTGAAAGGCGATCAGGTCGCCGCCATGCGCGCCACAGGCCATGCAGCGAAACGCGCCGGTCTCGACATGCACGCGCAAGGATGGGGTGCGCTCCGTATGGAAGGGGCACAGTGCACTACGCCACGGGCCGCGCCCGTGCAGCGTGTCCAGCTCGCGGTTGAAGTAGTCCTGCGCGTCGGGCAGGCGTTCACGGGCCAGGGGCGTTGCGCTGCGGTGCAGAACTGCGCGCGGCCTCATGCTTGGCCTCCATCGCGCGATCCTGGGCAGGCGGAGCCTGCATGCAGGCGCGGTCGGCCCCGGCGCCTTGCTGAGGGTATGGTGGCGTCCTGCGGGGATGCGGGCGGGGTGTGCTCAGGAGCTGAGCCCAGAACACTTTTCCGACATAGCCACTCGGCTAGGTCAGGCAGCAACACGGCCACACGACCGCCGATGGTCGTTGTGGCCGGGAAGTCGCCGCGTTCACGGCGCCGTTGGGCAGCCTTGACGGTGTCATATCCAAGGTTCTTTTTGAGATAGTCATCGTCCAGCCACATGACCAAAGAGGCGCCTTGCATGAGCATGGCCTCGAACATCGTTCTTGTATCAAACATCGCGTCAACCCTCGAACGAAACACATTCGGGAAGTCGGCGACGGCATGGCCCACGGCAGAGCGTGCACCTGTCGTCAACCTCCGAGCAGAAAACAATCGGATCGGCTGACGCGGGCTGCAGAGTGCAGTGATGAGGATGGGGGAATGCAGCCCGCGTCTAGGCGCGGGCGATGGGCGCCGGGACGACGCGCGCGGTGAGGGCGATATGAGCAATGCGGCGATGGCCGCAACGTACCGTCTGGCGTGGAGTCGCCCTGCTTGTCAAGGCTTGCGGGCGCAGCCATAAAGACAACAGCATGCTGGACACGCTAACCGAAAAGATTGGCGCGGCCAGCAAAGACGCGACCATCAGGGCGACATTGGCACGCACCAACTCAAGCTGTTGGCTTACCCACAGTCGCGGGACGGTGGCGAAGGTCTCTTTGCTCCCGATGATGACCGTGACCAGTGTGATGATCGCCCAGGCCGTACCCGCCAGAGTCGCGGCGCCTCCCGAAAACAAAACCAAGCCGAGGCCAATGCCCAGCACTGCCCCTAACCCAGGACGATGTCGCTGAATAGGGCGCTCAGTAGCGACACGGGCTGTAGCAATTGCAGTGGCGATGACGGCGTGCATGCGCTAAATGTAGGGTACTGACCCAGTGCAATCAACTACGGGTAGTGTTTTAACCCATGCTGTGTCGGCTCGCGACAACATAGAACAGCAGAAGGGTGGGGGCAAGGTAGGCCGGGGTGTCACCTGCCGCGTGCGCTCCAGCCTCTCCCCGGCTCTTGGTCAGGCTGCGCCCGACACCCTGAATGTGCAAACAACACCCTTGCTCCTATATTGGTCAGACAGCACGCGGTTTCCGCGAACTCCTGCAAGCGCGCCCATCACGCCCCCCGCGCAAGCCTGCCCGCTGCGTTGATGAACGGCTCGGCCAGCGGGTTGCTTGCCGCCGCCACGTTGAGCCGCACCCACGGCGTCGCCTCCCCATTCGGCCGAAATTCGCGTCCCGGCGCGAGGTCGAGCCCGAACGTGCGTGCGGCATCGCACAGCACTGCGGAATCCTCCACACCTGGTACGCACGCCCACAGGAACATGCCGCCGCTCGGCTGCTCGTACACTTCCCAGCCTGACTGACGTAACCGCGTAACTGCATTGGCCGACGCCTGTGCGAGACGCCTGCGCAGCCGCTCCAGATGCTTGCGGTGCGTGCCGCGCTCGAGCAGCAACGCGACGATGCTCTCTGCGATCCGCGCGCCACCCATGCTGGTGAGCGCCTTCAGCTCGATGAACGGCTTGATCAGATCGGGGCGTGCGACCAGGTAGCCTACCCGCAGCGACGACGACAACGCCTTCGAGAATCCGCCGAGGTAGACCACGCGTTCGAGCTGGTCCAGCGTCGCGAGCCGCTGCGAGGGTGTCGCTTCGAAGTCCGCGTAGACGTCGTCCTCGACGAATGTGAAACCGTGCTGGTGAGCGAGCTGCAGCAGCCGGAACATGACCTGCGGTGCAATGTTCGTCGCGGTCGGGTTGTGGAACACAGTATTGACGAAGAACAGCTTCGGACGATGTTCGCGCAGCAGCGCCTCGGTCATCTCGACGTCCGGCCCCATCGCGCGGCGCGGCACGCCCACGAGGTTCACACCGTGCAGCTTCAGCAGACCGAATAGGTTGAAGTAGCCCGGATCCTCGACGAACACCGTGTCGCCCGGCTTCAGCAGCAGGCGCACGACGAGATCGAGCGCCTGGCTCGCGCTGTGCGTGACGAGAATCTGCTGCGGCTGCGCGTTGATGCCGAGCGGCGCGAGGTGCCTGCTCAGATGCTGTCGCAGCAGCGGATCGCCCTGCGGCTGCGCATAGTCGACCAGGTTCGCCGCGTCGCTGCGCACGACGTGGCGCACGGCCTGTGCGATCCCGTCAACGTCGCGCCAAGCCGCCGGCAGGAAGCCACTCGACAGTTTGACGCGATCGTCGGTCGAAGCGAACTGAGAGAGGATGTGACTCGATTCTTCCTCGGCGACCCGCAGATCCGTGCCGCCGGCGTGTGCGCTGCTGTCGAACCGGTCGGTCACATAGAAGCCGGATCCGTGACGGGGCCGGATCAGTCCGCGGGCGGCGAGCACGCCGTACGCTTCGACGACGGGGAAGCGGCTGATCTCCTGGTCGGCCGCCATCTTGCGGATCGACGGCAGTTTCACGCCGCTGCGCAAATGCCGCGAGCGGATCATCTGTTCGAGTTGGTGAGCCAGTTGCTCATTCAGCGGGACGCCAGCCATCGTATCAAGTGCAAGTTTCATTCATCACCACCGTGAGTGAGGGCGGACGAAGTGTTCAGTGAAACGACCGAACACTTTGTGAATGATTGTTCGGTGCTGTTCATTCCACTGTACGCATGCTAGCCGAATAATTGGCACCACAGGCTTTCGGAAAAGTGACGAACGAGCCGAGCAGCAAGGAGGACCAAATGCGGGAAGTCTGGATGTTCCAACTGGAAAAGGACGGTGCGCACGCGCTGGAACGCCGATACGCGGCAGACGTTTGTCGTGCGCCGCGGCATGGTGTGGGTGATGGTGCCAGGAGTGCTCGGGACTTATGGCTGCGCGAGATCGACAGACTTGACTTCGCGCCGCATGCGGCGATCTGGGAGGGAGGAATCGGCGGCGGCGCGATCGCGGGTGCGCATGCTATTGGGGGGGCGCATGCGCGAAGCGGGCGCTGTCGAGCGATGGAGAGCCAGAAAGCGTGAGTGTCGAATCGAAGTCATTCGTGATGGTGCTGCCGAAGTCGGAGCAGTTCTACCAATCCTTCCGACTGTCGATCCCAGTGGCGATGGCGTACGTGCCACTCGGGATCGCGTTTGGCGTGTTTCTCGTGACGAGCAAGGTGCCGTGGTACTGGGCGCCGCTATCGGCGCTGATGATCTTTGCAGGCTCGATCGAGTTTCTGGCAGTGAGCATGATGGTCTCGGGGATGGCGCTGCCGCTGGTGGCGTTGACCGCGTTGATCGTCAATTTCCGTCATGTGTTTTACGGACTGTCGTTTCCGTACACGAGGCTGCGCACAGCCGCGCAGCGGGTGTACGGCATCTTCGCACTGACCGATGAGACGTACGCGATCACTTCGGCAGGCGAAGGGGCGAAGCTGAACGGTTTCCAGATCACGGCGCTACAGATTATCAGCCACGTGTGGTGGGTTGGCGGCGCGCTGCTCGGCGCGCTGACGGGGCTCGCGATTCCGAGCAGCATCAAGGGCTTCGGCTTTGCGCTGACGGCGATGTTCGTGATCCTCGCGGTCGACGCAGTACGCACAAAGGGCACAGTGCGGCTGATCGGTGCCGCGGCGCTCGCGAGCGCCGGGGCATTCGCGAGCGAAAAGTGGCTCTACCGCGAATCGTTCCTGTTCGTCGGTCTGGTGGTTTATCTCGCGATACTGACTTTGTTTTATATTTCCGGAGAAAAAGACGGTGACGAGTGATTTGCGTGCATTTTCCGTAATAATCACGATTTCTGTTGTCACAATCGGCCTGCGTTATACGCCGATTTTGTTGATGAAGCATCTTGGAAAAAACGGGTACCTCCGATATATCGGAGAACGCATGCCGCCAGGTGTCATGATCCTGCTTGTACTGTATACGCTGAAAGACAAGGATGTGACACGTTATCCGTACGGTCTTCCCGATTTGGTGGCGCTGGCACTGTCGGTGCTGATTTACTGGAAATCCAGGAATGCGCTATTGGCGATTGCTGCCGGGCTCGCGTTTTATATATTCGCAGTGAATTTCATTGCCTTTAATTGATTGAATTCGATTCGCGCAGGGTCTATTTGCATTTGATTTGAGTTTAATGGATCCTGAGTCGTCACTTGATAGATAAGAAATAGTAATCTAGAGGGATGCCAGTGAGTGCTCGCGAGGAATTGACGCCGCAAATGGCGGATTATGAGAAGAAATTCACGGACGGTGGAGAAGTCCGTTGGTTGCCGTATCTGATGTACTTCCATCCTGCAGAACATCGCTCGTCGGCCATCAACACCGACTCGAGCGGATTCCGCTACTCGGAGCGCGGCGGCGTCCGCTACTCGGTCGCGGATCACGCCGGCATTCCGTCCGCACGCTTGCTCGCCGGCAGTTCGACGGTGTTCGGCATCGGCGCGAGTGCCGATTGTTGGACGCTGTCGTCGCGGCTATCGGAGAACGACCGGCGCGGCGCGCCGTGGCTGAACTTTGGCGGGCGCAGCTTCAACTCCACCCAGGAGCTGATCCTGTTCACGCTGTACCGCCATCTGTTGCCTAAGATCGAGGAGATCGTGCTGTTCTCCGGCTTCAACAACCTGGGGCTCGCGCGGCAGCCGAGCCAGAACCGGCTCGAGCACGGCGCATTCTTCAACTGCAACCAGTTCTTCGACGCGTTCCGCCGCGAACCGGCCGGTCGTCGCAAGGGCTTGTCGCTGTTCGGCCGCAGTGACGTGGGAGAGCCGGTCGAGCTGCCGCCTTCTATCGATGCGCAGATCGATTACGCGGCAGATCTCACGCTGCGTCATATGGACGTGTGGCGCGCACTTGCGGCGGACCAGGGCGCGAAGCTCACCTTCATCCTGCAGCCGCTTGCAGGATGGATCCGCCCGAAGGGCAGCGCACAGGAGGAGGCGCTGTTTGCGGAGCTCGACCGTGCTGGCCGCTTCAGCGACGTGTACGGCGACATCCTCACACGCGACGTGTGCAGCTTGTATGCAGCGAAATTGAGCGACGGCGCGTCGCAACTCGGCGTGAAGTTCGTCAACATCACCCCGTTCATCGCAGAGGCGCTGAAACCCGAGCAGTGGTTGTTCGTCGACCGCATCCATTTCACCGACCAGGGGCATGACTTCGTTTCGAAGCTCATTCTCGACGTCATCTGAAAGGCAGGCCATGAATCTGTTCAAACGACTCTTCTCCCGAATCGGCCAACTGTTCGGCAAGAAAAAGAAGAAGGCCGATTCGTCGATCTACCCGATGTTCTGATCCCGGCACGCGCATCGCGTGACGAGCAGGCGGCTGCACGGGCAGCCGTCCGGATTGCTGCAACCTTCAGAGGCCCGAAATGTGGCGTGAGATATATCGACTGGCGACCGATCCGGAAGCCTTTATCGACGACCGGCGCATTCGCGCGCGGCTCGCGGGACCTTGTACCGTCGAGCCAGGTCGGCATGCGCAGGAATTTTCCGCGCAGATCGGCGAGATTGCCGCGTGGCGCGAAGTGCGACGCGACGGCTGGCGGCAACTCGCGAACGACGCGCACCGCACCGGCGGCGGCGCGGCGCTCGCCAGCGCGATCCTCGTGCAATCGGCGCCGCTCGCGTCGGTGCTCGGCGCATGGCTACAGGGCATGAGCGCGCCAGGCGTGTTCGAGGATGACGTGCATTTGCGCATCATGGCGCTGCATGCGGGCGAAGTCGGCGTCGGCCGGCCCGAGGCATCGCGCTACGACTGCTTCAAGGCGCTGTTGCGCGCCGCCGCGCTCGCGGATGTCGCACTCGAGCCGTTCGAGCTGTCGACGCTCGCGTCGATCGACGATGAAGCGTTCCGCTTGCCCGCGTTGCTGCTCGCGATGAGCCGCCGTGCGGACGCGTTCGGCCCCGAACTCGCAGCAGTCGATCTTGCGTTTCGCTCGATCGGCCTGTTGCCGTGCTGGGCAGCGCTCGGCACCGCGCCGGGGCACGCATTCGACGTGCGGGCGCTCGACTTGCGCACGTCTGTCGGCCGCGTGGAGGGGCTCGACGCGAGTGCACAGTCGCGCTGGGCGGTTGAGCAGTATGCGGCGCACGACACGGTCGCCCGCGAGCGCATCGCGCGCATGCTCGGGTGGACGTTCGGCGCGCTGCGCGTGTGGGACACATTCATCGAACGCGCGGCCGCACACGCGGCGTCGCCGCGGCTTGCGATGGTGCGGCTGATGCAGCAGCGCGCCCGCGAAGCGATGGTCTATCACCACGAGTACAAGCTCGGCGGGCGCGCGCTGTCCGACTGGTTCAAGGACGCGCTGCGCGATCCGGAACCGCTCATCGACGCGCTCGCGGAAAGCCGCCTCGTCGTGCCCGGCCACGAGAAGCGCAGTCCGCTCGTGACGACGCTGATCGGCCCGGGCGGACGGATGTTCCGCGTGTTCAGCGACGACGATGTCGCGATCATCCGCCGCTGGATCGATTCGCTGGCCGACGCGTCGGATGCGATCGCCGTAGCACCCAGCGCGGCGGCTGCCGAACCGGAACTGGAGCCGGAACCTGGGCTGTCGCTGGCCGTCGCCGACTCGGCGCTTGGCAGTGCGCCGTCGAGCTTGCGCGAACTGTATTTCGTGCTACAGGGCAGGGCGCTCGCGCCGCGCACGCGGCAGCTCGCGGAACGCTATGTACGCGATTGGCTGGCGCTCGCCGCGCGCTCGCTGCATCGTGCCGACCACGGGCTGCCAGCAACGTGGTGCGTGGGCGCTTTGCGCGCATGGCTGCTCGACCAGCATGATCGGCACGCGCTCGAATTCGAGCGCAGCGATCCGGCTAACCTGCCGACGCGCGAGGAAGTCATCGATTCGACGCTGCAGCTCGCGCCGCTGACGCTGATCGACGGCTCGTGGCTACAGGGGTTCAGCGACTGGCGGCTCGCCGCGTCGCAGGTAGGCTTCGCGCTTTTCCAGACCTACTGGGACGAGCTCGGCAACGGCCTTCTCGCACTGAACCATCCGAAGATCTATCGCGACGGGCTGCGCGACATCGGCATCGAACTGCCGCCGACCGGCAGCCGCGCATTCGCGCACGATCCGCGCTTTCGCAATGAGTCGTTTCGTCTGCCGGTCTACTGGCTGTGCCTCGGTAAGTTGCCGCGCACGTTCATGCCGGAGATCCTCGGGATGAACCTCGCGATGGAGCTGTCGGGAGTCGGTGGCAGCTACCGAAGCGCGCGGCGCTTCCTGCGTCACTACGGCTTTAGAACCGAGTTCGTCGATCTTCACAACACGATCGACAACGTATCGACCGGCCATTCCGCGTGGGCGGTCGATGCGATTGACGCGTACATGCGCCAGACGGCGGCGCATGGCGCAGCGGTCGATAGCTGGGAGCGGATCCGAGTCGGCTACGAGTCGCTCGCGCCGTTGCCGAGCCGCCGCGAGCGCTGGCTCGGCAAGCTTGGCGTGCGGCGCTTGATGTCCCTGGAATCGACCGCTGACGCAGTGTCGCCCGCCTCGGACTTGTTTCACCATGCCCCGGTTGCGCGCACTGCCTGAGCGGATCGCCGACCGACAACCCACGAGGCCATGCAATGTCACTTGTCAACGTACACAACGAATGGGATCCACTGGAGGAGATGATCGTCGGGATCACGGATGGCGCACAGGTGCCGTGCCCCGACCCGGGTCTCTATGCACTTGACTATGCCGAGCATCACGCGCGCGCCGAAGGGATTCCATCGGGTCCGTATCCGGAACAGGTGCTCGCTGAGGCAGCGGAAGACCTCGACGCGTTCGCCGAATTCTTGCGTGGGCAAGGCGTGACGGTGCGCCGCCCGGAGCCGACCGATCACACGTCGACGTTCGGCACGCCTGATTGGTGCACGGACGGCGAGTATAACTACTGTCCGCGCGACGTGCTGCTGCCGGTCGGCGACACAATCATAGAGACGCCGATGGCATTGCGCAGCCGCTATTTCGAGTCGCACGCGTACCGCTCTCATTTGCTCGACTATTTCGCGAGTGGCGCGCGGTGGATCGCGGCACCGCGTCCGCAGCTGCGCGACGCGACGTACCGTGCGAACCCGCCCGACGGCTCGATCCTCGCGAACCTGGAGCCGGTGTTTGACGCAGCGAACGTGATCCGAATGGGCCGCGACATCCTGTACCTCGTGTCGAGGAGCGGCAATCGCCTCGGCCTCGAATGGCTGCGGCGCACGCTTGGCGACGGCTACCGCGTGCACGCGATCGAAGGGCTGTACGACGGTACCCACATTGACACGACGATCACGCTCGTGCGGCCCGGCCTCGTCGTGCTGAATCCCGAGCGGATCACGCGCGAACAGGTGCCGACGATCTTCCGCAATTGGGAAGTGATCTGGTGTCCCGAGATGGTCGATACTGGGTACTGCTGGTCGTATCCGCGCGCGTCAATCTGGCAGGGGATGAATTTCATCATGGTCAACCCTTCGCTCGCGGTCGTGAACGATCGGCAGCTGCCGCTGATCCGCGCTCTCGAGAAGCATCGCGTTGACGTCGCGGCGCTGAGCATGCGTCATGCGCGCAGCCTGAGTGGCGGGTTTCACTGCGTGTCAGTGGACATCCGTAGGCGCGGCAGTCTTGAAGACTATCGCTGAACGGAGGCGAATCGCGATGGATTATCTGTCGATTATTCTATTCGTGATCTCGACTTGCGTGACGCCCGGTCCGAACAACGTGATGCTGATGTCGTCGGGCGTGAACTTCGGCGCCGCGCGCACGATGCGCCACGTCATTGGGATCAACATCGGCTTTCCGCTGATGCTGATCGCGGTAGGGCTCGGTGCGGGCGTGGCGTTCCATCGCTATCCGTCGCTGCACGACGTGCTGCAGGTCGTCGGGGCCGTCTACATGCTGTATCTAGCGTACCGCATCGCGACTGCGTCGACCGTCGACTTCAATGCCAAAACGGCGGCGCCGCTCGGCGTGATGTCCGCTGCGTTGTTCCAGTGGGTGAACCCGAAGGCATGGGTGATGGCCGTCGGCGCTGTGTTGACGTATGCATCGGTGTCGGGTTCGTATGCACTCGACGTGTTTGTGATCGCGCTGCTGTTCTGCGTGTTCGGCTCGCCTTGCTCATTGGTCTGGGTGTTCTTCGGGACGTTCCTACGGCGCTATCTCGCGAGGCCGCGTGCGCTGCGCGCGTTCAACGTCGCGATGAGCGTGGTGCTCGTTGTCTCGCTGGTGCCTGCGCTGCTCGGACTCGTCGCAAAGGGACGCGGCGACTCAGCTGCGCATGCATCGTCTCGGCCCGTCGTAGGGCGTCTCGGCCCGTCGTAGGGCAGGACGCAGCGGCCCACGGTCGGCTATCGTAGTGGTGCCAGCCTCGCTCGCGTCTCCAACTCAAGCAATCTATCAGTCTACAGTCACGACGACATGACCAACCATATACTAGGTATATCGGCCTTTTATCACGACAGCGCGGCCGCGCTAATCCGCGACGGCGTGCCTATCGCCGCCGCCCAGGAGGAGCGTTTCACGAGGGTGCGTCACGATCCGGGATTTCCAGGGAACGCGATCCGCTACTGCCTCGACGAAGCGGGTATCCATCTCGGCGACCTAACGGCGATCGTCTACTACGAGGATCCCAAGGAGAAGTTCTCGCGCGTCATGTCGTCGTTCGCGAGCGCCGGTATAGGCGGCGCACATGCGTTCGTGCGCACGATACCTGAGTGGCTGCGCTGGAAGCGCAGAGTGATCAAGCACATTGACCGCGAGATCGCGCAGCTCGGTCTTGGGCATGCGCCGAAGGTGATCGCCTCGCAGCATCACCGTTCGCATGCGGCAGCCGCATTCTTCCCGTCCCCGTTCGAGAGTGCAGCCGTGCTATGCATCGACGGCATCGGCGAATGGCACTCGACGACCGTGTGGCGTGGCGACGGCACGTCGCTGCGCCTGCTGAATTCGATCTCGTACCCGCACTCGGTCGGACTCTTCTATTCGGCGTTCACGTACTACTGTGGCTTCAAGGTCGATTCCGGCGAATACAAGCTGATGGGCCTCGCGCCGTACGGCGACCCGATCTACGCAGACACTATCCGCAACGAGCTGATAAACATCCGCCCAGACGGTTCGTTCACGCTGAATATGCGCTACTTCGACTACCTGAAGGGCGAGCGGATGGTCGGCGACGCGTTCGAGAAGCTGTTCGGCGCGCCGATCCGCCGGCCCGAGAGCCCGATTTCCCAGCGAGACTGCGATCTCGCGGCATCGGTGCAAAAGGTGACTGAGGAGGTGGTGCTCGGGCTCGCGCGCGCCGCGGTCAAGCAGACCGGCGAGCGTAACCTGTGCTTGGCGGGCGGCGTCGCGCTTAACTGCGTCGCGAACGGTGTGCTGAGCCGCTCGGGCGAATTCGATGCACTGTGGATCCAGCCGGCTGCCGGTGACGCCGGCTGCGCGCTCGGCGCGGCGATGGACATCGCCGCGAAGCTCGACGGCCGACCGCACATCGGCACCGCGCGCACCGACGCGATGAGCGGCGCGCTACTCGGCCCGCACTTCGACGACGACAAGATCGCTGCATTCCTCGACGGCCAGGGCTATCGTTACACGCGTCTCGAAGGGGATGCGCTGTTCGATGAGGTCGCGCGTCATCTCTCGGATGGCGCGGTGGTCGGCTGGTTCCAGGACCGCATGGAGTTCGGGCCGCGCGCGCTCGGCGCCCGATCGATCATCGGCGACCCGCGCGACGCGACCATGCAGCGCAAGATGAATCTCAAGATCAAGTATCGCGAATCGTTTCGGCCATTCGCGCCTGCTGTGCTGCTCGAGGATGCGACGCGCTACTTCGACATCCGCGAGGAGAGCCCGTACATGCTGATCGTGTCCGAGGTTGCAGACACGATCAAGACCGAGCAGTCGCGCCGCCCCGGCGGCCAGAGTCGCGGGCTCGGCAGCATCAACGACGTGCGCTCGACGCTGCCCGCGATCACGCACGTGGACCTGTCGGCACGCGTGCAGACGGTGACCGACGAAAGCAGTCCCGCATTCGCGCGGCTGTTGCGCGCGTTCAAGCGCCGCACCGGCTGTCCGGTGCTCGTCAATACGTCGTTCAATGTGCGCGGCGAGCCGATCGTGTGCCGGCCGGAAGAGGCATACGCGTGCTTCATGCGCACCGAGATGGACGTGCTTGTGCTTGGCTCTCATGTGCTCGTGCGTGCGGACCAGCCCGCGTTCGAGGAAAAAACCGACTGGCGCGAGGCGATTCCGCTCGACTAACGCCGACCCAAGGAGATCACCATGCTGCTCAAGACCTTGTCCTTCCTGCTGTATCTGCTTGTGCTCGTGCCGATCGGGTGGCTGCGCCGGATCCGCAACCACTCGCGCTTCAGCCCGGGTTTCTATCGCGCCCTCACGTCGTGGGACCGCACTTGATCACGCACGTCACGGAAGAACGCACATGTCAGCAGTCATCTACAAGAACTTGAATGCCGCGCCGATCGTAGCGACCGGCGGCGCGGGCGTCTGGATCGACGACGCCGCGGGCAATCGCTATCTCGACACCTGCGGCGGCGTCGCGGTGTCGAGCCTCGGACACGCGCATCCGCGCATCGTCGCGGCGATGGAGCGCGAGGCGCGGAAGATCGCGTGGGCGCACGCGGGCAGTTTTACGACGCCTGCCGCTGAGGAACTGGCCGAGCGGCTCGTCGCCGCGTCCAACGGGCTCGCGAAGGCGCAGTTCCTGTCCGGCGGCTCGGAGGTGATGGAGCTCGCGATGAAAATGGCGTACCAGTACCAGTGCGAACGCGGCAAGGCGTCGAAGCAGACCTTCATTGCGCGCCGCCAAGGGTATCACGGCAGCACGCTCGGCGCTCTTGCCGTGTCGGGCAATCCGCAGCGGCGCTCGGTGTTCGAGCCGCTGTTGCCGTCGGCCGAGTTCGTGTCGCCGTGCTACGCCTACCGCTATCAGCGCGCGGGCGAGAGTGACGACGCGTACGCGACGCGCCTCGCACAGGAGCTGGACGACAGGATCAGCGCACTCGGCGCTGACAACGTCTGCGCGTTCGTCGCGGAAACGGTGGTCGGCTCCACGAACGGTGCGGTACCGGCGGTGCCGGGGTATCTGAAGAAGATCCGCGAGGTCTGCGACCGGCACGACGTGCTGCTGCTGCTCGACGAGGTGATGGCAGGCATGGGCCGCACAGGGCCGCTCTTCGCGTATCTCGACGATGGCATCGTGCCGGACCTCGTCGCGGTCGGCAAAGGGTTAGCAGCCGGCTACCAACCGATCGCGGCGGTCCTAACGAGCGCGGCGGTCCACGACGCTATCGCGCAGGGAACCGGCGTGCTCGGCAACGGCCAGACGCATGTGAACCATCCGTTCGCGTGCGCGGTTGCGCTCGAAGTGCAACGCACGATCGACGAGGAGCGGCTGCTCGGTGCGGTGCGCTTGCGCGGCGAGCAGCTGCGGGCACGGCTGCGCGAGCGGCTCGCTGACGCCGACAGTGTCGGCGACGTACGCGGCAGGGGGCTCTTCGTCGGTGTGGAGTTCGTTGACGACCGCACGACGAAGGCGCCATTCAGCGGCGGCGGTGCGTTTGCGGCGCGGCTGAAGCGAGAGGCGCTCGAGCGCGGGCTGCTGATCTATCCGGGGTCCGGTACGGCTGACGGCGTGCGCGGCAATCACGTGCTGTTCGCACCGCCGTTCATCGCAACCGAGCGGGACATCGACGAGATGGTCGAGCGCTTCGCGACCGTCGTGCACGCATGCGCGACCGCGCAGCCGGCATGACGCGCGGTCTGCACGGACGATTCTCGCGCCGAACGGTAGACGACACGATGAAAGTGCAAGTGGATGAACTGGACGGATGGGTGTTGGACCGTGCGGGTTTCGAGCGGCTGCCGTCGCACGGCTACCTGCTCTACTCGGACCGCCGCTGCAACATGTGCTATCCGGCGCACGGCGCAGGGCGGATGCGCGACGTGCCGGCGCTCGCTGCAACGGAAGATGCATGATGCATGTCGAACCGCTGATCGTTACGTCGGGCCGTGCGTCGCCGATCGCCGCGCCCGCGTCACGCGAGGATAACGCGTGGGAGCTCGCAAACGCGCTTGTGTTCGATAGCCCCACGCACATGCAGCGCCAGGCAAGATTGTTGCGGTCGTGCCGGCGGCCGCGTCGTGCTGTTCGCGACACTTGTCGACCGTTTGGTCGGCCCCGAGACGGCCCGTCGATCCGCAGTATCGACGGGCCGTCTACTCGAATACGCGAATACGCATGCGCGATGCAGGCTGCCGACGCGACAGGCGCTCGCGTGGTCGTCACACCGGCGATCGGCTCGCAGCATCGCCGCGTCTCGTGTTCGCATTCCACGAGGCGGACCAGCCGGCGAATTCGCGATCCGCTTTGCGCGCTGATCGCTTTTTCTACCGTTTGATGGAGGGCTGTCCGATGTCGACCGAACCATGCCGGGACAAGGTCCTGCTGTCGGTATGCACGATGAACTGGTGCGACCTGGGCGTCGAATTTGCGAAGACCGTGTTCTCGAACATCGAGGTGTTCTGCTGGGATCCCGGTGATCCGCATCCGCACCACCTGCATGACTGGGAAGGCGACTGGATCATCTCGTACCGCGGCGACTTCATCTTCCCGAACGAGATCTACTCGCGGGCCCGCAAGGGCGCGATCAACTTCCATCCGGCACCGCCGAAGTATCGGGGGCTCGGCAGCCAGCACTACGCGATCTACTACGGCGACGAGACCTACGGCTCGACCTGCCACCACCTCGCGCCGTCGGTGGACAGCGGACAGATCATCAACGTCGCGCGCTTCAACATCGCGCCGACAGAGACCGCGTCGTCGCTCAGGCTGCATGTCGGTGCATATTGCTTGCAGCAGTTCATCGAGCTCGTCACGGACTACATCCTGCCCGGCCGGGCACTGCCGCAGTCAACCGAGCGCTGGGACGAGCGCCTGTACCGGCAGGGCGAGCTGCAGGAATGGATGGACAAGATTCGGCAGGAAGAACCCGATCACCGTTGTTTCAGATAAGCATAGCGGCGCGTGGCGAGAGGGCCGCGCGCCCTAACCGGCACAGGATACCTAGATGAATATTGCGCACTTCTCCAACTTCGGCGCCGCATTCGCCGTCTACCTGATCGGCACAGCGATGCCCGGTCCGGGCAACCTATCGATCGCGAACACGTCGCTCAACTACGGGCGCACGCCCGGCCTCGCGATGGCGGCCGGCGTGATCTCCGGCTCGCTCTGTTGGGGCGTGACGGCGGCAGCCGGCGTGTCCGCGATGTTGCTGTCGTACCGGCCGCTGCTCACGTGGCTCAAGATCCTCGGCGCACTCTACCTGCTGTGGCTCGCGTACAAGGCGGTACGCACTGCGTATTCGTCGCGCGATCCACTGAAGGCGGGCGTGCAGGCGCGGCGCGGCAGTAGGGCGGTGTTCTACCTGCAGGGGCTCGGCATCCACCTCACCAACCCGAAGGCGATTCTCACGTGGCTGACCGTGACGACGCTCGGGTTATCGGCGAACTCGTCTGCGTGGACGAGCTTCGTGCTCGTCGCCGGTTGCGCGGTGCTCGGCTTCATCGTGTTTACGACGTATGCGATTGCGTTCTCGGCGCACTCGGCCGGGCCGTTTTTCACGCGCACGCGCAAGCCGTTCGGCCTGTTCTGCGGGCTGTTCTACTGCGTGCTCGCGGCGGGTTTCATTCGCTCGCTTGCGTAGTGTCTGCGGCTAAACGGCGCAGCGGCGCATGAGGCATCTTCAGAGCAGCGATCCGACGATCGCCGGTAAGCTATGGCGCGAACGCACGCGCTTATCGGGCGGTTGCTGCCAGGGCTGCCTTGGCCCGGGTCACCTTGGCCAAGATGCCCCGACTCTATGCCGACGACAAAAATCACGACATCAAGTTTCTGGCCTCATCACCGTCCCAAGCGCTTGCGCGACCGTCAAGATCGGGATTTCCATGAAGGCGCCAAGGTTCAGCAGATCGTCGTCGCCTGTGACGATGAGTGCCGCATGCGCGGCCAGGGCGCAGGCCAAGACGGCATCGTCATCGCGATCACGGGCGACAGGCCGCGCGAGAGGTTTGACGGTGACGGTGGATGCGAGGCGGCGGTAGTTGCGCAGCATGTCCGCAGCACTCAGGCCAGTCGCTTCAACGAAGCGGGCCAGCTTGGGTTTGGCCAGTGTGGCCGCAAGTTCGTCGAGCAGGCCGCGGCTGGTCACGAGCTGAATGTCCCCCTCACCGGCAAGCTCGAAGACCTTGCCGGGAGTTCCCTGCCACAGCAGGGCCGAGATCAGAACATTCGTATCGACGACCCAGCGGGGTGGCCTTCTCATGCAGTCTGCGATTTGGTGGCTGTTCTCTCGCGGCGAACGGCACGCACTTCTGCCTGAATGTCCGCGAGTGAGATTGCGCCACTGCCGGACTGGCTGGCACGCGCCGAACCCGCCAAAAGTGTTTGTGCCGCACGGCGACGCATGGCCTCTCTGACCAGATCACTCAATGCGCCAGGCGTGAGCAGGCCAGCTTCCTTGGCTTCGCGGGCCAGCCTGTCGGGCAGATCGAATTTGATTTCCAGGGTCGTCATGGTGGTGTCTCGGTGGGCGCAGGGGTTTGCGCTGCATTGGATGGTGAGTTTATGGCTCATCATCATGCACGCACATGCGCTTCCTTGCTTTTCATTATCCCAGCTTCTTCGCCAGCTTCTTCGCCTCGATGTGCGTGTAGCGCTTGAGCATTTCCAGGGTCTTGTGCCCCGTCATGCTGGCCACGTCCATGATGCCCAGACCCTTCTCGAACAGGCGCGACGTGGCTTCGTGGCGCAGGTCATGGAAGCGCAGATCGGCCAGGAAGGCCGAATCCGGCCGCTTGGCGGCGTTTGCGCAATCGCTCTGGTACAAGGCTTTTGCTCGCGCCAGATTACGTTGCCAGACCTTCTCGAAGCTGCCGTTCTCATGGTTTGGTTTCCAATGGAACACCTTGCCATCGATCCTTCTTGGCAGCGACTGCAGCGCCGCTACTGCGACGGATGACAGGGCCACGGTCCGGCTGGTCTCGTTCTTCGTGTCGGGAAGGTGTGCGGTGCCGTAGGCAGCACCGACTTTGGGTTTCTCGATGTCGATGCGTGACCATTCCAGCGACAGCAATTCGCCCAGGCGCATCGAAGTCTCGACCGCCAAAACGATGATCTCCCGCACGCCGACGGTGCGGGCACCGTCGGTCGCGCGCAACAGGTAGTCCAGTTCCCCGTCCCGCAATCGCCGGTCGCGCGCATTGGGCTGCCTGGGCTTGGCGATGGCCTTGACCGGATTGCCGGAGGGCAGGGCGATGCTCATTTCCCGCTCGGCGTAGCCGAACAGTGCCGAGAGCGCATTCAGATGGTGGATGACGGTCTGCGGTGAGTAGCCTTCACCCAGTAGGTCATCGCGCCAGGCCGCCACATCGATGCTGCGCACGTTGGCGAGGAAGAACGCGCCGAACTTGTCGCGGGCCTTGGCGGCGTAGGTGCCGGCCGAGTGATCCTTTTTCTGGGGGACGACCTTCTCGATGTAGAGCTTGGCCATCTCTGCGATGGTTACCCGCCCGGCATCGTTGCGCAGCGCCGCGATGTTGCCGCGCTGGTACTCGCGCTCGATCTCCCGTGCCCAGGCTTCCGCGTCGGCCTTGAGGTCGAACGTCCGGCTGATCGACGGCGCCCCTTTGCGACGGATTTGCGCCCGCCAGCCGGTCGGTCTCTGCTCGATGTGCGCCATGGCGCATTCCCCCTGTGCTCCCCCAAATGGGCATATAAATTCTAGCGGAGCCTTTGTTCATGTGGGTTGCAGCTATAATGAACTTTTGCTTTGGGAGCAGAGGGTCGGAGGTTCGAATCCTCTCGCCCCGACCACCCGACAGAGGTCACCCGCCGGGATTTTGGCGAAGCTATTTCAGGAGTTTCGACCCAAGACATCAGTGCCGATCCTGATCCATCTGCCCGTAGCTCAGCTGGATAGAGCAACGGCCTTCTAAGCCGTAGGCCACTGGTTCGAATCCAGTCGGGCAGGCCACTTTTCAGACCGGATACTCAACTTGCTCGGGCGCAGCGCACGTGGTGGCGATCAGTTGCTGTGCGTGCGCAGGTAGTCGAGCGAGGCGGCGGTTTCGGGGCTGAGGCCTTGGGCGTTTTGTGACAGCAGGGCGTTTTCGATCTTGGTGGCCAGGGTCTTGCCGAGTTCCACGCCCCATTGGTCGAAAGGGTTAATGCCGTAGAGCCAGCCCTCCACGACGGTGCGATGTTCATACAGGGCCAGCAGGGCGCCAAGGTGGTAGGCGCTCAAGCGCTCCATCCAGATGAAGGTGGACGGGCGGCCACCGGGGCAGGCGCGGTGATGCGCGGCGCGGGCGGCGGCTTCGGGCGACATGCCTTGGGCCATGAGTTCGGTTTGCCAGCTTGAGGCGTCTTTGCCGTTCCACAGCGCATCGGCCTGGCCCAGCGCGTTGGCCAGCAGCGCCATGTGTTCGCGCAGGTGGCGGTGCCAGGGATGGGCTACGGCGACGATTTCGTGGAAGACGGGAACGGCGGCCTGGTGCAGCAGTTGAAAATAGGTGTGCTGCACCGGGGTGCCCACGCCGCTGATGACTGCAGGGCCGCTGACGTGGACGGGCTGCATGCCGTCGGCGCTGGTGGATTTACCCAGCGATTCCATCAGCAGTTGTTGCAGGTACAGCGGCATGCGCGAGAACGCATCGCCATACAGCCCGATGGAGAGCAGGGGCAGGCCAAAGCGCACGCGATAGGCGTGCGACAAGCCAGCCATCAGCCCCGGGGCGCTGCTTTCCAACGGGGTGCTGAGGAAGTGCTGGTCCATATCGTGCGCGCCGGCGTGAAGCTGGGTCACGGTTTCACGGCCGAAGGCGAGCAGCAACACCATGCCGTGGGCACTCCACAGCGAGAAGCGTCCGCCGATCTCGGGCAACGAGCGGAAGATCTGATTCGCAGGCAAGCCGAAGCGCTGCAGCGCCAGCTCAGCGTTGGCGGTGAGCGCGACCAGGCGTTGGCGGGCCTTGTCAGTGCCGATGCCGTCGCCCAGCCAGCGCAGGGCGATGTCGGCGTTGCGCATGACTTCCTGGGTGCGGAATGACTTGCTGTTGATGATGATCCAGCTGCGCTCGGGCTTGGCCGCCGCCAACGCGGCGTCGATGGTGGCGCCGTCGAGGTTGGCGACCCAGTGCACCCGGCAACGCGGCGTCTGCAGCACCGAGAGGGCGGTGTGCAGCGCGAGCATGGGGGTTTCAGAGCCGCCAGCCCCGAGATGAATGATGTCGAGCCCTTCCGCTCCGGCTTCTTCCACCCGTTGGTCTACCCAGTCGGCCATGCGGGTGAACTCGGCTTGCAGAAAGTCGGCGGCGGCCTGCGAGGGCGCGTCGAGCCCCTTGGCGCCCAGCCGGGACAGCACATGCCAAGCGGGACGGTTTTCGCTGCCGTTGAGTACCGTCTTGCTCACCAGGTCTTGCGCCTTGTTGGGCAGGGCGGCGAGGGTTTTGAGCGCGGTGGCGAGCGCCTGCTCGCCGTGGCGGGTGAACTCCAGCCGCAGGCCGGCGGTGTCGATGGTCTTGGGTGTGGGCATGAGGTTCGGCGGGCGGATTGAGTCGGACAAAAAGCGATCGATGGACGCAGGGGTGAGCTGACGGGGCTTAGCTTAGCAAGGGCTTGGCGTGCCAGATCTGCTCGGCGTATTCGGCAATGGTGCGGTCGGAGGAGAACGGGCCCATGCCGGCCACATTGGTCAGCGCTTTTTTCGCCCATTCATCGGGATTGCAGTAGAGCGCATCGACCTTGCTCTGCGTGGCGATATAGCTGGCGTAGTCGGCCAGCAGCATGTAGTGGTCGCCCCAGTTGACCAGCAGGTCGTAGATGCTCTGATAGCGATGCGGTTCTTCCGGACTGAAGCGGCCGTCGCGCAGGGTTTCGAGCACGCGCGCCAGCTCGGGGTTGGCGCCGACGATGGCGTTGGGCTGGTAGCCGGTCATGCGCAGATCGGTCACTTCGCCTGCGGTCAGGCCGAAGATGAAAATGTTGTCGGCGCCGACGTTTTCCTGGATTTCGACATTGGCACCGTCGAGCGTGCCGATGGTCAGCGCGCCGTTGAGCGCCAGTTTCATATTGCCGGTGCCCGAAGCCTCGGTGCCCGCGGTGGAAATTTGCTCGGATAGGTCGGCCGCTGGAATGATGACTTCGGCCGCACTCACGCTGTAATTGGGCACGAACACGACTTTGAGCAGATCGCCTACTCGGTCATCGTTGTTGATGGTTTTGGCGACATCGTTGATGAGCTGGATGATGAGCTTGGCCATGTGATAGGCCGAGGCCGCCTTGCCCGAAAAAATGACGACACGCGGCACGGTGACGCTGCCCGGCTGTTCGAGGATGCGCAGGTAGCGGGTGATGACGTGCAGCACGTTGAGCAGCTGGCGCTTGTATTCATGGATGCGCTTGACTTGCACGTCGTACAGCGCATCGACCGGGATGGTCACGCCGTGATGGGTTTTCAGCCACGCGGCGAATCGCGCTTTGTTGCTGCGTTTGGCGCTCTGGAACTCTTTGACGAGGTCTGAGCTGCCCAGCAGCGGGCGCAGCTTGGCCAGTTCGGACAGGTCGCGCCGCCAGTGGGCGCCGATGGTTTTGTCGAGCAGCGCGGCCAGCGGCGGATTGGCCAGCGCCAGCCAGCGACGTTGGGTGATGCCGTTGGTCTTGTTGTTGAAGCGGGCGGGCCAGAGCTTGGCGAAGTCGGCAAAGATGGACTGCTGCATCAGTTCGGAGTGCAGCTTGGAGACGCCATTGACCGAATGGCTGGCGAGCACGGCAAGATAAGCCATGCGCACTGAACGCGTGCCCGATTCGTTGACCAGAGAGACGTGCCGCATGAGGTTCACATCGTGCCCGTGCTTCTGCGTCAGCCGGGTGAGGAAGTAGGCGTTGATGTCGAGAATGATCTGCAGGTGGCGGGGCAATACGCGGCCCAGCATGTCGATCGGCCAGGTTTCGAGCGCCTCCGACATCAGGGTGTGGTTGGTGTAGGAGAACACGCCCTGACAGATGCGCCAGGCATCGTTGAAGGGCAGGTGATGGACGTCGAGAAACAGGCGCATCAACTCGGGAATGGCGAGCACCGGGTGGGTGTCGTTGAGGTGGATGGACACCTTGTCGGCGAACTGGTCGAAGCCGGTGTGCGTCTGCAGGTAGCGGCGCATCAAATCTTGCACGCTGGCGCTGCAGAAAAAGTATTCCTGATGCAGCCGCAGCTCGCGTCCGGCGTCGGTCGAGTCGTCGGGGTAGAGCACGCGCGAGACGTTTTCGGAATGGTTTTTCTGCTCGACGGCGCCGAAGTAGTCGCCGCGGTTGAAGGCGCCCAGATCGATCTCTTTGGTGGCCTTGGCCGACCACAGACGAAGGGTGTTGGTCGTGGTGGTGTCGTAGCCGGGAATGATGGTGTCGTAGGCCATGGCCTCGACATCGTGGGTGTCCACCCAGCGGGCGCGGTCGCCCTCCTTGATCACGTGACCGCCGAACTGCACGCGGTACACCACTTCGGGGCGGGGGAACTCCCAGGGATTGCCGTCGGTCAGCCAGTAGTCGGGCGTCTCCACCTGGCGGCCATCGACGATGGTCTGGCGGAACATGCCGTAGTCGTAGCGAATGCCGTAGCCGTAGCCGGGAATGCCCAGCGTGGCCATGCTGTCGAGAAAGCAGGCGGCCAGGCGGCCCAGACCGCCGTTGCCTAAAGCAGCGTCGGGCTCCAGATCGGCGATGGCGTTCATGTCCACACCCAGTTCGCGCAGCGCCTGGCGCAGCGGCTCGGTGATTTCCATGGCGAGCAGGGCATTGGTGAAGGCGCGGCCGATGAGAAATTCCATCGACATGTAATAGACCTGCTTGGCGTCTTGTTCGTTGCGGGCGTGGGTGGTGTCGAACCAGCGCTCCACCATCAGGTCGCGCACGGCGTAAGACGCGGCGTGCAGCCAGTCGACCGGCTGCGCCGAACGCGGGTCTTTGCCGATTTGGAACATCAGCTTGTTGGAGATGGCGCGCTTGAGCGCCGCCACGTCGTGCGGCGGGGTGTCGTGGACGAAGGGAACGTTCGCGGCTTCGGGAATGGGCGGTTTAGGTTCGGGGGTCATGGGAGAGCGTGGGAAAAATTCGGAAGGGCAGCCTGGTAGACCGCACGGTATTGTCGGGCCGCCTGCGTCCAGCTGAAGTCTTGATGCATGCCGGTTTGCCGCACCCGCGACCAGGCGCGCGGCTGGCGATAGAGGGCCAGCGCACGCCGCACCGCGTGGCGGTAATCCGCTTCGGAAAAGTTGGCAAAAACAATGCCCGTGGCCGTGCCGTCGTCGAGGGTGGCGAGATCGGCGTCGACCACGGTGTCGGCCAGACCGCCCACGGCGCGCACCAGCGGCAGGCTGCCGTAGAGCAGGCCGTACATCTGGGTGAGGCCGCAGGGCTCGAAGCGGGACGGCACGAGGGTGATGTCGCTGCCGGCAAAAATGCGGTGGGCAAAGGCTTCGTCGTAGCCGACGCGCAGGGCCACGGTGCCCGCATGACGCTGCGCCGCATGGCCGAAGGCCGTTTCCAGTTCGTGGTCGCCGCTGCCCAAGACCAGCAACTGCCCGCCGCCTTCAACCAGGGTGTCGATGGCGGCGAGTACGAGGTTGAGGCCCTTCTGCTCGGTCAGGCGGCTAACCACGGTGAACAGGGGCGTGTCTTTGCTGAGAGTCAGACCGGCTTCTTCTTGCAAGGCGGATTTGCAGCGCGACTTGCCCGCGAGACTTTCGGCGCTGTAGTGTCGCGGAATGTGGGCGTCGGTCGCGGGATTCCACACGGCCGCATCGACCGCGTTGAGAATGCCGCTGAGGTCGTTGCGCCGGGTGCGCAGCAGCCCATCGAGGCCGAAGCCCTGTTCGGGTGTCTGGATTTCACGCGCATAGCTGGGGCTGACCGTGGTGATCTTGTCGGCATAGAACAGACCGGCCTTCATGAACGAGACCTGGCCATGAAATTCCAGACCATCGACTTGAAACGCGCTGGCAGGCAGGCCGAGATCGCCCATCACGTCCGCCGGGAAAATGCCCTGGTAGGCCAGGTTGTGCACGGTATAGATACACGGCACCGGCTTGCCCGCGCTGAATTTCAGGCAGGCTGCCGCAAGGCCGGCATGCCAGTCGTGGCCGTGCACGAGGTGCGGCGCCCAGGCGGCATCGAGACCGCGCGCCAGTCGCGCTGCCGCCCAGCCCAGCGCGGCAAAACGACGATGATTGTCGGCATACGGACGGCGCTGCGCGTCTTCGTAGGGATTGCCCGGGCGGTCGTACAGGCTGGGCGCGTCGAGCACATAGGCGTGTACCGGGCGGCCCTCGGCGCCTGGCACGGCGGGAAGCGTGCCGAGCAGCACGCCGACGGTCTCGCCCCAGGGCAGGGTGAACTGGCCGATCGTTTCGCCGCTCGCCAGACCGGAGCGGATGGCGGGAAATCCGGGCAGCAGCACGCGCGTGTCGCAACCGGCCGTGGCCAGCGCCGCGGGCAGGGCGCCGGCGATGTCGGCCAGGCCGCCGGTCTTGAGCAGGGGGAAGATTTCGGCGCTGACTTGCAGCACGCGCAGGGCCACCCCGCCGCCGGGCCGCCCCAAGGCGGGGTGCGCCCCCTCGGGGGGCAGCGCAGGCGAAGCCGCAGCTTGGGGGCTAGGTTCAGTCATCGTCTTCCTCGTTCAGCTCGGTCTCGCCCAGCGCCCGCAGCATTTTTTTGGTCACCAGCACCACGCCGTTGCTCGTGCGCTCGAAGCGTTTGGCGTCGAGCTCCGGGTCTTCGCCGATCACCATGCCCTCGGGCAGCACGCAGCCGCGGTCGAGTATCACTTTGTTCAGGCGGCAGGAGCGGTTGATGAGCACATCGGGCAACAGCACGCACTCGTTGATGGTGCAGAACGAGTGCACCCGCACATTGGAGAACAACACCGAGTTGCTGACCGAGGAGCCCGAGAGAATGCACCCGCCCGAGACCATCATGTTGATGGTCTTGCCGTGGCTGCCGTTGTGGTCTTGCACGAACTTGGCCGGAGGGAGCTGGCGCTGGCTAGTCCAGATCGGCCATTCGGTGTCGTAGAGGTTGAGCTCGGGGGTGACCGAGGCCAAATCGAGGTTGGCGGCCCAGAAGGCGTCGAGCGTGCCGACGTCGCGCCAGTAGGGCTGGCTTTGCTGCCCGCCCTGAACGCACGACATGGAAAAGGGATGCGCGTGCGCCAAGCCTGCGCGCACCGCTTTAGGGATGATGTCCTTGCCGAAGTCGTGCGAGGAGGCGGGGTCGGCCATGTCTTCGTCCAGCATGCGGTAGAGCGCGCTGGCGTTGAAGATGTAGATGCCCATGCTGGCCAGCGACATCTGCTCGTTGCCGGGCATGGCGGGAGGATCGGCGGGTTTTTCGATGAACTCGACGATTTTGCGGCTGGCGTCGATGGACATGACGCCGAAGGCGCTGGCCTCGCTGCGCGGCACTTCGATGCAGCCCACGGTGACCTGCGCGCCGCTGGTGGCGTGGTCTTGCAGCATGATGGAGTAGTCCATCTTGTAAACATGATCGCCGGCCAGAATCACCACATATTCGGGCTTGCTCGACTGGATGATGTCGATGTTCTGATAGACCGCATCTCCCGTGCCGCGGTACCAGTGTTCTTCGTCCACCCGTTGCTGCGCGGGGAGCAGATCGACCATTTCGTTGAGCTCGGCGCGCAAAAAGCTCCAGCCGCGCTGCAGGTGGCGCAGCAGCGAGTGCGATTTGTATTGGGTGATCACGCCGATGCGGCGGATGCCCGAATTGACGCAGTTGGACAGCGCGAAGTCGATGATGCGGAACTTGCCGCCGAAATACACCGCGGGCTTGGCGCGCTTGTCGGTGAGTTGCTTGAGCCGCGAGCCGCGCCCGCCGGCCAGCACCAAGGCGATGGAGCGGCGCACCAGCATGTGCGGCTGCATCTGGCGATCTTGCATGTTCATCGGGCTCAAGGGGCTGTTCTGATTCATGGCAGGTCTCCTGTGTGTTTTAGGGGTGAAGCTCGAAGGCAAACTGAGTGTCAGGTCATCACGCTGGGGGTGTCCATGCCCGTCCAGTGGCGCACCCGGGCCACTTGCTCGGCCAGGGCGATGAGCTGCGCGAGCGCCTGTTGCGCGGGCAAGTCGTGGCGCGCGGGGTCGGGCTCGTGGTGCTCGAGGTAGATGCGCAACGTGGCGCCTTCGGTGCCCGTGCCCGAGAGGCGGAACACCACGCGCGAGCCGCTTTGCAGAATGATGCGCACGCCTTGTTTGCTGCTGACGCTGCCGTCGGTGGGGTCGGTGTAGGCGAAGTCGTCGGCCAGGGCCACGGGCTCGCCCGCGAGAACCTGGCCAGGAAGGCCGGGCAGGGCGGCGCGCAAGTCGCGCATCAGCGCGTCGGCCTGTTCGGTGGGGATGCCTTCGTAATCGTGGCGCGAATACACGCAGCGGCCATGCTCGGCCCATAGTTCGCGCACCAGTTGTTCCACCGACTTGCCGGTAACCGCGACGAGATTGAGCCAGAACAGCACGGCCCACAGGCCGTCCTTTTCGCGGATGTGATTCGAGCCGGTGCCATAGCTCTCTTCCCCGCAGAGGGTGACTTTGCCGGCATCGAGCAGGTTGCCGAAAAACTTCCAGCCGGTGGGGGTCTCGTAGCAGGCGATGCCCAGGGCTGCGGCGACGCGATCGACCGCGGTCGAGGTGGGCATGGAGCGCGCCACACCGGCCAGCCCGCTGGCATAGCCCGGAATGCGCTTGGCGTGCGCCGCCAGCACGGCGAGGCTGTCGGACGGAGAGACCACGAAGTTGCGGCCGACGATCATGTTGCGGTCGGCGTCGCCGTCGGTGGCGGCGCCCATATCGGGGGCGTCGGCCGCGGCCATGTGATTGATCAGGTCGGTGGCGTTGACCGGGTTGGGGTCGGGGTGCAGATCGCCGAAGTCTTCGCGCGGTTCGGCGTTGACCACCGTGCCCTTGGGTGCGCCGAGCTCGCCTTCGAGCAGGGCTTTGGCATAGGGGCCGCCCACCGCCCACATGGTGTCCAGCCGCAGGCGGAAGCCGCGGGCGAACAGGGCGCGAATGGCGTCGAAATCGAACAGCTCGCGCTGCACCGCGCAATAGTCGGCCACCGGGTCGATGATCTCGATTTGCGTGCCCAGCAGGGTGTGGGTGCCGAGAGCGTCCAGCGGCAGGTCGGGGCTGTCCACCGTGCGGATTTCATACACCTCGCGCGAACGCAGGTAGATGGCTTCTGTGACCGACTCGGGCGCGGGGCCGCCGTTGGCGATGTTGTATTTGATGCCGAAGTCGCCTTGCGGCCCGCCGGGGTTGTGGCTGGCCGACAGCACGATGCCGCCGCTGGCCGCCCGGCGGCGAATGACCGCGCTCATCGCCGGGGTGGACAGCAATCCTCCTTGCCCCACCAGCACCCGCGCGTAGCCCTGCGCCGCGGCCATGCGCAGAATGGTCTGGATGGCGACGCGGTTGTAGTAACGCCCGTCGCCGCCCACCACCAGGGTTTTGCCGGTGGCGTCACCCAGCACGTTGAACAAGGCCTGCACAAAATTTTCGAGATAGCCGGGTTGCTGGAACACGCTGACTTTTTTGCGCAGCCCGGAAGTGCCGGGACGCTGGCCTTCGAACGGTGTGGCGGGGCGGGTGACGAGTTTCATGCTCAAAGGTCTCCTGGGGTGTGCGGCGCGGCGCCCTCCAGCGTGGCGATCCACAGGCTGGTGGGCGGCAGCGTTTGCCGAGCTTGCAGCCGCTGGGCTTTGTCCTGAGCCTGATTGTCGCCGGGCAAAGCGACAAAACCATTGTCTGTGGACAGTCTAAGCAGCCACGCCCCCGGCCTGAGGGTGAAAGAGGCTTCTTGTCCCTCGGCATTGATCAGAATCAGAACCTGCTGCGGGACCACGCCCTGCAAAGGTGTCTTTGCAGCACACAACAGCACCATCAGCGCGCCGTGGTCGTCGAGCGTCCAGTCGGCCTGTTCCATCGGGTGGCCGTCGGGCCGGTACCACACCGCGCCGGGCTGGGATGCGGTGGCCACCGGCGCCCACCAGGCGTGGCTTTGCAGCAGCGGGAGGCTGCGCCGCAAGGCCAGCACGCCGCGCACGAAGTCGCGCAAAGACGCATCGGCCTGCGCCCAGTCGATCCAGGAGATCGGGTTGTCCTGACAGTAGGCGTTGTTGTTGCCGCGCTGGGTGTGGCCGAGTTCGTCGCCCGCCAGGAGCATGGGGGTGCCGAGTGCGAGTAGCAGCACCGCCAGCAGGGCGCGGCTTTGCCGGGCACGGGCAGCGAGGATGTCGGCCGATTGCGTGGGCCCTTCGACGCCGTTGTTGATGCTGAGGTTGTGGCCGTGGCCGTCGCGGTTGTCTTCGCCGTTGGCCTGGTTGTGGCGGTGGGCGTAGCTGACCAGGTCGCGCAGGGTGAAGCCGTCGTGCGCGGTGATGAAGTTCACGCTGCTGTGCGCTCCGCGCAGTGCGGGGTTGAACACATCGCTCGACCCCGCCAGCCGGGTGGCGAACTCGCCCGGCGCGTTTTGATGCCGCAGCCAGAAGCCGCGCTGGGTGTCGCGGAAGCGGTCGTTCCACTCCAGCCAGCCGGGCGGAAAGCCGCCCAGGCGGTAACCGCCCAGCCCCAGATCCCAGGGCTCGGCGACGAGCAGACAGTTGCACAGCAGCGGGTCTTGCGCCACCGCGCTGAGAAAAGCGCCGTCGGGCTGGAAGTCGTATTGCACCCGCGCCGTGCCGCGCGCCAGGGTGCTGGCCAGATCGAAGCGAAAGCCGTCCACGCCAAACTCGCTCACCCAGCGGCGCAGGCTGTCCAGGGCCACGCGCAGCACCAGAGGCTCGTTGAGGTTGACGCTGTTGCCGCAGCCCGTCCAGTCGAGCGTGCGCTCGGGCTCTTGCGGGTTGCGGTGGTAGTAGAGCGCGTTGTCGATGCCGCGCATCGACAGGGTGGGGCCGGTGTGCGGGTCGAGCTCGGCGGTGTGGTTGTAGACCACGTCGAGAATCACCTCCAGCCCGGCGCCGTGCAGGGCCTCGACAAGGGCGCGCAGTTCGCTGCGCGGCGTGCTGCCCTCGGCGCCGCTCCACAGCCGGGTTTCGGGCGCGGCCCAGGCAATGGGGGTGTAGCCCCAGTAATTGCTCAGGCCCATCTGCAGCAGCCGGGCTTCGTCGGCGCGAAAGGCGATGGGCAGCAGGCTGACCGTGGTGACGCCCAGTGCCTTGAGGTAATCGATGCTGGCCGGATGCGCCAGCCCGGCATAGCTGCCGCGCAGGGCGGGGGGCACGTCGGGGTGCTGCGCGGTGAAACCCTTGACGTGCAATTCGTAAATCACCCGCTGCGCTGGGTCGATGGCGGGGCGGGGCTGCGCCAAAGGGGGCAGGTCGGCGACCACGCGGGCCTTGAGTGCGGTGGCGGCGTTGTCTCGCGGGTCGGGACGGTCGGGGTGAGCGGGATCGTGGCCGAGGTGCACGTCGCTGCCGTCGTAGCGGCCGACGACTTCGCGCGCGCAAGGGTCGAGCAGCAGCTTGGCCGGGTTGAAGCGGTGGCCTTCTTTGGGCGACCAGGGGCCGTGCACCCGCCAGCCGTAGATCAGCCCTTCGGCGCCGCCGGATTCTGCGGCCAGCACGCCTTGCCAGATGCCATCACGCAAAGTGGGCATGGGCAGGCGGGCGACTTCGGTCTGCCCGTCCGGGGCGAACAGGCAAAGCTCCACCGCCTGCGCGTGCGGCGCTGCCAGGGCGAAGTGCACGCCGTCGGACTGCAGTTGCGCGCCCAGGGTCGCAACCCGTGCGGCTTGCAGCCCGAGGGGGGCGGATTTGACGGGGTGTTTTGCCCGGCGGCGTTGCGCGCTCATGGCATCAGGCGGCGGGCCGCAGAATGACGCAAGCCAGCGGCGGCAGGGTGAGTTGCAGCGAGAACGGGCGGCCATGCGAGGGCTGGGCCTCGGCTTCGCGCAGGGCCAGCGACAGGCCGGAGCCGTCGTACACCGCATCGTCGGTATTGATCAGCGCCTCCCAGCGCCCGCCTTGCGGCACGCCGATGCGGTAGTCGTGGCGCGGGGTGGGGGTGAAGTTGCACAGCACGACGAAGCGGCTGCCCTCGCTGGCGCCGCGCTCGTAGGCCAGCACCGATTGGGAAGCGTCGTCATAGGTGATCCAGGCGAAGCCGCCCGGGTGATGGTCGAGCTGATGCAGCGCCGGGTGGGCGCGGTAGGTGAGGTTGAGGTCGCGCACCAGACGTTGCACGCCCTGGTTGGGCGCGTGCAGCAGCGCGTCCCAGTCGAGGCTGTAATCAGACTGCCATTCCGAAGCCTGCGCGAATTCGTCGCCCATGAACAGCAGCTTCTTGCCAGGATGACTGAACATATAGCCGAGATAGGCGCGCAGGTTGGCGAACTGTTGCCAGCGGTCGCCGGGCATCTTGGCGAGCAGCGAGCCTTTGCCATGCACCACTTCGTCGTGCGAGAGCGGCAGCACGAAGTTCTCGTCATAGGCGTACATCATGCTGAAGGTCAGTTCGTTGTGGTGATACTTGCGGTGTACCGGATCGCGGCGGATGTAGCTCAGGCTGTCGTGCATCCAGCCCATATTCCACTTGTAGTGAAAGCCCAGGCCGCCGCTTTGCAGGTCGTCGCTCGGCGGGCGGCTGACGCCGGGAAAGGCGGTGGATTCTTCGGCGAGGGTGATGGCGCCCGGCCGCTGCACGCCAACGGTGTGATTCATGCGGCGCAGGAAGTCGATGGCTTCGAGGTTCTCGCGTCCGCCGAACTTGTTGGGCACCCACTGACCGGCCGGGCGGCTGTAGTCGCGGTACAGCATGGAGGCCACGGCGTCCACGCGCAGGCCGTCGATGTTGAAGCGCTCCAGCCAGTACAGGGCGTTGGCCACCAGATAGTTGCGCACTTCGGTGCGGCCGAAGTTGTAGATCAGGGTGTTCCAGTCGTGGTGGAAGCCCTCTTTCGGGTCGGCGTATTCGTACAGATGTGTGCCGTCGAAGTTGGCCAGGCCATGCGGGTCGGATGGAAAGTGTGCCGGCACCCAGTCGAGAATCACGCCCAGTCCGGCTTCGTGCGCGGCATCGACGAAAAACTGAAAGTCTTCGGGCGTGCCGAAGCGCGCGGTGGGCGCATACAGGCTGATGGGCTGATAGCCCCAGGAGCCGTCGAAGGGATGTTCGCTGACCGGCAGCAGCTCCAGATGGGTGAATCCCAGGTCGCGGGCGTAGGGCACCAGGGTTTCGGCCAGTTCGCGGTAGCTCAGCCAGCGCCAGCCCTCCACCTTGCGCCACGAGCCCAGATGCACCTCGTAAATGCTGATGGGCGCCTCGAAGCCATTGGCCTGCGCCATGCCGGGGCGCGGCGAATGCAGCGGCGGCAGGCCCTGCACGATGCTGGCGGTGTTGGGTCGCAGTTCGGCGCGGAAGGCCAGCGGATCGGCCTTTTGCAGCAGTTCGCCGTGCTGGGTGAGGATCTCGAATTTGTATAGCGCGCCCTGGCTCACGCCGGGGAGGAAGATTTCCCACACGCCGCATTCGCGCCGCAGCCGCATGGGGTGGCGGCGGCCGTCCCAGCCGTTGAAATCGCCGATCACCGAAACGCGCCGCGCGTTGGGCGCCCACACGGCAAAGCGCGTGCCAGCCACGCCGAGCATCTCGCCCGGATGCGCGCCCAGACATTCGTAGGGACGCAGATGCGTGCCTTCGGCCAGCAGCCAGGCGTCGGTCTCGCCCAGCACTTGCGGAAAGCGGTAGGGGTCTTCGAGGTCGGTCACCCAGTTCGGGTCGCCCGGCTGCAGGGGCGGCCAGGTCACCCGCAGCACATAGTCGAAGGGCTTGCGGCGGTGGCCCATGCGGGCGCTGAATACCGCGGTGTCGTCCTGCCGCTCCAGCGCGGCGACCGACTCGCCGCTGGCGCGCTCGATGACTTCCACACCCAGCGCACCGGGCAGTACGGCATTCACCCACATCGTGGCGCCGCGCAGATGCATGCCGAGCACGCCAAAAGGGTCGGCGTGGTGGCCTGCGGCGAGGTCGGCGATGTCGTGTTCGGTCAGCATGGCGAGGTTCCAGTTCAGGCGGGAAGGCGGTTGTAGAGCTGGCCGAAACGCAGCAGGCCAGCCGCATGCCCCGGTTGTACCTGATCCCAGGTGAAGCGCCAGGTCCAGTTGCCTTGCGCCGTGCCCGGTGTGTTCATGCGCTGCGTGCCATCCAGACGCAGCACGTCCTGCAGGGCGAACAGGGCGACGTCGGCCACGCTGGCGCTGGCGGCGCGGATCAGCGTCCAGGCGATGTCGCCGCCGTCGCAGGCGAGGTATTCGCGCAGATGGTGGCGCACGGCCTCGGGCGCTGTCGCCCACCAGCCCACCGTGGTGTCGTTGTCGTGGGTGCCGGGATAGACCACGGTGTCGTGGGTGTAGTTGTGCGGCAGGTAGGCGTTGTCGCCGCCATCGTTCTGCCCCCAGGCGAAGTGCAGGATGCGCATGCCGGGAAAGCCGAAGCGCTGGCGCAGGGCGGTGACTTCGGGGGTGATGACGCCCAGATCTTCGGCAATGATGGGCAGGGGCCCGAGCGCTTTGGACACCGCCTCGAACAGCGCCACGCCCGGCGTCTGCACCCAGCGGCCGCCGATGGCCGTGGGCTCGTCGGCGGGGATTTCCCAGCAGCTCTCGAAACCGCGGAAATGATCGACGCGCACCCAGTCCACCAGTTCGAAGGTGGCGCGCAGCCGCGCGATCCACCAGGCAAACCCTTCGGCCTCGTGCGCCGCCCAGCGGTAATGCGGGTTGCCCCAGCGCTGTCCGGTGGCGGAAAAATAGTCGGGCGGCACCCCGGCGACGACGGTGGGGTTGCCGCGGGCGTCGAGCTGGAACAGGTCGGGCCGCGCCCACACATCGGCGCTGTTGAGCGAAATGAAAATCGGCATGTCGCCCATCAGCCGCACGCCTTTGTCGTGGGCGTAGGCGCGCAGCGCGGCCCATTGGCGGAAAAAGCACCATTGGGCGAAGGTCCAGAAGGCGACGCGCTCGGCGTGCTGCGCCCGTGCTTGCTGCAGCGCCGCGGGCTGACGTTGCGCCAGCGCGACGTCCCAGGTGTTCCACAAGCGCTCGCCGTAGTGCTCGGACAGCGCCATAAACAACGTATAGTCGTCGAGCCAGACGGCGTGCGCGGCCTGGAAGGCGGCCAGATCGGCGCGCTCCTGCGGCGTGGCGGTCGTCTCGAACCGTGCTGCGGCCCGGCGCAGACGTTCCATGCGATACGGGATGACGCGATCGAACTGCACGCGCTCGTCCGACAGCCCGTCTTGCGCGACGAGATCGTCGGCTTCCAGCCAACCGCGCCGGTGCAACTCGGTGAGGTCGATCAGCAGCACATTGCCGGCGAAGGCCGAACTGCTCATATAGGGCGAGCCGCCCAGACCGATGCTGCCCAGCGGCAGGAATTGCCAGACCGACTGTCCGGCGGCATGCAGCCAGTCGATGAAGTGGTAGGCCGCGGGCCCGAGATCGCCGCTGCCGTGCGGGCTGGGCAGACTGGTGAGGTGCAGCAGCACGCCGCTGGAGCGGGGAAACCGGGGGGTGGGCGTCATGAGTCAGGGGGACAGAATTAAGGCAGACGGAATCAGGGCGCCCATCAGGCAGACCAATAGGCGTCGAACGGTGTTTTGGACTGCTGGATGAGGTAGCCAATCGGCAGATGCGGACTGGGCGGCGGTTCGCTGGCGCGTGCATAGACGGCGCGTTTGGTCTCGCCCGAAATCGACAGCAGCAGCCGACCCGCGCCGAGCAGCGCGGCCAGGCTCAGGCTGATTCGCATGTGCGCGGCGTGCGGTGGCGTCACGGCCAGGTAGGGCAGGGCATAGTCTGGGCTAAGCCCGATGGGCAGTTCGGCAGCGCGGGGAAACAACGAGGCGGTGTGGCCGTCATCGCCCATGCCCAGCAGCGCAGCGGTGAGGGGTTGCGCGAGAGCGCGGAATTGGGCGTTGGCACGGTCCACGCATCCGGCCAGATCGGACGCATCATCGACCAGGGGCAGGAACCGGGCCTGCGCGGCGGCGCCCGTCAGCAAATGGGCGCGCACCAGGGCGGCGTTGCTGTCGGCGTGGTCGGGCGGCACCAGCCGCTCATCGACCAGAGTGAGGGTGACGCGCGGCCAGTCGATCGGCGCCCGCGCCAGCGCCTGAAACAAGGGAATTGGCGAGCGCCCGCCAGAGACCGCCAGCACGGCCCGTCCTCGCTGGGCGATGTCCTGCGCCAGCGCGTCGATTAGAACGCGCACCAGTCGGTCGATTTGCTCCTGCGGGGTGGTGCAGAGGTGCAGCATCACTCACAGTTCCTCGTGCCATGAAGCGCCATCGCGCGAGAGCAGGGCGCTGGAGGCGGCCGGCCCCCAGGTGCCCGCGGTGTAGGTCTTGGGCGCCTCGCCATTACGCTCCCAGCAGTCCAGAATGGGCTCCACCCAGCGCCAGGCGGCGGTGAGTTCGTCGCGGCGCATGAACAGCCCCAGCTGGCCGCGGATCACGTCGAGCAGCAGCCGCTCATAGGCATCGGCGCGGCGTTTTTGCGCGGTGGACTCGAAGTCCAGATCGAGCTGGGTGGGGTGCAGCCGCATGCCGTCGCCGGGTTCCTTGGCGAGAAAATGCAGGCTGATGCTCTCATCGGGCTGCAGCCGGATGACCAGGCGATTGGCTCCCTGCAGCCCGACCGGGCCGCCAAACAGCGACAGCGGCACCGCGCGGAAGTTGATGACAATTTCCGCCAACCGTTCCTGCAGCCGCTTGCCGGTGCGCAGAAAGAAGGGCACCCCGGCCCAGCGCCAGTTGACGACCTCGGCCTTGATCGCCACGAAGGTTTCGGTGCGGCTGGCCGGATCGATGTCGGGCTCTTGCAGATAGCCCGCCACGGGTTTGCCGTCGATGGCGCCGGCGCGGTATTGTCCGCGTACCGTCCGGGTGGCCACGTCGGATTCGGTGAAGGGCTTGAGCGCCTGCAGCACCTTGAGCTTCTCGTCGCGGATGGCATCGGCCTGCAAACTGGCCGGTGGCTCCATGGCCACCATGCACAGCAGTTGCAGCAAGTGGTTCTGCACCATGTCGCGCAGCGCGCCGGTTTTGTCGTAAAACTCGCCGCGCCCCTCCACGCCCAGGTCTTCGGCGATGGTGATCTGCACGTTGTCCACCCACTCGCGGCGCCACAGCGGCTCGAACAGCACGTTGCCAAAGCGCATGGCCATGAGGTTTTGCACCGACTCCTTGCCCAGATAGTGGTCGATGCGGTAGAGCTGGCTCTCGGCAAAGGACTGAGCCACCGCCGCGTTGATGGCGTCGGAAGAGTCCAGGTCGTGGCCCAGGGGTTTCTCCAGCACCACGCGCACGTCGGGATGATTGAGCCCGACGCGGGCGAGTTGCGCGCAGATGTCGGCAAACAGGGACGGCGCGGTAGCGAGGTAGCAGACCGTGACCCGCTCACTGCCTTTGCCCAGCAGTTCGGCCAAGGCGTCGAAATCGGCCGGGTGAGCGGCGTCGAGCTTGAGGTAGGTGATGCGGGCGGCGAAGGCCGTCCAGACCGGGGAGCTGAAATCCGCCTTGAGGTGCGGGCCCGATTGGGTGCGCACCTGCGCCAGATAGTCATCCAGCGTCAGCGCGCCCCGGCCGAGGGCGACGATGCGCCCGGCCGGATGCAAGGTGCCGGATTGGTGCGCCTGATACAGCGCGGGCAGCAGCTTGCGCATGGCCAGATCGCCGGTGCCACCGAACAACACCATGTCGAAAGAGGGAGTAGCGCCCATAGTGTGTTCTGTCGGTGTCGGAGTGGCCATGAGAAAAATCCAGATTCAGTGTAGGGAGAAGCGCGGCCGACATAGGGCTGAAAAACCCTCCTGGCCACGAAAAATTGACACACATCATTGAAACCGTGTGCGCCAAGCACGGCTCGAATGGTAGGTCGCTCGTATGTCAGCAACTTGCCGGGGCCGAATCAGCAAGCAATTTTCCGGCCATCTGGCTGCCACGCAGCGCGGTGACGCTGCGGCCTACTCCAGCGCGCTCGCCTAACGATCAGGGTTGCGCGCCAGCCTCTGGGCCCTCGGCGCCCGGTGCGCGCCGCTTGAACATGCCCCAGCCCTTCATGCTCAGCACGCAATCATCGTGTTGATTGAAAAGCTCCCATTGCGACTGCACCAGCCCGACATCGGGCTTGCTGCGCATCGGGCGCGCGGCCAGCACCGTCATGCGCAGGCGCAGCCGATCGCCCGGGTGGACGGGCTTCAACCAGCGCAATTCGTCGATGCCGGGCGAGCCCAGGCTGGTCGAACGCAGCAGGTAGGCGTCGCACATCAGCCGCATCGCCATGCTGCAGGTATGCCAGCCGCTGGCGGCGAGCCCGCCGAAAAGCGAGATTTTGGCCGCTTCATCGTCAACGTGGAAAGGTTGCGGGTCGAACTGGCGGGCGAAGTCGAGCACGGCTTCACGGCTGACCAGGGTGCTGCCGCAGTCGCGCACGGCCCCTGCGGGAAAGTCTTCCCAATGCAATAGATCGGATTCGGGTGGGATGGGCGAAGTGTTCATAGCCGGATGCTAAACGCACTCCAAAAGTCGTGCAGCGCGGGTTAGACGCAAATAGTTACATATTTCTTGGTGATTTATTCGATTTTTCTGAATCCGCCGCCTTCGTCGCGGCGTATCGCTCATATCGCAGACGAAAACCGGCTGGGGTCGGCTTGAGGCTGCGGTCATTTCACGCGCGTGGGATGGAACATCTGACCATAAGGAGCGAGACCATGAGTACACATCGTTGGAAGAGAACCCTCGCGGCCACAGCCGTGGCAGGGCTGGGGGTCTGGGGAATGAGCGCAGCACATGCGCAGGGCAGTCGTCTGCTGGCGACCAGTGGGGTTACCGAGGTGGGCGGCTCCACGGGGGGCGGTATCACCCCCTGGGCGGTGATTGCCGGGTATGACACAGGCGACGAGGTCGGCGGCTCGGTCACCGGCACTTACGTCACCGTGCCGAACTATGGGCTGACCACCCTGGGCGCGGCTGTGGGCATTCACAACCGCTTCGAGATCTCGGTGGCCCACGAGAATCTCAACGTCAATCTGGGTAGCTTGTCCAGTCTGGGCGTGCTGGGTAATCAGCCCGGTGGGTTGGGTCTGATCAAAAGCGGCGGCGTAGCGCCAAGCATCAACCTGGGCAACCAGACCATCAGCATGGATGTGCTGGGCCTGAAAGCCCGCTTGTTCGGTGACCTTCTCTACACCCCGTACCCGCAGGTGTCCGTGGGCATCAAATACAAGAAAAACAACGATTTCAACAGCAACTTTTCCGGGCTGGGCCCGATCGGCATTCCGAAATTCTTTGGCGCAGCCAGCGACTCGGGGACCGACTTCTACGTCGCCGCGACCAAGGTATTCCTCAACGGCATCTTCCATCGCGTCACGCTGGTCAACCTGACCTTGCGCGGCACCAAGGCCAACGCCATGGGTCTGCTGGGCTTCGGCACCAATGCCAACAACGGCATCGCCGGGGCGCTGGGAACCAAGAGCAACGACAGCTACCACGCCGAACTCGAGGGCTCGGCGGCGGTGTTCTTGCGCCCGGATGTGGCCGTGGGTGGCGAGTTCCGGCAGCAACCCGACAACATGAAGTACCCGATCAATTCCAGCGCCACGGCCATCGGTTCGCCCGGCACGATGAAAGACGTGTTCATCGCCTACTTCCCGAACAAGAGCCTGTCGTTGACTGCGGCTTATGCCGATCTCGGCCCCTTGCCGTTCCAGGCCAGCAACAAGGGCTTCTACCTCTCGCTCAACGGCACGTTCTGATTTCTAACCCTTTCAGGAGAAACATCCATGAAACTGCAATCCCTCCCGCTGGCGCGCCATCTCGGCGGCGTCGCCCTGACCTGCGCGCTGGCATTTCCGACGCTGGCGCATGCTCAGATGACCTCAGGTCAGACGCTATATGAACAGCTCGGCGGCAAACCGGCCATCACCAAGGTCGTGCACGACATGATCGTCAACGTTGCCGCCGACAATCGCATCAACCATTTCTTCGCCAAGACCAATATTCCGCATCTGCAGATGGAACTGGTCAATCAGGTGTGCGAAGGCACCGGCGGCCCGTGCAAGTACACCGGGCTGAATATGCGGCAGGCGCACAAAGGCATGAATCTGAGCACGGCCGATTTCAATGCCCTGGTCGAAGATCTGCAGAAGTCCATGGACAGCAATCACGTGCCCCTGGGGCTGCAGAACCAGTTGTTGGCGATTCTGGCGCCGATGGAGCCTCACGTCGTCCACCAATAAGGCGCATTGGCATCTGGTTTTGCGGAGGCCCGCGGGCCTCCGCTTCAGTATCGTGTCAAAGGAGATCACTCATGCATAACCCGAAATCGTCACTTCCCCTGACCAACCCCCAGCGGCGCAGTCTGTTGCGCCGAGGCGGCCTGCTGCTCGCGGTGGTCGGTGCTGCGGCCATCGTGCCGGCACAAGCCGACGACGGCATGCTGAGCAAAGCGGCTGTGCAGTATCAGGACATGCCGCACAGCGGCCAGCAGTGCAGCAACTGCGCCTACTTCATTCCGGGCTCATCGGCTACGGCCAGCGGGTCTTGCCGACTGGTTGCGGGAACCATCTATCCGAACGGCTGGTGCCAGCGGTTCTCTTCGTAAATCAGGTCTGAATTGAAACAACAAAGCCGCCCTCGGGCGGCTTTGTCAATGTGAGCCGATCGGCTCGATCTGGCGTCAGACGCGGCTGCGGTATTCGCCGGTGCGGGTGTCGATCTCGATCTTGTCGCCGGTGGCCACAAAAATGGGGACGGGCACTTCATAGCCGGTGGCGAGTTTGGCGGGCTTGAGCACCTTGCCGGAAGTGTCGCCCTTGATGGCGGGTTCGGTGTAGATGATCTCGCGCACCACGGTCGTGGGCATTTCAACCGAGATGGCCTTGCCGTCGTAGAACACCACTTCGACAGACATGCCGTCTTCGAGGTAGTTCAGGCTGTCGCCCATATTGTCTTTTTCGACTTCGTATTGGTTGTAGTCGGCGTCCATGAAGACGTACATCGGGTCGGCGAAGTAAGAGTAAGTGCACTCTTTGCGCTCCAGCGTGACCGAGTCGATCTTGTCGTCGGCCTTATAAACCACTTCGGTGCCGCCGCTGGTGAGCAGATTCTTCAGTTTCATTTTCACCGTGGCGGCATTGCGGCCACCGCGGCTGTATTCGGTCTTTTGCACCACCATCGGGTTGTCGCCAACCATGATGACATTACCGGCGCGGATTTCTTGTGCGATCTTCATTGAACAGTCTGTGGGGTTTCAAATAAACCTACATTCTACCGGGCGGGTGCAAGGGAGGGCCGATTGCTGGCGAGTTGCTGCACTTCATCGACCAGTTGACTGGCCAAATCGGCTTGGGTTTGCAGGCTGCGCGACCACTTGAGCGCATGGCGCTGCAAGGCGGGCAGGCTGCTCACAAACTCCATCCAGGCGGGCGCCAGGTCGAGGCCCCGGTTCCAGGCGGTCCAGAAATGCACCACGGTGTCGCGCAGTTCGCTGTCGGCTTCATTGAGGTAGAGATCGAGGAAGGCATCCAGCTTGCGGTCGTGGGCGCTGTCTTCCTGTGGGTAGATGTGCCAGACGAAGGGTTTGGCTGCCCATTGCGCGCGGACGAAGGAATCTTCTCCCCGCACGATGCAGACGTCGGCCGCCCAGAGCAGTTCGTCGAAGCGTTGCTGCGGGATGTAGGGCAGGGCGTAGATGCTCAGGCTGCCGCGCGAGGTGATCTGGCCGGTTTGCAGCGTCATGTCCAGCCAGGTGTTGATGGCCGTCATCACCGGGCCGGGACAGACCCAGAGCGCCACCGGACGCTCGGAAGCGGCCATGGTGTGCAGCCAGCCATCGAGCCGCTGGCGGGCATAGCTGAACAGCAGCACGGTGAGCGCATGGTCGGGCGGGGGCGGCAGGCCGAGGGCGCGCAGGGCGATGCGTTTGGCCGAGGGCTGCATCTGCCAGTTGTCGCGCTGCGAGATCAGGTTGGATTCGCGCAGCAGACCGCCGGATTTGTCGGTAAAGCCGGGGTAGTAGAAATACTTCATCAGCCCACCGCTTTGCGGCGAAGGCTTGAGGTGATGCAGGTCGACCCACTTTTCTGCGCTGAGGTGTTCGAGGTTCAGCCAGACGGGCTGGGGCGAGGCCTTGCCGATCTGCGCAATGAAGGCGTCGCTGAGGTGACAGCCGAACATTTCGACGACCACATCGCCCGGCGTGGCCTGGGCCTGCCGGGCCCAAGGCACAATCTGCACCCCGGCCAGGGTCTGCTCCGCAGCACGGAGCTGAACCTGCGGCGCAATATGGGCGAACGCCTTGAAGTCGTCCAGGAATAATCGCACCTGTTGCTGGTGCTCCGCGGCGAGTTGCCGAGCAAGTCGCCAAGTCACGCCGATATCGCCGAGGTTATCGACGACATGGCAAAACAAATCCCACCGATGTTGGACTTTCATGAATATGCAAGGTGACGACGCACCGCTTTCGAGCTCACTTTTTTATGATCCGCATTGTCGTCTGTGCCCACGACTAGCGGCCTTTTTACACCAAGTCAAACAAGATCATCCCGATTTTGCCTGCCTGCCGGTGCCGCCCATGGGCCCGCTGGATGCGCCGCTGCTCATCGCGGGCCTGGCGCCAGGCCTGAAGGGGGCCAATGCTTCGGGGCGCCCGTTCACGGGAGATGGCGCCGGGCCGCTGCTGTTCGGCACGCTCACCGAACTGGGTCTGGCCTCGCGGCCCGTACCCGTGCGGATCGGCGATCACCCCTCGACGCTGCGGGCCGACGACGGCCTGCAACTGCACGGCTGTCGCATCAGCAACGCGGTGAGATGTCTGCCGCCTGAAAACAAGCCCTTGCCCGCGGAGATTCGCACCTGCAATCGATTCATCGCCGCAGAGATCACGGCCATGACGAATCTGCGGGTGATCGTCGCTCTGGGCAAGGTGGCGCACGACGCGGTGCTCATGGCGCTGGGGCGCAAAGCGTCATCGGCCCGCTTCGCCCATACCGCAGAGCATCGTTTGGGCGACTACATGCTGATCGACAGCTACCACTGCAGCCGCTACAACCAGAACACCGGCCGCTTGACCGCCCCGATGTTTCGCGCGGTGTTCGAGCAGGCCTTGCACCTTGTGAACTGAGACTCATGGCATCCGATCCTCCCCAACCGGAGCACAGCGCGGCGCTGCTGGCGCAGGTCGCGGCGTTGCCGCATCTGCCCGGCGTTTATCGCTACTTCGCGGCCGATGGCAGTTTGCTCTACGTGGGCAAGGCGCGCGATCTGCGCAAGCGCGTGTCGAGCTACTTCCAGAAAGATCATGGCGGCACGCGCATCGGGCTGATGGTGTCGCGCATCCATCGGCTCGACACCACGGTCACCCGCACCGAGGCCGAGGCGCTGCTGCTCGAAAACAACCTGATCAAGACGCAGCATCCGCGCTACAACATACTGTTCCGCGACGACAAGTCTTACCCGTATTTGCAGATCACCACGGCGCACGAGTACCCGCGCGTGGCGTATTACCGCGGTGCGACCGACCGCAAGCAGCAGTATTTCGGCCCCTATCCAAACGCCTGGTCGGTGAAGGAAAGCATCGCGGTGCTGCAAAAGGTGTTTCAGTTGCGCACTTGCGAGGACACGGTGTTTTCCAACCGCAGTCGGCCCTGCCTGCTGCACCAGATCCACCGCTGCACAGCGCCCTGCGTGGGCAAGATCAGCGCAGCGGACTATGCGCGCGACGTGCAGCATGCAGTGCGCTTTTTGCGCGGCGATCACGGGATGGTGATGGGCGATCTGCAGTTGCAGATGCAGTCGCTCTCCGACGCGCTGCGTTTCGAGGAGGCCGCTGTGCTGCGCGACCAGATCGCCGCGCTTTCAGGCGTACTGCAGCAGCAAAGCATGGAAGTGGGCAGCGCCGAAGATGTGGACATTCTGGCCGTGGCGCTCAAGGGAGGTCGGGCCTGCGTCAACCTCGCCATGGTGCGCGGCGGTCGGCATCTGGGCGACCGGGCCTACTTTCCCAGCCAGGTTCAGGCGGCGTTGGAGTTGGGCGACGACCTGGCGGATGGCGTCGCCCCCGAACTGGGAGCTCCCGGCCAGGCCGCGCAGCGGGTGCTGCAGGCTTTTGTCGCGCAGCATTACCTGCAGATGGCGCCGCCGCCGGTTCTGGTGTGCGACTTGCCCGTTGAGCCGGAATTGCTCGATGCCCTGGGCGATCACGCTGGGCATCGCATGCAGCAGGTCACGCAGCCGCGCGGTCAGCGGCGCGACTGGCTGGAGATGGCACAAAAAGGCGCGCAGATCGCGCTGACACGCTTGCTCGCAGAAGAAGGCTCGCAGCGCGAGCGCACCTTTGCCTTGGCGCAGGCGCTTGGCCTGGACGCCGAACAGGCCGAAGGCTTGCGCGCGGAATGCTTCGACATCAGCCATACCGCGGGCGAGGCCACGCAGGCGTCTTGCGTGGTGTACGCCGAACACGCCATGCAGCCGTCGCAATACCGGCGGTTTCGCATCAACGACATCACGCCGGGCGACGACTACGCCGCGATGCGTCAAGTGCTCACCCGGCGCTATAAGCGCGTTGCCGAGGCGCAGGCCCAAGGGGCGCTTGCTGCCGACGGCGAAACGCCTAGCGATGCACGCCTGCCCGATCTGGTGCTGGTCGATGGCGGTCGCGGGCAGGTGACCATGGCGCGCGAGGTGTTCACCGAGCTCGGTCTGGATCTCAGCGTGATCGTTGGCGTGGAAAAAGGCGAGGGCCGCAAGGTCGGTCTGGAGGAACTGGTGTTTGCCGACGGGCGTGCCAAGCTCACCCTGCCCGCCGATAGCGCCGCCCTCATGCTGGTGGCGCAAATCCGCGACGAGGCGCACCGCTTTGCCATCACCGGCATGCGAGCGGCGCGCGCCAAGGTACGCACGGGCGGTTCGCGGCTCGAAGATATTCCCGGCATCGGCCCCAAGCGCCGCGCCAAGCTGCTGGCGCGGTTTGGCGGCATTCGCGGCGTCGAGGCCGCCAGCGAAGACGACCTGATGACGGTGGACGGCATCTCTCGCGAACTCGCCCGCCTGCTTTACAAGGCGCTGCACTAAAAAAGTGAGCGCATCGTGACTTATCGGGCTGCTGACTTGGTCGCGTGCGTTTTGTGCAGCGAGGCCTTGTACAACGCGACGACTTCCTTGAACTGCTCGGGGTTCAGCAGAGTGCGCATCCTGTCCACGCAGCCCGCGCGCATGGCGACCAGCGCGGCTTCCTGCTTGCCGATCTCTTCGATCAGGGCTTGACGCTCGGGGGTGTCGCCCATGCCATCCAACAGCGCAGCGCGCAGTTGCAGGCGGGTGTTGGCCAGCTTGTCTTCAGCGGCCAGGCGTTTGGCGGGTGCGGTCTTGAGCCATTGGGCAAACTGTTCTTGCTGGGCGGCATCAAGTTTGAGCGCTTTTTCGTGCTGTTTGATGATGGGAACCAGCGCGATGACCGGCTCGCCCAGATCATAGGCGGGGCGCTCGGCTCGGGCGGACTGCATCGGGGCGACGAAACCGAGTAAGGAACAGAGAAAGAACGCGGCGGCGCTGCGCTTGAAGCGTTGTTGGGTGGAAGTCAGCATGGCAATCTCCTATGGGTCTGTTGCTGCAAAAGGCAGCACGTAAACATGAATGTAATCAGATGTATCAGATTGTCTGTTGATCTCACACAAAAACCGGAGTTGTGCGGCAAAGGGCCGCAGGTTTGTTCATCGGTGCGGCAAAAGCGCCTTGGGGATATCCGTTGCGGTTGAAATTCCCCCCACCCCGAATTCCGAATTGATATAGATCAAGTGCCCGTTTTGTGCCGCCGCCGCTACGGCACGCAACCCGTCTAGGCTTCGCCCTGCCTGCATCAGGAGGGTGCGTTGCTGAAGCCTGAACTCCAGTGTGGTGAACCGTCGCGTGTGGATTAGCGGCGGCGCCAAACGGGGTCATTTCGGCCGGGCATTCAGGGTTTTCCCAGCGGCGTTTTGTCATCTTGTTCCCTGATCTATATCAGCGAATACTGATGTACGGATAGAGACCTGACGGCCAGCGGCGTCAAGACCGTGATCCACCGTCGACACATTGCTTGAAGGAGTTTGTATGTCTGAGTTGCTTGGCATTTACCCGACGTGGTACGTGCCCCAAATTGGCACGGCCTGGGTGATGGGCATCATCGGCACGATTCATGTGCTGGCGTCCAACACCTCGGTTGGCGCCGCTGTGTTGTTTGCCCTGCTGGAGAGCCGGTCGGTGCGCGAGAACAAGCCGGAAATCATGCAGTACATCAAGAAGTACGGCATGTTTCTGCTGGTGTTCTCGTACATCTGGGGCTCGGTCACCGGTCCGGGCATCTGGTATTCCACCACGGTTGCCAGCCCGCGCGGCATTTCCGCGCTGATCCACAATTTCGTCTGGGCCTGGGCCACCGAGTGGGTGTTTTTCACCGTGGAGGTGATCGGGGTTTACGCGCTGGTCTACACCATCGGCAAGATCGATCCGAAAACGCACCTGAAAATCACCTGGACATTCGTGGTGAGTTCTGTGGCCACGCTGGTGCTGATCATCGGCATCCTGTCGTTCATGATGTGGCCGGGCAGCGACCGCTGGTATCTCACCGGCTCGGTGTTCGATGCGTTCTACAACCTGAACTTTGCCGCGCAGCTTGCCGATCGGGGCTTCCTGATGCTCACCTCGGCCGCAGTGGTGGGTAGCATCATCGTCGCCGCCATCCCCAAAGGGGATCCGCTGCGGCGAGACGTGGGGCAGACCGTAGCCAGACTCGGTCTCACCGGTCTGATCGGCGGGGCGCTGTCATTCATGTGGTACGTCGCCACGCTGCCGCCCAATGCGCTGGTCATCCTCAAGGACCGGATGCCGCATTGGTTCGGCTACATCGACTTCCGCGTCACCACCTTCGTGCCGCTGATGGTCACTTCGCTGCTCATTGGCGCCTATCTGCTCTGGATCTATCTCAAGCCGCAAGCGGTGCGCGTGCCCTTGGCTGCAGCCATGGTGGTCATCCTGCTGGTCGCGGGAATCTGGCCGGAAGAACGCACCCGCGAAACCCTGCGCAAACCCTGGGTGGTGGGGCAGTACATGTACTCCAACCAGACCATCGGGCGCGATGTGCCGGGCCTAGGCATCAAGGACGAAGTGCCCATCATCGCCAAAGAGGGTCTGCTCAAGGCGGCGGCCTTCGTGCCGGCTGATCTGCGGGTGATCACACCGCAGAACCAGATGGAGGCCGGGCGATTGCTGGCGGTGATGTCCTGCGCCAACTGCCATTCGATCAACAAGGACGGACCGCTGCGCCCGTTGCCCAAACTGCTGCACGGCACGACGGACGTGGCGATGATCCAGGGCTTCCTTGCCGGGCCGCTCGCTCATGGCACCGTGCCTTACATGCCCAAGATCGATCTGCCCGGCGACGAGCAAAAGGCCCTCGCCACCTTCCTGGCTGCCGTCAATGCCGGCACGGTGGACGCCGAGGGTCGTCTGATCGCTCGTGCGCCCGTTGCGGCGCCGCTGCGCACCGCGGTGGCGCAAGCCGCTGATCAGCAACCTACCCAAGCAAAGGACTGACATCATGGATAACGCTTCCGTTTCCGCCATGCTGCACGCCTTGCAGGACCCGGCTGGTCTGCCAGCGCCTGCGTGGATTTTCCAGTACCTCAATGTGCTGACCTGGTCGTTTCACATCGCCTTCGTCAATCTGTCTCTCGGCTCGGGACTGCTGGCCATCATCGCTTTCATGCGCCGCCAGCAGCCCGCCTGGGCGCGGCTGTCGGTGGCGATGACCGGGGTGGCCAAGATCGCCGTGTCGATGGCCATCGTGCTGGGTGTGGCGCCGCTGCTGTTCACCCAGACGATTTATGACCCGTCCTGGTACACCAGCAATGTGCTGTCGGCATTCTGGGTGATCTTTTTCATCTTCACCCTGGGGATTGGCTACACCATGTGGTTCGTGTTCTATTTCAAGAACCACGACGTGTCGCATGCCGCCCAAGCCCCGGACACCACCGTGTGGTGGGCCACCGGCGCGCTCTCCCTGCTGATTTTCGACGGCTTCATCATGCATGTGCTGTCGTATCAGGGTCTGTTTCCGCAGAAGTGGATGCAGTGGTACGCCCCGCAAGGCGTGCCGGTGATGAACGGCATGGGCATTCACGCCTTCGAGTTGCCGCGCTTCGCGTTCTTCATCGTCATGTCGCTGACCATGACCGGGGTGTTTCTGCTGGGCTACGCACGCTATTTCCGCGCCCGAGACGACTTTCCCAGTGACTATCTGGACTTGGCGCACCGTATTGGCGTGAAGACCGCTTACTGGGGTGTGGCGCTGCAACTCATCACCGGCCTGCTCTGGGCCTGGGGGCTGCCTGCCTATATGCAGGTGTTCACCCAGCCGCTGTTCTGGCTCACCCTGCTGCTGATCGTCGGCGTGGTGCTTTACGCGCGGCAAGTGCCCGTGGGGGGATCCGCGCTGCAGGCGTATTCAGCCATGGCGTTTTACGCCTTGATGGCCCTGGTTGTCTCGGTGGACCGCGAGGCGCTGCGCGTGGCGTATCTGGCTCCATTCCACTACGACCTCGCCTCGAAACCGCACTACGAGTGGGGCGCGGTGGTCTGGTTCTTCGCCACTTTTGTCGGGGTGGGCGGCTCTCTCGTGGCGTTCTACACCACCATGCTGTGGAAAGCCGGCAAGGTCAAAGGGCTTTACACCGCAGATCGCACCGTATCCCGTCTGGGCGATGTGGCGGTCTGGATCAACTGGACCTGGATGGCCTCATTCTTCGCCATTGGCGTGTGGGCCTATGTGCGCAACATCCTTTGAAGTTTGGAACTCTCCATCATGACTCTTTTGAAATCTCTCTCCCTGACCGTCGCGGGCGTCTTGTTCACCGTCGGCATGGCCCAGGCCGCACCGTCGGCCGCGATCAGCGCCAAATTCGGCGTGTGCTTTGCCTGCCACGGCGTTGATGGTCATGCCATCCTGCCGACCTATCCCAACCTGGCGGGCCAGAACAAAGACTATCTGGTTCAGACCCTCAGGGAGTTCCGCGACGGCAAGCGTCCCAATGATGTCATGGGGCCGATGGCCAAGCCCTTGAGCAACAACGATATCGACGAAGTGGCGATGTACTTCGCCGACATCAAACTGGGGAAGAAGTAAGCCCAGCAGACGATGCGGCAGGCGCAGGCGCATGGGTCTGCGTTTGCACCAGCGCCTGCGTCTGTAGCTGCAGCCCGCCGCCCAGCGCCTGATAGAGCAGGGCGGTGTCGTTCAGGCGCGCAGCCTGCGCGGCGATCAGACCGATGCGGGTCTGTTGTCGCTGCTGCTGCGCGGTGAGTAGTTGCAGCGCGCTGGCTGTGCCCAGCGCGTATTGCTGCTCCACCAGTTGCAGCGAAGTTTGCGCCGAGGCAACGGCTGCGCTCTGTGCCTGCAAGGCCTGGGCGTCGTGTTCCAGCGAGCGCAGCACATCAGCCACCTGCCGCAAGCCTTGCAGCACGGTTTCGCGGTAGTTGGCGGCTGCAGCATCAAAGCCGGCTTCTGCAGCGCGTGCCTCGGCCTTCAGCCCGGGTTTGAACAAAGGCTGGGCCAACTGCCCGGCCACTCCCCAGATCAATGAACCACTGCCGAACAGACTGGCCGCGGTCAGCGCCTGGCTGCCCAGGTTCGCACTCAGAGTGAGCTGCGGGTATTGTTTGGACACCGTCACGCCGATCTGCGCGCTGGCGGCGTGCAGCAAGGCTTCGGCCGCGAGGATGTCGGGCCGCTGACGCACCAGCTCAGACGGCAAACTCAGCGGTAAATCGGCGGGTAGGGTGAAGTCGTCCAAGGTGAAACGCGGATTCTTCGCCGTGCCGGGTTCTTGCCCGCTGAGCACGGCCAGCAAATGGACCGCCTGGTCAGCGCTGTTGCGCAGCGGGGCGATGCTGGCGCGGGTTTGTTCCATCTGGGTTTGCAGCGTGGCGATGTCCGAGGCCGTGGCCACGCCGAGACGTTCGCGCGCGCGGGTGATTTCAAGCTGCTCCTGCTGCGCTGCCAGCATTTTCTGCAGTGCGTCGATCTGAGCGGCCAGCAGTGCCTGCTTCACGGCCGTGGCGACCACGGCTCCAGCCAGACTGAGTTGCGCAGAATCGAGCTGGTAACGCCGCCATTCGGTCTGTGCCGCCAGTGCTTCGAGCGCGCGACGGTTGCTGCCGGAAAGATCAAAGGCGTAGCTCACGCCAACCCCCGCGTTGTACAAGTCGTAGCGCCGATCCCCGCCGGGTAGGCCCATGGCCGCGCTGTTGTTTTGCAAGGTCTGCGCCCCGAGCGTGGCGCTGACCTGCGGATAAAGGGTGGAGCCGCTTTGCGCGGCATAGGTTTCGCGCGCCTGTCGTAGCGTGGACTGCGCCGCGGCGATGGTCGGGCTGTGCTGCAGAGACTGCACGACCAGGGCGTCGAGCTTGGGTGAAGCAAATGCCTTCCACCACGTTGCGGCCACGGTTTGACCCGCGATGAACTGCTGCGCGCCACCCAGCTCGCCGGGCGTCGAAGCCGTGCGGGCGGGCGGCTTACCGGTGGTGTACGACATGGCCTGTGGAGCGGGCGGCGTTTTGAAATCCGGCCCAGCGGCGCAACCGACGAGCCCTAAGGCCAGGGCAAGGATAGAGAGTTTCCGCGTCGGCGCATGACCTGATCCCACGGCATGGACGAAGGCATCATGCGTTGTTTTAGCGTTGGCCATAAAAGTGCTCCTGGAACGATTTGCGAAAGGTCTGATGACAAGCCAGACAGCTTTGCTGGACCGAGGCAAATTGGGTGATGACCGCTGGGCCGTCGCCCCGCGTTGCGGCCTCGCCCATGGCTGCGGCCGCTTCATGAACCTGTTCGTCGAGGCCTCGGAACTTTCCGGCATCCTTGCCGAGCCAGGCCATGATGCGCAGTCTTTCCGCCACCGGTGGCTCGGGGTGATGGGCGATGATGGGCGCGAGGCGTGCCACCAGGGCCCAGTCTTCTCGGGAAATCGCTCCCGTGACGGCTTGCATGTCGCGTTCGAGTTTTTCCATCACGTTCTGTAAAGCCATAGGTTTCGCGGGCTCGGCGGCTTGCGCATGAAAAGTGGCGCCGAAGGCGAGCACGGCCGCGGCCAAAGTGATGGCGCGGAAGCGTTTGGGATTGTTCATTGCGTAGTCCTTTTTTGTTTCATTGAGCCAAATCCAAGGCGGACATCGTCAGGATCATTCAAAACTCCATGCTCAGCGCGACCGAGCCGAAGGCATGGCGACCGGCTTGTTCCGCGAACTCGCGCGTGCGCCAGACGCGCATCAGCGCCAGCCGGATGCCGTGCCCGGCGAGCAGCCATTGGCTGCTGATGCCGACCGCTGCCTGGGCCACCCAGGGACGGCGCGTCACGCTGTGGCTGGAGCGAAGGAGATTGCCGTCAAGGGAAAAGTCATAGGCAACGGCCTTGGTCTCCACCATGCCGAAGAAATGCACGCCGGGACGCGGCCGACTGGCGACTGCCATGACGCTGTTGGGCTCGCCATGAAGGGAGGAGGCCGATGGCGGGCGGTTCTCGGCGCCGGAGCGGATGGGATAGCTGCCGAAATCGTTCGGCAAGTTCCAGCCGATGCGGCCTTCGACGCCCAATGTGGCCGAGGTTTCGATATTGCCCAGGCGCAAACCCATGGAACGAATGACATCAGCGGAAAGACCGGGAATGATGGCGCCCGCGCCACGATAGGTCTTGTACTTGCGATCCATGGCGAGCTGAAGCGCCGGCTCGTTTTTCAACTGGTTGTCCCAGCCCTGGAACCTGGGCGAGCCGATCGCGTCATGGTCCAGGTTCTGCGATTGTTCCGCCAGCGACCACGGGCCGATCACACCGAGTGTGATCTCGCGCGTATCGAGGATTTCGCGATTCGACTCGGGTTCGTGTTTTCGCTGGTTCCACGCCAGGCCCAGGTAGAGCAATCCGGCATAGGGCCGGTCATTGGCGATCAAGTCCGTCCGGGTGAGGTCCTCCGGCGTGAACATGGACTGGCCGAATCTGACCACCACGTTGTGTGTCTGTGCAGAACCATCCGCATCGGCCCAGAATGCGGGGTTCATGAAGCGGATGAGCTGCGCCTGCAGCCGGATGGGCGCCGGCAGGCACTCGGGCCGTAGTCGGCCGGGGATGTCGTGCGAAACCAGAGTGAATGCCACGCCATTCGTGTAGTTCTGGTCGGTGCCGACAAACAGATCATTTTCCAGCCTGGCCGTGCCTCCACGAAGTCTGAATCTCTGTTCAGCCGTGCATTCTCCGGCATCAGCAGCGCCTTCATTGACGGTTTGCGCCAGGGTCGGCGCGGGGAGGAGAACACTTGCCGCCAGCACCAGTAGAGTTCGTCCCAGACGATGTCGGGCGAGTGCGCGCGCACAGGGCGAACGGGGCGTGTACCTGCTCATCCCTGCGCCTCCTCGGGGCCCGGCGGCATGCCGTGATAGAAGGTTTCCAGGACGGTGATGATGTCTTCCGCAGAATCCACGCGCGTGAACAATCCCCGGTCCTCTGCACTGATGAAGCCCTCCTCCACGAGATAGTCGAAGTCGACCGCGCGGCTCCAGAACTCGCCGCCGACCAGCACGATGGGGATACGCGCCATCTTGCCGGTCTGCACCAGGGTGAGCACCTCGAACAATTCGTCGAGCGTGCCGTAGCCGCCTGGGAAGGCGACCAGCGCCCGCGCACGCAGCAGAAAGTGCATCTTGCGCAGGGCGAAATAGCGGAAGCGGAAGGCAAGCTCTGGGCTGATGTAGGGGTTGGGTTGCTGTTCGTGCGGCAGAGTGATGTTCAGACCAATCGAGTGCGCGCCCGCCTCGAACGCCCCCCGGTTTGCCGCTTCCATGATGCCCGGCCCCCCGCCAGTGACGACGACGAAGTCACGGCGCCCTTCCTGCTGGAAGCGGGTTGACACCAAATGCGCAAAACGTCGCGCTTCTTCGTAGTAGCGCGCGTGCGCCAATTGGCGTCGCGCCGAGGCCAGTTCTGACGCCTGCTGCGAATGGGGCGGACGGGGCGCCGCGTGCTGCTCCAGATCCGCCAGCTCCGCTTGCGCTTGGTCGCGCGAAACTACGCGCGCGCTGCCGAAAACGACGATGGTGGAGGTAATGCGCTGCCTGCGCAGTTCACGTTCGGGCTTGAGCAATTCCAGTTGCAGACGCAGCGGGCGTAGGTCATCCTCGGCAAGAAATGCGACATCCTCGTGCGCCAGCCGGTACGTCGGCCCGCGCATGATTGCTTCACGCAGCGCCTCGCGTGGGTCAGCGTCGGTTTGGTCAGGGACTGTCATGTCAGCCGTCTCCGGTCCGGCCATCCCATTGCACGCGCATGTCGGGCTTAGGCACCGTCACTTCCCAACCCCGTTGGTCGCGGAGCCGCTCGGCGAATGCCAGCGCTGCGGCCTCTTCGCCATGCACCACGAAGGTTCGGGCGGGCGGCTTGTGAAAGTGGGCCGACCAACCCAGCAATGCGGGCTGGTCGGCATGTGCCGACAGACCGCCGACAGTGTGGATCGCCGCGCGCACCGGAATGTCTTCGCCGAAGATGCGCACCTGTTTTGCGCCATCGACCAGGCGCCGGCCGAGGGTGCCCTGGGCCTGGAATCCGGTGATCACCACGCTGCATTCGCGCCGGGGTAGATTGTGACGCAGGTGATGCTTGATGCGCCCGGCATTGCACATGCCGCTGGCGGAAATGATGATGGCGCCTGAGCGGATCTGGTTCAAGGCCATGGATTCGTCCACGCTTGCGGTGAAATGGAGATCGAGCGGGGCCTTGCTACGGGCGTGCCAGCCTGCGAGGTCTTGCGCTTCATCGTCAAACAGTTCCATGTATTGCCGGGTAATGCGAGTGGCTTCGGCGGCCATGGGCGAATCGACGAAAACCCTCAGATCGTGCAGGCGGCCTTCGCGGCTGAGGCGGTAAAGGTGGTACAGGATTTCCTGGGTACGGCCGACCGCGAACGCCGGCACGATCACATTGCCTCGTTGCAGGGTGCGCTCGACGATCTCGATCAGTTCGCTCTCGCTTGCTGCCATGTCCTTGTGCGCGCGGTCGCCATAGGTGGATTCGATGATCAGGATGTCCGCGTCATCGATGGGTGTCGGATCGCGCAGAATCGGGCGTCCCGGCTGGCCAAGGTCGCCGCTGAACACGATCTTGGTCGTCTGCGTGGTTTCGCTGACCCAGACCTCGATGATGGCCGATCCGAGGATGTGCCCCGCGTCGCGGAAGCGGCAGCGCACCCCGGCATGCGGCGTCAGTTCTTGGTCATAGGCGACGGGCCGCACCTGGCGCAGGCAGTCCTGGGCATCTTCCATCGTGTACAGAGGGGGCAGCAGCGCGATCTTGTCTTGTGCCGACCTAGCGTAACGTCGAGCCCGCTCGACGTCGCTTTCCTGGATGTGCGCGCTGTCGGGCAGCATCACCTGGAGCAGATCGGCGGTTGCGGAGGTCATGTAGATCGGCCCCTCGAAGCCCGCGCGGGTGAGCTTGGGCAGCAGGCCGCTGTGGTCGATGTGCGCATGCGTCAGCAGCACGAAGTCGATTGATTTCGGGTCGAAGTCAAACGGATTGTGGTTGCGCGCAAGCGCGTCGCGTCCGCCCTGCACCATGCCGCAATCCACCAGGAATCGGGTGTCCGCGGTCTCGATCAGAAAGCAAGAGCCGGTGACTTCGCGTGCGGCGCCGAGAAAAGCGAGGTTCATCGCGGCATCACTTCTGCTTGCGCATCGGACAGGTGCTCAGCCCCAGCAGACGATAGCCCGGACAGCGGCCTGCCAGCCCGGCGAACAGGGGCATGATGCCGATCAGGCCCAGCCAGCGCCAGGGCGAGTCCAGCCACAGCGGCAAGCTCAACAGCACCAGGCCGATGGCCACACGGATGATGCGATCGACACTTCCAATGTTGATTGTCATGACAATTTCTCCAGGTTTACGGGTGGGGATCGCCCGCCTCGGGCGAGACGGCATGAAACTCGACATAAAAGCGCACCGGGCCGATGGGGGCCACTTCATGCGGTACGGTCGGCTCGACGATGCCGGGTTTGTCGGGCGTGAGCAGATGTCGTTCGGGCACGGTTGCGAGAATGCGGTATTCCAGCAAGCCCTGGGTGACGTGGATCACGCCCCAGACGCCAGGTTTGGTGGTGTGTTCCTTGAGCAGGCCCTTGGGTATCTTGGATTCGGTGAACTCGGGCGTGCGGCGGTAGGGGCGCACATCTGCGGGCAGGCTTTTCAACATGAGGACTCCTTCCAGTGCGGTTCAGTCGAAGCCCCGTCCTTCGCCGGCTTCCTCGTGGGTCACGCCGTCGCGGATGTGATAGATGCGCTTGAAGGTGGGGATGATCTTTTCATCGTGGGTGACGACGATGATGGCGGTCTGGTAGCGCTTGGCCATGTCGCCCAGGATGCGGATCACCGCCAGCGCGCGCACGCTGTCGAGCGGCGCAGTGGGCTCATCGGCGAGGATCACCGGCGGACGGTTGACCAGGCCGCGGGCGATGGCCACGCGCTGCTGCTCGCCGCCGGAGAGCTGCGAGGGCATGGCCTTGGCGCGGTGCTGCACGTCGAGCGCGGTGAGCAGTTCCAGCGCACGCTGGCGCGCTTCGCCGTTGGGTTCGCCAGCGAGCATGGGCAGCAGCGCGACGTTGTCGGTGACGTCGAGGAAGGGAATGAGATACGGCGCTTGGAACACGAAGCCGATCTTGTCGCGGCGCAGGGCGCGCAGGTCGCGAATCTTCCAGCCATCGTCGTAGATCACCTCGTTGCCCAGAGTCATGCGTCCGGCGGTCGGCTCGATCACCGCGCCCAGACACTTCAGCAGGGTGCTCTTGCCCGAGCCCGAGGGGCCGACCAGCCCGACCACCTCGCCCGGCGCCACCTGCATGGTTACACCCTTGAGCGCGTCCACCGCGGTGTCGCCGCTGCCGTAGCGCTTTTTCAGGCCTTCGATGCGGATGCCTCTGCCTGTCATGGTCAACCTCCGATCGCTTCGGCTGGGTCGACCTTGAGCGCCATGCGGATGGCCACCACGCTGGCCAGGGCGCAAATCACCATTACCGCGAAGAACCCGGCGATGGAGTCGCCCGGCATGAGCAGCACGAACTTGGGAAACAGCGGCGCGGCGAAGGTGGCGGTGATCTTGCCCACGGCAAAGCCGATCAGGCCCAGCGCCAGCGCCTGCTGCATGATCATCGCGGCGATGGTGCGGTTGCGCGTGCCGATGAGCTTGAGCACCGCGATCTCGCGGATCTTGTCCATGGTCAGGGTGTAGATGATGAAGGCGACGATGGCGGCGCTGACGATGGCCAGGATGACCATGAACATGCCGATCTGCTTGGCCGCCGTGGCGATGAGCTTGTTGACCAGAATGTCTTGCATCTGCGCGCGGGTGAACACGGTCAGGCGTTTCCAGCGCCGGATGGGCGCGGCCACTTCGTCGGCGGTGTAGCCGGGCTTGATGCGCACCAGCACGGCATTGACATAGTTATTGGTGCTTTGCGAGGCGATGATGGCGTCAAGCAGCCCGGGCACACCGGGGCGGTTGAACGCCGGGTTCTCGGCGGTACGGCGGCGCTGCTGCAGGATGGCCTCGTTGTCCTTCAGGAACTGCGCCTGCTGCGCGTCCTTGAGCGGTATGAACACCATCGGATCGCCGTTGGAAGAGACCATGCGCCGCGTCAGCCCGACCACGGTGTAGCGGTTGCGGCGGATCTGCAGGGTGTCGCCCAGTTTGAAGCCGCTGGCGATGTCGGCCACCGCCTCGTAATGGCTGCGGGTGATCTGCCGTCCGGCCACCAGATACGGCGGCCAGCCCGCGCTGCCGGGGCCGTCGGGGGCGATGCCCACCACCATGGCGCGCACATCGCGCGGCTGGCCGTGATTCGCAGCGCGCACCTGCATGGTGAGGTAGGTGATGTTGTTGGCGCTGGCCACGCCGGGCATGGCGGCGATGCCGCGCCAGGTGTCGTCATACAGACTGGACGATTCGGCGTAAGGCCCCTGCGTGTCTTTCTGCACCACCCACAGATCGGCGCCGCTGTTGTCGAGCAGCACCATGGCATCGTCGATCATGCCGCGGTACACCCCGGCCATGACCAGGGTGACGCCGATCAGCAGCCCCAGGCCGATGCCGGTGAACACGAACTTGCCCCAGGCATGCAGAATGTCGCGTCCGGCCAGGCTGATCATGGCGACACTCCGGGAATGTGGTCGACGATGCTGATGTGGCTGCGCGCGCTGAGTGTGCGCTGGCTGTAGACCACCACGCGCTCGCCGGTCTTCAGGCCCTCGATCTGAACGCGGCCATCGAGATCGCGGCCCAGCACCTTGACGCGGGCGAATTGCAGCTTGTCGCCTTCGACGCGCCACACGCCGAGCTGGTCGTCCACGCGCTGCAGACTGGCGTTGGGCACGGTCGGACGCGCCGGTAATGCGGGCAGGGCGACAGTGATATCGGCCAGCTCGCCGATCGGCGGCAGCGGCTGCGGCAAGGGGGTGAACACAATCTTGGCCAGGGTCTCCTCGGTCACCGCGTCGGCCACGGGATCGACCCGCAGCACCCGCCCGGCCAGAGTCTGGTTCGAGCGCGAACGCAGCACGATGCGCGCCGGCAGACCGGCGGCCAGGCCGGTGGCCGTGAGCTGGTCGAAGCGGGTGTCGATCCACAGGCTATCGGGCGCGATCAGTTCGACCACCGGGGCGCCGGCGACGACCGTCGATCCGGGGTCGGCGTCGCGCGCGGTGACCAAGCCGGCAGTGGGCGCAACCAGCTTGAGGTTGCTGCGCTGGGCCTGCAGCGCGGCGAGGTCGGCGCGGGCGCGCTCGACCGCATCCTGCGCCGCCTGCAGCGCGGCTTCGGCCGACTGCAGTTCCTGCTGGCGGGTGGCGAGCAGTTCTTCGGTGGTGCCGTGCGCGGCAAGCAACTGGGCATAGCGTGTCGCCTGCGTCCGGGCGAAATCGCGCTGGGTCTGCGCCTGGCGCAACTGCGCCTGGGTGCTTAGCAAGGCCGCGCGTTGCGAGCGGATGCGCTCGTCCAGATCCACCGGGTCCATTTCGCCGAGCACCTGGCCGGCACGCACCCGGTCGCCGACATGGACGTCAAGACTTTTGACCCGTCCGGCCACGGTCGGACCGACCAGGGTGGTGTAGCGCGCCTGCACCGTGCCGATGCCGAACAGCGCCGGGTTGATCGTATGGCTCTCAACCGTGGTCACGGTAACGGGCACCGCTGCCAGCGGGCCGGTGCGCAGCGCCACATAGCCCAGCAGCAAGACGAGAGGAATCAGCACCGTCAGCAACAGCAGGGTGCGGCGATTGAGGGCGGAAAAATTCATTTTGTGCTCCCGATACAGCGGCGATACAGCGCGAACGCACCGGGCGCCGCGCTGCGGATGTGTTGTGGTTCGCCAGACAGCAGGGTCTGCATCACCAAGCCTTGTATGGCACCAACGAACATGGCGGCGGCCGCGTCGGGCTCGATGTCCTGGCTCAGTTCGCCGCGCTGTTGTCCTTTGACGATGAGTTGGCGCACGCGCTTGCCATAGGCGGCCAGCAGCGTGCGGGCCGCGCGTTTTGCCGCCGTGTCTTCGGCGCGCTGGAGTTCACCGAACAACATGCGCGGCACGCCCGGGTGCTCGGCCACGAAGGCGGCATGCGTGAGAAATACTGCCTCCAGCGCATCGAGCGCGCTGTCGTGGCTGGCGATGGCGCGATCGACCCGGGCCATCAGCCGCGTGGCGACCCATTGCATCACCGCTTCCCAGATGGCGTCTTTGGTGGGGAAGTGACGGAACAGCGCGCCCTGCGTCAGCCCCATGTGCTGGGCGATGGCGCTGGTCGTGATGTCGCTCGGATTACGTTGCGCGGCCAGTTCGATGACGGATTCGACCGTGGCCTCGCGGCGTTCTTCGGCAGGCAGATGCGGGGGACGAGTATTCAATTTGAGCGCAGAATTAAAGTAAGTAAGTGAATACTAACATCGCACATCGCAGAAAAGCACACCCAGGTCGATGCTGATGACACCCGGTGTGCTTTGTCGGGGAGGGCGACTCGAGTCAGACCCGGCCGGTCTCCTTGGGGCTGTTGATGATGGCGTCAAACTCGGCCTGTGTGATGTACTGCGGTGTGTAGCTGACGCCTGCCGCGGTCAACTGCGAGACGAAGGAGCGCAGATGATTGCGCGATCCCTTCAGTAGATTCATGTAAACCAGCTTGACGTCTGGGTTGTCGGTCTGCGCGATACGCTCGTTGAGGTCTTTGATGTCCAGATCCTCGATGGCGGCGCCAACCTGCAGCGCTGCATTCAGCGAGGTCTGCCCATGGCTCATCAGGGCGTTGAATAGGGTCTGCAGCTCGGGATCGACGAACACCCCCGTGCCGGTATGCGAGGCGGGGTCGGGCAATTTATAGCGGGTGATCAGAGTGCCCACGGCGTCCATGTGCTGCTGCTCGCTGGCCGCGATGTTGTTGAAAATGGGCCGTCCCCACTGGGTGTAGAGCAGTTGATAGACATCGCGGGCGAGTTTTTCTTCTTCACGCATGAACACGATGCTGGCGGCTTCAGTGTTGTCGAGGGTGCGGGTGCTGTCGCCGCCGCTGCGGCCATTGCCAGCAAAAGCCGCGGTGACCATCAGCGCGCCGCCCAGGGCGAGAATGGCTTTGGAAAAGTAGGTGGGGGTTTTCATCGGTTCGAAGTCTGTGATGGAAGGAATCAAATCGCGCCGGTTTCGGTCGGGCTGTTGATGATGGCGTCAAACTCGGCCTGTGTGATGTACTGCGGCGTGTAGGTCACGCCTTGCTTGGTCAGTTGCGAGATGAAGGCGCGCATGTGGTTGCGCGAGCCCTTCATCAATTCGTTGAACACCAGGGCGATGTCGGCGTTGTCGGTGGCGGCGATGCGCGTCTGCAGGTCCTGAATATCCAGGTCTTCGATCGTCGCCCCTACGGTGAGCGCGGCGATCAGTGAAGTCTGGCCTTGCGCCATCAGGGCGTTGAACAACTCCTGCACGTGCGGATCTTGGAACACGCCGGGTGCGGTTGCGGCTGCAGGATCGGGCAGGTTGTAGCGCGTCAGCAGTAGCGCCACGGCGTCCATGTGCTGCTGCTCGCTGGCCGCAATATTGCTGAACACCTTCTGTCCCCACTGCGTGTAGAGCAGTTGATAGACGTCCCGCGCGAGTTTTTCTTCTTCGCGCATGAACACCAGTGCGCTGGCTTCGGTGGCCGAAAGATCGGAGGGGGGGAGGGCGTCGAGCTGCGTGCTGAGCGCGGCGGTGGCGGTAGCGGAGGTCGCGTCGGTGCTTGCTGGTGTTGCGGCGACGGTGGAATCGCCACCGCCGCAGCCGGTGAGAGCCAGCACCGCAGCGCCGAGGGTGGCGTTGAGAAAAGTTCGGCGTTGCATGTTTGGGTTCTCCGAGGGTTAGTTCGTCGTGGTGACAGGGGCGGCAGGGGTCGGTTGCAAGGACGGATCCTGGATGCGCTGCTGGTCACGCTGCTGCAGCTTCTGGCCCTGACCAGCGCCCTGTGCCGTGCCACTGTTCTGATTCATGTTGCGATGCTGGTACTGGTGTTGCTGCATCTGGCCGGTTCCGGCGCCCGCTGCGGCTCCGGCACCCATGCCACCGCTCATACCGCCACCCCCCATACCGGCGGCAAAAACGGAACCTGCAGCCCCCATGGCCACGGCTGCGGCCAGAAGACGAAGAGAAGTGCGTTGTTTCATGATGAACTCCTTGAAGTTGAAAAACGTGAATCAGCGTCGACCACGCCCACTGCCTTGTCCGCCCGCATGAGCCCCGCCACCGGCTCCGGCGCCGCCACCCGCAGCAGCGCCAGCCGCCGCAGGTCTTGCGGGAGAGCCGACGGCCAGCCCGGCCATGGCTGCCGCACGCTCCATGCGGCGCTCATAGCCCGTGCCGAAAGGGGCCTCCTTCCCATGCGGTGCTTGCAGGGCCGACAAACCCGTAGCCGCTCCGGCAACCGGGCTGTGCAGCGATTTGCCCGCCTGGGCCGCCGCACCGGCTTCGGCCTGCCGCGCCTGATCAGCGGCGACTTGTCGTGTGGCATCGAACAAGGCTCCCGCGCTCAGAGGCTTCTGCTGCGCCTGAGCCGTCGCCAAACCTGCGAGGCTCAGACCGAGACCGACGGTCAGGCGGAGGCAAGATTGAGCGAAAGCGTGCATGGCGGTACGGACAAGGCAGTGGTTGTGATCGATGGGGGACATGTTTCGATGGCGAGGTTGCGCCTGGATGTCTTGCACGAGGCGTTGTATTCCCCTGCGTATCACTTTGTTTCACTCCATGTCGGCAAACGCCGCCAGCCCCTTGGAAGTCCTAGACTTCGGGCCATGAATTCACCTGCTCCCAGTCAGCGCATTCTGGTGGTCGATGACGACCCGGAATTGCGCGCCATGCTGCGTGATTACCTCACCGGTAATGGCTTTGCGGTCGATCTGGCTGCTCATGGCGACGCCATGCGCGCCTGTCTGGCGCAGCAAATGCCGCACGCCGTCATCCTCGACTTGATGCTGCCCGGCGAGGACGGGCTGGCGCTGGCGCGTGAACTGCGGCGCAGCGGTGATCTGCCCATTCTTATGCTTTCGGCACGCGGCGAAGAGATTGACCGGGTGATCGGGCTGGAGGTCGGTGCCGATGACTATCTGCCCAAACCTTTCAGCCCCCGCGAGCTGCTGGCCCGTCTGCGCGCCTTGTTGCGCCGGGCGCAGCCGACCTCTGCGGGGGATTTGCCGCCCGCGTCCAAACCGGCAGAACAGGCGGTGCGGTTCGGCCCCTTCTTGCTTGATGCCGCAGCGTTTCGCTTGCTGCGTGACGGGCAGGATGTGGGATTGAGCGTGGCCGAGTTCACCTTGTTGCAGGCCATGGCCGCGCATCCCAACCGCGTGCTCAGCCGCGATCAACTCATCGACTGGCTCAAAGGCTATGAGCGCGATGCCTTCGATCGCAGCATCGACGTGCGCGTTGCTCGCCTGCGTCGCAAGATCGAAGATGATCCGGCCCATCCCGTTTACGTTCGCACCATCCGGGGGCAGGGTTACCTGTTCAATCCGTCAGGCGTAGGCGCCTGACCTCGCTTCATGCAGCCCACTGCAGGCCTGAGCGAAACCGGACCGCACAAGCGCACGCTGCGGCAGCAGACGTTGCGGGCGATGCTGGTACTGGTGTTGCTCCTGGAGCTGGCATTTGCCGGGGTCGCGCTGCTGTTCGTGCTCAAGCCCATGGCGCAGCGCTCGGCAGACGATCTCGCGGGTCTCATGGTGCTGTCCGCGCAAACCTGGGCAGAACTGCCTCCGCAAACCCGCCCGGCGTTTCAGCAAGAGCTGCACAACCGCTATCGTCTCAGCCTGTTGCCCGATATGCAGCCGCCTGCCGACAACGGCATGACGCACGGGCTTTACATCGGCTTTGTTGAACAGTCGCTGCAGCAACGCACCGGGCATGCGGTGTATTTCCGTCGGCAGACCGACGCGCAGGGACACATCTGGCTCTGGACCAGCATTCCCGCAGGCGGGCGCGACATCGGCGTGGGGTTCGATACCAGCCGCATCCAGACGCAACCCATCCGAGCCCTGTTGATCGGTCTCGCCCTGACCTTGCCGCTGTCGTTTCTGCTGGCCTTGTGGTGGGCGCGGCGCATTTCGCGGCCGCTGGTGTCCATGGAGCAGGCCGCAGCCGGGCTGGCGCGCGGCGATACCCCGCAGCGTTTGTCGCAGTCGGGGCCGCGTGAAATCGCCAACCTTGCGGCGCATTTCAACCAAATGGCCGAACGTATCGACGCCTTGCTGCAGGCGCGCACGACGCTGCTTGTCGGCGTATCGCACGATCTGCGCTCGCCCCTGGCGCGCATCCGTCTGGCGCTGGAACTGCAACGCATGGCGCCCACTCCCGAACGGCTCGACCAGATCGAGCGCGATGTTCTGGCGATGGACCGGCTGATCGGCGAGGTGCTTGCCCTCGCTCGCGGCCTGCGAGCGCACGCCGCAGAAGACCTCGTCTTGAAGCCCTGGTTGCAAGAACGATTGCAGATGCACGATGAATGGGCGACATCACGCGGTGCAACCCTCGGCGTGCAATGCCCGGACGATCTGCACGCGTGGGTGGATGCCGCCGCCTTGCAGCGCGTTGCGGACAATTTTTTGACCAACGCGGTGCACTACGCCGCAGGCCCCATCACCTTGCAGGCGGGACCGGGCAGCTCACCCGGCCGGGTGCGTATTGCCGTGCTTGACCGCGGCCCTGGCATTCCCGCCGATCAGCTCGACGCGGTATTTGCGCCCTTCACCCGGCTCGATTCTGCCCGCACGCCGGGGCACGGCTCCGGCTTGGGTCTGGCGATCGCCAGGCAATTGGCGCAGCAGCACGGCTGGGCGGTTGGACTGCAGCAGCGTGACGGCGGGGGGCTGATCGCCTGGGTGGAGGTGCCGGTGTCGCCCATTCATTCAGTCTGAAGGGGGCTTGGCGGTGCGTTTGCGGCGCCGAACCCGCCACAGCGTCCAGATGACTAGCGCGATGGCAATACCGCCGTAGATGTAGAGCAGAAGATCGACATGGGCGGCGAACCAGTTGGAGTTCATGAAGTCAGTTTCCTGTCGCGGCAAGGATGAGCCAGGGCATTCACCCTATCATGCCGCTCATCGACGCAGCCATTTTCCGAACTTCGCATTCTCCACTCCCATGTCTTTGCGTGCGCTCAATCTGCCGACGCTGCTCACCTGGGCGCGCGTGGCGGCCATTCCGCTGGTCGTCGGGGTGTATTTCCTGCCAACCGACTGGATGACCCTGCCCGAGCGCAACCTCGCCGCGACCATTTTGTTCATTCTCAGCGCCATCACCGACTGGCTCGACGGCTATCTGGCGCGTAAATGGAACCAGACCTCCGCATTCGGCGCCTTTCTCGACCCGGTGGCCGACAAGCTGATGGTCTCTGCGGCCCTGCTCATCCTGCTGCAGCTCGGGCGCGTCGATGCCCTGGTGACGCTCATCATCATCGGCCGTGAAATCGCCATCTCCGCGCTGCGCGAATGGATGGCGCAGATTGGTCAGTCGCGTCGGGTGGCGGTGAGCTATGTCGGCAAGGTCAAGACGGCTGTGCAAATGGTGGCCATCCCCTTTTTGCTGTTCGGCGGAACCCTGTTCGGCATGGTGAATACGGTGCTGATCGGCCAGTGGCTGATCTGGGCGGCGGCAGTGCTCACGCTTTGGTCCATGCAGTATTACTTCCGCATTGCTCTGGCGGGGATGAAATTGACGTGAGCGCTGCACAGGTTGGCACGCCTGCCGTGCTGCGTCGTGTCATGCCCTGGGTGTTTGTGCTGATCTGGAGCACCGGCTTCATCGTCGCCCGCTATGGCATGCCCTACGCCCCGCCGCTGAAATTTCTCAGCCTGCGCTATGCCTTTTCGCTTTTGGTGCTGTTGCCGCTGGCCGCATGGCTGCGCACGTCATGGCCGCGCGGCGGCAAACAATGGCTGCATCTCGCCGTGGTGGGCGCCTTGTTGCAGGCGGGCTATCTGGGCGGGGTGTGGGCGGCGGTCAAGCAGGGCATTCCGGCCGGAACGGTGGCGTTGATCGTGGGCCTGCAGCCCTTGCTCACGGCGGTGCTGGTCTCGGCCGGAGGCCAGCGCATTCATGCTCGCCAATGGCTGGGCCTGCTGCTGGGCTTTGGCGGCTTGGCGCTGGTGGTCCTGCATAAGTTCGACGGTGGACAACTGAGCGCCCACAACCTGCTGCTGTCACTGCTCGCACTGTTCAGCATCACCGCCGGAACGCTGTGGCAAAAGCGCTTTGTTCGTCCGACCTCGGTCTGGGGTGCATTGAGCATTCAACTTCTGGCGGCCATGATCATCACTGCGCCGTTTGCGCTGCTGGAGACGGAGCCCGTGGTGTGGAACGGGCAGCTCATCGGGGCCCTGGCTTGGTCGGTGCTGGCGCTGACGGTCGGGGCAGGGGCCTTGCTCTATCTGCTCATTCAGCGCGGCGCGGCGGTGCAGGTGACCAGTCTGATCTACTGGGTGCCGCCCGTCACCGCCTTGATGGGCTGGGCCTTGTTCCACGAAACGCTCGGCCCGACGACCTGGGTGGGCATGGCGCTGGTGGCCGCCGGCGTCATCGCCGTGACCCGTAGGCCGGCGACGGTGTTGATCCAGCGTTGAACAAATTTTCAGGAGATCCCATGAATGCAAGCCCATCGGCCTCGCCTCTGCGCATCGCCGTTCTGGCTGGTGACGGCATCGGGCAAGAGGTTGTGCCCGAAGGCCTGCGGGTGCTCGACGCGGCGGCCCGCCGTTTTGGCATCGCCCTGCAACTCGATCATTTCGACTTCGCCTCATGCGACTATTACCAGCGACATGGCGCGATGCTGCCCGCGAACTGGAAGGAGCAGATCGGCGACCATGACGCGATTTTGTTTGGCGCCGTCGGCTGGCCGCAGACCGTGCCCGATCACGTCTCACTGTGGGGATCGTTGCTGCAATTCCGGCGTGAGTTCGATCAGTATGTCAATCTGCGTCCGGCAAAGTTGATGCCCGGAGTGCATGCGCCGCTGATCAAGCGAGACGGCAGCGCGTACGCGCCGGGCGAGATCGACATGCTGATCGTGCGCGAAAACACCGAGGGCGAATACTCCAGCATCGGCGGGCACATGTTCGCCGGCACCGAGCGCGAAGTGGTCATCCAGGAAACGGTGATGAGCCGCATCGGCGTGGACCGCGTGCTGCGCTACGCCTTCGAGCTGGCACGCAGCCGACCGCGCAAACACCTCACCTCGGCCACCAAATCCAACGGCATTTCCATCACCATGCCCTACTGGGACGAGCGGGTGCAGGCGATGTCAGCCGACTATCCCGATGTGATGCGCGATCAGTTTCACATCGACATTCTTACCGCGCATTTCGTGCAACGCCCTCACACGTTTGATGTGGTGGTGGCGAGCAATCTGTTCGGCGACATCCTCTCCGATCTCGGCCCCGCGTGCTGCGGCACCATCGGCATTGCGCCTTCGGCCAATCTCAACCCGGAGCGGCGCTTCCCCTCCTTGTTCGAGCCGGTGCATGGTTCCGCCCCAGACATCGCAGGAAAAGGCATTGCCAATCCCATCGCCCAAATCTGGAGCGCAGCGCTGATGCTTGACTTCCTGGGCCACCGCGATGCGCACGACGCCATATTGCGGGCCATAGAAACCGTGCTCGCGCCTGAGAGCGGCGCACCGCGCACCCCCGATCTCGGCGGAACCGCGACCACGGCCGATCTGGGCCGGGCGGTGGCCGAATGCATTTAACTCATGGCTAGAATACGCGGTCTTGCGCAGGCAACACGACCGATGACACGCCGCATTGACACGAGCGAATGCCCCCGGCTCTAATCGCCCGATCACCGCCGCGCCCGTGCAGGGCGCGGGCTTTGCGTTTTATCCAGACCGATCCAGACTGAAGAGGGACACAAGTGAACAAGGCAGAACTGATTGAACACATGGCCAACAACGCCGATCTCAACAAGGCTCAAGCAGGCCGTGCGCTTGACGCGCTGATCGATGCCGTGCGCCGCACCTTGAAAAAGGGCGACAGCGTGTCGCTGATCGGCTTCGGCACCTTCGCCGTGACCAAGCGCGCTGCGCGCACCGGCCGCAATCCGCGTACCGGCGCCGCCATCAAGATCAAGGCCGCCAAGATTCCGAAGTTCCGTCCGGGCAAGGGTCTCAAAGACGCCATCAAGTAATTTGTTCCGGCAGCAGCGCGGCGCGATCTCAACGCTGCTGCTGCCACTCCAGGCGATAACCGGGTGCTTAGCTCAGTTGGTAGAGCGGCGCCCTTACAAGGCGTAGGTCGGGGGTTCGAACCCCTCAGCACCCACCATCGGTTGTTGCATCGTCCGACTTCATTCTGATTCTCGCGGTTGTCTCGTCGCACTTTCCGGCGGCCTTGAACGACCGCAAACAATGTGGGCAGGTTCCCGCATTGCACCCCTCTCCAAGCCCGCGCCACCATGCTCGAATCCATACGCAAACACAGCAAGCTGATGCAAATCGTGCTGTTCGTGTTGATCTTTCCGTCTTTCGTGCTGTTTGGAATTCAGGGCTACTCCAGCTTTGAGGGGAGCGCTGATGCGGCGGCGAAGGTGGGCGGTCAGACCATCAGCATGCAGCAGCTCGACGCTGCCAACCGCGACGAGATCGCACGCCTGCAAAGCATGCTCGGCAGTGCGGTGGACAGCAAGCAGCTCGACACGCCCGAGCAGAAGCTGCGCACGCTCGATGGCATGATTCGCCAGACCTTGCTGCAACTCGAAGCCCGGCGCGAACATCTCGAAGTGACCGACGCCCAGGTGCAACAGGCCATTCTGCAGATTCCGCAGATCGCCGCGTTGCGCAAGCCCGATGGCAGTTTCGATGTGCAGGCCTATCGCAGCCTGATCGCCGCACAGGGTATGAATACCTCGCAATTCGAAGCGCAGGTGCGCGAGCAGCTCATCCTGCAACAGGTGCTCGGTGGCTTGGCCGGATCGGTGATCGACAGCCAGGCTCTGGCCACAGCCGCCGCCAAAGCGGCTGCGCAACAGCGCGAAGTGCGTCTGGCCCTGTTCAAGCCGGCAGACTACACGGCACAGGTGCAAGTGACCCCGCAAGAGGTCGAGACCTTCTACAAGAACAACACCGCCCGTTTCCAGAAACCCGAGTCAGCCGACATTCAGTATGTGGTTCTGAGCGCCGCTGAAGTGGCCGCGGGCATCAAAGTCACCGCCGAGCAGGCCAAGGCTTTTTACGACGCCAATCTGTCCAAATTTTCGACACCGGCCGAGCGCCGCGCCAGCCACATTCTGATCGCAGTTCCTACCGATGCCACAGCGGCGCAACAAGAACAAGCCAAGGCGCGCGCCGAGGCTATCGCCAAGCAGGTGAAGGCCAACCCCGCTGAATTTGCCGCGCTGGCGCGCAAGGATTCGCAAGACCCGGGCTCTGCCGAGAAGGGTGGTGATCTGGGCTATTTCACCGCTGATGCGATGGTCAAACCTTTTGCCGATGCGGTATTTGGCATGCAGAAAATCGGCGAAATCGTCGGGCCGATCAAGACCCAGTTCGGCTATCACATTATCGAGCTCACCGGCATCAAGCCGGGCGCACAGCAGCCCTTCGATGCCGTCAAGGCCAGTATTGAAAAACAGTTGCAGCAAGAGGCCGCGCAGAAACAGATGTCGGCCGACGTGGAAGCCTTCACCAATGCGGTGTTCGAGCATCCGGACAGCTTTCAGGCCGTCGAAGACAAGCTGCATCTGAAGGTGCAATCCGCCAGCAACGTTACCCGCACGCCGCAGCCCGCAGCGCCAGATGCGGTCAGTCCGCTGTCGAGCAAAGCGTTCCTCGACGCGTTGTTTGCCGAATCCAGCTTGCGCAACAAACACAATCTGCAGGCCATCCAGATTGCTCCCAACGTCTGGGCTTCTGCTCGCGTGCTGTCGTTCAGCCCGGCGCAGACCCTGCCTTTGGCGCAAGTGCAGACCCAGGCGCGGCAGATGTTGGTCGATCAGAAAGCGGCCGAACTCGCTCGCAAAGCGGGCGAGCAGGCGCTGAAGTCGCCCGCCACCCTCACTTTTGGCGCGCCCCAGACGATCAACCTGACCCAACCAACCCCTGGTGTTTCGCCGCTCATCGTTTCAAAGGCATTCGGGCTGAGCGCCAGCAAGTTGCCCGCCACCGCCGGTGTTGATCTCGGCGCGCAAGGCTATGCCGTGCTGCAGCTCGACAAGGTGATCGAGGGCCAGGCGCCCGCACAACTGATCAGCGCAGCCGCCAACGCCGAGCAACAGGCGCTCACCCAGGGCGTGATGAACGCTTACATCGAAGCCTTAAAGAAGCGTTTCGGGGTGGAAATTCTCTACAAACCCAAGGCTGAACCCGCAGCCGCCGGCTGATTGCCGTGACTGCAGGTCTTCGAAAAGACCAAGACTTTCGTATAGAATGTTCGTTTTTCTGTGGTGGCTGTAGCTCAGTTGGTAGAGTCCAGGATTGTGATTCCTGTCGTCGTGGGTTCGAGTCCCATCAGCCACCCCAAATAAATCAAGCACTTAGCCCAGACTCACCCGCTGGGCTTTTTGTTGCCCGGCGTTCATGTAGGGGCTGTGTAGGGTTTTGGCGGGAATGGCCGGGCATGTTGCCTGCTCCAGAAACGACAAGCCCGGCGCATGGACAAGCCCGCTTATGGGGTTTGTTTTGAGAATCCGCTTATGGGGTTGGTTTTGAAACGGCGTCGCCCATGCCTTGCGCTCGGTTGACGTGCGGGCCGTAGACACGTCGCCCGCGTCCATCGCATCGGCCAGCCCTGCGAAAGGTGCGGGAATCGCATGTTTTCGTAATCAGTCCACCGAAGCCCATAGGCCGGGAATGTTCGCTTTTGATAGCACGCCACCCGAACCCCATAGGCCGGGAATCTCTAGTTTTATGGGGGGTGTCTCTCGCAGTCCACCCCGCGCCTGCGTACTTGTTGCGATATTCAACGCCCGCGCTTCAGGTTCGCCAGCGACCGCGCCCGGCCTTCGGGTGTTTTCGCGCCCGTGCTGCGTCCCCCGTGGAACTTGCACCGCCCGCCGTTGCCGTCTCCCAGGCACCGGCATAACCCGCCGTGTCGGTTCCGTGCAAGGCAAAGATTCAAACCGCTGCGCTCAATCTTGCGTTGCAGGCGCACCCCCTCCGCGCTTTCAGGCTCTAGGCCAGCGTCGCGGATTTGCTGATGCAATGCCTCGATGCGCTCGGCTTCGCGGCGTTCTGCCCACCAGCGCGCCCACCACGCATCGTTTTCGCGCTTCCAAATCTCGTATTGCAGGTGCGCAGTCCCAGGGCTGGCGCGTTGCGGCGGGTAACGATGCGCACCGCTTCCCATGCCGCTCTGATGTGAGTTCTTGCTCATGGCGTCAGCGCAAAAACCGCAGTTCGCGTGCCGCTTGGTCTGTGCTGGCGCGCAGTGCTGCATCGCGGGCGGCAATCTGCGATTCCGTCAGATTCGGGGCACTGAATTGCGCGGCGATGCCTCGCACGCGCTCAAGGTGTCGCGCCTGCACGGCTTTGGCGAGTTCTGCGGGGGATGGCTTGATGTCTTGCATGATGCTTCCTTTCAGTGGGGGGATGGTTCAATGCTGGCCCGCATCAACTGCGCGGCGGCCTCAAGTCGAAGGGTTGCCAGTTCACGGCCTGGCGCGAAGATGGCCGGGGCAAGGTCGGCGGCGTCCACCACGGCAAGCCACGGGCGGCGGCTCTGGCGATAGAACAGCACCGGCTTGCGGTTCATCGCCTCGGCCTGTCTGCATGCCTGCTGCCACCATGCCGCAATCGCCAGCGCCTCGCACCGCTTGCACTCGATGGCCCAGCCGGGCACGTCCAGGCCGTCAGCACCACCGGCGCGGGCTTGGCCGATGTTCCGGCGCACCGTGTAGCCCAGCAGTTCAGACAAGGCGGCGAACAGCTCGCGCTCGCCTGATGCGCCTTTGTTTCGCTGTGATGCGCTCATGCGTCACCTCCCGGATAACGGGCAATGGCACCGTCCATAATCGCCACAGCGTCACGCCCTGTCAGTCGCTCCAAATCGAGCGCCAGCAGCCCGCAGCGGGTTTGCCATAGCTTCACCTCGGCGGCCAGTCGCTCGGCCTTTGTGGGGCGTTTGGGCTGGCGCTCACCACGCAAGGCGGCGGCCAGCGCACCGGGTTGCGCGTCATGCGGCAAGGCTGCAATCGTTGCAGCGCGATGCAGCGGGAATGTCCCGGCCTCCACTGCGGCATTCAGCGCGGGAACTCCAAACCGCTGAACCCGTGCGGCGTAGTGCAGCATGCGCGGTGAAATTCCCGTGCGCTGGGCAATCTGTTTCACGGTCAGCAATTCAGGCATGCCACGGCTCCCCATCGTCTAGACCCACGGTATGGGCCTTTGCAGGGAGGGCGATTGGCGGATTCCGCCAATCGACGATGCCATCGTCTAGACCCACGGTATGGGCCTTTGCAGGGGCTTCGCTGGCTTTGCGCTTGCGCTGCACGGCGTAGGTCGTCAGCACCGCATGGGCCTGCATATCGAGCACCGGGCGCGGCTCGCCTTGTGGCGGCGTCCACACTTTCGGCGTGAGCATTCCGGCAAGGTGTACCGGCTCCCCTGCGTTCAGCGCCAGCAGCGCAGCGCATGCCGTGGCGTCGAAGCAAATCACGTTCACAAACAAGGCTTCACCGCTCTGCATCGGGGTGCGCACCTTGCACACCACAAACGGCTTTCCAGCTTGGCCGGTTTTCTGTTCGGCGGCGGCGTGTAGCGTGCCACCTATCAATGCGTCAATCATGGTCGGCCTCCAGTGGCACGGGTCAGGACATACAGGGCAAGGGCTGCAATCGTTGCAGGCGGCAGCGCCAGCAGGCAGAGCACCAGCAGGGCGAAGGTTCGGGCGGCGTTCATGGCTTTGGCTCCAGGTTTTGGCTTTGCTCCAGGGAAAGGTTTTGCAACCACACACCCGGCCCGGTTCCCGCTTCCCGTTTTCCCGCAGCTATATAGCTGCTGCGGGAATCGCGGGAAAAGCTCGCGGGGTTCCGGTGTTCCCGTTTTCGGGATATTTCGGGAATCGCGGGAAAGTTCAGGCAAGCCATAACCACCCCCCTTCGATGTGGAGCAAACCCCGTCCGGCGAGTCCGGTAAGGGCCTGCTGTGCGCGTTCTGTCTGGCGCTTCGCTTCGCACGGCAGGCGGCCCCGCAGCGCATCAATGGCGGCCTCCACACCGATGCAGGGCGTTCCCGCTGGCACACATTCGGGCATGCCTTCGCGGCTGGCCTTTTTCAGCACATCCGGCAAGGCGTCCCACACGATGCGTTGATTCCCGGACTTCGGCGGCAGTGCCTTGCGCACCTCGGCCCGTGTGGTGTCTGCCACCACGGCGCACGATGAAACCGGCGTGCCGTCCGGTTCAATGCCCAGCGTCACCACCTCCAGCCGAAACGGGATGCTCTCAGCGTCGGCACCGTCTTTGCTCTTGGCAATGCGCCACTCCCTGGCGTCACCATCCCGGCGCACCTCGATGGCAGCATCAAGGGCGGCGTGTAGGCTGGAATGCCCCCGCATGCCTTTGGTGGAGTCTTTGCCAGCATGGTGAATCAGCAGCACCAGGCCACCTATGCGGCGCTGCAAATCGGCGGCGGCCTCGATGATGCGGCCCATGTCCTGGCTGCTGTTTTCGTCCACACCCGGCGCAGCGCGGTTCAGCGTGTCGAGCACCACCAGACCAGCACCACGGCACGCCTCGGCAAGCTCTGCCACATCATCCGGCTGGAGCAAATCGAACGGCTGCGACACCACAAAGCGCAAGCCTTCGGGCGCTGGCCTGCCGTGGTGTTTCTCCCATGCCTGAACGCGCTGCGATAGCCCGGCCTCACCTTCCAGGCCCACATACACCACGGGCGCGGGCCTCACGCGATAGGTAAACCAGCGGCGGCCCTCGGCAATCGCGGCGGCGGCGTCCAAGGCAAGAAACGTCTTGCCGCTGCCCGATGCGCCAAACAGCGCGGCCAGTCCCTCGGCAGGCAACACACCACGCACCAGCCAGACCAGCGGCGGCAGTGCGGCCAGTTCGGCAGCAGTGCGCAGCTTGTACCTGCGTTCGGGTTCGGCTGGCGTCGATAGCAGCACCTCCAGCGCATCGGCTCCAAACTCTGCGGCATAGTCGTTCGCGTCATAGTTCGCGGGCTTGTCGGCAGGCATGCGCACCACCTGGCACCCGTGTTCGCGGGCGATGGCCTCGGCCTGCGCCTCCTTGCCCACATCGGGCACCAGCACCAGCGGCACGGCTTGCGCCTTGATGGCTTTCACCACGGCACCCATGCGGCCCGCACCAAAGCACACGGCGGCGGGTTGCCCGGTTGCTTGCCAACATGCCCAGGCTTGGCCGATGCCCTCCACCACATAGCAGCATGCAGCGTCGGCAAGCTCGCCCACGATGTGCAGGCCGTCGCCAAAGCTCGCACCGGCAAGGTTCAGCTTTTTGCCAGCACCAGGCGGCGGGATGAATTGCAGGGTTTGCAGTTCACCGGCCAGCGTGCGGCACGGCACCACAAGCCAGCCCGAAACGTCATGCCCGGCGATGCGCAGGGATGAACCGGCGGGCACCTGGCGCAATCCTTCGGCGTTGCCGCGCTTGGCCGTGATGTAGTCATGCTGCGGGCTTGCGGTGTCGCATTGCTCCCAGATGGCTGCGGCGTCAGGCTGTGCCCGCTGTGGGCAGTTTTGGCTGGGTTTGCGCTGCGTCACTTGGCTGGGCTGGCGCTGTTTGCGTGTGTCTTTCCACCCATGCGAAAAGGCAAGGTGAAACAGCGTGCCCGGCCCGATGCCGTCACCCTTGAAGCTCTGCCACACGCTGGCGCAGTCCTTCGGCCCGGCATAGTTGCCACCGTTCGCGCTCCAGTCGGTGAAGTCCTCCAGCGCCAGCCCTGCGGCTTTGGCGGCCATGCCTGCCCGCGTCCATTCTTCGCGGGGCAAATCCGGCGGGATGGCTTGAAGGGCGGCGCGGGCGCGTTCGGTATCGTGTCCGTTCATCATGTGCGCGCTCCCTTCACGGCGGCGATGTCCGCAGAGTCCAGGCTGTACCGGGCAATGCCGCAGGCTTTGCCAGTCCACGGCTGGCCGTCCTCTGTCAGCGTGCGGACATGCCAGCCCTTGCGCTTGAGCGTGTGCGCATAGGCGGCGAGTCGCCATGTCCGGGCGATGCTTCCAAACTCGGGATGGTTCAGGGTCGCGCCTTCGAGTAACGCGGCGAGTAGCTGGCCTGCCTTCGTTGCGTTGTTCGGCCAAACGGGCGAGAATGGCGGCTGTTCGAAAAGCTCTTGCTGTGCTGCCTCGGACTGCCCGCCCTGCCCGGCGGGTTTCTCATTTTTGGGGGTGCGTTCCATTCACATTCCCCCTCGCAGCAGCTTCAACAGGTCGGCAGCACGCCACGCAAGGCGCCCCCCGATTTTCAGCGGCTTGATTCCATAGGCGTGCCCCTGCTGGCAATACAGCTTGCGCAATGTCTGGCCGGATTTCCCTAACGCGGCGGCGGCGTCGCGGGTCATAAGCACCGCGCTAGGCGGCATGTTTTCAAGGTTTGGGATGTATGCGGGGCTGTGCATTTTTGGCTGTTCCAAAGTGGTTGCGATAGCCTCCACTTCAGACGTGGGGAAATTCCCCATCAAGCCCCATCCACAAATCAACGAAAAACCCCGCTAACCCGCATGCTTTCTGGCTTTGCGGGCACTCGCGGCAATCGTGGGGACTATCCCGCGTCGATGCTTCCCACGTTCCCCACGTTCCCCACGCTTCCCGTGTCCTCTGGCGGCAGACTTCTCGGCCTGATTTGCCACCACTGTTTCCCCGTCAGTGCCTCGCGCTTTACGGTGCCAGCAGATAGCCAACCATTCGGGCCGCGAATGCCCTCATTCCGCAGTGCGTTAGCTACCGTTTCGGCATACTTCGACAAAGTGCCCTCCATGCCAATCTTCAAATGTCGATTGTGAATCTCAGTAACGATGCGGCGCGCTTCGTCCCTCCAATCTGGCATTGTTTTGTCGGTTCCCTGCTCTGCAATCGTTGCAGCCTCTACCGCTGGCGCTGATTCCGGCGCAGGCTCGGCCAATAAGGCGCTGCCCAGCAATTCCTGCGCGTGTTCCTTGGCCCAGGCGCGAAGCTCGACCTTCGTCATGTATAGCCCTTCGCGCCACTTCGGCGGTAAGGGCTGGCCCTTCGGCCATCGCAGCCCGAGGGGCGCTTCGCTCAGCGGCAAAGTATCGGCTTGCGCATCGAATGTGCGCATGATTTGCCCCTCCGCAACCGTGCGCAATGTGCTTTGCTGGGATGGCGTGAGCACTGGATAGTCCGGCCCTGTGTTGCGCTCCACATGCTCCATGCCGAAGTAATAGGCCCACATTGCAGGCGGCATGCCGCAATTTCCCTGGCCCGCAATCTCGGCCAGTTCATCAGCGGCGGTCAGTGCGTCGCCTTGTTCGTCGGGTTTGTTTTGCTTCGTCATGTCTGCGCTCCTTCACGCGCTGGCCTTCATTCATGGGCACCAGGCAGGCGGGTGAAGGTTCCCGCTTTTTCCCCCGTCGGGGTAGCCTGGCGCGAAACTCTCACGCGGCCCGCTGCATGGGCTTGATGTTCGGTAGGCGCACCTTGCGGGCTTGCCACAAGTCATAGGCAGCCTGCATGTTCACCCACATATCGGGCGAAGTGCCAAGCCATGCGGCAAGGCGGCGGGCCATGACGGCGGAAATGCCCGCTTGCCCGTTGAGCACCTTGGAAAGCGTCACGCGGGCAATGTGCAGTTCGTCGGCGGCCTGCGTTACCGTCATGCCTTCGGGCAACCATTCGCGCAGCACCTCGCCGGGGTGCGCTGGGTTGTGCATCATGCTCATATCGTTCTCCTAGTGATAATCCTGATAGTCCACAAGCTCCGCATCTTCGCCGTTGAATCGAAACGTGATGCGCCAATTGCCATTCACCCACACTGACCAATGCTCGGCCATATCTCCCGTGAGCGGGTGCAGTCGCCATGCTGGCGCGTTCATGTCGCGCGGGCTTTTGGCGTTGTCCAGCGCCGTCAGCAAGATGCGCAACTTCTTTTCGTGGTGCGGCTGAATGCCCGCCTTGCTTCCAGTTTGGAAAAAGGCTTCAAGCCCGGCATGGCGAAACGTGCGAATCATGGGCGGATTGTAGCGTGTAGCGTGTCAGCTATCAATAAAAGGGAATCACTGCACCCGGCGCAGCGTCGGCAGGGTTTGCGCGGCCTGAAACTCGATACCGGCTTGCTCCAGAATCCACGCCTCGATGCGTTCATGGTGAACGCGCAGCAAATCCAGCGGGCGCACCTTGTAATGGCGCTCGGCTGTGGCGCTGGGCTTGTGTCCCATGATTTGCGCCACCACACCGGCGGGAATCTCCAGCCATTCCGTGAGCGTCGAGAAACTGCGGCGCAGGCCGTGCAGCGTCAAATCGTCCAAGCCTGCGGCTTTGCAGGCGCGGGCGTGCGGCGTGTTCGGCTTGGATAGTTGCCCGCTGGCGCTGCTGGCGCTGGAAAACACCCATTCATTGCGGCGCGGCAGGCCAGCGAGTAACTGCGCCACATAGGGCGTGAGCGGAATCATGCGCTCACCCTCCACCTTGTCCCGAATAGTGATGCTGCGCCACTGCGCATTGATGTCCTCCCATTGCAGCGTCAACACTTCACCAGGCCTCGCACCCGTCAGCAGCATGATTTGCAGCGCGGCGGCGATGGCCGGGTTTTGAATCTGGCGCACATGGGCGAACCAGGCGGGCAATTGCTCGCGCGTGAGTACGTCTGATTTCGTGCCGGGCTTGCCCAGGGCTTCGCGGGTGCGGCGCGTCTTGGCCGGGTTCGGCGTCTGCACGATTCCTGCATAACGCGGCTGTTCAGCGCACCACGTCAGAAACACGCTCAACAGTCGCCACGCCAGCCGGGCCGATGCCGGGCGCTTCTGGCCTTCACGGGCTGCCCATGCCTCGATTGTGGCGGCGTCAAGCTGCGCCAGCGGCAGGGGCATGAACTCGGCCAGCGGGCCGGGCTGCGTTTTGCGGCCCTTCTGGCCTCTGGCCTGCGATAACTCGCCACCCAGGCGGGCTTTGTCGATGTTGTCGCGGTAGTGCAGGGCGCTCCAGTGCGGGCGGCGTTCCTCCAGGTAGTCGCTCCACACTTCGCCCACCGTCAGGGCTTGGCGCTGCTGCACAGTCTCGGCCTGCACACGCGCTGCGGCTTTGGCGGCGTCCTGCTCCCGGCGCTGTTCGGCAGGGTTGATGCCGCTGTCCACCAGCACCTTGAGCCTTGCAGCCTCTTTGCGCGCTGCGTCGAGCGTCCATGCCGCCGGGTTGCCTATCGTCACCCGCACCGTGCGGCCCTGGCACCACGCCTCGAAAACGTAGGCGCGGGCGTTTTTCGCTGTCACGCGAAGCCCTAAGCCGGGTTGCTTGGCGTCCCAGAAGATGGCTTGTTGTTTGGCCGCCTGGCATGTGAACTCTGCCACCCGTCCCGCTGTGAAATTCTCGCGCTTGCTCATGTCCTGGCCCTTCAAGGCGGCCCGTGTAGGGGCCATGTAGGGGAATTCTAGGCATATTCGGGAATAAAGGGAAACGCACTTATGCTCCGTGCGTCGCCTAAGTGCTTGTTTATACTGGAAACGGCAACACGCGGGAATGTTGCGGAATGGCATATTTGCAGGATTGTGATTCCTGTCGTCGTGGGTTCGAGTCCCATCAGCCACCCCACAGCATCAAATACAAAGCCCAACCCCTTCGGTTGGGCTTTGTGCTTTTTGGCTTACGCCAGCAGTGCTGCGGTTTGCAGGGCCATGACGCCTTCTTCGTCGGTGGGCAGGGCGAAGGCAGGGATGGGGCTGTCGCCGTGGGTGATGCAGATCTGACCTGCCGCGTTGGACAAAGGGTCGAGGCGCAGGCCCAGCCAGGACAGGGCGTTGCACACTTCTTGCCGCACTCGGGCGCTGTGGGTACCGATGCCGCCCGTGAAAACCAGGGCGTCGAGGCCGCCGATGTCTGCGGCGAGTGCGCCGATGTGATGGGCCACGCTGGCGGTGAACAGGGCGATGGCTTCTTGCGCGCGCGCATCGGGGCTGGCTTCGAGGGTGCGCATGTCGCCGCTCAGGCCGGAAACGCCTTTGAGTCCGCTGTCGTGGTAGAGCATGGCGGTGATTCTCTGCGGGTCGAGGTGCTCTTCGGTGATCCAGTGCAGCACCAGGCCGGGGTCGATGGTGCCGCAACGGGTGGACATGACCAGGCCGTCGAGTGCGGTGAACCCCATGGTCGTGCTCACGCTGCGCAGACCCCGCAGACCGCACAGGCTGGAGCCGCCTCCCAGATGCGCCACGATGACGGCGCCTTGCGCGCGCTCGCCCAGCAGCGGCGGCAGTTGGTGGGCGATGGCGTCGTAAGACAGGCCATGAAATCCGTAGCGCTTGAAGCCTTTGTCGTGCCAGTCGCGCGGGATGGCGTAACGGCGGGCGAGATCGGTCTGGGTGGCGTGAAACGCGGTGTCGAAGCAGGCGATCTGCGGCACATCGGGCAGGCGGGCGGTGGCGGCGTCCACCCCGGCGAGCCCCGGCCCTTGATGCAGCGGGGCGAGGCTGCGCAGGTCGTCGAGGGCGGCGCGCACGGATGGTGTGATGCGCTGGGCCGATGTGAAGGTGGTGCCGCCGTGCACGATGCGGTGGGCCACGGCAGCGATGGGGCCACAGCTGGAGTCGCTGCCGGGGCCACAAAGCGCCGGAGTGATGAGGGTGTCGAGCAGGGTGTCCACCTCGGCGGCAATGTCGCCGCGCGGATCGCTTGAAGCGGCGCGGTGGGTCTGGCCTTGCGCGTCGGTCCAGCGCAGGGTGGCCTGGCCGTCGTGGCTATCGATCTCGCCGCTGAGTTGGGCGGCTGCTGGCAGGTGCGGCCCGTGGCAGTCGTCGAGTTTGAACAGAGCGAATTTCAAGCTGGCTGAGCCGGTGTTGAGGCAGAGCAGGGTGGGCGAGGGCATGACGGGTTCTCTTTACGCGTGGGTCGCGGCGTCGGTCGTGCCCATCTGGCCCGCGGCCCTGAGCAGGGCCTGGCGTTGCAGCACGGCCAAGGCGCAGGAGGCGAGCCGGGCTTCCACGCCATCGGCCCGGCTGGTGAGGATGATGGGCACGCGGGTGCCGATGACCAGCCCGGCGATGGTCGCGCCGCCGAGGTATTCGAGCTGCTTGGCCAGCATATTGCCCGACTCCAGATCGGGCGTGAGCAGAATGTCGGCCAGACCTGCTACCGGCGAGTTGATGCCTTTGGTCTTGGCGGCGGCCAGCGACAGCGCGTTGTCGAAGGCCAGCGGCCCGTCGAGAATGGCGCCGGTGATCTGCCCGCGGTCGGCCATTTTGCACAGCGCGGCGGCGTGCAGCGTGGCGGCCATATTGGCATTGACGGTCTCCACCGCGGCGAGAATGGCCATGCGTGGCGTTTCGACGCCCAGCGCCTGCGCCAGTTCGATGGCGTTTTGCGCGATGTCGCGCTTGGTGTCGAGATCCGGGGCGATGTTGATCGCTGCGTCGGTGATGAACAGCAGCCGGTCGGCCGCCGGGGCGTCGATGACGAACACATGGCTGGCGCGGCGGCCGGTGCGCAGGCCGGTCTGGGCGTCGAAGGCTGCGTGCATCAATTCGTCGGTGTGCAGCGCGCCTTTCATCAGTGCGCCGACCTTGCCGTTGCGTGCCAGTTCGACCGCCAGCGCGGCGGCGGCGTGGCTGTGCTCGGTGGACATGAGTTGCCAGGGCGAGAGGTCGATGCCCGCGGCCTCTGCCGCAGCGCGGATGCGGGCTTCCGGGCCGATCCACACGGGTTCGATCAACCCGGCCTGGGCGGCGTCGATCGCGCCCTGGATGGAGACTGCGTTCACCGGATGCACCACGGCCACGCGCATGGGTTTGAGGCCCTTGCAGCCCTCGCGTGCTTTGCTCACCAGCGCGAGCAGGCGCTGGCCCGGATCGACCAGATGCAGTTGCGGCAGATGGGTACGCGGGCGGCAGATTTTTTGTGTAGGTGCCTGCACCAGCGCCTTCCCGGAGGCGATGGTTTCGCCGCGCTGGTTGACCACTTTGCAGTCGAAGCGGATCTGGTGGCGCTCGGTCAATTTTTCGCGTGCGGTCACCGAGGCGGTCACGGTGTCGCCCAGCATCACCGGGTGGTCGAACGACAGCGATTGATCGACGTACACCGTGCCCGGCCCCGGCAGTTCGGTGCCGAGCAGGTTGGACAGCAGCATGCCGCTCCACATGCCGTGCGCCACCACCTGGTGAAACGGCGTGCTGCGGGCAAACTCCTCGTCGACATGCGAGGGGTTGGCATCGCCCGACATCACGGCAAAGGTGGAAATGTCGGCCCGGGTGAGGGTGCGCTGCAGGGTGGCGGAGTCGCCCAGGGAGATTTCGTCGAAGGTGCGGTTGCAGATCGTGTCGGTCATGAGAAGAGTCTCGTAGAGTGAGTTCAGCGCTGCAGCACATACTCGCCGGGCGCTTCGGCCAGCGGGGGATAGTCCACACTGCCGCAGGCGGGCGGCGCGATTTGCTGCGCGCTGCCTTTCGCCACCAGCCATTGCTCCCAGCGCGGCCACCAGGAGCCTTCTTCGGCCTGCGCTATTTGCACCCAATGCGCCGGGTCGATGTAAGGGCGACCGCCGGGGTGCAGCGCCCAGCGATAGTGGCGGCGTGGATGGCCGGGCTCGCTCACGATGCCCGCGTTGTGCCCGCCGCTGGTGAGCACAAAGGTCACTTCGGAGTCGGCCAGCAGATGAATCTTGTAGACCGATTTCCACGGTGCGACATGGTCGGTCTCGGTGCCGACGACGAACCAGGGCGCGGTCACGTTTTCCACCGCGACCGGGCGGCCATCGACGGCGTAGTGCCCTTCGGCCAGGGCGTTGCGCAAGTAGAGCTTGCGCAGGTATTCGCTGTGCATGCGATAGGGCATGCGGGTGGCGTCGGCATTCCAGGCCATGAGGTCGTTCATCGGCGTGCGCTCGCCCATGAGGTAATCGCGCATCAGGCGCGACCAGATCAGGTCGGATGAGCGCAGCATCTGGAAGGTGCCGGCCATCTGGGTGGTGTCGAGATAGCCCTGCGACCACATCAGGTCTTCGAGAAAGCTGATCTGGCTCTCATCGGTAAACAGGGTGAGTTCGCCGGCTTCGGTGAAGTCGGTCTGCGCCGCGAACAGGCTGACACTGGCCAGACGTTCATCACCGCGCCGCGCCAGCGCTGCGGCTGCGATGGACAGCAGGGTGCCGCCCAGGCAGTAGCCTGCGGCATGCACCTTGCGGCCGGGCAGGATGGAAGTCACCGCATCGAGCGCGGCAAAGGGGCCGAGGTGCAAATAGTCATCCATACCCAGATCGCGTTCGTCCGCGCCCGGGTTTTTCCACGACAGCATGAACACCGTGTGGCCCTGATCGACCAGAAACTTCACCAGCGAGTTGTGCGGCGAGAGGTCGAGGATGTAGTACTTCATGATCCACGCCGGCACGATGAGCACCGGCTCGGCCTGCACCGTGGGCGTGGTCGGGCTGTACTGGATGAGTTCCATCAGGCGGTTGCGCAGCACTACTTTGCCCGGGGTCGCCGCCAGCTCGTGGCCGGGGCGAAACTGCTCCACCCCGGCGGGCGGGCGTTTGTCGAGTAGGCGCTGGGCATCGTCGAGCCAGTTGCGCAGGCCTTGCGCCAAATTGGCGCCGCCGCTGCTCAGGGTGCGCTCCAGCACTTCGGGGTTGGTCCAGAAAAAGTTGCTGGGCGAGAGCATGTCCATCCACTGCCGTGCCATGAAGGCCACCACCTGCTCGTGATGCGGCGACACGCCACGCACGCCGTGGGCGGTGGCATCGACGAGTTGTTCGCGCAGCAAAAAGCGCTGGGCCAGCAGGTTGAACGGAAACTGCTGCCACTGCGCCGCACTGAAGCGCCGGTCGTTGGGGGTGGGGGCGACGCAGTCGGAGCAGGGGGTGCGGTCGGCGCGCAGGGCGTGCGTGCCCAATTCTGCGGCGTAGCGCAGCCATCGCCCCTGCATCTCCAGCGCCTGTGCGGCGAGACTGGCCTGCTTGCCGGGCGAGGCTGCCATGTGCATGGCCCAGTCGGCAAAGGCCAGGCCGAGCGCGGCGGGCGACAGACCGAGCGTGGCCTTGGCCGTGAGAGCGTGCAGCGCCCGGTCGATCAGTTCGCGCATGGCTTGCTCGTGGTCGGGCTGGGTGAGCGCTTGCGCGTCGGCGGGAGGCAGAGGGATGCTGGGCGCGGCGACTGCGCCCAGCGCGCCAGCCGGAACGTCGGCTACAGCATTAGCGGGGGCCACGGGCGGCGATTCGGCGGCCTTGTTCACGGCTTGTTTCGCTGGCAAGACTGCTTGGGCAGTTGCCGGGGCGGTAGTGCGCAATTTGCGCGGTTTGCGGCTTGGAGCTGGGATCTGGCTCTCAGGAAACTCGCCGGGCCGCCCTAATAGTTCCTGGCCCTTTGAGGGGAGAGCCGAGCGAAGCGCTGGTTTTCGGGGTGGGCTCATATCGCTTCTCCTTGATAGATCATTCCATTTGAATGTCGCAGTGCAGCATGGCACTTGATCCGCATCAAGTTGGCCGGGTATGCAGATGCAATGCGCCACGCCGTTCTGTCACGCCGCTGGCGAAACACTTCCTGCAAAATAGCACTCCATCATGAAATTACGAGAAAGCCGGTTATGCGCGTCACAGTCATAGGAGCGGGTTATGTGGGTCTGGTGACCGCCGCGTGTTTTGCCGATGTGGGCAATCAGGTCACCTGCATCGAGCGCGATGCCGAGCGCCTATCTGCGCTGCGCGACCGGGCCGAAGTGCCGTTCTACGAACCGGGTCTGAGCGATCTGGTGCGGCGCAACATCGAGCAGGGCCGTCTGACCTTGAGCCCGAGCATTGCCGAAGGGCTGCCGGGTTCGCAGGTGTGCTTCATTGCGGTGGGCACGCCGTCGCTGCCCAATGGTCAGGCCGATCTGTCTCAGGTGGAAGGCGCCGCCACGGAAATCGGCCGCGCCATGACCGGACCGCTGGTGGTGGTGCAGAAGTCCACCGCGCCGGTGGGCACAATTCCCAAGGTGCGCGCGCTGGTCGAAGCTGGTCTGGCGGCGCGCGGGGTGAGCCATCGCCTGGGCGTGGTGAGCAACCCGGAATTTCTCAAGGAAGGTTCCGCCATTGAAGACTTCACCCGCGGCGACCGCATCGTGCTGGGCAGCGACGACCCGCAGGCCATCGCCACCATGCGCGAGCTGTACCGGCCGTTCAACCGCAATCACGAAAAAATCATGGTGATGGACGCCGCCAGCGCCGAACTCACCAAATACGCCGCCAACGCCATGCTGGCCACGCGCATCTCGTTCATGAACGAACTCGCCCGCATCGCCGAAGCGGTGGGGGCGGACATCGAGCAGATTCGCAAAGGCATCGGCGTCGATCACCGCATCGGCAGCCATTTTCTCTACGCCGGCGCGGGCTATGGCGGCTCGTGCTTTCCCAAAGACGTGAAGGCCCTGGCGCACACCGCGCGCGAACTCGGGCTGCACGCCGAACTGGTGGAGGCGGTGGAGGCGGTCAACCAGCGGCAGAAGCTGCGGGTGTTCGAGAAAATCAGCGACCACTATCAGGGCAAGCTGGCTGGCAAGACCATCGCCCTGTGGGGCTTGGCCTTCAAGCCGAACACCGACGATATGCGCGACGCGCCCAGTCTGGACCTCATTACCGCGCTGCTGAAGGCCGGTGCGCGAGTGCAGACCTGGGACCCGGTGGCGGTAGAAATGGCGCGGCGCCTGCTGCCCGAGCATCCCGCGCTAGAGTTCGCCGCCGACGCCCGCGCTACGCTGAGCGGCGCGGATGCGCTAGTGGTCATCACCGAATGGCATGCCTTCCGCTCGCCCGATTTCACCTCTCTGGCCGCCACCCTGCGCGACCGCGTGGTGTTCGACGGCCGCAATATCTGGGACCCGGAGTTCGTGCGCAGCACGGGCCTGCGTTACTACGGCATCGGACGCGGCTGAATTTTGGGCCTTTGGAATTGCCGAAATGGGTTGGACGGGTTTTATCTTCCCCAGTGCACGGACTTGTGGAGTGACAAGCAGAAGGCTTCGACGCCGCTTAACTCCATTCGTAAGAGCGTAGGAGGCGTTTAGTTGCCAGCATTCACTATCAAGCGAGAGGCGTATACCGCGATCGAGACGGAGTATTCATGTGTGCATTCCGCACGTGAGCTCCGGTTACGCATTATTAAGGACGGTCGGCCAACCTTTTATCGTCAGTGCACACGCTGCGGAAACGCTGGGAAGGCAATAGCCAGGGGCGAGGCTATAACCGAGCTAAACGGCTTTGAGGCGCCATCCTTCGACAACGAGCTTGAGCCAAGGTGGTATGCACGCAAGCAGGCTTCTTACGTCGCTACTTTTTATGCCATCAAGCTCGCCTTGGAGGCTGAGTATCAAGCGTATCTGTCCTCAAAACTTTGGTACGTGAAGCGCAATGCGGCAATACGAAAAGCTAACGGTATCTGTGAGTGTTGCGAGCACTATCCAGCCACCCAAGCCCACCACATTACATATGAGCGGATTGGCCAAGAGTTGCCATCAGATCTCATGTCCGTATGCTCTTTTTGTCACGAATTGCTTCACGGCAAGAAAGCGCTCTAACCATTCAGTTCACCGGGGAAAAACCTGCTGCGCGCTCTTTGCGCGGTTACTTCAAGCGTTGACCACCGCCACAAGCTATTCGCTCATCCTTTTTTCCTCTCTATACGCCTCAAGCCCGACAGACTCCTTGGCCCGAGTCCTGTCAGTTAATCAGCACGATCTCCTTGCCGTAGGGGAAGAACGCCAGCCCGGCCAGCTTGATGTGCTGCAGGGCGAAGGGGATGCCGATGATGGTGATGGCGCACAGCACGGCCGAAACCAGGTGCCCCAGCGCTAGCCACCAGCCGAACAGAATCGCCCAGATTAGATTGCCCAGGGCGCCGATGCCGCTGCCCAGCGTGCCCGCCGGTTTGTCCGCCACTTTGCGGCCGAAGGGCCAGAAGCTGAAAGCGCCGATGCGAAACGCGGCAATCGCCCAGGGAATGCCGATGATGGTGATGGCGCAGATCAGCGCGGTGAACCACCAGGCCAGGCCCATGACAAAGCCGCCGAGGACGAACCAGAGAATGTTGCCGATCAGTCGCATGAAAGTCCTTGGTTGACGAAACAGGGGCATTTTGCGTGACATGCGGCTTGGCCCGCGGATTGCAATGACAGGGGCAGAAGTCCTGCCGCATGACGGGTCGAGGTGAAGCAGACGGGGTTTTTCCCGCTCTGGCGTCAATCGACCGACGGCAGGACGTGCAAACGTCAGGAAATCGTCGCTGCCATGTCGCCCTCTGCCTTGCCCGATCCGCTGAGTTGGACCGAACTGCTGCGCGTGTTCGGCGGTCTGGTCGTCGTCATCGTGGTGTTGGTTGCCGCGCTTTGGTTGCTCAAACGCTTTCAGACTGGCCTGCGCACGCCCAGCGGGCCGATGCGGGTCCTGGCCACCCTGAGCCTGGCGCCGCGCGAGCGTCTGCTGCTGGTTCAGGTCGGTGAGCAGCAACTGCTGCTGGGTTCGAGCGCTCAGGGTCTGGCCTGTCTGCATGTGCTGAGCACGCCCATTGAGTTGCAGCCGCCAGCGGCGGGGCAGGGCTTGGGTGCCGCACTGCCGCCGACCTTTCCCGACTGGCTGCGGCGCGCGGTTGAGCAGAGCGGAAAGGCCAAGCCATGATGCGCGCGCACTTGCTGCGGCCCTCGCGCTGGCTGCCACGCGGTCTGGCGGCCGCCTTGCTGCTCGTGCCGCTGTGGGCGAGTGCGCAGGTGTTGCCTGCGTTCACCTCCAGCCCGGCAGCGGGCGGCGGCACCGAATACAGCTTGAGCGTGCAGACCCTGCTGTTCATGACCGCGCTGGTGTTCCTGCCGGCCATGCTGCTGATGATGACCGCGTTCACCCGCATCATCATCGTGCTGTCCCTGCTCAAGCAGGCGCTGGGTACGACCACGGTGCCGCCCAGCCAGGTCATCGTCGGGCTGTCGCTGTTTCTCACCTTCTTCGTCATGAGCCCGGTGCTCAATCAGGTGAACGATGTGGCGATCAAGCCGCTGATGGACAACCAGATCACCATGCAGCAGGCGCTGCAAACGGGCGCCGCGCCGCTGCGCACCTTCATGCTGGGGCAGACCCGGCAGGAAGACCTGGCGCTGTTCGTCAAGCTCTCGGGGCACAAGGCGCTGGACAAGCCCGCAGACACGCCCATGAGCCTGCTGGTTCCGGCCTTCGTGACTTCCGAGCTGAAGACCGCTTTCCAGATCGGCTTCGTGATCTTCATCCCCTTTCTGATCATCGACATGGTGGTGGCCGCGGTGCTGATGTCGATGGGCATGATGATGCTCTCACCCGTCACCGTGTCGTTTCCGCTCAAGCTCATGCTGTTCGTGCTGGTGGGCGGGTGGGAACTGGTGATCGGCTCGCTGATGCAGAGCTTCGTTCACTGACTTCGAGGACGACATGACTCCAGAAACCATCACCACCATCGCTCAGCAGGCGCTGTGGGTGACTTTTCTCGTGGCGCTGCCGCTGCTGGGGGTGGCGCTGGTCGTCGGCCTGGTGGTGAGCCTGATTCAGGCGGCCACCCAGCTCAACGAAATGACCCTGAGCTTCGTGCCCAAGGTGCTGGCGATGGGGCTGGCCGGGGTGATTGCCGGGCCGTGGATGTTGCATGTGATGATGGACTTCACCATCCGCCTGTTCCAGAGCATTCCGCATCTCATCAGTGGCGGTTGATGTTGCCGCGCACGCCATGATTCATTTCACCAGCACCCAGATCGAGACGTGGATCGGCGCGTTTTTCTGGCCGTTCGTGCGGGTGCTGGCCATGCTGTCGCTGGCGCCGGTCTTCAGTATGGGCAGCCTGCCCACGATGGTGCGCGTCGGTCTGGCGGTGCTCATCGCCGTGGCAATCGCCCCGGCCTTGCCTGCCATGCCGCCGGTGCAGTTCGGCACGGCTACGGCGTGGATGTTGTTGTTGCAGCAATTGCTGGTCGGCGGGGCCATCGGCCTCTCGATGACCCTGATTCTCAGTGCGGTGATGTTCGCCGGTAGCGTGATCGGCTTGCAGATGGGCATGGGATTTGCCACCCTGTTCGACCCGGTGCAGGGCGTGCAGGTCACCAGTCTGGCGAGCTTTCTCAATATGGTCACGATGCTGCTGTTTCTGGCGGTCAACGGCCACCTCATTTTGCTGGCGGTGATTGCGCGCAGCTTCACCCTGCTGCCGGTCGCGCCCAATCTGGGGCTGGCCGCGCAGACCTGGTTCACCCTGGCGCAGCAGGGCGGCAGCGCCATTTTCAGCCTGGGGCTGGCGCTGGCTGCGCCGGTGATCGGGGTGCTGCTCATCGCCAATCTCGGGCTGGGCGTGCTGACCAAACTCGCGCCGCAGCTCAATCTGTTCGCCGTGGGCTTCCCGATGTTTTTCATCATGGGTTTTCTGGCGCTGTATCTGGTGATGCCGGTGATGCAGAACGTGGTGCAGCATCTGGTGGATATGGGTCTGAGCCTGTCTGGACAGGTGTTGCAACAGGGTGGGGCCTGCTGCAGCGCAGCGGGAGCAAGACATGGCTGAAGACAGCGCCCAGGAAAAGGAATTACCCGCCTCGCAAAAGCGCAAGCAGCAGGCGCGCGAAAAAGGGCAGGTGGCGCGTTCGCGCGATCTCACCTCCAGTCTGCTGCTGCTCGGCATGGCAGCCGTGGTGTACATCGCAGGGGGATGGTTCTACGACATGGGGCGCGAGCTGCTGCAGACCGGGCTGACGGTTTCTGCCAGCGCTTCGCAAGACCCCGCCGCCATGTTGCAGGCCGCGGGCCGAGTGCTGGTGCTCGGGCTCATGGTGCTGGCGCCGGTGCTGGCACTGACCTTTGTGGCCAGTGCGGCAGGCGGAGTGGCCATGGGGGGCTGGGTGTTCAGCACCGAGGCGCTGGCGCCGGACTTCAGCCGTCTCGACCCGGTCAAGGGTATCGGGCGCATGTTTTCCATCACCGGGCTGGGCGAGTTGGGCAAGGCGCTGCTCAAGGCCACTGTGATTGCGGTGATCGCTGGCATCGTGATCTGGAACGAGCGCGGCGAGCTGCTCGGCCTGCTGCAGGTGGAGCCTCAACTGGCGCAGATGCAGCTCGGCCAGATCACCGCCCGTGCTTTTCTGTGGATGGCTTCGGGCACGCTGCTGGTGGCGGCCGTCGATGTGCCGTGGCAGTTGTTCCAGATGAACAAAAAACTCAAGATGAGCCGCCAGGACCTGCAGGACGAAATGCGCGAAAGCGAGGGCAATCCGCAGATCAAACAGAAGATGCGCGAGTTGCAGCGCGAGCGCGCCCGCAAGCGCATGATGGCCGCCGTGCCCAAGGCCGATGTGGTGGTGACCAACCCGACGCACTATGCCGTGGCGCTGGCCTACAAAGAGGGCAAGAACCGCGCCCCGGTGGTGTTGGCTCTCGGGGCCGATCGAGTGGCTGCGCGCATTCGCGAAATTGCCGCCGAGCACAACGTGCCGGTGATCGAAGCGCCGCCGCTGGCGCGCGCGCTCTACCACCACGCCGAACTGGAGCAGGAGATTCCGGTGGCGCTGTACAACGCCGTGGCGCTGCTGCTGGCCTATGTGTTTCAGTTGCGCGCCGCCCCGCAGAGGGCGGTAGAGCCCGACGACTGGGAAATTCCCGCTGAATTTGTCGTAAACGAGTAAGCCCCATGGCCACTTCCCCTTCTTCCTCCCCGACCGTCATGCCGGCCTGGCGCGCACTGCTCAAGCGCATGGACTGGCGCATGCTCGCCGCGCCGATTCTGGTGGTGCTCATCCTGATGATGCTGGTGGTGCCGCTGCCCACCTTCGTCCTCGACATGCTGTTCACCTTCAACATCGTGTTGTCGCTGATCATCATGCTGGTCACGCTCTATCTCACCCGGCCGCTGGACTTCGCCGCGTTTCCCACCGCGCTGCTGTTCACCACGCTGCTGCGGCTTTCGCTCAACGTCGCGGCGTCGCGGGTCATTCTGCTGCACGGGCAAAACGGCGAGGGCGCCGCCGGGGCGGTGATCGAATCGTTCGGCAAGTTCGTGGTGGGCGGCAACTACGCGGTGGGCATCATCGTGTTCGCCATTCTGGTGGTGATCAACTTCGTGGTGATCACCAAAGGTGCCGGGCGCATCGCCGAAGTGAGCGCGCGCTTCACCCTCGACGCCATGCCGGGCAAGCAAATGGCCATCGATGCCGACCTCAACGCTGGCCTGATCGATCAGGAAGAAGCGCGCAAGCGCCGCGCCGACGTGGCGCAGGAAGCCGACTTCTACGGCGCGATGGACGGCGCGAGCAAGTTCGTCCGCGGCGATGCGGTGGCGGCCATTCTCATTTTGTTCATCAACCTGATCGGCGGCCTGATCATCGGCGTGTTCATGCACGGCCTGGGTCTGGGCGAGGCGGCGCAGAACTACACCCTGCTGTCCATCGGCGACGCGCTGGTGTCGCAGATTCCGGCGCTGGTTATCTCCATGGCTGCGGGTATTGTCATCAGCAATGTGTCCACCGGGCAGGACGTGGGGCGGCAGCTGGTCAGCCAATTGTTCAACCAGCCGCGCGTGCTCGCCATCACCGCGGGCATTCTGGGGTTGGTGGGCCTGGTGCCGGGCATGCCGCATCTGGCGTTTCTCGGTGCGGCGGCGGTGCTGGGCGGCGTGTTGTGGTGGCAGCTCAAAAAGCAGAAGCAGGCCGCCGCACAGGCGCAGGCCGCGCCTGCGGCCGCAGCGCCGGCCGAGCCGGAAGAAGTGAGCTGGGAGCAGATCGAGCCGGTCGACACGCTTTCGCTCGACGTGGGCTACCGCCTCATTCCGTTGGTCGACCGCAACCAGGGCGGCGAGTTGCTCGGGCGCATTCGCGGGGTGCGAAAAAAATTCGCGCAGGAGATGGGCTTTCTCGTCGCCTCGGTGCACATCCGCGACAACCTCGAACTGCGGCCCGGCGGCTATCGCATCGCGCTCAAGGGGGTGGATGTGGGCAGCGGCGAAATCTTCCCCGATCTGCTCATGGCCATCAACCCTGGGCAGGTGATGGGCGATCTGCAGGGCACGCCGACCAAAGACCCGGCCTTCGGTCTGCCCGCGGTGTGGATCAACAAAGAGCAGCGCGACCGCGCGCAGGCGCTGGGCTATACCGTGGTCGATCCCAGCACGGTGCTGGCCACCCATCTGCACCACCTGCTGCAAACCCATGCCGCCGAGTTGCTCGGGCGCGAAGAAGTCGAAGGGCTGCTGGCGCATCTGTCCAAACGCTCGCCCAAGCTGGTGGAAGATCTGGTGCCCAAGCTGATTTCCGCCGACCGGCTGCGCAAGGTGCTGCAGAACCTGCTGACCGAAGGCGTGCCCATTCGCGACATGCGCACCATCGCCGAAGTGCTGGCCGAACACGCGGGCCAGGTGAGCGATACCGACGAGCTCACCGCCCGCGTGCGGCTGGCGTTGGGCGCCTACATCGTGCAAAGTTTGTCGCCCAATGGGCAGGAACTCTCCGCCGCGGTGCTCGACGGGCAGCTGGAACAGATTCTGCTTTCAAGCCTGCGCGCCGACCCGCAACAAGCCGCGGTCGAACCCGGGCTGGCGCAGCGCCTGATGGACAAGGCGCGCGATCTGATGCAGCGTATGGAAGCGCAGGGCGCGACTGGCGTGCTGCTGGTGAGCGCACCGCTGCGGCAGTTTCTCGCCCGGCTGCTGGCGCGCAGCGCGCCGCGGCTGCGCGTGCTGTCCTATGCTGAAATTCCCGACCAGAAACAGGTCAAGGTCACCGCCACGCTGGGGGCGTAAATGCTGGAGTCTGAATCGTGAAAATCAAACGCTATACCGGAACGAACACCCGCGAGGTGCTGACCCGCATCCGCAACGATCTCGGCGCCGATGCGGTGATCCTGTCGAATCGGGAAATCGTCGGCGGCGTCGAATTAATGGCGGCGGTGGACTTCGACGCCAGCCGGTTTCCGTCGGACGAGCCGGGCGAAGGGGGGGCGGGTGCTAAGGCTGCGGTGCAAACCCCTCCCCACCCCAACCCTCCCCACGAGTGGGGAGGGGGCACGCTGCGGGTGGCTTCAGAGAACAAGGCCGTTGAAATCGCCAAGGCGTCGCCACCACGCACCGAACTCTCCTCCCCCACCCGTGGGGGAGGCTGGGAGGGGGAGGGCAGCGCCCCTCGAAAGCCCGCTGACGACCTACCCTTGCCCGCCGTTGCCCGCGTAGACGCGCCGACCGTGCCCCCCGCCGCGCCGCGCGCCGCAGCGCAGGCGGCGCCGATCACGCTGGAACAGAAGGATGCCGCGTCGCTCGCCACAGCGCACACGGGCGCTGCGGCCGACCCCGCGATCCCGGCCCACCGCAGCATGCGCGACCCTGCCGCAGCGATGGCGCCGAAAGACGAACTCGGCGCCATGCGGCACGAACTGCAGGACTTGCGGCAGTGGATGCAGTCGCAGATGTCGGGCCTGGCCGACGCCGGGCCGCTCACCCCCGTGGGCGAGCAGTTGCAGGCGCTGGGCTTCTCCACCGCGCGGGCGCGGCAACTGGGCAGCCAGGCGCTCAACCTACGCGGCGCGCTGGCCGCCTATCTCGGCAAGGGCCTGCAGGTAGCGGCCGATCCGGTTTCCGCGGCCGGCATTTATGCGTTGGTCGGGCCGACGGGCGCCGGCAAAACCACCACCATCGCCAAGCTCGCCGCCCGTCTGGTGTTGCACCACGGCACGGCGGCCGTGGCGCTGATCACCACCGACACCTACCGCATCGGCGGGGTGGAACAACTCAAAATCTACGGCCGCATTCTGGGTGTGCCGGTAGCGGTGGCGCGCGACGGCGAGGAACTGCAGCAACACCTGCGCGACTTCGCCGACCGCCGCTATGTGCTGATCGACAGCATCGGCCTGAGCCCGCGCGACGCGCGGATGGCCGAGCAGATGCAATGGCTGCAGGCGCTGGGCGAGGGCGTCACCCGTCTGTTGGTGGTCGGCGCCGGGCTGGCGCCTTCGGCCTATGCCGAACTGTGGTCGCTGTACCGCCGTCTGCCCGTGGCGGCGGCCATTCTCACCAAGCTCGACGAGAGCCCGAGCTTCGGCGCCGCGCTGCAATGGCTGGTGGAGGGCAGCGTGCCGCTGTGGTTCTACACCGACGGCCAGCGCGTGCCGGAAGACCTGCATGTGCCGTCGCTGGCTAAGATCACGGCTTTGCTGGAACACGACCCCGTGACCCGTTTCGACTCCGCCCCTGCTCCGCTAGCCGCCGCCGCTGTTGGTGCGATAACCGCCCGCACCGCTTGACCCGACAGAAAGACGCCATCATGGATCAAGCCGAAGGACTACGCCGCCTGCAGCGCCCCCCGACCAAGGTCATCACCGTCGCCAGCGGTAAGGGCGGGGTGGGCAAAACCAATGTGGTCGCCAATCTGGCCATCACCCTGGCGCGCAGCGGCCAGCGGGTGATGGTGTTCGACGCCGACCTGGGGCTGGGCAATATTGACATCCTGCTCGGCCTCACGCCGCGCTACAACATCAGCCATGTGCTGTCGGGCGAGAAGCAGCTCAGCGACGTGCTGGTGCGCGGCCCGCAGGACATTCTGGTGTTGCCCGCTTCCAGCGGTGTGGCCGGTATGGCGTCGCTAGACGTCGCCACGCAGTCGCGGCTGATCGATGCGGTGAGCACGCTCGACATTCCGCTCGACTATCTGCTGGTCGATTGCGCCGCGGGCATCGCGGGCGACGTGCTCACTTTCAGTCGCGCCGCGCAAGACCTCATCGTGGTGCTGAACAACGAGCCCGCCTCGGTGGCCGACGCCTACGCGCTCATCAAGGTGTTGAGCAAACAATACGGCCTCAAACGCTTTCACCTGCTGCCGAACATGGTGCGCGATGCGCGCGAGGGGCAGGCGCTGTTCGCCAAGATCACCGGTGTGGCTGATCGCTACCTCGACGTGTCGCTCGATCTGGTGGGCAGCATTCCGCTGGACGCTTCGCTGCGTGCGGCGGTGCGTAGCCAGCGCGCCGTGGTCGAGTCCGCACCGCAGAGCGCGTCCGCCGTCGCCTTTGCCGCTTTGGCAGCCCGGGTGAAAAACTGGCCGCTGCCACAGGGGCCTAGCGGTCGCATCGAATTTTTCATGCAGCAGTGGCTGCGGGCAGAGCAGGCCGCCTGAGGGCGGGCTGCTCCGTAGACACGGCTCCCGATCGGATGAAACCCGGCCTCTATCCCGCCCCAGAAACCCGCGAGGAGCGCCTGAGCAAGCATTTGCCCATGGTGCGGCGCATTGCGGGCCAGATGGCGGCGCAACTGCCGGCCTCGGTCGATTTTTCCGATCTGGAGCAGGCCGGCATGATCGGCCTGTGGGACGCGCTTGACCGCGGCGAAATGCAGTCGCCGGCGCAGTTCGCGACCTACGCCGCCATTCGCATCCGCGGCGCGATTTACGACGAGCTGCGCAAGCTCGACTGGCTGCCGCGCCGCAGCCGTGCCAAAGAGCGCCAGATCGAGCGCGCCGAGCAACTGCTCACGCAGCGACTGGGCCGCCATCCGGAAGACGGCGAACTCGCCGCACATCTGGGCTGGGAGCTAGCCGAGTATTACGACGCGCTGGCCGAGACCAGCATGCAACTGGTCTACCTCGAAGACCTCACGCACGACGACGGCGGTGATTACGCCGACCGCAAGGCCGACGAAGCCAGCCTGCTGCCCGAAGAGCTGCTGCAGGACGCCGAGCTCGAACGTGATCTGCAGGCTGCCATTGCCGATCTGCCCGAGCGCGAGAAACTGGTGCTGTCGCTGTATTACCAGGAAGACCTGCAGCTCAAAGACATTGGCCGGGTGCTCGAAGTGAGCGAATCGCGGGTCAGCCAGCTCATGAAGCAGGCGGTCATGCGACTGCGCGCGCGGCTGCAGGCGCATCAGCAATCAGCCAGCGGTGCGGGCCGCCGCGCCGCGCCATAACAACACAGGGACGGGGAATCTTTCATGGATATTTTGACCATTGTCGGCGTCGTGGTCGCGCTCGGTTCCATCTTGCTGGGGCAGATGCTCGAAGGTGGGCACATCAGCTCCATCATCCAGGGAACGGCCTTTCTCATCGTGATGGGCGGCACCACGGGCGCCGTCATGCTGCAGTTTCCGCTCAAGGTGTTCATTCGTTCGCTCAAGATGCTGCCGTGGATCGTGCTGCCGCCCAAAGGTGATCCGCAGGAGACGATCAAGCAGATTCTGGAATGGAGCGACACCGCGCGCAAAAACGGTCTGCTCGCGCTCGAAGCCGTGGTCGAGTCGGTGCCCGATCCGTTTGTGAAAAAAGGGCTGCAGATGTTGGTGGATGGCACCGATCCCGAAAAAATCCGCTCAACGCTTGAGCAGGAAATCGGCGCCGTCGAGCATCACGACACACAGGCCGCCAAGGTGTATGAATCCTCGGGCGGCTATTCCCCCACCGTCGGCATTCTGGGCGCGGTGCTCGGCCTGATTCACGTCATGGAAAACCTGGCCGACCCCAGCAAGCTCGGCGGCGGCATTGCCGTGGCCTTCGTCGCCACGGTGTATGGCGTGGGCGCGGCCAACCTGTTTTTCCTGCCGGTGGCCAACAAGCTCAAGAGCATCGTGCACAATCGCTCCAAATTGCAGGAGATGCAGGTGGACGGCCTGGTGGCCATCGCCGAGGGCGAAAATCCCCGCATCATCGAAGGTCGGCTGCAGAGTTACTTTGCACACTGAAGTCTGCAGACTTGATCTGCATCCGGCACAGTCTGGCAGGAGGTGAAGATGGACGATGCGACGATCAACCCGGTGAGCCCCTACGACCCGGTCTCGCGCCTGCCTGATGGCGGTGGGCGGGGGCGGCGCGATTCCCCTGATCGCCAGCCGTCCGCCAGCCGTTCCCCCTCGGGCTCGGCGCCTCCTGCCGCGCCAGACGCCGCCCCGACCGAAGCGCCCGATCCCGACGCCACTAGGGGGCGGCATATCGACGACCGTGCTTAAGAGGATGTGACCTCCCTCTGACTTTTCTCCGATCCCCCGCGACGCCATGACCCTCATCCTCCTCGTTTTCGCCGCGCTGATCGTGGCGCTGCAGATTGCACTGACCTTCACCCTCAAGCGCATGCTCGACCTGCTGGCGGCAACGCGCGATGAGGTTCATGGCCTGCAGCTTCGCGTGCAGACCCTGGAGCAGGAACGAGACGCCGCCACCCTGCCGCCTTCGGCGCTGTTCACGCTGACGCCGCGCCCAGAAGCGGCCGTTCCTCCGCCCACTCCATCGCCGCCTCCCGAACCTCCCCCGGCACCCAGCCCCGCCGAACCCATCGACCTGCCCGTGCTCCACGAACCCGCCGCCGCAACTTCTACCGACGCCGTGGGCGCGCAGGTGCGCGCCCTAGCCCGCCAGGGCATGCCCGTGCGCGAGATTGCCGAGCGTTGCGGGCTGAGCGAGGCCGAGGCGGAGCTCATCATTCACCTGCGCCAAGAGCCGGTCTGACACTAAATGAGCCCGGCGCAAATCCTCGGCGGCGTTCCGTCGGTCACGCCCGCCGGGGCGACGGGCGCTGCCCGGACCGAACCAACGGCCTTCGCCGCCGCTCCGGGCACCGCGTTCGAGGCCGAGGTGGTTCAGGTGCAGAGCGCCACGCCCGCTGCGGCCAACCTGGCGGCAGCGGCGGCGGATGGGCGGGCGCAAACGCAGGTTTTGCTGCGGCTGGGCAACGCCCTGGTGAACGCCACTCTGCCCGGAGCCGCCCCCCAGGTTGGCGCGCGCCTGCCGCTGATTTACCTGGGATCGCAGGGCGGCCAGCCGCAATTTCTGCTCGCGCCGCAGCAGGCGGCGCAGGCAGCTGCCCAGTCGCAGTTGTCCGGCCCGGGGCAGTTGCTCGGTCTGCTGCAACAAATGCAGGCGTCTGCCAGCGCTTCTGCTGCGAATGCCGCCGCGGGCGCCAGCGCGAATGCCAGCGTCCTTGGCGCGGACGCCCGCGCCGCGACGGCTGCAGCCGCGCCGGTCTGGTCCAACCCCGCCCAGCCGCCCCAGCAGGCCGCGCAACTGCTGGCCAGCGCACTGAGCAACAGCGGCCTGTTTTACGAAAGCCATCTGGGCGCCTGGGCGCAGGGGCAGCAGCCCCTGTCGACCTTGCTAACGCAGCCGCAGGGCAAGCTTTCGCCCTTGCTGCAAACCGCCACGGCAACGCCTTCGTCTTCTTCTGCATCCACCGCCCAGGCGGGGCATGAGGCCAGCGCCCAGCCCAGTCCAGCGTCGGCGGCGATACCCTTCACACAGACTGCACCGGCCCCGCGCCATGCGGCCCTGGCGGCTTACCAGACCGTTCAGGCGGGGCCGCAGACGGCGAGCGATCCGGCCGCATTGGCCGCACGCCTGCCCGCCGAATTGCACGGCGTGGTGCAGCAGCAGTTGCAGACGCTGATGCAAGGGCAGATCGCCTGGGAAGGGCTGTTATGGCCCGGCCAGACCGCGCGCTGGAGCCTGCGGCCCGACCCCGAAGACAGCAGCCGTCGTCAGGGAGCGCCCGAGCGCTCATGGAGCACCCAGGTCGAACTTGAACTGCCGCAGCTGGGTCAGGTGCAGGCGCGTCTGCAGCTCAACGGCAACCGCGTCGATCTGCTGCTGCGGCGCAGCCCGCAAGCGCAGGAACGCATCGACGCGGCGCTGCCCCAATTGCGCGCGGCGTTGCAGTCAGCCGGGCTGGAGATCGGTGGCGTGCAGCTTGGCTCGTTTGCTGATGGAGCTACCGAATGAGTGCCAAGCAGCCAACCAAGCCGCCGCAGCGCGCTGAACTGCGGCAGGCCGTCGCCCTGCGTTATGACGCCGATGCCGCGGGCGCGCCGGAAGTCGTCGCCAAGGGGCAGGGTCTGGTGGCCGAAGCCATCATCAATCGCGCGAAGGAGGCGGGGGTGTATGTGCACGAGTCGCCACAGTTGGTGCAACTGCTCATGGCGGTCGATCTCGACACTCAAATTCCCCCGGCGCTCTACACCGCCGTGGCGGAGTTGCTCGCCTGGCTCTGGCGGCTGGAAGCGGGCGGCGAGCCCAAAGAGTCACCGGATTTACATTTGCCTTGAGTCGGCTGCAATACGATTCAACCCAGATTGTTCATTAGGACACGGGATGATGGCGAGGCGGGTTGGGGATGGATTCGGCCCTGCGCGACAAGCCCATAGCCGAAGCTATGGGCGCGAAGCGCGGGGGCAAAGACGCCCCAAACCGACCGCCAGCGCCCGTGTAGGGGCGCAGCCCCGCCTAATGGACAATCTGGGTTCAATTCAAACCAAACCACATTCACCCGGATTCACATGCCCACCATTTCCGACCAGGCGCGCGCCACCCTCAAGCGCTTGCTCGAACTCAAGCTGCAGCCCACCCCGGACAACTACCGCCGCGTTTTTGAAGGTCTGCAGAATGGCGCAGCGGTTTCCACCGCAGAGCCATCGCCGGAATGCCCCGATTGGGGCCGTGCGCTGCCCCGGCTGCTGGAGCAATGGGAGCGCTCGCAAAGCGGGCTGACCCAGTTGCAAAAACGCCAGCAACTCGACCGCCTCGTCGCCTTGCCTACGCCACAGGCCCAGTGGCGCGAGTTGGAGCAACTGCTAGAGCGCTGGAGTGCGCTGCCCGCGCGCAGTGGCAGTCAGAGCGCGTCCACCCCCATTGAAACCCGCGACGACGCTGCGAACCGTGCAGGCAGCGAATGGCGCGAGCTTTGGCTGCAAACCCTCAAATTTGGCGTGCGCCCCTTTTGCGCGCACGACACCGCGCAGCGCCTGCTGCGCGAGCTGATGGCGGCGGCGGAAACCTCCAAACAGGCGGCCGACCTGGGCACGCAGGCGCGCGAAGTCTGGCTGGCCATCGACCGCGAGCAATCCACCGAAGAGGCGGTGCGCAACGGCTTGATTGAACTCGCGCGGCTGTTGCTCGATCATCTCGGCGATCTGGTGCCGCAGGCCTGGGTAGGCGTGCAGGCCACGGCGATTCGCGAGCAATTGCAGACGCCGCTGGTCCCCGAGCGCATCGAATCGGCGCAGAATGCCGTGCGCGATCTACTGGTGCGCCACAGCGTGCTGCGCAAGAGCGAAGACGACGCGCACCACACCGCCAAGGCGCTGATCGATCTGTTGGTGCGCAAGCTGGGCGACTACGCCGCTGAGGGCGGCGAATACAACCAGCGCATGGAAGCCCGGCTGGAGCAATTGCAGAGCAGCCGCGAGTGGGACGAAATCCGCGATCTGGTGCAGGATGTGCTCGACGACAGCCGCAATATGCAGCAGCGCAGCGGCGAACTCGGCGTGCATCTGGCCGAGGCGCAGCGCCAGGCGCAGGCGGCGCAAGAGCGCATCCGCTCGCTCGAAGGCGAACTGGAACAGGTCAGCCAGCAATTGCAGGAAGACCCGCTCACCGGCGCGCTCAACCGTCGCGGGCTGGACGCCGAGTTCACCCGTATGCAGTCGCGCGCGGTGCGTCAGGGCCAGCCTCTCACCCTGGCGCTGCTCGACCTCGATCACTTCAAGGCGGTGAACGACACCCACGGCCACGATACCGGCGACGCCGTGCTCAAGGCGCTGGTGGCGCAGGCCAAACGGCTGATCCGGCCGAGCGACCGCGTGGCGCGCATGGGGGGCGAGGAGTTCATGCTCCTCCTGCCCGACACGCCGGTGCAGCAGTCGCTCGTCGTGGTGCAGCGGCTGCTGGTTGCGTTCAGCGATCAGACCCTGGTGCAGGACAGCGCGGGGCGGCGCATTCCCCTGAGTTTCAGCGCCGGAGTGGCCGAACTGTGCCCCGGCGAAGACTTCCCCGCGATCTATCAGCGCGTGGACGCCGCACTGCTGCAGGCCAAGCAGGCGGGGCGCAAACGGGTGGAATTCGCCGTGCCCTGCGATGGTGCCAAGGCCGGTGGCAGCCTGCCCAAGAGCGCGCTGCGATTCTTCGCGCTGCGGGGGTAAGTTTTTTGGCCTCGCTGGCGTCGCCTCACAAAATGCAATGCAAAGTACGTCGGGGCGTGTTTCAAAAGCGCTGGGCGGTCGCCAGCGGTAAAAACAGGGTCAGCGGCGAGTCTGGCAAAGCCATGAAGCCGTGATGCCGGTAGAAAGCCGCTGCCGCCTCGTCCTTGGCGTCTACCATCAGGGCAAAGGCGGCAATCTCCGAACGGGCGGCGCGGTCGAGCGCATCAGCCAACAGCGCACCACCAAGACCTTGTCCCTTGGATGCCTGATCGACTGCCAAGCGGCCCATACGAACGGCAGGCACGGTGGGATAGCGCGGCAGCTTCTTGCCGGTGCCCGCCGGAAGATCGGCCAGCAGCAGGCTTGCCGAGGCCAAGGTGTAGTAGCCCGCGATGCGCTGCCCGTCAGCCAGCGCCACGAAACAGGCAGCGATGCGGCGACGAATGTCCTGGGTGACTTGTTCGCGCAGGTAGCGGTTCAGCGGCTCCGAATCACTATTGAAGGCGACGCGATCATGCCCGGCATCGAGCTGCGCAAGCTGGAACGGGGCGCCGCTCATTCAGCGCGCAAGAGCTTGCTGCGGCGGCTAAAAGCGCGCTCCAAGGCGGGGGCTGGTTTGGGTGGCGACAGCAGCGCTTGCGCAAAACATTCCTGATCGGCCAGAGACAGACGGATGACTTCGGCTTGTTCGATGGCGCGCTGCGCGGCGTCCTGCACGGCGGACACCACGAAATCGGTCATAGTGCGCCCCTGAAGCTCGGCGGCGCGCTTGAGCATCGCATGCAGATCGGTGCTGATTCGGGCTTCGAGACGGGCAGTAGAAATTGCAGCGGGCATGAATTTGTCCTCCAACTCAATAATACGGCAATTTGCCGTACAAGTTAAGGCGGATTTTCGACGGCTTTGGGCGATTTTTTTCAAGCGGCCATTCTGGCGCAACCGGGCCGACTTCAGTCGGCCCGGTTGCGTTCCGCATTTTCCCGCACCCATTGCTGCGCGCGCTGGCCCAGGCGGGTTTGGGGTGACGAGGCCTGGGTGAGCCAGCGGAAGGTTTGCAGCCAGGCGGGCACGTCGGCTGCTGCCATCGGCCGCGCCAGGGCGTAACCCTGACCATAATCAGCGCCCAATACCGCAGCCACCTCCACTAGCGCCGGGGTTTCCAGACCTTCGACCACCACTTTCAGGCCGAGCGCCTGGGTCATGTGGACCAGGGCGCCGATGAAGCCGATCATGCCGTCTGCCTCGGTTTGCGCTTCGGAGGGAATCTGCCGCACCAGGCCCTGGTCGATTTTCACCGTGTGGAAGGGTAGGGTGCGCAGCCGCAGCAGACTGCTGTAGCCGCTGCCCAGATCGTCCATCACCAGCCGCGCGCCGGTGGCGGCCAGGCTGCGCACCGCGCGGTCGCGCTCGGCGTCGTTCTGGAAGTCGGCGTCTTCCAGAATTTCCAGCCGTAGCCGATCAGGCGCGATGTGCCGGGTGTGCAGCGCGTCGGCCACCCAGCGGGCGCATTCGGGCATGAGCAAAACTTCGAGCGGCAGGTTGATGGACAGATCGAGGCGCTGACCCGCGCCGTCCCATTGGGCCAGCTGGTTCAGCGCCTGCTCCAGCCCGAGGGTGAACAGGCGGGTGAGCTCGGAGGCGCCAAACGACGGCAGGAACTGCCCCGGGCCGATCAGCCGCCCGTCTTCGAGCCGCAACCGGGCCAGCGCTTCCATGGCGGTGGGCTCACCCGTGTGAAGATCGACCAGGGGCTGATAGTGCATTTCCAGACCGCCGCTGAACAGGCGGTGGCGCCAGGCGCGGCGGTCCTGCAGGGGCATGGGGGCGGATTCGCGCCGGGTCATCAGGCCGTAAAGCCCGCGTTCGAAGAGTTGTTCGATACCGCGCAGGAAGCTGTGCATGCTCTGCGTTTCGAACTGGCCGGGGTAACGTCCGTACAGCCCCATGACGGCGAGCATGCGGCCGCGGCTGTCTTTCACCGGCACCGCGGCCGAACTGCGCACGCCGACGCTGTGCGCCACCGCACGCCAGGGCGCCATGCGCGGATCGGTGACGTAGCTGGCGTTGGTTTCGATCTGCTCGCTGCGCCAGCAGCGCGGGTGCGGGGTGAGGCCGAAGGGGCTATGCGGGTCGATGTCGAGATTGGCCATGGCCACCGCATCGAGCGCCTGCCAGTATTCGTCAAACGCCCCCGCTGTGAACTCGGGGATGAAGTGCCCCTGCGCGTCGGGCTTGTAGATCACCGTGGCTGCCATGCCCGGCAGGGCGGTGACTGATTCGAGCACGGTGCGGGCCAGATCGGCCCATTGGGTCAGTTCGGGCTGCATCTGCTCCAGCCCGAACAGCATCTGTTGATATTGCTCGCGCTGCGTCTGCGCCCCATCGCTTTGCCATTGCAGCTCGCGCTGCAGGCGCGCGGTGGTGACCTGAGCCAGCACGGCTCGATCAGCGCTGCGCACCGGGGCTTCGCCCAGCAAGTCGTGCAGGCTTTGCAGATACCAGCCGAAACTGTTGACCAGCGCCCCGGTGCTGACTCCCACCAGCGCGTGAATCGCGCCGGTGTGCCGCGCTTGTTCCTGATGGGTTTCGGCCGACAGGTCGGGGTGAAGGATTTGCAGCAAGCGGGCATGCTGCCGGCTGCGCAAATGGGCGGCCTCCTCCGCGGAGAGGGCGGCGAGCAGCGCGGCCGACTCCGGGTCTTGGCCCAGGGTGGAATAGAAGCGCTCGACGAAGGTCTCGGCGTTGCGCTCCAGCAGGTCGCCAATCAGGCCGAGCAGGCGGTGGGCGGTTTCGCCGTAGGGGTCGACATGAATGGGCAAGTCGGCGGGTTTGTCGGCGGCCTGCTCCAGGCCATCGCCCCAGACCTGCCACCAACGGGTGCGATCGGCCTTGTGCGCCTTGCTGGCGTAAAGCGCGGCATCGGCGTGGCGCAGCAGCACCTCGGCCTGCGCCTCGTCGGCCGGGTAAAGCGTCACGCCCAGGCTCATGCCCACCTTGGCCAGCACGCCGTCGCCGAGGTCGAACGGGGTTTCGACGGCGCTGTGAATGCGGTCGAGCACGATGGGCAGATCGCTGGCCTGCGCCACGCCTTCGAGCACCAGCACGAACTCGTCGCCACCCAGTCGCGCGACCAGATCGATCTCGCGCACGGCGGCCCTGAGGCGCTCGCCCAGTTGACGCAGAAGCTGGTCGCCCGCGGCGTGGCCGTGGGTGTCGTTTACCGGCTTGAAATCATCGAGATCCATCACGCCCACGACCAGCAAATTTTTGTGGCGGCGGGCCCGGGCCATGGCCAGCGGCAGGTGGTGTTCGAGGGCAAGGCGGTTGGGCAGGCCGGTCAGGGCGTCGTGGCGGGCGAGGTGGCGTTGCTGCGCCTGCTCGGCTTCCAGATCGGCCTTGAGGTCGATTTCGCCCAGCGCCTGCTCGATCAGTTTGCCCACCCGGCGCAACAGGCCGTGCAGGCCTTCGTCCAGATCGTCGACGTTGAACAGCACCAGCACCAGCGCCGCCCAGCGCCCGCCGTTGCGGCGCAGCGGCAAGGCCAGGGCAAGCGGTTGCCAGCCCGGCAGGGCGTACTCGGCCCAGGGTTGCAGCAGGGGCGAGTGCGGGTCGGTCTCTTGCGCTTCTTCCGAGGTGTGCCAGGCGCGGGCCAGGGCGTGGGTTTGGGTGGAGCTGACCAAGAGCGGCGGCGATTGGGCGGACAGCGTGTCCAGCGCATTCCCTCCGGCAGCGAGCGGGTGCACGCGCTCGTGCACATCGGGCTGGGCGACCCATACGGCGGCGAACAAGCCGGTTTCGAGCAGGCGGGTGCAGGCGCTCTCCAGCACTTCGGCGTCGTTGCGCGCGCTGATCAGAATGTCGATCTGCGCCATCACTCCGCGCACCAGTTCCTGCTGGCGCTGGCGACTTTCGCGCTCTTTGCGTTCGGCCTCGGCCAGTTGCAGACGATCGAGTCCGCGGCCCAGGCTGCGCGCGAGTTCTTCGAGCAGATTGCGTTGGTCTCGGGTGATGCGCGCGCGGCTGTCGCGGTAAATGCTGAACACCGCGTAGAGCCGGTTTTGCCGCATCACCGGCAAGGCGGCCATGGTGCGCAGACCGAACTGCTTCATGCGCCCCGCCCAGGGCAGCAACAGTTGGGCGGAGTCTTTGCCTTGCACATAAAGGGGCGCAGCGTCGCGCCAAACCTTGCCAAACGGCCCCTGGCCGCTGATCTGATCGGCATGGATGGACAGCGGCATTCCGTCGAGATAGGCGGTCTTTCCAGCGGCAGCGAGCACCTTGGCCTGCCCGCCGACATCGGGCTGACCGATCCAAGCCAGTTGCATGCCTCCGGCGTCGGCGCTGATGTCGCAAATGCGCTGGAACAGCGTGGCTTCATCCGGGGCTTCGGCCACGACCTGGCTGGCCTGCGCCAATGCGGCATTGATCTGCGCCAGCCGGTGCTGGCGCTCCAGACTGCGGTTGATCAGCAAGCCGCCGAGCAGTTGCATCAGCAGCAAAATCGCCCAGCCTGTCAGCATCGGCCAGGTCTGACGCCACCACAGCGCGGTGAGCGCGCTGGCCGGCAGGCTGGTGAAGGCAACGACCGAATGCGCGCCCAGGCGTTGCCAAGCGCCCAGGAGCTCAGCGCCGCCCGCCGCCTGCACCGGCCCGAGGAAAACCCCATGCGTTTGCTCGGGATGCGCGGCAATTTCGCGTGCGAGCACCCCGCGCGCGGGTGCATTCTTGAGCGAGGGCTGGATTTGCGGCAGCGGCGCAGGCAGCCGCGCGAGCAAATAGCCGTCACTGCGCAACAGGCCCACCGCCGGCACCCAGCGGCCCTTGCTGTTGAAACTCGACAAAGTGTGCTGCAGATTTTGCAGCGCTCGCTGCAGGCCCACGTCGAAAATCAACATGACCTCGGGACGAGGCGCGCCTTTGTGCAAGGTCAGCGCGCAGCGGGCCGGGGTGATGTGCTGCTCTGGCGCCAGCGGATCGGGCTGCGGCAGCCCGATGCGAATCCGCCCCGGCGTGGACAAGGTCTGAGCAAACCCCGGCGACGCGGAGATGGCCGCATGCGCCTGCGGCGGGATTGCGCGACTCGGTGCAAGCGCCAGCACATCGCCGGTCGGCGCGACCAGGGAAACGCCGTCGATGAAGGGCATCAGCGCATTCATTTCGCTCAGCCACGGCCCTGGCTGCTGCAGCAGATCGGGGTTGTCGTGAAGCTGCCGCTGCGCCACGGTACAAGTGGCCTGAAGCTGGTCGTAACGCTGGTTTATCGCGTCGGCCCAGAACGCGGCCTCGCTTTGCAGAATCTGCTCGATGCCGTTGCGGTTGCGATCCCAGCTGACCCAGAGCACCCCGCCAACGGCCGCAGCCAGCAATAAATTGGCAATGAGCACCGCAATCAGGATGCGGCGGCGGTCGGTCTGGAAACGGGTGTTGTGAGGCATGCCATGAATCGAAAAATACAGCCCGGCATTACAACACCTCGCGGGCAGGCATCATCCAGACTGTCTGCGGAATGATCGGCAACGGTGTAAAAAATGACACAGCGCAGGAGGGGTCAGATGACCGACTTCAAATAAACGCCAGCCGCACGGCGCCCCAATGACGGCCGCCCACGCTCACCGGGCGCGATAGCTCCTGCATGATCTCGCCGGTATCGCGGGCATAGACCTGCAGCAGAAAGGGGTTGGTGTTTTGCGCGGCGGCCAGACCTACCGGATCGTTGAACAGTCGCATGGAGCGGTTGCCCGCCAGATCGGTGGCGTAGTCGCCGGTCAGCGGGCGATCGAACACGCTGTTGTGCGCCGCAGCGTAGCCGTTGCGGTCCACCAGCAGCGCAAAGCGGTATTGCTCGCTCTTGCCCAGCCATGCGTCCTCGATGGGCTGGATGCGGCTTTTGATGAACTCGGTGAAGCGGGTGCGGAATTTCTGCGGCTTGGTTCCGGGCACCGGCTCGTACTGTTCGTCCCACAGCGCCTGCTCGGTGAGCGCGCCGCTGGCCAGCGCCTGAGCGAGTGCGGCCTCGATCTCTTTGCAAACGGCGTCGAGATCGCGCATCACCTGGCTGGTTTTCGAGGCGGTGACGAATTGCGTGGCCGCCTCGAACAAGGTCTGGCTGGCGTTGAGCGACTGCTGCACTTCGTCGGCAATGCGCTCACTGGTGGCGATGGTCTGGTTGGCGCTGGCCTGTACCGTGCTGGACAGTGCGGCGAACTGGCCGCTAATGGTGCGCACGGCGTCCACCTCGTGACCGAGTTGGGTGTAAACCTTGTTCACGCCGGAATTCATCGCCTCGATGTTGCGGGCGATGTCCTGGAAATTGGCCGACATGGCTGTGGCCAGCGCTTTGCCGTTGTCCATCTGCGCGGCGAACTGCTGGGTCGATTGCGTGACCACTTGCAGGCTGCGGCTGACTTCGGCGGCGAAGGTGGCGATGCTCTGCACCGATTGCTGCGTGTTCATCGCCAGCTTGCGGATTTCTTCGGCCACCACGGCAAAGCCGCGTCCAGCCTCGCCCACGCGGGCGGCTTCGATATTGGCGTTGAGCGCCAGCAGGCTGGTTTTCTGCGCGATGTCCTTGATGACTTGCGTGACCGCGGTGACTTGCGCAAAGCCTTTGCCGAGCGCCTGAATTTCGGTCTGGTTCTGGCTCGTGGTCTGCGCCAGTTGCTCGAACACCGCATTGGCCTCATGCGCCTCGCGCGCGCCGCGCGTGCTGAGCAGAGTGATGCTTTGCGAATCGGCCCGCAGCGCCTCGGTTTGGCCCTGCACCCCGACGATGCCGCGGATGAAGGTTTCCAGGCTTTCGCCCATGGCGCCGATGCGCTCGGTCTGCTCCTTCGCATGCCTTTGCGCGTCCTGCGTGGCGGTGCGCGCCTCGAAGCTGATGCGCGCAATGCCGTAGGCCACCCCGGTGGCGTTGTGCGTGGTGGTATCGACCAGATGCGTGACCAAGGCGAGGAATTCATCCAGGCCCGCGCCGCACCCTTGGGGCGCCGTTTGCCGCAGGTCGACCGGGCGCTGGGTGAGCAAGTGCTGCAGAAATTCCGCCGGGGTGTTGCTACTGGCTTCTGCTGGGGGTGCTGAGGGCGTGGTATGCATCGGTCGATTCGCTTTGTTAAACCGCTTGAATGAAAAAACGGGAGCGTTCAGGCGTGCGCGGCAATCGCCTTGCGAATGGTCTGCGCCAATTCGTCGGCGACGAACTTCGCCACATAGGCATCGGCGCCCACGCTGCGGGCATGGTCCTCATTGGCCGAGCCCGACAGCGAGGAGTGGATGACCACCGGAATGTTCTTGAAGCGCTCGTCCTGCTTGATGTGGCGGGTGAGGGTGAAGCCGTCCATCTCAGGCATTTCCAGGTCGGTGAGCACCAGCTGCACCTTGTCTTCGATGCGCTTGCCCTCGGCGCGCGCCTCGTTCGCCAGGGTTTGCAGGCGCTCCCAGGCTTCCTTGCCGGTTTTGGTGCTGACGAAGGGCGCGTGCAGTGCCTGCAAGGCCTTCTCGATCTGCGCACGGGCCACATAGGAGTCGTCGGCCGTGAGAATGACCGCGCCGGGCTTCAGCCCCAGCGCCGGGCCCATATTGTGGGTGTCTTTCACCTCATGCACGCGTGAGGGCAGCACATCGCGCAGCACCTTTTCCACATCGAGCACCAGCGCCAGCCGGGTGGTCTGATCGTCTTCCAGGCGGGCGATGCTGGTGACCATGCCGCCTACGGCGTTGGCCTCGGCCGACAGCACCTTGCTCCATTCCAGCCGCACGATTTCTTCAACCTCTTCCACCGCGAAGCCCTGCACCGAGCGCTCGTACTCGGTGACGACCAGAATGTTCAGCCCGGTCTTGGGCACGCAGCCGACCACGGCCGGCAGGTCGATGACGGGGATGATCTGGCCGCGGATATTGGCCACGCCCAGCACATGTTTGGGCGCACCGGGCATGACGGTGACCTGCGGCATCACCAGCGCCTCGCGCACCTTGAATACATTGATGCCGAACAGCTCGCGCCGCGACGATTGCGGCTCTTCGCCAAGGCGAAACAGCAGCAGTTCGAATTTATTGGTGCCAGCGAGGTTGGAACGCTCGTCGACTTCTTGCAAGACGTTGGAATTCATGGTGGGGTCCTGTGGGCTGCAATGAATGAATCAGGGAATCTGGCGCATCAGCGCTTCCAGACGGTCGGTGATGGTGTCGCTCAAGGCTTCCAGCCGGGTGGCCAGCTCGGTGGTGCGGGCAGTGTTGTCGGTGCGGATGGCTTCGACCAGTGCCTGGCCGGTGCGGTGCACGTCCTGGTGAACGGAATCGACGCCGACAAAGCCGGCATCGCTGCCAAAGTAGCCCGCGCCCGCACCGAAGTACCACTTGCCGAAGAAGCAGCCGTGGAAGTTCGACACATCCATGTCGATCTTCTCTTGCTTCTGCGCCGCGGTGAGCAACTGGCCGATCCACTGGTAGTGCATGGCCAGCGAGACCCGCAGGGTGACGGCGGGGTCAAGCCACTTCGACACCGCGGTGACGCCGGTCTTGAGCTGCTCGCGTGAGGTGCGGATGAGGGTCATCATGGCCTCGAAGCGTTGCACCAGCACCTGCATCAGCGCGGCGGCCTGTTCGGCATCCAGGCGCTGGCGGTCGGCGTCGCTGACCAGTTGGCGCATCAGAGCGGTCTGCTCGGTCGTGACTGTGCGTACCTTGCCGAGCATGCTCTTGACCTCGACCAGCGTTTCGCCGGTGTTGGTGACCAAGGCGCCGACACGCTGCACTCGTTGCACCGAGCGAGCCATATCCACCCCGACGTCGGACGACTGGTCGCGCAGATTGTGGGTGAGGTCTTCGATTTCATGGGTGATGCGGGCGGTTTTGCGCGCCAGATTGCGCACCTCGTCGGCGACCACGGCAAAGCCGCGGCCATGCTCGCCGGCTCTAGCGGCCTCGATGGCGGCGTTGAGCGCCAGCAGATTGGTCTGCGAGGCGATTTCGCTGATGCCCGCAGTGAGCGTCTCGACTGAGCGCACGGCATCGACAAAGCCGGTGAGCTTGGCTTCGGTGTTGGAAATGAAACGCGACACATCGGCCACTTCTTCAAGCGTGGTGGCGATGGCTTTTTCACTGTGCTCGATTGATGTTTGCGTGGCTTGTACGCCGCTGCGCAAATCGTCGAGCTGGGTTTGCGCGGTGTGGGTTTGCAGGGCTGCGCCTTGCAGCCGCGCCGCCATATCGCCCACCCGCTGCGACAGGCCGTGGATGTCGTGATCGAAACCGGCGGTGCGGCTTTCGGCGAACGCGAGCGACTGGGTGGTGGTGCGCAGCGCGTCCACGCCGTGCAGCAACATCTGCCGCACGCCGCCGAGCTTGCGCGCCCAATCGTCGGCGTCGATCAGGTCGATATCGCGCAGCGCGGCTTCGCCCTTGCCGCTGATCAAATCGAGCACGGCTTGCAGCACGCGCTCGCGGTCTTCGCGTACGCGCTCAAGCAGCCCGCCGGGGGGGACTTGAGCTCCGGTGTTGACTGAGGTTTGTTTTTTCTCACGGCCGCCCTCTCCACCCCAACCCTCCCCAGCCTGTGGAGAGGGAGTCTGGTTGTCTCCTCCTCCACGCAGTGGGGGAGGTTGGGAGGGGGAGGATGCGTCCGCATCCACGAGGGTTGCCATGTCGGGGCTGTCGGGTTCCACTGACTGTCTCCGGTTGTCGGGTCGGGCAGGGCTTCAGCCGACCTTGCTCTGGCTCTCGATGGCATCGCTGAGCGCCTGCAGTCGGTCGACGATCAGATCTTCTTGATCGCTGAGTGAGCTGGAAAGACGCGCCACCTGATCGCGCTGACCGCCGTGCACCGCTTCGAGCAGTTGCTTCGCGGTGGCGTGAATCTGCGCATGCGGCGCTTCGAGCGCGCGGAAGGCGGAGAGGCCGCCAAAAGTCGCCACGCCCTGGCTGTCATACCACTTGCCCAGGCGGCAGTTGTGGTGGTCGGTGACTTCCGTGGGGAGCTTGGCCTGTTTGTCCTTCGAGACTTCGGCCAGGATGTGATTGACAAAGTCTTTGTGATCTTCCTGCGCCGACTGCAGCATCATGCGCGTGGCGTTGGTCTGCATATTGCTGACCTGGTTGTTCATGCGAACCACGACCGACTGCACCAGATCGAGCTCCTTGCCCGAATTGGCGCTGGTGGTGGCGATGTCGTGGGCCTGCTGCCCGATGGCGGTGGTGTTTTCCTCCACCTCGGCGGTGGCGACCTGTACCCGGCGCGCCAGATTGCGCACTTCGTCGGCGACCACGGCAAAGCCGCGGCCATGCTCGCCGGCTCTGGCGGCCTCGATGGCGGCGTTGAGCGCGAGCAGATTGGTCTGGTAAGAGATTTCGCGGATATTGCGCACGATGGCGCTGATGGCGTTGACCTGTTCTTGCAGGTGCGAGACTGCGGCGCCGTTGCCGTTGATGGCGCGGCCCACATTGCCAATGGCGGTATCCACCGAGGTCATGGACTGGCCGATATCGCCAGCCGCGCTGTTGAGGGTGCTGACGACCTCTTTGAGCCGATCGCTCACGGCGCTGATGTCTTTGAGGTGCGACACATCGCGCCAACTGGCGTGAAAGGCGATGACCTGGCCTTGCGGATCGCGCACCGCAACGAAAACAAGCGCGAAGATCACCTTGCCCACGGCCATCTCCTGCACATGCTTGTCCAGGCTACCGTCGGCCAGACGCCGCAGGATGGCGCGGATGCGTTCCGGGTCTTTGTGGAACTGGTGGATGGAGTGGTGCAGGGCGTTGCGCACGTCGGCGCCGCGCAGCGCCGAGTTGAGGGTGGTGTGAAACCGCTCCATGGTTTCGCGCGCGGCGCGGTTCATGTAGAACACGGGGTTTTCCATGGCGGCGTCGGCCTCGGCCAGCATTTCCAGGCTGTCGAGCGGTTCCAGAGCTTGTTGCAGATAGTGGAGGGCGGTGGCGTCCATGATGGTGACGAGAGAAATTAGGGTGAGATGGGGGGGCTTACTCGATGGCCGAGCCGACCTTGAGTGCGTCGAACCAGTCAATGAAGCGCTTGACGTTCTGGCCGGTATAAATGGCGCCGTGCTGCGGGGCGAGAAAGTCGATGTCCATCTTCGAGACACGCTCGCACCAATTGCGCTTGGCGGCCATCGACGGCATCCAGCGTTTGTGGAAATACTCGGCAGACTTGATGTGCTCGTCGAACGCGGCGGGTGATTCGATGTTGCGGCGATCGACGAAGGGCGCGTGACCGGCGGGCAGCAGCGCCGCGCCCACATCGCCACAGAACAGCACTTTGGCGAAGGCGTCATAGACGTGGAAGTTCGCCGAAGAGTGCAGATAATGCGCGGGGACGAACTGCAGCCGGGCGGAGCCCAGAGTCATTTCGCCGCCTTCATCGGGAATGTCGCGCAGATCGGCGTCGAGCGCGCCGTAATGGCGGATGAAGCCGCTCCACAGCTTGGGCACATGCCAGGCGATGGTCGGGCTGCAGGCGTTCCACAGCGGCAGGCTGGAGGCGATGTCGGGGTCTTGATGGCTGACGAAAGCGGCTTTGAGCGAGCCGGGTGGGGCCACTTCGACCAGGGCGCTGAAAACCTGCGGGAAGATCTCGAATCCGCCCGGATCCAGGATGAGGGTTTGGTCGTCCACGCTCAAGGCGTAGACGTTGGAGTCGATGACGCGGCGCTCGTCCTGGTCGTAGATGATGTTCCAGTGGTGGTTACCCTGGCTGAAAAATTGCAGCGATTTCATTCGATGATCCTTTCAATTTGTTCGCGATAGGTGCGCAGCAATTCCTGCACGCCGCTCACAGACCGATCCATTTCCAGCGAAACCTGCGCCAGCGGCGCGCTGACCGTGCCTTTCAGCGCCGCTTCGATGCGGCCATTGACCACGACATAGTCGAGCTCGGCAATGACGGACTGAAAGCGGTCGAGCGCCGAGTTGAGCGCCAGACCGGCGCGGCGGCTGCCCGCAGCGTGGCGATCCTGCATGTCTGCGTGCTGGCGCATGCGCTCGGCCAGCGAGGGGCAATGCGCGGTGGCGGCGTTGTGAATGTTGCGCAGGCTTTCCATCTGCTGCGCATCGCGCAGGGTTTCCATGAAGTGCAGCATCAACGGGTTGATGAGCTTTTGCACCTGTTCGGCGGCAGCCTGCATGGCCTGCGCGCCTTCGCGGAAAGCCTGCGCCACCACGCCGTAGCCGGCGAGTTCCTTGCCGTGGCGCTTGACCAGCACCTGGGCGTTGAGCGCTTTGCGGTCGATTTCGCGCAGGCGTTTTTTCAGAGCGCCCTGAAAGGCGTAGGTGGCGTCGGCCACGGCGATGAAGTCGCGGCGCAGGGTGTCGAGAGATTGGTCGTCCATGATGGGTCAGTGGGTCAGCTCTTGCGTTGCACCCGGGCCAGCGCGGCGCCGTCGAGAATGAGCACCACCTCGCCGTTGCCCGAGATGGTGGCGCCTTGGTAGAGGGTGTCGTTGGTGGAGATGTCCAGTGGCTTGACCACCGAGTCTTCGGTGCCCATGGCCTCGGAAACCACCAGCAGCCCCTGCTCGATGAGAATGCCTTCGCTCTGGTCTTTGAGCAGCTCGATCGGGCGGTCTTGCAGCAGTTGGCCGAGATCGATGTAAGGCACCACGCGGTTGCCATCGACCTGCACCATCAGCCGCCCGGAGATGGAGTGCACCTGCTCGGGGTCGATGGCGAGCAGGTTTTCGATGGCCGCCACCGGCAGGGCGTAGGTTTCGCGCCGCAGGCGGAAATACAGCACCGGCAGCACGGCCATGGTGAGCGGCAACTCCAGCGTGTGGGTGCTGCCCTTGCCCAGCGTGGTGTCGATGTCGATGCGGCCGCGCAGCGAGGCGACGGTGGAGCGCACCACATCCATGCCGACGCCGCGGCCGGAGAGTTCGCTGACCTGCTCTTTGGTGGAGAAGCCGGGCAAAAAGATGAGTTCGAGCATCTCGCGCTCAGACAGCCGCGCGGCTTCCTGCGCGGTGATGACGCCTTTGGAAATGGCGTGCTGCATGATTTTTTGCGCGTTCATGCCGCGACCATCGTCGCCCACCTGAATCTGCACCTTGTCGCCCAGATGGCGGGCGAGCACGCGCAGCACGGCCTCCTCGGGCTTGCCGGCCTGACGGCGTACCTCAGGCTCTTCGATGCCGTGGTCGAGCGCGTTGCGCACCAGGTGAATGAGCGGGCCGGAGAGCGCATCGACCACGGTCTTGTCGATCTCCACGTCTTCGCCTTCGATGTCCAGCCGCACTTTTTTACCCAGGCTGCGCGAGGCGTCGCGCACCACCCGGGGCAGGCTTTGGAATAGGCGTTTGCACGGCTGCATGCGCAGGCGCATGACGGTGTTTTGCAGGTCGTTGACGGCGAGATCGGTTTCGCGCGCCAGCCGGGCCAGGGCTTCGTCTTCCTGCGCCATGCGGGCCACGGCGGCGCTGAGTCGGTTGCGCAGCAGCACGAGTTCGCCGACCTGGTTCATCGCCTGGTCGAGCCGGGTGGAATCGACGCGGATGGAGGTTTCTTCGGCGGCGCTGCCGTTGGCCGAGCGTGCCGACGGTGCCGCGGGCTCGGCTTTTTGCGCGGCTTTTTGCTCGGATTTTTGCGCAACTTCGGGCGCTGGCGCGCTGGTCTGACCCGGCGCGTGGCCAGCGCCGTGAATCTGGTCGAGCACGCGCTCGAATTCGTCCTGGGTGATCTCGTCAGCGGTACGGCTGGCCGACGCCACAACGGCGCCAGCAGGTGCCGCGCCCGGCGCCTGGCCTGTGCCGTAGAGGTCGTCGAGCACGCGCTCGAATTCGTCTTGGGTGATGGAGTCGCCGTTTGCGGAGGCGGGGGAAGTGGGCTCGGCGTCGGCGGTGCGGCGTTCGGCAAACAGCCCGGTGCTGCCGCTGTCGCGTTCGGTCTGCGTGACCCAGAGGCCTTCCCGCACGACCTCGGCGGGGGGGGGGCGACTTGGCCGCTTTATTCGTTGCTTCCTTGGCCACTTCAGGCAGCGCGGGCGTTTCGCCGCGGGCGAAAGCCTGGATGTCTGCGCCTAGCGCGGCCGGGCCGGGGGGGGGATTTTCGCCGCGCGCCATGTCGTCGAGCATGGCGGTGATGACGTCGGTGGCGCGCAGGATGGCGTCGATCATCGGCGCGGTCGCACGCAGTTTGCCGCTGCGCATTTTGTCGAACAGGTCTTCGAGGTGGTGGCACCAGTCCACCATGTTCTGCGCTTCGAGAAAACCGGCGCCGCCCTTGAGGGTGTGGAAGGCGCGGAAGATGGCGCTGAGCGCTTCGCTGTCGTCGGGCTGAGATTCCAGCCGCAGCAACTGGTCTTGGGCCTGGCTCAGCAGCTCGCGCGATTCGGCGAGAAATTCCAGCAGGATGTCGTTGTCCATGATGGTGGGGCGGAAGGTTTCAGATGCCGAGGTCGCGCAGCAGGGCGTCCACGTCATCCTGGGCAAAGGAGGGTCCGGCGTAGGTGGGAACTCCGTTGAGCGGCGCGGCGCTGTCGGCCGCCGGGGCCGAAGCCTCGGGAGTGGCCGCGGGTTGAAGGTGCGGGCCGAGTTGCTCGACGGCGGCACGGATGCGCTGCTCCACCGCCTGCAGCAGATGGATGGTTTTTTTCAACCGCTGCCCGGCGAGATCCTGCCCCTGCTGGCTGGCGAGAATGGTGTGGAACTGTTGTTCCAGGCGGTCGAGGCGCTCGTCGATGAAACCGCCGTGCGTGGCGCGGATGGCGGCGATTTCGGTGAAGCCGTTTTCCACCGCTTCGAGCGTGGACATGGCCTGGGTTTCGGTCAGGCGCAGCGCTTCTTCGAGCGGATGGCTGGCCTCGGGCAGATCGCTGGAGGCGGCCATGATGCGGCGCACGCCTTCGTGCAACAGGGCGTCGGCCTCGGTGAGCTTGTGCAGCGCGGTGGAGGCGGCCGCGGGCTGCGGCGTTTGCGTGGTGGTGGCGCGGTCGAGACTCATTGGGCCGCTCCCGCTGCCGCGTTGAGGCGCGCCATGATGGCGTCGAGCTTTTCTTTGAGCGTCTGTGCGGTGAAGGGCTTGACGATGTAGCCGTTCACCCCCGCCTGCGCGGCGGCGATGATGTTTTCTTTCTTGGCTTCGGCCGTGACCATGAGCACCGGCAGGCTGCGGATGGCGGGGTTGTCGCTGGCGCGGATGTGTTTGAGCAGGTCGATGCCCTGCATCACCGGCATATTCCAGTCGGTGACGACGAACTCGATACCGCCGGCCTGCAGCCGACGCCAGGCTTCTTCGCCGTTTTCCGCCTCGTCGATATTGCCGGTCACATAGCCGGTCTGCATCAGCAGGCCGCGCACGATGCGGCGCATGGTGGGAAAGTCGTCAACAACCAGGAATTTCAAGGTGGGCCTCGTAATGGTTTTGTCTTGCGTTTGAAGTAACGGCACGCGGGGCGGGAACTTGAATCGCTTTGGCGGCGCGGCAATGGAAATCGAGGCGGACTTGTTTCAGGTCAACAGGATCGAATGTTTCGCTTGCCTGCCCTTGGCATCGATCAATAGCATGGCGCCCCATGTTTGAAAAATTGAATATCTCAGCCGAGCCGCCAGCGCCCGCCGAGCAGCAGGCGGCCTTGCGTGCGCTGCTGGCGGCAGTGCAGCCCGATCTCAATAGGGTGGTCGAGGCTTTCATCCGGCAGTTCTACGACGAGCTGCTCAAGCAGACCCGGTTTTCGCGCGTGCTCAAGTTGTTGTCGGTGGCCGAGTTTTCGCGCCTGCGCAACAACCAGGAGCGCCATCTGCGCAGTCTGTTTGTCGGCAGCAGCGAAGCTTCGGTGCGGGTGGCGCGGCATGTGGGGCGAGTGCACGCGCTCATCGGGCTCGATGCGTCGTGGCTGGTCGAGGCTTACGGGCTGTACACCCGCTTGCTGATCGGGCACTTTGCGGCGTGGGTCGAGCCGTCGGAGCGGGCGGCTTTGCTGCGCTACTTCATCACCCGACTGCAGGATGAGTTGCAGTGGCAGATCGAGGGGCACGAAGACATCGTCCGGCAGTTCGACGCGGCGCTGGTTCGCATCGACGCGGCCATTCTCACGGCGCACACCCTCAGCGATCTGTTGCGCGCCGTGCTCGGCGCGCTGGAAAACATCGAGGGTGTGCTGGCGGGCACGATTGGGCGGCCTGATGCGGCAGGCGTGGTGCAGTTCGAACACGCCTTCGGCAGCCGCTTCAAGTCGCTCTACCTCGACCGCATCGACTCGGGCGAAGCCGCGTTCACCACGGTGCGCGGCGATGCGGCGGAAGGCTTGGGCGTCTCGGGCCGCGCCTGGCGCAGCCGCGAGGTGCAGTACACCGCGTCGTATGCCTGCGATCCGGCGATCCTGCCCTGGAAAGATGTGGCGGACGAGCTGGGCGTGCGCAGCGCCGTGTCCATTCCCATTCTCGACGCCTCAGGCCAGCCCATTGCGTTGATGGATCTTTACAGCAGCTATCCCGGCTTTTTCACCAGTTCGACGCGCCGGGTGTTCGTCGAGCATCTGCAAAAGGTGCTGGGCTTGGCGTTTGCCCGTTATGCGCATAGTCCTTCGGGCGTGGTGCCTTACGCGCGACGGCAGTTCTATGTCGATCTGCTCGATCATTCGGGCCTGCAGATGCGGTATCAGCCCGTGGTCAACCTCAAGACGGGTCGGCCCGAGAAATTCGAGGCGCTCGCGCGGCTGCAGCGGCGCGATGGCGGCGAGCTGATCGCGCCGGGTGAGTTTCTGCCCGTGCTGGGCGCGCACGATATGTGGCGCTTGTTCAGTCTGGGCCTGGAGCAGGCCTTGCATGCCCGGCAGCGCTGGGCGCAGCAGGGTATCGACCTCGATGTGTCGGTGAACATGCCGCCCGTGGCGCTGAGCGATCCGCGTTATGTGGAGCGGGTGGAGCAACTGCTGCGCAGCCATGCGCTCGATCCGCGCCGCCTCACCCTGGAATTGCTGGAAAGCAGCGATCTCGACATTTCGGAGCGGCGCGACGCGCTGCTGGGGCGGTTTCGCGCCACCGGCGTGCGTCTGGCCGAAGACGATCTCGGCTCAGGCTACAGCTCGCTGCTGCGGCTCGACAGCTTTCCGTTCGACGAGGTGAAGATCGACCAGGGCCTGCTGGGCGGGCTGGGCAAGGTGCCGCGCCGGGCGCTCGATTTCATCCAGCATCTCACCCGGCTGGCACACGATCTGGGCAGCACCGTCGTGGTCGAAGGGCTGGAGTCGGCCGGGCTGGTGGAGGCGGCCATCATTCTGCAGGCCGACACCGGGCAGGGCTACGGGCTGGCTCGCCCCATGCCCGCCGACGCGGTGGTGGACTGGGTGCACGGATTTCATTTGACGATCAACCGCGATCATCCCCGCACGGCCCTGGGCATCTACGCGGCTCATCTGTTGTGGGAGCAGCGGCTGGCCTATATGACGCCCTGGCCCGACGCGCTGCCGCTCGCGGCCCGCGCCGCCACCGCCTTGCATCATTACATCGAGGTGGAGGGGCTGGAGGGCGGGCCGCTGCACCTGGCCTACCAGCGCCTCATCAGCGCCCTGAGCGAGGGGCTGGAGACGCCGGCATTCGCCCGCGCGCAGCAAGACATGCGTCGGCAGCTCGACCTGCTGGTGCGCGCCGAACTGGGGCAATGAAGGGGCGATAAGGGGGGCATTCGGCGGGAATTGCCAAAAAAGTCACACTTGCCCTAAAGTCCGGCAAAAGCGTGACGTTGAGCACTCCAACAGGAGAGAATGCCACCATGATTCCCATCCAGAATTCCCCCCTATCCAGCGCCTCGACTGCCGCCAGCGGCTCGGTTGCGGCTTCGCGGCGCGCGGGCTCGGTTGCCAATCCGGCGGTTAATCCGGCGGGCGCGGCGGCCACCGAACAGGTCTCCATCTCGGGGGCCGGGCAAATGCTCAACCTTGCCAGCACGCAGGGCGCAACGCCTCCGGCCAGCGACACGCGCATCAGCGAACTGCAAAACGCCATTCGCAGCGGTCAATACGTGGTCAATCCGCAGCGCATCGCCAGTGGTCTATTGCAGGACAGCCAGGCCCTGATCGGCGCGACCAAGCCTGCTTCCAACTGATCTGAACCCGCCATGTCGCAGTCGGTCGATTCTCTGCTTCGCCTGCAACTCGACAAGTTGCAGGCTTTCGACCGCTTGCTGATTGAAGAGCACGCCTGCCTGCTGCGCGCCGCCACAGATCAGCTGCCCGCGCTGACCGAGCGTAAAAACAGCCTGCTGGCCGAGATCGACGCGCTGGAGCGCGAACGCATCGTGCAGTTTGGCGCGCAGACCGAAGCAGGCGCTACATCCGCTCCCCCCTTGTGGAGCGCGGTTCAAACCCTGGCGCGGAGCATCGCCGAGGCCAATCAGCGCAACGGTGCCATGATCTCGGCGCTGGTGCGCAGCACCGAAGGGGCCTTGCAGATTTTGCGCGGCAACGCTGAAGGCGTCGATCTCTATGGCGCTCACGGCCAGGGCCAACCCGGCAGCGGCCCGGTTCGCCTGCAAGTCAGCGCCTGACAACCGACCCGCCGGGCTCGATGCATGCTCATACTGACGCGCCGCCCCGGCGAAGCCATCCGCATCGGGGACAACATCCGCCTGGTCGTGCTGCAGTCCGCGCCCGGCAAGGTGCGCCTCGGTATTGAGGGCCCGCTCGATCTGCGCATTCTGCGCGAAGAACTCTATGCCCAGATCAGCCAGGGCAACCAGGCTGCGGTGGCGCCGCAAGGGCTGTCACTGGCGCATTGGGTTTCTGGGTCGGTTGACGCCCCGGTTGACCTGCCCCCTCATGGAGAGTCGAGTTGAGCCTAGCCCAGCCAGAATCCGTTACGACGAGCGCGCTTGCGCAAGTTGGTGCAGCGCCGAGCAACGCCATGGAAGTGGCCACGCGCTTCGGCTTGCTACCCGTTGTGCAACACCAAATCTGGACGGTGTCGTCGCCGCTGCCGGGATTCGAGACCCTGCAGCGCTTTGTGCTCATCGGCGTGCAAACCGAGCGGCCCTTCTTGTGGCTGCAGTCGATCGACGATTCGGGGGTGAGCTTTTTGCTCGCGCCGGCAGCGCATTTTGGTTTGCGCTATGCGCGGATCGACGCGCAATCCCTGCCTATGGTGATGGTGCTGCTGCCCACGCAGAGTGGGCAGCAGCTGCGCGCACACGGACAGGCGCCCTTGGTGTTTGACGCGCAGTTGGGGCAGTTAGAGCAGCACATCGTCGAGGCTTCCGAGGTGGAGGGCGATGGTGTTTTCGCGCCTCTGGCCGAAGTGCTCGTGCCGCCAGGGCTGATGTCGCGCCTGCTGGCGCTGAATCCTCAGTAGCCGGGTTAGCAGCAAGGGCGGCACCGGGCAGCCGCCCGGTTCAGCGCCGAGCGTCTCTCAGCAGTTCGCGGTCGCGCCGCTGCACGTACTGTTGCAGGCGCTGCTCGAAGGCCGGGGCCATGTTCAGAAACTGAATGCCGAGCGGGCGCATGGGCTGCCGGGTTTTGGTGTCTCGCAACGCCCCGACAAAACGCACCTCTGCCTCCACCGCCAGTTCCACATCTTCCAGACTGAAGCGCACCATGGGGATGTATTCGCCAGTGGTCAAGGCGTAGTCGAGTGCCGAGGGCACCAGCAGACGCATGCCGTTGACGCTCAGGTCGTGGCATTGGCCGTAGAGCGGTTTGGCGCCGCGGCGCTGAAGGTCCACCGTGCTCAGATCGCCCGGTGCGACGGTGACACGGAAAAAATTGCGTCGCTGCAGGTAATAGATGAGATCGGGGTAGGCGATGCGCAGCGCGCCATAACCCTCGTAATCGATGCGCTCGATCAGCTTGGACTGAAAGCCGACGAACACGCCTTCGTACCGCCCGATGGTGAAAAACGGCGCGCCATTTTCCAGTCGGCGGTTGCCGCCGTCGGGGGTGAGTTCATCGATGATCAACCAGTGCTTGGGACGGTTGACCACCAGCAGCGCCGAGCTGAACTCTTCGGCCCGATCATGCGGCAGCACGGCCAGCGGCTCGTGGCGCTCGATGATTTTGTGCAGCACATGATCGGCTTTCTGCTCGGAGTTGACCTGATATTCCTCGCGGAACAGCTTGGCGGTGACCTCTTTCATGGAGAGCCTTGTCAGATGCCCAGCTCTTCCACCCAGGCGAGCGCGGCCAGATGAACGGAACTGACGCGCCAGCTCTGAATGCCCAGCGCCATGGCGAGGAAGTCGATGTTGTCGAAATCGCGTTGCTCGACGGCGCGGGTGAGCTGCAGATAGCTGCCGAAAATGCCGGTGTTGTCTTTCAAGGCCATGACGACGGGCTCGGACAGAGTGATTTCGGACAGCGCCTTTTCCATCGGCACGCCGAGCATGACGTCGAGCATGGAGAAGATGCCCACCACGAAGGCGTTATCGGCATCTTCGTCGGAAAGCGTGCCCTTGGCCAACAGCTCCATCATGCGGCCGCGGGTGATGGCGGTGCGCGCAATGGCCGGAGAAGCGGCATTGCCGGGCACGGTGGCGAGCAGCAATGCGAGCCAGCGGAACAGCTTCTTGTAGCCCAGAATGGCGGCGGCATGGCGGAACGAGGTGACTTCGGACATCAGCCCGAAACCCGAGGAGTTGATGTAGCGCAGCAGCTTGAAGGACAGCGCCGGGTCGCGCTTGAGCACCTGCTCGATCTCACTCAGTTCGGCTTGCCGCATAACCAGATTCATCAGTTGCAGCACATTGGCGTGCGCCGGGTTGATGACCTTGGCGCTGATGGTCTGCGGCCGGGCGAAGTAATAGCCCTGAAAGAAGTGAAAACCGGCGTCGAAATAGGTCTTGAACTGCTCGGGCGTTTCCACGCGTTCGGCCACCAGACGCACATTGCGCTGGCTTTCGGCCTTGCGCTGCAGGGCCACGGCCACGTTGGCCGAAAGGCTCTGAACATCCGCCTTGATGTAGCTGAGAAGCGGCAGCCAGGCGGCATACAGCGAGGCGGCGGCGAAGGGGCCGGCCGCAAGATGAAACCCGCGTTCGCACAGCGGCTTGAGCTGAGCGGCGACTTCGGCGATGCCCGTGGGGTCGTCGCCATAGATGCGCGGCACTTCGAGCACGATGCGATCTGGAAAAACGATGTCGAGATGTTCGGCCTTGAGGTCTTCGACCACGCAGTTGATGAAGGCGAGTTTTTCGCCAAACAGCCTCTCGGCGCCGATGTTGGACAGGGCGTTGAACAGCAGCACGCTATCGCTCTCGGCACTGTGCTCGGTGGGCGCGTGTTCGGCCGTGCCGCTTTCGCGCGCGAACAACTCGTAGCCGACGATCTGCTGTTTGCGGTCGACGATGGGTTGGCGCGCGATGTGCGCTTGCATGACCGCGCCCTGTGCTTCGGGCGTGTCGGTGTCTGGCGAGGTGAGGGGGCTGTTCATGAGAACGGAAAATGGAGTCTCGATCGTTGCGTTGATACTAGCAGCGGCCCAAAGGCGTTGACCTAGCGCTGGCCCGCCGTGTTGCGTAAAAACAGCCTCGCTTCGTTGCGCACTCAGCGTGACATCAGCGCAGCCAGGCTTTCAGCCAGGTGTCGAGATGGTCTTCCATCATCCAGTCGGCCAGCACCTTGGCGCGTAGCGCGTCGCCCTGGGCGCGCAGCGCGGCGCGGTCGGAGATGGCTTCGCGCAGCGCGCGCGTCCAATCGCGGTAGCGGTTGGCCACGCGGGTGACGGGAAAATCGCCCTGATACGGCGTGAGATCGGAGCAGATGACCGGGTAGCCGAGGATGCCGTATTCCAGCAGGCGCAGATGGCTCTTGGCTTCGTTGAAGGCGTTGTCTTCCAGCGGGGCGACGGCCAGGTCGAGATCGAGCACGGCCAGCTTGGCGGCATATTGATCGAGCGGCACGCCGGGGTGAAACTCCTTGACCAGCGGTTTGAGCGCTTCAGGGCACAGGCCGAAAAACACCCAGTCGACTTCACTGGCCGTATCGCGCACCAGATCGGCAATCAGTTCGAGATCGCCGGTATGGCCCACGCCGCCAGCCCAGCCCACGCGGGGCTTGCTGCGCTCGGCCCGCGCCGGTTGCAAATGACCCCAGCGCGCGGCTTCGAGGTAATTAGGCTGCACCACGACTTCGTCGGTGAAATGCGCATAAGCCTTGGCCAGCGGCTCGGTGGCCACCACCAGCCGGTTGCACAGCCCGGCGGCCTTGCGAAAGCGCTTGGCGATGTCTTTGTGGATGGTGCTTTTGTGCACGCTTTTGTGCGGCAGATTGGTGATGAGGTCGTCGATCTCGAACACGCGAAACGCCTTGATGGTGCGGGCGTGGCGCTCGAGCGCCTCGATCTGCGGCCACTCCATCTGCCGCTGTACAACCAAGCTGTCGGGCTGCATGCGCTCCATTTCGGCGGGCTCGAACAGGCGCATGGTCTCCCAGCCCTGGGTCAGCCCGGCGCGGTTGAGCGCGCGCATGGGCGCGATGATGCGGTACTCGCCGCAGCCTTCGCGGTCGGCCGAATGCACCAGCACCCGCGGACGGGGCCGCCAATCTGGGTCCCAGCTCAGGCAGGGCTGATCGTCGAGCAGAAAGTCGGTGCTCGCAAGGCTAAGGTGGCGGTTGTAGGCGGGGTCGAAGGCGAGCTGCGGTAGCCACTTGGCATACATGGCGTCTTTTTCGGCGGCGAAGCGTTTGAGCTTGGCGTTGTCAGGCTGGGTCTCGGTGCCGCTCTTCTGGCTGGCCGAGCCTTCGTGCATCAGCAGCGCGTAGGGTGTGAACACGATGCGCAGACCCGCCTCGCGCACTTTCAAACACAGATCGATGTCGTTGTAAGACACCTTGAAAGCCTGTTCGTCCAGACCGCCTACCTGCTCGTAAACGCTTTTGCGCACCAGCAGGCAGGCGCCGGTGACGGCCGAGAGATCTTGCGTGAGCTGGGCACGGCCGAAGTAGCCGCGGTCTTCGGGCGGGCGGCCGATGAAGGGATGCTCCGCCGGGCCGCGCAGACCGAGAATGACCCCGGCATGCTGAATCTTGCCATCGGGGTAGAGCAGCTTGGCGCCGACGATACCCACATCGGGCCGAACGGCGTGGCCCATCATTTCGTCGAGCCAGTCGTCGTGCAGCGCAGCGGTGTCGTTGTTGAGCAGCAGCAGATACTCGCCGCGCGCGGCGCGGGCAGCCGCGTTGTTCATCGCCGAGAAGTTGAAAGGGCCGGGCTGGCGCACCACGCGCAGGCGACCGCCGAGTTCGGCCTCCTTGGCTTCGATGGCGGCCAGATAGTTGCGCGCATCGATCGTCTGGCTGTCGTTGTCGATGATGAGAATTTCGTAAGCCGGATACTTGGTCTTTTCGATCACCGACTCCACGCAGCGCTGCAGCAGCGGCAACTGATCGCGCGTGGGAACGAGGATGGACACCAGCGGCCGCGCTTCGGGCAGCGGCCAGCGCACGCGGAACGAGGGCGGAAATGGCCCCGGCTGCACCTGCGCCGCAATGCCCAGACGCTCGAAATGGCGCTGCAGCGCCGAGTGCCCGGCTTGCAGAATCTCGGGCACCGATTTTTGCGTATGCCCCGAACCCTGAAGGCGGTGATAGAGCACCTCGGGCACATGGCCGATGGCGGCTTCTCCTGCCCCCGTGCGCTGCAGATGCTCCCACGCCCGCAGCATCAGGTCGTAGTCTTCGGCGCCTTCAGCCTGCGGGTCGAAGCCGCCAAGCGCCTCGAACAGATCGCGCCGGATCAACAGCAGCCCGCCGACATAGGGCAGGCTGCGCAGATAGTCGAGATTGAAGTCGGGCTTGCAATGCGGGTTGGTGTGCTGACCATCGGCGGTGATCTGATCTTCGTCGGTGTAGACGATCTGCCACTGCGGATGCTCGCGCACGGCATGCGCGATGCGGAACAGCGCATCAGGCGCGAGCTGGTCGCCGACGTCGATCAGACCGAGCCAGTCGGCGTTGTTGTTCGTCAGAGCGTGGTTGGCCGCTGCCAGCAGATCTTGCGCAGGAGAAGACGGCAGCAGGGATGACGGCAGTTCGGCCAGGTTATGAACTGCGAACCACTGGCCTGCGATGCTCTGCAGCGTGCCTTGCGCAGGGTGGCCGGGGTGCGGCAGCAACGCTAGCGTGATGCGCGGGGCGGTTGCCCCGCTTCGGCTCCAGTCGAGCACGGTCTGGAGCGCCCAGTCCCGTTCCTGCGGAAGCCAGCGACCTTCGGGCAGCCAGGGAACGATCGGCTTCGGCGGGGACGCCAGGAAGTTTCCGGCAGTGTCTGCGATCTGGAACCCGGCTTTCTCGGCGCTGAGGGCAAACAGGCGTTCGACCACGTGGGCCAGGGTGCCGTCGGTCTGACCGGTTTCGTCCTCGAAATCCGCGTCTTTCAGATCGAGTGCCAGCAGCGGGTCGAGCGCCTGGGGTCGGCACCAGAACATCGATCCGGCGAAATAGCCGTGCCGTGCCGGGTCTGGGGTGATGCCCATACGCTGCGCCTGCGCGGACAGTCGGGGAAAGTTGGCATCGCCACGCAGACCCAGCCAGAAGCCGTGGGGGCCGATGAGCCCTAGCTTGGGCTGCTGCGCGAATGCGGCAATCGTCTGTTCGGAGGCGTCGAGCAGTGCGGCCAGGAGTTCGCGCCGCCAGCGGTCGCCGTCCTTGTGCTGCAAAAACGGGATGTGGATGTTTTCGAGTTCTTTGAGGTGCGGGGATTTTTTGCCGTGGAGAAACAACAGTTGGTCGTAGTTGTGCGCCCGAGCCAGGCGTAGCAAGGCAAGGCGAGGGGCGATGTCACGGCCCTTGTTGGGATGGCGCATCACCACGGCGTCAGGCAGATCGCGCACGATATCGGTCAGTAGTTCCTCGCGGCCTTCGCTCAAGGAGACATACACATCGCAGGGCGCGGGCAGTGTTTTCAGGTGAGCAAGGAATTCCGGCCACAGATCGGGGTAGTACAGGTGCAGCAGCACTGCAGTCCCGTTTCCGTGCGGTCGACCCGCGTGCAGCACGGGAGATGGAACTTGAACGGGTTGCGCAGCGGAAGCCGCGCGGGTGGGAATGAATATCCGGTTCTGCGCCGGGTTCGGCCGCGCGCGATAGAACACTTGCAGACTGGTGAGTTGCTGATATTCGTCTGCGGTGACGTTTTTGACCACAAGGTGTTCAGTTTCGAGATTGGCCGGGAAGACGGTAGGCCGCGTCGTCTGGAAAAAGCGGCTGTCCGGGCCGTATGCCATCGCCTCGACGCTGTAGCCGGTTTGCTCCAGCATGCGCTGGCCTTCGTCGCGGGTGAAAAAACGCAGATGGGTGATATCGAGAATGCCGGACTGTTCATACGTCCACCGGCCCTCGGCGAGTTCGTTGATCAGCCACAGATTGCGCGCGTTCGGCAGGCTCACGAGCACCTGCGCATCGTCAGTCAGCCAGGGACGCAGGGTGTCGAGCGCGCGCCAGGGATTGGGCATGTGTTCGAGCACATCGGCCAGCACCAGGGTGTCAATGCTGGCGCTTTTCAGACCGTGCGCGGCCAAGTCGATGTCCTGCAGCAAACCGGGTATCACCCGGTGGTAATGCGCTTGCGCGAGATGAGCGACCTGCACATTTGCCTCGATGCCCCACAACTCGACGGCGGGAAATTTCAGCTTCAGCCCGGCGCCCATGGCGCCGGAAGCGCAGCCCACATCCAGCACGCGGCGCGGCGGCTGGCGCAGCAGGCTGAGAAGATCGGCCCGCGGGTTGCTGTGATAGGCGCCGACCTCTGCAGTGTCCGCCGAGTCGAGTGACTCCCAAAGAAGAGGGGAAGGTGAGGTCATGGTGTCAGAGGTATTGGAACAAGCTCAACCCCTGTACCTGCGTAAACGCCTTTTGCGCGGCCTGCAGGGCGGTGAGGCTGGACTGGTACTCGGTGATGACCTGTGGGTAATTGATGCTGGTGAGCTGGGTTTGCTGGGTTTGTAGTTGCAGGGTGAGGCTGGAATTCTGGGTCTGCACAGCCTGCACTTGCTGCAGGCGGCTGCCTATGCTGGCTTGGGCGCTGAGCAGGTTGGTCTGGCTTTGGTCGAGGCTGGCCAGGGCGTTGCTGATGGACTGTGCGCGCAAGGCGTTCGAGCCGGAGGTTTGCGCCGAAGCCGAGAAGGCCTGCGCCAGCGACTGAAAAGTCTGGAACAGGCTTTGCGGCGCGGCAGCGCCGATAGTGAAACTGTCGCCCGACGCCGGGGTGCCGACGATGGGCACGGTGATGGCCGGGGTGTTGCCGGGGGGCAGGCTGATACTCATGCCGGGAGTGAAGCTGCCGCTGGCGACCGGGCTGGCGGAGAACGCGCCGCCGGTGCCGCTGGCCACCGAGTAGGTCATCGACCCACCGCTGCCGCTGAAACTGATCTGGTACTGCGTGCCGTCGACCTGCAGGGTTTGCTGGGCAAGGGCGGTGTTGTTGACGGTGCCGGGCCCGGCGGTGGCGCCGCCGGTGTTGCTGCTAGCGGCGTTCACGCTGAAGGTGCCGTTGCCCGCGCGTGCATTCATGAACAGCGCGTTGCCGGGGTCGCCGATGGCGGTGTTCAGATTGGGGCCGAGCGCGAGCTGGTTCTGCCCACCATCGCCCTGGTATTGCACGCTGCCATCCGCCTGAATGACGAAGGGCTGGGCGCCGCTCTTGCTGCCGGCGAAAAGATAGTTGCCCTGGCCGTCTTGGGTGTTGGCGTATTGCGCGAGTTGCTGCACATAGCCTTGCATGGTGGCCGCGGCGTTTTGCAGGTCTTGCGAGCTGACGGTGCCGTTATTCATCTGCACCGCGAGTTGCCGCGCCTGGCTGACCAGAGTGGTGACGCTTTGCAACGTAGCGCTTTCGAGTTGCAGCGAGTTTTGCGCGTTCTGTCCGTTTTGCGCGTAGCCGGCCAGGCGGTTGATCTGCCCGGTGAGGGCGACGTTCTGCGCCGCGGCGACCGGCTGGTCTGAGGGGTTGACCAGGGTGCTGCCGGTGGAGAGCTGCTGGCTCAGGGTGCCCAGCGTGTTCTGCTGATTGAGGATGCCGGTGAGACTGGCGGCGTAGAACTGTGAGGTGCTGATGCGCATGGCGATGCCCTTCCTTTTTACTGCACGGCCTGCAACAGCGAGGTGAACAGGCTGTTGCCCACCTGAATGGCCTTGGCCGCGGCCTGATACGCCTGCTGATACTGAATGAGGTTGGTCGCTTCTTCGTCGAGATTCACACCCGAGACCGACTGCTGCGCGGCAGACGCCTGGGCGGCGACGGCGCTGGCCGCGCTCAGTGCGCTCTGCGCCAGGTTGCCCTGCGTGGCGACCTGGCTGACGAGCTGCGAATAAGCGCCTTCGAGCGAGGTGCTGCCGCCTTCGAGCGTTTTGGCGGTTTGCAGCGCGGCCATGGCCTGCGCATTGCCGCCATTGCCACCGCTGGCCGGGCTTAGGGTAAAGGCGTCGCCCGAGACGGCGGTGCTGCCGGCGAGGGTGACGTTCCAGTAGCCGCCTGGCGGGTTGTTGGCGTAAGGGATGGACAGCACCTGCCCGCTGCCGCCCAGGCTCAGGCTGCCGCTGGCCAGCACGGTGGCCGAGCCGGGTTGCGTGACCTGAAAGCCCACGGCGCCGCTGGTGCCGCCACTGGTGAGCGTGACCTGCAGGGGGGTCGGCACGCTCGCCCCCGAAATGATCAAAGCGCCGGCGCCGCTGGTGGCGCTGTATTGCCCGGCCGACAGGGTGAGGTTGCCCAGATTGGTGTTGACCAGGCTGCCCGACTGCATCTGCCCCGCGCTGGAAACATAGGGCGAGGCCGCGGCGATTTGCGTGGGGTTGGTGAGGATGGACTGAAAGTTGAGCGCCCCGTAGCGCGTGGGCTGCACCTCAAAGCTGTTGCCCGCCTGCGCCCCGCTGACGTTGACCTGCACGCCGTCGAAGCTCAGCACGGTGGCGCTGCCCGAGGCGCCCACTGTCGCCCCGCTGACGGGCTGCCCCGTAGCAAGGTTGGTGACCGACCAGTTGCTGCCGTCGTAGTTCAACCGGTAGTCGGCGGTGGTGAGCGCATTGGCATCGACCACGCTGCCGCTGATGACGGCATTGCCGGTATTGGCCGAGCTGGCGAGCACCTGCACCGGCCCGGCCTGAAATAGGGCCGCCCCGAACTGGCCGTTGAGATCGAGCCCCTGTGCCTGCTGGCTGTTCATGGCCGAAGCCAGACCGTCGGCGATGCGACCGAGCGCATTCTGCGCGGGCTGCAGCACCTGGCTGCGGAACTGCAGCAGCCCACCCAGCGTGCCGCCTTGCAGGCCCTGCGACAGCACCGCGCCATTGGAGGCGTAGGCCACTTCAAGCTGCGACGGGTCGAAGGCACTGGGCGTGGTTTTCAGGTCGAACGATTGCGCACCGGCCACCAGCACCTGGCCGTTGCCGGTGAACACGTTGACCTGATTGCCGTCTTGCGGCAGCACGGTCACGCCCACCTGGCCCGATAACTGGGTGATGAGCTGATCGCGCTGGTCGAGCAGCGAGTTGGGCGTGCTGCCGGTGCCCGAGAGGGTATTGATCTGAACGTTGAGCTGGGCGATCTGCTGCGTGAGGCTGTTGATGGCGGTCACGCTTTGGCCGAGTTGCTGGTTGACGCCATTGGCAGCGCTTTGCAGTTGCTGCGCCGAAGTCTGAATGGTCTGGGCCAGCGACTGCGACTGGCTGATGAGGCTTTGCCGAGACGGGATATCGGCCGGGTTGGCCGCGACCTGCGCCACGCCGCTGGCGAAAAACTGGTTGATCGAGGTGCTCAGACCCGAGTCGGCGCCGGCGATCAGATTGGCGATGGGCTGGATCTGGGTGTTGAGGGTGTTTGCGCCGCTGGCGGTGGCCGCCGTGCTCCAAACCTGCGACTGCAGATAGCTGTTGTAGCTGCGGGTGACGGCGTCGATCTGCGTGCCGTTGCCCAGATATTGCCCGCCGTACAGGCTGGGCGTGAGGGTGCTCTGCACCGCCGTTTCGCGGCTGTAGCCGGGCGTGTTGACGTTGGCGATATTGTTGCCCGTGACCTGCAGCGCAGACTGCGCCGCCTGCAAGCCGGTGAGGGCATTGTTGAGAAGCCCGCTGATGCCCGACATCTCATCCCCTCCCTAAAGATTGGCCTTGCGTCTGGCCATACCCCTTGGCCACGCCGCTTGCCGGCCCGTAAGTGGGTTCGGCGGCTTGCCGCTGCGATTGGGTGATGGCCTGCTGCAGCGCGGCGCTCCAGACGGTGAGGGTGTGCTGCAGCGCCAGGGTTTCGTCGCGCAGGGCGGTGACTTCGGCGGTGATCTCGGGGCTGTGGTCGAGCACGGGGTCGCCCGAGCGGCGGCGCTGCGCAAAGCCTTCGAGCGCCTGGAGCAGCGGTTGCCAGATGGGGGTCACGGGAGCGGCGCCTTCGCTGCCGGTATTCACCAGCGCCTGACGCTGCTGGCGCAGCACTTCGGTGAGCGCAGCGACGAGCTGGCGTTCGTCTTGAGGGGGCTGGAGCTGGGACATGGCGGCGGATGCGGGCGCAGGGAGTAAGGGCGCAGGGAGTATGAGAGATAACGTCACTGCGCTGCAGAACTTGAATCCGGCCCTGAATCTACCCCAAGTTGCTGCAGCGCCAGCTGCATGCGCGGGCTGCGGGCGATGGCCACCAGCTTGGCGGCGTAGTCGGGATCGGTGGCGTAGCCGCTGCGCTGCAGCGCGTTGGCGAACGCCGAAATATCGTTGCCCTGACCACGGGCCGACTGGTAACGCGGACGGGAGAGCAGGGCGGCGTAGTTGTCCACACTGTCGGCTACGTTCTGGTAAGCGCGGAAGGCGGCCGTGCCCATGGACGCCACGCCATTCTGAAATTCGCGGGTGAGTGTCTGCACGGTACCGCCGGTCCAGCCGCTGCCCGCCTTGACGCCAAACACATTGTTGCCCGGTGCGTGCTGCCCCCAGCCGGTTTCGAGCGCGGCCTGCGCCAGAATGGCTACGGGCGTGACGCCCAGCTGTTTGGCTGCGGTCTGCACGCTGGGCAGAATGCTGGCGATGAACGACTTGGCCTGTTCGAGCGGCGGGGTGGCGTTTTTGGCGGACGAGCTGGGCGCGGTGGGCGAGGTGCCGGGCGTCGGGTTGAGCGGCTGCACCGGTAGGGCGTTCTGACGGTAGGTGGCGAGCGACTGTGTCGGCAAGGCCGCTGCCGCGCTGGCCAGCGGAAGCGCACTGGCCTGTGTGTTCACCGCATTTGCGGCGATCGATCCGCCGTCAGCGGGTAAGGCGGCGGGGGTGCCCGAAGGTTGCTGTGATCCGGCGGGGTTGAGTCCGGGGTTGAGCCCATACCGGGTAGACAACTCGCGAGCGATATAAGTGGCCAGCCCCATGCCTTGCCCCTGGCTGAGGGTGGTGGCGAGTTGCTGGGTGAACATCGACTTGAACATTGGCCCCGCGGTGTCGCCTAGCAGATCCGGCCCCAGGCTGGTGGCGTTCATGGCGCTGAGCATTTGCTGCATCAGCAGCGCTTCGAATTGCTGCGCCACGGCCTTGATCGCCTGCGGGCTGCGCGGGTCGGCATTGGCGGCAGCCTTGAGCTGGTTCAGCCCCTGGAACGACAGACTGTTGGACGCCGCCGCGCCGCTGGGCGGCAGCGGGGACAGGGGCGGGCTGGGTGGCGTGGTCATGGCGGATGGGCTCTCGACTCGCTCAAATCACTTCGAGCTGGGCGTGCAGCGCACCCGCCGCCTTCATGGCCTGCAGAATGGCGATGAGGTCGTTGGGCGCCGCGCCCACGGCGTTGAGTGCGCGCACCACCGCTTCGAGCGTGACGCCGGGCTTGAACATGAGCAGATTGGCCTTGTCCGCCTTGGCTTTCACATCGGTTTTGGGGACGACGGCGGTCTGCCCCGCGCCGAGCGGGTTGGGCTGGCTGACTTCGTACTGCGTGTTGATGGTGACCGACAGATTGCCGTGCGCCACCGCGCAGGCGCCCAGGGTGACGTTCTGCCCCAACACCACGGTGCCGCTGCGGGCGTCGATCACCACTTTGGCCGGCGGCGATTCGGGAGAGACGTCCAGCGCTTCGACCTGGCCGAGAAAGGCGGTGCGGTCGCCCGCGGTCAGCGGCGCATTCACCTGAATGACCCCGGCGTTGAGCGCCGTGGCCGTGCCCGCGCCGAAACGCTGGTTGATGGAATCGGCCACACGGCTGGCGGTGCCGAAGCTGGGGGAGTTGAGCGCAAGGGTGATCGGGCCCGCCTTATCGAAGTTGTTCGCCACGGCGCGTTCGACCGTGGCGCCGTTGGCGATCATGCCGGCGGTGAGAAAGTTGACCTGGGTGCTGTTGCCCCCCGAAGCGGCGCCAAAGCCGCTGACGACCACACTGCCCTGGGCCACGGCGTAGGTCTGGCCGTCAGCGCCTTTGAGCGGGGTCATCAGCAGGGTGCCACCGGCCAAGCTGGAAGCGTTGCCCACCGCCGAGACGGTCACGTTGATCTGCTGGCCAGGCTGAGAAAACGGCGGCAGGTTGGCGGTGATCATCACCGCGGCCACGTCTTTCGGTTGCAGGTTGGAAGCTACGCCGGGTGGCAGATTGATGCCCAGGCGCTGAAACATGGAGAGCAGCGATTGGGTGGTGTAGGGCACCTGCGTGGCCTGGTCGCCGGTGCCGCCGAGGCCGACCACCAGGCCGTAGCCGACGAGCTGGTTCACCCGCACCCCCTGCACGCTGGTGAGATCGCGAATGGCGGCGGCCTGCGCGGGCAACGCCGCGGCGCAGAGCAGGCAGAGCGCCGCCAGCCAGGCGAGCAAGTGGCGATAAATGGCATGCTCCCCACCCCGGCTCTTTCCGCGAGCGGGGAGGAAGCCATCACTCCTCCCCCACGCCGTGGGGGAGGTTGGGAGGGGGAGGGGGGTGCGCAGTGATTCGGTCGGCATGTCGTCACCCAGTTTCAGAACGGCCACAGCGAGAGGAAGAAGCTCGCCAGCCAGGGCACCTTGGCGGCGGCGTACACATCGCCGGTGCCGCTGTATTCCACGCGGGCGTTGGCAATCTGCGTACTCAGCACGGTGTTTTGCGGGCTGACATCGGCCGCGCGCACCACGCCGGCCACGCGGATGTATTCATGCCCGCCATTGAGCATGACTTCCTTCTGCCCGGAGATCTGCATATTGCCGTTGCTCATCACCTGCAGCACGGTGGCTTGCAGGGTGGTGGTGAAGGTGTTGCTCTGCGAGGTAGCGCCGTTGCCGCCGAACTTGGTGGATGAGGTCAGCCCCATCGACGGCGAGTAGCCGCCCACGGTGAAGGGCTTGCCGAAAAAGCTCGACAGCCCCGCGCTCACGTCGTCGGACTTGTTCACCGTGGTGTTGGTCGATTTGGTGGCGTTGGCGTTTTCCTGGATGAGCACAGTGATCAGGTCGCCCACGCGGTGCGCCCGGCTGTCCTCGAACAGCGAGACATTGGTGCCCGGCTGCCAGATGGCGCCGTTGGGCGTGTGCGCATTCATCGACTCCGGCTCAGCCGGAATGGGCAGGGGCTTGAGCGCACCGCTGCTGAGATGCTGCGGCGCCGTGGCGCAGGCGCCCAGCAGCAGGGCGAACGTCGCGGCCAGCAACAGGCGCAGACGGTGAGAGTCAGAGCGCAGGAAAGACATCGCGGTCATCACAGATTGTTGTTGACGTATTGCAGCATCTGGTCGGAAGCCGTCACCGCCTTGCTGTTGACTTCGTAAGCACGCTGGGTGGAGATCATGTCGACCAGTTCAGCCACCACGTTGACGTTGGACGACTCCAGATAGCCCTGCCGCACCGAGCCTAGACCGTTGAGCGTGGGCTGGCCGGTGTTGGGCGCGCCGCTGGAGCCGGTTTGCAGATAGAGGTTGTCGCCAATGCTCTGCAGCCCGGTGGGGTTAACGAAGCTGGCCAGTTGCAGCGCGCCCACCTGCTGCGGCGCGGCCTGTCCCGGCAGGGTGACGGACACGGTGCCGTCGTTGCCGATGGTCACGCTTTGTGCGCTGGCCGGAATGGTGACGGTGGGCTGCACCAGATAGCCGTTGGCAGTGACGAGCTGCCCCTGGTTGTTGAGCTGAAAGGTGCCGTCGCGGGTGTAGGCGATGGTGCCGTTGGGTTCGAGCACCTGAAAAAAGCCCTGGCCGTTGATGGCGACATCGAGCGAGTTGCCGGTTTGCGTGAGGTTGCCCTGCGTCATCAGCCGCTCGGTGGATACCGGGCGCACGCCGGTGCCCAGTTGCAGGCCGCTGGGATATTGCGTGCTCTGCGACGACTGCGCGCCCGGCTGGGTGAGGTTTTGATAGAGCAGGTCTTGAAACACGGCGCGCGAGCCTTTGAAGCCGCTGGTGTTGACGTTCGCCAAATTGTTGGCGATCACGTCCATGCGGGTCTGTTCGGCTTCGAGGCCGGTTTTTGCAACGTAGAGCGAGCGGATCATGGCGGTTTCTCTAATGGCGTTGTGGGGGCGGGCGTGGCGTGGCGGGTCAGCTCACGTTGAGCAATTGCGTGGCGGCCTGATGGTTCTGATCGACGGTCTGCATCAGCTTGGTCTGCATTTCAAACGCGCGGGTGTTGTCGAGAATCTGGATCATGGCCTGCACCGGGTTGACATTGCTGCCCTCTAACGCGCCCACGGCTAGCTGCACATTGCCGTCGGCCGGCGCCGGGCCCTGGGTGTCGCGGAACAGGCCGTCGGCGCCGCGCTGCATCTGTGCGGGCGGCGGGTTGACGAGCTGAATGCGGTTGATCACGACCAGCGCGTTGGGCTGGCTGCCCACCGGCACGCCGGAGATGGTGCCGTCGGCGCCGATCTGCACTGACTCCAGCGGCGGCACGGAAATCGGCGCGCCGCTCTGCCCGAGCACAGGCCGACCATCGCTGGTGGACAGAATGCCGCTGGCGTTCACTTGCAGATCGCCGTTGCGGGTATAGGCGGTGTCGCCATTGAGGGCCTGCACCGCAATCCAGCCCGAGCCGCGAATGGCCACGTCGAGATTGCGCCCGGTGTGGTTGATCGGCCCTTCCTGCAGGTTCGCGCTGTTGCCTTGCACCGTGGTGTAGGCGCTGGTGGGCAGGGCGTTGCCGTAGACCGGCAAGGCGCGGAACTGCGCCTGCTCGCCGCGGTAGCCGGTGGTGTTCACGTTGGCGAGATTGTTGGTCGTCACCGCCTGCTGGCGCAGAACGGCGCGGGCGCCGGTGGCGGCAATCCACAAGGTATCCATGATGGAGGCGAGCTGTTTTATTACAGGCTAAGCAAAGTCTGTACCACCTGGTTCTGCGTCTTGATGGTCTGCGCATTGGCCTGATAAGCCTGCTGCGCGACGATCAGATTGACCAGTTGCGACGACAAATCGACGTTGGACTGCTCCACCGCGCTGGACTGCAGCACGCCCAGCCCGCCGCCGCCCGGCTGCCCGGTGAGCGGCTGGCCCGAGGCATAGGTGGGCACGAAGTAATTGTTGCCCAGACGCTGCAGGCCCTGCGGCGCCTTGAAGTTGGTGAGGGTGATGAGCCCGAGCTTGGCCGATTGACCGTTGGTGTAGCGGCCGAACACCACGCCGCTGGGATCGATCGACAGATTGCTGAGCTGACCGACCGACGAACCATCGGTGGTGAGCGAGTTCACCACCGAGGTGGCGTTGTAATTGGTCGAGCCGGCGAAGTTGAGCGCGATGGTTGAACCCGAGGCGCCGTCTGCCCATGACAACGGTCCGATCGTGCCGCTTGCCGTGCCGCTGATCGCACCGGTCGAAGTGAACTGGATCGTCAACGGCCCGCCGCTGGTGATGCCGCTGCCGCTGCTGGTCGTGCCGTCGACGCTGTAGTACACATTCCATTTCTGCCCGTCTGTCGATCCTGATGTCAGCGCGTAATAGGTTGTGAGCAGATGCGAGGTGCCCAGGCTGTCATAGACCGTGGCGGTGGTGGAATAGTTGTAGCTGGTCGGATCGTTGATATTGAACGTCGTGCCGCTGCTGATCGGCGTCGAGCTGGCATTGAGGTTCAACCCCAGCGTGCCGCTGGTCGTGGCCTTGGGCGCCAGGGTGGTGGTGGTGATCTGCAGAGGGCCGGAGCCGCCGGTGAGCACCCCGCTGACCGCGGGTGTGCCGATGAGCTGGCCGCCCGCAGCATCGACGATGTAGCCGTTCTGGTCGAGCTGGAACTGGCCGTTGCGGCCATACACCGTGGCGCCGTTGTAGTTGAACTGGAAAAAGCCGCTGCCGTTGATGGCCACATCGAGCGGGTTGCTCGTGGACTCGATATTGCCCTGCGAGAACTGTTGCGCCACCGTGGCTACCGAGGTGCCGATGCCCACCTGGCCATACTGCGGCGAGGTACCCGCGATGGCTGCGGCGTAGGTGTCGGCGAACTGGGCGTTCGAGCTTTTGAAGCCCACCGTGCTGGCGTTGGCGATGTTGTTGCCCATCACCTGCAGGTCGGTGGAGGCGGCTTGGAGGCCGGACAGGGCGGTTTGGAAGGTGCTCATGGAATCCCCCGAAAAATGGTGTGGTCTGAAGGCGGTGTGGTGTTGGGTGCTTCGGGCAAACGCTGCGGGAAAACTCGGCTGACTACATCACGCCCACGATGCTCGACAGCGGCACGGTGCTGCTCTGCCCCTCCATCTGGAGTGCGGGGCCATTGCTGCCGTTGAGATAGACCGACTGCACCTTGCCCGTCCCGAAAGGCACGGCCGCAACCGGCTGGCCGGTGCCGTCCGTGGCGCTGACGTTGAAGGTGTAGTTGCCCGCAGGGGCTTGCTGCCCGCCGCTGGTCGATCCATCCCAGTTGAAGGTTTGCACGCCGGTGGGCAGGGCGCCGAGTTGCAGCGTGTCGATGGTCTGACCTGCGCTGTTGAGCACCTGCACCTGCACGTTCTGCGCGGCCGAGGCCAGGGTGAAGCCCCCGGCCGTGCCGCCGCTGCTGGGCAGGCTGATGCTGTTGTTGTCGAACACGACGGTCTGCCCCACCAGATTGGCGGCCTGCAGCCCTTGCGTCTGCGCGAGCTGGGCGGTGAGAGTGGCCATCGACTGCTGCATGCTTTGAATGCCGCTGGCCGTGCTGAACTGCGCGAGCTGCGCCGACAGATCGGTGTTGCTCATCGGGTTCATCGGGTCCTGGTTGGTGAGCTGAGTCACCAGCAGGGTGTAGAAAGTGTTGACGTTGTTCAGTCCGCTCAGGCCGCTGGCGGCGCTGCCCGAGGTGCCGCTGCTGCTGCTCGTCTGCAGCGAGGACAGGAAGGAATTGGAGCTGATGGGAGAGGTGCTCATGGCAGGGGTCTTTCAGTCAGTGGCGGGGCGTTCTGGACAATTCACTGGCCCAGCGTGAGGGTTTTCAACAGCAGGTTTTTGGTGGTGGTCATCACATTCACGTCGGCCTGATAGGCGCGCGAGGCGGAAATCATGTTGACCATTTCATCGACCGGATTGACGTTGGGGTAGCTCACATAGCCGTCTTTGTTGGCCAGCGGGTTGCCGGGTTCATAGACGAGCTTGAGCGGGCCGGGTTTTTCCACCACACCGGCCACCTGCACGCCGTTGACGCCTGCGGGCACGCCGGGGCCGGACAGCGGCTGCGCGGCAAACACCACTTCGCGGGCGCGGTATGGCTGGCCGTTGGAGCTGACGGCGGAGTTGGCATTGGCCAGATTGCTGGCCACCACGTTGAGGCGGTAGCTTTCAGCCGTCAGGCCGGAATTGGCCACATCGAGAGCGGAGAACAGGGACATGGTGAATGCGCCGCTTAGTTGCCGGTGATGGCGGAGGTCAGGGTTTTGATCTTGCCGGTGAGGAAGGTGAGATCGGCTTCGTACTGAATGCTGTTTTTCTGGAAGGCGGCCTGCTCGCGGTTCATGTCCACCGAGTTGCCGTTCAGGCTCACGTTATTGCCGGCCTGGTAGGCGATGAAATTCGATCCGGCCGGGGCGACGTTGCCAGCGAGTTGCCTGGCGTTCTCGGTCTTGAGCGGCAGGCCGCCGGTTTGCTGCCCGGATAAAGCGGCTTTGAACGCGGCGGAAAAATCGACATCCACCGCCTTGTAGCCGGGCGTGTTCGCATTGGCGATATTGGCCGAGAGCAGTTGCTGCCGCTGCGCCCGTAGGTTCAGCGCGGTTTGCAGCGGGGCGAATTCACGGTCGAGGGCGGAAGTCATGGTCGTGGATTGGGTGGTGAGTGGCGCTTTAACTGCAGATTCCATGCCAGGCGCGACTCGCCGGGATCTGCGGGGGCGAGGCGTCGCAAGCGGCAATCGGCACGGAGAAAGCGGCAAGACCTTGCCGCTCTACAGCTTGGGACGGCAAGCGATGGGCGTCTTACTGAGGGTTCCGGCTGGTACAGACTTTGCGTCAGGAGAAAGGCAAACCTGCTACCCGGCGACATCCTGCTCCATGCCCATCCGTCTTTATTTGTTCTCTGGCCTGCGTCTGCTCGCGCTCGCGTGGGTCGTCAATGTCAGCCTAGGCGTAGCGACATTTGCCTGGGCCGTGCCCGCAGCCGAAAGCCCGGCCACTATCCGCGCGGCGGTGGAGGCGTTCGTGCGCGCGGGGCTGCCCCCGGGCGGGGAAAAGGTGAAGATCGATGTTCAGGGGCCAGCGCCGGGGCTGCGCTTTCCGCAGTGCGCCGATCTGCGCACGGCGTATTTTGGCAACGCCAACCCCTACGGCGCGCAAACCGTGGAGGTGCGCTGCACCGCGCCCTCGGTCTGGTCGCTCTACCTGCCGGTGCGGGTGGACCGGCCGCAGGGGGTGGTGGTCGTGGCGCGCGCGCTGCAGGCCGGGCATGTGCTCACTGCGGCCGATCTCACCACGGTCGAGCGCGACGCCGCCCGGCTGCCCCCCGGTGCGGAGACCGACGCGCAGGCGCTGGTCGGGCAGGTGCTGCGCTACAGCGTGGCGGCGGGTCAACCGCTGGTGCAGAGCATGCTCACCGGCCCTCAGCTTGTTCACTACGGCCAGTCGGTCAGCCTGATCGCGCAGGGCATGGGTGTGCGTCTGGTGGCGCTGGGGCAGGCGATGGCGGACGGCCGCGTGGGGCAATCGGTGCTGGTGCGCAATGTGCAGTCGGGCCGGGTGGTCAGCGGCATTGTGGATGCGCTAGGGCAAGTTGTCGTACCACTGCAATAGCCGACTTTTGCGGACGTCAAAAAACCGTCTTTCGGTGGATGCGCTGAGCAGAAAGGGTTGATTGCAGCCCCGGAAGTGCTGAGTGACGCCAAAAATAGGTCATCTACCCCCTTAAAAAGCAAGGAATCGACTGGCACCGGGTTTGCTAATCAGGAATCACCCTCTGATGGAGATTCCCATGCGTGCCCTTGCTTTATTGCCCAGCGCCGAACCCAAACAGCCGTCCACGCCGACGTTGAGTGTGCTCGAAGGCGGTCTGATCGAAGCGGGCTCCGTAGAGCCCGAAGCTGGACCGGCGGCAGAAACTTCGGCTCTGCGATTGGCGCGGCAGATCTACGCCGCCTGGTTTCAGCGCTGCCTGCGCCAGGGCGGCTATCGCAAAAACCCCGGTGCTGTGGCCGCGTTGCCGCGTGCCGCCATCGAACACCAGCTTGACCGGGCCATCGACCGCAGCGGGCCAGATGCCGCCGAGTTGCTGCCGCTGCACGATGCGCAGCAGCAGCGTCTGGCTGAGCTTGGCACGCTGATCAGCGTGCTGGCGGCCTCCGACAAGCAGCATGCCCGGACCGTGCAAACCTGGGATCGGCTGATCGACCTCGGCCTCGACACCCTGCAGGGCTTTGCCGATCTGGAGGTGGTGTTCGCCGCCCGGCGTGCGGCGCAAGACCCGCTGACCGGCCTGCCGGGTCGCGCCGCGCTGCAGCAGCGCCTGCAGGGCGAACAGTCGCTGGTGCTGCGTCAGGGCCGCATGTGCTCGGTCGTGATGCTCGACATCGACCACTTCAAGAGCGTCAACGATCAACACGGCCATCAGACGGGCGACCGCGTGCTCGCCGCATTCGCCCGCCTGCTGCGCGGCGCGCTGCGTCCCTACGACGGCGTCTATCGCTACGGCGGAGAGGAGTTCGTGCTCGTGCTGCCCGGCGCCACCGCGGCGCAGGCGGTGCAGATCATCGACCGCATGCGGCAGACCATCGTGCAGCGCCCGCTGGTGCAGACCCAGGCCGGCGGCCTGCACATCAGCTTCTCCGCTGGCGTGGCCGCGCTGAACGAGCGCGCGATTGCGCAAACGCTGCGCTGCGCCGATGGGGCGCTGTACCACGCCAAGGCCGAAGGGCGCGATCAGGTGCGCCTCGAACGCGGCCATTGCGCATGAGATCGTCGTTCAGATCGCCGGTCGCAACCGGGTGCGCCGTGCTTTCATGGAGATGGGCCCCGCATTGAGCGTCACCATGTCCGCGTCTCCTCCCCGTCCCCGTCCGCCCAGCGGCCTGCGCCAAGCCAGCGCGCAGGAACTGCTGGCGGCTTTTCGCGTGGATGCGGAGGAATTTTTGCGACTGTTCATCGCCGGCTTGCAAACGCAGCCTACGCGCGAGGACACGCTGCAGTCGCTGGGCAACGCCGCCGAAGCCTTGCGCGGCATTCGCATCGGCGCCGACTTTCTGCAGCTTCAAGCCGTCAGCGCGCTGTGCCGCCAGGGCGAACAGGATCTGCTGCAACAACTGCCATCGGTCGCATCCGGCGCCGCGCTGCAATGGGAAACCTTGCAGGCGGTGATCGACGGCTTGCGCCAGCACTTGCCGCCGGAGCAGGCCGAGCCGACAGCGGCGCCTGCGGCTTCCGAGCCGCCCCCGCTGCAGCAACCAGCCGAAGCAAAGCCCCGCAGCGAGACGCAACCCGAGCCAGAGCCAGAGCCAGAGCCAGAGCCAGAGCCAGAGCCAGAGCCAGAGCCAGAGCCAGAGCCAGAGCCAGAGCCAGAGCCAGAGCCAGAGCCAGAGCCAGAGCCGGAGCCCGTCGCGCCGATGCGCTTTGCACCGCCGCAGGTGTTTGATCCCGCCCCGGCGCCGATCGCGTCCGCAGAGCCGACCCCGCAAACCCCGCTGGACGAAGCACAGACGCTCACCGTGCAAACCGCCGTGGTCGGCCCGTGGGTCGTCGCAATTCCTCTCGCGTTGGCGCCCTGGGTTCTGGAGCCCGGCACGCCGCAGTGGACCGGCCCGGACGGGCAGCTTCTGCTATTGCAAGACGATGTGGCACTGCCCGCGCTCGATCTGCCCGCTTGTTGGCAGGTGCCCAAGCCGCAGCACGAGGTCAGCGGCGCAGCACTGTTACTTCAGCCCGATTCGGGCGAGCCGCCTTTTGCCCTGCGGGTGCAGGCCCTTGGCCGCCAGCAAGACCTGCTGTTCTGGCCCGTGCCCGCGTCCGTGCAGTCGGCTTGCGGCGTGCGCGCGGCGGCGTGGGAAGGCGCGCCCTGGCAGCCAGACACCGGGCAGCCCGTGCTGCTGCTCGATCTGCCCTGGCTCGAAGCGCGCCTGCGCGTGGGGAGCGACCGATGACCGGCACGATCTCCTGGCTGCAGTTCCGCGTGGGCGATCAACTTCATGCGCTGGAGGCGGCCCCGGTGCGCCAGATTCTGCGCTCGCCGAAACTGCTGGCGCTGCCGCTGGCGCAGCGCCACCCGCATTGCGCGGGCCTGATGGCCTGGCAGGGACGGCCGCTGCTGGTGCTCGATCTGGGCGCCTGTCTGCTGCGCCGCCCGAGTTTGTCTCGGGGCGATGCACGGTTTCTGGTCTGGAGCCAGGCGCAGCAGGCCGGTGTGCTCGCGGTGGATGACGTCGGCGGGCTGCTGCGGCTGTCCGCCACCACGCTCACCCGGCACTGGGCGCCGGTGCAGCCGGGGCTGCGGCCGCCGTGGAACGCCATCCGGGGGCTGTTGCACGCGGGAGCGCCGTCACTCGCCGAGCCTTCCGGTCCGCAGGCGCCCTGGGTCGAACCCATCGCGGTGTTCGATGTCGCCGCGCTGTGGCAAGCCTGCTGGAACGCCGGGGGAGCACAACCATGAAGCGCACGCCGCAACGCAGCCTGCTGCTGCTGGGCCTGTTCGCGCTGATCTGGGGCGCGGCGCTGGGGGTTGCCGCAGGTCTTGACGCCGAACCCGCGCTGCTGCTCACCGTCTGGGGCGCAGGGGCGGCTCTGCTCGTGCTGCTGGCGTTCTATCTCGGTCTGTCTATTCGTCTGGATTTGTTGCAGGTGCAGCAAGTCTTGCGCGAAGCGGTCGCCGCGCCCGATGCGCAGGCGCCGCTCAAATCGTCCCTGGCCGCCTTCTGGCAGCCGTTGATCGACGCGGCCTCTGCGGCGCGTCAGCCCGTGGAAGACGCCGCCCGAGAGAAGGTCAAAATCGCCGCGCAAACTGCCGCCCAGCTCGCCGCTCTGCAGTCGGCGCTCGAAGCCGAGCGGGCGCAAAGCAGCGCCTGGCAGCGGCAGGCGGCTCAGGCGCAGGCCGAATTGGCTCAGACCAGACAGCAGGCGCAGGACGCGGCCCGTGCAGTAGCGGCAGCCAAAGCCGAGGCCATTGCAGCGGCTTTGCCCGCCCCGCGTGTGGCGATGGAGAGCATCGCGCGGGTACAGCGCGAACAGCAGCAAGCCGCCTGGGCGGAACTGAGTTCGCTGGCCAGCAGCCTCGCCGCCGAGGTCGAGGCGCAGATCGGCGCGGCCGCCCAGCGCGAGGCGACCGCCCAGACGCACGCCGCCGCCCGCGCCGAAAAACTGGCGCAAGCCGAGGCTGAGCACAAGCACAGCGCCAAACAACTCGCGCAAACGGCCGAGGCGCTGGCCCTGCTGGGGCTGAACCTGCGGCTGCAACTCTCGCATCTGGCCGCCAGCCCGGCCGCTGCCGAATTGCTCGAACAAACCGAAGCCGATCTCGACGCCTTGCTCGGCGCCGTCGTTCAGCCCAGGGCGGAACCCGGCCCGGCGGCAGAGTCAGCCGAGCGGCCCGCGCCAACAGCGGAGCAAGACCCGTCGCCAGCCGACGCCCTGGCCCCTCTGCTGGAGCGCCTGCGTGCCGTTGCGGAGCGGGCGGCGCAGGCCGCGCAAAAAAAATCCTAAAGCGCAGTTGGAGCGTGCCGTTAAGAGGAGTGCGGACAGGGTTGTCCGTATTCGGCACGGATGCCGGATTTCCCCATAGCAAAGGAGCTCCATCATGGCCATTTCCGGCATCATCAACACCAACGTCAACGCGCTGAACACCCTGAACGCACTCGGCAGCACCTCCAGCAGCCTCAGCACCTACATTCAGCAACTGTCCACCGGCAAGCAGATCAACGGGCCTGCGGACAACCCGGCGGGCTACGCCATTTCGCAGCGCTTTCAAACCCAGATCAACGGGCTGAACCAGGCCGTGTCCAACGGCAACCAGGCCGTTTCGCTGGTGCAGACCGCCACCGGCGCGCTGCAAAACGAAACCAACCTGCTGCAACAGATCCGCACCATCGCGGTTCAGTCGGCCAACGGCTCCAACACCTCCTCCGACCGCGCTTCGCTGCAAGGCGTGGTGTCGCAGTTGCTGGCGCAGGTGCAGACCATCTCCACGCAAACCCAGTTCAACGGCCAGAACATCCTCGACGGCTCCTTCAGCGGCCAGCAGTTCCAGGTGGGTGCCAATGCCAATCAGGTCATCAACGTGTCCATCGCCAACTCGCAGGCCAATGCGGTTGGGGTCAATACGGTCGGCACCAGCGGCACGGTCTATTCCGGCGCCAACGGCTCGGTAACCAATAATGGCTACGGCTCGGCCTACACCATCAGCACCGGAGCGGGCAACTTCACTGCGGGCACGGTGTCGATTTCTGGCTCTGCCGGCGCCAGCGGCGTGGCGGTAACAACGGACGAATCGGCCGCCAATATTGCCGCGTCGTTCAACGCCATCACCCAGCAGACCGGCGTCACGGCAACGGCCAACACCAGCGTGGCGTTTACCGTCACTACGGGGTCGTACACCTTCTCGCTGAGCAACGGCACCTCGGGTAGCCCGACCAACACGGTCAACATTTCCGCCAACGTCACCAGCACCGATCCCACGGGTCTGAGCGGTCTGGTAGCCGCTGTCAACAACAGCACGGCGCAGACCGGCGTGACCGCCAGCGTCAACTCCAGCAACCAACTGGTGCTGAGCCAGAACCAGGGCGAGAACATCCTGGTATCGGGCTTCGGCGGCAGCGGTTCTCTCACCGCAGGGACGGCGCCAGCCATCACCAGCGGAGCCGGAACCGCCTTGGTTCAGGGTTTTGTACAACTGCAGTCCACCCAGGGCTACTCTCTGGCTAACGGCTCGAACATTGGTTTGGACAGCATCAGCAAGCTGCAAGCTGCGTCGACGGTCAATGTGTCCACGGTGGAAGGTTCCAACCAGGCCATCTCCATCATTGACAGCGCCATCAACGCACTGAACCAGCAAGGCGGCGCGCTGGGTGCGATCCAGAACCGGATTCAGGCTTCGGTGCAGAACTCGCAGACCACCGCGACCAATCTGCAGGCGGCCCAGTCTGTGGTGCAGGATGCCAACATCGCCCAGGCGACCACGCAGTTGTCCAAGTACCAGATCCTGCAGCAAGCGGGCATCTCGACCCTGGCGCAGGCGAACTCGCTGCAACAGAGCTACCTCAAGCTCCTGCCGTAATCGAGCTTGATCGTTTCTCCAGGGGGTTTCCCCGGGCCGCTGCGAGGCGTCCCGGGGGTTTTGCCATCTGCTTCATGCTTTTTGTCTTGGTTTCATTGGCCTGAATGGAGGCATCATGGACGTTCAAAATGCCGTGAATTTTTCTTTGCCCGGCAAGTTACAGACTGGCGTGCCGATCCTACCGACAGCACCAACAGCGTCTGCGCCAGCCCCGGGTTCGGCGCCAAGCTTTGTGCCAGCCGGACCGACTGCAAGCACTGCGGCCGCAGGGGTTTTGCCAGGTGCAGCACCCAACAGTTTGCCGCCCGCCACTTTGGCGCAGGCGGCTGACACTTTGCAAAAACAGGTCAGCCAGCAAGCGCCCTCCGTAGCGCTCACGGCCGGGCTCGACCCGAATGGCGGTCACCCCGGTCAGTTGCTGGTGGAGCTTAAAGACAAACAGACCCAGCAGGTATTCGTGCGCTACTACGTGCCCTCGCAGCAGGTGGTGAAGGCCGCGGCGCAGAGCCCGGACCAGCCGATGTCGCCCGGCAGTCTGCTGCAGGAAAAAGCCTGACGCGGATCGATTCTTCGGCCCTACAGTTCGGCTGGGGTGTGTCGTTAAATTGGTCAAGCGGTAACGCAATCGGAGCGCAGTATGTCGTCGGTATCCATTTCAGGTCTGGTCAGCGGAATCAACGTGCAGTCGTTGATCACCTCGCTGTCGGCGGCGTATCAGCAGCCCATTACGCTGCTGCAGAACCAGGAACAGTCGTACCAGTCCACACTGAGCGCCTGGGGTTCGGTGCAGAGCAGCCTGTCCAGCCTGCAATCGACCGTGGCGGGGCTGCAGAACGTCACCAGTCTGAACAATCGCTCGGTCAGCCTGAGCAACTCCAGCGCGGTGTCGGGCACGGCCAGTTCGAACGCGCCGCTGGGCACGTATTCGTTGAGCAATATCGTGCTGGCGCAGACGCAGAGCATCTACTCCGGCGATTTCGCCACGGCGACCAACACGGCGGTCGGTACGGGCACGCTGCAGATTCAGGTGGGCAGCGGCTCGGTCACCAATATCAATATCGACGGCACCAACAATTCGCTCAACGGCATTGCCGCGGCGATCAACCAGTCGGGCAGCGGGGTGAATGCGGCGGTCATTTACGACGGCACCGGCTACCGGCTGACGATGACGGGCAATAACACCGGCGCGGCCAACGCCTTCACCGTGAGCACCAGCGGCGCCACGGGTTCGTTGGGCAGTTTGAGCTACAGCGCCAGCGCCTCGGGCGGCATGACGGAGAGCCAGACGGCCCGCAACGCCTCGGTGAGCATCAACGGGCTGGCGGTGACCAGCGCGACCAATGCGGTCAGCGGGGCGATTCCGGGGGTGAGCCTGAACCTGCTCGAAACCAGCGGCTCGACCACCCTCACCGTGGCGAACGATACCAGCGCCTTCGTGACCTCGGTGCAGAGTTTCGTCACGGCTTTCAACACCTCGATGGGCACGCTCAACCAGCTCACCGCCTACACCCCCGGGTCGAACGGCGCGTCCGGCCAGAGCGGCCCGCTCATCGGCAACGCCGGAATTCAAACCCTGCGCACCCAACTGCTCAACCTCATCAGCGGACAGGGCATCGGCACCACGCCGGGCAGCGCCTACACCTCGCTCGGCGCGGTGGGCATCAGCCTCGCGCAAGACGGCACCCTGGCGCTCGACAGCGGCAAACTCAGCTCGGCGCTGCAGAGCAACTACAACGCCGTGGCCGGTTTGTTCGGCCAGGTCGGCACGGCCACCAATGCCAATGTGCAGTATGTCGGCGCGGGCAACAACACCCAGCCGGGCACCTATGCGGTCAATGTCACCTCCGGCGCCACGCAGGCCAGCGAGACGGCGTCCAACCCCATCGCCAGCGGCGGCATCACCAGCGCGGAAACGCTGGTCATCGGTTCGGGCGCAACCAGCGTGTCGGTGCAGCTCGCCTCGGGTTCCACCATCGACACCATCGTCGCCACCATCAACGCCACGCTGAGCCAGCAGGGTTTGAGCGGCATCTCGGCGATCAACAACAACGGCACGCTGGAGTTCCAGTCGGCCGATTACGGCAGTGCGCAGAATTTTTCCGTGGTGTCCACGCAGCCGGCTTCCGCCGGGAGCACGGGCATCGGCACCACGCTGCTGATGGCCAAGGGCACGGATGTGGTCGGGTCGATCAACGGCCAGACCGGAACCGGGGCCGGGCAGCAGCTCACCGTCACCGGACCGGGTGCGGCATTGGGCCTGCAGGTCAACATCAGCGGTCAGGCCACGGGCAGCCTGGGTTCGGTCACGGTCAGCCAGGGCATTTATCAGCAGATGAATGCCATTCTGACCCAGGCGCTCAATACCCAAAGCGGGTTTGTTTCGGCCGCGACCAGCGGGCTGAACAACACCATCAAGGGCATCAATCAGCAGATCACCCAGTTGCAGAACAGCGCGGCCTCACAGACCGCATTGCTGCAGCAGCAGTTCAACGCCATGCAGACGCAAGTCGCGCAGTTGCAATCGGTGGGGCAGTACCTCACCGCGTTCTTCAATCCGCCTGGCAGCAGTTCCAGCTCCAGTTCCAGTTCGACCGGCGGCTGATCGTCGCCCCATCAGGAGAGTTTCATGAGTGCAGCCGCTTTTGCCATGCGCGCCTATCGCCAGGTAGAAAATCAGGGCATCGCTGGAGACAAGCTCTACGCCCTCGGGCTGGACGGCATTCTCGAATACCTGCGGCGGGCAGAGGCCGCGCTGCGCAAACCGGACGGCAAGGATTTGCCGCTCAAGGGGCAATCGCTCGGGCGCGCTTACCAACTGGTTGAGCACCTGCTGGCCGTGCTACCTGATGGTACGCAAGAGGGCCCGCAGCTTGCCGAACAGCCGGTGGCCGAACGCCTGGAGCGCATTTATACCTACCTGCTGGCCCGTCTGGCACAGGCCAATATTTTCGACGACCTGCAGGCCATCGAAGACTGCCGCACCGTGGTCACGGCGCTGCGCGACTCCTGGCATCAGGGCATGGAGCAGGCCGCGGCCTGAGCCGCCTTCCGTGGCGACACGGATTGGCCCGACTATTGCTGCAATGGGACAATGCACGGCAAGGAGAACGTCATGTCCCAGTCCAACGAGCCCGCTGATTTCCCGGATTCCCGGTTTTTCGCCAGCCACCCCGACGCGCTGCACGGCGCTGTGGCAGCGGTGCAGCTCGATGGCGTGTTTCCGCTGGACTGGGTAGATGAACTCAATCCGCCACAGGCCCGCGCAGAAGTCATGGCGGACAACAACACCCTGCTGCGCGCTCTGCTCATGCTCGACGAACCCACCGTGTCGCACGACGGCGAACATGGCCGCGCCGATCCCATCCAAAATCTGGAGCGTCGCGTCGATCTTTTGCTGCTGATGGCCAGCGCGGCGCTGCGCGGGCTGGGCAATCTGCCGCCGGAGCGGCCCTGCGCGCTGTCTTCGCGCAAACTGCGCTGGGCCAGCGAGCAGCCGCTCGAAGTCGGGCGGCGTCTGTGGGCGCGCATCTACCTGCGTCATCGCATTGCCTTGCCGCTGGTGCTTTCCGGCCTGATGACCGAACAACGTCCCGATCGCGGCCAGTTCTGGCACACCCTGGAGCTCGATCCGCTCGATCAGCAGGTGCAAAACGACCTCGACCGGCTGATCTTCCGTCACCATCGCCGCCAGGTGGCGCGGAAGCGGCAGGGCGCTTGAGCCGCTTTGCTGGCGTAGAGACCTCGAACGAATTGAGTCATGGCCCGTAAAAAAGCCCACGAAGAACACGAAAACCACGAGCGCTGGCTGGTGTCGTATGCCGACTTCATCACCCTGCTGTTTGCGTTTTTCGTGGTGATGTATTCGATCTCCTCGCTCAACGAAGGCAAGTACAAGGTCTTGTCGCAGACCATGATCGCCGCCTTCACCGGCCAGCCCACCACGCCCAACCCGGTGCAGGTAGGCCAGCCGTTCAACAGTATGCCCTCGGCCATCGATCTGCCGCCCATTCCCAAACAGCAAAAGCCCGAGATCATCGAGCCAGGCCGAGGCGGGCCGGGGGCCAAGGAAGTGCAAAAGACGTTGCAGGGCGTAGCCGAGAAGATTCAAACGCTGCTGGCCAGCGCCATTCGCAAGGGCGATGTGCGGGTGCGCATGACCCCGCTGGGTGTGGTGATCGACATCCATGACACCGTGTTGTTCGCTTCGGGTCAGGCGGCGCTCACCCCGCAGGCGCAAGACCTGCTCAACCAGATCGCCGGGGTGCTGCAGGGGGTGGCCTACCCGATTCAGGTCAACGGTTTTACCGACACCACGCCGATCCATACCGCGCAATTCCCGTCGAACTGGGCGCTGTCTGCGGCGCGGGCGGTGTCGGTGGTGGAAATGTTCATCGAGCAGGGGGTGAAACCCGAACAGCTTGTCGCTGCGGGGTATGGTCAATATCATCCGGTCGAATCCAACGACACCGCCAAAGGTCGCGCGGCCAACCGCCGTGTGAGCGTGGTGATCGTGTCTCCCCTCAGCAATGCGACCGTGACCGATACGCCCCTCAACCCTGCCGAAACGCGCGCCGCGACGCCCGATGTTGCGTCGCCTGTTGCGTCGCCCGTTATGCCGTCCGCCACGCCGTCCGTCACGCCGCCCAGCCCTGGAACGCACTCTTGAACGACGATCTCCAACCCCTGAAAAACCGTCTGCGCTGGCTCAATCGCAGCATTCTGGTACTCGGCGTTCTCATCTTGCTGGGCCTCATCGTCTGGGCAGTGGTCGGCCTGCGCAAGCCCACGCCGGGCACCGAGAGCACGGTCATTCATCCCGCGTCCAGCGCTTCCAATAGGGCGGCGCGGGCGGCTTCCGCGGTGGCGGCATCCGCGCCCAAGCCCGCGATGAGCACGGCGCAGCAGGAACGGGCCGCGGCCGCCGCGATGGACGCGCTGTCTGCGGCCAGCGCGCCAAAGACGGCTGCGGAGACGGCGTCTCAGGCCGCAAGGGTGGCATCCGCTGCAACGCCAACCCAAACCGCTTCGGCACCGACCCCGGCGCCAACCGCTGTTGTCGAGACTGCGAGTTCAGCGGTCACCGCCGCAGCCCCGAGCAAGCCCGTTGTGAAGCACAAGCCCGCGCAACACAAGCCCGCGGTTCAAGCCCGTACCGAGCCCGCGCGTGCTGCTGCGACCCCAGCGAAGCCGAAGCGCGTCGGGGCGGTGGGGGTTTGCCGCACTGCGGGCTGGTATGTACAGGTGGGCGCTTTTGGCAAGCAGCAGAGCATTGACCGTCTGGCCAGCAAGCTGCACCGCGCGGGCTACACCCAGGTTTGCGTGGCCGCACAGCAAGTGCGCGGGCTGCATCTGTTCTACGTCGGCCCCTATAGAAATGCAGCATCGGCGCGTGATGCAAAAGCCCCGTTGCACAAGCTCACCGGGGTGGAAGGCATTTTGCGCAAGCTAGATAGTGTCGTCACAAGATTTGCAGCCAGAGGGCAAGGCAGCGAATTTGCACGGCGGCAACGAATGAGGCGACGTTTTTCGCGTAGCGCGTGGCGATGCCCCGCCACCGCTTGAGATGCAGGAAGGCGTTCTCGACCAGGTGACGTAGTTTGTAGAGTGCTTTGTCATACGTGCGGGGTTGCTTGCGGTTCTTGCGTGGCGGAATCACGGCTTGCGCGCCTTGCGCTTGGGCATGCGCCACGATGGCGTCACTGTCGTAGCCTTTGTCGGCAAGCAGGTAGTCCATCTTGAACCCGTCCATCAACCGCTCAGCCTCTGCACAATCCGCTCGGGTACCTTCTGTAATAACCGCTCGGAGCGGCAGACCATGCGCATCCACGGCCAGATGTATCTTGGTGTTGAGCCCCCTTTTGTGCGGCTCATCGCCTGATTGCCACCCCGCGCACCCGCTGCGTGCGGATGAACCTTGCAGTGACTGGCATCGATCATGATCCACTCGAAATCGGGCTCATCAATGCACTGCTCCAGGAGCGACTCCCAAATGCCCTTGTCGCGCCAGCGGCAAAAACGCCGATGGGTGTTTTTCCAGCCGCCATATGAGGCGGGCAGGTCTCGCCACGGCGCACCGGTGCGAAGAATCCAGAACACGGCGTTGATGAATTGGCGGTTGTCCCGCGCAACCCCGCCCCAAACTCCCGCTCGTCCAGGCAAGTGGGGTTCGAGCAATTCCCAGTGCCGATCTGATAGATCGTGTCGATGAAGCGTCTCGGGCATCTCAATAGCGCGGTTGGTATGAACAGCGCCATCATGCCACAACTCGTGACGACTCTATCTAGGTTGATGCACCCCTCATTCGCGGGGCTGCGAGAATGTCGCCATGCTTGACGACCGCGCACCCCATCTCCTGACTGCCGACAGCCCCGATCTGCTGCTGGGCGAGAGCCCGCCGATGCGCACTTTGCGCGAGCAGGTTCGCCGTGTGGCGCAGACCGACAGCACGGTGCTGGTGCTCGGCGAATCGGGCACGGGCAAAGAGTTGGTGGCGCGCACCGTGCATTTGCAGTCGCCGCGCGCGGCCCGGCCTTTCGTGGCGGTGAATTGCGGCGCGATTCCTGGTGAACTCATGGAGAGCGAGCTGTTCGGCCATGAACGGGGCGCGTTCACCGGGGCGCTCAATGCGCGCAAGGGCCGGTTTGAACTGGCCGGGCGCGGCACCTTGTTTCTCGACGAAATCGCCGAGATGAGCCCACCGCTGCAGGTCAAGATTCTGCGGGTGCTGCAGGAAAAATGCTTCGAGCGCGTGGGGGGCAGCGAAGTGCTGAGCGCGCAGTCGCGCATCGTGGCGGCAACGCACCGCGATCTGGAGCAGCAGATCGGGTTGGGCCGGTTTCGCGAAGATCTTTACTACCGCCTCAACGTGTTTCCGGTGCAGGTGCCGCCGCTGCGCCAGCGCGGCGAAGACATTTTGCTGCTGGCCGAACACGCCTTGCAACGCCTCGAGGCGCAGGGTCTGGGGCGGGTGCGTTTTGGCGACGGCGTGCAGCAGGCCCTGCTGAGTTACCGCTGGCCCGGCAATGTGCGCGAATTGCAGAACCTGATGGAGCGGCTGCTCATCCTGCATGCCGGTTCCATCGTGCGTCTGGCCGACCTGCCGCCCAAGCTGCGCGCCGGCGGCGATCTGGCGCGCGATCCGGGACGAGATTTAAGCGTGACCGAGGCGGCTTTGCCTGAACTGGCTACGAACACCGCCGCCGAAGACGACGAGCAAGAGGGGCTGCAAGCGTTGATGCAGGCCATGACCGAGCCCGTCCTGCAGCCTGTTCTGCCCGAAGAAGGCATGGACCTGCGCGCCTACCTTGAGCAGATCGAACGCAGCCTGATCGAACAGGCGCTGCAGCGCAGCCGCCATGTGATCGCGCATGCCGCGCAGCACCTCGGCCTGCGCCGCACCACGCTGGTGGAGAAAATCCGCAAATACGGCCTGGGCGCCGAGGCGCGCGAGTAAATTCGAAGCTTGCCGCTGTTGCGAGTGCGGGTGACGGAAAATCGTCACGTCTCAGGCCTTGGTTTTGCTAACTTGCTGCCGGGCTGTATGCCCTCTTGTTTTCTCTTCGCCTGATTTCGACCCTTCCCGATGACTTCCCCGCGAATTTTGCTGATCGACCACGACGCCGCGCGTGGCCAGCGGCTTTGCGACGAATTGCAGGGCGCGGGTTGCGTGGCCGCGCTGCATACGGCGGAAGACACCGCCCTGCAAGCGGTCGAGCAGGGCTGGTCGCCCGATCTGGTGTTTTGCGATGGCGAAGGGGTGGGCATCGACGCGGCACGGGTGCTGGCGCGGCTGCACGGCCTGCATCCTGCGCTGCCGGTGCTGATGGTGGCGCGGCATGCCTCGGTGCAGGCGGCCGTGCAGGCGCTGCAAAGCGGCGCGGCGGACTATCTGAACGCCCCCCTCGATCTCTCGCAGGCGCTGTCCAAGATTCGTCAGTTCGTGCCTTCGGCGACGTCGCTGACCCCGCCAAAAACCAAGGTCGCCGTGGCATCAAACCCGGTCGCAAGCCCGGCGCCGACCGCGGCCTCGACAAAGACAACATCGGCGCCCGGACCCGCCAGCGGCCTGATCGCCGAGTCTGCCGCAATGCAGCAGATTCTGACCATCGTTCGTCGCGCCGCGCAGACCGATGTCACCGTCATGCTGCTGGGCGAAAGCGGCGTGGGCAAGGAAGTCATGGCGCGCTATGTGCACGCGCAATCGCCGCGCTCGGCGGGGCCGTTCATCGCGATCAACTGCGCCGCCATTCCTGAAACCCTGCTCGAAGCCACGCTGTTCGGCTTCGAGAAGGGCGCTTTTACCGGGGCAGGGCAGTCGGCGCCGGGCAAATTCGAGCAGGCGCAGGGCGGCACGCTGCTGCTCGACGAAGTGACGGAAATGGCCCCGGCGCTACAAGCCAAGCTGCTGCGCGTGCTGCAGGAGCGCGAAATCGAACGCCTGGGTGGGCGCAAACGCATCGCGCTCGACGTGCGACTGGTGGCCACCAGCAACCGCGATCTGCAGCAGGCGGTGCAGCAAGGCGTGCTGCGCGAAGACGTGTATTACCGGCTGAACGTGTTTCCGGTGCAAATTCCGCCGCTGCGCGAGCGCCGCGACGACATTTTGCCGTTGGCCAAGGCCATGCTGGTACGCCATGCGGCGCCGTTTGGCATGACGCCATCGCCCCAGCTCGATCCTTCAGCGCAGCAGGCCTTGCTGGCCCACCGCTGGCCGGGCAATGTGCGCGAGCTCGACAACGTGATGCAGCGCGCGACCATTCTGAGCCAGAGCGGGGTGATTTCAGCGGCCGATCTGCTGTTTCCGCCGCCCGCCGCCGAGAGCGCTCAACGTGCCCCGGCACTCGCGCAGCCGCAGCTCGCGCCGCAGCCATTTACGCCGCAGCCCTTTGCGGGCGATCTAGGCAGCGAGTTGGCGTTGAATGAACGCCAGCTCATCGCCGACGCGCTGCAGCACAGCCAGGGCTCGAAGCAGCGGGCCGCAGAGCGTTTGGGCATCAGCCCGCGAACCCTGCGCCACAAACTGCAAAAACTGCGCGAAGCCGGGCTGGAACTGCCGGAACTGCCTGATGCACCTTGATGCGCCCTGAGCCAGCCATAGCTGGAACGTGTTTTGCTTCAAAGGGGCAAAACACCGGTTTAATCCCGGTTGAATCGACGAAAAATTGCCGGAGGCCTCATGCAGATTGATCCCATGCAAAGCGTGCTTGCCCAGATGCGCAGCCTCACCGCGCAGGCGCAGGCGCGGCCCGCCGACGCGGTGGGCGGCAATGCGGCAGCGGCGCTGGGCGCCACCGCGGCCTCGCAACAATCCGACTTCGCCACCACGCTCAAGAGCGCCATCGACGGGGTGAGCGGCGAGTTGCAGCACGCCAACGCCCTGCAGCAGGAGTTCGTTTCGGGAACGGGCGATGTGAGTCTGAGCGATGTGATGCTCGCTTCGCAAAAGGCCAGCCTGTCGTTTCAGGCGGTGCTGCAGGTGCGCAACAAACTCGTGTCCGCCTATCAGGACATCATGAACATTCAGGCCTGATCGCCCTATCGCACCACGCCGTTTCCCTAAATGACATTTTTTTGACGCTCCTCTCCTGACGCCCCCTCATGGCCACGACCACCGCCGCCGCGCTGCAAGACCCCTTGGGCGCCTTCCGCCAGATGAATATGAACCAGCGCTTCACCTGGCTGGCGGGTCTGGCGGCGCTGATCGCGCTGGTTATCGTCACCCTGATGTGGACGAGCCGGCTCGACTATCAGGTGCTCTACACCAATCTTTCCGAGCGCGATGGCGGCGCGGTCATTGGCGAACTGCAAAAGCTCAACATTCCCTATCGCATCACTGGCGGCGGCGCGGTGATCGAAGTGCCCTCGGCGCAGGTGTACGCCACCCGCATGAAACTCGCGGCCAACGGTCTGCCCAAAGGTGCGGGCGTGGGCTTCGAGGTGCTCGACCACGAGCCGATGGGCACCAGCCAGTTTGTCGAGCGCGTGAACTACCAGCGGGCGCTGGAGGGTTCTCTGGGGCGCACCATCGAATCGCTTTCGGCGGTGCAATCGGCCACGGTGCATCTGGCCATTCCCAAACCCTCCGTGTTCCTGAGCGAGGCCGAGAAGCCCTCAGCCTCGGTGCTGCTCAAGCTCTATCCGGGCCGGGTGCTCAGCGGCGCGCAGGTGGCGGGCATCGTGCATCTGGTGTCGTCCGCCGTGGCGGGGCTGGGGGATAAAAACGTCAGCGTGGTCGATCAGGACGGCAATCTGCTCACCTCCGGGCAGCGGGCCGACAGCGGCATACAGCCCGACCAGCTGATGTATCGCAACACCATCGAGCAGCAATATCGCAAGCAGATCGAAGCGCTGCTCGCGCCCCTGGTGGGCAACGAGGGGGTGCGCGTGGCGGTGTCGGCCGACATCGATTTCGCCAAGACTGAATCCAGCTCGGTGGTTTACGGCCAGGGCCATTTGCTCAGCCAGCAGCAGCAAAGCACCAATTCCAGCGGCGGCGGCACGCTGCCCGCCGGCGTGCCCGGCGCACTGAGCAACCAGCCGCCGGGTGGGGTCACCGCTCCTTTTGTCATGGGCACGGCTTCCGCGCCGCTCACGCCCCAGCAACTCACCCAGATCACCCCCAGCCTCAAGACGCTGGCACCCACGGCGGCCAGCTCGTCGGCCACGAGCAATTACGACCTCGACAAAACGGTCAGCCATACCCAGCAGCCGGTCGGCTCGGTCAAGCGGTTGTCGGTTTCCGTACTGGTGAACGATCAGGCCAAGGGCGGTAAGCCCGTGCCGCTGAACGCGGCGCAGTTGGGGCAAATGAAGCAGCTGGTGGAAAACGCCATCGGTTTCGATGCCAAGCGCGGCGACACGGTGAGCATTGTCAACATGCCCTTCACTGCCGCGCAGAAAGAGGCCGAGAAGCAGTTGCCCTTGTGGCGCCAGGCTTGGGTCTGGGACGGCGTGCGGCAGGCCGTGCCCTACGTCATCGCCCTGATTCTCGGTTTGATGGCTTACCGCGCCATGCGCAAGGCGACGAGCGGCGATGTCAAGGCCAAACGTCGCAAAGGCAAGGAAGCCGCCGAGCTCGACGAGGCCGCGCGTGAAGAGACGCCGAGTGACGGCATGCAAAAGTCATCCGGCCCGGGTGCGGGCGCCGAAATGGCGGCGGGCGGTATGCCCGGTGCGCTGGCGCCAGACACGGTGCAATTGAGCAATACCCTGGAGACGGATGCGGCGATCTCGCGCGAACTGGTCAAGCAAGACCCGCGGCGGGCGGCGCAGGTGGTGAAGGAGTGGCTGTCCGATGGCCAGTGAACAAGCCGATTTCAGCGGACTCGACCGCGCGGCCGTGCTGCTGCTGAGTCTGGGAGAAGACCAGGCCGCGGAGATCATGCGCCATCTCGGGCCGCGCGAAGTGCAGCGTTTGGGCGTGGCCATGTCCAAACTCAACCGGGTGAGCGCCGACCAGGCGCATGGGGTCATGCGCGAATTCCGCGAAAAAATTGAGCAGCAGACGGCACTCGGCCTGGGCTCCAACGAATTTCTGCGCGGTGCGCTGACCAAGGCGCTGGGCGGCGAGCGCGCCAATTCGCTGATCGAGCGCATTCTGCACGGCGGCGAATCGAACGGGCTGGAGAACCTCAAGTGGCTCGAGCCGCGCGCCATTGCCGAGTTGATCAAGCTGGAGCATCCGCAAGTGGTGGCGCTGGTGCTGGCCAATATCGAGCCCGAGCAGGCCGGCGAGGTCTTGCACTTTCTCACCGAGCGCCAGGCCGGCGAAGCCATGCTGCGGCTGGCCGCGCTCGACGGCCTGCAGCCCAGCGCGCTGCGCGAGCTCAACGAAGTGCTCGAAGAACAGCTCTCGGGCGATTCGCAGAGCGTGCAGGTCAGTTCCGTGGGCGGGCCGAAAGTCACCGCCGAGATTCTCAACCGGGTGGAAACCGCGCTGTCGTCGAGCATCATGGAGCACTTGCGCTCGCAGGATGAAGAACTGGCGACCAAGGTGCAGGACCAGATGTTCGTGTTCGACGATCTGATCAATGTGGACGACCGCAGTCTGCAAACCATGATGCGCGAAATTTCGTCGGAAACGCTGATTCTGGCGCTCAAGGGCACGAACAACGCGCTCAAAGAGAAATTTCTCAGCAATATGTCCAAGCGCGCCTCTGAAATGCTGCGCGACGACATGGAGGCCAAGGGGCCGGTCAAGCTCTCCGAAGTGGAGGGGGCGCAGAAGGAAATTCTGCAGATCGCCTCGCGCCTGGAAGCGGCGGGCCAGATTCAGCTGGGCAGCGGCGGCGGCGAACAACTCGTCGGCTGATACCTGGCGACCCGTAACCGGTTCTCACCGAAGCCATGAGCGGCATCATTCCCAAGGAAGACGCGCAGGCCGCGCGGCGCTGGCAGCCGCCGGAAATGGACTCTGCGGCGCGCACCGCCGTGCAGACCCCGCTTCAGACCGCTGGCGGCCCGCCCACCGCGCAGCAGTTCGAGGCGGTGTACGCGCAGGCCGAGGCGCAGGGCCGCGAAGACGGCCGACAGGCGGGCCTGGAACAAGGCCATCGCGAAGGCTTTGCCGCTGGACACGCCGAGGGCCTGGCCGCCGGGCGGGCGCAGGCGCAGCAGGAACGTGAGACGCTGCAGGCGCTGCTCTCCCGCGTCACCCAACCTGTGGCCGCGCTCGACGCCGAGGCCGAGACGGCGCTGGTGGCGCTGGCGCTGGAACTGGCGCGGCAGGTCATCCTGCAAGAGCTGCGCACTCAGCCCGAAGCGCTGCTGCCCATTGTGCGCAAGGCGCTGGCGGCTTTTCCGGCGCAGGCCGGGGCGCCTTCGGTGCGGCTTCATCCCCTCGATCTGGACGTGTTGCGCAACGCCGCGCCCGATCTCGAAAGCAGCGGCGTGACCCTGCTGGCGGACGACACTTTGCAGCGCGGCGATCTGATCGTGGCTGCTGCCGCGCCGGGGCAGACCGCCACGCCCGACCGCCGCTGGCGCACGCGCTCGCGGGAGGCGGTGAGTGAGCTCGATCTGCGCGTGGAAGAGCGCTGGCGGCAGATCATGGCTCGGCTGTTCGAGGAAGGGCTGCAATGAGTCTGGCCCGGGTATCGCGCCATCTGCAGACTTTGCAACTTCGCCTGCAATCGGGCGGGCCTTTGCCCCTGGTCTATAGCGGCAGCCTGGTGCGGGTGCGCGGGCTTATTCTTGAAGCGCAGGGGCTGGAGGCGAGTCTGGGCGAGCGTTGTCGCATCAGCACCGAGCAGAACCGTGTCATCGACGCCGAAGTGGTGGGTTTCAACGGCGATCATGTGCAGCTCATGGCGCTGGGCGAAGTGCAGGGCCTCACGTCGGGGGCGCGGGTGCATCCCGTGCCGGGCGATATTCGCATTCCCGTCGGGCCCGAACTGCTCGGGCGCGTGCTCGACGGCAACGGGCGTCCGCTCGACGGCGACGGCGCGCTGCTGGCCTCACACTACACCACCTTGTCCACCCAGCAGATCAACCCGCTGGGCCGGGCGCTGGTGCGCCAGCCGCTCGACGTGGGCGTGCGCGCGATCAATGCGCTGTTCACCGTGGGCCGTGGTGCGCGTATGGGGTTGTTCGCGGGCAGCGGCGTGGGCAAGAGCGTGCTGCTGGGCATGATGGCGCGCAACACCAATGCCGACGTCATCGTGGTGGGGCTCATCGGCGAGCGGGGCCGCGAGGTCAAAGAGTTCATCGAAGACATTCTGGGCGTGGAAGGGCGTAGCAGGGCCGTCGTGGTGGCCGCCCCGGCCGACGCTCCGGCGCTGACCCGCATTCGCGGCGCGCGTCTGGCCACCGCGATGGCCGAGTATTACCGCGACCAGGGGCTGAACGTGCTGCTGCTGATGGATTCGGTCACCCGCTACGCCCTGGCGCTGCGCGAAGTGGCGCTGGCCGCAGGCGAGCCCCCGGCGGCGCGCGGTTTTCCGCCCTCGGTGTTCGCCAAGCTGCCGGCGCTGGTGGAGCGTGCGGGCAACGGGCCGGAGGGCGGCGGCAGCATCACCGCGTTCTACACTGTGCTGATGGAAGGCGACGACCAGCAAGACCCGGTGGCCGACAACGTGCGCGCCATTCTCGACGGCCATATCGTGCTCAGTCGCCGTCTGGCCGAGCAGGGGCACTTTCCGGCCATCGACCTGCAGGCGTCGATCAGCCGCGTGATGCCGGCCATCGCGACCCCGCTGGAACTTCGGCGCATGCAGAAGCTCAAGGAAATGCAATCGCGCTACGCCAGCCAGCAAGACCTCATCGCGGTGGGCGCCTACACCCCGGGTGCCGACCTGCAACTCGACCAGGCGGTGCAGGCGCACGCCGGCATCCGCGAGTTTTTGATTCAGGACATGCACGCCGCTGTCGGTCTGACACAGAGCCGACAGGAACTGGCCGATCTGATGACACCCTACCTTGTTTGAAATGTCGGGTTTTTGACGATTTCGACAGGGAAGTTTGGGCCTGCCGGGTGCAAGGTTTACACTTTGCCTGAATCAAATTCGGCCCCCAACGCATGACCTACAACAATACCCTCAGCCCGCAACGGCTGGAGACCCTTCAGGCTTTGCATGCGCAAGCCGTAGAGGCCAGTCAGAATGCGGGTCAACTCGTGGGTAAACAGCAGGACATTCTTCGAACCGCGCAGGCGAAGCTTGCACAGCTTGAAAGTTATGCCGCGCAATATCGTGAACAGATCCAGACTCTGGGCACTGCCGGCACCGCCTGGAGTCAGGTGCGCGACCTGCGCGGTTTTGTCGATCGCATCGAATCGGCCATCACCGCGCAGAAAGTCGAACTCAACCGCCAGCAGCTCATCCTGACCGAACTCATGGGGCAATGGACGGCAGCGCGCCAGCGCGAAAAGGCGTTCGAGGTGCTGATCGACCAGCATCAGGCGCAAAAACGCCAGGGACAAAAGGCCAGCGCGCTGAAAAACCTGCAGGAATGGGCGGTACGGCGAGCGTCGCAATTCCTGCCCAGCTCGCAGCAGCGGTCTGATTTCTGAAGTCGCAAGATCAGTCAGGCTGCAGTCAGTCAGTCAGGCTGGCGCAGGTTTTGCTTAGAACGGGTCTCTACTCGTTTGAGCCGCCATCATGCCGCTGATCGTTCCTGTCGTGTCCACTCCTGCTGCGCCACCTGCCGAATCGTCGTCGGCCGGGGCTGCAACGTCTCAGAACGAGACCGGGCCAAGCTTTTCCGACGCGCTTTCGCGTGCGGGCAAGGCGGCGCCCTCGTCGTCGGCGTCCGCAGATTCGGCAAAAGCGCAGAAACCGAGCGAGGCTTCATCTTCAGACGCAAAAGCGACAGCGCAGGCGCGGGGCAAGGCCGATTCGCCGCAGATGCAGTCATCCGCGCCATCACAAGATTCTGCAGCGGCGAATGCGAGCGCATCGGCGCTGGCCCCGCAGACCAGCGGGGCGCTCGAAGCGGCAATGGCGGCAGCGCAAAGCGGCAAAACCTTGCCGCTGGACGACCGCAAGACTGCGCCGAAGGATGCCAACCCGGCAGCAGTACCTGGCCCCGTGCTCGCCGCCATGCTGCAGGCGCCGGTTGTCACCTCGGTTGCCGCGCCCATTGCCACCCCGACGGCTGAGGCCCAAGACGTCAAAACTCTGCCGACCTCTGCACTGCTGGCCGGACCGCAGAATGACCCGCTGACAGACCGGCAGGCGAACTTCGGGCGCGCGGGAGTGCCAGCAGGCGTCACGACGGGCGGCACGACCAAAGCCGCCGAGAGCCTGCCCGCGTGGATGCAGAACCTGGCGGGCAGCGCTGCAGACGCCGCACAGCCCAGCCGATTCGCGGCCCTGCATCAGTCCCTCACCACGGCTTTAGACTTTTCGGCCCTGCAGGCCTCACCGTCGAACCATGCCGACTCAACCCCGTCTGTTGTGTCGCCAAACCAGATCGGGCAGGCTTTGACTCTGGGTATGCCGCAGGCCAACCCGGCCTCGCAGGCGGTCTGGGCGGCGACGGTGCCCGCCCATATGGGTTCGCCCGACTGGGGGCAGGCGATGAATCAGCAGGTCTTGCTGGCGGCACAGGGGCAGCAGCAATTCGCCACGCTGCATCTCAATCCGCCGCAACTCGGGCCGCTCGAAGTCCATCTGCAGATGCACGATGGCCAGATTCAGGCGCAGTTTGTCTCCGCGCATGCCGTGGTGCGGCAGGCGGTCGAGGCGGCGCTGCCGCAACTGCGCGATGTGTTTGCCGGGGCCGGGCTGTCGCTCGGCCAGACTTCCGTCGGCACCCAAGGCGGGCAGGGCGATCGCCAGCAGGCACGCTCGCAACGCGGCGCGTCGGGATCGAACGCGATTGCCGACATCGCCGCAGGCGGCGCACCGGGCGCTTCTGCCGCGCAGGTCTTGCGCTGGCAGCAGGGACTGGTGAACACCTATGTGTGAGAACCTGGGAGTCTTTCATGCTGCGGTCGGTGTGCTGCACGCAGCGGCGCCCCTTCAAAAACCCCGCCCTTGTGTCGTTAAACCCTGCAGTGAAAACGCATTGATCGTCCTTCACGCGCAAAGGGTGCGCAGCGTGCGCGCCCCAATCAGCACATTGGGAGTGGGGTATGGCGGAACAAGAGGCCAAGGCCAAGGAAAAGGGCGGCGGCAAGACCAAGTTGATCATCATCATTCTGGTGGCGGTGATCGTGCTCATGGCCGGGGGCGGCGCGGCGGCATTTTTTCTGATGAAGCCCAAGGCGGCGCCCACCGCGGCCGAGCTGGCTGCGGAGGCTGCGGCCGAGAAGGCGAAGAACATGCGTTTCATCAGCATGGAGCCGTTTGTCACCAATCTGCAGAGTACCGACGGCACAGTGCATTACCTGCAGGTCAAGATCGATCTCAAGACTTACGATCCTTCGGTTGAAGGCAAGGTCAAGCTCATGACGCCCGAACTCCGCAACAACATTCTGCGCATCCTCGCGGCCCAGTCGATCGACAAGGTCGATTCGGTGGAAGGGCGCGATCACCTGCGCGAAGACATCCTGCATTCGGTGAACAAGGTGCTCGAAGGCGCGCCTGCGGTGGCCGCTGCAGGTGGGGAACATGGCGGCGGGGGCGGCGCGGCTGCCGCTGCGCATGGGCATGACGGGGCGCCGATCGACGGCGTGTTTTTTACCGCTTTCGTGGTGCAGTGAAATGAAACAGCTCCGACGCTCGATTTGCTCGCTGCCCCGCGAGGGCAGTGCCCTCTGCCTTATAACGTCTGTGCGGAACTGACATGGTTCAAGACGTCCTCTCCCAAGACGAAGTCGACGCACTGTTCGGCGGCATTTCAGGCGAAGAGCCAGCGGCCGAACCGCAGGCGGCGGATGAAGGGGGCGTGCGTCCTTACGACCTGGCCAGCCAGGACCGCATCGTGCGCGGGCGCATGCCCACGCTGGAGGTCATCAACGAGCGCTTCGCCCGGCTGTGGCGGGTGAGTCTGTTCAACTTTCTGCGGCGCGCCTCTGAAATCTCGGTGTCGTCGGTGAAGCTGACCAAGTACAACGAGTTCATTCGCGGCTTGGTCGTGCCCAGCAATCTCAATCTGGTGCAGATGAAACCTTTGCGCGGAACCGCGCTGTTCATCTTCGACCCGCGGCTGATTTTCAGCGTGATCGACAACTTTTTCGGGGGAGATGGCCGCTTTCACGCCCGCATCGAGGGCCGCGACTTCACCCCGCTGGAGCAGCGCATCATCAAGCGCATGCTCGACATGGTGTTCAAGGAATACAAAACCGCCTGGGCGCCCGTGCTGCCTCTGGAGCCCGAGCTCACGCGCTCCGAAGTCAACCCGCAGTTCGTCAACATCGCCACCCCGACCGAGGTGGTCATCGTCTCCACCTTCGATGTCGAGATCGAGGGCGGCGGCGGTAGCCTGCACGTGTGCATCCCGTGCAGCATGGTCGAACCCATCCGCGACCAGCTCACCACCGGCATGACCACCGACCGCAGCGAGGTCGATCACCGCTGGGTCAAGGCCTTGCAGACTGAAATGCGCGAGGCCGAAGTGGAAATGCGCGTCGAACTGCTGCAACGGCAAATTCTGGTGCGCGAATTGCTGAATCTGCGGGTCGGCGATGTCCTGCCGGTGGACATGCCCGAAACCGTGATTGCCCGCGTGGACGGCATTCCCGTGCTGCTGGGCGAGTATGGCCGGCACGAAGACAAGATGGCGCTCAAGATTCGCCAGCAGCTTTTCCCGGAGGTGCCCGAGAAGGCGCAACTCCTGGCGCACGGCGCGCACTGATTCCGATCCCTTATTCCGCAGGACATTCCATGGCAGAAAACACCCCCACCGACACCGCAGCCGCCGACGATCTGGCGGACTGGGGCGAAGCCATGGCGGAGCAGGGCGTATCCGCCGAGCCTGCAGCCGCTGCGGCAGAGCCGCCCAAGGTGCAACCCGCCCCCTTCGCCGAACTTCGTGCCGACCAGGGCGGCGGCGCGCCCAACAACCAGCTCGATCTGGTGATGGACATCCCCGTCACGCTGTCGGTGGAACTGGGCCGCACCAAAATCCAGATTCGCGAACTGCTGCAACTGGCGCAAGGTTCAGTGGTCGATCTCGACCGGCTCGCAGGCGAACCGATGGATGTGCTGGTCAACGGCTTTCTCATCGCGCGCGGCGAAGTCGTGCTGGTGAATGACAAGTTCGGCATTCGCCTGACCGACATCGTCAGCCCGACCGAGCGCGCCCGGCGTCTGGCTTGAGGTGCTAGAAAAGCCGACGGCTCAAGCCAATTTGAACTGCAGCATGCTTTCCTGCAAAGCCTGCGCCTGCGCATTCATCTCTTCTGCGGTGGCCGCGAGTTGTTCCGAAGCCGAGGCGTTCTGCTGGGTGACGGCTGAGAGCTGGGCGACGGCCTGATTGATCTGCTGCATGCCGGTCGACTGTTCTTCCGAAGCCGCCGTGATCTCCTGCACGAGATCCGAAGTCTTCGAGATATTGGGTGCCATCTGCGCAATCAAGCTACCCGCCGCATCCGCCTGCTTCACCGTCGAAGTCGCCAGATCGCCAATCTCCTTGGCCGCCACCTGAGAGCGCTCCGCCAGCTTGCGCACCTCCGCGGCCACCACCGCAAATCCCTTGCCATGTTCTCCAGCCCGGGCCGCTTCAATCGCCGCATTCAAAGCCAGCATATTGGTCTGATACGCAATGTCATCGATGATCGAGATGCGCTCCGCTATGGCTTGCATCGCCGAGACCGTGCCCTGCACCGCCGCACCCCCTTCACGCGCTTGGCCTGCCGCCTGCTGCGCCATCGAATCCGTCAGACGGGCGTTATCCGCATTCTGGCGAATCGAAGCGGTCGCCTGCTCCAGCGTGGCCGAGGTTTCCTCCACCGAAGCCGCCTGCTCCGAAGACGACTGCGACAGACTCTGTGAAGTGGCCGACACCTGCGTGGACGCTGAGAGCAGTTGCTCGGCCGACGAGCGCACCGAGCCGATGACCGAAGTCAGCCGCCCGACCATGTCTCCCAAAGCAGCGAGCAACTGCCCGGTTTCATCCTTCGACGTGGAAGCCACCCGCACCGATAGATCGCCTTCGGCCACGCGCTGCGCGACATGCACTGCCTCGCTCAAGGGGAGGGTGATGGAGCGGGTGATCCAGAAGCCGCCCACCATTGCTGCGAGGATGAAGCCGATGGTGATCCACAGCGCCTGGCGAACCGCACTTGCATAGGCAGCCTGGCTTTGCGCATACGCCGCCTGCATCTGCGCTTTCTGATGGGCGATCAACGCACTGATGTGCTGGTGCATGGCGAGCACGATGGGCGAAGCCAGTTGGGTGTAGATGGTGCTGGCCTGCGGATAGAGCCCTTGCTGCATCAGACCGATGACCTGCTGCTGCACGCCCCGGTTCTTTGCCATCAGGCTGTGAATTTCAGCGAGTTGCGCGTTGACCTCGGCATCCGGCGGCAAGGCTTGCAACTCTTTGAACACCTGGGCCGTGCTTTCACGGTTTTCGGCGAGCTGCTTTTTGAGGGCCTGCTGCGCCTGCGCGTGTGCCGGGTTCAGCAGGGTTTGATACAGCGCTGCCGTGGTGCCCTGGAAGTTGGTGAAAAAAGTGTTGAGCAGGGCGATACGCTGGCTTTGCACATGCACGATGGAGTCGAGCCGGGCGTTGGATTGCGCCAATTGCTGCTGCGCCAACGCGGCATTGAGCACGATGACGGCCAGCATTCCGAGCAGGCCCAAGGTCATGCGGGTGCGAATACGAAGGTTGTTCATCAGGGTAGAGAGAGGTTTAACTTGATGCTTATGTAACGACACGAGGCCAGTGCCGCTGCATAGGGGAAGACCCCGTGTGAAGCGCGACTTTCGGGTCAACCGCGGCCGTATTCCACCATCGCCGCGCCGATGTCGCCCAGGGCCAGGCTGCGGTCGGCGGCGCCAAGTTTCACCGCCTCCTTGGGCATGCCGTAGACCACGCTGGTGGCCTCATCTTGCGCCACGGTGCGGGCGCCGGCGTCGTGCATTTCCTTGAGGCCGCGCGCGCCGTCGTCGCCCATGCCGGTGAGGATGATGCCCAACGCGTTGCGCCCGGCGCATTGCGCCACTGAGCGGAACAGCACATCGACCGAAGGCCGGTGGCGGTTGACCGGCGGGCCATCGCGTACTTCGACGTGGTACTGCGCGCCGCTGCGCCGCACCTGCATGTGGCGGCCGCCCGGCGCGATGAGCACCAGCCCGGGAATCAGCCGGTCGCCGTCACGCGCCTCGCGCACTTCGAGGGCGCAGACGGAATTCAGGCGCTCGGCAAAAGTCGCGGTGAACTTCTCCGGCATGTGCTGCACCACGGCGATGCCCGGCAGGGTGCGGGGCAGGGTGGTGAGCACGCGCTCGAGCGCCACGGTGCCGCCGGTGGACATGCCCATGGCGATGATCTTCTCGGTGGTGTCGGTCAGCACATGCGCGCTGGGGGTGAACGTGGGCGGCGCGGGGGCCTTGGCCACGCTGACCACGGGCCGCGACAAGGCGCGCAGACTACCGGTGTTGGCGCGGGCTGCGGCCTTGATGGTCTGCGTCAGCTCGGTGGTTTGCTCCACCAGAAAGTCCTTCAGGCCCACGCGCGGCTTGGTCACCACGCTGACGGCCCCGGCCGCCAGAGCATCGAGCGTGATCTGCGCGCCTTTTTCGGTGAGTGTGGAACAGATGACCACCGGCAGCGGATGCTCGACCATGAGCTTCTTGAGGAAGGTGATGCCGTCCATGCGGGGCATCTCCACGTCGAGCACCAGCACGTCGGGCCACTGGCCTAGCTGCATGCGCTGCAGGGCAAACAGCGGGTCGGGTGCGACACCGATGACCTCGATGCCCGGATCGCGCAGCAGCACGGCCTGCAGCACCTGCCGCACCACGGCGGAATCGTCGACGATGAACACCTTGACCTTGTCGGTCCGAATCATGAAAGCGTCTCCAGTAGGAAGGGTTTTGATGGGACTCAACCCATGCTTTGCTGCGCGTTCTGGCCCCAGAATTTCAGATAGGCGTCGCCGCTCCAAATCTCGAACAGCACATTGCGGTGGCCTTCGCCACCCAGATGTTCGGCCTTCAGGCGCAGGCCATGTTGACGCACGAGTTCGCGTCCGCGCAGTACGTTTTTGCACGGCACGTCCAGGCAGCCGTGTTGCACATGCAGGGGCTTTTCCTGCGTGAACATGCGCCCGCCGCCGAACAGCTTGGCCTCGTATTCATCGGGGCGGGTGCCCGCCGCCCGCATATCGCGCAGGAATAGCAGCATGGCCTCGTCGGCATAGCGGCCGTCGAGCGCACGGTGAGCACCATGATGCGCGCCGCGGCCGGGCAGCATGTAATGGCATAGCCCGCCGATCTTCAGCCGCGGGTGCCACACCGCAATGGCCACGCACGAGCCCAGCAGGGTGCGCACGCGGGTGCGCCCTTCGCCGAAATACAGCTCGCCGGGCTGCAGAAAAATTTCCAGCGGCTCTTCCTGCGCGGCCTCGGCAGGTGCGGGGAACGGCGCAGTTTTCATTGCGGCTTGAGATAGACGGCGGGCTGAAGGCTGCGCAGCGGCAGATCCAGACCGTTCAGGCTTTCGGAATGACCGATGAACAGATGCCCGCCGGGCCGCAGCACATCCAGCAGCCGACGACAAACCGCGCGCTTGGTCTCGGCGTCGAAATAGATCATCACATTGCGCAGCACCACCAGGTCGAACTGGCCGATGTCGGGCAGGGCGGTGTTGAGATTGATGACCTGAAAGCGCACCCGCTCGCGGATGCTGGGCTGCAGCGCAAAACTACCCTCATGTGCCCCCGTTCCCTTCAGACAAAAGGCCTTGAGGTAGGGCTGGGGAATTTTTTCGGCGCGCTCCATCGGGTAGATGGCGCGACGCGCCTGCTCGATCACCCGGGTGGAAATGTCGGAGGCCACGATCTCCCACGGCCGTTGTCCCATGCGCTCGGCCAGCACCATGGCGATGCTGTAGGGCTCTTCGCCGCTGGAGCAGGCCGCGCTCCACACCCGGAATGGGCGCGAGGTATCCGCATGCGGAATGATTTGCTCCGACAGATAGGCGAAGTGCCGCGGCTCGCGAAAGAAATAGGTTTCGTTGGTGGTGAGCAGGTCGATGGCCTGCTGGCGCTCGGCGGCGTCTTGCCGCAGATGGTGCAGGTAATCGGTGAAAGTCGCCAGCCCGAGCGCGTGCAGCCGCTTTGAAAGACGCCCTTCGACCAGCGCTTTTTTCGACGGTGCCAGGGTGATGCCAGCGGCTTCGAACATGAGGCGGGAAAAGCCGCTGAGTTCGGTATCGGTGAGCGTTTGCATGGTTTTTTCAGCCAGGTGTGTGGGTCTTGGCATCGGCCAGATATTGAGCAAAGCGCTTGGGCGCGACCGCCTGGCTGAACAGCCAGCCCTGGTAGGCCTCGCACCCGAGTTGCTGCAGAAAATCGGCTTGCTCCTGCGTTTCGACGCCTTCGGCGATGACGATCAGGTGCAGGGCCTTAGCCATCGAAATCACCGCACGCGTAATGGCCGCGTCGTCGGCATCGTTGGGCAGGTCTTTGACAAAAGCGCGGTCGAGTTTGATTGTGGTGACGGGCAGGCGCTTGAGCGAGGCCAGCGAGGAGTAGCCCGTGCCGAAATCGTCGATGGAGGTGTTCACGCCAAGTTCGCGCAATTGCACGATCAGCCCGCTGACATGCTCGGGATCGCGCAGCATCATGCTTTCGGTGATTTCCAGCTCCAGCAGGCCGGGCGCGATGCCCGAGTGCTCCAGGGCCGAAGAGACCTGGCGCAAAATCAGATCGCCCTGCAACTGCCGCATCGAGCAGTTCACGGCGATGGGCAACGGGGTCTTGCCCTGCTGCTCCCATTCTTGAAGCTGCTTGCACACGGCGTTCAGCACCCATTGCCCCACGGGCACGATCAGGCCGGTTTCTTCGAGCAGCGGAATGAACGTGGCCGGAGAAACCAGGCCATGTTGCGGGTGCTGCCAGCGCAGCAAGGCCTCCGCCCCAATCACCTGACGGGTTTGCAAGCAGACCTTGGGTTGGTAAAGCACAAAAAACTGCTCCATGGCGAGAGCGTGGCGCAGATCGGTCTCCATCTCGATGAGCTCGCGCCCGCGCTGGCTCATGTCGGCGGTGTAGAGCAGCGCCCGGCCGGGGGTGTTGGCCTTGCAGCGGTACATGGCCACATCGGCACGGCTGAATAGTTGCGTGGCCGACCGCCCATCGCGCGGCGCACGCGCAATGCCCAGGCTGGCGGTGATGAAAATGGTCTGACCGTCGAGTACGAAAGGTTCGGTCAGGCTGTTGAGCAGTTGCTCGGCGTGATCGAGCAGAGCCTGCTGGTCGGCGGTGCAAGGATGCAGCACCGCGAAGGCATTGCCGCCCCAGCGTGCCAGAAAATCGTCTGGAGCAAGCGCGACCTTCAGCCGCGCCGCGGTTTCGATCAACAGGTCATCGCCCAGGGCGTGACCAAAGCTGTCGTTGATCTGGCGGAAGCGGTCGATGTCGAGCAAGTAAACGGCCAGTTGGCGGCTCTCGTCCCGGCTGGTCTCGGCTTCGAGCAAGCGCTCTAGCGATTCGATGACCAGGGTCTGATTGGGCAGTTCGGTCAGCTCGTCGTGATCGATCAGCCACTTGAGGCGCCGGTCTACGGCACGGATTTCCGTGACGTCGTGCGCGACCGCTGCGGCGCCGAGAGGCGTGCCGGTGGAATCCAGCAGTCGACGCGCCGTGATTTCATAGTGCCGCCACTGGCCTTCCAGGCTTTCTATCAGAAAGTTCTCTGCCTCCTTGGGTTCACCGCGCAAGGCCGATTCCAGCGGCAGTTGCTCCAGTGGAACCGGCTTGTGGTCAGTGGTGTGAACAGGCGTGACCAACTCCAATTCACGCAACGACACCCCCATTTTTGTCGGCAAACCCGCCCGAATGGCTGCCGCGTTCACATAGCTCAGCAAGCCGTTTTCGTCGCAGGCGTAGACCACGTCGCGCATATTGTCGAGCACCGCATTCAGAAACGCGGTCTGCCGGATCGCAGCGTCCCTGCGGGCGAGTTCGTCAGTCACGTCGAGGGCGTAACACACGATGGAGGTCACAGCGCCGTCCTCGTTCTTCACCGGGGAGACATGCCACTGCAGCATGCGGTAGCGGCCATTCTTGTGACGATAGCGCCGGTGCGCGCAATAGGCGCCCACCTCCGTATCTGCCATGCCGCCGAGCTGGGCGGCTACGGCGCCCCGGTCGTCCGGATGCAGAAAATCGTCGACGACATGGGGCTGGCGCAGCTCTGCCGGCGTGTAGCCCAGCATCTCGCTGAAGGCCGGATTGAAGTCGAGAATCTCGCCTTGCCCGTTCACCATCAAAATGCCGATACCAGAATAGTCAAAAGCGTTCTGTACCCGCGCGTTCGCCTGATGCAGCCTCTGGGTCAGTGGGCGCAGTTGCCAGCCCAGCACGAGCAGCCCCAGCAGCACCAGACCCGGCACGAACAGCAGCCCGGTTTCGAGCGTATCGACGACCGGGGCATAGAGTTCGGCCGTGGGCACCTCCACCGCCAGGGCCAGCCCGGTTGTGCCGAGCGGCGTGGAGCTGATCAGCCATCGCTGGCCGTCGATTTCCTGAATCGTCGTAGCCGCTTTGCCCTGTGCCCAGCGCACCTCTGCGGGCAGACGCTTGGATGTGAGCCGCGTCGTCTGTTCGCTTTCACCGGCCTGGCTGGGCAGACAGGTCCAGAGGTCATTGGAGAGGCTGCAGATCTTGATGACGGTGTGTTTCGCGCGACGCGTCAGCTCATGCGCGATGCGGCTGGAGGCGGGCAGGGGCAGCGAGGCGCTGAAGTGGCCGATGGTCTGCTCGCCCTTGCGAATCGGGAGCTGCGCGTGCAGAAAAAAATTGAGCGTTACCGGATCGCGCTGCAGCATGAACTGGCTGGCTGGTGGCATGGCCGGCGCCAGGCTGGGCAGCCCCGGGTGGTGCGCTGTGGAGGCTGCGCTCGACAGCACGGTTTCGCCCCAGAGATTGGTGATGCTGTATTCGTGAGGGGCCAACAGCGCCATCATGGTGCGCAAGTCGGCGAGTTGGCTTTGCAGTTCGGCAGATGGATGCGCGGGACTGCCTTCTTTGCCGGTTTGAAGTGTTCGCAGGGTGCGTAAGAGCAATGGGTTGTGGGAAAACCGCTCCAGCTCCTTGCCGCGAACCTCCATCGCCATAAGCAGACCGCGGCTGAGTGCGTCGCGGTCGTTCTCCATGCTGAGCGTCAGCCGATTCCGTTCGTGGTCGGCCATTACCAGAGCGGTGAATAGCGCGGTGAGCGAGCTAGCTAGCAACAGAATCACCGCCGCCGTCAGCATGAGTTTGCGGTCTGGCCGCTGCCGGTACGCCGCGCGCATCCAGGGAAAGCGATTGCGCACGGCCGTGGCGACGCCAGCGGAAAACAGCAGCGCCGCAGGCTGGTAGGCGCTGCTTGTCCCGGTTCCCCACAGCTGCTGGAGCAGCTTCCAGGCGAGCATCAGCACGCCGGCCATCGCAAGGGCGACGATGCCGAGATCGATGAGCAGTGGGGTGATCAGGTGCATCAGCGTGTTGAGGAGTTAGTCAGGTTGCCCACAATGGGACGCTCTTCCATGATGGACAACCGGTCAAGGGCGAAGTCAGTCCCTTCAGAACCGCACGAATTCTGGCTGCGGTTGCGTGAGCACCGGCAGACTGTCCTCGGTAGCCGCCCGGGCCTTGCTTGCGGCAGGACGCGCGGTTGGTTTAGCCGCCGTGACCTGCGCTTCCTGGCTAAGCCGGAAGCCCGCCATGCTTTCCTGCAGCGCCTGCGCCTGCGCATTCATCTCTTCTGCGGTGGCCGCGAGTTGTTCCGAAGCCGAGGCGTTCTGCTGGGTGACGGCTGAGAGCTGGGCGACGGCCTGATTGATCTGCTGCATGCCGGTCGACTGTTCTTCCGAAGCCGCCGTGATCTCCTGCACGAGATCCGAAGTCTTCGAGATATTGGGTGCCATCTGCGCAATCAAGCTACCCGCCGCATCCGCCTGCTTCACCGTCGAAGTCGCCAGATCGCCAATCTCCTTGGCCGCCACCTGAGAGCGCTCGGCCAGCTTGCGCACCTCCGCGGCCACCACCGCAAAGCCCTTGCCATGCTCTCCAGCCCGGGCCGCTTCGATCGCCGCATTCAAAGCCAGCATATTGGTCTGATACGCAATGTCATCGATGATCGAGATGCGCTCCGCTATGGCTTGCATCGCCGAGACCGTGCCCTGCACCGCCGCACCCCCTTCACGCGCTTGGCCTGCCGCCTGCTGCGCCATCGAATCCGTCAGACGCGCGTTATCCGCGTTCTGGCGAATGGAAGCGGTCGCCTGCTCCAGCGTGGCCGAGGTTTCCTCCACCGACGCCGCCTGCTCCGAAGACGACTGCGACAGACTCTGTGAAGTGGCTGACACCTGCGTGGACGCTGAGAGCAGTTGCTCGGCAGACGAGCGCACCGAGCCGATGACCGAAGTCAGCCGCCCGACCATCTCGCCCAAAGCCGTGAGCAACTGCCCGGTTTCATCCTTCGAGGTGGAGGCCACCCGCACCGACAGATCGCCTTCGGCCACACGCTGGGCGACGGAAACGGCTTCGGCCAGAGGGCGAATCACCAGGCGGCGAAGAAGAAAGGCGGTGACGCCGAGTATCAGCAGAACCATGATCGACCCACCCATCAGAATGGGCAGAACCCGCTCCCAGGTGTGGCTGGCAACGACGGATTTCGCGTAACGGGTGGTGACGGTGAAGCCCCAACCGGGTATGGCTTTCGATGACGTGATCCAGTCGTCCGGGTTGATCTGGGCTGGCATATTGGACGTGGCGAAAATCACTTTGCCGGACTTGTCGGTCACGTCCAGATTGCCGCCATACAGCAGTTGCAGCTTGCCGACTTCGTTTTTGATGGCGTCGATCTGCGCCTTGTAGCCCACGTACCAGATGCCGATGATTTTGCCGCCCGCGTCGCGCATGGGCTCATAGCCGGTGATGTAGGGATTGCCCAGAATCTGCACTACGCCATAAAACGCTTTGCCATCGCGGATGTCGGCAATCACCTTGCCTTTGGGATCGAGCAGGGTGCCGATGGCGCGGGTGCCGTCCGGCTTTTTGACATTGGTGCTTACGCGCACAAAGTCGTCACCGCTGCGCACGAACAGGGTGGCGGTGCCGCCAAACAGCTTGGTTACGCCGTCCACCAGGCCGAACTGGTTGACCTCGCTGGTCTTGCCAAACTGCAGATCGGGCAGCATTTTTCCGCCCAGCTCCACTGGCGCGCCCAGCGAAGGCGCGCCGAGCCGCGCGCCACGCTCGGTCAGCAGGCGCATGGAGCCATGCACCTGCTCGTTGAGCAGATTCTTGGTGATGTCGAGCGTGCGCACGATTTCGCCCATCTGCTGCTGCGATTCACGTTGAATCTCCACGCCGACGTTGTGTTGCGCGCTGCGCACCATCAGGAACGAGCCGGTGGCGACCACGACGATCACCAGCAAGGCGATCGGCGCAAGGATGCGGAACTGAAGACGTTGATGCAAAGCGAGGGTCATGGCGTGCTCTGGTCGATGAAAAGAGGGGAGAAAAATCGGTTAAAAAAGAAATCAGGCGGCCATATGCGAGGCGCTGGCCAGACCCGCCATGTCTTCGACCGACAGCACACGGCCCACATCGAGCAGGATGATGAAACCGGCTTCGGTGCGGGCCATGCCGCGGATGAACTCTTGCCGCAGGCCGGTGCCGAAGCTCGGCGCCGGTTCGATCTGGCCGGCTTCCATATCGAGTACGGCGTTGACTGCATCGACCAGCACGCCGATGGCCAGCGGCCCGTCTTCGCCCTCGATTTCAACGATGACGATGCAGGTGCGGGCCTGCAAGGCGGTAGGCGCGCGGCCGAAGCGCTGCGCCAGATCGATTACCGGCACCACGTTGCCCCGCAGGTTGATCACGCCGTGCACAAAGGCCGGCATCATCGGCACTGTGGTCGGGCGGGTGTATTCCAGAATTTCCCGTACCCGCAGAATGTCCAGACCATAGATCTCGTTCTGCAAGGTGAAGGTCAGGTACTGGCCGCTGGTGGGCTGGGCGTTGCCCGCCAGTTGCAGGGCAGGGGTGGAAGACGGATGCGCGATGGCGGTCGTCATATGGGGCTCCTTGGAAAATAGGCTGATCAGAATTTGACGAAGTCGCCCGCACCGGCTGCAGCCAGGGTGGGGCGCGGCGTGGCAGCGGGTCGGCGCGCGGGGGCCGTTGCTGTGCGCGACTGGGCTACGGCTGGCGTCGCTTGGGCGTCGGTTTTGAACTGGCTGATGAGGTCTTGCAGACCGCTGGCCTGCGCATTCATCTCTTCGGCCGTGGCCGCAAGTTGTTCCGAAGCCGTGGCGTTCTGCTGGGTGACGGCGGAGAGCTGGGCGACGGCCTGATTGATCTGCTGCATGCCCGTGGCCTGCTCCGTGGACGCCGCAGCGATCTCCTGGACGAGACCGTAGTTCTTCGTCTTCAGAGTGACCAATTCAGAAATCAGGTGAGTGGCGTGATCGGCGTGCTTGACCGTTGTGGAGGCCAGATCGCCGATTTCCTTGGCTGCGGATTGACTTTTCTCGGCCAGCTTGCGCACCTCCGCGGCCACCACGGCAAAGCCCTTGCCATGTTCTCCGGCGCGGGCCGCTTCAATCGCCGCATTCAAAGCCAGCATATTGGTCTGGTACGCAATGTCATCGATCAGCGAAATGCGATCCGCGATGGTTTGCATGGCGGTGGAAGCCTGCCCAACGGCGGTTTTACTGCTGTCGGCATGTTGCAGTACCTGTTGGGCGAGCGCATCGGCCGCAGAGGCGTTGTCCGCGTTCTGGCGTATCGAGGCAGCGGCCTGCTCGACGGTCGCCGAGGTTTCTTCCACCGAAGCGGCCTGTTCCGAAGACGACTGCGACAGGCTTTGCGAAGTGGCCGACACCTGCGTGGATGCCGAGAGCAGTTGCTCGGCCGACGAACGCACCGAGCCGATGGTCTGGGTAAAACGGTCGATCATCTTTTGTGCGGAGGCCATGACCTGACCGATTTCGTCGTTGCTGCGGCGGTCCATGCGAACCGTCAAGTCACCCTGCTCAAGCCGTGCAAACACAGCGAAGGCGTTGCGCATCGAAGCGTTGGTGCGGCGGGTGATGAACAGCGCCAGCGCCACTAGCAGGGCAATGCCGATGACCGAGATGATGAGGCCCTGCGTGCTGTAAGCCCACGCGGCCGCGCTCACGTCATCGACATACACCCCGGTGCCGATCACCCAGTGCCAAGGCGCGAAATTGATCGCGTAGGCCACTTTCGGGAAGGCCTCTTGGGTGGCGCCGCCGCCCGCAACGGGCTTGGGAAAGCGGTATTCGAAAATGCCGCCATCGGGATTTTTTGCCGCGAGGTTCTGCGCGGTGTAGAGGTTCATCTTGCCGTCGGTATCAACCGGCTTGGCCTCCAGCCCGGGGCGGTAGCCGGTGGCGTTGTCGAACTTGGGCAGATCGAGCACCTTGCCGATGAGCGCGGGCACCGTGGGGTGCATCAGCATGGTTGGCACCGGGGTGGTGTCGGTGGTGATCCAGAAGTAGCCGTCTTTCTTCGCGCCGTAGCGCATGTCCTTGACGGCGGCCATCGCCTGGGTTTGGGCCTGCTGCGTGGTCAGCTTGCCGGCCTGCGCCTGCTGGTAGTAATACTGAATCACGCCCTCAGCGGTTTGCGTGGCGTTGCGCAGCATGAACTCGCGCTCGGTCAGAATGGACGACTGCAAGCGGCTCACATTGAGCAGGGTGATGCCGATCATTCCGAGAATGAACAGCGCGGAAAGCAGCAACAGGCTGCGGCGAATGTCGAGCTTGAAGCCCTGTCTGGATCGCATGAGAGTTCCTTGTGAACGGAAGGTGAGTGTGTGAAGGGGGATGTTGAGGTTCAAAACCGCACGAACTCCGGCTGTGATTGCGTGAGCACCGGCAGACTGTCTTCGTTAGCCGCCCGGGCCTTGCTTGCGGCAGGCCGTGTGGCCGGTTTAGCCGCCGTGACCCACGCTTCCTGGCTAAGCCGGAAACCCGCCATGCTTTCCTGCAGCGCCTGCGCCTGCGCATTCATCTCTTCGGCAGTGGCCGCGAGTTGTTCCGAAGCCGAGGCGTTCTGCTGAGTGACGGCCGAGAGCTGCGCCACGGCCTGATTGATCTGCTGCATGCCGGTCGACTGTTCTTCCGAAGCCGCCGTGATCTCCTGCACGAGATCCGAAGTCTTCGAGATATTGGGTGCCATCTGCGCAATCAAGCTACCCGCCGCATCCGCCTGCTTCACCGTCGAAGTCGCCAGATCGCCAATCTCCTTGGCCGCCACCTGAGAGCGCTCCGCCAGCTTGCGCACCTCCGCGGCCACCACCGCAAATCCCTTGCCATGTTCTCCAGCCCGGGCCGCTTCAATCGCCGCATTCAAAGCCAGCATATTGGTCTGATACGCAATGTCATCGATGATCGAGATGCGCTCCGCTATGGCTTGCATCGCCGAGACCGTGCCCTGCACCGCCGCACCCCCTTCACGCGCTTGGCCTGCCGCCTGCTGCGCCATCGAATCCGTCAGACGGGCGTTATCCGCATTCTGGCGAATCGAAGCGGTCGCCTGCTCCAGCGTGGCCGAGGTTTCCTCCACCGAAGCCGCCTGCTCCGAAGACGACTGCGACAGACTTTGCGAAGTGGCCGGCACCTGCGTGGGCGCTGAGAGCAGTTGCTCGGCCGAAGACCGCACCGAGCCGATGACCGAAGTCAGCCGCCCGACCATCTCCCCCAAAGCCGTGAGCAACTGCCCGGTTTCATCCTTCGAGGTGGAAGCCACCCGCACCGACAGATCGCCTTCGGCGACACGCTGCGTCACAGAAACGGCTTCGGCCAGGGGGCGGGTGATGGAGCGGGTGATGAGCCAGGCAGCGGCGATGGCCAGCAGCAGAGCAAGCACCGCCAGGCCGATGCTGGCATTGCGGGCAGCGACGAAATCGGCCTCGCTCTGGGCGTAAAGCGCATCGGTCTGACCCCGCAACATCGTCTCGATCGCCGCGGTTTCCTGGCGAACCTCGCGTGACACGATCAAGCCGGATTTGAGGTAATCGGCCGCAGCGGTGCCGAAGTTGCTTCGCTGCATTTCAGGAATCGCGGTCTGTTGCGCCGAACGTCCTTTGGCGATGATGGCGCGCAGGTTGTCGAGCCGGGTTTGCAGCTGCGGGGTGGGTTGAAGAGACTCCAAAGTCTTGAAAGCGGCGTCCGTATTCACACGTTGTTCAGCGATAAGGGCACGATCGGCATCACTGAACTGCTGCGACAGCAGGCTGCGCAGCATGATGCGTGTGGTGTTCTGGCTGCTGTTGGCAATGATGGTGACGGCTCGCTCCTTGGCGAGACGGTTTTGCACCACGAGCTGCAGATGGCTCTGAATGCGAGAGGCTTCGTACAGCCCGAACGCCGCGTTGGCGAGCAGAAGAACGATGAGCAGGCCGAAGGCGAGGCTGAGGCGTGTACCGATGCGAAGGTTGTTGAACATGGAAGGCTCAGTGTGCGGACGTTGAAGGGGTTCAGTTGCTCAGTACCGGGGCCTGGCGGCCCTGCGCGCTGCGGCTGGCGCGGCTGATCAGGGGGGCGGCGTCGAGAATGAGCGCCACTTCGCCGTTGCCCAGAATGGTCGAGCCGCTGATGCCTTGCAGGTGGGCGAACAGCGCGCCCAGCGGTTTGATGACGGTCTGATATTCGCCAAGCAGGGCATCGACGACGATGCCCGCGCGCTGCCCGCCGATTTGCGCGACCACCACATTGCTGCGGGTGTTCGGCGAGTCAGCGGCGGAGTCGGTCAGGCCGAGCTGTTCGCGCAGATGCAATAGGGGCAACACTTCGCCGCGCAGGTTGATATAGCCCTGCTGCGACTGGGTGGGCGCAAACTCCATGCACTCGATCACCGCGTCGAGCGGCAGCACGAAGGTGCGCCCGGCGGCTTGCACCAGAAAGCCGTCGATGATGGCGAGCGTCAAGGGCAGGCGCAGGTGCATCTGTGTGCCCACACCGGCGCTGCTCTGGATGTCGATGCTGCCGCGAATGGCTTCGATATTGCGTTTGACCACGTCCATGCCCACGCCACGGCCGGACAGGTCGGTGACGGCGTCGGCGGTGGAGAAGCCGGGCTCGAAAATCAGCGCCCACACCTCGGCGTCGGGCAGGGCGGCGGCGGCCTCAGTCGAAATCAGCCCGCGCTCGACGGCTTTGGCAAGAATGCGCTCGCGGTTCAGCCCGCCGCCGTCGTCTGAAACCGTGATGAGAATGCTGCCCGAGTCGTGACGGGCGGCGAGTTTGAGGGTGCCTTGGGCGGGTTTGCCGCGGGCGCTGCGCACTTCGGGCGACTCGATGCCGTGATCGATCGAGTTGCGCACCAGGTGCATCAGCGGATCGGCGATGCGCTCGACCAGGGTTTTATCCATCTCGGTGTCGGCGCCTTCGATGACCAGGGCGATGTCTTTGCCCAGCTCACGCGATACGTCGCGCACCACGCGCTGAAAGCGCGCGAAGGTTTCGCCGATCTCGACCATGCGCAGCTTGAGCGCCCGCTCGCGGATGTCTTCGACCAGCCGGGTGATCTGCGCGGCGGCTTCGATCTGGCTGGCGTTCTGCGCGTGCAGCGCATTGCCGGCGCTGGCAATCACCAGTTCGCCCACGAGGTTGATGAGGGCGTCGAGCTTGTCGGCGGCCACGCGCAGCATCTGGTTGTCGCGGCTGCGTTTATCTTTGATCTGCTTCTGTTTGTCGAGCGCGGCTTGCACGATGGGCTGGTGCGTGGCGCCTTCGCGCACCAGAATTTCGCCCAAGGGGGCGGCCGGTGCGCCGGTGGCCTGCGCGTCGTGTTGCGCGTTGAGCGCGTCGCTCAATTCTTTCTGTGTCAGCGTGCCGATCTGTACCAGAATGTCGCCCAGCCGCAGGTCGTCTTCGGGCAGGCTGCGAATGAGCTGCACATAGTCGGCAATGCGGCTGTGCGCGGGCAGGATGCGGATGGTGCTGTCTTCCTGCACGAACTCGAACACGGCGGCGATTTCTTCCTTGCTGGCCTCGCTCTTGAAGTTGATCTCGAAACCGAGATAGCTGGTCTCGGCGTCCATCGCGTCGAGCGGGGGTAGGGCGTCGGTCAGGGTGACGAGACCGACGATTTCGCCCAGCCCGCGCAGATAGCGGATGAAGGCCAACGGGTCCATGCCGTTGCGCAGACTGTCGGCGCCGAAGCGCAGCGATAGGTGCCACGATGGCGTCAGCGCCGATCCGTGCGCGACCACGGTGACGGGAGCGGCTTCTTCCGAGGCGGGGCCTCGTGCGATGGGGCTTTGCTTGGCCACGACCAGCGCACCGCCTGCGGGCTGCTGAGCGGCCTGCAGCCGGGTGACCAGCGCCTGTTCTTCCGGGGTGTCGGCGATGCAGGCACCTTGGCTGTCGATCTGGTCGATCAGTTGCGCGAGGTGATCGCGCCCTTGCAGCAACAGCGCGACGAGTTCGCTGCTGACGGCGAGTTTGCCTGCGCGCATCTGGTCGAGCACGCTCTCCAGATGGTGGGTGAAACGCACGATGCCGTCGAGGCCGAACAGCCCGGCCGAGCCTTTGATGGTGTGGGCCGCGCGAAAAAGGGCGTTGATGTGCTCGCCATCCAAGGCCTCATCATTGACGTCATCCGCGCCGCCTTGGGGTTCGAGCTCCATCAGCCCGCGTTCCATGCCTTCGAGCAGCTCTTGCGCTTCGACGATGAAGGAGCGCATGGCCTGCTGCATTTGTTGTTCGAAGCTCATGCGTGCTCCTTGGGGGCTGTGGTGTGGCCGAACTCGACCACCGGGTCGCCGAAGTAGGCGAGCAGGCCGCAGAGTTCGAGGGCGTCGATGACGGCGGGGCTGTGCCCGCTGAGCTTGAGGCTGTGCTCCAGATTGCTGGCCTGCTGCTTGGCGGCCAGCAGAATCTGCACGCCAGAGGCGTCGATCTCGTCGACCGCGGCCAATTGCAGTTCGACCAGGGGATGCTGGGCGATCAGTTCGGCCAGCTGGATGCGCACCTCGGCGGCGGCATAGATGTCGAGCGCGCCTTGCAGCGTCACGCTGCAAGCCGGGCCGGCTTGATGGGGGATGATGTCCACAGCGTCTCCTCTGGCGGGGTTCAGGGTGCGATGAGTTTGGAGACCGCAGCCAGCATCTGCGCCGGCTGGAAGGGCTTGACCACCCAGGCACGGGCGCCTGCGGCCTGGCCTTGCGCCTTCATGTCGTCCTGGCTTTCGGTGGTGAGCATGATGATGGGCGTGAACTTGTAGTCGGCCTTCTGCTTGATCTCTTTCACCAGGGTGATGCCGTCCATATTGGGCATGTTCACGTCGCTAATGATGAGGTGGATCTTGCGGCCATCGAGCTTGGTCAGCGCGTCCACGCCGTCAACGGCTTCAATGACTTCGTAGCCCGCGCTGGCAAGGGCGATGTTGACCACCTGACGCAGTGAGGCGGAGTCGTCGACGATGAGAATGGTTTTGGCCATGGCAATGTACTTTTGAAAGAGGGGATCGAAACAAGGGTTTGCTGGAGTCAGAAAAAGGTGATGTCGCCGCCGTCTTGCGCGTCCACCGTGGACTGTCCGTCGTGGTTGAGGCGCTGCTCCTGCGTGGTGTAGCCGCCCGCGATGCGCTGCATGAAGGCGGAGGCGTCGAGCGCGGCTTCAGGGTTGCTGGCGCGGCGCGACTGATAGCTCTGCAGTTCGACCACCAGGGCGTCGAGACTGTCGCGGCTGTGGGTGAGAATCTGGCTGACCCGGTCCTGGAACTGCAATGACACCAGCACGTCGCCGATCTCTTCGCGGATACCGCTGCTTTCGCGTTGCAGCAGGTCGGACGAATCGGACAGCCCCGTGGCCACATCGCGCAGGCGGGCGAGCACCTGATCGATGGACGATTCGGATTGGGTGAGGAACTGCTGCTCCTCGATTTGCGACTGCCCGGCCGAGCGGGTGAGCGTCTGGATGGCGCCGGTGATGATCTTCACCTGCTCGCCCATCTTGCGCCCGGTATCGCGCGATTGCGCCGAGAGCTTGCGCACTTCGTCGGCCACCACCGCGAAGCCGCGGCCGTTTTCGCCAGCCCGCGCGGCTTCGATGGCCGCATTGAGCGCGAGCAGATTGGTCTTGGCCGCCAGCGCCGCCACTTCAGTCGCCATCTTCTCCAGCGCCTCGGTGTAGCGCGACATGCCCAACACTTCGCTGACCATGGCGGCGCGCTTGTCCAGCGCGGTGCGCAACTGCTCGAGCACGGCGCCGAGTTCGCCTTCGCTGCGGCGGAATACCGCCACCACGCCTTCGCCGCCATCCATGCCCGCGGCGGCATGCTGCGACGCCTTCACAGCGTTTTCCAGGCGGTTGTGCAGGCTGGAGAAGCGCTGGCTCAAGGCCAGAATGGCGGTCTCCATCTGTGCGCGTCCGGCGTCGATCTGTTGGCCGAGCACGGGTAAGGCCTGTGCGCAGAGGGCGTCGATCTGCTGCGCGGCATCGCTGTGCTGCAGGGCGGGAGGGGAGGTCGTGGCGTCTTGGGTCATGGCGGAGTCAACGCGGGTTATGGGAGGTAGTGTTGCCGGGAGGTTGGGTTGCAGGGAAGTTCAATGGGGCTGCGCGGCCAGTAGGCGCACCAGGGTTTCGAGCCGATCGATGTCGGAACTCTTGTCGAAGAAATAATCGGCGCCTCCATCGAGGCTGCGGGCGCGGTGCTGCGAGTTGGCGTGCTGGGTGAACATCGCCACGCAGATATCGCCCCGGCTGGACTTGATGCGCTGCAAGACTTGCAGCCCGCTCTCACCCGGCATTTCGATATCGAGCACGATGAAGCGCACCGCGCCTGCGGTGTCTTGCTCCAACAGCTCCATCGCCTGCTGCCCGCAATCGGCCTGCAGCACGGCTTGCACCCCATCAATGCCGCAGAGCAGGCCGGCCAGGCGCTCGCGCACCATTGCAGAATCGTCGACCACCATCAGTTGCATGACTCAGCTTTCAGAGAATTCAGGATGTATGGGGACATTGTTGGCCTGCGGTCGCGCGGCGAACATCGGCCGCCAGCGGTTTGAAGACTGAGACAAGGGCGCGTTGATTTGTAGGAAATTTCTGACCCGCGTGGATCTGTTCATGCCAATTCATGGTCGAGGACGTAGCGCACCAGATCGGCGTCGCGCTCGAGGTGCATCTTTTGCATCAGGCGGGTTTTGTGAGTGCTGACGGTTTTGACGCTCAAGTGCAGTTCCCGCGCCACTTCGCCCACGGTGCGCCCGGCACCGATGCGCAGCAGCACCTGCAGTTCGCGGTCGCTCAGGGTTTGATGCGCGGGGGCGTCGGCGGCGGCGCCCTCTTGAAAGTGATGCGCCAACTGCTCGGCGACGGTGGCGGTGAGGTAGCGCTTGCCCTGGGTGGCCGCGCGGATGGCGTCGAGCAGCACATCGGGCGCGCTGTCTTTGGTGAGATAGCCGGCCGCGCCGCCGCGCAGGGCGCGCAGGGCGAACAAATGCTCGGCATGCATGCTGAGCATGAGCACGGGCAGGCGGGGGTGCGTGGCCTTGATGCGTTTGAGCAGATCGAGGCCGTCGCCGCCGGGCAGAGACACGTCTAGCAGCACCACCTGCCAGGCGGCATCGCGCAGGGCGTCGAGCGCTGCGGCGGTGTCGCCGCACCAGTGCGGCTGCAGCCCCTCGGCTTCGAGCATGCGAACGAGCCCGGCGCCCACAAGGGCGTGGTCGTCAACGATGAGCACGCGGGCGGCGTCCATTTGCGGCCTCGCTTCAGGCGGAGATCGGTTTGCCGGAAGTCGGCGCGTCGGCAGGTGTGCCGCGTTCGATGCAGGGCACGCGCACGCGCAGGGTGGTGCCGTGGTTGGGCACGCTGGCGCAATCGAGCGTGCCGCCGAGCAGATGGGCGCGCTCGCGCATGCCGCGCAAACCAAAGGATTTTTCGCTGGTCTGCGTGGCCGGGGTGAAACCCAGCCCGTCATCGACGATGTCGAGCGCGATCAGCCCGGGTGTGCGGGCCAGGGCGAGGCGAACGGATTTGACCTGCGCGTGACGGGCGATATTGGTGAAGGCTTCCTGCGCGATGCGGAAGATCTGGATGGCGGTGAGGTCGTCCAGCTCACCGGCGCCCTCGATCTGGTGCGAAACGGGAATGCCGTAGCGCTGGCTGAACTCCTCGGCCAGCCAGAGCAGCCCGTCGCTCAGCCCGAGATCGAGCACGGCGGGCCGGAGCTGGGCTGCCACGCGACGGCCGGCGGCGGTGGCGGCATCCACCAGCTGGGTCATGCTGTTGAGCTGCGCGTCGTCGGGCCCGAGGCGCCGGCGCAGCAGGCTGATGTCCATTTTCAGCGCGGTGAGCAACTGGCCGAGTTCGTCGTGCATGTCGCGGGCGAGGCGGGCACGTTCCTGCTCGCGTGCGCGCTCCATGTGCGCGGCCATGTCGCGCAAATCGGACTCGCGGCGGCGGGCATGGCTGATGTTGATCATGATGCCGTTCCACTGCACTTGGGTGGCATCGAGCCGCTTCACTGCGGCGCGGATGTTGATCCACTTGATCTCGCCCTCGGTGAGGATGCGGCCCTCCCAGTTCCACGGTTCGCCGTGCAGCGCGCTGGCTTGCAGCGAGGCGTGGAAATCGGCCTGATCGGCGGCATGAATTCGCCCGACAAAGGCCGTGCTCGAACGCAGCAGCGCCTGCGCGTTCAGGCCGCAGACCATTTGCGCCGATTCACTGGCCTGGGTGAACTGCAACTGCCCGGCGCGCTGGCTGAGCTGGAACACCAGACCGAAGCCAGAGAGCGGATGCGCGGCCCAGGGCGTATCGTCCGAAGACAGATCTTGAACGGGTGGAGGAGGGCTTTGGAACGGGGGCACGGAGGGCAGCCAGGAGTGGAATTTACATTCCACTTAACGGCGCGCCCTCAGAAAACTTGAATTCTCAGCGGATCGAGACAGTCGTAAATCTGCCGCTGGGGCATGGAGCGCAGCCAGGTGAGCTGGCGTTTGGCGAGCTGGCGGGTGGCGGCGATGGCCTGCTCGCGGAACTGCTCGGCGCTGATGTCGCCGTCCAGATAATGCCAGGCCTGGCGGTAGCCCACGGCGCGGATCGAGGGCAGCGCGGGGCTGAGGTCGCCGCGCTGGCGCAGTGCGCGCACTTCGTCAAGAAACCCGGCGGCCAGCATCTGCTCGAAGCGTTGGGCGATGCGCGCGTGCAGCACGCTGCGATCAGAAGGTTCCAGCGAGAGGATGCGCAGGGGCAGGTGGCCGTCATCCGCGCGCCCGGCAGCCAGATGCGCCGATAGAGGCCGACCGCTGAGTTGCCACACTTCCAGCGCGCGCTGGATGCGCTGGGCGTCGCCCGGAGCAAGGCGGGCGGCGGTGAGCGGATCGACTGCGGCTAGCCGGGCGTGCAGCGCGGGCCAGCCGAGCCGGGCGGCCTCGGCGTCGAGTTCGGCGCGCACGGCAGGGTCGGCCTGCGGCAGTTCGGACAGGCCGGATTGCAGCGCCTTGAGGTAGAGCAGGGTGCCGCCGACGATCAGGGGCTGGGCACCGCGCTGGCGGATTTCCTGGATAAGCCGGCGCGCGTCCGCAGCGAATTGCGCCGCGCTGTAGCTTTGCGACGGGTCGAGGATGTCGAGCAAGTGGTGCACGGCCTGGACGCGCTCCTCAAGACCGGGCTTGGCGGTGCCGATATCCATGCCGCGATAGACCAGCGCCGAGTCCATGCTGATGAGTTCTACGGTTTCGCCGCGCTGCCGGGCTTGCTGGACGAGTTGCAGGGCCGCGGCGGTCTTGCCGCTGGCGGTCGGGCCCACGAGGCAGAGAACAGGCTGTGGGGTTTGTTGAGTCACGGCTTCAGCGCCCGCGCAGGAACAGGGCGTCGAGGTCGGCCAGGCCGATCTGCCGCCAGGTGGGGCGGCCGTGGTTGCACTGGTCGGCGCGTTCGGTGCGCTCCATATCGCGCAGCAGGCCGTTCATTTCTGCGAGCGTGAGCTGTCGGTTGGCGCGCACCGCGCCGTGGCAGGCCAAGCTGGAGAGCAGGGCGTTGCGCCGCTCCTGAAGGCGGCTGCTGGTGCCTTGCGAAATGAGATCGGCCAGCAAACCGCGAGCCAGACGAATGGGATCGGCATGCGCCAGCAGCGTGGGCGTGGCGCGCACCACCAGGCTGCTGGGGCCGGCCCGGTCGAGCTCGACGCCGAGTGACCGTAGGGCATCGGCATGATCTTCCGCCGCGCCCATTTCGGCATCGCTCGCGGCGAATGCGGCCGGGATCAGCAAGGGTTGCACCGCCACCGGCGCATCGGCCTGTTCCGCAGCTTTTAGCCGTTCGTACACGATGCGCTCGTGCGCGGCGTGCATGTCCACGATCACCAGTCCGTGGCGGTTCTGCGCCAGGATGTAAATGCCCAGAAGCTGCGCTAGGGCGAAGCCGAGGGGAAAGTCGTCAGGCTGCGCGGCGGCCAGGTCGGTGGCTTGCGCATAGGGGCGCGGCGCGGCGCTGTCCTGTGCCTGCAAGGGCGGTGCGTCCGCCGTTGCCAAGGGGGCATAAGCGCGCGAGAGCGCATCCCAGGGAATCGGGCTAGGGCTCGGCCTCGCCACGCCGAAGGCAAACGCGGCAGTCGTGGGCAGAGCGGAAGGCGGCTGTTCCCACGCGGCGGGCGGTGCGGAGGGATGCGAAGCAGACGCCTCACCGCCCGCCCGGGCCAGCACCTGCTCGACGGCATGGCGCACGGCCTGATGCACGGCGGAGCTGTCGCGGAACCGGACTTCCGACTTGGCCGGGTGCACATTCACATCGACCAGCTCAGACGGCAGATCGAGCAGCAGGGCGTACTGCGGCTGCAAGGCGCCGTGCAGCACGTCGGCGTATGCGGCGCGCACGCCGTGGGCCACGGTGCGGTCGCGCACCCAGCGGTTGTTGACAATGATGTGCTGCACATCGGCACGGGCGCGCGCCGCCGTGGGCTTGCAGATCAGCCCGCGTACGGCGAGCGGGCCGATCTGGGTGGAGACGGGCAGGGCGTGCGCGCTGAAGGCCTCTCCCAGCACGGCGGCGAGACGGTCGAGCCCGTGCGGCGAAGGGTCGCGCTCGAATTGCAGCTTGAGTTGCCCGTCATGCCAAAGCCGCAGGGCGATCTGGGGATGGGCGATGGCGGTGCGCTTGAACACGTCGGCGCACCAAGCATATTCCGTCTGCGGCGACTTGAGAAATTTGCGGCGCGCCGGCAGGTTGAAAAACAACTGCCGCAAGGTCACTCGCGTGCCCTGTTGCGCCGCTGTGGGTTGCACCGCGGAGACCTGACCTGCGCTGGCGTGAATGCGCGCCCCATCGGCCCCGGCGCGGCGGCTGATGATCTCGATTTCGGCCACGGCAGCCATGGCCGCGAGCGCCTCGCCGCGGAAGCCGAGATGTGCGGCGTGGTGCAATTCGTCGAGATCGGCGATCTTGCTGGTAGCGTGGCGCAGCAGTGCCAGGGGCAACTCTTCGGCCGGAATGCCGCAACCATCATCTTCGACCTGCACGCTGCCCAGCCCGCCCTGTTCGAGGCGCACGGTGAGGGCGCTGGCGCCCGAATCGATGGCGTTGTCGAGCAGTTCGCGCAGGGCCGAAGCCGGGCGTTCGATAACTTCGCCGGCGGCAATCTGGCTGATGAGCACGTCCGGCAGCGGACGAATCGGGCGTTGGGGTTGCAGCAAGGCAGGGATACGGAAAGGGTGGCGAGGCCGCAGCGTGGCGGCGGCCGTCCCCTCGTTGAGGGGCTTGGAGACGGGGTCAACGAGAGAAGAAACGACAAGTTTGCTCAGTATACTTTTCAGGCTGTGCGTAGGCCCATAGCGCTCGGTGGCGCTCAGCCCCGGCTCAGTTTTCTGGCGCAGCATCTGCGTCTTCGGCCTTTCAAAGGCTCTCTTCCGGCTTTCAGCCCAAACCGCATGGATCCCCACGCTCTCATCGACCTCATTCTGCACTTCGACGTGCATCTGGCGCAGTTCATCGCGGCGTACGGCCCCTGGGTGTACGGGCTGCTCTTCGGCATCGTGTTCGTCGAAACCGGGCTGGTGATCATGCCGTTTCTGCCAGGCGACTCGATGTTGTTCGTGGTGGGCGCGTTTGCGGCCACCGGCGCGCTCAGCCTGCCGGGGGTGATCGCCGTGCTCTGGCTTGGCGCCGTGCTGGGCGATAGCCTGAATTACCAGATCGGCAAGGCCATCGGCCATAAGGTTTTTTCGTGGCCGGACTCACGCTGGTTCAACCGCCGCGCCTTTGAAAAGGCGCACGCCTTTTACGAAAAATATGGCGGCATCACCATCGTGGCCGCGCGGTTCATGCCCTTCATTCGGACCTTCGCCCCGTTTGTGGCGGGCGTGGCCGAGATGTCGTATGGCAAGTTTCTGGCCTACAACATGCTTGGCGCCACACTCTGGACGGGGCTGCTGGTCATGGCGGGTTATCTGTTCGGCAACATTCCGTGGATCAAACACAATTTGGGTGTCATGACCATTGCCATCATCGTGCTGTCGCTGCTACCTGCGGTGTGGGGTTGGTGGAAATCACGTCGGCAGGTATCGGCGGTCTGAAGCGGCGGTCTGACGCAAACGCCTACCTGCTGGTTGCGCGCGCTGTGAACTTCATTGCAGCGAGCCGCGCAGCAGGCCGACAGCGAGTCCTTCAATGGCGAAGGGCTGGCTGGCATCGACGCGGATGGGGGCGAACTCGGGGTTGGCCGGTAGAAGCTCGATGTGATCGGCCTGCAAGCGCAGGCGCTTGACCGTGACCTCATCGCCGATGCGTGCCACCACGATCTGTCCGCTCTGCGCGGTCTGGCTGCTTTTGACGGCCAGCATGTCGCCGTCGAGAATGCCGGCATCGCGCATGCTCATGCCGCGAACCTTGAGCAGATAGTCAGGACGCACCGAGAAGGCGCCGGGATCGACGTTGAGCGTCTGCTCGATATGCTCTTGCGCGAGGATGGGATGGCCCGCAGCGACGCGACCGACCAGCGGCAGGCAGAGCTGCTCGGCGCCAGGCAGCGCGAGCTGCAGCCCATGAGAGAGATCCGCGCGCAACCCACTCGCACGCCCCCCCAAGGCGCCGGAGGTTTTCCCCGACGTTGTCATCGACGGCGAGGCGCGCTGCGATTCGGTGATGCGAATGCCGCGCGACGCTCCGGGCGTCAGCTCGATCACGCCCTTGCGCGCGAGCGCCTGCAAATGATCTTCTGCCGCATTGGCCGAGCGGAATCCCAGCTTTGCGGCGATTTCGGCCCGGGTGGGCGGGTAGCCCAGTTCGCGCACGGAGGCGGTGATGAGGTCGAGAATTTCCTGCTGACGAGGGGTGAGTTTCGAGATGAGACGGCGCATGCGTGGGCTCCGGCAGTTGCACAATAAGTCAGTTTGATGGGCGAGACCGATGGGCAAGGCTGTTGGACGAGTTCGCCATGCGATCTATGTCATCTTTTGGCCATGAAGCCACCCTGATCAGGCTTCCAGCTTGATGATTTTCACAGCACTGTAAATCAAAACAGTCTTTCTGCAAAGAGATTCACACATGACCGATTCTTTTTCTCTCGCGGCCTTGCCGCAGATTGTGGTGTTGGGAACAGGGGGCACGATCGCGGGCGCCGCGACGGGCGACCCCAGTCTGCCGGGTTATACCGCCGGGGTTTTGGGGGTCGACGCGCTGCTACAAAGCGTGCCGGCGCTCGGCCGCCTGGCGCAAATCCACACCGAGCAGGTGGCCAATCTCGACAGCAAGGACATGACCTTCGCGGTCTGGACGCAGTTGGCCGAACGCGTGGCCTACTGGCTGGCGCAGCCGCAAATTCAGGCCTGCGTCATCACCCACGGCACCGACACGCTGGAAGAAACCGCCTACTTTCTGCGTTTGGTGCTGGATACCGACAAGCCGGTGATCCTGACTGCTGCCATGCGTCCGGCCACCGCACTGAACGCTGACGGCCCGCAGAACCTGCTCGACGCCGTGCGGGTGGCCGTGCATCCGGCAGCGCGGGTGCTGGGCGTGGTCTGTGTGCTGCACGGCGTGGTCCACGCTGCTCGCGACGTGACCAAGGCAAATACGCACGCGGTGGAAGCGTTTTCATCCGGCGAGCGCGGCCCGCTGGGTGAGGTGGATGGTGAGACCTTGCGGCTTTGGCGACAACCCGTGCCGGAGGCAGGGGCGCCGTTTCCCCCACCTGCTGCGGGGGGCTGGCCGCGGGTGGAGTTGCTTACCAATGCAGCGGGCAGCGATAGTGCGCTGGTGTGCTGTCTGATTTCGAGCACGGCGCTTCAGCCCCGATTGGGCGGACTGGTCGTGGCCGGCACCGGGGGCGGCACGGTGCACCGCGAACTCGAAGCCGCGCTGCGCTGGGCCGAACAGCAGGGCGTGCGGGTGAGGGTGGCGTCGCGCGTCGGCCCGGTACGCGGCGGCGCCGATGACGGCCTCAATGCGGTGAAGCTGCGGGTGCGGCTGCTGCTGGAACTGGCCGCTCAGAACCAAGCAGAGCGTTGAACCCAAAATGTTCTCTCGGCGGGGCCAATTGATCCCCACCGGGGGCAGAAAGCTTGGGCCGGTGGGGCGAAAGAGCGGGGGGCGATTCCTCACCCTATTCGATTCAGCCGCTTTGCAGAGAACTCAGGGTTGATCGACCAAGGTAAGGTTGCGCCGCACCGGGTTTGGATACCTATAGCGGGCGCCTTCGTGCGTGAGCGCATGAGAGACAAAATTGTGCAAAACGCTCTGTAGTCAGGTGTGCGGTTGTCACCGACATTACTGCGCAAGAGTGCTGGCCTGGGTTTCGCCGACCAGCGATTCATAGCTGGCATAGAACGACAAAATGTAGGCTAGGAAAATGGCGATGGTCACGGGCATGCTGAGCATGGCGGCCAGGGTTTCACTGGCGCCGAGCAGGCTGGCGACGAGCATGATGAGCGTGGGCAGGCTGATAAAGAGCAGCAACCATTGCACCGCATAGAGCGCAAACGCCTTGATGTTGCGCACGCACAGCACGAAGCTGAAAAACAGCGCCTTGACCGGCGGCATGGCGTGCCAGGCCACCAGCGGCGGAGCGAGCCAGAAAGCCAGCGAGACGGGGATATACGCCAGAGTGGCGGCTATGGCGCCCAGGCGCAGGCTGCCGTCGGCGATGGCGCTGGTCGGCGGTTTGTCACCGAGCAGAAGCAGACGCAGCATGGCGCCGCCGTCGAACAGGCTGCCGACTCCGAGCACCAGAATGACGGCGAGGGTGTAGAGCACGCCCAGCATCACCATGCTGCGCAGCGCCTGCGGGCCGCTGCGAAAACCGGTGAGCAGCACCGTGGGCCAAAGCGGCTGCTTTTGTGCGATCTGGCGGCTGGCTTGCATGAAGCCCAGGGTGCCGAACTGCACCACGAACAGCGGAAACACCAGGCCGACGATGGGCAGCGCCGAGACGAATCCGGTGACGACGATATAGGCCACGATCATCAACAGCGCCGCCCAGGGCTGCAGCGCCAGACGGCGAAAGCCGCTTTGCACCCAGAGCAGGCCCTCGCGGGCAGAGACGGTACGCAGTTGCATGGCGAAAGACGATGAAAGGTAAAGAGCCGAAGAAGAGAGCCCAAGAAGGGAGCCGACATGGTATCGGCAGGCCCGGGCTCAGGCTGACGCGATGCGCTGACGCAGCACGCGCTCGAAGTGGATGGGGTCGTGCGGGGTGAGCAAGTGGGCGTCGCGCGGCAGGTGATAGTCGGCCAGACGCGAGGTCCAAAAACGCAGCGCGGCCGCGCGCAGGGCGTCGGGCAGCAAGCGGTGTTCGGCATCGCTCATGGAGCGTACGGCGAGGTAGGCGTTCAGCAAGGCGTCAAAGCGGACCGCGTCAAACTCGCCTGTCTGCAGGTGAATGCACCAGTCGTTGAGCGCCACGGCCAGATCGAACAACCAGGTATCGACCCCGGCGAAGTAAAAGTCGAACACGCCGGAGAGCGTATCCCCCTCGAACAGCACGTTGTCGCGAAACAGATCGGCGTGAACCGCGCTGCGCGGCAGCGCGGCATAGGCGGGCGATGCGGCGACCTCAGTCTGGTGCGCAAGCTCAGTGCTGATGAGGGTGCGTTGATCGGCGGTGAGATAGGGCAGGATGTCGGGGATGGTGCGGGCCTGCCAGGCGAGCCCGCGCAGATTGGGTTGCGTGCCCGCATAGTCGCGTGCGGCCAGATGCATGCGTGCCAGCCAGTGCCCCACTTGCGCGCAGTGCGCCGGCTCGGGCTGCAGCTGGCTGCGGCCTTGCAGGCGCGTGACCAGCGCGGCGGGTTTGCCTTTGAGGGTGTGCAAGGTCTGACCCTGCCGGTCGGGCATGGGGTCGGGCACGGGAATGCCATGCGCGGCCAGATGGTGCATCAGCCCGAGGTAGAACGGCAACTGCTCGGCCTGCAGGCGCTCGAACAGGGTGAGCACAAATCGGCCCCGCGTGGTGCTCAGGAAGTAGTTGGTGTTTTCGATCCCGCTGGCGATGCCTTGCAGGTCGGTGCGTGTGCCCAGATCGAAGCGGGCTAGCCAGGAGTCGACCTCTGCTGCGTCGAGCGGTGTGAAAACGGCCATGAACGGGATGGGGAAAGAAAAGGCAGGCTGGAAAAGCAGGTTGAGCGAGCAGGTTGAACGGTCAGCCCGTCGGTTTATTTGAAGGTGAACACCTTCCACTGCGCCTGCCCTTCCATATGGGCCGGGTCGGTGCTGGACGAGATTGAGGGCGGCACCACGTTGTAGGCCGCGCCGCCGTGCAAAGGCTGCACCTGAATCGAAGTGGTGGCGCCGCGCACCTGCTGCTCCTGAATGCGCACCGCACGATCCTGAGTGACGTTTTCGCGCACCCGAGGTTCAGGGAATTTGGGCTTGGGCTGGGTATCTGTCAGCGGCGCCGCAGGCTTGGACTGCGCAAGGGCGCTTGGTCCCGGATACACGCCGACGAGCAGCGTGAACAGGCCAAGGGCGGAGACGGTAAGGGCGTGGCGAAACATGTTCATGCGCCGATTTTACGGCGGCATTGATAATGCGCGGATGAATTCCGACGTGCATTCCGACTCCGCTCCCACCCTGCTGCTGGTGGATGGTTCCAGCTATCTCTACCGCGCCTTCCACGCCATGCCCGACCTGCGCGGGCCCGAAGGCCAGCCCACCGGGGCGCTCTACGGCATGGTGGCCATGCTGCGGCGCCTGCGCGAGCAATATCCGGTGGCCAAGGGCTATCGCTACGCGGCCTGCGTGTTCGACGCCAAGGGGCCGACATTCCGCAACGCCATGTACGACCAATACAAGGCGCAGCGTCCGCCGATGCCGCCCGACTTGGCAGCGCAGATCGAGCCGATTCACCAAGCCGTGCGGCTGATGGGCTGGCCGCTGCTGGAGGTGCCGGGAGTGGAGGCCGACGACGTAATCGGCACCCTGGCCGTGCGGGCGCACGCACAGGGCATCCGCACCCTGGTCTCCACGGGTGACAAGGATATGGCTCAGCTGGTCAACGACCACATCACGCTGGTCAACACCATGAGCAACGAGGTGCTCGACCCCGCCGGAGTGCAGCAAAAGTTCGGCGTTCCCCCAGATCGCATCGTCGATTACCTCACCCTGGTAGGCGACGCGGTGGACAACGTGCCCGGCGTGGACAAGGTCGGCCCCAAGACGGCGGTCAAGTGGCTGACGGAGTACGGCTCGCTCGATGCGCTGATCGAGCAGGCCGAAACCGTGAGCGGCGCTGCGGGTAAAAACCTGCGTGCCGCGCTCGACTGGCTGCCCACGGCGCGCAAGCTGGTGACCATCCACACCGACTGCGATCTGGACGGCTACGCTCAAGCCTTCGACCCCGATCTGCGCCCAGCGCCGGAAGATGCGCAGGCGCTGCTGCCCTTCTTCACCCGCAACGGCATGCGCCGCTTCAGCGCCGAGATGAAGGCGCTGACGGTGAGCGAGCAGGCCGCCCGCCAGGTGTCGCTGCTGGATGACGCGCCGGCCGCCGAAAAGACCGCCCCCGGCACCTACGAGACCGTTCTCGACTGGGACCGGTTCGACGCCTGGCTGACCCGCATCGACGCGGCCGAGCTCACCGCCATCGACACCGAAACCGACTCGCTCGACCCGATGCGCGCACGGCTGGTCGGCATTTCGCTCAGCGTGGCGCCCGGCGAGGCCGCCTATCTGCCGCTGGCCCACGCCTACCCCGGCGCGCCCGAGCAGTTGCCCATGGCCGAGGTGCTCGAACGTCTGCGGCCCTGGCTGGAAAACGCCGACAAACCCAAGCTCGGGCAGAACGCCAAGTACGACCGCCATGTGTTCGCCAACGCGGGCGTGACGATTCGCGGCTATGTGCACGACACCTTGCTTGAGAGCTATGTGATCGAGGCGCACAAGCCGCACAGCCTCGACAGTCTGGTGAGCCGCCACCTGGGCCGGGACGACACCCTGAGCTACGAACAGGTCTGCGGCAAGGGTGCCAAGGCCATCACCTTCGATCAGGTGGCGCTCGATGTGGCGACGCGCTATTCCGGCGAAGACGCCGATCTCACCCTGCAGGTACACAAGCGGCTGTGGCCGCAAGTCCAAGCCGATGCCGGGCTGACGCGCATTTACGCGCTGGAAATGCAGGTCAGCGAAGTGCTGCAGCGCATCGAGCGTACCGGCGTGCTGGTGGACGGCGATCTGCTGCGGGCGCAAAGCGGCGAGCTGGGCGCCAAAATGCAAACCCTGGAAGCGCAGGCATTCGAGCTGGCCGGCGGCGCTTTCAATCTGGGCAGCCCCAAACAGATCGGCGAAATCCTGTTCGACCGCTTGCAACTGCCGGTGCAGAAAAAGACCGCCTCCGGCGCTCCGTCCACCGACGAGGAAGTGCTGGAAAAGCTGGCCGAAGATTACCCGCTGCCGCGCGTCATTCTCGACCACCGCAGTTTGTCCAAACTCAAGAGCACCTATACCGAGAAGCTGCCGCAAATGATCAACCCGGACACCGGCCGGGTGCATACCAACTACGCTCAGGCCGTGGCCGTGACCGGGCGGCTGGCCTCCAACGATCCCAATCTGCAGAACATTCCGGTACGCACGGCCGAGGGGCGGCGCATTCGCGAGGCGTTTATCGCGCCCAAGGGCTGGCTGATCGCGTCGAGCGACTACTCGCAGATCGAGCTGCGCATCATGGCGCACCTCTCGCAAGACGCCGGTCTGCTCGCTGCGTTCGCCGCAGGCGAGGATATTCACCGCGCCACCGCGGCCGAGATTTTCGGCGTCACGCCGCTGGAAGTCAGCAGCGATCAGCGCCGCATGGCCAAGGTCATCAACTTCGGGCTGATCTACGGCATGAGCGCCTTCGGCCTGGCACGCAACCTCGGCCTGGAGCGCAGCGCGGCGCAGCTCTACATCGACCGTTACTTCGCCCGTTATCCGGGTGTCGCGGCGTATATGGAGCGCACCCGCAAGCTGGCGGCGGAGCAGGGCTATGTCGAAACCGTGTTCGGGCGACGACTGTGGCTGCCCGACATTCACGCCAGCGGGCCGCGCCGGGCCGCAGCCGAGCGCGCAGCCATCAACGCGCCGATGCAGGGCACCGCGGCCGACCTCATCAAAATGGCGATGATCGCCGTCGATGCCGCACTCGTGCGCGAAAAACTGCGCAGCCGGGTGGTGATGCAGGTGCATGACGAGCTGGTGCTCGAAGTGCCCGAGGAAGAAACGCACTGGGTGCGCGAACACATTCCCCACCTGATGGCGGGCGTCGCTCAACTCGACGTCCCGCTGCTGGCCGAAATGGGCCTGGGCGCCAACTGGGAGCTGGCGCACTGAGCGTGGCCACTGAAGCGCGGCAACTGAGCGCGGCAGGTCTGGGGCGGTCAGACGATGCGAGCCTGCAGCGGCGTCAGGCCGTCTATCGTGCCGTGCAGTACCTGGCCGCGGGTGACAGCGCCGACGCCATCGGGCGTGCCGGTGAAAATCAGGTCGCCGGGTTTCAAGGTGAACAGGGTGGAGAGCCGGGCGATGGTTTCGTCCACCGACCAGATCATCTGCTCCAGCCGCCCTTGCTGACGCAGGGCGCCATCGACCGTTAGCGCAATGGCGCCGGTGTTCAGCTCGGCGCCGGGTTGGCGCGGCGTGATCGGGCCGATGGGGGCGGACTGGTCGAAGGCCTTGCCGATTTCCCACGGCCGACCCTGCGCCTTCATCTGCCCTTGCAGATCGCGGCGCGTCAGGTCGAGGCCGACGGCGTAGCCGTAGATGTGCGCGGCGGCCTGCCTCACGGGGATGTCGCGGCCCGCGGCGCCGATGGCGACGACCAACTCGATTTCGTGATGCAGATCTTGCGTGACGGACGGGTAGGCGATGTCGCCGGTCTGCCCTGCGGCAACCGCAATCACCGCATCGGCATCGCCGGGCTTGCTGAAGAAAAACGGCGGCTCACGGTTCGGGTCTGAGCCCATTTCGCGCGCATGGGCCGCGTAGTTGCGCCCGACGCAATACACGCGGCGAACGGGAAAGGCGAGATCGCTGCCCACGATGGGCAGAAGGGCGGGGGAGTGGGGTGGAAAGGCGGTGAGCATGACGGGTTCGGTCTTGGTTTGTTGATCGAGTGTAGGCAGAGAACAGGTCACTCGAGGCGAAATGTGGCGCGGATTTGTGGCGCAGATCCCACGCTGATTCACGCCCTGTTACAGATCGAGCCATCCCGCGTGGGGCAGGTCTTGATCTTCATCAGCCGCTGCGCATACGATATATGAAACGATAAACATTATCATTTGCGCATCATCACAAAGCAGCTTTTTTCAGGTCAGATCATGCACACCGACTCCGTAGTGGTTTCCCTCGCACAGCTTCCCTATGGGCAATGCGCCCAGGTGGTCGATTTCGATGGCGGACGCGCCATGGTGCAGCGCATGGTCATGCTCGGTATCCGCCGTGGCGTGCCGCTGTGCGTGGTGCACGGCCCCGGGCCGCGGGGCACGGTGGTGCAGGTGGGCGGTGCGCGCATTGCGCTGGGGCGGGGCGTGACCGACAAAATCCGCGTGATGCCTATCGTGGCTTCGGCGGCCGCGGCGTCTGCGGTGCATCAAAAGGCTGCGGCATGAGCGCGTGTCACGATCCAGATTGCGCCGTTTCCCCCGAAGCAGACGCCGGCCTGCCGGTGATCGCTCTGGCGGGCAACCCCAATTGCGGCAAGACCACCATTTTCAACCTGCTCACCGGGGCGCATCAGCATGTGGGCAACTGGCCCGGCGTCACGGTGGAGCAGCGCCGGGGAACGGCCTCCGCGGCGGGGCTGAAGCTTTCGGTGATCGATCTTCCGGGCGTGTACAGCCTGCTGGGCGGGGGCGGCGCCGATCAGGGCGTGGCGCGCAACTTTTTGCTCGATGAACGGGTGGATCTCATTGTCAACATCGTCGATGCCTCCAACCTCGAACGCCATCTGGCGCTGACCTTCGAACTGCTCGAAACCGGCAAGCCGCTGATCCTCGCGCTCAATATGGTGGACGAGGCGCAGGCGCTGGGGCTGGAGCCGCAAGTGCATGCGCTCTCAAAGCAACTCGGCGTGCCCGTGGTGCCGCTGGTGGCGCGAAAAGGCCGTGGCCGCGCAGAACTGCTCGACACCATACGGGGCGCCCTGCAACAAAAGCCCAGCGCCTTGATGCCGACCTACCCGCCCGAGGTCGAACAGGCGATCGACCAAGTCGGCGCCCAACTTGCCGTGCCCTCGTCGCCACGGCGTCGCTTCGATGCGCTGCGGCTGCTCGAAGGGCTGGTGGTGTCGCCCTCGGTCGAGGTACAGGCCGGCGTGGCGGCGGCGCAGGCGCAGGTGCTCGCCCAAGCTGGCGAAGAAGTGGCCGATCTGGTTGCGGCCGCCCGTTTTGGCTGGGCGCACCAGCTTGCGGCCATTGCCATGCAGCGCACCGGCAAGATGGGGGTGCGTCACCGCGTGACCGATGTGCTCGACCGCTTGGTGCTCAATGAATGGCTGGGCGTGCCGGTGTTTTTGCTGGTGCTGTATCTGGTGTTCGTGGTGAGCTTTAGCGGCGGCAATATTTTTCTCGACTTTTTCGATCAGGCCTCGTCGGCGCTGCTCATCGGCGGGGTGGGGCATGTGATGCTGCAGGCCGGGCTGCCCGACTGGATGGTGTCGATGATCGCTGGCGGCGTGGGCGGAGGGCTCAACCTGGTCATCTCGTTCATCCCGCCCATCGGCCTCACCTTTCTGTTCCTCGCGTTTCTCGACGACTCGGGCTATATGGCGCGCGCCGCCTATGCGATGGATCGCTTCATGCGCCGCATGGGCCTGCCCGGCAACTCGCTGGTGCCCATGGTCATCGGCTTTGGTTGCAATGTGCCGGCCATCATGGGCTCGCGCATCATCGAAGACCCGCGCGGCCGCCTGCTTACGGTGCTGATGCAGCCCTTCATGTCGTGCTCGGCGCGGCTGACCATCTATATGGCGTTCGCCGTGGTGTTTTTCCGCAGCACCGGCGGGCAGGTGGTGTTTCTGCTGTATGTGCTGGGCATCGTGGTGGCGCTGCTCACCGCGTGGATGCTGGGCAAGACGGCCATTCGGGGTGAGCCCATGCCCTTTGTCATGGAGCTGCCGCCCTATCGTCTGCCCAGCCTGCGCAGCGTTGGGCTGCAGGCCTGGCAGCGGTTGAAGGTGTTCATTTTCCGCGTCGGCAAGGTGATCGTGGTCATCGGGGTGGTGCTGTTCGTGCTGCCCGGCATCGGCTGGACGGCCAAGGGCTTGCAGGCGACCGACATCGATCACTCCTTGCTCGCTCAGGGCAGCCGGGCCATTGCGCCGGTGTTCGAGCCCATGGGCATTACCCGGGAGAACTGGCCCGCGGTGTCGGGCCTGCTGGCGGGCGCAGCCGCCAAAGAGATCGTGATCGGCACGCTCAACGGCATTTATCAGCGGCAGCAGGCCTCCGACTTGATGGCGGCTTACCGCCAGCCTGATGTGGGCGCCAAGTTGTGGGAGGCTGCCAAGACCATTCCCGAAAACGCCGTGGCCTTTTTCGGCAGCTTCCTCGATCCGCTGGGCTTGCACGATCTGCAGTCCACCAACGCGACCGAGCAGGCCAGCGGCGCCAGCAACGAAACCCTCGCCGGGCTGGCGGCTGCCTTCACCCCGCTGTCGGCCTTCGCCTATCTGGTGTTCGTCTTGCTGTACGTGCCCTGCGCCAGCACCATGGGGGCGCTGCGTCGTGAGGTGGGCTGGGGCTGGATGGTGTTTTCCGTGCTTTACGGCATTGGTATCGCCTGGGCCGCGGCCACGGTGATCTATCAGATCGGCACGTTTGCGCAGCATCCCCCATCGTCCGCCCTTTGGGTGGCCGCTTGCGTTGCCGCCTTTGTGCTGCTGGTGCTGGGCCTGCGCCAATACGGCGACCGCACCGAGCGCCGCGTGGCAACGCAGGGGCTGGAGAGCCTGGTATGAACCCGCTGTTCGCCGTGCGCGATTGCCTGCGCGACAAGCAGCTTGCCAGCGCCGCCGAGATTGCGGCCTGCGTGCAGGTTTCTGCGTCAGTTGCCGAAGACATGCTGGCGCACTGGGTGCAGCGCGGGCTGGTCGAGCGGATCGATGCGCAGGGCAGCGCCTGTGGCAGCGGCTCCTGCGGGAGTTGTGGCCAATGCGGCACCCGCAAAACCGCGGCAGCGCTCTACCAGTGGCGCGGTCTGCAGGCCGCCGCTGCATCCCCGGCAAAAGCCCCGGTGTTGATGCTGCGTTCTGCCTGAACTTGGGCGGTTTTGCACGCACGGGGTTTTGCCGGGCGGCCTAAGCTAGCGTTCTTTACCTCACGGAGAAGAACGCCATGCACAACCCTATGCTTTATCGCCGTCTTGGCCGCAGCGGCCTGCAGGTCAGCCTGTTCTCGCTCGGCTCCTGGGTGACGTTTCACAATCAGGTCGATGCTTCGGGCGTGCGCGAGATGATGGCCGCCGCGCGCGATGCGGGAATCAATTTTTTTGACAATGCCGAGGTCTATGCCAATGGCGAAAGCGAGCGACTGATGGGTGAGGCGCTGGCCCAGCTCAAGTGGCACCGGCTCGACTATGTGGTGTCGAGCAAGTTTTTCTGGGGGCTCGACGCGGGCACGGCCGAGAAACCGCGCATCAATGGCCGCAACACCCTGAACCGCAAGTATCTGTTGCAGGCGGTCGATGGCAGCCTCAAGCGCTTGGGGCTGGATTTCATCGACCTAATCTTCTGCCATCGCCCCGATCCGCACACCCCCATCGAAGAAACCGTCTGGGCGCTGCACAACGTCATCGAGCAGGGCAAGGCGCTGTACTGGGGCACCAGCGAGTGGAGCGCCGACGAGATTCGCGCCGCCTACGAGGTGGCCGAGCGGCACCATCTGCACAAGCCGGTGATGGAACAGCCGCAATATCACCTGTTCCACCGCAAGCGGGTGCAGCAGGAGTACGTCCGGCTCTACGACGATATCGGCCTGGGACTCACGACCTGGAGCCCGCTGGCGTCTGGCCTGCTGACGGGCAAATATCGCCAGGGCATCCCCGCAGGCAGCCGGGGCGCGATGCAGAACGTGAGTTTTTTGCGCGACGGCCTGCTCGACGCGCGAAATAATGCCGCGGTGGGCGAGCTCGAAGCCATCGCCCAGCAGCTCGACTGCAGCGTGGCGCAACTGGCGCTGGCCTGGGTGGCGCACAACCCGCGGGTGAGCTCAGTCATTCTGGGGGCTTCGAAGTTGTCGCAACTGCAGGAGAACCTGGGCGCACTAAGCGTGCTGCCCAAGCTCACGCCAGAAGTGCTGGCGCAAATGGACGCCATTTCCGCGCCGCTGGCGGTCTGATCGGTTAGGGCCTGTCAACGCTATTGATGCCCCCGCGTTGCCCCCAGATGGGGATGGATGCAAGGCGGAGGTGCGAGGCAAGGCTGGTCGCCTTGCCTCGCACCGACAACGCCGCAGACGCCCCGTCTGGGGGCAACCCTTCGGGCCGGGAGTCTGGGCGGCGCACTGCCACGTTGCAGTCCGCTTGTGGTGCAACACACCACGGCGCGGCCTGCGCCTCGCATTGCCTCCGCCCAGACCACCGGCGTGGGTGCATAAATAGCGTTGACAGGCCCTAACGACGCAAAGCGCCCCGCAGGTTTCAGGGTGCCGTTGCACGCTCCAGTGCAGCTAACCAGTGCAGCGCCTGTTCGCGGCTGTCGCCGCACATCTCGGCGCTGGGCTGCAGTCCGCCGCAGCAGGATGGACGCTCGGGCCTGCCGAAAATGGCGCAGCGCAGATCAGCGGTGAGTTGCACGCAGGGCGTGCTCGCTGGTTTGCCCTGCGGCATTCCGGGAATCGGGCTGCTGATCGACGGCGCGATGCAGCATGCCGCGCAGCCGGGGCGGCAGGCGTGGCCGGGCTCCGCGGCTGGTGGCATCAACCAAACAACTTCTTGGTGATTTCCGCGACATGCTTGCCCTGGTAGCGGGCAATGTCGAGCTCGTTGGCGCTGGGCTGGCGGCTGCCGTCGCCTTTGCTCAGGGTGGTGGCGCCGTAAGGCGTGCCGCCGGTGACTTCTTCCATCTGGGTCAGTCCGGCGCAGGCGTAGGGCACGCCAACGACCACCATCCCGTGATGGAACAGGGTGGTGTGGAAGGACGTGATGGTGGTTTCCTGCCCGCCGTGCTGGGTGGCGGTGCTGGCAAACACGCTGCCCACCTTGCCTACCAGCTTGCCTTGCTGCCACAGTGCGCCGGTCTGATCAAGAAAGTTGCGCATCTGGCCGCACATATTGCCGAATCGCGTGGGCGTGCCGAAGATCACCGCGTCGTAGTCCGCCAGGTCGGCGGGCTGGGCAATGGGCGCGGCCTGATCGGTCTTGGCATGGATGGCAGCCGCGGTTTCCGCCGGCATGGTTTCGGGTACGCGCTTGATGTCCACGCTGCAGCCCGGCACGCTGCGCGCGCCTTCGGCCACGGCATGCGCCATGGTTTCCACATGACCCCAGGTGCTGTAATACAAAACAAGAATCTTTGCCATTTTCGATGTCCTTTTAGATGACTTTCAGATGAATCAGGGAGCAGGCCAAAGTGGCGCTGTGAGTCCTATTGTGGTTGAGTTGTCTCGTTTTTGCAGGACAGGGCTTTGTGTTGCGGCATGCCGACATGAAATCGCCATGACTGTCATCAAACTGTGATGTGGGTGGGATAAAACCGGGCATCTTTCCCGCACTTCGCCCCATGCTTTCTCTCGTACAACCCCAGATCGGCTATCTCGCCATCCTGCTCGACCGGCTGCTTTCGCATGGCGAGCTGCGCGTGGAGTTTCAGCCGGTGTTCGATCTGCGGGGTCAGTCGATCCACGCCTTTGAGGCGCTGGCGCGCGGACCGCAGGGCTCGCCGCTGGAGCGACCGGATGCGCTGTTTCAGACCGCGCGGGAGAACGGGCGCTTGTACGAGCTTGATGCCCTGTGCGTGCGCACGAGTTTAGAGACGTTCGCCCGCTTGAATTTGCCGGGGCAGTTGTTCATCAACGTCACGCAGACCTTGCTCGATTCGGGCTGGCTGGGCAGCTCGGCCGCGCTCGATTTGTTGCAAAGACTGGGCTTGCCGCCGTCGCGCATCGTGTTCGAGTTGCTGGAAAGCGATGATCTGCTGAAAGACGGCGTGGGCATGGAGCAGGCCGAACATCTGCACCGCCTCGGCTTTGCGCTGGCGCTGGACGACATGGGGCGGGGTTTCGGCCGCTTTGAAGCTTGGCAGCGCCTGCATCCGCGCTATCTCAAGATCGACCGGGCGTTCTGCGCCGGGCTGGCCGATGATGCGATCAAGGCCGCGTTCGTGCGCTCGATGTTGCTCATGGCCGAGGCCAGCCGCTCCTGGGTCGTGGCCGAGGGCGTGGAGTCGGCCCGCGATCTGCGCGTGCTGCGCGAAATCGGCGTGCAGTTGGCGCAGGGCTTTGTGTTGGAGCGGCCGTCTGCCGCGCCGTCGCGTGAAATGCGCCCGGCGCAACGGGGCTTGATCGAGGCGGCTCAACCCGAGTTGTACCCGCTGGCTTCGCGCGGCAGCGTGGAACAGTCGGCGCTCGGCCTGGCGCGCCCGATCGCTCCGGTGCAGCCGCAAGTACGGCTGGAAGAGGTGCTGCGCCGCTTCGACGCCCAGCCCGATCTGATGTCGATTCCCGTGGTCGATGCGAACGGGCGCGCCCTGGGCATTCTCAACCGCTATGTGCTGGCCGACCGGCTCTGGCGCCCGCATGTACGCGACCTGCTGGGCAACAAACCCTGCGCCCAGGTGATGAGCGCCGACGTGCTCAAGCTCGATGTGAGCAGCAGTCTGCACCAGGCCAGCCAGTTGATCGCCGATGCCAGCTTTCGCCACGCCACCGAGGGCGTGCTGGTCACCGAGCAGGGCGACTATCGCGGCCTGTTGCTGGTGGGCGATCTGCTGCGGCTGGTCAACGAGTTCCAGATCCAGACTGCGCGCTATGCCAACCCGCTGACGCTGCTGCCGGGCAATGTGCCCATCAACGAACAGATCGATCGCCTGCTGGCCTCGGGGCAGTCTTTCGTGGCGGCGTATGGCGATATCGACCACTTCAAGCCGTTCAACGATGTGTTTGGCTACCGGCTCGGCGACGAGGTCATTGTGCTGCTGGCCGATCTGCTGCGGGCGCGCTTTGGGCGGCCGGGCGATTTTGTCGGCCACATCGGCGGGGATGATTTCATCGTGGTGAGCGCCGAGCCCGATGCCGTCGAGCGTCTGCAGACCATTCCGCAGGAATTCGCCGCCGAGATGCCGCGCTTCTTCAATGCGGATCAACGTGAGCGCGGCGGATACGAGGCCGTCAACCGCCGAGGCGAAGCGCAGTGGTTCGGATTTCCCACCGTGTCCTTCGGCGTGCTGACTTTGGCTTCGGGGCAGGTGGAATCGCACCGCGAAGCCTCGGCCCTTCTGGTCGAGCTGAAAAAAGTGGCCAAGGCGCAGGCCTACGACCGGGTGTTTATCGACCGGCGGCAGTACGGCCCGCAGGTCGGAGTGCAAGTGCCGCCCGCCTTGAGGTGAACATGAGCAGCGCGGCAACCGACCCTCGCAGCATTCCGGCGCGGCTCAATCTGTTGCTCGCGGTCTTGGCGCTGACGATGTCGGGCTGGCTGTGGATCGCTCTGCCGCTGCTGCTGCCCGCGCTGCCTGCTTTGGGCTGGAGCCTGCTGATCGTGGTGCTGGCGACCACTTTTTACTGGTCTTTGCTGCACGAAGGCATCCACGCCGTGCTGCTTCCCGACCGGCGCCTGAACGACGCGCTTTCGCGCCTGCTGGCCATCGGCTTTCCGGCGCCGTTTGCGGTGCTGCGGTTCGGGCATCTCAAGCACCACCAGTTCAACCGCACCGCCATCGACCGCAGCGAAGTGTTCGATCCGGCCTTGACCACGCGCAGCGCGGCCGCCTGGCGTTATTACCCGCAACTGCTCATCGGCCTGTATGCCAGCGAAGTGGCCGCGCTGCTGCTGGTGTGGTTGCCGCCGGCCTGGCTGCTGCGGCTGGCACAGCGTCTGCCGGCCGAGCCCGGTCTGCCGTCGCTGGCGCAGAGTCTGGAGCGGCAACTGCTCAAGCCCGACACCCTGCGCGCCATGCGTCTGGACAGCCTGATGTCAATGGCGCTGATGACGTGCAGCGTCTGGCTCTACGGCACGCACGCCTGGATGCTGCTGCTGGCGCTGCTGGGCCGGGGGCTGCTGATTTCGCTCACCGACAACGCCTATCACTATGCGACCCCGCTGCACGCCCCCGGCGATGATGTGCGACAGGCGCGCCAGCTCGATCTGCCGCGCTGGGCCTCGGCGCTGATTCTGCACTTCAACTATCACGCCACCCATCACCGCCACCCGGCGCTGCCCTGGAGCAAATTGCCCGCGGCGGCGAGTGCGCAAGACCGGCAGTTTGCCCAGCCCTATGTGCGTGCGCTGCTGCGCCAGTTGCGTGGCCCGATTGCGCTCAAGGAAACGCCGGGCCGCCCCAAGTTTTCTTGTCCACCTCGCAGCTTGCAAGCTGCTCGGATTCGGCTCCGTCCAAGCTGCCGCAGGGCAGCTTGGAGCCGCGGGCCTCATCCCCCACGGGGGTCGGCGAGCCGACCCTGGGGGCGCTGAGCAGGCGTTGCCGCGAAACCGCGTTCACACGCCCTGATCTCCCGGCGCTACGCTGAATTGCTCGGCCAGAAAGTCGAGCAGCGCCCGCACTGCGGGCAGCAGCCCGCGGCGCGATGCGAACACGGCGTGAATGATCTCGGGCCGTGGAGCCCAGCTGGGCAGCACATGGGTGAGTTGGCCGCTGGCAAGCTGCGCCTGCACCATCATCAACGGCAGCTGCACGATGCCCGCGCCCGCCACCGCGGCCTCGCGCAGCGCGGGCATGCTCGACGACACCAGGCGCGGTTGATGCCGAACTGCGGCCTGCGCGCCTTCAGGGCCGTGCAGATCCCAGGTCTGTGTGATGCCGAGCTGGCTGCTCAGAGCCAGGCTGGGCAGCCCGGACAGGCTGGCCGGGGTCTGCGGCATATGCGTGCGGGCGAGCAGGGCGGGGCTGGCCACCAGTACCTGCACCCGCTCGGCAAGTGTTCGCAGCACCAGATCGCTGTCGTCGAGCGGCGGGGGGCGAACGCGCAGGGCCACGTCGATGCCTTCAGCCACTACGTCCACGCGCCGGTTGGTGGCGTCAAGCTGCAACTGCACCTGCGGATAGCGCACCAGGAAGGCCGCGACCATGCCCCCGACTTGCGCATCGAGCAGGGCGACGGGGCAGGTCAGGCGCACTGCACCGCAGGGCTCGGCGTGGGTGCGGGCTATGGCTTCTTCGGCCGCATCGGCTTCGACCAGCATGGCCTTGCAATGGGTGTAGTAAGTCTGTCCGAGTTCGGTGACCACGAAGCTGCGGGTCGAGCGCTGGATCAGCCTTGCGCCCAGTTGCGTCTCCAGTCGCGCCAAGCGACGGCTCAGTTTCGATTTCGGCAGGCCGAGCGCACGTCCGGCGGGTGCGAAACCCCCGTGTTCCACCACTTGGACAAAGTAATACAGATCATTCAAGTCGCGCATCGGTTTATTGTTCCATTTGTAGAACGATGAAGGCAAAATTTGCGACTACCGAACGTATCGTTCCACCCATATTCTTTAGCCATCGCGGGGCTGGGCCCCGGCTTACAGGAGAAACAGCGTGAAAACCCTTCAAGGCATTTACAGCAACCCGCGCCAGCATTGGGTTGGCGACGGCTTTCCGGTGCGTTCACTGTTCAGCTACAGCAGCCACGGCGTGCAGCTCAGCCCCTTCCTGCTGCTCGACTACGCCGGGCCGACGCAGTTCGCGCCCGGCACGCAGCCGCGCGGCGTGGGCGAACACCCGCATCGGGGTTTCGAGACCGTGACCATCGTCTATCAGGGCGAGGTAGACCATCGCGACTCGACCGGGGCCGGCGGGCATATCGGCCCGGGCGACGTGCAGTGGATGACGGCCGCAGGCGGCATCCTGCATGACGAGTTCCATTCCCAGGCGTTCACCGAGCGAGGCGGCACGCTGGAGATGGTGCAGCTCTGGGTCAACCTGCCCGCCAAGGACAAGATGTCGCCGCCCGGCTATCAGACCTTGTTGAACGCCGACATTCCCGACGTGGCCTTGCCCGACGCAGTAGGGCGGGTGCGTGTGATCGCCGGGACGTATGCCGACCACCGCGGCCCCGCACGCACGTTCACGCCGATGGACGTGTGGGACGCGCGGCTCAACGCGGGCGCACAGACCCGCTTCGACATCGCCGCGGGGCGCACGCTGGCGCTGGTGGTGCTGCACGGCGCGGTGAAGGTGAACGGCGATGCGGTGGTGCGCTCGGCACAGTTCGGCTTGCTCAGCCGTGAAGGCGACGGCATGCTGGTCGAGGCCGAGGACGACGCCACGCTGCTGTTGCTCAGCGGCGAGCCGATCGACGAGCCCATCGTCGGCTACGGTCCGTTTGTGATGAACACGCAAGCCGAGATTCATCAGGCGATGCAAGACTTCAACAGCGGCCGTTTCGGCCAGATTGCGGCGTAAGCGATCGAGTTGGCGGGGCTACGCCTATACTGTGCCTGAGCTTGTCGGAGCGCCGGGCGAAATTCCCGGCTGAGACTGCGTAACGCAGAATCCGCTGAACCTGATCGGGCTAGGAAGTGCGCCGCGAGTGCGCTTCCAACCTGCGGAGGGAACAAGGCGCCGGTGCGACGGCAGGCATTCATCCATCCCCGGAGGAACCATGTCTGCACTGCCCGAATCCCGCTACAAGGTCGATGCCCCTGAGCTGACCGAGCGCATCACCCGTACCCCCTTCGCCGCGTCCAGCAAGATTTATGTGCAGGGCAGCCGTGCCGACCTTCGCGTGCCCATGCGCGAGATCAAGCTGGCCGATACCCCAGCGGTATTTGGCGTGGAAAAAAATCCGCCCTTCGCGGTCTATGACACCTCAGGGCCCTACACCGATCCGCAGGTGAGCATCGACCTGGCGCGCGGCCTGCCCGCGCTGCGCTCGCCGTGGATTGCCGAGCGCGGTGACACCGAGCGACTGCCCGCCTTCAGCTCCGACACCACGCGCCGCCACAACGCCGACGCGGGTCTGGATGCGGTGCGCTTTCCGCAGTTGCCGCTGCCGCGCCGCGCCAAGGCCGGCGCCAACGTCAGCCAGATGCACTACGCGCGCAAGGGCATCATCACGCCCGAGATGGAGTTCATCGCCATTCGGGAGAATCAGCGGCAGGAAGAAATGCTCGATGCCGGACGGCTGAAGCAGCACCCCGGCCAGCATTTTGGCGCGAACATTCAATCGCGCATCACACCGGAATTCGTGCGCGATGAAGTGGCGCGCGGCCGTGCCATCATCCCCAACAACATCAACCACCCGGAGAGCGAACCGATGATCATCGGCCGCAACTTCCTGGTGAAAATCAACGCCAATATCGGCAACTCGGCTACCACGTCGAGCATTGCCGAAGAGGTGGAAAAAATGGTCTGGTCCATCCGCTGGGGCGCCGACACGGTGATGGATCTGAGCACGGGCAAACACATTCACGAGACCCGTGAGTGGATTCTGCGCAACTCGCCCGTGCCCATCGGCACCGTGCCGATCTACCAGGCGCTGGAGAAAGTCGGCGGCGTGGCCGAAGACCTCACCTGGGAGCTGTTCCGCGACACCCTCATCGAGCAGGCCGAGCAGGGCGTGGACTACTTCACCATCCACGCCGGGGTGCGTCTGCCCTTCATTCCGCTGAGCGCCAAACGTGTCACCGGCATCGTTTCGCGCGGCGGCTCGATCATGGCCAAGTGGTGCCTGGCGCATCACAAGGAGAGCTTTCTGTACGAACACTTCGAGGATATCTGCGACATCATGAAGGCCTACGACGTGGCGTTCTCGCTGGGTGACGGCCTGCGTCCTGGCAGTATTGCCGATGCCAACGACGAAGCGCAGTTCGCCGAGCTCGACACCCTGGGCGAACTCACGCAGATCGCCTGGAAGCACGACGTGCAGACCATGATCGAAGGCCCTGGCCATGTGCCCATGCAGCTCATCAAGGAAAACATGGACAGGCAGTTGGAGAAGTGCGGCGAGGCGCCTTTCTACACGCTCGGCCCGCTGACCACCGACATCGCGCCCGGCTACGACCACATTACCAGCGCCATCGGCGCGGCGATGATCGGCTGGTACGGCACCGCGATGCTCTGCTACGTCACGCCCAAGGAGCACCTAGGCCTGCCCGACAAGCAGGACGTGCGCGACGGCATCGTCACCTACAAGATCGCCGCGCACGCGGCCGATCTGGCCAAGGGCCATCCCGGCGCGCAGGCGCGCGACAACGCGCTCTCCAAGGCGCGCTTCGAGTTCCGCTGGGACGACCAGTTCAACCTCGGCCTCGATCCGGAAAAGGCCAAGGAGTTTCACGATGAAACCCTGCCGAAAGACGCCTTCAAGACGGCGCATTTCTGCTCCATGTGCGGGCCGAAGTTCTGCTCCATGAAGATCACGCAGGAAGTGCGCGAGTACGCCGCCAAACAGGGCGTGGATGCAGAGCAGGCCGTCGAGGTGGGCATGGCGGAAATGTCAGCCGAATTCCGCGCGGGAGGCAGCGAGGTCTATGTGCACGCCCCGCTGCCGGGCCGCCCCAAGGCGGGGCGTGCCCCCTCGGGGGGCGGCGAAGGCGGAGCCGCAGCAGGGGGGGCGTTGACTCCGTTGCCGGGTTCGCGGGCTCCTGCGCCGCAACAGCAGGAGAACTGAAGACATGACGCGGACTGCTGAAGTGGTGATCGCGGGGGCCGGGCTTGCTGGTCGCCTGCTGGCGTGGCGTCTGCTCAGTGCAGGCGTGCCGGTCACCCTGGTCGATGCACGCGGCCGCGATGATCGCGACCATGCGGCCGGGGTGGCTGCCGCCATGCTGGCGCCCTATGCCGAGCTGGTGGTGGGCGATGCCGATCTGTTCGCGCTCGGCGAGCAGTCTTTGGCGATCTGGCCGCAATGGCTGGCCACGCTGCAGGCGCAGACCGGGCAGGCGGTGGACTTTCACCACGAGGGCTCGCTGGTGGTCGCGCACGCGCCCGACTACCCCGGTCTGGCGCACTATGCCGACCTCATCCGCTACCGCCTGCCTGCCGACAAACGCGACGCGGTGCAAAGCCTGGACGGACCGGGCATCGCCGAACTGGAGCCCGAATTTGCCGGACGTTTCAGCCGCGGTCTTTGGCTGCCGCTCGAAGGCCAACTCGACAACGGGCAATTGCTGCAAGCCCTGCAAGCCGCCATCGAGCAGGCCATGGCGCGCGTGGGCGGGCAGTGGCTCGATCGCACCACTGTGCAAAGCGTGCAGGCCCGATCGGTACACACCACCGACGGCACGCTGATCGAGGCCGATGCGGTGGTGGACTGCCGCGGCGTGAACGCGGCTTGGCCGGGCGTGCGCGGCGTGCGCGGCGAAGTGCTCACTGTGACTTGCCCGGCGGTGAGCCTGCGCCGTCCGGTGCGGCTGATCCATCCGCGCTACATGCTCTACATCGTGCCGCGCAGCGAAGGGCGCTTCATCATCGGCGCGACCGAACTGGAGTCGCAGGACACCGGGCCGATCACCGTGCGCTCCATGCTCGAACTCGCCAGCGCGCTCTACAGCGTGCATCCGGCGTTTGGCGAAGCGCGCATCACCCGCGTGGCCACCAGCCTGCGCCCCGCAACCGACGACCATCAACCCGTGTGGGCGCAGCGCGAGGGAGTCTGGCAATTGAACGGCTTCTATCGCCACGGCTATCTCGTGGCTCCGGCGATGGTGCAGCGGGCCGAGCGCGATCTGTTGGCTCAGCTGCGCTCGCAGACCGTGGAGTCTCTTGGATGAACACCCCCACCAATCTTCAAATCTCTTCGGGCCTGTCGTTGCAAATCAACGGCGAGCCCGTGCAAACTTCCAGCGCCACGCTGGCCGACCTGCTCACCGAGCGCGGCTACGACGCCACACAGGCTTTGGCTTGCGCGGTGAATCGGCATTTCGTGCCGCGCACCCTTTGGGCGCAACAGATCCTGCAGCCGGGCGACGCCATCGAAGTGGTCAGCCCCGTGGTGGGAGGATGAAATGGATCTCGCCAACATGAATCAGACGGCTTCTCCCGCGCTACCCCACTGCGCCGTGCTGAGCCAGCCCGACCCTTTGCAGGTTGGCGGCGTCAGCCTGAACAGCCGCCTGTTTCTGGGCACCGCGCGTTATCCGGCGCCCAGCGTGCTCGCCGGGGCCGTGCAGGCCGCGCAGGTGGAGGTGCTCACCGTGTCGTTGCGCCGCCTCGCTCCAGAAAGTCAGTCCGGGCAGGCGTGGTGGCAGCGCATCCGTGAGATGGGGCGGCATCTGCTGCCCAACACCGCCGGTTGTCACTCTGCGGAAGAAGCCATCACCCTGGCGCAGATGGCGCGCGAAATTTTCGGCACCCACTGGATCAAGCTCGAAGTCATCGGCGACGACTACACCCTGCAGCCCGATCCCTGGGGCACCGTGGCCGCCGCGCAAACTCTGGTGCGTGAAGGCTTCGCCGTGTTCGCCTACACCACCGACGATCTAGTCACTGCACTCAAGCTGCGTGACGTCGGGGTCGCCGCCATCATGCCCTGGGCCGCGCCCATCGGCACCGGCGCCGGGCCGCGCAACCTGCCCGCGCTGCGCACCCTGCGCGAGCGCCTGCCCGACAGCGTGCTGGTGGTCGATGCCGGCATCGGCGCACCCCACCATGCGGCGCAGGTGATGGAACTGGGCTATGACGCTGTGCTGGTGAACACCGCAGTGGCCGAGGCCGGCGACCCGGTGGCGATGGCCCGCGCTTTTACACTGAGCGTGCAGGCCGGCCGCTTGGCCCACCGCGCGCTGCCCATGCGCACGCGCGAAGTGGCGCAAGCCTCCACGCCCATGGTGGGCGTGCCGTTTTGGCATCAGGGGAGTTGAGCGCGTGAAAAAAGGACGTCTGGAAGCCTTCAGCGATGGCGTGTTCGCCATCATCATCACCATCATGGTGCTGGAATTGAAAGTGCCGCACGGCGAGCATCTTGACGCTCTGCTGCCGCTGTGGCCGGTCTTTCTCAGCTATGTGCTCAGCTTTGTCTATGTGGGCATTTACTGGAACAACCACCATCATCTGTTCCAGGCGTGCGACCGGGTTTCGGGCGCGGTCTTGTGGGCCAACCTGCACCTGCTGTTCTGGCTCTCGCTATTCCCTTTCGTCACCGGCTGGCTGGGGGAAAACCACTTTGCCGCGCTGCCTGCTGCGGTGTACGGCATCGTGCTGCTGATGGCTGCGATGGCCTATTGGATTCTGCAAAACACGCTGATCGCCGCGGAAGGCGAGCGATCGGTGCTGCGGCGCGCCTTGGGCCAGGACTGGAAGGGCAAGCTCTCGCCAGTGCTCTACCTTGCAGGCATCGTGGTCAGTTTTTGGCAGGCCGGGGCGGCGCTTGCGTTTTATGTAGGGGTGGCGCTGCTCTGGCTGGTTCCTGACCGGCGGATTGAAAAAACGCTGCGCTAAGGTTTAGCGTTTGGCGCCGCGGCTGTAAAACACCACGCTGTCCTTGAAAGCCGTGCTGTGCAACCCTTGGGCGAGCCCGCTGGCCTGCCAGCTTTGCAGCCGCTGGCGCGACACCCAGATGGCCACGGTCTTGCCTTCGGCCCGGGCTCTCAGCAGCACGTTTTCGTCCACGCAAGTGTTCTGCCGCCTGTCGTCCCGGCAGCCGAACCAAAGGTCTTCGCTGGTGCTGTCGATCACGAACAAATGAGGGACGCCGTAGAACAAAAGCGATGCGTCGTGATCCTCGAAGGTTTGCCAGGAGAACCACACCGTGTCTGCGGGCAAGAGTCGATGCATGACCTCGGCGACCTGCTTTTGCGAGATCTCGGCCGTTTTAGCGAAAGCGAGCTGTGCGGAGAAATCCACCATGATCACCGCGCTCAGGCTGAAGACCGCCAGACCGAGGGCCAGCCTGCGCGACCACAGCAGCGCGCCGCCGATGAACGCCGCCAGCGCAACTCCGATGACCAGCGCGGGCAGCCAGCCGAATTGCGCTGCGGGCAGGCCAGAGCGCAGCAATTCGGCCTGCAGCGGCGGCGTGAATGTCAACGCCCAGAGGCCCAGCGCGGCCATGCCGAACAGCAGCGCCCCCAGCCCAAGGCGACGGGGCAAGGCGGCGGCGCCGTCGTCACCGGCCCGTAGGGCCGCCTGCAGCCGCACACCCAGCCACCAGGCGACCAAGGGCACCACGGGCAGGAGGTAATACGCTCCCTTGTCGCTCGCAGAGCTAAAGAAAACGGTGAGGATGATTGCGGTGTTGCGCGCCCAGCGCGCTGACGCGGTGGCCGTATCGTCGCCGCGCAAGCGGGGCGCAAACGCGGCGAGCACGGCGAGCAGCGGCGTCCACTGAAAAAAGCCGATCAGCAGCTTGGGGCCGTAGTACCACCAAGGCCCATGATGAAAATCATCCGGAATGCGGGTGCCCAGAAACCGGCCGATGGTTTCGTTGACAAAGAAAAACCAGCCAAAACCCGGCAGGATGCGCAGCGCAGCCAGATGCCAGGGGGCGGCAACCAGTACGAAAAGGGCGATGGCCCAAGGATCGAGATAGAACTTCAGCAGTTCGCTGCGCTTCCATGCGACGGGGGCCGCCAGCAGTTGCACCAGGGCGACCAGGCCCAGCAACAGCAGCGCCTCCGGGCCTTTGGTCAGCGTGGCGAGCGCCACCGCAACAGCGGCGGCACGCAGCCAGACCCGCTGCCGGCGCTCCACCGCGAGCACCAGCAGAGCCAGGGCGGCCAGCCAGAAAAACACCATCAGCGGATCGAACAGGATGTAGCGGGCGACCAGCACATAGCCCAATGCCGTGCCGGTGACCAGCGCGGCGAACCGGCCCGCAAGCGGCGCGGACACCGCCCGGCCCAACACGATGCACCCGAGCACCGTCAGCCACGCGGCCACGGCGTCGGGCAGCCGCGCCTGCCAGGCCCCGGCGCCGAAGGCCTTGAAGCTCAGCGCCATCAACCAATAAAGCAGCGGCGGCTTTTCGATGTAGGGAACGCCGTCGAGATGGGGGATGATCCACGATCCGCCATGCGCCATCGTCAGGGCAATGCTGGCATAGAGCGCCTCGTTGGTGTCGCGGATGGGGGCGGCACCCAGACGCCAGAACAGGCTCGCCGCTGCAATCAGCAGCACAAGGCCATCAACCAGAAGACTGGTTCGCCACCGCGCATCGGCGTGCGCCGCGATCCGCCCTGGCTTGTGAGCAGTCGCTGCGGGCGAGGCTGCGGCTTGTGGGGTCGAGCAATGCAGGGAGGTGCTGTGACGCATGAAAAGCGAATTGCGAATGGAGTTTGGCAAAGAGTTTGGCAAATTGGCCTATGACCGCCAGGAGCCTGTCGGGCGTGTAAGCGCCACATTTTCGTGAACACATGCGCTCGTGAAAATGAACAGCGGATGACGATTTCGTCATCCGCATTGCCCCCCCGGAGGCAGCGAGCTGTGAACGCCCACAGAGCGATGGCAGGCGCTGCCCGGGTGCGCGCTCGTCTCAGTCGCCGCCGCGGTCGTCTTCTCCATGGCGACGATCCCAATGCCTGTGATCGCGCCTTTCTCCGCGGTATTGGGGTCCGGGGGCGTAATAGGGCGGCGGTGCGGCGTAATAGACCGGAGCCGGGACATATTGCACCGGTGGCGCCACATAGACCGGCTGCGGCGCCACCGGGTAGGCGTTGCCGACGTTGGCGATCAGCCCCGGCACGCCGATGGCCAGTGACCAGAGTGGGGAGTCATCCGCATGCGCGGCGGGAAGCGCGACGACAGTGCTCAGCGCGATTGCCGCCAGGGTTTTTGCGAACAAATGAGGCAAGCGGGGGTGGGAGTTGGTGGTTTGCATGATGGGATGAACGGTTCGGGTTGGAAACGGGTTGACGGGCAGATGGATATTTCGCGTGAAGGCGCGGTGGAGGACATGTCGGGCGTCATAGCGTCGACCGCACGGCGGTTGGCTGCCCCCAGAAAAACCCCTGTCCCCAATGCACGCCGAGGTCGCGCAGCCACTGCAGCGCCGTCTGGCTTTCCACGCCTTCGGCGATGGTGATGAGGTTCAGGTCTTGCGCAAGCTGGAGCAGGTGGCGCATCACCTGCTCGCCCTTGGCCGTGCGCAGGCCCGTCTGCACCAGGCTTCGGTCCAGTTTGAGATAGCGGATGGGCAGGGCCAGCAGATAGGGGAAGGCACTGTGATTGCTGCCGAAATCGTCGAGCGCCAGTTCAAAGCCCAGATCGAGCAAGGGCTCGAGGTTCGCAAGAAGACGGGCCGGATCGGTGTCGAGATTGCGCTCGGTGATTTCCAGCACCCAGGGTGTCTGGCTTGTATCGGCGCCGCTCTGCTTCTGCCGCCAGTGCCGGTGCTGCTGCGCGAGCTTGTCCATGCAGGACGGCTCTGCCAGGAACGCGCTGGAGCAGTTGAGGAACAATTTCCCCGGGGCTGCCGCGAACGGTACGGGCTGACAGGCGGCCATGGCTTGCGCGGTGATGACAGCGTCGATGCGCGGCTCGATGCCTAATTTAGCGGCCGTGCCGATGAACGCCTCCGCCGTCACCACCCGCCCTTGCGGGGTCAGCAGACGCGCCAGCGCCTCCTGGCCCATCGTCTGCAGATCGTCCAGACGCAGGATGGGCTGATAGGCCACGCGCAGCCGCTGTTCCTGCAAGGCCAGCCGCAGTTGGGCGCGCGGAAAGGCGTCGCTGCTGCTGGCGGCGTCCAGCCGCTCCCGCACCCACTGGGCCTGAAGGAGGGAGTCTGCAGTAGACAAGGCCGACGGTGCGATGAACTCTGGCGCACCCATGATCAATGGTCCTGATGGGCGGAATTTTCCTGCAGCGTATCCAGCGGGTTTTCGTTCATCACGAACAGGCCGTTGGAGGCTGGCGTCGCGGTGCTGTAGATCATGTCCTTGGCACCCATGACATAGAACATCTGGCCGGTGAAGGTGCTGCTTTTTCCGGAGGGATTGGACTGGGTGATGGTGACGCTGGGAGCCTTCAGGATGTAGGGCGCAGTGCTGGTGTTGTTGAGGGAAAAATTGCTGAAGCCCACGCTGGCGCCGGGATTGAAATCGTCGTCGCTGTAGTTGTGTCCATTCCCGCTGGGTAGAGCCTGACTGAGATCAAGCCCTGCGGTCTGCGGCATGACGCATGCGCCGAGCACCAGTCCTCCTACTGTGGCGCCCGTCCCCATGAGGCGCACGCCAAACATGCCGCTGTTGCTTCCACAATTCACTCCGTCGCTGCGCTGAGAACTGTATTGCGCGATTTGCGCCCAACCCGGCTCACTGTTCTGCGGCACCAGCACCGCATCGAAGCGGGTAAGTACGCCGCCCGACTGGGTGCGGCCGCCCATGCGCAGGCCATAGCCGACGCTGGCGCTTGGGACGCTGGCGGTCGATGAAGCGCTGCTCGCAGGCACACTGGGGCTGGGCGCAGGCGCCGTGCCGCCGACGACAAAGCCGCTCGGCAGCAGCCCGGCCTTGCCGGCCAGCACATAGGTGTTGCCTTGGCCGTCATTCACCGTCAGGGTCATCAGATTGCCGACGATCACGCCGGTCACAGTGCCGCTGCCGTCCGCCGAGCTGAGGTTGCCGTTGGCGTCCACGCTGACCAGGGTGTTGAGAATGCCAGGTGGCAGCGTTGTGCTCTGTGTGGGAATGGATGCAGCGGATGCGGCGGAAGCCGGCGGGGTCGGCAGCATGGGCAGGGCGCTCATGCCCGATTGCGCCAACACGCCCTGCAGGCTGTAAGTGCCGGGGGCCACGGCAGGTGCGCCTTGCTCCAGCACGTCGCCGAGGTCAAGCTCAGGCGCCCAGCGTTCATCTGACGAGATGTACTGCATCAGCGACTTGAGGTTGCCGTCGCAACTCGAACCGAGCGTGGTCGACGCCGAGTTCAGCGCACTGGCCGCGTTGTTGGACAGCCCCTGCTTGGCGATGTCATGCGCCATGTCTTCGGTGTCGTGATACTGCGCCGGGCGAGCGCAGTAGCCGTCGGCCACGGCCTTGATCGCGGCGGATAGTGCGAGGATGTCATCGTGATGCTGGGACAGCAGCGCGGCATAAAGAGCAGGCGTGAGGTTGGCATAGCTGCCGCCCGAGGCGATATAGACCGCCAGCGCGGCGGTGGTCACCTGGCTGATGACCAGATTGGGCAAGTTGGCCGATGTGAGCGAGCCCGCGGCGAGCACGGCGCTGCTCGTGCCCAGATAGGCGGTGAGTACCACCTGGCCGTCCGGCGAGGTGGCATTGGCAAACAGCGGTACGGAGGTGTTGGGCAAAGTTGTCTGCACGGTGTAGTTGCCGCTGGCGTCTGCCGTGGCGGTGCCCACCACCACCGAGTCTGGCTGGCCCATGGGGGCAACCGTAGTGAACGTCACTGCCGCGTTGGCGATGGGCGCATCGATCACGGCGCCTTTGAGCGTGGTGTTGGCTGCGACCGGATTGATCTGGGCCGTGCCGCCGCCGCCCCCTCCGCAGGCGCTCAGGCTGAGCGCCAGGGCGGCTGCGATGGGCAAGAGTTTTCGGGCGGAACGTAAGCGGGGTTGCGAGGGCTGCATGAGGATCTCCAAGAATGGGTCGGTGGCGCGCCGCATGACGATGCGTGCCGGAATAATAGATGGGAAAAAATAACATGCAATAAAAATCTTGCATTAAACTTCGATCAACGCCTTCAAACGTCTTCAAGCACCTCGATCAAACCTCATGGGACGCCCCCCGCGCCGTCTGCCTTGCCCTCCTCCGCCAGAGCATCCAATGCCTGCGTCGGAGGATGTGTTGCGGGCGCTGGCGCAAGTCATAGCACCGCTGGCGCGCCTGCTGCTGGCCAGTGGCCTGGACTACACCCGTCTCGCCGCGGAACTCAAGCCCCTGTTTATCGAGCAGGCCAGGCTGGAGCTGCTGCGCTCGGGGCAGAAAGACACCGATTCGGCCATCAGCCTGCTCAGCGGCGTGCACCGCAAAGATGTGCGCGAATGGCGCACGAATGGGTTGAGCGGCCGCATCGCGCAGGAGATGTCGATCAGTTCGCAGGTGTTCGCCCGCTGGGTGCAAGACCCTCTTTATCGCGACCGGCGCAAACGCCCCAAGCCTTTGCTGCGTCTGGGGCCGGCGCCGTCTTTCGACAGCCTGGCGCGCAGCGTCACGCAGGACATCCATCCCTTTACCGCACTGACCGATCTGCTGCGCCTCGGGCTGGTGACAGTCAAGACCGTGAAGGAGCAGGAATGGATCGTGCCGCATCGCGAGGGCTTTGTGCCGCCGCCGGGATCGCGTGATCTGCTCGATCTGTTCGGCGCCAATCTGTCGGACCATGCGGCGGTGGCCGTCGGCAATTTGCTGGGGCAGCCGCCCCAGCTTGAGCAAAGCGTGTTCGCCGAGGGCGTGACGCCCGAATCGTCCAGAGAACTGGGCGAGCTGGCGCGCAAGCTGTGGGCGCAGGCACGCGCCGAAATGATTGCAGAGGCCACCCGGCGTTATGCGGCCGACCAAGGCCGCGCCGATGCCACTTGCCGCCTGCGTTTTGGCGCCTATTACTGGGCGGAGGATGTCTCGCAGCAGACGCCGCAGCCCGACCCCACGGCAACGGGAGACGACCGTGACGATGCATAAAAATCATTTGCGCAAACTGGGCGCGGTGGCGCTGGTTCTGCTGGCCGCCTTGTTGGCTTCCTGTGGGGGCGGTGGCACGGTCGCCACGACGGGCGGCGTCGGCACGGGCGGCACGGGCATTTCCACTGGCACCGTCACCGGCTTCGGCAGTGTGGTGCTCGATGGCACCGCCTACAGCAGCGCCAGCCCGGTTTACTACGCGGGCACCGATCAGGACGAAGAGGCGCAGACTTCCTCCACTGCGGTGAATCTGGGCGACCAGTTGCAGATTCGCCTCGACGCCCAGGGGCATCCGAGCAAAGTGGTCATCGATCCTGAGCTGATGGGGCCGGTCGCCAACCTGGGTGCAGGCGGCTTCACAGTCAATGGCGTGGCGGTTCGGGTGAACAGCAATGCAGACGCCGGGCCGGTGACCTACTACACCGGGTTGAACGATTTTTCCAGTCTGCAGGGCGGCATGCAGGTGGAGGTACACGGCGCCTATGGCCAAAGTGCCAGCGGGCAGGGCTATATCCAGGCCACCCGCATCGAGCAGTTGCCCGCCAGCAATCCGGTGACGCGGCTGACCGGCGTGGTCAGCCATCTCAATGCGGCGAGCGGCAGCTTCCAGATTGGCGCCACCCTGGTGCAGACTCAGGCTTCAACCCTGATCACGCCGTCGGGCATGGCGCTGGCGAATGGACAACTGGTGAATGTCTGGAGCAACACGGCACCTGCGGCCAATGGCGCGATTCAAGCAGGCGCGGTCAACGTGCGCACCCTGCGCGGCGTTTCCGGCCCGGCGCAGGTGGGCGGGCTGGTGGCGCAGTTGGCGGGCAGCCGCTTCCAGGTCGCGGGCATCCCGGTCGATGCCAGTGCGGCGAATCTCGCCAGCGCAGTGCAGAGCCTGAGCAATGGCGCGTATGTAGTGGTGCAGGGACAGTCCGATGCCTCCACCGGGGTGCTCACCGCCACATCTTTGCGCACCTACGCGAACAGCCCCGCGCAGGTGGAATTGCGCGGCACCATCACCGGCTTTGTGAGCGCCAGCAATTTTCTGGTGCGCGGCGTACCGGTGGATGCGTCTGCGGCGAACGTGGTGTTCACCGGCGGCACCGCGGCCTCGCTGAGAAACGGGGTGTTTGTGGACGTGGTCGGCCAAGTGGCGGGCAGCAGCGGCAATCTGGTGACGGCCAGCAGCGTGGCCGTGCTCAGCCAGGCGCCCGATGGCGGCACGGTGGACTATCAGGGCACGGTCAGCGCGGTGAATCTGGCCAGCGGCGTGTTCAGCCTAAGCGTGCAGGACGACGGAAAGACCCAGACTTTCCCGGTCACGCTCGCCCCGAATGTGGTGTTCAGCCATGGGACGGTCGTGCAATTGATCGATGGGGCCAACGTGGAGATCGAAGCCACCAATACGGCGAGCGGGCTGCTGGCCTACAGCGTGTCGTTTCAGAAAGTGCAGGCCTCCTCTGGCTCCAGCGATGGGACGTCCTCGCCGGTGCTGGAGACCAAAGGCACGCTCTACAACCTCACGGCAAGCAGCTTTGAGATCAACGCCCTGACCATCCAGATCAACGGCGTCATGCCCAAGAATGGAAAACTGGTCAATGGGGCGAAAGTTGATGTGAACTTCATCCAATCCGGTAGCCTGAATCTGGCTCAGGAGATCAGTCTCGACGACTGAGAAAATGGGCCCAAAAAAACCCGGCGGCACCGGGTTGAAATGAAGCGAGGGCTTTGTGCTGCCTGCTCGGGCGGGGTCGATCAGTCGGCGTTGGCGCCTTCGACACTGTTTTCAAGCACGGCGCCGGTCTGGGCGTCCACGCCCACTTCATGCTCGGTCTGCCCCACTTTGAGGTCGAAGGAATAGCGCAGGCCGCTGCCGCCCTTTTCCTTTTCGAGTTCCTGGTCGGTGATGGTGGCGCCAGGGAGGGCTTTGAGAGCGATGGCGCGCGCTTCATCCAGCGTCACCTTGGCTTCCTTGGTGTATTGCGAACCGTCCATGGCATAGGCGGAGCCAGCGGCGCCGGCTAGGCCAAGAGCCAGCGCGCTGGCGAACAGAAATGCGGTTTTGTTGCGTTGTTGCATGATCAAACTCCTTATGAACTCTTGCGAGCGAAACACCGCTGGATGCGGCGATCGCAAACCGTTTGCGATGGAAGGAGTGTCGTCTTCAGGAATGAGCGCACGCTTAGCAAAACGTCACGGTTTGATGACATCTGCACACAACTCGGCAGACGGCATCCGCATACAGTGCCCGGTATGTTGACCCAACGATTAAAGAGAGGCGCGCCATGAAATCACCCGCTGAACGCCAGACTGTTGCCAGCGCAGAGGATGCGCCGTTGAATCTGCCCCGTCGCAAGGCGTTGTTGGCGCTGGGGGCGCTGGGCTTTGCGGTTGCCGGGCAGGCGCGCGGCGCTGGAATGGGCGGCATGGCGGGGATGCCGGGCATGGGAGGCATGGCGGGCATGGACATGGGGCAGTCACGGCCGACGGCTGCTGCGCCAGGAGTCGGCGTGTTCAGACGCGCCTTGCTCATTCCTCCGGAGCTTCATGGCCAGCCGCGCGACGGCGTGCTGCATTACGCCCTGCGTATGGCGCCGGGGCGCAGCATGCTGGTGGATGGTCTGCAGACTGCCACCTGGGGCTACAACGGTGCGGTGCTCGGCCCCACGCTGCGCGTGCCGCGCGGCAAAGCCGTGCAAATCGATCTGAACAACGCGCTGGATCAGTCCACCACCCTCCATTGGCATGGCGCGCATGTGCCGGGCGAGATGGATGGCGGGCCGCAAAGTCTCATCGCGCCCGGCGGGCAACGCCGCGTGCACTTCACCCTGCAGCAGCCCGCGGGCTCGCTCTGGTATCACCCCCATCCTGACACCCGTACCGGGCCGCATGTCTATGCGGGCCTGGGCGGCCTGTTTCTGGTGGATGATCCTGCCGACCAACACCTAGGTTTGCCGCAGCAATACGGCGTGGACGATATTCCCCTCATCTTGCAGGACCGCCGTCTCGCTGCCGATGGCCGACTGCTTTACATGACCCGCATGATGGATCGCATGGGCATGAAGGGCGATCGCTTTCTGGTCAACGGTCGCGAGCAGCCGTACTGGAACGCGCCGGCGCAGTGGGTGCGGCTGCGCCTGCTCAATGCGGCCAATGCCCGGGTGTTCAATCTGGCGTTTGCCGATGGCCGCGTGTTTCATGTCGTCGCCACCGATGCCGGTTTGTTGCCGCGCCCGGTGCCGGTGCACAGCTTGTTGCTGGCGCCGAGCGAGCGCGCGGAAATCCTGGTGGACCTACGCGGCGATCAGGGCAAGCGCTTGGTATTGCGCAGCGATTCCGGCGCCGTGGTGCCGGATCTGAGCGCCATGCCGATGGATGCCGATTCCTTCGATCACCAAGGCTTCGAGCTGTTGGAGTTCAGAGTCGGCCCGCCTGCGGGAACCCCAGCACGGCTTCCTGCCCGCATGGTGGATCTGCCCGTGTTGCGTGCCGACGCGCCAGTGCGCAGTTTCACCTTGCAGGGCATGTCGGGCAACATGATGGGCGGAATGGGCGGTATGGAGGGTATGGGGAGCATGCGCAGCGGCTCGCAGGCGATGGATGCGAGCGAAGTCGGTCCTGGCGGCATGAGCCTGGGGGTGGGAGGGCAGAAGCTGTTTTCCATCAACCACCGCCACATGGACATAGCCCGCATCGACCAGCGGCTGCGCCTGGGTTCCACCGAGATTTGGGAAGTCGCCAATCAGGGCCATATGGCGCATCCCTTCCACTATCACAGCACCTCGTTCCAGATTTTGAGCCGCAACGGCAGCCCGCCGCCCGCGCACGAAGCCGGGTGGAAAGACACTGTGCTGGTGCGGCGGGGCGAAACCGTGCGGCTCATCGCCCACTTCAATCAACCGGCGGGTGATGCCCATCCCTTCATGTTCCATTGCCACATTCTGGAGCATGAAGACAACGGCATGATGGGCCAGTTCACCGTGACCTGATCTCAGCCGCCAAAGTAACCCGGCAGAATTTTCTCGTGCGTCGTCGGCGGGTTATCGGCCAGCAGGCGTTTGTCGGTGGTGACGATGATCAGCCCGGCCATCGGGTCGCCGAAACCGTGCACGGTGGGGCGTTTTTTCGGCACGGTGCGGCCACCCGGCTCCTTCATCAGTTCGGCGTGCACCGAGCAGTAATAGAACTGCAACCCCGGATGCTTGAACGCAATCGCGTAGGTGCTCACCGGGTGTCCTGGGCCGGGCGTGCCTTGCACGGCGCCATCGAAGCGGGTGCTGGTTTTGCCCGTCAGCGGGTTGTAGCCGATGATGGTGTGCGCGCCCGTGTCCTGATCGACGAACACCACCTTTTGCCCGGGGCGCACCACCACCACGTTTTCCAGAAACATGTTCGCGCCGTTCATGTGTACATAGACCGGCGTTGCCTGGGGCGTTGCGGCCGTGGCGGCGAAGCTACCGGGCGCCAGTAGCAGAGCGCCGGCTGACAGCAGCGCGCTTGCCGCGGCATTGCGCGCCCGAGCGCGCAGGGGGTTGGACGTGTGCAAGTTGATCTCCTTGGCGATGGCGGGTTGTGCAACAACCGGCGGCGACCACCGCTTCGTTCCGCTTGCAAACGAGGGATGAGTGTGAGCGGTAAGAGTCTTCATTCGGGCGCCCGGTTCCGGGGATGGGCCACGCCAAAGCGCAGCGCCAGCGAGGGCAGCACGAACAGGTTGTAGAGCAAGCTGGTGAGCAGTCCGCCGAGCAGCGCCACCGCCATCGGCCCTTCGATTTCGCGCCCCGGCGCATGCAGGCCTAGCGCCAGCGGCAGCACACCCAGTGCCGTGACCAGGCTGGTCATCACGATGGCGGCCAAGCGGTCGGCCACGGCGCGCTGCAGGGTATCGGTGTTCCAGTCCAGGCCCTGCTCGCGCTGCAATTGCGCGGCATGGGCAAAGATGAGAATGGCATTGCGCAGGCTGATGCCCATTAGCGCGAGCAGGGCGATCACCGCGCCCAGCGAGAGCACGCCGCCCACTAGCCAGGCGGCGAACACGCCGCCCGCCCAAGCGGTGGGAACCGAGAGCAGCACCAGCAGGACCTGCCGCGTCGTGGTGGAAGCGGCCTGCAGCGGCGTGGCCGCATGCCCCTCCCGCGCATGAGGTCTGCGTCCCAAGGCGATCGACAGCAGCAGGATCAAGCCGGCCAGCACCCCGAGCACGTCCACACCCAGCCGCTGCAGCGTGGCGCTGCGCTGCGCCGCCTCGCCCTCGAATTGCAGGGTGACTCCTGGCGGCAGTTGCACCTGCCGGGCAATGGCCGCGTGGGCTCGCTGCACAAAGCCGGTGAGATTGGTCGATGTGGTGGAGGCCAGCACGGTCTGCTCTCGCTGCCCGCCCAGATGGCGGATGTCCGACGGGCCGCTGGCGGCGCTGATGCGCGCCAGTTGCGACAGCGGCACGAAGCCCAGCGTCGGCGTGTGAATCAGCAGATCGCCCAGTGCCTGCGGATTGCTACGGGCGCAGCGGTCCAGCACCACGCGCACCGGCACCGGAACCGCGCCGTGGAACACCGTGCCGGCGATGCGGCCAGCAAACGCGGTTTGGATGGTCTGCAGCACTGGCAGCGGCTGCAGCCCCCAGCGACGCAGCGCCTGCGCATCCAGGCTGATGTCGAGTTGCGGCACTCCGGGCGGCGCCTGCAACTGCACGCCGGTGGCCGTGGGCAGGCGGCTCAGCACGGTGGCCACTCGGGCGGCCACGGCATCGAGGGTGTGCAGATGATTGCCCAGCACGTGCACCACCAGCGGCGCACCCGCGCCGCTGGCCACGGTGTTGTCCATGCGCTCGGTGAGAAAGCTGTTGACGCGAAAGCTGGCCCCGGAAAAACCGCCGAGCACGCGCTCGATGGCGGCCAGCGCCTGAGCCGAATCTGCCCCTGGTTTGAGATTCACGTCGAGCGAACTGCTTTGCGTGCCGGAGGCGTCGGGCGAAAGCGTGGCGCGGCCGGTGTGCTGCGCCACCAAACGGACTTGGGGCAAGCGTTCGAGCGCCTGGGTCACGCGCGCACCTTCGTCCAGCGAAGCCTGGATGGAGGCGCCCGGCGCCAGCCGCATGTGCACGATGTATTGCCCTTCCTGCAGCGGCGGCAGAAAGCTGCCGCCCATGCCTCGCGCCAGCAGCGCCGCACCGCCAACGAGCAGAAGGGTGATGAGTGCCGCGGGCAGCCAGTGCGGCAGCAGACGTTGGAGCAGGGCGCCATAGCCACGTTGGGCGACGCGTACCGGGGCAGGCGTATGAAGCCGGTGATCGCGCCCGGCCAGCAGTAGCGCGGCCAGCGCTGGCGTGACCGTGAGCGCAACCGCAAGCGAGGCCAGCACCGACAGCGCATAAGCCTGCGCCAGCGGCGCGAACAAGCGGCCCGACAGCCCCGGTAGCAACAAGATCGGAACGATGACCAGCAGCACCGCGGCCGTGGCGTAAACCACTGCGCCGCGCACTTCCAGGCAGGCAGCAAGCACAACGCGCAACGGCGGCTGCGGTTGCGGTTGCGGTTGCGCGGCCGCAGCGTTGTCGCGCAGCCGACGCAGGATGTTCTCGACGTCGATCACCGCATCGTCCACCACCACGCCGATAGCGATCGCCAAGCCGCCCAGGGTCATCACATTGAGCGTCACACCCATCCACACCAGCACGGTGACCGCGGCCAGCAGCGACAGCGGAATGGCCAGCGAGGAGATCAGCGCCGCGCGCCAGTCCAGCAGCGTCAGCGCAATGACCAGCACCACCAGCAGCGCGCCCAGCACGAGCGAATCGCGCACATTGCGCATGGCGATGGTGATGAAGTCCGCCGGGCGGAACAGCTTGGCATGCAGCGCGATGCCCTGCGCCGCGAGCGCGGCCCGGTGGCGCTGCAACACCGCCTGCACCCCGCGCGTCACCTGCAGAGTGTTGGCGCCGTAAGACTCCTGGATTTTGAGGATGACTGCGGGCTGGCCGCTGATACTGGCGCCGCCGATGGCGGGCAGCGAGGCATAGCCCACTTGCGCCACATCGCCCAGAGTGATGGCGCCGTCCGGCGTGGCGCGCAGCACGGTGTCGGCCAGCGCCTGTGGGGTGTCGGCCGCGCCGTGGCTGACCAGCAGCACGCGTTGCTGCGGCGTAGACATGAAGCCCGCGCCCAGCAGCCCCGTGGCGTGCTGGGTGGCCGCCTGCACTTGCTGCAGATCGAGATGAAAACGCTGCAGCGCCTGCGGATCGACCCGCACCTGCAGCGCCCGCACCTGCTGGCTGAACACCAGCACATTGGCCACGCCGGGCACGGCCATGAGCTGCGGGCGAATATCCCATTGCGCGATGGACTGCAGATCCATCAGGCTCTTGCGGTGCGAAGTCAGCCCGGCCATCAATACCGTGCCCGTACTGGAGGTCAATGGAATCAGCCGCGGCGGCCCGACGCCCGCAGGCAGATGCACGCTGGCGAGGTGTTGCGCCACGCGCCAGCGGTCCTCCTGCAGCTGGGTGTCGGCCTCGAAATACAGCTTCAGGATGGAGATACCCGGCAGGCTTTTCGACGCCACCTGCTTCACCCCCAGCAGCCCGCTGGACGCCGCCTCCAGCGGGTTGGTGACCAGCAGTTCCACCTGCTCGGGCGACAGGCCGGTGGCCTCGGTCTGCACCTTCACCATCTTGGCGGCGAATTCGGGGAACACATCGGTACTCGCGGTGCGCGCGACGTTCACCGCCAGCGCGGCGAGCAAGACCGCCAGCGCCAGCACCACGCCACGGCGACGAATGCTCAAGGCGATGAGCGCGGCTTGCAAACCCGAGGAGCGAGCCATCAGTCGTCGTCTCCGCCAAGCGCGGGTAGGGCGTGTGGTTTCGGTGGCGGCGTCAGCACCAGTCCGGCGCCGCGCGTCACCACATCCACCGCGCCCCAGCCCGGTTGCACATACCCGCCGTGCAGCGGCCAGGCGGTGGACACCTTGCGCGCGGTGAAATGGCGGGCCTTGCCTTCGGATGAGGTGGCGACAAACACGACCGCCTCGGCGTCAGTCCACACCACACTGCTGGACGGCAGCCTGACGCCAGATTGCGCTCGTGCGGACTGCACTTCGGCCACCAATTCCAGCCCCGGCATCAGACCGGGCGCGGCGGGGGCGATCAGCACCTCGCGCCATCCCTGCAACTGGCTGGAGGCCGCCGCCGCCGGGCCGATGACGCGGGCGTGCACTGTGCGTTGGCTGCCTGGAATATGCAGTTCGACTTGCGCTGTCTGGGGCAGGGCTCGGCCCGGCGGCAGGGTGAGATCGACGATGAGTTCGCTTCCATTCAGAATGGTCTGGCGCAGCGCGGTTTGCCTGCTCAGTTGCGAAGCCAGCGCCGTGCCGAGCTGGGCGGTGAGCTGTGCTCGAGCCACGTCCACTGCCGCACGGGCGCTGTCGACCTCGGCCCGCGCTTGCTCGGCCGCCGCCTGCGCTTGCTGCACCTCGGCCAGCGCGACATTTTGTCCGGCCTCGAATAGCCCCTGATCGCGCTGCGCCTGCATGGCGGCGAGTTGCAGGCCGCTTTGCGCGACCTTGAGCCGCGACCTTGCCGCGTCCAGTGCACTCAGGCTGCGCAGCAAACTCGCGGGGCTCTGGACGGTGGCGCTGGCGGTGAACCGCGTGCGGTAGCTCGCGGGCGTGAGGTGCTCGACCCGCAAGTCGGCCGACGTCATCTGCGCAGAGCTCCACAGCACGGGGTGCGGCAAGGCGGCCTGCGCCGAAGTGGCCCCCAGCCAGCATGCGGCTGCGCAACAGGTCGCAAGGCTGAGGCGGAGGATAAAAGGTTTTTTGCTCTGCATCAGGGTTTACTCCTTGCGCCAGATCACTTGAGACAGGTGCGGCGCAACAGTGGACGGCATGACAGCGGGCGGCGCCGAGTTGGCAGGCCGCGACCGGACTGCCGAAAGAATGGGTTGCTCGAGCGCGCCCTGCAATGCGCCGAGCGCCTGCCATTGATCGGTGCGCGCTTGCAGTGCTGCCTGCTCGGTGGACAGAAGTCGCAGTTGCGCACGCAGGGCAGGTTCCGGTCCAAGCAGTCCGCGGTGCTGGGCGGCAAGGTCGGCGTTGAGCAATGCCCGATTGGCGGCGATCAATTGCTCGGCCTGACGCACCCGGTCTTGTGCGGCTTGCAGGGCGGTTTCCGCCCGTTCGATGCGCACGAGCACTCGCGCCTGCGTTTGCTTGAGCAGGGCCTCTCGCAAACTCAAACGCGCGCGGGCGGCAGCGATCTGGCCCTGATGCTGGTTGAACAGGGGCAGAGGGATGCGAGCGCCGAGCAGCAAACGGTTGACACCCTGATCGCGCTCGGCACCGGGGGCGATCGACGGCGGCCCGCCGTCTCTCTGGGCCTGCGCCAGTCGCAGAGCCGCCTGCGCCGAGAGCACCTCTTGCCAGGCGGCGCGAACATCGTCGCGCTGTTCCAGCGCCTTGCGCCGCAACTGCGTTAGCTGGGTTGCATCTGGAAGGGTTGGAAGGCTGCGAAGCGCAGAAAAGTCGATTTTCACTCCCTGCAGCGCGGCAACCGGCAGACCCATCGCACCGGCCAGAGCGACGCGGGCGGCGCCTTCCGCGCCGATGTCGAGGCTCTTTTGCAGGGCGGCGTTTTGTGCGGCCTGCTGGGCCAACGCGGCGGCCAGTGGCGAGTCCACACCCGCTTGCGCCCGTGCGGCGGTGCGGCCTTGCAAGGCTAGATCGGTTTCCAGCACTCGTTGCTGAAGATGCGCCCTTTGCTGCGCCGCCCAAAGCGAGACATAAGCCTGTTGCACTTGGTCGCGTACCGTCCAGCGCGCGCCGCTCAGCAGCAACTGCGCAGCGTGCACGCCCGCCTCGGCACGCGAGGTCTGTGCGGTGCGTTGAGCTTGCGATTGCAGCAGCAGGCCGATGGCCATGCCCACAGTCCACGGGCTCGGCGCCAGCAGCCCGGCTGCGGCGCCGTATTTCAGACCGAGCTGCAGACTGGGGTTGGGATACTGGCGGGCGATCTGCAAGTCGGCCTGGGCCAGTTGCGCGTTGGCGCGGCTCACCTTCAGGCTGGGGTGAAAGTAGAGGGCGGCCAGACTCAGATCTTGCAGCGTCCAGGGCTGGGCGATTGGGTGCGGCGTCCCCGTCTGCAGGGCGATGAAACGCTGCAATCGCGGATCGAGCAGGCTGCGGTGTTGCAGTGCATGGGCGCTGGCTTGCGGAGTGACTTCGGGGGGCAAAGCCGGTGCGCTCGCGCAACCGCCCAGCAGCGCTGCGAGCAGAGCTGCAAGTAGCAATCGACCCGCGTAAGAGCGGTTTGATGAGCGTGCTGTCATCCCCGCATGCTGCACTGCGGGGCTTGACGCCGACATGAAGTCCGCATGACGATTCCGTCATGTTGCAGACCGATACGTCGCTCTGCCAGCGGCGGGCCGACAATGCGGGGATGCGAATTCTCATTGTCGAAGACGAGGCCAAAACGGCGGCCTATCTCAAGCGCGGGCTCGGGGAGAACGGCTTCATCGCAGATGTCGCCGTCGATGGCACGGATGGTCTGCATCTGGCGCTGACTCAGCCGTACGACTTGATCGTGCTCGATGCCATGCTGCCCGGCCGCGACGGCTGGAGCGTGCTGAGCGAACTGCGGGCGCGGCAGACCACCCCGGTGCTCATGCTCACCGCGCGCGACGGCGTGGCCGATCGGGTACGCGGGCTGGAGCTGGGCGCCGACGACTATCTGGTCAAGCCTTTCGCGTTTTCTGAGCTGCTGGCGCGGGTGCGCAGCGTGCTGCGGCGCGGTGTCACGCGCCTGCCCGACGTGATGGAAGTGGCCGATCTGCGGGTTGACATGCATCGCCAGCGCGCTGAGCGCAGCGGGCAGCGGCTGGCGCTCACCCCCAAGGAGTTCGCGCTGCTGGCGCTGTTGTCACGACGCGCTGGCGAGGTGCTGTCGCGCACCCTGATTGCCGAACAGGTCTGGGATATGAACTTCGACAGCGACACCAATGTGGTGGACGTACACATTCGTCGCTTGCGCAGCAAGCTCGACGAGCCCTTCCCCGCACCGCTGTTGCACACCGTTCGCGGGGTGGGTTATGTATTGGAAGTGCGCGATGCAAAGTGATTCGACCGAGGCCGTGGTCGCTTCCCGGCCTTCCCCGCGAACCCAGGCAGGCGAGGGCCGAAAGAGGCAAGGCATGGGCCTGCTGGGCTGGACCGACTTTGCGCTGCGCCGTCTGCGCCAGTACGGGCTGCCGCCGCGCTCGCTGGCGGCCTGGATGGCGGGAGCGTTTTCGCTGACATTGGCGCTCATCCTGCTGGCGGCAAGCTGCTGGGTGTACTGGGGCCTGAGCGCGCGCATGATGCAGGAAGACCGCGAGTCGGTGCTGCGCAAACTCGATACCGTTGCCGCGCTGCTGCAGACCCACCCCGTGCAAAGTGATGAGGTGGGGCAGGAGGCTTATCTCAAGCTGCCGCCGGATGCGCCGCGCGACCTCTACCTGCGCCTGCTGGACGCTCGTGGGGCCGTGCTGCTGCAAACACCGGGCTTCAGCCGTGCGCTGAATGAGGCCGCTTTTCTCACGCCGGGCGTTGAGGGAGCGCCGCGATTGCATGAAGTGCATCTGCCTCACGATCAGCATTACCTCACCGCCCTGCTGCCGCTGACGGCGCGGGTTGCGGCCGGGGCAGCGCTCACACCCATGCGCCTGGAAGTGGCGCTGAACCGTACGGCGGAGTCGCGTATTTTGGCCGATTACCGGCTCCGCCTTTCGGCGGTGCTGCTCGCGGCCATTCTCGCTGCGGCCGCGGCGGGTTATGGCATCGCCTGGCGCGGTCTGCGTCCCTTGCGGCATATGGCCGATTCCGCGCGCGGTATCGGTGCGCAAGACCTGCACAAAAGGCTCGATACCCAACGCCTGCCCGCAGAACTGCAGACGCTCGCCCTGGCCTTCAATGCCACCCTGCAACGGCTGGAGGAATCGTTCGGCCGCATCTCCCAGTTTTCCGCCGACATGGCGCATGAATTGCGCACACCCATCACCAATCTTTGGGGCGGGCTGGAGGTGGCGCTGGGCAGGCCGCGTGAACCGGGCGAATACCGTGAGGCGCTCGAATCGGCGGTGGAGGAGTGCGAGCGTCTGTCGCAAATGATCCAGACCCTGCTATTTTTGGCGCAGACCGAGCATCCAGATGCCGCGCTGCGGCTGGAACGGCTGGATGTCGCGCAGGAACTCCGCACCCTGGCCGACTTCTTCGAAGCAACCGCAGCCGAGGCCGAGGTGCGCCTTTATGTGCGGGTGACACCGCAATTGGCCTTTCAAGCCGACCGCATGCTGCTCCAGCGGGCCATGGGCAATCTGATCGGTAACGCCTTGGCGCACACCCCGCGCGGCGGCGCGGTGACGCTCTCAGCGCATCCACACAGCGGCGCAATACGTATTGAAGTGGCCGACACCGGATGCGGCATCGCCGCCGAGCATCTGCCGTATCTGTTCGACCGCTTTTACCGCGCCGATGCCGCACGCAGCCGAAGCCGCGGCGGGTTGGGCCTGGGCCTGGCCCTGGTGCGCAACATCGTGCGCCTGCATGGCGGCGAGGTCAGCGTCGAGAGCATTCCGAAGCACGGAACCCGAATGATGCTGGACTGGCCCGCCTGAAAACAGCGCAGGGGCGCTGATCAGAGGGCCGCGATGGTCGCCTTGTCTCTCGCGGCTTTCAGTGATTGTCGCGTCCGTGACCGTTGCCTGGCCCATGGTCAGGCCCGTATCCTTGCTGTTCCCGATCATGCCGATCCGGGCCGCGTCCGTGGTCTGGGCGTTGTCCCGGGGGGCCGCCCTCGGGGCGATAACCGGGGCGGGGCGACTCGGCGCGGAAACGCTTCCATTGCGGATCGCGGTCGTGGCGATAAGCGCGGTCTTGGGCCCGCTGCCAGTCGCGATCATGGAATTGGCGCAGGCCGGGCGGAATGCGTGCGGCGCGATGCCAGGGCCCGCCGTAGTGCGGGCCGGTGTACCAACGTCCACCGCTGTTGTAGTAGTAGATGCCGCCAAGGTAGAACAAAGGCTGCGATACCCCCAGCGCGACATAGCCGCCGAATTCGGGGAGCCAAATCATGGTGGGCGGCGCCGCGACGACTACGGGCGGCGGCGCATACACCGGCTGCGGCGCCACATAGACCGGTTGCGGAGGCGGCGTGCCAATGCTGAACTGAATGCTCACCGGGGGGCCATCAGCGTGCGCAGGCAAAGCCCAGACGCAGGCGCTCAGGAGGAGGGCGGGGAATGCGAGATTTGGTTTCATGGGATACCAACGGAGACGATCAGGGAAAGTTGACAAGTGGGTCTTGCCATCGAACTGAAATAGGGGTGGTCAGCTTACAAGACTTGAGCCGTAGCGCAGCTTGCCTACACTGCGGTAACCAACCGAGAAAACTCCAACATGACGACGACTGCCTATCTTCTCACCATTGACGCCCACGATCCCACGGGGGGCTCGGGCCAGACGGCCGATCTCGCCACCTGGGCTGCGCTGGGCTGGCGCGGGTCGAGCATCACGACGGCGCTGACCGCGCAGAACTCCTACGGCGTGCAAGGCGTGCAGGCTGCGGACGTGGCCTTGCTGCGCAACAGCCTGCGCACCTTGCTGGCCGATGGCGAGCCCGCCGCAGTGAAAATCGGCATGATCAGCCATGCCGCGGTGGCCGAGGAGGTGGCGCAGTTTGCCCAAGCGCGGCAGTGCCCGGTGGTGTGGGACCCGCAACTGGCTTCGGCGGACGGCTCTGAGCCCTGGGCCCAGGCGCACGGTGGCGGTCTGGCCATACGTCTGGCGCAGCGGGCCGATCTCATCACCGCTAACCGCGCGGAGGCCAGCGCCTTGCTCGATCTGCCTGCCTGGGAGATGGGGCCTCCGCCGGCCACATGGGTTAACGCGATTCGCAGCCGCTGGCTGGAAGCGGGCGCGCCGCATCGCGCCGTGGTGGTGAAGGGCGGCAATGCCTGGGGGGCGCACAGCACAGATTGGTACATCACCAGCAGCACGGTGCTGCCGCTCGTCAGCCGCCGCCTGCCGCGCAGTGCGCATGGTTCAGGCAGCGTTCATGCCAGCGTGTGCGCCGCGCGACTGGCTGAGGGCTGGAGCGTGCTCGACGCCGCTGCCGAGGCGCAGTTGCGAGCGCATGCCGGCATCGATCAGGCCATTGCGGCCGGACCGGGGCGGCCGAACACCCGAACCGACGCGCGGGCTGACAGCGACGATCTGCCCTGGCTGCCGTTGCCGGGGCAGTCTGAAGAGGCGCCGCCCGATTTCGCGCGGCTCTCCGGGCAGATCGGGTTTTATCCCGTCGTGCCCGATACGGATTGGGTGTTGCGTCTGCTGGAGTGGGGCGTGTGCACCATTCAGCTGCGTATCAAGGAAATCGAGGGCGCGGCCTTGCGCATGCAGATTCGCGAAGCCGTGCAGGCGGCGCGAGAGGTGCCGGGCACGCAGTTGTTCATCAACGACCACTGGCGCGAAGCCATCGAGGCGGGCGCTTATGGCGTGCACCTCGGGCAGGACGATGTGCATACCGCCGACCTGCCCGCCATCCACACGGCCGGGCTGCGTCTGGGTCTGAGCACTCATACCCCGGCCGAGATCGCCCGTGCGCATGCGCTTCGGCCTTCCTATATTGCGCTCGGCCCGGTCTTTCCCACCACGCTCAAGGCCATGCCCTATCGCCCGCTGGGCCTGGAGCGCCTGACTCAGTGGCGGCAGTGGTTGTCCCCGCGCTACCCGGTGGTGGCGATCGGCGGCATCAGCCTGGGGCAAATGTCGGCGGTGCGGGCCACCGGGGTATCCGGCGCGGCGGTGGTCAGCGCGGTGACGCAGGCGGTCAACCCGCGCCTGGCCGTGCGCGAGGCCCTGCACATCTGGCCGGCCTGCGCTGACGAAGCCGTGGCGCAGGCGATGGTTTGAAGCGCAAAGTTTGAACAGTTGACGCTGCAAAAATGAAGTCTTGCTGAAATTCGGCGTTTGGTTACCACCGTTCTGTGAAATATCGTCGCGGACGTAAATGGATGCAATAAACGAGATGTTTGGTTTGAATTGACATACTCGCTGGACTATGGTTTGTGCAGGTCGGTTGTCGCACAGGTGTCGTGGTGTGGTGAATTCGGCCACCGGGGTTGGGCTCTCTTTCCCCGGATCCACAACTCACTTGAGGAGAACGCCATGAGTGCAGCAAAACCACGGGTCTTGATTCTGGGCGGCAATTTCGCGGGCCTGGGCAGTGCGCAGGAAATTCGCAAGTACGCGGGCGACAGTGTGGACATCACGGTCATCGACCGCAAACCCTACCTGTTGTACGTCCCCAATATTCCGGCAGAGGTGTTCGAGAACCGCAACCCGCAGCTCACCATGACCATGGACATCCTGGAGCCGCTGCACGACATTGGCGCGCGCTTCATTCAGGGCGAAGTCACCGCGCTCGATGTGGATGCCAAACGCGTGGACTACGTGCCCAGCGAGCGCCCCGGCGCAGCGCCCACCTCCACGACCTACGACTATCTGGTGGTGGCCTTGGGCAACCGGCTGGCGTTCGACAAGATCGAGGGCTTCGCGCAGTTCGGCCACACCGTCACCGACAACACCTACGGCGAGGCGCTGCGCCAGTATTTGATGCACGACTACAAAGGCGGGCCGATCGCCATAGGCTCGGCGCGCTTCAACCAGGGCGATGGCGCCAAGGGGCTGGAGCCGTATCCCGGCGGCAGCATTCCTGCAGCCGAGGCCGCGTGCGAAGGCCCGCCGGTCGAAACCATGCTGGCCTGCGCCACCTGGTTAGGACAAAACGGCAAGGGCGGGCCGGACAAGATCACCGTGTTCACCCCGGCCGCGTTGATCGCCGAAGACGCTGGCGAGAAAGTGGTCGGCCAGTTGCTCGACATCGCCAGCGGCATGGGTTTTCACTACATGAACAAGACGAAGGACATCAAGCGGCTGACCAAGGAGGGCGTGGAATTCGCCAACGGTCAGTCGGTCGAGGCCGAGTTGAAAATCATTTTCCCCGACTGGACGCCGCACGCCTTTCTCAAAGGCTTGCCGATCAGCGACAGCGAAGGCTTCATCATCACCGACTTGCTGATGCGCAACCCAAAATATCCCACGGTCTTTGCTGCGGGAGATTGCGCCGCCGCCACGCTGCCCAAGCTCGGCGCCATTGGCCACCAGCAGGCTGAAATCGTCGGCAAGCAAATTGCCAAGGACATGAAGCGGCTCACGGCCGAGCAGGCCGATGGCAAGCTCCAGCCTGTGGTGTATTGCATTGGCGACATTGGCAACAACCAGGCCTTCTACATCCGCTCCAACTCCTGGTTCGGCGGCGACACCCAGGTGCTCAAGCTCGGTCACATTCCCTATCTGCTGAAGATGCAGTACAAGAATCTGTTCTTCCGTTCCAAAGGCAAGATGCCGCCGTGGGGCCTGGACGCCGCCCGCATCATGGCCGAAAAAATGACGGCTTGAGCCAGCGCAACGGGAGACCACCATGGACATGATCGATACCTCGAAGGCGACCGCGGCCGCCCCTGCACTCAACCCGACGCAATGGGCCGCGCTAGGCCGTATGGCCGACCGCTATGCACAGGCCGAAGAACTGGGCAGTTTTGCGGTGAAAAACCTCGGCGGCGAAATGACCGAAGCGGTGCTCACGCTCACTGAACTGGTGCAAGACCCCAAGCTGCTGCCAGCCGTGCGCGAGCTGCTCGCCACCCTCGTCACCCTCTACGAAGTGGGCGCTTTGCGGCAATTGCGCGATAACGCCATCCTCGCGGCAGAGGGGCTGCGCGACACCGACCTCAACGCCACCATGACGCAGATGCTCAAGCTGCCCGACAGAATCAGCGCAGTGATCGATCAGGCCAGTCAAGCCTCCGACGAAAAACACCTCGGCGGCTTCGGCGGCCTGATGCACATGCTGCGCGACAAGGAAGTGCAGCACGGCATCCAAACCCTGGCCCGCATGGCGGGGGCGCTGAACAACAACGACCCTGACAGCAAGGGAGCTGCGGGGCATTGAAGCCCGAGTCTTACCTCAGGCTTGCGGGGACGCGGTCAATTCAGCGCGCAGGCGGTTTTTCAGAATCTTGCCGGTGGCGCCCAAGGGAATGGCCGGGACGAAGACCACATCGTCCGGGATCATCCATTTGGCCACCTTGCCTTCGTAGAACGCCAGCAGCTCGTTGCGCTCCAGCGCGCAGCCTTCGCGCTTGACCACGACCAGCAGCGGCCGTTCGTCCCACTTCGGGTCGGGGCGGGCGATGCAGGCGGCCATGGCCACGGCAGGGTGGGCCATGGCGATGTTTTCCAGTTCGATGGAGCTGATCCATTCGCCGCCGGACTTGATCACGTCCTTGGTGCGGTCGGTGATCTGGATGTAGCCGTCGGCGTCGATGGTGACCACGTCGCCCGTGGGAAACCAGCCGTCCTGCAATGGGCTGGGCGTCTCGCTGCGGTAGTAGTCGCTCGCAATCCACGGCCCGCGCACCAGCAAGTTGCCGGTGGATTTTCCGTCCCACGGCAGGTCGTCGCCGTTGCCGTCCACCACCCGCACATCCACTCCGAAAATCGGCCGCCCCTGCTTGACCTGAATGGAAAATTGCGATGCTTTATCCAGTGCCAGGTGTTTGTTTTTCAGGCTGCACAAGGTGCCCAGCGGGCTCATTTCGGTCATGCCCCAGGCGTGCAGAACGTGGATGCCGAGTTCCTCTTCGAAGGCGCGGATCATGGCCGGGGCGGCCGCGGCGCCGCCGATCACCGTGCGCTGCAAGCTGGGAATTCTGACCTTGTTGTCGCGCATGAAATTGAGCAGTCCGAGCCAGACGGTGGGCACGCCGGCGGCCAGGGTCACGCCCTCGTCGCGCATCAGTTCGAACAGCGATTTGCCGTCGAGCGCCGGGCCGGGGAACACCAGCTTGGCGCCGGTCAGCGCCGCCGCGTAGGGAATGCCCCAGGCGTTGACGTGGAACATGGGCACCACGGGCAACACGCTATCGCGCGCCGACAGGTTCATCACATCGGGCAGGGCGGCGGCGTAGGCGTGCAGCACGGTGGAGCGGTGGCTGTAGAGCACGCCCTTCGGGTTGCCGGTGGTGCCGCTGGTGTAGCACAGCGAGGAGGCGGTGTTTTCGTCGAACACGGGCCAGGCGTAGCGGGTGGGTTGGGCTGCGAGCAATTCGTCATAGCTCAGCACCCCTGGAATGGCCTCGGCCAGATCGGCGGGTAGGGCGCCAGCTTCGCACAGCGCCACCCAGTGCTTCACGCCGGGGCAATGCGCGGCGACGGCCTTGGCAATGGGGGCGAAGGTGAGATCGAAGCACACCACGCGGTCATCCGCGTGGTTGATGATCCAGGCAATCTGCTCGGGATGCAGCCGGGGGTTGAGGGTATGCAGAATGCGCTCGCTGCCCGACACCCCGTAATACAGCTCGAAGTGGCGGTAGCCGTTCCAGGCGAGCGTGCCCACGCGGTCTTGCGCCGCCAGCCCCAGCGCGTCGAGCGCGTTGGCGCACTGCGCGGCGCGCTGCTGCACTTGGGCATAAGTGGTGCGGTGAACATCGCCCTCTACCCGGCGAGAGACGATTTCGGTGTCGCCGTGATAGCGCGCAGCGAAATCGAGCAGGCCAGAAATCATCAGCGGATGGTTTTGCATCAAGCCCAGCATGGCAGTCTCCTGTTTTGTGATGTTTACCAATTGTTGCATTGCCGGGCTGAGAGGTGCATGACAGGGTATTCACTGGAGTTTGCGATCATTGGGCTTGCCACTCTCGCCATCCCGCCCATGACCGTACCCGTTTCTGTTTTTGCACCTGGCCAATCCGGCTTGATCTGCGGCTATCTGTTCGATGCACAGGGGCGCGGCCAAGCGCTGGATCTGTACCAAGCCGAGCGTTGGTTCGGTGATGCGGCGCCGACGGAGGGGGAGTCTTTCGTCTGGCTGCATTTCAACGCGGCCAATGTCACCGCTGAAAAGTGGTTGCTGGCGAACCTGCCGCATGCCGCGCATTGCTTCGAGACCCTGCGCGAGGGGGTGCGTTCCACCCGGCTGGAAGTGGTGGATCAGGCGCTGGTGGCCGTGGTGAACGATGTGGTGTACGACTTCGCACAGCGCGAATCGCTGCAGGTCTCCACCCTGTGGATGAGTGTGGAGCGGCGCCGGGTCATCAGCGTGCGCATGCAGCCGCTGCGGGCCATCGACCGCCTGCGAATCGCGGTCAAGGCGGGCGAGACGTTTCCCTCGCCGCTGTCGCTGGTCGATCATCTATTGCGCGATCAGGCCGACGAACTCATCGCCATTCTGCGCGGCGCCGCCAGCAAGGTTGATGCCATCGAAGATCAGCTGCTGGCCGGCCGTCTGGGCCGACGCCGGGTGCAACTCGGTGCGCTGCGCCGCAATCTGTTGCGGCTGCAACGCCTGCTGGCGCCTGAACCCGCGGCCATGTTCCGCCTGCTCAGTCGTCCGCCGCAAAGCCTCGGGCCGCAGGACTGGGAGGAACTGCGGCATTCCACCGAGGAGTTCTCGGTGGTGCTGCGCGATCTCGTGGCGCAGCAGGAGCGTATCAAGCTGCTGCAGGAAGAAATCGCCGCCAGCATTGAAGAACGCACCGGGCGCACCCTGTTCGTGCTCACCGCGGTGACGGTGGTGGCGCTGCCGATGAATGTGATCGCCGGCCTGTTCGGTATGAACGTGGGCGGCATTCCCTTCGCGGAAGACAAGGCCGGGTTCTGGACCATGGTGGCCGTGGTGCTGACGGCCTCCGGCCTGCTGGCGTGGCTGCTGTTTCGTCGGCGAGACGACTGACCTCTTTAGCGCGTCACTTCGACCAGCCGAATTAGGCGGTTGCGCCCGCGAGATAGTCAGGCACGCCGCTTGCCCCGGCGATGGACTGGGATTCAGTCCGTTTGCCGCAAGCGGTGAGAAGGGGTGCCGCAGAGATGGCGGCAAAGCACATCACGGGAACGATTCGTGTCCGCATGGCTCACCCGACTTCCACGCCGGGCGTGTGACTTACTCGCCCAGAGCGGCCATGCCGCCGACCACGGCGTGCATGCCGGCATCGACGTGCAGAATCTCCGCGGTGATGCCGGCCGCCAGATCGGACAGTAAAAAGGCCGAAGCGTTGCCGACCTGCTGGGTGTCCACATTGCGGCGCAGCGGGGCGTTGGCCTCGTTGAACTTGAGCATCTTGCCGAAGTCGGCAATACCCGAGGCGGCCAGGGTTTTGATCGGCCCGGCGCTCACGCCGTTCACCCGCATGCCGCGCGGGCCCAGCGACTCGGCCATGAAGCGCACCGTGGCTTCGAGTGCGGCCTTGGCCACGCCCATGGTGTTGTAGTTGGGCACCACGCGCTCTGCGCCCAGGTAGGTCATGGTGATGAGCGAGGGCATCTGGCCCGCCTCCACCGATTTGCTCAGCAGCGGCAACGCGGCCTTGGCCAGCGCGGGGAAGGAATAGGCCGAGATGTCGTGGGCGATGCGGAATCCTTCACGAGAAAGGCCGTCCATGAAGTCGCCGGCAATCGCCTCGCGCGGCGCGAAACCGATGGAATGCACCAGGCCGTCGAGTTGCGGCCAATGCGCCGCCAAGCCGCTGAAGGTGGCCTCGATCTGGGCGTCGTCGCCCACGTCGCAGTCGAACACCAGGGTGCTGCCGAACTCGGCGGCGAATTCGGTGATGCGTTGCTTGAAGCGTTCGCCCACATAGGTGAACGCCAACTCGGCGCCCTCGCGGTGGCAGGCCTGGGCGATGCCGTAGGCGATGGAGCGGTTGGACAGCAGACCGGTGATGAGAATGCGTTTGCCTTGAAGGAATGCCATGATGGGGCGCTTTCAGTTGTGATGCAGTCTTGCGGGGGTTTGCCACGCAGCCGTGGCAAGTCATGCAGAATTCTCGCATGGCACACGCCCTGTCCCGTCCGCTATCTCCCGCCCGCCGCCGCTTGTTGCAAAGCCTGCCGCTGGGCTTGTTTCCGTTTGGGGCGGCGTGGGCGAGTCAGCGGGAACAACAGCCGGAACAACCGGCCTACGCGCTGTACGACCAGCCGAAGTATCCGCCCGGATTCGCCTATTTCGACTACGTCAATCCGCAAGCGCCGGCCGGCGGCAGCCTGGTGCTCACGCCGCCCACCGTGGGCGGCAGCTTCGACAAGCTCAACCCCTTCACCCTCAAAGGCAACGCCGCGCCGGGCTTGAACACCCTGGTGTTCGAGACCCTGATGACCGCCAGTTGGGACGAACCCAACACTGTCTACGGTCTGCTGGCCGACGATATTTCCGTGGCGGCAGACGGACTTTCCGTGCTGTTTCACCTCAACCCGCTGGCGCGGTTTTCCAACGGCGACTCCGTGACCGCGCACGACGTGGCCTACAGCTACAACACCCTTGTCAGCAGCGCCGCCGCGCCGCAGTTCGCCAGTATCTACGCCGACGTGGCCGGCGTGGCCGCGCTGGATGAGCGTCAGGTGCGCTTTACCTTCAAGCGGCGCAATCACGAGCTGCCCATTTTGCTTGCGGGCCTGCCGGTGTTTTCGCCCAAGTGGGCGGGCCAGCGCGCGTTCAACGAAGTGATCGACACGCCCATCGCCAGTGGCCCCTACCGCATCGCCCGCACCTCGCAGCAGCGCGACATCACCTACGCCCGCCGCGCCAATTACTGGGGCTGGCACTTGCCCACCCGTCGCGGGCAGTTCAATTTTTCCGAGGTGAGCTACAAGCTTTATCTCGACGGCACAGCGCGGCTCGAAGCCTTCAAGGCGGGGGAGTACGACCTGCTGCAGGAGTTCATCGCCCGCAACTGGGCGCGGCAGTATCGCGGCCCGAAGTTCGACAGCGGCGCGCTGAAAAAACTGGAGCTGCCCAATCACAATCCGGCCGGGTTCCAGGGCTTCGTGGTCAACCTGCGCCGTCCGCAGTTTCAGGACGTTCGGGTGCGTCAGGCGCTGGCGCTGGCGCTCGACTTCCAGTGGCTCAACCGCATGCTGTTCTATGGCGCCTACAAGCGCATCGAAGGCTATTTCGCCAATTCGCCGTTCGACGCGCATGGCGCGCCGGGGCCGGATGAACTGGCCTTGCTGGAGCCGCTGCGCGCCAAGTTGCCGCCGCAGGCCTTCGGCGCCTTGCCGAGCATGCCATCGACGGCCCCGCCGAACAGCCTGCGCGGCAATCTGCTCAAGGCGCGCGCGCTGCTGGAGCAGGCCGGTTGGCACTGGCGCGATGGTGCTCTGCGCAACGCCAAGGGGCAGGCATTGGTGATCGATTACCTCGACAGCCAGGGTTCGATGTCGCGCATCATCTCGGTTTATTCGCAGGCGCTGCAACGGCTGGGCATCACGCTCAACTATCGCCTGGTGGATTTCGCGCTGTACCAGCAGCGCATGGACACTTTCGACTTCGACATGACCACCATCCGCTACGGCGGCAGTACCAGCCCGGGCAACGAGCTGTTCGACCGCTTCGGCTCGCGCGCTGCTTCGGTGCAGGGCTCGGACAATGTCTGGGGCTTGCGCGATCCGGCCGTCGATGCGTTGATCGAGCGCGTGGTGGCGGCCACCTCCATGCAGGCGCTGCAAACGGCCTGCCGCGCGCTCGACCGCGTGCTGGTCTGCGGCTGGTATTCGGTGCCGCAGTGGTACAGCGACACTTTCCGGGTGGCGATTGCCGCACACAAATTTTCCTGGCCGAAGACCTTGCCGCTGTACTACCAGCCAGAAGGCTGGGCGGTGCAGTGCTGGTGGGCTGATGCCAAACCCGCTTCCGGAGCGTCGGCATGAATCTCTGGGCCTATATTTTCAAGCGCGTACTACTGATGATTCCCACTCTGCTGGGCGTGCTCACCCTCACCTTCATCGTGGTGCAGTTCGTCCCCGGCGGGCCGGTGGAGCAGATGGTGTCGCAACTGCGCGGCAAGGAAGGCGGTGCGGCAGGTGAAGCCGCCACGGCGCAAGGTATTTACCGTGGTGCGCAGGGCATCTCGCCCAAGCAACTCGCCGAGCTGCGCCAGCTCTACGGTTTCGACAAGCCGCCGCTGCAGCGCTACCTCGACATGCTGTGGCAGTTTGCGCATTTCGACCTCGGCCGCAGTTATTACCACCACGAAGCGGTGTGGACGCTGATCAAAGAGCGGCTGCCAGTCTCCATCTCGCTGGGCTTGTGGAATTTTTTGCTCACCTATCTGATTTCCATTCCGCTGGGCATCGCCAAGGCGGTGCGGCATGGCAGCCGCTTCGATGTGTCCTCCAGCATTGCGGTGCTGGTGGGCTACGCCATTCCGGGCTTCGTGCTGGGTGTGCTGCTGCTGGTGCTGTTTGCGGGCGGCACCTGGCTGCAATGGTTTCCGCTGCGCGGGCTGGTGTCCGACGGCTGGTCGCAATTCAGCCTGTGGCACAAGATCACCGACTATCTGTGGCACATCACCTTGCCGGTGTTGGCCGCTACCGCGGGCAGCTTTGCCATCATCACCATGCTGACCAAGAACGCGTTTCTGGAGGAAATCCGCAAGCAATATGTGCTGACCGCGCGCGCCAAAGGGCTGAGCGAGCGCACCGTGCTGTGGCGGCATGTGCTGCGCAATGCGCTGGTGCCGTTGGTGACGGGCTTCCCCGCGGCGTTCATCGGTGCGTTCTTCGCCAGCTCGCTGCTTATCGAGACCCTGTTCTCGCTGCCGGGGCTGGGACTGCTGTCTTATGAAGCCGTGATGCGGCGCGACTATCCGGTGGTGATGGGCTCGCTCTATCTCTTTACCCTGATCGGACTGTTCACCAAACTGATTGCCGACCTGAGCTATGTCTGGGTCGATCCGCGCATCCAGTTCGGAGCGCTGCGGTGAGCGCCGCCGCGCTGGCGCAGGCGCAGCCCGCGCGCCATCCCTTTCTCACGCAGGGATGGGCGCGGTTCAAGGCGCATCGCCTGGGGCGCTGGAGCCTGTGGCTGTTTCTGCTGCTGTTCGGCCTGAGTCTGCTCGCGCCCGTGATCAGCAACGACAAACCGCTGCTGGTGCGCTATGACGGACGGTTTTATCTGCCGCTGCTGCACAGCTATCCCGAAACCACGTTTGGCGGCGACTTTCACACGCCGACCGACTATCTCGACCCCTACATTCGCGCCAAGCTGTCGGTCCCCGGAAATTTCGCGCTCTATCCCCCCATTCCCTACAGCGCCACCACCATCGACTACTTCGCGCAGCGGCCTTTTCCCTCTTCGCCCTCGGCGCGACATTGGCTGGGCACCGACGATCGCGGGCGTGACGTGTTGGCGCGGCTGATCTACGGCTTCCGGCTGTCGGTGCTGTTCGCGCTGGCGCTCACCGTCACGGGCACGCTGCTGGGCCTGCTCATCGGCGCCGTGCAGGGCTATTTCGGCGGGCGCATCGATCTGTCGGTACAGCGGCTGATGGAGGTCTGGGGATCGATGCCTGAGCTGTATCTGCTGATCATTTTTTCGGCGGTGTTCGCGCCCGGCCTGGCCTTGCTGCTGGTGCTGCTCTCTCTGTTCGGCTGGATGGGGCTGGCCGACTATGTGCGCGCCGAGTTTTTGCGCAACCGGCAGATGGACTACGTGCGCGCCGCGCAGGCGCTGGGGCTGTCGCACGCGCGCATCATGTGGCGGCACATCCTGCCCAACAGCCTGACGCCGGTGGTCACCTTTCTGCCGTTTCGCATGAGTGGGGCTCTGCTGGCGCTCACCAGTCTGGACTTTCTCGGTCTGGGCGTTCCGCCGCCCACGCCCAGTCTGGGCGAACTGCTGGCGCAGGGCAAGGCCAACCTGGATGCGTGGTGGATTTCAGCGGCAGCTTTCGGCGCGCTGGTGAGCATTCTTTTGCTGCTGACCTTCATCGGTGAGGCGCTGCGCGACGCCCTGGACCCCCGGCACACCGGCGCGGGCCGGGGATGAGCGACATGCCTTCCACCCCTTTGCTCAAAGTACGCGATCTGCAGGTGCGTTTTGGCGCCCAAACCGTGGTGCATGGCGTCGATCTCGACATCGCCGCGGGCGAAAAAGTCGCGCTCGTCGGCGAATCCGGCTCGGGCAAGACCGTTTCGGCGCTGGCCTTGCTGCGGCTGCTGGACGGGGCGCAACAAACCGGCAGTGTGATGTTCGACGGGCGCGAACTCTCCACGCTGAGCGAGCGCCAGATGCGCGGTCTGCGCGGCAAAGACATCGCCATGATCTTTCAGGAGCCGATGACCGCGCTCAACCCGCTACATCCGGTCGGGCGGCAGATTGCCGAGGTGCTGGAGCTGCACGAGGCGCTGTCGCGTCGCGCGGCTTGGGCGCGGGCCGTGGAGTTGCTGGGGCAGATGGGCATCGACCAGCCCGCGCGGCGTGCGGCGGACTATCCGCATCAGCTCTCCGGCGGCCAGAGGCAGCGGGTAGTGATTGCCATGGCGCTGGCTTGCCGCCCCCGCCTGCTGCTGGCCGACGAGCCCACCACCGCGCTCGACGTAACCGTGCGCCGCCAGATTCTCGATCTGCTCGACGGCTTGCAGGCCGAGTACGGCCTGGCCTTGCTGTTCATCACCCACGACCTTCATTTGGTGCGGCGCTACGCGCACCGCGTGGCCGTGATGCAGCAGGGCAGGGTGGTGGAAGCCGGAACGGTTACCGCAGTATTCGCCGCGCCGCAGCACCCCTATACGCAAATGCTGCTGCGCAGCCGCCCGCGCCGCCTTGTGCAGGAACCCGAAAATAATGCGGCGCCGCCGCCCACCGTGCTTCAGGCGCGCGCGCTGAGTGTGCGCTTCGCCCAAAACAGCGGTTTCTGGCGCAAACACTGGCACACCGTGCTGCAGGACGTTTCGCTGGAATTGCCCGCAGGGCAGACCTTGGGCGTGGTGGGCGAATCGGGCAGCGGCAAATCGACCCTCGCGCTCGCACTGCTCGGTCTGCTGCGCCGACAGGGCGGGGAGGTGAGTCTGCTGGGACGCGATCCGGCCCGGTTGTCCGCTGCCGCGCTGCGCCCCTTGCGCGCGCAGGCGCAAATCGTGTTCCAGGACCCGTTTTCCAGTCTGTCGCCACGGCGCACTGTGGCGCAGATCGTCGAAGAGGGTCTGGAAATTCATCGCCCCGAGTGGAATGCCGTGCAACGTCGCGAGCGCGCCCAGCAGATTCTGGCAGAAGTCGGCTTGCCGCTTTCTCCGGCCGAAATGCAACGCTATCCGCACGCATTTTCAGGTGGGCAACGCCAGCGCATCGCGATCGCGCGGGCCTTGATTCTGGAGCCCAAGGTGCTCATCCTCGACGAGCCGACCAGCGCACTCGACGTCTCTGTGCAGCAGCAGGTACTTGATCTTCTCGCTGCATTGCAGCAAAGGCACGGACTGGCCTATGTGCTCATCAGCCACGATCTGTCGGTCATTGGCGCGCTGTCGCACCGTGTGCTAGTGCTGCACCAGGGAAAGGTGGTCGAACAAGGGCCGACAGACGCCGTGCTGCGTGCGCCACGCCAGCCCTACACCCAGGCCTTGCTCGCAGCATCCGATCTGGGGGAAGAAGTGCGCTGATGGATGGCGCAAAGTGTGAGCAGCCGAGCCGCGTTATTGCCAAAAAGTTCCTTCCTCTCTATAATCCACTTTTTTGTTGACCGCAAGAAAATTTCCGAGAATTTCAGACTCAGGCTTTACCAGACTTTATCTGATGGGGCATAGAGGGCGCAGTTCAGAGCGCAGTTTTCAAAGAAAAAGTAGTCAAAGAGCAGTCGCTTGGCAGTGGCAGAACACCGGGAGAGCGCAGTGTGCGGGCCCGACCACAGCAGTGAGCAAAAACTGGGCGACGTCATCGCCCTTTTTTTTTGCTTGCGCGGCGGGCGATTGACGAGATTTGCGGTCAGGTGATGAACGGAATATTGGCAAACGCATGAGTGCAGCACAGGCAATCGATACGGCAGTCACCAGTCTTGGACTGGAACTCGTGGAGGTGGAACACCTTCCGCGCGGCTTGCTGCGCGTGACCATCGATCATGCCGACGGCGCCCCGGTGACGGTGGAAGACTGCGAGCGGGTGACCCGTCAGTTGCAGTATGTGTTTGAAGTGGAAAACGTGGACTACGGTCGTCTGGAGGTGTCGTCTCCCGGCTTGGACCGTCCTCTGCGCAAGGCAGAAGATTTTGTGCGATTTGCCGGGTTGGAGATCGACGTCGTTCTTCGCGTGCCGTTTCAGGGTCGCAAGAAGTACCGCGGCGTTTTGCTCGAGCGCTCGCAAGACGACGAGCCGGGGCGTTTTTCCGTCGCCTTGTCGCCGCCTGAGGTGGGTGAAAAAGGCAAAAGCAAAAGCAAAGGCAAAGGCAAAGGCAAAGGCAAACCCGGCGCCGCGAACAAAAAGCCGAAAGCTGTCGGAGCGCCTGTCGCTTCCAAGGCAGAAGAGCAGGACGTGTTGTCCGTCATGAATTTCAGTCTGGCCGAGGTGCGCGATGTGCGCCTGGTGCCTGTTGTCGATTTTGGGAGTGGTCGAAAATGAGTCGCGAGATTTTGATGTTGGTGGACGCCCTGGCGCGTGAAAAGAATGTCGATCGCGATGTCGTCTTCGGCGCCGTCGAGGCCGCGCTAGCCTCCGCAACCAAGCGTCTGTACGAAGGCGAGGCGGATGTGCGCGTGCAGATCGACCGCAATACCGGCGAATACGAAAGCTTCCGCCGCTGGCATGTGGTGCCGGACGAAGCCGGGCTGCAGTTGCCCGACAGCGAAATTCTGCTGTTCGAAGCGCGGGAACAGATTCCCGATATCGAAGTGGGCGACTACATCGAGGAACCGATCGAGAGCATCGCCTTCGGCCGAATCGGCGCGCAGGCGGCCAAACAGGTCATTCTGCAGAAAATCCGTGACGCCGAGCGCGAGCAGATCCTCAATGATTTCCTGGCCCGCAACGACAAGATTTTCAACGGCTCGGTCAAGCGTCTCGACAAGGGCGACCTCATCATCGAATCGGGCAAGGTCGATGCGCGACTGCGCCGAAGCGATCTGATCCCGAAGGAAAACCTGCGGGTGGGTGACCGGGTGCGCGCGGTGATTACCAAGATCGACCGCACCGCCCGCGGCCCGCAGATCGAAATCTCGCGCACCGCGCCGGAATTCATGATCGAGTTGTTCCGCCTGGAAGTGCCCGAGATCGAGCAGGGCCTGATGGAAATCAAGTCGTGCGCCCGTGAGCCGGGTGTGCGCGCCAAGATTGCGGTGGTGTCGCACGACCGCCGTGTCGATCCCATCGGCACCTGCGTGGGCATTCGCGGCTCGCGCGTCACCGCGGTGACCAATGAACTCGGCGGCGAACGGGTCGATATCGTGCTCTGGTCGGAAGATCCGGCTCAGTTCGTCATCGGCGCGCTGGCGCCGGCGAATGTTTCGTCCATCGTGGTGGACGAAGAAAAGCACGCCATGGATGTGGCTGTGGACGAGGAAAATCTGGCGCTGGCCATCGGCCGCACCGGGCAGAACGTGCGGCTGGCCTCCGAGTTGACGGGGTGGAAGATCAATATTCTCAGCGCCGAAGAGTCCGACGCCCGCAACACCCAGGAAACGCAGAAAATGCGTAGCCTGTTCGTCGAAAAGCTCGACGTCGATCAGGAAGTGGCTGACATTCTCATTGCCGAGGGGTTCACCAGCCTCGAAGAACTGGCCTACGTGCCGATCAACGAAATGCTGGAGATCGAGGCCTTCGATGAAGACACGGTCAATGAACTGCGCGAACGCGCCCGCAATGCCTTGCTCACGCAGGAAATCGCGCGCGAGCAGAAGCTCGATGAAGTCGATCCGGCGCTCAAGGCGCTCGAGGGCCTGAGCGCAGACGAGCTGGCCCTGCTGGCCGAAGCCGGTGTGCTCACCCTTGACGATCTGGGCGATCTGGCGACCGACGAGCTCACCGGCATTCTCCGCACCGACGAGGCCCGGGCCGCCGACCTCATTCTGAAGGCGCGTGCGCACTGGTTCGACGCCTGAACCCCTCCGAACCTGTCGCCCGCACTTCACACGTTTCAAGCCGTACTAGGACACACCATCAATGGCCAGTCATACCGTCTCACAACTCGCTGCAGAACTCGGCAAACCCTTGAACCTCTTGCAGGAACAACTGCAACAGGCGGGAGTCGGAGCGCGCGCGGCAGACGACGTCATCAGTGAGGCCGACAAGGCCCGCCTGCTCGAGCACTTGCGCGCGGCGCATGGCGGTGCTGCTGGCGGCGAGCGCAAAAAAATCACCCTGACCCGCAAACAGACTAGCGAGATCAAGCAGGCGGACGCCACGGGCAAGGCGCGCACCATTCACGTGGAAGTGCGCAAAAAGCGCGTGTTCGTCAAGCGCGACGAATCCGCACCGGTTGCCGAGGCGTCGGCTGCACCCGAGTCGAACGAGCCGGTGGTGGATGATGCCGAACTCCAACGCCGCGAGGCCGAGGCGCAGCGACAGGCCGATTTGCTCGCGCGCCAGGCCGAAGAACTGGCTGCGCAGCGCGCAGCCGAGCAGGAACGTCGGGCTGCCCAGGAGCGCCAGGAGCAGCAAGCCCGCGAGCAGGCCGAGCGCGAGGCTCAGGCGGCCCGCGAGGCTGCAGCCAAGTCGCAACAGCCCGCGACCGTGACGGCCGAGCCGACCGCGCAAATACAAGACAAGCAAGACAAGGAACCGTCGCAAGCGAGCGAGGCGGCTGCCTCGGCTTTGGCGAGTTCGCAGGCCGCTGCTGCCGAGCGCGCCGCGGCGCAGAAGAAGCAGGACGCCGAAGAAACCGCCAAACTGGCGCAGATCGAAAAGCGCCGCAAGGCCGCCGAGGCGGAAGCCGCCGCCATTCGCGACATGATGGCCCGCCCGCGCACGGTGATGCGCGCCGAGAAACCTGCGGTCAAGACGGCCGAGGCAGCTCCCGTCAGCGGCACCATCAAGGGCACGATCCACAAACCGGCGGCGGGTGCAGCCAAGACGGCCGGGGCCAGTGCCACGGCCGCGCCGGGTACTGCGGCGAAGAAAGACGACAAGCAGGTCAAGTCGGAAAAGCTGTCGTCCTCCTGGGCGGACGACGCGGCGAAAAAGCGCGGTGCGTCGATCAAACCCCGCGGCAATCCCACCGGAGCGCCGGGTGGCTGGCGCGGCCCGAAAACGACGGGTGGGCGTCGCGGCGGACGTAATGATCGGGGCGGTGAGCAGCATGTGCAGGCAGCGCCTGCCGAGATGATCGTGCGCGAGGTGCATGTGCCCGAGACCATTACCGTGGCCGAATTGGCGCACAAGATGTCGGTGAAGGCCGCCGAGGTCATCAAGAGCCTGATGAAGCTGGGACAGATGGTGACCATCAACCAGGTGCTCGATCAGGAAACTGCGATGATCGTGGTCGAGGAACTCGGTCATACCGCCGTTGCCGCCAAGCTCGACGATCCCGAAAACTTCCTGACGGAAGACGGCGAAGGCGCGATGGCCGACGCGGAACAATTTCCGCGAGCGCCGGTGGTCACGGTCATGGGTCACGTCGACCACGGCAAGACTTCGCTGCTCGACTACATCCGCCGCGCCAAAGTGGCGGCAGGCGAGGCTGGCGGCATTACGCAGCACATCGGCGCCTATCACGTCCAAACGCCGCGCGGCATCATCACCTTCCTCGACACCCCGGGTCACGAAGCCTTCACGGCCATGCGGGCGCGTGGTGCGAAAGCGACCGATATCGTCATTCTTGTGGTGGCCGCAGACGACGGCGTGATGCCGCAGACCAAGGAAGCGATCGCCCACGCCAAGGCGGCAGGCGTGCCCTTGGTGGTGGCGCTCAACAAAATCGACAAGCCGGGGGCCAACCCGGATCGCGTCCGCCAGGAACTGATTGCCGAGAGCGTGGTGCCCGAGGAATACGGCGGCGACTCGCCCTTCGTGCCCGTGTCTGCCAAGACCGGCGAAGGCATAGATAGCCTGCTTGAACAGATTCTGCTGCAGGCCGAAGTGCTGGAGCTCAAGGCCCCGATTGACGCCCCAGCCAAAGGGCTGGTGATCGAATCGCGCCTCGACAAAGGCCGTGGTCCTGTGGCCACCATCCTGGTGCAGTCGGGCACGCTCAAGCGCGGTGACGTGGTGCTCGCCGGGGCCGCATTCGGCCGCGTGCGCGCCATGCTCGACGAGTTGGGCAAGCCGGTGACCGAGGCTGGGCCGTCCATCCCGGTGGAAATTCAAGGCTTGACCGAAGTGCCCAGCGCCGGTGAAGAAATCATGGTGCTGCTCGATGAGCGCAAGGCGCGCGAAATTGCGCTGTTCCGCCAGGGCAAGTACCGCGATGTCAAGCTGGCCCGCCAGCAGGCCGCCAAGCTCGAAAACATGTTCGAGCAATTGAACGAAGGCGCGCAAAACCTGCCGCTCATCATCAAGGCCGACGTGCAGGGTTCGCAAGAAGCGCTCATCCATGCGCTCACCAAGCTCTCCACCTCCGAAATCAAGGTGCAAGTGGTGCATGCGGCGGTCGGCGGCATTTCCGAGAGCGACGTCAATCTGGCTATCGCCTCGAATGCGGTGATCATCGGCTTCAACACCCGCGCCGATGCTGGTGCGCGCAAACTGGCCGAGAACAACGGCATCGACATCCGCTACTACAACATCATTTACGAGGCGGTCGACGAGATCAAGGCGGCCATGTCGGGCATGCTCACGCCGGACAAGAAGGAAGAGACCCTGGGTCTGGTCGAAATTCGCCAGGTGTTCCGCATCCCGAAGGTGGGCGCGGTGGCCGGCTGTATGGTGTTGTCGGGTCTGGTGCGCCGCTCCGCGCAGGTGCGCGTGTTGCGCAACAACGTGGTCATTCACACCGGCGAGCTCGATTCGCTCAAGCGCTTCAAGGACGATGCGCGCGAAGTCAAGGAAGGCTTCGAGTGCGGCCTGTCGTTGAAGAACTACCAGGACATCGAAGAGGGTGATCAGCTCGAAGTCTTCGAGATCAAGGACGTGGCGCGCACCCTGTAATGGGCTAGCAGCCAGACTGAGATGAAGCGCGCAACGCCCAACCGCACCCAGCGTATCGCCGACCAGATCCAGCGCGATCTGGCCGAACTGATCCAGCGCGAGCTGCGCAACCCGCAGCTCGGGCTGGTGACGCTCACCGATGTGCAGCTCACGCCCGACTACGCCCATGCCAAGGTGTATTTCAGCGTGATCGGCGCCGAGCCGGACACTGCGCGCCAGATCTTGAGCGACAAGGCCGGGTATCTGCATAGCCTGCTGTTCAAGCGCCTGCAGATCCACACCGTGCCTACGCTGCACTTTCTGTTCGATCCGACCACCGAGAAGGCGGCGGAGATGGACGGGCTGATCCGCCAGGCCTTGGCGCAACAGGCCAAAGACGATTGACTCGGCTTGCCGCGCCCGGGTTTTGACCACCATGAATGTCCAGAAAACGCCTTGGGAGGCGGTCAACGGCGTGCTCCTACTGAACAAGCCCCGCGGGTTGACCTCGCAGCAGGCTTTGTTTCGCGTGCGCCGCAGGCTGCGCGCCGCGAAGGCCGGGCATGGCGGCACGCTCGATCCTCTGGCCGACGGTCTGTTGATGCTTTGCTTCGGCGCCGCGACCAAGTTCGCCCAGCGTCACCTCGAAGCCGACAAACGCTATGTGGCTGTACTGCAACTGGGCGAGCGCACGACGACCGATGACGCCGAAGGCGAAATCGTCGAACGCCGTGCCGTACAGGTGAGCCGCTCGCTGGTCGATGCCGTTCTACCGCGGTTCATCGGCGCCATCAGCCAGACGCCGCCGGTGTATAGCGCGCTCAAGCGCGACGGAAAGCCGCTTTACGCCTATGCCCGGGCGGGCGAGACCGTCGAGGTGGCGGCCCGCACGGTGCAAATTCACTCGATGGACGTGTTGTCGCTGCAAAACGACCAACTGGCGCTGGCCGTGCATTGCGGCAAGGGCACATACATTCGCGCGCTGGCGCGTGACATCGGTGAGGCGCTAGGCTGTGGCGCGCATCTGGCGGCACTGACGCGCACGGCAAGCGGCGGTTTTTCGCTGGAACAGGCTTTGACGCTCGACGAGGCCGAAGCGCTGGCCTCTGCCGATCTGCGCAGCAGGCTGCTGCCGACCGACGTGCTGCTGCAATCTTCGCCGCGTCAGAATCTCGACCTTGCCTTGGCCCAGCGGTTTTTGCACGGTGCTCGTCTGAGTGGTTTGGCGCCGGATGAACCTGTAGTGCCGGGCGAAGACGTACGGGTTTACGGACCGCTAGCGGCGGGCCAGGACGCCGTGCTGCTGGGCATCGGCGCCTGGGAGCAAGGCGCGGAGTCGGTTGTGTTATCGCCGCGCCGCCTGCTTTGCTCCGACGAACTCGCCCCTGCCAGAACTTTTGCGATACCGCCTCCCATTTCACAACCCCGAACCGAATCTCTCCCCGAATCTCTCCATCAGGAAGCAAGACCATGAGCAAATCCATCCGCAATATCGCCATCATCGCCCACGTCGACCATGGCAAGACCACCATGGTCGACCAACTGCTGCGTCAGTCGGGCACCTTCGCCGAACACGAAAAAGTCGTGGATACGGTGATGGACAACAACGCCATCGAACGCGAGCGCGGCATCACCATTCTGGCGAAGAACTGCGCGGTGAGCTGGGAAGGTACGCACATCAACATCGTCGACACCCCGGGCCACGCCGACTTCGGCGGTGAAGTCGAGCGCGCGCTGAGCATGGTCGATGGCGTGGTGCTGCTGATCGACGCCCAGGAAGGCCCGATGCCGCAGACGCGCTTCGTCACCAAAAAAGCGCTGGCCCTGGGGCTCAGGCCTATTGTGGTGGTCAACAAGGTGGACAAGCCGGGTGCCAAGCCGGACGCCGTGGTCAACGCTGCCTTCGACCTGTTCGACAAACTGGGCGCCACCGACGAGCAGCTCGACTTTCCCGTGGTCTATGCCTCGGGCATCAACGGCTGGACTTCGCTGGAAGAGGGCGAGCCGGGCCAGCAATGGGGCCCGGACATGTCCGCCCTGTTCAACACCATTCTCAAGCATGTGCCGCCGCATAGCGGCGACGCGGCAGCGCCGCTTCAACTGCAGATTTCGGCACTGGACTACAACAGCTTCGTCGGCCGCATCGGCGTGGGCCGCATCAATGCCGGCACGATCAAACCTGGCATGGACGTGCTGGTAATGGAAGGGGTGGACGGCAACTCGTTCAAGGGCCGCGTCAATCAGGTGCTGACCTTCCAGGGACTCGACCGCGTGCAGGTGACCGAGGCGGGCCCGGGCGACATCGTGCTGATCAACGGCATTGCCGACATCGGCATTGGCGTGACCGTCACGGATCCGCTCAACCCGGCGCCGCTACCCATGCTCAAGGTGGACGAACCGACGCTGACCATGAACTTCTGCGTCAACACCAGCCCTCTGGCCGGCCGAGAAGGCAAGTACGTCACCAGCCGCCAGATCTGGGATCGGCTGCAGAAAGAATTGCAGAGCAATGTGGCGCTGCGGGTGAAGGAGACTGACGAAGACGGCATTTTCGAAGTCTCGGGCCGCGGCGAACTGCACTTGACGATTTTGCTGGAAAACATGCGCCGCGAAGGTTATGAACTGGCGGTGTCCAAGCCGCGTGTGGTGTTCAAGGACGTGGACGGCGTGCGCCATGAGCCGATCGAGTTGGTGACCGCTGACATCGAAGAGCAGCACCAGGGCGGTGTGATGCAGGCGCTGGGCGAGCGCAAGGGTGAGCTGGTCAATATGGAGCCGGACGGCCGCGGCCGCGTGCGCCTCGAATATCGCATTCCGGCGCGCGGCCTGATCGGTTTCACCAATGAATTCCTCAACCTGACCCGCGGCTCGGGCCTGATCTCCAATATTTTCGACGGCTACGAGCCGCACAAGGGCGAGATCGCGGGACGCAAGAACGGCGTGCTCATCTCCATGGACGATGGTGAAATCTTCACCTACGCGCTGGGCAAGCTCGATGACCGCGGCCGCATGTTCGTCAAGGCAGGTGATCCGGTTTACGAAGGCATGATCGTGGGCATACACAGCCGCGACAACGATCTGGTGGTCAACGCCACCCGGACCAAACAGCTGACCAACTTCCGCGTGTCCGGCAAGGAAGATGCGATCAAGGTCACGCCGCCTATCGACCTGAATCTGGAATATGGCGTCGAGTTCATCGAAGACGACGAACTGGTCGAAATCACCCCCAAGAGCGTGCGCCTGCGCAAACGCTATCTGACCGAACAAGAGCGCAAGCGCGCCGGTCGCTCGGCCTGAGTCTGCTCTGAATCCCGCCCCGAATCCCGCTCTACACCCCGCGCGGCAGATGGTGGCCAAACCTCACGTCCGCGCCGTGCTCGCCATGGTGGGCGCCACGCTGATGTGGAGCGTGGCGGGGGTGATCACCCGGCATCTGCATCACCAGAACGGGCTCGATCTGGTCTTCTGGCGCAGCAGCTTCGCGGCGCTGGGTGTGTTGGCCTGGCTGCTCTGGCGCCAAGGGCCACGCGGTCTGGCGCGCGACGTGCGGCATGCTTCGCCGCTGTTGTGGCTGTCAGCCGGATTCTGGGGGGTTATGTTTACCGCGTTCATGGTGGCGCTCACCCTGACCACGGTGGCGCAAACCCTGATCGCCGAAAGTCTCAGTCCCCTCATCGCCGCCTTGCTGGGTTGGCTGGTGCTGCGCCACGCCTTGCCCGCGCGGACCTGGCTGGCCATCGCGCTTGCCCTGACGGGCATGGGATGGATCGTTTGGCAAAACCTGCATCACCTCAACGGATCGACACAGTTGCTCGGTATGCTCGTCGCGCTGGCCGTGCCGTTCAGCGCGGCGGCCAACTGGGTCAGTCTGCGACGGGCCGGGGCCGCTGTGCCGATGCAGGCTACCGTGATGTTGGGTGCGCTGTTCTCGGTGCTTGCCGTGGCGTTTCCGGCCTGGCCGGTGAGCGTGGACCTGCACGATCTACTCTGGCTGGCGTTCTTGGGCGTGTTTCAGCTCGCTGTGCCGGGTTTGCTCGCTGTCTGGTCGGCTCAGCGTCTGGCCCCGGCAGAGGTCGGTTTGCTCGGTCTGCTGGAGATTGTGTTCGGCATTCTCTGGGCGTGGATCGGCGCAGGTGAACAACCCAGCTTCGGAACTTTGATGGGTGGTGGACTGATCATGTTCGCACTCGTGGGTAACGAATTGCTGGGATGGCGGCAGATCAAACGGGGAGAGCAAATTTATGCTTAAAAATTTGCGCCATGCAGGCCTGGGGATCGGCCTGACGGCTTTGTTGTTGTCAGGCTGCGGCGGCGGGGGCGGCACCAGCGCCTCTACCGACAGTGTGACCACGGGCGCCACACCTGTTGCCTTGAAGCGCACCACGCCGATGGGCGTGCTCGTGCCACTCTACGGCTATCCGCTGGTGTCCAGCGGCAGCGGCGCGACTTACACGACGGCCGAGAATCCCGCCTGGACGGAGGTGGCCGCTAATGCGGCCGCGGTGCCCACGGTCGCCATCATCAACCCGCAAAACGGGCCGGTCGCATGCACCACTCCGCCTTCGGCCACGCTCAGCGCTTTCACGCAGGGCATCGGTCAGCTTCACGCCGCCGGGGTGAAAGTACTGGGCTACGTTCACACCAGTTACGGCTCGCGCGCGCTCTCGCTGGTGCAGCAGGATGTGCAGACCTACGCCCAGTGTTATGGCGTGGACGGCGTTTTTTTTGACGAGGTTTCCAATAAGGGCAGCCTGGCGAGTTATTACGCGGCCGCCGCTGCCACGGTGCGTCAGGACATTCAGCCGGGTAGTGGTCAGGCCGCGCTGGTCGCCATCAATCCCGGCACCTATCCCGACCTGTCCATCGCCCAAACGGCCGACATCACGGTGATGCACGAAAGCGCAGACCTGAATCTACCCGCCGTGCCGGCGAGCCTCGCTTCTTACCCGTCGGCGAAATTCGCCTATCTGGCGCTGGGTATCAGCAATCTGACGCAGACTCAGGCGGAGACGCTTTCCAGTCTGTACCAGCAGGGCGTCGGTTATGTTTATCTGACCGATCAGGGCAGCGGCAACGATCCGTGGGCCAAGCTGAGCACCAGTTATCCGGCACAGATCCAGATCATTCAGGCGTTGAACCAAAGCAAGAACTGAGGCCCCATCGCTCCCGGACTGTCGTGTAGATTTAGAGACAGAAAACAGGAGACGCGATGGAATTCGATACGGTGATTGTCGGCGCGGGTTCGGCGGGCTGCGTGCTGGCCAATCGGCTCAGTGCTGACCCTGCGCATCGGGTGCTGTTGATAGAGGCCGGTGGCTCGGACTGGCATCCCTACATCCGCATGCCTGCGGGCATCGCCAAGTTGGCGGGCCACAAGCGCTTCAACTGGGGCTTCACCACGGAGCCCGAGCCGCAGTTGCACTATCGCCGTTTGTGGTGGCCGCGGGGCAGGGTGCTCGGGGGTTCGAGTGCGATCAACGCCATGTGCTATGTGCGGGGTGTGCCGCAGGACTATGACCGCTGGGCCGAGCTGACCGGAGAACCGGCGTGGTCGTGGGACGCCGCGCTGCCGCTGTTTCGCGCCATGGAATGCAACACGCGCGGCGCCGACGCTTGGCATGGTGATCAAGGCGAATTGGGGGTCAGCGATCTGCGGCATCACAATGTGCTGACCGATGCGTTCATGGCCGCTGGAGAGTCGTTCGGGTTGAACCGCAACGCCGATTTCAACGGCCCCACTCAGGAAGGCGTTGGGCTCTACCAGGTCACGCAGAAAAACGGATTGCGGCATTCCAGTGCTGCCGCCTTTCTTGCTCCGGTACGCGGGCGAAACAACCTCACCGTGCTGACGCAGACCCTGACGGAGCGCGTGTTGATCGAACGTAACCGGGCAGTTGGCGTGCAAGTGCGCACGCGCGGCGCTTCTCCGACGCGCATCGAAGCCGGGCGCGTGGTGCTCAGCGGCGGGACGATCAATTCGCCCCAACTTCTGCTGCTCTCGGGCATCGGGCCAGCCGATCATCTTCGCGACATCGGCATTCCGGTCGTGCGCGATCTACCGGCCGTGGGCGAGAACCTGCAGGATCACCTCGACATCTGCACCTTGAACGCCGCCACCCAGCCCGTGACCTACGACCACGTCAATGTCGTCCTGGCCGGTTTGCAGTTCTGGCTCACCCGTCAGGGCGTTGGAACCTCCAATGCCGCCGAGGGCGGCGGCTTCATGCGCTCGCGTTACGCCACCGATGCGCGCTGCGACCTGCAATTTCACTTCGTTCCCGCGCTGCTCGACGACCATGGCAGGGGACGTCTGCCAGGCTACGGCTACACCCTGCACGCCTGCGTATTGCATCCGCGCAGCCGTGGGCGTATCCGGCTGCGTAGTGCCGATCCCGCCGCGCATCCACTGATTCAGCCCAACTACCTGAGCGACGCCGATGGCTTCGACCTACTGCGCATGTGCGAAGCCGCGCGCGTGTCGCGCGAAATATTGGCGCAACCCGCATTCGACAAATGGCGAGGCGCCGAGATCTTTCCTGGAACGCTCGCCTCGCCGGACGGCGACTTTACCGAATTCATCCGCAGCAAAGCCGAAACGGTCTATCACCCGGTCGGAACCTGTCGCATGGGGGCTGACGAAGCCAGTGTGGTCGATCCGCAGCTTCGCGTCCGGGGCATCGAGGGCCTGCATGTCGTGGATGCGGCCATCATGCCCGAGGTCCCCACGGGCAATACCAACGCTCCGACACTCATGATTGCCGAGCGCGCCAGCGCATGGCTACTCGCCGATAACTGACCCCAAGTCGTGCTGTTCGTTGTTTTGCGATTGGTTTTGCGATTGGTTTTGCAATCGCACCCTTTGAATTGGGGGGGTGCCGCCTGTGCCGGGGATAGACCTGTCATTCCCGATTGACAACAATCCCACGAACCCAACAAGAAACCCAGATTTGTCTTCAGAACTGCCAAAAATTTCACATCGATCTGACCGCCTCGCAGCGCAAAATTCTGGCAACGAGGTGGTGTCGCAACCGCGCCGGATTGTCCTCGTTCTCCTGACGCAATAATCCAATACCCAGAGTGAAAAATGTTCAAGATCTTTAATCTATACATTCCCGCAAAAATGACGCTGGAATTGCTGGTTGATCTGGCGATTTCCATTCTGTCTTTTGCGCTTGCAACCTGGTCTGTTTATGTGATGACTGTGGGTAAGCAAGATTTTTCGTATTGGATTCAGCAGGGGTTCTATCCGCTGATTCTGTATACGGCGTTGACTATTTTGCTATACACCGCATTGGGTGTTTACCGTATTGATGCGGAAAACAGCTTGCGCAGCTTTTTAGGGCGCACCTCGGTTGCATTCGCCTTCGTCTTCTTTCCGGTTTACTGGTTCACCCTGATGTTCACCGAAGCCGGCAGTTCGTTTCGGGTGCTGGCGTTTGCCTATCTGTTTCAAATGGCACTTCTCGTGCTGATCCGTTATATTTTCCTGCGACAAACAGCGTTGTCTGGCATGACGCAACGCATTTTGATCGTCGGAAATGGGCGCGAGGCGCAAGCGCTATCGCGCCAGATCATGGAAAATCACGGTACTTCCTACAGCATCGTCGGCTTCTATCCCACTCAGCAAAATGATCAGCCGCCGGTTCAACTTGCTGGTAAGGTGTTTGACGAAAATACGCCTCTCGAACAAGTTGTGCTCGATATGCGGGTGGATGAAATCATTGTTGCCGTGCGCGAACATCGGGGCGGCGTACTCCCGATCCGCCAACTGCTCGAGGCCCGGATTCTCGGCACCCCGGTTCACAATTTGCCGACTTTCTACGAGCGCTTGAAAGGCGAGGTTCCGCTGGAAAGCATGAAGGCGAGTTGGCTGATTTATGGGGGCGGTTTTACACAAGGCCATATCCGTGCCTGGGCCAAGCGTTTATTCGACATCATTAGCGCCAGCGTTCTTCTGCTCGCCCTCTGGCCCATCATGTTATTGGCTGCTCTGTTCATCAAATTAGAAGATCGGGGGCCTGTATTTTTTCAGCAAGAGCGTGTCGGCTTGTTTGGAAAGTCTTTTTACTGCCTCAAATTCCGCAGTATGCGCACGGATGCAGAAAAAGATGGCGTTGCACGATGGGCCAGCACCAATGACAACCGGATCACCCGTGTCGGCGCTTTCATCCGCAAAACACGTATTGACGAACTGCCTCAGCTGATCAATGTCTTGCGCGGAGAAATGAGTATGGTCGGGCCGCGCCCGGAGCGCCCGACTTTTGTGGACATGCTCGAAAAGGATATTCCCTTCTATGCGATTCGTCACAGCGTCAAACCGGGGGTCACAGGTTGGGCGCAGGTGCGCTACGCCTATGGCGCCTCGGTGGAAGACGCGAAGAGAAAGCTGCAGTTCGATCTTTACTACGTAAAAAATAACAGCGTTTTTCTCGATTTTTTCATTTTGTTCGAGACGGTGCGCGTCGTGATTTTCGGTGAAGGCGCAAGATAATTTTTAACTTTTAGAAAGAGAACGATGACAGTAGTTGCTGTGGTGGGATTGGGGTATGTCGGTCTTCCTTTGGCCGTCGAGTTTGGTAAAAAATATCGCACGATCGGATTCGACCTCTCGGTCGAAAAAATAGCGGCTTATTGCAAGCATATCGATCCGACTGGGGAAGTCAGTCAGGAGAGCCTCAAGCAGGCGAGCTTGCTCGAGCCGACAACCGATGCCTCGAAACTGAAGGAGGCCGACTTTGTGATCGTCGCCGTGCCGACGCCAGTTGACGATGCCCACAACCCGGATTTCAGCCCCCTCGTGGGCGCGAGTACCTCCGTTGGTAAATATCTCAAACCCGGCGCCATCGTGGTCTATGAATCGACCGTTTATCCTGGGGCTACCGAAGAAATCTGTGTGCCGATTCTTGAAAAACAGTCGGGGCTGAAGTGGAAAAAAGATTTCTTCGTCGGCTATTCACCCGAGCGTATCAATCCAGGCGACAAAGAGCACACCCTGACCCGAATTGTCAAGGTGGTTTCGGGAGATACCCCGGAAACGCTTGAAACCGTCGCAAATGTTTATGCCTCAGTGATTACGGCCGGGGTTCACCGAGCCGAAAGCATCAAAGTGGCCGAGGCGGCGAAAGTGATTGAAAACACGCAGCGCGACCTGAATATTGCGCTGATGAATGAGTTGTCGCTCATTTTCCACCGCATTGGCATTGATACGCTGGACGTGCTCAAGGCGGCGGGTACCAAGTGGAATTTCCTGCCATTTCGTCCGGGCCTGGTGGGTGGGCATTGCATCGGTGTCGATCCTTATTACCTCACGCACAAGGCCGACATGCTCGGCTATCACCCGCAAGTGATTCTGGCGGGGCGTCGCATCAATGACGGCATGGGCAAATACATCGCTGAACAGACGATCAAGCAAATGAGTCAGGCGGGCCTGCCGATCAAGGGGAGCGACGTGATCGTTCTCGGTCTGACCTTCAAGGAAAACTGCCCCGATCTGCGCAATTCCAAGGTGATCGACGTGATTCGCGAACTGGCGTCATATGGGGTCAACGTGATCGTGCACGACCCCATTGCCGATGCGGCCGAGGCTGTGCATGAATATGGCGTCACGCTCACGCCTTGGGCCGAATTGCCTCGCGCTCAGGCCATCGTGGCGGCCGTGGCGCACCAAGCCTACAAGGACATGTCGGTCGCCGAAACTCTCGAAAAGCTGCTGCCGTCTGGCATTTTCATGGACATCAAGTGCCAATACGACGCTGCCGCGCTTCGGTCGCACGGCGCCCAGGTCTGGAGACTTTGAGCCGCCATGTCGATCGAACAACTGCTGTCTTCGAAGCCCCAGCGCTGGCTGGTGACGGGGAGCGCCGGATTCATCGGCTCTCACCTGATCCAAACGCTTCTGACCCATGGCCAGGACGTGGTCAGTCTGGACAATTTTTCAACCGGCCATCAATCCAATCTGGATGAAGTGCGGCGCCTCGTTGGCGAAGAGGCCTGGAAGCGGCACACCTTCATCGAGGGTGACATTGTCGATCCGCAGACCTGCCAGCGGGCTTGTCAGGGCGTCAACATTGTGTTGCATGAGGCGGCTTTGGGATCTGTGCCGCGCTCGATTGAAAACCCGCTGGCAACGCATGCGGTCAACGCCACGGGTTTTCTGAACATGCTGGTCGCCGCGCGCGACGCGGGCGTGAGCCGCTTCGTTTATGCTGCTTCCAGCTCCACCTATGGCGATCATCCGGGCTTGCCCAAGGTCGAGGACCTCATCGGCAAGCCGCTGTCGCCCTATGCGGTGACCAAATATCTCAACGAACTTTATGCCGACGTATTCGGCCGGGTCTATGGCTTGCAGAGCATCGGGCTGCGCTATTTCAACGTGTTCGGCACCCGCCAGGATCCCAATGGCCCTTATGCGGCGGTCATTCCCAATTGGGCCAAAGCCATCCGCGGCAATCAGCCTTGTTTCATCAATGGCGACGGCGAAACCACACGCGACTTCTGCTATGTCGACAACGTGGTGCAGGCCAATGTGCTGGCGGGGTTGAGTACCCATCCTGAATCGGCGAATCAGGTCTACAACGTGGCGTTTGGCGAGCAGACCAGCCTGAACACCCTTCACCAGTTGTTGAGCGAGGAAATCATGGCGCTCGACACTAGCGTGAAATTCACCCCGCCGGTCTACCGCGACTTTCGCAAGGGTGATGTACGTCATTCCCTTGCCGACATCAGCAAGGCCAAACGCCTGTTGGGCTACAGCCCCGATTTCAGCGTGCGCGCCGGCTTGAAAATCGCCATGCCTTGGTACGTTGCCAAGCCGTAAAGGTCAAGGTTTGATCGTTGATCTTTCTCTCAGCAAGCTGCCGGATAGGCAGGTCGCTGAGAGAGCAAGACAGGGCGTCAATCCGGGCGTTGAATTGACCCGTTCAGACCGTCGCCGGGGTGGCGTCGAGTGAAGGGTAGTCGGTATAGCCTGCCTCGCCGCCACCGTAGAAGGTGGAAGGATTGGGTTTGTTCAGTGCCGCGCCTTGCTGAAAACGCGCCACCAGATCCGGGTTGGCGATGAAGGGGCGGCCAAAGGCTACCGCGTCGGCCAGTCCTGAAGCCAGGCGGGCCTCGGCGGATTCTCGGGTGTAGTTGCCGCAGACGATGATGCGGCCCGCATAGGCGGCACGCAGCTTTTTGCGGAACTCGTCGGTCAGCGCCGGGCCGCCCGCCCAGTCGGGTTCGGCGATGTGGATGTAGGCAATGCCGCGGCGATTGAATTCCTGCGCCAGGTAGAGGTGAATCTCTTCGGTCTGCGCGTCCTGAATGTCGTGACGATTGAAATGCGGCGAGATTCGCACCCCCACCCGGTTGGCACCGGCCACCGCAATCAGTGCATCGATGGCTTCGAGCACGATGCGGGCGCGGTTTTCCAAGCTGCCGCCGTATTGATCGGTGCGTTGGTTGGCGTTGGTCGCCAAAAACTGTTGCAGCAGATAGCCGTTGGCGCTGTGCAACTCCAGCAGGTCGAAGCCCGCTTGCAGCGCGCGCTCGGCTGCTCGTCGGTAGTCGGCGATGATGCCCGGAATTTCGGCGGTTTCGAGCGCGCGCGGCATATCGCAGGGCACGCGCTTGGGGCCTTCATCAGGCAGCACGACGAAGGATTCGCCCGTGTCGCTGCGCAGGGCGCTGGGCGCGACCGGGGCCTGACCGTCTTGTTGAAGCAGGTGATGGGAGATGCGCCCCACATGCCAGAGCTGCATGGCCATATGGCCGCCGGCGGCGTGCACCGCATCGGTGACTATTTTCCAACCGGCGACTTGCGCGTCGGTATAAATGCCTGGGGTGAAGGCGTAACCCTGGCCTTGCCGGGAGATTTGCGTGGCCTCGCTCACGATCAGTCCGGCGGAGGCGCGCTGGGCGTAATAGCGTGCATTCATTTCGCCCGGAATGTCGCCCGGCTGTAGCGCGCGGGAGCGCGTCAGCGGCGCCATCACCATGCGGTTGGGCAGTTGCAGGGCGCCGAGTTGCAGAGGGGTGAACAGGGTAGGTGCAGTCATGTCATTCCTTTTGCTGTTGCAGTGCATCAATATCGTAGGGGGCTTTCGCAAGGCCTGCACGAGTGCTGAAAAACAGACCGAGCATCCCGGCTCAGCGCGCGCCTGGAGCGCTTTTGTAGATCGGGCTTTGCTCGGGGCCGGGAAGCTGGGCCTCGTAGAGCGACGGATAGCGCGCTTTGCGCGTCAGCCAGACCTGAAGCAGAAAGCTGATGACCACCGCGAGCATGGTGGGCGCCATGAGCTTGTAGCCGCCGGTCATCTCGGCCACCATCACCATGGTGGCGATGGGCACGCGCGCGGCGCCGCCGAACACGGCCGCCATGCCCACCAGCGCCAAACCCGCAATGGGCGCATCGGTGATGCCCAAGTGATGCATCAGCGTGCCCAGGGCTGCACCCAGCAGCGCGCCGACAAAAAGACTGGGAGCGAACACGCCGCCCGATCCGCCGGAGCCGATGGTCATCGACAGCGTCAGCACCTTGAGCAGCGAAAGCACCAACAGGAACAACACTCCTGCTCCCACCGTCCCTTGCACCGCCAACTGCATCACGCCATACCCGCCGGCCAGAATCTGCGGAGCGAACATGCCGACGATGCCCACGATCAGACCGCCGATGGCCGGCTTGACGTGGTTGGGAATGGGCACCGGAGTTCGACAGTTTGAGTCAAAAATTGGCTGAAAACGCCGACCCGGCCTTGACGGAACAAAGGGTTAGCCTCGTTTTTGGAAAAGTACGTGTGGTGGCACGTTTTTCCACATTGTGAGGCTGTTGCCATTTGAAGATGGGTTGGTGTATTGTGGCGGCATGTTCATCAAGATCACCACCTCCGGCGGTCGCCGCTACGTCCAGCTCGTGGAGTCCTACCGGGATGAGAGCGGGCGGGTGAAGAAACGCACGGTGGCCACCCTGGGGCGCGCCGACCAAGCTGGCAGCCAGCTTGAGAGCGTGATCCGCGGCCTGCAGCGACTTCGCGGCGACATGCCGCCGGAGGCCGGCGCGGTGGCGACCGTGGCCGACGTGCGGTTCGAGTCCAGCCGCGCCCTGGGCGACGTATGGGCGCTGACCGAGCTGTGGGACGAATTGGGATTTGGCGAGCTGCGCCGGGTTTTTGGTCGCACGCGCAGCCGCATCGACGTCGAGGCGCTGGTGCGCCTGATGGTGCTCAACCGCCTGTGCGACCCGACGTCCAAGCTCGGCGTGCTGCGCTGGTTGCAGACGGTGGCGCTGCCGCGCTTTGCGCCCAAGGAGGTGACGCATCAGCACCTGCTGCGGGCGATGGATGCGCTGGTCGAACACCAGGACTGCGTCCAGGCGGCGTTGGCCGGGCTGCTGCGCCCGCTGATCGACCAGGATCTGTCGGTGGTGTTCTACGACATGACCACCATCGGCGTGGAGGGCCAGACCGAGTTGGCCGGCGACCTGCGCCAGTTCGGCCTGTCCAAGGACGGGGGGATGCGTCGCCAGTTCATGCTCGGCGTGGTGCAGACGGCCGAGGGACTGCCGCTGACGCATCGGGTCTGGGAAGGGAACACGGCCGAGGCACCGACGCTCAGCACCGTGGTTCAAGAGGTTCTGGCGCTGTACCCGGTCAAGCGCGTGGTGCTGGTGGCCGATCGCGGTCTGCTCAGCCTGGACAATCTGGAGTGGCTGCGCGGGCAACGCGTGGGCGGCACCGAGCAGCCCGTGGAGTTCATCCTGGCCGTGCCGGGGCGGCGCTACGCCGAGTTCGCCGAGATCCTGGAGCCGATTCACGCGCTGCGCTGCGCGGCGGCCACCCGCGAGGTCCTCGGCGAGACCCGCTGGCAGGACCTGCGCCTGGTCTGGGCCCACGATCCGCGCCGCGCCCTGGAACAAACCGCAGCGCGCCGCCAGCATATCGGAGAACTCACGCAGGAAGCCCAGCAGCGTGCTGGCAAGCTTGATGCGCAAGAAGGCGGCACCGCCTTCAGAGGCCGGCGCCTGAGCGACTCCGGTGCTAAGGCCTGGCTGTATCGCGCGGTCTCCGAGGCGCATCTGGGCTCGATCATCAAGGTCGACCTGCAATCGGATCTGTTCACCTACGTCATCGACGACAAGGCGCTGGCGCGTGCAGAACTGGGCGACGGCAAGCTGTTGTTGGTGACCAATGTGCCAGAGTTGTCGGCGCTTGAGGTTCTGCGACGCTACAAGAGCCTGGCCGACATCGAGCGCGGCTTCAAGATTCTCAAATCCGAGATCGAGATCGCCCCGGTGTTCCACCGCTTGCCCGACCGCATCCGTGCCCATGCGCTGATCTGCTTCATCGCTCTGGTGCTGTACCGCGTCATGCGCATGCGCCTCAAGGACGCCGGCTCCAAGCTGTCGCCCGAACGTGCACTCGAGCAACTGCGACGCATCCAATACCACCAGGTCCACCTCGGCGGCGAGCGCCGCGACGGCACGTCCTCGCTCAGCGACGCCGACCACGCCATCCTCCAAGGACTCAAGCTTCCGAAACCCGCCATCGACGACCAACTCGCACTCCTGTAGGGGCACGTTTCAACGCTCACCCTAACGATATCGCGTACTTACGACCGTAACTGTCGAACTCCGGTGGGCAGAGCGCGAAACTCGTCGCGCAGGCGGTAGAACACCGTGGGCAGAATCGCCGCCATTACGCCGCTGAGAACCCCCAACAGGGCGTACCAGAGCAGCTCAACCGGCGCGTCGAAATTCACGCTCGAAGGCACGGTGAACAAGGTGCCCTAGCCGGTGAACAGGCAGACGGTGGCAAAACCAAGCGCCGCGCTGGTAAGGGTGTAGGGCAGGGCGCGGCCGTCGAAAGCCATGCTGGAATAGAGCACCTCGACGGCGAAAATGGCCGTACCCAGAGGGCTTTTGAAAATGGCCGAAAGCCCGGCGGCCATGCCGGTGAGCACCATCAGGCGCTTTTCGTCTTCGCTTAAATTCAGCAGCCGCCCGATCAGCGAGCCCACCCCGGCGGCGATCTGCGCCGTGGGGCCTTCGCGCCCGGCGACGCCGCCCGAGCCGATGGTCACGGCCGATGCGATGCTCTTGACCACGATGACTCGCGCGCGGATGTAACCGCCCAGTTGGTGATAGGCCTTGACCGCGCCGTCGGTGCCGTGCCCTTCGGCTTCGGGCGCAAAGGTATAGACGAGCATGCCGGAGATCAGCCCGCCCAGCGTGGTCGAAACCGGAATCCACCAGTTCAACGCGCCCGCCTGTGGTATGGCGTGCAGCGACATGGCTTGCGTCACCGTGGTCGGCTCCACATGGGCGATTGCGCCCAGCATCCAGACCTGCGCCAGATCGAGCATGCGCAGAAACAGCACCGCGCCCAGCCCGCCAATCACGCCCATGAGCAGGCTCAGGCCGAACATGTGAACGGGGCGTTGGTAGCTGGAGTGCGTGTGCAGGAGCGTCATGGAGTGTTGTTCGGCGTGGCGTGTGGTTGCAATCCAGTGTAAGCGGCGATCAGGTCACTACAGGTGAACAAGCCGCTCAAATCATCACAAAATCAGATATAAAAAATCAGAACAATTCGTTTGTTGAATCAATGGTCGGCGGCTAAGGTCTATCCATCTCATTAAAAAGAGACAGCCTCCGCCATGTCCGCCCTGTTCAAACCGCTTGATCGCCTGTTCTCCAACGGACAGCCGCTGCACGACCCGCTCACCCCGCCGCCCGGCGATACCGAGGTGAAGACGACTACCTGCTATATGTGCGCCTGCCGCTGCGGCATCAAAGTGCATCTGCGCGATGGCGAGGTGCGTTTCATCGAGGGCAACCCCAACCATCCGCTCAACCAGGGCGTGATTTGCGCCAAGGGGTCGGCCGGCATCATGAAACAGGTGTCGCCCGCGCGCCTGACGCAGCCCTTGCGCCGCAAACCCGGCAGCGAGCGCGGCGCGGGTGAGTTCGAGCCGATCTCGTGGGACGAAGCGCTGCAGACGCTGGAAGACCGGCTGCGTCACCTGCGCGCCACCGACCCCAAGCAATTCGCGCTGTTCACCGGGCGCGACCAGATGCAGGCGCTCACCGGGCTGTTCGCCCGGCAGTACGGCACGCCCAACTATGCCGCGCACGGCGGCTTCTGCTCGGTGAACATGGCCGCCGGCATGATCTACACCTTCGGTGGCAGTTTCTGGGAATTCGGCGGGCCCGATCTGGAGCGCGCCAAGCTGTTCGTGATGATCGGCACCGCCGAAGATCACCACAGCAACCCGATGAAAATCGCGCTGTCCAAATTCAAGCGGGCGGGCGGGCGCTTCATCTCCATCAACCCGGTGCGCACCGGCTACTCTGCCATTGCCGACGAGTGGATCCCGATTCGCCCCGGCACCGATGGCGCTTTGCTGCAGGCATTGGTGCACGAACTGCTGCGCACCGGCCGCTTCGATGCCGACTTCACCGCGCACTACACCAACGGCGCGCAACTGCTGCGGGTGCAACCGGGCCACGCGCAAGACGGCTTGTTCATCCCCGATGCCTCTGGCACGGCGCAATCGCAAGGCCGGATGTGGTGGGACGCCGTGACCCAGCGCCCCGTGCCCGCCTGGAGCGAGGGCGCGCAGCCCGCGCTTTCCGGCCACTACCGTCTGTCCGATGGCACGCCGGTGGCGCCCGCGCTGCAACTGCTGCGCGAACAACTGGCCGACAGCACGCCCGAATGGGCCGCGGGCATCACCGGGGTGGGCGCCGAGCGCATTCGCCAACTGGCGCAAGAGATGGCGCAGGCCGCGCTCGATCAGGGCGAAGACCTGCCCATCGCCTGGACCGACTGGCTCGGTCGCGAGCACGCCACGGTGCGCAGCAAACCGCTGGCGTTTCACGCCATGCGGGGTCTCGCGGCGCATTCCAACGGTTTTCAGACCATCCGCGCGCTATCGATTCTGATGAGTCTGCTGGGCACGATCGATGCGCCTGGCGGCTTTCGCCACAAGGCGCCGTACCCGAAGGACGTTCCGCCCGAGGTGCGCAACCCGCGCGGCCCGCAAGACGTGCGGCCCGACACGCCGCTGAACGGCGCGCCGCTGGGCTGGCCGACTTCGCCCGACGATCTCGCACTGATGGACGACGGCAGCCCGCTGCGCATCGACAAGGCGTTTTCCTGGGAGCATCCGCTGGCGGTGCATGGCCTGATGCACAACGTCATCACCAACGCCTGGCGCGGCGATCCCTATCCCATCGACACCCTGCTGATCTTCATGTCCAACATGGCGTGGAATTCGGCCATGAACACCGTGGACGTGCGGCAGATGTTGCGCGACAAGCGCGAAGACGGCAGCTACCGCATTCCCTTCCTCGTGGTGTGCGATGCCTTTCAGAGCGAGATGACCGCCTTCGCCGATCTGCTCCTGCCCGACACCAGCTATCTGGAGCGCCATGACGCCATGTCCTTGCTCGACCGGCCCATCTCCGAGTTCGACGGCCCGGTGGATTCGGTACGCGTGCCCGTGCTGCCGCCTCTGGCGCAAACGCGGCCATTCCAGGAAGTGCTGGTGGAGCTGGCAGGTCGCCTCGGCCTGCCGGCTTTCGTGAACGCCGACGGCAGCCGCAAGTACAAGGACTACCCCGACTTCATCGTCAACTACGAAACCGCGCCCGGCTCAGGCATTGGCTTTCTGTCGGGCTGGCGCGGCAAGGACGGCACGCAGTCGCTCAAGGGCGAGCCCAACCCAAAGCAATGGGACATGTATGCGAAAAACGACTGCGTGCACTTTCACCACCTGCCCGAGTCGTTGCGCTATATGCGCAACTGGAACCGCGACTACCTCGACTTTGCGCAGGAGCAGGGCTGGCGCGCGCGCAACACGCCCATCATCATCGCGCTCTACTCCGACGTGCTGCAGCAGTTCCGGCTGGCGGCGCGCGGCCAGCGCCCCGGTCGGCAACCGCCCGAAGCGCTGCGGGCGCGGGTGGCGCATCACTTCGATCCGCTGCCCTTCTGGGAGCCGCCGCTGGAACATGCGGCCACCGATCTGGCGCGCTTTCCACTGGCCGCCGTGACCCAGCGCCCGATGGCGATGTATCACGCCTGGGACTCGCAGAACGCCTGGCTGCGGCAGATTCACGGCCACAACCGGCTTTACGTCAATCCCGCAGTAGCCGCTCAGCAAGGCATCGCCGATGGCGACTGGCTGTGGATCACCTCGCCCTGGGGCCGGGTGCGGGCCCGCTGCCAATACAGCGAGGCGGTCGAGCCCGGCACGGTGTGGACCTGGAATGCCATCGGCAAGGCCAGTGGCTTCTGGGGACTGCATCCGCATGCCGAAGAGGCGCAGACCGGCTTTTTGCTCAACCATCTCATCCGCGAAGAGCTGCCGGCCAACGCGCTGGGCGCCGGGCAGGGACTGATCTCCAACAGCGACCCAGTCACCGGCCAGGCCGGCTGGTATGACGTGCGGGTGCGCGTCGACCACGCCGAAGCCCCGCCTGAAACCGACGAGCCACTGCCTGCTTTCGCCGAGCAGAGCTGGCCGCAATTTGCACCTCCCGCCGCGCTGCCCCAGCCTGCACCGCACGCACCGCACCTCAGTGTGCTGCGCTATTTCGCCGGGCGTTCGTCCCGCCAAGGAAAACAGCCATGACCCAACTCGCCCTGGTCATCGACCTCAATGTCTGCGTGGGCTGCCACGCCTGCGTCACTTCCTGCAAACAGTGGAACACCTCCGGGACGGCCGGGCATCTGAGCGACCACGAACCCTACGGCGAGAATCCGCTGGGGGTGTTTTTCAACCGGGTGCAGACCTACGAGGTGGGGCAGTTTCCGCAGACGCAGACCGTGCACTTTCCCAAGAGCTGCCTGCACTGCGAAGAGCCGCCCTGCGTGCCCGTTTGCCCGACCGGCGCGTCGTACAAACGCCAGGAAGACGGCATCGTGCTGGTCGATAGCGACAAGTGCATCGGCTGCAAATACTGCTCCTGGGCCTGCCCCTACGGTGCACGCGAATACGACGAAGACCGCGGGGTGATGACCAAGTGCACCCTGTGCGTCGATCGCATCTACGACGAGAGCATTCCGCAGGCGCAGCGCCGCCCGGCCTGCGTCAACGCCTGCCCGACCAACGCGCGCCTGTTCGGCGATGTGCACGACCCCGAGTCCGAGGTGTCTCGCGCCATCCGCGAACGCGGCGGCTATGCCCTGATGCCCGAACTCGGCACCCGTCCGGCCAATCACTATCTGCCTCGTCAACTGCTGCAAGGCGCTGCACCGACGAACGCGGAGGCCGCGTCGCCGCACCAGACCACGGCGCGCCCACAAGCCGCTGCGGTGCGCCCGGCGCCGAGTGAAGCGGCGCTGGAAGTCGAAGCGCGCGGGTTGTTCGCCAAGCTGTTCGGCGCGTTCTCCAAGCCCTCGCAAACGCACGCGGGCCACAAGACCGCCGAGGCTACTCAACTGGAGGCTCGCTAAAGTCATGCGTCCCGCATTTTCCGTTTTATTGCTCACCACCCTGGTCGGTTGCGCGCAGGGGCTGGGGGTTGTGGTGGCGCTGCCAGCGCTGTTCGGCGCGGCGCAGAGCGCCTGTTGGCTGGCGTTTTGCAGCTTGAGTCTGTGGATCATCTTGGGGCTGGGCGTTATCGGGCTGGCCGCCTCGTTCGGCCATTTGGGGCGGCAGGAGCGCGCCTGGCGCGCCGCCGCCATGTGGCGCACCTCCTGGCTATCGCGCGAGGTCATCGCCCTGCCGACCTTCCTGGGATTGACCGCCTTGAGCCTGCTGGGCATTCAAACCCTGCACGACTGGCCTGGTCTGCTGGCCGCGGTCTTGATCGTCGGCGCGCTCGCGCTCTGGGTCTGCACCGCCATGATCTACGCGGGGGTGCGGTTTCTGCGCGAATGGGCCACCCCGCTCACCGTGCTGAACTTCGTGCTGATGGGTCTGGCCAGCGGCTGTCTGCTGGCTTCCGTGCTGGCGCTGTGGCGGCTGACGCCGCAGGCGGCGATCTATGCCCGCGGCGCCGCCGCATTGCTGGGCGTTGCCCTAGTGGGGCGTCTGGCGGCGCTGCTGCGTGTGCGGGGTCTGACACCTGCGGGGTCGATGCAGTCGGCCATCGGGGTGGGCAGTGCGGTGATCCGCCAGACCTCCAAGGGCTTCACCGCCGGGGCATTCAACACCCGCGAGTTCTTTCATGGACGAAGCGCGCTGTGGGTGGCGGGTACGCGCTGGGGCTTCGTGGTGTTTGGCTTCGTGCTGCCGGTTTTGCTGCTGCTTCTCACGCCGCAGCCGCTGCGCTGGGTCGGCTGGCCGCTGGCGCTGGCGAGCAATCTGCTGGGCATGCTGGCCGAGCGCTGGGATTTTTTCGCCCAGGTCCGTCATCCGCAAAACCGCTATTACCAGGCCGCGCTGTGACCGATTGAAACCAGCGGGAACGCCCGCTCGCGGCGCGGCTCCATCCTTCTTTTGAAAGAGGATGAACATGCGTGGAATCGGCTTTTTGTGCGGCGGGTTGTTGGTGTTGACGTGTTTCGGGCAGGCGCAGGCCGCGATTGAGGTGAAGACCCCGCCCATCTGCCTGTCGCAACCGCGTAGCGCAGATTGCGCCGCGCAGACCCGGCGCGCGCTCAATGAGCGCATGACCCATCTCTATCGCCTGGAATTGCAGAAGGTGATGGGCACCTACACCGAGCGGCGGCTTGATCATGCGCAGAATCTGTGGCGGCGCTGGGCGAATGCGGAATGTGAGTTTCGCAACGGCCCGCCCGATTGGCAAAATGCCGCCTGGAGCACGCGACAGGATGACTGTCTGTCGGGCATGATCCGCAGCCGAATCGCCCAGCTCGACGGCTTTTTGCACTGTTCCGGCGCCACCTGCCCGCCCAAATGACCCGCGTCAGATAAGGTTCAGCATGTGCTTGCATCATCTACTAAAAACCCAAGGAGACCGCCATGCCCAACCCCACGAACCCGACCGACGTCCTGCTGCATGAACGCGATGCGCGCGGCGTGGTTACCCTCACGCTCAACCGCCCGCAGGCGTTCAACGCCTTGTCGGAGGCTTTGCTCGATGCACTGCAGGCGCAGATCGACGCCTTGATGGAAGACGACGCCGCCCGCGTGGTCATCCTGCGCGGCGCAGGCCGAGCTTTTTGCGCCGGGCACGATCTCAAGGAAATGCGTGCCCAGCCCTCGCAGGCCTATTACCAGTCGCTTTTCGCTCGTTGCGGCAAGGTCATGACCGGATTGATGCGGCTGCCCCAGCCCGTCATCGCGCAGGTGCATGGCATCGCCACGGCGGCCGGCTGCCAGTTGGTCGCCAGTTGCGATCTGGCGGTGGCCAGCGCCGACGCGCGCTTTGCCGTCTCGGGCGTGAACTACGGGCTGTTCTGTTCCACGCCCGGCGTGGCGCTGGCGCGCAATCTGCCGCGCAAGCAGGCGATGGAAATGCTGCTCACCGGCGAGTTCATCGACGCCGCCACGGCTCAACAGCGCGCCCTCATCAATCGCGTCGCCCCGGCCGATGCGCTGGAAGCGGAAGTGGAGCGCCTCGTCGCCAGCATTCTGAACAAACCCGCCGCCGCGGTGCGCATGGGCAAGGCGCTGTTCTATCGCCAAGTCGAGACCGGCATCGATGCGGCCTATCAACTCGCGGCGCAAACCATGACCTGCAATATGCTCGACGACTGCGCGCTAGAAGGCGTGCAGGCCTTCATCGAAAAACGCGAACCGAGTTGGCGCGTGGCCTCAGGCGCCTGATGACGTACTTGATGTCTCACCCGGCGCGGGCAGCCGCGCCAGCTCGATGACGATGAGGGACAGGTTGTCGCCGCGGCCGCCGGCGCGGGTGCGGGCCTTGTCGATCAGGTACTGACAGCACTCGCGCGGCTGCAGTTTGGAGGTGGCGATTTCCAGATCCTGATCGGTGAAGTAGTGCCACACGCCGTCGCTGCACAGCATGAGCACATCACCTGGCATCAGCGGGCTTTCTTCCACCGGCTTGGGCGGCAGCTCCGACATGCCCAGACTGCAGGTCAGCACATTGCTCATCGGATGGTTGCGGGCCTTGGCTTCGGTGATCTCGCCCTTGTCGACCAGGGTTTGCACATACGAGTCATCGGTGGTGCGCAGCAGCAGCCGACCGTTGCGGAAGATATAGAGGCGGCTGTCGCCCACATGCGACCAGTAGCAGCGGCCTTCGTCGGCGTGAAACAGGGCGCAGACGATGGTGGAATGCGGCTCCTGCTCGGTGGACAGGGCGGTGAGCCGGATCATGCTGTGGCTTTCCTGCACGATCTGCTGCAGCAGCGCATGCGGGTCGTCGCTGTCCGGGTGGTAGCGCTCGAACAGTTGCTGCGCGGTGAGCATGACCTGATCGGCCGCTTTGCGTCCGCCGCTTTTTCCGCCCATGCCGTCGGCAATCACCGCCAGCACGCAGCCCTGCACGCGGGGGTGGGCAATGACCCGCAGTTGATCTTGCTGATACGGCCGGTCGCCTTTGTGCAGGCCACTTGCCGCGCTCAGCCGCCAGCGGGTACCCGCGCGGTGCTGCACCGGCGTGGGCAGGGGCGGCAACCGGGACGGCGGGTAGTGATCGGTGGGATCCATAGAATCGGCGGCGATTCGGTGCAGAAGGCGGCTATGAGTGAGCGGATGAACAAACTGATGGAACACATTGATTCTAGGGGGCGCGCATGTCCGCCTTCGCCATGCTGCGCGGCACTGGAATGTGCCCGCCATCGGCATGCGCGCTGATTCCCCGTCTTCGACGCCTCAGGCGTCAGAAACCTCCACGGCTTTGGCCGAGCATTGCGACGCGCTGTTTTCTCCCGGCAGTCCGCTGCAGGAGGAATTACCACAGTGGTCGGTGCGCGAGGGGCAGCGAGAGCTGGCGATGGCGGTGGCCGGGGCCATCGCCGACCGGGCCATCCTCATGGCGGAAGCCGGTACGGGCACGGGCAAAACGCTGGCTTATCTCGTGCCCGCGCTGCTGCATGGCGGGCGGGTGATCATTTCCACCGCGACCCGCAATCTGCAGGATCAGCTCTACAACAAGGATCTGCCCGCCGCACGCCGTGCGCTGGGCGCGGCGGTGAGTACCTGCGTGCTCAAGGGCCGCTCGAATTACGTCTGCCTCTACCGCCTGCAGCGCGCGGCGGAATGGGTGCACGGCCGCCATGCTCATGCGCAATTGCGCCGCATCACGCAGTTCGCCAAAAGCGATGCGCGTGGCGATCTGTCGGCGCTGTCGGGGCTGGAAGAAAACTCTGCGCTTAACTTTCTCGTCACCTCCACCACCGACAACTGCCTCGGGGCCGACTGCCCTGACTACAAAGCCTGTTTTGTGATGAAGGCGCGCCGCGAGGCCTTGGCTTCCGACGTGGTGATCATCAATCACCATCTGTTTTTCGCCGATCTGGCGTTGCGCGGCGAAGGCGTGGCCGAATTGCTGCCGACCGCAGACACGCTGATTCTCGACGAAGCGCATCAGCTTGCCGAAATCGGGGTGCAATTCCTCGGGGCGCGCTGCGGCACGGCGCAGGTGGTCGATCTCAGCCGCGACGTGCTGGCCGGCGGCCTGCAACACGCCAAAGGCCTGGCCGACTGGCAGACCTTGAGCGGCGCGCTGGAGCGCGCAGCGCGCGATTTGCGCCTGGCCGCACCGCAAAACCCCGGGCGTCTGAGTCAGCCCCAGGTGCTCGATCTGCCCGGGTGGGATGTGGCCTTGCACGACCTCCAGGCGCAACTGGCGCATACCGCGGAGGTGCTGTCGGCCCATGTCGAGTCGGCGGCTGAGTTCGAGCGGCTGATGGATCGCTGCACCGCCTTGCACCAGGCCTTTTCAAGTTGGCAGGCCGCGCCTGACCCCGATCAGACCGACGCGCCGCCACAGGTGCGCTGGGCCGATGTGGGCAGCGCGCATCTGCGGCTGCAAGCCGCGCCCTTGTCCATCGCACCGGCGTTTGCCGCCCTGGTGGCACAGCGCAGTCAGGCCTGGATTTTCACCTCGGCGACCTTGAGCGTGGGCGGCAGCTTTCGCCACGCCCGCGCCGCGCTGGGGCTGACGCCGGAGCAGGGCGGCTGTGCGCCGGTGGAAGGCGGGGTGGCGCCGCGTTGCCGCGAATTGCGCGTGGCCAGCCCGTTCGACTATGCCGAGCAAGGGCGCTTGCTGGTGCCGCAAGACTTGCCGCTGCCCAACCAGCCGGGCCATTCGGAATCGGTGGGGGCGCTCGCCGCCCAACTCGCCACGGGCAATACCGGCGGCACGTTCGTGCTCACCACCACGCTGCGGGCGGCGAAGATCATCGCGCAAACCCTGCGTGCGCTGCTGCCGGGCAGGGCCGTGCTGGAACAGTTCGACGAATCGAAAGCCGCCTTGCTGGCCCGCTTCGCCAGCACGCCGCAGGCGGTGCTGGTGGGCAGTCAGAGTTTTTGGGAGGGCGTCGATCTGCCCGGTGACCGACTGACCCTGGTGATCATCGACAAATTACCGTTCGCCCCGCCCGACGATCCGCTCACCGCCGCACGGCTCAAGCAGATCGAGGCCGAAGGGCGCAGCGGCTTTGCCGACTACAGCATGCCCCAGGCCGCGCTCTCGCTGCAGCAAGGGGCGGGCCGCTTGATCCGCACCGAAAGCGATAGGGGAGTGCTGGTGGTGTGCGACCGGCGCCTGACGGCGACCGGCTGGGGGCGACAACTTCTGGCGAGCCTGCCGCCCTTCACGCGCGTGAGCCAAACGGCAGAGGCTCAGGCGTTTTTGCAGGGAACGAAGTGAATCGGGCTTACCAGAGCTTCCAGAACGGATCGTCGCGCTTGGGCAGACCTTCGGTGAGATAGGTGCTCTGCGGGTAGTTCAGCTTGAGCACGCGCTCGGCGTCGTCGCGCAGTTGGGTCATGCCCAGTTTGCCGTAGGCATCGACCAGTATCGCCAGGGCGAGTTGATTGGCCGGTGCGTCCTGGTAGTGCTCGATGGCACGTTGCGCGCGGTCGGCCGCAGCGACATAGGCCCCACGTCGGTAATAGAACAGCGCGACATGCGTTTCGTACTCGGCCAGCGAGTTCACGATGTAGCGCATGCGCTGGCGGGCGTCAGGCGCGTACTTGCTCTCAGGAAAACGGGTGACGAGTTCCTTGAAGCTCTCGAACGATTGCTTGGCCGCCGCTTGGTCGCGCTCGTACAACTTCTGGTCGGACAGGAAGGAGAACCAGCCCTGATCGGTGTTGAAGTTGATCAGGCCCTTGAGGTAGAGCACATAGTCGGTGTAGGGGTTGTTGGGGTAGAGCTTGAGAAAGCGGTCGGCGGCGGCCAGAGCCTGCGCCCGCTCGCCCTGCTTGTAGTTGCCGTAGGCGATCTCGATCAGCGCTTGCTGCGCCAGCAGCCCGTAGGGATAGCGCGACTCGAGCTTCTCGTACAGCTTCACACCCTTGTCGGTGTTGCCGCTGTTCATCTCGTCCTTGGCCTCTGCATACAATTTGGCCGACGACCAGCCCAGGGTTTCGTCTTTCGACGGCGTGGAGGCACAGCCTGCAAGGCCCAGCAGCACGACTGCCGCCGCAGCGCCCAACAACCGCAACGTCCAGAGACGGTACAACGCAACACGCATATCAATCGCCCAGGGTGGTGTAAAGCTCGCAGATTATAGGGAGCCTCGCTTCCCCCTCATGACCGATCTCTCTCCACACATTTCCCCCCATGCGGCCGACGGCGATTTCGCCGATCTCGACGAAGACAGCGCCGCTGACGATTCGACGGTGCTCGAAGCCGTCGTCCCCGAGGCCGACGCCGGGCAGCGGCTCGACAAAGTACTTGCCGCGCAGTTTTCGCAATATTCCCGCAGCCGCCTGCAGCAGTGGTGCGAAGCGGGGCTGGTGCGCATGGGCGCTCAGGTGGCTGGCGTGCGCGACAAGGCCCGAGCGGGCGAAACCCTGCGCATCGCCGTGCCCGCATTGCCTGAAGACACCGCTTTCGCGCCCGAAGACTTGCCACTCAACGTGGTGTTCGAAGATGCCGATCTGGCCGTGCTCAACAAACCGGCGGGGCTGGTGGTGCATCCGGCCGCGGGCAACTGGAGCGGCACCCTGCTCAACGGCTTGCTCGCCCGCTACCCAGAGACGGCAGGGCTGCCGCGAGCGGGCATCGTTCACCGTCTCGACAAAGACACCAGCGGGCTGATGGTGACGGCGCGCACGCTGGAGGCGCAGACCGAGCTGGTGCGCCGGTTACAGGCGCGCACCATCCACCGCCAATATCTCGCGCTGGCCTGGGGCTCGGTGAGCCGCGCGTTCAATGTGGAGGCGCCCATTGGCCGTCACCCGCGCGACCGTCTGCGCATGGCGGTGGTGCATGGCGGCAAACCTGCCCGTACCGATTTCACCCCGCTGGCCGAACTCGACACCCGCTGGGGGCCGCTGACGGCGCTGCGCTGCAAGCTGCACAGCGGGCGCACGCATCAGATTCGGGTGCATCTGCAGTTTGCCAAGCTGGAGATGGTGGCCGATTCGGTTTATGGCGGGCGCTTGCGGCCCGATCTGCCGCTGCAGCGTCAGGCGCTGCATGCCGCGCGGCTGGCGTTTGCCCATCCCCTGAACGACAGGCCGATGGATTTCATCGCCCCCATTCCGGACGATATGGCGAGTTTCTGGGACGCCTGCGGCGGTGAGCCGGAAGAGATCGATCCGCAGGGCTGGTGAGCGCTGCCCTATCTTTGCACGCGTCAGGGGGATGAAGCCCGAACGAACTGCTCGAAATGCAGCCCCGGCTCTTGCTGCCAAGCCTGCAGATAGGCCGCGTTGAGCCGCCGTTTGCGATGCAGACACGCTGCCAACGTCGCGGTTTCGCCCGAGGCCGGTGACAGGCGCGACAACATCTGCGCGTAGGCCCGCTCGGCCCGGTGGCTGGCAGAGGGCATGTGATGCGTGGCCGAATCCGGACGGATGCGGTAGTGCATCAAGGGTTGCGGATGCACGAACAGACCACCGGCGTTGACCACGGCAACGTGGTTGAACAACAGGTCTTCGGCGAAATCGAGCTCTTCATCCCAGGTGTGGGTGATGCAATCGCGGCGGTACACCGGGCAGAATCCGCCGTCGATCAGCAGGCTGTCCTGCGGCGAGAGGTGTCCGTGCTTGGGCAATACCGGGGTCAGCTTCGGCGCGCCTGCCGCGTCGAGGGCGGTGATCGCCATGCGGCACACTGCGGCGCCGTGGGCTGCGGCCAGAGGGAGCAAGGCGGCGGTGCGGCCGGGCAGCCAGAGATCGTCCGCATCCAGAAACGAGATGAAATCGCCGCTGGCGCGATTCAGTCCGATATTGCGCGCTGCCGACGGCCCGGCCGCGATGCGTCCTGTCGTGGCGGAAAGGCACTCCAGAGTTTGTCGGCGGGCAGCGGTGAAGTGGTGGGCATAGTCGGTGCCGTCATCCGCAACCACGATGACTTCGAGGGCGAGCCCGTCTGGCTGCTGCTGCGCCGCCAGCGAATCCAGCGCATCGCCGATGAAGGCGTGCGACCGATGGGCGGGAATGATGACGGAAAGGCGCATCGCAGGGTAGAAGGATCGGGACTGAAACGGGTTGTACGCTTTCACTATAAATTGCGCACCCAGCCCACAGGCTGCGGACTCTGCCGACCGCAGCAGATTGATACATCCCTTACCCTTTTTCCGGGCCCGGCTTGCCGCCTGCCTCACACGCCATGCTCCACACGCCTGTTCTGACGGACTTCAGCCCCGACAATCTCGCTGCACCTACGGCGCAAGCGCCTTGGCTGCAAGTCGCTTGGCCAGGAAACCCGCAGGTGCGCGCGGTGTTCACCAGCTGCGCCGGGGGCGTGAGTGTCGCGGCCTATGGCTGCGCGCAAAGCACCTTGGGCGGTGGAATGAATTTGGGCAACCATGTCGGCGACGACCCGGCCGCCGTCTCAAAGAACCGCAGGCTGCTCAGCGACGCGCTGGGCGGCGCACAGCCGCGTTATTTGCAGCAGGTGCACGGCATCGCGGTGGCCGATCTCGATCAGTTCCATCACGATGACCCGGAACCCGTGGCGGACGCGGCCTGCACTTCGCAGCGCGGCGTTGCGGCCACGGTGCTGGTCGCCGATTGTCTGCCGGTGTTGTTTGCCGCACCTGAGGGCAGGGCGGTGGCCGCCGCGCATGCCGGGTGGCGCGGCCTGGCGGGTGGCGTGCTCGAAGCCAGCCTTCAGGCCGTCTGCGACCGCGCCGGTTGCCCTGCGGCCGAAGTGCAGGCCGTGCTGGGCCCGGCGATCGGGCCCGAGGCGTTCGAGGTGGGTGATGAGGTGAGAGCGGCTTTTGTCAGTCGTCATCCGCAGACAGCCGCCGCGTTTTTGCCGGGCCGGCCGGGAAAATGGTGGGCCGACCTCTGGCAGCTTGCGCGCATCCGCCTGCAGGCGGCGGGCCTGTCGGCCGGGCATATTGCGGGCGGTGGTCTTTGCACCTTTGGCCTTGCCCAGCGGTTTTACTCCTACCGCCGCCAACCGGTTACCGGGCGGCAGGCCGTCTGCATCTGGGTGGAGTAGGGTGGTTTCCGCATCGTGGAAGCGCCGTTGACACGGCCTGCGGCCTGTTCAAGAATGCCGTGGCCTGCCGCCTTTGCGGATGGGCTCGCTCCCTTTCCCGTCGCACCCAACCCCATGGCCCAAAACACTTCGACCGGCTCCGCCGCGCCGCCTTTTTTTTCGGGACAGACCGAACCTTGGGCTGCATGGGCCGACATGCAGCCGGTGTGGACTTCGCTGCTTTCAGGCGCGGCAAAGGGGCAACCCGTCCTGTTTGAGCCCTCGCAGCTGCAGGCGCTGCAACAACGCTACGTTGACGAGTTTCGCCAGTTGTGGAGCGGTCTGCTGGAGGCGGACGCGGCCAGTCCATCGGCCCCGCCGGAAAATGATCGGCGTTTCTCCCACAATTCCTGGGCAGAGAGCCGCATTTCCCGCTACACCGCGGCGCTCTATCTGCTGGGCGCGCGGGCCCTGTTCGATTTGGCCGAAAACGTGCAGACCGACGAGACGACGCGGCAGAAGCTGCGCTTCGCGGTGCAGCAGTGGGTCGATGCGGCGGCGCCGTCCAACTTTCTGGCGCTCAATCCCGAGGCCCTTGAGAAAGCGGTGCAGACGCAGGGGGAAAGCCTGCGCGCCGGGGTCGAAAATTGGCTCAAGGATCTGAAACAGGGTCGAATGACGCAGACCGATGAATCGGTTTTCGAGGTGGGCCGCAACGTGGCGACCACGGCGGGTCATGTGGTGTTTGAAAACGATTTGTTCCAGCTCATCGAGTACACCCCGCTGACTGAGCGCGTGCATGCGCGGCCGCTGCTGTTCGTGCCGCCTTCGATCAACAAGTACTACATCCTCGATCTGCAGCCCGACAACTCGCTGGTGCGGTTTGCGGTCGAGCAGGGGCACCGGACTTTCGTCGTGTCGTGGCGCAACCCGGACGCCAGCATGGGCCATCTGACCTGGGACGACTATGTGCAGGGCGGCGTGATTCGCGCCATGGAGGTGGTGCGCGACATCGCGGCGCAGGGCAGCGATGGCACCATCAACACCCTGGGGTTCTGCGTAGGCGGCACCCTGCTGGCCAACGCGCTGGCGGTGCTGCAGGCGCGGGGCGAACAGTTCGCCCATAGCGCGACCCTGCTGACCACGATGGTCGATTTCACCGATACAGGCATTCTGAGCGTTTACGTCGATGAAGCCTCGGTGGCCCTGCGCGAAGCCACGCTGGGCAAGGGCGGGCTGATGACCGGGCGTGAACTGGCCTCGGCTTTTTCCAGCTTGCGACCGAACGATCTGGTGTGGAATTACGTCGTCGGCAATTACCTCAAGGGCGAAACGCCGCCGCCGTTCGATCTGCTGTACTGGAATTCCGATTCGACCAATCTGCCGGGGCCGCTGTTTGCCTGGTATCTGCGCAACACCTATCTCGAAAACAAGATGCGCCAGCCCGGTGCGCTCACCGTGGCCGGGGTGCCGCTGAACCTGCAGGCGGTGAAGCTGCCGACCTATGTGTACGCCTCGCGCGAAGATCACATCGTGCCGTGGAAAACCGCGTATGAAACCACGCGCATCCTCGGCGGACCGATGCGCTTCGTGCTGGGCGCTTCGGGGCATATCGCCGGGGTCATCAACCCGGCCAAGCGCAACAAGCGCAGCCACTGGACTTCGCCCGCCAGCCAGCGCAAACTGCCTGCGCAAGCGCAAGCCTGGTTCGACGCCGCAACAGAACATCCGGGAAGCTGGTGGACCGACTGGGCGCAGTGGCTCGCAAAACAGGCTGGGCCGGAAGTCGCCGCGCCGAAAAAACCCGGCAACGCTCGCTACAAGCCGATCGAGCCCGCGCCCGGGCGCTACGTCAAGGTACGGGCCTAATGCTCTGCCAGCGGTCTTTTATTTTTGTATTCGTCATCTCACTCAAAAGGAAATTCGATCATGACTGATATCGTCATCGTGTCCGCCGTGCGCACGGCGGTGGGGAAGTTCGGCGGTGCGCTGGCGAAAGTGTCGGCGGTCGATCTGGGCGCTCTGGTCATCAAGGAGGCGGTCGTGCGCGCCAAGCTGGAGCCAGGGCAAGTGTCCGAGGTCATCTTCGGGCAAGTACTGCAAGCGGGCTGTGGACAGAATCCAGCGCGTCAGTCCAGTATCAAGGCAGGGTTGCCGGACATGGTGCCCGCGATGACCATCAACAAAGTCTGCGGCTCCGGCCTGAAGGCGGTAATGCTGGCCGCCCAGGCGATTCGCGATGGCGATGCCGACATTGTGGTGGCGGGCGGGCAAGAGAATATGAGCGCCTCGCCGCATGTGCTGCCGGGCTCGCGCGACGGTCAGCGCATGGGCGACTGGAAGATGATCGACACCATGATCGTCGATGGCCTGTGGGATGCGTTCAATCAGTACCACATGGGCACCACGGCCGAGAACGTGGCAAAGAAATACGGCATCACCCGCGAAATGCAGGATGCTTTCGCCGCAGCCAGCCAGAACAAGGCCGAGGCGGCGCAGAAAGCCGGGCGCTTCACCGATGAAATCGTGCCGGTGATGCTGCCGCAGAGAAAAGGCGACCCCATCGCGTTTGCCACCGACGAGTTCGTGCGGCATGGCGTGACGGCAGAGAGTCTCGGCGCGCTGCGTCCGGCGTTCGACAAGGGCGGCACGGTCACCGCGGGCAATGCCTCGGGCCTCAACGACGGTGCTGCGGCGGTGGTGGTGATGTCGGCCCGGCGCGCCGCTGAGCTCGGCCTCAAGCCGCTGGCGACCATCCGGGCCTATGCCAACGCCGGTCTCGATCCGGCCTATATGGGCATGGGGCCGGTGCCGTCTTCCACCCGCTGTCTGTCGCGCGCAGGGTGGACGCCGCAGGAACTCGATCTCATGGAGATCAACGAGGCGTTTGCGGCGCAGGCCATCGCCGTGAACCAACAGATGGGCTGGGATACCGCCAAGGTCAACGTCAACGGCGGGGCCATTGCCATCGGCCACCCCATCGGCGCCAGTGGTTGCCGCATTCTGGTGACTTTGCTGCACGAGATGAACAAGCGCGATGCGAAAAAGGGCCTGGCCTCGCTGTGCATCGGCGGCGGCATGGGCGTGGCCATGGCGCTGGAGCGTTGAACCACCGCAGATTGATCAAACTGAAACCAAAACGAGGAGAACAAAATGAGCAAAAAAGTAGCTTATGTCACGGGTGGTATGGGCGGTATCGGCACCGGCATCTGCAAACGGCTGTGCGAGGCAGGGCACAAGGTCATCGCGGGCTGCGGCCCCAATTCCAGCCGCAAGGAGAGTTGGCTGGAAACCATGCGTTCGCAAGGCTTCGATGTCTACGCCTCCGAGGGCAATGTGGCCGACTGGGACTCGACTCAGGCGGCCTTTCAGAAAGTATTCGCCGAGCACGGAAAGGTGGATATTCTTGTGAACAACGCCGGCATCACCCGCGATGCGGTGCTGCGCAAAATGACGTATGAAGATTGGGATCTGGTGCTGCGAACCAATCTCTACTCCATGTTCAATGTGACCAAGCAGGTGATCGACGGCATGGTCGAGCGGGGCTGGGGCCGCATCATCAACATCGCGTCGGTGAATGGCGAAAAAGGCCAGTTCGGCCAGACCAATTACGCCGCGGCCAAAGCGGGCATGCATGGTTTCGCCATGTCGCTGGCGCTGGAAGTGGCCTCCAAAGGGGTGACGGTCAACACGGTGTCGCCGGGCTACATCCTGACCGATATGGTCAAGGCCATCCGGCAGGACGTGCTCGACAAGATCGTGTCTTCCATTCCGGTCAAGCGTCTGGGTACGCCTGAAGAAATCGCCTCCATCGTGGTTTGGCTGGCCAGTGAGGACGCCGGGTTCACCACGGGCGCCGAATTCAGCTGCAACGGCGGGCTGCACATGAGCTGAAGCGCGATGCTGCGGTGCGGGAAAGCCTCGGTGGCGCTCGTCGGGGAGTATGGTTCAATCCGCAAATCTTTTGCCTGTGCACCTTCGCTTTTTCCGACCGCTTTTGCCGACTGCATTCCACCGCCATGCCCAAGTCCGATATTCCTCTGCGCATCATCAAAAAGTACCCCAACCGCCGTCTTTACGACAGCGAGGCGAGCGCCTACATCACCCTGAGCGATGTCAAGCAACTGGTGATGGACGGGGTGCGCTTTGTGGTGCAGGACGCCAAGACTGGCGAAGACCTGACCCGCAGCATCTTGCTGCAGATCATTCTGGAAGAAGAGAGCGGCGGCGTGCCCATGTTCAGCTCGGTCATGCTTGAGCAGATCATCCGTTTCTACGGCCACGCCATGCAGGGCATGATGGGCAGCTATCTGGAAAAGAATGTGCAGGCGTTCATCGACATCCAGAACAAGCTCGCCGAGCAGTCGCGCGGCGTGTATGACAACGCAGCCGTCAACCCCGAGGCGTGGACCCAGTTTCTCAACGTGCAAAGCCCCATGTTGCAAAACATGATGGGCAATTACCTCGAGCAGAGCAAGAACCTCTACATGCAGATGCAAGAACAGATGCAGGAGCAGGCCAAGCAGATGCTGGGCGCCTTTCAGCCGCCTGCGCCCAAGAAATGAAGCCCCTGGTGAGCTGAGAGGGTGTGAATAAATCCGGCTGGCTTCAGCGACAATGTCGGGATGGAAACATCCCTCACGCCAACATCGCCTGCCGCAGCCGCGGCGCCAAAAATCGGTTTTGTCTCGCTCGGCTGCCCCAAGGCGCTGGTGGATTCCGAGCGCATCCTGACCGAACTGCGCGCACAAGGCTATGACACCTCCAAGAGTTATGCGGGGGCGGATCTGGTCATCGTCAACACTTGCGGCTTCATCGACGCCGCAGTACAAGAAAGTCTCGATGCCATCGGCGAGGCCTTGGCCGAAAACGGCAAAGTGATCGTGACCGGCTGCCTGGGTACGCGCAACGATGCAGCCACGGGCAACAACCTGGTGCGCGAAGTGCACCCCAAGGTGCTCGCCGTCACGGGGCCGCACGCGACCGACGAGGTGCTGCAGCATGTGCACGCTGTCTTGCCCAAGCCGCATGATCCCTTTGTTGATCTTGTGCCGCCAGCGGGTATCAAACTGACGCCCAAGCATTACGCCTATCTGAAAATCAGCGAGGGCTGCAATCATCGCTGTACCTTCTGCATCATTCCGGCGATGCGGGGGGATCTGGTGTCGCGCCCGATCGGAGAGGTCTTGAGCGAGGCGCGTGCGCTGTTCGCGTCGGGCGTAAAAGAACTGCTAGTGGTCAGTCAGGACACTTCGGCCTATGGGGTCGATGTGAAGTACCGCACGGGCTTCTGGGACGGTCGACCGATTCGCACTCGCATGACCGAACTGGTCGATGCGCTGGGCAGCTTGGCTGCCGAGCACGACGCCTGGGTGCGTCTGCACTACGTCTATCCCTATCCGCATGTGGATGAAGTGCTGCCGCTAATGGCGCAGGGGCGCATCCTGCCCTATCTGGACGTGCCTTTGCAGCACGCCCACCCTGACGTGCTCAGACGCATGAAGCGCCCGGCCAGTGGCGAACGCAACCTCGAACGCATCGCCCGCTGGCGCGAGATCTGTCCCGAACTGGTGGTGCGCTCTACCTTCATCGCGGGTTTTCCGGGCGAGACGGAAGCGGAATTCCAGACTCTGCTCGATTTCATCCGCGAGGCCGAACTCGACCGCGTGGGCTGCTTCGCCTATTCGCCGGTGGAAGGGGCAGCCGCCAACGCGCTAGCCGATCCGGTGCCCGAAGCGCTGCGAGAAGAGCGCCGCGCCCGCTTCATGGCCGCGGCCGAAGAGGTATCCACCCGCAAACTGCACAAGCGGGTGGGGCAGGTGATGCGGGTATTGGTCGATCAGGCGAGCCGCGAGGGCGGAGTGGGCAGAACCTTCGCCGATGCGCCCGAAATCGACGGTAAAGTGCATTTGCTGCCGCCCGATAAACCCTCGACCAAAATGCGCCTAGCACAAAGCGGCGGCCAGTTCGTGCGCGCCCGCATCGTGCGCACCGACGGTCACGACCTGGTGGGTGAATTGGTCTGAGCCACTCCGGGGTTGAGTGGCGCACTGCCCCTTTTTACTGCGAGCCGATGGCGGCCTTGAGCGCGGCCACATCGCGCGCAAAACCGATGTGTGTAATCTTGCCCTGGCGAACCTGCATGACCGTCACCGCCTCTTTTTCGTGCGGCATGAAGGCAGCCTGTTCTGCCTTGCTGGCCAGCAGGATGGAGTAAGGGCGTTTGCGCATTTTGGGCAGAGCGAAGGTCTGGGTGACAAACCCCGGCATGCCGCTGATATCCGCCAGGAACACGATGCCCTGTTTGTGCATCGCTTCGACGCCCAAGGCCGTCAGGTAGTCGTTGACCACGTCGGAGGGGGCCTTTTCCACCGCGAACAACACGACCCGGGTATCAGCACCCGGAAAGTCTTCCATCTTTCCGTGCTGATTCTCGAATTGCGTCTGGGGCAGGGTGCCTCCCACGCCTAGCGGTGAAGCCAAGGCCAGCGCGGGCGAGGCGCTGGAGCCCAATACGGCGGCGACTAGCGCGGCGGATAGAAAGGTACGGCGTTGCATTCGATCTCCTGTAAACGAATGCAACATCAGAACAGATCGAAGGCCGGAGGTTCCACCCCGATCGAGATCCTCGACCTGCCCGATTGCGGCTGGTCAAAACCTGATGGCCTGATGCCGACCATCCGAACTGAATTTAGAGATGGATGCCGAAGGCCGACATGTTCTTGTAGATCATGTAAGCCGCCACCACGGCCACCAGCGCCGCAAAAATAAGGTTGAGCGTGCCTTTGCTGCTCTTGCCCAAGTGGGTGGCCAGTCGTGCGCCGAACACACCGCCCGCAATGCCCCCGGCGATATATAGCCCCGCGACCGTCCAGTCGAGCAGGCCGGAACTCGCATAGTTCACCGCCGTGGTCAGGCCGAATGTGCCTACCGAGAACAGCGAGGAACCCACCGCTGCCAGCATGGGCATGCCGGTTGCGAACACCAGGCCCGGCACGATGAGAAAACCGCCGCCAATACCGAAGAAACCCGAGAGCGTGCCGACGATGGCCGCGGATACCACCAATTTCCACATCGAAAACTGGCCGGGATTTCCTTCCATTTCGCCGGGTTTGACCTTCTTCGGGCGAATCATCAAGGCGGCGATGACCAGCATCAGAATGGCGAAAAGGAATAGCAGCTTTTTGCCGTCGACCGCCTTGCCCAGAGTAGAACCGATATACGCCGCAATGGCGCCGACAATGGCAAAGATCACCGCTTCTTTCCAACGCACATTGCCCGCGCGTGCGTGCGGAATCAGATTTAAATAGGCGTTGATCGATACCGCCAACGCCGTCGTGCCAATCACGACGTGGGGATTGGGATAACCCACCAGATAGAGCAAGAGCGGCACCGCGAGGATGGAGCCGCCTCCGCCGATCAGGCCGAGCGTAAAACCGACTGCCACGCCAGAAACGACGGACAGGATGTGTTGGGTCAGGGTCAGGTCTGCGAGCATGATGGCGACAGCATATAAGAACAGTCTTATGAGTTCTGTGAGGATTTGTGCTGATTTGTGGCGAGGCGATGATTTACGTCTTTCGGAAGTGACCCGGGTGACGAGGTGTAAAGCCTGCACGAAGTTTGTGACATGTAGGCGACCCGTCAGGCAGATTGTCGAAGCTTCGCGCGGACTGGCAATGCGCCAGCCACCACGGCGAAATCATCGCTGTGTTCCCTGAAAACAACGAGGAGATTGAAATGGCTGAGAAAAAAGCGATCAACCCGGCGCCATTAGGCCTATCCGGATTTGCCTTGACCACGTGGTTGCTGAGCATGGTGAATGCCGGCTGGTTCCCCGGCGCGGATGTGCCGATGGTGCTGGCCGCCGCCTTTGCATTCGGTGGAACGGCGCAGTTTGTTGCGGGTGTGGCGGAGGGATTCGTTGGCAACGGCTTTGGCTTTGTGGCGTTCTGCGGATACGGCGCGTTCTGGTGGAGCTTCGCCCTGTTCGTCGACTTTTTCGCCAAGGGCGTTGGCGGCCCGTTCGTCGGCTGGTATCTGCTGCTCTGGGGTGTTTTCACCACTTATCTGTGGATTGCCACCTGGAAAAAAGGTCGCGCCCTGATGCTGGTTTTCACGGCGCTGGTTCCCACCTTCTATTTGCTGGCTGCGGGCGCATTGACCGGCAACAGTGGCTTGACCGTATTCGGGGGCTATCTGGGACTGATTACGGCGGCACTGGCGTTTTATCTCGCAGGGGCCGAAGTCATCAACGAGGCTTGGGGGCGCGTGGTATTGCCGGTTTGACGATCTGTTGAGGGGATGTGGCAGGCCCATGCTTGATACAACCGACGCTGCAGCGCAGCATCAAAACGACTGAATCAACATGAACTGATTCAGCACGGCGTCAGTTTTGCGCTGCAGCATTCTGGCAAGAGTGCTGCGTCCGGCCCGAAGCTCTTCCGGCCGGATGCTGCCATCAGGCGCGGCTGGCTTATCGGTCAGACCGGGCACTCGCACCCAGAGCCTGTTCACATCATGAAAAATCGCTGGATCGTTCTCGGCGCGGCCGTTGCTTTGTCCGCGCCTATTGCCTGGGCCAGTCTGGTCCAAACACACTCATCACAACCCGACGCGTCGAAGCGGCGGATGGTTCCGGCCGCGACCGCACAGATTGTGTCACGCTCGTTGCCTGACAATCTGCAGATCCGCGCCGCAACGGGGCCTCAGGGCATCCCGGTGCAGGAATACATCGGGGCCGATGGATCGCTATTCGCCATCACCTGGGCCGGCCCGCAGCGCGTGCAAGCGCAAGACATGGTGCGCCATTTCTTCCCTCAAGCCTCAGCTGAAAACGCCCATGTCGCGCATGGCCTGCAAGCGGTGGTGCGCAGTGCGCGGCAATCGTGGGGCAATGAAGGCGTGGCCTACTTGCCCGCATTGATGCCTATGGATTTCGATCCGAACGGGCTGGCGCCCTGACGCATTTCCCAAGGCCGCCTTTAGCTGACAGCTGGGCGGCGACTATTGCCTTGCCGATGCCCTGGCCCACAGGGGTTTCATCCGAGTGCGCAGCGCATCGTATTCGTGGTTGATGCGAACGATTTCGGCTTTTTGGCCTTGGATGAGTGCGGTTTGCTGCTTGGTCAGCACTTTGTTCTCATCGAGCTTGGTTCGCAGTTCGAGGGGCAGTGGGCCTTGCGGATAAAACTGCGCATCGATCTGCAGACGCTTGAACTGACGCTGCAGAGTAGCGAGTTGTTTTTCGGCGTCCTCAATCATCGACTGCGGCCGATTCAAATCGCTGACGCGGGCGGCCTCCAGCGCGGCTTCGTTTGGGTAGCGCAGCAACAGGGCACGATCCTCACGTTGCTGATCGCGCTGCTGTCTGGCCAGATTCTGCGCGGCCTCTTTTGTCTGGGCCTGCTCGGCCTGTTCCTTCATGGTCAGAATGCGCCTGCGCACGGTGCCGTCTGAGCCGATCACTTTGCCGCCATAGGTCAGGCAATCCTGCGTCAAGCGATCACTGGAAACCAGCGTGCCGTTCGCGTCGCGACAGAGGTAGATGTCAGCGTGCGCCCACGGAGCGGTGCACAACAGCAAGCCGAGGAGGAGGGGGCGAAGTTGGCGCACGGTCAATTTCATGAACTGCGGGTGAGAGTGTTGCTGCAACAATGTCGAAGTGGGCCGTCGCGTTGACGAGCCGTCTTATTGTGCCTTGCTTTGCGGCGTTGCAGGCGCGGCCTGTGTTGCAGAGCAGATGCCCGAGTGCCTGCCTGTTCATTGCCTGACCCAACCGGATGCCTGGATATGTTGCCTTTCCCCTTGCGCGTGACCACTCTCAATCTCAATGGCGTACGTTCCGCCGCGAACAAGGGGGTCGATGACTGGCTGCGCTCGCAGGCACGCCCAGATGTGCTCTGCGTGCAGGAACTCAAAGCGCTGGAAGCCGATATGACGCCCGGCCTGCGTACCTTGGGTGGATTGCCCGGGGCCGCATTTCAGCACGCCGAGAAGCCCGGCTACAGCGGCGTCGGCCTCTATTGGAAGCACGAACCCGATGAAGTGCGCATCGGTTTTGGCCATGCCGAGTTCGACGCGGAAGGGCGCTATGTCGAAGCCATTTACAAGCGCCCGGGCGGCGGGCGTCTATCCATCGTGTCCGCCTATTTCCCCTCGGGCTCCAGCTCCGAGGAGCGCCAGCAGGCGAAATTTCGGTTCCTGGCCGATTTCCACGAACACCTTCTGGCCCTGAAGGCCGCAGGCGAGGTGCTGCTGTGTGGCGATGTCAACATCGCCCACAAAGAGATCGACTTGAAGAATTGGAAAGGCAACCTCAAGAACAGCGGCTTCCTGCCGGAAGAGCGCGCCTGGATGACCCGACTGATTGACGAGGCGGGCTATGTGGACGTGTTTCGCCAACTCGACCCCGCGCCAGATCGCTACACATGGTGGAGCAATCGCGGGCAGGCCCGAGCGAAAAACGTGGGATGGCGCATCGACTACCACCTGGCCACTCCCGGCATCGCGGCGCAGGCTAAATCGGATAGCGCCTGGATTTACACGGAGCAGCGGTTTTCAGATCATGCTCCACTAACTATCGACTACGCCTGAGGTCGGCTACGGTCGGTGGGCAGTGGGCGCGGCCGCAAATAAAAAACAGCCCGGTGGGCTGCTTGTTGTCGCCGACCGATAACTGAGATGCTTTGGATGCCCTCCCACCTGCGGGGGGCTGAGGCAAAAGGTGACCTTGCTGTCGGCAGCGGTAAGTCTGCACTTGGACGCCTAGCCAATACCCATGAGGCTTTATCCTCAATTCAATAGCCATTGGGTGTGGCACTTTCACTATTGAACCCGCACTCAATAAACCAATAACAAACGTCAAGACCGGTGCTGGCGAGCGCGTCGGAGTTCGTCCACGATCAGCAGCATGGCGCCGATGAAAATCGCCGAGTCGGCCAGATTGAACGCGGGCCAGTGCCACTGCTGGCCGTTGAGGGTGATGTAAAAGTCGAGGAAGTCGGTCACCTTGCCCCACAGCACGCGGTCGATCACATTGCCCAAGGCCCCGCCGAGAATGCACGCCAGCGCCAGGTTGAACAAAGGCTTTCCCCGGTTGCGGAACATCAGCCAGAGGATGAACAGCGAAGCGGCGAGGCTTAGCGCGGTGAAAAACCAGCGCTGCCAGCCCGGCGCACTGGCGAGAAACGAGAACGCCGCTCCGGGGTTGTGGATGTAGACCAGATTGAAAAAACCGGTCACCGGATGGCTGCTGTCGAGCGGCAGGTCTTGCCGTACCCACCATTTGGTGAACTGGTCGGCGGCAATGATCGCCAGCGAGACCAGCAGCCAGGGCCAGACCCGGCCGCGCCGGGCGGTGAAGGAGCTGTCAGACAGTGCAGAGGGCATGGGCGGGGGAGTCTCAGGCGAGATGGCGCGGTTCGCCCGCGCCGAAAAGGTTGCTCACGCAGCGTCCGCACAGACCGGGATGCGCCGGATCGGCATCGACATCTTCGCGCCAGTGCCAGCAGCGTTCGCATTTGGGTTGCTTTGTGGGCGTGACCACGATGCGCAGTTCTCCATCGCTCGGATGCAGGCTGGCGCGCGAGGTGATGAGCACAAAGCGCAGGTCGTCTCCTAAGCGTTCGAGCAGGGCGTGCTCGGTCTGCGGGGCGTAAATATCGACTTCGGCCTGCAGCGAGGCGCCGATTTTGCCTTGCTCGCGCAAGGCCTCGATTTCCTTGTTGGTCGCCTCTCGTAGGGCGCGAATACGCGCCCACTGATCGAGTAGCAAGACGCTGTCGGTCTGCTCGGGCCACTGCCAATAGGTCTCGACAAAAATGCTCTCGCTCTTGCCGATCAGCGCCCAAGCCTCTTCAGCGGTGAAGCTGAGGAAGGGCGCCATCCAGCGCAGCATGCCTTGGGTGATTTGCCACAGGGCGGTCTGGGCGCTGCGTCGGGCAAGGCTGTCGGGCGCGGTGGTGTAGAGGCGGTCTTTCAGGGCGTCGAGATAGAACGCGCCCAGGTCTTCGGAGCAGTAGACCTGCAGCTTGGCCACTACCGGGTGGAACTCGTATTGCTCGTAATGCGCCAGGATGACCGATTGCAGACTCTGCGCGTGGGCCAGCGCCCAGCGGTCGAGTTCGAACATCTGGCTCAGCGGTACGGCATGCCGGGCGGGATCGAAGTCGCTGGTATTGGCCAGCAGAAACCGCAGTGTGTTGCGGACGCGGCGATAACCATCGACCACGCGGGCGAGGATTTTGTCGTCGCCCGCAATGTCGCCGGAATAGTCGGAGGCGGCTACCCACAGGCGGATGATCTCCGCGCCCAGCTTGCTGCAGGTCTGCAGCGGATCGATGCCATTGCCCAGCGACTTGCTCATCTTGCGGCCCTGGCTGTCCACGGTGAAGCCGTGGGTCAACAGCCCTTTGTAGGGAGCGCGGCCGTACATGGCGCACGAGGTGAGCAGCGAGGAATGAAACCAGCCGCGGTGTTGGTCATGGCCTTCCAGATAGAGATCGGCCTGCGGGCCTTCGGCATGGCCCGCGCCTGCATGACTGCCCATGAGCACGGTGGTGTGCGTGGTGCCCGAGTCGAACCAGACTTCGAGGATGTCAGCGCTTTTGCTGTAATGCGCCGCGTCGTCTGCGCAACCCACGCGGGCGAGGATGTCGGCGGCGCTGGCCTTGCTCCAGGCCTCGATGCCGCCGTGCTCCACCATCTCGGCGGCGACATCGAGGATGTCCATGGTGCGTGGGTGCAGTTCGCCGCTGTCCTTGTGCAGAAAAAACGGGATCGGCACGCCCCAGCTCCGCTGGCGGCTGATGCACCAATCCGGCCGGTTGGCGATCATGTCGTGCAGGCGCGCCTTGCCGTTCTCGGGGTAAAAGCTGGTGTGCTCAATGGCCTCGAGCGCCATCTGCCGCAGCGTTTTCGGCGCCTTGTCCTTGGTGAACACGCCTTCGCCTTCGTCCATGCGGATGAACCACTGCGCCGCCGCGCGATAGATCACCGGCACCTTGTGGCGCCAGCAGTGCGGGTAGCTGTGGGTGATGCTGTAGGTGGCCATCAGCCGATCAGCCTGACGCAGGGTATCGATGATGTGAGGCACCGCCTTCCAGATGTTCTGCCCGCCGAACAGCGGAAAGTCGGGCGCGTAGCTGCCGTCGCCCTGCACCGGGTTGAGGATGTCCTCATAGGCCATACCATGCGCAACGCAGGAGTTGAAGTCGTCGACGCCGTAGGCCGGCGAGGAATGCACGATGCCGGTACCGTCGTCGGCGGTGGCGTAGTCGGCCAGATAGACCGGCGACAGTCGGCGGTAACCCGCATCCACCTCGTAGAGCGGGTGGCGGAACTCCAGCCCGCCCAGCGCCTTGCCGGGCGCGGTGGCCACGATCGCGCCCTCAATCTCATAACGCTTCAGGCAGGGGTCGACCAGGCTAGCGGCCAGCACCAGGTAGCCGCGCGGCGTATCGACCAGGGCGTATTCGATTTCCGGGTTGAGATTGAGCGCCTGATTGGCGGGAATCGTCCAGGCGGTCGTCGTCCAGATGACGGCGAAGGCGGGCTTGGCGGCATCGGGTAGCGCGGGCAGGCCAAAAGCCGCAGCGAGTGCCACGCGATCATTCGACTCAAAGGCGACATCGAGCGTCTGCGATTTTTTGTCGGCATATTCGATCTCGAATTCAGCCAGCGATGAACCGCAGTCAAAACACCAGTACACCGGCTTGAGGCCACGGTACACAAAGCCGCGCTCGATCACCCGTTTGAAAGCGCGAATCTCCGCCGCCTCGTTGACGAAATCCATGGTGCGATAGGGATGATCCCAGTCGCCCAGCACGCCCAGTCGCTTGAAATCCGTCCTTTGCTGGTCGATCTGCGCCGTGGCATAGGCGCGGCTCTTGGCCTGCATCTCGTCGCGCGGCAGGCAGCGGCCAAACTGCTTTTCGATGGCGTTTTCGATCGGCAGACCGTGACAGTCCCAACCGGGAATGTAAGCCGCATCAAAGCCGCTCAGCTGACGTGCCTTGACGATCATGTCCTTCAGAATCTTGTTGACCGCATGCCCCATGTGAATCTGGCCGTTGGCATACGGCGGGCCGTCGTGCAGCACGAATTTCGGCGCCCCGGAGCGCGCCAGGCGCAGCCTCTGGTAGAGACCGTTTTCGTTCCAGTCCTTGATCCATTGCGGTTCGCGCTTGGGCAGGTCACCGCGCATGGGGAAGGGGGTGTCTGGCAGATTCAGCGTGGCCCGGTAATCGGGTTTTTCGGCTGCGGAAGAGTCGGCGTGATCCATGGAATGGCAGTGCTGTGCTGGAGCCCGAGCAAAGGGTCCAATGAGAAGGAGTGAGCGAGGAAAAGTGAACGGCGATATCACCCGAAGCGACCGATCGTCAAAGCTGGGCGAGTCGGGTGCCTGAGAGCGAGCGCCGTCAAATTCGATCGCGGGTGGTTTGTCGGGCGAGCTGAGCAAACCAGGCGCGCGCCTGATCGCTATCGTTCTGAATCGCCGCGATCAGTTGAGTCAGGTCGGGGTAATGCGCTTCGTCGCGCAGTTTGTGCATGAGTTCCACCCGGATGAGTTTACCGTAGGCCTCTGCCTGCCAATCTAACACATGCGTTTCCAGCAACACCCGCCCGTCGGTCTCGACGGCCGGTCGTGTTCCCAGGCTTGCCACGGCGGGCAGGGGCGCCAACTCCAGCCCGTGCACCCGGGCGACGAAAACACCGCCAAGCGCGGGGCGTGCGCGATCAAAACGCAGATTCAACGTAGGAAATCCCAGCTTGCGGCCAAGTTTGGCCCCGTGCAACACATGCCCCGAAATGGCATAGGGGCGACCCAGCAAAACCTGCGCGGTTTCCATGTCACCCGCCTGCAGCGCCTGCCGCACTGCCGAACTCGAGATTCGCAACGCGGTTTCCGTGACCACAGGCATCTGACGTGCTTCGCCGCCCAGGTTGCGCATCAAGGTATCGAGCTGGGCGAAATTTCCCGCGCGCCTGGCGCCAAAGCGGAAATCATCGCCGACCAAGACGAATTGCGCCTTGAGGCCCTGCCACACGATCTGCGCCACAAACTCCTCTGGAGACAACGCGGCGATGCGGGGATCGAAGCGCAGCACGACAACATGCTGCACTCCGGCTTCACGCAAGGCGCACAACTTGTCTCGCAAGGTCGAAATATGGCTGGGTGCGGAGTCAGGGTGCCCCTGGAGTGTTGCAAAAAAATCACGCGGGTGCGGCTCGAAAGTCAGCACCGTCGGCACCAGCCCACGCGACCGGGCGACTTGCACCAACTGGTGCAACATGGCGAGATGCCCCCGGTGCACCCCATCGAAATTGCCGATGGTCAGTGCCGTTTGCGAGGCCAACGATTTGTGATGAATTCCTCTAAAAACATGCATAAAAACAATTTGTTAGAGTGTTATTTTGAGAGATTTTTTGAGCTGCTGCAGCAATCAAAAAATTTTAAGGGTGCGCTCCAATCTGATGCGCACATCGGCGAATCGCTACGATCCTGCCCGTATGAAAAACGTTTATTGTCCGCCTTATCCAACACCGCGCCGTTTGCTGTCGTGCACAGAGGGTTTGCCCTGCGCTGAATTGTCGCGCGCGCTGGTTTTTTGCGTGTATAGTTAGTGCGCAGTCGAAACAAGAGCCAAGGTTCTCATTTGCTTGAGAGTTGGCTTGTGTCGGTTTCACAGTAGTGATTTGCCGGGCTTGTTGAAGATTTGCACTTATCTATATTTTCTTTAAAGGTTGATTCATGGCTACCGGTACTGTGAAATGGTTTAACGAGTCCAAGGGCTTCGGCTTCATCAAGCCTGATGAAGGCGGCGAAGATCTGTTCGCGCATTTTTCTGAAATTCAGGCCAAAGGTTTCCGCACTCTGCAGGAAAACCAGCGCGTCGAATTCACGGTGAAGGCTGGCCCGAAAGGTCCCCAGGCTTCTGCCATTCGCCCCATCTAATTTAGGTAGGGCGGCTGCTTCCTGATCAAAAGTCAGGGCGTTGCAAAATCAACCGGCCACTGGCCGGTTTTTTTGTGCGCCAACTATCTCGATAGACTCGTAACTCATGGTCGAGGATTTCGTTCGACATTACGGCTATGCCGCAGTAGCTTTAGGCGCCCTTGCCGAGGGAGAGACCGTACTGCTGCTTGCGGGGTATGGGGCCCACCGTGGCTGGCTGGAGTGGCCTTGGGTTGTTTTGGTGGCTGCACTGGCAGCTACTCTGGGGGATCAGTTTTTTTTCTTTCTGGGGCGTTGGTTTGGGCCGCAGTTGGTCCAGCGTTTCTCCGGTTTGGAAAAAAACCTGCCCCGCGTTCAGCGCTTGCTGCATCGCGGGGCGCCCTGGGCGATTGTCAGCGTGCGCTTTCTCTATGGCTTGCGCATCGCCGGGCCCGTGCTGATCGGCATGGCGGGCGTAGCACCCTGGCGGTTTGTGCTTTACAACACCATAGGCGCCGCCTTGTGGGCGCCGCTGGTCACGGGGCTGGGATGGTTTTTCGGCGCAGGTGTGGCGCAGTTGACGTCTCGTTTGCAATGGGCCGAAGAAATCCTGCTGGCTATCGCCATCGTCGTCGTGTTGATCGTCTGGCGTCTGTGGAAACGCCGACAACGCGCATCTTCAAATCTTTAGGCCCATCGCGTCTCGGACGGCGTGCATAGTTTGTTGTGCCGTGGCGCGCGCCTTGTCGCTGCCGTGCGCCAGGATGTCGTGCACCAGCGCGGGGTTGTCGAGGTAGGGCTGCGCCCGCTCGAACATGGGTTGCTGTTCACGCAGGATGGCATCGATGACGGGCTGCTTGCACTCCAGGCAGCCGATGCCTGCCGTGGTACAGCCGCGTTGCACCCAGTCGCGGGTGGCGTCGTCGGTGTAGGCCAGGTGGAATTGCCAGACGGGGCAGCGTTCGGGCGTGCCGGGATCGGTGCGCTTGACGCGAGCGGGATCGGTGGGCATGCGTTTGATTTTGTGCTCGACGCTCGCGCGCTCCTCCCGGATGGCGATGGAATTGCCGTAGCTCTTGGACATCTTGCGGCCATCCAACCCTGGCAGCTTGGACTCAGGGGTCAGCAGCGCTTCGGGTTCGCGAAGGATTTGCCTGCGACCACCGCTTAGTTGCGCTCGCAGGGCGTCTTTTTCTGCACGCGACAGTTTGCTGGCGGCGATCAGTTCGCGAGCCTGTTCGCGTTTTTCGGTCAGCCCCTCCTGATCGGCGGCACGACGCAGGGCAGCGAGTTGTGCGCGAACGTCCTCGGGCAATTTGGCCGCCGCGGCTCGCGCCTGCGCCTCAACCGCAGGGTCTTTGCCATAGAGATTGTTGAAACGGCGCGCGATTTCACGGCTCATCTCGATGTGCGGCACCTGATCGGCCCCGACGGGCACATAACGCGCGAGATAAATGAGGATGTCTGCGGCCTGCAGCAGCGGGTAGCCGAGAAAGCCGTAGGTGGTCAGGTCTTTGTCCTTCAGATTGGCGATCTGATCTTTGTATGTGGGCACACGCTCCAGCCAGGACAAAGGGGTGCCCATACCCAGCAGCAGAAACAGCTCGGCGTGCTCCAGCACCCGGCTTTGCACGAATAAGGTGGCCTTGTTCGGATCGACGCCAGCGGCCAGCCAGTCGATCACCATCTCGGTGGTGTGCGCGTGGATGGTTTCCGGTGTTTCGTAATGGGTGGTCAGCGCGTGCCAGTCGGCGACGAAAAAGTAGCAGTCGTGCGCGTTTTGCAGCTGTGCCCAGTTTTTCAAGGCGCCGTGGTAATGCCCCAGGTGCAGCGCACCCGTGGGGCGCATGCCGGACAAAACGCGATCATCGGCGCTCGTTGCGCCATCGGCCTGTGCAGGGAGAGTCATAGGGAAAGAGTCGGAGGAAAAAAAGGGGGCTCAGAGGAGCATCTGAAAGGGGCTGAGCAGAACCTTGAGAACTTGCATGGACAGCGCCATGAGCGGGCTGAGCCAGAAGTTGGTGACGATGCCGGTGAGCACCAGCGCCATCACGATGAAAAAGCCGTAGGGTTCGACCCTTGAGACGGCGATGGCTTGTCGCACGGGCAGCAGCCCCACCAGAATGCGGCCGCCATCGAGTGGCGGCAGCGGAAACAGGTTGAACACGAACATCACCAGATTCACCAGAATACCGGCCTGGGCGACATCGTAAAAATAGACCTCGTTGACGGCGAAGGCGTGCAGGCCGACAAGCAGCAGGCCCCAGAGAAAGGCCTGAAAAAAGTTGGAAGCCGGGCCGGCGAGCGCGACCCAGATCATGTCGCTCTTGGGGTTGCGCAGTCGCCCGAAATTCACTGGGACCGGCTTGGCATAGCCAAAGAGAAATGCCCCGGAGGTGGCGAAATAGAGAATGAGAGGCACGAGGATGGTGCCGATCGGATCGATGTGCCGCACCGGATTGAGCGATACGCGGCCCAACATGTAGGCGGTGTTGTCGCCGAAGTAGCGCGCCGCATAGCCGTGCGCCGCTTCGTGCAGGGTGATGGCAAAGAGCACCGGCAGGGCGTAGACGGTGACAGCCTGTATGAGTTGATCCATGCGGGAATTGTAGGAAGGGCGTTGTGTCAGGGCGGGCCAGGGGCGGCTTGACCCGCCCTGCACCAAGGATGAAGAGCTTGATTGCGGGGGTTTACTGCAGGGCCGGGAGGCCGAGCGCATCGAGCGGGCCGCGGCCGATGCGAATGACCACGGGCTCGGCGCCGCACAGATCGACCACGGTGGTGGGCTCGCTGGGGCAGGGCCCGGCGTCGAGCACCAGATCGACATGATGCTCGAGCTGGTCGCGAATGTCGGCGGCGTCGTTCAGCGCGTGTCCGTCTCCGGGCAGAATCAAGGTGGTGGCGAGCAGGGGTTGGGCCATTTCCACCAGCAGGGTGTGGGCCACGGCGTTTTGCGGCACCCGCACGCCGATCGTCTTGCGCGAGGGGTGCGACACCCGGCGTGGCACTTCCTTGGTGGCTTCGAGAATGAAGGTGTAGGGCCCGGGCGTGCAGGCGCGGATGAGACGGTATTGCCGGTTGTCCACGCGGGCATAGTTTCCTAGCTCAGACAGGTCGCTGCACAGCAGGGTGAGGTGATGCCGCTCATCCACCTGGCGGATTTGCCGCAGGCGTTGCACGGCGGCTTTGTCGTCGAGATGGCAGACCAGGGCATAAGACGAGTCGGTCGGAATCGCCGCCACGCCACCACTGTGCAGCACGGCGGCGGCTTGCTTGATCAGCCGAAGCTGCGGGTTGTCGGGGTGCAGGTTGAAGTATTGCGCCATGGTGGAGGGGTTCAATGCAGCAGATCCCAGACGGGAGCGAGGTCGGCAGGCAGGGGGGCGAGACGCCCGAGGTCGCAAATGCTTTCTCCTGGGCTGTGAAAATCGGAGCCGCGCGAGGCGTAGAAGCCGAATTCCAGCGCGAGCTTGGCGTATTTGCGGGCCTGCGCTGCGGTATGGCTGCCGGTCACCACCTCGATGCCCTGACCGCCCAGCGACTTGAAGCGTTCCAGCAGGGCCCACTCTTCGGTTTCGGTGAAGCGGTAACGCCCCGGATGTGCAATCACGGTGATTCCCCCGGCGGCGCGAACCCAGCTCAGGGCCTCGTCGAGGCGGGCCCATTCGTGTTCGACATAGCCAGGCTTGCCCGGTGTGAGATAGCGGCTGAACACCTCGTGGGTCTGGCGGCACACGCCGAGTTCCACCAGCAAGCGGGCAAAGTGCGTGCGCGACATCAGCGCCGGATTGCCCGCATAGCGCAGCGCGCCGGCGTATACGTCGGACAGACCCAGATGCTTTTCAAGATCGGCCGCCATATCTCTTGCGCGTTGGTCGCGACCGGAGCGAATCTGTTGCAGGCCGCCTTGCAAGACCGGATGAGAATCGTCGAAATTCAGCGCCACGATGTGCACGGTCTGCGCGGCAAAAGATACCGAAATTTCCACCCCAGTTACAAAACGCAGACCCAGCGACTCGGCGCTTTGCCGCGCTTCTGTCAAGCCGCCGAGTTCATCGTGATCGGTGAGCGCCCAGAGATCAACCCCATTCGCATGGGCCCGCTGCGCCAGGGCGGCAGGCGTCAATGTGCCGTCTGAAACCGTGGAATGACAGTGCAGATCGGGGTTACGCGCAAAAGAAGCAGACATGATGCCGCATTGTAGGGAGGACGTCTAAACTGCGCCGGATGGGCAAATCTTCTCGACATATCAGCCTGACCCCGGCCACGCAATGGCTGCGCGCGCAAGGCGTGGCCTACACCGAGCATGTGTATGACTACGTCGATCATGGCGGAGCCGCCTGGGGCGCGCAGACCTTGGGGCTGCCCGTGCACGCGGTGATCAAAACCCTGGTGATGCAAGACGATGCATCGCAACCGCTGGTCGTGCTCATGCATGGCGACCGGGAGGTCTCGACCAAGCAGTTGGCTCGGGCAATCGGTGCGCGGCAGGTTGAGCCCTGCAAGCCAGAGGTGGCGCAGCGGCATAGCGGGTATCTGGTTGGCGGAACGTCGCCCTTCGGTCTGCGCAAGGCCATGCCGATTTATGGCGAGCAATCGGTGCGGACGCTGGAGCGCATTTACATCAATGGCGGGCGGCGCGGCTATTTGCTGGGGCTCTCCCCCGACGTGCTCGACGCGGTTTTGCAGGTGCGCTGGGTGAACTGCGTTCAATAGAATCACAAAGCATGAATACATCGAACGTTGTGGCCCTGATCTTCGCCGGGCTGGCCTATCTGTTGGGATCGCTGTCGTTCGCCGTCTTGGTCAGCCGCGTCATGGGCATGGCCGATCCGCGCACCTACGGTTCGGGCAACCCGGGCGCCACCAATGTGCTGCGCAGCGGCAACAAGCTCGCCGCCATCCTGACCTTGCTGCTCGACGCCTTCAAAGGCTGGCTGGCGGTCTGGCTGGGCCTGGTGATCGGTCCTGGCTTCGGGCTTAGCGCGCCGGGTGTGGCCCTGGTGGCTGTGGCCGTGTTTCTGGGGCATCTCTACCCTGTGTTTTTCCATTTCAAGGGCGGCAAAGGCGTGGCGACTGCTGCGGGCGTGTTGCTGGCCGTCCAGCCCTGGCTGGGGCTGGCTACGCTGGCGACCTGGCTGATCGTGGCCGGATTTTTTCGCTACTCCTCTTTAGCGGCGTTGGTGGCTGCGGTATTCGCGCCGTTTTACTACTGGTTTGGCGGCGGGCTGGCCTGGAACGTCGACCCCGCGCTGCTGCTTGCCCTGATGATCATCAGCGCGCTGCTGATCTGGCGACACAAAAGCAATATCGGCAAGCTGATGCGCGGCGAAGAAAGCCGCATCGGGCGGAAGAAATAAAAACCGCGCGCCCCTCAATATCGAGGGCTCAGGGTCATGCGGTCGCCGTCGTGTTGCATATTGACCCGTTGCAGAAAGCTCATGCCGAGCAGGGCATAGGGCATTGGGGTGTTGATCACCACGGCGGGTACGTTGTGCAGCTCGATATGGCCCACGCGCACTTTGTCGAGATCAATCAAGGTTGCAGGGATGGTGCCATTGGCGGTGTTGACGGCCGAGGCTCTTCCATTCTGCAGATTGAGGCCCAGCCGCTGGGCTTGTTCTCGGCTGAGGGTGATGCGGGTGGCTCCCGTGTCCACCATCATGCGCAACAGTTCGCCGTTGATGCGGCACTCTGTCACGAACTGTCCGTTCGACCTTGCAAACAGAACGGTGCGCTGCGCGGCCGTCGCCCCCACGCTCAGCGGCGCGGCGCCCAGGCCCAGTTGCATTTTCTGCCCGCTGACTTCGACCGTGGCCTGTTGGCCCGAGAGGGCCAACAGTTTCACGCCTTGCACCGTTTGACCGATGCGCAGTGTGCGCGGCGCGCCACCGTCGATCACCAGCAGCGCCTGATCGCCAAATTTTCCGGCCAGACCCACGCTTGCCGCCGCAGCAAAGGCCGGGTTGCCGCCCAGCGCAAAGACCGTGCAGGCTAAGACCCAGCGGGCAGCGCGCGCAGCAGACCAAGGGCGCAGCAGCCTGGCGGATTTGCTCACGCCAGCTCAGTCCCGAAAATTGTTGAATGACAGCGGCGCTTCCTCGATGTCTTTGCGCAGCACCGCCATGGCCGCCTGCAGGTCATCGCGCTTGGCCCCAGTGATGCGCACGATGTCGCCCTGAATCGCGGAGGTCAGTTTGAGCTTGGAGCCCTTGATCGCTGCAGTGATCTTTTTCGCCAGCTCCTGCGGAATGCCGGCCTTCACGGTGATGACCTGTTTGACCTTGTCTCCGGAAATTTTTTCGATTTTCCCGAGATCGAAAAAGCGCGGATCGATTTTGCGCTTTGCGGCCTTGGCCATGAGCACATCGCGCACCTGCCCGAGCTGAAAGTCGCTGTCAGCGGTCAGTGTGAGCGCCTTGTCGTTCTGCTCGACCTGGGCGGAACTGCCCTTGAAATCAAAGCGGGTGGCGATTTCCTTCGTCGCTTGATCGCAGGCGTTGCGCACTTCGACAAGATCGGGTTCGAGAACGGCATCGAAAGAGGGCATAAGTGAACCTTGAAGATAATGGACGTTTGATCTGTGGGATTCTATGAGCCTGGAACTCGAAACCGATGTGCCCCTGCGCGCATTCAACACCTTTGGCATCGAAGCCACGGCGCGGCGTCTGGTGCGGGTGCGCAGTGCGCGTGATGTTCGTCTGGTGGTCGATCATCCCGAATGGGGGCGTTCGCCCAAATTCATTCTGGGCGGCGGAAGCAACGTGCTGTTCACTCGCGACATCGACGATGCGGTGGTGGTGAAGACGGAAATTCGCGGCCTGCGCGTGCTTGAAGACGACGCCCGTTCCACCCTGATCGAAGCGGGCGCAGGCGAGCCCTGGCATGACGTGGTGATCTGGGCGCTGGAGCAGGGCTTTGCCGGGCTGGAGAATCTCGCCCTCATTCCCGGCACGGCGGGGGCGGCACCGGTGCAGAACATCGGCGCGTACGGTCTGGAGCTATCCGACCGGCTGGAGTCGGTCGATGTGGTCGACTTGGTCACCGGCCGCAGCGCCACCTTGCCTGCGGCACATTGTCGGCTGGGTTACCGCGACAGCATTTTCAAACGCGAACTCGCGGGCAAGTCGGTCATCACCGCCGTTCGTCTGCGTCTGCCCAAGCCCTGGACGCCTGTGGCGGGGTATGCGGATGTGGCGCGGTGGTTGCAGCGCGAGCGCATCTCCGACCCATCGCCCCACGACGTGTTCAAGGCCGTGTGCGCGATTCGAACCAGCAAATTGCCCGATCCGGCCCAGTTGGGCAACGCCGGAAGCTTTTTCAAAAATCCGGTGGTCAACCGCACCATCCGCAATGAAATCCTGGAAGAACATCCCGACATCGTCAGCTACCCGCTGGACGACGGCACCTACAAACTCGCCGCAGCGTGGATGATCGCCGCCTGCGGCTGGAAAGGAAAAACGCTGGGCAACGCGGGGGTGCATGAGCAGCAGCCCCTCGTTCTGGTCAATCGCGGCGGGGCTACCGGCGCCAACGTGCTGGAACTGGCGCGCGCGGTGCAAGACAGCGTCGAGCAGAAATTCGGCCTTCGCCTCGAGCCCGAGCCGGTCATTCTGTGATGCAGACGATCGTCGATTTTTTCGCCTTCCGCACCTTTGTCAGCCTGGATGTGCTGCGCGTGGTTTACGCGCTGGGCGCCATCGGCATGCCGATGCTGGCATGGGCGTTCTGGCTGTGGCTCGATCGTTTCGCGCTTTGGCGGTCGATGCGCGGCGTGTCAGCGTCTGCGGTTCGCCGGGTCGTTCCCAAGAGTTGGCGTCTGATCTCCGTTTTGTTGTTTCTACTGTGTTTTTTCTGCATGGAACTCATGTGGCGCATGATGTTTGAATTCATCATCGCCTATCTGCAGATGCACGAGGCCCTGCAATTGCTGTCACAACGCGCGGGCCTGCGCTGACTGCCAACTGGAGAGCTAGCCGATGACGCTACACACCATTTTGCGCATGGGCGACCCCCGGCTGTTGCGCGTCGCCAAACCGGTGGTCAAGGCGGATACGCCCGAACTTCACACCCTGATCGCCGATCTGTTCGAGACCATGCAGGCGGCCGGTGGTGTTGGCCTTGCCGCGCCGCAGATCGGGGTTGACCTGGCGGTGGTGATCTTCGGTTTCAGCCAAAGCGCCCGTTACCCGGAGGCGCCTGCTGTGCCGCAGACCGTCCTCATCAACCCGGAAATTTCAGTGCTCGACGATGCCGAGGAAGAGGGCTGGGAAGGCTGTTTATCGGTGCCCGGCCTGCGCGGCTGGGTGCCGCGCTTTCGCCGGATTCGCTACCGCGGCATGGATGCCTATGGCAACCCCATCGACCGCGAGGCCGAAGGCTTCCATGCTCGCGTCGTGCAGCATGAGTGCGATCATCTGATCGGCAAGCTCTACCCCATGCGCATCCGCGATTTCAGCCGGTTCGGCTTTACCGACGAGTTGTTTCCCGGGCAGGATATCGCTGACGACTGAGGGCGGTTTCCAAAGACCCAACTGAATGGATTTGCAAGCCCGAGCGATTCCGGGGAAATTCACCCGGGATGCCGCCAGCCACGCCAAGCAGCGACGCTCTGCAGAAACGCTCACTTACATCCCTGCTTTGCGTTGCATCAAAACTGCGTGCTAGAGTGTTGCCAGACTCGTTTGAGTCCAGGCCCTTCTAAAGCCGCAATCCGCCAATCGGGCAGCCCGAGCCGCGGAAGGATGTTTTCCCACTGAGCGCCGGGGTGCCCGGCAGACTGTGAGCGCATATGTTGATGCAGAAATTCAAAGCCAATTCCTATCTCTTCGGCGGCAATGCCCCGTATGTCGAAGAGATGTACGAGAGCTATCTCTCTAATCCCGGTTCGGTTCCCGACCATTGGCGCGAATACTTCGATGCGCTGCAACATGTGCCCGCGCTCGACGGCAGCAATGCGCGCGACGTCCCGCATGCCCCGGTGGTGTCGGCCTTTGCCGAGCGCGCCAAATCCGGCCCGATCCGCACCTTGCAGGCAGTGGCCGATGGTGAACTGGCGCGTAAACGGGTTGCCGCGCAGCAACTGATCGCCGCCTACCGCAATGTGGGAGTGCGTTGGGCCGATCTCGACCCGCTCAAACGCACAGAGCGACCGAATATTCCGGATCTGGAGCCGTCGTTCTATGGCTTTACCGATGCCGATCTGGAAACTGTGTTCAACGTCAGCAACACCTTTTTCGATCGCGAAAATCTGTCACTGCGCGAACTGCTCAACAACCTGCACGAAACCTACTGCGGCTCACTGGGCGCCGAGTTCATGTACCTCAGCGATCAGGACCAGAAACGCTGGTGGCAACAGCGGCTGGAATCCACCCGCACGCGCCCGGATGTCGATGCCGAGGCGAAAAAACATCTGCTCGAACGACTGACCGCTGCCGAAGGTCTGGAGCGCTATCTGGCGACCAAATATGTCGGCCAGAAGCGCTTTTCGCTCGAAGGCGGCGAGAGTTTTATCGTCGCCATGGATACCCTGGTTCAGCGCGCGGGCGCGCTGGGCATTCAGGAAGTGGTCATCGGCATGGCGCACCGCGGCCGCCTCAACGTGCTGGTCAACACCCTGGGCAAACGGCCGCAGGACTTGTTCGACGAGTTCGAGGGCAAACATGCAGATGACCTGCCGTCCGGTGACGTGAAGTATCACCAGGGCTTTTCCAGCGATGTGTCCACGCCCGGCGGCCCGGTGCATCTGAGCCTGGCGTTCAACCCGTCGCATCTGGAAATCGTCAATCCGGTGATCGAAGGCTCCACCCGGGCGCGGCTGGATCGGCGCGGCGACGCGCTCGGTGAAACGGTGTTGCCGGTGCTGGTGCATGGCGACGCCTCGTTTGCCGGGCAGGGCGTGGTGATGGAAACCCTGGCGCTGGCGCAGACTCGCGGCTACACCACGGGCGGCACGGTGCACATTGTCATCAACAATCAGATCGGCTTCACTACCTCCGATCCGCGCGATGCGCGTTCCACGCTGTATTGCACCGACGTGGCGAAAATGATCGAGGCGCCCATCCTGCATGTGAATGGCGACGATCCTGAGAGCGTGGCCTTTGCGACCAGTCTGGCGCTCGACTATCGCAAGCAGTTCCATCACGACGTGGTGGTGGACATTGTTTGTTTCCGCAAACTGGGCCACAACGAGCAGGACACCCCCGCCGTCACCCAGCCGCTGATGTACAAGAAAATCGCGGCGCATCCGGGCGCGCGTAAGGTCTATGCAGACCGTTTGGTGAGCCAAGGGGTGATTGCCGCGGCCGATGCCGATCAGTTGGTGCACGAATTCCGCGCCGAAATGGAGTCGGGCATCAGCCTGGAGCCGGTGCTCACCAACTACAAGAGCAAGTACGCGGTCGACTGGTCGCCCTACCTCAACCGCCGCTGGACCGACAGCGCCGACACGGCCCTGCCGATGACCGAGCTCAAGCGGCTGGCCGAGCGCATTACCACCGTGCCGGAGAATTTCAAGCTGCATCCGCTGGTGGAAAAGGTGATTGCCGATCGCGCCAAGATGGGCCGCGGCGAAATGCCGCTGGACTGGGGCATGGGCGAGCACATGGCCTTCGCCTCGCTGGTGGCCAACGGGTTTCCTGTGCGACTGTCGGGCGAAGACAGCGGTCGCGGCACTTTCAGCCATCGCCACTCGGTGCTGCACGACCAAAGCCGCGAAAAGTGGGACGTCGGCACCTACATCCCGCTGCAGAACGTCGCCGAAGGACAGGCGCCGTTCACCGTGATCGACTCCATTCTGTCGGAAGAGGCTGTGCTCGGCTTCGAGTACGGCTACTCCACCGCCGACCCCCGCACCCTGGTGATCTGGGAGGCTCAGTTCGGCGATTTCGCCAATGGCGCGCAAGTGCTGATCGACCAGTTCATCTCGGCTGGCGAAGTGAAGTGGGGCCGCGCCTGCGGCCTGACGCTGTTGCTGCCGCACGGCTACGAAGGGCAGGGGCCGGAGCACTCATCGGCGCGTCTGGAGCGCTATCTGCAGCTTTGCGCCGAAACCAATATGCAGGTCTGCCAGCCGACCAACCCGTCGCAGATTTTTCATCTACTGCGGCGGCAGATGCTGCGGCCTTTCCGCAAGCCGCTGATCATCATGACGCCCAAGTCGCTGCTGCGGCACCCGCATGCCAAGTCGCCGCTATCCGATCTGGCGAACAGCCGTTTCGAGGTGGTCTTGCCTGAGGTGGAAGAACTGCAGGCCGATAAAGTCAAGCGCATCGTGGCCTGCTCCGGGCGGGTGTATTACGACCTGCTGGCGGCGCGCGCCGAGCGCAAGATCGACGATGTGGCCATCATTCGTCTTGAGCAGCTCTATCCCTTCCCGCACAAGGCCTTTGCGGCTGAAGTCAAACGCTACCCCAATGCGCGCGACATCGTGTGGTGCCAGGACGAGCCGCAGAATCAGGGCGCATGGTTCTTCGTACAGCATCACATCCACGAAAACATGCTCGAAGGGCAGAAGCTCGGTTACGCCGGGCGGCCTGCCTCCGCATCGACCGCGGTGGGCTATTACGCCAAACATGCCGAGCAGCAAAAAGAGCTTCTGAGCGCGGCCTTCGGCAAGCTCAAAGGCTATGTGCTGACGCGCTGATTGATGACGGGCGGCGCGCGTACCGGCCGCCCCGAAACCCACAAAAAATCTTCTGACACCGTTCACTGGCCGCGCAGTTCCCGCAGTTTCCTTCCTCTCTCGCGGCCACCTTAAAAATACCGGACTCCATCATGGCGCTGATCGACATCAAAGTTCCCCAACTCTCCGAATCCGTGGCTGAAGCCACTCTGCTGACCTGGAAGAAAAAGCCCGGCGAACCCGTGGCGCAGGATGAAATCCTGATTGAAATCGAGACCGACAAAGTGGTGCTCGAAGTGCCCGCTCCCGAAGCCGGGGTGATGGCGCGGATCGTCAAGAACGACGGCGAATCGGTGACCAGCGACGAAGTCATCGCCAAGATCGACACTGAAGCCAAGCCGCAGACCAGCCCGTTGCCCGTGGCGCCGGTCAAGGCGGCTGAACCGGCTGCTTCGGCGCCGGCTGCGGTTGCGTCTGCAGTTGCGCCTGCGGCGCCCTCCGCAGGCGCGGCGGTGGCTATGCCGGCTGCGGCGAAGATCATGGCCGAGCAGGGCGTGAATCCATCAGACGTGGCGGGCACCGGGCGCGGCGGCCGCATTACCAAGGGTGATGCCTTGCAGGCTGCGGCTGCGCCCAAACCGCCGACCGTTCCAGCCGCAACGCCCGCGCCGAAACCGGCGACCGCTGCGGCCGCAATGCCCTCGCTCACCATCCCCGCGTTGCAGCCGGTGGAGGCCGATCTCGATCTCGCCGCCTACACCGACCGGCCCGAACAGCGCGTGCCGATGAGCCGCCTGCGCGCGCGCATCGCCGAACGGCTGCTGCAGTCGCAGGCCACCAACGCCATCCTCACCACCTTCAACGAAGTGAACATGAAGCCGGTGATCGACATGCGCAATCTGTACAAAGACAAGTTCGAGAAGCAGCACGGCGTGAAGCTGGGTTTCATGAGCTTTTTTGTGCGCGCCGCGGTGCATGCGCTGCGCAAGTTCCCGCTGCTCAACGCCTCGATCGACGGCAATGACATCGTCTATCACGGCTACTTCGACATCGGCATCGCCGTGGGCAGTCCGCGCGGGCTGGTGGTGCCCATTCTGCGCAATGCCGATCAGATGAGTTTTGCCGACATCGAAAAAGCCATCGCCGATTTTGGCGCCAAGGCGCGCGATGGCAAGCTGACCATCGAGGAGCTCACCGGCGGCACCTTCTCCATCAGCAACGGCGGGGTGTTCGGCTCGATGCTGTCCACGCCCATCATCAACCCGCCGCAGTCGGCCATTCTGGGCATCCACGCCACCAAAGACCGGCCCGTGGTCGAAGATGGTCAGATCGTGATTCGCCCGATGAACTACCTGGCAATGAGCTACGACCATCGCCTGATCGACGGCCGCGAAGCGGTGCTCGGCCTGGTGGCGATGAAAGAGGCGCTCGAAGACCCGGCGCGTCTGCTGCTCGATCTTTGAGCCGGGCGCCAAGCCAAGGCTTCATCCGCTTTTTCGCGTCGACGCGCCGCGTGCGCGCAACCAGGAAACCATCATGTCTTCGGAATTTGATCTCATCGTCATCGGCGCTGGCCCTGGCGGCTATATCGCTGCCATCCGCGCCGCTCAACTGGGCCTGAACGTGGCCTGCATCGACGCCTGGCGCAATGCCCAGGGCGGCCCGGCGCCTGGCGGCACCTGCACCAATGTCGGCTGCATTCCCTCCAAGGCGCTGTTGCAGTCGAGCGAGCATTTCGAGCAGGCGGGGCACGATTTCGCCGCGCATGGCATTGGCGTGAGCGGCCTGTCCATCGATGTACCCGTCATGCAGCAGCGCAAGGCCCAAGTGGTCAAGCAGAACAACGAGGGCATTCTCTATCTGTTCAAGAAGAACAAGGTCACGTTTTTCCACGGCACAGCCGCGCTCAAAGGCGGCAACGCCGACACCGGATGGCAGGTCGCCGTGACGGGCAAGGACGCCGAGCAGGTGCTGTCGGCCAAGCAGATCATCGTGGCGACCGGCTCGGTGCCGCGCAGCCTGCCCGGTCTGGACTTCGATGAGCAGCGCGTGCTGTCCAACGACGGCGCGTTGGCCATCGACGCCGTGCCCAAGACGCTGGGCGTGATCGGCGCGGGGGTGATCGGGCTGGAGATGGGCAGCGTGTGGCGCCGCCTCGGTGCGCAAGTCACCCTGCTCGAAGCCATGCCCGACTTTCTCGCCGCCGCCGATGCGCAGGTCGCCAAAGAGGCGCTCAAGCAGTTCACCAAACAGGGGCTGGCGATTCATCTGGGCGCGAAGATCACGGCGACCAAGGTGCTGAAAAACGGGGTGACCGTCGATTGGACCAACGCCAAAGGCGAAGCGCAGACGCTCAAGGTCGAGCGGCTCATCGTCTCCGTCGGCCGCAAGCCGAATACCGACTCGCTCGGTGCACAAACTATCGGCCTGCAACTCGACGAGCGCGGCTTCATTCAGGTGGATGCCGACTGCCGCACCAACCTGCCGGGCATCTGGGCGGTGGGTGATGTGGTGCGTGGCCCCATGCTGGCGCACAAGGCCGAGGAAGAGGGCGTAGCCGTGGCCGAGCGCATCGCCGGGCAGAAACCGCACGTCGATTTCAACACCGTGCCCTGGGTGATTTACACCGCGCCCGAAATCGCCTGGGTCGGACAAACCGAGCAGCAGCTCAAGGCCGCAGGCCGCGCTTACAAGGCGGGAAGTTTTCCCTTCATGGCCAATGGCCGTGCCCGTGCCCTGGGTGACACCACCGGATTCGTCAAAATGCTGGCCGATGTGCAGACCGATGAAATTCTCGGCGTGCACATCATCGGCCCGATGGCCTCGGAGCTGATCGCCGAGGCTGCCGTGGCGATGGAATTCAAGGCCGCCAGTGAAGACATCGCCCGAATCTGCCACGCGCACCCCACGCTGTCGGAGAGCCTGAAGGAAGCGGCGCTGGGCGTTGCCGGCCGCACGCTGAACTTCTGATCGGCGGCGCATGAACGTCACCGAGTATTTTGAGCAATCCCTGAGCGAGAGGGGCTTTACCGCAGACGCTGAGCAGCTCGCGGGCGTGGCCCGTCTGCAGCAGTGTTACGACGAATGGGTCGAGTACAAGTCGCGCCGGTCGAGCGCCATTCGCCGAGCCCTGGTGCATCCCGAACTGCCGCGCGGGGTTTACCTCTACGGCGGCGTGGGGCGGGGCAAGTCGATGCTGATGGATGCGTTTTTTGTCACCGTGCCGCTGCTGCGCAAAACGCGGCTGCACTTCCATGAGTTCATGCACGAGGTGCAGCGCGAAATGGCCGCCTTGCAGGGCACTGTCGATCCGCTGACCGAGCTTTCCAAACGCATTGCGCGGCGCTTCAGGCTGATCTGCTTCGACGAGTTTCACATCAGCGATGTGACCGACGCCATGATCCTGCACCGCCTGCTCGACGGGTTGTTCGATCACGGCGTGCAAATGGTTGCCACCTCCAACTTTCATCCTGACGATCTTTACCCTGACGGTCTGCACCGCGACCGCATTCTGCCCGCCATCGAACTCATCAAACAGAAAATGGACGTGGTCAAAATCGATGCCGGCGTGGACTATCGCCACAAAGCCCTGCGCGAACTCAACCTCTACATCACCCCGCTGGGAGACGAGGCGCAAGCCCGCATGGAACAGGCCTTCGAGCGCATGGCTTCGAGCACTGAAGAAGACCCGGTGCTGACCATCGAAGGCCGCGAAGTGCAGGCGATGCAACGCGCAGGCGGCGTGGTGTGGTTCAGCTTTCACGAGCTATGCGAAACCGCGCGTTCGCAAAACGACTACCTCGAACTCGCCAGCCGCTTTCACACCGTGCTGCTGTCCGACGTGCCGCTGATGACCGAAGATATGGCCAGCGCCGCGCGCCGCTTCACCCTGCTGGTGGACGTGCTGTACGACCGCCGCATCAAACTGATTCTGTCTGCCGCCGTGCCGCCCGAGCAGCTTTATGTGCGCGGGCCGCTCGACTATGAATTCACCCGCACCGTTTCCCGCCTGAACGAAATGCAGAGCGCCGAATATTTGCGCGAGGGGCGGCGCCAGGGCGAGGCCACGCTGGTATGAACGTCTTCCAAAAGGTTTTCCCAGTCGGGTGGGTGCTGATGGCTTGCCTGGGTTCGAGCGCAGCTCTGGCGGCGGCGCAGCCCACCTCGGCTCAAGACGCTGCGCAACAAGTGGTCTTGCAGCAGCAGCGCGCGCAGGTGCAGGCGGAGTACGCGGCGCAGCGCGGCGCCTGTCTGCAGCGCTTTTTTGTCAACGACTGCCTCGACGCGGCACGCGAGAAGGAGCGCGCCGCACTGGCCCCCATCGACACCGATCTGCAGGCCATCGCTCTGCGCGGCCGCCTGCGCGCTGCCGAAGACGAACTCCGCCGGGTGCAGGCGAATAGGGCCACCTCACAGCGCGGACAGCCCGACCGCGCACAAGCCGAGCAGCAGAGCGCGGCGCGCGAAGCCGACCTTGCACAGCGACAGCAGCAGGCCGCCCAACGCGCCGAACAAGCCGCTGCAGCGCCGCCGAAGACGCCTGCCACCGCCGCTGCGCCCGTGCCCACGCCTGCGGGGCGCCTGTTTCCGGCCCCTGCGCCGCAAAGCCAGATGAGCCCGGCGCAGCGCGCTGCAGAGATCAAGCAGGCGGAGGCCGACTTCGCCGCCAAGCAAAAGGCCTACGCCGAGAAGCAGGCCGAGCAGGCGCGACAGAATGCCGCCAAGCCGTCGGCAGCGCCGTTGCCGGTGCCGCCCCCCAGCGCACCATAGAAGAGCACGCGGGTGCGGCGGGCTACCATGCCCGCCTGTTCGTTCGGGCCATTCGGGCTTTTGCGCATGTTGATTGAATCTCCTCTTATCGCGGCGTTTACCCATCAATCCCCAGAGCAACTGCGGCTGCAGATCGGCATTCTGCTGGGCGTTGTGGCGCTGGGTGTGCTGCTGGGTACGGCGCTTGAAAAGCAGGTGCGCAAGCTGCCCAACTGGAAGACGGCGTTTCGCGCGACCTGGCGCTACGGCCTGGGATTTCCTGCGGTGGCCTTGCTGGCGCTGGTTCTGGTGCGGCATGGCTCGCATCTGCTGCTCAAACTGCCGCTGCTCAAACTGGCGCTGCCGGTGCTGGTGGTGCTGCTGCTGGTACGTCTGGCCGGCTCCGTCGCAAGGCAACGGTTTTCCAAGGATGGCGGCGTGCACTATCTGGTGCGGGTGGTCAGTATCGGCCTGTGGGTGACGCTGGCCCTGCATCTGGCAGGTGTGCTGCCTGAAATTCACGAAGCGCTCGATGCGCTGTCGATCTCCCTGGGCAGTCAGAGACTTTCCGGCTGGACCTTGCTCAAGGGCGCGGCGTCCATCGCCGTCACGCTACTGCTGGCGCTGTGGGTCTCGTCGCTGCTGGAAGCGCGGCTGATGCGCTCGCCGCTGGACGCCAGCCTGCGTCTGGTGTTCACCCGGCTGCTGCGGTCGGTCGTGCTGTTGGTGGCCATCCTCACCGCCTTGCAGATGGTGGGCATCGATCTCACCGTGCTCAGCGTGTTCGGCGGCGCTTTGGGCGTCGGCCTCGGTCTGGGTTTGCAGAAAATCGCAGCCAACTACGTCTCGGGCTTTGTCATTCTGCTCGAGCGCAGTCTGCGTGTGGGCGACAACGTGCGGGTGGAGACTTTTCAGGGTCAGATCATCGACATCAAGACCCGTTACACCCTGGTGCGCAGCGCCGGGGGTACGGACTCCATCGTGCCCAACGAAATGCTGATCGCCAACCGCATCGAAAACCTCTCGTATAACGACCCCAACGTCTGGCTCTCGACCACGGTCGGCGTGTCGTACGACACCGACGTTGAAAAGGCGCTGGTGCTGATCAAAGAGGCGGCGCAGTCCGTGCCTCGCGTCTTGCAAAGCCCCGGCCCGAGCGCGGTGCTCGATGCGTTTGGCGAAAGCGCCATCAACATCACCGTGGGTTACTGGATTGCCGACCCGGAACACGGCACACTGGGCGTGCGCGGCCAGGTCAATCTCGCCATCTGGCATGCGCTCAAACAAAACGGGATCGAGATTCCGTTTCCGCAGCGGGTTTTGCAGTGGGCGCCAGGCAAGGAGCCAGCCGCGCAGGCTGCAGAGCGCCAATAGCGAGCGCAGGCTCCCACGCAAGGTCTGCGAAAGGCGTCTGCTGCAGCATGTTGTCGAGACAAGGAGACCGATATGCAAGACGCTGACCTCACCCCCAATCGCGCCAACCACGCGCCGCTCACGCCGCTGATCTTTCTGGATCATGCCGCCGACCTTTATCCGCAGCGCTTGGCCGTCCTTCACGGCAGCCTGCAGCGCAACTGGGCGCAGACGCGCGAGCGCTGTCGACGGCTGGCATCGGCCCTGGTGCGACGGGGTCTGCAACGCGGGGATGTGGTGGCGGTCATGCTGCCTAATGTGCCGACCATGGTGGAAGCGCATTTCGGCGTGCCCATGGCCGGGCTGGTGCTCAACACCCTCAACACGCGGCTCGACGCCGAAGCGCTGGCGTACATGCTGCTGCACGGCGGCGCCAAGGCCGTGCTGGTCGATCCTGAACTGGCGGTCGTGATGCAGCGGGCCGTGGCGCTCGCGGTGGAGCAGGGTCTGGCGCCGCCGCTGGTGATCGACGTGCCCGATCCGGAGTTCGTGCCCGGCGGCCAAGGCATCGGCGCGCTGAATTATGAGGCGCTGCTCGCAGAAGGTCTGGCGAGCGAGGCGTTGCCCGATGTGGCCGACGAGTGGGATTCGATCTCCTTGAATTACACCTCCGGCACGACCGGCAAACCCAAGGGCGTGGTGTACTCCCATCGCGGCGCGTATGTGAATGCGGTGTCCAATATTCTCGAATGGGACATGCCCAAGCACCCGGTCTATCTGTGGACTCTGCCCATGTTTCATTGCAACGGCTGGTGCTTTCCGTGGACGGTGGCCGCGCGGGCCGGGGTCAACGTCTGTCTGCGCAAGGTCGAGGCGCAGGCCATTTTCGACCGCATCCGAAGCGCGGGTGTAACGCATTACTGCGGCGCCCCGATCGTCCACAATCTGCTGGTCAATGCGCCCGCCGAGATGAAAGCCGGCATTCACCACGCGGTGCGGGCCATGGTGGCCGGAGCCGCGCCACCCGCGGCGCTGATTGAGGGGCTCGAAGCCATGGGTTTCGATCTGACTCACACTTACGGCCTCACCGAGGTGTATGGCCCGGCGACGGTTTGCGCCAAACAGGAGTCTTGGACTGAACTGCCGCTGCCCGAGCGCGCGCGTTTGAATGCGCGTCAGGGCGTGCGCTATCACCTGCAGAATGCCGCGACCGTGCGGAACTCAGACACCCTGGAAGAAGTGCCGCACGATGGGCAAACCCTGGGCGAAATCATGTTTCGCGGCAACATCATGATGAAGGGCTATCTGGGCAACCCCGAGGCGACCGAGCAGGCTTTTCATGGCGGCTGGTTTCACAGCGGCGACCTCGCGGTGGTCGATCCCGACGGCTACATCAAGATCAAGGATCGCAGCAAGGACGTCATTATTTCGGGCGGGGAAAACATCTCCAGCATCGAAGTCGAAGACGTGCTTTACCGTCATCCCGCTGTGCTGGTGGCCGCCGTGGTGGCCATGCCCGATCCGAAATGGGGCGAGAGTCCCTGCGCGTTTGTCGAACTCAAGCAAGGCCGAACGGTGACCGAAGAAGAAATCATCGCGTTCTGCAAAGCTCACCTCGCAGGCTTCAAAACGCCGCGCAAAGTGGTGTTTGGCGAGGTGCCCAAAACGTCCACCGGCAAGATTCAGAAATACGCCTTGCGCGCGCAGGCGCATTCCCGCGAGGCGATTGATCTGTAGGAATCCGCTTTGAAAGCGGCCCTTCCTGATTCCGCCAAAGGTAATGGGCCCTTTGCGCGGGGCTTGATTTGCGGCCGCGTCCGTCGTTACACTGACAAAAACGAACGGTCGTTCTATTATGGGTCGGTCAGTCCGTTCAGGTCAGGGCGCTGCCTATACTGACCCCACACAACAAACCCTACTGGAGCAATTGCATGAAAGTGCTGGTCGCGGTCAAGCGCGTGGTGGATTACAACGTCAAGGTGCGGGTCAAGTCGGATGGCAGCGGCATCGATACCGCCGGTGTGAAGATGAGTATGAACCCGTTTGACGAAATCGCCGTGGAAGAAGCGGTGCGGCTCAAGGAAAAGGGCGCGGCAACCGAGATCGTCGCGGTAAGTTGTGGTGTAGCCGCCTGCGGCGAGACCCTGCGCACCGCCATGGCGATCGGCGCCGACCGCGGTGTGCTGGTGGAGAGCGAGGCCGAGTTGCAGCCCCTGGCCGTGGCCAAGCTGCTCAAGGCTGTGGTCGAGAAAGAGGGTGCGCAGTTGGTCATTCTGGGCAAGCAGGCCATCGATGACGATTCCAACCAGACCGGGCAAATGCTGGCTGCTCTGCTGGGCTGGTCGCAGGCTACCTTTGCCTCGAAAGTCGAACTCGACGGCGCGCAGGCGAAAGTCACCCGCGAGGTGGATGGCGGTCTGGAGACGATCGCGGTCAAGCTGCCCGCCGTCATCACCACGGACCTGCGGCTCAACGAGCCGCGCTACGTCACTCTGCCCAACATCATGAAGGCGAAGAAAAAGCCGATTGATACCCTCAAGCCGGAAGAGCTGGGCGTGGATGTGAGCCCGCGACTCAAAACGCTGAAGGTTGCCGAACCGCCCAAGCGCGGCGCGGGTGTGAAGGTGCCCGATGTCGGCACGCTGGTCGACCGTCTGAAGACCGAGGCCAAGGTCATCTGACCTGCCTTCCCTGAGCGGCTTTTCGCAAGCAACCCATTCGAGGATTTTTCCATGACCGCACTCGTCATTGCCGAACACGACAACCAGGTTCTCAAACCCTCCACCCTCAACACCATTGCCGCCGCGCTGCTGTGCGATCCCCAAGTGCATGTGCTCGTTGCCGGACAAAACTGCGCAGCGGTTGCCCAGGCTGCCGCGCAGGCTGTCGGCGTGGGCAAGGTGTTGTGCGCCGACGCGCCGCAACTCGCCGCGGGTCTGGCGGAAGCCAGCGCTGCGCAAGTGCTGGCTTTGGCGCCGTCCTACAGCCACATCCTGGCGCCGGCCACGGCCTTCGGCAAAAACATCGCCCCGCGCGTGGCGGCCCTGCTCGATGTGGCGCAGGTTTCCGACATCATTCATGTGCACAGCCCCGATACTTTCGATCGCCCCATCTACGCTGGCAACGCCATTGCCACGGTGCAAAGCAGCGACAAGATCAAGGTCATCACCGTGCGCACCACGGGCTTCGACCCGGTGGCCGCGACCGGCGGCACGGCCGAGGTGAGCGGCGTTGAAGCCGTGGCCGATGCCGGGCTGTCCAGCCTGGCCGGGCGCGAAACCACCAAGAGCGAGCGGCCGGAACTCACCGCGGCGAAGATCATCGTCTCCGGCGGGCGCGGCCTGGGCAGCAAGGAAAACTTCGAGGCCGTGATGACCCCGCTGGCCGACAAACTCGGCGCTGCCATGGGCGCCAGCCGCGCGGCGGTCGATGCGGGCTATGCCCCCAACGACTGGCAGGTGGGGCAAACCGGCAAGATCGTCGCGCCGCAACTCTATGTGGCCGTGGGCATATCCGGCGCCATCCAGCATCTGGCCGGCATGAAAGACAGCAAGGTCATCGTCGCCATCAACAAAGACGAAGAAGCGCCGATCTTCGGTGTGGCCGATTACGGTTTGGTGGCCGACCTGTTCACCGCCGTGCCGGAAATGGTCAAGCAGATTTGAGGCTTAAACCCCGCTCGTTCACAACGTGTTGACACCCGCCGACAGCCGCGCAGACGGCTGCTCCACAAACATCCCCAGACGGAGACTCGCATGACCTATACCGCCCCCATCCGCGACATGATGTTCGACCTCGAACATCTCGCAGGCCTGGAGTCCATTTCCAAACTGCCAGGCTTCGAGGACGCCACCCCCGACACGGCGGCCGCAGTGCTGGAGGAATGCGGCAAATTCAACCGCGATGTGATCGCCCCGCTGAACCGCGAGGGCGACCTCCATCCCAGTGCCTGGGCAGACGGCAAGGTGACCACCACCCCGGGGTTCAAGCAGGCGTTCCGGCAATTCGTCGATGGCGGCTGGCAAGGGCTGCAACATTCGGCTGAATTTGGCGGACAGGGTTTGCCCAAAAGCATCTCGGCGGCCTGCACCGAAATGCTCAACAGCGCCAACCTCAGTTTCGCGCTGTGCCCGCTCCTGTCAGACGGCGCCATCGAAGCCTTGCTCACCGCGGGTACCGATGCGCAGAAGCAGCGCTACATCCCCAAGCTGATCTCTGGCGAGTGGACGGGCACCATGAACCTCACCGAGCCGCAGGCGGGCTCTGATCTGGCGCTGGTGCGCAGCCGCGCCGAGCCGCAGGGCGACGGAACTTACCGGCTGTTCGGCCAGAAGATTTACATCACCTATGGCGAGCACGACATGGCGGACAACATCGTCCATCTGGTGCTGGCCCGCCTGCCGGATGCGCCGGCGGGGGTCAAGGGCATTTCGCTGTTCATCGTGCCCAAGGTGCTGGAAGACGGGCGGCGCAACGACGTTTGGTGCGCCTCTATCGAACACAAGCTGGGTATCAAGGCCAGCCCGACGGCGGTGCTGATTTACGGCGACGGCAAGGGCGAGGTGGGAACCGGCGCGATTGGCGAGCTGGTGGGCGAGGCCAATCGCGGGCTGGAATACATGTTCATCATGATGAACGCGGCCCGCTACGCCGTGGGCCTGCAGGGCATTGCCGTAGCCGAGCGGGCTTACCAAAAGGCGGCGGCCTATGCCAAGGATCGGGTGCAGTCGCGCCCGGTGGACGGCAGCGCGGCGCAGTCGGTGAGCATCGTGCATCACCCCGATGTGCGCCGCATGCTCATGACCATGCGCGCGCTCACCGAAGGTTGCCGCGCACTCGCGCTGGTGGCTGCCAGTCTGCACGACGTGGGCCGCGCCCATCCCGATGCCGGACAGCGCGCTGCGCACGAGGCGGCCTACGAGTTTCTGGTGCCGCTGGTCAAGGGCTACTCGACAGAGATGAGCATCGAGGTGGCGAGCCTGGGCGTGCAGGTGCACGGCGGCATGGGCTTTATCGAAGAAACGGGGGCGGCCCAGTATTACCGCGACGCCCGCATACTCACCATCTACGAAGGCACCACGGCCATCCAGGCCAATGATCTGGTGGGGCGCAAGACAGTGCGCGATGGCGGCGCCCTGGCGCTGCACTTCGCCGCGCGGGTGAGCAAGGTCGAAGAGGCGCTCACGGCCACGGGCGATGCGCAGGCCGTGGCCATGGCCGGCCAGCTGCGGCAAGCCCGCGAGGCGTATGCGCAGGTGGTGGCGTTTGTCGCGGCGCACGGCAAGTCCGACCCCAATGCGGTGTTCGCAGGCAGCGTGCCGTATCTGATGCTGGCGGGCAACCTGATGGCCGGTTGGCAGATGGCGCAAAGCTGGCTGGCCACGCGCGACCTTCCGGCGGATGAAGCCGCCTTCGCCCAAGCCAAACGGGCCACCGCTGCGTTTTACTGCGCCCACATCCTGCCGCGCTGCGGCGGTTTGCGCGACGCAGTCTTGAGTGGCGCCGACAGCGTGATGGCCCTGCCGGTGGAGGCGTTCTGAGATGAGTCTGCCCGCCATTCTTTCCAAGCTGCGGCTGCCTGTCATCGGCTCGCCGTTGTTCATCATCTCCAATCCCAAGTTGGTGATTGCGCAATGCACCGCGGGCATCGTCGGCAGTTTTCCCGCGCTGAATGCCCGCCCGGCGTCGCAGCTCGACGAATGGCTGGCCGAAATCACGGAGGCACTTGCCGCGTGGAACGCGGCCCATCCCGACCAGCCCGCTGCGCCGTTCGCGGTCAACCAGATCGTTCACCGCAGCAACGAGCGCTTGGAGCAGGACATGATGCTTTGCGCCAAGTACCGAGTGCCCATCGTCATCACCTCGCTGGGCGCACGCCCCGAAGTGAATCAGGGCGTGCATGGCTGGGGCGGCATGGTGCTGCACGATGTGATCAACCAAACCTTTGCGCACAAAGCGGTGGAGAAGGGCGCAGACGGTCTCATTCTGGTGGCGGCAGGCGCCGGCGGACACGCGGGCACGCAATCGCCTTTTGCGCTGGTGCAGGAAACCCGGCGCTGGTTCGACGGGCCGGTTGTGCTTTCTGGCGCCATTGCCCGTGGCGACTCGGTGCTTGCCGCGCAGGCCATGGGGGCCGATCTGGCCTATATCGGCAGCGCCTTCATCGCCACCGACGAGGCGCGCGCCGGCGAGGGCTACAAGCAGATGATCGTGGACAGCAGCGCGCAAGACATCGTGTACTCCAGCCTGTTCACCGGCGTGCACGGCAACTACCTGCGCGGCTCGATTGCCGCCGCCGGGCTCGATCCCGACCATCTGCCCGAGGGCGATCCGAGCAAGATGGATTTCGCCGCCGCCATTGGCGGGGCCAAAGCCTGGAAAGACATCTGGGGCTGCGGCCAAGGCATAGGGGCCGTGGGCCGGGTGCAGCCCGCCGCAGACTTGGTGGCGCAACTGCAGCGGGAATACGAAGCCGCGAAAAAGAGGCTCTGCGTGCGCTGAAGCTCCGACAGCTCGCCTATAGTGGCGTAGTCCGAAGCACGAATCTGGAGACACCCCATGCGTGCACATCATCATCGCCCGCAGGCTCAGCCTGAGGCGCCGTCACCCCCCAACGCCGCGCAACTCGCCGGAGCGCGCACGTTTGCCGAGTTTTATCCGCTGTATCTGGCCGAGCACCGGCTGCCGCTCACCCGCAGACTGCATTTCGTCGGCTCGACCCTGGCGCTGATCTGCCTGTTTTTTCTCATTTTCACCGCCAACCCATGGTGGCTGCTCGCGGCCGTCATCTGCGGCTACGCTTTTGCCTGGGCGGCCCACTTTTTTGTCGAACACAACCGTCCGGCGACGTTCAAGCGCCCGCTGTTCAGCTTGATGGGCGACTGGGTGATGTGGTGGCAGATGCTGACGCATCGGCTGTGAGGGGCGGTTCTGATAGCAGTTGGGCCAGACTCCAGTCGCGCTCTTCATCGCTGAGCATGTGACCAAGCAGGGCCGAGGTGTGAGTGGCGCGCTTTTTATCGAGCAACAGCACGTCGATCAATGGCCCAAGGGGTGTGGACTCGGGGTTGCAGAGCAGCGCCCAGCGCGAGGGGCTGCGGGGCTTGGCGGCAATCTTGCCGATCCAGCCCAGACGTTCCAGCACGGTGAGCAGGTCTTGCAATTGCAGGGGATCGATGCGCAGGCGCTTGGAGAGTTGATCGGCGGGCAGGCCGCAATCGGGTGCGAGGCGCGCGCCGTGGAGCAGCTTGAGCACTTGCACCGCGTTGAGAAACTCGGCGCCCGCATAGCCGTCCAGCCGGATCGCGCGCACACGCAGCGAAGGCAGATAAGCCGCAATCATGGCGCCGACCAGCACGGCGATCCAGCTGAAGTAGATCCATAACAGCAGCAAGGGCAGGGCCGCGAAGGTGCCGTAGACCGCGGTGTAGGTGGTGACGGTGGAGAAATACCAGGCCAGCGCCCGCCCGCCCAGACTGAAGGCCAGCGCGGCGACGAATCCGCCAATGAGCGCGTCGCGCCAACGCACTTCGGTGTTGGGAATGAAGCGGAACAGCGCCGCCAGCGCCACAGCCATGACGGCCCACGAAGCAAAGCTCAGCAAAGCGCTGGCCCCGCCGGGCAGGTGATGCAGCAAGCCGCGGTGTGCGCCAGCGACAAAGCTCATCAGACCGATGCTCGCGCCCAGCACCAGTGGGCCGAGGGTGAAACCGGCCCAGTAGAGCAGCACGCGCTGCGCCAGCGAACGGGGCCGCGGGGTGCGCCAGATGGCGTTGAGCGCACGGTCGACGGTCAGCATCATCGAAGTGGCGGTGACGATGAGAAAAACCACGCTGACCACTCCGAGGCTCTTGGCCTTGGCGGCGAAATCGCTGAGGTAGTGATACACCTTGTCCGAGATGCCATCGGGCAGCATGGTTTGCGCCAGATGCGCCTGGATCTGCCCCTGCATTCTGTCGAACGCCGGAAACGCGGTGAACACCGCCAGCACCACGGTGAGCAGGGGCACCAGGGAGATGAGGGTGGTGAAGGTGAGACTACCCGCGGTTTGCGCCAGATTGTCCTGAGCAAAGCGTCGGGCCAGGGTGCGCAGGCTTGCGAGCAGGGTGTCGGAGGGGCGAAGGCGGGGCATGGCAATACGATAGCGGCATGAAAGACATCCTGATTCTGTATTACAGCGTACACGGCGGCACCCGCACGCTGGCCGAAAGTATGGCGCAAGGCGTGGCGCAGGTGCCGGGGGCGCTGCCGCGGGTGCGTACCGTGCCGCGGGTCAGCACCGTGGCGGAACAGACCGCACCGTCCATTCCCGACGACGGGCCGCCTTATGTGGAACTGAGCGATCTGCAGGAGTGCGCCGCTCTGGCGCTGGGCTCGCCCACTCGGTTTGGCAATATGGCCGCACCGCTCAAATACTTTCTCGACCAGACCTCGGCGCTATGGCTTTCGGGCGCTCTGGCGGGCAAGCCGGCGGCGGTGTTCACCTCTACCGGCATGCTGCATGGCGGCCAGGAAAGCACGCTGCTGTCGATGATGCTGCCGCTGCTGCACCACGGCATGCTGATCGTCGGCCTACCCTACACCGAGACGGGGCTGATGACCACCCGCGGCGGCGGCACGCCCTACGGCGCCAGCCATCACGCCGCGCCCGATGCCAGCCTGCCGGTGAGCGAAGAGGAAAAGCGCCTCGCCTTCGCGCTGGGGCAACGGCTGGCGCGAGTGGCGCTCAAGCTCGCGGCAGATTGAACCGAGCGCATGATGTCGGATTCTTCTCAACCGTTATCGACCGCCTCCTGGCAGCATGTCTGGCACCGGGGCGCGGTGGCCAGCCTGCTGGCGCTCATCCTGCTGTGTGTGCTCTGGGAGCTTTGGGCGGCACCGCTGCATCCCGGAGGATCACTGCTGGTGCTCAAGGTGCTGCCCCTTTTGCCCGCCGTGCTCGGCGTGCTGAGGGGCAAGGCGCAGACGTTTCGCTGGCTGAGTCTGCTGTTGTGGTTTTACGCGGCTGAAGGCATCACCCGCGCGCTGACCGACCCCAGCGCCGCCTCGCGCGGGCTGGGGTGGATTGAACTGCTGCTCTCGCTGCTGTTGTTCCTCAGCGTGGCCGGTTTTTTGCGCACCGGAGCGCAGCGCCATGCTGCCCGCTGAACAGCATCGCTTTCTGGACGCCTTGCGCGCCTTGCTGGGCACGTCGCATGTGCTGCACCTGGCGGAAGACTGTGCACCCTATCTGACCGATTGGCGCAAACGCTATCAGGGACGCGCGCTGGCCGTGGTGCTGCCGGGCGACGCCGCGCAGGTGGCCGGGGTGGTGCAGCTTTGCGCGCTGCATGGCGTGGGGGTGGTGCCGCAGGGCGGCAATACCGGCCTGGTCGGCGGGGCCACGCCAGACGCCAGCGGCGAGCAGATCGTGCTGAGTACCCGGCGACTCAACCGCATTCGCTCCATCGACCCCGCGGGCGGCGCGCTCGTCGCGGAAGCCGGGTGTGTGCTGGCCACCGTGCAGCAAGCCGCGGCCGCGCACGGTCTGCTGTTCCCGCTGTCTCTGGCTGCCGAGGGCAGTTGCACCATAGGCGGCAATCTTTCGACCAACGCTGGCGGCACGGCGGTCTTGCGCTACGGCAATGCCCGCGAGTTGTGTCTCGGACTGGAAGTCGTCACCGCGCAGGGCGAGGTGCTCGACGCACTCAACCTGCTGCGTAAGAACAATACCGGCTACAGCCTGCGCGATCTATACGTCGGCGCCGAGGGTACGCTGGGCATCATCACCGCGGCGGCGCTCAAGCTCTTTGCGCAACCGGCGGCGCAAATCACCGCGCTGGTCGCGGTGCAGGATGTGGCCGCCGCCATTGACCTGCTCGGTCTGGCGCAAGTCCGGCTGGGGTGCAGCCTGACCGGCTTCGAGCTGATGAGCGCGCACAGTCTGCAACTGGTGCAGCAACATTTTCCGCAACTCGCTTTGCCTTTTGAGTTGCCCAGCGCCTGGTGCGTGCTGCTCGAGTCGAGCGAAACCGAGGGCGAGCCGCAGGGCAGGGCGCGTCTGGAGTCTTTGCTGGAGATGGCGCTGAACGATGGCTTGATCGTCAATGCAGCCGTGGCGCAGAGCCTGTCGCAAAGCCAGGCGCTCTGGCATTTGCGTGAATCGATTCCGCTGGCGCAGGCACAGGAGGGACTGAACATCAAGCACGATATCGGCGTGCCGCTCTCGCGCATGGTCGCCTTTGTCGAGTCCACCGCCGAGTTGGTCACGCAGGCGCTGCCCGGTGCACGCCTGGTGGTTTTCGGCCATCTGGGCGACGGCAATTTGCATTACAACGTGCAGGCCCCGGTGGGCGCGGATGCGGCACGTTTTCTGGCCGAGCATCAAACCGTTTGCAACCGCATCGTGCACGATGCCGCGGTGGCTTGCGGCGGAACTTTTTCGGCAGAACACGGAGTCGGCCAGCTCAAGCGGGACGATCTGGCGCGTTACGGCAACCCGGTTGCGCTGGCCCAGATGCGTGCCCTCAAGCAGGCGCTCGATCCGCAGAATCTGATGAATCCGGGAAAGATGTGGCCCGGCTGATACCCGGCAGCGCTTCGCCGCAGCGGCGGCAATAGCGGGCATCTGCAGCGTGCCCGACCAGCCCGCAACGCGAGCACGCCGTGGCGTCCTCCTCTTGCGCCTGGCGCTGTTCTTCGACGCGGCGCTGGTTGCGATACGAGTTGATCAGCTCCGCCGAATAGATGCCCGTCGGCACGGCGATGATGCCGTAGCCCACGATGATGATGCCCGAGGTGATGATCTGCCCCAGCGCCGTCTTCGGCGTGATGTCGCCAAAACCCACCGTGGCCATGGTGACGATGGCCCAGTAGATGCCACGCGGAATGCTGGTGAAGCCGTTTTGCGGCCCCTCGACCAGATACATGATGGAGCCGAAAATAGTGGTCAGCGTCAGCACGCTGAGCACGAACACAAAAATCTTGTTCTTGCTGCGAGACAGCGCATCGAGCATCTGATTCGACGCGCTGGTGTATTCCATCAGCTTGAGAATTCGGAAAATACGCAGCACCCGGAGAGTCCGGATAACCGTCAGATGGCCCGACCCGAGAAACAACAACTCCAGATACGCCGGCAGGAAAGACAGTAGATCGATGATGCCGAAAAAGCTGCGCGCATACCGCCACGGGTTCTGCACCACGGACAGCCGAAGCACATACTCCAGCGTGAAGGCGATGGTGAAAGTCCACTCTAAAACATAAAACACCCCATGCGCACGAACATGCACGGCCTGCACCGAATCGAGCACGGTGATCAGCACGCTGAGCAGAATGAAGCCGATCAGCACCAGATCGAATAGCTTTTCGTCGCGCTCGTCGTGGTAATACATCACCCGGTACCAGTACGCCCGCCACCCCTCCTTGGAGCGTGGCGCAAGCTGGGTGCTGGACTGTCGGTTTTGCATCGGCGTAGGCGTAAGTAAGGCCGTAAGTAAGGCGTTTCGCGATTCTATGGGGGCGCAACTCGGGGCTTGCGGCCACCGATCAGTGGAGCCTGCGGTCGGGGCTCTTCGCGACTGAGGCACCGCACGACCATCCCGGGCATTGGATGCAAGCGGGCAGTGATGTCCTGCGCGACGGTCCTTCATCCAAATTACAGCACGGCGCTGTCGAGTTCGGCTTGCCTTTCAGGCTACCGAAACATCGGCTGGAACGGTGCGAGCCCGGCGCCTGGCGTAATGAAGATCTTGCGGGCGTGGGCGGCCATGTGCACCGATTTGTAGGCGGGCAGCGCGCCCCGTAGGGCAGCGGTCGGGTCTGTCTCGGCGCGGCCGGTGGCCACGGCGTAGCGAATCACGGTGCCGATGGTCTGCTGGGTGCGGTGGGCAGTGTCGAGCACGCCGCGTGTCTCGATCTTGCGCAGCACGGCCAGGATGTCGGGCGCGGTAATGGACGCAATCGGTTTCTTGCCCAGGAAGGGGAAGACCTCACGTTCAAGCCTGCGGATCACGCGGGTTCGGTGGCTTTCCGACCGCGCGGCCAGGTGGCGCTTGGCCCATTCCATTGCGATGGCCTCGAATGAGTCTTCAGCCATCTGCAGCGCGCGGGCCTTGGCGGCCTTGCGGGCCTCGCTGGGGTCGATGCCATCGGCCAGCATGCGCCGTGCATCGTCGCGTTTTTCGCGGGCGGCCTTGAGGCTCACCTCAGGGTAAACGCCCAAAGCCAGAGTTTTCTCAAGCTTCAAGTAGTGATACTTGAAGCGCCAGTATTTCGACCCATTCGGGTGAACCAGCAGATAGAGCCCCTTTTCATCCGTGAGCTTTTGGGCGCGGTCGGTGGCCTTTGCGTTGCGGGCGACGGTATCAGTCAGCGGCATGGGTTCCCTCCATCTAGGCATGTACCCCATGCCTTTCTGATGTACCCCTGCTTTGTACCCCTATCAACTCGCGGATGTCAAAGAACGACACCGAACAGCTACGGAATAAAAAAAGCCGTAAAGCATTGATTTCTGTATGCTTTACGGCTCTCTTTGAACTATGCCGAATAATAAACTGGTGGGCGGTACTGGGATCGAACCAGTGGCTTCCACCGTGTGAAGGTGGCACTCTACCGCTGAGTTAACCGCCCAAATCACCCTTCCGTTCCAGGAAGGACGATCAGCAAAGTCCGCAATTATTGCACACTTTTTTTGGTTCAACTGTTTTAGCTCGCCGCCGCGCCCGGACGCCAGATGCTCTTGCCTTGGCTTTTTTTGTCGAGCAATTGCAGAAACGCTTCATGCGCGGCTTGCTCGTCGCTGCTGGGGGCGCGAACGGGCAGGGAAAAATGATCGAGTCGGTGCGAAGCCACGCTCATCTGTTGTTGAGGCGTCTCCAGATCGATCACCAGGCTTTCTTGGCCTCGTGTGAGACTGAGATAGACCTCGGCGAGCAATTCGGCGTCTAGCAGCGCGCCGTGCAGGGTGCGGTGTGCGTTGTCGATGCCGAAACGCTTGCACAGCGCGTCGAGGTTGTTGAACTTTCCGGGGAACTGCAGCTTGGCCATCGCCAGCGTATCGGTGACCAGCGGGACGTGTTGCTTGAAGGCGGGACGGTTGAGTCGCTCGAGTTCGGCGTCGAGGAAGGCGCAATCGAAGGGGGCGTTGTGAATGATGATTTCGGCATCGCGCACAAACTCGAGCAGGTCGTCGGCGATCTGCTCGAAGCGCGGTTTGTCGGAGAGAAATTCTTCGGTGAGTCCGTGGACTTTGAGGGCGTCGGGGTGGCTGGCGCGGTCCGGGTTGAGGTAGGCGTGGTAGTGCTTTCCCGTAAGCCTGCGGTTGAACAGTTCGACTCCGGCAACTTCGATGATGCGGTCGCCGCTGGCGGGATTGAGGCCGGTGGTCTCGGTGTCGAGGACGATTTGGCGTGTCATGCGGGGTGGGTCTCAGGCAAAATAGCGGGTTTGCTGCGCCGCTTTTTATTTGGCGGCCACTTTGCGCGTAGCGGCGGGCTGCAAGGCCTCAGGTCTATGAAATTCGAATTCTTTTCCCGCTACGCAGCCCAAAGCCTACCCCAGATGCAAGCCGTCGCGAGGTGCGACCCGGCCAGACCATGAGCACGAACGAATCCGAACTGAACCACGAGCAGATCCGCAGGCGACGCACTTTCGCCATCATCTCTCACCCCGACGCGGGCAAGACCACGCTGACCGAAAAGCTGCTGTTGTTCTCCGGCGCGATTCAGATTGCGGGCAGCGTGAAGGCGCGCAAGGCCAGTCGCCACGCCACTTCGGACTGGATGGAGATCGAGAAGCAGCGGGGCATTTCGGTGGCCTCGTCGGTCATGCAGATGGAGTGGCGCGATTGCGTGATCAATCTGCTGGATACGCCGGGTCACCAAGACTTTTCTGAAGATACCTACCGCGTGCTGACCGCAGTGGACGCGGCCTTGATGGTGATCGATGCGGCCAACGGCGTCGAAGAGCAGACGCTGCGTCTGCTCGAAGTCTGCCGGGCGCGCAACACGCCGATTCTCACCTTTGTGAACAAGATGGACCGCGAGGTGCGCCAGCCGCTCGACTTGATGGACGAGATCGAGCGCAATCTGGGCATGGCCGTGGTGCCGTTTACCTGGCCCGTGGGGATGGGGCGCGAATTTCACGGCGTTTATGACCTGCGCCTGGACCGCATGCGGGTATTCCGGCCCGGCGAGGAGCGAGTGCGCGACGACGACCAGATGCTGACCGGGCTCGACAATCCCGAGTCGGCGCGCCGCTTTGGCCAGCCCTACGAACAGGCGCAGGGCGAAATCGGTTTGCTGCGCGAAGCAGCGCCTGCTTTTGATGCGGCGGAGTTTCTCGCAGGGCGTCAGTCGCCGCTGTTTTTCGGCTCGGCGATCAACAACTTCGGCGTGCAGGAGGTGCTCGATGCGCTGGTGGAACTCGCGCCGTCTCCATTGCCGCGCGCGGCGACCACGCGGGTGGTGCAGCCGGACGAAAGCGCGTTTACCGGCGTGGTGTTCAAGATCCAAGCCAATATGGACCCGGCTCACCGTGACCGCATTGCGTTCGTTCGCATTGTCTCGGGTCATTTCGAACGCGGCATGAAAATTCGGGTGGGGCGCACGGGCAAAGACATTCGGCCGGGCAGCGTCGTCACCTTCATGTCGCAGCGGCGCGAGTTGCTGGACGAAGCGTTTGCCGGCGATATCGTCGGCATTCCCAATCACGGCACGCTGCATCTGGGTGATAGTCTGAGCGAGGGCGAAGAACTGCAGTTCACCGGGCTGCCGTTCTTCGCGCCCGAGATGTTTCGTGCGGTCGAAATTGCCGACCCGATGCGCAGCAAACAACTGCGCACCGGGCTGCAGCAACTGGGCGAGGAGGGCGCGATTCAGGTCTTTCGCCCGTCCACCGGCGGCAGCCTACTGCTGGGGGCCGTGGGAACACTGCAGTTCGAAGTGGTGCAGCACCGGCTCAAGTCGGAGTATGGCGTGGAGGCGCGCATGGAAAGCAGCAAGTACCGTATGGCGCGCTGGTTCACTTGCGACGATCCGCAGGCGCTCAAGCGGTTCATCGAAACCAATGCCCACCGCATCGCCTACGACGTGGTCGATGCGCCGGCGGTCTTGCTCACGCACGCCAGCGAATTGCGGGTGATGCAGGAGCTGGCGCCCAAAATCCAGTTCCATACCCTGCGTGAGCATGCCGGCCAGGTGTTCAAGACCTCGCTGCAGACTTGACGGTCAGGTCGCTGCGGGTTGTTGCAGACTGGGGCAGACGACGCCCCGGTAGGCGTGCCAGCTGGCATGGCCAATGACGGGCAGCACAATAATCCAACCCAGGCCAAAGGGCAGCATGGCCAGCAGGCTGATGCTGCCGATCAACGCTGCCCAGCAGAACATCGCCACCGGATGCTCCAGGCAGACGCGCAGGCTCGTCAGCGCCGCGGTGATGGCGTCCACGGGCCGATCGAGCATCATGGGGATAGACACCACGCTGATGGCGAACACCAGCCCGCCAAACAGCAGGGCGACTCCCAGATAAACCAGGACGAATGTGACGTTGGCAGGGTCGAGCAAGAGCCGCAACACGCCGCCGGTTTCGGGCATGCCCGCATCGAAAAACAGGGCGAACACCACCAGCGCGGTGCGCCCCCAAAGCAACTCGATGACCAGCAGCAGCCCGGCGAAAATGGCCACGCTGCCGCGGTGAGGCCACCAACAGCGGATGCAGAAGTTCAGCCGCGCCTTCAGATTGATCTCGCAGCGGCGGCTGGCTTCCATCAAACCCATGGCCAGGGCGGGGCCGATCAGCAGCAGGCCAGCAGCCAGCATCAGGGTGTATTCGGGCGAACTCGCCAGCGTCCAGGCCAGCGTCCAGGCCAGCAGCCAGCCCAGCGCGGTGAAAATGAGCCCGTAGCTCAGACCGACAACCGGGCAGCGGGCAAAGTCGCGCCAACCGGCGGCCAGCCAGCGAAAAGGCGTATTCCATTGCAGACTGCACACGCTCACACGGGTGCGGGTTTCCGCGGCTAGCGGGTGATGCTGCGCTTCTTCTGGCGTCATATCCCTGTTCTCCTCCATGTTGGGGGCAGCCGACTTAGATAGTGTCGTCACAAGATTTGCAGCCAGAGGGCAAGGCAGCGAATTTGCACGGCGGCAACGAATGAGGCGACGTTTTTCGCGTAGCGCGTGGCGATGCCCCGCCACCGCTTGAGATGCAGGAAGGCGTTCTCGACCAGGTGACGTAGTTTGTAGAGTGCTTTGTCATACGTGCGGGGTTGCTTGCGGTTCTTGCGTGGCGGAATCACGGCTTGCGCGCCTTGCGCTTGGGCATGCGCCACGATGGCGTCACTGTCGTAGCCTTTGTCGGCAAGCAGGTAGTCCATCTTGAACCCGTCCATCAACCGCTCAGCCTCTGCACAATCCGCTCGGGTACCTTCTGTAATAACCGCTCGGAGCGGCAGACCATGCGCATCCACGGCCAGATGTATCTTGGTGTTGAGCCCCCTTTTGTGCGGCTCATCGCCTGATTGCCACCCCGCGCACCCGCTGCGTGCGGATGAACCTTGCAGTGACTGGCATCGATCATGATCCACTCGAAATCGGGCTCATCAATGCACTGCTCCAGGAGCGACTCCCAAATGCCCTTGTCGCGCCAGCGACAAAAACGCCGATGGGTGTTTTTCCACCCACCGTACGAGACGGGCAGGTCTCGCCACGGCGCACCGGTGCGAAGAATCCAGAACACGGCGTTGATGAATTGGCGGTTGTCCCGCGCAACCCCGCCCCAAACTCCCGCTCGTCCAGGCAAGTGGGGTTCGAGCAATTCCCAGTGCCGATCTGATAGATCGTGTCGATGAAGCGTCTCGGGCATCTCAATAGCGCGGTTGGTATGAACAGCGCCATCATGCCACAACTCGTGACGACGCTATCTAGGGCAGCCCATCCAACTCAGAGGCTAAGCTGCGACAAACCGCCGCACAACCCGGGATACCCCGTGGTGTCTATCGTGATGTCTCAGCTGGTATGGGCGCTGGCTTGCGGCAACCAGATCTGAACCTGCAAACCGCCAGGCTGAGCATTGCTGAGCTCAAGCCGCCCGCCCATGGCGGTGATGGTTTTTTCCACGATGGAAAGACCCAGGCCCGTGCCCTTGGCCGAGGTTCTCGCCGCGTCGCCGCGAAAGAACGGGCGGGTGAGCTGGGCGAGGTGATCGGCCGGGACGCCCGGGCCGTGGTCGCGCACGGTGAGTTGCACATGGTCGATGCCTGGCTGCAGGCTGATGTCGAGATCGGTGTGCACTTCACCCGGTGTCAAGGCGTAGCGCTTTGCGTTTTCCACCAGATTGACCACAACGCGTTGCAGCTCCAGGGTGTTGGCGCGGACAGGCGGAACCGGCGGTGTCTGCAGGTGCAGCACCACGGTCTCGTCTTTCTGATAACGATCGCGCACAAAGTCGATCAAGGCATTGAGATCCACCGTCTCGATCTTCGGCGTGGTGCTGCGCGCATATTCAAGAAATTTGCTGATGATGCGGTCGGCCTGCTCGATGTCTTCGATGATGTATTCGCGCGCCTGCTCGTCGGGCACGCTCATCTCGGCTTCCAGCCGTAACCGGGCCAGCGGCGTGCGGATGTCGTGCGAAATGCCGGCGAGCATCAGCGCGCGCTCCTCTTCGACTTCCTGAAGGCTGCGCGCCATGCGGTTGAAACCCCGGTTGACTTCGCGAATTTCGCGCATGCCCGACAGCTCGTCGAGCATCTGCGAGTAATTGCCGGCGCCTACGCGGGCCGTGGCCAGGCGCAGATCGCGCAGCGGCTTGTTGACAAAGCTGGCGATGACCGCCGCACCAATGAGCGCCAAAAGGGTGGCGATGACGCCCCAACTTGCCCAGGTTTCACTCAGCGAGGGATCGATTCGGGAGCGGTCGAGCAGCAGCCAGTAGGGGTCGCCTTCGATCTCGAAGCCGATCCACAAGCCGGGGCGATCATTCACGACGTCGGCAAAATCGAGCTGTTCGTTCAGCCGTGTGTCCACCGCGACTTCAAGCCGCCGGGTGAATTCGGAATGATTCATGGGCGTCCACTGATCGCCCGGACTGCGCGGGTAGATGTAGATGCCTTCTTTTTTCGCCAGATCGTCGAGCAGCGAAACCCGGTATTGCGGGTCGGAGTGAATCAGCGCCAGGCGCGTGAGATCGATCAGGCTGGTGATTTGCCGCGAGGTCTGCTCGACCTGGGGGCCGAGTTCGAGCAGCCGAAAGCTCTGGAACCACGTCGCCAGGCTGGCGCTGACCAGCAAGACGATGAGCAGAAAGGTGCGCCAGTACAGGCGGCCGAACAGCGCGCTGATCCAGCGCGTCATACGGGAAAATGGACTGAAAGAGGAAGCCACAGAGGCGCCGACTGAGCCCGCGCCATGCCCAGCTGTCTGGGCGGGCGGGCAGGGCCTTTGTCCGGATCAGCCTTCGGCGTTGTCGGGGACGAAGACATAGCCCACGCCCCATACGGTCTGGATGTAGCGCGGGTGCGCTGCGTCGGTTTCGATGATCTTGCGCAGGCGTGAAATGGCGACGTCAAGGCTGCGGTCGAAGGCTTCGTAGTCGCGGCCGCGGGCCAACTCGGCCAGCCGGTCGCGCGATAGCGGCTGGCGGGGATGGCGCACCAGCGCCTTGAGCATGGCGAATTCGCCGGTGGTCAGGCTGATGACTTCGCCGTTTTTGCTGAGTTCGCGCCGGGCCAGATCGAGGCTGAAGGGGCCGAACACCACGGTTTCGTCTTCGCGCGAGGGCGCGCCGGGCAGTTCCGGCGAAGGCTGGCGGCGCAGCACTGCGCTGATGCGGGCGAGGAGTTCGCGGGGGTTGAAGGGCTTGGGCAGGTAATCGTCAGCGCCAACTTCCAGGCCGATGATGCGATCCACGTCTTCGCCCTTGGCCGTCAGCATGATGATCGGGGTCTGGTCTTTGGAGGCGCGCAGACGCTTGCAGATGGACAGGCCGTCTTCACCGGGGAGCATCAGGTCGAGCACGATCAGGTCGAAGCGCTCCTTCACCATGATGCGCGACATCGCCTTGGAATCTTCGGCTACGAACACCTCATAACCTTCTTGGGAAAGATAGCGACGCAGCAGGTCGCGGATGCGCGCGTCGTCATCGACGACCATCAGCTTCTTCGGTTTTTCGTGGTCCATAGAGGCGTCATTCCTGAATGAAAACAAGGCAAAAACAAGGCAAACTAGGCTGCCGACCTTCCTTGCAGCGATGTGTCAGCTTAAGGCTTGTTACAGAGTTTACTGCGAGAGCAAGGTGATTCGGGTCGATTCGATTCGATAATTTCATTTGCAAACTTTGGATACGCCCTTGCCTGTGATCTTGCGTCCATCCTGGCTTCGATTACGCCTGATTTCCCTGATCGGCGCCTGCCTTGTCGGCACGGTGGCCCAGGCGGGGGCGTCTGCGGCGTTGATGCCGCAGCGGCTGCGTCAGATTGCCGGGCCGGTGGAGGCCAACCTGGCCGAAGGAGCGGGCGGCAAGGTGGCGGATGGCCGTCTGGCTACTTCGCAGTTTCTCAGCCCAGCTGCCTCCACGCCCGTCAAGCCGCATGTGTTGACCTTGCATGACCGGGAAATTCTGCGGCAGCAGATTCAAGGCGTGACGCAGGGCATGAATGCGCGAGCGCCCTCCGCCACGCACAAATCGCATCACTGATCTCTCCGAGTCGGTCGGTGATCGGTATGATGAGCCGATCCTTCTGAAACTCAGTTGATCGCCGTGGAAAATCAGCCTCGTCTCTGCTCTGTGCAATGCCTGCATCCCGGAGGTTTGCATCGCCTGGCCTATTGGGAATGGGGCGCTGCGGACCAAGATGATGTCGTCGTCTGCGTTCATGGTCTGACCCGGCAGGGCCGCGATTTCGACGTGCTGGCGCAGGCGCTGCAACCGGGCCGCCGCGTGGTGTGCCCCGACCTGCCCGGCCGGGGCGAGTCGGATTGGTTGATCAATCCTGCGCTGTATCAGGTGCCGCAATACCTTGCCGATCTTGTCACCTTGCTGGCGCGTCTGAAAGCTCGTCGGGTGTCTTGGGTGGGCACCTCGCTGGGCGGGCTCATCGGTATTGCTCTGGCCGGCATGGAGCACAGCCCGATAGATCGGCTGGTGCTCAACGATGTCGGCCCATCGCTCGATCCGCGAGGGTTGATGCGCATCGCCAGCTATGTCGGACGGCAAATGCGCTTCGACACTGCCGAACAGGCGGCCGATTCGCTGCGCGAAATTTCGCTGGGCTTTGGTCCCCACACCCCGGAGCAATGGATGGCGCTGACCCGCCCCATGTTGCGCCCGGACGGTGTCGGCTGGCGCTTGCACTACGACCCCGCGCTTTCTCAGCCGTTCAGCGCGGCGACGGCGCAGGCCATAGCGGCAGGTGAAATCGCCCTTTGGCAGGCCTACGATCAGATCGCAGTGCCGACTCTGGTCGTGAGAGGGGCGGATTCCGACATTCTCAATGTGCAGACAGCGCTGGCGATGACGCAGCGCGGCCCCAGGGCGCGTCTGGTCGAGCTTGCTGGCGTGGGGCACGCGCCGACGCTGGTGCAGCCCGACCAGGTGGGCATCGTGCGCGACTTTTTGCTGTCGTGAGCCCGAATCAGTCCGTCGCGGTGCGTAGCGCCGCCCAGGCGGCGCCCGCAGACCAACGGATCGACCAGGCGCGGGCCTACGCCCTGGCGCTGATCGATACCGTGGTGCTCGAAACCGGCGAGCCCGCCGTGGAGCATGCGGACGGCGTGAGCGCCATCCTGCGCGAAATCGGTGCCGATGCCGACGCCCAGGCCGCGGCCTACCTCAATCTGGTGGTGCCCCAACTGGCGCATCCGCAAGATCAGCTGAGCAAACACTTTGGCGAAGCGCTGGCGGCCTTGTCGGTGGAAACACGCAAGCTGGTCGAAGTTTCCCGCATGGCGCGGGGCGGGCCGGACGAGGCGGAACTGCGGCGTCGGCACACCGAATTGGTGCGGCGCCTGCTGCTTGGATTTTCACGCGATCTGCGTGTCGCCCTGCTGCGCCTGGCGTCAAGGCTGCAGTCCCTGCGATATTTCACCCGCACCAAGCAAGCCGCGCCCGCGGCATTTCTGGCTGAAAGCATGGAGGTCTATGCCCCGCTGGCGAATCGTCTGGGCATCTGGCAGGTCAAGTGGGAGATGGAAGACCTGTCTTTCCGCTTGATGCAGCCCGAGGTTTACAAAGACATCGCCCGCAAACTGGACGAGCGGCGCGTCGAGCGCGAACAGGGCATCAGCACGGCCATCTCCCTGCTGCAGAAGGAATTGCAGCGGCAACACATCGCCGCCGAGGTGGTTGGCCGACCCAAACACATCTACAGCATCTGGCGCAAGATGCAAGGCAAGCATCTGCAGTTCGAGCAAGTGATGGACTTGCGAGCCTTGCGCATCATCGTCGGCGACGTCAGCGCCTGCTATGCCGCCTTGAGCGTGGTGCACGCCATGTGGGCTTCGCTGCCGGGCGAGTTCGATGACTACATCGCCAAGCCCAAGCCCAACGGCTATCAGTCGCTGCACACCGTGGTGCGAACCGACTCGGGTCAGATTTTTGAAATCCAGATTCGTACCGCCGCCATGCATGCGCACGCCGAGCAGGGCAGCGCGGCGCACTGGGCCTACAAAGAGGCGGGCGCCAAGGGTTATCTAGGGCAAACGCAGGCGGGCGACTACCAATCGCGCATCGCCCTGGCGCGCCAGCTGCTGGCACTGCAGCAGGAACTCGCCGGTGCAAGTTCGTCAGCTGCAAGTGCGCCAGCATCGACGGGCGCCTCCGCCGACCCCGCCGTGGAGGCCGACGCGGAAGACCGCGTCTTCGTGCTGACTCCGCAGGCCCGCATTGTCGAGCTGGCAAGAGGCGCCACGCCAGTGGATTTCGCTTATGCGCTGCATACCGATCTGGGGCACCGCTGCCGAGGCGCGCGCGTCGATGGCGCACTCATCCCGCTGACCACGCCGCTGCGCAGCGGGCAGACGGTGGAGATCGTCGCAGCGAAAGAGGGCGGTCCATCGCGAGACTGGCTCAATGCCGATCTGGGCTATTTGCGCAGCCCTCGGGCGCGTGCCAAGGTGCGCGCCTGGTTCAATCAACTCGCCCAGCAGCAGACGATTGCCAAGGGCCGAGCGCAGGTCGAGCGCCTGCTGCAACGCGAGGGCAAGACCAGTTTCAATTTGCAGAGTCTGGCTGACGGATTGGGGTTTCGCACTGCCGATGAGCTATTCGAGCGCGTCGGCAAAGATGAGTTTTCGCAGCGGCAGATCGAGGCCTACCTGCGCGCCGATCCCGCGACTTCGGCTGCGGACGAGTCGCTGGTTTTCCCCAGCGGTGGCGTTGCCCCTAAAAAGCAGGGCGGGCAGGTGCTGGTCGTGGGCATGGGCTCGCTGCTCACGCAGCTTGCGGCATGCTGCAAACCGGCTCCGCCCGACGCCATCGGCGGCTTTGTCACTCGCGAGAAAGGTGTGACGGTTCACCGCGCCAATTGCCAGAATTTTCGCAATATCGCGCGCCAGCATCCCGAGCGCGTGATTGCCGTGACCTGGGCGGGCCAAGATGATGCCAGCGCGCTCTATCCGATCGACCTGGAGGTCAGCGCGAACGACCGCCAAGGCTTGCTGCGCGATATTTCCGACGTGCTGACGCAAGAGCGCATCAACGTCATCGCAGTGAGTACCCGCTCGGTCGGCGACCTGGCGCAGATGCGGTTCACCGTGCAGTTGGCTAATAGCGCCAAACTCAAGCGCGCCCTCAAGCTGATTGCCGACGTGCCCGGTGTGCTGAAAGCTTCGAGAAAATAACTCGGTTATTGGGTGCACAAGAGCCGTGCTATGATTGCGGGCTTCGTAGGCGGTTAGCTCAGATGGTTAGAGCGCTTGCTTGACATGCAAGAGGTCGTTGGTTCGATTCCAATACCGCCTACCAAATTCTTTCCAAGCTCCTCATACAACGCCATGCATCCTTTTCGAACTAGCTTGCAGACCCCCTGAGTTTTAGAGGTCCGCACGCCCGTGCATAGCGATGACAAGGTGCGGTCCATCCGCACCTTTTTTATTTGAGCGAGACGCATCATGTTTCAAATCACCCTGCCAGACGGTTCCAAACGTGCTTTCGAAGCCCCGCTGACGGTCGCCGAACTGGCGCAGTCGATAGGCGCCGGGCTGTTCAAGGCGGCTTTGGCCGGAAAAGTTGACGGCAAGCTGGTCGATACCAGCTACCGCCTTTCGCAAGATGCCGAGGTGGCAATCATCACGGACAAGGATGCCGAGGGGGTGGAAGTGATTCGGCATTCGACCGCTCACCTTCTGGCCTACGCCGTCAAAGACCTGTATCCCGACGCACAAGTGACCATCGGCCCGGTGATCGAAAATGGCTTTTACTACGACTTCGCCTACAAGCGGCCCTTCACGCCTGAAGATCTCGAAAAGATCGAGGCGCGCATGGCCGAACTTGCCCGCAAGGATGAGCCAGTGCGCCGCAAGGTGCTGCCGCGTGATGAAGCGGTCGACTATTTCAAGTCGCTTGGTGAGCATTACAAAGCCGAAATCATCGCCAGCATTCCTGCGGGTGAGGATGTGTCGCTGTATTCCGAAGGGGCTTTCACCGATCTTTGCCGCGGCCCGCACGTGCCATCGACCGGGCGGCTAAAGGTGTTCAAGCTGATGAAGGTGGCCGGCGCCTATTGGCGCGGCGACCATCGCAACGCGCAATTGCAGCGGATTTACGGCACCGCCTGGGCCAAGAAAGAAGATCTGGACGCCTACCTGCACGCCTTGGCCGAGGCGGAAAAGCGCGATCACCGCAAGCTGGGCAAGGAACTCGACCTGTTCCATTTCCAGGAAGAGGCGCCGGGTCTGGCCTTCTGGCATCCCAAAGGTTGGTCGCTGTGGCAGGCTGTCGAACAGTACATGCGGCAGGTCTATCGCGATAGCGGCTACCAAGAAGTCAAGGGGCCGCAGATTCTCGATGTGAGCTTGTGGAAGCGCTCGGGTCACTGGGACAACTATTCGGAGAACATGTTCTTCACCGAGTCTGAAAAGCGCCAGTTCGCGGTCAAGCCGATGAACTGCCCCGGTCATATCCAGATTTTCAATTCAGGTCTGCGCAGCTATCGCGATTTGCCCATTCGCTACGGCGAGTTTGGCGCGTGCCATCGCAACGAGCCCTCCGGTGCGCTGCACGGTCTGCTGCGCGTGCGCGGTTTCACGCAGGATGACGGTCATATTTTTTGCACCGAAGATCAGATCGAGGCCGAGGTAACAGCCTTTCACCAGCAGGCCATGCAGGTCTACACAGACTTTGGCTTTACCGATATTGCCCTGAAGATTGCCTTGCGCCCAGAAAAACGCATCGGCGAAGAAGCCGTTTGGGACAAAGCCGAGGCCGCATTGCGCGCGGCGCTGCAGGCCTGCGGTGTGGCGTGGCAGGAGTTGCCGGGAGAGGGCGCGTTCTACGGCCCGAAAATCGAATACCACATGAAAGACTCGATCGGTCGTGCCTGGCAGGTGGGCACCATGCAGGTCGACTTCATGATGCCCGAGCGGCTGGATGCCGAGTATGTCGATGAGCATTCGCAGCGGGTGCGGCCGGTCATGCTGCACCGGGCGATAGTCGGCTCGATGGAGCGTTTCATCGGTGTACTGATCGAACACTACGCCGGCGCGATGCCGCTGTGGCTTGCGCCGGTTCAGACCGTCGTGATGAACATCACCGACGCGCAGGCCGATTACGCACGATCTGTTGCACAAGCGCTGACAAAACAAGGCTTTAGGGTCGAGTTGGATTTGCGCAACGAAAAAATCAACTATAAAATACGTGAAAATGCATTGAGCAAGGTGCCTTACTTGCTTGTGGTCGGTGACCAAGAGCGAGACGCGGGAACCATCGCGGTACGGGCACGCGGCAATGTCAACCTCGGGGTGCTGTCCCTGGAGGCGCTGACGCAAAAACTCTCCCAGGAAGTGCAGTCGCGCGGATCAGCCCAGCAGTAAGAACTCAGCTGGGGCAGCATATTTGTCTAAATGAATTGAAAGGTTTGAGCCATCGCTACGTTCCAGAGCCGTAATACACCGGAAAAACGCGCGCATCGTCTGAATCGCGAAATCACGCTTCCCGAACTCCGCCTAGTCGGACCTGACGGCGAGGCGCTCGGGGTGGTTTCTCTTACTGAGGCGCTCAGACTCGCCGAGCAGCATGATGTGGACCTGGTGGAAATTGCGCCGACCGCATCACCTCCGGTCTGTCGTTTGATGGATTACGGCAAGTTCAAATACGAAGAACAAAAAAAGAACCACGAAGCCCGGTCCAAGCAAAAGCAAATCCAGATCAAGGAAGTCAAATTCCGTCCGGCAACAGACGACGGCGACTACCAGATCAAGCTGCGTAACCTCCGCCGTTTCCTGGAAGAAGGTGATAAAGGCAAGGTCAGTCTGCGTTTCCGTGGGCGTGAAATTACCCACCAGGACATCGGGATGCGGGTGCTGGAGCGCGTTAAGGCCGATGTCGAAGATGTCGGCCAGGTTGAGCAGATGCCCAAGCTGGAAGGGCGCCAGATGATCATGGTCATCTCGCCGAAGAAGAAAAAATAAACAGCCTTTGCTGCGCTGGTTCAAATGGATCTGGTGCAGCGAAGGCGAGAAGTGCGTTCCTGCTTTTTGGCGGTGAACAAACCTGTAGCGCAAGCTGCAGTCGCGTGTGTTTGGCTCAGAGGGGCGAATGCCGCAAAACTCGTGTGCGTGGGCTTGAAAGTGTCTGGTTCATCGTCAGACCGCCTGCGGATATGTCATATTTAACGGAGCAATCATGCCCAAGATGAAAACCAAAAAGAGTGCCGCAAAGCGATTCCGCGTGCGTCCGGGCGGCACTGTCAAACGTGGTCAAGCGTTCAAGCGCCATATCCTGACCAAAAAAACCACCAAGAACAAGCGTCACTTGCGTGGAGCCACGGCGGTGCATGACAGCGATCTGAAGCAGATCGCCGCCATGATGCCTTTCGCCTGAAGCGCCAGTCGCCTCAGTTCGAACAATCAATCAGGATAAGGAGTCTTAAATGCCTCGCGTCAAACGTGGTGTGACTGCACGTGCACGTCACAAAAAAGTTCTCGACCTCGCCAAGGGTTTCCGCGGCCGCCGCAAAAACGTCTATCGCATCGCCAAAGAAGCGGTAATGAAGGCAGGGCAATATGCCTACCGTGACCGTCGTGCCAAGAAGCGTGAATTCCGTTCGCTGTGGATCACCCGGATCAACGCCGCGGTGCGCCAGTCCGGCATGACCTACAGCGTGTTCATGAATGGCATGAAAAAAGCGCAGATCGAAATTGACCGCAAGGTGCTCGCCGACATGGCGGTGCACGACGCAGCAGCGTTCGCCAAAATCGTCGCTCAGGTCAAGGCAGCAATGGCCTGATCGTAGGGCCCAGAGCTTTGTTGCTCTGTTGCGATGTCTTGCTGTGCAAAGGCCTGTTTCCGCAGGCCTTTGTTCTTTGTAGGCGGTGTTGCGCTTGGGCACGAGGGTCGGTTGCCGTCTCTTGGGATGCCTGTTCACACTTTTTCGGTGTACCTAGTCTATGAATCCTTTGCAAACCCTGATCGATCAAGCCAGTGCCGAGTTTTCGCAAGCGACGGATTCCGCCTCTCTGGAAAACGCCAAGGCGCGCTATCTGGGAAAGACCGGCTTGATCACCATCGAGATGAAAGCCCTGGCGGCACTCCCGGCTGAGGAAAAGCGGTCGCGGGGTGCTGAGATCAATCTGGCAAAGCAGGCGATTGAGCAGGCCTTGCAACTGCGGCGCGAGGCGATCGAGCAGGCGGCGCTTCAGGCTCAACTGCAGGCGCAAGCGATTGACGTGACCTTGCCGGGGCGCGCTGGAAATCAAGGCGGCTTGCACCCGCTGACGCGTAGCTGGATGCGGATGGAGCAGATTTTCCGCTCCATGGGTTTCGACGTGGCCGACGGCCCGGAAATCGAAGATGACTGGACCAATTTCACCGCGCTGAATTCGCCGCAGAATCACCCCGCGCGCTCGATGCAAGACACCTTCTACGTCGACGCCAAGGATGTGCACGGCCAACCTTTGCTGCTGCGAACGCATACCTCTCCGATGCAGGTTCGCCATGCCCGAGCCCACGTGCAGCGGTATGCAGGGGCCGCCGAAATGCCGCCGATCAAGGTGATTGCGCCGGGACGCACTTATCGTGTGGACAGCGACGCGACGCATTCCCCCATGTTTCATCAGTTTGAAGGACTATGGATCGACCAGAATGTCTCAATGGCCGATCTCAAGGGCACCTTCACCAGTTTTCTCAAGGCCTTCTTCGAGCGCGACGATATTCTGGTGCGCTTTCGCCCCTCGTACTTTCCCTTCACGGAGCCGTCCGCCGAGATCGACATGATGTTCGAGAGCGGGCCGCTCAAAGGCCGCTGGCTGGAGCTTGCAGGTTCCGGGCAGGTGCACCCCACGGTTGTGCGTAATTTCGGGCTCGACCCCGAGCGGTTCATCGGCTTCGCCTTTGGCAGCGGTCTGGATCGCATCACCATGCTGCGCTACGGCATCTCGGATCTGCGGCTGTTCTACGAAAACGATCTGCGCTTTATCCAGCAGTTCGCCTAACCCAGTCGCCACCCCTCGCTTTTATTTTGCGGCCTGACCGCTGAGCTGAACTTTTCAAAGAGCTGATCATGCAGTTTCCCGAATCCTGGTTGCGCCAGTTTTGCAATCCCGACCTCTCGACCGAAGCGCTGGCCGATACCCTGACCATGGCGGGTCTGGAAGTGGAGGAAGTGCAAGCCGCGGCGCCCGCTTTTTCGGGGGTTGTGGTGGGGCTGGTGCGTGATGTGCAGCCTCATCCCAATGCCGACAAACTTCGTGTTTGCCAGGTGGATGTCGGCGCGGCTCAATGGCTGCAAATCGTCTGCGGTGCGCCCAATGTGGCCGTCGGCATGGCCGCGCCCTGTGCGCTGGTGGGGGCCGAGTTGCCGCCGCAGCAAGAGGGGCAGGGCGCGTTCCGGATCGGGCCGGCCAAGATGCGCGGTGTGGAATCGCAGGGCATGCTGTGCTCCGCACGCGAACTGGGCCTGTCGGCCGATCATGCCGGCTTGCTGGCGCTTCAAGGAGCGCCGCAGGCCGGGGCGGATCTGCGTGAATGGCTCTCGCTCGACGAAGCCGTGTTCACCATCAAGCTCACGCCGAATCTGGGGCATTGCCTGAGCATCATCGGTGTCGCCCGTGAGGTGTCTGCAGTCACGGGTGCGGTGTTCCACAGACCGACGTTTAGGCCCGTGGCGCCCACTCTGGCGGACCGATTGCGGGTGAGCATTGAAGCGCCCGATCTCTGCGGGCGGTTTTCCGGCCGCATCATCCGCGGGGTGAATGCTCGGGCCGAAACACCGCAATGGATGAAAACGCGGCTGGAACGCAGCGGACAGCGAAGCATTTCGGCTCTGGTCGACATTTCCAACTATGTGATGCTGGAGCTGGGCCGCCCGAGCCATGTGTTTGATCTGGCCAAGATTCGCGGCGGATTGACCGTGCGCTGGGCGCGCGAAGGCGAGCAGCTCGAATTGCTCAACGGGCAGACCATCTCCCTGAGCGCCGACATGGGAGTGATTGCCGCCGAAAACGGCGTGGAATCTCTTGCCGGCATCATGGGGGGCGAGTCCACCGCCGTCACCATGGACACTACGGACATCTACCTCGAGGCCGCATTCTGGTGGCCGGACGCCATTCGTGGCCGCGCCCGCCGTCTGAACTTTTCTACCGATGCGGCCGCCCGCTTCGAGCGCGGGGTCGACTACGCGACCACCGTCGAACACCTCGATGCCATCACCGCGCTGATTCTGGACATCTGCGGCGGACAAGCAGGCCCGGCCGACGATCAGATCACCCAACTGCCGCAACGCAAGCCGGTGCGGATGCGGGTGGCGCGATGCGAGAAAGTCATCGGCATTCCTATCGGCTCAGACCGCATGGGCGAGATTTTTTCGCGGCTCGGGCTTCAGGCTGAACTCGACCGCAACAGCACTGAACCCGCCTGGATCGTGACGCCAGGCGCTGAACGTTTCGATCTGGAGATTGAAGAAGATCTGATCGAAGAAGTCGCACGCATTCACGGCTATCAGCACATTCCAACCCAGGCGCCGGTGGCGCGCCTGCATCCGCTGCCGGTGCCCGAGGGCCAGCGCACTTTGCACAGCCTACGTCTCAAAACCGCGGCCCTGGGCTATCAAGAGACCCTCAATTTCTCTTTTGTGGATGCGCAATCGGAGCAGGATTTCGCAGGTCAGGCTGACCCCATCCGCCTGCTCAATCCCATCGCGTCACAGATGTCGGTGATGCGCTCCACGCTCATCGGCTCACTGGTCAAGGTGCTGGCAGACAACCTCAACCATCGTGCTAAACGGGTGCGTCTGTTTGAACTCGGTCGCGTGTTTGCGCGCGATGCGCAGGCCGAGAACGGGCCGATGCAGGTTGCGGGTATTCGCCAGCCGATGCGCCTGGCGGGTCTGGCCTACGGCTCGGTGGTTCCCGTGCAGTGGGCCGAGCCGGAACGGCGGGTCGATTTCTACGATGTGAAGGCAGATGTCGAGGCCTTGTTTGAGGGCTCAGGCGAGGGCACGGGCGAGTTGCAATGGATGCCGGTTCAACATCCCGCGTTGCATCCGGGGCGCAGCGCGGAAGTTCGGCTGGGCGGTGAGCGCCTGGGTGTGGTGGGAGAATTGCATCCGCAATGGGTGCAGCGCTATCACCTGCAGTTTGCACCCGTGATCTTCGAGCTGGATGCTGGGCTGCTGCAGGCCCAGAAACTGCCCGTGTTTGCCCCCATCAACCGCGTACCCGCCGTGCAGCGCGACCTGGCGTTTCAGGTTCCCTCGGGCGTCAGCTACGCGCAGATGCAGCAGGCAGTACAAACCGCCATCCAGAACATTCCGGTTTGCGGCATCATCCGGGAGGTGCGACTCTTCGACCTGTTTACCCCGCCCGGAGACACGACCTCGAAAAGCATGGCCTTCCGTCTGCAGTTGCAAGACCAGCAAACCTTGACTGACGAGCGGGTGGATGCCGCCTGTCAGGCGTTGGTTGCCGAGTTGGCGTCTGCAAACGGGGCACAACTCAGGGGTTGAAGTCGGTCGAAACAACAACAAAAGCAGCACACAGGAGGACAGATGGCACGCATTCAGATTGAATCGGTGCAGACACCGACGCTGACCAAGGCAGAACTCGCCGAACAGCTCTATGAGCGTATCGGTCTCAACAAACGTGAATCGAAAGACATGGTCGATGCCTTTTTCGACCGCGTTCGAGATGCCTTGGGCCGCGGCGAAGATGTCAAACTTTCCGGGTTCGGCCATTTCCAGTTGCGCGAGAAGGCGCAGCGGCCAGGCCGCAATCCCCGCACCGGCGAAATCATTCCCATCGCCGCGCGCCGGGTGGTGATTTTCCACGCCAGCCACAAGTTCAAGCATCAACTCCAAAGCCCCGCCCTTGCTGATCTGGCCGAAGAGGTGCAGTGACCTTCGCCGGGTCTGCAAATCGTCGAAGAACGCCGAAATTTGTTGGTAAGGTATGTGAAGAATGCCGCGAACCCACGGTGAATCCGGCTGGACATTGCCGTTATCCGCCTGAGATGCGGCAAAATCCACTAACCAGCCCCTTTGGGCGAATTCCGTTTTGACATAACCGCTCACGTTTCTAGGATTTGTCACGTCTCCACCATGAGTGCCGTCCCTGCATTGCCGCCCATACCTGCCAAGCGCTACTTCACCATTGGAGAAGTCAGCGAGTTGTGCGGCGTGAAATCGCACGTACTGCGGTATTGGGAGCAAGAATTCGCGCAATTGCGTCCGATGAAAAGAAGGGGCAACCGGCGCTATTACCAGCACCATGAGGTTCTGTTGATTCGCCGTATTCGGGAACTGCTGTATGAGCAAGGTTTCACCATCAGCGGCGCCCGAGCGCGTTTGGGCGGAATTCCTGGCGACGAGCACGCAATGCGAGAAGCAGCGGGCACGCCGGATGCCGGAGAGCAGGCACCTCCGGTGCCGCTACCTGCCATTCAGCACATCAACGAATTGCGCGCCGAACTCCTCTCGATCCGCAGAAGTTTGATCGAACCCTGAGGAATAGTGTATGATTGCCTGCTTTGGTCGTCGGGGCGTAGCGCAGCCTGGTAGCGCACCTGCATGGGGTGCAGGGGGTCGGAGGTTCGAATCCTCTCGCCCCGACCAAAATTACTAAGTAAATGACCAGTCGTCAGATCTGATCATTGACGGAAAAGCAATAAAAAAGCCCGCCTTAGCGGGCTTTTTCTTTTGGTGCGCATTCCCTAGTAAGGGTTCAAGCTACAGCACGCAATGGGGCTTGCAGGGATTCCAGATGCTGCCGCGCCTCGGCTTCTGGCAGGCGCTGCAGCAGGCGGTTGGCGCCGGAGATCAACGCGCGCACGGAGGCGGTGACGATGTTGGCGTCCATGCCCACTCCGTAGGTGCTGGTGGCCGTTCCTGCGATGGCCATTTCGACGACGGCCGAGGCTTTGGCATCCGCGCCAAGGCCGAGTGCGCGCTCTTCATAGCTGTGCACGGCCAGTGGCAGGCGCAGGGCATGGATGGCCGCGTCGATGGGGCCGTTGCCTTCGCCTGTGAGACTCAGACGTTTGCCATCCACTTCGATTTCGAGGCGAACGCCCTGGCGCTCGCCGTGGTCGCTGAGGTGGTAGCTGTGCAGATGCAGCGGCTGCCCAATCTGCACATACTCTTCATTGAACATCTGCCAGAGTTGTTGTGCGGTGACTTCAGCGCCAGTGGCGTCGGTGTGTTTTTGCACCACGCCGCTGAACTCGACCTGCAAACGGCGGGGCATGACCAGACCGTAGGTAGCTTCGAGCAGATAGGCGATGCCGCCCTTGCCGGACTGGCTGTTGACGCGGATGACCGAATCGTAGGCGCGGCCGAGATCGGCCGGATCGACGGGGAGATAGGGCACTTCCCACAGGGCATCGTGACGTTGTGCGGCCAGACCTTTTTTGATGGCGTCCTGATGTGAGCCGGAGAAAGCGGTAAACACCAGATCACCTGCATAGGGGTGGCGGGGATGCACGGGCAACTGTGTGCATTCCTCCACGGTGCGCGCCACGGCGTTGATGTTCGAAAAATCCAGCCCCGGGTTCACGCCTTGTGAATAGAGATTGAGCGCAAGGGTGACCAGATCGACATTGCCGGTGCGTTCGCCATTGCCGAACAGGCAGCCTTCCACGCGGTCGGCGCCAGCCATCACGCCGAGCTCTGCAGCGGCGACGGCGCAGCCCCGATCATTGTGCGGATGCAGCGACAGGATGATGCTGTCACGCTTATTGAGATGGCGGTGCATCCATTCGATCTGGTCGGCATAGATGTTGGGGGTGCTCATCTCGACCGTGGCCGGCAAGTTGAAAATGATCTTGTTTTCCGGCGTGGGCTGCCAGACTTCGGTCACGGCGTTACACACCGAGACGGCAAAGGGAAGCTCGGTGCCGCTGAACACCTCGGGGCTGTACTGGAAGGTCCATTGGGTTTCCGGGTGCTCGGCAGCGATCTGCTTGATGAGTTTGGCCGCATTCACCGCGATCTGCGTGCAGCCCGCTTCGTCGACGTTGAACACGATGCGTCGGAAATTTGGGGCCGTGGCGTTGTAAACATGCACGATCGCCCGCTTGGCGCCCCGCAGTGAGTCGAAGGTGCGGCGGATGAGATCTTCGCGCGCTTGGGTCAGCACTTCGATGGTGACATCGTCGGGAATGTGACCGCCCTCGATGAGTTCGCGCACAAAATCGAAATCGGTTTGCGAGGCAGACGGAAAGGCCACTTCGATCTGCTTGACGCCAACGGCGCACAGCATTTTGAACATGCGCATCTTGCGCTGTGCATCCATGGGTTCGAACAGCGCCTGATTGCCGTCGCGCAGATCAGTGCTCATCCAGATCGGCGGCTGGGTGATGACCCGATCGGGCCAGGTGCGGTTTTTCAGATCGATCTGAGGAAAGGCGCGGTATTTGGTGTTCGGTTGCTTCAACATGAGGTCATCTCCAGAAAGCGAATGGGGTTGCGCAGGGCATAGAGGGTGCGACGATGGGGCGGTCGGGCTGTCGCGGGTGCAGGACCCGACCGCCGGTGGGTAGTCGTCTCAGATCGGTGCAGAAAATCGTCATGGCAAGCGCATATAAAAGAAAAGCGCCCGGTGGCTTAAGCCGCGGGCGCTTGGGATTTAGAAAAACGAGATGAAAACGTCAATCAGTCGCGCGCGGCATTCGATGGCAAAGCCAGTAGTAGACCGCCCAGTAGCAAAGCGTCGCAAGCGCCCTCGCCGCCTCCGAAAGACCGAACACTAACATCACGCGCAACTTCAGCGTTGATCGATAACTTTGAGACGAAAGGAATGCGAGACATAGACATGAGAGCAAGTTAGCAAAAGTCTGCATTTTCGTCAATGCCAGGGCGGGGACGACGATAGGGTAAATCGGCCCAGCTTGCCGCCATCCACAACGGCAGTGTGGCGGCGGTGAGTCCGCCGGGGCCGTGTTTGCGGGCGTAGTGGATAGCCGCTTGGCCGTGCAGCCAGACGGCGGCGAGCACTGATGAAGCCTTCCCTGTTGCTGCGAGCAGGGCGGCCGCGCTGCCGGCCAGCACATCGCCGCTGCCTGCCGTGGCCAATAGGCCATTGCCGGTGGCATTGATCCACGCTGTTTGTTGCGGCGAGACGATGAGGGTGCCGTGACCCTTGAGCACAATCCAGCAGGCGAAGCGCTGAGCCAGGGTGCGCGCAGCGGTGAGACGGTCCGACTCAATCGCCTGTACCGAGACGCCCATCAGTCGGGCCGCCTCAAGGGGGTGGGGCGTCAATAGGGTTGTGATGGGCTTGCGTTGCCGTAGCAGGGTTTGCAGCGAATCAGTCGCGGCCAGGAGATTGAGCGCGTCGGCGTCGAGCACCAGGGGGACGGGTTGGGCCAGAGCCTGCGCCAAGTAGGTGCGGGCGGCGTCGTCGCAACCGGCGCCGGGGCCGACGAGCAGACAGGTTCGGCCACCTTGGGCGTCGAGTAGCGCGGCTGGGGAGCGCAGCATCAGTTCTGGCGCCAGCAGATCTACGGCGGGGGCTTGGTCATCGAGCAGGCCGACGAACACTCTGCCGGCGCCGAGCTGGGCTGCCGCGCGGGCGGCGAGCAGGGCAGCGCCTGTCATGCCTGCGGCACCTCCGATCACCGCGACGTCGCCCCGCTGCCCCTTGTGGGCGGACTGTGACAGGTCCGGCAGCAGAGGGCGAATCAGATCGGCGCCGAGCCAGGTGGCATCAATCGCTACCTGCGGATGATGCGTTGCCGCATCGACGCCGAAATCGTCCTGCCACAGCGTGCCGCATAAGCTTGATGCAGGCCCAGTGCGCAAACCGGGTTTGAGCCCGAGCAGGCTGAGAGTCAAGGTGGCGCGCACGCAGACGTCGGTTGCGGCGCCGGTGTCGGCATCCAGCCCCGAGGGCAGATCGACGCTGAGCACCGGGGCGCCGCGCTGCGCGTTGAGCCTTTGAATGATCTCGGCCATCTGCGCTCGCATGGGGCCCCGCAGGCCAAGGCCCAGCAGCGCGTCGATGTAGAGATCGGCCTCGGGCAAGGTGCTGTGATCGTCCAGGGCGCACCGAACCTCAGCCGTCTGCGCTTGCGCCCAGGCCCACGCAGCGTCGGCGGGCAGGCGAGAGCGCCATTCGTTCAGCGTCTCGGCGCCGCAGGCGAGGACGAGCACGTCGCGTCCAGCCTGGTGCAACTGCGTGGCCGCCACAAGGCCGTCGCCGCCGTTGTTTCCCGCGCCCGCGAGCACGACGACGCGTCTTGCGTGCGGATAGCAAGCCTGCGCCAACCGGGCCACGGCACTGCCCGCGCGCTGCATGAGGCTGTGCGGGGGTAATGTGCGCGCGGCCTCGGATTCGATCTGGCGCAGCGCATCGACGCGATACACCGGCTCGGATTGCAGGGGGCTGATGCGTTTGAGCATGTGCGTAATTTCTCCCTCAAATGAAGCCGAGCAGACCCAACAATGCTCCGGCGAGTAGCAGCCACAAAGGGTTGAGCCGTGTGCGGACGACCAGCACGACGGTGAGCGCAATGAGCGCGATGCGCTGCCAACTGGTGGCTTCCTGCCGCGCCAGCAGGCAGCCGGAGGAAAGCAGCAGGCCGACGGTGATGGGCGCCATGCCATCGTGCATGGCGCGTACCCAGTGGCGATCCTTGTGAATCCGGCTGTAGCGGAAATAGGCCACGGTAATGAGCGATGACGGCAGAATCAGCCCGATGGCCGCTAGCAGGGCACCGGGCAGTCCGAGAATCTGCCAGCCGAGCAGGGCGGAAAACAGAATCATGTTGGGGCCGGGCGAAGCCTGCCCCAGCGCCAGGGCCGAGGTAAACGCCGAATCGCTGAGCCAATGTTGCTCCACCACCAGATAGCGGTGCATGTCGGGCAGCAGGCCGATGGCGCCGCCCACTGAAAGCAGAGACCACAGTAGAAAATGGCCGAAAAAAGCCAGGGCGACTGAGAGGGTGTGCATCAGGCCCTCCGAATGCGCCACCAGGCCAGTGCTACGGCAATCGGACCGAGTACGACCAAGACCCAGAGCAGGTTGATACGCAGCAGGCCCACCCCGGCAAACGCCAGCCCCGCCCAGCCCCAGTTGGGCAGGTAATGGCGAATGGCGGGAAAGAGCTTGATGGCCATGGCAATCACCAGTCCGGCCACCACGGCCGACATTCCCTGCAATGCATGAGTCACTGCGGGCGTGCTGGCGTATTGGGCGTAGGCGATGGCAACGAGGAAGATCAGCACCAGCGGCGCGACGAGCATGCCCGCCAGGGCCACGGCCGCCCCACGCCAGCCGAAGAAACGCTGTCCGACCATCAGGGCAAGATTGATCAGGTTGGGCCCTGGCAGCACCTGGCTCAGGCTGAGCATCTCGACGAACTCTCCATTGCTCAACCAGCGTTTGTCTTCCACCAAAATGCGCTGAGCAAACGGTAATACCCCGCCGACCCCCAGCAGGGTGAGGTGGTTGAACACCCAGAACAATTCGGCCTTGTGACGCGGCGACTCATGGGGAAAGGCGGTCGGGCGACTCGGACCCGGTTTGTCCGCAGAGGGTAGGGAAGTCATGGAATGAGCAAGTGAATAGATACATCAAAAAAACGTGGGCAGCCCCAAAAGTTTCCTGCCCCCTGAGCGCCCCCAGGGCTGGACTGCGCCCAGCCCCCCCGTGGGGGGGGGCAAGGAAACTTGGGGCGACCCTGCGTTTCCTTGAGAGGGGAGTGTCGAGGGTAGCGAAGGCTTTCGGGACGGGTGCATTTCTCACAATGCGAAATTTGGAGATCGTGATGTGAAAACAGCCTGCTGCAACGCAGGTCAGATGGGTTTCACTCAGCAAAAAAATGTTCCGTATTGCAAAAAATAGAATTTAAAGCATTGATCTATAAGGACATAAAATTATCTCTTATATAAGACATAAGACTATGCTGCGCCGCAAAAGTCAACTACGCTCAGGCATCGAATTTTCATTCACCCGGAGAAGCAAGATGGCAGATCGCAAACAGCAAGTGGCAGCGTTGGAACAGGATTGGGCGCAGAACTCGCGCTGGAAGGGCATCAAGCGCGGTTACGGCGCAGAGGAAGTGGTGCGCCTGCGCGGTTCGGTGATGGTTGAGCATACGCTGGCCCGTCGCGGTGCAGATCGTCTGTGGAAGCAGATGCACGACATGCCGTTCGTCAACGCCCTGGGCGCCCTGACTGGCAACCAGGCCATGCAGCAAGTCAAGGCCGGCCTGCAGGCCATCTACCTGTCGGGCTGGCAAGTGGCGGGTGATGCCAACCTGGCTGGCGAGATGTATCCCGACCAGTCGCTGTATCCGGCCAACTCGGTGCCCAGCGTGGTCAAGCGCATCAACAACACCCTCACCCGAGCCGATCAGATTCAGTGGATGGAAGGCAAGCAGCCCGGTGACGAAGGCTTCATCGACTATTTCGCCCCCATCGTGGCCGATGCCGAAGCCGGTTTCGGCGGCGTGCTCAACGCCTTCGAGCTGATGAAGTCCATGATCGAGGCCGGCGCCGCCGGCGTGCACTTCGAAGACCAGTTGGCCTCGGTGAAGAAATGCGGCCACATGGGCGGCAAGGTGCTGGTGCCGACTCGCGAGGCTGTTGCCAAGCTCGTGGCAGCGCGCCTGGCGGCCGACGTCATGGGCGTGCCGACGGTGCTGGTGGCGCGCACCGACGCCGAAGCGGCCGACCTGATCACCTCCGACGTTGACGATACCGACAAGCCCTTCTGCACCGGCGAGCGCACGGTCGAAGGCTTCTACCGCACCAAGCCCGGCCTGGAGCAGGCCATCTCCCGCGGTCTGGCCTACGCGCCCTATGCCGATCTGGTGTGGTGCGAAACCGGCAAGCCCGACCTCGCCTACGCCAAGGCCTTCGCAGAAGCCATTCATGCCAAGTTCCCCGGCAAGATGCTGGCCTACAACTGCTCGCCGTCCTTCAACTGGAAGAAGAACCTCGACGATGCCACCATCGCCAAGTTCCAGAAGGAATTGGGCGCCATGGGCTACAAGTTCCAGTTCATCACCCTGGCCGGTTTCCATGCGCTGAACTATTCGATGTTCAACTTGGCCTACGGCTATGCCCGCAACCAGATGAGCGCCTTTGTCGAGTTGCAAGAGGCCGAGTTTGCCGCAGCGCCCAAGGGCTTCACCGCGGTCAAGCATCAACGCGAGGTCGGCACCGGCTATTTCGACGCCGTCACCACGACGATCGAGAACGAGGCTTCCACCGCCGCGCTCAAGGGATCGACCGAAGACGAGCAGTTCTTCGACCGCAAAGTGGCCTGATGTATCTGGAGAAGAGTGGGCCAGGCCGGGTTGGCCTCGGCCCGCCGAGGAGACGCAGCCGCCTCAAAATTTCTTGAGGCGGCTTTTTTATTCCCGATGTTGAGGCGTGGATTCTTACTTCACGTCGCCGCAATCGCTGCCCAGGCGCTTGCCGTTCACCTGCATGTCTGATTGGGTGGTTGCGCCGGAGGGGGCGACGCTGGTGATACTCCATTTCGACTCGAATGTTGCTGGGCCGGTGCGGAAGGTGCCGGTCTGCGTGACCTTGGCTTGCGGCAAATCGCAGTGGAAGGTCCATTGCGTCTCGCCATCGGCCGAGGTGGCTTGTTCGCGTGTGCACTGCTTGCCGTCCATTGGCACCACTACGCTCTCCGGTTTTTGCCCCGGTTTGACGCAGATCTTGACATCGCGCTGCATCGGCACGCTCAGGTTCGGATCGACGCGAGTCGTGCCGTGAATCTCCATGCTCCAGAGCCCGGGCTCCATGGGCGCATCTTTGGCGTACGCGGTTGCGCTCAATCCGGCGAAAACCATCATCAAACCCAGGGTGGCGTAGCGCATCAAAAAACCTCCAGGGCACAGGGCCCGCAAATCATCAGGAAATGGAAACAGACTCGGTTTGACCGAGATCGCGGTGCCGGGTTTCACCCAGCCCCAGAACGGCGAGCAGGCTGATGACAGCCGCCACGGAAATGTAGCCGCCTACCCAGCTCAGCCCACCGTGCGCCACCAACACCTGAGCGACATAGGGGGCAAGCGAAGCCCCCAGAATGCCACCGAGGTTGTAGGCCGCGCCCGAGCCGGTGTAGCGCACCGTGGTGGGAAAAATCTCGGGCAGCATCGCACCTAGCGGCGCATAGGTCATACCCATGAGAAAGAGGGCGCCGCACAGAAATATTCCCACGCCCGTGGTGGTGGCTGAGCCCAGCAGCGGCGCCAGAGCGAAACCCCAGAGCACCGCGGCCCCGGCCGACGCGACCAAGACGGCGCGTCGCCCCAGGGCGTCACTGGCCCAGGCCGACAACACGGTGGCCACGGCCATGCAGACGATGGCCAACATCAGCCAGGCCTGCAGCGTCGGCTTGGGCAGATGCAAGGTGCCGATGCCATAGCTCAGCACGAACACCGCGCTGATATAGAACAAGGCGTAGCAGACCACGATGGACAACGAGCCGAGTATCAGCGGCTTGAGGTGGCCGCTGAGCAGTTCGGTCAGCGGAACGCGTCGGGGTTGCTTGGCGACTGCCTGGAACAAGGGGGTTTCAGTGAGTTTGAGTCGCGCATACAGGCCGATGAACACCAGCACGGCGCTAACCAGAAAGGGAATGCGCCAGCCCCAGGCCATGAACTGTTCGTGGCTCAGCAGCAGGCCCAGCAGCAGGAACAGACCGTTGGCCACGAGAAAGCCGATGGAAGGCCCAAGCTGGGGAAACATGCCGAACAGGCCGCGGCGATGTTTGGGCGCGTTTTCTGTGGCGAGCAGCGCCGCGCCGCCCCATTCGCCGCCGAGCCCCAGCCCCTGGCCGATACGCAGGATGACCAGCAACCACGGAGCCAGCTCGCCGATGTGGTCATATCCGGGCAGCAGGCCGATGAGCGTGGTGCACACCCCCATGGTGAGCAGCGTGGCGACCAAGGTGGACTTGCGGCCGAATCGATCGCCGAAATGTCCGAACAAAAAGGAGCCGACCGGCCGCGCCAGAAACGCGATGCCGAAAGTGGCAAAGGCGTTGAGCGTCTGCGCCGTGGGCGAGGCGCTGGGAAAGAACACCGGCCCGATGACCAGCGCCGCGGCAATGGCGTAAACGTAGAAGTCGTAGAACTCGATGGCCGTGCCGATGAAGCTGGCGATGGCGATATGCGATGTCTTGTTGACCGGGGCGATGGACGCGGCTGTCATGGAGTCTCCTCGTGTTTGTTTGCGAGTAATCTACCGGAAGGCAGGAATCCGGCATGTTTCAGAATGCAAACCGCGTTACGGAGCTTTTTGCTTGCTGCGTTTTGGCAAAGCCAGCCGCCAGATCGCCGCTGCGCAGGCTGCGATGACGGTCAGCGCTAGCAGCAGCCAGGCCAGATTGAGCCGCCAAAGCCCTTCAGCAGAGAGCATGCGCGCGGCAGAGCCCAAACCGCAACAATCGGGCAGCCAGGCGCTGGCGTTTGCCCAGCCGGCGCAGGCGATGGAGAGCCCCTGCGCGGCCAGCCCGGCGAGACCGAGCAGCAACAAAATCCAGGTAAAACGGGTATTGAGGCGGAACCCCAGCAGCAGCATGAGGGCGAACAAAAAGGCGGGCAGCCCCGCCCAGACGGCGACACCTTGGAACAACATTGCGCACACCGCCACGGTTCACACCCTCTCAGACTATCGATGCAGTCTTGTGGCGGTGTAGGTGACGAAGTGATACGCCCAGCCTTCAGGCGCAAGATGCGACTCACGGGCGGTTTCGGTGAAGAGGCTGCGGTCCCAATTGGGAAAGCGCGTGTCGCCGTCGAAGTCGTGGTCGATCTCGGTGAGTTCCAGCCGGTCAGCCAGGGGCAGCGCTTGGGCATAGAGCTGGGCGCCGCCGATGACGAAGGCCAGTGCATCGTTGCTGATCCGTTGCAGTGCCGCCGGAAGTGACTCGGCAGGTTCCGCCCCCGCCGCCTGCCATCCGGGCTGACGGCTGATCACGATATTGCGGCGTCCCGGAAGCGGTCGTCCCAATGAATCCCAGGTACGGCGCCCCATCAGGATGGGGTGGCCCAGGGTGAGGCGCTTGAAGTGCTGCAGATCGGCCGGGAGATGCCAGGGCATGCCGCCGTCTTTGCCAATCATGCCGTTGCGCGTCACGGCGGCGATGAGGACGAGTTCGGTCATACCGCCACAGGCGCCTTGATCGCCGGATGGTGCTGATAGTGGCTCAGGACGAAATCGTCGAAGGTGTAGTCGAACAGGCTCTCGGGTTTGCGCGCGAACTCCAGTGTGGGGTAGGGGTAGGGCGCGCGGCTGAGTTGCTCCTGCACCTGGGCGAAGTGGTTGCTGTAGAGGTGGCAGTCGCCCCCGGTCCAGACGAAATCGCCGGGCAGAAGATCGGTCTGTTGCGCGATCATCAAGGTGAGCAGCGCATAGCTGGCGATGTTGAAGGGCACGCCCAGAAAAATATCGGCGCTGCGCTGATAGAGCTGGCAGCTCAGGCGTCCCGGTTCTCCGGGTTGGCGCGGCGGGGCGACGTAGAACTGGAAAAACGCATGGCAGGGCGGCAGGGCCATTTCCGCGATCTGGCCGACGTTCCAGGCGCTGACGATGATGCGGCGCGAATCCGGCTGAGTGCGCAGTTGCCGCAGCACTTCGCTGATCTGGTCGATGGAACGGTGCGGGTCGTCGGCCGTCGGCGCGGGCCAAGAGCGCCATTGCACACCGTAGACCGGCCCGAGTTCGCCGTCTTCGCGCGCCCATTCGTCCCAGATCGTCACGCCATGTTCTTGGAGCCAGCGCACGTTCGACTCGCCGCGCAGAAACCACAACAGCTCGTAGGCGATGCTCTTGAAATGCACCCGCTTGGTGGTGATGAGCGGAAAACCGGCCGACAGATCGAATCGCATCTGGTGACCGAACACGCTGCGCGTGCCCGTGCCGGTGCGGTCGGTCTTGTCCTGGCCGTGGGTGAAGACGTGACGCATCAGGTCTTCGTAAGGGGTGGGGATGGCGGTCATGAAACAAACTTTGTTGGACGCAGGCCGTTGGCTGGCGCAAAGAACATGGGAGAGGTGCAAGAGCCTCGCGCGGGGCAATCTTACCCACGACCTGTGCGTTTACGGCTGGGACGCAACACAGCGACCGGCTTTGCTGTGCCCAGACTGCCTGGCGTCAGGTCGCTGCTCTCAGCATTTTTACCTGCTTGCTGCACCTGTGCTCTAGAACTCACTGCATGAACTGCAGCGACGCCAGGCTGGCGTAGAGACCGCCGCGGGCCATGAGTTCGGCGTGGGTGCCGATGTCGATGATGCGGCCCTGATCCATCACTACGATGCGGTCGGCGCGCTGCACGGTGGCGAGGCGGTGGGCGATGACCAGGGTGGTGCGGTCGCGCATGGCGTGTTCGAGCGCGGTCTGTACGTCGCGCTCGCTGGCGGCGTCTAGCGCGCTGGTGGCTTCGTCGAGCAGTAGCAGCGGGGCGTTTTTCAGAATGGCGCGGGCGATGCTGATGCGCTGGCGCTGGCCGCCGCTCAAGCGCACGCCGCGCTCGCCGAGATAAGTGGCGTCGCCCTGCGGCAGTTCGCGCAGAAAGTCTTCGGCCTGCGCGGCGCGGGCTGCGGCCTGCACCTCGGCGTCGGTGGCTTCTGGGCGGCCGTAGCGAATGTTGTCGGCTGCGCTGGCGGAAAAAATCACCGCGTCCTGCGGCACCAGGCCGATGCGCTGGCGCAGCGCCTTGAAGTCGGCCTGCTGCACGTCCACGCCGTCGATACGGATGCTGCCTTGCTGCGCGTCGTAAAAGCGCAGCAGCAGTTGCAGCACAGTGGTCTTGCCGGCGCCACTGGGGCCGACTAGGGCCACGGTTTCCCCGGGTTCGATGCGCAGCGAAAAGTCGTCGAGCGCCGGTTTGTCCGGCCGCGAAGGGTAGAAAAACCGCACATGGTCGAGCACCACCGCCGAGCCGCGCTGCACCGCGGGTAGCGCGACCGGATGCGCCGGATTGCGCACGGGCGATTGCTCGGCCAGCAGTTCCATCAGGCGCTCGGTGGCGCCGGCCGCGCGCAGCAAGTCGCCAAACACTTCAGCGAGCGCGGCGGCCGAACCGGCCACCAGGCCGATGTAGAGCACCGTCTGGCCCAGAACACCGGCGCTCATGCGGCCTTCCATGACCGACACCGTGCCCAGATACAGGCCATAGAGCAGGGCGCCGAACATGGCGACGATGATGAACGCGGTGAGCAGCGAGCGCACCTTGTTGCGGCTGACCGCGGTGCGGAATGCGGTTTCGGCCGAACCGGAAAATCGCCGGGCTTCGTCGTCTTCGCGGGCGTAGCTTTGCACCACCGGCATGGCGGCGAGCACTTCGGAGGCCAGCGCGCTGGCGTCGGCGATGCGGTCCTGGCTGGCGCGCGACAGGCGCCGCACACGGCGGCCGATGAACACGGCGGGGGCCACCACCACGGCAATCACCACCAGCACGCCCAGCATCAGACCAGGATTGGTGATGATGAGCATGGTCATGCCGCCGATCAGCACCACCACGTTACGCAGTCCCATGGAAAAACTGGTGCCGACAACGGTCTGCACCAGCGTGGTGTCGGTGGTGAGACGAGACAGCACTTCGCCGGTTTGCGTGTGCTCGAAAAACTGCGGGCTCTGCCGCAGCACGTGGGCATAGACGGCGCTGCGCACATCGGCGGTGATGCGCTCGCCCAGCCAACTCACCATATAAAAGCGCGCGGCGGAAAACACCCCCAGCGCCACGGCCAGCCCGAACAGTCCGGCGAAATGCCAGCCTAAAGCCGCCCGGCTGGCTTGCGCATGCAGCATGCCGGCGTCGATCAGCCAGCGTAGCGCCATCGGGAAGGCCAGGGTGCTGCCCGCGGCGAGCAACAAGAAGAGCAGCGCCACCGCAATGCGTCCACGATACGGGCGCAGAAACGGCAGCAAGCCGCTCAAGCTACGCATCGAGCGGCTGCGGGGGCGTTTGTCGGTTTGGGGGAGGGAGCGGGATGAGGCGTATTCGGCGGACATGCAGGCATTACAGCATGTCAGCTTTCAGCATGCAGGACGAATGTCAAACGGCGGATCGAATGTCGGGATCGCCTTGCGCCTGATTGGGCTCGGGCACCTGAGCCTCGTGATCGAGTTGCAGCACCTCCGGCTCTTGCGTCATGCCGGTGCGGCTGTAGCCGGTGAAATGCGCCCCGGCTTCGATGTCGAGTGATTGTGCCGTCACGTCGCCTTCGACCTGGCCCTGGCCGTGAATGCGCAGTTGTTCCGTCGCGTGCACTTTGGCCTTGATGCGCCCGTGCACCAGCACGCTGCGAGCGCTGACCTGTTTGCCTTCGATCGCGCCAGTGGTGGAGACTTCGAGATCGCCATCGACCTGCACCGTGCCGAAGATCGTGCCGTCAACGCGCAGATTGCCCGCCGCGCGCAGGTCGCCATGCACCTCGCTGCCCGCGCCGATGTACGTCAGCGCCGAGGGCGTGACGGCGGTCGTCGCGGCGGAGGCGGCAGCGGATTCTTTCGACCAGACGTCGGTGGTCTTCGGCGTTTTCGGTTTGAACATGAGGCAGTCCTATCGTTGGGCAAGCAGGTAGGTGGCGGGGTCGAGCGTCTTGTCCCCGTAGAGCAAGGTGTAGTGCAAATGCGGGCCGGTGGAGCGGCCGGTATTGCCCGACAGGGCGATGACCTGACCACGCGTGACCGTATCGCCCGCCTTGACCCGGATGGTGCTGAGATGGCCAAACAGGCTGCGATAGCCGAAGGGATGGGCGATGACCACGCAGTTGCCATAGCCCGACTTCCATCCCGCACTCTCGACCACGCCGTTCGCGGTGGCGTGCACGGCCGTGCCCGGTTTCACGCCGAAGTCGATGCCGTTGTGAAACTCCACGCCGCCGCCCATGGGGTTGGGGCGCAGGCCGTAATCCGATGTGATGGGTGCATCGCCAGTGACAGGGTCGCCCATGGGCCGCGCCGCCTCCAGCGAAGCGAGGTGATGGGCTTGCGGCAGCAACAGACTCAGGCGCGCACCGATCAGATCGACTTCATCGCGCAGCAGCGCTGGGGCATTGGCCGCGTTGAGCGGTTGCGCGATGCCGCCCTGGTTGACGTTTTTCTCCTCCACCGGAAACTGCTCGGCCCGCTTCTGCACAAATCCGCGCATGGTGGTGGCGAGGCTGTCCACGCGTTGTTTGAGCGCGAGAAGATGGCTGGCCATGGCGCCGTTTTCGGCCTGTAGCCGGGCGTTGGCGCTCTGGGCGGTGGCGGCTTGCGCGGCCAGTTGATCCGCGCGCTGCTGAAGATTGCCGCTGGCGACTTGGCGCCAGGCCATGAAAAACGTGAACATGAGCCACAGGGCCACGGCCGCCAGCACCCAGAAAGCCGCACGACGCAGGGCATCGAGGTCGATACGGAAACTGTGCGCGGCATGACCCGGCCGGGTGATGAGAATTTCCAGATGCCGCGAGTGCGCCGCCGCACGCGGGTTGGCGGGCTTGCCGAACAGGGCGGAGATCAGGGCAGGGCGCTTGGGCAATCGCATGAGTGAAGAGTCTGCGGGCGGATCGTTGACAAATTCTACCCAGCGCAGGGGGCGAGCCCCCGCAAACGCGGGTGAATGGTTACAGCTTGAAACGACACAGTCGGGCGCGGCTGAAGGACGGCTGTGAGTCAGTTTTTGATGGGCCGCCAACGCAAAGTCCTGCTGGAGACGCGGTGCAATCGCTGCCGGTATAGTGCTCGAATGACTGCACATTTCCCCAGCTCTTCGGCCTCTTCCTCAGATGAGGAGAGCGCCATCCGCATCATCGGTGCGCGGCAGAACAATCTCAAGAACCTCGACTTGGACATTCCGCTGGGGCGCATTGTCGTCGTCACCGGCGTTTCGGGGTCGGGCAAGAGCTCGCTGGTGTTCGACACGGTGTACGCCGAAGGTCAGCGGCGCTACGTCGAGACGTTCTCTCCTTACGCGCGGCAGTTTCTCGACCGCATGGATCGCCCGCAGGTCGATCGCATCGAAGGCATTCCGCCGGCGATCGCCATCGATCAGACCAACCCGGTGCGCACCTCGCGTTCCACCGTGGGCACCATGACCGAGCTGGCCGATCATCTCAAGCTGCTGTTCGCCCGCGCGGCCAGACTGTACTGCCGCGGCTGCGGCGCGGAGGTGCGGCGGGATACGGCGCAGAGCATCGTCGAGGACGTGCAGCGCCGCGCGCGCCTGCTGCCGCAGGGGCTGCGCGCCGCCGTGGTGTTCGCGGTGGCAATGCCGCAGGGCATGAGCGTGGAGCACATCACCCAGCAGCTCGCCGCGCAGGGTTACACCCGCATTCTCGGCGAGCGCGACACGCCCAAAGGACGGGTGCTCGACGTGGTGCAGGACCGGCTGCGTCTGCCGACCGACGAGCCCGCGCGGCTCAGCGAGGCCGTCGAGGCGGCGCTGCGGCTGGGCCAGGGACGCATGGAAGTGCACGAGCTGCCGCGCGATGTTGAGGCCGCCGAGAGCAAAGGGATGGTGTGGCGTTATTCCTCGGATCTGCACTGCCCGGATTGCGACATCCATTACCGCGACCCCAGCCCCGGCCTGTTCAGCTTCAATTCGCCCGTCGGCGCTTGCGAAACCTGTCGCGGCTTCGGCCGGGTGATCGGCGTCGATCTCGATCTGGTGATTCCCGATGTGCGTAAAACCCTGCGGGCCGGGGCGGTGAAACCCTGGCAGACGCAGAGCTTTGCCGAATGCCAGACCGATCTGGAGCGCTACGCCGCGCAGGCCGAGATCAGGCTCGATGTGCCCTGGGCCGAGCTCAGCGAACGCGAGCGCACCTGGGTCATCGAGGGCGACCCCGACTGGCGCGGCAACTGGCAGAAGCAGTTCTACGGCGTGCGGCGCTATTTCGACTGGCTGGAGAGCCGCGCTTACAAGATGCATGTGCGCGTGCTGCTGTCCAAGTACCGCAGTTACACCGCCTGCCCCACCTGCCAGGGCGCGCGGCTCAAGACCGAAGCGCTGTTGTGGCGCATCGGCTCGTTGGAGCAGGCCGAAGCCGCGATCGGCGGAGAGGGCAGCTACGCGCGATTTCGCCCTGTGGGGGCGTCGTGGAGCGACGCCGTGCTGGCCAGCCTGCCGGGGTTGAATCTGCACGACGTCAACTCGTTGCCGATCGAGCGCCTGCAGCGTCTGTTCGCCGATCTGGCGCTGCCGGACATGGCGCAAGCCGCCAGCAGCATGCTGCTCGACAACATCCGCTCGCGTCTGCGCTACCTGCGGGATGTCGGCCTGGGCTATCTCACCCTCGACCGCCAGTCGCGCACCTTGTCGGGCGGAGAGGTGCAGCGCATCAACCTCACCACCGCGCTAGGTACGGCGCTGACGCAAACCCTGTTCGTGCTCGACGAGCCGTCCATCGGCCTGCATCCACGCGATCTCGACCGTCTGGGCGGTGTGCTGCATCGGCTCAAGGAGGCGGGCAATTCGCTGCTACTCGTCGAGCACGATCCCCAGCTCATGCGCACCGCCGACTGGATGCTGGAAATCGGCCCCGGCCCGGGCGAGCGCGGCGGGCATCTGGTATTCCAGGGCACACTCGATCAGGCGCAGCGCTCAAACACGCTGACCGGCCGTTACCTCAGCGGTGAACTGAAGGTGAGCGACGCTTTACCGCGCCGACGCACCCCGCGCCGCGATGCGCAGGGCGGTCTGCTGGCGCCGCGCCTCATTCTGGAAGGCGCGCGCGAGCACAACCTCAAGTCGCTGACGGTCGAGATTCCGCTGGGCTTCATGACGGCGCTCACTGGCGTGTCGGGCTGCGGCAAATCCACCCTCATCGGCGACGTGCTGTATCCGGCGCTGGCCCGCTCGCTGGGCAAGACCGCGCCCATTCCCGGCGCTTTCGACCGCCTGCTCGGCGCCGATCAGGTGGGCGACGTGGTGCTGGTCGATCAGTCGCCCATTGGCAAGACGGCCCGTTCCAATCCGGTGAGTTTCGTCGGCGCTTTCGACGGCATTCGCGCCCTGTTCGCCGCCTTGCCCACCGCGCGCGAACGCGGCTACACCGCAGGCACCTTCAGCTTCAACAGCGGCGACGGCCGTTGCCCCACCTGCGGCGGTTCGGGTTTCGAGCATGTGGAGATGCAGTTCCTGTCGGACGTCTATCTGCGTTGCCCCGACTGCGACGGCAAGCGCTACCGCGCCGAAGTGCTCGAAGTGCAACTGCCGGCGCAGGCGGGGTTCGCCCCGCTGAACATGGCGCAGGTGCTCGACCTCACCGTGGCCGAGGCGCTGCAACGCTTTCGCGGGCAATCCGACATCACCCGGACGCTGCAGGCCCTGGTGGACGTGGGGCTGGACTATCTGCGCTTGGGTCAGCCCACGCCAACGCTCTCAGGCGGCGAGGCCCAGCGCCTCAAGCTCGCGGGCTTTCTCGCCGAGGCCGCCAAGACCCGCGCCGGACTGGCGCGCAAGGGCACGCTGTTCTTGTTCGATGAGCCGACCACCGGCCTGCATTTCGACGACGTGGCCAAACTGCTGCGGGCCCTGCGCAAGCTGCTCGACGCCGGGCACACCGTGCTGGTGATCGAGCACAACCTCGATGTCATCGCCTCGTCAGACTGGGTCATCGACCTCGGCCCCGAAGGGGGCGACGCCGGGGGGCGGCTGGTGTTCTCTGGGCCGCCCGACGAGCTGGCCGCCTGCGCGACATCGTTCACCGGCCAGGCGCTGGCGCGGGACGCGGCGCAGCGTGGCGCGGGTCAAAACGCATCTTCACCCCAACCCTCCCCACCCAGTGGGGAGGGGGTGTTCTCCTCCTCCACTCGTGGGGGAGGCCGGGAGGGGCATCCGAAGGACGCGCGAAGCGCCGTTCTCACCTCCTCCACTTGTGGGGGAGGTCGGGAGGGGGCAGCGAACGCCTCGTCTCTGTTGCAAGCCGCCGAACCCGCTGCGACCTACTCCGCCGCCGACGAACCCGTCGGCCCGCACCTTGCCAGCGCGCTGCGGGCCGGCAAGGCCGGATTCATCGCCATCCGCCAGGCGCGTGAGCACAATCTGCGCGGGGTCGATGTGGACATTCCGCGTGGCGAGATGACGGTGATCACCGGCGTTTCCGGTTCCGGCAAATCGACCCTGGCCTTCGACGTACTGTTCACCGAAGGTCAGCGGCGCTATCTGGAGTCGATCAATGCCTACGCCCGGCAGTTCGTGCAGCCCGCGGCGCGGCCCGATGTGGAGGCCATCGTCGGCATTCCGCCCACGGTGGCCATCGAGCAACGCACCAGCCGCGGCGGGCGCAAGAGCACCGTGGGCACGCTCACCGAGGCTTACCACTTTCTGCGACTGATCTATGCCAAGTGCGGCACGCAATACTGTCCGGACTGCAACATCCCCATCGAGCCGCAAAGCCCCGAGGCCATTGCCGCGCAATTGCTGCGCGACTGGCGCGGCCAGCACATCGGGCTGCTGGCGCCGCTGGTGGTGCAGCGCAAGGGTTACTACACCGATCTGGCGGTGTGGGCGCGCAGCATGGGCTACACCCATCTGCGGGTGGACGGCGCATTCGTGCCGACCGATCCCTGGCCGCGGCTCGACCGCTTCAAGGAGCACAGCATCGAACTCCCCGTCGGCGACGTGGTGGTGCGGGCGGAGAACGAGGAGGCATTGCGCGATCTGCTGCGGCGTGCCTTGGCGCTGGGCAAGGGCGTGGTGCTGGTACTGGCGCCGCTCGATGGTTTGAAGGAGGCGATGGAAGCCGGGCAGCCCGAGCCGCCGATGCGCAGCCTGCTGCTGTCCACCAAGCGCGCCTGTCCGGGCTGCGGGCGCAGCTTCCGCGAACTCGATCCACGCCAGTTTTCCTACAACTCGCCCACCGGCTGGTGCCCCACTTGCTTCGGCACCGGGGAACTGATTGCCGGTTTCGATGCCGAGCAGACCGGCGAGGAGGCCGCCTGGGTCGAGGCGGACGGCGAGAAAGCGACGCCGCGAGACAAACCGGGCCGGGGCCGCAAGGCCGCGCCGGTGGCCGCACCAGGCGCTCCGTCCAGCTGCCCGAGCTGCCACGGCGCGCGGCTGAACCGCGACAGTCTGGCCGTTCGGCTGCGCGATCAGTCCATCGCCCAGCTGGCCGCACGCGACATCGATGCCGCGGCCGCCTGGTTCGGCGCACTGGCCCTTACACCGCGGGAAGCCGAGATCGTGCGCGACGCCCTGAGCGAAATCCGTTCGCGCCTGGCCTTCATGCAGCAGGTGGGCCTAGGCTATCTGGGGCTGGACCGCGGCGCGCCCACGCTCTCCGGCGGCGAGGCGCAGCGCATCCGGCTGGCGGCGCAACTCGGCAGCAATCTGCGCGGCGTGTGCTACGTGCTCGACGAGCCGACCATCGGCCTGCATCCGCGGGACAACCGCATCCTGCTCGACGCGCTGGCCCTGCTCAAAGCCAAGGGCAACACCCTGGTGGTCGTGGAACACGATGAAGACACCATGCGCCGGGCCGACCATCTCATCGACATCGGCCCGGGGGCGGGGCGGCGCGGTGGGCAGGTCGTGGCCAGCGGCGCGCTGGCAGAAGTCATGGCCCATGCCGACACGGCCACCGCGCGCAGCCTGCGCGATCCCATGCCCTGGCCGCTGCAGCCGCGCCCGCTCACCCGGGCCGACCAACCCGCGCTGCATCTGCACAGTGCGCATCTGCACAATCTGCAGGGCTTGAGCGCGCAGTTTCCGCGAGGGCGGCTCACCGTGGTCACTGGGGTGTCGGGTTCGGGTAAATCCACGCTGGCCCGCGAGGTGCTGGTACCTGCGCTGCGTCAGCGGCTTGCGGGGCATTCGGGCGAGATCGACGGCGCGGGCGATCTGACGGGCTGGGAGGGCCTGGAGCGCGTGCTCGAAGTCGATCAGTCCCCCATCGGCAAGACCCCCCGTTCTTGCGCCGCCACCTATCTGGGCCTGTGGGACGGCATTCGCCAGTTGTTCGCCGACACCGAGGAAGCGCGCATCCGCGGCTATTCCGCCAGCCGATTCTCCTTCAACGCTGGCCCTGGCCGCTGTCCGACCTGCGAGGGGCAGGGCGCGGTGAAGGTGGCGATGAACTTCCTGCCCGACGTGACCGTGCCCTGCACCGATTGCAACGGTCTGCGCTTCAACCCTGAAACGCTCGCCGTGCGGCTGCGCGGCCGCAACGCCGGCGAGGTGCTGCAGATGGAGGTGGACGAAGCCGTCGAGTTTTTCGCGGCGCACCGCAAAATCCATCACGCGCTGCAATTGCTGCAGGACGTGGGGCTGGGTTATCTGCAACTCGGCCAGCCCAGCCCCTTCCTTTCGGGCGGCGAGGCGCAGCGCATCAAGCTGGTCACCGAACTCGCCACCGCCGGAACCCGGCCGACGGTGTACGTGCTCGACGAGCCGACCGTCGGTCTGCACAAGACCGACACCGAAAAACTCATTCGCGTACTGCACCGCCTGACCGACAGCGGTCATACCGTGGTGGTCATCGAGCATGACCTCGACATGATGGCCAATGCCGACTGGCTGATCGATCTCGGCCCTGAAGGCGGCAAGGGCGGCGGGCGGCTGGTGATGCAGGGGCCGACGGCCGACTTCCTCGAAGCCGATGCGCCGGGGCATACCGCCAAGGCGCTGCGCGACGCCTGGACGCAGCATCAGGCGCAATATCGAGCGGCACACGCCGATTTGGCTTGAGCCGCGCAAAACCCACTCTTATGTCATATACAAGACTGTTTCATTCCACCCTTGCCGAGGCATAGAATGCTCGGGTTACTACCGAAGGAGACTCCCCATGGATCAACACATCCGCGTGCCTGCAGGCGAAAAAATCACGGTCAACCCGGACTTTTCGCTCAATGTTCCCGACCATCCCATCATTCCCTATATCGAAGGCGACGGCACGGGCTTCGACATCACCCCAGTGATGATCAAGGTGGTGGACGCGGCGGTTGAGAAGGCCTACGGCGGCAAGCGCAAGATCGCCTGGATGGAAATTTTCGCCGGCGAAAAGGCCACGCGGGTGTACGGCCCCGACGTGTGGCTGCCCGAGATCACCCTTCAGATCCTGCGCGATTACGTGGTTTCGATCAAGGGCCCGCTGACCACCCCGGTCGGCGGCGGCATCCGCTCGCTCAACGTCGCGCTGCGGCAGGAGCTCGACCTCTACGTCTGCCTGCGTCCGGTGCGCTATTTCCAGGGCGTGCCCTCGCCGGTCAAGCACCCGGAGAAGACCGATATGGTCATCTTCCGCGAGAACTCCGAAGACATCTACGCCGGCATCGAGTGGGCCGCCGAGTCGGACGGGGCGAAGAAACTCGTCAATTTCCTCATCAACGAGATGGGGGTGAAAAAAATCCGCTTCCCCGACACCTCGGGCATCGGCATCAAGCCGGTGTCGCGCGAGGGTACCGAGCGCCTGGTGCGCAAGGCCCTGCAGTACGCCATCGACAATGACCGCAAGTCGGTCACCCTGGTGCACAAGGGCAACATCATGAAGTTCACCGAAGGTGCCTTCCGTGACTGGGGCTACGGCCTGGCCGGCAAGGAATTCGGCGCGCAGTTGCTCGACGGCGGGCCGTGGATGCGCTTCAAAAATCCCAAGACCGGCCGCGACATCGTGGTGAAAGACATGATCGCTGACGCCTTCTTGCAGCAAATCCTGCTGCGCCCGGACGAATATGACGTGATCGCCACGCTCAACCTCAATGGCGACTATGTTTCCGACGCGCTCGCGGCCCAAGTGGGCGGCATCGGCATTGCGCCGGGTGCCAATCTCTCCGACAGCGTGGCCATGTTCGAGGCCACCCACGGCACCGCGCCGAAGTATGCCGGTAAAGACTATGTGAACCCCGGCTCAGAAATTCTGTCCGCCGAGATGATGCTGCGCCACATGGGTTGGGTCGAAGCCGCTGACCGCATCATCGCCAGTATGGAAAAGTCCATCCTGTCCAAACAGGTGACCTACGACTTCGCCCGTCTGCTGCCCGACGCCACCCAGGTGAGCTGCTCCGGATTCGGTCAGGTGATGATCGACCATATGTGACCCTCGTTGCTGACGCCTGAAAGCGCCCCCAGACCTGCCGCGTTCGCGTCAGGCCCCCCGAGGTGGACAAGAAAACTTGGGGCGGCCCTGCGTTTTCTCATAAGACCGCTCCGGCGGTCTTTTTTTATGCGGGTTGCGAGTGAGGGATCATCCGCTCTTGTTTTCTGTCGGCCCCGCCGCAGATGGATGGCTCGGATGCGGTTTTTTGTTATTCGGCCGACCTTGCGGAATTACCCTTGGCGACAACAAACCACGGCAGACCTCCCTACAATTTTGAGCATGTCAGCTTCCCATTCCCCCCCTCCAGCAGACGGCGGCGCCGTCGTTGTCGAGCGTCAGACGCTGCGGCTCAAGCCGCCGGCGATGTATCAGGTCATCCTGCTCAACGACAACTTCACGCCGATGGAATTCGTGGTTGTCGTGATTCAGCACTATTTCAACAAAGACCGCGAAACGGCGACGCAAATCATGTTAAAAGTGCACCGTGACGGCCGTGGCGTTTGCGGGGTTTACACCCGCGACATCGCGGCCACCAAGGTGGAGCAGGTGATCGGCGCGGCCCGTCAGGCCGGTCACCCTTTGCAGTGTGTGATGGAAGCCATTTAGGAGGCTCGTGATGATTGCGCAAGAACTGGAAGTCAGCCTGCATATGGCTTTTGTCGAGGCGCGCCAACAGCGCCACGAATTCATTACCGTCGAGCATCTGCTGCTGGCCCTGCTCGACAACCCTTCTGCCGCCGAGGTGCTGCGCGCTTGCTCGGCCAATCTGGACGATCTGCGCAAAAGCCTGACCGCGTTCATAAAGGAAAACACCCCCATCGTGCCGGGTTCGGACGATGTGGACACCCAGCCCACGCTGGGATTCCAGCGCGTCATTCAGCGCGCCATCATGCACGTGCAGTCCACCTCCAACGGCAAGAAAGAGGTGACGGGCGCCAATGTGCTGGTGGCGATCTTCAGCGAGAAAGATTCACACGCCGTCTATTACCTGCACCAGCAGGGCGTCACCCGGCTCGACGTGGTGAATTTCCTCTCGCATGGCATCCGCAAGTCCGAGCCGGTCGAACCGGCCAAGTCGGCTTCGGCGCCGAGCGAAGACGGCGGGGACGAGAAAGAGGGCAAGGAATCGCCGCTCGATCAGTTCACTCTCAACCTCAACGCGCTAGCGCAGCAGGGCAAGATCGATCCGCTCATCGGCCGCGAGCATGAAGTCGAGCGCGTCATTCAGATTCTTTGCCGCCGTCGCAAGAACAACCCGCTGCTGGTGGGTGAAGCCGGCGTGGGCAAAACCGCCATTGCCGAGGGTCTGGCCTGGCGCATTACCGAAGGGCAGGTGCCGGCCATTCTCCAAGACGCCGTGGTTTATTCGCTCGACATGGGCGCGCTGCTGGCGGGCACCAAATATCGCGGCGATTTCGAGCAGCGCCTCAAGGCCGTGCTCAAGCAGCTCAAGGACAAGCCGCACGCGGTGCTGTTCATCGACGAAATTCATACCCTCATCGGCGCTGGTTCGGCCTCGGGCGGCACGCTAGACGCCAGCAATCTGCTCAAGCCCGCGCTGTCGTCGGGGCAGTTGCGCTGCATCGGCGCCACCACCTTCACCGAGTACCGCGGCATTTTCGAGAAAGACGCCGCGCTGTCGCGCCGTTTCCAGAAGATCGACGTGGTCGAGCCCAGCGTGCAGCAGACCGTCGAAATTCTGCGCGGCCTCAAGTCGCGGTTTGAAGAGCATCACGGCGTGAAGTATTCGCCCGGCGCGCTGTCGGCCGCGGCCGAGCTTTCGGCCAAGTACATCAACGACCGCCACCTGCCCGACAAAGCCATCGACGTCATCGACGAAGCTGGCGCAGCGCAGCGCATTCTGCCCAAGAGCAAGCAGAAGAAGACCATCGGCAAGATCGAGATCGAGGAGATCATCTCCAAGATCGCCCGCGTGCCGGTGCACAGCGTCACCACCGACGATCGATCCAAGCTCAAGAGCCTCGACCGCGACCTGAAAAACGTCGTGTTCGGGCAAGAGGCTGCCATCGACGCGCTGGCCGCCGCCATCAAAATGGCGCGCTCCGGCTTGGGCAAGCCCGACAAACCCATTGGCGCCTTCCTGTTCAGCGGCCCCACGGGCGTTGGCAAAACCGAGGTGGCCAAGCAACTGGCTTTCACCTTGGGCGTCGATCTCATTCGCTTCGATATGTCGGAATACATGGAGCGCCACACGGTCTCGCGCCTCATCGGCGCGCCGCCCGGCTATGTGGGCTTCGATCAAGGCGGTCTGCTCACCGAGGCCGTGACCAAGAAGCCGCACGCCGTGCTGCTGCTCGACGAAATCGAGAAAGCCCATCCGGATGTGTTCAACGTGCTGTTGCAGGTCATGGACAACGGTACCCTCACCGACAACAACGGGCGCAAGGCCGACTTCCGCAACATCATTCTCATCATGACCACGAATGCCGGCGCGGAAGCCATGCAGAAATCCGTCATCGGGTTCACCAACAAGCGCGAGCAGGGCGACGAGATGGCCGACATCAAGCGCCTGTTCACCCCCGAGTTCCGCAACCGGCTCGACGCGACCATCAGCTTCAAGCCGCTGGACGAAAACATCATCCTGCGCGTGGTGGATAAATTCCTGCTCCAACTCGAAGCCCAACTGGCCGAAAAGAAGGTCGACATCACCTTCTCCGACGCCCTGCGCAAGCATCTGGCCAAGGCCGGTTTCGACCCCCTCATGGGCGCCCGCCCGATGCAGCGGCTCATTCAAGACACCCTGCGCCGCGCCCTGGCCGACGAACTGCTGTTTGGCCGCCTGGTCGATGGCGGGCGGGTGTCGGTGGATATTGACGAAGCGGCAGCCGAGAAAGACAAGATCAAACTCGACATCACCCCGCCCGAACCGCGCCCGAAGAAAAAAGAGGCTGAGGACGCTGCGGCCTGACGTTCTCAAGCATCGGCGCAGTAAAAAAGCCCCGTTATTCGGGGCTTTTTTACGCCGAGATACAAGTTTTTCAAAAATGATTGAACTTGTAGTCGAGGAGGACGATAGATTCTTCTAGTCGTAGCCATTTTTTACAACAAAGGAGAGGTCATGAAACGATTCCCGCTCATTCTTATAGCGTCTAGTGCTGTTGCGCTATCTGGTTGCGGTGGCGGAGGTGGAGGGGGGTCGACTGCAACACAACAGTCTGCAGCCGGAGTCTGGCAAGCGTCGACTACGGTCGCTTCGGGTGCGAACGCCGGTGACACGATTCAGTCAATGGTGCTAGTTGCGCCGAATGGACAATATTACACAGCGGCTAAAAATCAAACTAATGGTTGTGCCTCTGTCGGATTCGGGCAGGCTAATGTCAATGGTTCTGCGATTTCAGGCAGTGGGATTGGCGCTGTAGTAACTTATACGAACATCCCTGGAGTGAGTGTTAATTGTTCCTTTCCCGACGGCTCAACGTCGGGAACTGTCAATTTCACGGGTACCGTCAGCACCGGCCAGTCGCTTACCATCACCTCAACCGGCGTTACCAGCGCGGGGACAACGATTCCCGCTTCCACCGATACAAGTCAGTGGAGTAGTTTGAATGCAATATCGCCATCTATTTCGGAACTGGCTGGAAATTACCAGACGTCTACTGGGTCTGTGATATCAATTAGCCAAACGGGAGCGGTCTCAGGTACAGATTCCACGACAGGATGCTCGCTCAATGGGATGATTTCTGCATCTGATGCCACTCACAATATTTATTATTTTTCTGCGCAAAATTCTGGGTGCTCAAGTACGTACTCTTCAATGAACGGTGCCACCTGGAATGGACTTGCATCATTTAACAGTTCGACAAATCCAAATTTGTTATATCTAGGCGCGAGTGCGAAGGTAAGCAATGTATCCCTTGTTATTGCGCAGTCGTTGGTCAAGCAATAATTGGAATCACACTGTAAATGGGGCCAGATCTATCTTTGTTGCATTGAGCAAATCAAGCGAGACCTGCCCCCCAACTTTCCTTTGCTCGCCTTCATCACCTGCGAAGCAATCGTTTCAGAAGGGCGGTTGGATAATCCTGGCGGTGGCCTACGGCGAGATAGACGTAGATGTTTCTGTCTAGGTGTTGGTACACCAGCTTGTGATGGGATGTGAGGACGTTTTTGTAATTCATTATTCCAACAGCAGCCAGTTCTGGAATTGGTGAACCGTCTAAAATGCCTGTTTCTATCAGGTGTAATTTTTCAAAAATTTCATCTTCTGCAATTATCCAGGCGGATTCTCCCCATTTGTCGAGCATGTAGTCTTGCAGCGAAAGCAGATCTTCCTGCGCGTCGGGAAGGATGATGATGGCCATTATTTTCGGCTCTGGCGGGCGGCCTTTAATTGGGCGCGCGATTCCTCGACTGAAAATCCTTTGCCTTGTTGCCGGTCGTTTTCGCCAAGCGCGATGATTTTGAGGACGGAAATAAGCGTTTCCTTTTCCTGAAATTGTTTGACATGCTCAATCACCATACTGGCTTCGCCATTTTGGGTGATGACATAGGGAGTGCCATTCAATTCCAGATCTTCGGATATCTGGGCGGCGTGGCTTTTGAGGTAGGAAATGGATTTGATGTTGCTGACGGATTGCATAGGGCCTCCGGGATGAATTCAGTCTGAATTTAGGTCTGAATTCAGTCTCAGTCAATGACCGCAGTGGCCTACGTCTGCGCCAGACCTTGCGCGGCCCCTTGTAGCGCCCGGATGAAATTCTCCCGCAGGGGGTTGGACGTCTGGGACAGTTGAAGAATGCCGAGTTCGATGTTGGCGGGTTGGCCGAGCAGGGGGCAGTACTGCACGCCGGGGCGTTTGAGCTGGCGTAGCGAGGCCGGCACGAGAGCCACGCCCATGCCGCAGGAGACCAGGCCGATGACGGTTTGCATCTGCCGCGCGTGCTGGGTGATGCGGGGGGCGAACCCCGCGGCCTGACACAGGCTGAGGGTGAGGTCGTACAGGCCGGGGCCGATATTGCGAGGCGGCACGATGAAGGGCTCTTTGGCTAGCGCGCGGAGATCGACGGCGCCGCTGCCTTCTTGCAGTACGGGGTGGGCGGTCGGGGCGGCTAGCATCAGCGGCTCTTGCAGCAAGGGGGTGAAGGTCAGTCCGGGCTCGTCCACGGGGGCGAGGCCGATGCTCAGATCGAGTTCGGCGGCGCGAAGCTCGCGGATCTGGGCGTCGGTGGTGAGTTCGTGCAGCTGCACGTCCACCTGCGGATACCGCGCACGAAAGCTCTTGAGGGTGGGGGGCAAGATGCCGAAGTCGGCGATGGAGACGAAGCCGATGGAGAGCGTACCCGCGTCGCCGCGCTCGGTCTGGCGCGCGCGCTCGACCGCGTGTTCGAACTGGGCGAGGACGGCGCGGATGTCATCAAAGAAGGCGGCACCCGCAGCGGTGAGTGCCACGCCGCGGTTGCTGCGCTCAAGCAATCGGGCGCCGATTTCGTCTTCAAGCGCCTTGATCTGGGTGGACAGCGGCGGCTGCGAGATGTGCAGCCGCTCGGCCGCGCGCGAGAAGCTGCCTTGTTCTGCAATGGTGACAAAGTACCGGAGCTGCCGCAGTTCCATGATTCGTTTGGCATATAGCGCTGCCATAAAAAATGTATTGTTCAATATAGCGGAGGGGCGGGACAATCTGTCCTCTTTGTCCATTATTTCCCCGCAGGAGAATCGTCCCATGCCCGCCTACCGTTCCCGTACCAGCACTTCCGGCCGCAATATGGCGGGCGCCCGCGCACTGTGGCGCGCCACCGGCATGCAGGACGGCGATTTCGGCAAACCCATCATCGCGGTGGCCAATTCGTTCACCCAGTTCGTGCCCGGCCATGTGCATCTGAAAGATCTCGGCCAGTTGGTGATCGAGGAAATCGAGCGCGCGGGCGGGGTGGGCAAGGAGTTCAACACCATCGCGGTGGATGACGGCATCGCCATGGGCCATGACGGCATGCTCTACAGCCTGCCTTCGCGCGACATCATTGCGGACAGCGTGGAATACATGTGCAACGCGCATACGGCCGACGCGCTGGTGTGCATTTCCAACTGCGACAAGATCACCCCGGGCATGCTGATGGCCGCGCTGCGGCTGAACATTCCGGTGGTTTTCGTGTCGGGCGGGCCGATGGAGGCCGGCAAGACGCGGCTGGCCGGCAAGGTGATTTCGCTCGACCTGATCGACGCCATGGTGGCCGCGGCCGACGACAAGGTGTCTGACGACGACGTGCAGGCCATCGAACGCTCGGCCTGCCCGACCTGCGGGTCGTGCTCGGGCATGTTCACCGCCAACTCGATGAACTGTCTGACCGAGGCGCTGGGTCTTTCGCTGCCGGGTAACGGCTCGCTGGTGGCCACGCACACCGACCGCGAGCAACTGTTCCGCCGCGCCGGGCGCACCATCGTCGATCTGGCCCGCCGTTATTACGAAGGCAACGACGACAGCGTGCTGCCGCGCCGCATCGCCTGCAAGGCAGCGTTCGAGAATGCGATGTCGCTGGACATCGCCATGGGCGGTTCGACCAACACGGTGCTGCACCTGCTGGCGGCCGCGCAGGAAGGTGGCGTCGATTTCGGCATGGGCGACATCGACCGTTTGTCGCGCAAGGTGCCCACGCTGTGCAAGGTGGCGCCGTCGAGCCACTACCACCTCGAAGATGTGCACCGCGCCGGCGGCGTGATGGCCATTCTGGGTGAGCTCGACCGGGCCAAGCTGCTCGACACCCGTGTGCCGACGGTGCATGCGCCCTCGCTGGCCGCCGCGCTCGATACCTGGGACGTGGCGCGCCAGCCCAGCGAAGACGTGCAGACCTTCTACCGCGCAGGCCCGGCCGGGGTGCGCAGCACGAAAGCGTTTTCGCAGAGCTGCCGTTACGACACGCTGGACACCGACCGCACCAATGGCTGCATCCGCGATGTCGCGCACGCCTACAGCACCGACGGCGGGCTAGCCGTGCTGTTCGGCAATCTGGCCGAGCGCGGCTGCATCGTCAAGACCGCCGGGGTGGACAAGAGCATCCTCAGCTTCTCCGGCCCTGCCGTGGTGCTGGAAAGCCAGGACGCAGCGGTCGAGGCGATTCTGGGCGGGCAGGTGAAACCGGGCGACGTGGTCGTCATCCGCTACGAAGGCCCGCGCGGCGGCCCTGGCATGCAGGAAATGCTCTACCCGACGAGTTATCTCAAATCGAAGGGCCTGGGCAAGGTCTGTGCCCTCATCACCGACGGCCGCTTCTCGGGCGGAACGGCGGGGCTGTCCATCGGCCATGTGTCGCCCGAAGCAGCCGAGGGCGGCGCCATCGGCCTGGTGCGCACGGGCGACCGCATCGTCATCGACATTCCCAACCGCGTGGTGCGGGTGGATGTGAGCGACGACGAACTGGCGCGCCGCCGCGCCGAGCAGGATGCCAGGGGCTGGAAGCCCGCAGCGCCGCGCGCCCGCAAGGTGAGCCAGGCGCTCAAGGCCTACGCCAAGCTGGTGACCAGCGCCGACAAGGGCGCGGTGCGCGACGCTAATTTGCTGGACGATTGACGCGGGGCGGGCTGGCGCCTGCCCAGCTTGTCCGTCAGCCTGCTTGTTTGCCGACCTGTCCGGCAAGCTGAAGCAACTGCGCCGCCACCGAGGCGGCGATCACCTCTGGCGCCTTGCCCGGAATGCCGGGGATGCCCACTGGGCAGACCAGCCGCTCCAGCGCCGACTCGGAAACACCGCGTTCGCGCCAGCGCCGCAGAAAGCGGGCGCGTTTGGTGGCGGAGCCGATAAGGCCGAACCAGCCGATATCGGCGCGTCGCAAAATGGTTTCGCCCAGTTGGAAGTCGAGGTCGTGGCTGTGGGTCATCACCAGATAGAACGCGCCGGGCGGCGCGGTGGCGATTTCGGCTTCCGGGGCGTCCACCGCCAGCACGCGCAGCGTGGAGGGCCACTCGCCGCCGACTTCGGGCGCGAAGGCGTCTAGCGGAAACTCCTGCTCGCGCTCATCGATCCAGTCGATGTGACAAGGCAGCGGCCGCAGGGCGCGCACCAGCGCCCGACCGACATGGCCCGCGCCAAATAGCTGAAGATGGAACAGCGGGGCGGGAACGGGAAGCGCGCTGCTGGTCGCGAGCTCGTAGCGAAGCTCGACGTGGCCGCCGCAGCATTGCCCAAGCGCGGGGCCGAGGGCGTGGCTTTCGAGGTGGGGTTCGGCTGGCGCCCCGGCGGCCCATCGTGCCCGCAGTTGCCGCGCGGTGGCGATGGCCTTGTATTCCAGATGTCCGCCGCCGATGCTGCCGCGGGTTTGTGTGGTGCCCACCAGCATGCAGGCGCCTTGTTCGCGCGGCGCGGAGCCGCGCACCCGGCTGAGGGTGACGCAGACCCAGGGCGCCTGCGCGGGTTCGCCGTCAAGCAGGTTGAGCGGTGCGGGTTCGCGTTTCATGGCGCTGTCGAACTCTGCTGGATGCGCACCGCCTCGATGGCGTCGAGGATGGCTTCAGGTGTGGCTGGCGCGCGCAGCGGCGGGTCGATGCGATGGTCGCCGACGGCGGAAATGGCATCGCGTATGGCCAGCAACACCGAGAAGGGCAACAGCAGCGGTGGCTCGCCGACGGCCTTGGAGCGATGGAGGGTTGGCTGGGCGTTGGGGTTGTCGAACAGCGCGGTGCGAAACGAGGGCGGGCAGTCGTTGGCGGTGGGAATTTTGTAGGTGCTGGGGGCGTGGGTGAGCAGCCGCCCGGTTTTCGGATGCCACACCAGTTCTTCCATCGTGAGCCAGCCCATGCCCTGAATGAACGCGCCTTCGACCTGCCCGATATCGATGGCCGGGTTGAGCGACTTGCCGGCGTCGTGCAGCAGGTCGGCGCGCAGCAAGCGCCATTCGCCAGTGAGCGTATCGACCAGCACTTCGCTGACCGCGGCGCCGTAAGCGAAGTAGTAGAACGGGTGGCCGGTAAGCGTCTTGGCATCCCAATGCAGGTCGGGCGTGGTGTAGAAGCCGTCGCTCCACAACTGCACCCGGGCCAGATAGGCCTGCTGCACCAGGGCGGCAAAGGGCAGGGTGGTGTTGCCCGCGTGCACCATGCCGCCGCTGAAGCGCACCGACTCGGTGCGGCCGCCGTGCCGTTCGGCGGCGAACGCCGCTAGGCGCTGGCGCAGGGTGCGCGCGGCGTCGAGTGCGGCCATGCCATTGAGGTCGGCCCCGGTAGAGGCGGCGGTGGCCGAAGTGTTGGCCACCTTGTGGGTGTCGGTGGCGGTGCAGCGCACGGCGGCGAAATCCAGCCCCAGTTCCTCGGCGACGACTTGCGCCACCTTGGTGTTCAGCCCTTGCCCCATCTCGGTGCCGCCGTGGTTCACTAGCACGCTGCCATCGGTGTAGATGTGGACGAGTGCGCCCGCCTGGTTCAGGTGCACGACATTGAACGAGATGCCGAACTTGACCGGGGTGAGCGCCAGCCCCTTCTTGAGCACCGGGCTGTGGGCGTTGAAGCGAGTAATGGCGGTGCGGCGCGCGGCGTAGTCGGCGCTCTGCACAAGCTGGTCCACCAGCAGGGAGATGACGTTGTCAATCACACCCTGGCCGTAGGGCGTGTGGTTGTTCCGGCCGATGCCGTAGAAGTTGGCGCGGCGGACCTGCAGCGCGTCATGCCCCAATTTGCGGGCGATGGAATCGAGCACGAATTCGGTGACGAGGGCGCCTTGCGGACCGCCGAAACCGCGGAAGGCTGTGTTGCTCTGGGTGTTGGTCTTGGCGACGAAACCGTGGATGGCGACATTGGGCAGCCAGTAAGCGTTGTCCACATGACAGATGGCCCGGGTGAGCACCGCGCCGGAGAGATCGGCGGAATGCCCGGCATTGGCGATCAAGGTCACCTCGTAGGCGAGGATGCGACCGTCGTCATCGAAGCCCACGGCGTAGTCGTACTCGAAACCGTGGCGCCGGCCGGTGATGAGGAAGTCGTCGTCGCGGTCGAGCCGCAGCTTCACCGGCCTTTGCAGCAAGTGGGCGGCTAGCGCCGCGCAACAGGCGAACTGCGCCGACTGCGATTCCTTGCCGCCGAAACCGCCGCCCATGCGTCGGCATTCCACCTGCACCTGATGCTGCATCCACCCCAGCATGTGGGCGACGACATGCTGCATCTCGCTGGGGTGCTGGGTGGAGCACAGCACGCGCAGCCCCGAGTTTTCGGTGGGCATGGCATAGGCCACCTGGCCTTCGAGGTAGAACTGCTCCTGCCCGCCCACGCTCAAGCTGCCTTGCAGGCGATGCGGGGCGCAGGCGATCGCCCGTTCGAGTTCGCTGGGCGCCGTCTCGCGCGTCAGGTGCATGGGGGGCAGCACATACTGGCCCTGGGCATGGGCTTCGCGAGCGGTGAGCACCGCCGGCAGGGCCTCGGCCTGGATCACCTCGCGTGCCAGGGCCGCCGCGCGGCGCGCGAGGGTCTGCGTGGTGGCCACAACCAGGAAGACCGGTTGACCGACGAAGCGCAGCGTGCCGTCGGCCAGAATCGGGTCGTCGTGCACCACGGGGCCGCAGTCATTCGTCGCCGGAATGTCGGCTGCGGTGAACACGGCCACCACGCCGGGCTGGGCGCGTAGGCGGGCGAGGTCGATGCCGAGCAGCTTGCCGTGCGCCAGGGAAGAAAGCCCCAGCGCCGCGTGCAGTGTGCCGTGCAGTTCGGGCGCGTCGTCAGTGTAGGTGGCCTGACCGCTGACGTGTAGATGCGCCGATTCGTGCGGCGGAGTGGACGGCCCCCACGCTCCCGCTTCGCGGTCGCTGCCCCCCAAGGGGGCGCACCCCGCCTTGGGGCGGCCCGGCGGCGGGGTGGCGCCGACTCGGGCGCCCTCGCGCAGGGCGGGCCATTCGGCTTCGCTCCACGGCGTGTTGTCCTGGCGGGAAAAGTTCGGAATGGCGGGAGATCGGGCTAAGAGGTCGTGGGGTTTGTTCATGGTGCGCTCCTCAAACCGTGTGCAGCGCGGGCATCAGGCCAGACCAGACGCTGGTCTGGCTGGCAGGCAGGGGCGCTTCGAGACGGGTTTCCAGCCAGAATCGCCAGAGCAGATTGCGCGCCACGCGCTGCCGATGGGCGCTGCTGGCGCGCAGATCGGTCAAGGGCTGGAAGTCGGCGTCGAGCGCCTGCATGGCCGCGCGCACGCTGGCTTCACTCCACGGCTGGCCCAGCAGCGCGGCTTCGGCCTGCGCCGCGCGCTTGACCACCGCCGCCATGCCGCCAAAGGCCAGGCGCGCGCGGCTGACGTGGCCTTGCGCATCCAGCCGCAGGGCCAGGCCGCAGCTCACCGCCGAGATGTCGCAGTCGTAGCGCTTGGAGAGTTTGTAGGCGCGCAGCCGCAGCACCTGCTGCGGGGTTTCGCTCGGGGTGGGCATAGGCAACTCGATGGCCCGCAAAAACTCACCGGGCTGCAGGGCGTTTTTCATATAGTCGAGATAGAAGTCTGCAAGCGGCAGCCGTCGCAGGGTCGGCCCGCGCTGCAGCAGCAGCACGGCGTCGAGCGCGAGCAGCACCGGCGCGCTGTCGCCGATGGGTGAGCCGTTGGCCACATTACCGCCCAGGGTGCCGGCGTGACGCACGGGCGGACCGGCGAAGCGCAGCGCCATCTCGCGCAGCTCGGGCCAGTGCTGCACCAGCGCGGCCCAGGCATCTTCCAGCGGCACGGCCGCGCCGATGCGAAGCTGGGGGCCGTCGTGTTCCACCGCATGCAACTCGCGCACATAGCCCAGATAGAGCAGATCGCCCACGTCGCGGAACTGCTTATTGGTCCACAGGCCGATGTCGGTGGCGCCGGCCAGCAGTCTGGCCTCTGGCCGTTCGGCCCGGACGGCGGCAAAAGCTTCAAGGGTGCGTGGCGCGATGAAATGGTCGATGCGGGGTTGACCGCGCGCATCGGGATAGGCGGGGTTGAGCGCGGCGTGCACAAAAGGCTCGGTCGTGCGTTCGGCGATCTGGCGCAGCAGCGCGGCAAGGGGCTCGGGGTCGAGCCGCGCCGCTGGCGCCTCGAACATCGCCTGACCCGCATCGAGAATGGGGCGGTAGCCGGTGCAGCGGCACAGATTGCCCGACAAATCGTCGGCGAGTTGCTGCCGCGTGGGCCGCGTGCCCGAGCCCTGGTGGCGCTCGTAGCTTGCGTAAAGCGACATGGCGAAGCCGGGGGTGCAGAAGCCGCACTGCGAGCCGTGGCAGTCGACCAGGGCCTGCTGCACCGGGTGCAGCGCACGACCCGGGGCGAGTTGCTGAAGGTCTTCGACAGTCAACAGCGCCTTGCCGTGCAGCGTGGGCAAGTAGCGGATGCAGGCGTTGATCGGGCGTAGCTGCAAAGCCCCCACGGTCACCGCGGCGCAATCTTGGTTGATGCCGTCTGACAGCTCCGCCACGACCACGGTGCAGGCGCCGCAATCGCCTTCGGCGCAGCCTTCCTTGGTGCCGCACTGGTGCGCATGCTCGCGCAGCCACTGCAGCACGGTGGTCGTGATGGGCAGATCGCTGACTTCGGTGATCTGGCCGCGATGGACGAAGCGGATAGGTTGGGTGTTCATGGCAGGTTGCGGGCCATCAGGCGGTGGAAATGTGAAAACAGAGTGAAGCACGATGCTGCAAGTATTGGGCCACGATCCGGCGCGATTGACATATGCTGAACTGTATACAAAACATGCGAAGCGGCTGATGCCGCAAGGGGCTGCACCATGAACAATGCGCTGGACTCCATTGACCTGCATCTCATCCGGGTACTGCATACCGTGCTGACCGAATCCAACGTTTCCCGCGCCGCCATGCGGCTGGGCTCGACCCAGCCCGCCGTGAGCGCCGCGCTGCGTCGCCTGCGCGGCATCACCGGCGATGAACTGCTGGTGCGCAGCGGCAATGCGATGGTGCCCACGGCCTTCGGCGCCAGCCTGATCGAACCGAGCGCCTGCATCCTGCGGGAAGCGCAGCGCTTGCTCGGCGGCGCCAGTCCGTTCGATGCGATGCACAGCACGCGGCAGTTTCGACTGGTGGCGGCCGACTATATGGACCCGGCCTTTCTGCCGCAGCTCATCGCCACGCTCAAACGCGAAGCGCCACTGTGCGGGGTGGACGTACTGCCGTTGTCGGCCACGCTGGATTACCGCCACGCACTGGCCGCTGGCGATGTCGATGCCGTGCTGGGCAACTGGCTGGAGCCGCCGCAGGATCTGCACCTTGCGCCGCTGATCGAAGATGAAATCGTCTGTCTGGTCGCCGCCGATCACCCCGCGCTGCGGCGCGGTCTGGATCTGGAGCAGTACCTGCAGGCCGAGCATGTTGCGCCGTCGCCGCTGCGCGCAGTGGGCGAAGGCGTGATCGACCAGCATCTGCACCATCTGGGGCTGCAGCGCAATGTCACGGTGCATTGCGCCTTTTTCAACCTGATTCCGGGGCTGGTGGCGCGCAGCCTGCTGGTGCTGACCACCGGGCGCCGCTTCTGCCAACGCTATGTGGATGCCGGTTTGCCGGTACACATCCTGCCCTGCCCGGTGCCGTTTCCGCCGCTGACCTATTACTTGCTGTGGCACGCCCGCGTGCATCTGGACGCCGCGCACCGCTGGCTGCGTGCGCATATTCGTGAGGCCGCCGACCCCCGACCGGGCTGACCTCCTCCTCAACTCCTTCTCAACCCCGCGCCGATGCGGCACGGGCCTATCGACCTCGCCACCCTGAGCGAGGCGTTAAAACCCAGGAGACTGTTCATGAATCTGCAAACTTTGTTCAAGCTCGATGCGCACGGCACCGATGTGCGCACCGAGATTCTGGCGGGAGTGACGACCTTTCTCACCATGTCGTACATCATCTTCGTCAACCCGTCGATTCTGTCGACCACGGGCATGAACGCCAGCGCCGTGTTCGTCGCCACCTGTCTGGCGGCCGCCCTGGGCACTTTCATCATGGCCTTCGTCGCCAACTGGCCCATCGGGCTGGCGCCGGGCATGGGGCTGAACGCCTTCTTCGCCTTCACTGTGGTCAAGGGGATGGGCTTCACCTGGGAGCAGGCGCTCGGGGCGGTTTTCATCTCCGGCTGCATCTTCATTCTGCTGACCATCACCGGCGTGCGGTCGTGGCTGGTGGCGGGCATTCCGAAGTCGCTGCGCAGCGCCATTGCCGCGGGCATCGGCATGTTCCTGGCGATTATCGCGCTATCGAACGCGGGGGTCGTGGTGGCGAATCCGGCCACCAAGGTGGGGCTGGGCAATCTGGCCTCGCTGCCGGTGGTGCTGGCAGCCGGCGGCTTTCTGCTGATTGCGCTGCTCGACTACTGGCGGGTGCGCGGCGCCATTCTCATCGGCATTGTGGCGGTGACGTTGGCGAGCATGGCGCTGGGGCTGACCCAATATCACGGCATCGTGTCGATGCCGCCGAGCATTGCACCGACCTTGTTCAAGCTCGACATTCTGGGCGCGCTGCATGCCGGGTTTTTTCACATCATTCTGGTGTTCGTGCTGGTGGAAATTTTTGACGCCACCGGCACGCTCACCGGCATCGCCCGCAAGGCCGGGCTGCTGAAAGACGGTGCCAAGGACGGGCAGAGCGGTTTGGGCCGCGCGCTGTTTGCCGACAGCCTGGCCATTTTCTCCGGCTCGCTGCTGGGCACCAGCAGCACCACGGCTTATATCGAAAGCGCTTCCGGGGTGCAGGCGGGCGGCCGAACCGGGCTCACGGCGCTGACCGTGGGCGTACTGTTCCTCGCCGCGCTGTTCATCGCGCCGCTGGCCGCCGTCGTGCCCGCCTACGCCACGGCCCCGGCCTTGCTCTACGTTGCCGGGTTGATGATGCGCGAGTTGCTGGAGATCGACTGGAGCGATATTACCGAATCGGTACCCTCGGCGCTGGCGGCGCTGATCATGCCGTTCACCTATTCCATCGCCAACGGCCTGGCGTTTGGCTTCATCATGTACGCCGCGCTCAAGCTGCTGACCGGGCGGGCACGAGAAGTGCATCCGGCCCTGTGGGTGGTGGCGGCGCTGTTTTTGCTGCGCTACGCGCTCTTTCCCTCCGACTGACTGACGATCGATGACTGCTGTGGACACTTTGGCCTCTACCGTCGCCCCCGGCCAAGCTCGCATGGCGTTGCGCGGCGACATTCTCTACTTCCTGCGCGACCCCGGCTGGAGCGAAGACGCCACCGGCGCCGTGCGCTTCGAGCCCGACGGCTGGCTGCTGATCGAGCAGGGCCGCGTGCATGCGGTGCGGCCCGCCGACGAGCCCCCCGACGCGAGCTGGGCGCGGCAGGACTGGCGCGGCCATCTGGTGCTGCCGGGCTTCATCGATACCCATGTGCACGCGCCGCAGCTCGATGTCATCGCCTCCTTCGGTGCGGCGCTGCTCGACTGGCTGGAGCGCTACACCTTCCCGGCCGAAGCGCGCTACGCTGACCCCGAGCAGAGCCGCCTCGGGGCGGAGCGATTTTTGCACGCGCTGCTGGCGCACGGCACCACGTCGGCGCTGGTGTTCGCCACGGTGCACAAGACCAGCAGCGAGGCGCTGTTCGCAGTCGGTCAACGGCTGGGCATGCGACTCATCACCGGCAAGGTGCTGATGGACCGCAACTGCCCGGCCGATCTGCGCGATGACGTCGTGCAGGCCGAGCAGGATTGCACCGAGCTGATCGAGCGCTGGCATGGTGTCGACCGCCTGGCCTACGCCGTGACCCCGCGCTTCGCCGCCACCAGCAGCGATGCGCAACTGGCCATGGCCGGCGGCTTGCTGCAGCGCTACGCCCAGCGCGCTGGCGGGCTGTATATGCAGACGCATGTGGCCGAGAACCGCGACGAAGTGCGCTGGATCGCCGAGCTGTTTCCCGACAGCCGCAGCTACCTCGACGTGTACGACCGCCACGCTCTGCTCACCCGCCGCAGCGTGCTGGCGCACGGCATCTGGCTCGACGACGCCGATCGCGAACGCATGGCTCAAGCCGGCAGCAGCATTGCCTTCTCGCCTTCGTCCAACCTGTTTCTGGGCAGCGGCCTGTTCGACTGGGCCAAAGCCGAGGCCGCGGGCGTGAGCGTCGCCCCGGCCAGCGATGTGGGCGGCGGCACCAGCCTGTGCCAGTTGCGCACCCTGGCCGATGGCTACAAGGTGCTGGCGCTGCAGGGCCAGCGCATGACGGCCTGGCAGGGGCTTTACGCCGCCACTCGGGGCGCGGCGCGCGCCCTCGAGTTGGAGCACGAGATCGGCCACTTCGCCCCCGGCACCGCGGCAGACGTGGTGGTGTGGCGCTGGGCCGAGGGTGCCGTGCAGCAGCGGCGGCAAGACGTGGCACGCAGCTTGCATGAGCGTTTGTTCGCGTGGATGCTACTGGCCGACGAACGCAATGTCGCGGCCACCTATGTGCTGGGGCAGTTGCGATACCGGCCGGGGTAGAGACAACTTCAGGCCAGCATCGTTTGGGGCTGCGGGCCGCATCTGCGCAGGGTCAGGTATAGGACAATCCGGCATTCCGTCTTTCCGCTTCATTCGATTTCCTCCATGCGGCTCGCGCTCGAACACATCAGCAAGTCCTATCCCGGCGTCAAGGCCAACGACGACATCAGCCTGGCGGTGCAGCCCGGGGAAATCCATGCGGTGCTGGGCGAGAACGGTGCGGGCAAGTCCACGCTGATGAAAATCATCTACGGCGCGGTGCAGCCCGATGCCGGGAGCATTGTGTGGAACGGCACGCCCGTTCGCATGAAAAATCCCGGCATGGCCCGCGAGCTGGGCATCGCCATGGTGTATCAGCACTTCTCGCTGTTCGACACCCTCACCGCCGCCGAGAACATCTGGCTGGGACTGGGGCGCGGTGTCAGTCTGGCGGAAATCGAAACCCGCATTGCGGACATCTCGGCGCGTTACGGGCTGGACTGCGCGCCGCGCCGCCCCGTGCACACCCTGTCGGTTGGTGAGCGCCAGCGGGTTGAGATCATTCGCTGCCTGCTGGCCGATCCCAAGCTGCTCATCCTCGACGAGCCGACTTCGGTGCTCACGCCGCAGGCGGTCGAAAAACTGTTCGTGGTGCTGCGCCAGCTTGCGGCAGACGGCTGCAGCATTCTCTACATCAGCCACAAGCTCGACGAAATCCGCAGCCTGTGCCATAACTGCACCGTGCTGCGTGCGGGCAGGGTGAGCGGCCGTGTCGATCCGGCCCAGGAAACCGAAGCCAGCCTGTCGCGGCTGATGATCGGCGCCGATCCGCCCGAGCTGCAGCACCGCCCGTCGCAGGCGGGCGAGGTGCTGCTGAAGGTGGACGATCTGGCCCTGCCGGGCGATGGCGAGTTCAGCGTGGCCATCGACCATCTTTCGCTGCAGGTGCGGGCCGGAGAGATTCTGGGCATCGCCGGGGTGTCGGGCAATGGTCAGCAGGAATTGCTCGCCGCGCTGTCGGGTGAAGACCGGCGCGCCCGTCCCGCGGCCGTGCTGCTGGCGGGCGAGCCGGTGGGAGCGCTCGGGCCGGGGCAGCGCCGCAAGCGCGGGCTGCACTTCATCCCGGAGGAACGCTTGGGAAGAGCCACAGTGCCGGTGCTGTCGCTGGAGCAGAACATGCTGCTGACCGCGCGCCCCGCCGAGGCGACGACGCGGGGCCTGATCCGCCGCCAGACCCTGCGAGAGCAGGCGCAGGCGGTCATTCAGCGCTTTGGCGTCAAAGCCAGCGGACCGCAGGCCGCGGCGCGCAGCCTGTCGGGTGGCAATCTGCAGAAATACATCGTGGGCCGCGAAATACTCGGTCGGCCCCGCGTGCTGATCGTTGCGCAGCCGACCTGGGGCGTGGACGTGGGCGCGGCGGCGCAGATCCGCGCCGAGCTGCTGGCGTTGCGCGACGGGGGCTGCGCCGTGCTGGTCATCTCGGAAGAACTCGACGAACTGTTTGAAATTGCCGACCGGCTGCAGGTGATGGCGCGCGGCAAGCTGTCGCCCTCCATCGCCCGTGCCGACGCCACGGTCGAGCAGATCGGCATGTGGATGAGTGGGCTGTGGCCGCAAGGCCCGGCCACTAGCGCGCAAACCGCAACGGAGGTGGCCCATGTTGCGGCTTGAGCCCCGGGGCGCGCCTTCAAATTGGATGGTGTGGCTGTCGCCGCTGCTGGCTCTGGGCATTACCGTGGCTTTCGGCGTGGGCATTTTTCTGGCCATGGGCAAGAACCCGGTCCACGGCCTGAGCATGTTTTTCTGGGAGCCGGTCAAGAGCGCCTACAACCTGTCGGAACTGGCGCTCAAGGCCACGCCGCTCATTCTCATCGGCCTGGGGCTGGCGGCCTGTTATCGCAGCAATGTGTGGAATATCGGCGCTGAAGGGCAGTACATCCTCGGTGCGATTTTCGGCGGCGGCGTGGCGCTGCTGGCGGGCGACCACACCTCGCATGTCATCGTCCTGCCCATTTTGCTGGCCGGCATTCTGGGCGGCATGGTGTGGGCGGCGCTGGTGGCTGCGCTGCGCGATTGGTTCAACGCCAACGAAATCCTGGTCAGCCTGATGCTGGTGTATGTCGCGCAATACCTGCTCGACTATCTGGTGTATGGCCCATGGAAAGACCCGGAGGGCTACAACTTTCCGCAGACCAAAATGTTTGCCGATCCCACGCTGCTGGGCCATTTGATTGAAGGCACGCGGCTGAACTGGGGATTCCCCATCGCGCTGGTCTCAGTGGGTTTGGTGTGGCTGTTTTTGTTTCGCAGCGTGGCCGGGTTTCGCCTGCAGGTGGGCGGGCTGGCGCCGGGCGCGGCGCGCTACGCCGGGTATTCCTCGCGCAAGGCGCTGTGGACGGTGCTGCTGATGTCGGGCGGGTTCGCCGGTCTGGCCGGGGCGCTCGACGCCATCGGCCCGCTGCAGCAACTCACGCCACAGGTCTCGCAGGGCTATGGTTTCGCGGCCATCATCGTGGCATTCGTCGGCCGACTCAATCCGGTGGGCATCGTGCTGTCGGGCGCGCTGATGGCGATGTTCTACATCGGCGGCGAACTGGCGCAGTCGCGACTGGGTCTGCCCAATGCGATGACGGGCGTGTTCCAGGGCCTGCTGCTGTTTTCGCTGCTCGCCTGCGATACCTTGATCTACAACCGCATCCGTTTCAAGCGCTGAAGGACATCACGCATGGATATGGCCGCTTCCCTCATCGCCACCACCCTGAGCGCGGGCACGCCGCTGGCGCTGGCTTCGCTCGGCCTGCTGATCAACGAAAAGTCGGGGGTGGTGAACCTCGGCGCCGAGGGCATGATGCTGATGGCCGCGGTCATCGGCTTTGCCGTGGCGCTGCATACCGGCAATCAGTGGGCCGCCTTCGGCGCGGGGGCCGCGGCCGGCGCGTTGATGGCCGGCGCCTTGGGGCTGCTGGTGATCTGGCTCAACACCAATCAATACGCCACCGGGCTGGCGCTCACGCTGTTTGGTGCCGGGCTGTCGGCCTTTATCGGCATTGACTATGTGGGCAAGACCCTGCCCAACTTTCAGCCGTGGGACATTCCGGGGCTGAGCAATCTGCCCTTCATCGGCCCGGCGCTGTTCCGCCATCATCTGATGGTCTATCTCACGGTGCTGCTGGCCCTTGGTCTGATCTGGTTCTTCGACCGCACCCGTGCCGGCCTGGTGCTGCGCGCGGTGGGCGAGTCCCCCGAATCGGCGCATGCCCTGGGCTACCCGGTGCGGCGCATCCGTTTGCTGGCGCTGATGTGCGGCGGCGCGCTGGTGGGCGTGGCGGGGGCTTATCTTTCCGTGATCTACACGCCCTTGTGGGTGCAGGGCATGACGGCGGGGCGGGGCTGGATCGCGCTCGCGCTGACCACCTTCGCCACCTGGCGCCCGGCCCGCGTGCTGCTCGGCGCGTATCTGTTCGGGGGGGTGACCATGCTGCAGTTCTTTTTTCAGGGCAGCGGGGTGCAGATTCCGTCGCAATTCCTGTCGATGTTGCCCTACATTGCCACCATCGTGGTGCTGGCGCTGATGTCGCGCAACCCGCTGTGGATCCGCATCAACATGCCTTCGTCCATCGGCAAGCCGTTCACTCCTGGAGGCTGAGCTTTTCGCGCACGCGGGCCCAATTTTTGTATGCAGTTTGATATCACTTTTATGGAGGACTCCATGTTGAAAACCCTGTTGAAAAAACCGCTGGTCGCGCTTGCGGCTGTGGCCAGTGTGCTGGCGATGAGCACGGCGCCAGCGCATGCCACCGATCCGCTGAAGGTCGGCTTCGTCTACGTCGGCCCGGTGGGCGATGCCGGCTGGAGCTTTGCGCACAACCAGGCTCGCCTGGCGCTGCAGGCCAAATTTGGCGACAAGATCAAGACGCAGTTCGTGGAGAGCGTGCCCGAAGGCCCGGATTCGGCCCGCGTGTTCCGCGATCTGGCGCAGCAGGGCGACGGCCTGATTTTCGCCACCAGCTTTGGCTATATGGAATCGGTGCTGCGCGTGGCCAAAGACTTTCCGAACATCAAGTTCGAGCACGCCACCGGCTACAAGACCGCCAAGAATGTCGGCACCTACGACGCCCGCACCTATGAGGGCGCTTACCTCGCCGGGGTGCTCGCTGGCGGCATGACCAAAACCAACGTGCTAGGCGTGGTGGGTTCAGTGCCCATTCCCGAAGTGATTCGCAACATCGACTCCTTCACCCTGGGCGCGCAGTCGGTCAACCCCAAGATCACGACCAAGGTGGTATGGGTGAACAAATGGTTCGATCCGCCCAAGGAAACCGAGGCCGCCACCTCGCTCATCAACCAGGGCGCCGACGTGCTGTTCCAGAACACCGACTCGCCCGCCGTGCTGCAAACCGCGGCCAAAATGGGCAAATACGGTTTTGGCTGGGACAGCAATATGAGCAAGTTTGGTGGCAAATCGCATCTGGCCTCGGCCACGATCAACTGGGCGCCGTTGTATGAAATGCTCACCGCCGAAGTGCTCAAGGGCGACTGGAAACCCGCGCAATACTGGTGGGGCATGAGGCACGACACCATTCAACTGCAGGACATCAGTCCCGCCGTGCCGGAGGCGCTGAAAAAGACCGTGCTCGAGCGCGAGGCCGGTCTGAAGAACGGCAGCTTCAGTATCTGGAAGGGCCCCATCGTCGACCAGTCTGGCAAGACGATGGTGGCGGCGGGCCAGGTGGCTGACGACAAATTCCTCCACGGCATCACGTTCTACGTGAAGGGTGTGGAAGGCCAGGTTCCCGGGCGGTGAGTCACCCGAGTTTTGCTGGCTGAAAACGGGCCGGAGACTGCATGATCCGGCCTGTTTTCATTCAGGCCGCGGCGTCGACCAGCACGACCTCCGCCTCTTCGAGGGCAGTCAGACGCAGCAGGGTTTCGTCGCGGATGGCTGCACCGTCGCGAGCTTGCAGACTCACGCCATTGACCTCCACCTTTCCCCGTGCAGGAACGAGATAGGCCCTGCGGCCTGCGCCTAGCGCGTACTCGACCGAGTCGCCTACCTTGAGCGTTGCGCCCAGCACGCGGGCATCGGCACGGATCGGCAGCGCTTCGGCATCGTCTTTCATGCCACTGGCCAGGGCGATGAACCGGCCGGATCGGTCGGTTTTCGGAAAAGGCTTGGCGCCCCAGGCTGGCGGTACGCCGCGACGGTTGGGCAGAATCCAAATCTGAAATAGGGTTGTCGGGACTGCTTCCCGGTTGAATTCGGAATGCCGGATTCCTGTACCGGCACTCATCACCTGCACGTCACCCGCTTCGGTGCGCCCGCGATTGCCGAGGCTGTCTTCATGCGTGATGGCGCCCTCGCGGACATAAGTGATGATTTCCATGTCGGCGTGGGGGTGGGGTGCAAACCCGGTCGATGGCGCGATGGTGTCATCGTTCCAGACGCGCAGCGCCCCCCAGTTCATGCGCTGAGGGTCGTGATACCCGGCAAATGAAAAGTGGTGCCGCGTGTCCAGCCAGTAGAGGCGGTCGCCGCCGAGTTGTTCAAACGGTCTGCGTTCGATCATGCCGTGCTCCTGTTGTAAGTTGGATTTGTAAGGCACAACATAGTGCAAGGGCAGGGGGTTTGCAGGGCAGCAATTCGGGAGAAGGCAACTGCATTTCCAAGGCCTTGCTCCTAAACTGTGCGAATGATTTCAGACAACCTCATCCCGTCCCGTCCAGACATCGCCGCCTTGCCTGCTGAGCGCGTTGACCATTTGCTGCGCGTCAGCCCGAAGGCTGAATTGCATGTGCATATCGAGGGCACGCTGGAGCCGGAGTTGATCTTTGCGCTGGCGCAGCGCAACGGCGTTTCGCTGCCGTATGCCGATGTCCAGGCGCTGCGCAAGGCCTATGCCTTCAGCGACCTCCAGTCCTTCCTCGATCTGTATTACGCCGGGTGCGATGTGCTGCGCACCGAGCAGGATTTTTTCGATCTGGCCTGGGCTTATTTTCAGCGCGCCGCGCGCGATCATGTGGTGCGCGTGGAGCCGTTTTTCGATCCGCAGAGCCATACCGTGCGCGGCGTCGGATTCGAGGTGTTCATGCCGGCCTTCATCCAGGCGGCGCAGCGGGCGCAGGACGAACTCGGTCTGAGCGTCGGCTGGATTGTGAGCGTGCTGCGCCATCTGCCCGAAGAAGACGCCTTGCAGATGCTCGACGCCGCGCAGCCCTGGCTCGACCATCTCATCGGCATCGGGCTCGATTCGTCCGAGCGCGGTAATCCCCCCGAGAAGTTCGCCCGCGTGTTCGCCCGCGCCCGCGAAATGGGGCTGCACGCCGTGGCGCATGCGGGTGAAGAAGGCCCGCCGGCCTATGTGCTGGGCGCGCTCGACGTGCTGAAAGTCGAGCGCATCGACCACGGTGTGCGCGCCAGCGAAGACCCGGCCTTGATGCAGCGTCTGGCCCGTGAGCAGATGCCGCTCACCGTCTGCCCGCTGTCGAATGTGCGGCTGTGCGTGGTGCCCGACTTGGCACAGCACAACCTGTCGCAGCTGCTTGCCGCTGGGCTGAAAGTCACGGTCAATTCCGACGATCCAGCGTATTTCGGCGGGTATATCAACGACAACCTGACCGAGTTGTTCGCCGCGCAACCCGCCTTGGGTGCGCCGCAGGCCTACGCGCTGCTGCGCAACAGCCTCGAAGCGAGCTTCGCCGCCAATGGCGACAAGGCGCTGTGGATCGCGCAGCTCGATGCGCAGTGGCGACAAGCCGCATGACGCACGGCATGAACCGCCCGCAATCGCTCAGCGATCCCGTGGTGGCGCAGACCCGCGCCTGGGTTGACCGCATGGTGATAGGGCTGAATCTGTGCCCCTTTGCCAAGGCGCCGCAGGTGAAAGGCCGTATCCGCTATGTGCACTGCGAGGCCACGATGCCCGAGGACTTGCTGAGCCGCCTCGGCGATGAGCTGCAATTGCTGATGCGCACCGCGCCCGACGAGGTGGAAACCACCTTGCTCATTCACCCGCACACGCTCGCGCATTTCGCGCAGTACAACGCCTTTCTCGACGAGGCCGATGCGCGGGTGGAACAACTTGGCCTGCGAGGCATCCTGCAGATCGCCAGTTTTCACCCGCAGTATCGGTTTGCCGGCGCTCGCCCGAACGACGTGACCAACGCGACCAATCGCTCGCCGTTTCCCATGCTGCATCTCATCCGTGAATCCAGCATCGACCGCGCGGTGGCCGCTTTTCCCGAAGCGGCCGCCATCTACCAGGCCAACCGGGCGACGATGCGCCGTCTCGGCAAGCAGGGCATCGCGGCCTTGCTGGCGCAGTGTCGGAGCGGGGCGGGGTAGGTCAATTTATCCCCACCTGCATCACTGGATTGGCTCGCTGTAGCATTTGTTCACATTTCGACGTGAGGAGACAGCGATGTGGAACGAAGATCTGAAGGCGCAATTCCAGAGTCTCGCACCGGGCCGTCCCGACGGCGAGTTGTCCAGGCGTGATTTCGTGCGTACCGCGCTGGGAGTGGGTTTCGCCGCAGCGGCAGGACCGGTGATCGCGCAGACTGTGGTGCAAACCTCGGCGGACGGCCTGCTCGCTGGAGAGCTGCGGATCGAATCCGGCGGCCAGAAGATTCCGGTCTACCGGGCGCAGCCCAAGGGCAAAACCGATCTGCCCGTGGTGCTGGTGGTGTCGGAGATTTTCGGGGTGCACGAGTACATCGCCGATGTCGCCAGGCGCTTCGCGCATCAGGGTTATCTGGCGCTGGCGCCCGATCTGTTCGTGCGGCAAGGCGACCCGATGGCCTATGGCAGCATCGCCGAGGTGATGAGCAAGGTCATCTCCAAAGTGCCCGATGCCCAGGTGATGCAGGATCTAGACGCCTGCCGAAACTGGGCGCTGGCCAATGGCGGCAAGGCGGACCATGTCGGCATCACCGGGTTCTGCTGGGGCGGGCGCATGGTGTGGCTTTACTGCGCGCATGCGCCGGTACAGGCGGGCGTGGCCTGGTATGGCCGCCTGGTCGGCACGCCTTCTGATTTGGCGCCCAAGAACCCGGTGGATATCGCCAATGAACTCAAGGCGCCCGTGCTCGGTCTTTACGGCGGCAAAGACCAGGGCATTACGCAGGAATCAGTCGAGCAGATGCGCAAGGCGCTTGCCGACGGCAGCGCTGCGGCCAAGGCGTCCGAAATCGTGGTGTATCCCGATGCCGGTCACGGTTTTCACGCGGACTACCGGCCCAGCTACAACGCCAAGGACGCCCAGGACGGCTGGAACCGCGCGCTGGCCTGGCTGCGTCAGCATCAGGTGGTAGCCGCCGCCGACGAGCCGCCGCAGGACGGCATGTGTCAGACGGAACGAGGGTTTCCGCAGACTTTCCCGGTGGACAAACTGCTCAGCGGCTGAGGTGGTTTTTGGGGTGCCTACGCCCTCAGCGAACGACCAGCACCGGCAGTTTGGAATGCGACAGCACCCGCGAGGTCTGGCTGCCCAGCATGGCCGAGGTCATGCCGCTGCGGCCGTGCGAGGCAATGACGATGGCGTCGCAGCCCTGCTTTTCGGCGGCGGCGAGCAGGCCGCGCCAGGCTTGGGCGTCTTCTTCCACCACGGTGTCGCAACTCAGCCCGGCCGCATTGATGCGCTCGCTCATGTGCTGCAGCGCCACATTGGCCTGTTTGCGAACTTCGTCCTGCCACTGGTCCATGCCGACGGGCATGACTTCGATCGCTCCGATGTAGGGGTACAGATCGATGACCGAGCAGACGGTGATTTTGGAGCCGAATTTTTTCGCTAGCTCGATGGTGTAGGGCAGCGCTTTGTCCGCGAGCTCTGAGCCGTCGGTGGACAAGAGTAGATGGTTGAACATGGGAGTGCTCCTTTTGAATGGCTGGTCAGCGCAGGACCAGTACCGGAATGGTGGAATGGGTCAGCAGCTTCTGGGTTTCGCTGCCCAGTAGCAGGGCTTGCATGCCGCGGCGTCCGTGGGAGGCGATCACCACCAGATCGCAACCGCGCTCCTTGGCCACGTCGAGCATGGCTTTCCAGGGGTGGATGTCTTCGGCAATGATGGGCTCGAAGGCCAGATCAGCGGCCTTGCAGGCGTCCTGCAGGGGCTTGAGGGCGTCTTCAGCCTCTTGCGTGACGTGCACGCGGTACTGATCCGCCGTGATGGGCACGGTTTCGGCCAGGCCGGAGTAGGGATACGGGTCGGTGACGTTGAGGCCCACCACCGCAGCGCCACAGCTTTTGGCCAAAGCTACTGCATGGGGAATCACTTTGGCCCCGGTGTCGGAACCGTCGGTGGGGACGAGTATTTTTTTATACATATCGATCTCCGTTTAGAGTAGGTGAGCTGTAGGTGAACTGATCGGGATTGCGGTGGATATAAGCCTCAATCACTATCCATATGCTGCTCCTCGAATGTATTGGCGGGCTTGTTGCAGATCAAACCTTGCCGGGGGCGCGCCCGGTTGCCACGGGGCGTGCCGGATCGGCGCACCACTCGCTCCAGGAGCCGGGGTAGAGAAGGCTGCCGTCCATGCCGGCGTAGGTCATCGCCAGCAGATTGTGGCAGCCCGTGACGCCGGAGCCGCAATGATGGATCACATCGCGCGGGTCCCAGTCTTCGAGCAGCGCGGTGAATTCTTCGCGCAGTTGCTCGCGCGATTTGAAGGTGCCGTCGGGCTGGAGATTGGTCTGGAAGAAGCGGTTTTTCGCCCCGGGAATATGCCCGCCGACCGGATCGATCGGCTCGACTTCGCCCGCATATCGCTCCGGCGCGCGCGCGTCCAGAACGAGATGCTTGCCGCTGTGCAGGTTGTCGAGCACACCGCGCGCAGGCACGGCGCCCACCAGCGCGGGGCGGCGGCTGAAGTCACCCGGGGCCCTAGCCGCTGGCGCCGTGCCCTCGCTCGCGCCGCCAGCGGCGATCCAGGCCTGCCAGCCGCCGTCGAGCACGGCCACCGCGTCGTGGCCGAGCCAGCGCAGCATCCACCACAGGCGCACGGCGAAGCTGCCTCCGGTTCGGTCGTAAGCGACGACCTGCTGGTTTTGGCGCAGGCCGAGTTGGGCGAGTCGGGCTGCGAAGGCGTCGGCATCAGGCAAAGGGTGCCGACCGTTGTGCCCGCTTTTTGGGGCGGACAGATCGCGGTCGAGGTGAAGAAGGATCGCGCCAGGAATATGAGCTTGGTCATAGGCCTGCTGGCCTGCGTCGGGCTGGGCGAGGTCATGGCTGCAGTCGACGATGAAAGCGTCACGCAGTGAGGCCAGTTCGGCGGCGGTAATCAGGGTGGTGTAATGTGAGGACATGGTGCGTAGCGTCTGTTCCGAAGCAGGGAATGCGAAACCATAAAGCAAAAACCCGCATGGTGGCTTCCGATGCGGGTTGAAAAGGGTCTGCAGCCCGCTCAGGCTGGAACCTGCAGTTTGTCGCGGTACCAGGCGTGGAAGTGGCGCATGCCGTCTTCCATCGGCGACTGGTAGGGGCCGTGCTGATCGTCGCCGCGCTCGAACAGCGCTTTGCGACCGGCGTCCATGCGCTCGGCGATTTCGTCGTCTTCTGCGCAGGTTTCCATATAGGCCGCGCGCTCGGCCATGATGAACTCGCGCTCGAACGCTGCGATTTCTTCCGGGTAGAAAAACTCCACCATGTTCAGGGTCTTCTGCGGGCCCAGCGGGTAGAGCGTGGACACCACAAGCACATGCGGATACCACTCCAGCATGATGTTGGGGTAGAGGGTGAGCCAGATGGCGCCGTGTTCGGGCAGCTTTTTGTCGGAGCGGAAGTTGAGTACCGCCTGATGCCATTTGCTGTACACCGCGCTGCCCGGGTGCTGCAGACCTTCATGAACGCCCACGGTCTGCACACTCCACTGCGGCGCGAACTGCCATTGCAGCACGTTGCAATCGACGAACTTGCCCAGCCCGGGGTGGAAGGGCACGACGTGGTAGTCCTCCAGATAGACCTCGATGAAGGTCTTCCAGTTGTAGTTGCACACGTGCATTTCGGTGTGGTCGTGCACGAAGCCGGTGAAGTCGAACTCCTTAAGCACGGCCAGTTGCGCCATGGTCTGGGCCACGGGATAGCCGTTGTCCTCGAACAGCATGCCGTTCCAGCGCTGCAGCGGGTAGGTTTGCAGATGCAGGCAGGGGTCTTGCTCGAAGTGCGGGGCGCCGACGAGTTGACCGTCGAGACCGTAGGTCCAGCGATGCAGCGGGCAGACGATATTCTTGCCCGTGCTGCCCATGCCGCGCAGCATCACGGCCTGTCGGTGGCGGCAGATGTTGGACAGCAGTTCAATGCCTTCAGGCCCGTGAATCAGCGCGCGGCCTTCACCTTCCTGGGCGAGCGCGGCGTAGTCGCCGATCTTGGGTACCGTGAGTTCATGTCCGAGATAGCGCGGGCCGGAGCGGAATATCTGTTCCTGCTCCAGCTTGAACAAGTCGTCATCGAAATAGGTTGAAACCGGCAATTGCAAATGATCTTGCGACAGACGAATGCTCAGATCGGACATGATGGCGATGCACCTCCACACTTCGTTGAAAAGAACCCCTACCTAATGCAGCGGCCGATTGTAGAGTCCATGCTTCACGCCGAGCCGCGATGCCGCGCCTAAAATGGGCACTTCTCTTCCTTTCGCCACAAGATGCCCGCCGCCAAAACTGCCCGCCATGCCGATCAGGCCCCAGCCAGCTACGAACAGGCGCTGGCCGAGTTGGAGCAGATCGTGCAGGCCATGGAAGGAGGGCAGCTCAGCCTCGACGACACGCTGTCTTCCTACAAGCGTGGCAATCTGCTGCTGCAGTTCTGCCGCAGCAAACTGCAGGCGGTGGAGCAGCAGGTTCAGGTGCTCGATGGCGAGCAGCTCAAACCCTTGCGCACGGAACCCGATGAGGAGGATGACCGTGTCTGAGGTGCTGCAGTTGGAGAGCGTGCCACCGGGTTCCACCCAACCGGGCGTGCTGCCGCTCAACCACTCCTTTGATCACTGGCTGCACCAGCACCAGTCCCGGGCCCAGCAGTTGATCGAGCGCTTCGTGCCGCCGGAGCATCCGCTGGTGCCGCAGTTGCACGAGGCCATGCACTATGCCGCGGCCATGGGGGGCAAGCGCGTTCGCCCCCTGCTGGTGTGGGCTGCGGGCGAGTGTGTGCAGGCCGATGATCAGGCGCTCGACCGTGCCGCCTGCGCGGTGGAATTGGTGCATGCCTATTCGCTGGTGCACGACGATCTGCCCTGCATGGACGACGACGTGCTGCGGCGCGGCCAACCCACAACCCATGTGCGATTCGGTGAAGCCCTGGCGCTGCTGGCCGGAGATGCCTTGCAAGCCCTGGCCTACGAAGTGCTGACGCCCGAGGCAGACATCGCCCCGGCGTTGCAGGCGCGGCTATGTGCGCTGCTGGCGCGGGCTTCCGGCGCAGACGGCATGGCCGGTGGCCAAACGCTCGACATTCTTGCGACCGGAGGCGCGGTCAGCGGTGACGATCTGATGCATATGCACAGCCGCAAGACCGGCGCCTTGCTCAAGGCCAGCGTGCTGATGGGCGCAGCCTGCGGCGGGTTCGATACGAAGCATCCGGCGCAAACGTATACGGCTCTGGAAACCTATGGCGACGCCGTTGGCCTGGCCTTTCAGGTGGTGGATGACATTCTGGATGTCACCGCCGATTCACACACCCTCGGAAAAACCGCGGGCAAGGACGCGCAGCAAAACAAGTCCACCTACGTCTCGGCGCTGGGTCTCGATGCCGCGCGCAAACTGGCGCATGGTCTGCGTGACAAGGCGCAGGCCGCACTCGACACCCTGCCGCCGCCACAACGCGCGGCCAGCCAGCGCTTGCGCGAACTGGCCGATCTGATCGTGTTGCGCGAGCATTGACCTGGCCACACCTCGATTTCCCCATCTACTCAAGAGACAGTCGCTATGAATCAACGCCAAGGTTGCGCGCTCCCGGCTCTCGCTGCAGCCACTGCGCTGGGCACGCTGGGCGGGGCGCTCTGGCTGCAGCGCAAGGGGTTTGCCCCCTGTCCGCTGTGCATTCTGCAGCGCATGGCTTATCTGGGCGTGTTGATTTTTTCGCTTTCCGCCATCAGCCTGATCCGCTCGAATGCTCGGCTTGCCGCGCGTGTCGTGTTGGGCTTCGGGGTGCTCAGCGGCCTTGTCGGGCTGGGTTTTGCCGCCCGGCATATCTGGCTGGTTTTGCACCCGGGGCAGCTCTGCGGCCTCGACCCGCTTGCTGCGGTGATCAACCACTGGCCGGTTACGCAGTGGGCGCCGTGGATGTTTCGCGCAGATGGGCTTTGCGCCGATACCCCTTCGGTGTTCGGTTTGGCGCTGCCGTTCTGGTCTGCGGCCGGATTCGTTCTGGCGTCTGCCCTGCTGCTCGCCGCGATGTGGCGTCGCGCTTCTCCCCCAACACGCTGACTCAGGCGCCGCTCCACGCGTGGTTCCACGCTTCGCCATCATGACTGCTACGTTTTCTCTGCTGAACCGCATCGCCTCGCCTGAAGATCTGCGTGCGCTCGACCGCGCGCACCTGCGGCAACTGGCGGTTGAGCTGCGTGAATTCATTCTGCAATCGGTGTCGCGCACTGGCGGGCATCTGTCGTCGAACCTCGGCACCGTGGAATTGACCATTGCTTTGCACGCGGTGTTCAACACCCCGCATGACCGACTGGTGTGGGATGTCGGGCATCAGACCTACGCCCACAAAATTCTCACCGGACGCCGCGAAGGCATGCGCGGCTTGCGGCAGAAGGGCGGCATATCCGGTTTTCCGCGCCGTGACGAATCGCCGTTCGATGCCTTCGGCACCGCCCATTCGTCCACCTCGATTTCGGCTGCGCTGGGTATGGCGCTGGCCGCTCAGCGCAAAGGCGAATCGCGGCGCGTGGTCGCCGTGATCGGCGATGGAGCGCTCACGGGAGGTATGGCTTTCGAGGCGCTCAACAACGCCGGCGTGCATCCCGAGGCCGATCTGCTCATCGTGCTCAACGACAACGACATGTCGATCTCTCCGCCGGTGGGCGCGCTCAATCGCCACCTCACCGGCCTGCTGTCGGGCGGACTGTTCACCGCCGCGCGCAGCACCGCCAAACAGGTGCTCAGCGCCGCGCCGCCTTTGCTCGGTCTGGCGCGCCGCCTGGAGGAATATGCCAAGGGGCTGGTGGCGCCTTCGCCTTTGTTCGAAGAGCTCGGGGTGAAGTATTTCGGCCCGATCGACGGGCACGACCTCGATGCGCTCATTCCCACCCTGCACAATCTGCGCGACATGCACGGCCCCATCCTGCTGCATGTGGTGACCAAGAAGGGGCAGGGCTACAAGCTGGCCGAGGCCGATCCGGTGGCCTATCACGGGCCGGGACGGTTCGATCCGGCCGTGGGGCTGGCGCCCGGCAAACCGGGCAAGGCGCCCACCTTCACTCAGGTGTTCGGTCAGTGGCTGTGCGACATGGCGCAGGCCGACGCGCGTCTGGTGGGCATCACGCCGGCCATGCGCGAGGGCTCCGGCCTGGTTGAGTTTGCCGAGCGCTTTCCGCGGCGCTATTTCGATGTCGGCATTGCCGAGCAGCACGCAGTCACCTTTGCTGCCGGTCTGGCTTGCGAAGGCATGAAGCCGGTGGTGGCGATCTACTCCACCTTCCTGCAGCGCGGCTACGACCAGGTGATTCACGATGTGGCCATTCAGAATCTGCCGGTGATGTTCGCGGTGGACCGGGCCGGTGTGGTGGGGGCGGACGGGGCGACGCATACCGGCGCCTTCGACATCCCCTTCCTGCGCTGCGTGCCCAATCTCAGCGTGCTTACCCCGGCGGACGAAAACGAATGCCGGCAATTGCTCACCACGGCCTACCGCCACGATGGCCCTGCGGCCGTGCGCTACCCGCGCGGCAGCGGTGCTGGGGTGGCGGTGCAGACCTCGCTCACCGAATTGCCCTGGGGGAAATCGCAGCCGCGGCGCGCCAGTGCCGCCAAGCCGGGACAGCGCATCGCCCTACTCGCTTTCGGTCCGGTGCTCTACGCCGCGCTCCAAGCGGCGGAGGAATTCGACGCCAGCGTGATCAATATGCGCTTTGTGAAACCGCTCGATACGGCGGCGCTGCTGGCCGCTGCAAGTAGTCACGATGCTCTGGTCACCGCGGAAGAAGGAGTGGTCAGTGGCGGGGCGGGCTCGGCCTGTCTGGAGGCTTTGCAGGCGGCGGGCGTTGAGATTCCGGTGCTCAACCTCGGTTTGCCCGACGCCTGGCTCGAACATGGCGACCCCGCGCAAATCACCACTGACATCGGCCTGGACGCCGCGGGCATTGCCGCGAGCGTACGCAAACGCTTTGGCGCCTTGCTTCATCCCGCAGGCCGTCAGCGCGCGGCCAACGAATAAAACCTCACGGTGTGCCGAGGCACTGGCCGAGGTTATTCGCTAGATTGCGCATCAACTGGGTATAGCCTTCCAGGCCCAGCGGGCCCTTGGCGCCGAGCGGGTCGAGTGTGCCGACTCGCGCCTGGGTTCCCTCGATCAAGGTCTGCACCAGACGCGGTTCGAACTGCGGCTCGGCAAACACGCAGACCACGCCCAGCGACTTGATCTTGTCGCGCATCTGACTCACGCGTCGCGCATTGGCCATGGCGTCGGGGCTGACCAGAATCGAGCCGACCGCACGCAGTCCGAAGGCATGTTCGAAGTATTGATAAGCGTCGTGAAACACGATGAAGGGCTTGTTTTTGACCGGGGCGAGTTGCGCGGTGAGTTCCGCCGTCATGGCATCGATGCGCTGCACCGTCTGCTCTGCATTGGCTTGGTATTGCGCCGCATGTTGCGGGTCTTTCGCCGCCAGCGCGCGGGCTGCGCTGCGCACGATGACCTTGGCATTGGTGGGCGACAGCCAGAGATGGCCATCGAAGCTGCCGGTGTGCATCGGGTCATGTTCGTCGCTGTGTTCATGCTCGTCGCCGTGGTCGTGCGACACCGCCAGCTTCGGGGCAGGGCGCTTGCGTTCCCAGTCGCCGCCCGTGCGCGCGGGCAGCAAGTCCATGCCGGGCTGGGTGGAAAGCGTGACCACCTGGGTCGATTTGGGCAGCGCCTTGGTGATCTTGGTCAGCGCAGGCTCGACGTCCGACCCGATCCAGAACAGAAGCTGCGCCTGTTCGGCGCTGGCTCGCTCAGAGGGCTTGAACGCATAGGTGTGGGGCGAATTTCCCGGCGGAATCAGCACCGTGGGTTTGCCCACCCCGGCCATGACGGCCGCCACCAGATCGGCCACGGGTTTGATGCTCACCGCGACCCTTGGGGTTTCAGCCTGCGCCCCCAGCGGGGTCAGGGTAGCAGCGAGCAAAGCCGAAAGGGATAAGAGACGTCGTAGGAAGATCATTTTGAACGATGACGTGGAGAAAGTAATTAGTTACAATATAACACTTGCAACAGAAATATATCGCCCTTGTCTCCCACAGAACCCCTTATCGCCCTCGAGGGCATCCATGTGCAACGTCACGGTAACGCGCTGCTCACCGACGTGAGCCTGCGCGTGCTGCCGCGCCAGATCGTGACGCTGGTCGGCCCGAATGGTGCGGGAAAGACCACGCTGGTGCGCGTGCTGCTCGGCTTGATGACCGCGGATCGGGGCGCCGTGCGGCGGCGTAACGGGCTGCGCGTGGGCTATGTGCCGCAGCGTTTCACCCCGCCGCCCAGCCTGCCGATGGACGTGGACGGTTTTCTGCGTCTGGCGGGCCCGAGTACCGAGCCGCAGCGCGAGCAGCGGCTGGCAGAGAACGGCGCCGGCGATCTGCTGCGGCGGCCGCTGCGGGCGCTTTCCGGCGGAGAAATGCAGCGGGTTCTGCTCGCCCGGGCGATGCTGCGCGAGCCCGATTTGCTGGTGCTCGACGAACCGGCGCAAGGGCTCGATGTGCAGGGTCAGCAGGAGTTCTATGCCTTGATCGCCCGCCTGCGTGACGCATCTGGTTGTGGCGTGCTGCTGGTTTCGCACGATCTGCATCTGGTCATGGCCGCCACCGACGAGGTGGTTTGCCTGGAGCGCCATGTGTGCTGCGTGGGGCGGCCCGAAGACATCAGCGTACATCCGGAGTACCTGCGACTTTTCGGACGCGATCTGGCCGGGCTGGCGGTCTATCGTCATCACCACGATCATCATCACGACCTGCACGGCAATATCGTGCCCGATGCAGCCGAAGGACGGACGCCCCATGACTGAATTCCTGCTGCCTGATTTCGTCTGGCGCGCCTTGATCGGCGGCGTGGGCGTGGCGCTGCTGGCAGGGCCGCTGGGTTGCTTTGTGGTGTGGCGCCGCATGGCCTACTTCGGCGAAACGCTGGCGCACTCGGCCTTTCTGGGAGTGGCGCTGGGGCTGCTGCTGCACCTCGATCCGGTCATCGGCGTGCTCGCGGTGAGCGTGGTCATCGCCCTCGTTCTGGCGCGACGACAACCGGCGGAAGGCATTGCCGAAGACACGCTGCTCGGTCTGCTGGCGCACACCAGTCTGGCGCTGGGCTTGGTGGTGCTGGCCTTCATGGAGGACGTGCGCGTCGATTTGTTCTCTTACCTGTTCGGCGACATCCTGGCGCTCAGGGCGGCGGATTTGGGCTGGATTCTTCTGATCGACGTCGTGGGCCTGTCTTTGCTGGCCTGGCTGTGGCAGGGCTTGCTGGCGCTCACCGTGCATGAAGAACTCGCCGCCGTTGAGGGGCGGCGGGTGAAATTGCTGCAACTGGCGTTCATGCTGGTGCTGGCGGTTTTCGTCGCGCTGGCGATGAAGCTCGTGGGTATTTTGCTCACCGTTGCCATGCTCATCATTCCGGCGGCGGCGGCGCGGCGACTGGCGCGCACGCCGGTGCAGATGGCGCTGGGCGCGGCCGCAATCGGTGCAGTCGCCGTCCTGCTGGGGCTGCTGGCCTCACTGCATTCCGACCTGCCCTCGGGCCCCGCCATGGTGGTCGCGGCGGCGCTGCTGTTTTTGCTGCTGCGGGTGTTGCCGCAGCGCGGCTGAGAGGGTGTGAACAAATCCGCCATGCCCGCTCATCGCACCCAAATCGTCCCACTCGGTGTTGCAAATGCGCGCCGTGCCGACGGGCACGGCTGTGCTTTGCGCCTTGATTGGAACCCTTTGGGCGCGCTGCTCGGCCACGCCGGATTCATTCACACCCTCTGGCGCCGCCATTTCCGCAGACCGCGCAAGGATGTGCGCTGTCCGGGATAATCTGAGAACTTTTCTCAACTATGCCCCGGGCGGGCGATACCGAATCCCATCGGCGCAGCCCCACCCGTCATTCCATGAACAAACCCTTTGAAGCCATTCCGGATATCCAGAGCACTGTGGACGAGCGCCATATCGCGATCCAGCGGGTCGGGGTCAAGGGTTTGCGCTATCCCCTCAATGTGCGTTTGCGCGACGGCAGCATTCACCCGAGCATCGCCCAGGTAACGGCCGATGTGGCGCTGCCCGCCGAGAAAAAGGGCACGCATATGTCGCGCTTCGTCGAACTGCTCGAAGCCATGCCCGAGGCGATGGACGCGCAGGCGTTTGCCGCGCTCACCCGGCAGATGCTGCCCAAGCTGAATGCCACGGCGGGGCGTCTGGAATTCGCCTTCACCCTGTTTCTGCGCAAAACCGCACCGGTCTCGGGCGTGCAAAGCCTGCTCGACTACGAAGCGGGGTGGATCGCGGAAGCGCGCGGCGATCAACTCAAGCTGACCGCCAAGGTCATGGTGCCGGTGAAATCGCTGTGCCCGTGTTCGAAGGAGATCTCGGATTACGGCGCGCACAACCAGCGCTCGCACATCACCATCACGGCCGAGTTGCTTCAGCCGGTGGCGCTGGAAGAACTCATCCGCATTGCCGAGGAAGAGGCGTCGTGCGAGATCTGGGGCCTGCTCAAGCGCCCGGACGAAAAATATGTCACCGAGCACGCCTACGAAAATCCCAAATTCGTCGAGGATCTGGTGCGTGATGTTGCCGCCCGGCTCAATGCCGATCCGCGTATCGGGCATTACGTGGCCGAGGCGGAGAACTTCGAGTCCATCCACAATCACTCGGCCTACGCCCTGATCGAGCGGGTTTGAGCGGCGTCATTCGACCTCTCGCAAGGCCTTGAGACGGTAGAGGGTTTCAAGCGCCTGACGCGGCGTGAGGGTGTCGGGATCGATGTCATCGAGCGCCTGGGTCACCGCTTCGTGCGTGGGGGCTGGCGCTGGCTCTGCTTCATCGATTTCAGCAGGCGCGGCAAACAAATCGAGCTGCGCTTCCTGTTGCTGATGCTGGCGTTCCAGCGCGTCGAGCCGCTTGCGGGCGTCGCGGATGACGGCAGGCGGCACCCCCGCCAACTGGGCGACCTGCACGCCATAGCTGCGGCTGGCCGGCCCTTCGCGCACCTCGTGCAGAAACACAATGCCCTGCGGCGTTTCCGCTGCGCCCACATGGATATTGACGGCCTGCGGGTGGCGCAGCACCAAGTCCGTCAACTCGAAGTAATGTGTGGCGAACAGGGTGAGGCTGCGGTTGCGGTCGTGCAACTGCGCCGCAATGGCCGCGGCCAGCGCGAGGCCGTCGAAAGTGGAGGTGCCGCGCCCGACCTCGTCCATCAACACCAGGCTGTGCGGTGTGGCTTGCCGCAGAATCGCTGCGGTTTCGGCCATTTCGACCATGAAGGTCGATTGCCCGCTGGCCAGATCGTCGGAGGCGCCGATGCGGGTGAAAATCGCGTCCAGCGGGCCGATGCGAGCGCTGCGGGCCGGGACATAGCTGCCGAGATAGGCGAGCAGGGCGATCAGCGCGGTCTGCCGCATATAGGTGGATTTGCCGCCCATGTTCGGCCCGGTGAGAATGAGCAGGCGGCGCTGTTCGTCGAGCTGGCAATCGTTGGGAATGAAGCGGTCGACCCGGCTCTCGATGACCGGATGGCGGCCACCCACGATGTCGATGCCCGGCACCTCGACGAACTCGGGGCAGACCCAGCCGAAGGTGCTCGCGCGCTCGGCCAGGGCGGCCAGGGTGTCGAGCAGGGCGACGGCCTGCGCGGCGCGGCGGATATCGGCCAGCGCGGGTTGCAGCGCTTCGATGACGCCCTCGAACAAGACTTTCTCACGCGCCAGTGCGCGATCCTGCGCGGAAAGCGCCTTGTCCTCGAAAGCCTTGAGTTCCGGGGTGATGTAGCGCTCGGCGCCTTTGAGCGTCTGGCGACGACGGTAGTCGTCGGGCACTTTGTCGGTCTGGCCGTGGGTGACTTCGATAAAAAACCCGTGAACCTTGTTGTATTGCACCCGCAGATTGGCGATGCCGGTGCGCGCGCGCTCGCGCTGCTCCAGTTCCACAAGAAAGCTGCCGCAGTCGGTGTCGATGGCGCGGAGTTCGTCGAGTTCGGCATCGAAATCGGCCGCGATCACACCGCCATCGCGCAGATTCAACGCCGGTTCGGCCGCGATGGCGCGTTGCAGCAAGGCGGCGGGTTCGGGCGGCAAATCAAGCTGCGCATCAATGGTTTGCAGCAAGGCGCAGCGTTCGAACGCGGCCGCCTGGCGACGCAGTGCAGGCAGGCGCTGCAGGCCGTCGCGCAACGCCGACAGTTCGCGCGGCTTGGCCTGCTTCAGCGCGATGCGCGCGGCAATGCGCTCCAGATCGGCAATGCCGCGCAGGCTGCCACGCAATGCCGCCAAATCGCCGTCGATCAGTGCCTGCAAAGCGGCGTGGCGCGCGCGGGCGACGTTGGCGTCACGCGGTGGCGCCTGCAGCCAGTCGCGCAGCAGGCGGCTGCCCGCCGCAGTCTGACAACTGTCGAGATGGGAAAGCAGCGTGGGGCTGTCTTCGCCGCGCAAGGGTTGCAGAATCTCCAGATTCCGGCGGGCCACGGCGTCCAGCCGCAGACTGTGTTCGGCTCGCTCAACGCGCAGATCGGCCAGCAGGGGCAGCGTGCCACCCTGGGTCTGCTCGGCGTAGGTCAACAAGGCGGCAGCGGCGGCGTGTGCCGCGCCCAGGGCTTGCGCGCCGAACCCGTCGAGATGCGCCACCTGCAGCTGCGCGCAGAGCTTGCGCATGCCGAGCGCGGCGTCGAAATGCCATTCCGGTCGCTCGGTCGTATGGGGCCAACGAGGTTCGTTCGGCAGGGTTTGGTGTTGCGGCCACAACACCTCGGCAGGCGCGATGCGGGCCAGCCAGTCGGGCAGGGCGGCCGCTTCGCACTGCGCCAGGGTGAGGCCGCCGCCGGTCAGCGCCATCCACGCCAGCCCCCATTCGCCACGCGCCGATTTCGGCGGCGCAATGGCCAGCAGAATGGCGTCGCGCTTGTCGTCGAGCAGCGTCTGTTCGGTGAGCGTGCCCGGTGTGACCACCCGCACCACACGGCGTTCGACCAGCCCCTTGGCCTGCGCCGGATCGCCGATCTGCTCACAGATCGCCGCAGACTCACCGAGCTTGACGAGCTTGGCCAGATAGCCATCGAGCGCCTGCGCCGGCACCCCAGCCATGATGACCGGCTCGCCCGCCGACTGACCGCGCCGGGTCAGCGTGATGTCGAGCAGCCGCGCGGCCTTCTCGGCGTCGTCGTAAAACAGTTCGTAGAAATCGCCCATGCGACACAACAGCAGCGTGCCGGGATGTTCCGCCTTCATGCGCAGGTATTGCTGCATCAGCGGTGTGTGCGCGGAAATGCTACTCAATTGATTTCCTTGATAAAATTTTTTAAGTTATTGTTAATAAGAGGTGTTTTCAGCATATCGAGCGCGTGGCGAGAGCCTGAGAAATCGGAACATCGCCCTGCGCCACATCTCTGCACTAATGATTCAGGCGTAGCTTTTTGGGCGTTGATAAAAAAGTTACGCCAAAAATTTCGCCTTCCAGAAAAACTTACGCTGACCTCTGTGCCGATTATGGAGTTTGGCGCGCGCTGCTCTCATGCTCTTTCCGGGAAAGCTCATGGCGCCAGCACCGGGTAAATGCCAGAGCCCAACGGTACGCGATGTTTGCGATATCTATCTGAGAGGGCACATCAAGAATCGAGCCGAAAAGGGGAGGGTGGAGATTCGTCGGACGTTCGATTTGATGCTTGCAGGCATTGCCGACCTCGATGCCGCCACAGTCACCCGCAAGGTCGCATCAGTTCATCTCAGCGATTCGACCACATCTCAGTACAGGCGGCGATCCCTGCAAGGAATTGAGGGCGGCCTGGAACACCGCCCGGATTCCGGCGATCTTCCGCAGACCACGCCAAATGGGTGGCGTTCGGCGCTCCGCGGCAAACTCAAGTCCAAAGAGCGCGCGAAGCTGGTCGATGAGTCGCAAGGGCAACGGCTGGGATCATGTGCCGACCGAGAGCCTGTGGGTCAGCCCGATGAAGTTCGAAGCAAACTGGCACGCGGGCCAGTCAAAACAAGCCGCGTAACCAGGTGGCTTTGGACTATGTCGAACAGGGGCAAGGTCTCTGCTTCGATCGGCTCACCCCGCGCAGCATGACAGTTGTGTCACATCCTTGGTGAAGGTCTGGGCGGCCAGCTTCAGGCCTTCGACCATGGTCAGGTAGGGGAAGAGTTGGTCGGCCAGTTGCTGCACCGTCATGCGGTTGCGAATGGCGAGCGCGGCCGTCTGGATGAGTTCGCCTGCCTCGGCGGCCACCGCCTGGACGCCGAGCAGGCGCCCGCTTTGCGCCTCGGCGACCAGCTTGATGAAGCCGCGCGTGTCGAAGTTGGCCAGGGCGCGGGGGACGTTGTCCAGGCTCAGCGTGCGGCTGTCGGTCTGGATGCCTTGTCGCTGCGCCTGCGCCTCGCTCAGTCCCACCGTGGCCACTTGCGGGTCGGTGAACACCACGGACGGCATGGCCGAGAGGTCGAGCGTCGCCTCGCCACCGGTCATGTTGACGGCCGCACGCGTGCCCCCGGCTGCGGCCACATAGACGAATTGCGGCTGATCGGTGCAGTCGCCCGCGGCGTAAATGTGCGGCACATTGGTGCGCAAATGGTCATCGACCACGATGGCGCCGTGCGCATCGCATTGCACGCCGGCAGCGTGCAGATCGAGCGCCGCGGTGTTGGGCGCGCGGCCCGTGGCCACCAGCAGGCGCTCGGCGCGGATCTCGCCCTGGTTCGTGGTCAGCGCGAAGCAGCCGTCGGCGTAGGCCACCGCACCGACCTGGGCGTGAGTCAGCACGGTGAGGCCCTCTTCGCGCAGTGCGGCGGTCAACGCCTCGCCGATGGCCGGGTCGTCGCGCGACAGCAGGGTGTTGCGCGCGACCAGGGTGACCTGGCTGCCCAGGCGGGAGTAGGCCTGGGCCAGCTCCAGCGCGACGACAGAAGAGCCGATGACCGCCAGGCGCGGCGGAATCGTATCGGCCTCCAGCGCCTCGGTCGACGTCCAGTACGGCGTGCCCTTCAGTCCCGCAATCGGAGGAATGGACGGGCTGGCGCCGGTGGCGATGAGGCAGCGGTCGAAGCTCACCTGGCGTGTGCTGCCGTCGTGCAGGGTCACGGCCAGCGTTCGGGCGTCCTGGAACCGGGCGGTGCCGTGCAGGGTGGCGATGGCGGGCTGACCCTCGAGGATGCTTTCATATTTGGCGTGGCGCAGCTCATCGACGCGCGCCTGCTGCTGCGCGAGCAGTTTGTCACGCAGGATGGCGGGGGAGGTGGGTGGGATGCCCGCGTCGAACGGGCTGCGGCGGCGCAACTGGGCGATGTGCGCGGCGCGGATCATGATCTTGGACGGCACACAGCCGACGTTGACGCAAGTGCCGCCGATCACCCCGCGTTCGATCAGCGTGACGCGCGCGCCGCTGTCGGCCGCCTTGATCGCCGCCGCCATGGCCGCGCCGCCGCTGCCGATGACGGCGATGCGCAGATCGCTGGCGTCACCGCGGGCAGGATGGGTAGAACGGGCCGAGTCGGTCGAACCGTACGATGGTGTCGGCGCACGATCCGCCTGCTTTGCCGCGTAGCCCGCCTTGGCCACGGCCGCAGCCATCGCCTCGAACGAGATGCTGTCATCGGTCACGACTTCGGCCGTCCCCAGCGGGTACGACACCTGCGCGGATTTCACGCCCGGCAGCGTTTCCAGGGCGTGTTTGACGTGGGTGGCGCAGGCGTTGCAGGTCATGCCGCTGATGCTCAGGATTTCCATGGGCTTCTCTTCGGGTTGGAGGGGGCCGGTTCAGATCGGCCGGTCGCGTGCGCTGCGGCCGCAGCAAAGCGCGATCGGCTCATCACAGACGGCTTATTGCACGACCGTCGAGGGATAGCCCGCATCGGTGGTGGCTTTGATCAGGGTCTTGACGTTGGTCTTGGCATTGTCGAAGGTGATCACGGCGTCTTTTTTCATCTCATCCACGCTGACTTTTTCCACGCCGGGAACGGCGGTCAGCGCCTTGTGCACGGTGATCGGGCAGACCCCGCAGGTCATGCCCGGCACGGCGAGGGTCACGGTCTGCTCTGCAGCCCAGGCAGGGGCACTGAAAACGCAGGCGGCGGCAATAGCAGTCAGGAGCTTGTTCATGAGGATTCCTTTCGATTCAATAAAACAGGGGAGCGACATAGGGAAACGACAGCGCCACGACGATCAGCGCGGCGACGATCCAGAACAGCAGCCGGTAGGTGGCGTTGACCTGGGGAATGGCGCAGACCTCGCCCGGTCTGCAGGCTGCAGGCGCTCTGAACAGGCGGCGCCAGGCGAAGAACAGGGCGATGAGAGCCGCGCCGATGAAAATCGGTCGATACGGTTCGAGCAGGGTGAGGTTGCCGATCCACGCGCCGCTGATGCCCAGCGACAGCAGGATCAGCGGGCCCAGGCAACAGGTCGAGGCCAGGATGGCCGCGAGCCCGCCGGCAAACAGCGCGCCGCGCCCGGCGGGCGCGTGTGGTGGTCTGGATTGCGACATGCCGAAACTCCATGGAGTGGACGATGTCGGCACTGTAGAGCCGTACCAAAGTACGGAGTCAAGCCGCATCGCGCTTTGGTTGACAAGGCGGCATGGCCTTTGCCGTTCAGCCGGCGCATGGCCGCTGGAACCTGGCTGGTCAGGGAGCGTGAACCTCGCCGTGGAGGGCGTCGATCAGGGGGCAGGACATAGAGCCATCGCTGCAGGCGCAGGCGCGAATCATCTCGGCCAGCGCCGACTCGATGCGCCTGAGGTTGTCGAGCTTGGTGCGCACGTCGCGGAGCTTGCGCTCACCGAGCTCACGCGCCTGGTCGCAGTGCATGCCGTCATCGAGCTGCAGCAGACCGGCAATCTCGTCGAGGCTGAAGCCCAGACCTTGGGCCGATTTGATGAAACGCAGGCGGGCAACGTCACCGGGCCCGTAATGACGGAAGCTTCCCTGGGTTCGCTCGGGTTCACCCAGCAAGCCCTTGCGCTGGTAGAACCGGATGGTTTCGACGTTGACGCCGACCGCCTTGGCGACGGCGCCGATGGTCAAACCATTTGAATTGAGTGGCATCGTCTTGGCTCCGATTCGGGGCGGCAAATTGCTGCGCGACGGGACGAGCTGCCGATCGGCGCCAACAGCTCCGATTTAAATGGCAGGCTTTGATCGTCATGCTTTTTAAGTGCGATCGCGTGTAGCCTTTGCGATCGTTGCGACTGGAGAGCTGCGCCCCTATGGCTGCATTATTCTCAAAAAGGGGTGCGGCTCTGAGGGGCGAATGACACCTAACCTCAGATACCGAACGGCTGTTGATTCAGAACCCGGATTCGGCCACGATGCGCACCACGATCTTGCCCTTGGCCTCGCGCTGGCTGAGCCGCAGAAGGGCTTGTGTGGCGTGCTCCAAACCCAGCTGTTCCGTGATTTCCGGGCGCACACTCCCAGCCACAAACCACTGCAGCAATTGCCGCACGTTGGCGGCATGCTGCCTGGGGTTGCGCTGCACGGCTTCGGCGTAAACGCCACCCACAGGATCCAGCACCACGTCGGCGCCTTTGCCTTCGGTCAGTCCCATCAGGCGTCGGCGCAGGTCCTCGCTGGCATAGTCCAGCAGCGTGTCAGCGCCATGCTGAAAAATGCCGACACGCTTGACACACAAAGAAATAAAAACAAGAATGCGAACCGTTATCAATAACGGAGCGCGTCTTGAAAGCAGTCAAACCCATCTATCGGTCTGTGATCGTCGGATTGATGTTCGCAGCAACGTCTGGCGCCGCTTCGGCCGACGAAAATCTTCTGGGCTACACCGCGGGGGCGGAAACGCTGCCTGCAGGAACTTCAGAGGCCTATTTCTGGATCACGGATCACAGCGGCAAACGGCGCGGTAGCTATTCAGCACAGTATCTGCGCGCCGAATACGAATATGGCATCACCAACAGCCTGAGTGGTGCGATCTACCTCAACGGCTATCGTCACAGCTACAACTGCGGCACGATAGGCTGCGCCGGGCCGGTAGCGGACGGAGAAATCACCGGCAGTCTCCACCGGACGCAGTTCAGCGGGTTCTCGCTGGAACTGAAAAAAATGCTGCTCTCTCCCTATAAGGATGATTTGGGCGTTGCGCTGTATGGCGAAGTGACCTACGACAGTGTTGACCCGATTACCGGCGAAAAGGGGCAGGGCTATGAGGTGGAGACCAAGCTCATTCTGCAGCGGCCCTATCTCGACGGCCAGTTGCAGTGGATCACCAATCTGGAGCTGGAAGCCGAGTCGTGGCGGCCCAGCGCTGGTGGCGGCACGGAGTATGCGGTGGCCCCGCGGCTGCGAACGGGCCTGTCGTATCGCTTTGCACCGAACTGGTTCATCGGCGCCGAAGGCTGGGTCGATGCCGAGATTCTCAAACCCGCGAATCAGTCCTGGGAATTCGATCACTGGGATTTTTTCGCTGGCCCGTCCATTCATTACGGCGGCAAGGCCTGGTGGGCCACGCTGACCTGGGCCCAGCAGATCGGCGGCTCCAACGAGTCGGACAACAACACCACGGGTGTGCATCTTGCCGATCATGAGCGGCGTGAAATCCGGCTCAAGGTTGGCTACAACTTCTGAGGCCTGAATCATTTTTTGAAAGGAACAGGCATGCAAGGATGGCACCCCTATTTATTGATGCCTTTGGCCGCGTTGGTCGCTGCGCCGGTCGGCGCTACCGAATATCTGACAGTTGAGCAGGCACAGAAATCGCTGTTCCCCGAGGCCGATCGATTCATCGCGGCGCCGGTGCAGTTGAGTGCGGAGCAAAAATCCGCGATCGAGGCGCGCTCCGGCTTGAAGCAGCGCTGGGACAAGCAGGAGGTCTGGCGAGCAGAGCGAGCGGGCAAGTTGCTCGGCTGGTTCATCGTCGATGATGTGGTGGGCAAGCATGAATTCATTCACTACGCGGCCGCGCTCTTGCCACAGGGGCGTGTGCGCGGGATCGAGGTCATGATCTACCGCGAGACCCACGGCGATCAGATCCGCCAGTCCAGTTGGCGAAAGACGCTGGAAGGCAAAACGCTGGCCGACCCGTTCAAGCTCGACAAGGACGTGCCCAATATCAGCGGTGCCACGCTGTCTTGCCGCAATGTGATGAACGGAGTCAAACGCCTTCTGGTGTTGCAACAAGTTGCGTTGCAGGCGGGCACATGAAAGACGAATCCATCACCGTGCGCAGGCTTCGGCCCTTGCTGAGAACCTGGGTGGAGATTCAGGCCACTGGGCGACCGGCTCGAGTGGAGCGGGCCGTGAAAAGCGCTTTTTTGCATATCGCCCGGGTGCAGCAACGCATGAGTTTTCATGCGCCGGGCAGCGTGCTGAGCCGCATCAATCTGCATGCGCACCATACGCCCCAGCCCGTCGATGCCTGGACCTGGGATGTGCTGCGCAAGGCGCGTGCCTTGTGGCTGGCCAGCGAAGGCCACTTCGACATTACCTTGGGCGCGCGCCTGGTCGAGCGTGGCGTACTGCCCGATCATGGCTTTGCCACGCTTGAAGCAGCCATCGGCAGCGATGCGCTGGTGATGTGGCCCGGACGGCGCGTAGGGCTGCGTCGCCCCGTACTGTTGACGCTCGATGGCATCGCCAAAGGCTATGCGGTGGATCTCGCCATCCAGAGTTTGCAGCGCGCAGGCATCGAGCAGGCCGTGGTGAACGCCGGCGGTGATTTGCGGGCTTTTGGCCCCCACGCCGTGCCTTTGGGGATACGCCTGGCCAACGGCGCCGTGTACCGATCAGGATCGCTGCGCAACATGGCTGTGGCCAGTTCGATGGTGGGGCATGCGCCATCAGCGCAGCAGAACTTTTCCGGCTGTGTCTTGCACCCCAGTGATGGCAACTGGGACCCGGCGGCGCCCCAGGTCTGGACGGTGCAAGCCGAGACTTGCTGGCGGGCCGACGCGCTGACCAAAGTGGCGGCGCTCTCGGCTCCGGCGCGGCGGCAAGCATTGGTCGCGCGCTTGGGAGGCCGCATTCTTCAGCCTGAAAGCGCCTCAACACAGGATGCAGCCGCTTGAAAACTTATCCGCGCCATTTCCTATCGGTCTTGTATCTGACCTTGTTCGCACTGTTGACGACGGGCTTGTTGCTGACGCCCGGCGCGCTGCAAATGCGCCTGGATTGGGACATGCCCTGGTCTTTGCCCAGCGGTTTGCGCACCTGGGTGGCTGCGGGCCATGCGCTGAGTTTTCTTTCGATACTCGGCCTCGTTGGCGCGGTGTGGGCCGTCCATATTCGGGCCGGATGGGTCAGGCGGGAGAATGTGCGCAGCGGTCAGCTTCTGTTGGCGGCCTTTGGCTTGCTTAGCCTTAGCGGGCTGGGTCTGTATTACGCCGGAGGTGAAAACCTTGCTGCTTGGAGCGCGGTGGCTCACTTGCTGGCCGGCGGCCTGCTGCCCTTATTGTTTGTAGCGCACCTATTGGGCGCCCGCGCAGCGGCGCGTCGAGCATGGCCGCGACACCGCAAAATGTTTCAGCCGATGGATCAATCTACCGTTGAGCCCGCCGCTCGCGCCAGCACGGCGCGCACCGCGCCCTGCGCATCGCAAACGGTTTCGACCCGGTCGTAAGCCGGATGCTTTTCCAGCAGTTGCATCATCGCCGGGCCTTGGCCGAGGCCGACTTCCATGCCCAGCCAGCCGCCGGGGCGCAGCAGAGGGGGGGCTTCGCGGATCAGCCGCATGAGAATGCGCACGCCGAACGGCCCGCCGTCGAAGGCGAGATGGGGTTCATGTCCGACGATTTCGTGCGGCATGGTGTCCATCTTGGCGGTGGAAATGTAGGGCGGCAACGAGACCACCAGGTCCACCTTGCCCTGAAACTCGGCGCCGAACGGCGCGAGCAGATCGCCGGTATGCAGACTGACGCGCTGGCCCAGATCGAGATTTTGGGTGTTGGCGCGGGCCAGGTCGATGGCGGTTTGGGAAATATCGGCGCCATGCACCTGCGCCTGGGGTACGGCGTGCGCAAGCGCCAAGGCGAGATTGCCCGAGCCGCAACACACATCGATCACGATAGGGGGCGTTGCCGTAGCCTCGGCCATCGACCCCAGTTTTTGTGCTGCGATCTGGCCGAGCAGTTCGCTTTCGGCGCGCGGAATGAGTGCTTCGGGCGAGGCCCGCAATTCGAGCCCCATGAAGCGCTGCCATCCGGTGAGATAGGCAATGGGCTCTCCAGCCACGCGGCGCTCGATCAGCCCGTCGAGCGCTTCGAGCTGCGCGGCGCTTAGCGCGACCAAGGGCGTTTCTGCCGCAGCGTGCAGAGACATCGGGCGTCCGGCGGCCAGCAGCCAGAGGGCACGCAGGGCGGAGGCGGGCGTCTCTTCCGGCTTGTCGGGCAGGATGTCGAGGGCCTGAGTGAGCCGAGCCAGGCGCTGTTCGAACACGGCCTGCGCATCCGGCCCAAGGGCTTGCAGATCGGGGGCGGTGTGTGCGGGCGGTGATGCGGCGTCGAGATTCAAGAAACACTCTCCTGAGAAGGATGAAAAACGGGCTCGATCAGCGCGGGCCGGGCGTGCAGGTAGCGGGTGGTGCGCCGTTTGGCGTCGATGTCGCTGAGCACGGCAGCCGCGCGTGCCTCTGGAATGGCCAGTGTCTTGGCCAGCTCCGCGGCGCTGTAGCCGTGATTGCGGGCCCAGAGGGCCAGGTCCATTTGATGCCAGGGCAGGGCGAAATAAAACTCGTCCTGGCCTTGCGGCAGGCTGTAGGTGTCGGTGGTCGGGGCGGCGTTGCACACGGCATCCGGCAGGCCGAGATGCCGCGCCAAGGCATAGACCTGAGTTTTGTAGAGGTGGGCGATAGGTTTGAGATCGGCGGAGCCATCGCCGTTTTTCACAAAAAAGCCCTGGTCGTATTCGAGCCGGTTGGGCGTGCCGATGACCGCATAGTTCAGACGGTCGGCGTGGAAATATTCGAGGGTTTTGCGCAGTCGCTGCTTGTGGTTGGTGGCGGCGACGATCTGCAGATATTCGCGCAGCGGCAGCCGTGCCTCATGCATTTGCCCGTCAGGCGCCTGGGCGATGATCTTGAAATGGTTGATGCCACCAGCCAGCCCGCCGGAGATGGCGAGCTTGATCTTCCATTGCGCGTCGTAGCCAGGCAGCACCGCGCGCACGGCCTCGTCGCGCCAGCGATAGCAGCCGATGGCCTCCAGCGCGGGGGCGATGTTTTCCACCGTGGATTCGATGCCGAGCTGCTGTGCGACCTGCCCGCCCAGACTGGCGCTGCTGTCCGACGAATCGCGCTCGGGCATGAGCAGGCCGAACACCCGCTGCGGCCCGAGGGCGCGCACCGCCAGAGCCGCGCACACCGAGCTGTCGACGCCGCCGGACAGGCCCAGCACCACGCCGCGCTTGTTGAAGCCGCGCAGGGTGTGGAGCAAAAAGTCGGCGATGCGGACGGTTTCAGCCTCGCAGTCGATGGCGAGCACATCGGAGGTCAGCGCAGGGCGGGCCATTTTTCAGGCCGCCTGCTTGCGTTGCACATAGGCGGCGATGGCGGCCACGCTGTCGAGGTTGTCGGGCACCATTTCGATGTCGGCCACCTGAATGCCCCAGTTCTCTTCGAGGAAGAGGATGAGTTCGAGCACGCCGGTGGAGTCGAGAATGTGCAGATCGAGCAGCGAGTCGGTGTCGCTATAGCTGGTGTCGCGCGCGCCGAGCAAAAAGTTGCTGTCGATGTAGTCGCGAATTTTTTTCTGAATGTCAGACATGGGAATGAAGCCTCGGTAAGAGCAAAGATGAGGAAGGACAGCAGAAGGGGCGGGCTCAGCGCAAGCCGGTTTTTTTGATTTTTCCCGTGTCGGTGCGCGGCAGTGCATCGACAAATTCAACGTATTTCGGCGCCATGAAGTTTTCGATGTGCGCCAGGCAGTGCTTGATCACTTCGCGCTCGGTGAGCGTGTAGCCCGGCTTGCAGACCACAAAGGCTTTGACCGCCTGGCCGAGCAGGGCGTCGTCCACGCCGATGACGGCGGCCTCAAACACGCCATCCAGCGAATGCAGCACGTTTTCGACTTCACGCGGGCTGACTTTTTCGCCCCGGCTTTTGATGATGTCGTCTCGCCTTGCCACGAAATACAGCCAGCCTTCTTCGTCGGTGCGGAACAGGTCGCCCGAATACAGCACCATTTCGCCGGGAATCGGCCCCGGACGCAGACGCTGCGCGGTTTGCTCGGGCTTGCGCCAGTAGCCACGCATCACATGGCTGCCGCGGATGACCAGCTCGCCGGTGTTGCCGTTGGGCAGGCGACGGCCTTCGTCGTCCGCCAGCCAGACTTCTTCATTGGGCATGCCGCGCCCGACGCTGCCGGGGCGCACATCGAGCTGTTCCGGCGGCAGGTAGGTCACCCGCTTGCACTCGGTCAGCCCGTACATGGAAAACAGCGTGGCCTGCGGGAACAGCGCGCGAATCTGCGCGATCTGGGTCTGCGGCAAGGCCGCCGCGGTGTTGGTGATCAACCGCAGCGCCGAGAGGTCGAACTCATGCAGCGCCTTGAGGTTGGTCAGCAGGGTGAACATGGTGGGCACGCCGGGGAATACCGTCACCCGCTCCTGCGCCATATTGGCCAGCACCTTGACCGGAAAGGTGAACGAGCGCTCCAGCAGCACGGTGGCGCCCAGGCTGAAGGCCATGAGAACCTGATACAGCCCATAGTCGAAGGCCAGAGGCAGGGCGCAGACGATGACGTCGTCCTGCCGCAGCCCGAGGTAGCCGCGCACCGAGCGCAGCGCGGTGAGCATGTTGAGATGCGTGAGCATCACCCCTTTGGCATCGCCGGTGGATCCCGAGGTGTAAATGATGGCGGCCAGATCCTGGTCGATCAGATCGGGTTGCGTAGGCGAGCAGGCCGCGCCGGGCAGGGCGGCAGGAAAGGCGCATTCGCGTGGATCGGGTGTGCCGACGTCCGGCTTGCCCTGCGCGTAGGCCGTGAGCATGTAGCAATGACGCACGCTGGGGTTCAGCGCCAGGGCCGCACGGCTGGTTTCGGCCAGTTCCTGCTGGCTGAACAGAGCGCAGGCTTCGGAATCGTTGAGGATATAAGCCAGCTTGTCAGCCTTGGTGAGGGTGTTGACCGGCATGAACACCGCACCGATCTTGAGCACGGCGTACATGGCCGCGATCATTTCCACGCAGTTGTCGAGAAACAGCGCCACCCGCTCACCGCGCTGCACCCCATGAGCTCGCAGTGCCGCGGCGATGCCCTCCACCTGGTCGGCCAATTCGCCATAGCGGGTCGTCACGCCTTCGCGCACGATGGCGCGATGTTCGGAAAACTCGGCGGCGGTGGTCTCGAAAGTGTGGTGAAGCAGCATGAGCGTCCATTAAAAACGAGGTAACTCAGCATAAGGGCGGAGTGTGCTGAAGCGTCACCCCGCAATCGCACGGAAAGCCCCAGAGTGTGATTTTTTTGGGGGGCTTGGTGGCGCGAAAGCGACGGCGCCCCGCTATGCTTGGATTTTCAATTCAGAGCACAAGCATGGGACTGGGGCTTTACATCATCGGCGACGAAATCCTGTCGGGAAAGCGGCAGGACAAACATTTCCCTCAGATCCTGGCTCTGCTCAAGGCGCGAGAGATGCGGCTGGATTGGGTGAGCTATCTGGGCGACGATCCCGCCCGGCTGACCGAGGCATTTGCCGCCAGTTTCCGGCGCGGCGATGTGGCGCTGAGCTGTGGCGGCATCGGTGCCACGCCAGACGATCACACCCGGCAGAGCGCCGCAGCCGCGCTGGGCCTGCCGCTGGAGTTACACCCCGAGGCCAAGGCGCTGATTCAGCAGCGGGTCATCGAAGCCGGGCTGGGCGATGTGGACAGCCCCGCCAACCAGCAGCGCTTGAACATGGGCATGTTTCCGCAGGGCAGCGCCATCATTCCCAACCCTTACAACCGCATTCCGGGCTTTTCCATCCGGCAGCACTACTTCGTCCCGGGCTTTCCGGTCATGGCGTGGCCGATGCTCGAATGGGCGCTGGATGGTCCGCTGGCGCATCTGCACGGCCAGGGTCATCAGGTTGAACGGGCCGTGATTGTGCGCCACGCAATGGAGTCCGACCTCACGCCCTTGATGGAAGACATCGAGCAGCGGTTTGCGGGCGTCAAGGTTTTCAGCCTCCCCAGCGTGGATCACCCGGTTTGGGGACGGCACATTGAACTCGGCGTGAAAGGCGACTCGGCGGCCGTAAGTGAGGCTTTCGACTATTTGCGAGCCCACCTCCCGGAAGGCAGTTGGGAAGATGCACCAAAATGAGCTGAATCGCACCGAAAAAGTGCATGAGAGTTTTCGGCACGTTTTTGGTGCGTTTTTCGCCGTCTGCAAACCCCGTCTCTTCTCCTGGTGGGAGGAGCTGGGTTTCAAACGATCTGGGCACGCTTTCTGCTAGATTCCCTGCACTGCGCGGAGCATTGCAGCAAACGATGTCAAGTGGCGTCTTCAGCACGGCCGATGACCACCCCCAACGCATTTCAACCTGACAGGAGATTTTCATGAGCAAAACAGTCGCCGACGTGATGGGCCTGGTGAAAGAGCACGATGTCAAATTCGTGGATTTCCGTTTCACCGACACCCGCGGCAAAGAGCAGCACGTCACGGTGCCTGTCTCGCATTTCGATGAAGGCAAGTTCTCCGATGGTCACGCCTTCGACGGCTCGTCCATCGCTGGCTGGAAGGGCATCGAAGCCTCGGACATGCTGCTCATGCCCGACCCGAACACCGCCAATATCGACCCGTTCTACGAAGAAACCACGCTGCTGCTGAGCTGCGATGTGCTCGAACCCGGTGACGGCAAACCCTACGACCGCGATCCGCGCTCCATCGCCAAAAAGGCCGAGGCTTATCTGAAAGCATCGGGCATCGGCGATACCGCCTATTTCGGTCCGGAACCCGAGTTTTTCATTTTCGACCAGGTCCGCTGGAATGTGGACATGTCGGGCTGCTTCGTCAAGATCGACTCCAACGAAGCCGCCTGGGCCACCGGCGACAAGATGGAAGGCGGCAATATGGGCCACCGCCCGTCGGTAAAGGGCGGCTATTTCCCGGTGCCCCCGGTGGACAGTCTGCAGGACATCCGCTCGGAAATGTGCCTGCTGCTCGAACAAATGGGCGTGCCGGTCGAAGTGCATCACCACGAAGTGGCCAACGCCGGCCAGTGCGAAATCGGCACCAAATTCTCCACCCTGGTGCAGCGTGCCGACTGGACGCAGATCATGAAATATGTGATCCAAAACGTCGCCCACGCCTACGGCAAGACCGCGACCTTCATGCCCAAGCCCATCGTCGGCGACAACGGCTCGGGCATGCATGTGCACCAGTCCATCTGGAAAGACGGCAAGAACCTGTTCGCGGGCAATGGCTACGCCGGTCTGAGCGACTTTGCGCTGTATTACATCGGCGGCATCATCAAACATGCCCGCGCGCTCAACGCCATCACCAACCCTGGCACCAATTCCTACAAGCGTCTGGTGCCCGGCTTCGAGGCCCCGGTGATGCTGGCTTACTCGGCGCGCAACCGTTCGGCTTCGATCCGCGTGCCGTTCGTGCAGAGCGACAAAGCCCGCCGCATCGAAGTGCGTTTCCCCGATCCGACCGCCAACCCTTATCTGGCCTTCTCCGCCATGATGATGGCCGGCCTGGACGGCGTGGAAAACAAGATCCACCCAGGCGAAGCCGCGAGCAAGAACCTATACGACCTGCCGCCGGAAGAAGAGGCCAAGATCCCGACCGTGTGCTCCAGCCTCGACCAGGCACTGGACTATCTGGACAAGGATCGCGCCTTCCTGACCAAGGGCGGCGTGTTCAGCGACGACTTCATCAGCGCCTACATCGAGCTGAAGATGGAAGAAGTCACCCGCTTCCGCATGACCACGCACCCGGTCGAGTTCGATATGTACTACTCGCTGTAAGGTGGGAGGGTTTTCAAATGCGGCCTTCGGGCCGCTTTTTTTTTCGCAATTCCGCCACGTCCTGTCGGCCGGGTGTGCGGCACGCGCGTTGCCAGACTTACACTGACCGCTGATTTTTTGAATGCGCGCCATCATGACCTTGTTTGCCCAATTGACCTCCCGATTGACTTCCCGATCAAGCGTTCGTTACGCCGCGTTTGCTTTGTTCGCGTCCCTGGCGGGCGCCTCTGCCGCTGTGGCGCAGACCGACCCGCAGCGCGTTTACCGCTGCCCGGACAACTCCTACACCAACGATCTTTCCGAGGTGAAGGCGAAGAACTGCAAGCTGATCGACAACGCCAATGTGAGCATCCTCTCCAGTCCGGGCATGACGCCCAAGGTCATCGGATCGGGCAGCAAACCCAGCGCGCAAAATGCAGAGCCGAGCGGCAACCAGGCCGCGCGGGTTGCGCCCTCCACGCAAAAAGAGCGCGATCTCGAGGCGCGGCGCATTCTGGAGCAGGAATTGCAGCAACAGCAGGCGCGGCTCGAGCAGCAACTCAAGGCCTACAACAACGGCCAGCCCGATTACCTGCCCAGCGAACGGCTGGTGGGCGGCGGGGTCAAGGGCGGCGAATACGCCCAGCGCGTGGCGCAGATGAAAGACCAGATCGCCATGACGCAGGCCAATATTGCCGCCTTGCAACGCGAGTTGCAAAAGTATCCGCAATGAACGTCGCAGCGGTCGGCCAGCCGGGCGCGACCGAGTATCCCGGCCTGGAGTGGCTGGCCTCGATGGCCGCCCTGGTGGATGCCGAAGGCGCGATTGAATACGCCAATCCGGCGCTGGAAAATGGGCTGGGCGTCTCTCGCCGTCTTTTGAACGGGCAAAACCTGAGCCACTGGATGGACTGCCCCGCCCTCTGGCAGGAGTCTTTGCTCCAGGTGCGCAGCAACGAATTCAGCAGCAAGCGCTTCGACTGCATGATGCGGCTGCGCGACTTGCGCGAGGCGGTGCAAGTGCAGCTGATCGTGGCGCGCACCGATCATCCTCAGGGCCTGCTGCTCGCCGAGGTGGTGGAGATCAGCCAGCAGTCTCGGCTGGAGCGCGAGGAGCAGTGGCACAACCAGGCGCAGGCCAACAAGGAGCTGATTCGCAATCTGGCGCACGAGATCAAAAACCCGCTGGGCGGCCTACGCGGTGCAGCGCAGTTGCTGCACGCCGAGCTGCCGTCTGCGGAATTGCAGGAGTACACCCAGGTCATCATCGCCGAGGCCGACCGGCTGCAAACCCTGGTGGACCGCCTGCTGGCGCCGCATCGCAAGCCGCATGTGGTGGGCGATGTGAACATCCACGAAGTGTGTGAGCATGTGCGCACCCTGCTGCAGGCCGAGTTTCCGCAAGGGCTGACCATCGAGCAGGACTACGACGCCAGCCTGCCCGAATTCCGCGGCGACAAGGAACAGCTCATCCAGGCGGTGCTCAACATCGCCCACAACGCGGCGCAGGCCTTGCAACAGCGTATCGTGCAGGGCGATGCGCACATCGTGTTCCGTACCCGGGTGGCGCGGCAGATGACGGTGGCCCGTCAGCGCTACAAGCTGGCACTGGTCTTGCATATCGTGGACAACGGCCCCGGGGTGCCAGCGGAACTGAAAGATCGCATCTTTTTTCCGCTGATCTCGGGCCGAGAAGGAGGGAGTGGACTGGGGCTCACCCTGGCCCAGACCTTCGTCCAGCAACATCAGGGAACCATCGAATGCGACAGCCAGCCCGGCCACACAGAATTCCGCATCACCCTTCCTCTGCCTTGAAGGCAGGGTTTTCGTCGCAAGGGAGCGCGCGATGAAACCGATCTGGGTGGTTGACGACGACGCCTCGATCCGCTTCGTGCTGGAAAAGGCGCTGCAGAAGTCGGGCATGGAAGTGCGCAGTTTTTCCAATCCGCGCGACGTGCTCAGCGCCTTTGCCGAAGGCTGCCCGCAAGTACTTATCAGCGACATCCGCATGCCCGGCGGCAACGGTATCGACTTGCTGCAACAAATCCGCCAATCGCATCCAGGCCTGCCCGTCATCATCATGACGGCCTACTCCGATCTCGATAGCGCGGTGGCCTCGCTGCAGGGCGGCGCGTTCGACTATCTGAGCAAGCCCTTCGATGTGGACAAAGCGGTCGAACTGATTCAGCGGGCCGTCGATGAAAGCCTGCGCGAAGAGCAGGCCGATGAAGCGCACAACGAAGCTCCCGAGCTGCTCGGTCAGGCCCCGGCCATGCAGGATGTGTTCCGCGCCATCGGCCGCCTGGCGCATTCGCAGGTGACCGTGCTGATCACGGGAGAGTCAGGTTCGGGCAAGGAGCTCGTCGCCCGCGCTCTGCACAAGCACAGCCCGCGCTCGGGCGGGCCGTTTGTCGCCATCAACACCGCGGCTATTCCGAAGGATCTGCTGGAAAGCGAGCTGTTCGGCCACGAGCGCGGCGCCTTCACCGGCGCGCAGACCCTGCGGCGCGGCCGCTTCGAGCAGGCAGAAGGCGGCACGTTATTCCTCGACGAAATCGGCGACATGCCGCTTGAACTGCAGACCCGCCTGCTGCGCGTGCTATCCGATGGACACTATTACCGAGTGGGCGGGCACAGCGCGATCAAGTCGCATGTGCGGGTCATTGCCGCCACGCACCAGAACCTCGAACAACGTGTGGCCCAAGGCCAGTTCCGCGAGGATCTGTTTCACCGCCTCAACGTCATTCGCCTGCGCCTTCCAGCCCTGCGCGAGCGCAGCGAAGACATTGCTCCGCTCACTAAACATTTCCTGCAGCGCAGCGCGCAGGAGCTCGGCGTCGAGGCCAAGCGCATCTCCGCCGAGGCCCTGCGCGTGCTGCAGCAGTTCCCCTTTCCCGGCAATGTGCGGCAGTTGGAGAACCTGTGTCAGTGGCTGACCGTCATGGCGCCGGCGCAGACCATTCAGGTCAAAGACCTGCCAGACGATGTAAAAACGGAAGTTCGCTCTGAGCAAGCGCCGATGCCTGCTGTGGCGGCAGCAGCGTCGGCCGATATCCCTTTTATTGCGGCTTCAAACCCCGATTCAACGCCGATTCAGCCGTCGAACGAGGACTGGGAGCACCGCGTCGAACAGGTGGCCCAGGGCTTGATCCGCAGGGGCGAGCCTGATGTCATGCACCATCTGACCCAGCGATTCGAACGCGCGGTGATCGCCGCCGCGCTGGCGCAAACCCACGGTCGGCGCATCGAAGCGGCGCAAAAACTCGGCATCGGTCGCAACACGATCACCCGAAAAATTCAGGAACTGGGGATGGAAGAATGAGCTGGGTCACACGACGGCAATCACCGGCGCGTGATCGCTGGGGCGCTCGTTCTTGCGCGGTGCCTTGTCGATGACGCAGCTCTGCAGCGAACCGCGCAAGCCCTCGCTCACCAGAATGTGGTCGATGCGCAGGCCCTGATTTTTGCGGAAGGCCAGATTGCGGTAATCCCACCAGCTCCAGCTCTTGGGCGGCTGGTCAAAGGCGCGGAAGGCGTCGATCAGTCCGAGCCCGAGCAGCGCCTTGAAATGCCCGCGCTCTTCGGGCGTGCAGTGAATCTGCCCGGCCCAGGCGACCGGATCGAACACATCACGATCTTCCGGGGCAATGTTGAAGTCGCCCATCAGCGCCACTTTGGCATGGCGCTGTAGTTCTGTAGCGACCCATGCCTGCAGCGCATCGAGCCAGCGCATTTTGTAGGCGAACTTGTCGCTATCCGGCGCTTGCCCATTGGGAAAATAGGCGCCGATCACCCGCAGATCGCCAAACGTCGCGGCGATCACGCGCGCCTGCGCATCCTCGAAGCCGGGAATGCCGCGCTGCACCTCCGCCGCTTCGCGGCGACTGAGCAGGGCCACGCCGTTGTAGGTCGGCTGACCGAGGCACACGCTGTGATAACCCGCGTTCAGCAGCTCGGCATGCGGAAACCGATCATCGGTCAGCTTGGTTTCCTGCAGCGCCAGCACGTCGGGCGACTGGGCCTGCAGCCAGTCGAGCACCTGCGGCAGGCGCACGGAGAGGGAGTTCACATTCCAGGTGGCAATTTTCATGGTCGTCGCTTTTTCAAACGTCCTATTCTGCCTGCGACGCACCAGCGGAAAACTTGCATCTGGATACATTCGCTTTATTTGAGATGTTATAAAGTAACTCCTGTTTTGTCCTCAGAGATTTCCCATGAAAGCCCGATCCTTCCTGCTTTACCTCGCTCTTTTGTCGCCGCTCTCGCTGCTGTTCGCCAGCGGGGCGCAGGCGGCGCCGATTTCCATCGTGGCGGCAGAAAGTACCTATGGCGTCATTGCGCAGGCCATCGGCGGCGATGCGGTGAAGGTGGACAGCATCATCAGCAATCCGAACGTCGATCCGCACAGCTTCGAGGCGACGCCGGCCGTAGCGCGCAAGGTGGCGAAGGCGCAGATCGCCATTCTCAACGGCATCGGCTACGACGAGTGGATGAGCAAAATGCTGGCGGCCAATCCCGCCCCGCAGCGGCAGGTGATCGTGGCCGCCGAACTCGACCCTGCGCTGATCATGGCCGATCGCAATCCCCATGTGTTCTACGATCCGCTGATGGCGCTTAAGGTGGCGGAAAAACTCACGCAACTGCTGCAGCGAGCCGATCCGGCGCATCGCCAAGTCTTTGCCGCGAATCTGCAGGGTTTCAAGGCGCAGCTGAGTCGGCTGAACGAGGCGCAGGCCGCGCTGAAAAAGCAATATCCGCAGCTCAAAGTCACGGCCACCGAGCCGGTGGTCGGTTATCTGCTGCGGCAACTGGGCTGGACCAGTCTGGGCGAGAAATTTCAATTCGACGTGATGAACGACACCGAGCCCTCTCCCGCCGGAGTGGCGCGCTACGAAGACCATCTGCGCCAGCACAAAGTGGCGCTGCTGTTCTACAACCGCCAGGTGACCGATCCGCTGACGGATCGCCTGCGCAGGGTCGCGCTGGATTCCGGGGTGCCCGTGGTGGGGGTGGATGAATTCGTGCCGCCCAAGACCAGCTATGTGCAGTGGCAACTGCAAACCCTCGCCGCGATCGAGCGTGCGCTGGGCAAATCGCATTGACCATGTCGGCGGAACCTTCCGCGATGAACCTTCCGACCGAGTGGGCGGTGCAAGCACAGGGCCTGCGCTGCGCACTCGGGGGGCGCACCGTGCTCGAAGGACTGGATCTGCATATCCGCCCTGGGCAGTTTGTCGGCGTGTTCGGCGCCAACGGTGCGGGCAAAACCACCTTGCTGCGCGCCATGCTGGGTTTGCAGCCGCTGGAGTCGGGGCGCTTGCGTTTGCTGGGGCAGGAAGGTGTGTCCGCGCGGGCTCACGTCGGCTATGTCTCACAGCGCGACCCGGTTGGCGCCGACAGTTTTCTGCGGGTGCGCAGCTTCGTCGCCACGGCCTGGCAGGGCGAACGCTGGGGGCTGGGGCTCGGAGGTGCGCAGCCGCGTGCGCAGGCCGTCGATGCGGCGCTGAAGGCGATGGAAATGGGGTCGCTTGCCGAACGCGGCATGGACGCACTCTCCGGCGGGCAGCGCCAGCGGGCGCGCATCGCCCAGGCGCTGGTCAACCCGGTGCGCATGTTGCTGCTGGATGAACCGCTCTCCAATCTCGACCCGCAGGCGCAGCAGCTCATTTTGCAAACGGCGCGCCGGTTGTGTACCGAGCAGGGCATGACGGTGTTGATGACCGCGCACGATATCAATCCGCTGCTGCCGCATATGGATCAGGTGCTCTACCTCGCGGGCGGCCGGGGGCGGCTGGGCACGGTGGATGAGGTGGTCAACGCACCGGCGCTGTCGGCGCTGTATGGTCTGCCGATGGCCGTGGCGCGCGAAGGCGGCTATCTGTTCATTCATCCCGCCGGTGGCTTCATGCCCGAAGAGGCCGCACATTGCGGTCACGATCACGGTCATGCCGGCGAAGGAGAGGGCGCATGATCCTCGGTCTGGAATATGGCTTCATGCGGCATGCATTGCTGGCGGGCAGCGCGATTGCGGTGTTGAGCGCCGCCGTGGGCTATTTCATCACACTGCGGCGGCAGGCGTTTGCCGCGCATGCGCTGTCGCATGTCGGCTTCACCGGCGCGGCGGGGGCCATTCTGCTGGGCCTGAGCCCTTATCTCGGCCTTTTTGCTTTTACGCTGACCAGCGGCGTTGCCCTGGCGCTGACGGGCGGGCGCATCCGCCAGCGCGATATCGGCATCGGCATGGTGCTCATGTTCGCCCTGGGGCTGGGCGTGCTGTTTCTCAATCTCTACACCGCCAACGCGCAGTCGGCGATGAGCATTCTGTTCGGCAGTATTGTGGGCATCACCGCGGCGCAGGCGGGTTTGTCGTTGCTAGTGTGTGTGGCCGGTCTGGCGGGGCTGGCCGTGCTGTATCGCCCGCTGTGCTTCGCCAGTTTCAACCCTGAAGGCGCTCAGGCGCGCGGGGTAAATACCCGGCTACTCGACCTGCTGTTCATCTTGCTGGTGGCGGCCACGGTGGCGATTGCCGTGCCGGTGATCGGAGCCTTGCTGATTTTCGCTTTGCTCATCGGCCCCGCGGCCACGGCGCAGACCGTGAGCCGCAGCATTGCGGGCGGCGTCGGCCTGTCGATGGCGCTTGGGCTGGCGGTGACCTGGGGCGGGCTGGCGGCGGCGTATTACATCGGTTATCCGGCCAGCACCTGGATTGCCTCGCTGAGCTTTGGCCTGTATTTGCTCGGCCATGCCTGGCGCGCTTGGCAGGGCGGCTCGGGTTGAGCCGAGCGCGCCCCGGCTGCGTCAGCCCAGATCGGCATCGAGCACCGCGCCGCGATGCGAACTGCCGACTAGCGCCGCGAACTTGGCCATCACGCCGCGGGTGTAGCGTCTGGCGGGCGGCGTCCAGGCGGCGCGACGCCGAGCGAGTTCTTCATCGCTGACGTGCAGGGTCAGGCTCAGGGAAGGCGCGTCGATGGTGATGCGGTCACCTTCCTGCACCAGGGCGATGGAGCCGCCCACCATGGCTTCGGGCGCGACGTGGCCGACGACCATGCCCCAGGTGCCGCCGGAGAACCGGCCATCGGTGATAAGCCCAACCGACTCACCCAACCCCGCGCCCACCAGCGCCGACGTGGGCGCGAGCATCTCGGGCATGCCGGGGCCGCCCTTGGGCCCGAGATAGCGCAGCACCATGATGTCGCCGGCCTTGATCTTGCCGGCCAGAATGGCTTCGAGCGCGCTTTGCTCGTCGTCGAAGACGCGCGCGGGGCCGGTCATGCTGGGCTTTTTCAGCCCGGTGATCTTGGCCACGCAGCCGTCTTCGGCCAGATTGCCCTTGAGAATGGCCAGGTGGCCGTGGGCGTACATCGGCTTGTCGATGGGGCGAATCACGTCTTGCTCCGCGCTGGGCTGGGCGGGAACGTCCTTGAGATTCTCAGCCACGGTCTTGCCGTTGATGGTGATGCACTCGCCATGCAGTACACCGGCTTCGAGCAGAATTTTCATCACTTGCGGAATGCCGCCAGCGCGGTGCAGATCGGTGGCGACATATCGGCCCGAGGGCTTCATGTCGCAGAGCACCGGGGTGCGCTTGCGAATCACCTCGAAGTCTTCAATGGCAAACGGCACTTCGGCGGCATGCGCAATGGCCAGCAGATGCAGCACCGCGTTGGTCGAGCCGCCCGTGGCCATGACCACGGCAGCAGCGTTTTCCAGCGCCTTGCGGGTGACGATGTCGCGCGGCTTCAGCCCGGCGCGCACCGCGGCGAGCAGCGCCTGGCCGGAATCGCGCGCGGACTGCACTTTTTCCTCATGCACATTCGCCATGGTGGACGAGTAAGGCAGCGACATGCCCATGGCCTCGATGGCGCTGGACATGGTGTTGGCGGTGTACATGCCGCCGCAGGAGCCGCTGGTGGGCACAGAGCATTGCTCGATGGCGTCGAAATCGGCATCGCTCATACGCCCGGCGGCGTGTTCGCCCACGGCCTCGAAGACCGAGACGATGTTCAGATCCTTGCCCTTGTAATGGCCCGGCAGAATGGTGCCGCCATAGACGAAAATGCCCGGCACATTGCAGCGCAGCATGCCGATCATGGCGCCGGGCATGTTTTTGTCGCAGCCGCCCACGGTGACCACGCCGTCCATCCACTGGCCCTGCACGCAGGTCTCGACGCAGTCGGCAATGACTTCGCGCGAGACCAGCGAGTACTTCATGCCCTCGGTGCCCATGGACATGCCGTCGGCAATGGTCGGCGTGCCGAACATCTGCGGATTGCCGCCAGCGGCGCGCACGCCCTCGATGGCGGCGTCGGCCAGGCGCTGCAGGCCGGAGTTGCACGGGGTGATGGTGGAGTGCGCGTTGGCAATGCCGATCATCGGATTGCTGAAGTCCGACTTCTTGTAGCCCATGGCATAGAACATGGAGCGATTGGGCGCGCGCGATGCGCCCACGGTGATGTTTTCGGAACGCAGTTTCTGGGGCATGGCAGGCAGTGGGAGCAGGTCGACAAAAAGTCATTGTCGCGCGGCAAGCGGCGGCGTGCACCGTCATGGAAGCGGCGCAGTAGTATCCAAAGGTAAATATTGGTTTGCCCGCGCGCCGCTTGAAAGGATTGCTCAAGGCAAGCCCGTACACTTCACGCCCATGCTGATCCACCCCGACTTCAATCCCATCGCCCTGCAACTTGGCCCGATCAAGGTGCATTGGTACGGCATCATGTACCTGCTGGGCTTCATCACTTTTTGGCTGCTGGCGCAAAAGCGCCTCAAAGACCAGCCTTATGCGCGCCAAGGCTGGACCTCGCGCGATATCGAAGACTTGCTGTTTGCCGGTGTGTTGGGCGTGATTCTGGGGGGGCGCACCGGCTACGTGCTGTTCTATCAGCCTGACTATTACTTCTCTCATCCGGCGCAGATCGTCGCGGTGTGGGACGGCGGCATGTCCTTCCACGGCGGGCTGCTCGGCGTGATGGTGGCGGCCTACTGGTTTGCGCGCACCCGGCGCTACTCGTGGCTGCAGATCATGGACTTTGTCGCTCCGCTCATTCCGCCAGGCCTGGCGTTCGGGCGCATCGGCAACTTCATCAACGGCGAGTTGTGGGGACGGCCAGCGCCCGCTTGGTGGCCGGGCGCGATGATCTACCCCAAGTCCGGCAGCATGGTGCCGCGCTTTCCCTCCGAGCTGTACGAAATGTTCCTCGAAGGCATTGTGTTGTTTGTGGTGCTGTGGTGGCTGTCGCGCAAAGAGCGGCCGCGCGGTTTCATTGCCGGGTGTTTCTCGCTCGGCTATGGGCTGGCGCGTTTCACCGATGAATTTTTCCGCCAGCCCGATGCGTTTCTCGGCTATCTCTGGTTTCACCTCACCATGGGGCAGTTGCTGTCGATCCCGTTGATCATTCTGGGCAGCGGCATGATCTGGTGGTCGCTGCGGCGCAAAAACCGTCTGCTGGCGCTGGGGCAGTCGGCTTCTTGACATCGGTTTCAGCCTGGCGCCGACGCGCTCTCGGGCGGACCGATGTGCAGGCCGAGCGGCCTGGCGCGCCGCGCCAATTGCAGCACAGCGCGGTCGCGGCTCAACAGGTTTGCTGCATGCTGCGCCAAGGCGAGGTCGAGAAACATTTGGTCGTCAGGATCGGCACACACCAAGCAGTGCTGCGCTGGCGGTGTGGTGCAGCACTGCCCCCAACGCGCAAAACAATCGGCCAACTTATCGGCTGATGCCTGGGGGTCGAACCGCCTGGCCAGCGCCGGATAGTGCAGCACGCGCAAGGCCTCGACCTGCATGGCGGCACAGTAAATCCAGCGCACGCGGCCGCGCTGTATGGCCTCGGCCCAAGGACGCACGCGCGGGTCGTCGAACAGCGCCCAGTCGAGCAGCACCTGGGTGTCGAGAACGCACAGGGCAGGGCGAAGCAAAGGGGAGGTCATGCGGGGGAGGTGTCTGCCGGAACCTGATTGAGCGTTGATCCCTGAACCCTACTGGGACAGGTGGGCAAGGTCACTGCGCTTTGGGGACGTCTGCGCGAGACGTCACGCGCACACACAGAATTTCCAAGCCCGAGGCACAAATTTATCGGTTCAGGAAATGCCGACCCAACCAAACCCGACAGACGAGACTGATTGTAGGGCGATGAATCGTGGCCGGGGAAGAATCAGAGCAATTTGCCCTCGGCGCCCAGGGCATCGTCGAGCTGACGGGTGAGTTGGGCCACGGCCTGCGCATCTTCTTCAAACGCCAGCGACGCCTGCGCCGAATCGCCCGCGGCCTTGTTCGCATTGCGCGACTCGATCAGGCTGTGCGCCAGATTGAGCGCGGCAAGCACGGCGATCCGCTCGCGGGCGCGCACCTTGCCCATATCGCGAATGGCGCACATCTCGGTGTCCACTTCGCGCACGGCGGCCAGCAGCGCGACTTGCTCGTCGGCGGGGCAGGCCAGGGTGTAGGTCTGGCCCATGATGTTCACATCCAGCGTGGTCGTGCTCATGCGTGTGGGTCGGGCTCGCCCGAAATGGAAGGGGTCTGATCCAGCCGTGCCAGCAAGCGGTCGATGCGCTGGGTGGCGTCGTGCAGGCGCTGACGCATCTGGTCGCGCTCGGCTTCGAGCGATTGCACCCGCTCGGCCAGCAAGGCGTTGGTGCGCAGCAACTCGTTGTGACGCAGCAGCAGCCGCTCAACGCGCGATTGCAACTGAGCGATGGCGGGGGAGGGCTGTCGTTCGTCCATGCGAGGCATTCTAAAGTCGGCCACCCGAGAGTCGGCAAAACGACGCTGTCTCCCGGCTAACATGACGGTCGTTGGTGCTCGCGCGGTGGTTCACGCTGCGCAGTTAAACGGGAAACAGGAAGAGCCATGCCCCCGGCAGATGCTCCGGCCTGTGCTGCCCCCGCAACGGTCAGCGACCGAAGGCGCAAGCCTTCCGTTCGGACAAGCTCTCCACTGAATTTTCGGATTTGGGAAGGAGGTTCGGATCGCGTCGCCAGCCCGGATACCGGCCAACGACGAGAAGACGCGCAGCTTCGGGGCGAAGGGGCGCATCAAGGCCAGCCGGGTGCGCGCAGCGCCTGCGAAGGTTGAGATGCGCTCTGGGCCCTGCCGCGGCGCACTTCAGCCGCGCCAGCCGTGCGGGGGAACACGGCAGCGCTCATTCATCCGGAAATTCAGTCATGTCTCAGCAGTTCCCTTCAAACGGCGTTGCTCCAGCCCCGTCTGGGCCTCGCGTGGTCCACTCATCTCAACCGATTTTCTTTCGCACCGCGCTGGCCGCGGCCATCAGTCTGGTCGGGCTGAACGCGCAGGCGCAGACCGCTCCGGCCGACGCCACCACGCTGCCGCCGATCGTGGTGTCGGCCACGGGCTATCCGCAGCCGCTGGCCAATGCCTTGCCGAGCGTCAGCGTGATCACTCGCGAGCAGATCGGGCAAAGCGGTGCGCAAAACCTCACGACCTTGCTGCAGCAGGTGGCCGGCGTGCAGGTGACGAGCAATGGTGGCCCTGGGCAGTCGGGCAATGTGTATGTGCGCGGTTTTGGCGGGCCGGATGTGCTGGTGCTGCTCGACGGCGTGCCCATGAACGCACAAGACACCACGGGCGTCGCGTATCTCAACAACTTCACCGCCGATCAGATTCAGCGCATCGAGATCATCCGCGGCAATGTGTCGGCCATTTACGGCTCGGGCGCGATCGGCGGAGTGGTGCTGATCACCACGCGCGCGGGCAGCAAAAAGCCACAGGCCTCGATCTCGGTCACCGCGGGCAGCCGCAACACGGCCACGGTGTCGGCCAACGCCAGCGGACAGGTCGGCAACACGGCCTTGCAGGCAGGGGTCAGCCGTTATACGACGCAGGGCGTCAGTGCAATCAACCCCGCCCAGCTCAGCAATGCCAACCCGAACAGCAACGGCTACGGCAACACGACGATGAACGGCTCGATCGTGCAGACCCTGGCACCGGGGCAGTCGCTGGGCCTGCGAGTATTCAGTAGCAAGGGCCGCGCCAGCTACGACAGCTATGGCGCCTACGCCAGGCCAACCGATACCAATCTGAGCAGCACCTCGCAGGATCTGTATCAGCTGTTCAGCGACAACCAATTGACCGCCGCTTGGAAGTCTCATCTGAGCGTCTCGCAGCAGAGCACCACCAACACGACCGAGAACTTCAGCGCCTACCCCTACAGCGGTACTTATCGCACCCGGGTTCAGCAACTGCTGTGGCGCAATGTGGTGCAACTCGGCAGCGGCTGGACGGCCACGGGTGGGCTGGAATGGCAGAGCCAGGCTATCAGTTCAATTACCGGTTCGATTCCCTCCAGGGATCGCCATGCCAAGGCGGCCTTCGTCGGACTGGACGGCAGCGTCAACGGCAACGAGCTTCAATTGAATCTGCGCCATGACGCGATCGACGGCTACTCGGGCCAGAACACCGGCTATTTCGGCTACGGACGAGAACTGGGCAGCGGTTTCAAAGCGATTGCCAGCTATTCCACCGCTTTCAATGCCGCGCCGCTGGGCTATCTGTACGCGCCTTACTACGGCAACGCCAATCTAAAGGCGGAGAAGGCGCACTCTGTCGAGGCCGGTTTGCAGTGGTCGCAAGGGGCGAACGTGCTGCGGGCCACGCTGTTTCAGACCAAGGCGACTGACCAGTGGCAGTATGACTTCACGACCAGCACCTTCCAGAACATCGCCAGCAGCCGCACGCGGGGGTTGGAGTTGACCGGGCGCGGCGCGTGGAAGGGCTGGGCGTATGACGCCAACCTCACGCTGCAGCAGCCGGCCGATACAAGCAAGCCCGGCGACCCCACGCTGCAGCGCCGCGCCCGCAGTCTGGCCAATGTCTCGGTCATCCACGAGTTCGCCTCAGTGCTTTATGGCGCTGCGGTGCATTACAGCGGCCCCCGTTGGGATAATGGTTCGACCGGCCGGGTCACGCTAGGGAGCTACACCACGGTCGACCTCACCGCCAGCGGCGCGGTGTCGAAAGACTGGAGCTGGAATGCGCGGGTGCAGAACCTGTTCAACAAGAAGTATCAGACGGTTTACGGCTACAACCGCGAACCGCTGGGCGTGTTCGTCGGTCTGACCTGGCGGCCCGCGTTCTGAGAGGGCGTGAACAAATCCGCCATGCGCTTTGAACGCTCAGTAAGCCCCGGTGCACGCAGTTTGTCGCTGTGGCGTTGGGGCTTGCCGCTGCTGCTCGCCGCGGTCGTCGCGGTGGCGCTGTCGGTCGGGGAGGGTGGCTGGAATGCAGACATCGTCTGGCAGTTGCGCCTGCCGCGGGTGCTGGCCGGCATGGGGGTGGGCGCGTTGCTGGCGCAGGCGGGGCTGGTCATGCAGATTCTGCTGCGCAATCCGCTGGCCGATCCTTATGTGCTCGGGGCATCCGGCGGCGCCGGCTTGGGCGCCATCGTGGCGCTGCTGCTGGGCGCGGCCTTGTGGCTGGGCAGCGTGATCGGGGCGGGCGCAGCGCTGCTTGCGCTGCTGCTCATGGGGCGGCGCATCATGGCGAGCCGCGACGACGAAGCCTCGGCCCAGCTCATTCTGATTGGCGCCATGCTGGCCGCAATGGCCGGGGCGCTGTCCACCCTGCTGCTGACCCTGGTGCCCGATCAACAATTGCGCGGGGCGATGTTCTGGCTGGTGGGTAATCTTTCGGGGGCCACGCATGGCCTGTGGCTGTGCGGGCTGGCTGTGTTGGGCGCCGTGTGGCTGCTGTGGCGTCAGCGCCGCTATGACCGGCTGTTGCTCGGCAGCGAGGCCGCGTGGCTGCTCGGCGAGCCAGTGACGCGGGCGCGGTTGGAACTCGTGCTCTTGGCCGCTTTGGCCACAGGTGCTTCGGTGGCGGTAGCCGGGGCAGTGGGGTTTGTCGGGCTGGTCGTGCCGCAGGCCTTGCGGCTGGTCGGTCTGCAGCGCATGCGCGATCAGGCCTGGGCCGCTCCCCTGGCCGGGGCGGCTCTGGTTGTGGCCGCCGACACGCTGGCTCGCGGGGTTGTCATGCCCTATGAGCTGCCGGTCGGTGCGGTCACGGCACTGGTTGGCGCGCCGGTGTTCATTCTCATGCTGCGGCGGGCGCGATGAAGTCGGACGCCTGGCTGCAGGTCGATGCGCTCGATGTCGTGGCCGCAGCGCATCAGCCGGCCTTGGCCCGCAATCTGTCGTTTCGCCTGCAGCCGGGGCAGCGGCTGGGGCTGATTGGTCGCAATGGCGCGGGCAAGTCCACCTTGCTGCGTCAACTGGCCGGGCTACTTCCTTTGCATGGCGAGCGCGCCGCGGTTCGGCTGGCCGGGCAGCCCTTGTCTGAACTGGGCCCGGAGCGTCTGGCAGCGCTGCGCACCCTCATGCCAGCCCAGCCGCGCGACCGCTTCAACCTGTCGGCGCTCGCCCTGCTCGAACTCTCGCAGCCGGAACCAGACGGACCCTCCGCCCATGAGGCACTGCGCCGAGTGGATGCGTGGGCGCTGCGTGATCGCCCGGTGCTCGACCTGTCCGCCGGTGAGCGGCAACGGGTGAGCCTGGCGCAGGCGCTGGTACAAGGCGCAACCCTGTTGTTGCTCGACGAGCCGGTGGCGTTTCAAGATCCTGGGCATCAGTCCCTCGTGGGTGCGGTGCTGTCCAACCTGAGCGACCGCGTGGTGGTGTTTTGTGCGCACGATGTGAACTGGGTCGCGCGTTGTGCCACCCATGTGCTGGGCCTCGGCTTGCAGCAGCAGGCGCAAGGCTGGTTCTTCGACACCTGCGAGGCTGCTCTGCAAGCCGAGCGGCTGCATCATCTGTACGACTGCCGCTGGACGCAGTTGCGCGACGCCAACGGACTCCGCGCCTGGGTGGCCCTGTAGCGCTCGACTCAAGGCTGCAGCTGCGGATCGCCGATACTTACGCCATGGCAACAACGACCTCGCCCCAGGATACCCCCAAACCCCCGCTCCCCAAGGCCAGCCGCTGGCGTGTGCTCAAGGCCAGGGTGAGCACGGCAACGCGGCTGTTGCTGAGCAAGCTGGGGCAAAACGGACCACAGTGGCTGATCGCCTTTCTGGCGCTGGCAACAGGCGTGGTGCAAATCGGCCCGCAATTCGTGCAGATGCGCCAGGCCGTGCTCAACATCCTGGCGCAGGGTGCTGACGGCATCTCCGGTTTGGCCGATCTGGCCGCGTTTCCGCATGTGATCATCGGCATCGGGCTCATTCTCATGGTGCCGGGCTTGCTGCTGCGGGCGCGGGTGGCCTGGGTGCTCGGGGTGCTGCTCAGCGCCCTGTCGGCCGGGCTGGCACTGTGGGCCGCTCATGGTGGGATCAACGCCACCGTTGCGCTCTCGGGCCTGTTGCTGCTGGCGCTGCTGCTTTACACCAGCCGCTTTGCCCGCAGCAGCCTGGCCGCCAGCTCTCTGTTTGCCCTGCTGGGTGTAGGCAGCTTGCTGATCTACGGCACGCTGGGCAGCCTGTGGTTCGGCGCGGGATACACGCCGCCGATTCGCAGCCTGCCCACAGCGTTTTATTACACCATCGAGACCATGTCCACGGTCGGCTATGGCGACATCGTGCCGCACACTGTGCAGGCACGAATGTTCACCGTATCGATGATCGTGGTGGGCATTTCGGTGTTTGCCACCACGCTGTCGGTCGTGATCGGGCCGCTGATCGGGGGCAGTCTCAAACGGACTCTGGAGGGAAAAATGCAACGTGAACAGCGCAAAAACCATTACGTCATCATCGGCGCGTCGAGCCTGGCTTATGCCATGTGGAAGGAGCTGAGCAGCCGGGGCGTGCCGGTCACCATCATCGCTCCCAGCGGCCACCCCTCGCCGTTTCCCGAAACCGCCGACGTCATCACCGCCGACGCCACGCGCAGCGAAACGCTCGAACTCGCCGGTGTGCCCAAGGCCAAGGCCGTGCTCACCCTGCGCGACGACGATGCCGAAAACGCCTTCGCCGTGCTCGCGGTGAAGGAATTGGCCCCGGGCGTGAAGACCATCGCCGGGGTCAACGACGTGCGGCACGTCAACAAAATCCGGCGTGTGCAACCCGACGTGCTGTTCGCCCCGCAGCTACTCGGCAGTCAGTTGCTCGCGCGCGATCTGTTCGACGAGCCCATCGACAACAGCACCGTTCACAAACTGTTGTTTCCAGAGACTTGAGGCATGAACTGATCAAGCCATGAAAAACGCCCGCAGATGCGGGCGTTTTGTTGCAGTGCCGAAGCCGGATCACTCGGTAATCTTGGCTTTGGCGCGCAGTTCGTCCTGATACTTGGTGACTTCCTGGCGCTGCAGTTCGGCCTGGATTTGCGGCTTGAGTTGATCGAGCGTCGGGGCCTTGGCCGGGCGGGTGGCGTCGAGCTTGATCACATGCCAGCCGAACTGGCTCTGCACCGGCGTCTGGGTGTACTGGCCGGGCTTGAGGGCTTCAAGCGCCTTGGCGAACGGCGGCACATAGTTGTTGGGGGTGGACCAACCCAGATCGCCGCCATTGGCTGCGCTGCCGGTGTCCTTGGAGTATTTCTTCGCCAGCTCGGAGAACTTGGCGCCCTTTTTCAGCTGGGCGATGATGTCCTGAGCTTCTTTTTCGCTCGGCACCAGGATGTGCTGCGCCTTGTATTCGGTGGAGCCGAAGCTCTTGACGAATTTGTCGTATTCGGCCTTGATCTGGGCATCGGTGATGGGATGCTTTTGCAGATAGGCGTTAAACAGCGCGCGGATGAGGATGTTCTGACGCGCGATGCGAATCTCGTCTTGCACTGCGGTTTCTTTGTCCAGGCCGAGCTTGTCGGCTTCCTGCACCATCACTTCACGGCTGATCAGCTCGTTTTTCACCATCTCTTTGAGTTGGGGCGTGACGGCCTGGCCCTGTTGCTTGGCCATGCTGTTGGCGACGGAGTCGGCCAGGGACTGCGGAATGGGTTTGCCATTCACAGTGGCGATGTTCTGTGCCCAGACGGGGGCGGCAAACGCGCAGCTCAATGCGGCAACGGCCAGAATGCGTGAGAGTTTCAACATGAAGTCATCCAGAAGGGGAGGGAACAAACGACCAGGGCGCACGGTCAAGTTTTCAGTGTGCGCTGACCTCGGGAGGGTCTCCGGGGGCCTGGCAATCGAGCACCAACGCATGAATCTCATGGTGCATCATCGAAGCCAATGCATCATACACGAGGCGGTGCCGCGCGAGACGCGAGGCGCCAGCGAACCGCGCGCTGACGATGCGCACGCGGAAATGACTGCCCAGCGCATCGAATCCGCCATGCCCGGCATGAGCGGCGGAGTCGTCGGTCACCTGCAGTGTTTCGGGCTTGAGCGCCTGCTGCAACAGGGTCTCGATGCGATCTCGGCGGGAAATCGGCCCGGACATCAAGCGTTCTCGTCCAGCTTCATATGCTTGGCCAGCAGCAGCGACTGCCCGAGCACGAACACCAGCGTCAGCGCCAGACTACCGAACAGCTTGAAGTCCACCCAGAGGTTGGTGGAGAAGTTGTAGGCGATCACGATGTTGAGCACGCCCATCAGCGCGAAAAAAGCCACCCACGACCAGTTGACGCGGTTCCAGATCGGATCGGGGAGTTGCATCTGCTTGCCCATAAGGGCGCGCATCAGATTCTTGCCCTGAAACAGTTGCGCCCCGGCGAGGATGAGGGCGAACAGCCAGTACAGCACGGTGGGCTTCCACTTGATGAAGGTGTCGTTGTGGAACAGCAAGGTCGCGCCGCCGAAGACGACGACCACGGCCAGGCTCATCCACAGCATCGGCTCGACCTTGCGGTGCTTGAACCAGACCCAGCCGATTTGCGCAAAGGTCGCGGCGATGGTCACCGCCGTGGCGGCGTAAATGCCAGCCACCTTGAATACGATGAAAAACAGGATGATGGGGAAGAAATCAAAAATCAGTTTAGGCATATGAAAAATAAAAAATAGATTTTTTGGGCCGCAGAAAGTTGCCTCAAAGATTGAATGGGCTGCTGGCGCCAGCGGAATAGCAATTGGTCGATGGTATCGGCTTACCGAAGGTACTCCTACCTGCGCCCCTACACCTGGCGGTGGCCGCCCCCATCATCTGTTTAGCGGGATTGTTGCCCGCGGTCCGGGTCATGAGGCGTTCTCCATGTCAGCCTGGACCGGTAGTTTGCGGGCGGATGCGGCGATCTCGGCCCCCGCTGCGGCAAAGCGGCTGTCTTGTTCAGCGATGAGCGCATGGCAGTTTCCAGTTCGTGGTAAAGCGGGATCAGAGATCGATCACATCGCCTTGTTTCGGGCGTTGTACCCGGGTGTTTTTGAGCCGTGCGGCAAACGCGTCCATGCTGTCCGGATCGCCGTGAACCAGGATGGTCTGCTCGGGTTTGAGTGCTTGCTGCCAGGCGAGCAGTTCGCGCTGATCGGCGTGCGCCGAGAAGCCGTTGATGGTGTAGAGCCGCGCGTGCACCGGAATCTCTTCACCAAACAGCTTGACCTTCTTGGCGCCATCGATCAGCAGCCGCGCAAGCGTGCCGCGCGCGGCGTATCCGACAAACACCACACTGGACTCGTGCCGCCCCAGGTTGTGACGCAGGTGATGCCGCACCCGCCCGCCGGTGGCCATGCCCGAGCCGGCCATGATGACCGCGCCGCCCACCAGACGGTTAAGGGCGATGGAATCGGCGGCTTCGCGGGTGAAGCGCAGCCCCGGCAAGGAAAACGGGTCGCTGCCTGCGCGAAACAAAGCGTCAATGGCGTTGCCGTAGCACTCGGGGTGGTGGCGGAAGATTTCGGTGGCGGAAATCGCCATCGGGGAATCGAGAAAGACCGGCAAGGTGCGAGGCAGTTTGCCCGCCTCGATGCCTTCGCGCAGGTAAAAGAGAATCTCCTGCGCGCGCTCGAGTGCAAATGTCGGAATGACGACATTTCCCCCGCGCTTGAGGGTCTCGCTGATGGCCGCGAACAGTTCGGCGATCGAGGGCTCGATGGGTTTGTGCAAACGGTCGCCGTAGGTCGTCTCCATCACCACCGAGTCGGCGCGGGGCGGCAGTTGCGGGTCGCGCAGCACGGCGTGGCCGCCATTGCCCAGGTCGCCAGAAAAAATCACCGAGCGGTGCGCCCCCGATGCGGTCTGTTCAATGCGGATGCTGGCTGAGCCCAGAATGTGTCCGGCATCGAAAAAGGTGGCGCTCAGGCCCGGTGCGAGTTCCAGCGTCTGCCCATAGACCGCGGTGCGGCCGAAAAACTCCAGGGCATTGAGCGCATCGAGCGTGGTGTAGAGCGGCTGTGCCTGGGCGTCGCCGCGACGGTGGGCGTGACGCGTGTTGCGCTCGGCCTCCTCTTCCTGCAGATGGGCGGCGTCGAGCAGCACTACACGGGTGAGTTCACGCGTGGCCGCCGTGGTGATGATCTCGCCGCGAAACCCGCGCTTGACCAACAGCGGAATGCGGCCGCAGTGATCGAGGTGCGCATGGGTGAGCAGCAACAGGTCGATCGACTTGGGGTCGAAGCCGAAGTCCTCGGCGTTTTCCTCGTCGAGTTCATGGCTGCCCTGGAACATGCCGCAGTCGATGAGCACTCGCATGCCCTGCGCATGCAGCAGATGGCAGGAGCCGGTGACATTGCGATCGGCGCCGTGGAAGGAGAGTTTCATGGTTATTGTCCTTGTGGTGACTCGGTTGCGGAGCCTTCCAGCGGCGAGCCGTTGCGGTCATGCCAGGTGCAAATGCCCTCCCAGGCCTCCCGCGCGTCTTCGGCAAACCAGAACAGCCGGGCATCTTCTTCGTCGATGCTGCCGGCTTCGAGCAGAAAGTCGACGTTGAACACGCCGCGCCAGTACGACTCGCCGATCAGCACGATGGGAATGGGAGCGGATTTGCGGGTCTGGATCAGCGTGAGTGCGCCGAACAGTTCATCGAGCGTGCCGAAGCCGCCCGGCAGCGCGACGATGGCTGCGGCGCGCTGCATGAAGTGCAGCTTGCGCAGCGCGAAGTAATGGAACTGAAAACACAGCCCCGGCGTCAGGTAGGGGTTGGGGTATTGCTCGCGCGGCAGGGAGATGTTCAAACCCAGGGTTTCAGCCCCCGCCTCGAACGCGCCGCGATTGGCTGCCTCCATGCCGCCAGGGCCGCCGCCGGTCATCACCGCGAGCCCTGGAATCCGCGCTGCGCCGATCATCTGGCCGAGTTCGAAGCCGATTTGGTAATAGCGCGACAGCGCCATGCGGCGCTCGGCCAGACGCAGCGCCCGGGCGACGGCCGCGTCGTGCGGTTGCTCGGCAGCCTGACGCCGGGCTTGTTCGAGCTCGCTTCGCGCCGTCTGCGGCTCGCGCAGCCGCGTGCTGCCGAAGACCACGATGGTGCGAGTGATGCCGTGCGCCTGCAACGCCTGCTCGGCTTTTTCATAGTCGAGCTGCAATCGCAGGCCGCGGTGCGCGTCGGTATGGAGAAAGGCCACATCGCGGTCGGCCTCGACATACGACGGATGCTCCATGATGGCGCGCAGCCGGGCCTGCGCCTGTGCCTCTTCTTCGACCGGTTTGGGACGTTCCCAAGGCAGCGGTTGGGTGCGCTTCGTTCGATGGGGCGGTTGCGGGATGCGGGTTGAATCACTCATCGCTGGGCCACCTCGGCGCTGGGTTTGTCATCGGCCTGCTTGATGCGGCGCACGAAGGGCAGCATCAGAATGACGTTGCTCAGCCCCATCTCCTCGCGCACCTGTTTCATCGCCAGACACTTCAGGTCAAAACCCTCGGCATGGGCCAGGTCTTCACCGAGGATGCGACGCAACTGTGATGCTGCGCGGGGGGGAGCCGGTCGAAGCAGCCCCGCAAATCACTTCTTGCGCATCGGGCAGGTGCGAATGCCGAGCACCATGTAGAGCGGACAAATGCCCACCGCCCCCGCGACCAAAGGCACAACGCCAATCCAGCCCCAGAGTCCAATCACATGGGTCAGCGTCAGGGCGATAAGCACCAGACCCACTATCACGCGCAAAGCGCGATCCAAGGTTCCTTCATTGACTGACATGAGTGTGTTTCTCCGGATGTATTGAACGAATAGGCCAAGTTGAACGGTTTTGACTCTAGCAGCATCCTGATACATCAGGGCTTATCGGAAATCCGTACGCTGTGCATCCGTACTGAAGCATGCTGCAGGGCATGACAGGTATTGCGCCCCGACTTTTTCATCACTCCCCATTTTCCCATGACTGTAGACGACCTTAAAACCCAATTTCGCCAGCAATCCCAGGCCGCGCTTAGCCTGAACATCGCTTACATCGGCGTCGTCAACGGCCTCTTCAGCACCCTGCATCGCCTGGGCACGGCGTCTGCCGCCACCTTGGCCGATGCGGCCGGGCTCGATTCTGCCTATGTGCTGCGCTGGTGCGACGCCGCCTACGCCTTCGGTTATCTGGAGGCACAGGGCGACGTCTTCCGTCTTACGACGACAGGCGAAGCCATGCGCCCCGATGCGCCGGGCACGCTTATGCCGATGGCCGTGCAATCCGTCCTGTCGGCGCACATGGCCGAGCGCGCGGCGGCGCTGATGCGCACTGGGGAACGCCCAGGCGAGCAGGTTTTGGCTGAGCGCGACACCGTGTTGCCCTGGTTCGGGCCGATGCTAGAGGCGAATTTCGCCTCGATGTTCGAACAAACGATTTGTCCGGCAGTACCCGCTTTCGCCGATGTGGACGCCCGTGGAGGTCTTGCCGTCGACCTGGGCTGCGGCAATGGCTGGTATTTGCGCGCACTGGCGCGGCGCTGTGGCAAGCTGCGGGGGTTGGGCATCGACGGTTTCCAGGAGAACATCGCCCAAGCCGAAGACATTGCGCGGCAGCAGGGCTTGGCCGACAGGCTGCGTTTTATCCAGGGTGACATCCACGCGCTCACGCTGGAAGAACCTGCCGACCTGATTGCGATGAACCGCGCCCTGCATCATGTATGGGAGAAAGACACCCACACGCTGTTCACCTGGCTGCGCGGCAATCTCAAGCCGGGCGGTTATGTGGTGATCTGGGAACCGGCCTGGCCGGCAGACCGCACCGCCTTGCGCGAACCCAGCCGTAAGGGGCTGGCGTTCCAGAATCTCAGCGAACATGTGCAGGGCAACCATTTTCTGCGGCCGGAAGAAATCCAGGCGGCTTTTGCCCAGGCGGGTCTGCAGTCGCAGGTGCACCTCTTCGCACAGGGCAACGAGGCCGTGGTCGTCGCACAGAGATAAAGCCGTAGCGAACCTGCGGCGTTGATCCTTTGCTCGCCGGCCCAGCCGCGAGGGCTCTCAAGTTGAACGGTTGGTGCGGGCCGCGGCCAATGCCCGCTTCGTCCGAGATGAGGACGTCGGCGCGGCGGTTTTGTGCGTCAGCCGGCACGCCGGCACGCCGGCACGCCTGGCCTGCGCTGATCGGGCTGATGTGGGGGCGCTGATCCTAGAGTTTGCCCCGCACGACATCGGCTGGCTGTTGCCGGTGATCCGCGGTGTGGCATTCTCGGCGCCGCTTACCATGTTCACAAGTCGCATCGCCCCGGCGCACTGGCTGCGGCGGCTTCGGTTGCTGCTGACCCCGGAAGAGACCGATCCGCCAGCAAGCTCGCCGTACTGCAGACCCCGCCCCTGAAGGGCGCCATCGCTGCGCACCGATGGCGCAGGCCGATCCCCTGGCGCAAGAACTGAGGACACATTGATGCATCGACGCGATTTTCTGCGCGGCAGTGCGGCGAATTTCGCCGCGCTGGCGCCCTGGCCAATGGAATTCAAGCAAGAAAATCGGCCGCCACCGGCGCCGGCGCGCGGCATCGCCCACTTCGGAGAGCCGCAGCAGTTCTCCTTCGACTGGCTGAAGGGGCTGGCGCAAGCGAAGTCGCTCACCGCCTACAGCGAACCGGTCGCGCCGCTGCCGGCTGCGGTGCAGAAGCTCTCCTGGGACCAGTGGCAGTCGATCAGCTACCGTCCCGAGCGGACGCTGTGGTGTGAGGACGATCTCTTCTTTCGCATCCGCTTCGATCACCTCGGCTACACCATGAAGCGCTCGGTGCGCATGTACGCCGTGGAGCGCAATACCGCGCGCCAGATCCTGTTCGATCCGACACTGTTCGACTACAGCCGCTCGGGACTGAAGCCGGGTGAGATTCCGAAGCAATTAGGCTTTTCCGGATTCAACGTGCTGTTTCACACCAACTGGACGGACGACCGGGCGGTGTTCCAGGGCGCCTCCTACTTCCGCGCCGTCGACGCCAGCGGCCAGTACGGCATGTCACAGCGTGGACTGGCGATCGACACTGGCATGGCCCGGCCGGAGGAATTCCCCGACTTCGTCGCCTTCTACCTGCAGAAGCCCGCACCCGAATCGACGCTGCTCACCGTGTATGCCCTGCTCGACTCCCCGAGCGTCACCGGCGCTTATCGTTTCATCATCGATGTGGCGAGCACCCTGGTGATGGACGTGGACTTCACGCTCTACCCGCGCCGTCGGATCGAGCGGCTGGGCATCGCGCCGGGCACCAGCATGTATCTGGTCGGGGAAAACGACCACCGGGTGGCCGACGACTGGCGCCCGCAGATCCACGACTCGGACGGCCTGCAGATGCACACCGGCGTCGGTGAGTGGATCTGGCGGCCGCTCACCAACCCGGCGCATCTCCAGGTCAATTCCTACCTCGACGACAATCCGCGCGGTTTCGGCCTGATGCAGCGCGACCATAACTTCGCCGACTACCAGGACGACGGGGTCTGGTACGACCGGCGGCCGAGTTGCTGGGTCGCCCCGAAGGGTGCCTGGGGCAAGGGCGCGGTCATGCTGGTGGAAATCCCCACCATCGATGAGACGATGGACAACATCGTGGCGTTCTGGAATCCGGCCGAGGAAATCGTTCCCGGCCGCGACTACAGCTACGGCTACCGCCTGTACTGGTGCCGCGAGAATCCCTTCGCATCCCGACTCGGACACGTCCAAGCGACCCGCGACGGCATCGGCGGAATCGTCGGTCAGAAGCGCAGTGAGTTCTCCTGGCGCTTCGTGATCGATTTCGTCGGCGGCGATCTGCCGATGCTGGTCGCCAGCGACAAAGTCCGCGCCGTGGTCAGCACCTCGCAGGGCCAGGTACAACTCGTGTCGGCCCGCCCGTTGCTGCCCCTCAAGGGCTGGCGCGCGATGTTCGACCTGGTACCCGGTGAAGCCGTAGAGCCAATCAACCTCAGGCTGTTCCTGCAGCTCGACGGCCAGGCGCTCACCGAAACCTGGATCTACCAATACACGCCGCCGCCGCTCGCCGTGCAGCGCAGTTACGTCCAGACCTGACCATGGCGCCTCGGGGGCCTGACGCGCAGCGGCTGGTCTGGGGGCGCTCAGGAATCCGGCTCCGGCGTCTCTTCCCCCAGTTGCGGAGCTGGCACCCAGAAAAAGCCCAAGGCATGGGCCAGGCTTCCCAGGCGCTCGCTGGAGGTCCAGCTGATCAGCCAGGGCGAACTGAGCAGCCCGAGCGTGATCGGCGAGAACCACAGGCCGACCACCGGGTCGAACCAGGCTAGCGCGGCGAAGGCCAGGCCGAGCACGAGGTGCTCGCGCAGGTCGGCAAGGGTCGACAGCACTGGGATGCGGCGAGCCTCGCGCACCTGGGCCGACCAGCCGGAGGGAATTCCCAACGCCATTGCCAGCAAGCTCTTGGTCTGGGTCATCATGATCACCGGCGCCATCAGCATCGCCAGGGGAATATCCAGCGCCACGGATCGCACGATGCGCGCAGCGCCGCCGAAGCTGCGTCTGCGGGCGGCGGACGACAGCATCCAGGTCAGTCCCATTAGCTTGGGGCCGAACAGCAGCAGCAGCGTGAGCCACAGCACCCAGGAAGTCGAGATCCCCATCAGCGTGGCCTCGCGGGAAAAGATCACCTGCAAGGCGCTGGTCAGCAGCAGCAACAGCCAACCCGGCGAGGTCAGGTAGGCCGAGGCGCCGAGCAGCAGGTGCAGCCGACTGGCCCAGTGCAGCCCCGAGGTGCCGAGCAGCCGCAGGTGTTGAAGATTACCCTGCATCCAGCGCCTGTCGCGCTTGGCGTAGTCGATGATCGACGGCGGGAATTCCTCGTAACTGCCGTCGATCATCACCATGTGAACCGCCCAGCCACGTCGGCGCAGCAGAGCCGACTCGAACATGTCGTGGCTCTGAATATGGCCGCCTAACGGATGCTTGCCCGGCAACTCGGGCAGGCCGCAGCTCTGCGCGAACGCGCGCGTGCGCACGATCGCGTTGTGGCCCCAGAAATTGGCTTCCGAGCCCGACCACCACAGCAGGCCCGCTGTGGCGATGGGGCCGTAGGCTTCGCTGGCGAACTGCATCCAGCGCTGGAACAGGGTGTGCGCGTTGGTGATCATCGGCACCGTCTGCAGCAACCCGATCGACGGCCGCTCCTCCATGATCGACGCCATGCCCACGATGGCGTCACCGCTCATCAGGCTGTCGGCGTCGAGCACCAGCATGCACTCGTAGGCGGCGCCGAACCGGCGCACCCAATCGGCGATGTTGCCCGGCTTGCGCGCGGTGTTGTGCTCGCGTCGGCGGTAGTACACCGCGATGGGGGCCTCGCGCGCCAACGCGAGCCACGCCGCCTGCTCGCGCTCGCCGTTGTCCTCGCTCGAGTCGCTCAGCACGAAAAAGTCGATCCAGGCGGCTCCACCTGCCGCAGCGATGGAGCACGCCATGGTGCGCACGCGGCCGAAGGTGGAGTCGACATCCTCGTTATAGATCGGCATCAGTACCGCGACGCGATGGCGCAGCGGCTGCGCCGGGCTGGGCACCGGCGTGAAGCCCGGATGATCCCCGCTGATCAGCTTGTAGAAGCCGATGGCCGAATTCACGAAACCGAAGGAGATCCACCCGAACAGCGGCACGAACATCACCAGCAGCACGATGTCGAGCGCGTTGACCTGCTCGCGCGCGAGCACCATGCGCAGTTGCGTGGACGCCGCCAGCGCGAGCACGGCCGTCAGCGCGATGAGCAGCAGGCGCTTGATAAGCAGGCCGTGCGGCTGGGTCTTCACCTCAATCGCCCCCGGAGGCGGGCCGTCCAGGCGCTGGATAGGCATGTCGAGCGCGGCCTCGGGAGGCAGCATCGGGGGCGCGGGGTTTATCGCGTGATTAGCGGACATGGCGTATGCGTGCGCGGTGACTCAATCCTCGAGCGTGACCACGACGGTCTCACTGAGCGCCTGCGTCCCGCGGCGCAGGAACAAGCGGAACTCCTTTTGCGCCAGCCCCGTCAGGCGCAGGTCCAGCACGACGCGCCAGGAGTTTTTGCGGCCGTACAGGCGATGGGCGCGCAGGCCCATGACCGCGGAAGCCGGCAGGTTGGTCAGCGCCTGCACGCCGCTGGCATCATCCAGCCCGGCCAGCACATCGCCTCGGAAGTCGAACACGTACTTGCGCGTGGACGGATCGGGCGGGGTGTCGGCCGGACCGGCCGGCCCGATCAACAGATTGCAGCAGTGAGCGTTGGCGTCGGTGCTGGGATCGGCGGACGTCCACGTCAACCGGTACGCCACGTCGCGGCGCTGTCCGGCACGCGCCGGTTCGTCGGCAACCCAGAATGCGCCGATGTTGTCCACAGTCTCCGAGATCGACGCCATCTCGTAGAGCATCACGCTGCCCGTGCCCCAGTCGCCCTGGGGCTGCACCCACAGCGAAGGCCGCAGTTCGTAGAACAATTCGTCGTCCTCGTAGTTGGTGAAATCGCGATCGCGCTGCATGAGGCCGAAGCCGCCCGGGTGATCGGCGCGGAAGGCGTTCACGCGCGCCTGAGCCGGGTTGTGGAGCGGGCGCCAGATGCGCTCGCCGGCTCCGGTGCGGATGGCCAGGCCCCCCGAGTCGTGCACCTGCGGGTGCCAATCGCCGATCGGATGGGGGTGGGGCATGCCGTCGGCGCGCGTCTGGTCGTAGAGGAACATGCTGGTCTGCGGGGCGATGCCCAGGCGCTGCACATCGCGTCGCAGGAAGAGTGCACAACGCACGTCCTGCACCACGTCCACGCCCTCGTGACGCCAGGTGTCGATGGCGTAGGCCCCGGCCAGCGAAGGGCCGTCGAGTAGGGCGTGGGTGATCACGTGGTCGTCCGACGGCTGCTCGATCCAGAAGTCGGTGAATACTGGGAACTCCTCCGGCCCCGGCAGGCCGGTGTCCACCGAGATGGCCCGTGCCGAGAGGCCGTAGCGGTTGGATGTCCCCGAGCAGCGAAAGTACGAGGCCCCGAGAAAAGCCATCCAGTCGGTGCGCGCGTCGGGCGCCAGCACGCGCCAGCCAGCCGGATCGGCGGTCTGTCCGCCGCCGAACAGCCCGTGCGTGTCGATCAGTCTCCTGGCCACGCCGTGGTCGACGACATGGATCGATACGGCCAGCGGCGCCACGCCGCGGCGCGGCGGGAACAGGCGCACCGTGCCCGTCACCGCTTCGGCGGCGCCGTAGGCCAGGCGCACGAAGGCGTCGGAGTCCAATGCCGCGTGCGCCGACGGGCGGGGCGCCACGTAGGGACGGCCCGCGAGTCGGCGCGCGCGCTCGACCAGCAGATCCCAGGAAAACGGCCGCGGCGGGCCCCAGCGGCCGCCGCCTGCGGCGAAGGCCATGCCGGGTTGCAGCAGCCCGGCGGCCAGCGAAGCAAGCGCGCCGCCGGCCTGGCGGCGGGTGAACTTGGGAGCGGAGGGGGTCATGGTGCCGTGGGGGTCGATGGCGCGATGGCTGGGTCACGGATCGGAAGACCGGGTTTCGGGCCTGACGCGCCCGGCGCCGCGCGCCAGCCAATGATCGCCAGTTGTCCCGGACGCACCGGCCCGCCGAGGATCTGCGTGCGATGGCCGTCGCTGGGACCGGCGATGATGGACACGCTGCGCGCCGTGCCGTCGCGATCGAGCAGGCAGAGGCTGCTGCGTTCGAGTTCGGGTTGCGTCGAGCAATGGGGGGCGAAGGACAGCGCCGTGTTCGGCGCCAGCAGCACATGGTGGCGAACCGGCAGGGTCATTTTGAGCATGGCCGCGGCGGCCGGCGGAATGCGCGGATCGGGCGCCAGCGCGAACTCGGCCTGGCGCACACCCGCCGGGTCGGTGGTGGTACGCAGCAAAGTGGCAGCGCGCTCTGCGCCATCGGTGTCGGAGATGACCACCTGTGCCGACTGCCCCGCGGGCAGCGTCCCGATACCAGGGGGCAGCGGCACGATTACGCGCGCGGGGGCGTCCAGCGGTGCCAGTTCGAGCAGCGGCTGTCCGGCCCGGACCTGACTGCCCGGCGCCACCAGCGGCCGGACCACCACCCCGGCGATGGGAGCGCGCGGCAGCGTGGTCTGCAGATTGGCCATGTCGTCGTCGAGGCGGCGCTGGGCCGCAGCGAGCAACACACGATCCCGCCGCACCGCGAGTGCCGCGCTGCGCACCGCCGCGCGCGCGGTGTCCATCTCGTCCAGCGAGGGCACGCGGTGGGCCGACTCGCGCCACACCTTGTCGTACCGCGCGATCCGAGCATCGGCCAGCCTGGACTCTACGAAGGCACGCGCCAGTTGGTCGCGCGCGGCGGCCAGCGCTAGGCGGTCGGCATCGATAGCCTGTGCAAAAGCGCTGGTATCCACCACGGCCAGCGCCTGGCCGGGCGCCACCGTGTCGCCCGGAGCCACCGGTACTGCGGTGATCAAGGCATCTCGCGGCGCGCGCACCGTAATTTCGCCGACCAGGTAGGCCCGGCCTTTGATGGACAGCTGCGGACGCAGGTCGCCGCGAATGATCGGCGCCATGTAGTACGGGGTCGTATTGCCCTCGAGAAAACGCAGCAGCAAGCTGCCCGCCACCCCCAGCGCCAGCAGCAGCAGCGTGATGCTGATCCAGCGCCGCGCGCGACTGCGTGGGCGCGCGTCGAGCAGCACATCGACCTGCGAGGCGTCGTTCGGCTCAGTCACGGCAGGCTCCGGCTGCCAACGGCATGTCTCCGACCGAGCTGAGCGTCGGCTCGCGCAGCCTGGCCTGGTTCCTGCGCAGACCGACGTCGGTCCACAGATCGATCGCCGCGCGCGCCAGCCGCGCCCGGGTGTCGATGCGCGCCTCGCGCACCGACAGTTGCGCGGTTTGCGCCACGTACAGAGTGGCGAAATCGCCGGTTCCCAGACGGTAGGCAGCGCGCGCATCGTCCGCGGTGCGCTCAGCGTCGCGCTCGAGCTCGGGCAGTGCGGCTTCGCGCGCCCGCGCCTCGGCCAGCGCGGCGCGCAGGCCAGCCGCTTGCGCATCGTCGCATGCCGCCGCGGCCGCGCCGTCGGCGTCGAGCCAAGGCACTTGAGCGCCGTCGGCGATCCACAATCCCAGTTGCCATGGCGCGACCGCCGCACGCCGCGCCAGCGTCGCTTCGGCCGCGGCCAGGCGAGCGCGCGTGTCGGCAAGCGCGCTCGCATTGGTGCCGATCAGCGACGCCGCCAGTCCGCTGTCAACCCCCGAGACCAGCCCGGCCTCGTAGCGCCAGCGCGCGAAATCGGCATCGTCGTGGAACCGATCCTGGAACGCCTGGCGCAAGGCGAGGTTCCATTGCAGGCGGCGCACCTCGACGTAGCCGCGCGCGATGCGCGCGGCTTTGCGCTGGCGCGCGTCGGCCAGCCGTACGGCCTGCACTTCGGGGGAATCGGGCATCTGCTGCAGCATGCGGCCGACCCAGCGGGCGAGGCGGAAGCGCCACTGCTGCGAGCGCGCCTGTAGGTCGGCCAGGACGCGGGCTTCGCGGACCAGGAGCGGGTCCGCCGCCAGCCCATGGTCGATCAGCCGAGCCAGCAAGGGGTCGTCGACCTCTGTCCACCACGGCATACTCGGAGCCGAGTCGGCGCTCACTGCGGCTTCGGATATCTGTGCACCGGCGGGGCTTTGCAGCGAGGCGCAACCGCCCAACGTGCACAGCACGAGTAACCCGATCCAAAGGGCTTGGAATGTTCTGAACAAGGGACGTCGGAATCCGAAACAGGAGGCAAAAATCGATGCCGTGATGGGGGAATGGTACGAAGTGTCGCGGTCTGCACCCGCGCCGACGACGCTTTCATGTGCCAACCGGAACGCGCTCACGGTAGGGCATCAGTGTACCTACCGCCGCGAGCACAAAGTCGCCTCTGGCGGAGTCGAACCAGACTTCGTCGAAGCCGCCGACCTGATTGAAAGCCCTCAGAATCTTGTCCGAAACGGGATTGAGCAGTAATGCAACTGCCTTGAAACTGGCGGCGACCGCTTTGTCGCTGCCACGCACCAACAGATTGCCGCGGGAGCCGTGCGCCAAGTCGTGCTTTGCTGTCCGTCGGGCGCTGTGCGGGTCGATCACGGCGACCCATACCAGGCCCAAGGCAAGGCCGGGCGCATCGCCACCAGCCTGCTGTGCAAACACACCAGCATGATGATCACGACCCACTGGAAGTGCGCAGCGCTCAGCTTGCTGGATATTTCAGGGCGTTTTTGCCGATTTTCTGTTCCACCGCCTGTTGCAGATCCACACCGGTGTGATCGGCGATCTGCACGAGATAGATCAGCACGTCGGCGATTTCGTCGGCGAGGTGCTGTTGAATTTCAGGGTCTTGTCCGGCCTGCTGCGATTGCTCGGGCGTCATCCACTGGAAGATTTCCACCAGTTCGCCAGCCTCGACGATCATTGCCATCGCCAGGTTTTTCGGCGTTTGATAGGGCGCCCAATTGCGGTCGGCGGAAAACTGTCGCAAGCGGGCTTGCAGGGCGGGAATGTCCAAGCGGTGTGCTCCTCTGACGCTAATCCGTAATCGCCTGCAGTAGTTCGTTTTCGAGTGTGTTCTGAATCCGGGCGTCACCCAGACCGGGGCCGGAAACCAGAAACGTATCTTCCACCCGCTCGCCGAGGGTGGTGATCTTGGCCAGTTGCAGGTCGATGTGGTGTTTGGCCAGCACCTGCGCAATGCCGAACAGCAGCCCAGCCCGGTCGTGCGCGGTCACGTTGAGAATCCAGCGCTGCCCGCGCTCATCGGGGCGCAGACCGACGCGGGGGCTAACGGGGAAGTTGCGCACCCGCCGCGACAGTCGCCCGTGATGCGGGGGCGGCAGTGGCGCGGCGCGGCCCAGTTCGGCGAGCAGCGAGGTTTCGATCACGCCGGTCATCGCCCGGTCGTGCACTTTGGTGTGGGGTGACACCACGACGAAGCTGTCGAGCGCCCAGCCGTTGTTGGCGGTGTGGATCTTGGCGTCGAGAATGTTGAAGTTCTGATGATCGAAGTAGCCGCAGATGCGCGCGAACAGATCGGGTTGGTCGGGCGCGTACACCAGCACTTCCAGCCCCTCGCCTTCGGGGGCCAGTCGCGCGCTGATCACGGGCGACCGGCTAGCCACGCGGGCGTAGAGCTTGCGGGTGTGCCAGGCAATGTCTTGCGGATCGTTGCGCAGGAAATAGCCCATGTCCAAGGTCTCCCAGAGCGGCTTTTGTGCGCCCTGGGGCAGCGCGTAAAGGTTAAGAATGCGCTGCGCCTCGCGCTGACGCAGTTGCAGTTCGGCCTCGGGTTGCGGCGTCTGGCCGCCGAGTGCGCGCAGGGTGGCGCGGTAGAGGTTTTCGAGCAGCTTGCCTTTCCAGGCGTTCCAAACTTTCGGGCTGGTACCGCGAATGTCGGCCACGGTCAGCAGGTATAGGGCGACGAGGTGACGCTCATCGCCCACGCGCCGGGCGAAGGCGGCGATGACCTCGGGGTCGCTCAAGTCTTCTTTCTGCGCCACGCGCGACATCTGCAGGTGTTCGCGCACGAGGAACACGGCCAGCTCGGTGTGTTCGGCGCTGATGCCGTGCGCCTTGCAGAACTTGCGGGTTTCGACGGCGCCCAGCTCGGAGTGATCGCCGCCGCGGCCCTTGGCGATGTCGTGGAACAGTGCCGCGAGGATGAGCACCCACGGCGGATCGAAGTGTGCCGCCAGCTCCGAGCACAGCGGATATTCGTGGGCATGTTCGGGCATAAAAAAACGCCGCACATTGCGCACGACCATCAGAATGTGCTGATCGACGGTGTAGACGTGAAACAGGTCGTGCTGCATCTGCCCTACGATACGGCGAAACGCCCACAGGTAGCGCCCGAGCACGCTGGTGCGGTTCATCAGCCGCAGGGCGTGAACGATGCCTTGCGGCGCTTGCAGGATGCGCACGAACTGCTCCCGGCTGCGCGGATCGTGGCGGAAGGCGCTGTCCATCCGGTGGCGCGCCAGGTAGATGGCGCGTAGTGCAGCGGGCGAAAGCCCCCGAGCGCCGGGCGCGCGCTGGAACACCGCAAAAATCTCCAGCAGCGTCCAAGGCTCTTGTTCGAAAAGCTGGAGATCGGCGGGCTCGATCATGCCGTCGCGCAGCACATAGCGCCCGTCCTCCACGTCCTTGAGCCCGACGACGGGCTGCGCCACGGCCACCGACTGCGGCCAGAGCCGCCCCTCGATATCGAGCAGCACGATCTGGTTGATCTGCTCGACGGCTTTCGCCGCCCAGTAGTAGCGCTGCATCAGACGTTCGCCAGCCCGCTTGGTCGGCGTGGGCGCAAAGCCGAGCACCTTGGCAACGGCCGATTGCTGGTCGAACACCAGACGGTCTTCGCGCCGTCCAGCCAGCACATGCAGGTGCGCGCGGATGCGTTTGATCACGGTCTCGTTGCGCTGAATCTGGCGCACGGTATTGACATGGATGATTCCATGCGCCGCCAATTCCTTCCAGCTGCGCCCCAGACCGCTGGCCTGCGCCACCCAGAGCACGACCTGCAGATCGCGCAAACCGCCGGGGCTTTCCTTGCAATTGGGCTCGAGCGCGTAGGGGGTGTCCTCGAATTTGAGATGGCGCTGCTGCTGCTCGCGCATCTTGGCCTGAAAGAAGGCGCGTGCATCGAGATGAGCGAAAAACGCGCGGTTCAGCGAATCAGCCAAGGCGCGGTTGCCGCACAGAAAGCGCGATTCCAGCAGGGCCGTCTGCACCGTGATGTCCTTGTCGGCTTCGTCGATGCAGGCCTCGATGGTGCGCACGCTCGGACCGATTTCCAGGCCGATATCCCAGCAGGCGGTGATGAAACCTGAGGCGGCCGCATCGATGGCGGCGTTGCTGCCCTGGGTCTGCTCAAGCAGCAGAAGCAGATCGATGTCGGAGAACGGAAACAGCTCGCCGCGTCCATAGCCGCCTACGGCGATCAGCGCCGCATCGGGCGGCATGCCGCTTGTCGTCCACAGGGTCTGCAGCGTCTGATCGGCAAGGCGGGTGAGTCCGTGCAGCAGCGGCGTGACCTGCTGCGGGTGCTGCCCGAAATGGTCGAGCAGCGCGGCACGTCCCTGTTTCCAGCTCAGGCGAATATCGCTCAGCGCAACCTCAGCCGGATGGGAGGCGGCAGATGCGGTCATGGGCCTGACGTGCGCGAAGTCACGATGACGGCCAGCGCAGCGCCGCTCAAGCGGCTAGGGCAGGCTGGCGAACGAAGGCGGGCGCGGGCTGGCAACCGGCCGAAGTGGTCAGCACTTCAAAGCCGGTGGGGGTGACCAGCACCGTGTGCTCCCACTGTGCAGACAGCGAGCGGTCTTTGGTGACGATGGTCCAGCCGTCGGCCATTTCGCGGATGTCGCGCCGCCCGGCGTTGATCATGGGCTCGATGGTGAAGGTCATGCCTTCGCGCAGCACTTCTCCCGTGCCCACCTTGCCGTAGTGCAGTACTTGCGGGTCTTCGTGGAAGTTGCGGCCGATGCCATGGCCGCAGAATTCGCGCACGATGCTATAGCCCGCGCTCTCGGCGAAGGTCTGGATGACGTGGCCGATATCGCCCAGCCGCGCACCCGGTTTGACCAGCGCGATGCCATGCCACATGGCCTCGAAGGTGATGTCCACCAGCCGCTGCACATGCTTGGGCACGGTGCCGATGCTGAACATGCGGCTGCTGTCGCCGTGGAACCCGTCCTTGATCACGGTGACGTCGATGTTGATCACATCGCCGCTCTTCAGCGGTTTGTCATTCGGAATGCCGTGGCAGATGACGTTGTTGACCGAGGTGCAGATCGACGCGGGGTAGGGCGTGTAGCCCGGCGGCGCGTAATTCAGCGGGGCCGGAATGGCCTGCTGCACCTGGGTGATGTAGTCATACGCCAGCTTGTCGATCGCCTTGGTGGTGACGCCAGGCTGCACATGCGGGGTCAGGTAATCGAGCAATTCGGAGGCCAGTCGCCCGGCCACGCGCATTTTCTCGATTTCTTCAGGGGTTTTGATGGTGATGCTCATGGCGCAATTATCACACTCCTGACATGTGTTCGTGAGCCGCCTGTGCGCGTCATGGCGATTTCTATAATCTGCCGCTGACCGCCATCCCCCACCCCGCCCAGCCCGTTCAGGCTTCCCGCATGCACATCCTTTTCTTTGAAGGCGCCAGCGCCTTGTCCGCCTTTCGCCAGGACGCATTGCAGGCCCGCCTGCGCCAGACCGCGCCGGAGATCGCCGATCGCGTGCGCCGTATCCATGCCCGCTATGTGCATGCGGTGGCGCTCGACGCCGCCCCGACTCCCGCGCTTCACGACAAACTCGAAGGCCTGCTGCGCTATGGCGACCCTTACGCCGGTCCCACGCAGGGTCAGAGCCTGTATGTCATGCCGCGCCTGGGCACCCTTTCGCCCTGGGCTTCCAAGGCCACCGACATCGCTCGCTTGTGCGGCGCCGAAGTGCACCGGGTGGAACGCACGGTGCAATACCGCCTTGAGGCGGAGAGCGGGCTGCTGCGCGCCGCCAAACCGCTGACCGAGGCCGAACTGCTTCAGCTCGCCGCCCTGGTGCACGACCGCATGACCGAAACCGTGGCGCTGCAGCGCAGCGAGCTGGAGCGTCTTTTTTCCGAACTGCCCCCCCAGCCGCTGCAGCACGTGGACGTGCTCTCCGGCACGCTTGACGCCGGCCGCGCGGCGCTCGCCCGCGCCAATGTGGAGCAGGGACTGGCGCTGTCGGATGACGAGATCGACTATCTGCTCGACGCCTACCGCAAGCTCGGCCGCAACCCCACCGATGTCGAGCTGATGATGTTCGCCCAAGCCAACAGCGAACATTGCCGCCACAAAATTTTCAATGCCCGCTTCACCATCGATGGCGTCGATCAGCCGCACACCCTGTTCCAGATGATCCGCAACACCCACGCTGTGTCGCCGCAGGGCACGGTAGTGGCCTACTCCGACAACGCCTCGGTGATGGAAGGCGGCACGGTGCAGGCCTGGCAGCCCGATCCCGTCACGCACCGCTATGGCGCACAAGAAGCACTCAAACATGTGCTGATGAAGGTGGAAACACACAATCACCCCACCGCCATTTCGCCGTTTCCCGGTGCGGCCACCGGAGCCGGCGGAGAGATTCGCGACGAGGGCGCCACCGGCCGTGGCTCGCGCCCCAAGGCGGGGCTGACCGGATTCTCGGTCTCCAATCTGCGGCTGCCGGGCGCTGGCGAACCGTGGGAGGCGGCCACAGAGACAGTCGGCAAGCCCGGCCATACCGCCAGCCCGCTGCAGATCATGTTCGACGGGCCGCTGGGCGGCGCGGCGTTCAACAACGAGTTCGGCCGTCCCAATCTGGCCGGTTACTTCCGCGTGTTCGAACAGCCGGTGGACGGCAAGGTCTGGGGTTATCACAAACCCATCATGCTCGCCGGTGGCTTGGGCTCCATCGATGCCCGCCTGACGCACAAAAAGGCATTTCCCGCAGGCACGCTGCTGATCCAGCTTGGCGGGCCGGGCATGCGCATCGGCTTGGGCGGCGGTGCAGCGTCGAGTCTGGCGACTGGCAGCAATGCCACCCATCTCGATTTCGATTCGGTGCAGCGCGGCAACCCGGAAATTCAGCGCCGGGCGCAAGAAGTCATCAACGCCTGCTGCGCGCTGGGCGAGGCCAATCCCATTCTGTCGATTCACGATGTGGGCGCTGGCGGACTGTCCAACGCCTTTCCTGAGTTGGTGGAGGGCGCGGGCCGTGGCGCGGTGTTCCAGTTGCGCGATGTTCCACTTGAAGAGTCTGGCCTAAGTCCAAGAGAAATATGGAGTAACGAAAGCCAGGAGCGCTATGTTTTGGCCATTGCTCCTGATCAGCAAGAGGCTTTCGCCGCGCTGTGCGCCCGCGAGCGCTGCCCCTTTGCGGTGGTGGGCGTCGCCACGCAAGAGCAAACGTTGATCGTGAATGACAGCCTGCACGCCGACCAGCCCGATCTGGCCCGTCCGGTCGATCTGCCGCTGGACGTGCTGCTTGGCAAGCCGCCGCGCGTGCATCGTCAGGCGCAGCGGCAGTTGCCGCAAGGCGAGGCGCTCGATCTGGCTGAGGTCGATCTGGCGCAGGCCTGCGAAGCGGTGCTGCGCCACCCCACGGTGGCGAGCAAGCGCTTTCTCATCACCATTGGCGACCGCACGGTAGGCGGCATGAGCCACCGCGATCCCATGGTCGGCCCGTGGCAGGTGCCGGTGGCCGACTGTGCCGTCACGCTCGCCGACTACGCCGGTTTTCGGGGCGAGGCGATGAGCGTGGCCGAGCGCGCGCCCGTTGCGGTGCTCAACCCCGCCGCGTCGGGTCGGCTGGCGGTGAGCGAGGCGGTGCTCAACCTGCTGGCCGCCCCGGTGCAACGTCTGGCCGACATCAAGCTGTCGTGTAACTGGATGGCCGCCTGCGGCCAGCCTGGGCAGGACGCCGCGCTTTACGACACCGTGCACGCCATCGGCATGGAACTCTGTCCCGCTCTGGGTATTTCGGTGCCCGTGGGCAAGGATTCGCTGTCGATGCATACGCGCTGGGAAGAAGCGGGTCAGGCCAAGAGCGTGACTTCGCCGGTCTCGCTGGTGGTCTCTGCCTTCGCCACGCTGCCCGACGTGCGCGGCACGCTTACGCCGCAACTGCGCACCGATGCGCCGAGCAGCCTGATTCTGGTCGATCTGGGCCAGGGCAAAAGGCGCATGGGCGCGAGCATCCTGGCGCAGACGCTCGGGCAGATCGGCGACATCACCCCCGATCTCAACAGCCCGGACTTGCTGAAATCGTTTGCCGCGGCGCTGGCTGAATTGCGCACCGCTGGCCTAGTCTGGGCCTATCACGACCGATCCGATGGCGGCCTTTGGGCGGCTGCTTGCGAAATGGCCTTCGCCGGGCATTGCGGCCTCAGCCTGAATGTGGACGTGCTCACGCTCGAAGGCAGCGAAGCCGACGACTGGGGCGACGCCAAAGACTGGGCCAAACAGGTCGGCCCGCGCCGTCACATTCAAACCTTGCGCGCGCTGTTCAACGAAGAGCCCGGCGTGCTGCTGCAAGTGCCGGCAACGCAGCGCGACGCCGTGTTGCAGACCCTGCGGCAGCATGGCCTGTCGGCGCACAGCCACGCCATCGGCACGGTCAACGACGGCGACGTCATCGAGATCTGGCGCGATACGCAGCGCATCTACACCGCACCTCGCACCCAACTGCAGCAGGTGTGGGACAGCGTGTCGTGGCGCGTGGCGATGTTGCGCGACAACCCCGAGTGCGCCCAGGCCGAGCACGACGCACTGGCCGACGCCGCCGATCCAGGGCTGCACCTGCACCTGACTTTCGACGCCCAGCAAGACATCGCAGCGCCTTTCATCGCTAGCGGGGCGCGGCCGCAGGTCGCCATCCTGCGCGAGCAGGGCGTCAACTCGCAGGTGGAAATGGCCTACGCCATGCACCGCGCTGGGTTCGACGCGGTGGACGTGCACATGAGCGACCTGATGGCAGGCCGCGCCCGGCTGGGCGATTTCCGCGGCTTTGTCGCCTGCGGCGGGTTCAGCTACGGCGACGTGCTCGGCGCGGGCGAGGGCTGGGCGCGTTCCATTCTGTTCAACCCCGAGCTCGCCGATCAATTCGCACGCTTTTTCGGCCGTACCGATACCTTCGCGCTGGGCGTGTGCAACGGCTGCCAGATGCTGGCTGCGCTCGCCCCCATGATTCCTGGCGCCCGCGCCTGGCCGCGCTTCACCCGCAACCGCTCGGAGCAGTTCGAGGCGCGGTTGTCGCTGGTGGAAGTCGCCGAGTCGCCGTCCCTCTTTTTTCAGGGCATGGCTGGCAGCCGCGCGCCCATCGCCGTGGCGCATGGCGAAGGGCGGGCCGATTTTTCGCAGCAGGGCGACGCGAAGCTGCTGCAAGTGGCCATGCGCTTTGTCGATCATCAGGGCCAACCCACGGAGCGTTATCCCTACAACCCCAACGGCAGCCCCGAGGGCATCACCGCCGTGACCACGCCCGATGGCCGCTTCACCGCGCTGATGCCGCACCCGGAGCGGGTGTTCCGCAGCGTGCAGATGAGCTGGACCGCCGAAGACCAGGGCGAAGACAGCCCGTGGATGCGCATGTTCCGCAATGCGCGGGTCTGGTGTGAGTGAAGTGGCCCCCACGCTCCCGCTGCGCGGTCGCAGCCCCCCGAGGGGGCGCACCCCGCCTTGGGGCGGCCCGGCGGCGGGGTGGGTGGCCCCCACGCCCCCGCTGCGCGGTCGCAGCCCCCCGAGGGGGCGCACCCCGCCTTGGGGCGGCCCGGCGGCGGGGTGGGTGGCCCCCACGCCCCCGCTGCGCGGTCGCTGCCCCTCGAGGGGGCGCACCCCGCCTTGGGGCGGCCCGGCGGCGGGGTGGGCGCGTTGATCATGGCGGGAAACCGAATCAGCCGTTACGGCGGCGTCGATACCCTGCGCGGCTTGGCCGTGCTGTGGATGATGTCGTTTCATTTCAGTTTCGACCTGAACTGGTTCGGCTTCATCCACACCGACTTCTACACCAGCCCCTGGTGGCTCGATCAGCGTATTGCCATCGTCAGCCTGTTTGTTTTCACCGTCGGACTGACGCAGACCTTCACCGACGCGAGCGGCCGCCCGGCGCGGCATTTCTGGAAGCGCTGGGCGCAAATCGTGGGCGCTTCGCTACTGGTCACGGCAGGCAGCTACGCCGCGTTTCCGCACAGCTTCATCTACTTCGGCATTCTTCAGGGCATTGCGGCCATGTTGCTGTTGCACCGACTGGTGTTCCGCCACTTAGGCGCCTGGGTGCTGCTGCTCGCCCCCATTGCCATTGCCGCGCCTCAACTTTGGGGGCACGCTTTTTTCAATCCACCGTGGTGGAACTGGACCGGGCTGATCACGCAAAAACCCATCACCGAAGACTACGCGCCACTGCTGCCGTGGATTGGTGTGCTGTGGATCGGCGCCGGCACAGGCTGGCTGCTGGCGCGGGTGCAATTCCGGCCCTTGCGCCATCTGCCCGAAATTCGTCCGCTGTCTTTCCTCGGGCGCTGGCCCTTGACCATTTACCTGCTGCATCAACCCGTTTTCGTCGGCCTGGTCTGGCTGGCTGCACATCTGCGGGGGTGATTCGTGGAAGAACTTGTCGACGCCTCCATCGACTATCTGCTGCATTACGGCGACAGCGATCACTGGTTTTTCATTCCGCAGGCGAAGGATGAAGAAGACGCGCTGCGCTACTTTTTCTGCATTGAAGGCTACGGCCAGAGCCGCCAGTTCGGCACCCTGCAGCGCGAGTTCTGCCTGCTCGTGCCGCTGCAGCAATATCTGCAGGATCGCGACGCCATCGAGCGCCGAGTCGAGCGTCTGCGACGGGACATTCGTGCACGCCGAGAAGCAGAAGAGGGACTTTGAGGCGCCCGCGCAGCGATTCAGCCGAAACCGTGGCTCATCAGCGTCGCCAGCAAGGGGATGATGACCATCACATGCGATTGCGCCATCAGCCAGCGGCGCTCTTTTTTCACTTCTTCTACGGCGGGCTGCCACGCTGCCATTGCCCGTGCCTGAAGGCCCCAGCGCCCCAGTCGCTGCGTGGACGGCCAGGACATCACCGCCATCAGCGCCAGCAAAACCACCTTGGCCCACAACAAGGGGTTGTGCAGCAGCCACTGCGGACCTTTGATGCCCCAGAACACCAGGGCCAGCCCGCTGGCCAGCACCGCGGCAAAGCTGCCCCAGACCCACACATCCAGCCTGCGAAGGCGAGCCAGCACCTGGGCATCGACGGCGCCCACCCGTGTCAGGCTGGTCTTGGCGGTGAGAAAAACGGCCAGCCCCAGCATGGCGGAGAGATGAAGGTAAAGCAGCAGGGCATCGGTCAACATGGCGGATCAGTCCGGTTTGAGATGGATCATCTCGGCTTTTCTCGTCTGCAGGGTGATGAAGTGCTGCAGCGGCGGGTGCAGGCAATCCGCCAGAGTCGAGGTATTGAGACGCGCGTAAAACGCCTCTGCGGCGTCGCTCAGCAAGGGGCGCAGCAGGCACAACGGAGTGAGATTGCAATGGCCGCCGTCGGGGCGAAGGCATTCCACCAGGCCCTGACCGTCTTCCAGCCAGCGCACGACATTCCCAAGAAGTATTTCTGAAGCGTCTTTATCAAGACGAACGCCACCATTGGCGCCGCGTTGATTCTGCACGTAGCCACCGGCAGCAAGACGCTGGAGCACCTTGACAAGATGCTCACGCGAGATATCAAGAATCCTCGCTAATTCTTTGCTATTTAATGATTGATCTGGGTTTTCTGCCAGCACCATCAAGGCGCGCAGTCCAAAATCAGTGAACTGGGTCAGTTTCAATTCGTGGCTTGCCTGTCTTGTTGTGTGAAGCTATAGTGGAATTCAATAGTCCACATATGGGGTTGTCATGACGCATCCTACCGCGAGTCGAATCACAATGCCAGAAAGCCAGCAAAGCTTGTTCAGGCAAGTGCTGGACGCAACGCCAGCCGAGATTGCGCCTGAGGATCGCCGCAGTGCTCTGGCCGAACAGCTCCGCACACAGACGGGGCTTGACGAGCGCGCCCTCGATCGCTTGGTGCGTCGGTTTTATGCACATGCCCGGCTTGATCCAGATCTCGGTCCGATGTTTGAGGCGCATGTGGCCGACTGGGAGGCGCATTACGCCCGGATGGTGGATTTCTGGGCCTCGGTCGGCCTGCTTGCTGGACGCTATCACCGCAATGCCTTGCAGGCGCATCGCCCCTTGCCTCTGCACCCCGCGCACTTCGCCCGCTGGCTGGATCTGTTCGACCAGACGCTGCAGGAAGAAGTCTCACCTGCGGCACGCGCGCACCTGATGACCATTGCGCAGCGCATAGCGGCAACTCTGAACAGCCGCCTGTGTTCGCGTTGACGGCAATGTCAGGGTTTACCCGTGCGATTTTTACATGCAGTGACAAAAGATACACGACCTATCTGCACAGCTTGATCCATCGCAAGCGGCTGCATAAGTTCCTGCTTATTCTGCCAACCATACATGTGCGACATTCTGTCGCATCACTCTGAGGAGAAAAACCAATGCCTGACGAGATGCCTTACCTGCCGATGCCGGTTACAGACCCTGCGGGTCGAACGCATGCGCAATCGGACATGCCGCTGCCTGACATGCAATACGCCCGGCCAATGGGGGCATGGGTCATCGTAGCCGCGCTCTTCATCGTCGTTGTCGGCTTGTGGGCGACGGTTGCGGCCTATTTCTCCATCCATGCCTGAGGCACGTCATGTCAACTTCAACTCCCGACGCCTTTGAAGATCGGTTCCATCATGTCGCGCTGCGGCATGAGCGCATCTGGATTTTCATCGCCCTGTCCCTGATCGCCGTACTGTTCATCGTGGCGGTGTGGTTCGTGGTGCACGACTACGGCCTGGTGGCCAAGACCTCGCAGTTCTACTCCAACCCCAACACGCCGGCCGAAACGGCCAACTACCAGGGTTCCGGCGTGAAGCAAACCGGGCCGAACAGCTATGAGGTCTATGAAGTCGGCCGCGCCTGGAGCTGGACGCCGGGCACCGCCACGCCGCTGACCCTCCCGGTGGGCGCTCACGTCACGTTCAACGTCACCAGCGGCGATGTGATCCATGGCTTCGAAGTTCAGGGCACGAGCATCAACCTCACCGCCATTCCCGGCGTGGTGGGGCATGTCAGCTACATCTTCAACAAACCTGGCACGTTCTACATCATCTGCAACGAGTATTGCGGTGCCGGCCATCAGGCCATGATCGGCAGGATCATCATCACCGGAGCAAAACAATCATGAGCGCAACCCTGAGCAACAACGCCCCGCGCATTCTGGCGACGCCGACTGCCGGTGAGATTGCCGGTGAAAAAACCATGCTGCTGGCCTTCTGGGTCACGGGTTTTCTGGCACTCGCCGTGGGCATCGCCATTGGCGTGCTCCAGAGCAGCAACTATGCCGGAATCAATCTCTATCCTTATCTCCAGCCTTTCCTCAAGTCGTACTACCAAGGGCTGACCATGCACGGCGTGCTCAACGCCTACGTGTTCACCTTTTTCACCATTTCCGGCTGGCTGATGTACCTGCCGGCGCGTGAACTCAAACTCAAGCCCAATATGGGGCTGGCCTGGTTTACTTACGCGCTGATGCTCATCGGCACGTTGATGGCGGCTTACGGCATGTTCGACAACTCGTCGAGCGTGCTCTACACCATGTACGCGCCGCTCAAGGGCAGTGCTTGGTTTTACCTGGGCATCACGCTAGTCGTGGTGGCGAGCATTCTCCCGCTGTTCGTCGTGCTGGAGATGCGGGCTCGCTGGAAGCGCGCCAATCCCGGTCAGCTCACGCCGCTGGTCACCTATATGAGCGCCACCACGCTGCTGATGTGGCTGCTCGCCGCGCTCGGCGCGGGCACCGAGGCCGTGTTCCTGCTCGATCCCTGGGCGCTCGGGATGACGCAGACCATCGATCCGTTGCTGGCCCGCACCTTGTTCTGGTGGACCGGCCACCCCATCGTGTATTTCTGGCTGATGCCGGGCTACGTCTCCATCTATGCGTTGCTGCCACGGCAGGCAGGAGGGAAACTGATTTCGGACCCGCTGGCCCGTCTGGCTTTTTTGCTGCTGTTCGTGTTCTCCTTGCCGGTGGGCACCCACCATCAGTACACCGATCCGGGCATCTCCCCGGTGATCAAAGGGATCGTGACGGCGCTGACGCTGTCGGTTGCGATTCCCAGCCTGATCACCGCCTTCACCATCGCGCTCAGCCTGGAATACGGCGGTCGTCGTCGCGGCGGCAAAGGGCTGATGGGCTGGTGGACGGCCTTGCCCTGGAAAGATCCCTCGGTGGCGGCGCAGGTTCTGGCGCTGGTGAGTTTCATCTTCGGCGGAGCAGGGGGCATCGTCAACGCCAGTTGGCAGCTCGACAACGTGGTGCACAACACCCTTTGGATTCCGGCGCACTTTCACCTCACCGTGGGCACCATGACCACCCTTGTCTTCATGGGCGTGAGTTTCTGGCTGCTGCCGCACCTGACCGGCCGCAAACTCTACAGCTCGAAACTTGCCCTCTGGAGCGTGTGGCTGTGGTTCCTCGGCCTGATGACCTGGGGCTTCGCCGGACACTGGGCTGGCATGGACGGCGTACCGCGACGCGCCTGGGTCTCGTCCTTGCCGCATGATCAATACATGCAACTTTATGGCGCAGTGCATCCGGCGCTCATCATCGTGGGCATAGGCGGTGTCATTGCGGCCCTCGGTGCGGTTCTCTACTACATCGTGTTCTTCGGCACCTTGTTCGGCCAGAAAGATTCCAAGGCGATGGTCGAGATCCCGTTCACCGAGTACATCACCAGCAGCGAGGGCTCCTTGCTGGCGCGCGTCGCCGAACCGCTGGGCCTTTGGACGCTGATCACCTTTGTCATCACTCTGGCGGTCTATATCCCCGTGTTCTGGCCCATGCTCACCCATCCGATCCACGCGCCGGGCTTCGTGCTCTGGTGATCGGATGAAGGGAGTCGGCATTGCATCCCCAGCCACCCCGCTGCAACCGCAGCGAGGCGGCTGGAAGGATTCGGCGCGGCGGGCGGCGCTGGTCTCCACCCTGCTGTTGGCTGCGGTCTGGGCCTGGTCACATTTCCAACAACACTCCGCGGCTCTCCATGGATCTCCGCTCAAACCCGTCCCGGCGCCTTCGCTGTCTGGATTCACGGACACCCAGGGCAGGGCGTTCTCCTGGACGCGTGAACGCGGCCGGGCGGTGCTGGTGTTTTTCGGCTACACGCACTGTCCCGATGTCTGCCCGCTCACCCTGGCCGCATTGGCGCAAAGCCTGGAACGACTCGGGCCGCTGCGCAAACAGGTGCGCGTGGTGTTCGTCACCCTCGATCCAGCGCGCGACACGGCACCGGTGCTGCGCGCCTATCTCGATGCCTTCCTGCCGGACACCATCGGCTTGCGAGCTGCTATGCCTGCGGTGCGCGTCTCTGCGCGGCAATGGGGCATTACCTGGCGGCGCGTCGATACGGCGGACGGCGCCTACTGGATCGATCACACCGCGGCGGTCACCCTGGTTGGACCAGACGGGCGATTGGTCGCGCGATATGGCTACGGACAACTCACGGATCCCTCCTGGCTTGCAGACGACTTGCGCACCGTCCTGGAGCGCGGATGACAAGCACGTGGCCGCTCGCGGCATGGGCGGGATGGTTCGTATTGGCCGGCCTGGCGCTGGCGGGTTACAGCCTGGCCGCTTGGCGCGGGCGCTGGCCATGGTGGCGGGTGATGGTCTTTACGGTCGGCTGCGCGCTGACGCTGCTTTGCACCTGGGGATTGAACAACCCGCTGGCCTCGATGACGGGCTACACCATCGCATTGATGACCCTGGGCCAGATCGTGTCGCCGCTGCTCCTGATTGGATTTCCTCCGCAGGTACGCGCGCAATGGCGCGCACCAAGGCAGAGTTGGTGGAGCCTCTGGGTGCTCGACGCCTGGGTCGCAGCGGCCGTGTTCATCATTCTGACCCTGGGAGTGAATCTGCCCGGCGTGTTCAACACCGCGCTCGCCAACGCCTTCTTTTCCGGCCCGATCGGCCTGTTTCTGCTGCTCTCCGGGTTGATGTTCTGGGCGCAGTTGCTGCCGGGTTGCACCAGCATTGCCCATCGCTGGATTGCCGGCATCTACGGCTGGCTGGGCAGTCTGCCGATGATGATCATCGCAGCAGTCTGGGTGTGGAGCGGCCATGTGCTCTACACCCCTTACCTCGACGTGCTGTGCCTGTGGAACCTCAGTCCGCTGGACGACCAACACTACGCCGGGCTGGTGATGTTCATTGCCGGATTGCCGCTGCAACTGCGCGCGGCATGGCTGCTCATCATGCCGGGCGAGGAGGAGCCAAGCTGATGCGCCCCTGTGCTGCAGCCCATCGCCGCCATCGGGCAATTCCCGATCGGCACATGCGGCCGAGCTGTCTATGCTCTCCCCGGTATTCCCCGTGGAGACCCGCACATGCTCGCGATTCCGACCATCAATATTGCCTCAGGCCAGCCGCCGTCCCTTGCGTCTGTACGCAGCGCCTGCCGCAAGATGAAACTTTGCATCGCCGCGTCCTACGCGGTTCTTGCCTATTTCATCGCCCGCAGCCTGATTGCGCTGGGTCAGTCGCACATGCGCAGCACGCCCGCTGCGCTGGGCGTCGGCAGCCTGCTGGCGATCGTCAAAGATCTTGGGATCATCGCGCTGCTCCTGGGCGCCGCCTACGCGTTGTATCGCTCGCTGACGATCTACCAAAGCCTGCGCTTGTGCGACGACAGCAAGATCTGCCGCGTGGTCTACGCCGTCTGCCGGGTCAATCCCGCGGCGGATCGCTATCGCATCGCGGTTTTGCGCAGTGGCAGGGGGTTCCTCACTGCCGAGATCGACGGATTTTTCAGACTCTGCCCGCCCGAACTCTGGACTCAGAGCTGGCCCCAGGATCTCAAGGCCAGAATCCAGTCGCCCGAGCCATTGGCCGTCATGGCAAAGCTCACGGCAGAGTAACGCAGCCCAGAGTAACGCAGCCCTTTCGCTGGCTGCAGCCCGATCCCCGCGCCGCACCCACCCTGCACGCACTGCCCGCAGTCGCGCGGGAGCGGTGTTCCGCGCGCCGTTCATGCCCCCATCTTTGTCACAGGAGTTGCCGCAGCGCAACTCCACACTGTCCCTCATGCACACCCATTCAGGACTACTCATGAAACATCATTCAATTGGTCTGATTTTGATGACTTTTTTTCTCGCCGCCAGCGCGCAAGCGCAAACGCCTGCGGGCAACGCCGCCGCAGGCAAGTATGAATCCTCCATGTGCGAAGGCTGCCATAACGCCGCTCACGGCGGCTTCAAAACCGATTTCCCCGAGGTGTACCGCGCGCCCAAACTCAACGGGCAAAGCGCCGCCTACATCGCGCAGTGCCTGGAGGATTACCGCAGCGGTGCGCGCCGCAACCCGACGATGAAAGCCGTGGCCGACATCCTGACTCCGCAGCAGATCGCCAACCTGTCGGCGTATTACGCCGTTCCCAAAAATCAAAGCGTCAAGTGAGGAGCACACATATGAAACGACTGACTGCATCGCTGGCTGCGGCAGCCACAGCCCTGGCTTTTGCTGGCGCGGCCCATGCCGCCGACCTCAAAAAGGGGGAAGAACTGGTGAACAAAGGCGGCTGTATTGCCTGCCACGGGGCCGGTCTCGACAAGCCCATCGCCCCTAACTATCCCAAGCTGGCCGGGCAATACCAAAGCTATCTGTTCCATGCCCTGCAGCAATACCAAGCCAAGCACCAGACCCCGCTGTATGGCCGCAACAACGCCATCATGAGCGGCATGGTGGCGCAGTACAACACGCAAGACCTGGAAGACATCGCGGCCTATATCGCCAGCCTGAAGGGCGATCTCTACATCCGCGACGAAATGCATTGAAATTCAGTGATCTGCGTGCGGCGGACCCGTTGACCTGAGCCCGCTGCGCACATGCTCTATTTCTTGCCTTTGATGCTATCGAGATAATCGGCGATCACCGGCACCTGATCCTCGGGAATCGGCGCCTTGAACGCATTTTTCATTTTGTTGACCTCGACCAGCCAGGCGGCTTTGGGCAGATCGGGTTGATTCATCACCATGCCCACCGAGTGGCACATCAGGCAATAGGTATTGGCGGCCTTGGCACCAGGACCATCACCCGGAAATACGCGGGTGCTGCTGGGCAGCGCAATGGTCTGGGTCTTGAGGGTGAGTGCATGCGCGGGTGCTGCGGCGCATGCGCCGACAATCAGTGCGGCGCCCAGGGCGCGCAGCGTGGCGCCGGTCGTGCTCTTAATCATGTGTGTTCTCCCTTTCAAACGGCGATCAGCCGGGTGGACTCGACGACGTTGCGCATGAAACCACCGGGGTTCCAGTTGGGCGTCATGGGCTGCTGCAGGCCGTCCGTATTGGTGCAGCGAACCATCACGGTCTGGTCGCCCTTGGCAAACTTGAGATGCGCGTTCCATTGACGGAAGCTGAACTTGCCGTAGTCACGTCCGAGTTCGGTCGCCGTCCAGGTCTTGCCACCGTCGATCGAGACGTCGACCGCCTTGACGCCGGTATCGCCGCCGAAAGCGATACCGCGCACCAGTTCCGGACGACCGGCACCGACTGACGCGCCGTCCTTAAGATTGGTGATGAAGGATCGCGGTACCATTCGGTTGATGGGTACGAACTTCACACCCTGCTCCCCCGGAGTCATATTGGCCTGCGGCCAGTTGTCGGGAATGGTGTAGGCCGGCTTCATCCAGAAATTGGTGTCTTCCTCGTTGAGCACGCGCACGTGCTGCAGCATCTTGGTCCAGTAGGTCGCATACCAGCCCGGCACCACGAGACGGAAGGGGAAGCCGTTGAGCAGCGGCAGCGCCTGGCCGTTCATCTCCCAAGCGATCATCACGTCGCCATCCCGCGCGTGATCCACAGACAGCGACTTTTTCAGATTCGGCGCCGTCGCCACGACCGGACGCTCGGAACCCTCGAACTGCACTTGCACCGCACCGGCCTTGACGCCCGCGGCATCGAGCACGTCCTTGAGCCGCACGCCGACCCAGCGCGCATTGCCCATCGCGCCATTGCTCCATTCGCCACCGGGCACGCGGGGCTGGAAATAGCCGCGGGAATTGCCCGAGCACTGATTGACCGCGGCCAGTTCGACATGCTTGAAATGCTTCATCAGGTCGAACACGGTGAACTCCAGCACCTTGTCCACATGGCCGCTGATCCGCACCTTGTGGGTGTGCGGGTTCATGGTCGTGGGAATGTCCGCCCAATGCCAGCGCACATAGAACTGATTGACCGGCGTGAAGACCCCCTTGTCGAACACTGACCAGGGTGTTTCCAGCAACGGCGGGCGGGTCCGCTGCAGAATCATCTCGCCTTTGCCAGGGAATGCCGTCGTGAGCTGGCGCTCATCGGGGCCGCCCGGAAGCGGCAGTCTGGTCATCTCCGCGGCCAAGCTGGTGCGGGCGAGCGTCAAAGCGCCCAGTCCAGCGGCGGCAGTTTGCAAAAAATGCCGCCGCGCCTGCGTGTCAGGGTTGTAGTCGGTCTGTTTCATGCCATTCCTCCTCGGTGTTATGGACAGACGCGTCGCATTTCGTCGCGTCATGTTGTGATTTATAACCAAGCGAGCAAGGCCTGAAAAATGGATTTAATCAGTTGATCAAAGCAATTTTTTTGATGAACGACGAGCAGAGTTTCGATATATTCTTTCGAACATATTAAATTTCTAACATATTGAATATCCAGGGGAAATTTCACAGACGTGGAGAGTATTTTGCAATATTCGAATGAAATAAAATAGATTTTTATACAGCGTTGCGTTCCAGCGCAAAAAAGTGTCGCACTTTGTCGTTTTTATTACACTTTGTCTTTCATAAAAATAGAACCTGAAGATCGAGACCGCCAGCGTGCGCGCCCCTATCAACAGGCTATGCTTGTCGCAACATGCGCGAGGAGAGCTCCATGACAGACGAACAGAACCCGCCGCCGTCCAGTGGCGGGAAAAACCGGCCCAAGATCAATCCCAAGACGCAGGTGCATCTGGGCTATTGGCTGCTGGCCATTGCCTTGATGTTCATGGTGCAAAGTCTGTGGTCGTCTTACAGCAATGTGCAGACGGTGCCGTACAGCGAGTTCCAGACTTATCTCAAAGACGGCCGGATCAAGGACGTGGTGATCGGCGGCCAGACCATCACCGGCACCCTGAAATCGCCCGATGCCAATGGCAAGAGCCTGGTGGTCGCGGTGCGCGTGGAGCCGCAGCTCGCCAGTGAGTTGCAGAAGTACGGGGTGACGTATTCGCAGCAATACACCGACACCTGGCTGTCCGACATTCTGTCGTGGGTGTTGCCCGCGCTGATCTTCGTCGGGCTATGGTTTTTTCTGGTGCGCAAGTTTGCCGACAAGGCCGGGGGCATGGGCATGGGCGGCTTCATGTCCATCGGCAAGAGCCGGGCGAAGGTCTACATGGAAAACCGCACCGGGGTGACTTTTGCCGACGTCGCCGGGGTGGACGAAGCCAAGGCCGAGCTGGAAGAAGTGGTCGATTTTCTGAAGAACCCCGGCGAGCACAGCCGCCTCGGCGCCCGCGCGCCTAAGGGCGTGCTACTGGTGGGGCCGCCCGGCGTGGGCAAGACGCTGCTGGCGCGCGCCGTGGCCGGGGAAGCGGGGGTGCCGTTTTTCTCCATCAGCGGCTCGGAGTTTGTGGAAATGTTCGTCGGCGTGGGCGCGGCCCGGGTGCGCGACCTATTCGAGCAGGCACGGGAAAAATCGCCCGCCATCATTTTCATCGACGAGCTCGACGCGCTGGGCCGCGCCCGCAGCGCCGCGCCGTTTGGCGGCGGACACGATGAAAAAGAGCAGACGCTCAATCAGTTGCTGGTCGAACTCGACGGCTTCGACTCCACTTCGTCCATTGTGATTCTCGCAGCCACCAACCGGCCGGAAATTCTCGATCCCGCCCTGCTGCGCGCCGGGCGATTTGACCGACAGGTGCTGGTGGAGCGACCCGACAAGGTAGGGCGGGTGCAGATTCTCAAGGTGCATGCGGTCAAGATCCGGCTCGATCCGAGTGTGGATCTGGAGCAGGTGGCAGCGCTCACGCCCGGGTTCTCCGGCGCCGATCTGGCCAATCTGGTGAACGAGGCGGCCTTGCTGGCCACGCGGGAAAACGCGCGCACCGTCACCTTGTCGCACTTCACCCGCGCGGTCGAGCGCATCGTCGCCGGGCTGGAAAAGCGAAACCGACTGCTCAACCCGAAAGAGCGCGACATCGTGGCGCATCACGAAATGGGGCATACGCTGGTGGCCATGTCGTTGCCGGGCAGCGATGCGGTGCACAAGGTGTCCATCATTCCGCGCGGCATCGGTTCGCTGGGTTACACCATTCAGCGCCCCACCGAAGACCGCTATCTGATGACCCGGGAAGAGTTGAAAAACAAGATGACCGTGCTCATGGGCGGGCGGGCTGCCGAGCATCTGGTGTACGGCCATTGGTCAACCGGCGCGGCGGACGATCTGGCGAAAGTCACCGACATCGCCCGCAGCATGGTGACGCGCTACGGCATGGCCGAAAAGCTCGGCGGCGTCAGTCTGGAAGAAACTCAGCAACCCGTGCCGGGCATGCCGGGCCTGCCGCCGCAGCATGAATACAGCGAACAGACCGCGCGGGAGATTGATTGCGCTGTGCGCGATCTGGTGAATGACGCCTTCAACCGTGCGCAAGACATTCTGCAACGCGAACGCGCCGTGCTGGAGGAGGGCGCGCGGCAACTGCTGGCGAAGGAAACCCTGAGCGAAGCCGATCTCAAGGCGCTGTTCGCACCGCTGGCCGCTGCGCAGACCCAGGCTTAGGGCGTTGAAGCCCCGGCTTGCTTAGGCGTGGCTGGAATGCAGCACTTTGGGCGGCGTGGCCGGGCGGTCGTAGCGCTCGATACCCAGCCCGGCGATGCTGATCTCCGGCTTGCGGTTGAGCACCAGATCACTCACGACCCGCCCTGAGCCGCAGGCCATGGTCCACCCCAGGGTGCCGTGGCCGGTATTGAGGTAGAGGTTGGGATAGCGCGTGGCGCCGACGATGGGCGTGCTGTCGGGCGTCATCGGGCGCAGGCCAGTCCAGAAGGTGGCAGCGGCGAGGTCGCCGCCGGGGAACAGGTCGCGGGTGACCATTTCCAGCGTTTCGCGCCGACGCGGGTTGAGCCGCAGATCGAATCCGCCCAGCTCCGCCATGCCGCCCACGCGGATGCGATGATCGAAGCGGGTGAGGGCGATTTTGTAGGTTTCGTCCAGCACGGTGGAACGCGGTGCGAGCGATTCGTCGGTCAGCGGCACGGTGAGCGAGTAACCCTTGACCGGATAGACCGGCAGATCGAGGCCCAGCGGCGCCAGAAAGTCACGGGTGTAACTGCCCAGCGCCAGCACATAGCGATCCGCGGTGAGGACGGCGTCTCCCACCTGCACGCCGGTGATGCGCTGACCATCGCTCGACAGTCCGCGGATCGTCTGGCCGAACTCGAATTTCACGCCCAATTCGCGTGCCATCTCGCCCAGGCGGGTGGTGAACATCTGGCAATCGCCGGTTTCGTCGTGCGGCAGGCGCAGGCCGCCGACAAGCCGGTCGCGGGCGTGCGCCAGACCGGGCTCGACCTGGGTGAGCTGGTCGCGGTCGAGCAGTTCGTAGGGCACGCCGCATTCTTCGAGCACGGTCACGTCGCGCTGCACCGCATCGAGTTGCGCCTGGCTGCGAAACACCTGCAGCGTGCCGCCGGTGCGCTGCTCGTAGGCGATGCCGGTTTCGGTGCGCAGCGCTTGCAGGCTGGCGCGGCTGTACTCGGCCAGACGCATCATGCGCTCTTTATTCACCGCATAGCGTTCAGCGCTGCAGTTGCGCAACATTTGCGCCATCCAGCGCAATTGCCACAGCGCGCCGTCTGGGCGAATCGCCAGCGGCGCATGGCGCTGAAACATCCACTTCACCGCCTTGAGCGGAATACCGGGCGCTGCCCAGGGCGTGGAGTAGCCCGGCGATACCTGGCCGGCATTGGCGAAGCTGGTTTCCATTGCGCAGGCGTTTTGGCGGTCGATCACCGTCACCTCCGCGCCGGCCTTGGCGAGGTAGTACGCCGTGGTGGTTCCGATCACGCCGGCGCCGAGAACAATGACTTTCATGGCAAACACCTGTTTAATAACTAGATGGGCGAAATTTAGTCGGTCACCTGCAAAAAAATTCCTTGTTTTTAGGGCACTTCACAGTGAAAATCACTGAAACCGCTTCCTCTTTTGATGCGCCAGCCGCCATGTACGAACTCGATCGCATCGACCGCCGCATTCTGGATCTCCTGCAGCGCAACGGCCGCATCGCCATGACCGATCTGGCCAGCGAAGTCGGGCTGTCGGCCTCGCCGTGTACCGAGCGGGTCAAGCGCATGGAGCGTGCTGGGGTGATCACCGGCTACAACGCTCGCATCAACCCGGAGGCGCTGGGCAAGACCCTGCTGGTTTTTGTGGAAATCAAGCTGGCGTCGAAGTCGGGCGATGTGTTCGACCGCGTGCGCCAGGAGTTGCTGCACATGCCCGACGTGCTGGAATGTCACCTCGTTTCGGGCAGCTTCGACTATCTGGTGAAGTTCCGCCTGCGCGGCATGAAGGAATACCGCCATTTGCTGGGAGACATTCTCAAACGGCTGCCGGTCTCGGCCGAATCGCACAGCTATGTGGTGATGGAAGAGATCAAGGAAAGTCTGTATTTGCCGACTGACCGATAGCGCGCCCGCCGGAGTGACGCATCGAGATCGTGGTGGTGGCAAGACAGATCGCGCAGCCATCAGCGTCATAAGCCCCGGCCTGCAAGACGCGCGCATCCGCCGCAAAATGCATTCATGCACGCTCTGAAAAACATCGCTTTATCTCTGCTCGATCTGGTCGCCGTGCGCGAAAACGGCACGGTAGCCGAGGCGCTGCAGATCGCCCTGCGCACCGCGCAACATGCCGAAGCACTGGGCTTCAAACGGTACTGGTTAGCCGAACATCACAATCTGGCTGGCGTGGCCAGTTCGGCCACGGCGGTGCTGGTGGGCTATGTGGCCGGCGGCACGCAACGCATCCGCGTGGGGTCGGGGGGCGTCATGCTGCCCAATCACGCGCCGCTGGTCGTGGCCGAAGCCTTTGGCACCCTCGCCGAGCTGTATCCGGGGCGCATCGACCTGGGTCTTGGACGCGCGCCGGGCACCGATCCGCTGACCATGCGCGCTCTGCGCCGCGACCGCATCGAGCGCGAAGAAGACTTTCCGCGCGATGTGGCCGAGCTGCAGCATCTGCTCGCTCCGGCCGAGCCCGGTCAGCGCCTGGTCGCCATGCCCGGTGCGGGAACGCAGGTGCCCATCTGGCTGCTGGGCTCCAGCCTGTTTTCTGCGCGGCTAGCGGCGCAGCGGGGGCTGCCTTATGCCTTCGCCTCGCACTTCGCGCCGCGCTTGCTGCATCAGGCGCTGGAGTTGTATCGGCAAGAGTTCCGGCCTTCGCCCGCGCTGGCGCAGCCCTACGTCATCATCGGCGTGCCCCTGATCGCCGCGCCAACCGACGAAGAGGCGCAATTTCTCGCCAGCAGCACCTATCAGCGCGTGCTGGGCATTCTCACCGGGCAGCGTGGCCGACTGCCGCCGCCGGTGGCGCACTATCTGGAACAGCTTCACCCGCAGGAGCGTGCCGCGATTCAAGACTTTCTCGCTGCCGCCGTCATCGGCAGCCCCGAGACGGTACGGCAGGGCTTTGCCGCGCTGGCCGAATCCACGCAGGCGGACGAATTCATGCTGGTCTGCGATGTGTTTGATGCACCGCTGCGGCTGCGCGCGCTCGACATCGCCGCGCAAGCGATGACATGAGCGCCAAGGCACGTTCCACACCCGCCACGTCGGCAGCCGCCGCATCGCAGCGTCTCGACAAATGGCTTTGGGCGGCGCGCTGGTGCAAGACGCGCGCGCTCGCGGCTTCGCAATGTGAACTAGGCCGCGTGTGGGTGAACGGCGCTCCGGCGAAACCGGCCAAAGAGGTGCGCATCGGCGATGTGCTGGTGATTCAGCAGGAGCGAGAGCGCCGGGAAGTGGAGGTGCTGCAGGTCGGCCTGCAGCGGCAGTCCGCACCGCTGGCGCAAGCCTTGTACCGCGAGACCGACACCAGCCGCTTGCAGCGCGAAAGGCAGGCCGAGTTGCGGCGCTTGAGCCCGGAGCCGGAAGCGGTGCGTCAGGGGCGGCCGAGCAAACTCGACCGGCGAGAGTTGCAGCGTATGCTCGACAGTCATCTCGATTGAGCCCCCAGCCCATGCCGGACACCGCACGTCTCTACCCCCGTCATCCCCGAAATTACAAGCCGCTGAGTGGCGTACGCATCGTCACTCTGGCGCTCAACCTGCCGGGCCCGGCCGCCGCTGCCCGCCTGCGCGCGCTGGGCGCCAAGGTGCTGAAAATCGAGCCGCCCGGCGGCGATCCGATGGCGCAGATGTCGCCCGCGCTCTACCGCGCCATGCACATGGCAGTGCCGGTGCGCAAGCTCGATCTGAAAACCGCCGAAGGCCAGACGGCGCTGCACGAACAGCTGCAACAAAGCGATCTGCTGCTCACAGCGTTCCGCCCCGCAGCGCTCAAGCGGCTGGGGCTGGACCGGCGCAGTCTGGCCGCGCGCCATCCCCACCTCAGCGCCGTGTTCGTCGTCGGTTATCCGGGGGCGCAGGGGCAGCTGCCGGGGCATGATCTCACCTTCCAGGCCGAGGCAGGGCTGATCGATGCCGCGAAGCCGCCCGCCACGCTGCTGGCCGACATGACGGGTGCGCTGCTGGTGAGCGAGGCCGCCCTGGGCGCGCTGCTGCACCAACGCGCGCAGGGCAGGGGCGCGATGCTGGACATTGCGCTGTCCGACGCGGCCGGTTTTGTCGCCGTGCCCCGCGCGCTGGGCATGACCGCGCCGGGGCAACTGCTCGGCGGCGCCTTGCCCGAATATGGCGTCTATGCCTGTGCCGACGGGCTGGTGGCGATTGCGGCGTTGAAGCCCCACTTCAAACAGGCGCTGGCGCTGGCGGCGCAAGGGGCGACGCACCGCGCCATCGCCCGCTGGTGCAAATCGCACACCGCCGCGCAGCTCACCGCGCTGGCGCAGCAACACGATGTGCCGCTGTGGGCATGGACGACCTGAAGCCCCAAGGCCCGCCCGAGGCCGACCTCACGCCGCGCATGCGCGAACTGCTGCAGCGCATTGCTCGTGCGGGGCAGCCTGCGTTTGAGCAACTCACCCCGGCAGCCGCCCGCGCGGTCTATGCGCGCATGGCCGAAGTGCTCGACTTTCCCCCGGCCGACCTGCCGCTGTGCGACACGCTCGATTGCCCGAGCCGCGATGGCGAGCGCCTCACGCTGCGCCGCTACGCCCCCCGGCTGGCTGACTGGCAGGCGCCGCAACCCGCCTTGCTCTACTTGCATGGCGGCGGCTTTGTCATCGGCAGCGCGGCCACGCACGATGCGCTGTGCCGCCAACTCGCCCTTCGCTCAGGCTGGATGGTGCTGTCGCTCGATTACCGGCTCGCCCCGGAACACCGCTTTCCCACCGCATTCAACGACAGCTGGGATGCGCTGCAATGGCTGCACGCCCACGGCGAGATGCTCGGCGTGGACACGCACTGCCTCGCCGTCGGCGGAGACAGCGCCGGGGGCACGCTGGCTGCGGCCTGCGCCCTGGCGGCACGCGACGCCGCGCTGCCGCTGGCCTTGCAACTGCTGTTCTATCCCGGCATGGGTTGCGGGCATGAAACACTGTCGCAACAGCGCTATGGGCACGGTTTTTTGCTCGACCAAGAACAGATCGACTGGTTTTTCGGCCACTACCTGCGCGACCCGAGTGATGGCGTCGACTGGCGTTTCGCCCCGCAACTGGCGGCTCAGCATCAGGGCGTAGCTGCGGCGTGGATCGCAGTTGCCGGCTGCGATCCACTACGCGATGAGGGCCTGGCCTACGGCGCGTTGTTGCGCCGCGCCGGGGTGAAGGTCGAGCTGACGCAATGGCCGGGTGTCACTCACAATTTCATCAAAATGAGCCGGGCCTTGCCCGAGGCGGTGCAGGCGGTGGAAGCCGCCGCGCTCGCGCTACGGAAGGCGCAGGATCAATCTGGCGCGGTGAGCGCGTAGGGCAGGGCGCCCAGCTTCAGTTCGGGGCCTTCGGCGCTGCCCAGATGCAGGCCCGGCTGTTCGGCGAGGGCGATTTTCAGCTCGGCCAGCGCCCACCACACGCCAGCGGCATCGGCCGCAGCATTCACCACCACGCCACAGGGCTGACCGGGATCGGCCGCGTGCACCAATTCCTGCCCCGGCTGCATGGCGGCCGGGCCGCTCACCACGTACATGCGCCGCTTGAGGGTGCCGCGGTACTGGCTGCGCGCCACCACTTCCTGCCCCGGATAGCAGCCCTTTTTGAAATTCACCCCGCCGATCAATTCAAAGTTGAGCATTTGCGGCACAAATAACTGCTGCGTCGCGGCGGTGAGGTGCGGCAGCCCCGCGCGAATGTCCTGCAGCGCCCACTCAGACGGCGACAGCGCGGGCAATACGGCAAGCTCTGCCCGCAGTGCAGCCTGCGCAGCTTGATCCCGCTCGGTCAGCAGCACGCAGCGCACCGCTGAGCCCGCTTGCGGCAGGCGCAGCAAAAGCGCGCCGCTTTCCAGCCGCCGCACGCCCCAGGGTTGGGCGGGGGGAGCGAGCAAGGCCGGGTAGTCGTCGGCGGTATCGCCCAACAGTCCGTATCGTGCCCACTGCGCGCTGGCGTCGTCGAGGGTGCATTTCAGGCGCAGCACAAACATGCGCAGGCGTTGCAGTGCGGCGGCGGCAATCGAGGCGTCGAGCAGCAAACCGATCTGCTCGGGCGCCAGGCGCACCGCGATGAAGTCGGCCAGCATCCGCCCCTGCGGGTTGAGCAGCGCGGCCAGTCGCGCCTGCTCGTCCGGCCAATGCTGAAAATCCTGGCTGAGCTGGGCATGAAGCAAATCGGCGCCCTGCGGCCCCGAGACACGCAAGAGAGAGAGTTGATCGAGAGGACAGGAGAGCAGAGGCATGAGCGGCTGATGGTTAAGCCCCCTGGAATGGGGGTTCGGCTAGGCTAGTATAGGAAGCTTACCCGCCACCGGCGCGAGGCGGTCCGCGCCCCGGCGGCAACTTCCCTCCACTTGCAACGTGCGTTTTCTGCGAAAACTCCTTCTTCTCGGTTTAATCGCTCTGGCCTTGGCGGCCGGGGCGTTTGTCTGGTGGGCCAACCAGCCCATCGCCCTGCGCGAGAGCCCGCTCGACTTTTCGGTGCGCCCCGGGAGTTCCGCCCTGTCGGCGGCGCAACAGATCAGGGCGCAGGGTGCCGATCTGCAGCCGCGTCTGTTTTATTGGCTGGCCCGTCTGAGCGGACGCGGTACGGAACTCAAGGCCGGCAGCTACGAAATCAGCACCGGCATGACGCCGTGGGTGTTGCTCGAACGCATGGCGCGCGGCGATCAGACGCTGCTCTCGGTCACCATTCCCGAGGGCTGGACTTTTGAGCAGATGCTGCAGTCGCTGGCGAAGGCGCCCGGTCTGCAGCATGACCTGGGCGACCTCACCCCTGAGCAGATCATGCAGCGCATCGGCGCTCCGGCGCAGACGCCGCCCGAGGGTGAGTTTTTCCCCGATACCTATCTGTATGCGCGAGGCTCGTCAGAGCTGGACGTGTTGCGCCGCGCCTATCAGGCGATGCAAAAACGCCTGGCCGCCGCGTGGGCGCAGCGCGCGCCCGATCTGCCGCTGAAAACGCCGCAGCAGGCGCTCATTCTGGCTTCGATCATCGAGAAAGAAACCGGCAAGCCGTCTGATCGAGAAAAAATCGCCGCGGTGTTCATCAACCGTCTGCGCGCGGGCATGCCGTTGCAGAGCGATCCCACTGTGATCTACGGCATGGGCGCGAGCTACAACGGCAATATCACCAAACGTGACCTGCAAACGCTCACGCCCTACAACACCTACATCATCAACGGCCTGCCGCCCACGCCCATCGCGCTTCCGGGCGAGGCTTCGCTGCAGGCGGCATTGCATCCCGCGCCGATCAAGGCGCTGTATTTCGTGGCTCGTGGCAACGGCGCCAGCCAGTTTTCCGACACGCTTGCGCAGCACAATGCGGCTGTGGCGCGTTACATTCTCAAGACTCCATGAGCGCACTCAATCCCTACCGTCCTGGCCTGTTTGTCTCTCTCGAGGGCATCGACGGCGCCGGCAAATCGACCCAGTTGCAGACCGTGGTCGATGTGCTGCGCGCAGCCAACCGCCAGGTCATGCTCACCCGCGAACCGGGCGGCACCGAAATCGGCGAAAAAATCCGCGAACTGCTGCTGCACCAGACCATGCGCCCGGCAACCGAAGCCCTGCTGATGTTCGCGGCAAGGCAGGAGCATGTGCTGCGAGTCATCGAGCCGGCCTTGCTGGGCGGCACCGACGTGGTCTGCGACCGCTTCACCGCGGCGACGCTCGCCTATCAGGGCGGCGGCAAGGGCATTCCCACCGAGCGGCTCGAAGCCCTGGCCCGCTGGGTGCATCCGGGGCTGTGCCCGGACTGCATCATCCTGATCGATGTGCCGCCCGAGGTGGCCGCGCTGCGTCTGGCGCAGACGCGGCAGCGCGACCGTTTCGAGCAGGAAAGCGTTGATTTTTTTGCCCGGGTGCGCGCCAACTACCTGCAACAGGCCGCCAGCGCGCCTGAAAAATGGCGTGTGATCGATGGCACGCAAACCCCGGAAGCGGTACAAAAAACCATCACAGATTACTTGAACAAAGTTTTACAAGAGTTTGATTCAAAATGAATTCTGCCTGGCTGATTCACGCACCGCAGGGTTATGGCAAATGGCCTCTGCTGCAGCGCACGGCCAACGCGCTGCTGTGCGAATCGCCCCAGTCGCTCGCGGCTTCTCAAGGAAACGCCGGGCCGCCCCAAGTTTCCTTAACCCCCACGGGGGGCGGGTCGGCGAGCCGACCCTGGGGGCTCTCAGAGCCTGAGGCGGCTCGGCTCCCCGCTGCCCTGTCAACCTACAAGGCCTGCGGGCACTGCGCCAGTTGCGCACTACTGGCGGCGGGCACGCACCCCGATTTACTGATCGCAGCGCCCGAGGCGATGTGGCCCGAACTCGGCCTGAACCCGTCTGAAGAGGCCGCGCCGCGCTCCGAAACCAAGACGACGAGCCTGGAGATCCGCATCGAGCAGATCCGCCGCCTCAACGATTGGTCGGTGAGCACCAGCCACCGCGGCCGCGCCAAGGTGGCGCTGATCTATCCAGTCGATGCGCTCAATGCAGCCGCGGCCAACGCGCTGCTCAAGACCCTCGAAGAGCCGCCGGAAGACGTGCAGTTTCTGCTCGGCGCCCACCGGCTCGACGCCTTGCTGCCCACGATTCGCAGCCGCTGTCGCCTGGCGGCACTGCCGCGCCCGGGGGCCGCCGAGGCGCAGCAACAACTCGGCGGGAAGACGGAGGCGGCGGGGGCGCAGCAGGCCGTGCTGGCCTGGAGCCAGGGTGCGGTCTATCAGGCCAACCCGGCGCTGGGGCTGGAATGGGCCGAAAGCCTGTTGGACGCCTTGTCGCGCCAAGCCGCCCGTCCGCAGTCGTCCACCCTGCCTCCGCCGCCCGATCAGGCGGCTGGCGTCGCAAGCCTGCTGAAAATCGGCAGCGATCTGCAGCGCGTGCAGGTTGGCGCACCCCCGCTTTATCTGCCGCAAAAATTGCCAGCTCTGACCGCACTCGCCCAGCGCATCGCACCGCTGAAACTGGCTGATGCCCTGGACGGCTGGCGCCAGAAACAACGGCTGGCCGGTTTTCCCTTGAACCAGGCACTCGCCAGCGACGCACTGCTCCTAGAATTTGCCCAGATTTTCTCCCGAGGAGATTGATTCATGGCTACCGCACCCCGCGCCGCAAGCGTTGCCGCCAACAAGCCCCGCGTCCTTCAGTTGGCCATCAAGGAAAAACCGGCGCTGTATGCCTCTTACATTTCCTTCTTCCCCGAGGGCGGCATTTTTGTGCCCACGCCGCATGAGTATCGGCTGGGGGAGGGTGTCTATCTACTGCTCACCATTGTGGACGATCCGCAGCGCTATCCGGTCGAAGGCAAAGTCGCCTGGATCAATCCGGCCAATGCCGCCAACCACCGCCCGCAGGGCATCGGCGTGCGTTTTCCCGCCGACGACAAGGCGCGGCACCTGAAGGTGAAAATCGAAGAAGCGCTGGGCGCCGCCGAGGCCAGCGGCAAGCCGACCAACACAATTTGATGCCGCCCGAAATTCCGCTTGAAATGACCGCCGCACTGACCGATTCCCACTGCCACCTAGCCTATCCGGGCCTGGAAGAACGCCTCGACGACGTGCTGGCGCACATGCACGACAAAGGCGTGACGCGGGCGCTCAACATCTGCACCACGCTCGAAGAATTCGACGCGGTGCACGCCATAGCGCTGCGTTACCCCGGGGTGTGGGCCTCGGTGGGGGTGCATCCCGACAACGAAGGCGTGCGCGAGCCCACGGTTGAAGACCTCACACGCCTGGCCCAATTGCCGCGCGTGGTCGGCATCGGTGAAACCGGGCTCGACTATTTCCGTCTGGGCGAGCGCACCGTGGCTGAGATGGAATGGCAGCGCGAGCGCTTTCGGGTGCATATTCGCGCTGCCTTGCAGCTCGACAAACCGCTGATCATTCACACCCGCGCCAGCGCCGAAGACACCCTCGCCATTCTGGCCGAGGAAGGGCAGGGACGTGCGCGGGGCGTGATGCATTGCTTCACCGAAAACTGGGATGTCGCGCAGCGCGCCCTCGATCTGGGCTTCTACATATCCATCGCGGGCATCGTTACTTTCAAGAACGCCCAGGCGCTGCGCGATGTGGCGGTGCAAATTCCTGCCGACCGCTTACTGATCGAAACCGACAGCCCCTATCTAGCCCCCATGCCGCACCGCGGCAAGACCAATGAACCGGCCTACGTGAGTTACGTCGCCGACTATCTGGCCGAATTGCGCGGCGTGGATCGGGAGGCGCTGGCAGAACAGACCAGCGACAATTTCACTCGGCTATTTCTACAATAAATCATAGTTTTAAGAATAATAACTAAGGTGTTTTATGAATAGAGTTCGGCGCCAATTTCTCCAATCTACCGCCGTGGCCGCGCTGCTCGCGGGCTCGGGTGGTTGGGCTTACGCCGGGGCTTACACCGACTTTTTCCGCGCCGTCAATATCGACGACGTGGGCGCCGTGCGCAGTCTGCTGGCGCAGGGTTTCGACCCGAACGCGGTGGACAGCAAAGGTAATTCGGCGCTGTATCTGGCGCTGCGCTACAACTCACTCAAGGTCGCCAAGGTATTGATCGATGATCCGCATATTCATCTCAATTACCTGAACCCGTCCGACGAAAATGCGCTGATGATCGCCTGCCTCCAGGGCGATCTTGGCATCGTCAAGCTTATGGTCGAAAAAGGCGCGGAAATCAACAAACCGGGTTGGACGCCGTTGTCCTATGCCGCCACCCGGGGTCGCACCGAAGTCGTCAAGTATCTGCTCGAACATTCCGCCTACATAGACGCCGCCGCGCCCAACGGCTCCACGCCGCTGATGATGGCGGCGTATTTTGGCTATGACAGCACGGTGAAGCTGCTGCTGGAAGAAGGCGCAGATCCGAAGCTCAAAAATGCCATGGGCTACACCGCGCTGACCTTGGCAACCCAAATGAACCACAAGGACATCGCCAACATGATCGCCAAGGCGCTGGGCAAGGATAGACCGCAGGGCTCCTGGTAAGAGCGCCATTCCAGCCTCGTGGCTGGGCATCAATTGGAGAACATATGTGCATTATGTTAAGTAAACGACACGACCTCATATCGAGAGATTGACGGCGGCCCCTCTCGAAGCCGCCGCCGGTAGAAAACTGTTTCAGTCCGCGTTGCGCACGCAGTCCACGAAATAGCGCTTGTTTCCGCTGGCGTCGGTTTCGGTCACCAGTCCATGCACGTCGGTGGCAAATCCCGGGAAGCGCAGATTGAAGTCGCGGGCGAACTTCAGGTAGCGCATGATGGGCGCGTTGAAGCGCTCGCCCGGAATGAGCAGCGGAATGCCCGGCGGGTACGGCGTGACCAGCGCTGCGGTGATGCGGCCTTCGAGCTGGTCGATCTCCACCCGCTCGATGTCACGGTGCGCCATCTTGGCGTAGGCGTCAGTCGGCGTCATGGCCGGCTGCAAATCGGAGAGATACATCTCGGTGGTCAGACGGGCAACGTCCTGCTCACGATAGGCTTCGTGGATCTGCTGACACAGATCGCGCAGACCGATGCGCTCGTAGCGCGGATTCTGCGCCACGAATTCGGGCAGAATGCGCCATAGCGGCTGATTGCGGTCGTAGTCGTCCTTGAACTGCTGCAGCGCCGTGACTAGGGTGTTCCATCGGCCCTTGGTGATGCCGATGGTGAACATGATGAAAAAGCTGTAGAGCCCGGTCTTTTCGACAATCACCCCATGCTCGGCCAGAAAGCGGGTGACGATGGCGGCCGGGATGCCAGTGGCGTCGAAATCGCCGTTGATGTTCAGCCCCGGCGTGACGATGGTGGACTTGATCGGGTCGAGCATATTGAAGCCATCGGCCACGGCGCCGAAGCCGTGCCAGTCGTCGGTGGCGTGCAGCAGCCAGTCGTCGCGCTCGCCGGTGCCCTCCTCCGCCAAGCCGTTCGGCCCCCACACCTTGAACCACCAGTCCTGTCCGTAATCGGCGTCGACCTTGCGCATGGCGCGGCGGAAGTTCATGGCCTCCAGAATGCTTTCTTCAACCAGCGCAGTGCCGCCCGGAGGCTCCATCATGGCGGCGGCTACATCGCACGAGGCGATGATGGCGTACTGCGGCGAGGTGGAGCTGTGCATCAGATACGCCTCGTTGAAGCGATGGAAATCGAGCTGCTGGTTTTGCGCGTTCTGCACCAAAATCTGCGAGGCTTGGCTCAGACCCGCAAGCAGCTTGTGGGTGGACTGGGTGGCGAACACCATGGTCTCTTTGGTGCGCTCGCGATCGGGGCCGATGGCATGCATGCCGCGATAGAAGTCGTGAAAACAGGCGTGCGGCAGCCAGGCTTCGTCGAAATGCAGGGTGTCGATGTGGCCATCGAGCATCTGCTTGATGGCATCGACGTTGTAGAGCACGCCGTCGTAGGTGGACTGGGTGATGGTGAGCACCCGCGGCTTGATTTTGCCGACGAGATGCCGCGTGAGCGGATTCTCGGCAATCTTGCGGGCGATGTTGTCCGGGTGGAACTCGGCCAGCGGAATCGGCCCGATGATGCCGTAATGATTGCGCGTCGGCGTGAGGAACACCGGCAGCGCACCAGTCATGATGATGGCGTGCAGGATGGATTTGTGGCAATTGCGGTCCACCACCACCACATCGCCCGGCGCTACCGTGCTGTGCCAAACCATCTTGTTCGAGGTGGAGGTGCCGTTGGTGACGAAAAACAGGTGATCGGCGTGGAAAATGCGCGCCGCGTTGCGCTCGCTCGCCGCCACCGGGCCGGTGTGGTCGAGCAACTGGCCAAGCTCATCCACCGAGTTGCACACGTCCGCGCGCAGCAGGTTTTCGCCAAAGAACTGGTGGAACATCTGCCCCACCGGGCTCTTCAGGAAGGCGACGCCGCCGGAATGTCCGGGGCAATGCCAGGAGTAGGAACCATCGGCGGCGTAGCCGACCAGGGCGCGAAAGAATGGCGGCGCCAGCGAATCCATGTACGAGCGTGCCTCGCGGATGATGTGCCGCGCCACGAACTCCGGCGTGTCCTCGAACATGTGGATGAAGCCGTGCAGTTCGCGCAGGATGTCGTTCGGAATATGCCCCGAGGTGCGCGTTTCGCCGTAGAGGTAGATGGGAATCTCGGCGTTGCGAAAGCGAATCTCCTCGATGAAGGCGCGCAGGTTGTGCAAAGCCTTCGGTTCCACGCCCTCCTCCGCGGTGGCGAATTCCTCATCGTCGATAGAGAGAATGAACGCGCTCACCCGGCTTTGCTGCTGCGCGAAGCTGGAGAGATCGCCGTAGCTGGTCACGCCCAGCACCTCCATGCCCTCCTTCTCGATGGCCTGCGCCAGCGCACGAATGCCGAGGCCGGACGAGTTTTCCGAGCGGAAGTCTTCATCGATGATGACAATGGGAAAACGAAAGTGCATGACGGCTCCGACGCGGAAGGGATAAAGTGCGAGAGTGTAGGAAATCTGTGTGAAGCGCCCTGCTTCGCGCCATCAATATTGGGAGCACCCGAGATGGACAACCCGACCGCCTGGTGGATTCTGGCCGGTTTCTTTGTCGCGATGGAACTGGTCAGCGGCACCTTCTATTTGCTCATGCTGGCCGTGGGCGCCGTGGCCGGCGCTCTGGCGGCGCATGCCGGGCTGCCCATGCCCTGGCATTGGGTGGCGTTCACCGTGGTGGGCGGCGGCGCGGTGATCGCGTTGTATCTGACTCGGCGTATTTTCGGTAAACGCACCGCCGCCGATGTGCGGCACGACAACCTCGATCTTGGCGCCACGGTCGATGTGTCCGCCTGGTCGGCAGATGGCGTGGCGCGGGTGCATTACCGGGGTTCGGACTGGTCTGCGCGGCTGCTGCGGCGTGGCCCGCTGCAAACCGGCCCGCACCGCATCGCCGGGCAAGACGGCAATGTGCTGCTGATCGAACCGCTGCCCGCCGCACAAGCCGCGCCATCGCTCGACACGAATGCACAACATAATCCGGGCTGACGCGCGTAGCCCGCTTTGATCAACCCAAGGGAGTCTTTCATGGAAATCGCAATCATCCTGGCTGTCATCGCCGTGTTGTTCGTCAGCCGCGGCATCAAGATCGTGCCGCAGCAAAACGCCTGGATTCTGGAGCGTCTCGGCCGCTACCACGCCACCCTGCAACCGGGACTGAACATCATCATTCCCTTCATCGACAGCGTGGCCTACAAACACTCGCTGAAAGAAATTCCGCTCGACGTGCCCAGCCAGATCTGCATCACCAAAGACAACACCCAGCTCACCGTGGACGGCGTGCTGTATTTCCAGGTGACCGACGCCATGCGTGCCAGCTACGGCTCGTCGAACTACATCGTCGCCATCACCCAACTGGCTCAGACCACGCTGCGCTCGGTGGTCGGCAAGCTCGAACTCGACAAGACTTTCGAAGAACGCGAATTCATCAATCACAGCGTGGTGAATTCTCTCGACGATGCCGCCGCCACCTGGGGCGTGAAGGTGTTGCGCTACGAAATCAAGGATCTCACACCGCCCAACGAAATCCTGCACGCCATGCAGCGCCAGATCACCGCCGAGCGTGAAAAGCGCGCCGTGATCGCCACCTCGGAAGGTGCGCGTCAGCAGGCCATCAACGTCGCCGAAGGCGAGCGCCAGGCCTTCATCGCGCGATCTGAGGGGCAGAAGCAGGCGGCCATCAACAATGCGCAAGGCGAAGCCGCCGCCATCGAGGCCGTGGCCGACGCCACCGCGCACGCGCTGGAAGTCGTGGCTAATGCCATTCAAAAACCCGGCGGCGCCGAAGCCGTGCAGCTCAAGGTTGCCCAGCAAGGTCTGGACACTTATGCAAATCTCGCCAAATCGAGCACCACCCTCATCGTGCCTGGAGACATGAGCCAGGCCGCCGGCCTCATTGCCTCGGCCATGACCGTGCTGAAGAAAACGCAGTGAGTGCGCCCATCTCTTCCAGCTCAGCGCGCCAGGCCGCATTGGCCGCACTGATCGAGCCCGACCCGGCGCACAAGGTTAAGCTGGCGCTGGCCCTGCGCGACGATCTGCACCAAGGGCGCGTGAGCATCGACCCGACCACCTGTGTGCAGACACCGCCAAACGCCGCCCTCCCCGGCCGCCCGGAAAAGCCTGAACTGATCCCCGCGCAACAGATGCCCCGCCGCAACCCGCGCGACCCCAAGGGTCACGCCGCCCTGCTGCACTCCATTGCGCACATCGAGTTCAACGCCATCAACCTCGCGCTCGATGTTGTTTGGCGCTTTCAGGACTTGCCCGAAGATTTTTACCGCGACTGGATTCGCGTGGCCGCCGAAGAAGCCGAGCACTTCACTCTGCTGCGCAATCACCTGCGCAGCATCGGCGCTGAATACGGCGACTTTCCCGCCCACAACGGCCTGTGGGACATGGCCGAAAAAACCGCTGGCGATGTTCTGGCCCGCATGGCGCTGGTGCCGCGCACCCTCGAAGCCCGGGGGCTGGACGTGAACCCCAGCATTCGCGCCAAGCTGGCCGCCGCTGGCGATGCGCGCGGCGCGGAAATTCTCGACCACATTCTGGCCGACGAAATCGGCCACGTCGCCATTGGCAACCGCTGGTATCACTGGGCCTGTGCCCAGACAGGCCGCAACCCCCTCACCGCACACGACGAACTGGCCGCCGCTTTCGACGCCCCGCGGATCAAACCTCCGTTCAATCGCGACGCACGGCTGCAGGCGGGGTTCAGCGCTGAAGAGCTAGCCCAGCTTGAGCGCGCGATCTAGCGCCTGCTCGCTTCGCCTGCTGACGGGCGCAAAAACGCTCCGTGCACGGCCCTGGCCAATTGGGTACGCGACGTCAAATCCCCCTCACAACGGATGAGGGCACTCACAGCGCCATATTCTTGAGTCTCGTATGGGTTCGGAGAAGAGTTTTGGCAACCATCACCGCGCACTACCGTCGTTTTTTTGCGTCCAGCATTGCATGCCTTGGTACGGTCTTGATTTCAACCTCCGCGCTTGCGCAAACGCCCAATAAGTCTGAAGCCGATCCGGCCTTGCTCAATGTCCTGAATCAGCCTTTGCAATCTTGCAGCCAGGCTCCACAGACGGGATATTTGCGCAACGGCTACTGCGCCGTGACAGCACAGGACGCTGGAGTGCATGGCGTGTGCGCTTTGATGGACGCGCAGTTCCTTGCTTACACAAAATCGCAAGGCAATGATCTGTCCACACCCAACCCAAAACTGCGCTTCCCTGGCTTGAAACCCGGCGACCACTGGTGCGTCTGTGCTGGGCGCTGGCAGCAAGCACTTGACGCCGGTGTGGCGCCCAAGGTTGTTCTTGCTGCGACGAGCAAGGACGTGCTGGACTCCTTATTTCTGGACGATCTGGCCAAGCATGCGGTAGACCCGCCCGCCCATTTGCCGCCCCCACAGCTTCCGTAGGGCATGGCACTCAGAAACTGGAGCCCGGCAGCTTCAAAAATTCAATTTCCTCGTCCGTCGATTCCCGACCGAGGATGGCGTTGCGGTGCGGGTAGCGGCCAAAGCGGTCGATGATGGCTTTGTGGCGCAGCTCGAAGTCGAGGTTGTTCGCCAGCCCGTTGGCGCGGAACAGGGTTTCCGCCACGACATGAATCGCGGCCGATTCGCTGTGCATATAGGGCATGTACGCAAAAGTGCGCTGTTGCTGCGTCAGCGCCTGATCGGCGCCGCAGGCCACCGCCTCCTGCGCGAGGGTGAGCGCCTGCGCATCGGCGGCGAAGGCGCGCGGATCGCCCCGGAACAGATTGCGCGAAAACTGGTCGAGCACGATGATTTCCGCCAGCCGACCCTGCGGCGTAGATCTCCACGTAAACAACTCACAGCGCACCGCCTGGCTATGAAGTGCACCGAAACGCGTGCGCAGCAGCGCGTCGAAAGCCGGGTCGGCCTTGAACCACTGCTCGGGCTCGATTTCGCGGAACCAGAAATCGAGGACGGCATCGGGCGCGAAGTTCATTCGGCTTTTCTTGCCGAGAGCCAGCCGTGCGGCCGACGCAACCAGTCTTCGAGCACCCGGGCGTGGTTGATTTGCGGGTCGTGCGCAGCGAACAGCAGCGTGACGCGCCCTGCCCGCAGCGCTTCGCCCAGGGTTTTTAGGGCCGCAGAGTCATCCGCCAAGGCATCGAGTTCGGCCGTGTAGCGCTTTGAAAACTCGGCAAAACGCTCCGGCTCATGGCCGAACCAGACGCGCAGCGCCGGGCTGGGGGCGAGGTCTTTCAACCAATGGTCGATGTGGGCGCCGTCTTTGCGCAGACCGCGCGGCCAGAGGCGGTCGATGAGGATGCGCGTGCCGTCGTCAGAACTCGGCGGGTCGTAGGCCCGCCGGATCTGCAGATCGAGTCGTGGCGCGGACATGACGAAACGGCGGGCGAAACGGCGGGCAGTACGGCGTTTACCGCCCGGTGCGGTACATATAACGGTTGATCTGCGCCATCTCCGAGGAGGTGCGGCGGTAGAGGTGATCGAGGCTGATGATGGCCACTTCGAGCAGCAGCACGGCGAGCAGCGGGCGCTCAAGACGCAGACGGTTGTACATGGCGCGGCTGATGCGCAGCAGGCGGGTGTCTTCGCCTGCGCGCAGGCGGATTTCGCGCGGCTTGCGGTCGAAAAAGCTCATCTCGCCGAGCATTTCTCCGGGCATGATCTTGCCGATTTCCATTTCGCTTTCGGGCAACTGCGCCATCAGGCAGCCCTGCCCTTCGAGTACGAAAAACAGGCTCTCGCCGACCTGGCCGATATCGGCGATGACTTCGCCTTTTTTCGGCGCCATGAGATCGCAGTAGTCGAGAAAGTCATGAATTTCTCGGCGAGTGAGGATGGTGGTGTCCACGAGCTGACCCAGAAAATGGGCCAGGGCTTCGCGGTCTTCCGGGGTGAAAGTCAGGCGTTCCATGGTGATTGATTGCTGAGTAGGTTGGAGGGAAATCGCTTCAAAGCGTTGCACAAAGGCATGCTATCGGCAGCACTGTCGAATTCATAGCCCGAAATAGCTGCGAATACCCGACAGCAGCATATTCACGGCAATGGCCGTCAGGATGAGGCCCATGAGTTTTTCGGCGGCGTTCATCACCGAGTCGCCCAGCCACTTGAGCAGGGTTTCGCTCATCAACAGCAACCCGCCGGTGACGGCCACCGCCGAGCTGAGCGCGCCCACCCAGGTCCAGATTTCGCCGGGCTGGCGCGAGGCCAGCAGCAAGACTGTGGCGAGAGCGGACGGTCCGGCCAGCAGCGGCACGGCCAGGGGAAAGATCAAGGGTTCGCGTCCGCCCTCGCCGCCGAAAATTTCAGACGTGGTGGAGAAAATCATCTTGATCGCCACCAGCAGCAGAATGACCCCGCCGGCCACTTCGATGGAAGGCTGGCTGAGGTTCATCAGTTTCAGAAAGCCGTGTCCGCCGAACATGAAAGCCAGCAGCACGGCGTAGGCGATGCCGATTTCGCGCAGCGCCACGGGTAGGCGACGCTGAATCGGCAGCTTGCGCATGACCGCGATGAAAAACGGCAGATTGCCAAAGGGGTCGAGGATCAGTAGCAGCAGTACGAAGGCGGACCAGAAATTGTCTTGGGCCATAACGGGGAAAAGCGCGATCAGGCGCGGGGGTGGTGGCGGGCGTGCAGCGTCTTGAGCCGTTCGCGCGCGATGTGGGTGTAGATCTGCGTGGTGGAAATATCGGCATGACCGAGCAGCAATTGCACCACACGCAGGTCGGCGCCGTGGTTGAGCAGATGGGTGGCGAAAGCGTGGCGCAGGGTGTGGGGCGACAGCGGCACGTCGATGCCGGCCTTGCGCGCATAGGCCTTGATGCGCATCCAGAACATCTGCCGTGTCATGCCGGTGGCTTCGCGGGCGCTTTGCCCGCTGCGCGCGGTGACGAACACAAAGGGGCTGTCGCGCCCCTGCAGCAACTCATGGCGCGCAGTGCGCAGGTACTTCTGTAGCCAGTCTTGCGCGGCGCTGCCGAACGGCACCAGTCGCTCTTTGCCGCCTTTGCCCGCAATCTGCACCACGCCCTGATCGAGCGACACGCGCACCACTGGCAGCGCCACCAGTTCACTCACCCGCAGGCCACTGGCGTAGAGCAGTTCGAGCATGGCGCGGTCGCGCAGGCCCAGCGGCGTGTCCACCTCGGGTGCGGCGAGCAGCACTTCCACCTGCGCTTCGCTCAGGGTCTTGGGGCGGCGCGGCGGCTGGCGGGCGGTGTCGAGTTGCAGCGTGGGGTCGTCGGTGCGCAAGTGCTCACGCAAGGCCCAGCGGTAAAAGCGGCGCAACACCACCAGTCGCCGGTTGGACGAGGTGGCTTTGCTCTGCACAAAGCGGGCCGCGATATACGCCTGCACATCGCGCAGCGTCGCCTCGATCAAGGGCGGGCGCTGCGAAAAAGTCAGCCAGCGCGCCATCAGCGTGAGGTCGCGGCGGTAAGCGGCGAGGGTGTTGGGCGAGAGGCCGTCTTCCAGCCAGAGGGCGTCGCAGAAACGGTCGATCGTGGTGGCGCAGGCTTCGGGCGCGGGCGGCCATTCGAGGTAAAGCGGGGCTTCAGGCATGGGGACGAGCCGATCGCAAGCTGGCTTCATGCTGCAGCAGCCAGCGTTTGATGCCCAGCAGATACCCGTCTTGTGCGGTGGAATGGGCAAATCCGCCCAACCCGCCTTGCGCGACCATGCGGTGACATGGCACTACGGGGGCGAAGGGATTGGCGGCGCAAGCCTGCCCCACGGCCCGGGGGGCGCTGTGTAACTCCAGCGCGGCATCGCCATAAGTGCGCGTCTGACCTGGCGGAATTTGCTGCAACAGCGCCCAGACCCGGCGCTGAAACTCCGTGCCCGCCGCCGCCAGCGGGAGATCGAAGCGATACGCCGCATTGTCGGCGTAGGCGAGGAGCTGCGCGGCCACGGCGCGGCACAGCGGCGTGACCGGCGCGATCACAGGTGCGTCCGGCGGGAGATACTCCAGGCGCAGCACGGCATCGTCGGTGCAGAACAGGCCCATGCGACCGAAAGGCAGCGCGATGACCGCATCTGGATGGGCCGGATTTTGTGTGAGCGGCATGGCTTGAACATCAGGCAAAAAGCAGACGCACAGGATACCCCGATACCCACCGGGGCCGCGGCTTTCTCCGAGAATGCAGGCATGACTTCCGCTGCTCTGGATTTTCCCGCCTCTGCTCCGCCCGCGAGCCGTTCTTGGCCGCCGCTAGCGCAGCAGTTTGCCGCCCTGGGCGACGCATTCAGCGTGCCCGTCGCGGTTAGTCCCCTGCCCGACCCCGTGCTGGTGGCCGCCAGCGCCGACGCCGCGGCGCTGGTCGGCCTGACTGCGCCCACCACCCCGCAAGACGAGCAGGACTGGGCGCTGGCCTTGGGCGGCCATGTCGCGGCGATCAGCGGCGGCAGTCGCGCCACGGTGTACGCCGGGCATCAGTTCGGCAACTGGGCAGGGCAACTTGGCGACGGCCGCGCGCTGCTGCTGGGCGACTGGCCAGATGCCAGCGGCGGGCGGCACAGCGGCGGCTATGCCCGCTGGGAAGTGCAATTCAAGGGCAGCGGCCGCACGCCGTTTTCGCGCATGGGCGACGGCTGGGCGGTGCTGCGTTCTTCCATCCGCGAATTTTTGTGCTCGGAAGCCATGGCGGCGCTGGGCATCCCGACCACGCGGGCGCTGTGCCTGGTGGGGTCGAGCCGCCCGGTGCGGCGCGAGCGTATCGAAACCGCGGCGATGGTCACCCGGCTGAGTCCGAGTTTCGTGCGCTTCGGGCATTTCGAGCACTTCAGCTACAGCGGCCAGACCGAGCAGTTGCGCGCGCTGACCGACTGGGTGATCGCTCAATACCGCCCCGACTGCGCCAATGCCCCGCAGCCTGCGCTGGCGCTATTGCAATGGGTGGTGGCCCGCACCGCGCGGCTCATCGCCCGGTGGCAGGCGGTCGGCTTTATTCACGGGGTGATGAATACCGACAATATGTCCATCCTGGGCTGGACCATCGATTACGGCCCTTTCGCCTTTCTCGACGCCTACGACCCGCTGCACACCCCCAACACCACCGACCGCGGCGGGCGCTACGCCTACGGCCGTCAGCCCGCCGTGGCGCATTGGAATCTGCTGGCGTTGGCCCAGGCGCTGCTGCCGTTGATCGACAAGCCCGAATCGGCGCTGGCCGCGGTCGATCAATTTCGCCCGCAGTATGTGCAAGCCATGCAGCAACAACTCGCCGCCAAGCTCGGGCTGACCGAGCCGCATCCGGACGACGGCGATCTGTTTCAGGATCTGCTTGACACGATGGCGGCCAACCGCAGCGACTGGACTCTGAGCTTTCGCCATCTCGCGCAACTTGCCGCCGACGCACACGCGCCCATCCCCCCCGCCCTCGCAGCGCAATTCGCGTGCGAGCCGCAACGCTTTGGCGACTGGGTGGCCCGCTACCGCGAGCGCCTGCGGGCGGAAGGCCGCGACGACGCAGCGCGCGCCGTGGCGATGAATGCCGTCAATCCGCTCGTGGTGCTGCGCCACCATCTGGCGCAAGCCGCCATCGCCCAGGCCGAGGTCGGCGACTTCAGCGAAGTGCGCCGCCTGCTGCACGCGCTCACGCGGCCTTTCGACGCGCACACCGCGCCGCCGCATTACGCTGAACCCCCGCCGGAACACGCGCCGCCCGCCTGCCTGTCCTGCTCCTCTTGAAAGGAAAGCATCATGTCCAAGCCCACCCCCGAAGACACGAATGACGCCCTCTGGCGCAGCAAACTGAGCGAGGAGCAATACCGCGTGACGCGTTGCAGCGCCACCGAGCCGCCGTTCACCGGCCTGTATTGGGACCATCACGGCGACGGCGTCTATCGCTGCGTGTGCTGCGGCACGCCGCTGTTCGACTCGCGCACCAAGTTCGAATCGGGCAGCGGCTGGCCCAGCTTCTGGCAGCCCACCGCGCAAGCCGTCATCCGCGAAGTACGCGACATCAGTCACGGCATGGTGCGCACCGAAGTGCAGTGCGGGCAATGCGGTGCGCATCTCGGCCACGTCTTCCCAGACGGCCCCAACCCCACCGGCCTGCGCTACTGCATCAACTCGGCCGCGCTCGATTTTTCAGAGCGTCAGGCGGGAGGCGAAGGGGAAGAAGAAGGCGCTGCCGAGCGAAGCTGATCGCGCCACAACCAGGCCGCCCCGCGCACCCCGGAAGAATCGCCATGCTGCGCGGGCAGCAGCCGGGTGCGCACCGCATCAGAAAACACCCAGGCGCCCCAGCGGCGCGGCACTTCGTCGTACAGCTCGGCCACATTGCTCATGCCCCCGCCCAGCACGATGACGTCCGGGTCGAGCAGATTGATGACCTGCGCTAGCGCCCGAGCCAGCCGGTCGGCATAGCGGATGAAACTCGCCCGCGCAGCGCGATCACCCGCGTGCATGGCTGCGATCAGCTCCTTGGCGCTGCGTTGCTGGCCCCTCGTTTGCCCAATCCGCGCGAAATGATCGGCGGCGAACCCCGGCCCGCTCAGCCAGGTTTCGATGCAGCCCTGCAAACCACACCAACAGCGCGGCCCCGGCAGTTCGCGCCAGGCAGATGGCAGGCGCGGCCAGGGCAGCGGGTTGTGGCCCCACTCCCCCGCCACCGCATTGCAGCCCAGCCAATCCGCGCCGTCGATGGCGATACCCGCGCCCACGCCAGTGCCCAGAATCACCGCAAACACCACGCGGGCGCCCTGCCCCGCGCCGTCCACCGCCTCGCTGATCGCCAGACAGTTGGCATCGTTGTGCAAGCGCACCGGTCGATCCAGCCGCCGTTGCAGGTCTTGCAGCAGCGGGCGACCATTGAGCACGGTGGAATTGGCGTTGCGGATCAGCCCGGAAACCGGCGACACCGAGCCGGGGATCGCCGCGCCCAGCGGCAGCCTGCAGCCGAGTTGCCCATCGGCCGCCGCCACCAGCGCGGCGATGGCCTCGATGGTCGCGTCATAGTCGCCCTGCGGCGTATCGCACCGCTCGCGCAGCAAAAACCGCCCTTCTCCATCGAGCGCAGCCACCTCGATCTTGGTGCCACCCAAGTCGAGGCCGAGATAGGCCGTCGGCTTAGACCGGTCCACGTTGCTGGGTGGGTTGGGCATCACGTTTACAAAGCTGCGATGAATTCGTCAGGCGATACCTCGGCCTGACGCAAAATGCCTGCCAATGTGCCCGCTTTGACTTCATCATGCAGTGGAACCACACAGCCTTTGGTGCCGCGACGCATGATGACATGGCTTCCGGATTGGCGAATCTTCTGGAACCCTAGACGCTCCAAGGCTCGTACTACCGCAGCCCCCGAAACGTGAGGCAACTTAGGCATGTGCAGGAACGCTGAATGTAGTAATCAGCGGGTGTCCTGACGTGGCGACAGGAAACTCGGACAGATAGAGCGTCGTCGCCTCTTGGAGGTTGGCGATGGCTTTCTCGATGGTTTCACCTTGCGTCGTTGTGCCTGTTTCTGGATTCAAAGCAACGTAACCGCCTTCTTCGGCGGGGGTTAGTACGGCGGTTAGTTCCATGACTTGTCTCCAGGGGAGAAAATAAAGTTGCTATTGAATGCGTAGCTTAATCCGGGTGGCGGCACCAAACATTCGATTTTGGTACCGCTGAGGGCGAGGCCGAGTGCAAAGCTCTCATCAACTTGGGATTTCACCTGTTTCAATAAATTGATTAAAGCCTTCCCGGTCAATCACAGGTATTTTCATTTCGTGGGCCTTGTTCAATTTCGCGGGGCCAGGCTTTTCTCCGACAACTAGAAAAGTTAAATTATTTACTACTGATGATTTTACTTCGACCCCATTCTGGCGCGCAACATTTTCCAAATTTTCCTTTTCAACCGAAGAAAATCCGGTAAAACATACAGACAGCGTTAAGCGTTTGTTTCTCTTATTATTGCCTGACGCAGCATAGACTAGAGCCCAACCCTCAGACTCTGAGATTGTTTTAATTTGCTCTTCAGTTAAGCCGAATTTAGAATATAAAATTCGCTCCAACTTTTCAGAAATTTTCGTTCGCGCTGTTGTTTTTTTTGAGTTGAGATCCATCTCAGCTAATCGAATAAAATCAATGGAACTAGCACAAATTATGCTTTCTGACATAAAATTCTTCAAACGAATCTCTGTTGAATTATTCACGTCAGACTTAATAAAATTATCTATTGTTAAATATTTTTCTGATATTTCAATAATAGAAGTCTTGCCGATTCCAGTGAGAGTTCGCTCACTTTTCCCCTTACTAAAATCAATTTCCTTTAAATTCAAAAGAAATCTTTTAAAAAGATCGTCCGGTATGTTTTTTTTGCTTTTTTCTATTGTCAAATCATTACGCAAAGATGAAATGACTTCAAGATTTTTTTTGTCTGCAAAAAAATCTTCAATACCTGCCGCGATAGATAAGCCAATTCCATCAATGAGCATGTGAGTACAGCGAGATGCCTTCAGGAATGGATCCAGATCGCCGTAAAAAATAGCGATGTCACGCGCTGTCACCTCGCCCACGCCATCGATACCCAAAGCATATATGAAGCGGTGCAACGGCACTTTCCGCGATCTTTCAATTGATTCAACCAAATTAGAGGCCATAAGCTCCTGGATTGAGGAGTTACCGCCAAGATGCAATCCGATAAGATTTTGTTTTTTTAGTTTGTACACGTCAGCGAGATTCTTAATCAATCCCTGATCAACTAAGACATCGACGATTTCCTCACCAAATCCTTCAATATCGAGAGCTAGCCGACTGCAGAAATGCTGTACCGCCCTTTTTAATTGTGCTGGGCATGCCAATCCAGCCACACAACGCCAATCAGCCTCCCCCGGTCGACGCTCGATTGACCCTCCACAAACCGGACAGCGGCCATCCAGCACCTTGTAAAGATCGAACGGTGCGCCCACATCCGTCGGACGCCGGTCGAGTTGGACGCTGACGACTTCGGGAATCACGTCGCCCGCGCGGCGCACGATCACGGTGTCGCCCACGCGCACGTCTTTGCGGCGCACTTCATCTTCGTTGTGCAGGGTGGCGTTGGTCACGGTCACGCCGCCGACGAACACCGGCTCGAGCTTGGCGACCGGGGTGAGCTTGCCGGTGCGCCCGACCTGAATGTCGATGCCGATGACCTTGGTGCTGCGTTCCTGCGCGGGGTATTTGTGCGCCACGGCCCACACCGGCTCGCGGTTGCGAAAGCCTAGTTCGCGCTGCAGAGCGAGACTATCGACCTTGTAGACCACGCCGTCGATGTCGAATGGCAGGCTGTCGCGCGCGGCGGCGATGCGGGCGTGGAAGTCGATGAGGGTTTGCGCGCCGGGGCCATGCACCCGCTGCGGGGCGACGGGCAGGCCGAAGGTCTCGAAGGCATCGAGCATGGCGTGGTGCGTTTCGGGCTGCTGCGCCCAGCCGACAATCTCGCCCCAGCCGTAGGCGTAGAAGGCCAGCGGGCGTTGTGCGGCGATGGCCGGGTCGAGCTGGCGAATGCTGCCCGCCGCGCCGTTGCGCGGGTTGACCAGGGTGGGCAGGCCTTTGTCGCGCTGGCGGGCGTTGTAGCGCTCGAAGTCGGCGCGTTTCATCAGGGCTTCGCCGCGCACTTCGAGAACCGCCGGTGGGTTGCCGCGCAATTGCAGCGGCACGCTGCGTATGGTGCGCACGTTCTGCGTGACGTCTTCGCCGGTTTCGCCGTCGCCGCGGGTGGCCGCCTGCACCAGCTGGCCGTGCTCGTAGCGCAGGCTGATGGCCAGGCCGTCGAACTTCAGTTCGGCGCAGTAGTTCACGGGCGGATCGTCGGCGTTCAGGCCGAGGCGGTTGCGCACCCGCTGGTCGAAAGCCGCCGCGCCTTCGGGCGTGGTGTCGGTTTCGGTCTGGATGGACAGCATGGGCACGGCGTGCCGCACCGGGGCGAACTCGGGCAGGGGCGCGCCACCCACGCGCTGGGTCGGCGAGTCGGGGGTGCGCAGCTCGGGATGATCGGCCTCGATTTGCTGTAACTCCCGAAACAGCGCGTCGTAGTCCGCATCGGGCGCCAGTGGGGCGTCGAGCACGTAGTAGGCGTGATCGAGGCGGGCGATTTCGGCGCGCAATTGCGCCGCGCGCTCGGCGGGCTGCGCGAAAAGATCGGGCTGGGTCATCAGGAAAGCATACGGGCCGTCAAAGCCTGCGCGTTAAGAAAACAGCCGCTGCGCGGCGGCGGAGCCTGCGGGCAGGCCGCGTTGTTCCAGCACTTCGTACAGCAGATCGAGCTGTTTTTCGATGTGGTCGAGCGCGGCGTCGGGCAAGGGGGCGTTGTTGTCGTCCACCACGGCGGCGTCGAGTGCGGTCGCCAGTTCGCGGGCGGCCTGGCGCATGCGGCCAAAGGGCTTTTGCGCGGCCGGAGCCTGCGGCACTTCCAGCAGCAAGGTGGCATGGCTGACGGCGGCAGCGCTGTCTGAAAGATCGGCGCGGGCGTCGAATTGCAGATGCACCAGCGGCGTGGGCGCCTGCTCCACGTCTTGATAGAGCAGCACCATGCGCCCGGCCTCGGCGCCGGGAACGAAACCGGCGGCCTGGGCGCGCTGACGCAGGAAGTCGATGCCCCAGGGCACGCTGCGGGCGCGCAGGGTGATGGAGAGCTGCGCGTCGTTGTCGTTGGCGAAGGCGTCGAGCGACCGGGCCTGCTCGAGGGCCTCGGCCATATCGGGCAGATCGGGCGCCACACTCAGCGCCTCGCCGAGTTCGTGGCACTTGGCGATGAATTCGGAAAACTCGATGGCATTGATCGGCCCGGCCCGGTTGCTCAGTTGCACCGCAGCCTGCAGTTCGGCGTAGGGGTGCTGCGGCTGCAGCGGCTCCCATTGCCCGGTTTCGGCGTTGCGGCCCTCGAACAACATGCGCTTGGCCCCGGCGCGCGCGGTTTTGGGCAGGCGCGGCAGCAGCACCTCGCCCGAACGCACGGGTTCGAGCAGGTAGCTGGCGATGGCGTCGATCAGCGGGTCGATCTGCAAGGGCATCAGCCGCGGCCTAGGGGCGACTTCGGGGCTGAGCGCAACGGGTTCGAGCGTGTGGCCGTGGGCGTCGGAGGTCAGAGTGTCGAGCCCGGCTGGCTCGATCGCGGTCTGCACATCGTCTTCGACGGCGGCGCGCTGGCGCTTGAATTTGCCGGACTGCCAGGTGTTGTAGGCAATGACGGCGGCGATGATGATGGCGCCGATGACGATCAAGGCGATTTGCAACTGTCCCATCCAGGAATCCTCGGGAGTGTGTGAGTGTGTGCGCGGCTTAGTGTGTGGATCAAGCAGCCTGGGCAAAGCGTAGCGCCGCGTCCATTTCCACGGCAACGGTGCGTGAGACGCCCTGCTCCTGCATGGTCACGCCGATGAGCTGATCGGCCATTTCCATGGCGATTTTGTTGTGCGAGATGAACAGGAACTGCGTGCTGGCCGACATATCTTTGACCAGCCGGGCGTAGCGCTCGGTATTGGCGTCGTCTAGCGGCGCGTCCACTTCGTCGAGTAGACAGAACGGCGCCGGGTTGAGCTGAAAGATGGCAAACACCAGCGCAATGGCCACCAGCGCTTTTTCGCCGCCGGAGAGCAGGTGAATCGAGCTGTTCTTCTTGCCCGGCGGCTGCGCCATGACCTGCACCCCGGCGTCGAGAATTTCCTCGCCGGTGATGATGAGCCGCGCATTACCGCCGCCGAACAGCAGCGGGAACATGCGTCCGAAGTGGTCGTTGATCTGCTCGAAAGTCGTGGCCAGCATGTCGCGGGTTTCGGCGTCGATCTTGCGGATGGCGTCTTCGAGAGTGGTGATGGCGGTCTGCAGGTCTTCGAGCTGGGCGTCGAGAAACTGTTTGCGTTCGCGCGCCTGACCCAGCTCGTCGAGCGCGGCCAGATTCACCGCCCCCAGCGCGGCGATGTCGCGCTGCAGCCGTTCATGCTCGCGCGCCAGCGCCGGGGCCTGGACATCGGTCGGCAAACTGGCGCGCACCGCTTCGATATCGGCCTGCGCCTCGGCGAGCTGCTGCGCGAACTGCTCGGCCTGCAGCCGGAACTCCTGCTCCTTGAGCTGCAATTCGGTGATGCGCTGGCGCAGCGGATCGAGGTCGCGGTCGAGCGTCAGCCGAGCCTCCTCCTGCTTTCGCAGTTGCTGGGCGATGTCGTCGGCTTCGCTGCGGCGGGCGCCCAGCACGGCTTGCGCGCTTTGCTGCTCGGCCAGCGCCGATTGCAGACCGGTTTGGGCGCCTTGTTCACTCAGCCGCGCGAGTTCGGCCTGCGCCGCTTCGCGCGCGCTGGCCTGTCGCGCGATCTGTTCGACCGCCATCTGCGCCTCGCGTTGCAGATCGGCCCGCTTTTGTTGCAGGCTGCGCACCGCATAGCCGCTCTCGGCCGCTTGCGATTCGAGCTGGCGCTGCTGCGTCCGCGCATCGGCGAGCGCCTGCTGCGCGGCCATCACCTCGGTTTCGAGATCGGCCTGCAGCTGCTGCTGGTCGGCCAGACGCGCGTCTAGCTCCTCGAATCGCGCTTCGCTCTCGGCCTGCTGCGCCAGCAATTCACTGAGCTGGGCGTCGATGTCGCCAAGATCGGTGGCGATCTGCTGATTGCGCGCGGCGCTTTGCTCGGCCTGCTGGGTGAGTTTGAGCAGTTCCACCTGCACGGTGTGCAGTTGCTGGGTGTCTTGTTGCTGGCGGCGTTGCAGCGCGGCGAGCTGCTCCTGCGCCTGCCCCAGATCGTGTTCGGCCTGATGAAGCTGGGCGCGGCTTTGCTCGGCGATGAGTTGCTCGGCCTTGATCTGGCGCTCCAGATTGTCGATTTCCTGCTGGCGCGCGAGCACGCCGGACTGCTCGGAATCCGGGGCGTAAAAACTCACGCTCTGGCGCGACACCGCATGGCCTTCGCGCGTGAGCAGCACGGTCTGCGCGGGTAGCAGGGCGCGCAGCGCCAGCGCCTGCTGCAGTGACGGTGCGATGAAGACGGCGGTCAGCCAGTCGTCGAGCAGGCAGGACAAGGCGGCATCACCGCTGCGCACGCCTTCGCGCAAGGGCCGACAGCCTGCGGGCGGGGTGGAAATCGCCCGCGCTTCGGTGGCCGGGGGCTGCACCGCTGCTGAATAGAACGCCAGCTTGGCCGGCGGCGCATCGGCGGCAAACCCTGCGGCCATGTCGAGCTGGCGTAGTTCCAGCGCGGAGAGGCGCTCGCGCAACACGGCTTCGAGCGCGGTTTCCAGACCGTTTTCCACCTGCAGGCGCGACCAGAGTTGCGACAGGCCGTCGAGCCCGTGCTTGGCCAGCCAGGGCCGCAGCTTGCCTTCGGTGAGCACCCGTTCCTGCAGCGCTTTGAGCGCAGCCAGGCGCGCGCTGGTCGCGGCAAGCTGCGCGGCGGCGGCCTGCTGCGACTGCTGCGCCTGCTGCCGCGCCTGTTGCAGCTCGGGCAAGGTGTCTTCGAGTTGTTCGCGCTGCGCGCGGGTGGTGTCGAGCGCGTCGGTGAGGGTTTCTTGCTGCCGCTGCAGATCGGCCAGACGCAGACTGTCGGGCGCGACCACGGCGCGTTGCTCGGCGCGCAGCCGCTCGGCGCGCTGCTGCAACTGCTGGATTTGCTGCCCCAGGCCGCGCTGCCGTGCCGCCTCGGCCTGCAGCGCCTGCTGGGCAGCGGCGGCCTGCGCGCGTTCGTCGGCGGCGCGCAGCTGCGCATCGCTCAGGGCGGCTTCCAGCGCGGGCAGGCGTTCGCTTTGCTCCTGCACGCGGGCCTGCGCCACCTCGGCCTGCACCTCGGCATCGGCCAGGCGCTCGGCAGTGTCGGCGGCCTGCGCCACGGCGGTGTCGTGTCGTTGTTGCCAGTCCTGCGTTTGCGCGTCGATGGCCTGCAGCGCGGCCTGAGCGCGTTGACGGCCCTCAACGACGAAGCGGATTTCCGCCTCGAGCTGGCTGACGCGCGACTGGGCGGCGTAGAAAGCGGCCTGCGCCCGGTTGAGCGTATCGCTGCTGGCGAACTGTGCCTGACGCAAGGTTTCGATTTCGGCCTCGATTGCGCGCTGCTCGGCGATGCGGGCTTCGAGCGCATTCATCGCCTCACCGCCAGCCAGGGTGATTTGCTGGCGTTTGGCCTGCGCTTCTTCTTGACGCAGCAGCCAGAGCTGCTGCTGCACCAGAGTCGCACTGGCCTGCAGGCCCTGGTAACGGGTGGCGACTTCGGCCTGTTGTTCGAGCCGCCCGAGATTGCTGCCGAGTTCGCGCAGGATGTCCTGCACGCGGGTGAGGTTCTCGCGGGTGTCCTGCAGGCGGTTCTCGGTTTCGCGGCGGCGCTCCTTGTATTTGGACACGCCGGCGGCCTCTTCGAGCATCATGCGCAGGTCTTCGGGGCGCGACTCCAGGATGCGGGTGATGGTGCCCTGGCCGATGATGGCGTAGGAGCGCGGCCCCAGGCCGGTGCCGAGAAAAATATCCTGCACGTCGCGGCGACGCACCGCCTGGTTATTGATGAAATAGCTCGACGTGCCGTCGCGGGTGAGCACGCGTTTGATGGCGATTTCGGTGAACTGTCCCCACTGCCCGGCGATGCGGTGATCGCTGTTGTCGAACACCATTTCCACGCTGCAGCGGCTGGCCTGCTTGCGCTGCCCGCTGCCGTTGAAAATGACGTCCTGCATGGACTCGCCGCGCAACTCGCTGGCCTTGCTCTCGCCCAGCACCCAACGCACCGCATCGATCACGTTCGATTTGCCGCAGCCGTTGGGCCCGACGATTCCGCTGATGCGGCCGGGAAAGGGCAGCGTCACAGGTTCGGCAAACGACTTGAATCCGGCCAGACGGAGTGAGGTCAAACGCATCGATATGTTCTAACTCTATGATTTACAAAAGAAATTGTGAATCTCACAACGGAGGGAAATCATACCATCGCCCCTCTACCCGCTGGCATGGCCGCCAGAGGGCGAAAACTCGCCGCGTCTATCATCGCGCCGCATGAAACCCGCCCAGATCCAGACCCTGTTCGAGCGCTTCGCCGCCGCCAACCCCGAGCCGCGCACCGAGCTGGAATACCGCACGCCCTTCGAGCTGCTGGTCGCGGTGGCGCTTTCGGCTCAGGCCACCGATGTCAGCGTGAACAAGGCCACCCGGCCGCTGTTCGCCGTGGCCAACACCCCGCAGGCGCTGCTCGACCTCGGCGAAGACCGGCTGCGTGAGGCGATCCGCACCATCGGGCTGTACAAAACCAAGGCGAAAAACATCATCGCCACCTGCCGCATCCTGATCGACCAATACGGCGGCGAAGTGCCGCGTAGCCGCGAGGCGCTGGAATCGCTGCCGGGCGTGGGCCGCAAAACCGCCAATGTGGTGCTCAACGTGGCCTTCGGGCAAGACACCATCGCGGTGGACACGCACATTTTCCGCGTGGCCAATCGCCTCGGGCTGGCCAAGGGCAAAACCCCGCTGGCGGTGGAGACCCAGCTGGAGAAGGTAATTCCGCTGCAGTTCCGCCTGCATGCCCACCACTGGCTGATTCTGCACGGCCGCTACGTCTGCAAGGCGCGCAAGCCGGAATGCTGGCGCTGCGGGGTGGCCGATCTGTGCGCCTTCAAACCCAAAACCCCCGCACCGACATGACCCTTTCTCGATGGCTTGGGGCGCTTCTCGCCTTTGCCCTGCTGCCCAGCGCCGCCTGGGCAGCCCCGGTGCGGGTGACCGACGACACCGGCCAGGTGGTTTCCCTGCCCGCACCGGCACGGCGCATCATCGCGCTATCGCCGCAATTGCTCGAGCTCAGCGCAGCGGCCGGGGCCAGCAAATTCGTCGTCGGCCAGATTCAGGGCGCGGGCAATGTGTTCTGGGCACGCAAACTGCCGGTCGTGGGCGATGCGTTCGCCCTCAATCTGGAAGCCATCGTCCGCCTCAAGCCCGATCTGATTCTGGCCTGGCAATCGGGCACGCCCCCGCGCGAAGTGGCAAGGCTCAAGGCGCTGGGCATTGCGGTGTACTGGAGCCAGGCCAACACCTTCGAGTCGCTGGCGTCCACAGTCAGCCGCATCGGCGAACTGGCAGGCACCGAGCGGCAAGCCGGGCGCTGGGTGCGCGATTTCAACACGCGTCTGGCGGCCATCCGGCAGCGTTACGCCGCCCAAAAACCGGCTGTACGGGTGTTTTACGAGGTGTGGAACCAGCCGCTGATCACCGTGGGCCACAAACAGCTCATCAGCCAGGCCATTACCCTGTGCGGCGGGCAGAACGTGTTTGGCTCGTTGGCGGTTCTGGCGCCCACCATCAGTGCCGAAGCCGTGCTGCAGGCCGACCCGCAACTCATCGTGACCTCCAGCCCCCAAGGCGCGCAGTGGCTCAAGTCGTGGAAGCAGTTTCCGCGATTGAGCGCGGTACGGCACGACCAGTTGGTCGCCCTCTCCCTCAACACCCTGCCGCGCATGGGCGTGGATGTGCTCGACGGGGTGCAGCAGCTTTGCACCGCCATCGCAACGACCCGCCGGGCGTTGCACGAGTGAGCCCAGTTTCCTGCGAAAACTGTGCAGAAGTTGTCACGGAACAACGACGGCTCTTGCCTATGATCCGGCCAGAACGGCCTCTGATCCGTATTCCCTGAGGCTCTTGTTTGCCCCCGCTTGACGGGATTGTCAGCAAGACGGCGACGCCTGCATCATGCCGGTCGATGATCTCGAAAACGATTTTTCTGATGCGCAACCTGCTTCATCCGGCCGCGTGAAAACCTTGTCCACCCCATTGTCACAACAAGTGCGAAGCGCCCTGCGCCTGGGCTCCGCCGCCCGCGCGCACGACCCGGCCGCGCCGCTGTCGCGACCGCAACAGCGCGACGTACACGTCTGGGAACTCGATCTGCGCCACCCGCCGGCATGCGCCCTCGATCTGCTCGACGCCGCCGAACAGGAGCGGGCCCGGCGCTTCGTCTTTGCCGTAGACCAGACCCGTTTCATCGCCGCGCATGGCTGGACCCGGCAGATTCTCGGGCGCTACCTGAGACGCGCGCCGCAAGACCTGCAGTTTGCCCTCGGCCCTTACGGCAAACCGGCGCTGACCGGGCATTCCGGCGATGCGACGCTGTGCTTCAACCTGAGCCACAGCTTGGACAAGGCGCTGCTGGCCGTGAGCAACGGCGTGCCGCTGGGGGTGGACATCGAAGCCATCCGCCCCGATCTGCCCGACGCCGCATTGGCCTCCGGCGTGTTGACCGCAGACGAATTTGCAGAACTCGTGCAACTGCCGCCGAGGCAACAGACCGGGGTGTTTTTCGCCTGCTGGGCCCGCAAGGAGGCCTGCATAAAAGCGCTGGGCCTCGGTCTGGCCCTCGAACCCAAAACCCTGCATATCGGAATGGCCGTGGCGCGGCAGCGGGTCGTCCTCAAAGACCTGCTCAGTCCAGCGGACCCTCAAATCGCCGCCGCCGATTTCATCGACCTTTCCGCCCTTCAGAGCCCGCCCGGCCATGCCGCCGCGCTGGCCGTGCTGGGCGGTTTTGGCAAAGTGCTGTATCGACAGGCACTCGCTTCAGGGAGAACCCATTGACTCCCGTGCGTCTTTTCAACGGCAGCCGCGAGTTGGTTGGCCTGTATCTCGAACCGGCTGAGGATGCACAGCCACAGCAGCATGCCGTATTGCTGTGCAACCCCTTCGGGCAAGAAGGCATACGCGCGCACCGGCTCTACCGGGTGATGGGCGAACGCCTTGCTGCGGCCGGTTATCACGTGCTGCGATTCGACTATTACGGCAGCGGCGACTCGGCCGGAAGCGACGAGGAGTGGGATGTCCAGGGCAGCATTGCCGATTCGCTGGCGGCGCTGGCGGAGTTGCTTCGTCGCAGTCGTGCGCCTCGCTGGTCGGCCGTCGGCCTGCGTCTGGGCGGCGCCATCGCCCTGGAAGTGGCGCGCCTGGCGCCCACACCGGCGCAGCTGTTGATGCTCATCGAGCCGGTGCTCGATGGCAGCGCCTATCTGCGCAGCCTGGCCGACTCCAGTCTCGAATCGCTGCACCGGGGCTATGGCGTGCGCTGGCCGCTGAGCGCCCGCCTACGCGACACCATGCTGCCAACCCCAGAGAGCGAGGCCCTCGGTTTTTACCTCAGCCCTGCAACCCGCAGCCAGATCGAAGCCATCACCCCGGCCTGTGTGGAAACCGTTCCGGCCAGCACGCTGCGTCTGCTCTCGCCCGATTCGCAGGCGACTCGACAGTTTCTGCAACACGCTGGCGTGACCCTGCCGCCTGCCGTGGAGTTCGTCGATAGCGACGCCCGGATCGACTGGGCCACCGACAGCGCTGCCGCAACGTCCATCGTCCCCATGCACTGGATACGCGATCTGCTCGACCATCTTGCCGAGGGCGCCCATGCGTGAAACCACACTGATCTTCGGCCCGCAGGCCGATTTGCTGGGTACCGTGACCTTTGCAGCCAACGCCGCCGCGTCGCCGCCTCCTTTCGGCGTGCTGCTGTTCAACGCCGGGGTCATCCACCGGGTCGGTGCGCACCGTGTGAACGTCAAACTCGCCCGCGCCCTCGCCGCTGACGGCGTCGCCACCTTGCGTTGCGACTTGCACGGCATGGGCGACAGCCTGCGTGCCGACGGCAGGCTGTCCTACAAAGATCAGGTGGTGGCCGATCTGCGCGCCGCCATGGACGTGCTGCAAAGCACCACGGGCGCACAGCACTTCGCTCTCGTCGGGTTTTGCAGCGGCGCCATGCCCAGCTACTGGACGGCGCAGGTCGACCCGCGAGTGAGTGCCATCGTGATGTACGACGCGCTGAATTTCATCACCCCGCTGAGCGTGGTGCGCTACCTGGGCGTGCGGCTGATGCGCCACGGCTACGGGCCGAAGGCCTGGGCGGTGTGGACGCGCGTGGGACTGCGTGGCGTGGCCGCAGTGGGCGCCCAGGCTGCGCGAATTTTCACCAAGGGCGCCCGCTTCACCACGATGCAGGCCAGCAGCGCAGCATCGGTTGACGAAGAAAAGGTCGACCGCCGCACCCTGGGCCGAGGCCTGCTCGCGCTGGCCGAACGCGGCGTCGGGGTGATGGTCTTCAGCGCGGGCACCGATTTCAGCGCGGTGAATTACGCCGATCAGTTGCGCGACGCTCTCGGCCTGCGTCAAGCCCGCAACCCCCGTCTGCTTTTTACCCATCTGCATGACATCGATCATGCCGTCACCACCCGCGTCGCCCAGCAGCAGTGGATCGACACCGTCCAACGCGGCCTGCGGCAACTCGCCCCGCTCAGAGCGCAGGCGGCCTCGCCCCCGTCCTCGTCCCCGCCATGATCCTGCTTGTTCTGTTCTGGGCCGCGGCCCTGTTCATCCTCTACACCTACGTCGGCTATCCCGTTTTGATCGGCTTGCTGGCCAGGCGGCGCCCGCAGCTTGCCTGCCCCCTGCTCGACAACGAGTCACTTCCCCGCCTCACCGTGGTCATGGCGGGCTATAACGAGGCGGCGCGCCTGCCCGGCAAGGTCGCCAATCTGCGCGCGCTCGACTACCCGCAGGACAAGATCGACATTCTGGTGGTCTCCGACGGATCGACCGACGCCACCGCCACCGTGCTGCAGGGCGCCCCCGGCGTGCGCACCCTCTCTTATGCCCAGCGGCAAGGCAAGGCGTATGCGCTCAACCTGGCGCTCGCTCAGGTGCGGACTGAATTCGTCGTGTTCTGCGACGTGCGCCAGGATCTCGAAGCCGGATCGGTGCGTCGGCTGATTTCCGATTTCTGCGACCCCGCCGTCGGAGCCGTGAGCGGCGAACTGGTTCATCGTCCCAGCAGCACCCAGACCGGGCAGAACATCGGCCTGTACTGGCGCTACGAAAAAGCCATCCGCAAATCCGAAAGCCACTTTCACTCGACCGTGGGCGCAACCGGAGCACTCTACGCCATTCGCACCCGCGACTTCTCCCCCATCCCGCCGGACACCATCCTCGACGACTTCGAGATTCCCATGCAGATCACCCGCGCGGGCAAACGAACCCTGATGGAACCCCAGGCCCACGTCTACGACACCCTGCAAACCGAGTCCGCCGCGGAACAAAAACGCAAGATTCGAACCCTCACAGGCAATTTCCAGACCTTTTCGAGAAATTTTTGGCTGTTCAGCCCCATGCAGAACCCGGTATGGTTCCAGTTCCTGTCCCACAAGGTTTTCCGGCTCTTCGTGCCCTACGCCCTCATCATCACCCTGTTCACCAGCGCCTTCATCCCGTCGGCGTTTTACCGCCTTGCGCTGCTGGCGCAGCTTGCGTTTTACCTGCTGGCCGCCGCCGGACACTGGGCGCCCGCGCTGCGCAAAAACAAATTCGTCAGCTTCGCCCATGTGTTTTTCGACATGAATGCCGCCGCCATGCTGGCCCTGCTGAAATTCGCCCAGGGCCGCGCCGACGCCAAGTGGGAAAAAACATGAAGCGCCTGAGCATTCTGATGTACCACGGGCTTTACGCCACCGAGGCGCAGCGTCTGGCCATCGACCCGATCGACCGGCCCTATGCCCTGTCCACAGAGACGTTTGCCAGACAGCTCGATCTGCTGGCCGCAGCCCACATTCCAGTCATCCCCCCGCACGCTCTCGAGCAAACCGGCTCGCCCATCCCCGGCGGCGTGCTACTCACCTTCGACGACGGCCACGCCAGCAATGCTGAACTCGCCCTGCCCTTGCTCAAGCAACGCGGTCTGAGCGCGCTGTTTTTTGTCACCACCGACTTCATCGGTCAGCGAGCGGGTTTTTGCACCTGGGATCAGGTTCGCCAGCTCGCGCAACAAGGCATGTTGGTCGGCGGGCATGGACAAACCCACCGCTTTCTCAGCGACCTGCCAGACGACACGCTCAAAAGCGAGCTGCAGCAATCGCATGACCGCCTCGAAAATGAGTTGCAGATGAAAGTTCGGCAAATGTCGTTCCCTGGCGGTCGCTACGACGATCGCTGCCTGCGGTTGGCGCAAGACGTGGGCTACACCGTCCTTCACGGATCGGCCATTGGCACCCTGAGCGCTGGGCCGATTGCCTCAAGGCAACCCCTGCCCCGCCTGGCCATCCGCGCCGGAACGACAGACGCCACTTTCATGGCCTATGCCCGGGCCGACGCGGCGACCTTGCTTCGCGCCCAGACCATTTCGCTCGCGAAAACAGGGGCGAAACGCCTCATTGGCAACGCGCGTTACCACCAACTCTATGCACGCGTCAAAGGCGTGCCGCACCAGCAGCCATGAGCGTGACCACCCCACACCCACGCCAAAAACCTGGGGGATTGAACAACAGGCGGCCCGCTTCAGTCCCATCGGTTGAAAATCCGGCTGAAAACCCGGTTGAAAATGCGAACTGGGCTGGCAAGGATCTGTACTCCATACTTCGACTGCTCGCCGTACCCGCTTTATTTGTTCTCAGCATCATCGTTTTCAAAATCCATCCAGGGAAAATTGGCCTCTACGGTTTTGTCTTGATCTTTGGCCTGCTCCTGCTGGTTCAATTGCGTAAAGGTCCAGAGCCCCTGCTTGCACTGGTCATCATTTATTACCCTTTAAGCAAACTCTACCCAGTTCTGATTGCACCCGGCATCAACGGCACCAATTTGCTGGAATTGTTTTTGATTTCATTCTGGGTCATGCATGCCTATAAAAATCAAAGGAAGATGTTCAACCCCTTGCCGTTCACGCGATTGGTAGGCATCTGGTTTTTCCTGAGCGTTATTTCTGTTTTTACGGCAATTTATCATATTGGGCTGCATCCATTCATCTGGAACTATCTTTTGTCGGCTCGGGGATTTTTCGACCAGTTTATTATTTTCTTTCTGGTCGTCAACCTGATCCAAGATAAGAATATGGCTAGACGACTCATCGTCTATATGATGTTTTCCGCAGCTGTCATTTTTCTTTACGGCATACACGAATGGTGGCTTACCCGCGGTGCAAGCAGCATCGAAAAATCGCGGCTGCTAGGCCCCATTGGGCAGCCGAACGAATTCGCAGCGCAAATTATCTATTCTCTTGCGCCTTTGCTAGCCTATGGGGCCTATTATTTCCCGCGCTGGAAATCGTGGCGCTTGGCGCCCATCGTCTTGATTGGTCTGAAAGTATTGCTGGCGGCCTTTTCTCGCGGTGCTTATCTGGCTTTTGCGATGGAGCTTGCCACGCTTTCATTCGTCAAAAGCAAAAAGTTCTTTGTTTTGGTCTTGCTCGTCATTGGAACAATTTACTTTTTCATTCCTGCCTTGGTGCCCAATTCGATGAAGGCCCGAGTAGCTCAAACCTATCAGGATCACGAAGTTGATTCAAAAATCGACAAGAGTGCAGACTCACGATTTTTACTTTGGGATGCAGCCATTCAGATGGCGAAGGAAGACCCAATTTTCGGCAAGGGGTTCGATCAGTTTCATAGCTTGGTGCCAAACTACGTTCCAGGATTCTATGAAGGCTCGACCGGAGATGCTACGGACAATCAGAATATGTTTTTGTATGCGGCCTCCAATATGGGCGTGCCCAGCCTGATCACGCTCCTTCTGATTATTGGAGCACTCGCTTTTCGTGGTTGGTCTATTTATAAAAAGAGCACCGTAGATATCGACCGCATCATTGGTTTGGGTGCGGTAACGCTGGTAGCAGGATTGGTTGCGGTAAATATGTTCGGGACGCATATTATAGATACCTCGGTCGATGTGTTTATATGGATTTATATTGCCATCGCCGCTCATCTGTTTGATCCGAAACAACTTATCAGCGCCAAAAACAGAAATGGATAACCGCGATAAAACCTCTCCGCACATCGTCCACATGATCGACGAGCTGCCGCGCGACGGTGCGGAAATGCTGCTGGTCGATTTGATGCGCCTGCGCATACCGGGCTACCGTTACACCATCGTCTGCCTGATCAAGGGCGGCCCGCTAGAACAGGAGTTTGAAAAACTCGGCGTTCCAGTCGTGATCTTTGGCCGCAAAGGCAAGCTGGATTTTGGCTTGGTCTTCCGCGTGGCTTCGTGGCTTAAGCGCGAGCGTGCTGCGGTCGTGCATACACATCTGTTCACCGCCGATACTTATGGCCGTCTGTCTGCGCGCTTGGCTGGCGTTCCGGCGGTGTTTTCGACGGTGCACAACATCGTCAACCCGTGGAAAGGGTCGGGCCGCAAACTGATCGACCGTTTGTTCGCGCGACTGAGTACCGCCGTGGTGGGGTGCAGTGAAGAGGTCACGCAAACGCTGGCCACGCGCGACAAAATACCCGCCAGCAAGTTGGTCTCGATTCCAAATGGCATTGACCTCAAGAAATTCTTCAGCTTTTCGGGAGCGGGCGTCCGAAGTGAATTCGCGCTTCCAGAAGATCGCCCCCTGATCGGCATCGTGGGCCGCTTGCACGAACAAAAGGCACACGGTGATCTGTTCCGTGCGCTGACCGAACTTCCTCAGGTGCGTGACAAACAATTGAATTGCCTGGTGATCGGCACGGGCGATCTTCAAGACACGCTCAAGCAGCAGGTCAAGGCTCTCGGGCTGGAAGACTGTGTGATTTTCACCGGCATGCGAACCGATGTGCCCCGCCTGGTGGCGGCCATGGATGTGTTCGTGATGTCCTCGCATTGGGAGGGTTTGCCCATTGCCCTGCTGGAGGCGATGGCGAGTTCCAAGGCGGTTCTGTGTACCCGAGTGGGCGGCATTCCCGATGTCGTCATCGACGGGGATAATGGCCTGCTGGTCGAGCCGCGCGACGTGCCGCAATTTGCCAAACGCCTGGACGACTTGCTGCATGACCCCGCTTTGCGCGCCCGTCTGGGACAGCGGGCACGGGAAACCGTGATCGCGCGTTTCGACGTTTCGCGAACCGCCGCGGCCTACAACCGTCTCCATCAGCAAGCGCTGGGCCTGTCGTCAGAGCCTCAACCGGCGCGAGTCGCCCCTGCGGAGTAAATCATGCGTCGTCTGCTTGCCACTGCCTTGCTGCCTTACGCCAAGCTGCGCAACACCCTGAGCCCGGGTCTGCGCGTGCTGATGTATCACCGTGTCGCGCATTTGGCCGCCTATGACCAGCTCACGGTATCGCCCGCGCGTTTTGCCCAGCAGATGCAAGAGTTGTCCGCGCACAACGTGGTCAGCCTCGAAGACGGGTTGCGGGCGATTCAGGCCGGGCCCTTGCGCAAACCGCTGTTCGCCGTGACCTTCGACGACGGCTATCTCGACAACCTGACCGAGGCCTTGCCCATCCTGCAGCGCTATCGCATTCCGGCGACTATTTTTGTGACCACCCAGTTCTGCGATCAGGCGCTCAGTCACCCCCGCTACGGCAGTCAGCCGACCGAGCGCCTGCACCTCAACTGGGACGAAGTGATTGCCCTCGCCCGGTCTCCCGGTATCACCATCGGTTCGCACACCCGCACCCACCCCTACCTGCCAACCATCAGCGATGCGCTGGCGCAGCAGGAAATCGCTACCAGCCGAAGCGAAATCGCCGCCCATCTGCAGCAACCCGTTCAGTATTTCTGTTACCCCTCGGGCGATTTGAGCCCGCGCGAACTTCAACTGGTGCGACAAGCCGGTTATGCCGCTGCCGTCAGCGTGGCGCCGGGGGTCAATCGGCGTGATGCCGATTTGTTCCAGCTCAAACGCACCGAAATCACCGACCGCGATGATGTGTCGCAATTCCGCCTGAAAATCGCCGGCGCATTCGATCCGATTCATCGCCTGCTGCATGCGCATCGCACCCGCCGATTCGCTCAGAAACACCTCAAACCCAGCGCCTCGTTCGAGGCCACAACGCTATGAAAATCCTGTACTTGATGACTGAGCCCTTCGGCATCGGCGGCGTGCAGTCCGACGTGCTGACCCTGACGGAAGACCTCACCGCCAAGGGCCATATCGTGTATGTGGCCACCACAGACGGCGTGCTGCTCAAAGAGCTGATCGGCAAGGGCGCCATTCATGTCGATATCGACTTTCATTTCAGCGCAGCCTCGCAGTTCGTTCGAGCCCTCAAACAGCTGCGAGAGGTCGTCAAGCGCGAGGGCATCGAACTCGTCGCGCCGCAATCGGTGCGGTCTTCCATGGTGGCCTACGCCGCACTGCGGCTCATGCCCTACGGCTACCGGGTCGCGAGCACGTCTCGCCGCGTGCCCATCGTGACCACCATCCACAACATTCACAATCCCAAGAATTTCAAGTGGGCAGGTCGCATCCTGCGGCAAAGTGCAGATTTCATCATTTTCGAGTCGAACTACGAGCGCAACCGACTGCTCGCCAACGGCCTGCCCCCCGAGCAGTCCACCGTCATCCACAGCGGCATCGATCTCGATCGATTTTCCACGGCCTCACGTACCGCCGATTTCGCCCGCCAGTACGGGCTGGAACCGGGCAAGCATCTGATTTTCGGCATCGTGGCCCGCCTGTCCGAAGAAAAGGGCCACAACTATCTGGTTGATGCCTTCGCCAAAGTCGTGCAGAGCAAACCTGAAACCCGCCTGCTGATCGTGGGCGACGGGCCGCTACTCGGTCAAACCAAGGCGCAGGTCGCCCGCCTCGGCTTGCAGAACACCGTGATTTTCGCCGGCATGCAGCGCGACATTCCCTCCCACCTCGCCCTGCTCGACGTCTTTGTGCTGTCCTCAACGCGCGAGTCATTCCCGCTGTCGGCGCGTGAAGCCATGGCGGCCGGCCGCTGCGTGATTGCGCCGCGCATCGGCGGCTGCGGCGAAGTGGTCGAAGACGGCGTCACCGGCTTGCTGTTCACTGCGGCAGACGTCGACGATCTGGCTGCAAAAATGCTCACCCTCAGCGAGCGTGACACGGTGGCCGCCATGGGCTGCGCCGGGCGCCAACGCGCGGAACGTCTTTTTTCACGCCATGTCTGGGTGGACGGCGACGAAAAGGTTTACCTTGACTGGTCTGGACTGACCTCCCCCTCCACGGCATCTGTGGCCCTGTCCTGACGCCGTTGAAGCTCACCCTCGAACTCCTGCTGTCTCCCGTCGGGCTGACCGCTTGCGGCCTGGTCTTTCTTTCCCTGTTTGTCACCTGGCGCTCGCACCGGTTTTTCACCCGATTTCTGACCTATGCCATTACCGTGCTGTTCCTCTTGGCCAGCATGCCCCTCTTTGCCAATCTTGCTCTAGGCGCACTGGAACGAAAGGCGACGCAGGAGAAAATCTGCTCCCCGCCCCCACCGGGGACGCTATTCGTCGTGCTCGCGGGCGGCATAGATGGCAACCCCATGCACGCGCAAGACTTCTCGGCCTTGAAAACCGCGAGTTTGAAACGTCTGCTCGCTGCCGTGCAACTGGCGCAGCACACCCCCGACAGCTCGCTGCTCATCTCCGGCGGATGGGGCAGAACGGTACGCGAGGCCAACTTGATGGGTGCGCTGGCTGTGCAACTCGGCTTCCCAGCCAGCCGAATGATCCTGGACACAACATCTCGAACGACCTTTCAGACGGCCGTCAATATGCGCGAGCGCATCCTCCAGTTTCCGGTCGGCCGCCGCTACCTGGTCACCTCCGCAGACCACATGCCCCGCGCGATGATGGCTTTTGCCCATGAGCAGATTTCAATCTGCGCCTGGCCGGTAGACTACGAAGCCATTCCGATTCAGGCGCTGGACATGCTGACCCCGCAGATCAGCGCGCTGGACAAGACCACACGCGTCGTACACGAACTTCTCGGCATGCTTTATTACAGGCTGATCAAGTTTCAATGACGCGCCGATTCAGGTGCCGCCCATGACCCCGACAGACCACAACGTCGAAGCTGAAGAAATCGACAAATTCAGTGCACTCGCCCATCGCTGGTGGGATGAACACGGCGAGTTTCGCCCCTTGCACCTGCTCAACCCGCACCGCCTACGGTGGATTCAAGACCATGTCGGCCTGGGTGGAAAAAGCGTTGTGGACATCGGCTGCGGGGGCGGTATTCTCTCGGAGTCGATGGCAGCGGCAGGCGCCATGGTGACCGGCATCGACCTCGCCGATGCCTCGCTGCAAGTCGCGCGCCTACACGCGCTCGATGCCCAGCTCGATATCGATTACCGCCTCGTCAGTGCCGAGCGCCTTGCCACCGAGGCCGCCGGACAATTCGACGTCGTCACCTGCATGGAAATGCTCGAGCACGTCCCCGATTCGGCGTCCATCATTCAAGCCAGCGCCGCCTTGGTGCGCCCCGGCGGATGGGTTTTTGTCTCGACTCTCAATCGCAACGCCAAGGCTTATCTGTTCGCCATTCTCGGGGCCGAATACCTGCTGCGGCTCCTCCCCAAAGGCACGCACGACTACGCCAAGTTTCTTCAGCCTTCCGAAATTTCCGCCATGGGCCGACGCTGCGGTCTTGAAACCGCCGACATTGCCGGGCTCGAATTTCAGCCTCTCACCCAGCGCTTCCGCATCACTCACGATCCTAGCGTCAACTATCTCATGGCCTTGCGCCGCCCGCTCTGATGTCGCACGCCCGCCCTGTCCGCGCCTGCCTATTCGACCTCGACGGCACGCTGGCGGATACCGCCCCCGACCTGGCCGCTGCGCTCAACCGAGTGCGCAGAGACCATCACCTGACGGAATTGCCGCTCGAACGCCTGCGCCCCATGGCCTCCCATGGCGCGCGCGGCTTGCTCGCCGTAGGCATGCAGGTCACGCCCGAAGAGGCTCGGTACGACGCATTGAAAGAAACCTTCCTCGCTTATTACCTCGAGGCGATCCGTGTGCGCACTACCCTGTTCGACGGCGTCGTCCCATTGCTCGAACGCCTGCATCAACTCGCCCTGCCCTGGGGCATTGTCACCAACAAACTCAGCACCTATACCCAGCCTCTAGTCACCCAACTCCCCTGGCCGCACCCTCCCGGATGCGTGGTCAGCGGCGATACCGCCGCACGCCCCAAACCCGCACCCGATCCCCTGCTGTACGCCGCCCAAGCGCTTCGCATCGACCCTGCAAGCTGCATCTACGTCGGCGATGACCTTCGAGACATGCAATCCGCCCAAGCCGCTGGAATGCGCGCCATTGCCGCAGCCTACGGCTACTGTGGCCCCAGCGCACCAGAAAGTTGGGACGCAGATGCGGTCATCCATCACCCCCTTGAATTGCTCACGCTCGACCTCATGTCCTGACAGCGGCGAAACAAAACAAGGTCTCGCCGTACAATCAGTATTCCATGGGGCCGACCCGGTTTCGACGTGGATAGCAAAACAGACAGGTGCATGCCGAGCCCCAGTACGCTCGATAAACCACTGGAAACAAAGTAACTGCGAACGATTCTTCGTACGCCCTCGCCGCTTAACACCGGTGAGCCTCGCAACGGTTGGCCGATGGGCCGGGGTGGCAACACCTGCGAGGTCATACACATCGGCTCGAGTTGAATTTCGCCACGCGATTCAGCCCTAAACTCAGTGGATCGCCCCAAATGAAGCGCGTACACCCGCGTCATAGGGGTTAAAACCAAAAGGCGTTACTAAGCACGTAGATCCTGCTGTGGAGTATTTGCGGACGGGGGTTCAATTCCCCCCGGCTCCACCATTAACACGTTTTCTACAGTTCGTAGAAGTTCAGAAGCCCTAGATAAATCAACGATCTAGGGCTTTTTTTCGTCTGTAGCAGTGCGCTGGAGTTCGTTGACAGCCGGTATTTCCTGCCGGTATCTTGGACGGTATCCCGTCTTTTTGACGGTATCGACCGAGGAAATACCGCCATGCCGCTGACAGATACCGCCGTTCGCCAAGCCAAGCCGACCGACAAGCCGCGCAAGCTGCCCGACGAAAAAGGGCTGTACCTGCTGGTGACGGTATCCGGCGGCAAACTTTGGCGGTATGACTACCGCTTTGCGGGCAAGCGCAAGACGCTGGCGCTTGGCGCGTATCCCGATGTGACACTATCCGAAGCCCGCAAGCGCCATGCAGATGCGCGTGCAATGCTTGCCGCTGATCCGCCCATTGACCCGACAGAAGTCAAGCAAGCCCGCAAGTCGCAGAACAAAGCCGAAAATGAGCGCACCAAACTGGTGAGCGAGGGCAAGCCCCTGCCCGGCACTTTTGAGGCTGTGGCGCGTGAGTGGATCGAGCGCATTCATGCCGACAAGGTGAGCGCAGGCCATGCTGAACGTACCCTGATCCGATTTGAGAAAGACGCTTTCCCCTGGATCGGTGCTCGACCGCTGAATGAAATCACAGCCCCTGAACTGCTGAGCGTCATTCGCCATGTTGAAGACCGTGGAGCGATTGAAACCGCCCACCGGCTGAAAGATGCAGCCGGGCAAGTCTTCCGCTATGGCGTAGCGAACGGGCTGTGCGAGCGCAACCCGGCTGCTGATCTACGCGACGCCCTCAAGCCCGTGCAGACACGGCACTTGGCCGCCATCATTGAACCGCTGGCGCTGGGCAAGCTGCTGCGCGACATGGAAGGCTATGCAGGCCAGCCTGTCACCCGTATAGCGCTCAAGCTATCCGCCCTGCTGCTGCTGCGCCCTGGTGAGCTTCGGCATATGGAATGGGGCTGGATCGACGAGGACACGGCAACCCTCACCATCCCGGCAGAGGCCATGAAGCGCAACAAAGAGGACAAGGTGAACGGGCCGCCGCATATCGTGCCCCTGGCGACTCAGTCGCTGGCGCTGCTGCGCGAGCTTCGCAGATACACGGACACCTCACGATACGTCTTCCCGGCGCTGACCTCCAGTCTTCGCCCTATGTCAGAGAACACTGTGCGTTCTGCCCTGCGCCGCATGGGATATGCGAACGACGAAATGACCGCGCACGGCTTCCGCGCCACCGCGCGCACCTTGGCCGCTGAACGCCTGGGCATTGCGCCAGAAGTGATTGAGGCGCAATTAGCGCACGCCGTGCCTGACGCCCTAGGCCGCGCCTACAACCGCACGCAATTCATGGAACAGCGCCAGCAGTTGATGCAGCAGTGGGCCGACTACCTCGACAAACTCAAGACCGGCGCGGAAATCATTCCGCTGCGCGCCTGACCCGTTTCGACCGACGCCGGGAGTTGATGCGAGCATGGGCGGACTTCGCCACCGGCAAGAGCAACGTAATCAAGCTGGCTGCATGACGGCTACGGCATCATCTACGCCAGCCGACCGACGATCCGGCTGGCTCGCTATATTGTGCGCAGTGCATCAACGAACGCCAGCGTGTTCTGTCTTATCCACAACGCAAAAGACGCGCTAGTATGTGCCGTGCTGTGGGAAATCACAGCGCAAAAAACAAAGGCCCCGCAGGTACGAACTGCGAAGCCTTTGCCCAGAACCGAAGCCCTGTCCTTGCCTTGAGAAGCAGCAAACTAAATCGCCGCCCCAGAACTTTACACCAAACGACTTGGGCGGGAATTTTTTTGTGGGGGCTTCGGAAGTTTTCAACCTTTTTGAAGGGCTTTCGATGCAACACCAAACCGCACACACAGACCCCCGCGCCCTCCTGCGCAAGAGCCAGATTATCGGCGGCGCAGGACAGCAGCCCCTGCTGCCGATCAAGAACACCACGTTCTACGCGCTGATCCAAGCCGGAAAATTTCCAGCCCCTAAGAAGATCGGGCGTAGTTCCTTCTGGCCCGCAGCCGAAGTTTTCGCCGCAATCGAAAAGCTCACCGCCGAGGGGTGATCCATGAGAACGCAATTGAATCGCCGCCTGGCGAGGGTTGCGCACGCCTGCGCACGCTACATCCCTGCGCTGCTGCCCTTGGCTCTTGCTGCGTTAATCGTGGCCGACGTGGTGTTGCTCTGTGGGGTGAGGCCATGATCCCCCGCCGCAATGTCGTTACCCCCGGAGTTCGACAGTTACGGTCGTAAGTACGCGATATCGTTAGGGTGAGCGTTGAAACGTGCCCCTACAGGAGTGCGAGTTGGTCGTCGATGGCGGGTTTCGGAAGCTTGAGTCCTTGGAGGATGGCGTGGTCGGCGTCGCTGAGCGAGGACGTGCCGTCGCGGCGCTCGCCGCCGAGGTGGGCCTGGTGGTATTGGATGCGTCGCAGTTGCTCGAGTGCACGTTCGGGCGACAGCTTGGAGCCGGCGTCCTTGAGGCGCATGCGCATGACGCGGTACAGCACCAGAGCGATGAAGCAGATCAGCGCATGGGCACGGATGCGGTCGGGCAAGCGGTGGAACACCGGGGCGATCTCGATCTCGGATTTGAGAATCTTGAAGCCGCGCTCGATGTCGGCCAGGCTCTTGTAGCGTCGCAGAACCTCAAGCGCCGACAACTCTGGCACATTGGTCACCAACAACAGCTTGCCGTCGCCCAGTTCTGCACGCGCCAGCGCCTTGTCGTCGATGACGTAGGTGAACAGATCCGATTGCAGGTCGACCTTGATGATCGAGCCCAGATGCGCCTCGGAGACCGCGCGATACAGCCAGGCCTTAGCACCGGAGTCGCTCAGGCGCCGGCCTCTGAAGGCGGTGCCGCCTTCTTGCGCATCAAGCTTGCCAGCACGCTGCTGGGCTTCCTGCGTGAGTTCTCCGATATGCTGGCGGCGCGCTGCGGTTTGTTCCAGGGCGCGGCGCGGATCGTGGGCCCAGACCAGGCGCAGGTCCTGCCAGCGGGTCTCGCCGAGGACCTCGCGGGTGGCCGCCGCGCAGCGCAGCGCGTGAATCGGCTCCAGGATCTCGGCGAACTCGGCGTAGCGCCGCCCCGGCACGGCCAGGATGAACTCCACGGGCTGCTCGGTGCCGCCCACGCGTTGCCCGCGCAGCCACTCCAGATTGTCCAGGCTGAGCAGACCGCGATCGGCCACCAGCACCACGCGCTTGACCGGGTACAGCGCCAGAACCTCTTGAACCACGGTGCTGAGCGTCGGTGCCTCGGCCGTGTTCCCTTCCCAGACCCGATGCGTCAGCGGCAGTCCCTCGGCCGTCTGCACCACGCCGAGCATGAACTGGCGACGCATCCCCCCGTCCTTGGACAGGCCGAACTGGCGCAGGTCGCCGGCCAACTCGGTCTGGCCCTCCACGCCGATGGTGGTCATGTCGTAGAACACCACCGACAGATCCTGGTCGATCAGCGGGCGCAGCAGCCCGGCCAACGCCGCCTGGACGCAGTCCTGGTGTTCGACCAGCGCATCCATCGCCCGCAGCAGGTGCTGATGCGTCACCTCCTTGGGCGCAAAGCGCGGCAGCGCCACCGTCTGCAACCAGCGCAGCACGCCGAGCTTGGACGTCGGGTCGCACAGGCGGTTGAGCACCATCAGGCGCACCAGCGCCTCGACGTCGATGCGGCTGCGCGTGCGACCAAAAACCCGGCGCAGCTCGCCAAATCCCAATTCGTCCCACAGCTCGGTCAGCGCCCATACGTCGCCCAGGGCGCGGCTGGACTCGAACCGCACGTCGGCCACGGTCGCCACCGCGCCGGCCTCCGGCGGCATGTCGCCGCGAAGTCGCTGCAGGCCGCGGATCACGCTCTCAAGCTGGCTGCCAGCTTGGTCGGCGCGCCCCAGGGTGGCCACCGTGCGTTTCTTCACCCGCCCGCTCTCATCCCGGTAGGACTCCACGAGCTGGACGTAGCGGCGACCGCCGGAGGTGGTGATCTTGATGAACATGCCGCCACAATACACCAACCCATCTTCAAATGGCAACAGCCTCACAATGTGGAAAAACGTGCCACCACACGTACTTTTCCAAAAACGAGGCTAACCCTTTGTTCCGTCAAGGCCGGGTCGGCGTTTTCAGCCAATTTTTGACTCAAACTGTCGAACTCCGGTTACCCCTGCCAAAAGTCGAGCCGCGCTGATGGCGATGGCCCCGGCTGTAAATCCGGTTATCGGCCTACTCGACGCCATGCACGCCCACGGCATCGCACCTGCTGACCCTGGCGACATCGTGGCCGATGGCACCCTGCGCCGTTACCAAGTCGCCACAGACAAGCCCCGCTCACTCAATGGATGGTTCGTCCTTCGCGAACGGTTCGGAGTTGCCGGAAGCTGGAAGTCCGGCGTGTCCTGCACATGGAGCAGCAACGCCACCACCAGCATGACGCGCCAAGAAAGGGATGAGCATTTCCGGCTGATCCGGCAAGCCAAGGACGAAGCCCAGCGGCAGCGGGAGGCCGAGCAGCAAACCGCAGCCGAGCGCGCAGCAGTGCTCTGGGCAAAGGCGACACCGGCCAAACCGGAACACCCTTACCTGAAGCAAAAGCGCATTCCACCCGGCAATGCTCGACAGGCTGGCGACCTGCTGGTGCTGCGCATTCAGGACGCTGACGGCAACACCCGCAGCTTGCAATATGTCAGTGAGGACGGCACGAAGCGCATGTTGTCTGGAGGTGCGAAGAAGGCGCACTTCATTCGTGTGGACGGTGCGCTGCCTTCTAGCGTGATCGTTATTGCTGAGGGCTTCGCCACGGCCATGACCGCATCGACACAGTTTCCCGGCGCGGCAGTTCTGGCCGCTGTGGACGCGGGAAATTTGGAGCCTGTCGCTCTGGCAATTCGCGCCAAGTATCCCGGCGCTCAGATCGTGGTCGTTGCCGACGACGACCGCCTGACGCCCGGCAACCCCGGCTTGACGAAGGCACGCGCTGCCGCTGGCGCTGTAGGCGGCAAGCTGGCTCGCCCTGTCTGGCCGCCTGGCATTCCGATTGAGGCCACCGACTTCAACGATCTTGCCCTGTATCTGGAGGGCGGCCATGTCTGACTTGCTCGAAATCGAAGATGTTGCAGAGGTTGCAACCGAAACCGAGGTTGCAGAGGTTTCTGGGGTGCAAGCGAGCAGTGGCGCGGGTTCCAGCGCAACCCCGGCAGAAAATCATGGGGTTGCAGAGGTTGCAAACACCGGGTTTCCAGCGCTGGAGCAGCGCCCCTGCTGGCGCGTGTTCGACGACTGGCAAGAAGCCGATGGCCGCAAATTCCGCCCCGGCGTCTGGCACTTCGGCATTAAACAGAAGGGCGACAACCCGCCGCAGATGTTGGATACATGGGTGAGCAGCCCCGTTCACATCGACGCTGTGACCGCAGACACCCACGGCGGTAACTTTGGCCGCTTGCTGCGGATCAAGACCACGCTGGGGCACTGGCGCACTTGGGCCATGCCGCAGGCCATGCTGCGCGGCAGTGGCGACGATCTGCGCGGTGAATTGCTGGGCATGGGCGTGGAAATCTCGCCCCGTAATCGTCAGTCCTTTGGCGAGTATCTCCAGCAACCCGCGCCAAAGCAGCGCGTCACTTGTGCGCTGGAAGTCGGCTGGGCCGGTAAGGTGTTCGTCCTGCCGGATGCGTCCATCGGCCCCGGTGCGGCAAGCGTGATTTTCCAGTCGGGTGAAGGCGGCACGGCGGAGTACGCAACCGGCGGCACACTCAAGGCGTGGATCAACACTGTGGCGGCACCTGCGCGGAACAATCCCATGTTGATGCTCGCCTTGTCCGTGGCGTTCACCGGGCCGCTGCTGGCGAAGTGCAGCGCAGAGGGCGGGGGCGTTCACCTTGTCGGAGATTCATCAACGGGCAAGACCACGGCGGCAGAGGCGGCGCGTTCGGTCTGGGGGCCAGAGCGTTACAAGCGCACCTGGAAGGCCACGGCAAACGGCTTGGAGGGTGCTGCGGCGCTGTTCAACGACAACCTTCTGGTGCTCGACGAAATCAGCGAGGCTGATCCACGCGACGTGGGCATGATTGCCTACATGCTGGGCAACGGCACCGGCAAACAACGGGCCAGCCGCACGGGAACGGCGCGCACCGTCACCAGATGGCGAACCATCGTGCTCTCGACGGGTGAGCGCACCCTAGCTACGTCCATGATGGAGGCAGGCCAGCGCGCGAAATCCGGGCAGGCTGTGCGATTGCTTGACGTGCCTGTTCAGCGCCAGCATGGGGCCTGGGATGATCTGCATGGTCTGTCCGATGGCCGCGCTTTTTCTGATGCGATCAAAACGGCGGCATCGCAGCACTACGGCCATGCAGGGCGGGAGTTCCTGGAGCGACTGACACGCGATCCACAAGACTTCGGCGCGGCGCTCGACGTGTTCAAAAGCCTGCCGGAATTTTCGCCCGATGGCGGAGAGGGTCAAGACAAGCGCGCTGCGGCGCGGTTCGCCATGATTGCGATGGCGGGCGAACTGGCGACGGAATACGGGCTGACGGCCTGGGGTGAAGGCGCAGCGACGCAGGCCGCAGCCGAAGCATTCACGCTGTGGAGATTGGCACGCGGAAGCGGCAACGGAGAGCGCAGGCAGATTGTGGAGCAGCTCGCCGCGTTCGTCTCCCGTCATGGCGACGCCCGTTTTAACGACATCGCAGCGACCCACAATTTACCTGTCCGCGATCGGGCGGGATGGTGGAAAGACGAAGGCGACGGCAGAAGCTACCTGTTCACCGCAGAGGGGATGCGCGAGGCGCTCAGGGGTTTTGACTTCAAGGCTGCGCTCGATAGTCTGGAGGCGCAAGGCGTCATTCCGGCTGCTGGCGCGGATGGCAAGCGCACCCGGTTCCACCGCGTCAACGGGCGGGCTGTGCGTCTCTACCCCGTTGACGGCTCCAAGTTGGAGGGCTGCTGACATGTCACTTCAAGCGATTGCCCAGCGGATCAAGGCGCGATCTGCAACCCCTGAAACCCCTGAAAAAAACATGGGGTTGCAGCCGGAACCCGCGCCGTTATTGGCCTGCACCCTTGCAACCCCTGAAACCCCTGTTTTTGTTAATACCCGCAGCGAACCTGCAAACGACGCCCGCGATCTGGACGAAGCGCAATCCGAGCGCGCTGCTATCCAGCACTTCGACGGCGGGATTGATGCGGCGCTTGCTGACCTTCTCGCACGGCACGGCGGATACCACGGCATCGACTGGCAAGGGCTGGCGCTGATCGACGCCGAGAAATCCGCCCTGTGGATCGTTCAACGCCCGGACGGACTGCTGACCACACTCGCAACAGTTGACCCGATCCCGAAGCCGCGCAGCTACCGGAATGCCTGGCCCGCGCGGTTCACCGGCCCCGAACCTGCCGATGATGCAGCGCCAGCCGCAGCACAGGCTGCGCAAACCGCTATCGGCAAGGCCCGGCAAAGCTGCTGGGACTGCCGACACCTGCGCACCACGGGCAAGCCTGTCTGCGCGCTCAGGCACACCGTGGGATGGCAGACGGCACAGACGCGCACCTACCCACGGCGCTTTGACGCCACGGACTGCGGAGACCATCGCCATGAATAAAACGCTCTGCGGCATCGACCCCGGCCTTGGTGGAGCAATAGGGTTCATCGACACCGAGCGGCAATTCATCGACGTGCTCGACATGCCGACCCTGCCGACGACCACCGGACGCAGGCAGATCGACGCCGCTGCTCTGGCCGGGATATTGCGCCAGCATCGACCGCGTTTCGTTCTGGTGGAGCGTGTCGGGTCTCGACCCGGTGAAGGTGCTGTAGGCGCTTTCGCCTTTGGGCACACCTACGGCGCGATCCTGGGCGTTCTGGCGGCATTGGAGATTGCTCACGATGTGGTGCAGCCTGCCGTGTGGAAACGCCGCGCAGGGATACCACCGGGAGCCGACAAGGGCGTGAGCATCGCCACATGCAAGCGCGTATTGCCTGGCTCGACACCGCACCTGACCCGCATCAAAGACGATGGCCGCGCTGAATCTCTTTTGCTGGCGCTGCAAGGCCATTCATCTATTCACCACACCGAAAGGACTGCACCATGACCACCGACATCAAGCCCACCCCCGCCGAACTCGCCAAAGCCATTCAAACCCGCCACATGGAGCGGGTGCGCAGTGTTGCGTCCAAGTACGCCGCGCCGATTTTGACCGAAGCGCAGATAGCTGCACGCGATGCTGAGTTACGGGCTTCGGAAATTCAAGCTGCGCGGGAACTGCAATTCCTGGGGAGAAACTGAGCGATGACCGCGAAACGCAAAACGCCTGCACTCCGCGCTGTCACAAGCGAGGTGCTCGACCCTATCCCCCGGCAAAAAGTCCGACTGCACACCGTCGATGATCTGCGCCTAGAGATGGGCAAGGTTTACAACGACATGCGATCTGGACGACTGGAAAGTGGCGAGGGGACGAAGCTGGCCTACGTGCTCGGCCAGATGGTCAAAGTGTTTGAGCTGGCCGTGATCGAAAGACGCATCGAAGCCCTGGAGATGACCCATGAGCAGAAGTCTTGAATCTCGCCTAGAGCGTCTGGAGCAGATCAAAGCCCAGACCGCGCATGATGCACCCGCCGAGATACACATCTTCGGTGTTGACCGCAATGACGACGGGGAATGGGTGGAGGATGAGCAGCCGTGCATCGTGTTCCACGTCAACGTGACTTTTCGTGACCAGCCATGCGCAACCTTGAATCCCGTTTGCAGCGTCTGGAGCCGCCAGTTACTACGGAAAACTCCGGTTTTGGGCAGACCCGGCTGTTAACTTTTGTTATGGCCGAACGGATGGACGCAGGCGACACGCCCACGGCCTGCACGCCAGCGGTACGCAGTGGCCTGAAATCTGGCGACTTAATTTTGAGCCACCAGAGGGTGAGAGCAGTCTCCCCTACTCTGCACCGGTGCGGAATTGGAGAGCGCGTCTGCACATGGCACCTGAAAAGTTGGAAGGAAGTATTCAATGCCCAGATGGACGCCAGAGAGCCGCGCCAAGCAAGCCGAGCTGATCCGCACATGGCGACCGTGGGAGCAGTCCACCGGGCCAAAGACGCCAGAGGGTAAGGCCGTGTCGTCTATGAACGCCCGCATTCATGGCATCTATGACGCCGGGCTGCTGGCCGCGATGCGACTACAGGCACCGCGTATTGCTGCGCTCAGGCGACTGGCGACGCGGATACGACGCCGGATGATGCGCAGGGTCTGGCGCAACCGACACCGAGAGGCGTACTAGTGAAAACTCAGGGGCGATCCATTGCGGATACGACGCATTCGCATCAGTGCCGCCGCTGTTCTGTGGATAACTCGCCTATCCATGTCAGCGGGTAAGACCTACGGTAAGACCGAGCCACATCAGAAAAGAAAAAAGCCCATTGAATCATGGGCTTAGTTCATGGCATTGGCGGAAAGGGAGGGATTCGAACCCTCGGTAGGCTTGCGCCTACGCCTGATTTCGAGTCAGGTACATTCGACCACTCTGCCACCTTTCCGGGGTGTTCGTTGCTATTCGCTTCACAGGTCGCTTCAAACTTGCGAGCTGTCGTGGTCGCGAAAAGCTGATAAGTATATCAGGCACGCGGCTCGATCTGGGTCAGTCCTCCCATGTAGGGCTGGAGCGCCTGCGGAATGTCGATACCCCCGTCAGCGCGTTGGTAGTTTTCGAGGATCGCCACGAGCGTGCGACCAACTGCCAGGCCGGAGCCGTTAAGGGTGTGCGCGAGTTCCGTCTTGCCGCTCTCGGCGCGATAGCGCGCCTGCATGCGGCGGGCCTGGAACGCTTCCATATTGGAGCAGGATGAGATTTCGCGGTAGGTGTTTTGCGCCGGGAGCCAGACCTCGATATCGTGGGTGCGCGCGCTGCCAAAACCCATGTCGCCGGTACACAGGACGATGGTGCGATAGGGCAATTGCAGGCGTTGCAGGATGCTCTCGGCGTGGGCGGTGAGTTGTTCCAGCGCGGTGGCCGACTCTTCTGCCCGCGTCACCCAGACGAGCTCGACTTTGTCGAACTGGTGTTGGCGGATGAGGCCGCGCACATCTCGCCCGCCTGACCCGGCCTCGGAGCGAAAGCACGGCGTGTGCGCCACAAAGCGCAGCGGCAGTTGGGCGGCATCGACGATCTGATCGCGCACCAGATTGGTCAGCGGCACTTCGGCTGTGGGAATGAGGTAGTGGCTCTCGCCCTCTCCGTGCTTCACGGGGAAGAGGTCTTCCTCGAATTTAGGGAGCTGCCCCGTGCCGCGCAGCGCTTGCGCCGAGACGATGTAAGGCACATAGGCTTCGGTGTAGCCATGTTCGGTGGTGTGAACGTCGAGCATGAACTGGGCAAGGGCCCGGTGCAGGCGGGCGATCGGCCCGCGCAGCACGGCAAAACGCGAACCGGAGATGCGCGCTGCGGCCTCGAAGTCCAGCCCGAGATCTGCCCCGACATCGACGTGGTCGCGCACCGGGAATTCAAACGTGCGCGGGGTGCCCCATCGGCGCAGTTCGACGTTCTGCGTCTCATCCGCGCCGACGGGCACGTCGGCCGCGGGCAAATTGGGAACGGCCATGAGCAGCCCCTGCAGTTCGGCTTGCAAGGCGTCGAGCCGGGCGGCGTCTGCTTCCAGCGTGGTTTTGATGTGGCCGACCTCTTCCATGATCGGCGCGACATCCTCACCTTTGGCTTTGGCCTGCCCGATCTGCTTGGAGAGCAGGTTGCGCCGCGCCTGCAGATCTTCGGTTTGTTTCTGCAGGGTTTTGCGCTCGGCTTCGAGGGCTTCAAAGCGGGCCACATCGAGGAAGGGCTGAGGAGACTGACGGGTTTCGAGCCGGGCGATGACGTGGGGCAGGTCTTTGCGCAGCAGGGTGATGTCGAGCATGATGCGTTTGAGTTGAACGAGAAATGAAGCCGTCGCCGAGCGATCCGGGCCAAGCCTTGCGCCGGTGGCTGGGCGGTGAATCGGTCAGGAGTCGGCCTTGACCACCAAGCCGCGCGGCAGCGGAAACTGTACCGATTCGGTCACGCCGTCGAGCTGCCGCACCGCTAAGGCGCCCAATGCCTTCAGCCGGGCCACGACCTGATCGACGAGGGCTTCGGGAGCCGAAGCGCCCGCTGTCAGGCCGATCTGGCGCGCGCCCTCCAGCCACTCCGCGCGCAGGTCTTCGACCTGATCGACCATGTAGGCGGGCTTGCCCATCCGCTGGGCGACTTCGCGCAGGCGATTGGAATTCGAACTGGTCGGACTGCCGACCACGATGACCACATCGACCTGTGGGGCGAGCATCTTCACCGCGTCCTGGCGATTTTGGGTGGCGTAGCAGATGTCTTGCTTTTTCGGCTCATGCACCTGAGGAAACCGCGCGCGCAGAGCCGCGACGATTTCGGCGGCATCATCGACCGACAGCGTGGTTTGAGTCACAAAGGCCAGCGGCGCATCGGGCGCAATGTTCAGGCGCGCGACATCGTCGAGGGTCTGCACCAGATGGATGCCCTCGGCCTGCCCCATGGTGCCTTCGACCTCTGGATGACCGGCGTGACCGATCATCACGATTTCCAGCCCGTCGCGCCGCATCTTGGCCACTTCAACGTGCACTTTGGTGACCAGCGGACAAGTGGCGTCGAACACCTGCAAGCCCAACGCCTGCGCCTGCGCACGCACGGCCTGCGACACCCCGTGCGCAGAAAACACCACGGTGCCGCCCTGGGGCACTTGTTCGAGTTCTTCGACAAAAACCGCGCCCTTGGCCTTCAGGTCGTTGACCACATAGGTGTTGTGCACGATTTCATGGCGCACATAGATGGGCGCGCCAAAGCGTTCCAGCGCGCGCTCGACAATGTCGATGGCCCGGTCTACACCGGCGCAAAAACCGCGCGGGCTCGCCAGCAACACTTGCGGTTCGGACGCTGAAACTTCAGGGTCTGGCGATGAGGCGAAAGCGTCTGGCTTCATAGCACGGCGAGAATCTTGACCTCGAAAGTCGTGGGGCAGTCGGCCAGGGGGTGATTGAAATCGAGCAGCAGCGCGTCGCCGCCTTCGTCAATTTCACGCACCAGTGCGGTGAGCAGACCGGCTTCGCCATCCGCACTGGTCGGCAGACGCAGGCGCATCACATCGCCGACCTGCGCCGCGGGCCCGGGATATTCGCGCGCACGCTCAACCTCCCCGCGCGAAACCCAACGCAGCAAGCCCGGAATGCGCGCGCCAAAAGCTGCGCCCGCAGGCAGATCGAAACGGGTGTGCGTGTTTTCATCGAGGCCGACGAGCAAGGCCTCCAGCGCCGGGCTGAGTTGCCCCTGTCCCAGCGTAAACGTCGCAGGCGTTCCGCCGAAGGTGTTGACCGCATCGACGCCGCCCGGATCGCTGAGGCGGTAATGCAGGGTGAGATAGGAATCAGGCTGGACGCAAGGCACGATGATGGGTGGGCAGGCAAAATAGCGGCTGAAAGCGAGCCGCAAAGGCGACGTAAACCGCATTTTAGGGGGAACCCTGCATGGCCACACGTATCGCCGATCTACCTGCCGATGCACGACCGCGCGAAAAATTGCTGGCGCGCGGCCCGCACGCCCTGGCCGACGCCGAACTGGTCGCCATCGTGCTGCGCACCGGGGTGCGCGGGCAGAGCGCCCTCGATTTGGCCGCCGCCTTGCTCGATCAGTTTGGCGGCCTGCACGGCCTGCTCAACGCCTCATCCGAGCAACTCCGCAAAATCAAAGGACTGGGCGCGGCCAAATATGCCGAGATTGCCGCCGTGCTGGAACTCGCTCGCCGCACCCTGAACGAGCAGATGATGCAGCAACCCCTGCTCGATTCGCCCGCTGCGGTGCGCGACTATTTGCGACTCTGGCTCGGGCCGCAACCGGTGGAAATTTTCGCGGTGCTGTTTCTCGACAACCAGCACCAGCTCATCGCCTCGGAAGAGCTTTCTCGCGGCACGCTGGCGAGCACCAGCGTCTATCCGCGCGAGGTCGTGAAAGCCGCGCTGCGCCTGAATGCCGGCGCGCTGATTCTGGCGCACAACCACCCCAGCGGCCTGGCCGAACCGTCCGCGGCCGACCGCGCGCTGACGCAAACCCTGAAAGCGGCGCTGGCCCTGGTGGATGTGCGCGTGCTCGATCACCTGGTGGTCACCCGGCATAGCGTGGTTTCGTTTGCCGAACGGGGTCTGTTGTGAAACCCGCCGCGCCTGCGCTCAAGGCAAGCAGCCAGGACGCATTGCGCGACTTGCGCCGGCGCCTGCGCCAGCCGCCGCAGCCTGCGCGCACGAAACCTGGGCCAACTCCGCCACCCATCGCGGCCGCTCCCGCCGAGTCTGTGCCCACCTCCGCAGATCGCGCCCTGTTTCGCGCGGCCACTGCGGGCGCCAAGGTCTTGGGGGCATCGATCCACCCTCCCCCGCCAGGATTGCAGCCCGCGCCGCCCAAACCCATTCCGCACCAATCGCTGCGCGACGAACGGTTGGTGCTGTTAGAGGCGATGTCCGACGAGCTCGATCTGGATCATTTGCTGGAGACCGACGTCGCCCTATCCTGGCGGCGAGAAGGCGTGGGATCGGACACCCTGCGCAAGCTGCGCCGGGGGCACTGGACGATCCAGAACGAAATCGACCTGCACGGTCTGCGCCGTGACGAGGCGCGCGAGGCTCTGGGTCAGTTTTTACGCACCGCGCTGCAGCGCGAATGGCGCTGCGTGCGGGTGGTCCACGGCAAGGGGCTGAGTTCGCCGCTGCGCGAGCCGGTGCTCAAACACAAGGTGCGAAGCTGGCTGATGCAGCGCGACGAAGTGATGGCCTATGTGCAGGCCCGGCCCAGCGATGGCGGCGCCGGAGCTCTGGTGGTGCTGCTGCGCTCGGCCCGGCGCACTGAACGCGGCGGTTAAAACAACGTTCAAAACAAGCCCGCGATTTGAGAGCGAAGATGAGAGCACAGAGCGGCGGGCTCATTGGGCAAAGCGGTCAACCATGCACCACATTGCCCGCCGGCATATTGCCGGGCTCGGCTTTGTTGCGCATCCAGTCGGCCGTGCCGGCGAAGGCTTCGTGCAACTGGCGGCGCAGTGTGTCGTCCATCTCGACTTCGTTGAGGGTCTGCACCATGCAGGCCATCCACTCGTCGCGCTCCTTGGTGCCGATGGCGTAGGGAAAGTGGCGCATCCGCAGGCGCGGATGCCCATATTGCGGGGAATACAGATCGGGTCCGCCCAGCCAGCCGCTGAGAAACAGGTAGAGCTTCTCCCGCGTTTCTTCGGAATTGGTGGGATGCATGGCCCGCAGATCGGCATATTGCGGCTCCAGATCCATCAAGTCGTAGAAATGATGGACCAACCGACGCACACCCTCCGCGCCGCCGAGGCGCTGATAAGGCGTGCTGGAAACCGGCTGGGGGACAGGTGCGGCGGGCGTGATGGCAATGGTTTCTGACATGGAGCGGGGCAGTTTGCAAACAAGGCTGAAACAAAAGAATCGCGATTATGGGAGATGCGCCCCGGCAGAACTTGCCTCAGGTCAATCTGCAATCAATCGTCCCGCAAAGTGGCAAAAGATTTTCAGCTCATTTTCAAGTCAAGGTGCGCAAACTCTGACCCGGCGCCCGGCGCAGCACATCGCGCAGACTCCACCACCCGGCCGCCATCGCCAGCATGGAGGCCGCCAGCATGGCCGCGGGCCAGAGCCACCACGGCGGCTGCCAGGGAAACAGAAACACCCAGTGCGCCAGCGCGGCGCTCACCCCCGCCGCCCCGGCGGCGCCGAGCAGTCCGGCCAGCGCGCCGACCCACATCATTTCCACCAAGGCCATACGCCGCAGCAACTGCGAAGAGGCGCCCAGGGCGCGCCACACCGCCATTTCGCGCGAGCGGTCCTGCCGCGACAATGCCAGCGAAGCGGCGAGCACGGCCAGCCCGGCCGCGAGGGCGAACAAAAACAAAAACTGCACGGCAGTGATGACCTGCTCGACCAGCTTGCGTAAATGCGCGAGCAGGCTGCCGACATCGACCACGGTGAGATTGGGAAACTGCCGCACCAGGGTGTCGTCCATGCGCTGCGCGTCTCCGGGAGCGCGATAGGCGGCCAGATAGGTCACGGGCTGATTTTTCAGCATGGCCTGCGGCAGCAGCACAAAGAAGTTGGCATGCATGGAGCTCCAGTCGACATGCCGCACGCTGGTGATGGGTGCGGTCACGCGCTGGCCTGCAATGTCGAAAGTCAGGGTATCGCCGAGTTTGAAGCCCAGGGTTTTGGCGATGCCCTGCTCCACCGACAGGCCTTTGGCATCGGGCCCGGCGGTATCGTTCCAGTCGCCGGCGACCAGGGTATTGGCCTTGGGCAGGGTGGCGCTGGCTGAAAGATTGAATTCGCGGTCGATCAGGTCGCGGGCGCGGATGCTGTCGTAGTCGCGTCCAAAGACCGGCTTTTCGTTGATGGCCACCAGACGGCCGCGCAGCATGGGATACCAGTCTTCGTGGTTCACGCCATCGCGGCGCAGCGCGGCCAAAAAATCCTGGCTCTGCGCAGGTTGGATGTTGATGACAAAGCGGTCGGGCGCGTTGGCGGGTATGGAGGCACGCCAGGCGTCGATCAGACTGGTGCGCATGAGCACCAGCAACACCAGCGCGAACAAACCCAGACTCAGCGCCGTGATCTGAATCACCGCACTCCAAGGCCGGGTGGCCAACTGACGCGCCGCCATCTGCATCAAACCGCCAGTGGCGACGGATGACGCCGCATGGCCGCGTATCCAGCGCCGCAAACCCCGCATCATCAGCCAGGCCAGCAAGGCAAACACCAGCGTCAGACCGATGAAACCACCGGCGGCAATCAGCCCTAGGCGAAGGTCGCCGGCCTGCAGCCACAGCAACAGGCCGAATGCCCCCACGCCTGCCAGCACCGTGATGAACGGCGCGGACTGCAGGTGGCCCAGACTGCGGCGCAGCACCGCCAGGGGCGGTACGCGCGCCAACTGCAGAATCGAGGGCAGGCCAAAGGCCAGCAGCAGCACCATGCCCGTCGCCCCGGCGAACAACGCGGGCGCCCAAGCGGGCGCGGGCAGCTCGCGCACCTGAACCTGAATCAGCCCGTGCAGCAGCCCGATCATCGCCGCCTGCACCGCCAGGCCGAGCAACACCCCCAGCGCCGCCGCAAAGCCGCCCAGCCAGACAAACTCGGCGGCGTAGCGACGGAGCAAGACGCCCTGACGCAGCCCCAAAGCCTTGAATACCGCGCAGGGCTGCAAACGTCGGCGCGCAAAGTCGCGCGCCGACTGCGCCACCGCCACAGCGGCCATGAGCGCGGTGATCAGCGCCACCAGATGCAGAAAATCAGAGGCGCGCTTGAGCGTCTGTTCTTGCGCCGGGCCGCTGTCGGCCACGGTTTCCACCCGCATGCCGCGCGCGGAGGTTTGGCGAATCTGCTCCTGCGCCCACTTGGCGTAGGCGGCTGCTGCCTGCGATGGCCCAGACAGCGCGAGGCGATAAGTCACCCGGCTGGCGGGCTGGATCAGCCCGGTAGCAGGCAAATCGGCACGATTCATCATCACCCGCGGGGCGAAATTGATGAAGCCCGCGCCGGTATCGGGCTCGCGCACCAGAATGGCCGCGATGCGCAACCGCGCATTGCCCAACTGCAACAGATCACCCACCTGCAGCCGCAGAGCGCCGAGCACACTGGCATTCACCCAGACCGTACCGGGCTCGGGCGGCCCGCTGCGCGACACCTCTGGCGCCTGCAGCCCGTCGCGCAGCACCACCTGCGCGATCAAGGGGTAATGCGCGCCTACCGCCTTGAGCGAGACCAGCCGGGTGCGGTCACCCGTGACGTCGAGCGCCATGCTGGGAAACACCGCCGTCTGCATAGAGCGCAGCCCCTGCGCTTGCGCGTGCTGCAAATACAGCGGTTTCAGCGGATGATCGCTGACGATCACCACGTCGCCACCGATCAACTGCGCAGCATCGCGCACCAGCGCGCCTTGCAGCCGCTGGGCGACGAAGCCCACGGCCGACAACGCGGCCACGGCCAGCACCAGCGAGAAGAATAAGAGCCGCAGCTCGCCGCTGCGCCAGTCACGCCAAAGCTGTCGCAAGGATTGCATAGAGAGATAGACCGTGGAGTGAATAGGCTGGGTGGGGACAGGCCGTATTGTCCACAGCCCCCCATCTCTGTGCCGGGGCGAGGGTTTGAAACCACTGAGGAACGCGCGCTATTTGGTCAGCGCCAGGAACACTTCCGGCAATCTCTCGGGCAGGCGCTCGATGTTGTCGATCACGGTGTAGCGGCGGCCAAAAATGTCGGACACATAGGCATCGGCGCGCGGGTCGAGGCTGATGCAAAAAGTGAAGAGGCCATCGAGCTCAAGCTCCCGCACCGCCTGGCGGGCGTCTTCGATGAGCAGGCGCTCGTCTTGCACATCGATATCGGCAGGTTCGCCGTCGGTGAGGATGAGCAGCAGCTTTTTGTCGCTCTTGCGCGCGCGCAGCGAGTGGGCGGCGTGCCGCAGCGCCGCCCCCATGCGGGTGGAGTAGTTGGCCTGCATCGCCGCGAGACGCGCCTTGACTTCATCGCCCCACGGCTCGCCAAAACCCTTGATGTGCAGGTAGCGCACCTCGTGCCGGGTGTTGGACTGAAAACCGGCGATCGCCAGCGGATCGCCCAAGCGTTCGATCGCCCAGGCGAGCAGCGAGACGGCCTCCTGCGAGAGTTCGAGGATGGTCTGCTCTGATCCTTTCACCTTGTCGTTGAGCGAGGCGGAGAGGTCGAGCAGCAGGGTCACGGCAATATCGCGCCCGTTGGTGCGGTGGCTCAGATTGATGCGCGGATCGGGGTTGGAGCCTGCCTTGAAATCGATCAGCGAACGGATAGCGACGTCGAGATCGAGTTCGCTGCCTTCCTCCTGATAGCGAATGCGCACTTTGTCTTGCGGTTTGAGCAGTTCCAGCAGTCTTTGCAGGCGCTTGGCCAGCGGGGCGTGCTTTTGCAGCAAGCGGTCGATGTCGCCCGCCTGTGCAGACGGATGCAAACCCTCGTACACGCTGACCCAGTCGGGCCGATAGGTCTGGCTGTGATAGTCCCATTCGGGATAGTGCCGCGGCGGCAGGCGCGGCAAGTCGTCCTGCGCATCGTTGCGGCGGGTTTCGTCGAAGCGCTCCTCCTCGTCCCCTTGTTCGATGAAGCGCCAAAGATGCCGGTTGTCGTCGCGGTAGTCGATAACGGTGTTTTCGAAGTGCACTTTGGCAAACTGGTCGCTCTGGCGGCGGGTTTTCGCCACATAGGCCAGAGCCAGCACGGCGATGTCTCGGGTGGATGAGGCGCCCTGCGCCATCAGCGCGTGAAAGTGGGCAACGAAGGTATTCAGATCGGCGTCGCGGTAGCCGTGCTCGGGGTCGAGCAACGCCCGCGACAACATCGCCAGACGGTGGCGCAGGCAGGAGGTGGTCTCGGGATTGCAGGCGTCTTCGACAGGCCGGGGATGCAGGGCGAGAAATAGCCGCCGCAGCCCGGCGTATTCGCGGATCAGCAGGGTTTCAACCCGGCAGTCCTCGAAAAACTCGACCGCCATGCGCTGAAACGGGCTCCAGTTGTCGGCAATCTGCGGGGTGGACCAGCGGCGGTGGCCGACAATGTGGGCGAGCATCGCCCGGTAACGATCGAGGCCCGAGACGCCGAAAGCATCATCTTGCACATCGGGCAGACGAATGCCCAGCGGGTCGTAATAGGGAACCGGCTTGCGCAGTTCGTCGAAGGCGGTGGAGTAAGGGATCAGCAGATCGCCGTCCCGCCACAAAGCGCGCAGATACAGATCGAGATGGCGCTCCACATCCACCAGCAGCGTGCCGTGGCGCTCGCGCTGCAGCACGGCGCGCGCGTCGGCCGATTGCAGGCTGAAGTAATCTTTTTGCCGTTCGGGATGGGTGGCATAGTTGCGCACGCCGTAATCGACCCAACGCTGCAAGCCGCCGATGTCGAGCTGGGCCAGCAAGGTCGGCGCCTGATTGAAAAAGTCCGGCAGCCCTGGACTGGGATAGGTGGTGTGAAAGCCGTGGATGGAGCGCGTGGTGCGCGCCATCAGGTCGAGCGTGAGATCGAGATAGTGCTGGAGTTGCTCGCCCGCTTGCAGGCGCTGCGCCACGGGAGCCAGGGTCTGCAAAAAGGGCGTGATGGCCCGACCGTTGGGCGATTTTTGCAGCCCTTGCACCACGGCCATCACGGGCGCCAGCAGGTCTTCACCCACGGCGCGGGCGGTGGACGGCCAGGCTTCCAGAAAGGCCAGCAAAGGCTCGGCGCCCCGCCCCAGTTTGCCGATGATGCGGCCCGCTTCGAGGAAGGCGCTCAGTCCATCGGGCGTGAGCGCGCTCTGGGCATCGGCCATGCAGGCCGGGAAGATGGCCTCCACGAGAGGAAAGCGCGTGTCGAGCCGCGCCCAACTGGCGCGTATCGAATCGTCCATCAGGGCGTCACTCACCATGGTTCGGCTTGGTCTGCCGCACAGAGGGTGTGAATGAATCCGGCGTGGCCGAGCAACGCGCCCAAACGCTTCCGATCAAGGCGCAAAGCACAGCCGTGCCCGTCGGCACAGCGCGCATTTGCAACGCAGAGTGGGAGGGTTTGGGCGCGAGGAGCGGACATGGCGGATTTGTTCGCACCCTCTTAGGCGAAGGTCACGTCGATGGCGTGATCGAGCGTCTGGCGAATGTCGGCATCGTCGGTGATGGGGCGCACCAGCGCCATGCGGCAGGCGTCTCCTGCATCAACGCCGTCGTGGATCAACTGCGCGGCGTACACCATCAGGCGTGTGGAAATGCCCTCGTCGAGACCGTGCCCCTTGAGGTTGCGCGCGGCGTGGCCGATTTTCACCAGCTTGGCGGCAGTCTCGGCGTCGAGGCCGCTTTCCTTGCACAGAATGGTGGTTTCGAGCCCGGCCTCGGGGTAGTCGAAATCGAAGGCGGTGAAGCGCTGTTTGGTGGACTGCTTCAGATCCTTCATCAGCGACTGATAGCCCGGGTTATACGAAATCACCAACTGAAAATCGGGATGCGCCTGAATCAGCTCGCCCTTCTTGTCGAGCGGCAGGGTGCGGCGGTGGTCGGTCAGCGGGTGGATGACCACGGTGGTGTCCTGACGCGCCTCGACAATTTCGTCGAGGTAGCAGATCGCGCCGATGCGCGCGGCGGTGGTCAGCGGCCCATCGAGCCAGCGCGTGCCGCCGCCTTCGAGCAGATAACGTCCGACCAGATCGCTCGCCGTCATGTCTTCGTTGCAGGCCACGGTGATGAGCGGCTTGCCCAGCCGCCACGCCATGTGCTCGACAAAGCGCGATTTGCCGCATCCCGTCGGCCCCTTGACCATGACCGGCAAACGATTGCGGTAGGCGGCCTCAAACAAGGCCACCTCGCGGCCCTGCGGCTGGTAATAGGGCTCTGCTTGAACCCGGTACTGCTGCGCGTCAATGCTCATGCATCCACCTCCAAAACAACACGCCCCCGTGAAACCGGGGGCGCTGAAACCTTCAAAAACGACGTCGTCAGGAGCGGCTTATTTGTGGACGCCCAGTTTGTCGCGCCAGCCCGGGAAGAGCTTGTCGGCATCGCCCGGGAAGGATTCGAATGCGCGCGCGAACTCTTTGTGTTCCTTGGCGTACTCGATCGGATCGGCTCCGGCCTTCCAGCACTCATAGGCCTGGCGCAGCGACTTGGCGCCAGCCGCTGGCGAGTCGATGTGGCCGTAGGAGCCGCCGCCCGCGGTGTTGATCACGTTGCCGTGGCCCAGGTTCTCGAAGAAGCCGGGCAGGCGCAGCGCGTTCATGCCGCCGGAGATGATGGGGGTGGTGGGCTTCATGCCGTACCACTTCTGGAAGTAGACCGGGCCTTGGCACTCGTCGCGCTCGATCATGTAGGCGATGTTGCGGTCGTCGCCCTCGCCTTCCATCTTGCCGTAACCCATGGTGCCGACGTGAATGCCCGAAGCCCCCTGCAGCCGACTCATCTTGGCCAGCACAAAGGCGGTGTAGCCGCGCTTGGAACTGGGCGAGGTGATGGCGCCGTGACCCGCACGGTGATAGTGCAAGTACTGGTTCGGATACTGGCGACGCGCGGTGGTGACCATGCCGGGGCCGCCCACGTAGCCGTCCACCAGGAAGGCCAGCTTGTCAGCATCGGGACCGAAGACTTCCAGCGCGAAGTCAGCGCGGGCGCACATCTCGTGATAGTCGTCCGCGGTGATGTTCATGGAGAACAGCTTGGCCTCGCCAGTCTCGTCTTGCGCGCGTTTCATGGCGTCATAGACCAGCGGAATCACCTTTTTCACCGGGGCGAACACCTGGTTGCCCTGCGGCTCGTCGTTCTTGATGAAATCGCCTCCCAGCCAGAACTGATAGGCCGCCTGGGCAAATGGCTCCGGGCGCAGACCCAACTTGGGCTTGATGATGGTGCCGGCGATGTAGCCGCCGTCCTTGATCGGCCGACCCAGAATGCGCCACAAGTTGGAGATGTCGGTGGCCGGGCCGTCGAACATCTGGATCGCGCGCTCGGGCACATAGAAATCGATCATCTTGCCGTACTCGACATCCCCCATACCCTGGTTGTTGCCGATCACCAGCGTGAGGAAGGACACGATCATGAAGCGGCCGTCGATCACATTCCGATCGAACAGTTCGATCGGATAGGCGATGCGCATGTCTTCCGTGGCCTCATCGATGTAATAAACCAGGGCATCGACCCCCTTGGTGAAATCGTCCGTCGTGCTGACTTCCACATTGGTGCCGGTGGACGATTCGGCCGCAAAGTGCGCCGCCGTCGCCAGATAGTCATAGCCCGCTTTGGGCTTCATTTTGTAGGCAACAAGGATGTGCTTGCCACCGGCGATCAGATCCGATTCCTTGAGATCGAGATTGGCGTAGCGGCTGGATTGATCGTGAGCCATGTCGTTCCTCTGTGCGTTGGCCTTTGTCGGCCGGGTGGGTTGAAAAAAATCAACTATAGGATCGCTTAGTTCATAAGGTAAACTAAGACTTTTTTGCAGTTAGAGAATTTTTCACTGATGATCAGAATCACCTTCCGGCAACTCGAAATTCTCCAAGCTGTAGCGGACTGCGGCAGTTTTTCGCGCGCCAGCGAAAAGCTACATCTCACCCAGCCTGCTGTTTCGATGCAGATCAAACAATTGGAGAATTTGCTCGATATGCCCCTGTTCGAGCATGCGGGCAAAAAAATCCGACTCACCGAAGCTGGCAACGTCGCCCTGCGCAGCGCCGGAATCGTCACCCGCGAACTAAACGACCTCGAACAGTCTCTGTCCAACTTGAAAGGACTCAGAGGCGGCGTGCTGACGGTGTCTGTCGCCAGCACGGCCAGCGTATTTGCCGCTCGCCTTATGGCGCTGTTTCGACGCCAGTTTCCAGACGTCGAGGTCAGCCTGAATGTCGTCAACCGCGAAACCCTGCTGCGTCACTTAACCGAGAACGTCAGCGATCTCGCGCTGATGGGCACGCCGCCCGAGGGATATCAACTCAGCGCGCAACCCTTCATGGACAACCCGCTGGTCATCATCGCCGCCCCCGACCACCCGCTCGCCAGAAAACGCGCAATCCCCCTAAAGCGCCTGCTCGAAGAGCCACTGGTCGTGCGGGAACCCGCATCAGGCACCCGCGGCGCCCTGGAGAACTTCATCCGAGAACGACAGTTACCGTTCAAGCCGACCATGGAAATGAACAAAAACGAGGCGATCAAACACGCCGTCGAAGCCGGTCTGGGCGTGGGATTGGTCTCGCTACACACGGTCCAAGCGGAACTCACCTCTGGCCAGTTGAGCGTCCTCGACGTAGAAGGTTTTCCGCTCAAGCGCCAGTGGTATCTGGTGCAACGCGACGGCAAACGACTCAGCCCCGCCGCCCAAGCCTTCGCCGAACTCGTGCTAAGTAAAGGGCCAAGCATCATGGCAGCCGCAGAAACAAAAATGGGTTAGCGAAATCGCTAACCCATTGATTTTATTGGCGGAGTGGACGGGGCTCGAACCCGCGACCCCCGGCGTGACAGGTCTAAATACAGTATGCCTAGAACCCGCATAAACGCTTGATCTGCTAGTATTTTCCCATTGGTTTGTGGGAATTGAGTGGGAATTGGGGGTTCGGTCATGGCATACTTTGAACAGCGAAAAAACGGGTGGATGGCGCAGATTCGGCGACGTGGCATGCCGACGTTGAGCCGCACGTTTGACCTGAAAGCCGATGCAGAAGCCTGGGCGCGGGAAATCGAGCGCGAAGCCCAGCGGGGCAACGTTGCTGTGCTGCGACAAGATGCGCAGCGCGTGACAGTCGCCGAAGTGATGGATCGCTACCTTGCCGGGCCGGTGCAGGCCATGAAATCGGCGAAGGATGTTCGCGCGCGCCTCGGCAAGGCACGCGAGCGCTTCGGCGCTCACTACTTGTCCAATGTGCGCGGGGTGGACGTGTCGGGCTGGCGCGATGATCTGCTGCAAGAAGGACTGGCACCGCAAACCGTCATCCACCACATCAACGTGCTCTCAGCCCTGTTTTCATTCGTCGAAAAAGATTTGAGCATCGATTTGCCCGCAGGCAACCCGGCGAGCAAGGTACGCAAACCAGCCGCGCCGCCAGCGCGGGATCGTCGGCTGCGAGCAGGCGAAGTCGATGCGCTGCTGGCCGCTGCCGCGCAGGCGCGTGCGGTTGGGCTTCGACAGATCATCATTCTTGCCGTCGAGACTTCGATGCGCCTGGGGGAACTGCTCGGGCTGGAATGGTCACGCATCGACTTGGCCAGGCGCACGGCACACCTGGTGGACACCAAGAACGGCAGCGCACGCACCGTCGCGCTGTCAACCGCCGCACTGGACGCACTGCATAGCCTGCCTCGACGCCTCGATGGGCGCGTGTTTGGCTGGCAAGCCAAGGACTCATTCGAGAAAACTTGGCAGCGCTGCATCGTGCGCGCTAAAGCGGCCTATGCAGAAGAGTGCGCCAAGTCCGGCAAGAAGCCAGATCCCGCATTCCTGGCTGATCTTCGCTTCCACGACCTCAGACACGAAGCCGCGTCGCGGCTGTTTGAGAAGGGCCTGGGCGTCATGGAAGTGGCGAGCATGACGGGACACAAAAGCCTGTCCATGCTCAAGCGTTACACGCACATCGAGGCGGAAAAGCTGGCGAAGAAGTTGGGATAACTGCGCTGCGCTGTACCCTCTCTTTGCCCCCTCCTTTGCCTTGGCTTTTCGTTCTTCCGCGACACCTGCCCGCCCGTGCCGCCCCGGCGTATATCTCTATGCCGGGTGCGGTTCGCGGATTTCCTGCGTTGCTCCTTTGCCGCGATTCGCGGGTGGTGCCGACGCACCCGGCTCCTTTTTCTGGAGCCGGATATGCGCATCATCATTGCCGAGAAACCTTCCGTAGCCCAAGCCATCGCCGGTGTCATCGGCGGAGCCAAACGCAGCGACGGATTCATTGATTGCCCGCAGGCCAAGACCCGCGTCACCTGGTGCTTCGGCCATCTGCTGGAACAGGCCAAGCCGGAAGAGTATGTAGATGGCGGCAAGGTTCTCGCGTCGCATCTACCCGTCATCCCCACGACCTGGAAGCTGTCGCCGCGCGACGGTGGTGCAGGCAAGCAAGTCAAGGTGATCCGCGATCTGCTCAAAGAAGCCGCCGAGGTCGTCAACGCGGGGGACGCCGACCGCGAAGGCCAACTGCTGGTCGATGAGGTCTTGCTGTTCCTGAACTGGAAGGGCAAGACCTCGCGCCTGTGGCTGTCCAGTTTGGATGATGCCAGTGTGCGTAAAGCGCTCTCTGGCATCAAAAACAACGCCGCTATGCGCCCCGTCTACGAATCCGCCCTGGCGCGTCAGCGGGCCGACTGGCTGATGGGCATGAACTGCTCCATCGCCTTGAGCCGCAATCTGCAAGGCTGCGGCGTGCCGGGCGCCTGGAGTGTCGGGCGGGTGCAGACCCCGACTCTGGCACTGCTGGTCGATCGCAAGCGCGAGATCGATCACTTCAAGCCCCGCGACTTCTACCAGGTCATTGCGTATCTGGACGGCGGCATCAGGGCTGTATGGCAGATGCCGGACGATCTGGTGGATGAAGATGGGCGGTTGCTGGACAAGGCCAAGGCGGACGAGGTTGCTCGCCAAATCACCGACAAGGCTGCGCGAGTCACCAAATTCACCCGCAAGGCGGGTGAGCGTGCCGCACCGATTCCCTACACGCTGGGCGGGTTGCAGAAGGCCGCCAGCAGCCGTCTGGGCTTGTCGGCCAAGGACACGCTGGCTGCGGCACAGGAACTCTACGAAGCCAAGGTCACCACCTACCCGCGTACTGATTGCCCCTACCTGCCCGTTGAGATGCATGGTGCAGCGGCGGGCATTCTGAAGGCCATTGGTGGCGCGGATGTTGCGGGGATCGACCCGGCGCGCAAGCACGCGGCCTGGAACACCGCCAAGGTCGAGGCGCACCACGGACTCATCCCGACTGGGCAGAGCCCCGATGCGGCCAGCCTGTCGGCCAACGCCAAGCGGGTGTTCGATCTGATCCGCGAGTCCTACATCCGCCTGTTCATGCCGCCCGAGAAATTCGAGACTCGCGAAGGGTTGTTCGAGATCGACGGGCTTGCGTTCCGCGCGGCGGCGCGCGTGGTGTTCGATCCCGGCTGGACGCGGCTCGGCGCCAAGGATGAAGACGAGGGGCAAGAGCAAGGCGAAGCCCAGGGTGCGCTGCCCGATCTGCGCGAGGGTGAAGTCCGCACCTGTGAGCGCGGTGAGGTCGTCGCCAAGCGCACCACACCGCCGAAGCCCTACACCGACGGCACGCTCATCGCCGCCATGACTGGCGTGCATAGGCTGGTGACGGATCCAAAGCTCAAGGCGCGACTGAAGGAGACGTCAGGGCTGGGCACCGAGGCGACGCGGGCCTCGATGATCGAGGTGCTGATCACGCGCGAGTACGCCGAGCGCCGCAAGAAGGAAATCCACCCGACCGACCGAGGTGTGCAGCTGATCGACATGCTGCGCAAGGTCGCGCCTGATCTGGCCGACCCAGGCTACACCGCATTGCAGGAGGACGCGCTGGCGGACATCGCCGCAGGGCGTGCAGCGCTGGCTGCGTTCATGCAGGTCCAGGTGGATGCAACGCGGGAGTTTTCGCGGGCGCTGTTGGAGGGCAAGCTGACGGACGGCCAGATGGTCATGCATGCCTGTCCTGCATGCGGCGGCAGTCGCTGCGCCCAACTCAAAAGCAAGGCCGGGAACGTCTATCACCGCTGCATGGACTGCCAAGCCGCATTCGGCGATGACGGCGGCAAGCCGGGCAAGCGTTTCGAGGACAGACCGGCAGGCGAGACTGCGCAAAAAACATCGAGCGCTGCAGGCGCCGGCCCGAAGTGCCCGACCTGCAAGGGCCCGACAGCAAGGATGAAGGCAAGCTTGGCACGAAGTGGGGGGCGATGAGATGAGCAACGGCGATGTGAGTAACGGGGATTCTGGGCGCAACGATTCTGGGATCAAAGAGCTTGAGGATTCCGGATGGTTTCTCGGCACGCTTGCTGCCGTTGCCGTCATTGCGTCCGCTGCGTTGATGGCAAGCGTCTGGTTCGGCCTGCTTGGTGGAGCCGCGAAATGACGCCGGTTGCCATGCTTCAGCAATGCGCACCCCAGATTGCGCCCGTGACGCTGGCGGCGATTGTGCAGCAGGAAAGCGGGGGCGATCCGCTGGCCGTGCACGACAACACCGGCGGAAAGAGCTATCGGCCTGCGAGCGTGGCGGAAGCTGCGCGCATCGCACGCGAGCTGATCGCGCGAGGACACTCGGTGGACATCGGACTGGCGCAGATCAACAGCAGGAACCTGCCCCGGCTGGGGCTGGGCGTCGATCAGGTTCTCGACCCCTGCGCGAATCTGCGCGCCGCGCAGACGGTTCTGATGGAGGGATGGATGCGTTCGGGCGATCTACGCGCCACCTTGTCAGCGTACAACACCGGCCAGCTCCACAGCCCTGTGGGAATGGCTTATGGGGAGAAGGTGTTCGGGAAAGCTGGCGTTTTCGTGCCAGCCATTCCGGGCGGCAAGCTGGCGCAGTGGGCAAGCAGTGATCCGGCAAACATAGGCGCGCTGCCGCCTGTTCGCCCCGTCATCACCTGGACGCCGCAGGCAAGCCCGCTGGCGCCCCAGGGCGGCGGGCTGGCTGTGAAGTGGTGATCAGCGGCGATCAAATCGGGTTGAGCTTGTTGAGTTGCCGGACGCCGAGAATTGATTTTATTTCGCCCAGCAGGCCAAGTTTTTCGAACCTCTTGATAATCGCCTTACTGCGATCCGACTTGATATTCCGAACTTCTCGCGGACAGACGCCGAGAGATTCTGTCAGATCGCTGTTTGCGTCGCCAAAAATGGCCCAGTCGGCATCGGTAATTCCGACTGCCCTGAAAATCTCTTTGATGCGGCTTCGCGTTTCTTGATCGCGTTCCTCATGCTCCGCATCTTCCGTACATCCAGACGCATTGTCGGTGCGCGCGTCTTCGTCGCTAGCTTCGTCAGCAAAAATTTCGGTCGTTTTTACAGCGTAGCATCGCTGTATCATTCCAAATTTTGAGTATTCTGCGATCCGGTGGAAAAGGGTCACCTGATCCATACACAACTCTTCCTCGCTAAAGCCACGCTTTTTGATGTATCCCCAGGCGTGGCAAACAACTTCCTGCGCACGGTCTTCAACATAATCAAGCGGCCCGCCAGAATTGAATGCTGGCTCGCTGCGCCAACGGCGCGCGGCCCGCATGGCTTCCTGGTAAATCGACTCGGCACCCCAGGTTTGCAGCGGGGTAAGTGAGAGTTCATTTTTCATTTTCATTCCTTTTGTCTTTGGTGTTGGTGGTTTCAGATCTCGATCTGAAGCTGCGATTCGAGAGCCAGTTTCCGCTGCCGTTTTAGCGGCACGTCGGGCAGCACCACAGAAATCGTGCGCGCAGCCCAAACTCCGAGCAGCACAACAAAACCGATAAACTGCCGCGCCAGATCGCCGCCACGCGATTTGATTTTCTGGGCCATTTTTTCCAGCGCCAGTTTCGCGTGTCGAGCAACAACCAGGCCGCTGCGCGCCGCGGTTTTTTGTTTGCGCGACAGCAGGAATGCTAGCCTGCGGCCCGCGCGGCCCAGGGGCCAGGTTTTCAAAAATGCACTTGGCGAATTGCAGAAATCGCGCCATGTAAAGCCCGGCTTTCTGTCAGGCAAGCCATGGATGATGCGCATCACCCGGATTTCCGTTTTTGTCATTATTTCTGCGTCCATTGTGGTTCCTCCTAAACTGCAGTGACCACAATTTTTTCAGCGCGCACCAGTAATGTCGAATATCAACTTATAATCATCGAATAATCAACATCGTCGTTTGTTTGCCGCCGTTTTCCATATCTGTGTGTGTGATACAGGAGCAGGAATATGGCAGACGAACAACAATCAGCGGCACGCGCACGGCAAACCGAGGCCCTGCGACGGGCGATGGGCAGTGAAATCCTCGATCCTCTGGGTGATCCCCGTGTGGTCGAAATCATGCTCAACCCAGATGGCACGCTCTGGGTGGATCGCCTGGGCGAGGGCATGCGGCAGACCGGCCGCATCGACGCTGTGCGGGCGCTGACCATCGTCAACACCGTGGCGGCCATGCTCGATACCGTGGTGACGTCCCAGCAACCCATCCTCGAATGCGAGCTACCGCTGGACGGCAGCCGGTTCGAGGCGCTGATTCCTCCCTTGGTCGAGCGCGCGAGCTTTGCCTTGCGCAAAAAAGCCACTCTGGTCTTTACCCTAGATGACTATGTCGTCAAGGGCATCATGACGCGCGCCCAGCGCCAAGCGCTCGAAGAGGCGGTCGCTGGCCGGCTGAATGTTTTGGTCAGCGGCGGCACCGGCACAGGCAAGACCACCTTGGCCAACGCCATCCTCGACGCCGTGGCCCGGCTTGACGGGGAACACCGCATTGTGGTGATCGAAGACACGCGCGAGCTGCAGGTCAATGCTGAAAACGTCGTGTTCCTGCGCACCAGCGACAATACCGACATGACCCGACTGCTGCGCGCCACCATGCGGCTGCGGCCAGACCGTATCGTTGTGGGCGAGGTGCGTGACGGTAGCGCCCTGGCCTTGCTCAAAGCCTGGAACACCGGGCATCCAGGCGGCGTCGGCACGGTGCATGCGAATGACGCCAGCGCTGCGCTGATCCGCATCGGCCAGCTCATTCAAGAAGCTGGCGTGCCGCCCAACCCCGAACTCATCGCCGAAGCGGTGAATGTGGTCGTCTCGATCAAGCGCACCGCCGATGGTCGCCGGGTCGAAGAAGTGGCCGCCGTGCGCGGCTGGTCGTCCAGCGGCGGGTTCCACGTCGAGCGGCTGGCTTGAAGGGGCCGCCTGCTGCAAAATGCACCTATGGACAGCAAACTCGATCTTGCCGTCGGGCATTTGAACGCGGCGACCGGCCCGGTGGTTCGCCCGGCTGATCTTGCGCTTGCGCTGCGCGAAGGCACCGTTGCGCATATCGTTGCCGGACAGAAGACCCGCATCGTTCGGGGACTGCTGCACAGCCTTTTTACGGAAATCGACCCTGCGCTCATCCTGAGCTGCGCCCGCGAAGCGAAGACCGACTGGCGACACGCCCATCAGCTTTACGCCGAAACCCTGGCGGACGGCATGCCGCGTGTCAAGGCGTGGGAGCAACTGGTTGCCGATCGGACATGACCACGCGCGACGACGTGTCTCAGTTCAAGGCCAGCGGCCCGTGGCGCGAACTCGCCCGTGCTGCTGCCGAGATGGTGGCCGATGCGGAGCAACGCGCTGGGTCCAAGATGGACCCCAAGCTGGGTGGTGGAACGCGGCTCATGCTGGCCTTCGAACACCGGATCAGCGATGACATTGACCTGTTTATCCGTGATCCACAGTGGATCGGGTATCTCACTCCCCGGCTGAACGATCGCTTTGAGTCCGTCATGACGGGATATGAAGAGTCCGCCACAGCGCTGAAACTTCGACTCCCTGCCGGGGAAATCGACTTCATCGTGAGCATGTCGCTGCTTGGCTTGCCCGATGAGCATGCGTCCGATGTCGAGGTGCCTTTCGCACTTGAGCCGGTGGATGAAGTCCTCGCAAAGAAATTGTTCTATCGCGGATGGGCATTGACGCCCCGCGACCTGTTTGACTGGCGCGCGGTCGTCGCGCACAGCGCGGCTGGGCACGTCGCGAAGTCCATGCAGGTTTTTTTGCCTGGCGACCGGCTCGATGCGATTCGAGAGTCCTTGCATGCCATGACCACATCACGGGCGGCGCAAGCGGCATGGGATGCGATCCGCGCTCCCGACAAGCCAGCGTTCGATGCATCCATCAAGTGGGCGTTGGAACAGGCCGACCGCTACACACGCTCAGCAGGCCGCAGCGCCGGGCTGTCGGCAATACACCGACAAAATCCGGACATCGACCTCGGTCGTTGAGCATCCCCCGCCCGCCCTTTTCTTTGCCCCTGCCTTTGCCTGGGCGCCGCGCGCAGCGCGGGTGCTGTTTGTGTTGCCGCCCACGCGCATATCCCCATAAGCACACATGGGGACTTTCATGGCAACCAACATCACTCAAAAAACCAAACGCGCGCCGCGCGAACTCTTTTTTCATTTCCGCTGCACGCGCGCGGAAATCGACGTCATCAACGCCCATGCCGCGCAAGCCGGCATGCGGCCCGGCGTCTTTGTGCGCGACCTCGCTCTGTCTGGCGGCAAGCTGCGCATTGCTTCCCGCGTCGATGAAAGCGCGGTGTTTGAGTTACGCCGCCTGGGCGCGATGCTCAAGGGCCAGTACCCAAAAGAGTCCAACTGGACGAATGAGGAAAAGCGACACTACTGGTCGGCCATGCAAGCCGTGCTGGAGCACGCCGACAGGCTCGCGGGCGGCAAGAATGAAGGCGACGAGCACGAGGCTGCCTGAATGCTCGCCAAAGTCATCAAGCTGCACAACGAGCGCGGCGGGCGGGTCTCCGCGCACCACGGCGTGCAATACATCTTCCGCGAGGGCGGCGAAGAGCACGCGCTGGATCGCAACGTCACCGGTGGCAGCTTCAACCTGGAGATGGGCGACCTCGATCTGACCGACCCGCTGGATCGCGCTCTGGCCATCCGCATGATGGACTACACCGCCGAGGCGGGCCGCTTGCGCAATCGGTTCACCAGCAACCCTTTCTATCACTACGCCATTTCCTGGCGCGAGGGCGAGCACCCCACGCCGGAGCAGTGCCGTGAAGCTGCAGCGCACACGCTCAAGGCGCTTGGACTGTCTGAAAATCAAGCGGTCTGGGGCTTGCACACCGACCGCGACCATCATTGGCATATCCACATCCTAGCCAACCGCGTTCACCCGGAAAAACTCCATTTGTCCGGTCCGCCAAAGCTGGATTTTCTGGTGCTGGACAAGTGCATGCGCGAACTTGAGCTTGCGCAGGGATGGGCGCATGACAAGGGGCCGTATGTCGTCATCGACGGCGAAGTTCAGCGCCTGAGCAAAGCCCAGCGCGAACAACTGGGCCTGCGCAAGACCGATCGGGCGCCGACGCCGGGTGCGCGTGCTGCGGAAGTCCACAGCGGCGTTCCCAGCCTGTCGGACTGGCTGAGCAAACGCGCCAAGGATGAACTGCTCGCCGCGCGGTCGTGGCAGGAACTACATCAAACGCTGGCCGAGCGCGGCTGCACCTTGCGGCAGAGCGGTGGCGGCTTGGTCATCGACACCAACCTGCCCGATGGTCGCGCCACCAGCACCAAGGCCAGCGGCGTGCATTACTCCTTGAGCCTGGGCCGGCTGGAGAAAAAGTTTGGTTCACCCTTCGTCGCCCCTGATGTTTCTGCCGCTCGCGTGCAGCCCGCCAAAACCTATGCCCGCTTTGTCGATGGCGTGCGCGCCGGGACTGAACCGGGTTTGCAGGAAATCCCCGGACGCACGGGGTCAACCCCGGAACGGCAGGCGAAGCGCGAGGCGCGCGCCTTGGCACGCAAGGAACTGGCGGACACATTCAAGCGTGAGCAGGCGACGCAGAAGCAGGCCCGTGGCACGCTGGTTTCCAGCCTGCGCGCGCATCACCAGGCCGAGCGCGCCACGCTCCGGCAAGAACTCAAGGCCATCAAGCCGGTGCGCATTGCAGAACTCACCGCCAAGCATGGCAGCAAGCAAATCGCGCAGGGGCTGTGGGCTGCCGAAGCGGTCATTCGGCGACAGGAACTGCAAAAGCGGCAGAAAGCCGAACGTACATCTCTGACTAAGGATGCGCCGAGCGTGGGTTGGGTGGACTGGCTTGAGCGCCAAGCCATGGCGGACGATGAAGCAGCCGCATCGGCGCTGCGCGGCATTCGCTACCGCGAGGGACAGCAAAAGAACAAAGGCAAGAATGGCTTCGAGGGCGAAGACCTTGACCCGTTAAAGCCGCGCGCTATGGCTGGCTCCATTGGCGGTGCTCCGCCAGACCCAACAGCGGGGGCAAGGAAAGCCTTTGCGCTCGAAGACGCCCGCATCCAGGTCGATCGCCGCCACCAGCGCATCGAATACCACGACCAAGCCGGGCGCGTGCGCATGACCGATTCCGGCCCGCGCGTCGATGTCCACATCGCGGATGCCGACACGATTGAGGCCGGACTGCGGTTGGCTGCTCAGAAGTTTGGTGGCGAGGTCTACATCACTGGCGACGCCGCATTCCGCGAGCAGGCTGCACGACAGGCCGCTCGCCTGGGTGTTGGCGTCAAGGATGCCGACCTGCAACAGGTCGTTGAGCAGGAACGCGCGCAAATCGAAGTCGAGCGCAGTCCATCCCGCCCGCGTCGCCCCGTCCTACCCCGTGATCCGCCCCTGCGCTGAATCGCGCCGTGCCGCCCCTGCGCATATCCACTCAAGCAAGGCTTCCGCCGCGCCCCAACCAGTTACTTGATCACGAAAGGATCAGCCATGAAGTTTTCTACCATCCGCAACCTGCGCGCCGCCGTCGTGCGTCGCCTCACCCTCGCTGCCGCCGTGTTTGCGGCGACCACCATGGAAGCGTTCGCTTCCACCTCTGGGGGCCTGCCCTGGGATACGCCCATCCAGACCCTGCAGAACGATCTGACCGGCCCGGTTGCCACCGGCATCAGCGTCATTGCTTTCCTCGCTGCGGGCGCCGCCCTGGTATTCGGCGAAGAGCTGGGCGGGATCGCCAAGAAGGCCCTGTACGTCGTGCTGGGCGTGGCCATGATCGTCATGGGCAACAAGTTCCTGTCGGCGCTCGGCCTGTCCGGCGCGGTCATCTGAGGAGCAGCCGTGGACGATCAGAACATTTCCGCGCCGATCCACGGTTCGCTCAACCGTCCGCTGCTCATGCTGGGCGGTGAGCGCACCCTGGTTCTTGGTCTGATGACTCTCGCCGGGGTGTTCGTGTTTTCGCTGGCCAAGCTGTGGGCTGCGGGGCTCGGGATCGGCCTTTGGGTGCTCGGCACCTGGGCGCTGTCCCGCGCCGCAACGTTTGATCCACAGCTTTCCAAAACCGGACGCCGCTCTCTTGCATTCAAACGCTTTTACTCCGGTCGCGCCACGCCGTTTGGCAAGTCGCGCGAGTGGAAGTAACCCCCGGAAGTGACCCCGGAAGCAACCAACAAAGGAACACCCATGCTTGCCCTCAAAGAATTCCGTGACCGCGCCGCCGGATTGCCCGACTTGCTGCCCTGGGCGGCCCTGGTCGATGATGGCATTGTGCTGACCAAGGCTGGTGCGCTGCTTGCTGGCTGGTGGTACCAAGGCCCTGATCTGGATTCCGCCACCAAGGGCGAACTCGGCGCCATGGCCGCGCGCATCAACAACGCGCTGTTGCTCGACGACGGCTGGGTGGTCAACTGCGATGCGATCCGCCAGCAGGCTCCCGGTTATGCCAAGGCCGGGGCATTCCCCGACCGCACCACGCGGTTGATCGATGACATGCGCAAGGCTCGGCACGAAGGTCAGCATGCAGGATTCGAGAGCCGCTTTGCGCTCACCATTTCCTGGTTTCCCGATCCTGACGCTGCGGACAAAGCCGCGTCCATGTTTATTGACGGCGGTGAAAAAACCGGCGTTGCCGCGCGCAACCTGCAGCGCTTCAAGGACGGCATCCGCGAAGTCGAATCCCGCCTGTCCACGGTTGTCAAGATCAATCGGATGACCGATTCGGTCGATGAACATACTGGCGCGGTCACCAGCGAACTGCTGGGCTATCTGGACTCGTGCATCACGCTGCAAGCGCCGCGCCGGGTGCGCATGCCCGAAGTGCCGATGTACCTGGACGCGGTGATCGGCCAGCACGACTTCACGACTGGCTTTGAGCCCCGTCTGGACGGTCGGCCCATGATCTGCCTGGCCGTTGAAGGCTTCCCGGCTTTTTCTGCCCCTGGCATCCTCGATTTCCTGTCGCGCCTGCCGGTGGCCTATCGCTGGAGCAACCGCTTCATCTACTTGTCGCAAGCCCAGGCCGACAAGGTGCTCAACAGCTACCGCAGCAAGTGGGCGCAAAAGCGCAAGAGCATGATGAACCTGGTGCGCGAAGCCTCGGGTGGCGCGGCGACGCACTTGAACATGCACGCGGTCGAACAGACCGAAGATGCGGTGGCCGCCATCAGCGAAAACCAATCAGGCGCGGTGCGCTTCGGCTACTACACGAGCGTCATTCTGCTTGCGCATGACGACAGCACGACGCTGGACGAAATCGCCCGCGAAGTCAAGAAAATCATCGAGAACGCCGGCTTCGGCGCGCGCATCGAAACGGTGAATGCGGTTGAGGCTTATCTGGGCACGATGCCGGGCAACACGCACGCGAACGTGCGCCGTCCGCTGATCAACACCCTGAACCTGGCGCATCTGCTGCCGTTCACGGCGGTTTGGGCTGGGCCGGACAGCAATCCTTGCCCTTTCTATCCGCCTGCCAGCCCGCCGTTGCTGTACGCCAAGACCGATGGCGCGACTCCGTTTCGTCTGAGTCTGCACGCGGGCGATCTGGGGCATACCGTGATTCTGGGGCCGCCCGGCTCGGGCAAGTCCACCCTGCTGTCCACGCTGGTCGCACAGCAGTTTCGCTACAAAAAAGCGCAGGTGTTCGCCTTCGACAAAGGCTATTCCATGTTGCCCCTGTGTTGGGGCGCAGGCGGCCAGCATTACGACATCGGCGGCGAGCACGGCGATCTGGCCTTTTGTCCGCTGGGCCGCTGTGATGAACCCCACGAGCAGGCCTGGGTCGCAGAGTGGATCGAGCAACTATGCGAACTGCAGAGCGTGCGCGTCACGCCGGAGCATCGCCAGAAAATCTATCGCGCTGTTCAGCAACTCGGTCAATCCACCGACGCGATGAACCAGCGCACGATGACCAACTTCCTGATTCAGTTGCAGGATGCGGAACTGCGCGACGCGCTGAGCTATTACACGATCAGCGGCGCAGCCGGGCACTTGCTCGACGCCGAGACCGACGCGCTGGCGGAAGATCCGTTCCAGGTGTTCGAAATGGAACATCTGATGAACAAGGGCGACAAGGTGGTGCTGCCGGTGCTGGCCTACCTGTTTCACCGCATCCAGCAGCGCTTCAAGGGTCAGCCGACCTTGCTCGTGCTGGACGAAGCCTGGATCATGCTCGGACACCCGGCGTTCAAGGCCAAGATTCGGGAATGGCTCAAGGTGCTGCGCAAGGCCAACGTCGCGGTGGTGTTCGCCACGCAATCGCTGACCGATCTGACCAAATCGGGCATTGCCGATGTGATCTTCGAGTCCTGCCCGACTAAGATTTTTTTGCCCAACCCCGAGGCGATGACCGAGAACATCCGGCCCCTCTATGAGGGTGTCGGGCTGAATCATCGCCAGATCGAGATTCTGACGATGGCCACTCCGAAGCGTCAGTACTACGTCATTCACCCGGACGGTCGCCGGTTGTTCGAACTGGGGCTGTCCGCGCCCGAACTGGCTTTTGTAGGGGTGTCAGGCAAGGAAGACATCGCGCGCATTCGAGAACTGCGCGACACGTTGGGCGATGCCTGGCCTGCGCAGTGGCTGCGCGAGCGCGGGCAGTTTGATGCTGCCCAGACCTGGGAGGGGTACTGACCGGACGCTGCGCGCGGTGCAACTGCACCCGCCTACGGCGGCGCACAGACAGGGGCAAGGAAAGTGTGGCTTCATCAACCGACTCCGCCTCGTGCCGCCCCCTCGTATATCCAGGCATCAGCACTCAACACGCGAGTCCATCATGCGCAAACTCCTGATCCCCATTCTCTTTGCCCCTGCTTTTCTGTCTGCGTGCGCCAACCCCGGCGTGCCTGACGCATCCGCCCTGAACTACACCGTCCAGGGCTCGCAACAGGCGCAGGCCGTCCAGTTCGGCACGGTGATGGCGATTCAGCCCGTGCTGATCGCGCCGAACTCCACCGGCATCGGCACGCTGGGCGGTGCTGCTGCCGGGGGTTATCTCGGCTCGCGCATCGGCAACGGCCATGGCTCTACAGCCATGGCCATCATCGGCGCTGTCGCTGGCGGCATCGCCGGAAGCGCGGCAGAGGGCGCTGCAACCCGCGAACAGGGCCTGCAGATCACGATCCGGCTGGACAACGGGCAAGCTGTGGCGATCACGCAAGCTGCCGATGTGCATCTTGTCGCCGGGCAGCGTGTCGAGGTGATCGGCAATCTGTATGGCGGCAAGGCGCGTGTCGTGCCCGTGGGTTGATCGCTTTGCCGTGGTCACAGCATAACCAGACACAGCCCCAACAAGGGGCCAGAAAGGAATTTGCCGTGAATCTCAAAAAATTCACCCTCGCCGCCGCATTGGCGGCTTTGCCGTTGCTGGCGTCCGCGCAGACCTATCCAGCCCCGGCGCCCACGCCCGATCCGACTGCCCAGCAGAGCCTGGGCGCGTCTGCGAATCAAAACTCGACCAGCGCCTACAACGGCGGGATGTCTTACTACAACCAGCAGGCGTACCAGGCTGCGTCGAACACGGCGCAGGACATCTCGAATCAGGATGCGGCGAACGTCGGAAGCGACTACTACGGAGGGCGCGGCGGCGGCTACAGCGACGCCTGGCAGCAAGCCGCTGATCAGGCGCAATCGGTCGCCAACGACAACCAGGCACAAGCTGGCGCCCAGATTCCTGTGCAGCAGCAGGCGGCCACGTCTCAAAGCGCGTCATATAACGCCGAGGTGTCCGCTGCACCCGCCGTCGCACAGTCCAACAACTCCGCCGCGCAGTCCGCTGCGTCGTCCGGCGCCGCACAATCAACGGCCAGCATCACGCAGAGCACCGGCGTCCAGCAAGGTCAACCCACGGTGACGAATAACACGGGCGAATACCTGATCGCCGGGGCAGCAACGCAGGCCGCGATGAACGGCTTGACGACTACCGGCTTCACCGCGAACAAAGCCGCCTACCAGGACGCGCAAAACGCCGCGTCCTGCGGCAATCCGTGGTGTGCTGCGGGCTGGATGGCCGCCAATGCGGTTGAGCAGAACATTGCCAACGGCGCTTATGCCGCCAACGTCGCCGCAGCCCCGGTACTGGGCACGGCGCTGAACGTCGCAGCCGCCGCATCGGCGCTGAACAGCGCCAAGGGCACGCTGCAACAGATTCAGTCCATGACAGGCGTGCAGCAGGGTCAGGCGGCAGGATCGACGAATACCCAGCAGGCGCTCGCGCAAACGACCGCGCAGACCGGCGTGCAGCAAGGGCAATCGGCAACCGCGGCCAGTACGGACACGTCCTACACGTCCGCTGCCGACGCCCAGCAGAACGCCCTGGGTGCAGCGGCGCAGCAGAACCAGAACGCCGCCGTCATCGCAGCGCAGGCCGGTCTCGCTGGGTTGAGCGCCGAGTATTCGCGCAATGCCGCCAACCAGATTGCCAGCTACGACAACGCTCAGGCGCAGTCCACGGGCGACCCTACCTGGACGCAGGCCGCGGGCATCGCGCAGAACGAGGTTGACCAGCAGCAAGGCCTTTACGACTACCAACAGAACATCCAGAGCCAAGCGATTGCCACCGGAAACGCGACTGCAGCACAAGAGAACGCCCTGTCGCCCAGCATCGGCAGCACGCTCAACACCGCAGCGCAGAACGCCGCAGCGAATCAGTCCAGCACCACGCTGCAGAACATCGGCGCACAAACCGGCGTGCCGCAAGGCCAGTAACCCTCTCACCTCGCAGGAGAACCCTCATGACTCTGAAAAAATCCATCGTCGCCTTGGGCGCGATTGCCGCCCTCGCCAGCACGCCCGCTCACGCCACCGGCATGATCGCCGGGGCCACGTTTCCTGAACAGATCGTTCAGGAACTGACCGCCGTCGAGCAGTACGCCACCCAGGCGCAGCAACTGCAAGCGCAGTTCCAGATGGTCTACAACCAGGCGATGAACCTGAAAAATCTGCCGGATCAAATCTGGCCGAACATCGCCGGGCAGTTGCAGTCGCTTGTAACGCTTGTCGGACAAGCGCAGGGGTTGACCTACGCCTCGCAGAACACGGCTGCCGGGGTTCAGGCGCAGTACGGCGTGAACGGGCAAAGCTACCAAGCCAACCTGTCACAGTGGAACGGCAACCTGACCAGCCAGATCCAGCAGGCGCTCAATTCCTACGGATTGCAGGCGCAGGACTTCCAGACGCAGCAGCAGGCGCTACAGCAAATCCAGAACGCCAGCCAGTCGGCGACGGGGCGGATGCAGGTACTACAGGCGGGCAACCAGATTTCCGGGATGCTGGTCAACCAACTTCAGGGCCTGCAGCAAACGATCATGACCAACAGCCAAGTCGAGCTGAACGCCGTCGGCGCGAAAAACGCGCAAGACCTGCAAAAGAACCAGATCAACCAGAGCTTTCTGAACGGATCAACCGGTGCGGGCTTTTACTGATTTGCCGCCTTCGGTAACATCCAGAGTACAGACGGCCTTCGGGCGCGAGTGCGGGGCGACTCATAGAAACAGTCCCAATTCCCACACTTTCAAGCGCAAAGGAGCGCCCCATGAAACCGTCTGCACGTTTTTCCATTCCCGCGATGCTTATCGTTGCCGCCGCCCTGCTGTCGGGCTGCGGGCAACAAGCATCGTCCGTCACCGCACCTGGCGTTGGCCCGGTTGCTGGGGCGAAGATCAATGCCAGTGAAGGCCCGTTCGGCGGGCAAACCGTGGCCTGGTACGCCGCGCAACTGAACAGTCACGCCGTGGTCGGCGAAGCCGCCGATCCGGCATGGCAAGAAGCCCTGTGGTGCGGCGGCAAGGACGCCCAGGGCAATGCGGTTGCGAGTGCCGATGCCGTGACCAAGCGGCGCGGCACGGTGTCCTGCCAGAACCTTTACGCCGGAGTCGATCAGGCCCAAGGCCCCTATGCAGGGCGCGACCACGGCTGGTTCAAGGCGCACCCCAAAGAGCGCACCGCACAGGCTGCGTGGTGCCAGTCTTTGGGCAAAGAAACCCTTGGCGCAACCGGCACCTGCGCCGCAGTGCAGACCACGGGCGCGGGGTTCTACTGATCCCGCTTGAGGCCAAAGCAAGCAACAGGGGCAAGGAACCCGTGGCTTCCTTGCCCCTTGTTCTTTCCGGCGCGGTCGCATCGGTGCCGCTGTCTCGCATATCCACCTGACAACCCTCGCAACAACAGGTGACCCATGAAAATCAACCGCCCCCAGCGCTGGCTCCTGCCACTCCTGCTGCTCGCCCTCGCTGCCCCTGCCGCATACGCAGGCAATGGCGTCCTCGACCAGATTCAAACCGCGTTTCAGTCGGCATCGACGGGCTGGATGACCGCATCGCTCAATCTCGCCCGCCCGCTGTTTTTCGGGCTCGCGGGGCTGGAGTTTGCCTGGGCTGCGATCAACTACACGCTGCGCAAAAACGACCTCGGTGAACTGCTGACTTCGATAACGCTCAAGATTCTCGGCATCGCGTTTTTCGCCATGCTGTTGACCGAAGCGCCGACCTGGATTCCCCCCATCATCAACAGCTTCGTCCAGGCCGGGCAGACCGTCGGCGGCGGCGGGGCGACGTCCATTTCAAGCGCGGTCGGGCCGTCAGAAATTCTGGACGCTGGCATCAATACCGCGGCGAAAGTGATTTCCGTGGCGAATGGCATCAACGGGCAGCAAACGTCCAGCGGCATCAGCATTTTTCACCCCGGCGACTCTATCGCCGCGCTTGGACAAGGATTTCTGTCGGCAATCTTCATCGGCATGACAGGGCTGATGATCATTCTCGGCTTCCTCGCCATCGCGATCCAGCTGCTGATCACGACGATCGAGAGTTACATCGTGATCGGCGGCGGTGCGCTTATGCTGGGGTTCGCTGGAAGCCGCTGGACCTTGCCCTTCGCTGAAAAATACTTTGGCTACGCGGTCAGTGTCGGCATCAAGCTGTTCACGATTTACCTGGTTGCTGGGTTTGGCGGACAGCTTGCGAACATCATCATTCAACACTGGGCGGCCGTGCAGGCCGGTGCGCCGCCAAACAATGTCGTCGGCCCGGTGGACTTCCTGACCGCGGGAGCGACTGCGCTGGCCTATGGCGCGGTGGGCTATCTGGTGCCGGGCATTGCCGGGTCGATGATGAATGGCTCGCCCGCCATGAGCCTGTCGAACGCCGGGGCCGCTGCAGGCGGCATGGCTGTGGCTCCGATTGCGGCGGGCTTGGCTGGCGGCGCTGCGGGTATGAGAGGCGCAAGCGCGCTTGCAGGGCTGCTTCCAGACTCAAGATCGGGTGGAGCTAAAGGCGGCATTGGCGGTAGTGCGATGCTGGGCGGCGGTCCGGTCGGCGGGGTGTCTGGCACTTCGCGACTGGAATCCTTGGCGTCCGGTGCGGGCAAGGGCTTGCAGACAGCGGGGCAAGGGGTTAGCGCCGCGGGGTCTGCCGCTGGAACCGGCATCAAGGCTGCGTCCGGCGCTGCGAATGTCATCCCGGTTGCCGGGCAGGCCATTGCCGCGGTGGGTGCGGCGGTCGGAACCGGTGTCGAAGCGGCTGGCAAGGTCGCAGGCAAGGGGCTTGAGGCGACAGGCAAAGCTGTAGAGGGCGCTGGCAAGGTTGCAGGCAAAGCCGCAGAGGGCGCAGGCAAGGCTGTAGAGGGCGTGAAGTCCGGCGCGGAACTTGGCAAAGCCGATGCGCCAGCGACACAAGAAGCTGGGCTGTCTTCGGCGCGCACGACGGTTGGCTCAACGCCGGGTGGCAATGGCTTTGCTTCTACTCAGTCGCAAATCGGCGCAAGCGCCGATGCTTCGCCTGCGGCCAACGCTGCGGATGCTTCTGCCGCGCAGCGCCAATTCGAAAAAGACAACGCGCCGAAGCCAAAGGGCCGCAGCTTGGCGGACACGTTAAAGAGTGGGGCGCAGAGCCTGCAATACGAGGCAAACCGTCGCAAACCTGGGTTGTCACACGACGGGCAATCCGGCGGTGTGAGCATTCGGATGAACCACATCGACTGACGCTCGCCCTTCCCTTCCCGAGATTAGCCCGGCCAGCCGCGAGGTGCGCCGGGCTTTTTTATGCCGTGCCGCCCGCGCGCATATCCCCGTAGAAGCACTACTGGGGATTTTTTATGTCCGCATTCGAGCAGGCTGTATTGAACGATCTTGAGTTCAGAGGTTGGAGAATCGGCAAGCCGCACCAAGGCCGCGACGGCACGATGTACCGGGCTAACGACGGCGCGGGATCGTCCGATGCGCAAACGATCCTGATCAAAGACAGCATCGCGGTCGTCACCTCGCATCGCGGCGGAGTTGATCTCCCCGCTCCTTGGCGGGCTGGGCGAGAAGCAAAAGATGGGTCGCCCACGGCTTACATCACGGCGCGCGACCTTGGCATTGACCTGTCAACGATCCGCCATGCGCCATCACGCGCGTTGGTGCCGCCACCGGCGGTCGAGCCCGTTGACCCCACATGTGTTTCCGGTGTCCGCGCAGCATGGGATGCCAAAGTTTTCCCACGCGACGATCACCCGCAATTCGTGAAGGGCGGCGCGTGGGTACACCCTGGGGGGCTGCGTGAGTTTCCGCCTGGGCACCGGCATGCTGGCGATCTCATTGCCCCGTTGTTCCGTCCTGTCGCGCCAGGGTCGCTGTCCATCGAGCTTTGCGGCGCGCAGCAGCTTTTACGGGACACAACAGCGACCCCGGACAAGTACATCGTTTCGGGTTCGCGCACGGCTGGCGCGTTCGTGCCGCTGCCGCTTCGCCAGTCATTCTTCGAGGCTGGCGCGAAGATCGGCGCCGACTGGCTTCCGTCTGGCACGCGGATTGTCGTCACAGAGGGCGTTCGCACCGGGCAAGCGGTGCGCACGGCGACGGCGCAGTGGGCCGCGGCAGGGAGCAAAGAAACCGTGGTGCTGGCGGCGCTGTCCGCGCACAACCTGCCCGCTCTCGCGCGCTGGCTCAAGGCGTCGGGAGTGGCGGCATCGCACGAAGTGGTGATCGCCGCCGACAACGACCTTCGCAAGTCCGATTTCGTCGGAATCAAGAAGGCCGTCGAGGCGGCCGAAATTTGCGGCGGGAAAGTCGCGCTGGTGGACAGCAACAAGCCCGGCTTCGACGCGCACGACCTGCTCATAGAGCGCAAGCACGACCTGCGCGCAGGCATGGCCGCAGTGCGCGAATTTATTGATGCAGCGCGTTCGCCGGATCAGGTGCGGGCTGATCGAGTGGATGCGTTCGATCTGCTGCAGAAAAACAGGGGCGAGGAAATCGAGCATTACGCCGAACTTAACCGCTGATATGCCGTGTCCACGCTATATCCATACATCCCCATCTGGAGACTCTTTATGGACGACCACGACCCGAATTTCAATTTTGAGAGGCTCAAAGCGTTTAGCAATGCCAATTTCGACAACGGCATCCGCCGGGCGCTCGCAGGCCAAGAAACATCATTTTTGATTCCTGTCCTCGCGCCAGTTGGCGACACCCTGCAACTGGTTTCGATACATAAGTTGCGCCTGCATGGCGCCGACCGTGCCGAGTTCAGCGCACTGTATCCGGACAGTGGCGTAGAACAAAGCCTCCATCCTGCCGCATTTGCCGCCCCGTGGCGCTACGAGCAATTCCATCAACGGCTGGGCGCCGCCAACGGAATACTGCCCAAGCTCGAAGAGCTCAACAGAGCGATGCCAAAGGTGGTTATTACTGATAGTTCCCAGTCCGCACTGGCAATAAGCGCGAAAGGCGGCCGAAATGCGATCGCAGCCATGCGCCCGGAGAACTTTCGCGCGGTGGCCTCCGACATGCGCGCCGCTGGCTTTGACGTGGTGATCGTGCCCGACAACAACATTCTGTCGCGGGCGCTGGCGCGCAATGCGGCGCGTGAAACAGGCGCCTTGGTGGCGAACGTGCCATTCCAGCCTGGGCAAAACAACCTCATGTCAGCGCTGATCGACGCGACCGAACAAGCGAGGGACATCGATGTCCGTCGACTGATTCTTGAGCCGATTTCAAACGCCGCGCCGCCCCCAGCCATAGGGTTGTCTCACCCCGCCCGCGCAATTGCTGAAATTGGCCGCTGAACCAAGGAGCCCACGATGTTCAAGAACCCCGAGTTTGAAGCCGACTTCGGCAAGCAAAGCCCCGAGTTCACCCGGCAGGCGATGGCTGCCGCGATGCGCGGCGAGCCTGCGCAGTTCGCCGTACCGGTTTTCCGTGTCGTCGGCGAGACGCTGCGACTGGACGGCGCGCAGAAAGTCGAGGTCAACCCCGACAAAGCGGCGATCTACCCTGGTTCGCAGTTCGGCGCCGCGTCGTTTTCCATCATTCCTGTGACCGAAACCATGCGGTTCAAGATGATGGCGGGCGAGCCGATGACTGCAAAAGACGCGCCCGACCCGGTCGAGTTCGGCAACCAGGTCGTCGTCACGCATTCCGTGGCGTCCGCACTGGCGATTTACCACGCGACAGGGGAACGGGCGATTGTGCTTCCCTCGTTCACGCCGGACAACATGAAGTCGGTGGCCGAGTTCGCGAAGAACACGCTCAAGGCCAAGGACATTGTTGTGGTGCCCGACAACACCGTTGCATCCAAACGTGCAGCACACGAAGCCGCGCGGGCTGTGGATGGCAAGGTGGCGCAGATCGACTATGGCCCGGAGCAGAAAAACCTGCTGGGCGTGATGGCCGAGGCGCACAAGTGGGCAGACAAGCTGTTTCCGGCGCCAGAAACCGTGCTCGATGAAGTCCGGCGCGACAAGACCCTCCAGGATGCCGCAAAGCGCACCATCCGCGAACCCATCGCCAACGCCCAGAAGTGGGACAAGGTGCCGGTTCCTACGCTTGTCCAGGGCCGGCCCGTGTCCGTGCAGCGCCAACCCATGGCCGACATCGAGCGCTGATCCAGGCGAGGCGTTGCTGCAGCGTGCCGTGTCCACGCCATATCCAGTCATACAGACCCTATTTCGGAGAACTCCATGAGCGCACTCGATACCCTCGACTCCCTGATTTCCCAGGCCAAAGTTGCCGCCGAACCGCATCAACAACCAGAGGTCGAGGCGCAGCCCGCCCCGTCCGCATCTCTTGCCCCCGATGTTTCCGCAAACGCTGACCCGGAGCTTTCCGTTGAGCAGCAAAAGCGCATCGATCTGCTCCACGAATACGAGGAATTGACCGCGCCGCAGCGCACCGAGCGCAACACCGCCATCGACGCCTTCGACGCGGACTGGCGCGAGCGCTGGATGAAGCTGCAGGGCGAAGTCGAGGAAGCTCGCGCCAAGCGCTCGGAATCGCTGACTGCCGAGGGCGTGGATGCTCACCTGCACGACAGCCTGCTGGCCAAGGAAACCGCCGTGCTGGTCGAGGAATTTGAGGCCCGCAAGGATGCCGCCGCGCGCGAACTGGACAAGTCCATGCCGCGCCCGGCGCGCTGGGTCGATTTCCTGGGCGAAAAGGCGCAGGAAAACCCTGGTGATCCCGTGCTGGAGTCGCTTTTGGAAGAAGCGAAGAAGGCTCCTGATTCCGGCATTGAAGGCTTCGGTGGTGTGCCGCCCAAAGCGGTCACGTTGTCCGACCTGGTGAACAACATCGACAAGGACGGCCAGATTCACTACAAGCGCGGCCTGCGCACCGTGATCCATGACCGCGGCTCTCGCCTGGACGTGCAGCGCAACGATGACCGCGACATCGAGGCGGCGCTGAAGATTTCTGCGCAAAAGTTCGATCTGCAAAAGGGGTTGATGCTGACCGGCGATCTCGCCTTCAAGGTTAAAGCCGCGGAGATCGCGGGCAAGCTGGGCTACCCGCTGCAGAACAGTGAGCCCGAAGTGCTGATGGCCTGGAAAAAGGGCCGCGACACCAACCCGCAACTCAAGCGGGCAGTGATGCCCAGCGTCGAGCGCGGCATCACGGGTGACCTGGCGGTGGCCAAGCCGATTGCCGAGCGCACAGGCCCGGTGCAACTGCGCGCTGACCCGCTGACGGTCGAGCAGGCTGGCACGCTGGGTGTCACTGCGAACGGCGATGGCGTGGTGGTCATGCCTGCCGAGCGCGTGCTGGCCGCCGGTGCCGCGTTTCGCGAAACCCAGAACGTCGCGCTGCACATTCTGGCCGAAGCCGATCTGCGCAAACCCGATGGTGGCGTGGACATCGGCAAGCTCAAGGAACTCGCGCCCAACCTGACCCGCAACGGTTCCCTGACGGAACTGGCACGGGACGTGGTGATCGTGCGCGATGACCGCGTGATTCGCACCCGCGAATCGCTCGACAAGGAATTGGAGCCAGTGTTCAAGGTGGCTTACATGACTGCTGGTGAGCGCGTGCGCGAGAACGAGGAACTGGCCGCAAGCATCGCCAAGGCACAGGAAGTCGAACGCAGCGCCGCGCAGACCCAGGCGCAGGAGGCCGACGAAAAGAGCCTTCTGGTGCGCAATGCGGACAAGGCGCTGGACAAAGAGATCGCGGAGAAAGCGGCCAAGCAGGAGGGCCGCGAAGAGAAGCAAGAGCGCGAGATCAAGTCCGAAGAAAAAGCCATCCCCGCACCTGCCGTCTTCCGCTCCGGGCGTACCGGGCGGGGCATGGACATGGGCCAGGGCATCGGGTTCTGACCGTGAGCCGCTTGAGCCAATCGGATCGCGAGGCCCTGGTGCGTGAAGCGCTGGGCCTCGACGACCGGCTTGTTTTTTGTCTGGCCGAATGGGTCGGTTGCGATCTGTCCGGCGTCGATTGGTCGATGGGCCTGCCGTGGCGCATCGAAAACCAGATCACCGGGCTACTGAAAGAAATCAACCAGGATTTGGAGAACCGTCATGAATGAATCAAGCACTGAAATTCTTGCGCGCGACGCGCAGCGCGTAGGCGCCGTCATCGATCACGATCTTGCCGCCATTGACGACGCGGATGCTGAGCAGGAGCGGGCGCTGATGGACGCGCTGGAGCTTGGCGTCGAAGACATCGGACTGGGGGTGTGAGATGAACACCGCAATCGAAGACCTCAGTCCCGACCTGCGCCTTGGCGTGCAGGCTTACAGCTTTCTTGTGGCCGACAAAGGCCCTGGCGCCTATTCGTTTTCCGACTTTGCCGACATCATCAACGCCCGCTATGACTCGCCCAACGCGCGCACCATCGCCGACGCCTTCCGCGCCGTGCCAGATGGCGCTTTGACGATCAACGCGAACCGCACGGTCTCGGTTGATCTGCCGGACCTGCGCAACATGGGCTTGCTGCAAGAAGCACTGGATGCTACGCCTGCGAGGCAGCAAGAAGCGCCCGCCTCTGGCGGCGCAAAGGCAAAGGCAGGGGCAAAGAAAGAGTTGCAAGACAAGGCCCCGCCGCGCGACTTCCGCCAGGAGTTCACCGACAAAGTGATTGCCGCCATCGACTCCAGCAACGCACTGCCGTGGGACAAGCCTTGGTACACGATGCAGGGACTGCCGCGCAACGCAGTGTCCGACAAACCCTACGCTGGCGGCAACCGCGTCGTGCTGGGCCTAGCGGCGATGGAAAAGGGCTACACCGACCCGCGCTGGATGACCGTCAAGCAGTCGAACGACTTGGGCGGACATGTCCGCAAGGGCGAAAAAGGCGTGATGATTGAGCGCTGGGACAACAAGCCGTTCTGGACGCGCAAGGATGTCGAACTCACGCTCGGCGGGCGCGTTGTCGCGGTCGACGCGAAGCGCGGGGTCGATGCTGAGGGCGTGCATCTGGTCGGCGGGCGCGTCGTGTCGCCAGGTCAGATCACGGTCACACACGAACAACGCACAGGGGCCGGGGTTATGTCCCGCGACTACACCTGGAAACAGGCCGAGCGCGATCTGAACTTACTGGTCGGGCGCAGCTACGTCGTGTTCAACGCGGAGCAATGCGAGGGCCTCAACCTGCCGCCACTCGCCCCCCGCCAGAACATCCCGGTCGTTGAGCGCGGCGAGCGGCTGATGGCCGCGATGCAGGAAGACGGTCTGCGCTTTGTGCACCAAGGCTCAAGTGCGTATTACTCCCCGGCAGGAGATTTGATCGCCCTCCCCCCACGCGATACGTTCAAGTCGGTTGAGGGCTATTACGGCACGGCGCTGCACGAAATGGGACACGCCACGGGCGCTGAGAAGCGGTTGAACCGTGAGGGCATTACCGGCAAGCATGCGTTCGGCTCCGAGGGGTACGCCAAGGAAGAACTGCGCGCCGAGCTTTTCTCGGCGTTCATGTCGGCGGAAACCGGCATCCCGCACGACGATGACCAGCACACCGCCTATCTGCAGTCCTGGGCCAAGGTGCTCAAGCAGGATAAGAACGAAATCTTCCGGGCCGCAGCCGAAGCGGGCAAGGCGGTGGACTACGTACTCGCCAAAGAGCAGGCCCTGCAGATCACGCAGGAACGGCAGGCTTCGGTAAATGTGGCGGAATTGGCGGCTGACTCAGTACAACAGCCCAAACCGGCGCAAGGCAAGCTCAAGACCATCGAGATCGACGCGCCCGCGCATTGGGGCAGCGCTCTGGTCAACCGCGATGAAAGCGGACTGGGCGAGAGCGAAGCCGCCTGCGTCAAGGACTGGGTCGGAAAGCAAGGCGTCGGCTGGCCGGTCTCCATGTCCGATCCTTTCATGGGGCGTCACGAAGGCTTGCTCACCGAGATGGCAACCTATTCCTTCCTGGTGCCAGAAAAAGACATCGGCCCGAGCGTGGACGGCGGGCTGAATCCAGAGGCAGGCAAACCCACGGGTAAACCGCCAACCCTGCATGAAGCCCTGGAAGCCAGCGGGTGGGAGCGCAAAAAGGGCGGCTCCTACGAAAAGACCTTCCTGCTGGACAAGAACCGAAACAAAGGCGGCGAGTTCACGCACGGCAAGGGAACCGTCGAGAAAATCCTGAACGTCAACACCCAGTCCAGCGGGTTTGTGATTGCACAGGGATGGGACGACATTCCCGTCCCCGTCAAGGACGGCTTGTCGCCGACGGAGCGCGTCGCTGAACTCGACCAGGCGGCCAAACAGCTTCTGATGGCTGAGCATGGAAAAAGTCTGGGCGTGACGGCCATTCGCGGCAAGGGTGAGCCCGAGGTTCAATCCGCACCCTCCGCGTCCGACAGGATGCAGGAGGCACTTCTGCGTGAAAATGAATTGCTGTCCAAGCAGCCTCACGAACTGACCTTTGCCGAGTTCGCCACCGTTGCCACGGCGCAGAAACTCGGCCCGAACCATGGGCGGGAGTGGGCCGTGTTCAACGGCAGCGCGCAGCGTGGTGAACTGATGGGCTATGCCGAGGGGCCGACCGCAGAGGATGCCCTGCGCATGATGCACAAAAACCGGGTCAATAACGCGCTGTACGACCACATGCTAGATGCGGTTCGCCCGCCAGGCATGGAACCCAAAAGCATGCCGCCTCAGCATGTGCTCGATGAATACCCCGATCTGAAAGAGAAGTTCGCGCCGGCCATCGAAGAGCATCGTCAGATCCTCGCCAAGGAAGACCGAAAGGCAGCGGAGTTGGGATTCAAGCCGGAGCAGCGCGACATCCCATCGCGCCCGTCCCGCCCTGCCCCGCGCGCGACCGTGGGGTTGGAACGCTGACGCGCAGTGCCGCCCTTTCTCATATCCGAGCAAGCGGGACTTCCGCTTGCTCTTCTTAAATAGATCATGAAAAAACTCTTCCTCGCATCTACCCTCGCCGCAGCTTTCATTGCCCCTGCTTTTGCGGGTGGCTTGAGCGTGACCGGCGGCATCGCGACATCAAGCATCCGAGCCGGTGGCGTTTCAGCCTCGGTTCCGCAGGCTGCTCTGGGTGTTTCCGATCAAGCTGGCCCGGTCGCCTTCGGCGGCAATCTGGCCGACGGCCACGGCGAAGGTGTCTATGCCCGACAGTTCTCCGTGTTTGCGGGCATGCCAGTGACTGTCAGCAAGTCTGCTGCCGTGACCCCGTATGCCGAAATCGGCTACGACAAGATCAACGCCTACACCGCCAAGCACGTTGCTGTTGGCGTCAAGGCTGCGGTCGATGCAGACCCGGTTGAACTGTTCGGCGGCGCGAAGGTTGGACGCTCGTTCGGGGTGTCCGGCGTGCCCGGCGCTGAAAACGGCACTTACCTGGGCGCAAACGCGGGCGTGGGCTTTGCGGCTGGCTCTGGCATGGTGCAGGTCGGCTACGACTACACCCGCTTGCCCGTGTCCGCTGGCCTGAACATCGACGTCAGCCGCTTCAGCGTCGGCTACGCGATGACGTTCTAAACCCCGCACTTTGTCGCGCAGCACAAGCCCGGCCACAGGGATGCGCGCCGGGCTTTTTTGTTGCCGGTCTCGCGCATATCAAGGTATCCAACCAACCCCAAGGGGCAAAGAAATGAGCACACACCAACCCGACCTGTACCACATCCCCCGCGCGCAGAAGGACATCACCCGCTTCGTGTGGACGGCCCTGGGCCTGTTCACCATGATCGTGCTGGTCTCGATGTGGGCCGCCACGGAATACGCCGCCTGGGCATTGCAGTGGAGTCCGATGCTGGGCAAACCCATGATCGCGCCCGCCGTGTATTTCCCGTTCGACATCCTGGTGTGGACGTGGAAATACAACTCGCTCGACTACGGCCTGGCGGTCATGAAAGTCTTTGAGCACGCGCACCTCATCATGGGTGTGGGCGGGCTTCTGTCGCTGCTGATGCCGGTGGCCCTGGCATTCCGGCGCACGCGCAAGGCTGCAGGCGAGAAGAACGATCTGCACGGTTCGGCGCACTGGGCCGAACCCGAAGAGGTCGAGGCCACCGGACTGCTGCCCGATGAAAAGAATGCAGGCGGGGTGTTTTTTGGCGATTACGACGACCAGTACCTGCGCCATGCTGGGCCTGAACACATCCTGGCGTTCGCGCCAACGCGCTCCGGCAAGGGCGTGGGCATCATCCTGCCCACGCTGCTGTCCTGGAAGCATTCGGTGCTGGTCAACGACATCAAGGGCGAATGCTGGCACTTCACATCCGGCTGGCGCAGCAAGGCGTTGGGTCAGCGCTGCATCAAGTTCGACCCGGCCAGCCCGGATTCGGCCCGCTTCAATCCGCTCATGGAAATCCGCATGGACGGCAATCTGATCAAGGACGTACAGAACATCGCCACCATGATTGTCGACCCTGACGGCAAGGGCCTGAACGACCACTGGGCCAAAACCGGCTTCGACCTGATGACCGGGATCGTGCTGTTCGTGCTGTTGTATGACCCGATCAAGGACAAGTCGCTCTCCACCGTGCAGGCCATTTTGTCCGACGGCGGCCCGATCCGTGAATTGGCCGAGCAACTGGCCGACGCTGCTGCAGATCAGGACAGCGGAGGCAAGCGCATGGAGGGGTCTGCCGCCGTGATGACCGCGATCCGCGACACGGCGCATGCCATGCTCAACGACGGCCTGGCCGATGAGTTCTCGGCGCATGGCTGGCGGGCCGCGGCGCAGGCCGCGCAGTCGTTCCTCAACAAGGCGGGCAACGAGGCGTCGGGCGTGCAGTCCACCGCGCTGTCGTTTCTCTCGCTGTACCGCGACCCAATTGTGGCTGAGAACACGCGGGTTTCGGACTTCACGCTGGAATCCCTGATGCAGCAAGCCACCAGCCTGTACCTTGTGGTGTCGCCGTCGGACAAGGACCGCCTCAAGCCCCTTTTGCGCCTGATCCTGAACCAGACGGTGCGGCGGCTCACCGAAAGCATGGACTTTGATGAGGGCGGCGGCAAGTCGCGCTACCCGCACCGGCTGCTGCTGGCCATCGACGAGTTTCCGTCGCTGGGCAAGCTGGACGTGTTCCAGGAAGCGCTGGCGTTCATCGCGGGCTATGGCATGAAGGCATTGCTCATCGTTCAAGATTTGAGCCAGCTTTATGCGGCCTACACCAAGGACGAATCCATCATCAGCAACTGCCACATCCGCATCGCCTACGCGCCCAACAAGATTGAGACGGCGGAGCTGCTGAGCAAGATGGCGGGCACGGCCACGGTGGAGCATACGCAGCGGCAGTATTCGGGCAACCGCCTGGCTGTGGTGCTGCAGAACGTCAACACGAATGAGCAGATCGTGTCTCGCCCGCTACTGACAGCAGACGAATGCATGCGCCTGCCGCCCGAGGATGAACTGGTGTTCGTGGCCGGTCATGCGCCGATCTATGCAAAAAAGATCATCTATTACAAAGACCCCGAATTCGCCGCCCGCTGCGCCGTGCCGCCGCCAAAAGAGACAGGCAGGGGCAAGGATTGAGTTCTTGCCGCTTCGGTCAGCCCGGCCAGCCGCAAGGTTCGCCGGGCTTTTTCTATTCGTGCCGCCCCCGTGCATATCCCTATGCGTGGGGCGCCCGCTCCACGCTGACCGCGCGGGTCACACCGCGTCCATCTCTTGGAGATATGCATCATGATGAAAGAAAACGGCAAGCTTGAAAAACCCATCCTCATCGCCGGGGCCGGGCGGAACAAGCAGACTGGCGAGGAAGCTGACAGGGCGTCTGAAAAGGCGATCCAGTCGGCGATTGACGCCGCCCGCGGCAAGATCGAAAAAAACCTGATCTCCCCATCCGCCATCTGGCTGGCTGCGGACAAGGCGGAAGAACGGCTTGAAGCGCTCAAAATCCCCGCGGCTGACCGCCCCGGTGCTGTGGTTTACATCAAGCCTGAAGGGCCGACAGCAAAAGCCTATAAGTACCCGCAAAACACCCTGGAAGCTCAGATTGAGCGCAAGCGTGACGGCTGGGTGATGACCCACGTCGCCCGCACGATCGTCTGGCCACGGCAACCGGAAAAAGAGCATTTGCTTTTGACTCAAAAGCAGTACGACATCGCCAAGGCGCGCGCAGAGCGGCCTGAGAAGCTTGTACTCCACGTCCAGGAACCCAAGCAACCCAAACCGCAGCCGCAGCGCGCCCCTGATCAGGGTGTTGGCATCGGCGGGTAAGCCGACAGCCGCTTGAATCAGGCCCGGCCAGCCGCAAGGTTCGCCGGGCCATCTTTCGCGAGGACAGCATGAAGGGGTCGTCTCAGAAAACGGAAAATAAAGCACGCTAAGCGTGCGTGGAGGCTGGCACCCAGCGGTACAGCGTCGGAATGGACACGCCGAGGTTCTTGGCCACGTCCTTGGGCGGCACCCCGCTGGCCAGCAGCTTCTTGGCCGACTCGATCTTGCTGTCGGTCATCTTCGGCTTGCGGCCGCCTTTGCGGCCGAGCTGCTTGGCGACTTCCAGCCCGGCGCGGGTGCGCTCGACGGTCAGCTCGCGCTCCATTTCGGCAAGGCTCGCCATGACGTGGAAGAAGAACCGCCCGGATGGTGTGCCGGTGTCGATGGAGTCGGTGAGGCTCCTGAACTGGACACCGTGCTTGTGCAGCTCGCCGACCAGATCGACCAGTTGCTTGACCGACCGGCCCAGCCGGTCGAGCTTCCAGACGACCAAAGTATCGCCTTCGCGCAGCATTTCGAGCGTCTTGGCCAAGCCAGGCCGGTCTGCCCGCGTGCCACTCACCTTGTCCTCGAAGACCTTTTTACATCCGGCCTTGCTCAAGGCTTCGCGTTGCAGCTCCAGGTTCTGATCCTGCGTCGAGACGCGCGCATAGCCAATCAACATGGCTTGTCTCGCGCCCGGTCGATGCGTTCCTGCATCGCCTGCATCACTTCTTCGTGGGTGTACGATCTGGCGTTGGCGTCGGTGGCTTGCCGCAGGGCTTCCTCAACCTCGCGCGTCATCCGCTCGTAATCCTCCGGCCACAGCGCTTGCTCCATGCGCAGCGACGCCTGACCCAGCAGGTGCAGCAGGCTGAACAGCCGCATGTCGTTGGTGGCGACGATGCGCTCCCGAATCTGCTCCTGAATAGCTTCGCTAGCCCGATGCGCTTGTGGTGTGGCAGTCCCCTCGTAGTCAGCGGGGAATTCCGCTTCCTCGGCAATCCTTGCCCAGGCGCTGGCCAGCGCCTCGATGGTTGACGTGCTCATTTCCGCCGCTCCTGTGCTCTTTGGCGAATCAACCGGCCAAGGGGCCTCGACGCGAAAACCAGCAGCATCACGCCTATCGGATACCAGGTCGAGAAGACCACCAAGGCATCGAAGGCTGGCCGTCCGGTGTTGGTAGGCAGTACGGCGGTCACAGCCATCAACCCGCCGACCGTCCAGATGATGCGCCACACGTAGGGCATCACGCGGGGCACGTAGCCGTCATCGAAAGCGGTCTGGTAGTAGCGGCGCAGGCCGCGCTCGGCAAGCGCCTGGCGCTGCCGCTCCGACAGCGCATCCGTCCGGCCATACCAGCGCCGGAATGGTGGACAGCGCAGCAGCAAAGGGGTGAAGAGGATCATCACCGCCACGATCGCGACACCCCACGCCATGACGGCGCCGGCATCGGGCCGCTTGGCGTTCTCGATCACGGGCGCGAAGACGCCCGGAGCACCGATCATCCAGAACAGCGCAATGTGCTGATGGAAGGAGAGCTTCATTTGCTCATCCACTTGCGCAGCAGGCGCTTTTTCAGGGAGGCGCGTTCTTGCGGGTTGCGTCCCTTGTGATTGGCGATGCGATCCGCCGTGGCGGCCTGGCGCTTGACGGGCCAGTAGGAGCGGCCATCCTTGCCCATCGACCAGACGCTGCTGGCCTGGTTTTCCAGCAGGGGCAGATGGGCGCTCAGGGCTTCGGGCGACGCGCTGGTCAGCGCCGTGCGCTCACGGGTGCGCCAGCGCTGATGCCAGAGCTTCTTGTCCTCGCGCTCGCTGCCGCAGGTCGTGTGCCCGACGATGGGTGTTTTGCGGCGGCTGCGGCTCATAACGTAGTGGTCTCCAAGAACATTCAGGACTGATCCCAGGCGTCGATGGTCAAGACCTGATCGGCAGGACAGGCGGCTACGCGGTCGGGAACTGGATGGTGTTCAGTCTCATGCCGACCCCATTCGATTGATCGCGTCGCTTGCGGCACGCTGCGACGCAAGGAGGTTTGCGACCTGGTTTAGCAGCCGTGTCCGCTGCATGTCTGTTACCTATCTCCCCGACCGCTCATTGGACCAACTCCAGAGATTGGGCTCTATCGCTCAGCCAATACGAAACCGGCATTGGCTGATGCCACAACCGAGACGAACACAAATGGCTCGGTACCTGTATTTCGCGCCCCGTGCACTTGGCCCGGTCTTGCCACGGCTATCTCACCTTCCCTGAGGGCACGAACAATCCCATTGCCCTGAAAGTAATCAGCCATTCCCGACAAAACAGTCCACGTGTCTTGGCCGTGAGGATGAATGTGAGCCGCAATTTCCTGCCCGGGATGGACATGCCAAACCACGATAATTGAGTCTCGGGTTTCAAGCACAACGGAACGAATAGGCTCGCCTTCGGACGGCTGAACATACTCGGCTACAGAAAATATTCTCGATTCAACAGTCATCGGAGATCCCTCTTTCACAGTGCCCCCAGACAGGCTGGATATGAATTCTAACTCGAATTTGAACGGGAGGCTGGTCGTGCGGTCGTGCAGTTGCCGATGAGCGTGTCGGCTGCTGCCTCCTTGCCCACCAGCGAACTCACGTCCGTTGCGGCCATCCAGAAGGTCTTGCCCGAGCGCGGCTCATAGGTCGCGGGATCGAACACGCCAGAGGGGCCGAACATCGGCGGCTTGATTGGTCATGGCTCCATGCCTTTGTCGTTACGGTCTTCATCGTCGGCATCCTGACGCACGGCGGGCAATTGCTGGAGCAACGCCGGCAGCCATTCCTGTACCGTCTCCCACACCACATCGAGGTTGATGTCGAAATAGCCGTGAGCCATGCGATTACGCATATTGCGCATGCTGCGCCACGGCACGTCGGCATGCGCCTGGGTGAACTCGACGTAGCCATCCATCACCTTTGTGGCCGCCTCGCCGATGACGATCAGGCTCATGATGACGGCCTGCTGGGTGCGCTTGTCGGCCAAGAAGTCGTCCTTGGCCATCCCTTCCACGAAGCTGCGCGCATCGGTTGCGGCCTGCTGAATGTGGTCGAGGTAATCGGGCAGGCGGTTCTCGCTCATATCGGTTGCGCCTCCGCGAGCACCTTGGCCCGGAACTTCGGCGGCAGGTCGCCGGGAGTCAGCAGATCGACGTCAACGCCGAGCAGCGATTTCAGTTCTTCTTCCAAATCGCCCAAGTCCAACAACGTGGCACCGGGCAGCGCATCGACCAACAGGTCGAGGTCGCTGCCATCCCGGTCGGTGCCATGCAGCACCGAGCCGAAGACGCGCGGGTTCGCGGCGCGAAAGCGGCCTACCGCTTCACGCACTGCGCTTCGCTTCATGTCAAGCACAACAGACGGTCGCATGGGCATCCTTTCTTATCGAAACTCGTTGAGATGATATGCAATCAAGAATAGAATTTCAAGAACTATTTTCGAGAATCGCAATGCCTTGATTCCCGTGCCGCGCCNAATGTTCTCCTTCTCGAAACTCACCAACATCCTAAGCAATCGAGAAAGAACAATCAAGACAGGATTTCGAGAACGAAAATCCCGCCCAAGTCCTTGATGGATGTGTCATTTTCAGAAGACGACAGCACGGAATATCAGAAGTCAGCCGCACGACCTTCTCCGATGCCAATTAGGCAGGCCGCTCACGAGCCCAAAATCGCAGGCCAATGTCGGCGTGCGAGACACTTCATGCTATGCGTTGCATCCCGGATGATCGCAATCTGATAAACCTTGCAAGATGCCACATGCCTCTATTCGTCGAGCGCCCGAGCATTTTTCACGCAGCGAGAGCAAGTGCCGCTTCAATTGCAACAGCGCTTCCACGCGCTCTTCGGTCTGACGAATATGGACATCCAGTAGTGCATTGACGTCGCCGCAGTCCTGAGCAGGGTTATCTCGTAGGCCCAGCAGTATCCTGATTTCGCTCAGCGTCATGTCAAGCGAACGGCAATGACGAATGAACTGCAAACGCTCGATGTGCACATCGCTGTACAACCGAAAGTTGCCACCACTTCGCGCTGGCTTCGGCAGCAGCCCTTCCTTTTCGTAGTAGCGGATGGTCACGACCTCGCACCCAGAGCGCTTGGCGAGGTCGCCAATTCTGATTTCCATGCCTCAATCTCCATTTTTCACTTGACTCTATAGCGACTATAGAGTTTTTAATGGAGGCTGAATAGACGATTTGAAGGAGTTATCCATGAGCGAATGCGCTTCAAAGGGGTGTGGCTGCTCGACTGGGCCAATCATCCAACCCACGGCACAAGCCCCGCTGGCAACCGGATCGGCTCAAGCGGTGTACCGCATCGAGAACATGGATTGCCCCACGGAAGAGGCGCTGATCCGAGGCAAGCTGGCTGGGCTGGCGGGTGTGGTTGGTCTTGAGTTCAACCTGATGCAGCGTACCTTGGCCGTGCGGCACGAATTGCCTTCGCTGTCTCCCGTTGAGCAGGCACTGAAGGCCATCGGCATGCAAGCTGTGCGCATGGATGAGGCGTCGGCCGGGCAGACGACCAAGCTGTCCATTGCCAAGATGGATTGCCCGACCGAAGAGGCGTTGATCCGCAACAAGCTCGGCACCGTGGCCGGGGTTGCCAATCTCGATTTCAACCTGATGCAGCGCACGTTGTCGGTACGCCATGCTGACGGGGTTCTGCCGGATGTGCTTGTGGCACTACAAGCACTCGGATTCGAGGCGCAGGTCGAGGACAAGGCCGTGGCCGCGTCGCCATCCGCGTCCCCTGTGACAACGCCGACCAACTGGTGGCCGCTCGGCATTTCCCTCATCGCTGCATCGGCGGCCGAAGCGGTCTACTGGTTCCACGACGGCAATCATTGGTCAGTCGTCATTCTGGCGCTTGTCGCGGTCTTGACGGGGGGGCTGTCCACCTACAAGAAGGGCTGGATCGCGCTCAAGAACCGTAACCTCAACATGAACGCCCTGATGTCGATTGCCGTCACGGGTGCTATGTTCATCGGCCACTGGCCCGAAGCTGCGATGGTAATGGTGCTCTTCGCGCTGGCCGAGGTGATCGAGGCCAAGTCATTGGATCGCGCCCGTAACGCCATCCGTGGACTGCTCGACCTGACCCCGGAGCAGGCCACGGTGCAGCAGCCTGACGGCACTTGGCGAGAGGTAAGTGCCAAGCAAATCGCCATTGGCAGCCGAGTCCGGGTCAAACCGGGTGAGCGCATCGCGCTCGATGGCGAGGTGCTAGACGGACGCTCCACGGTCAACCAAGCCCCGATCACGGGCGAAAGCCTCCCGGTCGAGAAGTCCCCCGGCGATCCGGTGTTTGCGGGCACGATCAACGAATCTGGTTCCTTCGAGTACCGCGTCTCTGCCTTGGCCAGCAACTCCACTTTGGCCCGCATCATTCACGCAGTAGAGGCTGCACAAGGTAGCCGTGCACCGACCCAGCGTTTTGTCGATCAGTTCGCCCGTTGGTACACGCCTCTCGTGTTCGCCCTAGCCATTGCCGTCGCACTGCTACCCCCGCTTCTCATGGGCGCGGCATGGATGGACTGGATTTACCGTGCACTGGTTCTGCTGGTGGTTGCCTGCCCATGCGCCCTGGTGATTTCCACGCCGGTCAGCATCGTCAGCGGCTTGGCCGCCGCTGCCCGCCACGGCATTCTTGTCAAGGGCGGTGTCTATCTGGAAGAAGGCCGCAAGCTGCGCTGGCTGGCTCTGGACAAGACCGGCACGGTCACTCACGGCAAGCCCGCACAAACCGATTTTGTCGCATGGGGCAACGCACTCGCCTCCGATAGCCGCTGTATCGCTGCCAGTTTGGCGGCCCGCTCCGATCATCCTGTATCCAAGGCGGTGGCACAGGCTGCGCAGCGGGATGGAGTTGCCTTGCTCGACGTGGCCGAGTTCAGCGCGCTGCCCGGTCGGGGTGTGCAAGGCCAAATCGACGGGGAGACCTACTATCTGGGCAACCACCGAATGCTTGAAGAGCTGGGGCAGTGCACACCAGAGCTGGAGCAGCGCATCGCGGCGCTGGAAACCGTAGGCAAGACCGTCGTGATGTTGGTAGGCGCAAAAGGGGTACATGCCTTATTCGCCGTTGCGGACACCATCAAGGACAGCAGCAGGAGAGCCATCGCCGAGCTGCATGCTCTGGGCATCAACACCGTGATGCTGACCGGCGATAACCCCCACACGGCCCAGGCCATTGCCGCACAAGCTGGCATTGACCGTGCGCAAGGCAACCAACTGCCTGACGACAAACTGCGCGAAGTGGAGCAATTGTCCAGAAATGGCAAGGTTGGCATGGTCGGTGATGGCATCAACGACGCACCGGCCTTGGCGCGTGCGGACATTGGCTTTGCAATGGGAGCGGCAGGCACAGATACCGCCATTGAAACCGCCGACGTGGCCCTGATGGACGATGACCTGCGCAAGATTCCGACCTTCGTGCGTCTGTCGCGTGCGACAGCACAGGTGCTGATGCAAAACATTGTGCTGGCCCTTGGCATCAAGGCGGTATTTCTGGTGCTCACTTTCACGGGTCACGCGACCATGTGGATGGCTGTGTTCGCCGATATGGGTGCCAGCTTGCTTGTTGTCGGCAACGGCTTGAGGCTGTTGCGTCGATGAGCTGGAAACTCTTTCTCTATGACTGGGGTGGCCTGAACATCGCGTTGTTTCAAGTCATTAACACAGGCACGCCCGCCACGCTGGAACCACTGGCATGGTTCTTTAGCCTCGTGGGAAGTTACTGGACAGCGCCGCTGATGCTGTTGGGTCTGTGGTGGTGGTCGAAATCGGCTACTAACGCGGCGCGTGGCACGGCCGTTCGGCATCGCCTTATTGGTTTTAGCGCGGCCTTCTTGCTGGCGTTATTGGTCGCCACCGTCTTGAAGCTATGGTTCGACTTTCCACGCCCGCCTGCCGTCCTTGGCGAGCTGGTGCGCGTCATCGGGGACAAAGAGCTTCACTACAGCCTGCCCAGCGGGCATGCCACCTATGCCGCGCTGGTGGTCGGTGCACTCTGGCCGTTGATGGGCCGCCATGGTCGCGTCGGCTTGGTGCTATATGCCACGTTGGTCGGCTGGTCGCGCATCGCTGCGGGAATGCACTTCCCGGCGGATGTGTTGGCGGGGTGGGCGCTGGGATGGAGCTGCACGGCACTCGCCCGGTGGCTGCTTCCGCTGGCCGCCTCTGTATGGCAATCGGCTCGTCGCACGTCGGCCTGGATCTGGTTCACCGTGGCCGCCACTATTGTCATGACAGATCAGCTTACCAAGTTCGCCATCATTCGCACGTTTGCCTACGGTGAGCAAGTCGAAATCACTCCGTTTTTCAACCTCGTTCACGTCCTGAATCCGGGTGCGGCGTTCAGCTTTTTGGCGAACGCTGGCGGCTGGCAACGTTACTTTTTCATCACGTTGGGTCTGGTTGTTTCTGCTTGGCTGGGTCGCATGCTGTGCCAGCAACGGCCACGTCTCGAAGCGATGGGCTACAGCCTGATCCTTGGTGGTGCGCTCGGCAATGTGGCGGATCGCATGTTGCGTGGACAGGTGGTTGATTTCCTCGACTTCCATTGGCGGCTCGCGCACTGGCCCGCCTTCAACCTCGCTGACGTGGCGATCACGTCGGGCGCTGCTTTGCTCATCATGCAGATGCAGACCCGGGAAAAGAGGATGGACACAGGATCAATTGCGAATTATAATCATTCTCAATGATTTAACCAGAGAATTCCCATGCCCTGCCGATTACCCTATCGCTGGCTGATGGCTTTGCTGTTGGCGATTTGCTCGTTAATCGGCGGGCCAAGCTACGCAGCCAACACCACCGAACTCAAAGCCAAACAGATTTGGCAACTTCTGGACTACGTCGCCGTCGATTACGGCGGCGCGGTAGCCAACGGTGTGGTCCTGAAATCGTCGGAGTACGCTGAAATGCAGGAATTTTCAGCGACAGCCGAACGTCAACTGGGAGAATTACCTGACCAGACCGACAAGGGTCGCTTGTTGCAACAAGCGACCGCTTTGCGTGCTGCGGTAGCTGCCAAAGCCGATCCGGCCAGCGTAGCAAAACTGGCGCACGCGCTGTCCAGTGCGGTGCAAAAGGCGTACCCGTTTCCAGTCGCACCGACTGCCATGCCGGTCTTAGCGAAGGGAGGGCAGTTGTTTCAGGCCCAGTGTGCGGCCTGTCACGGTCAGCAAGGGCGCGGTGATGGCCCCCTAGCGGCATCCCTCAACCCCAAGCCGACCGCGCTGGCCGATCACATGCGGGCGCGCGAGCGCAGCTTATTCGCGCTACACCAAATTATCAGCAACGGTGTCCAGGGCACCGCTATGCAGGGCTTTGGCGCGTTGTCGGATGAAGACCGATGGGCATTGGCGTTCTTTGTTGGCACGCTACCTTATACGCAAAGCGACAAGGACGAAGGAGCCAAGCTCTGGCAAGCCAACGCGCAGGTTCGCCAGACGCTCGTCAGTCTGGATGTGCTGACGCAAACATCTGAGCATGTCTTGGCGGACAGGCTGGATGAGCCTTCCGCCAGAGCCCTGACGGCCTATTTGCGCGCCAATCCGAGCGCGCTGAATATCAGCAGTCCGAAGGGCACCGCGATTGCCAAAGCCAAACTCAGTGAGAGCGTGACGGCATTGCTGGCTGACGACCGTGCAGGTGCGACCAAGCTAGCCTTGTCTGCTTACCTCGATGGCTTCGAGCCGGTCGAACCGGCGTTGGCCACTCGCAATCGGCCGCTGTTCGAGAAGATCGAAGCCGCGATGGTGTCCTACCGGGCATTGATAGCCAATGGTTCGCCTGCCGATGTGCAGACAGCGGAGCTGCATTTGCGCGGCTTGCTGGATGAAGCGGACAAGGTGCTTGCTCCCTCCGACGACGATGCCGTGGCGGCCTTCATCGGTGCGTTAACCATCTTGCTACGTGAAGGATTGGAAGCCCTGCTGGTGGTCGTTGCCATGCTGGCGTTTCTCAAGAAAGCCGAACGGAAAGACGTATTGATCTACGTGCATGCAGGCTGGGCATCCGCGCTGGCCGCAGGCGGCATTACATGGGCAGTGGCAACTTACTTGGTCGGCGTCAGTGGGGCAAGCCGGGAGCTAACGGAAGGCTTTTCGTCACTCTTTGCCGCCGTGGTCTTGCTGGGTGTGGGCATGTGGATGCACCAGAAGAGCGTTGCCGGTCGTTGGCAGGTCTACCTCAAGGAAAAGCTGTCGTCGGCGCTGAACAAGCGCACGGCATGGTTCTTGTTTTCGCTGGCCTTCGTCGCCGTCTACCGTGAGGTGTTCGAGACGGTGCTGTTCTACGCAGCGCTCTGGACAGAAGGAAATGGCTGGCCCCTGCTGGCGGGCTTGGGCACTGGCATGGGAATCCTGGCCCTGCTGGCAGTCATACTGCTGCGCACCAGTGCGCGCCTGCCGATTGGCCAGTTCTTCGCTGCCAGCTCACTGCTGGTGGCCATACTTGCCGTGGTCTTGGCAGGCAAGGGCATCGCAGGTCTGCAAGAAGCAGGGTTATTGCATACCAGCCCAATATCGATCCCACGCATTGATCTGCTGGGCATCTATCCGTCGTGGCAAACACTCTCAGCGCAATTCGCTGTGTTATTCATCGTTGTGGTGGCCTTTACAATCAATTTGCGGTCATCGCGTCAAATGGCAGTACAAAAAAGCTGATTTGACGGCGTGAATAGGTGAATTGATGCCGCGATGAGCGCCTTCATCCTCGAATCCGTGCTGACCATGTAGAGGCCAGTTTTTCTTTTACACCTTGGACAGCAGTCGTATTCCATCCGCGCGCAATTCCCCTTTGGGAGAAATATGCCGGTACAAGGTCTGTCGCGTGATACCGAGCTCTTGGCACAGGTCGCCGACATTGGTTTCAGTCTGCCCCATTGCCGCCATCGCCAGGCGCAGCTTGGCGGCCGTCATTTTGAAAGGCCGACCGCCTTTCCTGCCGCGCGCCCGCGCCGAGGCCAAGCCCGCTACTGTGCGCTCTGCGATCAGCTCGCGCTCGAATTCGGCCAGTGCGGCGAAGATGCCGAAAACCAGCTTGCCAGCAGCGGTCGTCGTGTCGATGGCGGCTCCGTGGCCGGTCAGAACCTTGAGGCCAACGCCGCGCCCGGTCAGATCGTGCACGGTATTGATCAGATGGCGCAGGTCGCGCCCGAGCCGGTCGAGCTTCCATACGACCAAGGTATCCCCTGAACGCAACGCCTTCAAACAGCTCGCCAAGCCGGGACGATCCTCGCGCTTGCCGGATGCCTGGTCTTCGTAAAGATGCGCCGGATCGATGGCGGCAGCGATCAGCGCGTCGCGCTGCAAGTCAGTGGCCTGGGAGCCATCCGCCTTCGATACCCGCATGTAGCCGATCAGCATGTCATACCTGTCACATATACGTTCGATTATGTGACAGTGTGCGCCGGAAAGCTCAGGCCGTCAAAAGTTGTCACTTAACCCGTCATTCTGTCTAAGACATGCAAAGGGTCCATCAGGCTCGTAATGTGACAGAAATTCCGGCGGGATGCCTTCCTTCACGAAGGTGGCTCGCAACCGTTCCAGGGAAGCTGGGTCGCGCCGACCATAGGAAGCCAACGCGAACAGCGAGCGTGCCGTCTCGGGGTTGTGCCGCGCTTCAATGATGGCTTCATCGATGGCCTGGACTGCACGTTGCCAGTGATTGACGGGTTCGGGCTTCGGCGCTTTCGCCGGCAGGCCACTGGTGAACTCGGTTTGGGGCTCGGACCAGAATAGCTTTGCATGCTCGCCAGGCGGGCTTATATCCCTCACCTCGATCAAGCTGATTGCCGTTGCCGCAGCCTCCAGCATCTGCAACCCTACTGCTAGGTTCAGGGTTTCATACGGTCGCCACAGACTTTGCCCAGCACGCAGCGGATACCCACAGCGTTCCCAGATCAGGCGGAGATACCCCGCGTAGGTTCCGCACGCCGAAAGCGGGGTGTTCAGCTCATCAAGCAGCGTGCGTAGCAGCCGAAACCACAATCCGGCGTGGATGCGTCGGCGCGGCAGCTCAACATGGCCGGTCGTCAGTGCCTGCCAGGTACGCCGGTCCATCGTCGCAATCGCGTCGCTGGCCGTGCGTGGGTCGGCGTCGGCGTTTTCCCAGCCGAGAAACCGCCCAGGCACGCCCCAATACGATTCCAGCCAGCACCCATGCAGCGGGCAGCTCAGCATCAGGGGCAGCTTCCACGCAAGCAATACGGCTTGGTTTGCCGGATTGTTCAGGCAGAGTGGACAGGCGCGATGTAATGGCTGGCTGGGCAGCCAGGCGCGCCAGCTCGTGATAGATCGCGTCCTACGGCGGAGTTTCGGCAGCAACACCGAGAGCTGGAACGTATAGGTTTCTAAAGCGTCAGGAATCTGATCATCAAGGCTGTCCAGTAACCAAGGCACCCAGCCGGCGAAACTCATGCAACGCAGCCGATCCAGCTCGATGCCGCTCCGCCGGGAGAGCATTGTCAGCAGCGACTGTGGTGGCGCGGTATCCATGTCATCAGCCTGGCCGTGACCAAGATCGTGCTCCAGCAGCTCGGACACTTCCATGTGATAGCAAAGGGCCACGCGGTTGAGCCACGAAGACAAGGCTTCGCCTTCTCTGGGAGCCGGATGCAGCGGCCAGCGCGGCGCTGGCTTCACATCAGTTCCCGCTCGAACTGTCGTCGCCGCTCGCTTGGGCCGGTGTAGTCGGCCATGCTGAGCGTGCGGTGGTTGATTGCTTCCTCACCGCTTTCCACGGCAGCGACAGCCGCCGCCATCAACAGGTGCGCCAGTTCGCCGATGGTGCCCTCGCAGCGTGTGAGCAGGTAGCGAGCCATGTCTAGCGTGGCAATCGACGAGGGGCGGCGCAGCGGGAGCGAAGCCGTGAAGCTGGCCAGCAGCGAGCAGCAATCATCGTTGGCCTCCCACACCGGCAGCATCATCGGCTCGAACCGATTTTCCAATTGGTCATCCGAGCGGATGGCCAGGTAGGCGTCGCGCGTGCCGACTCCGACCAGGGGGATGCGTAGCTCGTTGCCGAGGAAGCGCAGTAGATTGAGGAATTCCCGGCGGTTGACGCTGTTACCGGCCAAGACGTTGTGTAGTTCGTCGATCACCAACATACGCACACCGACCTTACGTAACAAGGCCAATGCCAATTGCTCCATTTCCGGCAACCGTGGGCGTGGGCGCAAGGGCGCGCCCATCGCAGCGAGCAGCGCGACGTAGAAGCGGATCACCGACGGCTCGGATGGCATCTGCACGACCAGCACCGGGATGTGCTCCTGGTCGGCGTCGGCACTGGCCGGATGCGTGCGCCGGAATTTCTCGACGATCATCGACTTGCCGTTGTTGGTCGGGCCAACCAGCAGCAGGTTGGGCATGCGTTGTTTGTTCGGCCACGCATACAAGGTTTCCAGCCGGTTCAGAGCCTCGACCGCACGGGGATAGCCGATCCAGCGGTCGGCGCGAAGGCGTTGGATGCGCTCGTCCGCCGGCAGCCGGGCCAATCCCTGCGCCGCCTGTAAGAGGTGCGACAGGTCGATGATGGGATATTCGTCCACGGCTACCACTCCTCAATCTGGTCGAAAGGTTTTGCCGGAGGCTGCTTGTCTGCCTGCGGGTCGGAAACATCAGTTTCCGGCGGCGTCGGCTTGTTCGGCGGAACCGACGCCTTGAGATGCTGGCGTCGATCCGTGTCGCGCCGCGCCTTGCGCGTGGCCTTCTGCGCGGCAGTCACGATCTCGCGCATCTGGCCGATCATGCGGAACAGCGCCGATTCATCCACTTGCTCGCGCCCTTGCTGACGCAATTTCGCCAGAGCTTGTCGTTGTTCCCACAGCGTGACCGCCGGGTGCGACAAGGTGCGGTAGGGGATTTCCAGGTAGTGCTGCCCTTCCGGTTCCAACACCCAGATACGGCTGATGTCGCGCGGGTCGCGCCGGATCAGGAACGCAGGCAGGCGGTCGCGCCGAGCTATCCACGGCTTGAGCGCATCGGCGTAGTAGTGGATGTGGTCGATGACGAAGCCGGTGCGGGTCAGCGTACGACGGAGGATGGGCAGGAAATCAACCAGGAACGCCGTGGCGCGGGTGACGACGGCCGGCACGCCGACACGCGCCACGGCCTCGGCCCACCGCGCCGCCGGTGGTTGAAGCAGGCCGTTGTGCACCGAACCGTGGTAGGTGCCTACCGCCAATGTGAGCCAGCGCTCCAGCTCGCGCAGCGTCAGGGCAGCCTTGTTTTCGGAATCGTAGTCGCCGCGCTGGTCCGGGTTGGAGAAGGTTGTTCCCGGTAGATCGTCGTGGATCATCTGCATCGCCGTGCCGATGATCCGTTCCACGATGCCGCCATAGTGCGGCTGTCCCAGCGGACGATAGTCCAGCCGGATGCCATGCTGCTCGCAACCCCGGCGCAGGGCCTCGCTCTTGAACTCGGCCGCGTTGTCCAGGTAGAGCAGCAAGGGCTTGCCGCTCATCGGCCAATCCATTTCCACCTTCAGCCCTTCCAGCCAAGGACGCTTGTCGCAGGCGACATGCACGAGGCACAGGCCAACCGAAACGGCAGACGGTGCTTCCAGCGTGACGACCATGCCGAGCACGCAGCGGGTGAACACGTCGATGGCGAGGGTCAGGTACGGGCGGCCAATCGGTTGCCGGTCGCGCTCATCGACCACGATCAGGTCGATGACCGTATGGTCGATCTGTACCTGCTCCAGCGGCGCGGTCACGGCAGGAGGCTCGCCGCCAACACCTTGTAGGTCACGAGCGGCATCCTGGCCTTCCCGCCGGCGAATGACCTTGCGCGGGTCAAGGCTAGCGATCCGTAAGGCCACGGTATTGCGCGCCGGCACTCGCAGTTTTTGAGCCTTGCACACCTGAGTGACTTCGCGGTGAAAGGCCGCCAGGCTGCGCTTCTGCTTGGTCAGGAACCGCCTTTGCAGTAGCTCGCGGATGATGCGCTCGACCGGTTCCGGCAAGCGCCCCTTGCCTTTCCCGCCACCGGACTGGCCGGGCACCAGATCCGTCACGAGGCCGCTGCCTTGCCGGGCACGCCGGATCAGAACGTACACCTGCCGCCGAGATAAGCCCAGCGCCTGAGCCGCCGTATCGGCCGCTTCGTGCCCGACCGTCTCCGACTGCGCCAACGGGCCGATGATCTCCGCACGACGGCGCGCACGCTCCCAAGCCTCATCAGGCAGAGTGGCCACGCCTTGCTCGGGAATCCGTGGGGTGTCGGTCGCCATGCTCACCTCGCTTTGGTGCACACGAGTATTGAGCATAGTCGAGATTGGTGCAGATCACTTCTGATATTGGACTGTCAGGAGCTGGCCGCACAACAGCCGCCACACCTAATTAACTGGTGCATTCGTCTTCTGAAAATGAC